>CAWCLA010000004.1:0-70788 GCA_963796265.1 uncultured Actinomycetes bacterium | reverse complement strand
GCTTCTTCTTCGGCGAAAAACCTGGAAACAGCGCTTATCGAAGGCGGCCCGACGAGGGCGGCGCGGCTCGACAGCTCAGACCCCGCCCGGCGCTTCGTCCTCGATCGCGAGCCGCATCAGGTCACGGATCGAGAGGATGCCCACCGGTTTGTCGGCGTCAAGCACCGGGAGGTGGCGAAAGCCGCCGCGGAGCATGATCGCCGCAGCGTCCCTGGGTTGCTCGTTCGGCCCGATCGTCTCCGGGTCGTGTGTCATCCAGGCGCCGACCTTCGTCCCCTCCACTTGTCCGGTCGCCACCGCGTGAAGGATGTCGCGCTCGGTGAGGATCCCGGACAGGCGCTCTTCGTTCAGCACGAGTACCGCTCCCACTCGGCGCTCGTCCATCTGCGCCGCAGCCTCGGTTAGCGTCGCGGTTGCGTCCACGGTCAAGACCGTCGTCGACATCACGTCGCGCACCGTCGCCATCTCAGTCACACGTCCCAACCGCAGCGACGCTGAGCGGGATCACAGGCACCATCAGAACGCATACCCTCCCGCAGCAAGTACAACCGCGTTGCCTCTCGACAATGACCATGTTCTCCGTCACGATCCGCGCCGACACTACTCCCCGTTCTCGTTGTCGCGCCGGTTGATGCGCGAGCCTGCGTTCAGCGAGACGCTCCAGGTCGGAATCGTCGTGCCCGATCTCGAGGCGGCAATGCGGAAGTACGTCGACGACCACGGGATCGGGCCCTGGGAGGTCGTCGAGTTCGATGCCGGCGAACCGGAAGCTCTCCACGAGCATGGACAGCCGGTCGACCGCTCCTGGCGGCTCGCGACCGCCATGGTCGGCAGTGTGCAGTGGGAGCTGATCGAGCCGCTCGACGACGGGAGTGACTACGCGCGCTTCCTCGCCGAGAAGGGTGGCGGCGTTCACCACATCGCGGTCGCTCCGACGAACTTCGACCAGGCACTTGCGGACATCGCGGAGAAAGGCCAAGAGCCGGTTCTCAGCGGCACGTTCGGCCCCGGCATCAGGGTCGCGTACCTGCCGACAGAGCAGGATCTCGGAGTGATCGTCGAGATCTTCAGCCCCGAGCCCGCCGCGGATCACAAGCCGGACGAGACCTAGCGCCGATGCACAGCACGTTCGCGATCACGCATGCCTTCCGCTCGGCATCGGGTCCGGCTCGCGCCCCCGGTGGCATTCCGGAACACTGGCCCAGCCCAGCACCCCTGGCTTGCGATACTCATGCTTGTGGGTGATGTAGATCCTCTTGGCACACGCAGGGAGGGCCTCGACGCGTTCCTCGACCAGAAGGTCGAAGAGGGGTACGTGATCGAGACCCGCACCGACACCCACGCGATCGTCTCGCGACGCCCGAAAGGCCTCAGACGCTTCACGAGCGGCGCGGATCCCGGACGCTACGTGGTCGAGGTGGACGAAGATGGAAGCGCGACGATGCGTCCAGCAGAGCCGCGACGCACATGAAGCGAGAGCCGAGTTGTTAGCAGTCTCACCCGCGGGCACAAGGAGGTCAGCACATGGCGAGCAAGGACAAGAACGCGAAGAAGAGCATGGAGAAGAAGCCGGCTCAAAAGACGCTGAAAGAGAAGCGGCAGGCCAAGAAGGCGAAGAAGTAGCCCCGCCCGGGGTTGCCGTCGGCCCGGGCTCCCGTCCACTCCTTCTTTCGCCTGGCCGTCGCCCTGGCGTCCGGCCGCTTCGCTTAGGTGTCGGGCGGCATGGGAGATGCGCTTCCGGATTCCGTTCCGGCCGTGGTGGCGCGGCTGCGCGAGATCGAAGGCTCCGCTCCCCGCTCGGACGGGGTCGTGTGCTTCGCCCGCCTGTACCGGCAGGTGACCGAGGAGGTCGGCGCCGAGCTCGAGCAGAAGAGGTTCGAGGACGCGCGCTTCCTCGAGCGGCTCGACGTGGGCTTCGCCGGCCTGTTCTTCGCGGCGCTCGCGGCCCACGAGCGGCGCGCGGCGGACGTGCCCTCGGCGTGGGTGCCCTTGTTCTCGCAGCGATCGCGGCGCGGGGTCGCCCCGCTCCAGTTCGCGCTGGCCGGCATGAATGCGCACATCAACCGCGATCTGCCGGTCGCGCTCGTGGCGACGTGCCAGGAGCTCGGCCTCGATCTCCTCGCAGCCTCACCCGAGCACGCGGACTTCGAGCAGGTCGACGTGTTGCTCTCGCAGGTCGAGGAGCGGGTCAAGGATCTCTATCTCACCGGCTGGCTGCGGACTTTCGATCGTCTGCTGCATCGGTTCCATCGCCTCGACGACGTCGTCGCGATGTGGGACGTGAGCCGCGCGCGTGACGCCGCCTGGACGAACGGACAGACGCTGTGGGGTCTTCGCGGCCTCCCGGACCTCCGCGCCGAGTTCCTGGAGGTGCTCGACCGCATGGTCGGATTCGCCGGCCGCGGCCTGCTGCTTCCCGCCGACTCGCTGCTCCAGAAGCTCGGGCGTCTCGTCCGCGCGTAGCGAGTAGCGCCTCCGCGAGTCGTGGCTCCGCACCGTCTGCGGAAAGATGGCGGGCGGACCGCGGAATCTCCCGATGTGTCCGCCGTGCCGGGCGCCAAGACTATGGGCCATGAGCAGCATCTACCCATCGCTCGACCGTCTCGAGGCACGGATCGAACACCAGGCGGCGCGCATCGACGCGCTCTACCGGAGGCTCGAGGAGCGTGGCGTCATTCCCGGCCCCGCGGACGCGGGCACGACGGACGCCCTCTGCGACGAGCTCGTCCAGATCGAGGACGCACCGCTCGCCCGCGCGCGGCGCAGCAGGCCGGTGAGGCGTCGCGCCACACGGCTGCGCGTCGGCAACTCGAGCGGCGTCTAGAAAGGCTCGACCTCCGGCCCTGCTGGCAGGCTGCTGCGCGTGCCCGACGAGGCCATGATCGAGGTCGAGGACGTGGCGAAGCGCTTCGGCCCGACGCAGGCGCTCGACGGCGTGAGCCTCTCTTGCGCGCGCGGAAGCGTCCTTGCCCTGCTCGGCCCGAACGGGGCGGGCAAGACGACGCTCGTGCGCGTCCTCACGACGCTCCTTCGGCCCGACCGCGGCCGTGCGACCGTCGCCGGGCTCGACGTCGTCTCCCAGGCGAGCGCGTTGCGAACGGTGATCGGGCTCGCGGGGCAGTACGCGGCCGTCGACGAGCTGCTGACGGGCCGGGAGAACCTCGAGCTGATCGGGCTCTGGTACCACCTCGACAAGCCGGAATACCGCCGCCGCGCCCAGGAGACGCTCGAGCGCTTCTCGCTCACCGACGCGGGCGACCGGCTCGTCAAGACGTACTCGGGCGGGATGCGCCGCCGGCTCGACATCGGCGCGAGCCTGATCGGCCGCCCTCCCGTCCTCTTCCTCGACGAGCCCACGACCGGCCTCGACCCGCGGACCCGCAACGACCTGTGGCGGTTCCTCGAGGAGCTCGTCGCGGCGGGGACGACGGTGCTGCTGACGACGCAGTACATGGAGGAGGCGGAGCGGCTCGCGCAGCGCATCGTCGTGCTCGACAGCGGGCGCGTGATCGCCGACGGCACGTCGGAGCAGCTCAAGGACCGCCTGGGCGGCGACCGGCTCGAAGCCCGCGTGAGCGACCTCGCCGACCTCGACCGCGCGGCCGCGCTTCTCGGCGAGCTTGCCGGCGCGGCGCCGCACGTCGATGCCGAGCAGCAGCGGGTGAGCGTCCCCACCGCCGGCGGCACCGCGTTCCTCCTCCGCGCCGGTCTGCGAGTCCAGGAGGAGCAGATCCGCCTCGACGACCTCGGGATCCGTCGGCCCTCGCTCGACGACGTCTTCCTCGCTCTCACCGGCGCTCCGGCCGCCGGAGCCGAGGAGGCCGCGGCGTGAGCGACCTCGCGCTCTCGCCGCAGCGTCCGACCCTACGGCTGGCCGTGCGGGACACGCTCGGCGTCGCGAAGCGGAACCTGCTGCGGATCGTGCGGACGCCGTTGATGCTGATCGTCACCGCGGTCCAGCCGGCGCTGCTGCTCGTCCTCTTCCGCTACGTGCTCGGCGGAGCGATCGTGATCCCGGGCGCACGCTACGTCGACTACGTCGTGCCCGCAGTCTTCGTCGAGGCGGTGCTGATCGGCGGCATGACGACCTCGATCGGGCTGGCGCAGGACCTGCAGAGCGGCATCGTCGACCGCTTCCGGAGCCTGCCGATGGCCCGGTCGGCCGTGCTCGCCGGGCGGACCCTCGCCGACCTCAGCCGCAGCATCTTCTCGCTCGGCGTCATGGTCGGGCTCGGCCTCGCCGTCGGCTTCCGCTTCCACGCCGGCGCCGGGTCGATCCTCGCCGGGCTCGCGATCGTGGTCGCCTTCGGCTACGCGTTCTCGTGGATGTACGTGGCGATCGGTCTCGGCACGAGGGATCCGGAGACGGCGCAGATCGCCGGGATCCTGCCGTTCTTCGTTCTCATGTTCGCGAGCAACGCCGTCGTACCGGTGGCCACGATGCCCGGCTGGCTGCAGGGCTTCGCGCGCAACCAGCCGCTCAGCGTCACGGTGGCGGCGGCGCGCGCGCTCCTCGAGGGCGGTCCGGCCGCGCACTGGGTGTGGCAGTCGCTCGCCTGGGCGGCCGGGATCCTGCTCGTCTGCTTCGCCGCCTCGCTGCGCCTCTACCGCAGCAGCGTGAGCTGATCCGGCGGGATCGGTAGTTCGCCGCGGCTGCCGCGGGCGTTTTCGCGGAAGTCGTGCGCACGGGTGCGGGCGATCCTGCGTCCAGACCGGTTCTGGCCGGCGCCGAAAGGAGCTCACCGTGCGCAAGGTCGTCATCATGGGAGCCGGCGGACGCGACTTCCACGACTTCAACGTCGTCTTCCGCCACGACCCCGACACCCAGGTCGTCGCCTTCACCGCGACGCAGATCCCCGGCATCGCGGACAGGGTCTACCCGCCCGCGCTCGCGGGACCGCTCTATCCGGACGGGATCCCGATCCGCCCCGAGGAGGAGCTCGCCGAGCTCGTCCGCGAGCACGGCGTCGACGAGGTGATCCTCGCCTACTCGGACCTCAAGCACGAGACGGTCATGCACAAGGCGTCGCTCGTGCTCGCGTCCGGCGCCGACTTCCGGCTCCTCGGCCCCGGGGCCACGATGCTCCACTCGTCGAAGCCGGTCGTCGCCGTCTGCGCCGTCCGCACCGGGTGCGGCAAGAGCCAGACGAGCCGCGCGGTCGGACGCGCCCTGCTCGACGCGGGTCTGCGCGTCGCGCTCGTGCGGCACCCGATGCCCTACGGCGACCTCGAGGCGATGCGCGTGCAGCGGTTCGCGACCCTCGAGGACATCGACGCCTCGCATCCGACGGTCGAGGAACGCGAGGAGTACGAGGAGCCCGTGCGCCTCGGGATGACCATGTACGCAGGCGTCGACTACGAGGCGATCCTGCGCCAGGCGGAGGGCGAGGCAGACGTCATCGTCTGGGACGGCGGCAACAACGACTTCCCGTTCTACAAGCCGGATCTGATGCTCGTCGTCGTCGACCCGCTGCGCCCGGGCCACGAGCTCCGCTACCACCCGGGGGAGACGAACCTCCGGCTCGCCGACGTCGTCGTGCTCAACAAGGTCGACTCGGCAGCCGCGGACGACGTCGAGACGGTCGTCCGGAACGTGCAGGAGGCCAATCCGCTCGCGCAGCTCGTCTTCGCGAAGTCGCCGCCGGTGCTCGACGAGGGCCCCGACCTGCGCGGCAAGACGGTGCTCGTCGTCGACGACGGGCCGACACTCACGCACGGCGAGATGCCCTTCGGCGCCGGCCTGGTCGCGGCCCGCCGGGCGGGAGCCGCGCGCATCGTCGATCCGCGGCCTTACGCGGTCGGCTCGCTACGGGAGGTGTTCGCACGGTGGCCGCAGCTGACGAACGTGCTGCCGGCCATGGGGTACTCCGACGCACAGCTCCGTGAGCTCGAGGAGACGATCAATGCCGTCGACTGCGACGTGGTGGTGACCGGCACGCCGATCGACCTCGGTCGCCTGATCGAGTCGCGGCACCCGCTCCGCCACGTCCGGTACGAGCTCGAGGAGCTCGGGCGCCCGACCGTCGCGGACGTCCTCGCGCCGGTCCTGGCGAAGGTGGCGGAGCCGGTGGTTGCGTGATGGGCGTCGCGACGAAGACGCGGCACTTCACCCGGGTAGCGGACCTCAGCCCGGTCGAGCTCGTGCGGCTGCTCCAGCTCGCGACGGTCCTGAAGGGCGAGCCCGCGCGGTACGAGGGGGCGCTGCACGGACGCACGATCGCCTGCATCTTCGAAAAGCCCTCCACGCGCACGCGTGTCTCCTTCGCGGCCGCTGCGGCGGAGCTGGGCGCGACGCCGGTCTCGCTCTCGCCGCAGGAGCTCCAACTCGGGCGTGGCGAGTCGATCGCCGACACCGCCCGCTCGCTGTCCGGCTACTGCGCCGCGATCGTCATCCGCACGTTCGCGCAGCAGACGGTGGACGAGCTCGCCGCCTGGGCGACGGTGCCCGTCGTGAACGCCCTCTCCGACGCGCATCATCCGTGCCAGGCGCTCGCCGACCTGCTGACGATCCGGGAGGCCTTCGGCGCGCTGGAGGGCCGCCGGCTCGCCTTCCTCGGCGACGGCGGCGACAACGTCGCGCACTCCCTGCTCGAGGCGGGCGCTCTGTCCGGTCTCGACGTCGCGATCGCGTGCCCGCCCGAGTACGGGCCGAGCCCGGCGATCCTCGGCGAGGCGCGCGAGCTAGCCCGCTCGACGGGGGCGACGCTGTCGGTCGTCGAGGATCCACGCGAGGCGATCGCCGGCGCGGACGCGGTCTACGCGGACGTGTGGGCGTCGATGGGCGAGGAAGCCGAGCACGACGCGCGCGCTCGGATCCTCGCGCCGTACGAGGTGACGGAGGAGCTCATGGCGCTGGCGCGGCCGGACGCGATCTTCCTCCACTGCCTGCCGGCCAAGCGCGGCGAGGAGGTGGACTCGGCCGTCATCGACGGGCCGCAGTCGGCGGTCTGGGCGCAGTCGGCGAACCGGATGCCGACCGAGGCCGCCCTCCTGCTCGCACTCACGCACGGTTTCGAGCCGTGGATCGAATCGTCGTAGCGCTCGGGGGCAATGCCCTGCTCCGGCGGGGTGAGCCTGCCGAGGCCGAGACGCAGCGGCGCAATGTCGCGGCCGCCGCCGCGACGCTCGCGCGGCTAGCAGAGGGCAACGAGTTGGTCGTCACGCACGGCAACGGCCCCCAGGTGGGGCTGCTCGCGCTCGAGGCGGAGGCCTACCACGCCGTGAAGCCGTATCCGCTCGACGTCCTCGGCGCCGAGAGCCAGGGGATGATCGGCTATCTCATCGTGCAGGCGCTGCGGGCCGAGACGGACGTGAGCGTCGTCGCGCTGCTGAGCGAAGTCGCCGTCGACCCGGACGACCCGGCGTTCGCGCGGCCGACGAAGCCGATCGGGCCCGTGTACTCGGCGGCCGAGGCACGCCTCGCCGCTACCGAGCACGGCTGGGACGTGGCACCCGACGGCCCGCACTTCCGCCGCGTCGTTCCGTCGCCGCAACCGCTCGACATCGTCGAGCTCGAGGCGGTCGAGACGCTGCTCGAGCGGGGCTCGATCGTCGTCTGTGCCGGCGGCGGAGGAATCCCGGTCGTGCGCGAGGGCAACCGGCTGCGCGGCGTCGAGGCGGTCATCGACAAGGACCTGACCGCCGCGCTCCTCGCCGAAGAGCTCCACGCCGACCGGCTCGTCATCCTCACCGACGTTGCGCACGTCGAGCGCGGCTGGCGGACGCCGCAGGCTTCGCCCATCGAGCACACGACACCCGCCGAGCTGCGGCGGCTCGAGTTCGCCTCGGGGTCGATGGCGCCGAAGGTCGAGGCCGCCTGCCGCTTCGTCGAGCGCACGGGCGGCGAGGCGATGATCGGCGCCCTGTCGGATCTCGCGGACGTTGCGGCCGGACGCGCCGGCACGCGCGTGCGTGCGAGCCGCCTGCCGGCAGCCGTCGCTCCGGATCCGTGATTCCCCGGATGTGCCTCGGCGCCTCCTGCCGGAAGATGTTCTTGCGTTGGGATAGGGATCGCCAGTAGGGCGAATCTGCCCGGTGCGAAGCCGACGGAAGAACCGATCCAAAAGCTTCGGCGCGAGCAGAGGACGAACGCGATCACGACCTGACGAAGGTCAATAGGGGCCCGCGAGAGCGGGCCCCCTTTCTCGACTAGGCGCGACAGTCAGTCGTCGCAGAGATCCGCGACCGAGGCCCGCGTGTGCGCGACGAGGTCCACCGTCCGCAGCCGCAGCGAGGTGTCATGGACGCCGGCTTCGACGAGCAGCGTCTCACTCGCCGCGAGCCGTGTGTCGAGCAGCACGCCGTCCTCGCCGCCGCCGAGCGGCGGCACGGCGCCCAGCTCGTAGTCGGGGAACGCACCGGCCAGCTGCTGCTCGGTCGCGAACTCGACCTCCTTCGTGGCGAGCAGGTCGCGCACCTTGCGGAGATCGAGCCGCTCCGATGCCGGAAGCACGGCGCGCACGAACCCCTCGGGGGTGGTCAGGACGATCGTCTTCGCCACCTCGCCGGCGGGCACGCCGAGCGCCTGCGCCTCGTTCGCTGCCGTCTCGGTGCGGCGGTGGGGAATCACCGCATACGTGATGCCGGCCGCGTCGAGCTCGGCGAGAAGCTTCAGGTGAGCGGCATGGATAGTCGTCTGTGGCATGGGCTTCCTCCCTTGGGTGCGGCAGGCGGAGGCGCGGAGGGCTGCGCCTCCGTCTGCGCTGCCGTCAGGTCACGGCTCCGCGATCTCGACCTTCTTCGGCTTTGCGGTCGGCACCTTCTGCGCGTGCACTTCGAGCACGCCCTTGGTGAAGACCGCCTTCACATGCTCGGTGTCGGCTTCCCTCGGCAGGACGAAGCGGCGCTCGAATCCGCGCTCGAGGCGCTCGTGGAGCGCGAACTCCCTCCTCTTCACCTCCGTTGTCTTCTCCCGCGCACCCTTGATCGCGAGAGTGTGGTCGGAGACCTCGATCGAGAGCTCCTTCTCGTCGTAGCCGGGAGTCTCGAGCTCGACGACGAACTCGTCGTCGGTCTCGTAGACGTCCGCGGCGGGGGCGAGCGTGGGAACGAAGCCGATCTCCTCGAAGAGGCGCCGCATTCGGCGCTCCATCGAGTCGAGCTCCATGAAGGGTGTCCACTTGACGATGGCCATTTGCCACCTCCCTTCGGCTGTCATCGTCTCTCCCCGCCGCCCACGCGGCATCGTGGAAAGCACGGAGATGGCGGCAGCGGTACTCAGGCGGAGCGCTCGAGCAGGTCGGCGAGACCGCGCCCGGCGACGTCGGCTCCCGCCAGTCGCAGCTGCCGCAGGCGATCCGGATCTCCGCCAGGGTCGACCGCCACGACCAGGGCGAACCCGGCCGCCCGTGCGGCGGCCACGCCCGCCTCGGTCGTCTCGAAGGCAGCCGCTCGCTTCGGCTCCACGTGGAGCTTGCGGCAGGCGGCGAGCAGCCGGTCGGGCGCGGGACGGTTGCGGAGCTGCTCGGTCTCGATCGTCTCGGCGTCGACGCTTCCGTCCACGAGCTCGCTGAGACCGCTCCGCTCGAGCAGCTCGTCCGTATGGGCGCTCGCCGAGACGACCGCGCAGCTGATGCCTGCGTCGCGGGCGCGCTCGAGGTAGTGCCGGACGCCGTCGAACGCCGTCACGCCGCGCCGCTCGAGCAGGAGCCCCAGCCACTCGTTCTTGCGGTTCGCGAGGCCGTGCACGGTCTCGGCGCCGGGTTGGTCGTCGGGCCGTCCTTCCGGCAGGCGGATCCCGCGACTCGAGAGGAAGGCCCGCACGCCCTCGAGCCGCGTCCGGCCGGCGATGTGCCTCGGATAGTCCGTTTGGGGCTCGAAGGGGGCGACGAGCCGCCCGTATGACGTGTCGGGGCGCGTTGCGACGAGCTCGTTCAGCGTGCGCGTCCAGGCCTCGCGATGGAGGCCGGCGCTGCCGACGAGCACGTCGTCGAGCTGGAAGATGCACGAGCGGATGGTCGACGGCAGCCCGAGCGTCTGCCGCGCGCGACCCCGTGGCAGGAACGGCTCTGCCAGCTCGGTCGGCAGTCCCTCGTCGAGCGCAAACTGGCGCAGCTCGTCGGCCGCACCCCGGTACTCCGCGCGCAGGTGACGCTCGTGCGAGGAGATCTCCTCCGGCTCGAGCACTCCTTCCTCGGCCTCGAGCGCAACGCGAGCGGCGTCGAGCGCCTCCCGCCACTCCGACCGGAGCGATTCCAACTCGGCGCGATCGGGCTCGTTGCTCATCACGGTCAGCGTGCATCCGGCGCTGGAGCGGCGCATCGGGGCGGTTCCCGAAACGGAGTGCGTGCGAGTACGGAGTCGGCGTGCTCGGTAGTTAGCCCTCTCCCGTTCCGCGCCGTCCCCGATGTGGCCCCGAGGGGCACACCCCAAGATCGCCGGGATAGGAGGTATCCGATCGCCACAGACCACGAGATGACGCGAGCCGAGCTCCTGCGGCGCAAGCGGCTCGTTCGCTCCGTCGGCTACGGAAGCCGCATTACCAGTGCGTGCGAGCTCGAGCGGGTCGCGCACGACACGCTCGAGCCGGCGCGGAGGAACACCGGGCGGATGCGGGCCCGGCGGGCCGTCTAGCGTCGGAGATGGGGGTTACCGCGGCCGAGCCGAGACGTTGCCGCCTCGAGCAGGCGGTCGGCGTCGGCGCGGTCTGTCCCGAGCGCGGCTGTCCGTTCTGGGAGCCGGGCGGTGCGGTGCTCGAGGGTCGCTGCGTCTTCGAGGGCATCGACTTCAGCCGCGACGACGACGTCGCGCGGTGGCTGCTCGGCCTCCGGGCACGCCTCGACGATCCGCCGTCGCGCGGGTAGCGGCGCGCGTTCTCTTCATCGTTCGCTCACTCGTCGGGGGAAGGCTTGCGGCCGTGAGCGACGACCCGTACCGCTGGGACGAGCGCGTCGAAGCGTGGGAGGAGGTCGCAGCGAGCGAGGCCTTCCTCGCCATCCGCGACCGCATCGTCGAGCTCTCGGAGCCGGGCCGCGACGATCTCGTCGTCGATCTCGGCGCCGGAACCGGGCTCCTCGCGCTGGCACTCGCGCCGCGCGTCGACGAGCTCGTCGCCGTCGACATCTCCGAGCGGATGCTCGACCGGCTCGACGACGCCGCGGTGGCCGACGGGATCCACAACGTCGAGACGCTCGCCGCCGATCTCCGACGGCTGCCCCTCGGTGACGAGTCGGCGACGCTCGTCGTCTCGAACTACGCCTTCCACCATCTCGACGACGCGGGCAAGGAGCTCGCCCTCGCCGAGGCGCGGCGGATTCTCCGGCCGGGAGGGCGGCTCGTGATCTGCGACATGATGTTCTCGCTCTCGCTCGAGCCCCGCGACCGCCGCCTCGTCGCGGAGAAGGTCGTCGCGCTGCTCAAGCGCGGGCCGGCCGGGGTCGTCCGGATCGTCCGCAACGCATGGCGCGTGGCCGTCGGCCGCTGGGAGCGACCCGCGACGCCCGAGACGTGGAAGGAGATGCTCGTGGCGCGGGGCTTCGTGGACGTGCGGATCGAGCTGCTCGAGCACGAGGCGGCGGTCGCGCTCGCGCGGCGTCCCGCCCTCACTGGCGAGGGAGCTCGAGAGCGCGCCGGCCGAGCAGCTTCCAGCGCGCACTGAAGAGCGCGTTGCTCCACCGCTCGCGGCTGCCGCTGAGCGGGTTGTTCACGTCGAGGTACCCGTTGCCGGCGCCGACGAGTACGACCGCGTGCTCGTTGAGGTTCACGGTGATCCTGTGCCCCGAGGGTGTCAGCCAGCTGAGGTACGGCCCGGGCGCGAGCCCGACCCAGGCGAGCACTGGGTGCCCGGCAAGGACGGCGGAGCGGACCGCCGCCACACTCCGGCCGCGCAGGTCGACGAGGTGGACCCCGTAGCGCGCCGCGAGCGCGCGGACGGGCGGCTCGTAGACACCGAACCCTCCTTCGCTGCCGCCTCCCGCCGGGCGGCCGACGAAGCCGCGCGCGGGGTCGCCCCAGCGGAAGAGCGTGCTGCCCGCAACCGGCTCGGGGTCGAGCGGGCCGCTGCGCGGCAGCCGCGCCTGCAGCTCGAGCTGTCCCGCCTTCACTCCGGCCGCGGCGAGGAGCATCGAAAGGGCCGTCGCCTCGCAGTCGTTGTGGAGTACCTGGCGGACCGGCCGGAGCGCGATCGTCGACCATTGCGGCACGACCGGCAGGTCGATCCGCGTCTTGTGCGCCGCGAGCGCCTGCCTGACTGCGCGGAGCGCACGCCGGCGGGGGACGGCGACGCTCGACCGCGCCCGTCCGTGCCGCAGCTCGACCCGGTCGGGCAGGCCGATGCGGCGCTGACCGGAGTGGAGCGTCTCGATCCGCTCGCCCGCTGCATAGACGGCGAGCCGCGTCGGCCGCGGGGGTTGCGCTCGAGTCGTCGTCGTTCCGCCGCCCGCGCAGCCCGCGAGCACGGCTCCGAGAAGGAGAGCAGCGAGGACGAGACACACGGCCCGCATCGGGCCACCGTACTTTCCGGCTGATGACACGCCGAGGAGTGGCTAGGAGCTCTTCTCGTGGAAGTACGCCTCGTAGATCCGCTTCGCCGCCGGCGCGGCCGCCTCGGAGCCGTAGCCGCCGTGCTCGATCATCACGACCACGACGAGCTTGGGGTGGTCGTACGGCGCCCACGACGCATACCACGAGTGCACGCCGCGCCAGCCCGCCTCCGCGGTGCCCGTCTTGCCGGCGACTGTGGGCTGGAAGCCCGAAAACACGCTGGACGACGTTCCGCTCGGGCCGTTGGCCGCCTCGTAGAGCCCTTGCTTGATCGCCGGGGTGTAGGGGGAGAGCTTGAGCTTCCGCACCGGCTTGAACGGCAGCGTGTGCCGGACGCCGTCCTTGATCACGGCCTCGCCGACGTGCGGGCGCACGACCGTGCCGCCGTTGACGAGCGCCGAGTAGGCGACGGCGAGCTGGAGCGGGCTGACCTGGAGGGTTCCCTGCCCGATCGCGAGGTTGATCGCCTGGCCCTCGGTGTAGGGCGTGCCGGCGACCTTCTCGAAGTGCGAGCCGGGCATGGGCAGGTACCCGGCCGCCGCGCCGGTCAGGTCGACTTGCGGCGGTGCGCCGAGCCCGAGCCTGCGCGCCCAGCTCTGGATCAGGGTCGCCTTCCTCTGCGGATCCGCCGCCCAGACCGCCGCGCCGAGGCGGTAGAACCACGTGTCGCAGGACTGCTCGAGCGCCGTCGGGAGCGACATGTACTCGTTGATGCCGGCCTCGACGTTGTGGAAGACGGTGTCGCCGAGAGCGAAGGCGCCGGAGCAGAGGAGCGACGTGGACGGCGTGATGATCCCCCCGCTCAGCGCGGCCTCGGCGATGATCGGCTTGAACGTCGAGCCGGTCGGATAGACCCCCGCGATCGCGCGGTTCAGGGTCGGTGCCGTCAACGTCTGCTGGTAGAGCCGCGTCAGGTACCCGGAGCTCTCGGCCGCGCGCTTCTCGTCGAAGGTCGGATAGCTCGCGATCGCCTTGATCGCTCCCGTCCACGGGTCGATGGCGACTGCCGAGGCGCCGGTCGGCGAGTAGCCGTAGTGGCGCGACTGCTCCATCCCGTAGACGAGCGCGTTCTGCGCGGCCTTCTGGAGGCGCAGGTCGATCGAGAGCTGCAACGTCGGCAGCGCCTTCTGCCGCGGCACGCGGAGGTCGCCGGCGATGCGGCCGAGCGAGTCGACGGGGACCTTCGCCTTCACGAAGCCCGTGTTGAGGAGCGAGTCGTACGCGGCCTCCACGCCGAACTGGCCCACGACCAGGCCGGGCTGCGCGCCCTTGTACGCGCCCGCCTTCAGCTCCGGCCGGGTCACCTGGCCGAGCAGCCCCAGGAACTCGCTGCCGAAGGCTCCCTGCGGGTAGCTCCGGCTCGCTTCGACCCCGACTTTGAATCCGGGGTAGGTCCCGGTTCGCTCCTGCAGGTAGCTCGTGAGCGCGGCGCTCGGATGGGGGATGACGACGGCGGGCGCGAAGGGAGCGTGGAGGACCGCGCTCTTGATGCGCGCGACGAGGACGCCGCGGGGCGTGCCGGTGAGCTGCGCGAGCCGGCGAAGCGACCGAAGGCCGGCCGGGCTGGCACGCCACCGGCCGTGCCTGCCGCGGCTGCCGAGGGAGGCTGCGTCGGCGTCGACGACGTCGTGTCCGCTCGCGCCGGCGAGCAGCCGCCGCCGGTCGTCGACGATCGCGCCGCGCGCGCCGAGCAGGTCGACCGTGCGGTACGCCTGGCGGTGCGCGTCCTTCGCGTACTGCTTTCCGTGCAGCACCTGGATCGACCACGCCCGCAGGAGCAGCAGCGAGAGCCCGGCGGCGACGATCACCGCGAGCCCGCCCACGCGGACGTAGAAGCCGGGGCTGCGGAAGTACGGTGCGTCGACGCGCGAGTACGGCTGGAGCTGTCGCTTCCCCGGCAGGGTGCGAGGGAGCTTCAACCGACGGCGAGGATCCGGTCTCGAGATCGCCACGGACTGGGGCCCAGAGTAGCGGCCTCGGACGAGTTCTTCCGAGGCGCCTACTCGTCTGCGAGCTCGTCAGCGAGGAGCGAGAGGGCGAACGAGCGCCAGGCGAGCTCGGGATCGGCGCGGAGCGACTCCACCGCGGCGCTCACCGCCGGGAGATCTCCCGCCGGCAACCGGTCGAGCGCGGCCGCGAGCTGCCCGCGCCGCTCGGGCGTGTCGAGCTCGTCCGCGAGGCGCTCCGCCGCGATCGAGTCGAGCCCGAGGTCGCGGTGCGGGTCGCCGCCCGCTGCGAGGACGAACATCGCGCGGCGACGGGCTCCCGTGAGCTCGCCTTCCTCGACGGCCACGTCGTCCTGCACGAGCCAGCAGAGGACGACGAGCAGCTCGCTCGAGCGCGGGTCGAGCCCCGACTGCTCGAGCTCCTCGAGCCGCGCGCGCATGCGGGGACCCTAACCGGGGTCGCGGCAGTCGCCCGTCTCGCCCTCGCAGCAGCCGATCTTCAACCGGCAGCGTGGGCACTGAAACGTGCCGTGCCGCCACTCCAGCTCGGCGTTGCAGCGCGGGCAGATCTCCTTCGTCACGTCTCGGAGCGTACGTCCTCGATCCGACGGAACCGGAGCACCTGCTCGAAGCCGAGCTTGCGGAGCGGCGGGCCGGACCGGTCGTTCGCGCTGACGGTCAGCGCGGGTGTGCCGCGCCGGACTGCGTCGTCCCAGCGGGCGCGGACGAGCGCCCGGTAGCAGCCGCGCCCGCGAGCGTCCTCGCGCACCGCCCCGCCCCAGAGGAGCATCCCGCGGCTGCTAGGGGTCGCGGCGCCGGCTCCGGCGAGCTCGCCCTCGAGCCACGCGCCGAAGAGGACGGCGCTCGTGCGCCCGAACTCCGCGAGGAGCTGCTCGCGCGTCGCCCTGCGCTCGGGTGGGTTGTCGAACACGCCGTCCTGGAGCTCCCGCAGGGCGGCCCACTCCGCGGCCGTCGTCGCAGGTCGCACCTCGACGTCGGGAGGGCCTGCCGGCGGAGGCGACGTCGCGAGGAGCCCGTCGAGCAGGTAGTCGTCGGCAACGAGCTCGAGCCCGGCAGCGAGCAGCTGCTGCTCGACGTCCTCCGGGGTCGCCCGGTCGCTCAGCCACCAGCTGACGACCCGCGTGCCGGCGGGGGCGAGGAGCTCGCGCACCTCCGCCACGGCGTCGGGCGCCTCGCCGTCGCGCAGGCGGACTCCCTGCACCGACGCCCACACGCCGTCCGCTCCCGCGACGACCACGAAGCGGGGCGTCTGCACGACGAGCGCGCCGGGCGTCGGCGCCATGAAGCGGCCCGGCGCCTCGACGAAGTCCACGAGATCGGACACGCGGTTAGGCTAGTCAGCATGACCGAGACGGTCGACGCACCCACCGCCACCCGCATCCCGCACTGGATCGGCGGGCGGCGCGTCGACGGCGGCTCCGGCCGCAGCGGCCCGGTCTACAACCCCGCGACCGGCCGCCAGACCGGCGCCGTCGACTTCGCCACCGTCGAGGAGGTCGACGCGGCCGTCCGGGCCGCACGGGCCGCCTTCCCCGGCTGGCGCCAGACCTCGCTCGCGAAGCGGGCGGAGCTCTTCTTCCGCATCCGCGAGCTGCTCCATGCGCGGCGCGAGGAAGTCGCCGCGATCCTCGTCCGCGAGCACGGCAAGGTGTTCTCGGACGCGCTCGGCGAGGTGACGCGCGGGCTCGAGGTCGTCGAACACTGCTGCGGCATCCCGAACCTGCTCAAGGGTGAGCACTCCGAGCAGGCGTCCACGGGGATCGACGTCTACTCGATCCGGCAGCCACTTGGAGTCGTCGCCGGAATCACGCCGTTCAACTTCCCCGCGATGGTGCCCATGTGGATGTGGGCGCCGGCGATCGCGTGCGGCAACTGCTTCATCCTCAAGCCGTCGGAGAAGGATCCGTCGCCCTCGCTCTGGGTCGCCGAGCTGCTGAGCGAGGCCGGCCTGCCCGACGGCGTCTTCAACGTGATCATGGGCGACCGCGTCGCCGTCGACGCGCTCCTCGAGCAGCCGGACGTCGCCGCGATCTCGTTCGTCGGCTCGACGCCCATCGCCCGCTACGTGTACGAGAAGGCGACCGCGAGCGGCAAGCGCTGCCAGGCGCTCGGCGGCGCGAAGAACCACATGATCGTCCTGCCCGACGCCGACGTCGCCGCCGCTGCCGACGCGGCCGTCTCGGCGGGCTACGGCTCGGCGGGCGAACGGTGCATGGCCGTCTCGGTCGTCGTCGCCGTGGGCGACGTCGCGCAGCCGCTCGTCGACGCGATCCGGGAGCGAATCCCGAAAGTGAGGGTCGGCGACGGGATGGACCCGTCCTCCGAGATGGGGCCCCTCGTGACGCGCGAGCATCGCGACCGGGTCGCCTCGTACGTCGAGAATGCGCCGGCCGAGGGCGCCACGGTCGTCGTCGACGGCCGCGAGGGCGTGCCCGGCGAGGGCTTCTTCCTCAACCCGAGCCTCCTCGACGGCGTGACGCCCGCGATGAAGGCATATGTCGACGAGATCTTCGGCCCGGTGCTCGGCGTGACGCGCGTCGCGACCTACGAGGAGGCCGTGCGGCTCGTGAACGGGAGCCCGTACGGCAACGGGGTGGCGATCTTCACGCGCGACGGCGGCGCGGCGCGGCAGTTCCAGTTCGACGTGCAGGCGGGGATGGTCGGGATCAATGTCCCGATCCCCGTGCCGGTGGCGTACTACTCGTTCGGCGGCTGGAAGTCGTCGCTCTTCGGCGACCGCCATGTGTACGGGCCGGAGGCGATCGACTTCTACACACGCGGCAAGGTCGTCACGTCACGCTGGCCCGATCCGGCCACCTCGCGGGTCGACCTCGGCTTCCCGCAGACGCGGTAGCGCCGGCGAGCGTGCCGGCCCCGCCGCACCACAGGCCGCTCGATGCGCAGGTCATGCCGCGCTTCGCGGGAATCCGGACGTTCATGCGCGCGCCGCACACGCGGGAGCTCGCCGGCGTCGATGCGGCCGTCTACGGCATCCCGTTCGACACCGCGACGAGCTATCGCACCGGGCCGCGCTTCGGCCCCGAGGCGATCCGCTCCGCGTCGGCGCTGCTCCGGCCGTACAACCCGGCGCTCGACGTGAACGTCGTCGAGACTCTCTCCATCGTCGACTACGGCGACCTTCCCGTGTCGCCCGGCGACACCGAGCGCACCTACGGGCAGGTGGAGGAGGCGCTCGCGCCGCTCGTCGACGCCGGCGTCTTCCCGCTCGCGCTCGGCGGCGACCACTCGGTCACGCTCCCCGAGCTGCGCGTTCTGGCGCGCCGGCACGGGCCGCTCGCCCTCGTCCAGCTCGACGCCCACGGCGACACGTGGGACGAGTACTTCGGCCAGCGCTTCTTCCACGGCACGACGTTCAAGCGGGCGCTGGAGGAGGGGCTCATCGAGCCGGCGGCGTCGGTGCAGGCCGGCCTGCGCGGCTCGCTCTACGGTGCCGAGGACCTCGAGTCGGCGCGCGCTCTCGGCTTCGCGGTCCTGTCGTGCGACGGGCTGCGGATCCAGGGGCCGGGTGGCTACGCCTCTCTCGTCCGCGAGCGTGCCGGCGCACGCCCCGTCTTCATCTCCTTCGATGTCGACGTGCTCGACCCGGCCTTCGCGCCCGGCACGGGCACGCCGGAGGTCGGCGGCCTGTCGACGGCGGAAGCGCTCTCCTTCCTGCGGGCACTGGGGGGGATCGAGCTCGCGGGCGCGGATGTCGTGGAGGTCTCGCCGCCGTACGACGGGCCGGGCCAGCAGACGGCGCTCGCGGCCGCGAACGTCGCCTACGAGCTGCTCAGCCTGAGGGCCCTGTCCCGGTCTCAGGGGTAGCGGAACCGCAGGGCCAGGCGGCCGCGCCGGCCCCACGGATCGATCGCCACGAAGCGAACCCTGTAGGTGCCCGGCCGCCAGCCACGCGCGTTGAGGCGGAGGCGCACGATGAGGATGCCGGGCCGTGGGCGGTAGGTGCGCGCGACGTGGTAGCCGCGCCCGGCGCGCAGGCGCGGGCCGAGCCGGCTGCCCTTCCCGAAGATCCCGACGACCCTTCGGCCCCGGCCGGTCACCGACGCCGAGAGCCGAGCCTGCGTGGCCACCGAGAGCCTCGTCAGCAGGAGGAGGCTGTGGTCGGCCGGGTGGGGGAGAACCTCGAGCGGCCTCCGGGTCTTGAGCTTCGGCCCGTTCGCCGACGTGTACCTCGGGTCGCCCCAGGCACCTCGCGTGAACAGGGCGAGCTGGAGCGGCGTCCGCGTGAGCACATGCGTGAGGTTGCCCGTGTCCACGTACCAGCCGACGGCCGTCCCCGCCGGAAGCTCCGGCGGGTTGAGTGCCGGCACCGGGTGGTAGACCTTGCCGTCGGTCGAGTAGCCGAGCACCGTCCGGCTCGGCTGCGGCTGCACGTACGTGAGGTCGAGAGGCCACTTGAACCCCTTCGACGACAACCCCGGCACGGTGAGCGACACCTCGCTCCCCGGCAGGGTGAGGGTGCCGCTGAAGGCGTCGAGCGAAACGGTCTTCCCCACGGGAACGGCGCCCGGCTGCCAGGTGACGACGGCGCGTCCGTCGTCGGTCTGGAGGTTCCCCGCGATGCCGCGGGTCACCGTCTGCGTCCCGGTCGAGATCGGCGGCAAAGGCGCGGCGACGACCACGTCGGTCGCCGCGGTGGTCACGGATGCGGAGCCGCCTGTGCCGGTGGCCGTCACGACGAGCGAGAGCGTGGCGCCGATGTCGTCGGGGGTGAGCGTGTGGTGCGACTGCCTCGCGTGCGGGATCGCGACGCAGGAGGCGCCCCCGGCGTCGCAGCGGCGCCAGTGGTAGGCGAACTGCTGCGGTGAGCCCGTCCACGTCCCGGCGTTCGCGCTCAGACGCTGTCCGGCCTGGGCCGTACCGAGGATCGTCGGCGGCGCGAGGTTGGCCGGCCGGGCGGTCGGCGGAGTGCCGGCAGGGGTGACCGCGACGGTCGGGGCCGTGGCGGTGCTCGCGCTCCCGGCACTGGAGACGGCGGTCACAGCGACCTGGAGCGAGTGCCCGACGTCGGTGCTCGCGGGCCGGTACGACTCGGCGGTCGCGCCCGAGATCGCCGTGCAGTTGGCGCCGGCCGCGTCGCAGCTGCGCCACTGGTACGTGAACTGGATCGGCTTGCCGCCTTCCCACGTGCCGGGCACGGCGGCGAGCAGCTGGCCCGCCTCCGGCGGCCCGACGAGCGTGGGCGGCGCCGAGAGGAGGGGAGGGCCGGTCGGGTACGGCTCGATGACGACGGGGGCGAGGTTCGTGCCGTTCATCCTGTCGCCGTCGGCACAGTGCTTGATCCCGGGGACCGAGAGGCAGTTCGTCCACTGCCAGAACGTCCAGCCGTCTCCGTCCCAGTTCTGGGCCGGAACGGTCGGCTGTGCGGCACTCGTCCAGTGCGCGATCCAGAGCTCGGTTCCAGCCTGTGCTGCGGCCGTGGAGTTACCGAGATTCTCCTTCCAGAAGTTCGGCGAGGTGTAGAGGAAGGGCTCGACGCCCGTCCTGGCGTAGATCTGCTGGAGCCACGCGAGCGTCCAGGTCAGAAGCCTGGCCTTGCTGAGCTTTCCCGTCGTCTCGAGGTCGAGCACCGGTGGCAGCTCCCCCGGCTGCGGCGCGGCGACGGCGAGGAAGTGGTTTGCCTGCGCGATCGCGCTCCGGGTGGCGGCGGCAATGCTCTTGCCCCCGGGTCGCGCGAAGTGGTACGCGCCGAAGGCGAGCCCCGCGTTCTCGCTGCCGTTCCGGTTCGTCGTGTACGTCGCGTCGGTGAAGGTCGTGCCCTCCGTCGCCTTGCCGAACGCGAAGCTGTAGCCGGCGCCGGCGACCTTCGACCATTTGATCGTCCCGTTCCAGTTCGAGACGTCGAGACCCTGCGCGCGGCTGGTCGCGGCGCTCGATGCGCCCGCTGACAAGAGCGCCAGGAGCGCCAGGACGACGCCAACGAGCAGCCCAAGGCGCCCGCGGCGCGCTGCGATCGGGTCCCCCACAACTGCCACGAGGCTATCCCACTTCTGTTCGAACGGGGTAAAACCCTGCTACGTGTGAATCGCCTCGACGGCGAGCGGCTCGCCGAACCGCGCCCGCCGCACGAACCGCCCGCTGCCGGGCGTCGCCGCCAGCTCGCCGTCCTCTACGAGGAGCGAGCCGCGCAGGAGGACGTGCTCGGGCGCGCCGACCACCTCGGTGCCCTCGTAGAGGTTGTAGTCGCATCTCGAATGGTGGGTCGACGCCGAGAGCGTCTCCCGCCGCTCCGGGTCGAAGACGACGAGATCGGCGTCGGCGCCGACCGTGACCGTCCCCTTGCGGGGGTAGAGGCCGAACAGCTTCGCCGGTTGCGTCGCGAGCAGGTCGACCATGCGGTTGAGGCTGATCCGTCCCTCGCGAACGCCGAAGTGGTGGACCATCTTCAGCCTGTCCTCGAGGCCGGGGCCGCCGTTCGGGATCTTCGTGAAGTCGTCTCGGCCGAGCGTCTTCTGCCCGTCCCAGAGGAACGAGCAGTGGTCGGTCGAGATCGCCGACAGCGCGTCGGTCCGCACCGCGTCCCACAGGACGTCGTGGTTCGCGGCATCGCGCGCGGGCGGCGAGTAGACGTACTTCGCACCCTCGAAGCCGGGCAGCCCGAGGTCGTCGATCGACCGGAAGAGGTACTGCGTGCACGTCTCGCCCCAGACGCTCCAGCCCTGCTCGCGGGCGCGGCGGATCGGCTCGACCGCCTCCCGGCAGGTGACGTGGACGACGTAGAGGGGGCTGCCCGCGATCCGGGCGAGCTGGATGGCGCGGTTCGTCGCCTCGCCCTCGAGCTCCGGGGGCCGCGTGAGGGCATGGTTGATCGGGGCGGTGTCGCCGCGCGCGAGCGCCTCGCGGACGAGGACGTCGATGGCGTCCCCGTTCTCCGCATGCACCATCACGAGCGCGCCGCTCGCCGCGGCCGTCTCCATCGCGCGGAAGAGCGTCTCGTCGTCGACCTGCAGGACGTTCTTGTACGCCATGAACAGCTTGTACGACGTGATGCCCTGCTCGGGCAGCGTCGCGAGCTCGTCGAGGCGTTCCTCGTCGGCGAGGTCGGTGATCGCGATGTGGAACCCGTAGTCGATCAAAGCCTTGCCGTTCGCCTTCGCGTGCCACGTCTCGAGCGCCTGCGCGAACGTCTGGCCCTGTCCCTGGATGCAGAAGTCGACGTGGCACGTGGTGCCGCCGCAGGCCGCCGACCCCTGGCCCGACTCGAAGTCGTCGATCGTGACCGTGCCGCCGAACGGCATGTCGAGATGCGTGTGCGGATCGATGCAGCCCGGCAGGACGTACCTGCCGCTCGCGTCGATCGTCCGCTCGGCGGCGACGTCGAGATCGGCGCCGATCAGGGAGATCCGCTCGCCCTCGACGAGGACGTCCGCGACGTAGTCGTCGGCGGCGGTGACGATCCGGCCGCCCCTGATCAGCAGCGACATGGCGGGACTGTATCGCGGCGCTTTGTAGAGTCAGAACCGTGCCGCTCGATCCCGCACGTACCGTCGCCGAGCTGAGGGAGCTCGCCGCGCTGACCGGCGACGAGAACGGGGCCCAGCGCGTCGCGTGGACCGAGACCTGGGAGCAGGCGCGCGCGTGGCTGCGCGAGAAGGTCGCCCCGACGGGCGCCGCGCACGAGATCGACGAGGCCGGCAACCAGTGGTTCACGCTGCCGGGGGCTTCGCCCCGCGCGCTCCTGATCGGCGGCCACATGGACTCGGTGCCGAACGGCGGCTGGCTCGACGGCTGCCTCGACGTGCTCGCCGGCGTCGAGGTGCTGCGCCGGGTCGCGGCAGAGGGGACGCCGCCGCTGACCGTGCGGCTTGTCGACTGGGCCGACGAGGAGGGCGCGCGCTTCGGCCGGTCGCTCTTCGGCTCCTCGGCCGCCGCCGGCTCGATGGCGGACCAGGACGAGTTGCGCGAGCGCCGCGACCCCGAGGGCATCGCGCTTCCGGACGCGCTCGCCGAGCACGGAGTCGACCTCGATCGCGCGCTCGATGCCCAGGCGCAGCTCGAGACCGCGGCCGCGTACCTCGAGCTCCACATCGAGCAGGGCCCGGTGCTCGAGTCGCTCGACCTGCCGGTCGGCGTCGTCCTCGGCACCTTCGGTGTCGAGCGCCACCTCGTCACGTGGCGCGGCCAGGCGGCGCACTCCGGCTCGACGCCGATGGACAGTCGCCGCGACGCGCTCGCCGGCGCGGCGAAGCTCGCGCTCGAGATCCGGCCGATCGCCGCGGAGGTGGGGGACGGCGCGGTCTGCACGTCGGGCGGCGTCGTCTGCCGGCCGGGCATCGTCACCTCCGTCGTCGAGACGGCCGAGCAGCTCCTCGACCAGCGGCACCTCGACGCCGCGAAGCTCGCCCGCATGCTCGAGCTCGCGCGGAAGGCGAGCGAGCGGTTCGCCCGTGAGGAGGACGTCGAGGTCGAGTGGGAGCGGCTCTGGAGCATCGAGCCCATCCCGTTCGACGAGCGGCTGATCGAGCTCGCGGACGAGGCGGTGCGCGAGGTCGCGGGCGCGTCGCACCGGCTGCCGTCCGGGCCGCTCCACGACGCCGCCGAGGTGGCGCGCGCCGGAGTCCCGACGGTGATGCTCTTCGTTCAGTCCCTGCGGGGGCTCTCGCACACGAAGGTCGAGGACACGAGGGAGGAGCACGTCGAGCTCTCGGTGAGGGCCCTCGACCGGTTGGCGTCGAAAGCACTGGAGGCATTCGCATGAGCACGCTGGAATCCGCCGCCCACCTCTTCGGGGACGAGCACGTCCGCAGCTATCTCGAGACGAACGGCGAGGTCGGGTACCGCTGGAAGGAAGACGCGCCGATCGCGATCCTCTTCACGAGAGGACGCACGACCGGCGAGCAGCGGACGAATCCGCTCATCTTCGGCCGCGACGGCGACGCGGTCGTGCTCGTCGCCTCGAAGGGCGGGGCGCCGAAGCATCCCGGCTGGTACCGTAACCTGCGCCAGAGCCCCGAAGCCGAGATCCAGGTCATGGGCGACCGCTGGCAGGTCCGCGCCCGCGTCGCCGAGGGCGAGGAGCGGGAGCGGCTGTGGCGGCACATGGCCGAGATCTGGCCGCACTACGACGAGTACGCGGCGCGGACGGAGCGCCAGATCCCCGTCGTCGTGCTCGAACGGATCTGACCGCGGCCGCGCTGCGGCGCTTCTGTCTCGCGCAGCCGGGCGCGCGAGAGGAGTTCCCCTTCGGTCCAGAGACCTCCGTCTTCAAGGCGGGCGGGAAGATGTTCGCGCTCGCCCAGCTGAAGCGGAAGCCGCTCGAGGTGAGCGTGAAGTGCGAGCCGGAGCTCGGCCTCGAGTTGCGCGGGACGTACGACGAGATCGAGCCCGGCTACCACCTGAACAAGCGCCACTGGCTCACGATCACCTGCGGCGGCGGCGTGCCGGACGAGCTCGTCCGCGAGCTGGTCGCCGGCAGTCACGAGCTCGTCGCGCCGTAGGCTCGCCCCAGTGGCCAGGGAGGACGGGATCGGCGCCCGCGCGACCGCGGGCGGGCTCGCGATCGGCGCGGCCGCCGGCTGGAACCTCGCCGCGCTCGGTCCGGTCGCGACGCGGGAGAGCCACGCGTACGGGGTCGGGCTCGCGACGATCGGCCTCTTCGTCACCGTCCAGTTCCTGTTGCACATGGTGATGCAGATCCCCGGCGGGCGCGCCGCCGACCGCTGGGGCGCGCGCCGGAGCACCGCGCTCGGGCTCGCGTTCCTCGTGCTCGGCAACGCGGTCGCGCTTCCCGCCGCGGACCCCGCGCTCGGCTTTCTGGGCCGGGCGATCGTCGGTGTCGGGACGGGCCTCGCCTTCATCGGCGGCTCGGACTACATCCGCGCGCACGGCGGCTCGCCGACGCTGCAGGGCGTCTACGGCGGCTCGTCCGTGCTGACTCCCGGTGTCGCGGTCGCCCTGATCCCCGGCTTCGCGAGATGGACGGGCTTCCGCGCGCCGTACCTCTCGACGATCGTGGTCGTCCTCCTCGCCGGGCTGCTGCTCGCGCTGGCGCCGGACGCGCCGCGGAGGCTGCGGCACGCGAGCGAACGGCTCGACTGGAGCTTCGTCCGCGACTCGCGTCTCTACCGCCTGGCGGTGATCCACTCGTTCTCGTTCGGCTTCAGCGTGATCGTGGGCAACTGGGTCGTCACCCTGCTCGAGCGCCACGGCCAGTCGAAGGAGGCCGCGGCGGCCGTGGGTTCGCTCACGCTGCTGCTCGGTTTCTGCACGCGGATCGCGGGGGGCGCGATGCTGCGGCGCGAGCACGCGAGCCGGCTCGTGGCGGGGAGTCTCGTCGTCGGCGGTGCCGCCGGGATCGTGCTCGCGCTGCCGCTCCCGCTCGCCGGCTACGTCGCGGCGGCCACCGTCCTCGGCCTCGCCGCCGGCGTCCCCTTCGCACGCGCGTTCACCGGGGCGGCCGTCGCGCGACCGGACACTCCGGGCGCGGCCGTCGGGTTCGTCAACGCGTGGGCGGCACTGACGGTCGTCGTGGGGACGCCACTCGTGGGCCTCACGTTCTCGCTGCCCGGCGACGGGAGGATCGGCTTCGTCGTCCTCGGCGCGCTCGCCGTGCTGGCCTCGCTCGCGACGCCGCGTTAGTGTCTGGGGCGATGGACTTCGGCGTCACCGTCCTGCCGGATCCTCCGATCTCGCGCTGGCTCGAGCTGATCCAGCTCGCCGAGCGGCACGGCTTCGGCTACGCCTGGACCTACGACTCGCACGTGCTCTGGCAGGAGTCGGTGCCGATGCTCGCGGTCGCGGCGCGCGAGACGTCGACGATCAGACTCGGACACTTCGTCACGAACCCGGCGACCCGCGACCCGACCGTGCTCGCGAGCGCGTACGCGACGCTCCACGACCTGTCGGACGGTCGGATGGCGATGGGCATCGGCCGCGGCGACTCGGCGGTCCGCTACGTCGGCCGGCAGCCGATGAAGGTCGCGGAGTTCGAGCGCGCGTGCGCGATGGTGCGCGAGTTCATGAACGGAGACGAGGTGGAGTGGAACGACAAGCAGCTCCAGCTCAAGTGGGTGCGACCGGAGCTGCCGCGCATCCCGATGTGGATCGCCGGCTACGGGCCGAAGGCACTCGCCGTCGCGGGACGCGTCGCCGACGGCGTGATCGTCCAGCTCGCCGACCCGGAGATCATCCAGTGGATCATGGACACGGCGCGCCGCGCCGCCGAGGAGGCGGGTCGCGACCCGTCGCAGCTCAAGTGCATCGTCGGTGCGCCGGCCCACATCTCCGGCGATCTCGCCGACGCCCGCGAGCAGGTGCGGTGGTTCCCGGCGATGGTGTCGAACCACGTCCTGGACCTGATCGAGCGCTACGGCGCCGACGGCAGCTCCGTCCCGACGGCGCTTACCGACTACGTCAAGGTGCGGAAGTTCTACGACTACGACGAGCACTCGCGCGTAGGCGCGAAGCACGGCGAGTTCGTGACCGACGAGATCTGCGACCGCTTCTGCGTGCTCGGGACGCCGGAGCAGGCGAAGGCGAAGCTGCAGGAGCTCGCCGGAGTCGGCGTCGACCAGTTCAACATCTACCTCATGACCCACGGGCAGGAGGAGACGTTGCAGGCGTTCGGCGACGAGATCATCCCCGAGCTTGCCGGCGCCGCCGCCTAGCCTCCTCGCGCCCCCGGATACCATGGCCCGCGCGCGGCGCCTTGGCCGAGTGGTTAGGCATGGGTCTGCAAAACCCAGTACACCGGTTCGACTCCGGTAGGCGCCTTCTTCGTCGTCGGCCGTCGTCATGCTGCGCTTGCTCGGTGCTAGGGCTGGTCGCCGGTCCTGAAGAAGGAGGCGAACGAGCCCGCGATCGCCGTGACGACGAAGATCGCCCACAGCTCGAGAGCGACGTCCACGATCTCGCCTCCGCTTGTGATCGGGTTCTTCAGCGACGACGAGACGGTCAGGATCTGCACGGTCGAGAAGAAGAGGGCATCCGCGAAGCCGTGGATGTCACTCCCTTGCCGGCCGCTTTCAAGCGCCCACATCGCCGACCCGCCGGCGAGGTCCACGGCCACCGAAAGGCAGAAGGCGATCATCACACGCGCGACCAGTCGGCGGTGACGCTCGCTCCAGTTGAGAAGGCGCCCCAGTTCCTCTCTCAGCATCGGGGAGGGAGGCTAGGCGGACGGTCGGTCGGACCCGCAGGAGCGACAATCGCCGTGTGCGCGTCTTCGTCACCGGCGGCGGGCTGGGGTTCATAGGCGGTCACGTCGTGCGCGAGCTCGAGGAGGCCGGGCACGAGGTCGCCCACGAGTTCGTCGACGTTCGCGACCGCGCCGGGCTCGTGCGCGCGTTTCGCGGGACGGAGGCGGTCTGCCACGTCGCCGCGCTCTACTCCTTCACGGCACCCGCGGCCGAGATCGAGGCGGTGAACGTCGGAGGAACGGCGAACGTGATCGAGGCGTGCCGCGCGGCGGGCGTGCGACGGCTCGTCCACACGAGCTCGTGCGCGACGTGCGGCCCCGTGCCGGGGCGTCAGGCTACGGAGAAGGACGGGCCGCCCGAGTGGGAGCTCGCCGTCCCGTACAAGCGGACGAAGGTCGAGGCCGAGCGGCTCGTGCTCGCGGCGGCCACCGAGGGGCTCGACGCGCTCTGCGTCAACCCGACGACGCCGGTGGGCGAGGGGGACGCCGCGCCGACTCCGACGGGAGCGATGGTGCGAGGCGTCGCCTCGGGCCGCTTCCGTGCCTCGCTCCGCGGGGCCGGGCTCAACCTGGTGGACGTGCGAGACGTAGCGCTAGGCCATGTCCTCGCTCTCGAACGGGGACGCGCCGGCGAGCGGTACCTCCTCGGTGGCGCAGACGTCACCCTCGCGGAGGCGTTCGCGCTAATCGCACGCGCCGCCGGCCGCCGCCCGCCGCGCCTCCAGCTTCCGTACGGCGCCGCGGCGCTGCTGGCGCGGCTCGGGATCGCGAACAGGCAGGAGGTGCTGCTCGCGCGATTGCCGGCCTGGTTCTCCTCCGCCAAGGCGGAACGCGAGCTCGGCTACCGCGCGTCCCCGGTCGAGCCGGCGCTCGAACGTGCCGTCGCGGGCCTCGCCGGGTCGCGATGAACGCCGAGCTCGGACATGTCCGCCGCGGCCGGCGAGCGGGCATTACGCCTCGAGCTCGTTCGGCCGCCGCGGCTGAGCCTTACGTCGGAGGGGTGCGGGGCTGCCGCCCCGCACCCCTCCGTGTACTCGTCACCCCGTCACTGGTGGGGTGAAGACGTTGGTGATGCCGAGGCGCTTGGTGTTGCAGCGCTTGCTGGCGATGGGGCTGAAGACGAGGATGCCCTTCTTCCTCAGCTTGACCCGCCGCTTGATCAGGCCCTTCTTGCTGGAGGCCTTGGTCTTGATGTTGATCTTGGGGCCCTTGATCCGGACGTGGACGCCCTTGACCGGCTTGCCTTGCCGCGTGACGTGAATCTTCAGCATCGTCTTGCGGCCGACGAACAGCTGCTTCGGCGTCACCTTGCTGACCGCGACGCAGAACACCGGTGGCGTGATCACGCCGACCGTTCGCACGGTCGCGGTCGCCGTGTTGTTGGCGGTGTTCGTTTCCGGCCGGCTGCCGACCACGCTGACCGTGTTCACCTGGTTGCCGACCGTGCTCGGGGTCGTGATCAGCGTGATCGTGACCTTCGCACCGGCGGCCATCGTGCCGATGTTGCAGTGCAGGATCGCGCCGCCCGTGCAGCTGCCCTGGCTGGTGGTCGCCGACACGAACGTGTTGCCGGCCGGCATCGGATCGGAGATCTCGACGCCCGTGTCCGTGTCCGGGCCGTTGTTCGTGACCACGATCGTCCAGGTGATGTTGCCGTCACCCAGCGTCTGGGTCGCCGGCGAGCCCGCCTTGGTGATCGAGAGATCGACCAGAGCCTGCACACAGGTCGAGGCGCTCGACTGGTCGGAGCCGTCGTTGCTGGTCGTCACCGTGCCCGTGTTGTCGACCGTGCCCGAGCCCGGGCAATCGCCGCCGGCCGCGGCCGCGGTCGGCGAGGTGATGTGCACCGTGAACGTCGACGCCGCCTGCGTCGTGCCTGCCGGCACCGTCACCGGGCCACAGGACAGGACACCCGCCGCGATCGCGCAGCTACCGGCCCAGCCGGAGCCCTGCGCCGCGATCGACCAGGACAGACCCGCCTTCACCGGCAGCGTGTCCGACAACGTCACACCGTGCGCGTCCCCGCTGCCGTCGTTGTACACGGTCATCGTGAACCCGATCGGACTGCCAACGTTCACCTTCGCCGCGTCCGCCGTCTTCACGATGTGAATCGCCGGGGGCTGAACCACCACCGGCTCGTCGGCACAGCCCGACGTCGCCGGCAGGTTGTTCGAGTCGCCGCTGAACGAGGCGACCCAGTAGTACGTGCCGGCCGTGTTCAACATCACGCCTTCGGGCGTCTCGAAGGTGCCGTCTGCATCCACCGACACCGTCTCGGAATGAAGCGCCTCGCCCGAGCAGGTGTTGTTGTCGTACAGGTTGAACGTGATCGTGCCCTGCCCGTCCTGGCTCACCGAACCCGACAGGGTCGCCTTGTCCTTGTAGGTGTCACCAACCGAGCCCGAGGCAGGATCCTGCGTGGTGACGATCTCCGGCGCGGCCTTGGAGATGGTCGACGTCTCACCCTCGTCGCCACACGCCCCGCTCGACGCCAGGTTGTTCACGTCACCGGAGTAGGACGCGATCCAGTAGTAGCTACCGGCCGTGGCCGGGGTGAAGTCGCTCGAGTTGTAGTCGCCGTTGCCGCTGACGTTCACCGTGTCGGTGAACAGCGCCGTGCCCGAGCAGTCCGGGGTGTCGCTCGGCCCGTACAGGTTGAAGGTGATCGTGCCGGCCGCGTCCGCCGTCGCACCGGACAGGGTCGCCACGTCGTGCACCGCGGAACCGATCGTGGCCGAGGTGGCGGCGGTGACGATGCTGGTGGGCTGCTCGCCGAGCGTCGACGTCTCGCCCTGGTCGCCACACGTCCCGCTCGATGGCTGGTTGTTGGCGTCGCCGGAGTACGACGCGATCCAGTAGTAGTTGCCGGCCGTGGCCGGGGTGAAGTCGCCGGACCCGTAGTTGCCCGGCCCGCTCACGTTCACGGTGCTGGTGAACACGGCCGTGCCTGAGCAGTCCGGCGTGTCGCTCGGCCCGTAGAGGTTGAACGTGATCGTCCCGCCCGCGTTCGCCGTCGCACCGGACAGCGTCGCCACGTCGTGCACCGCGGAACCGATCGAGGTCGAGGTGGCGGCGGTGACGATGCTGGTGGTGCGCTTGACGAGCACCGATGTCTCGCCCTGCGAACCACACGACTCGCTCGACGCCAGGTTGTTCACGTCGCCGGAGTACGAGGCGGTCCAGTAGTAGCTACCGGCCGTGGTCGGGGTGAAGTTGCCCGAGTTGTAGTCACCGTTGCCGCTGACGTTCACCGTGCTGGTGTAGACGGCCACGCCGGAGCAGTCCGGCGTGTCGCTCGGCCCGTAGAGGTTGAAGGTGATCGTGCCGGTCGGGTTCAAGCCGCCGGAGAGGGTCGCCACGTCGTGCACCGCCGCGCCGATCGTCTCGGACGAGGCGGCAGTCGCGATCAGCGTCGTCTTCGGACCGATCGTCGACGTCTCACCCTGGTCGCCGCACGAGCCGCTCGCCGGCAGGTTGTTCACGTCGCCGGAGTACGAGGCGATCCAGTAGTACTTGCCGGCCGTGTCCGGGGTGAAGTCGCCCGAGTTGTAGTTGCCGTTGCCGCTGACGTTCACCGTGCTGGTGAACACGGCCGTGCTCGAGCAGTCCGGCGTGTCGCTCGGCCCGTAGAGCTTGAAGGTGATCGTGCCGCCGGCGTCCGCCGTCGCACCGGACAGCGTCGCCACGTCGTGGATAGCCGCACCGACCGTCTGCGAGGACGCCGCAGTGCCGATCAGCGTGGTATTCGGGACCACCGTGAAGCACTCGTCGGTCGCGTCGGTGTGACTGCCCGCCGTGTAGAACTTGGCGCCGGCGGTGTCCGGCGTGTATTCGGCGCGCCAGCAGTACTTGCCGGCCGTGTTCGTCAGCGAGCCGCTGGCGTTCGCCGAGGTCGCAGACCCCGCGACGATCGGCACCGCACCGCCGACCTGTGTCCCACCGGTCACACAGCCGTCGGCTGTCACCTGGGACGGGTTGCAGAGGAAGAAGGAGATCGTGCCGGTCGGATCGGGGCGGCCGCTGACCGCGTCGATGGTTGCGACGTCGTGCTGGGTCGCGACACCGAGCGGGTTCTGGCTGCCGCCAGGGGTCGCCGTCGTGGCGATGTCCGGAGGCACGCAGGTGCTGAACTGGCCGCCGGCGAAGTCCTTCAGCGTGGCTGTCAACTGGTTGGACGAACGGGTCTCGGCCAGGAAGGTCGTGAAGCAGCCGCCGTCCGAGCCGAGCAGGCCGGTCAGGTCGATGCCCGTCTCGACGAAGGTCTTGGAGTCGTGGCTCGTGGGCGACCAGGGAGTGGTGATTGCAACGCTGTTCGCGAGCGCGCAGGCGTTGTCGTTGCCGAGGGAGTCGCTGCAGATTCCCCCGTTGAACGTCGCATCCAGCACCGGTCCCCCGGTGGCGTCGTTGCCGGTCCAGCGGTAGACGGTCACGTCCTGCGTGCCGCCACCGTTGGTGTAGTCACTGACGATCAGCAGATCGCCGTCGGTGTGGTGCCCGGAGAAGTCATTCGAGCCCGAGCAGCCGACGTTCGAATCCTTGAGCAGCCAGAAGCCGGCGTAGGAGGTGCCGTTGTGGCTGCCGCGTTCCGAAGCGAGGTAGAGCACCTGGTCGCCGGCGTTGTCCGGCGCGTCCGCAGGCACCTGAATCAGGGCCGCATAGGCATTGAGGAGGTTGTCCTTGTCCAGCGGGTTGTTGATCGGGGCGCAACCCCAGTGCTGCTGGCCGCTCGCGATCGGCTGGATGTCCTTGTTCGACGTGAAGTAGGTCTGATCCGGCTCCGCGGCGTCGGACACGAATACGTCAGCGAGGAGCGGCCCGTTGATCGGGTCCGGCGTGATCAGCCGGTTGCCACCCGCGCCGAACAGACTGTTCCAGTCGTACGGCAGCGTCGTCCCGGCGTCATGGACCGTATTGCCGTCCAACTCGAACATGCCGTTGTCATGGACAGCCTGCGCGGCGCTGATCCACAGCAGACCGGCCAGGATCAAGACGCCGAAAATTGCGATGCTGCGAACGCGGCGCAGCCGCCGGCCGTGACCCATGTTCCTCAGCTTGCTCATCTCCACCAACTTCTCCCCTTAGCTTTTGAGCCAGAGCGCGCTCCTGGCCCAACCTGACGTCACACGTAGTCGTAGGTCGGAAGAGGGTGTGGCAGGCCCGTCTTTCGGTTGGTCCGGAGCCACTCTTTGGCTAGAACCGTTCAACAGGCTTGAACTGCGCGGGCTTGCCTGGCCCTGCCATCTCGCATGTCCCTGGAGCCGGGCTGGCGGTGGTCGGAGTGCATCAAGCCGGTCGTCGGCGGCGACCGCTGCCAGGTGCATCACATCGGCGTGATCCAGTCGGGCACGATGCACGTCGTCCACGACGACGGGACGGAGCAGGACATTGGTCCCGGCCGGGCGTACGTGATCGAGCCGGGCCACGACGCCTGGGTCGTCGGCGACGAGCCGGTGATCGGGTTCGAGTTCGACGCGCGGGCGGCGGAGGAGTACGCGAAGGGCTCGTAGTCAGGAAGGGCACGTCCCCGGTGCGTACTCGCCCCTTCGCAGCCGGGCGTCAGTGGCTAGACAACGTGCCCTACGTCGATGCGCAGCGACTTCCTGACCTTCGACGGGGAATAGGCGGTGTGCGCGCCGCCGTCGTCCCCTGGAAGGCCGGAGTGCCTTAGTACGTACGGGTCGGCTGCGGGCTCGTCCCTCGATCGAGCCACAACGGTCGGTGCCGGTGAAACTGGCCGTCCCGCCAGTGCCCCGGCGGCGAGGGTCGTCCACCATGCGCCTGGACGGGTACCGAGTTCGTGAACACCGCCCGCGTGGCGCAACACGACCGGCCCAATCGATACCACTGCGGCGAAGAGGCGGACTCCAGCGAGTCCGCCTCCGCATGTCCCTAGTCGATCTTGAACGCGACGTGCTTGAGCTGCGTGTACTCCTCCATCGAGTAGATGGACATGTCCTTGCCGTAGCCGGACTGCTTGTAGCCGCCGTGCGGCAGCTCCGAGGAGATCGGCAGCAGGTGGTCGTTCACCCAGACGGCGCCGAACTGGAGCTTCCGCGCCGCGTTCATCGCCCGGCCGACGTCGCGCGTCCAGACCGACGCCGCGAGCCCGTAGCGCACGTCGTTCGCCCAGCGGATCGCCTCGTCGTCGTCCGCGAAGCGCTGCACCGTCACGACGGGCCCGAACACCTCGCGCTGGACGATCTCGTCGTCCTGGGCCACGTCGGTCACGATGGTGGGCTGGACGAAGAAGCCGCCGCCGTTCGCGCCGGCGCCGCCTCCGGCGGCGATGCTTACAGCCTCAGTTCCGCCGCCCGTGAGGATCGTCGCGCCCTTCGCGCGCTCGAGGAAGCCGAGGATCCGCTCCTGCTGGTCCCGCGAGATGACCGAGCCCATCTCGGTCTCCTCCGAGAGCGGGTCGCCGACCTTGAGCGACTCGACCTGCGGCACGAGCTCCTCGAGGAGGGCGTCGTAGATCCGCGGCCCCGCGATGACGCGCGAGCCGGCCGTGCAGTCCTGGCCAGAGTTCCAGTAGCCGGCGAGCCTGATCCCCTCGGCGACCGCCTTCGGGTCGGCGTCGTCGAAGACCACCATCGGCGCCTTGCCGCCGAGCTCGAGGTGCACGCGCTTGAGCGTGTCGGCGGCGGTGCGGGCGATCGTCTTGCCGGTCTCGACGTCGCCGGTGAGCGAGACCATCCCGACCGCCGGATGCTCGACGAGCCGCTGCCCGACCGGCACGCCGTCGCCGGTCACGACCTGCAGCACGCCCGGCGGGATCACGTCCTGTGCGAGTTGGACGAACCGGAGCAGCGAGAGCGGCGTCTGCTCCGACGGCTTGAGGATCTGGAGGTTGCCCGCCGCGAGCGCCGGCCCCAGCTTCCAAACCGCCATCATCAGCGGGTAGTTCCAGGGGCAGATGCCGCCGACGATCCCGATCGGCTCGCGCCGGATCATCGACGTGTAGCCGGTGATGTACTCGCTGGCCGACTTCCCCTCGAGGTTCCGGGCCGCGCCGGCGAAGAAGCGGAGGTTGTCGGCCGAGAACGGCATCTCGTCGCGCGAGGCCATGAGCGGCTTGCCGACGTTCACGGACTCGAGCTGCGCGAGCTCCTCGGCATGCTCGTCCATCACGTCCGCAAGCGCATGCAGGAGCTCGGATCGCTCCTTCGGCGTCTTCTCGAGCCACTCGGGCAGCGCCTCCTGCGCGGCCGCGACGGCGCGGTCGACGTCCGCGGCGTCGCAACGCGGCACCTCGGCGATCGTCTCGCCGGTCGCGGGGGCGATCACCTCCATCGTCTCGCCGGAGGCCGCGTCGGCGAGCTCTCCGCCGACGAGGATCCGGTACTGCTCGGTCGTGGTGCTCATGGTTCCTCCTGTCTCAGTAGGCGGTGGCTTGTGCAGTCTCGACGGCTTCGGTCACCTCCGCGGCCCCGCGGCGCAGGACGCCGGTGTCGCGCATGAGCCGCTGGGCGACGAGGACGGGGATTGCCGTCAGCACGATCATTGCGAACGCGATGACGTTGACGACGGGGAGCTGCTGGCCGAGCCGGATGTAGCCGAGGATGAGCAGCGGGAGCGTGTTCTGCGCGCCCGCCGTGAAGGTCGTGACGATGACCTCGTCGAACGAGAGCGCGAAGGCGAGCAGGCCCCCGGCGACCAGCGCGGTGGAGAGGACCGGCCAGACGACGAAGCGGAACGTCTGCCAGCCGTCGGCGCCGAGATCCTGCGAGGCCTCCAGCAGCGAGGGTGACGAGCGCCGGAGCCGCGCGAGGACGTTGTTGTAGACGACGACGACGCAGAACGTCGCGTGCCCCGTGACGATCGTCCACGTCGAGAGCGCGACGTGACCGGCCACGAACGCCGAGTTGAGGGCGATGCCCGTGACGATTCCCGGCAGCGCGATCGGCAGCACGAGCAAGAACGACACCGCGTCGCGCCCGAAGAAGCGGAACCGCGCGACGCCGAAGGCGGCCATCGAGCCGAGCACGAGCGCGATCCCGGTCGCGGTCAGGCCGACGCGGGCCGAGAGCCACAGCGACGTGCGCACCTCCGAGTTCCAGGCGGCGTGGAACCAGTGCGTCGTGAAGCCCGGGATCGGCCAGCTCTCGACGGTCGACGTGTTGAACGCGTAGAGGATGATGAGCGCGAGCGGGATCCAGAGGAAGAGCACGACGAGCGTCGACCAGACCGTGAGTGCGATGCGGGTCGGGCGGCTCTCCATCAGAGGGCCTCGAAGGCGCCGAGCCGTCGAGCGATCAGGAGGTACACGCCCATGACGGCGAGCGGCACGGCCGCGAACGCGGCTGCGAACGGCGTCTGCTGCGAGCCGATCGAGTCGTAGACGACGTTGCCGATGAACTGCGACGACGCGCCGCCGGCGAGGAGCGGGGTGATGTAGTCGCCGAGGGTGAGCGAGAACGTGAAGATCGAGCCTGCGATCACCCCCGGCAGCGCGAGGGGGAGGAGGACGCGCCGGAAGGTCGTCCAGCCGCCCGCCCCGAGGTCGCGCGACGCCTCGAGGAACGACTCGGGCACCCGCTCGAGGGCGCCGTAGACGGGCAGGATCATGAACGGCAGCCACACGTACGTGAAGATCAGCCAGACGGCCCAGTTCGTGTAGCCGATGTTGGCGGCCGGCAGCCCGACCTTGCGCAGCGTCCAGTTGAGCACGCCGTTGTGGTCGAGGATGAGCCGCCAGATGTAGACGCGGATCAGGTAGCTCGACCAGAGCGGCAGCAGGACGGCGACGAAGACGAACGCCCGCGAGCGGCCGCCGGCGATGCGGGCCATGAAGTAGCCGAGCGGAAAGGCGAGGATCGCGTCGGCGGCCGTGACGGCGGCGGCGATGCCGATCGTCCGGATCGCGATCGAGTGGTAGGCGCTCGAGTGCCAGAGCAGCCGGTAGTTGTCGACGTTCCAGACGTGGCGGAGCTCGGACGTGAACGGGTCCACGGTCCAGAACGAGGACACGAAGAGGGCGACGAGCGACGCGAGGTAGACGAGGACGAACGCGAGCAGCGGCGCCGCCAGCAGGATGAGCGCCTTCGCCCAGCGGTGGCGCCAGAAGATGCCGGTCAACCGCAGCCGGGCCGCCCGCAGGGGACGGCCCGGCTCGGTCAGGTCAACAGCCTGGGTGGACAGGGCTCAGCCTCAGCCCTTCAGCTCCGTCCACGCCTGCTGCCACTTCGTGTAGTCCATGCAGTTGTTCTTGCCGTTGCCGCAGGCGGCGACCGGCGTCTTCCAGAACCTGATCGAGTGGAAGTACTTCTTCGAGGCGCCGCAGTGGTACTGCTTCGCGGAGCCCGGCGAGAGCTTGTTCATCAGGCTGCACGCCTTCGGGTTGGCAGGCGTCTCGCCGAAGTAGATCGCCTGCTGGGCCTGCACCTTCGGGGTCGAGACCCAGGCCATCCACTTGTACATGCAGTTCGGGTGCTTGGCGTGCGCCGACATCATCCACGTGTCCGCCCAGCCGGTCGCTCCCTCCTTCGGGATCTTGTCCTTCACGGGCACCTTGTCGGCCTTCAGCGTGTTCGTCTGATACGGCCAGGAGGCGCCGATGACGGCATCCCCGCTCTTGAACAGCCCGATCTCGTCCGAGGCGAGCGCCCAGTACTTCTTGATCAGCGGCTTCTGCCTGCGAAGCAGGCCGATCACCGCGTTGAACTGCGTCTGGTTCAGCTCGTATGGATCCTTGATCCCGAGCGACGGCTTCGCCTTCGACAGGTAGAGCGCCGCGTCGGCGATCTGGATCGGGTTGTCCGGGACGGTGATCTTGCCCTTGTACTTCTTGCTGTAGATCGCCGACCAGCTCTGCGGTGCCGGCTTCACCTTCTTCGTGTTCCAGAGCAGCGTGTTCGGGCCCCACTGGAGCGAGATCCCGTAGTGGACGCCCTTGATCGTGTTGTGCGGGGGTGACTTCAGACCCGCCATGAAGTTCTTGAAGTTCGGGATCAGCTTCGGGTTCACCGCCTGGACGTCGTGCCCGTAGATCAGCCGCAGGCTCGCGTCGCCGGAGGCCGAGACACCGTCGTACTGCGACCCGCCGCCCTGTCGCATCAGCGTCACCATCTCGTCGGACGAGCCCGCGTACTTCGCATGCACCATGCAGCCCGTCTTCTTCTGGAACGGCTTCACCCATTGCTTCTGGGTGTAGCCCTCCCACGCGATGAGGTTCAGCTGCCCCTCGCCCTTCCCGATCTTCGTGGGCAGGCCGCTGCGGGCGCTGACGCCTGAAGCCGGCACGCAGAGGGCCGCGGCGAACGCGGCCAGCAGGACGTACCGGCGGTTGATCTTCCTCACTTCGCCTCCTTGTCGATCTCGTAGGTGTGCTCGGGCCGCCACGAGAGCGAGACGCGCTTGCCTCGCTCTTCGAGCGCTTGCTGGGAAGACGTCTCGAGGTTCTGGCGGACGACCGTGAGCTCGCCCCCCGAGTCGAGCTCGACCGTGTAGCGGGTGATCATCCCGACGTAGACGACATCTCTGACGACGCCCACCTCGCCGCCGCCACCTTCGTCGGTCATGTGGATCTTCTCCGGGCGAATCGTGAAGCGCCTGCCGCCGCGCTCGAGGACGTTCGAGACGCCGACGAAGCCGGCGACGAACTCGCTCTGCGGGTGCTCGTAGACGTCCGCGGGCGAGCCGACCTGCTCGATGCGGCCCTCGTGGAAGACGGCGAGCCGGTCGCTCATCGTGAGCGCCTCCTCCTGGTCGTGCGTGACGTAGACGAACGTGATGCCGAGGTCGCGCTGGAGCGCCTTGAGGAAGGTCTGCATCTCCTGGCGCAGCTTCAGGTCGAGTGCCCCGAGCGGCTCGTCGAGCAGGAGGACGGGCGGCCGGTTCACGATCGCGCGCGCGAGCGCGACGCGCTGGCGCTGGCCGCCGGAGAGCTGCGCCGTCTTGCGGTCGCCCAGTCCCGGCAGCCGCACCCGCTCGAGCACGGCCCCGGCGCGCTCGCGGCGCTCACGGCGCGAGATCCCCCGGACGCGCAGCCCGTACTCGACGTTCTCGGCCACCGTCATATGCGGGAAGAGTGCGTAGTCCTGGAAGACGGTGTTGACGGCGCGCTGCGACGGCGCGACGCGCGTCACGTCGACTCCCTGCAGCTCGACTCGGCCGGCGTCGGGGCGCTCGAAGCCGGCGATCACGCGCAGCGTCGTCGTCTTGCCCGAGCCGGACGGCCCGAGGAGCGTGAAGAACTCGCCGGCCGCGATGTCGAGGTCGACGCCGCCGACTGCGACGACGTCGCCGTAGACGCGGCGGATGCCGCTGAGGCGGACGGCCGGCGTGCCGGGGGCCTGCTCGGTCTCAGCCGCCGTGAGCGCCAGCGTCGCCAAGTGCCTCCTCCAGCAGCGTCAGCCCGCGCTCGAGCTCCTCGTCCGACGCGGTGAGCGGCGGGAGGAGCCGGATGACGTTCCCGTACAGGCCGCACGAGAGGAGGAGCAACCCCTGGTCGAACGCGGCTGCGGTCGTCGCCTTCGCCGCGCCGGGTGTCGGCTCGCGCAGCTCGAGCGCGAGCATCGGGCCCAGGCCGCGCACCTCTCCGGCGAGCGGCTGCCGGACCGCGATCTCGTCGAGCCGCCCGCGGAGAACCGCCGCGACGTGCGCGGCCCGCTCGGCGAAGCCGGGTGCCGCGAGCTCGTCGAGCACGGCGAGCGCGGCCGCGCAGGCGACGGGGTTCCCGCCGAACGTGCCGCCGAGCCCGCCGACGTGGACGGCGTCCATCAACTCGGCGCGCCCGGTCACGCCTGCGAGCGGGAGCCCGCCGCCGAGCGTCTTCCCCGACACGAGCAGGTCCGGCTCGACGCCCAGCTGCTCGATCGCCCACATCGTGCCCGTGCGTCCGCAGCCCGACTGCACCTCGTCGTCGACGTAGAGGATCCCGTGCTCGTCGCAGATGTGGCGGAGCGCCTGCACGAACTCCGGCGGCATCGGGATGAAGCCGCCCTCGCCCTGCACCGGCTCGAGCACGATGCAGGCGACGGACTTCGGGTCGACGTCCTGCTCGAAGAGGAGCTCGAGGCCGGCGAGCGCGTCCTCCGTCGAGACGCCGCGGAACGGATACGGGGCCGGGGCGCGGTAGACGTCCGTCGCGAGAGGCCCGAATCCCTGCTTGTAGACGAGCTTCGCCGTCATCGCCATCGTGAGGCTCGTCCGGCCGTGGAAGGCGCGGTCGAAGACGACGACGCCGGCCCGCCCGGTCGCCGCGCGTGCGATCTTGACTGCGTTCTCGACCGCCTCGGCACCCGAGTTGACGAGGATCGACTTCGTCTCCGCGTCGCCGGGCCAGAGCTCGTCGAGCCGGCGGCAGACCTCCACGTACGGCTCGTACGTCCCGACCATGAAGCACTGGTGGAGGTAGCGGTCGACCTGCTCGTGGATCGCGGCCACCACCGCCGACGGGCCGTGGCCGAGGTTCTGGCACGCGATTCCGCCGGCGAAGTCGAGGAACTCACGGCCGTCGACGTCCCAGACGCGCGCTCCCTCGGCGCGCGCGACGACGAGTGCGGGCGTCGAGACGCCGCGGGCGACATAGCGTTCACGCGCCGCGAGAACCCTCTCGGCGGCGCTTGCGCGTTCCTCGACGGACATCGGCGCCTGGATTATCTCCTGCGCGATACGGCGGTTCAAGCGGCGGCTGCCTCGCAATGCGAGGCGGGCGGGCGCTCCTGTTTCGGCAGTGCGCGACCGGTGGCAGCCACCGTCACGAAAGCGTGTCGAACGTTCCGAAGCGGAGCTCGCTGTCGTAGTGGAAGCGCGTGGCGTCGACGCGCTCCATGTACTCCTCGCGATGCTCGGCGACGAAGGCGTTGTACGCGTCGACCGACTCCCAGCGGTCGATCACGAGGTAGCGGCCCGGCACCTCGACGTCGCGCAGGAGCTCGGTGCCGACGTAGCCGCGGCCCCGGCGGAAGAACTCGGCCCACTCGCCGTCCCGCCCGTAGACGCGCTCGAACTCCGCCGCGTCGCGCACCTCGTAGCTGAAGACGAGTGCAAGCACGCGGCTGAGGATAAGGTCCGGGCGATGTCCGCCGACCCCGTTCCTGCGGAACCCGCGTCCCGGGAGGAGTACGCGGGCGTCCTCCGCTTCTACCACCTCGCGAAGCGCCAGGAATGGCAGGTGGCCGACGTGCCGTGGGGTGACATCCCGTTCGTGCCGGAGGGGAAGGGGTCGCCCCAGCGGCAGGCGCGGCGCCGGGACATCTGGCGCTCGGTGATCATGCAGCAGCTCCAGGCGGACGTGTTCGCCTGCGAGATGGCGTCGCAGCTGCTCGCGGCCGCGCCCGACCCGGAGGCGCGCCTCTACTACTCGACGATGGTGCAGGACGAGTCGCGCCACACCGAGGCGTGGCTGCGGCTGATCGGCCAGGTCGGTGGGGAGGGGGAGCGCGACCCGTTTCTCGACCAGCTCGCGCACATGTTCCTCGAGGCCGACCTGCTCGAGGAGAAGGTCTTCCTCATGCAGGTCTTCTTCGAGCGGCTGATCATCCCGCGCTTCCGCCTCATCGCGCGCTCGTCGCGCGGGACGGTGCTCGAGGACCTCTGCAACCGGCTCGCCGTCGACGACGGGATCCACCATGGCGCCGGGATGGCGTACGAGCGGGTGCTGCTCGCGTCGGCGGGGCAGAAGGTGCGCGTCCGCCTCGTCGACGCGGCGAACACGATGCTCCCGATCTTCGCGAACCACGTGCTGTGGCGGCCGAAGGTGCGCGAGATGATCGGGCACCTGATGGAGGCGCGCGACCGGGAGCGGCTTCGCGAGGAGCTGAACCACGGCGTCCGGCTCGCGAACTCCCTCGGCCTCGACGTCTCGGACGTCCGCCTGCCCGCCGGCTGAGCCTTCGAGCCTACGCGCCCTCGGCCAGGGTGCCGGAGAGCAGTCCATCGCACTCGGCGATGCGCGGGCGTGCACCCATGGCGTCGAAGAGCGCCCGCGACCGGCGCAACGTCTGCTCGGCGGCACGGTCGCCGAGCCCGGCGAGGCAGCGTCCTGCCCCGAGCAGCGCGTAGGCCTGCTCGAGGGTGCTGCCGAACGCCTCCCAGCGTCGTGCCGCGTCACCGAACGCGGTCTCGGCTGCACGGCGGTCGCCTTCCGCCTCGATCACCTGGGCCCGGGCGGCGACGAGCGCGTTCTCGTAGAGCGGCTGGACATCGCTGACGCCCTCGACGAGGCGGGCCGCGAGTGCGTCGTCGCCGGCGACGAGCGCACACCGGACCAGGGCCGGCAGGCGACCGAGGTACTCCTCGTTCACCGTCCGCTCCGGCCAGTCGAGCAACTCGGCCAACAGAGCGCGCGCCGTTGCCGCGTCGCCCGCGCCGGCTGCGCACAGTGCGGCGGGCGCCGCGGCAATGGCGAGCACCGTGGGATAGTTCAGCCCGCGCGCTATTGCGAGCCCACGCTCGGCCTCGGCCCCGGCCGCCGGGTCCCCGACCTCGTAGAACGCGCGGGCGGCCGCCGCGCTGAGCTGGGCCGCGTAGACAGGGATCTGGGAGGCGTCGACCTCGTCGTGCAGATCTGCCGCGAGTGCGATCGTCTCTTCGAGGCGGCCCGTCTCCACCAGGTGGTAGAGCGGGGTCACGGCGTTCGAGAGCCGGGTTTCGGTCAAGCCGCGCGTGGTTGCGAGCGCGCGCGCCTCCTCGAAGAGCGGAAGCGCGGCAGCCGAGCCCTCGAGCGTCCAGTGGGCGATCGCGAGGTTGTGTGTCGCCACGACGGCATCACGTCCATGGCCCTCCCTGAGCAGGAGCTCACGGGCCTGCTCGAGCTCGGCCAGCCCGTCTCGGTCGCCGAGGTTGCATCGAACGCTGCCGCGGAAGCCGAGCGTGCGGGCCGGCACCGGAAGTGAGAGCTCTCGTGCGAGCTCGAGTGCACGCGTCGAGGTCGCGACCGCGCCCTCGTAGTTGCCGGTCACGAGCATGATCCCGGCGGCCTGCTCGTAGGCGAGAACGAGCTCGGGGCCGGGCGGGACCTGCTCGAGCAGGGCGATCGCCTCTTCGATCGTCTCCCATTCCACGCCTGCGCTGAACAGGTTGAGGCTCGTCAGCGCGGCGCCGGTGGCACGCGTGTCCCCGCGTTCGCGGAAGAGCGCGACAACCCGTGCCTGCGCGTCATTGGCCTCGGCGACACGACCTGCGTGAAATCCCGCCCGGGCGACCCGCGAGAGCACGTGCGGGTAGCTTGGGTCCGACTCCGGCGTGAGCTGCAGTGCCCGCTCGAAGAGCTCCACCGCCTTCGTGGTGTCCAAGCCGAGTGTGCGCTCTCCTGCCAGCAGTGCATACCGGCGTGCGTTCTCGGCGATCGCGTCGGTGACGCCGGCCGCCCCCGCGGCCTCCGTGAGCGAGAGCGCCTCACCCGTGTGGTAGGCGAGCACGTCGGCGAGGTCCTCGACTCGCTCTCCGGCCTTCTCCTCGATCCACCGTGCCGCGGCGAGGTGCTTTGCGGCGCGCTGGGCACGGGGAATCTGTCCGTACGCCACGTCACGCACGAGGACGTGCCAGAAGCCGAACTCGTGCTCGCGCTGCATCGACGACTGCCGGGCCGGACGAACGAGCTCCTTGCGAGCAAGCTCGTGCAGGATCCGCTCGACCTCGACCGGATCGCGCTCGCCGATCGCCGTGACGGCTCCCGACCAGAAGACCTTCCCCAGCACCGCCGCGTCCTGTAGAAGCGACTTTGCGTCGCCCGGAAGCGTGTCGAGCCGTGCGGCGATCAGCGCCTGCAGCGAGTCGGGGAACGGGACGTCGGCCGGCGTGTACAGGTTGCCTCGCCCGTCGACGAGGCCCCGGTCGCGCAGCATGCGCACGAACTCCTCGGCGTACAGCGGGTTGCCGCCCGCGCGCTCGAGGATCGCCTGCTGCGTCTCCGCCGGCAGCACCGCCTGCTCGAGGAGCGCGGAGACGAGTGTCGCCGTCTCCGACGCCGACAGCGGGAACACGCTGAGGGTCGTCGCATTGCGCAGGCCCGCTCCCCACGCCGGACGGCGTTGGTACAGCTCGGGCCGCGCCGTGCAGACGACGAGGAGCGGAACGCCCTGCGCCCAGTCGGCGAAATACTCGAGAAAGTCGAGCAGCGGGTCGTCCGCCCAGTGCAGATCCTCGAACACGAGCACGGCGGGCGTTCGCTCGGCGATCGACTCCAGGAAGCGGCGCCAGGCTGTGAACGACTCCTCCCTGCTGGGCGAGCTACCCGAGTCGATCCCGAGCAGCGGCAAGAGGCATGCCTTCAGCCAGGCCGCCTCGTCGACCTGGGGAAGCACCCGCTCGAGCTTTCGTTCCGCCTCGTCGGGCGGATCGGACTCGTAGATGCCCGCCTGGGCCTTCACCATCTCCCCGAGCGCCCAGAAGGCAACGCCCTCGCCGTAGGGGAGGGACCGCCCCTGGCGCCAGCGGACGAGTTCCGGCAGGGAGTCGACGTGAGCGCCGAGCTCGGCTACGAGCCGGCTCTTCCCGACGCCCGGCTCGCCGACAATCGTGACGAGCTGCACCGCCGGCTCTCTGGCCGCCTTCTCGAACACCGTTCGTAGCTGGAGGACGTCGAGCTCGCGGCCGACGAGAGGTGTCGAGAGCCGGCGGATCAGGTCGGAGCCGAATCTCGCCCGCGCCGCCAGCGGCCGCCACAGCGCGACGGGCTCGGCCTTGCCCTTCACCTCTGCCGCGGGCAGGCGCTCCCATTCGAACACGGGCTCCGTCGCACGGAACGTGTCCTCGCCGACGGCGACTCCCCCGACCGGGGCCGCCGACTGGATCCGCGCGGCGGTGTTGACCACGTCGCCGGTCACGAATCCCTCACCGTGCTCGGGATGCGCCTCGAGCTCGACCAGCGCCTCCCCGGTGTTGATCCCGATCCGGACGGCGAGGGAAAGCGCCGGGTCTTCGGCATTCAGCGCGGCCAGTGCCTCGAGGATCGCAAGCCCGGCACGGACGGCGCGCTCGGCATCGTCCTCGTGTGCCTGAGGGGCGCCGAAGACGGCCATCACGGCATCTCCGATGAACTTCTCCACCGTGCCCCCGTACGCCTCGATCCGCTCTCGCAGCAGCTCGTGGAATGGGCGGAGCCTCGCCCGCACATCCTCGGGGTCGGCCGTCTCGGAGGCCTCCGTAAAGCCGACGAGGTCGCCGAACAGCACCGACACGACCTTGCGCTCCTCGGCAGGCGTCTTCGCCGGAGGCTCGAGCGCGGCGCCGCACGCATCGCAAAAGCGGGCCTCTTCTCGATTCTCGGCGCCACAGAACCGGCACGCCATCCGGTGATCCTACGAGAGAAGCTCCGAAGCGGGAATCATGCTCCTTCAGTCGAGTACGTGGATGTCCCGCTCTGCGCACATCCGCTTCAGCACCTGCGGCCAGACCGTGACGCTCACCTCGCCGAGATGGGCCTTGCGCAGGAGGAGCATCATCGTCCGCGACTGGCCGATGCCGGCGCCGATCGAGAGTGGGATCTCGTCCCGCATGATCGCCTGGTGGTAGGGGAGCTCGAGGAAGTCGAGCTGCCTTGACAGCTCGAGCTGGCGGACGAGCGACTCCTTCGTGACGCGGATGCCGCCCGACATGAGCTCGTGCCGCCGTTGCGTGACGGGATTCCAGACGAGGATGTCCCCGTTGAGCCCGTGCATCGGGCGCCCGTCGGCGGAGAGGGTCTCCGTCGACCAGTCGTCGTAGTCCGCCGCCCGCAGCTCGTGCGGCAGCCCGTCGGCGAGCGGCCAGCCGATCCCGTAGATGAAGACCGCGGGATGCTCCTGCAGGATCGCCGTCTCGCGCTGCTTCCGCGGGAGGTCCGGATAGGCCTCGAGGAGGTCCTCGGCGTGGAGGAGCTCGAGCTCGTCGGGCAGGGGCGGATACGCCTCGCCGAGCACGGGGTAGCGCTCGTGGAGAAGACCCTCCGCCTCCTTGATCACCTTCCAGATCGAGCGCACCGTGGCCGTGAGGTAGTCGAGCGTGCGGTCCTGCGGCCGGATCGCGCGCTCCCAGTCCCACTGGTCGACGTACGCGCTGTGGTCGTGGTCGAGGAAGTAGTCCTTGCGCACCGCCCGCATGTCGGTGAGGAGCCCCTCGCCGGCCCGCATCCCGAACTGGCGCAGCGCCAGCCGCTTCCACTTCGTCGCCGCCTGTACGACCTCGGCGTCGATCGGGTGCTGCTCGTGGTCGTTCGCTATGTGGAAGGAGACGGGCGTGCGTGAGCCGTCACGGTCGAGGTAGTCGTTCACGCCGCTCTCGCGGTCGACGATCAGCGGCACCTGCACCTGGGTGAGGTTCAGCTCCTCGCTCAACCGGTCCTCGATCAGTCGCTTCGCGGCGAAGAGACCGCGCATGGTCTCCCTCGGGCCGAGCAGCGGCGTGTAGTCGTCCGGGAGCACGCGCTCGAGCTCGTCGTAGCTGCCGATGCCCGGACCGGCGAGGTCGGCTTCCTTCGCTGCAGATGCCATCAGACTCTCCTCCTCGACTTCTCTCGGGAATCCCAGCATCCCGAGGCCGGCAGCCGCGCGCATCCGCGACGATGCGGCTCTGGGCCTCCGGGTTTACCCCGATGTCTCGCTCAGGCCGGGAGCAGGCCGCTCTCGCGTCCGACCTCGACGAAGGCGGCGAGTGCGCGCTCGAGGTGTGCGGGCTCGAGCGCCGCCGACATCTGCACCCGGACCCGCGCCGCCCCCTCCGGCACGACCGGGTAGCCGAAACCGGTCACGAAGACGCCGCGCTCGAGCAGCTTCTCCGACAGCTCGATTGCGCGCGCCGTCTCGCCGACGATGATCGGGATGATGGCCGCCTCGCCGGGCAGCGGATCGAATCCCGCCTCGCGGAGCGCGCCCCGGAACCAGCGCGTGTTCTCGTGCAGACGGGCGACGAGGTCCGGACGGGTGCGGAGGACGTGGACGGCGGCGCGGGCCGAGCAGGCGACCGTCGGCGGCAGCGCGTTGGAGAAGAGCTGTGGCCGGGAGCGCTGCGCGAGCAGGTCGCACACCTCCTCGGTCGAGGCCACGTAGCCGCCCGCCGCGCCGCCGAGCGCCTTGCCGAGCGTGCCCGTCAGCACGTCGACCTCGCCGAGGACGCCGAAGTGCTCGGCGACACCCCGCCCGGTCTTCCCGACCACGCCCACGCCGTGGGAGTCGTCGACGAGCACGATCGCGTCGTGTGCGCGCGCGAGCTCGAGGATGTCCGGCAGCCGCACGAGGTCGCCCTCCATCGAGAAGACGCCGTCCGTGAGGACCAGCTTGCGCCGGCCGGGCTCGCACGAGCGCAGCGCCTCCCCGAGCTCGTCCATGTCCGAGTGGCGGTACACGAGCTTGCGCTCCGGCTTCGAGAGCCGCACGCCGTCGATGACCGAGGCGTGGTTGAGCTCGTCCGAGATGATCACCGTCTTGTCGTCGGTGAGCGCGGGGATCACGGCCTCGTTCGCGTTCCAACAGGAGACGTACGTGAGCGCCGCCGGCGTCTCGGAGAGCTCGGCGAGCTCCCGCTCGAGCTCGATGTGCGGGGCGAAGGTGCCGCAGATGAAGCGCACCGACGCGGTTCCCGCGCCGTAGGCGCGCAGCCCCTCGATTCCCGCCGCGACGACGTCGGGGTGGTCGGCGAGGCCGAGGTAGTTGTTCGAGGAGAGGACGATCACCTCGCCGCGGCCCTCCATCCGCACCACCGGCCCCTGCGGGCTCTCGAGGATGTTGAACCGCTTGTACGTCCCCGCCGTCCGCAGCCCGTCGAGCTCGCCCCGGATCTCGGTGTCGAGCGCGGTCACGCGGCCGCCTCCCCGGCGGCGCCGGAGGCGCTTCCGGCCAGCGCGCCGGCCTGCGGGTGGAGCACGATCTTGCAGGCCGCCCCGCTCGCGAGCAGCTCGAACGCGTGCTCGTAGTCGTCGAGGGCGCACTCCGCCGTGACGAGCGGGCGCAGGTCGACGACGCCGTGCTCGAGGAGCCAACGTGTGCGGTACCAGCTGTCCCAGACCTGCCGGCCGCTCACCGCCGAGACGTCGAGGTTCTTGAAGATCAGCGTCTCCGCGATGTCGAGCTCCACGGGGCGGGCCGGGATGCCGAACAGGATCACGCGGCCGCCGTTCCGGGCCGCCACGAGGGCCGTCTCGATCGCCTCGGGCGCGCCCGACATCTCGAAGACGACGTCGAGACGCTCGCCCTCGTTCAGCTCGAGGAGCGCGGCGGCTGTGTTGTTCGTCGAGGACACGTCGACGGCTGCGTGCGCGCCCATCTGCCGCGCGAGCTCGAGCCGGAAGGCTTTCGTGTCGGTGGCCAGGATGCGCCCCGCGCCGGAGGCGCGCGCGATGCCGATGCTGAACAGGCCGACCGGGCCGCAGCCGAGGATCCCGACCGTCTTCCCGGCGAGGTCGGCGTGCCCGACCGCGAAGACGGCGTTGCCGAAGGGCTCCTGCAGCGTCGCGATCTCGGGCGGCAGCTTGTCCCGGTCGTTCTGCCAGAGCACGCTGTCGGGAACGGCGACGTACTCGGCGAACGCGCCGTCGCGGTCGACGCCGAGAATCCGGGTCTGCTCGCACATGTGCGCTCGCCCGGTGCGGCAGTTGAAGCAGACGCCGCAGGTGACGTGGCTCTCGGCCGACACGTAGTCGCCGACCTGCGCGTTCCGGACGAGCGGGCCGGCCTCGACGACCGTGCCTGCGAACTCGTGGCCCAGCGTCAGCGGCGGCCGGATCCGCTGCTGAGACCACCCGTCCCAGTTGTAGATGTGGAGGTCCGTGCCGCAGATGCTCGCCGCCTCGACCCGAACGAGCACCTCGTCGGGGCGGATCGCCGGCACCGGAATTTCGACGAGATCGAGGCCGGATGCCGGGCGTTCCTTCCGCACCGCCCACATCGTCGACTCCATGCGCGCAGCGTAGTCCCTTCGGCCGGCCCGGCGGCAGCGGTGGCGCGCGCGGAACGCGCCGCGGTTCGTCCCGGGCCCGGCGAACGTCGACCGGCCCCCGTGGTTGCTTTCTCGCCGGGCGAGAGGACGCCGGGCCCGGACGAGACAGCCGTCGCTTGGACTGCGAGAATCTGCTGCGTGAACGAAGCGAGGCTTGAGGACGCTGGCTCCGGCCTTGCCCCCGTCACGGAGGGTTGGTTTGTCGTCAACGTCGGCGATGCCGAGTGGTTCTCTTCGGAGACGAGGGGGGCAGCGTGTTGGTTCGCGAACGAGTACGGCGAAGCTCCGATCGAGTTCCCGCAGCTCGGGATCAATGTGACCGTCCTCGAGCCGGGCCAGAGCAGCGTCTACCACGCCGAGGCGAATCAGGAGGCGTTTCTTGTTCTCGCCGGTGAGTGCAGACTGCTTGTCGAGGACGAGGAGCGACGCCTCCGAGCCTGGGACTTCTTCCACTCGCCGCCCTGGACGGAGCACGCCTTCGTGGGGGCTGGTGACGCGCCGTGCGTGGTCGTGATGGTTGGCGCGCACATAAGCCCGGAAGTGCGGTATCCGGTGTCGGACCTCGCAGCGCGCTTCGGCGCGAGTGTGGAGAACGAGACATCCGATCCCGAGCAGGTCTATGCGACTGCCGAGAGGTTCCGGCGAGCGCGGCCGCCGTACTGGTCACGCCTGCCTTGGGGCTGAGCTGCCGCTCGCAGTAGCCGTCAGGCGTCATTCCCGCACACTGGCGCAGGGCGGCGTCGTGTCTCCTGCGCCGTCGGGGTGTAGGTTCGGAGCATGGCGGACGCCTTTGGGCAGATGCTCCTCGACGGGACGGGCCTGGAGATCATCGAGCGGGACGACGGGTTCCTCGACGCCGGGAAGACGGTCTACTTCGCACCCGTCGCTCGGTGGCCCGCGGTGGAGCGTCGCGCACTCCGGTGGGTGCGCGGAAGGGTGCTCGACGCCGGTGTGGGCGCGGGGCGAGCGGCTCTGGAACTGCAGCGGCGTGGAAGAAGCGTCGTCGGGATCGACGTGTCGGCCGGCGCGGTCGAGGTGGCACGTCGACGCGGAGTCCGCGACGTGCGGCTGCTCGCGTTCGAAGACCTCGACGACTCGGTCGGGCGGTTCGACACGATCGTCATGTTCGGCAACAACTTCGGCCTCTTCGGCTCGCCGAGCACGGCCCGGCGCCTGCTTCGGCGGCTCCGCCCGCTGGCCGACAGAATCGTGGCAGGCTCGAACAACCCATATGCGACGAAAGACCCGACCCATCTCGCCTATCAGGAGCGCAACCTCGAGCGGGGCCGAATGGCCGGCCAGTTACGGCTGCGTGTTCGCTATCGCGACCTCATCGGGCCCTGGTTCGACTACCTGATCGTCTCACCGGACGAGATGGCGGCCATCCTCGAAGGCACAGAGTGGCGGATCCGCCGCCTGCTCGAAGAGAGCGGCAGCGGCTACTACGTGGCGATTCTCGAGTAGACACCCGGCCGCTGGTTCGACCAAGATGTGGGTGTCGTGGAAGGCCCCTTCGTGCCGCCCGGATTCGTCGCCCCGCTCGCTCTTGCGACGGAGAGGTTCACGCTCGAGCCGCTCGGGCCGCAGCACAACGAATCCGACTATGAGGCGTGGTCGTCGTCCGTGGAGCACATCCACCTGACGCCTGGCTGGCAGGCGAGCTCCTGGCCCGACGACCGCAACCTGGCGGACAACCTGCGCGACCTGCAAGGACACGCTGACGACTTCGAGAACCGGGTGGGCTTCACGTACACGGTCCTCGATCCTGCGACCGGTGACGTGATCGGGTGCGTGTACATCTATGCCGACAGGAGCGAAGAGCATGATGCGCGTGTGCGCTCCTGGGTGCGGGCGAGTCGGTCCGAGCTCGACGTAGAGCTCTGGCGGTCCGTCACGGGCTGGCTCGAGACCGAGTGGCCGTTCGAGCGCGTGGCCTACGCCGAGCGGCCCACCGCGGGCTGACGTACCGTCAAGCGGCCATGGATGCGTAGTTTCCCGCGGTCGCCCGCGGCAGGCATGCGGATGCGAGCCGCCCCCGGGGGGCCGAATGTGGCTGGATGCACGAGCGCTTCGCCGTGATCTTCCGGAACGGTGGGCTCGAGGCGGCGGGCGCGCTCGAGGTCGAGCGGAATCGGCTGCGTCTGTCCGGGCGTGGCCGCTCGGGCGAGCTGGAGCTGGAGATTCCCGTCGCCGATCTGTCCGCGGTGCGGGTCGGCGGTCGCCCGAGCGAGCGGCTGAACGGCTATCCGACGCTGGTGCTCGAGCGGCTGAACCTGGCGCCGGTGCAGGTGGCGCCGCTCGGCATGGCGCTGCTGCCCGAGATCGCCGACCTGCTCGTGTCGCTCACCCGACGTGTCGGCGGCGACGTGCTCGCCGTCTCGGTACCGCTCGAGCCGGGCTGTCTCGGTCGGGCGCACACTCTGCTCGCGGAGGGGCCACCGCTCGATCCGGCCATGCTCGGACTCAATGCCCACGAGGTGTATCTGGGCGAGAGCGAGGCGGTGTTCGTCTTCCACGGCAGCAATGTCCGCGCGACCGTCGGCCAGGCAATTCGGCACCCCGCTGTCTGGCGCGCGGGGCTCGCCTGGCAGCGCTGCTTCGCCGCCGCCCCCCGGATCGTCGATGTCGCAGAGCTCTCGCTCGCGGCCGATCCCGTTTACCGTTGGGTGGCACCCGATCAGCAGGAGCCCGCCTGAGCACCGAGCCGACACCCCCGACCGTGACTGCCCCGACTCAATCCGGGCCGAGTGCGAGGTTGCTCGGCGGCCTCGTTCGCTTCGAGGAAGTGCTCTACGCGGCGGTGGCGATCCTGCTCGCGGTCGCCGCCGTCCTCGTCCTCGTAGGGACCGTGCACGAGCTCGCGCACGCGATCTCGACCGGTGCCGGCGCGGTCAACACCGCGGTCACCATCCTCGACCGCATCCTGCTCACCCTGATCATCGCCGAGCTCGTCTACACGCTCCGCTTCGTGCTGCGAACCCACGAGATCGTCGCCGAACCGTTCCTCTTCATCGGCCTGATCGCGGTCGTACGGCGAATCCTGATCGTCACCGCCCAGTTCGAGCACCCGGCCGTATCCGGGCGCGGGCTCACGAACCTCCTGCTGGAGCTCGGCCTCCTCGGCTTCCTCGTCCTCGCCCTCGCAACCGCACTCGCTCTCATCCGCCACCACCGCCTCAGCACGCCCTCCGGCTAGAGCCTGTCGAGCACCGGATACCGCGGGTCGGGGTCGAGGCAGGCGGAGGCGAAGAGCGCAGTGCCGAGGTCGCCGGTGAAGAGCGAGTAGCGGCGGCGGCCGTTCGCCGCCGCTACTCGCTCCGCCTGAGCGAGAGCGTGGACCGCGAACCGGCGTGCGCGGCCAAGCCAGAGCTCGTCGCCGGTACGGGCAAACGTCTTGAGGAGCGCGAAGCCGTTGCCCGAGGTGCCGTGACAGATGCCGTGGCCCTTCTCGTCGCCGTGGGCGCCGGCCTGCCAGATCAGGTTGGCGCCGGCGAGGACGAGATCCTCGTCGAGGTAGTCCCAGGCTGCGACGAGGATCCCGGGCGCGCCGACGCACCACTGCAGCCTCGGCTCGTCCGTCCAGTTCGCCAGGCCGTCCTCGCGCTTCGCGTGCCGGGCGAGGAGCGCGGCCGTCTCGCGCCGGAGCCCGTCGTTGCGGGGATGGTCGACGTGGAGGAGCGCCCGGACGTTCGCGACGGCGCCGTGCGAGGCGCCGACGGCCTTGAACTCCCCGCCCCAGAGACGCTGCGTCCAGAGACCGTCCTCCTCGCGACGGGTCGCGACGGCGTCGGCGGTCTCGCGTGCCGCCTCCTCCCACCGTCGCTCTCCGGTGGCATCGCGCATCGCGGCGGCGGCCAGGAGCGCGCCCGGCGCTCCGTAGAAGAGGTCGTTCGCCTCGTTGTCGCGGTTCGCGCGCACGAGCTCGTGCAGGCGATCGGCGCGGCCTGCGTCGGGCGCGAGCAGGAGCGAGACGAGCAGCGGCCCCGTCTCGCCGTAGAAGAGGGCGGCCCCGGCCAGTGCCGGGATCTCCTCGCCTTCCGTGAAGTCCGGCTCCGCGCGCCAGCGCTCGAGAGCGCGCAGCGCGGCCGCTGCGAGATCGAGCCGCGATTGGGAGACCGGGCGCAGCGCGGCGAGCGCCCAGACGACGCCGGCGGCGCCTACGTAGAGATTCTTCAGCGGGAGTGCCGCCTGCCAGCCGTCCCACTCGTGCGCCGGCCAGAGCGCGTCCGGGTCGAAGGCCGTGTCGGCGTCGGCGACGATCGCGGCGATCGCGCGTTCGGCGCGCGCCGGATCCCACGGTTCTTCGGTCAGCGGCTCGAACTGTGCCGGGTCGTAGAGCACGGCTCTCTAGCGCATCCCGCCGCGCTCGAAGTGGGCGCGGAAGAAGTTCTCGCTGCCGGCCGTCGCCATCGCGGCAGAGGCGCTGATCTCGAGGGCCAGGGCCGTCGCGGCCACGAGCTGGGCGAGCCGGTAGACCTTCCCGGGCCCCGCGCAGCCCATCAGCTCGAGCCACCGCTTCGGGTCGGGGAGCGTCGTGCCGCCGCCGACCGTCCCCACCTCGAGCCCGGGAAAGCGGATCGAGACGTGGAGGCCGCCCTCGACGCGTTGCTCCGTCCCGTGCGCCATCGAGCTCGTCGCGACGAGCCCGAGATCCTGACCGGTCGCGGCGAAGACAGCTGCGATCGCAGAGGCGGGAGTGAAGGCGACCGACTGCATCCCGGACGCGACCGCGCCGTGGGTCCCCGCCCAGGCGAGCTCCTCGAGGTCGTGGAGCGTCGTCCGCAGCACGCGCTCGATCGCCGCCTCGGTCAGCGTCGTCTCGGCGATCACGGTCTTGCCGTGACCCTGCTGGAAGTACTCGAACGACGGCTTCTTGTCGCCGCCCATGTTCGCCTCGAGGATCGTCCTCTCGACGGGCACCGGCGCCTGCGGCAGCACGTAGGCCATGTTCAGCGCGTAGGCGTTGCGGGTCATCATGTTCGCGCCGAAGGCGTCGCCGGTCGTGAAGCGCCAGAGGACGTGGCACATCGGCCCGACGACGTGCGTCTTCGCCTCGCGCAGTACCGCGTAGCTCGAGAGCTCCGGCCGGTCCGCGGCGCGCAGGAACTCGCGCATCGCCGGCACCTGCTCCTCGATCCAGCGCGCGAGCGCGAGCGCGTCGCCTGAGTCTTTGCAGATGAAACAGGATGCTCTGGTGATCCTGTCGGCGATTACATACGTTCGGGCTCCGCCGGACTCCGCGATGGCCTTGGCGCCGCGCTGGACGGACGCCGTCAACCCGCCCTCGGTGTGGGCCAGCGGGACGACGGCCTCCTCATCCGTCCGGCCGGTCTCGACGACGTCGCCGTCCTCCGACAGCTCGTACTCGCCGAGCGAGACCGCGAGCTGGGCGACGGAGACGGGGATCGACACGAGGCCGGTCACCGACTCGGCGGCGCGCGCGTACGGCGCGAGGTCGACCTCCGGCAGGCCGAGCGCCCCCTGGCGGGCTCGCACCGAATCCGGGTCGTTCTTTCGCGAAAGACGCATCGAGCGGAGGCTATAACCTCGCCTCGTGCCCGCAACGCTCATCGACGGCAAGACCCTCGCCGCGAAGGTGCGAGAGGAGGTGGCCGCGTCCGTCGCCGAGCTGGGCCACGTCGGCCTCGCCACCGTTCTCGTCGGCGACGACCCCGCCTCGCACATCTACATCGGCCTGAAGCAGAAGGCCGCGGAGCAGGCGGGGATGGAGGCGCGCGACCTCGAGCTGCCCGCCTCGACGAGCGAGGAAGCGCTGCTCGCGACCATCGCCGAGCTCAACGCCGACGCCGACATCGACGGCCTCCTCGTCCAGCTTCCGCTCCCCGACCATCTCGACGAGAACCGCGCGATCGAGGCGATCGCGCCCGCCAAGGACGTCGACGGCATCCATCCCGTCAACGCGGGCCGCCTCTACCTCGGCCGGCCGGCGCTCGTCCCGGGCACGCCGCTCGGGATCATGCGGATGCTCGACGAGTACGAGATCCCGCTCGAGGGCGCGCGTGCCGTCGTCGTCGGCCGCTCCGCCATCGTCGGCAAGCCGATGGCGCATCTCCTCCTCCAGCGCAACGCGACCGTGACGATCTGCCACTCCCGCACACGGGACCTCGAGCGGCACACTCTCGACGCCGACCTCCTCGTCGCCGCCGTCGGCCGCCTGCATCTGATCTCGGCCGACATGGTGAAGGCGGGCGCGACCGTGATCGATGTCGGGATGAACCGCGAGGAGGGCAGTCGCCGGGTGCTCGGAGACGTCGATCCCGGCGCAATGGAGCGAGCCGCCTACATGACGCCGGTTCCCGGTGGCGTGGGGCCGATGACCATCGCAATGGTGCTGCAAAACGCGGTAACGGCAGCGCGTTCGCGTCGGATCGGCGCGGTTGCGGACGCCCGAAACTGAGTTAGACTCCGGCTGTTTCATCAATGGTCGGCGGCTCGGTGCCCGGGCCGTCGTTTTTCTGCAAGGAGGAAGGGTTGGCTGAGGGCACCGTCAAGTGGTTCTCGAACGAGAAGGGCTACGGCTTCATCGAGCGCGAAGGCGGCGACGACGTCTTCGTCCACTTCTCGGCGATCACGATGGACGGCTACAAGTCGCTGACCGAGGGTCAGCGCGTGTCGTTCGAGGTCGTACAGGGCGACAAGGGCGCGCAGGCCGCGAACGTCCAAGCGATCTAGAGAACCTGGATACTCGCTGGAAAGGGCCCCTGACGGGGCCCTTTCCAGTCTCGCGCCCGCGCTGGTCAGGCGCGGCGGCGAGAGGTTTTGCGAGTATCGAAGTCCATGGCGATCGATCGCGAGCAGCTTCTCCACGTCGCGCATCTGGCGCGACTCGAGCTGCGCGAGGACGAGGTCGAGCGGCTCGAGGGCCAGCTCAACGACATCCTCGCGGCCGTCTCGAAGGTCTCCGAGCTCGACCTCGCCGACGTGCCGCCGACCTCGCACCCGCTCGACGTCGTCAACGTCTGGGCCGAGGACGAGCCGCGGCCGTGCCTGCAGGTCTCCGAGGCGCTGGCGAACGCGCCCGAGCGCGAGGGCGACTTCTTCAAGGTGCCGCCCGGAGGCGCCGTGTGATCGACACGCTCCGTCTCACCGCCGAGGAAGCCAAGGGCCTGCTCGAGCGCAAGGAGGTCTCCGGCGCCGAGCTCTTCGCCGCCTACCGCGCCGCGATCGGCGAGCGCGACGAGGAGCTCCACTGCTACCTCCACCTCTGCGAGGACCCCGGGGGAGACGGGATCCCGATCGCGCTCAAGGACGTGATCGGGACGAAAGGGATCCCGACGACCGCCGGCTCGAAGATCCTCGAGGGCTACGTCCCCGTCTACGACTCGACGGTCGTCGAGCGGCTGAAAGCGCATGGGCTGCGGATCCTCGGCAAGACGAACACCGACGAGTTCGCGATGGGCTCCTCGACCGAGAACTCCGCCTACGGGCCGTCGCGGAACCCGTGGGACCCCTCGCGCGTGCCCGGTGGCTCGGGCGGCGGCTCGGCGGCGGCCGTGACTGCCGGGCTCGCGCCGTGGGCGCTCGGCTCCGACACCGGCGGCTCGATCAAGCAGCCCTCCGCGCTCTGCGGCAACGTCGGCCTCCGCCCGACCTACGGGACGGTGTCGCGCTACGGCATCGTCGCCTTCGCCTCGAGCCTCGACCAGGTCGGCCCGGTCGCGCGCACGGTCCGCGACTGCGCGTACCTCTACTCGATCATCGCGGGCCGTGACTCGAACGACACGACCACGGTTGAATTGCCGCACCCGGTCGAGCTGCCCGACGCCGAGGACCTGCGCGGTCTGCGGATCGGGGTTCCGAAGGAGCTCAACGAGGCGGAGGGGATCGAGCCGGGCGTCTCGGCGGCCGTGCAGGCGGCGATCGCGAAGCTCGAGCAGCTCGGCGCGGAGGTGGGGGAGTGCTCGCTGCCGCTCTCCGTCGAATACGGGATGGCCTGCTACTACCTCATCACCCCGGCGGAGGCCTCCTCGAACCTCGCCCGCTACGACGGTGTCCGCTACGGCCACCGGGCGGACGCGTCCGAGCGGCTCGAGATGTACGAGCGGACGCGCGACGAGGGCTTCGGCGACGAGCCGAAGCGGCGGATCATGGTCGGGACGTACGCGCTCTCGGCCGGCTACTACGACGCGTACTACGGCCAGGCGCAGAAGGTGCGCACGGTGATCAGGCGCGAGCACGACGCGCTCTTCGAGACGTTCGACGCACTCGTCTCGCCGACCTCGCCGACCGTCGCGTTCCCGCTCGGCGCGCGCACCGCCGACCCGCTCGCGATGTACCTCAGCGACCTGCTCACGATCCCGTCCTGCATGGCCGGTCTTCCCGGCCTCAACGTCCCGTGCGGCCTCTCGGAGGGGTTGCCGGTCGGCCTGCAGCTCATCGGGCCGCAGTTCGCCGAGAACGCGCTCTTTCGGGTCGGGCACGCGCTCGAGCAGACGATCCGCTTCGACCCGGTGCCGGAGAGGCTGAGGTGACCTACCGCTTCGAGGATCCGGCGGCGGAGTTCGTGCTCGCGACCGAGCGCGTCTTCGGGGAGCATCCCCGCGTGCTCGACGGCTCGCGCGCCCTCCTCGTCGGCGACGTGAAGCTCCAGCTCGAGGCCGGCGAGCGCGAGCTGTGGCTGATCGAGACGCACGGCCCGCTCGAGCATCGGCTCGGCATGGTCGAGGTGCGCGAGGACGTCGAGGCGGCGCTGCTCGAAGCCAAGGAGCAACTTCATGGCGGTGAGTGAGTGGGAGACGGTCGTCGGCCTCGAGGTGCACGCGCACCTCAAGACGCGGACGAAGATGTTCTGCCGCTGCGAGCTCGAGTACGGCGCCGCCGAGAACACGCACACCTGCCCGGTCTGTCTCGCGCATCCGGGCGCTCTGCCCGTCCCGAACGCCCGTGCGATCGAGATGACGATCCTGCTCGGCCTCGCGCTCGACTGCGAGATCGCCCAGAACGCCGTCTTCGCGCGCAAGAACTACTTCTATCCGGACCTGCCGAAGGGCTACCAGATCAGCCAGTACGAGGCTCCCCTCTGCGGCCCCGGCCGGTTCCTCCTGCCGGCCGCCGACGGAGAGCGCGAGATCGGAATCGTCCGTGCGCACCTCGAGGAGGACGCGGCGAAGACCGTCCACGCGGGCGGCGCTACCGGTCGCTCGGTCGGCGCCGAGTACAGCCTCGTCGACTTCAACCGCGGCGGCACGCCGCTGCTCGAGATCGTCGGCGCTCCCGACCTTCGCTCGGCCGACGAGGCGATGTGGTTCCTCCGCCTGCTCCGGCAGACGATCGTCGAGCTGGGGATCTCCGACGCGGAGATGGAGAAGGGCACGTTGCGCGCCGACGTCAACGTCTCGGTACGCCGTGCCGGCGAGGACGGGTACCGGCCGCGCTGGGAGATCAAGAACATGAACTCCTTCACCTACGTCGGCCGGGCTATCGAGGCCGCGTTCCGGCAGCAGGTCGAGGCGCACGAGGCGGGGGAGGAGGTCGTGCAGTCGACCTACGACTACGACGCCGACACCGACCGGCTCACCGTGCACCGCTCGAAGGAGGAGGCGGACGACTACCGCTACTTCCCCGAGCCCGACCTCGTCCCCGTCGAGCCGCCGACCGAGCTCGTCGAGCGCCTGCGCGGCGAGGTGCCCGACCGTCCGGGCGACCGGATCCGGCGGCTCGCGCAGGAGCTGGGCTTCGCACTGGCCGCCGAGCTCGTCACGACCGGCAACGAGTGGAGGGCCGAAGCGCTCGCGGCCGAGGGGGTCGACTGGAAGGCGGCGGCTGCGGTCGCGATGAACCGCGGCGCGTTCCGGCCCGAGAATGCCCCAGCGCTCGCCCGGATCCTGCGGGCGAACGTGACGCGCGAGGCGCTCGACGAGGCGTTCGCCGCCGCGGTCGACCGCACGATCGAGGCGGACGACTATCTCTCGCAGACGGCACTCGGCGACGAGGACGCCCTCGGTCCCGTGATCGACGCCGTCCTCGCGGCACACCCGGAGCAGGTCGAGACCTACCGCGGCGGCAAGGAGGGCGTGCTCGGCTTCTTCGTCGGCCAGGTGATGCGCGAGACCCAGGGCAAGGCCGACCCGAAGGTCGTCAATCAGCTGCTACGGGAGAAGCTTCGAGGCTGAGTTGCGACAGCGGTGCCGGCTAGGCGGGCACCGCGGCGGAAGGCGCTCGGTCACGCCTCCATGGTCGCAGGGGTCTCCGCTGCCGCGGCCGGGGCTTCGTCTCGCGTCGTCAGATAGGCCGCGCTCGCGACGACGACGACGGCCATCACGACGAGCAGGATCCGGTAGTCGACGACCGTGGAGAGCGCCGCGCCGGTTGCGATCGAGACGGTTTGCGCGGTCGAGAGCGAGATGTCGGCGGCAGCCGAGACACGGCCCTGGATCGCGAGCGGCGTCCGCGTCTGGAGGGCGGTCGTGAAGCCCACGATCGCCCAGGTGATACCGACACCGGCGAGCACGAAGCCCATGAGCACGACGGCCAGGGAGGGGAAGACGAGCAGGAGGTCGCCGACGCCGAAGAGCCCGAGGCCCATCCCGACGCTGCGCATCTCGCCGATCCGGCGGATGAGGGAGGCCGCTGTGACGCCGCCGGCGATCGCGCCGACGCCCTGGAGCGTCCCGAGCACGCCGAAGAACGACGGCGGCCTGCCGAGGTGCTGGATGACGGTGAAGATCAGCGTCTCGGCGAAGCCGATGACGAGGAGCGCGACGGTCGCTCCAAGAGTCATCTGGCGCAGCGGCAACGTGTGCCAGACGTGCTCGATCCCCGCCGTCACCTCGCGCAGGAAGCGGTGCTCCGACGGCTCCGGCTTCGTCTCCACCACCCGCATCCGCGACATCAGCAGCGCCGAGCTGCCGAACGTCGCCGCGTCGACGACCGCCACGACGCCGCCGCCGAAGGCGGCGTAAAGGCCGGCGCCGGCCAGGGGCGCGACGATCCGCAGCCCCTGCCGCATCGACGAGAGCGCTCCGTTCGCGTCGGCGAGCAGCTCCTCGGGCAGCATCACCCGCAGCAGAGCCGACTGGGCGGGGTAGAAGACCGAGCCGACGGTGCCGTACAGGAGCGCGGCGAGGTAGATGAGCCAGGCGTCGCCGCGGTCGTGCACGAGCAGGAGCAGGAGCACCGACGCCCCGAGCACGCAGTCGCACGCGATCATCAGGGGCCGCCGCCGGAAGCGGTCGGCGACGAGGCCGCCGAGCGGGCCGGCGAGGTTGCCGAGCGCGAGCACGAAGAAGACGAGCCCCGCCCGGGCGCTCGAGCCGGTCAGCGTCTTCATCCAGATGGCCATCACGATGAACATCGCCCAGTCGCCGAACGCGGACAGGGTCTGGCCCCCGACGAGCAGGCGGGCGTCGCGATATGCGAGGAGCTTGCGCACGTCCGTCCCTACGCGGCCCGGAAGACGCGGACGTCGCCGCTCACCGTGCGGCCCCTGACGACGACCGTCGGCGCGGCCCCGTCCTCACCCGGCGGCTGTTCGCTCCCGAGCGGAACCTCGGAGGTGAGGTCGCCGGAGGTCGAGCCGGCGTCGACGTCGAGGTGCGATCCCTGGACGATGCCGATCTCGACGTCGCCGGACACGCTCGAGAAGCGGGCGTCCCCGGCCTTGAGTGCCTCGAGGCGAATGTCGCCCGACACCGACTTGACCTCGGCCGAGCCCGCGACGGCGCGAGCCCGGAGGTCGCCCGAGACGGTCTGTGCCGAGAGGTCGCCGTCCACCCGCTCGAGGTCGACGTCGCCGCTGACGGTCTTGACCGTCGCATCCCCGGCGACGTCGCCTCGGGCGCGGACGTCTCCGGAGACGGAGTTCACGTCGAGCGCGGCCAGCTGCCCGGAGACCTCGGTATCGGCAGACGCGGTCTTGACCTTCACCCCGGCGCCGTGCGGTACGCGGGCCTGCACGCGGAGGCCGTTGTTCCCGAAGACGAACGAGCCGAGCGAGAGGCCGAATCCGATCTTCGACTTCCCGCGCACGGTCACGAGCACCCGGTTGCCGTCCTGGCGGACCTCGACGAGCTCGAGCAGGCGCTCGTCTCCGTCGACGGTCAGCGCGGTCTCCTGGGTGTCGGCGGTCTCGACCTCGATGTTGCCACTCGGGATGGAGACCTCGAGCGTGAGCGGAAGAGGAGTGTGGAAGTCGTGCTCGATCATCTTCAGGCCTCCCGGGAGCTCACGATGCGCTTGACGCGGAGGCGGATTTCGCTGGCGCGTGGGAGCGGGCGCCGGTCGGGGCGGACGAAGCGCTCCGGCTTGTCATACGGGAGATGCTGGTCGGGGAACATGCCTTCTCCTTTCAACTGCGGCCGTAGCCCGTGAGGCGGTTGCGGCTTCCGGCGGACGTGGATCGGCGCGGCTCGACCGCGCGCTGGAGCGCCTGGACGAGCCACGTGTTGACGGATGCGCCCTCGCGCGCGGCGGCGGACTCGACCCGCTGTTTGAGGCTCTCGGGGAGCCTCAGCGTGATCCGGGCCGAGAAGGCCTCGTCGGCCGGCTCGGGGACGGTGCCGTCCTCGCGGACGAGCACGAGCTCGGGGTCCCGGCCGGCGATGCGGACCTCGACGTGCGCCGCGTCGAGCTGGGCGTTGAGCTCGAGCGCGGCCTCGGCGAGGACGTCCTGAAGGCGCCGCCCGAGCGACGCCTCGATGGCGACCGAGAGGAGCTGTGCCGCGCGGGACGTCGTCTCGTCGCCGAGGGACGCGACGCGGAGGAGGTCCTCCCGGAGCGCCTGGATATGACCGTCGATCTGCATGGCTGCAGTATGACATCACAATGATGTCACTGTCAAGCCACGATGACGGCAGCCTGACGACGGCCCGCTTCGCGGGCCGTCTCGGGCGGTCAGGAGGTGCGTTGGGGCCTTACGCCAGGCCGCAATACCGGGCCGTGTTCGGCCACGGTGAGAAGCCGCGCACGCGTGACGCGCGAACGGCCGTCCAGATCTGCTCGAGCGGGCTCCAGCGATCTGCAGTTCCCTTGTGCCGGAGCAGCCAGGCCCCGTACCTCGCCTGGAAGGAGAGATCCATCTGCAGCCCGCCCCAGTACGGGCCGCCGGAGTCCGTCCAGCTTCCCTCGTAGTGGTGGATGCAGAGCCAGCCGCCGAAGTCGGGCGGATGGTTCGCCCGCCGCCAGGCCGCGTGCTCGCGGTGGCGCCACGCATTCGCCAGCTTGCGCAGCCGGGCCGGCGATCGTCCGCTGAGCCGGCGCGATGTGTTCCGCGGCGGCCGTCCTCGGATGACGGTCAGCCAGCGGCGGGTGCCCGCGCGAAAGCGCCGGACGTGGCGGCTCCAGTACCGCGCCGCGCGCAGCTCGGAGTGCGAGCGGGTCGTGTCCTCGGAGCCCGTCGTCGCCGCGACCGTGCTCGAGCTCGAGGCCGGAGTTCCGTTCGTGTTTCGGGCCCCTACGGCGGCTGCCGCCGCGGTGGCCATGCCTGCGAACGCGAGCAGGAGCCCGCAGGCCAGGATGAAGCGCCGCAAGTCGTACCTCCCCAGGTCGATTGCAAGTCGGAGGCCGAGCGGGCGCGAACATGCCCTTGGGCAAGCACCGCTCGGCGCGGCTTATGCGATCGGTCGCGCCAGGGTAGCGACAGACGCCACGTTTGTGTATCGGGGAGGCAACGCTTGTGACTCAGTGAGGGGCCATTTTGCGCGGAAAAAGCCGCGGAATGTGTGTCGGGGCTACGAATCCTGCGTAAAGCAGCGCCGCGCCGGCCGCGATCCCCACGGCACTCCCGGCAGCTCCGAGGCCCGCGAGGCCGCTGCCCGTCGCGGCCGCCGCGATCCCGGCGACGATGAGCCCGTTCCCGAGTGGGCGACGCCGGAAGGAGCGCAGCGCGACCGCCACGACGGCAAGCGTTCCGAGCGCGTTTGCGAGGATCGCGAGGAGCCGCGCGGGGAGGAAGGTCAGGTGATCCTGCGCGGCTGGGATCCCGTGCGCTGCGAAGGCGCCGTGCAGAGGCACGGCGAGCGAGATGCCGACGGCGAGGCCGACGTAGACGAGTGCCGCCGGCGCGGCGCGGCGGCGACCGGCGAGAAGGAGCGATCCCGCTCCGAGCAGCGGCGCCGTCAGGAGGGCTCCCGCGGCGTAGTAGACGCGGAACGCGCGGCCGTCCCAGCCGGCGGCCTCGCCCCAGGCGATCGCCGCCGCGGCCACCGCGTAGGCGGCGAGCCCGCCCGACCAGGCGAGCAGCTCGGGTCTCCGACTCGCGCGGTAGCGCGCCGCAAGGAGGCCCGCGAGGCGCAGCGCCAGCAATGAGGCTGCGAAGGCGACGAGCGCGTCCACGCGTGCAGCGTAGACCGCGCCCTTTCGGCCCGAGTCGCCAGGTTGAGGAGGCGCTGCCGAAGCGGCGTCGGCGGGGCTTCCTCTAGGCTCGTGGCGTGGGCAAGCGGTACCTCTTCACGCCCGGACCGACCCCCGTGCCGCCCGAGGTTCTCGCCGCCGTCGGGGCGCCGGTCGTCCACCATCGCAGCCCGGAGTTCCTGCCCGTCTACGAGCGCGTCCTCACCCGCCTGCGCGAGGTGTGCCGCACGGAGAACGACGTCCTCCTCTTCGGGGCGTCCGGCACCGGCGCGTTCGAGTCGGCCGTCGCGAACCTCGTCTCGCCCGGCGAGCCGCATCTCGTGATCTCGGCAGGGAGCTTCGGCGAGCGCTGGGTGGCAATGACGACGGCGTACGGCGCGGACGTGGAGGTGCTCCGTTACGCGTGGGGCGAGATGCCCGATCCCGACGACCTCAGGGCCCGCCTCGGCGAGCGCGTGCCGAAGGCGGTCTGGCTCGTCCAGTCCGAGACCTCGACCGGCGTCATCGCCGACGTCCGCGCCCTCGCGGCGGCGGCGCGTGAGGCCGGAGCGCTTGTCGTCGTCGACGCGGTCTCGAGCCTCGGCGCCGTCCCGTGCGAGACCGATGCCTGGGGGCTCGACGTCGTCGTCTCGGGCTCGCAGAAGGCGCTCATGACGCCGCCCGGGCTCGGCCTCGCCGCCGTCTCCGAAGCTGCGCTGGCCGCGACCGGCTCCTCGCCGCGCTTCTACTTCGACTGGGAGCGGACGCGGACGGGGCAGCAGAAGCTCGACGCTCCCGTCACGCTCCCCGTCTCGCTCGTCGCCGGGCTCGACGTCGCCCTCGAGCTCTTGCTCGACGAGGGGCTGGAAGCCTCGTTCGAGCGTCACGTCCGGCTCGGCCGGGCGGCGCGCGCGGGCGTGAAGGCGCTCGGGCTCGAGCTCTTCTCCCCGGACGAGGACCGGAGCGCCGTCGTCACCGCCGTCCGCGCCCCCGCCGGAGTCGACTCCGGCGACGTCATCCGCGGTGTCCGCGACCGCTTCGGGATCACGATCGCCAACGGCCAGGGCGAGCTGAAGGGGAAGATCTTCCGCCTCGGGCACATCGGCTGGTTCGACGTCTTCGACATCACGACGCAGATCGCCGCGGTGGAGCTCGTCCTCGCCGATCTCGGCGCCGACATCGAGCGCGGCGCCGCGGTGACGGCGGCGCTCGAGGGCTTCAGCGCCGAGCCTTCCCACACGTGACCCTGCGCGTACTCGTTCGCGAAGAGATCTCGGAGGCCGGCGTCGACCTCCTTCGCTCCCGGTTCGACGTGGACGTCGACCCGGAGAGCCCGCTCGAGGAGATCATCGGCGGCTACGACGCGATCGTCATCCGCTCGGCGACGAAGCTCACCGCGGACCTCATCGAGCGCGCCGCGCGGCTGAAGGTGATCGGGCGGGCCGGCGTCGGAGTCGACAACGTCGACGTCGACGCGGCGACCCGGCGCGGGATCATCGTCGCGAACGCGCCGGAGTCCACGGTCGTCTCCGCCGCGGAGCACACGATCGGCCTCCTCGTGGCGCTCGCCCGCAACATCCCGCAGGCGCATGCCGCGCTCAAGCAGGGTCGCTGGGAGCGGAGTGCTTACGGCGGGATCGAGCTTGCCGGCAAGACGCTCGGCGTGCTCGGCTTCGGCCGGATCGGGCAGCAGGTCGGCCGGCGCGCGCTCGGGCTCGGGATGCGTGTCGTCGCCTACGACCCGTACGTCGCCGCCGAGCGCTTCCGCGAGCTCGGCGCCGACCGCGCCGAGACGCCGGAGGATCTCTACGCGGCAGCCGACTTCGTCACCCTCCATCAGCCGCTCACGGCGGAGACGCGCGGCTCGCTCGGCGCCGCAGCGTTCGCGGCGATGCGGCCTGGCGTGCGAATCGTCAACGCCGCCCGTGGGCCCCTCGTCGACGAGGAGGCGCTGCTCGAAGCGCTTCGCTCGGGGCGGGTGGCGGGCGCGGCGCTCGACGTCTTCGAGAGCGAGCCGTACTCCGGGCCGCTGCTCGAGCTCGACAACGTCGTCGTCACGCCGCACCTCGCGGCCTCGACCGGAGAGGCGCAGGACCGGGCGGGCGTCATCGTCGCGGAGCAGGTCGCCGCGGCGCTCGAGGGCGGCCTCGTCGCGAACGCCGTCAACATCCCGGTGATCGGCGCCGACGACCTCGAGGTCCTCGGGCCGTACGTCCCGCTCGCGGCCCGGCTCGGGCGCATCGCGATGGAGCTCTCGGACGGCGTCGCCGAGGAGATCGTGATCGCGGCGGACGGCGGTCTCGCGGAGTACGACACACGCCTGCTCACCGTCGCGGCGCTCAACGGCGCCTTCCAGGGCCGCGCCGACCGCCCCGTGAACTACGTCAACGCGCCGCTCATCGCCGCCGAGCGCGGGATCGAGGTGCGAGAAGAGCGGTCGCGGACGGCCCGCGACTACACGAACCTCGTCCGCGTCGAGCTGCGGAGCGGCGACTCGCTCGTCCTCGTCGCCGGCACGACGATCGGGAGCGACGACCGGCCCTGGATCGTGAACATCCTCGGCTTCGACATCGAGCTCGAGCTCGCCCCGCTGTTCGTCCTCTGCCGCTACGACGACGTGCCCGGCGTGATCGGCCGCGTGGGGACGATGTTCGGCGAGGCCGGCATCAACATCGCCGCCATGACCGTGTCGCGTAGCCGTCGCGGCGGCAAGGCGCTCATGGCGCTCACCGTCGACTCCGCGCCGCCCGGGGAGCTCGTCGACCGGCTGCGCGGCGAAGGTTTCGACGACGCGCGCGTGCTCGAGCTCGGCCCGGTCGCCGGGTAGCCGGCTCCCTACGGCCGGCTGGGCGCCGGTCCCCGCCTCCGCGGATCGAGTCGCACGACCGTCCGGCGCACGGCGGCCTGCACCTTTTCCACGATGCGGAAGCGGCCCACGTCCGAGACCACGCGCTCGATGTCGCGCTGCTCGTGCCCCGGGACGACGAGAAACGTCGTCGGCTCGTCGCGCACCTCCTCGTACTCCACGAGGCTCGCCGCGACGCGGTGCGTACAGCTGGGATCGGAGCATTCACAGACGAACTCGGTGTGGCCCGCCTCGAACTGCTCGGCGCTCTCGGCTATTCGTTCGTTGACGTTCCGGAAGAGGGCCTCCGTCGTCGCGCGCCGTTCCTGCTCGTTCACGGTCGTCTCCCTTCGACTGTGGCGTGTCGCGCGGAGAGAACGGGCACGGGCGTCTGCTGGTTTCGCACCGGATACCGTGCGGCCGTGGAGCGCTGGCCCGAACCGGTCGCGCGCGTCGCCGAGGTGCTCGAGCGGGCGGGGGTCGATGCACGGATCGAGGAGTTCCCCGAGGGCACGCCGACCGCGAGCGCCGCGGCGAAGGCCGTCGGCAGCTCCCGCGCGCAGATCGTCAAGTCGCTCCTCTTCATCTGCGACGGTCGTCCCACGCTCGTGCTCGTCCCCGGCGACCGGCGGGCGGACGAGGCCAAGCTCGCTGCAGCGACCGGCGCGCGGCGTGTCCGCGTGGCCCGGCCGGACGAGGTCCTCGCCGCGACCGGCTTCGAGCCGGGCGGCGTCGCCCCGTTTCCGGCGCGGGGCGTCTCGCAGGTGCTGATCGTGGAGGAGCTCCTCGTCCACGACCGCGTCTGGATCGGGGCAGGCACCGAGCGCCATATGGCCGGCATCTCGCCGCTCGACCTGGCACGGCTCACGCACGCCCGAACCGTAGATCTCACGTAGGTCCCGGCCTCGTCGTCCGGGTACGATTCGGGCGCCGGCACCCGACCGAAGGGACAGCAGCGATGCGCGAGACGAAGAAGATCTGGATGAACGGCGAGCTGGTCGACTGGGCCGACGCGACCATCCACGTCGGGACGCATGGGCTCCATTACGGTTCCGGCGTCTTCGAAGGGATCCGCGCTTACGAGACCGAGCGCGGCACCTCCGTCTTCCGCCTCACCGACCACCTCGAGCGGTTCCATCGCTCGGCGCAGCTCATCTACGTAGACCTGCCGTACTCGGCCGAGGAGCTGCGCGAGGCGACCTGGGACCTGATCGCCGCCAACGAGCTGCCATCCTGCTACCTGAGGCCGATCGCCTTCGTCGGCTACGGCGAGCTCGGCGTGTCAGCGTTGGGGAACCCGATCGACGTCGCGATCATGTCGTGGCCCTGGGGCGCCTACCTCGGCGACGAGGGGATGCGAGACGGGATCCGGGTCAAGATCTCGAGCTGGCAGCGGGTCGGGCCGAACGTCATCCCCCACGTCGCGAAGGCGACCGGCGTCTACCTGAACTCGATGCTCGCCGTCGCGGAGGCGAACCGCGCCGGCTACGACGAGGCGATCCTCCTCACCGCCGAAGGCTACGTCGCCGACGGCTCGGGCGAGAGCATCTTTCTCGTCCGCGACGGCGTCATCTACACGCCTGATCTCTCCGCCTCGATCCTCGTGGGCATCACCCGCGACACGGTGATCCAGATCGCGCAGGATCTCGGCCACCGCGTCGTCGAGAAGCCGCTCATCCGCACCGACCTCTACCTCGCCGACGAGGTGTTCATGGTCGGGACCGCCGCCGAGGTGACACCGATCCGCGAGGTCGACGACCAGGTCGTCGGACCGCCCGGCCCCGTGACGCTCGAGATCCAGCAGGCCTACCTCGACACCGTCCACGGGCGCAGCGATCGCTGGAGCCAGTGGCTCGAGTACGCGCCTGCGACCAAGCAGGCGTGAGACAGGAGGTGCAGTCGGTCCCGCTGTCGGGGCCGTACCTCGGCGAGCGCGAGGAGGAGCTCGTGCTGGAGGTCATGCGCTCGGGGCGGCTCTCGCTCGGGCCGACGATCGACCGCTTCGAGGAGCTGCTCGCCGAGCGTGTCGGCGCTCCGTACGCGGCGGCCGTCTCGTCCGGCACCGCCGGCCTGCATCTTCTCGCGATCACGGCCGGGATCGGCCCCGGGGACGAGGTGATCACGTCCCCGTACTCCTTCGCAGCGTCCGCGAACTGCTTCCTCTACGAGGGCGGCGTGCCGGTCTTCGCGGACATCGACCCGCGCACGCTCAACCTCACGCCGGACTCGGTCGAGGCGGCGATCACGGAGAAGACGAAGGCGATCGTCCCCGTCGACATCTACGGCTACCCCTGCGAGCTCGACGAGATCCGTGCGATCGCCGACCGGCACGGGCTCGCGGTGATCGGGGATTCGTGCGAGGCGCTCGGCGCCGAGTACAAGGGGCGCCAGCTCGGCTCCCACGGCGTCCCGTGCGTCTTTGCCTTCTATCCGAACAAGCAGATGACGACGGGCGAGGGCGGCTGTATCACGACGCACTCGGAGGAGGAGTGGCGCGTGATCCGTTCGCTCCGCAACCAGGGACGCGGCGACGACGGCGGCTGGCTCGAGCACGTCCGGCTCGGCTTCAACTACCGGCTCAGCGACATCGCTTCCGCGCTCGGCATCGGCCAGCTCGAGCGCCTCGACGAGATCTTCGCGCTGCGCTCGCAGGCGGCGGCGCGCTACGGCGAACTGCTCGACGGCATCGACGGCGTCGATCTTCCGTGCGCCGACGACGCCGACCACAGGCGCTCGTGGTTCGTCTATGTCGTCCTCCTGCCCGACAACGAGACGCGGGAGCGCGTGATCGCGACCTTCGAGCGGGAAGGGATCGGCTTCAACCGCTACCTGCCGTCGATCCACCTGCAGCCGTACATGCGCGAGCGCTACGGCTTCCGCGAGGGGATGTGCCCCGTCTCGGAGGACGTCAGCTCCCGCTCGCTCGCGCTGCCGTTCTTCACTGGCATCGACGCCGGCGCGCAGGCGCGCGTGGCCGAGGTGCTCGCAGGGGCGTTGTGAAGCTCGCGAGCCTCGGCCGTGCCGAGCCGTTCGTCACGAAGGACGGCTCGACCGTCCGGGAGCTCCACCACACTGAGCTGCAGAGCCTCGCCGAGGCGACGCTCGAGCCCGGGCAAGCGACCGAGCGGCACCATCATCGCGCGACGGAGGAGATCTACCTCGTGACGAAGGGGTCGGGGGAGCTGGAGGTCGACGGCGAGAGACGCCGCGTCCGGCCGGGCGAAGCCGTCCTGATCCCGCCCGGCGCGTGGCACACGCTCGAGAACGATGGCACCAGCGAGCTGACGATCCTCTGCATGTGCTCGCCGCCGTACTCGCACGACGACACCTTCGTCAGCTGAGCCAGTCGACGAGCGTCTGCTCGTAGAGCGGCGCGAGCGTCCCGTCCGCGAGCGTCAGGTCGTGCTCGGCGGCGGGAACGACCACGACCGTCGCCTGCGGCCACGCCGCGACGCTCGGCTCGACCGGCGTCCACGAGTCGAGCTCGCCGTAGAACGCGAGCACGGGCACTCGGACGGCGGCAAAGACTGGCCGCGGGTCGAAGTCCATCTCCTCGATCCAGAGCCGCTTCGCCTCGTCGTCGAAGGTGGACGGCGGGAGGTATGTCAGCGGGAACCACGGCTCGTCGAGGGCTGCTGGAAGGTCGGGAGGCGGCCCGGCGTCGTGTACCCAGGCCTCGAGCTGCAACCGCAGAGTGACGGCCCGCTCGACGGCGTCCGGTCCGTAGCCGGCGAGCTCGAGTTGGCGCCGGTTTGCGTACCGCATCTGTTCGGCGGGCGTCACGCCGGTGGCCGCGATCGTGATCACGAAGGCGACGTCGTCGGACAGCGTTGCTGCGAGCGGTGCGACCCAGCCGCCCTGGCTGAACCCCCAGAGGCCGAAGCGCTCCGTGCCGAGCGCCGCCGCCACGGAGAGCGCGTCCCGGGCCTGTGCCTCGAAGCGGCCGCGCGTCGGCTCGCCCTTCGACTCGCCGTCGCCGCGCCGGTCGAACGTGGCGACGCCGATGCCGTGCGGCGGGAGCGTCTCGTGCAGGTGCCGGTAGAGCGGATTCGAGTCCCGCGTTCCCTCGCCCGCTCCGTGGAGGGCGACGAGTGCCGTCGATCCCGCCGGCGAGTAGCTGACGGTGAGACCCTGGACATACAGCTCTTCCATCGCCGACAATGATGGCGATGACGGAGCAGATGGTCTTCCTCGGCTTCGGCAAGTGGGCGCGAGCCGACCGGATCTACGCGCTCGAGCCGATCACGGGAGACGACCGCGGCGGCGGCCGCCGCACGCGCGTCTGGGTCGACGGCATCGCGGAACCGATTCTCGCCGGCCGCACCGAGCGGACCATCCTCCAGGACATGGGGCAGGACGCCGCCGCGGCGACGGTCGTCCTCGACGACGCGCTCGACCTCGCGGAGCGCGTCGCGAAGGCGGTCGACGAGGGGCCGCTCGACCTCCGCGACCTCGGACGGCGCGCGCGCCGCGTGCTCGAGAAGACCGCGAAGCCTGCCGAGTCCGAACAGCTCTTCTGACCCTCGCCGTGGCGCCGGAAAGGCTCACGCGTGACTTCTTCGCGCGGCCGGTGCACGAGGTCGCGCCCGAGCTGATCGGCGCGACGTTGCTCGTGGACGGCGTGGGAGGGAGGATCGTCGAGGTCGAGGCGTACGACCAGGACGATCCCGCGAGCCACGGCTTCCGGGGGCGGCGGACCGTGCGGACGGCGTCGATGTTCGGCCCGCCCGGCCATGCCTACGTCTACCGCTCGTACGGCGTCCACTGGTGCCTCAACCTCGTCTGCGCCGAGGAGGGGCGTGCAGAGGCGGCGCTCGTGCGGGCACTCGAGCCGACCCACGGGCTCGACGCGATGCGCGAGCGGCGCGGGCTCGAGCCGGCGCGCGCGCTGTGCTCGGGCCCGGGCAAGCTCTGCCAGGCGCTCGCGATCACGCGCGTCCACGACGGCCTCCTGCTCGACGAGCCGCCGTTCGAGCTCCTCGCGCGTCAGACCGAGCCGCCTCTCGCCGTCGGAAGGAGGATTGGGATCACGCAGGCAGTCGAGCATCCGTGGCGATACGGTCTCGCCGGCTCGGCGTACCTCAGCCGCCCCTTCTAGGATCATCGCAGTGGGAATCGCCGAGCTGACCCGGAACGCCGTCGACGTTCTCCCCGAGGGCGCTCTCGAGGCGAAGCTGAAGCTCGGCCGGCCGCTGCGCGTGAAGCTCGGGATCGACCCCACCGGCTCGGACATCCACCTCGGGTTCGCGGCAGTCCTCGATCGTCTGCGAGCCTTTCAAAACGAGGGCCACGTCGCGGTGCTGATCGTCGGCGACTACACCGCGAGGATCGGCGATCCCTCTGGACGATCGGTCGAGCGCCAGGTGCTTCCCGACTCCGTCCTCGACGCCAACGCGAAGCTCTTCGCCGAGCAAGCCTTTCGGATCCTGGACCGCGAGCGCACGGAGTTGCGCTTCAACGGCGAGTGGCTCGGAGCGCTCGACTACGCCGAGCTCGTGCGTCTCACGCGCACCGGCACCGTCGCGCGGCTACTCGAGCGAGACGACTTCGCACAGCGCTTCGGGCGGCACGAGCCGATCTCGGTTTCGGAGCTCCTGTACCCGTTCGCGCAGGGCTATGACTCGGTGGCGATCCAGGCCGACATCGAGGTCGGGGGTACCGACCAGCTCTACAACCTGCTGATGGGCCGGGACGTGATGGCGCATTACGGGCTCGAGCCGCAGATGGTCATCACGTACGAGCTCCTGGTCGGAACGGACGGCACGGACAAGATGTCGAAGTCCGTTGGCAACTATGTCGGGATCGACGAGGCCGCCGAGGAGCAGTTCGGCAAGGTGATGTCGATTCCGGACGCCGCCCTCCCCCAGTGGTGGCGGCTGACTCTCGACCGGCAGCCTCCCGCTGCCGAGCCGATGGCGTCGAAGCTCGAGCTCGCACGTGGCATCGTCGCTCGCTGGCACGGGGAGGATGCGGCGCGCACCGCAGAGGAGCACTTCACGCGGGTCGTGCGACGCGGGGAGGCTCCCGTGGACGTGCCTGAGCGCGCGCTTCCGGCGGGCGATCCCGTGCACCTGCCGGCTCTTCTCGCTGATTCGTTCGGCCTCTCGACGAGCGAAGCCCGCCGGCTGATCGCGCATGGTGGGGTGAAGCTCGACGGCGCAGCCGTGAGCGAACTCGACCTGCCACGGGCGCGCCTCGCC
>CAWCLA010000003.1:0-754433 GCA_963796265.1 uncultured Actinomycetes bacterium | reverse complement strand
CCGGCGTTGCAGCCGAAGCCGAAGCCGAAACCGCCGGCGACCGGCAAGACCGCCGCTCCTCCGCCGCCGATCGCCGAGCCCCCTGCGCCGCCCGCTGTAGGTGGAGGCTTCCCCCCAAGCCACCGAAGCATCCGAAGCCGGCGAAGACGCCTCACGGCCTGAAGGCGCCGAAACTTTCAGAGGAGCCGAAGGAACGCCAGCATCCGGAGCACCCCCGCACCCCGAGCATCCCCAGCACCCCGAGCATCCCCAGCACCCCGAGCATCCCCAGCACCCGAGCATCCGGAGCACCCCGAGCATCCGGAGCACCCCGTGCCGGGGCACGAGCACTCCCACCCGCACGGCCCGCCGCCGGGCCATGTGCACCACGTCCCGCCTGGACTGGCAAAGAGGGAGGACAGTACCAAGCCCCGCCACTCGCACGGCGACGAGGGCGAAGGGCATGACCCACGGTCGACGGCGGCGAAGGTGAGCGGCTCGCGCCGGCCGGGGGCCACGGCCCACTGAGCCTCGTGCAGCGCCAGGCGTCTCCGCTCGAGACTCGGACTCCGTTTACGGTTTGATGCTCACCCTGACGGCGATCGCGATCTTCCCGATCGCAGTGCGTTGTCCTACGTGATCGTCCGGGACGAGGCCCGCAACGTCACGCGCAACATCGACTTCGAGGTACACGACGCCGCCCAGAGCGCCCAAGCGCGGTTTGCCCGAATCCGCCGACCAGGCGGCAGGTCACGCGCCGTCGCGGTAGCGCTCGTCTGCAGCGTCTACAGGCCGCCGATTCGCAGACACATAGACAACGAAGACCCTCGAGCGGATCGCCCGCCGAGAGCGGGATTTAGCTGCTCCAGGTCGACGGCCACACGTCATGGCCCGACGGCCTGGTAGACGCCGCCAGGAACGCGCGTCCAACTTGTCAGCCGGGCGGCCGCCGTCATCGGCTGAGGGTCCTCGACGCAGCTGCCGCTCGACGCGGCAACTCTGCGCCGGCTGTCGGCGAGGGGCGCCGCAGAAGAGAGAGATCACAGCTCGTGCACGTCCATCCGGGCGGCTCACAGCCCGTGCCGAGGCCGGGCGCGGCGCGCGGTGCCGCTAGACGAAGCAGAGGGTCGTGTCCGCGCCTATCCTCACCCGAGCGCGATCGAGGAGGCACCGGAAAAGAACGCCGCCTACCTCCGCGTCGCCGAGGCCGGCCTGCTCGCGCTCGCAGGCGCTCATGCTGCTCACGCTCGTGCTCACCCGTCCCCTGCTGCGGGCCTTCCGCTGGACGGAGGAGCAGGCGAGCGAGGCGCGGATCGACGCGCTCACCGGGCTCGCGAACCGGCGCGCACTCGAGGAGATCCTCGCCGCCGAGATCTTTCCCGCGCCCACCGCTTCTCCCACCAACTCGCCGTCGTGCTGCTCGACCTCGACCGCTTCAAGGAGATCCAACGACCTCGTTCGGTCACGCCGCCGGTGACGTGATGCTGCGCGCGGTCAGCCGGCTCCTCACCTCTAACATCGCACGCCAGGGAGGTACACGGTCGCTCACCTGGAGGCGGCGGGGTTCGTCGTCGTCCTGCCCGAGACCGACCTGGAGGGCGCGCGCCGCTTCGCCGAACGGCTGCGCCGCACGATCGAGGCGCATGCGGTCAGGCGACATGAAGCGAAGCGCGAGCTGCGGCGTCGCGACGATGCTCCCGGAAGACACGGTGGAAGAGCTGCTCGGCGCCGCCGACCAGGCTCTCTACCAGGCGAAGTCGAACGGCCGGAACCGGACCGAGAGCGCTGTCCGCGGCCCCCGGCCGGCGGCCGCCTAGCGTTTTGGAACGCAGGCGCCGGAGAGCGGGAGGCGATGGGGAGCCTCTCCCACAGCCACGTCTGGGCAAGGGCACACCGCCTGCTGCTCCTGACCGCACTTCGCCGGGGTCCTCTATTGGGGGCGGGCGGCCCGCTGGCTCTACGTCGCGGGCTTCGACTGGTGCGGCAGTGCCGTCAGCATCCCGACTGGCCGTGGCTGCGCTTTCGCTGGTCGTGCTCGTCTCGTTCGTCGGCTACTACTTCGGCTACCGCGGGTCGGCAAGGTCGAGGGCGGCCCGACGACCTCGACACGCGCGCCCGCCTGGCGGTCGTCGCGGCGGGCTTCGGCGGCTTCCTCGCCCACGGCGGCGGCGCTCGACCGGTTCGTGATGCGCGCGGCCGGCGCGTCCGAGCGCGAGGCCAAGGTGCGCGTGACGCTGCTCGGCGGTCTCGAGCACGGGATCCTCGCGATCCCGTGCAGCGCCGCGGCGATCGCGCTCCTGTCGAGGGACGCCGGACGCCGCCGCTCGACTTCACGCTCCGTGGGCGGTCGCGCCCGCCGTCGGCTTCGCCGTCGCCTTCTGGGCGGCGGAGCGCTACCGGGACCGGCTCCGCGACGCTCCGAGGGCTGGCGCGCGCCGCTCTCGTCCTCCTCGACGCGGTCCACCTCGTGAGGCGATGTTCCTCCATCCGCGTCGCCATGGCGCCGAGCTGCGGGATCCTCCTCTTCTGGCTGAGGACATGGGGGCTCTCTGGGCGGCGATGGCCGCTTTCGGCTTCCGGATGCACGCGCCGCCGCGATCGTCGCCTTCGGACCGCGATGATCGTCACCCGGCGCACGGGTCCGCTCGGCGGAGCCGGGTCCTGACGACCGCGCTGCCGCCGACGCTCTGGTACAGCGGCGCTCCGTGGACGCCGCTGTCCTCGGCACCTTCGGCTGGCGGTTCTTCACGATCTGGCTGCCCCGCAAACCGTTTTCGTTTTCTCATTTGCTAGCACGCGCCTGCGCCGGCTGCTCGATGGCACGCCGGACGCCGACGCTCCGGCGTCGCGCAGCAAGAAGGCCCCGCGAGCCGGCACCCCTGCAGCGCTAGGGCAGCTCGAGAACGATCGTGCCGTCGACGACCCGGACCGGATAGGTCGCGACAGGCTCCGTCGCCGGGCAGCGAGTCGGCGTGCCCGGTGGGACAAGCTCGAACATCGACACCGTGCCGGGGACAGACGACGCAGCAGCGGTCCTCGTCCCAGTCGCCCTCGCAGAGCGGGCCGTCGTCGTGCGAGCAGCGGTCATCGATCGCGTACAGATCGCCGCCGCAGTTGTAGACGCCGAGCGAAGAAGAAAGTCCCCTGGCGGACGATCTTCGACGAGCCGGGCGGAAACTCGTCGAGCCGCAGCGACCTCGATCTCGGGCACGCCTAGATGAGGTCGAGGCTTCGTCGAAGCCGGCGGAGGCACCTCGGGTAGCGGCGTCCCCTTCGCTTTGTGCAGCGCGACCTTGAGCGTCGTTGAGGCCGAGCATCGCGCACTTGAGGCGGATGGGAGAGAGCGGGAACGCCGATCTCGGCGAGCAACTCGTCCTTGTCGAGCGCCGCAACCTCGTCGGCCGTCCTCCCACCGGACCATCTCCATCAGCATCGACGTGGCGGCCTGCGAGATCGCGCAGCCGCGGCCCGAGAAACTTCACCTCGTCGATCGTGTCTCCGTCCTCGCCCGAAACGCGACATAGATCGAGACCTCGTCGCCGCAGAGCGGATTCTGGCCCTCGGCCTCGGGCGTCGGCGTCCTCGATCACCCCGTGGCCCCGAGGGTTCTTGTAGTGGTCGAGGATGACCTCGCGGTAGCAGGCTTCTCGAGACCGGCGTCGCTCATGCGAACACCTTACGGACGAGCGTGGAGGCCTTCCACGAGGCGGTCGATCTCCTCCGGGACGGTGTAGAGGTAGAAGCTCGCGCGGTTCGTCGCCGCGACGCCGAGCTTCGCATCAGCGGCTGGCAGCAGTGGTGGCCGGCGCGGATGGCGACGCCCTCGAGGTCGAGGATCTGCGCGACGTCGTGCGGATGGACGCCCGTCGAGGTTGAACGAGACGATGCCCGGCGCGGCGCTCGGGCGGCGGCCCGTAGAGCTTCGATGCCCGGCAGCCGCGAGCCGCTCCAGCGCGTACGCGGCCAGCTCGTGCTCGTGCGCCTCGATCGCCCTCGAAGCCGAGCGCCTCGAGATAGTCGATCGCCGCGCCGAGCCCGACCGCCTCGGCCATCGGCGCCGTCCGGCCTCGAACTTGTGCGGCAGCTCGCCCCAGGTCGTCTGCTCGAGGCGCGACCGAGCGGATCATGTGGCCGCCGATCAGGAACGGCTCCATCGCGCGCGCAGCAGCTCGCGCGCCCCAGAGCGCGCCGTCCCGCTCGGGCCGCACATCTTGTGGCCCGAGAACGCGAGGAAGTCGCAGCCGAGCGCCTGCACGTCGACCTTCCTGTGCGGCACTGCTGGGCGGCGTCGACAGACCTGATCGCGCCGCGCGTGCGCCCACTCGGCGAGCTTCGCGACCGGGTTGATCGTGCCCAGCGAGTTCGAGACCAGGTTCGTCGCGACCACCTTGACGTGTGCCGGCGGCGAGACTCGTCCAGCGACGTCGAGGCGCGAGCTCGCCGCCGCTCGTCGAGCGGGATCATCCGGAAGCTCGGCGCCCGTCCGGCCGGCGATGTACTGCCAGGGAACGAAGTTCGAGTGGTGCTCGAGCTCGGTGACGACGACGAGGTCGCCTGGGCCGAGGTTGAGCAGGCCCCAGGCGTAGGCGACGAGGTTCAGCCCCTCGGTGGCGTTGCGGGTGAAGATCACCTCGCGCGCGCCGGCGCGTTTGATCTAAGTTGCGCACCTTCTCGCGCGCGCCCTCGAGCGCCTCGGTCGCGCGCTCGGCAAGCCCGTAGACGCCGCGGTGGACGTTCGCGTACGAGGTCTCGTAGAACCCCGTCATCGCGTCGAGCACCTGCCGCGGCTTCTGCGAGCTGGCGGCCGAGTCGAGGATAGGCGAGCGGCTTGCCGTGGACGTCTGCTCGAAGATCGGGAAGTCGCGCCCGCAGCGTCTGCGCGTCGAGCTTCGATTCCGGCCGAAACAGCCATGCTCTGATGGTAACGAGACGGTTCGGCCTCAAAGGCTCTGCATCCCCGGAGCTATCGTCGGCGGCCGTGAGCAGCGAATACATCTTCACGATGTACCGGGCCGACAAGTTCTACGGCCCCGATCGGCAGGTGCTCGCGAGCATCTCGCTCAGCTTCCTGCCGGGAGCGAAGATCGGCGTGCTCGGGCCCAATGGCTCCGGCAAGTCGACGCTCCTGCGGATCATGGCCGGCCACGACGAGCCCTCCTCCGGCATCGCCGAGCTCGCGCCGGGCGCGACGGCCGGGCTGCTCGAGCAGGAGCCGGAGCTCGATTCGGCGAAGGACGTGCGCGGGAACGTCGAGGACGGCGTCCGGCCGCTGCGCGACCTGCTCGACCGATTCAACGAGATCAGCGCCGCATTCGCCGAGCCGGACGCCGACTACGACACGCTGCTCGCCGAGCAGGCGAACGTGCAGGACGCGATCGACCGCGCCGACCTCTGGCAGCTCGACGACCGGCTCGACCACGCGATGGACGCGCTACGCCTTCCGGAGGGCGACCGCGACGTCGAGACCCTCTCCGGCGGCGAGCGACGCCGCGTCGCGCTCTGCCGGCTCCTCCTCTCGGGGCCCGACCTGCTCCTCCTCGACGAGCCGACGAACCACCTCGACGCGGAGTCTGTCCTCTGGCTCGAGCGCTTCCTCGCCGACTACAAGGGCACCGTCGTCGCGGTGACGCACGACCGCTATTTCCTCGACAACGTCGCCGGCTGGATCCTCGAGCTCGACCGCGGCCGCGGCATCCCGTTCCAGGGCAACTACTCGTCCTGGCTCGAGCAGAAGCAGGCCCGCCTCGCGCAGGAGGAGAAGCGGGAGTCCGCGCGCCGCCGCACGCTCGCCCGCGAGCTCGAGTGGGTGCGCTCGAGCCCCACCGGCCGCCACGCAAAGGCGAAGGCACGGCTCGGCGCGTACGAGCGCCTGCTCGCCGAGGAGCAGAACGTCAAGCTCGACGGCGTCGAGATCCACATCCCGCCCGGCCCGCGGCTCGGCGACGTCGTGATCGAGGCCGAGGGCCTGCGCAAGGGCTTCGGCGACCAGTTGCTCGTCGACGACCTCACCTTCTCGCTTCCGCCCGCCGGGATCGTCGGCGTCGTCGGGCCGAACGGCGCCGGCAAGACGACGCTGTTCCGGATGATCGCCGGCGAGGAGCAGCCCGACGAGGGCACGCTCCGGGTGGGCGACACGGTCGAGCTCGCGTACGTCGACCAGGCGCGCGCCGACCTCGACCCCGCGGGCACGGTCTGGAAGGAGATCTCGGGCGGCCACGACACGATCGAGCTCGGCAGGCGGGAGGTCAACTCGCGCCAGTACGTCTCGTGGTTCAACTTCAAGGGCACCGACCAGCAGAAGCGCGTCTCCGACCTCTCCGGCGGCGAGCGGAACCGCGTCCACCTCGCGAAGCTGCTGCGCTCGGGCGGCAACGTCCTCCTGCTCGACGAGCCGACGAACGACCTCGACGTCGACACGCTGCGCGCGCTCGAGGAGGCCTTGCTCGAGTTCGCGGGCTGCGCCGTCGTGATCACGCACGACCGCTGGTTCCTCGACCGCGTCGCGACCCACATTCTCGCCTTCGAGGGGAACAGCGAGACGATCTGGTTCGAGGGCTCGTGGGGCGACTATGTCGAGTGGATGAAGGAGACGCGGGGCCCGGAAGCGCTAGAGCCGCACCGGATCAAGTACAAGCCGCTCGTGCGAGGCTGAGCAGGAGAAGGCCGGTGGGCCGCCGTGGACGGCCCACCGGCCGGCGCTCTAGACGAGCGACTTGATGAAGACGTCGACCTTCTCGATCGGGAAGGTCTCGGTCTTGATGACCTCGAGCTTCCCGATCTTCGCCAGCGCGCGGAACGCGGCGGCGTTGTCCGGGTACTTCACGAGCGCGAGGAAGTCCCACGGCCCCATCAGGGCAAAGGTCTCGTCGAGGACGCCGCCCTCCTCCTCGATCAGGTGCTTGAACTTCTCGAGGTACTCGGGCGCCTTGTCGAGAGTCTCGCGGCCCTCGGGCGTCAGGGTGATCAGACCCGCATACGTGAACACGGAATCACCTCCCTTCGTCGCCCGAGGTTACGGCGGTCCCGGGACGGGATCGTCGGGGAATCCGCGGATCCTTCGCGGGCCGCGGGCGAGGAGTAGGCTGCGGCCGTGGACGAGATCGCACCCGGCGTCTGGCACTGGGCCGCGCTGCGCGAGTCGATCGGCCACGACGTCAGCTCGTACTACCTCGCCGCGGAGCGGGTCGCGATCGACCCGATGCTGCCGTCCGAGCGACCCGAGTGGTTCCAGCCCGAGCATGCGATCCTCACTTGCCGCCACCACGATCGCGAGGCGTGGCAGCTCGGCTGCGCGGTCTGGGTCGTGGCGCAGGGCGCGCACGAGCTCGAGGGCCGCGGGGAGTTCCGAACGTACGAGTGGGGCGACGAGCTGCCCGGCGGCGTGATCGCCCACGAGGTCGGCGCGCTCAGCCCCGACGAGACCGCCTTCTACATTCCGGCGCATCGTGCGCTCGCCGTCGGCGATGCGGTCATCCGCTGGGAGGCGGAGGGACCGCTCGATTTCGTCCCGGATCGCTACATGGACGACCCTGAGCGCGACAAGGCGGGTCTCCGCGCCTCCCTCGAGCGGCTACTCGAGCTCGACTTCGACCTCCTCCTGCTCGGCCACGGCAACCCGATCGTCGGCGGTGCGAAGGAGCGGCTCCGCGCGTTTCTCGAGCTTCCCGCCTGATCAGGGCAGCCTGGGCGCCCAGAGCGCCGAGGCCAGCCCGGCGAGCAGCAGCAGCAGCGCCGCGCCGGCGATGAACTCGTCGGTGACCTCCGTGCGGCCGGGCGCGCGGCCGAGCCTGGAGCCGAGCTTGGCGTAGGCGTCGCGCACGGCTCCGGCGGTCCTCGCCCGGAAGAACTTGCCGCCGGTGGCGGCCGCGATCTTGCGCAGCGTCACCGGGTCCGGCGCCAGTCCGTGTCCGCCCACGAAGAAGCCGTTGGCTCCGCCGAAGAAGTGGCCGTTCCGTCCGCGCAGCGTCGTATTCCCGGTCGTCCCGAGCGCAACGGTGTAGACGGGGAAGCCGGCCGCCCTTGCCCGCTCCGCGCCCTGCAGGGGCCGCAGCGTGCCGCGGGTCTGATGTCCGTCCGAGAGGAAGAGGATCGAGACGAGCGGACTCGACGCCGAGCCCGCCGCGGTGCGGTAGGCGGCGAGGCGCCGCTCGCCGAGCGCTATCTGCTGCGCCCCCGCGGTTCCCGCGATCTGACGCCCGAGTTGCACAGCGCGCGCGAGTGCGTCCCCGATCGCGGTGCCGCTGAAGGAGTTGACCTGGTTCGTCGAGTCCACCGCCTGGCCGACGAGCTCGTGGTCCGCGGTCGGCGGCGTGGCGACGACGGGCTCGCCCGCGAACAGGATCAGCCCGACGCGCACCCGGTCGGGCACCTTGTCGAGGAAGGCATGGACGGCGCGCTGCGCGGCGACGAGCCGCGTCGGCTTCACGTCCTGCGCCTGCATCGAGCCGGAGACGTCGAGCACGAGGATCACGGCGGCCTTGTCGCTCGGGACGAGCTCCGTCACGTGCGGCCGGGCGACCGCGACGCCGAGCGACGCGAGTGCGAGCGTGAGCAGCGCGGGCGCGACGAGGCGACGCCGGGAGCGGATCCCGACGACCCCGGCGAGCACCTCGACGTTCGTGAAGCGAACCGCGTAGCGCATGCGTCGGCGCTCCGCGAGCCGGCGGCCGAGCCACGTGAGCGGAAGCACGAGCAGCGTCAGGAGCAGGAGTGGGTGCCCGAAGCTCATGCGCCGCCCGCACAGAGGAGATCGAGCTGGACGACCGCATGGACTCCGCGCACCTTCGCACCGGCCTGGATCCTCAGCGTGACGCGTCCGTGCGCCGTCTTGCGCGTGACGTGAACCGCGCGCGCGAGCACCTGCGTGGGAGCCCGCTTCGTGTAGAAGCCGACCGCGTCGGTCGAGGTCACGAGGCGCTCGCCTGCGCGGCAGGCGCGTGCGACGCGGCGGGTCTTGCCCGCGCGCACGGCGAGCACGCTCGCGCGCACTATCGCCGGCCGGCCCGGCGGGTAGGTCTTGTGCTGCGCGGTCGGCACCCGCCGTCCGCCGCCCCCGCCGGGGATGCAGCCGATGTGCGGCCGGAAGCTCGCCGCCGGGTCGCGTCCTGCGACGAGCCTCCCGAGGAAGACGGCCGCCGTCGAGGTGCTGATCCCCGGGTTGACCGGGCTCCCGAGCGTCGCCCGGAAAGCGAGGTCGAGTGCGCGGGTCGTGAGCTCGGCGTCCAGGCCGCCGACGACGAACCCCTTGGGACAGGCGAGTTGCCAGTGCGCCTCCGCGCGTCCCGGCGCGAGCACCCACGGACCGGCCACCGGCACGCAGACCTGGAAGCCGTTGCACTCGCGGGTCGCGCCGGCCGTACCGGCTGCGGCGAGGGCGGCGACGGCGGCCGCGACGAGCGGGAGCAGCCACCTCACGGGACGACCCGCCGGAACCAGAGGAACGAGAGAGCAGAGCCTGCGAGCACGAGCACACCGGCGCCCCCGGCGAAGAGATCCGTGATCTGCCGGTCCTCCTTCTTGTGGCCGAGGCGCGTCGCGAGCTTCCGGTAGACGCCGGCGAGCGCCTGCGGCGTGCGTGCGCGGTAGAAGGCGCCGCCGCTCGTCCGCGCGATCAGCTGCAACGTGGCCGGGCTCGCCGGCACGCGGATCTGCTCGGTGTAGCCGCCGGTGAGCTTCGCCGTGACGATCCCGGCCGGGGTGCCGACGAGGACGGTCGAGACCGGGACGCCGAGCGCCTTCGCCTTCCGAGCCGCCGCCAGGGGCGAGACGCGACCGCCGTCGCGGGCTCCGTCCGAGATGACAAGGACGGTCGTCGGCGGCACGACGCCGTCGGCGGCCTTCTGCCTCTGTCCGAGCCGCGCCGAGGCGAGGACGGCGTCGCCGATCGCGGTTCCATCGCCGGTACGCAGCTGCGCGAGCTCCTGCCGGATCAGGTCCCGATCCTCCGTCGGCGGCACCGAGACGAACGCGCTGCTCCCGAACGCGACGAGGCCGACCTCGTAGCGCGAGGGGATCTCCGTCAGGAACCGGTCGGCGGCCGAGACCGCCGCGAAGAGGCGCGAGGGCGGGACGTCCTGGGCGCCCATCGAACGCGAGATGTCGATTGCGAGCACGACGGTCGCGTCCCGGCGCGGCACCGTGAGCGTCGCGTGCGGCTTCGCCATCCCGACGACGAGCGCGCCCAGTCCGAGCAGGAGCAGCGCCGCCGGGACGACCCTCAGCCGCCTCGGCGAGCGCTGCACGAGCGCAGGGAGAAGGGCGGCCGACGCGAAGCGCTCGCCCCCGGCGAGACGCCGGCGCTCGAGCGCGCGCCAGGCGAGCACCGCCAGCGGCAGGACCGCGAGCGCGACGAGCGCCCAGGGACGCTCGAAGCTCACCGCGCGCGGCTCCTGCCGCGCAGGAAGAGGGCGAGCTCGCGCAGCCAGTCGCCCTCGGTGGCGAGCACGGCATGCGGCACGCCGAGCGCCGACAGTACGCGTGCGACGCCGCTCCGCTCTTCGGCGGCGGCGGCAGCGAAGCGCTCGCGCAGCGCGCTGCTGCGCGTGTCGACGCGCACCTGGCGGCCCGTCTCCGGGTCGACGAGCCACACGTCGCCGACGTCGGGCAGCTCCTGCTCGCGGCGGTCGCGGATCTCGAGCGCGAGCACGTCGTGCCGGGGAAGCAGCCGGACGAGCGGGCCGCGCCAGTCGAGCGGTCCACGGAAGTCCGAGACGACCACCACGAGCCCGCGCTGGCGCGCGACCGCGCCCGCGCGCGCGAGGGCCGAGCCGACCGAGGTCGTGCCGCCGCCCGCGAGCTCCGGCTCCTCCTGGAGCGCGGTGAGGAGACCGAGCAGCCCGTGCCGTCCCTGGGCGGGCGGCAGCGTCTGCTCCTCGCGCCCGCCGAAGGTGAGGACCCCGAGCCGGTTGCCGCGCCGCGTCGCGACGTGGCCGACCGCGAGCGCGACACCGGCGGCGACGTCGCACTTGCGCCGCTCGGCGGTGCCGAAGCGCATCGAGGGCGAGACGTCGAGCAGGAGCCACGTGACGAGCACCCGCTCGGCGAGGTTCACGCGCACGTGCGGGACGCCGGTGCGCGCCGTGACGTTCCACTCGAGCAGGCGCACGTCGTCGCCGGGCACGTAGGGACGCACCTGCGCGAGCTCGGTTCCCTCGCCGTGCCGGGAGGAGCGGAACTCGCCGGCGAGCAGCCCCTCGATGCGCCGGCCCACGTCGAGCTGCAACGCGCGCAGGAGCGGGCCGGGGAGCTCGCGGCGTTCCGTGTCTGCGCTCACGCGACGGCCGGACGCGCCGTGCTCACCTCCGGAACCGGCACCGCCGCCAGCACTCGGTCGAGGATCGCGTCCGCGCCCACGTTCTCGGCCAACGCCTGGTAGCTGAGGACGAGCCGGTGGCGGAGCGCGTCCTTCGCGAGCACGCGCACGTCCTCGGCGGTCGCGTAGTCGCGTCCGCGCAGGAGCGCGAGCGCGCGCGCCGCCTGCGTGACGGCGATCGGGCCGCGCGGCGAGGCGCCGTACTCGACGTACCCGGCGAGGTCGGCGAGCCCGGCGCCGGCCGGGTCGCGCGTCGCCGTCGCGAGCGCGACGGCATAGGAGACGAGCGCCGGATCGACGTAGACGCTCTCGGCCTCCCGTTGCAGCGCGCGCAGCTCCTCGAGGCTCAGCACCTCGCGCAGCTCCGGATGGGCGACGAGCTGCCGCTGCACGATCGTCAGCTCCTCGTCGTGCTCGGGGTAGCCGATCAGGATCTTGAGCATGAAGCGGTCGATCTGCGCCTCCGGCAGCGGATATGTCCCCTCCGACTCGATCGGATTCTGGGTCGCGAGGACGAGGAACGGCTCCGGCACCGGGTGATTCGCGTGCGCGATCGTGACCTGCCGCTCCTGCATCACCTCGAGCAGAGCCGACTGCACCTTCGCGGGCGCCCGGTTGATCTCGTCGGCGAGCAGGAAGTTGCAGAAGACCGGGCCGAGCTCGGTGTCGAACTCGCCGCGGTCGGGCCGGTAGATCCTCGTGCCGATGAGGTCGGCCGGGACGAGGTCGGGCGTGAACTGGATGCGGGAGAACGAGCCGCCGAGCACGCTCGCGGTGGTCTTGATCGTCAGCGTCTTCGCGAGCCCGGGAACGCCCTCGATCAGCAGGTGCCCCTGCGCGAGCAGGCAGACGAGCACCCGCTCGAGCATCGCGTCCTGGCCGGCGATCACGCGGCGGATCTCGAAAAGCGCCTGCTCGAGCCGGTCGCTCACCCCGGCGCCTGCGAGGGACGGGCTGCTGCGGTCCTGGTCGGTCACGAGAGCTCCTCCCGAGTCGTTGAACCCGCAATCGTTCCAGGAATACGTAAGTCCCGGATGAGCCGGCTGAGAGCTTCTACGCCTGCGGGATCCGCGCCTCGAGCGCCGCGGTGACCGCGTCGCGCACCGGCTCGAGCTCGATCCGGTCGAGGATCTCCTGGAAGAAGCCACGCACGATCAGGCGCTCCGCCTCGAAGCGCGGCAGGCCGCGGCTCATCAGATAGAAGAGGTCCTCCCGGTCGACCCGGCCGACGGTCGCGCCGTGGGTGCAGCGAACGTCGTTGGCGAGGATCTCCAGCCCGGGGATCGGCACGGCGTGCGTCGCCGGGCTCAGCATGAGGTTGCGGCACTCCTGGTACGCGTTCGTCTTCTGGGCGTCCTTCTCGACGCGGATCATCCCGCGCCAGACCACCGTCGCCTCGTCCCGCAGCGCGCCCTTGAAGGCGAAGTCCGACTCGCAGTCGGGCGCGATGTGCTCCTGGAACGTGTCGTAGTCGAGGTGCTGCGTACCGTCGGCGAAGTAGGCGCCGGTGACACGCGACGTGGCGCCGCGGCCCGCGAGGTCGTTCTGGATCCGCGTCTTGCCCTTCTTCGAGCCGAAGCCGGCGGCGACCCAGTCGAGCTCCGCGTCGCGCTCGACGCGCGCGTGATGGCTCGCGAAATGCCACGTCTCCTGGGAGAGATTCTGGAGGGAGACGTACTCGAGCTTCGCGGCCGGCTCGACGAAGAGCTCGGTCACGGCGTTCGAGTAGGCCTCGGTGTCGGGCGACGGCGACGCGTACTCCTCGATGATCGACGCGCGCGCGCCCTCCTCCGCGACGACGACGAGCCGCCAGAACGTCTGGCCGGTCGCCGAGATGCGGACGTACAGCGGCTTCTCGAGCACGACGCCCTTCGGGACGACGACGAGCAGGCCGTGCTTCCAGAGCGCCGCGTTGTGGGCCGCGAACTTCTCGTCCCAGCCGACGAGGGAATAGAGCCGCTCGTGGTCCTCCGGCAGCGGCGCGAAGACGATGCCGTCGGGCGCCTTCTCGATCTCGATCCCATCGGCGGTGACGGTCGCGAAGCCGGCAACGTCGAGGTCGAGCAGCGTCTCGATCTCGGCGGACGCGGATCCCGTGAACACATCGGGATCGAAGCCGCGCAGGTCGGTGAAGCGCCAGTGCTCCTCGGTCGTGTCGGGCAGCGGTAGCGCTTGGTAGGCGGCGAGCGCGGTGCTACGACTCATGCGGCGCGTACCTGCGGTGCAGCATGAGCGAGTTCCCGTCCGCGTCTTTGAAGACCGCCATGTGGCAGACGCCGGTGTCGAACGGCTCGCCGCCGAACTCGACGCCCTTCGCCTCGAGCTCGGCCTGCGCCGCCGCGACGTCGGGCACACGCAGCGCGATCGAGGCGGTGTGCGGCCCGGAGAACTCGCTTCCGATCTTCTCCATCTGCAGGAGGTAGAGGCTGACGTTCTCGCCGAGCTGGTACTCGGGGAAGCCCTGCTCGGGGTGCTCGATCTCGGGCAGGCCGAGCGTCTCGCCGTAGAACCGCTTCGCCCGTTCCACATCGGTGACCGGCACGGAGACGAAGTCCGTCCGCTCGACGATCAACCGACCGACCCTTCCATCTGCAGCTGGATCAGGCGGTTCATCTCGACCGCGTACTCGAGCGGCAGCTCCTTCGTGATCGGCTCCACGAAGCCGCTCACGATCATCGCACTCGCCTCGGCCTCGGTCAGCCCGCGCGACATGAGGTAGAAGAGCTGCTCCTCGCCGATCTTCGAGACCGTCGCCTCGTGTCCGATGTCGACGTCGTCTGCGTCGATCTTGATGTACGGGTACGTGTCGGAGCGCGACTCCTCGTCGAGGATCAGCGCGTCGCACACGACCTTCGACTTCGACCCGACCGCGTTCTTGTCGACCTGGAGCAGGCCGCGGTAGCCCGCGCGCCCGCCGTTCTTCGAGATCGACTTCGACGTGATCACGGACGACGTGTTCGGCGCGACGTGGACGGCCTTGCCGCCCGCGTCCTGGTGCTGCCCGGAGCCGGCGAACGCGATCGAGAGCACCTCGCCGTGCGCCCGCTCGCCGACGAGCCAGATCGCCGGGTACTTCATCGTCAGCTTCGAGCCAAGGTTCCCGTCGACCCATTCCATCGTCGCGTCCTCGTAGGCGACGGCGCGCTTCGTGACGAGGTTGTAGACGTTGTTCGACCAGTTCTGGATCGTCGTGTAGCGGCAGCGACCGCCCTTCTTGACGACGATCTCGACGACCGCCGAGTGGAGCGAGTCCGTCGAGTAGATCGGCGCCGTGCAGCCCTCGACGTAGTGCACGTAGGCGCCCTCGTCGACGAGGATCAGCGTGCGCTCGAACTGGCCCATGTTCTCGGCGTTGATCCGGAAGTACGCCTGCAGCGGCATCTCGATGTGCACGCCCGGCGGCACGTAGATGAACGAGCCTCCCGACCAGACCGCCGAGTTGAGCGCCGCGAACTTGTTGTCGTTCTGGGGGATGATCGTCCCGAAGTACTGCTTCACGAGCTCCTCGTGCTCGCGCAACCCGGAGTCCATGTCGAGGAAGAGCACGCCCTTCTTCGTCAGGTCCTCCTGCAGCTTGTGGTAGACGACCTCCGACTCGTACTGCGCGCCAACCCCCGCGAGGTACTTCTTCTCCGCCTCCGGGATGCCCAGCTTGTCCCAGGTGTCCTTGATGTCGGCCGGCAGATCCTCCCACGAGTCGGCCTGATTCTCGGTCGGCTTGATGTAGTAGAAGATGTTGTCGAAGTCGATGTCGTTCAGATTGCCGCCCCACTGCGGCAACGGACGCGCCAAGAAGTAGTCGAGGCTGCGATGCCGGAACTTGCGCATCCAGTCGGGCTCGTCCTTGTGCGACGAGATGGCATCGACGAGCTCGTGGGAGAGACCACGGCCAGACTTGAAGAAGTAGTCCTCGGTGGCGTGGAAGCCGTACTTGATCGCGTAGTCGGAGCCGATCCCCTGGACGATCTCGGTCTCTGTCTGAGCCATCAAGCCTCACTCCCCACCGTTGCTGCCTGGATGAAAGGGTCGTAACCCTCCGCTTCGAGCTTCTTCGCGAGATCCGGACCGCCCTGCTCGACGATCCGGCCGTCGACGAACACGTGCACCTTGTCGGGCGTGATGTAGTCGAGGATCCGCTGGTAGTGCGTGATCACGAGCGCGCCCATCTCGGGGCCGACGAGCTCCTTCACGCCTCCCGCCACAACGCGCAGCGCGTCGATGTCGAGACCCGAGTCGGTCTCGTCGAGCACCGCGATGCGCGGTTTCAGCATCGCCATCTGGAGGATCTCGACCCGCTTCTTCTCGCCGCCCGAGAAGCCGTCGTTGAGGTAGCGCGAGGCGAGCTCGCGGCTGACCTTGAGCCCGTCCATCTGCGCGAGCAGCTCCTTGCGGAACTCGGGGATCGAGATCGGGTCGTCGGTGCCGCCGTTCCGCGCCTTGCGCACGGCGTTGATCGCACTGCGCAGGAAGCTCGTCACGGTGACGCCGGGAATGGCATGCGGGTACTGGAAGGCGAGGAACAGTCCGCGCTGGGCGCGCTCGTCGGCGCCGAGCTCGGTCACGTCCTCGCCGTCGAAGAGCAGGCGCCCCTCGGTGATCTCGTAGGACGGGTGGCCCATGAGCGCGTAGGCCAGGGTGGACTTGCCGGAGCCGTTCGGGCCCATGATCGCGTGCACCTCGTTCGTATCGACCTCGAGATCGACGCCCTTGACGATCTCGGTGCCGTCCTCGAGCGCGACGTGCAGGTTCTCCAGTTTCAGCAATGCCACGAAATCACTCCTCTTTCCCCAAAGAGCGGGGCTTTCGCCCCGCCCGGTCCAGCCTCGACCAGTCTAGCCGCAGAGGCCCTGTCCGGGCCCGACCCAGAGCAAACGCTGAGGCACAGGCGCTACTCTGCCCTCGTGGGGTATTTCCAGACTCCCTGGCACATCGTCTTGCTCCTCCTGATCGCGCTACTCCTGTTCGGCGGCAAGCGACTGCCGGAGATCGGGAAGGCGCTCGGGTCCGGGATGCGCGAGTTCAAGGACGCGATCACCGGCAACACCCCGGCCGCTCCCGACCCACCGGCTGAGCTCCCGCCCGCGGAGCCGACGGCGACGCCGACGACGGCGGCGCCGACCGAGCGCGAGTCCGTCTAGGCAGGCCATGGCGAGGCTTCCGCGCCGTCTCGGCCACGCCGAGGAGGCGACGCTCGGCGAGCATCTCGAGGAGTTGCGGGGCCGTCTCTTCGTCATGCTCGGCGCGCTCGTCCTCGGGACCGTGGTCGCGTTCATCTTCCACGGGCACGTCCTCGACTGGCTCAACCGGCCCCTGCCCGCCGGCCACCACAGACTCGCCACGTTCGGGGTCGCGGAACCGTTCACGGTGAGCCTGACTGTCAGCCTCTACGCGGGCTTCGTGCTCGCCTTGCCCGTCCTCCTCTGGCAGCTCTGGCTCTTCTTCGTGCCGGCTTTCGATCCGGCGTCGGAGCGCCGGGTGCTCGGCCTCGCGGCGGCCGCCGTCGTGCTCGGCGCAGCCGGCGTCGCCTTCGGTTACTGGGTGCTCCTGCCACGCGCCGTCCATTTCCTCACGAACTACGACGACACGCACTTCCGGCACCTGATCCGGGCGTCGTCGTACTACAACTTCGTCGCGACCGTGCTCGTCGGGATCGTGCTCGTCTTCCAGACGCCGCTGGCCGTGCTCGGGCTCGTGTACCTCGGCGTGCTCAGCTCCCGGACGCTACGCCGGCAACGGCGGATGGGCTATCTCGTCACTGCGGCGATCGCGCTCGCGCTGCCAGGCCCCGATCCCGTGACGACGTTCCTCGAGCTGCTCCCGATGTGGGCGCTCTTCGAGGGGTCGATCTGGCTCGCGGTGCTGGTCGAGCGGCGCCAGGCGAGAGCCGCTCCAGCCTCGGCTACTCTGCGCGCGTAGATGGCCAGAGCAGCGGTCAAGGCGAAACAGCAGGCGAAGGCGAGGGCTCAACAGCCCAAAGCGGCTCGCGGACGGCGCCGGCGGCGGCACAGCGGCGGCGGCAACCCGAACCAGCAGCTCTTCTTCATGCGCCTCCGGCGCGGCCAGAGGTGGCTGTACGCCGTGCTCGCGCTCGTCTTCGCCCTTACGTTCGTCGGCGTCGGCGTCGGCTCGGGCGCGGGCGGGTTGAGCCAGCTGTACTCGGGCCTCTTCGGCGGCAACGGCAGCTCGGTCTCGAAGGCGAAGAGTGAGATCAAGGACCACCCGGCGAAGGGGTATCGCGACCTCGCCACCGCCTACGAGACAGAGGGCGACACGGCGCAGGCGATCAGCGCGCTCCAGAGCTACGTCGGGGTGAAGAAGAAGGATGCGAATGCGTGGTCCGAGCTCGGCAGCCTCGAGTTTGCGCAAGGGCAGTCGTATGCGAAGCAGTTCCAGGCGGCGCAGCAGGCGGCTCAGCTCGCAGATCCCAGCCAGCCCTTCCTGCCCGGTGGCACGCTTGCGCAGGCGATCGGCACGAATTCGGCCTACCAGGTGGCAGCGCAGCAGGCCACGACCCAGAGCTCGACGCTCTCCCAGCAGGCGTCCGCGGCGCTGAGTGCCGCGGTCACCGACTACAAGACGGCGGCGAAGCTCCAGCCCCACAACTCGGCGGCGCAGGAGCAGCTCGCCACCACCGGCGAGTACGCCGGCGACTACCCGACCGCGATCAAGGCATGGAAGCGCTGGCTGAAGCTCTCGCCCAACTCGCCGCAGCGCGGTCAGATCAAGTCCCACATCAAGCAGCTCGAGAAGGCGACGACGCCGGCGAAGTCGTCGGCCACCATCAAGTCGAGCAACGGCAAGAAGTAGCGCGGTTGCGCTTTCGATCACACGGATAGACTCCGGCCTGGCTCGAGAGAGCGACTCCGGGGGGCCTGCGCATGAACTTCGACATCAAGACAGAGCAGCTCAGCGGTGACGCGTACGTCATCTCGCTCACCGGCGAGGTGGATCTGTACACGGCGCCCGAGTTCAAGCAGCAGCTGCTCGAGGTGATCGCACAGGGCGGCAAGCAGGTCGTCGTCGATTTCAGCGGGACGACGTTCATCGACTCGACGACGCTCGGCGTTCTCGTAGGCGGCGTCAAGCGGCTGCGGACGAACGACGGCCAGCTCTCGCTCGCCTGCAACGACCGCAACATCACGAAGATCTTCGAGATCACCGGGCTCGACAAGGTCTTCACGATCTACCCCACGCGCGAGGAGGCCGTGTCGGCGATCGGAGCCGAGCAGGGTTGAGGCAGGCGCACCGGGTCGGGGTCTTGGGGGCAGGGCTCGTGGCAGCAGCGCTACTCGCCGCCGGCTGCGGCACGGGCGGCGTCGCGAGCAACGGGCAGCGGCCGGACACACAGGCCGGCCAGCAGCTCTTCACGCAGAAATGCGGCGTCTGCCACACGCTGCAGGCGGCGGGCACGAGCGGAACGCTCGGCCCGAGCCTCGACGACGCCTTCGCAGCTGATCGTCAGCAGGGCTACAAGGAGAGCGCCATCGAGAACGTCGTCCTCGACCAGATCCGCCTCGGCTCGGGCGAGGTCGCGACGTACACGACGAACAAGAAGTTCACGACGCAGACACCGATGCCGGCGAACATCGTCACCGGCCAGGACGCGGTAGACGTGGCCGCATACGTCGCCTCGGTCGCAGGTACGGGCGGGCCGTAGGTCTCCCCCTCGAGCCTGGGCACGGACGGGGCGGCGATCTTCAAGAGCCTGGCGCCGGTTGCCACACGCTCGCCGCCGCCGGAGCGGCGGGGACGATCGGCCCGAACCTCGACCAGATCGCGCCGGCGCCGGCGATCGTCGTCCACCAGGTCAAGAACGGCGCCAGATCATGCCGGCGTTCAAGGGGAAGCTGAGCCCGGCCTAGATCCAGGCCGTCGCGAAGTACGTCTCCTCCTCCGCCGGCAAGTAGCTACGCGCGGCTGACGGGAAGCGCGACCCGCTCGCGGATCGCCTGCACCATCCCGTCGTTGCCGACGACGATCACCTCGTCCGCACCGAAGAGGCGCAGGGCGTCCTCGACCGCGAGCGCGGGATCGTCGGCGCCCACCTCCACCCGCGCGCCGGGGAGTCGCGACTCGAGCGTGGCCGCGGTCGACTCGGCGTCGCTGCGACGGTCGTCGACGGCGCCGGTGTACGCCTCGATCGGGGCCGCAAGCGCAGGCACGACGACGAGCACCTCGGCCCCTTCGGGCACGGCAACGCTCTCGGTTCCCGGCGGCGCGACGACGAGCACGCGCCGCGTCCCCGCAGGCGTCCCCGAGACGAGCGAGGCGGCCGGGGCGGCGGCGCCCGGCACCGGTTCCTGCCTCAACCACCAGCCGAGCGCGACAAAGGCGAGGACGGCGACCGCTACCCCCGCCCATGTGTTCGCGAAGGACGCAGCGATGACGACGGCCGCGCCGACGACCACGACGACGAGGAAACGGAACGCCTCGGCCTCGCTGCGGAGCGGGTTGCGCATCTCCGCGCCTGTACCCGAAGCTCAGAGAACGTAGACCGTCGTGAAGACGACGATCCACATCACGTCGACGAAGTGCCAGTAGATCCCGCCGATCTCGACACCGTGATGGTGCTCGGCCGAGAAGTGCCCGCGGAAGGCGCGGATCGTCATGAAGAGCAGGATCGAGAGGCCGACGAAGACGTGGCAGCCGTGGAGGCCGGTCAGGCAGAAGAAGATCGTCGGGAACGCGCCGTTCGACGTGTTGAAGCCGGCCCGCATGTACTCGAAGATCTGCGAGATCAGGAAGGCCGAGCCCATGAGGAAGGTCAGAAGCAGGCCGGCCCTCATCCCCCAGACGTTGCCGCGCTTGATCGCCTGCGTCCCCCAGTGCATCGTCGCGCTCGAGGTCATGAGGATGAGCGTGTTGATCGTGGCGACGAAGACCGGCAGGTGGTAGGGCGGCGTCGGCCACGGCGTCCCGTTCACGATCCGGACGAAGAAGTAGGCCGTGAAGAACGAGCCGAAGAGCATGATCTCCGACGCGATGAAGAGGTACATGCCGAGGGTCTCCGGCTTGATCCGCGAGCTGTAGTGCGGCGCGGGCGGTCCGTGCTGCTCGTGCTCGTCGTGCCCGAGCGGCTCGGCGTGGGAGTACGTGGCTATGCCGTCACCTCCGCCTCGGCCTTGGCGACGATCACGTGGTCGACGGGCAGGTCGGTGTCCTTGCGCAGCCGCTCGACGACATGCCCGCGCAGCCAGCCGGAGCTGAGCGGCTCGAACGTGGAGACGACGATCTCGTCGACGCGCTCGTCGTGGACGGCCTCCATCGCCGCGCTGAACGGATCCGGGTGCGCGACCTGGCCGTGCACGTCGATCCCTTCGCCGCGCAGCTGCGAGAGCGCGCGCTTCAGCCGCCGCTCTGCGTCGGGATGCTCGCCCGCGGTCGGGTCGCTCTGCGGCGACATGATCAGGAAGCTCGCCGGGCTCGCCGCGGCACGCTCGCGGATCTTCTCCAGGAGGGGCTCGCCGAGCACGGTCTCGTTCGCGATCACGAGCACGTTCTTCTCATCCGACGCCTCAGGGCGGGAGACGAGATGCTCGACCGGCACCGGGCCGGCGGCGGCACGGATCCGGTCGACGACGCTCCGCCGCAGCCAGCCGGACTTCTCCTCCGGGTGCGTCGAGACGAGGACCTCCTCCACGGGCGGCTCCAGCTGGGCGACCGCGTCGCGGACCGCGGCCGCGGGATCCCCCTCGACGACGTAGCCGTCGGCCGGGACCCCGGCCGCGCGCAGGTGGCCCAGCGCCCGCTCGAGCCGGCGCTGCGCCGAGGCACGGCGGGTGTCGGTGTAGACGACGTAGCCCCGCTTCGGCTCGTTCACTGGCGAGACGACCGTGACGTGGAGGTCGTCGCCGCGGGCTGCGAGTGCCTCGCGCAGGGTCTTCGCGTCGACGGTCTCGTTCGCGACGACGAGCAAGTGGCTCATACCGGCACAGCCTCCTCCTCCACCTCGCGTGCCCGCGACGGCGCCAGCACCGCATGCTGCGCGCCCGGCACGCCGTACTCGTAGGGCGAACCGACGACCTGTGGAATCTCGTCGAAGTTGAAGATCGGCGGCGGCGACGTGACCTGCCACTCGAGCGTCAGGGCGCGCCACGGGTTCGCGGGCGCGATCTCGCCGAATCGCCAGCTCGTGATCATGTTGTAGAGGAACACGACCACCGACACGCCGAGCCCGAACGACGCGAGCGAGATGAACATGTTGAGATCGGCGAAGCGCGGCGGATAGTCGGCGACGCGGCGGATCATTCCCTCCGTCCCGAGGATGTGCATCGGGAAGAAGGTGAGGTTGAAGCCGACGAACGTCAGCCAGAAATGAAGCTTGCCGAGCCGCTCGTTGTACATGCGGCCCGTCATCTTCGGGAACCAGTAGTAGATGCCGGCGAAGATCGTGAACACCGAGCCGCCGAAGAGCACGTAGTGGATGTGCGCCACGACGTAGTACGTGTCGGTGACGTGGATGTCGATCGGGACGGCGCCGAGCATCACGCCCGAGAGTCCGCCGATCACGAACATCGACAGGAAGCCGAGCGCGAACAGCATCGGCGTGCGGAAATGGAGCTTCCCATCCCACATCGTCGCGAGCCAGCTGAAGATCTTGATCCCGGTCGGGACGGCGATGAGGAGCGTCGTGATCATCATCGGCACGCGCAGCCACGACGACATGCCGCTCGTGAACATGTGGTGCGCCCAGACCGAGAAGCCGAGCACGACGATCGCCATCAGGGAAAGCGCCATCAGCCGGTAGCCGAAGATCGGCTTGCGGCTGAAGACAGATATGACCTCGCTCATGATCCCGAAGCCGGGCAGCATCATGATGTAGACGGCCGGGTGCGAGTAGAACCAGAAGATGTGCTGGTAGCCGAGCGGGTAGCCGCCGCCGACCGGGTTGAAGAAAGCGGTGTGCATCACGTGGTCGAACATCGAGAAGAACTGCGACCCGGCGATGAACGGCGTCGCGATCACGACGAGCAATGACGTCGTGAAGTTCGCCCAGACGAGCAGCGGCATGCGCCAGAAGGTCATCCCCGGCGCGCGCATCGTGATGATGGTGACGAGGAAGTTGAGGGCGGTCATGATCGACGACGCTCCCGCCCACTGGACTCCCTGGTTGAAGAAGATCGCGCCGATCGGCTGGTGGCCCGAGTTGAGCGGCGCGTAGCCCGTCCAGCCGCCGGCGAAGGCGCCGTTCGGCATGAAGAACGAGCTCAGCATCATGACTCCGGCGATCGGCAGCAGCCAGAACGAGAGCGCGTTGAGGCGCGGGAACGCCATGTCCGCCGCCCCGAGCATGAGCGGCACGACGAAGTTCGCGAGCCCGGCGAAGGCCGGGATCACGAAGAGGAAGATCATGAGCGACGCGTGGACGGAGAAGAGCCCGTTGTACGTCTGCGGGTCGAAGTACTGGGTTCCCGGCTTCGCGAGCTCGGCGCGCACGAGCAGCGCGAGAAGGCCGCCCGCGAGGAAGAAGAAGACGGTCGTGACGAGGTACTGGACGCCGATCACCTTGTGGTCGGTGTTCACGCGCAGGTAGTCGCGCCAGCTCCGCGCGCCGTGACCCGAGTGGTCCTCCGCGCGCGACGGGAAGCCGAGCGCGTAGTACGTCCAGTAGTCCAAGGCGCCGATGCCGGCGAGGAAGCCGATCGGAGCGGTGACGAGAGCCGCGACGAGGACGAGCGGCTCCGTCGCGAGGATCGGGTGCCAGCCGCCGGCCCAGCGGGCGAGGACGACGAGGCCGAAGCCGATCCCGCCGAACAGCGGGAACATCCACGCCGCCCGCAGGAGGCCGCCGCGGTAGAGCCTGCGCCACCCGCCGCCTCCGGTCGGGGCCGACACGTGCTGGGCGTCGTGGCCGGTCTCGGCGGTGCTCACGCTGGATTCATCCCTTCTTGCTCGCTTGCTGGGCCGACTGGACGAGGAAGGTCACGACTGCGTCGAGCTGCGTCTTCGCCAGGGAGCGCCCAAAGGTCTGCGGCATGATGCTCTTCGCATAGCCGGGCTGAACGTACGCGTTCGGGCTGACGATCGACTCGCGGACGAACGCGGCGAGCGGCCGGTGCGCCTGTTGTGCGTACGAGACGAGCTTGTCGAGGTCGGGCCCGACCGTCCCGGAAGCGTGCGCGGCGCTCAGGGTGTGGCAGCCCGAGCAGCCGTTCGCGTTGAAGACCGACAGGCCGGCGGCCGCAGACGACGAGGACGAGGACGCCGGCGCGGCCGCCTTCGCCTGCTGCCTCAGCCACGCGTCGAACGCGCGCGCCGGCATCACGATCGCCTGGGTCCGCATGAGCGCGTGACCGAGGCCGCACAGCTCGTTGCAGATCAGCGGGAACGTGCCAGCCCGGTCGGGCGTGACGTGGACCGTCGTGACAAGTCCGGGCACGATGTCCTCGTTCGTCCGGAACTCCGGGACGAAGAAGGCGTGGATCACGTCGAGCGAGCGCATCTCGAGCTCGATCGAGCGCCCCTCCGGCAGCCGCAACACGGGACTCGTGGCGTTGTGCGCCTCGGGATAGCTGAACGTCCACTTGAACTGCTGCGCGGTCACGTCGATGCGCAGTGTGTTCCCCGCCTCGGCGTCGTTCCGGGAGAGGACGATCGCGCTCACGATCGCGATCGCGGTGACGAGGACGAACGGAATCGCGGTCCAGGCGATCTCAAGGCCGGTGTGGCCGTGCACCGGCGGACCGTCGGAGTGGTCGTCGGGCTGCGCGCGGAAGCGGAAGACCGAGTAGAGCATCACCGCGGCGACGAGGGCGAAGATCGCGATGCAGATCGCGATCACGAACCAGAAGACGAAGTCGATGCGACCCGCCTGGCGGGAGGCGTCGGCGGGCAACCACGGCAGCAGCAGGGCGACGGCAGCGGCCACCCCGCCAGCGATCAATGCGATCCCCAAGAGCGCGACGATGGAGCCCCTGCGCATCCGTCTCGGAGCCTAGACGAAAGTTCCGCCGACCGAACCTCGAAGCGGCCCTCGTGCGTTTCTCTTCCGGACCCCGTCAAAAGGAGGAAGCATGGGTCTCGGAGTAGGACTAATCCTCGCGGCCGTAGGCGCCGTGCTCGCCTTCGCCGTGAACGCGACGGTTTCCGGCGTCGACATCCACACGATTGGCTGGATTCTGCTGATCGTGGGCATCGTCGGAATCCTGCTGTCGTTGATCTTCTGGTCCTCGTGGGCCGGCCCGGGTTACTTCAACCGCCGCCGGACGACGTATTACGACGAGGGCCCCGCGGGCGGATCCCCGCCCTACTAGAAGCGACAGGCCCAGATCGGACACGGCCGGAACCTGGTTCCGGCCGTGTCCGCACGAGACAGGTCAGGCGATCGGGAGCTCGACGAAGAACGACGACCCGCCTCGGCCGTCGGAGTCGACCCAGACGCGGCCGTTCATGCGCGCCACGAGCTCACGGGAGATGTAGAGGCCGAGGCCGGTGCCGCCGACCCCGCGCGTGAGGTTCGGGTCGAGCCGGAAGAACTTCTCGAAGATCCGGTCCTGCTCCGCGGGCGGCACGCCGAGCCCCTCGTCGCTGACCCGGAACCGGACGCGCCCGCCGCTGCGGCCGATCTCCACCTCGACGCGGCCGCCGTCCGGCGAATACTTGATCGCGTTGTCGATCAGGTTCGTGAGGATCTGGCGCAGCTTGTCGGGGTCGGCCGCGACGGACGGCAGCCCGCGTGCCTTCTTCACGGCGACCTCGATCCCCTCCGGCGCCCGCGCGCGAAGAACGTCCACGACCTCGGTGGCGAGAGCCCCGCCGTCGCACCGCTCGATCGCGATGCTCATGCGGCCCGACTCGAGGCGGCTTGCCCAGAGGATGTCGTTCACGATGCGCGCGAGGCGGTCGGCCTCGCTCGAGACGACCTCGAGCAGCCTGTCGCGCTGCGGCTCGTCGAGCGCGACGTCCCGCCGCCGCAGCGTCATCGCCGCCCCGTAGATCGCGGCCAGCGGCGTGCGAAGCTCGTGCGACACGGTCGAGACGAAGTCCGTCTTCATCTGCTCGACGGCTCGTTCGTCGGTGACGTCGCGGAACGCGTACACGGTGCCGCCCCGGAAGCGGACGGCGGAGATCGACAGCCACCGCTCCTCGCCCTGCACCTCGACGGGCAGCGTCTGCGCGCGGGAGGAACCTCCCGCCTGCGGCTCGGAGGCGACGGGGATGCGCGACTGGAGCGACGGCCAGTCTCCCAGCAGCTCCGCAATCGGCCGGCCGACGGCCTCCACGGCGAGCCGTCGCAGGCTGATCGCGGCGGTCGGATTCCAGAGGCGGACGATGCCGGCCTCATCGACGAGGAAAACCCCGTCGTCGACGTATTCGAGCGCCTCGGCGGCGTGCCCACGCTCCTGCGCTTCCGCGAAAAGGCGCGCGTTGTCGAGCGCGAGCGAGATCCGCCGGGCGAGCTCCGTCGCCATCGCGAGGTCGGACTCGTCGAAACGCGGCTGGCCCTCGATCGTGCCGAGGCTGATCGCGCCGAGCGTCCGGCCCCGGGCGACGAGCGGCGCGACGATGCCGGAGGTGTTCGCGATCCGCCGGATCGCGCGCGCGTGCTTCGTGTCGTGCGCCATCGCGTCGGCCTCTGCCTGGAGGTCCGGCAGCAGCTGCGGCTCACCCGACCGGAGCGCGACCTGGATCGGATGGGTCGACAGCGTCGGCGGGTAGCGCCCGCGCAGCTCACGGACGAGCTCGGTCTTCTCCGGGTCGGCATGGACGGCGACGACCCAGTGGAGCTCGTCCTCGTCGTCGAGCAGGTCGATCACGAGATAGCCGGCCAGCGCAGGCACGGCGAGCTCCGCGATCGCGGCGAGCGTCGACTCCCAGTCGAGGCTCGCCGCGAGCAACTCGTTGGCCTCGGCGAGGAAGCGCAGTTGCTCCTCCGACCGGCTGCGGCGCGTGACGTCGGCGGCGATCGCGACGGCGGAGACGATCGCGCCGCCGGCGTCGCGCACCGGCGCCGCGCTGATCTCGAGCGTGCGCGTCCCGTCTTCGCGCTCGAGCTCTCGCCGCTCGGCGATCGTCACCTCGCCGGTCTCGATCGCCCGCTCGAGCGGCCAGCCGGTCGTGTCCGTGCCGGACTCTCGGTGGTCGGAGCCCAGCGGAACCGGCGCGCCCCAGACCCGCTCGAGCTCCTCGTTGCGGACGACGACGCGATGGCTCGCATCGGTGATGGCGACGCCGAGCGGGAGTTGCGCGATCACCGCCTGCAGCTGCGCCAGCGAGTCCTGCGCGCGCCGGTGGAGACCGACGAGGTCGAGCGCGAGCGACACGCGCCGCGCAAGCTCGGAGACGAGCTCGAAGTCCTCGCTCCCGTGCCGGCCGGGCTCGGCCGAAGTGACGGCGAGAACGCCGAGCCGCCTGCCGCCGGTCTCGAGCGGGACGACGATGAGCGACCGCGACTCCATGTGGACGCGCTCCTCCTCGCCGGGCCGCGCGACCTTCCGCAGGGGCCGCGACAGAGCGGCCTGGTGGATGGGTTTGCCCGACCGGAAGACCTCGACCACGGGAATCCGCCGGTGGCGCGACACGTCGTAGACGGCGTCGATCGTGTCGAGAAGCTTCGAGATGCGCGGCTCCACGTGGGCGTGCGCGACGCGGACGAGCTCCGAGTCCTCGTGGCGTGCGATGTAGACGTGACAGCCGTCGGCGATGCGCGGGACGACGAGCCGCGGCACCCGCCGCAGCAGCTCCTGGTAGTCGAGCGTCTGGCTCAGCTGCTCCGTCGCTTCGAGCAGCAGTGCGAGCCTGGCACGCGACGTCTCGGCCTCGCGCAGCGCCGACGCCTCGCGCTCAGCGGCGAGCGTCTCCTGCGTGATGTCGCGCGTGACGTCGACGACGAGCTCGACGCCGCCGTCCGGGGTCAAGACCGGCGTCGAGCGCAGCGCAAGCCAGCGCTCCGAGTCCGCCGATCGCGCGCGGAGCCGGACGACCGCGGAGCTCTCGATTCCCGCGAGCGCGCGCGAGGTGGGTAGATCCTCGTCCGCGACGCGAGCCCCGTCGGCGTCGAACACGTCGTAGAGGGCGAACCGTTCCCCGGGCGACAGCGCGACCAGGTCTTCGGCTGAGGCCAGCCCCACGGCTCGCGCCGCCGTATCGTTGGCGAAGAGGACGCGGCCGTCACGGCTCGTCGCGGTGATCCCTTCGTCGACCGTCCGCAGGATGCTCGCGAGCTGCTCGCGCGACTCGTGCAGGTCGTGCTGCGCCTCCGTCCGCTCGGTCACCGACGCAAGGTGGTTCGCGATCGTCCTCGACAGGAGCACCTCCCGGTCGCTCCAGTCGTGCGGCCCGTTGCGGTAGAGCACGAACTTGCCGAGCAGGCGCCCGCCACGGACGAGCGGGACGAACGCGAGCGCACCGATGGCCTCCTTGCGAACGGCACGCTCGAGCGCCGGCTCGAAGCCCGCTTCGGCCGCGTCGTTCACGAGGACCGGCTGCGGATCCGCTTCGCCCGGCTCCCACGGGTAGTGGCCCTCGGTCGCAGCGCGGTAGCGGTCCGAGAGGCCGCGCCAGGTGCGGAAGCGCAGCACGCCCTCGCCGTCGGCGACCAGGACCGAGGCGCGGTCGGCGCCGGTGGCCTCGAGGAGCGCGTCGAGCGCCGCCTCGAGCACGTCCTCGAGCGCGCGCGCACCGGCGACGGCGTCCGCGAAGCGGTAGACCGCGTCGAGGTCGCGGAGGCGCGAGCGCAGCTCCTCACGCTCGCTCACGTCGCGCGCGGTCCCGAGCAGGAAGCGGAGCTCGCCGTCTTCGTCGCGAACCGAGGAGCCGTTCACCTCGAACGACGCGTAGCTCCCCGATGCCCGGCGCACCCGGATCGTCACGGCGTCGACGTCGGTTCCGGCGACGACCTCGTACCACGCCTCTGTCGCCGTGTCGGCGTCGTCCGGATGGATCAGCTCGAGGGCCTCGACGCCGGCGAGCGCGGCCGGATCCCAGCCGAGACTCGACCACGACGGGGAGGCGTAGACGATGGCACCGGTCGGGTCGCAGAGCGTGACGAGGTCGTGCGAGCGCGCGACGACGAGCCGCCGGACGGCATCGTCGACCGTCTCAGCCGTTGTCGCGAGCGGCTCCGAACCCCTGCTCGTCGCTCAGCCCCCCAGTCCGCGCTTCCGGTGCTCGCAGCAGTGTGCACGATCCGCAGCCGGAAGGCCAGCGATTTGCACACGGCTACAATTGGCGCCCGCCGGGGCCGTTAGCTCAGCTGGTAGAGCAGGGGACTCTTAATCCCAAGGTCGCAGGTTCGATCCCTGCACGGCCCATTGTGAATTGCCTGCAAATGCGGGGTTCTTGGCCTGCGCCACAGGCGCAGGAATCGAGGGCGAGGTCAACATCCCGTTGTTGACCCGCGCCAGCAGGCACGAGAAGACTCGATTCAGCCCGAGCGAATCCGAGCCTTACAACGCTTTCGCAGTCCCAAGGTCGAGGGTCTCTGCATGTGTGGAACTGAGCGCCACTTACCGCTTGAGCGCGGTCACACGCAGCCGCGATCACCTCGTGCAGAGAGAAACCTGACGGCTGCCGCCGAGGCCGCCGGCTATCTCGAGCGCGGTCTCCATCGACCGGTCGAGCTCGACGGCGTCGACGCCGTAGCGTGTTGGTCAGCTCTCGCACGCGCTCGACCCTCTCGGGACCTTCAGGCGCTATGCCAAGGCGAGGGCTGCGCAGCGAGATTGCGGGGCGCGTAAAGAATCCGGCTGTCCTCTAGCGTCATATGGGTGATGCTGGAGGAGCTTGAGGCGCTCTATCGGGAGCGGCTGCCGGAGTACAGGCGGGCGGCGACCGCGATTGCTGGGGATGAGGAGTCGGGCCGCGACGCTGTGCAGGAGGCGTTTGCCAAGGCGATTCGCAAGCGGAGGCGGTTTCGCGGCGACGGGCAGCTTGAGTCCTGGCTGTTACGGATCGTGGTCAACGCGGCCCGCGACGCGCGGCGGCGGCGCATTCGGCAGGTCGAGCTACGGGAACCGATCGCGACCCGAGCCGAGGATCTCGGACTCCCGTTAGGGCTCCTGACGGAGCGCCAGCGCGAGGTGCTCTTTCTTCACTACTACGCCGACCTCGATTACACGACCATCGCGGAGGCGCTGGGCATCAGCTCGGGCACCGTCGGCGCGACCCTCTCCGCCGCGCGCCAGACACTGCGCGGCGCACTGATGAAGGAGGCTTCACGACTGACCGACTACCTCGACCACCTGCTTGACGAGCTGGTCCCGGTCGAAAAGGACACGGGGAGTTGGAGCGATGTCCTCGACCGCGCCCGGCGCTCCCGCCGCCGCTACACAGCCGCGATCGCGGTGGTCGCCGCGCTCGTACTGGCGCCCGCCGCCTGGACCGCGGTGAACGCTTTCGAGGGGACGCCCGCACCGCAGGTCATCCAGCAGAACTTCTCCCCTTACACCCGGGTGACCATCAACCCAACGACCGGCTCCATTCTGGACCTCCTTCCCGCCGCCGACGCCAGCAAGGCGCACGGCGTCCTGCAACTGCAGACCTCCGACGGACCGCTCGACCTCTGGGCAGCGCCCGAAACCGACGGCAGCGGGACCTGCTGGTTCGTCGGCTGGGAGTCCGACATCAGCACAGATCACGCGATCGGAACCGGCTCCTGCACGACGAGCAACGACGCGGCCATCACCCCAGAGACCTACAACGACGCAAACCACCCGGCCTACATGGTGCTCGTCGGTTCCGTGACCGGATCGGAAACGACCCTGGACGTGACGCTCACGGACCGCAGCACCACGACACTTCCGGTCGCGGAGCATCTCTTCCTAGGCGCGCTTCCGCCCGGATCCCAACTTGCATCCATCACCGGCCGCGACGCCACCGGAAACATCGTCGCGTCCTGGACGCCCGCCCCATAGCTGTAAACGTCAATCGGAACTCGTTCGGGACGAACTCTGGACACTCGCCCATCTCGGCGTCCTTCGCTTGAAGCCTTTGGCGACCTACGATGGGGGCGTGCGTAGGGCGATTGCTCTCGTGGCCGTAGCGGTGACGGCACCGGCTGCTGTGGCCGTCGCTTCGTCGGAGCGCTCCTATCCCGTTGTCGCGCATCTGGACCGGGAGGCCATCGAAGCTCCGAGTAAGAGTCAGGCTTGGGGAGCATGTCCAGGAGGTGCGCTAAGGCTCGGCCCCGCTGGGATGACCGAGGCAAGACGCGTCGTGTTGGCTGCCCTACCGGCGCTCGCTAAGCGTGCGACGCCGTATCTGCGACTGGAGGAGGCAAGGGTGACGCTCGTCAGCCACACTCGCCTGAGCGGATTCATCATGCCGACGCGACGGGCTTGCTGGGGTCGGCCGTTCCGCCGAAGTGTTCTTGTAGAGGTGTTCCTCCCGGCCGAACGGTCGGCTCCCGCCTTGCGAGGCAACCCGTGGTTCTATGTCGCTCGCACTCGGAACGCCTGGTCGATCTGGGACGAGCCGCACTAAACCCCGCTGAGGGTCATTCCACAACACTGGATCGCGGCAAGAGTCGGGCCAGGATGACCATCGGGGGCGCTCGTCTCGCTGCTATTTCGCGGCGATCAGGGGATCGTCTCGGTGTGCCCGTCTTTGAAGTGGACTGTGAACCCGCGGACGGTTGCCGACCATTTGCCGAGGTAGACCCAGACGTTGTGCTTGACCGGAACGGTGATTGTGAGGTGCCGATTTGCCGGGAACGAGACGGAGGTCGCACCGTCGAGGGTGATGCCCCAGCTGAGCGCGGGCGACTCCCCGTGCGGACTCTTGAATGCCCGGAAGCTCTCTAGGGTCGAAGGCACCTTCTGGGTGAGCGGCGAGGTGCATCCCTCTGTGTAGCCGCCACGCTTCGTGTTCGGGCCGAGTCGAGGCAGCCGCTCCAACACCACGCAGAGTTCGTTGCCGGTTGCGGCGACGGCAAAGACGCGGGCGCCGTTCGGGAGCTGCCTGACCAACCGCGAGGTGTCAGGCTGCAGCAGACCGCGTCGGCTGTGCGTAAGCCGCACCATCTGCTTGTTGTGCGAAACGATTGAGGCGACGACGACGGGATCGAGCCTGTCGGCGGCGGTGCGGGGATGTTGAGCGGCCTTGATCCCATGGAAGGCACCGATTCCAGCCGCGATTGCCACACCGACCGCAACGAGCGCGGCCACGCCGACCGCCGCAACGAGCACCGGCCGCCAGCGCCGACGAGCACTCGTGAGACCGGCGCGGCGCAACGCATCACTCCAGTCCGCGCGACTGCCGTCAGGGAGCGGGAGCATGCGCTCCAGTTCGGAGACGATCAGTGGCTCGACATCGATCATCGCTCAACCTCCTCCAATGAGCGGCGAAGCGCTTGATGCGCTGAACTCAGCGTCGCCGACACCGTCCCCACCTCGACTCCCAGTGCCACGGCGATCGCGCGGTAGTCGAGGTCGGCGTAGTAGCGGAGATAAACAGCCAGCCGCTGACGCTCCGGGAGAGCCGCGAGCCAGGCACGCACGCCCGACTCGTCCGAGACATAACCGTTAGTGCTCGAAACCTCGACCGCTGCGAAGCCTTCGCGCCGCGCTGCCGCGCGGCGATGAGCGGCGAGAGCGGCGTTCACGACCAGCCGCCATACCCACGCCTCGAGCGGCCCCTCGCCGCGATACGACTCCTGCTCGCGTAGCGCCTGCGCGAACCCGTCCTGCACCGCGTCATGCCCGCTTGCCTCGTCGCCGACGATCGCGGTCGCTATACGTAGGAAGCGTCGGTAGCGAAGCCGGTAGACGGTTTCAAGCTCGCCGGTGAGCGACTTGGCTCGCGCCATCACCTAAACGATGCAGGAGCGGTGCAGTTTGTTTAGCGGGCTGGCCGGATCATGGGCACGCGTTCACACCATGCCCCAGGTTGATCGGGGTGTGGCACGGGTACGTGCCGACGTCCTTCGGCTGGTAGCGCTGTGTATAGATCGCCTTGCCGTTCCGATCGAGCGCGACGGCTGCCACGAGGCGAGTCCCAACTTTGTAGTGGGTCGGCAGGATCTCGGTGAGCACGAAGCCGTCGATCGGCGTCAACCGTTCGTTCTCGCCGTTCTGGTATCGCAGCTCGACCGTGGCCACGTTGGGCTTGACCTGCAAGAAGAAGAGAAGGGGAGGGTTAGTGCTCCCAAGCAGACCGCCATTGAGCGTCGGGATCTGGGATGCGAAGCGGGGCTCCAGGCAGCCGAATCCTCGGTTGAAGAGGTAGCAGTCACCGCCGCCGGTGCGCGGCATGACCCAGACGTAGCCTTCGGAGCCGGTCGTCGTGCGGAAGCTGATGATCTTGCGGGCGCGGGAGGCCTGGGCACGCCTCTGAAGTGAAACCTTGGTTCCATCCGGCAGCGTCTGCATCACGTCCTGATCGAGCGGCTTGGTGAGCGGGAAGCTTTGCTTGCCGATGACCTTGCCGTTCGCATCGAGGGCGACCACGGAGGCGAGGGCTTTGACTCGCGACTGGCGAGCCGGTGGAACCGGGTAGATGAGGAAGCCTGCGTTGACCGGCGCCGAGACCCAGGTAACCGGGATCATCGCTGTCGTGCCGTCGGCAAAGCGGGCCTCTACCGTCTTTGTCGCGCCGCTGCGAACCCAGCCATCGACGAAGAGCGGGTAGTTCGCCCCGGAGCTACTGCTGAACCAGCTGATGCCGAGCGGCCCCGCTCTCATCGCCTCCGCCGTCGAAGGAGCCTTCGTGGGCAGACAGCCACCGTCAGCGTTCGTCCACAGGTAACAGAAGCCACCGCCGCGCCTGGGCGCCACGTAGAGCGTGTGGACGGTCGGGTGGTCAGCATTGGTGTGGTTCACATCAAAGGTCGCGGTCGTGATCTTGCGCGCCTGACCAGGAATCGCCCTGGGGTTCATCCCGCGGGGCGCCTCGACGTTCTCGGCGGCGAACCAGTTCTTGACGTTCGCGGGTGCGGGAGGCGAGCTGAAGAAATCGATCAACCCCTGCGGCCAGCCGAACGCCACCGCTGTCACCACAGCCGCAAGCGCGACCGCAGCGGCGACAAGCGCGACACGGGGCGGCTTTTGCCGCAGCCGAGACGCTCGGTCGGTGGAAGACCAAGAGGCGAGTGACTGGCCATCCCGCGAGCGAGTGAGCACGTCATCCCAGTCGCCATCGTTGATCGGGTTTGCGACCGCGTCGAAGCGGGCCTGAATCAGCTGATCAATCGTCTCGGTCATGGTCGGACTCCCTCTTGGTTCAAGGTTCCGGCGAGTGCTTGCCTGGCTTGCGCCAATGTCGCGGCGACCGTGCCTTCATCAATCCCCAGCGCCTCGGCGATCGTCTGGTAGGGGAGGTCGGCGAAGTAGCGCAGGAAGACGATGAGCCTTCGCCGCGGAGGCAACGACCGCACCGCAGCCGTCAGCGCAAGGTCTCTCTCGGGCTCGATGAATATGGGATCGAGAGCGTCGAGCGGAAGCTCCTCATCTGGCCGCTGCTCAAGCGCTGTGCGCAAGACGATGCGCCAGACCCAGCCCTCCAGAGATCCGCGGCCCGAGTATTGGCCGGTCGCCCGCAACGCTCGTGCAAAGCCCTCTTGGACGACGTCATGGGCCGCCTCGTAGCTACCCGTGACGGGCGCGACGCCGTTCCGGAAGCGGGTGTAGCGCTCCCGGTAGAGACGTTCGATCGCTGCGACCGTCTCATCCACTACATAGAAGAGGCTAGAACGAGACCGTTTCTTTAGCGGCTGGAGCGCTCGGGTGAGAAGAACGGCCTTATGGGTGCGCGAGGTCGCTGCGCGAGAAGACGTTGTAGGTCTGCGACCGTCCGCGCTGCGGGATTCTGTGGAGGAGGGGCATGAGGCTGATCTGACGGCCGCCGTGGGTATCGAGGACAGCTTGCTGGCCGTCGGTGGAGCTGTAGAGCAGGTAGCGCCCGTGCCATGCGATGCCTGCTCCGACAGCGCACCGCCGAGCCATGCGGCAGCAGCGGCGCGCTGCACCCATGCGACGGCAACACGGCGGAGGCGAGCGCTGCGGCGAACAAGGTAGAAGCCATCAGGTCAGTGTCCTGATAGCGGTACCGCGACGACGAAGTCGAAGCGGGCTGCGCCAGCTGCTCCCGAGAGCTTGACGAGATGAACATGCCACGTCGCCTCAGGCATAGGGCACCACTCCTCCCCTTGGGTGCACACCTCGTAAGGGCCTTTGTGCCGGCAGGAGAGAGATGCATCGCGCCCCCGTTGCTCTGGCCAGCTGACCACGCCTGCACCAGCGAGATGCGGGATCGATGCGTAGACGCTCGCGCGCACGCCGCGGCGGACGGTGAGCCTGTTGATGAGGATGACGCCGCTTCGGTCATGAAGAGTGAAGTCGCGCGACGCCCGTCCGGCTGGCAGCTGGAACGTCCGTGTGGTTTCGAAGCGCGGTTCGGTCGTCCGCGTCCGATTTGGCGCGGTCGCCGCGGAAGGCTGCACCGCAAAGAGACCTGCTGTCCCGGCGATCGCGGCGCAACCGAAACCAACTCGCGACAAGATCACTACCAGTGAATACGTGTCGCTGGCGGTTACGAGTCCCGGCGAGTCTTGCCACTTACGGGTGAAGTAGCCGGGCACGGTGGCGGCCGCCGGGGACTCCTTTCGTGGGTGGTGTCGTAATGCCAGTGGATGCTTCGCTGGGTCGTTCCCGCCATTGCTGCGCTCCTGCTCGTCGCCGCCGTGGCCCCGTCATCACAGGGGCGCGATACCAGGGAGGCGCTCCGGCTCGGCGGAACACCCTTGCAACTGCTTGCGGGTCGCGGCTCGCTCTGGGTTCTGACCTGCGACCGCGGCTGCACGGGCGAGGCCCGGCACTCGGTCGGCCGCATCATCCGTGTCGATCCGCGCACCGCGCGAGTTGTCGCTTCGGCCACGATCCCGCGACCGCTCACGATCGCCGTCGGGGCGGACGGCCTCTACGCGACCGACTTCGGGCGCGACACGATTCGCCGGATCGACCTCCGCACGCTCCGGGTCACCGGCAGGCTGAAGCTCCGGCTCCCGTTCAGGTTCTCGGCGCGCGACAACGCCTTTCTCCCGCAGACGGTTGCGGTTGGACGACGCGCCGTCTGGGTCGATAGCGACCGCGGCGCGCTCGTCGGCGCGGATCCGCGGCTGCGCCAGATCGTGGCGAGCCTGCGGACGCCACCCGACGCGGCCGGCGATACGGTCGGTGGCATCGCAGCCGGCGCAGGTGGCGTCTGGTTGGCCGAGAGCCTGGCCGGCGTTTATCGCGTCGACGAGCGAACGAAACGGATCGATGCCAGGATCCGGGTCCGCTTGGCAGCCAGCAAGTTCGACGCCACCAAGATCTTCCCGACGGCCGGTCGTATCCTCGCTCTCGGTGTCAAGACGTCCGGGGGCGCGCTCACCCAACGCAACGTGCTCGCTCGGATCGACCCGAACCACAACCGGGTCGAAGGGATCAGCCCTCTTCCGTCCGGTCAGCTGGTCGCCGCAACCGGGGCGGGCTCGCTGTGGGTTGCACGGGTCGGCCAATCGACGGTCGAACGTCTCGACCCGCGCACCGGCCGGGTTCTCGCCCGCTTCCGAGCCCAGGTCGGCACAGCCCTCGCAGTCGCAGACGGCCACCTTTGGACGTCCTCTGCGGGCGGCGTTGTTAGCCAGGTGGGGTGACGCGCAGGGGCCTGCCACCTACTCATGCCCGGGGACGTGTTCCCCGCTCCGGAGCGTAAGAGAGGTGTGCGTGCTCGCCGATGGGTGTCGGGCTTCGTTCTCCTCGCTGCCGTGGGGTGGCTTGCGATCGCGGGCATGTCCCCGAGCAACTCGCGCGCTTCGTCAGATCGGTCGTGCCGCTGGCGGGCCGTACCCGTCGACGATCCGCATCCACGCCTGTTCGACCGCTTCAACTCGGTCACCGTCACACCGTCCGGAAGCGCCTGGGCGCTCGGCGACTACTACACGGGACGCGAGGGCGGCCCGCACGGTTCCTTCATCGAGGAATGGACGGGGCAGCGCTGGCATCTGGTGGGAAGACCGCTACCGAATGCCGAGCTGTGGTCGGTCTCCGCCTCGAGCCCAGACGACGCGTGGGCGGTCGGCGACCATCTGCTCGAACGCTGGGACGGCGCTCGCTGGCACAGAGTCGCCACGGCACGGGTCCAAGGCAACATCCTCTGGGGCACCGCCACCCACAGCCCCGGTGACGCGTGGCTGGTAGGCGAACGGTGGCGTGGTCAGCACAAGAACGGCAAGACGCTCGCCGAGCGCTGGAACGGCAGCCGCTGGAGCGTCGTGCCGACGCCTAATCCACCCTCGGGAGGTCACCGCTACGACGCCATCCTGCAAGCGATCAGCGTTCGCTCCGCCTCCGATGCCTGGGCCGTCGGCTACTGGCTCACCGGGCCGCACATGCTTGTGTCGCGAACGCTGATCGAGCACTGGGACGGGCGGCGCTGGCGGATCGTTCCGAGCCCGAGCGTCCGCGCTTCCAACGGCGTCCTCTACGACATTCTCTTCGCAGTCGCTGCCGACGGCAGCAACGACGCGTGGGCGGTTGGCTCATACGAGAGCCATGCCGGAGGCGACGGCGGCGGAGGCGAACACGCGCTCGTCCTGCACTGGAACGGAAAGCGTTGGTCGCGTGCCTCGCTGCCGCCGAGCCGTGAGCGGACCTTCCTCCATGGGGTCGTCGCTCAGGCTGGTGGCGCCTGGGCTGTCGGCGACCGCGGCCTGCCACCTGGCCACCACCGAACCCTGATCGAACACTGGGACGGCTCGAGCTGGACGGCCGCTCCAAGCCCACGCGGCTTCGACCTGTCCGCCGTCTCAGCGCCACCGCACGGAACGGCATGGACGGTCGGCGCTGTCGGGCGAAGCCCACTCGCAGCCCAATTCGTCTGCTCACACGGCTAGCGCGTTCGTCCAAACACGAGCCGTGACCCTCGGAGCGATAGCGCCGGCGCACCACGGTGGGCGCAGAGTTACAGCTAACCGGACACCGGTGACCCGTTCTAGGCGCTCGGTCTCGTGTTCGTGCTTTCAGTCCCGCCGGGCGTTCTGACCTGGCTCCGCGCACGACTGACGCGACTCTGACGCCCCAAGCCCCGACGGAGAAGCGAAGGGTCATACGGCAACCCTGGCCCAAGCAAGAGTGCGTCAGTTTCCGGTGAGCGGTTGGAGAGCGTTGGCGACCGCGACCGGATCGGTCTGGCTGCTTTTCTGGGTGATGGCGATGTAGATGCCGTTGCGGACGGTGAAGCTGGAGTAGAACGGCCCGTTGAGGAGCAGCACGCCTTCGGTCGGCCCGAGTAGAGCGCAGTGCATTCCCCATCCGTCTTCGCACTGCGTCGCCTCCTCGATCTGGAGGACGTCCGCGCTATCCACGGTGCCGCCGGGCGGCGCGTAGGTGAAGACGACGCCCACCGAGTGCTTGTCCTTCTTGCCGGATTGCGGGGCGTAGCCGGTGACGAGTTGCTGCTGCTCGACTTTGACGAGTTGGTAGCCGTTCCAGGTCTGTCCGAGCCAGAGCGCCTGACCGCCTAGCAGTGCGGGGGCCCGGGCGGCAGCGATGGGCGAGGTTGCCCGCGCCGAGCCACTGGTCGGCGGGTATTCGCGGGCCGGCCGCGTGAACAGCGACGGGCTGTAGGCCCGAGTGTCGATTTCGGTCACCTTGAACTGCACCGGCTGCGGCCCGCTGGTGCGGACGAGGACAGGGGCGTAGGTCGAGGCGTCGATCGCCACGTCCTCGGCTGGATAGCCGCCTTCGCTTTGGCTGGTGGCATTGATTCGCAGCCAGATCACCTGGTGGCCGTCGACCTGGCCGGTGCCGGTCTTGGTCGCCTCGCCGGAGGAGAGGGCGGACTGGTAGTGGTCGACGAAGCCGGCGAGCGCGAGGTCGAGCGTGGGCGGCTGCTCGGGCACCTTGTGCGGCTTGGTTCCGTTCTGTCCGTTCGCGTTGCAGCTCACCCGCGCCTTGGTCGCTTCGATCGGGTGGGCTGCGATCCATGCGCAGGTGTAGACGGGTCCACCGGGCGTGAACTCGCCCTGCGGCGTTTCGACGAGTTGCTCGTATGCGAGCCCGTTCAATGTGGTGATCGTCTTCTTCAGGTCGCGGCTCTGGTCGAACCAGATCTCCTGCCGCTGCGCGACCTGGATCGGCTGACCGCTCGGCAGCGAGACCGGCTTGTACCAGCCGGGCGGCAAGGGCTGTTCGGTGACCACGTGCAGCACCGGCCCAGTGCCGATCGCCGCCAGCGCGCGACCCACCAGGCCACCGCCGTCTCCGCCCCAAGGTGAGACAAGCAACACCGCCACGACCGCAGCGGCGACCGCAGCAGCCGCCCCAACCGACGCCAACCGACGGCGCCGCCTCGCATGGGTAGGTTCGGATGCAGGCTGCTCGCGCTGCGTCTCGACGAGCGCGTCGGCGAGCGCCAGCAACTCCGGGTCGTCGGCGAGCATCCGCACCAGCTCCGGGTCGCGAAGCGGAGAAACCGTCCTGGTCATGGCTCCAGGCCCTCCTTCCTGAACTCCTCGCGCAACTGCTGCAGACCGCGCATGAACCGCATCCGACACGCCTCCTCGGTCGCCTCCAGCTCATTTCCGAGATCGGCGAAGCTCCGCCCCTGGATCAGCCGGCCCAGCACCACCCGCCGCTGGCCCTCCGGCATCCGCGAAAGGGCGGCATCAAGGGCTTGCGCAACCTCACTGCCGTAGCGATCCTCGGGCGCCCCAGGATCAGCGACGAGCTCGAGCGGAGCCGTTCGGGAGCGTCCTCGCCGCCGCGCCTCGTCCACCATCCTGCGCCTCGCGACTGTGTAAAGCCAGCCGAGTGTTGCCGAGTCCGCGTCGCGACCCTCCAGGCTCGCAGCCGCGTTCGCGAAAACCTCTTGCGTTAGGTCCTCAGCGTCCTCCACCGAGCCAACTCGGCGCCGCACGAACCGCCACACCCTGCGGTAATGGTCGGGCAACGGCCCAGGCTCTGCGCTCATCACCCTCCTAATCGGAGCCAGGACGGCAAACGTAACGCCGCGGGCGATCGACCCGGCGTCTACGAGTTGGTGGTCACAATGTCGGGGGCGTATTCGTTTAGAGATGGTGAGCGGCCGAGATCCGACCGACGACGAGCTGCTCCAGGCGCTTCGCCGCGAACCAGAGGCAGTTGGGCGTGCTCTACGACCGCTACGCCTCCCGCCTCGTTCGCTATCTCGAGCAACACGGTGCTCGCGAGGATGTTGCGCTCGACGCGACGCACGAGATGTTCGCCCGGCTGATCGTTCACGGCCGCCGAGTCCGGCCGAGCTCGGACGGCACGATCTGGCCCTGGCTCGCCGTGAGCGGCCGCAATCTGCTTCGCGACTGGCAACGGCGCGGCGCCGTCGAGGCGAAGGCCCGACATCGGCTCGGTCTTCCGATCTCGATCGAGACCACGGATCCTCTCGCCCGGGTAGAGGCGGCTCAGCTCGGCGAGGGATTGAGCAACGGGCTCAAGCGCCTCAGCCCCGACCAGCGGACTGCCGTTACCGCCCGCGTGTCTCCAGGACCGCGACTACTCCGAGATCGCCAGCGCGACCGGCGCGAGCGAGGCGACCGTGCGCCGCAGGGTCTCTCGCGGACTGCGAGCGATGCAGACCTTCCTCCAAGGAGGCAACTCGTGAACACCGACGACGCACTCACCGCCTATCGCGGAGAACTGATCAACGCAGCTCGGCGCTGGCAGAAGGCACGTGCTCGTCGGCGGCATCGCATCGCGCTTGTGACGAGCGCGCTGGCCGTTGCCGGGATCATCGTCGGCACCGCGATCGCAGCGACCGGCTGGCTGGTCGGATCGCCGGCACCGAAGAGCGTCAAGTCCGACTTTGGGTCCTACGCCCCGCAGCTCGGCTTTAACCCGGAGCCGGGTAAAGCGGTACTTGTCGCTCACCACGGCCCATACAAGATGTACGTGACGCCCGACAAGCAGGGAGGCTATTGCACCCTTGTCGCCACCCCCCAATACCACCCCGGTCCGCATGGCTCCGGCGGCGACTGCGGAACACGCAGACAAGCTGCCGTCTCGTTCCTGGCAGGCCCCGTCGGACCTGGTGTCCCGATGCGCAACGGGGAGTGCGCCTCGTCGTCGCCGGGCGAACCCGAAACAAAGCGGTCGCCCGTATCCGCTTCACCACACCGGACGGCAAAACTGCCACCGCCCCAATCGGGACCAGCGGCTTTTTCATTACCGACATCACGAGCAAGAAGCAGCTCTTCACTGGACTTCTCCCCAACTCGGTCTGCCACTGGACGTCCACCTTCGTTCTCCTCGATGGCAGTGGGCGGCAACTCACGCAGAAAACGCTGACCTTCGGCCCACGCATATGCCTCAGGCGGCCGAAGCCGATCGTCAAGACCCAAAACGGTACGAAGACGCTCATCCTCCAGCAGGGGATGGATGGTTATCTCGTCAAAGCAAGGCCAGGCGACAACGTCATCTGTCGAGGAGCGGGCCATGCTCTCACGATCAGCGTCCCCGAAGCCGCCGTGGGCAGGTATCGACGGACACACGACCGGCTGCTCCAACTCAACGTGCGCCACACGCGCGGCGGTCGCGTCTGGGCTCTGTGCGGGTGAGGTTGCGATTGAGCGATCGGCCTCAGCCGTCGCGCCGGCCGCGTTGTCTAGATGGACAGCAAAGTGGGTCAACAAAAGGTCAACAAGGCGACGCCAGACCACACCATTCGGCCAGAGGCGATTGGCTCAACGAACAGCTCTCGCGAGGAGTCACCAGGGGCCGAGAGACCCGCCGCCTCCACTCTTAATCCCAAGGTCGCAGGTTCGATCCCTGCACGGCCCACTTTCCGCTTGCCCGTGTGTCCTGCGCCCGCCGTGTCGGTCGCAGCATCGCGTCAGAGGAGCGCGCCGGTAGCCTCGCGCCGTGAAAGTTCTCAGCGTCGTCGGCAACCGCCCGCAGTTCATCAAGTCCGGCCCCGTCAGCGCCGCGCTGCGCGAGGGGGGCATCGACGAGGTCGGCCTCCACACGGGCCAGCACTGGGATCCGGAGCTCTCCGAGGTCTTCTACGAGGAGCTCGAACTGCCGGAGCCGCGCCACCGGCTCGACCTCCACACCGCGGACGCCGAGACGATGCGCCCCGCGATCGCCGTAGTGCTCGCGGAGGAGCGGCCCGACTGGACGCTCGTCTACGGGGACACGAACTCGACCCTCGCGGGCGCGGAGGCGGCCCGCGATGCCGGCATCCCGGTCGCCCACGTGGAAGCGGGCCTGCGGAGCGGCGATTTCTCGATGCCCGAGGAGCACAACCGGATCGCGGTCGACGCCGCGGCCGCACTCCTTCTCTGTCCCGACGAGCGCTCGCGCGAGACGCTGCTCGGCGAGGGAGTGCCGGGCCGCATCGACGTGGTGGGCGACGTGATGGCCGACGCCTGCTTCCGGCTCGCCCCGATCGCGCGGCAGCGGTCGCGGATCCTCGCCGAGCACTCACTCGAGCCGGGCTCGTACGTCGCGGCCACGATCCACCGGGCGGCGAACGTCCGGCCGGAGCGGCTGGCGCGGATCGTGGACGGCCTCGGCCGGATCGCGGAGCGCGTGCTCTTTCCGGCCCATCCGCGCACGCGCGGAGTGCTCGGCTCCACAGCTCCGAACATCGAGGTGCTCGACCCCCTCGGCTACCTCGACATGGCCGCGCTCGTCTCGCAGGCCCGCGTCCTCGTCACCGACTCGGGCGGCCTCCAGAAGGAGGCGTACTGGTACGGCGTCCCCTGCGTGACCGCCCGCCCGTCGACGGAGTGGGTGGACACCGTCGAGCTCGGCGCGAACGTTCTCGTCGACGACGACCCCGAGCAGCTCGCCGCCGCGGTGGCGTCGGCGCGTATGCCCGACGAGCGGCCCCCGCTCTACGGTGACGGGCACGCCGCCGAACGGGTCGCAGCTAGCCTTGCCGCCCATGGCTGAGCACGTCTCCTACGACGTCGGGATCGTCGGCGCCGGGTACGTGGGCGTGCCTCTCGCGGCCACGTTCGCCGAGGCCCGCTGCCGTGTGCTCCTCGTCGACGTGCTCGAGGACGTCGTCGCCGCACTCAACCGCGGCGAGTCGCACATCGTCGACGTCGCGAGCGACCGGCTGGCGCCTCTCGTCGAGCACGGCCTCGTCCGCGCGACGACGAGCTACGAGGAGCTACGAGACGCCGAGGCCATCCTCGTCGCGTTGCCGACGCCGCTCTCCCGCCAGCGCGAGCCCGACCTGTCGATCGTCGAAAACGCCGCGCGCCGCATCGGCAAGGTGCTGCGCGAGGGCCAGGTCGTCGTGCTCGAGTCGACGACGTGGCCCGGGACGACACGCGAGTTGCTGCAGCCGCTCCTCGAGGAGGGCAGCGGCCTCGAGGCGGGCAAGGGCTTCTTTCTCGCCATGTCGCCGGAACGGGTCGATCCCGGCCGCGAGGACTGGACGACGAAGACGACGCCGAAGGTCCTCGGCGGGATCACGCCGGAGTGCACGCGCCGCGCCGCAGCTCTCTACCGCAAGGCGGTCGACACGGTGCACGAGCTCTCGAGCCCCGAGGCGGCGGAGTTGACGAAGCTGCTCGAGAACATCTTCCGCTCGGTCAACATCGCGCTTGCCAACGAACTCGCCATGCTCTGCGACCGCATGAACATCGACATCTGGGAGGTCGTCGACGCCGCCGCGACGAAACCGTTCGGATTCATGCGCTTCAGCCCGGGCCCGGGCCTCGGCGGCCACTGCATCCCGGTCGATCCCTTCTACCTCACGTGGAAGGCGCGCGAGTTCGACTTCTACACGGAGTTCATCGAGCTTGCCGGCAAGGTGAACGAGGAGATGCCGTATTTCTGCCGCTCGCTCGTGTCGCAGGCGCTCAACCACCACGCGCAGCGCGCGATGAAGGGCTCGCGGATCCTCGTCCTCGGCGTCGCGTACAAGCCGGACATCGGCGACGTGCGCGAGTCCCCCGCGCTGAAGCTCATCTCGCTGCTGCAGAACGCGGGAGCGGATATCTCGTACCACGACCCGCACGTGCCGGTCCTCGACGACCTCGGTCTCTCGTCGGTCGCCTACGAGCCGGAGGCCTACGACTGCGTCGTCGTCGTCACCGATCACTCCTCGCTCGACTACGAGCAGGTCGTGGACGACGCGCCGCTCGTCGTCGACCTCCGCAACGCGACCGGCGCGAAAGGCACCGCCGCGGAGCACGTCTACAAGCTATGACCGCAGGCTGGATGGAGCTCGGCGGGGAATGAGCGCGGACGGAAAGCTCCGGATCGGGCAGGCCGGCCTCGGCTACTGGGGGCGCTCGCTCGCTCGCGTCTTCGACGACGTGGCCGACCTCACCTGGCTCTGCGACACGAGCGAGGCGCTGCACGAGGAGTTCGCGCGGCGCCATCCGAGCGCCCGCGTGACCGGCGACGTCGACGAGCTGCTCGCCGCGGACGACGTCGACGCCCTCGTCATAGCGACGCCCGTCCCGACGCACTACCCGCTCGCGCGCGCGGCGCTCGAGGCCGGCAAGCACGTCTTCGTCGAGAAGCCGCCCGCGATGCGCGCCGCGGAGATGGAGGAGCTGGTCGGCCTCGCCGAGGCGAACGGGCTCGTCCTCATGCCGGGCCACCTCCTCCTCTACCACCCCGGCGTGCAGAAGCTGAAGGAGCTCGTCGACGCCGGCGAGCTCGGCGAGGTGCTCGTCGTCTACGGCAACCGGCAGAACCTCGGCAAGATCCGGAAAGACGAGAACGCGCTCTGGTCGCTCGGCGTCCACGACCTCTCGGTGATCCTGTACCTGATCGGCGAGGAGATCGTCGAGGCGGCGGCGCACGGCCACGCCTTCCTCAACGAGGGCGTCGAGGACGTCGTCTTCTGCTACCTCCGCTTTCCGTCCGGGAAGATCGCGCACATGCACCTGTCGTGGCTCGACCCGCACAAGATGCGGCGCCTCACGGTCGTCGGGCGCGACAAGATGGCGGTGTTCGACGACATGGAGCTCGACCGGAAGGTCACGGTCTACGACAAGGCGCCGGAGCAGCCCGCCGAGACGTACGGCGAGTGGCGGACGCGGACGGGAGACATCTTCAGCCCGAAGGTCTCGAACGCGGAGCCGCTCAAGCTCGAGTGCCAGCACTTCGTGCGGCTCGTGCAGGAGGGCTGGGACGGGCGGGAGATGCGGGACGGGCTCGAGGTCGTCCGCGCGCTCGAGCTGCTGACGGAGAGCCTGCGCGGTGGCTGAGGCGGTCGTCCATCCGACCGCCATCGTCTACCCGGGTACGGTGCTCGGCGACGGCGTGAAGGTGCTCGAGCATGCGGTCGTCGGCAAGCAGCCCAGCCTCTCGCCGCGGTCGACCGCGAAGCGAGAGGAGCTGCCGCCCACGGAGCTCGGCGACGGGACCATCGTCTCGACCGGCGCCGTCGTGTTCGCGGGAGCGAAGGTGGGCGCGCGTGTGATCCTCGGCGACCAGTCGTGCGTCCGGGAGCGGGTCGTCGTCGGCGACGACGTCGTGATCGGACGAGGCTCGCTCGTCGAGAACGACACGACGATCGGGGCGATGACGAGGATCCAGGCCGACGCCTACATCACCGCGTACTCGACGCTCGAGGAGCACGTCTTCATCGCGCCGTGCGTCGTGACGACGAACGACGACTTCATGGGCCGCACCGAGGCGCGCCACGAGTTGACCAAGGGGCCGACCATCCGTCGCGGAGCGCGGATCGGCGGCGGCGCGATCCTCCTTCCCGGCGTCGAGATCGGCGAGGAGGCGTTCGTCGGCGCCGGCGCCGTCGTGACGAGAGCCGTCGAGCCGAGGATGCTCGTCGTCGGCAATCCCGCACGCGTGCTCCGCGCCGTCCCGGACGAGGAGCTGCTCGAGAATCAGTAGCGGGCGCCTAGGTCTTCTTCGTCTTCGTCTTGGCCAGGTGCAGCACGTACGGGCCGCCGCCGGGGCGCTTGGCCTTCAGCTCGACGTAGTACCAGCCGCCCTTGGTCGCGCGGTACGAGAGGCGCTGCGTCCTCCCGGGATGGGCTGACTGCGCGACTCTCCCGCGTGGCCGCTTGAGGACGGTTCTCGTCCCTGGGCGCCACACGGTCACGCGCACCGCGGCCCCGTCCCAGCGCGCCTGCGCCCACGCGTGCAACCGCTGCCCGCGTGCGAGCTTCACGCGGTAGACGTCGAGGGGATCGTCCCAGTAGTCGAGCGTCGCGGTGAGGCGTGGCGTCCTTCCCCAGAGCGTCTTCGCCTGCGCGACGTCGTCGTTCGGCTCGAACCGGTCGGGGGGCGGGAGCTGCGTGCCCGAGGCGAGGGCGGCGACGGCCCCCTCCACGTCGAGACGGCCCCAGCCGCTGTACTTGTCGCGCCCGACGGGGCAGTCGCCGCAGCCGGTCGCGGCATCGACGTCGTCCGCATTCCGCTCGAGGATCGTCGTGACCTGGCTGTTCGTGAGCGTCGGGTCGATCCCGAGCAGGACGGCTGCGCCTGCCGCCACCTGGGGCGCCGAGAAGGAGGTTCCACCGGGCTGGTGGTAGTCGCCCGCCGCGCAGTCGGTGTAGCCCTGCGGCGTGCAGCCCTGCTGCGCGCTCGTCAGCGCCCTCGGGAAGGTGGAGAAGATGTCGACCCCCGGCGCGGCGATGTCGACGAAGGTCGGATCTCGATCCGAGAAGGCGGGGACGTTGCCGGACTGGGAGAGAGCGCCGACGCCGAGAACGTGCGGCAGCGCGGCGGGCCAGCTCGCGTACTCCCACGGCGTCGTGTACGCCTCGTCGGAGTTCCCGGCCGCAGCAACGACCACCGCCCCCTTCGCCACGGCATACGCCACCGCCTGCGCCTCGACCTTCGAGTACGTGTCGAGGGCGGGATCGAGCGGGTCCCGTACCGCGCCGAAGCTGAGGTTGACGACGCGCGCCCCCTGGTCGACCGCCCACCTGATTCCGGCCGCCTCGGCCCTGAGCGGGATCGTGCCGTCGGGGGCCACGACCTTGGCGATGAGAAGCTGCGCCCCGTAGGCGAGCCCGACGACCCCCGCCGAGTTCAACGCCCCCGAGATCTCCCCGGCGACGATCGTCCCGTGCCCCTCGGTGTCCATGCAGGCGCTGCCGCCGACGAAGCTCTTCCACTTCGCGATCTGTCCCTGGAAGTCCGGCAACGAGCAGTCGACGCCCGAGTCGACGATCGCGACCTTCACGGGCTGGAGCGTCGGCGGGTCCCCCCAGGCCGCGAAAGCGTGATCCTGCGCGAGGTACCACTGCTTCGCGTAGTACGCGTTCGTCGGAGTGAAGGCAGCAGCCGAGGAGGCGGCGACCAGCGCGGCCGCCACCGCGGCGGGCAGCGCCAGACTCAACCGCGTCATCGTCTCACCGTAGCGTAGGCCGGTCAGCGTGGCTCGACCCGGATCCGGACGAAAGCCGCCGCGGCGTTGGCGGTCGCGAGCCGATACGCGGTGGTCGCCTGCGGTTTGACCGCGAAGTGGAACGGGCCGGGGCGGCGGATCGACCTGAACTGGGTCCAGGGCGTCCCGCCGCTCCGCTCCTGGACGACGACGCTGCGGACTCCCCGCACCACGCCGCTCAGCCGGACTCTCGTGCCGGCGGCTACGGGACGATTCGGCAGCGGAGGCTGGAGCGAGAGGACGCCGATGCTGAACCACGTCGAGCGAAGCCCGAACGCCGACTGCGTCGCGCCGCCGGAGACGGTCGTCGCCACGGGCGTCCTGCGCACGAGCGACGTGACCTTGACCGTCTTGGCGCGGCGCGACGAGTTGCGCGCGACAGTCGCGTCGACGATCCGGCCCCGCACGCCGAGCGCTTGCCCGAGGGTCTTCGCGGTGACGCCGACAGGGCCCCATTCGTGGTACGGGGAGATCTTGTCGTACGGATCCTTGACCGAGACGAGATAGGGCCTGCCCGGAGGGCCGAAGGCGTCGGCCGCCGATTGCGTCCGGCCGCCGGTGCTAGAGGAGAAGAGCGTCGTGGCCACCTCGCCGTTGTAGAGCAGCACGTCGCCGGCGGTCTGGTCGACCGCCTCCGTCGCCGCCGGCGTCTCGACGGAGACGCCGCGGTACGCCTGGCTGCGCCCGTCGGCGTAGACGTCGAACGGTGCCGCCGCGCGGCGGCCGGCGAGAGCGTACGAGCGTGCTGCGACGGCCTGCGCCTCGAGCGCCGCGGGCAGCCAGGTCGAGGGCATCTCGGCCGGGACGACGCCGTAGAGGTACTCCTCGAGCGGAACGACGTCGATCGCGCGGAGCTTGCCGTCTACGACGTCGACGACGATCTGCCCGCGGTACTCGCGGCCGAGGGTGAGGTTCGTCCCCGCGGCAGGCGAGAACGTGAGCGGCGGCGCGAGCGGCTGCTTCGCGCCTCCGTCGACGGCGAGCTCGAGGGCGCGTGTGAACGTCGTATCGCCCGCCGGGAGCGTGTGGTCGACGCCGTCTGCGTCCTCGACCGTCATCGCCTGGTCGGAGGAGATCGTGAGCTTCTTCCGCCCGTTCGCGAGCAGGACGCGGATCGAGACCTCGGGCGACTGGCCGGACGCCGTGCCCGGGTAGTACGCGGCGAGGATCTGGTCGTACGTGTATCCCTGGAGCGCGTGGCCCTGTGCTCCCCACTGGCCCATGCCGACGCCGTGCCCCCAGCCGTGGCCGCTGACGAGGAAGAGGGTGCCGGAGCCGGCGGGCGCAACGAACTGGCGCCTCGCCGACCGGCTCCCATGGGGCGCCGCATGCGACGCCGAGGCGAACGCGACGGCGGCGAAGAGAGCGATGACGACGGCGAGGGTGCGGAGCATGCGCGGACCGGGTCCGGTCAGGACCGTATCGCTCGGGCTTCGAGTCCCCCGGGTGGAATCCCTACTCCTAACAGGAGCTTTACGCCGAAGCGCTTTCCCGCTCCGTCGGACCGCCGTGTAGACTGGGCGCGACGATTTCGAGGCGACGGAGCCTCGGCAGCCACACCGGTCGTTCGCCGATCCGGGTGGCGGCCGGGGTTTTTCGCATTTCTAGGAGGGAGAATGGGTTACGTGGAGAGCAGGAACCGGGCGACGTCCGACCCGGAGACGCGCAGGGAGGTGCTCGCGGAGATCGAGTCCCGCGGCATCGAGGACGTGCTCCTCTGGTTCACCGATCTCGAGGGGCACCTCAAGAGCTTCGCGATCACGCGGGGCGAGGTCGAGGGAGCGCTCGACGACGGGATGGGCTTCGACGGCTCGTCGATCACCGGCTTCAACGCGATCGAGGAGTCGGACATGGTCGCCATCCCCGACCCCGAGACGTTCCGGGTGCTGCCCGACGGCCCGACGGCGCGGATGATCTGCGACGTCGTCACGCCCGACGGCGAGCCGTACACCGGCGACCCGCGCTACGCGCTCCGGCGGGCGCTCGAGCGGATGGAGGCCATGGGCTTCGACACGTTCAACGTGGGGCCGGAGGCCGAGTACTTCCTCTTCAAGGACGAGAACGGGACGGAGACGCTCGACGCGGGCGGCTACTTCGCGCAGACGACACTCGACGCGGCGACGGGCGTCCGCCGCGACACGATCCGGGCGCTCGAGTCGATGGGCATCCCGGTCGAGTACCACCACCACGAGGTCGGCCCGTCGCAGCACGAGATCGACATCCGCTACGCGGGCGCGCTCGACATGGCCGACTACATGCTCACGTACCGGCTCGTCGTCAAGGAGGTCGCGAAGCAGCACGGGTACCACGCAACCTTCATGCCGAAGCCGCTCTTCGGCGAGAACGGCTCGGGCATGCACACGCACATGTCGCTCTTCACCGACGGCCACAACACGTTCTTCGACGGGGACGACAAGTGGCACCTCTCCGGCACCGCCAAGGCCTTCATCGCAGGCCAGCTCCGGCACGCGCGCGAGCTGTCGGCGGTCTTCGCGCAGTGGGTCAACTCGTACAAGCGGCTCGTGCCGGGCTTCGAGGCGCCGGTCTACGTCGCCTGGTCCCAGCGGAACCGCTCCGCGCTGATCCGGATCCCGCTCTACAAGCCGGGCTCGGAGCAGGCGACCCGCGCCGAGATCCGGTGCCCGGATCCTGCGTGCAACCCGTACCTCACCTTCGCGGCGCTCCTGCACGCGGGGCTCGAGGGCATCGAGCAGGGCTACGAGCTGCCCGACCCGATGGAGACGAACCTCTACCACCTCACCGCCGAGCAGCGGCGCGAGCGCGGGATCGTCTCGTTGCCCGAGACGCTGGGCGAGGCCATCGACGAGTTCTCGCAGTCGGAGCTCATGCGCAAGGCACTCGGCCCGCACATCTTCGACCGCTACGTCGAGCTGAAGCGCAAGGAGTGGGACGAGTACCGCGTCCAGCTCACCGACTGGGAGATGAAGAAGTACCTCGCCGTCCTGTAGGCCGCTGATCTGAGGCCGCGGCGGACGGCCCTGCTCCGTCCGCCGCGGCCCGCATCGTTTGCGGCGTGAGCGGGCTCGCCTCGCCCTTCCTCTTGCTGATCTTCCTCGGTGCCGCGGTGGCGACGTGGATGGCCGGCGTCGCCCTCTCGAAGACGACCGACGCGCTCGACTTCCGCCTTGGCCTCGGGGACGAGTTCGGCGGCCTGATCCTGCTTGCGCTTGCGGGCAGCCTGCCCGAGCTCGCGATCACGGTCTCGGCGGCCGCGCAGGGGAACCTTCAGCTCGCGGCCGGAAACCTCATCGGCGGCATCGCCATGCAGACGATGGTGCTGGTCGTGTGCGACATCGCGGTCGGGCCGGCACGACCGCTCACCTATCTCGTCGGAGCCTTGACGCCGGTACTCGAGGGGCTGCTCGTGGTCATCGTCGTCGCCGGCGTCGAGATGGGGGCGCTGCTGAAGCCGACGACCGCAATCGCGGGGCGGGTTTCGCCGGCCTCGGTGGCAATCGTGGTCGTCTGGGCCGTCGGCCTGTACGTGATCAACCGCGCCCGCAAGGACCCGCGCTGGAGCGTGACGATGCCGGGCAGCCGACCGGGACGCCGGCACCACCGCGAGCCGCACGTCGAGCAGGCGCGCCCGTTCGCGAGCGCGTCGACGGCGAGGGTCGCGTTCGTCTTCGGGCTCGCCTGCGCCGTGACGCTCGCTGCCGGCGTCATGCTCGAGGAGAGCGGCAACGACCTCGCCGACCGGCTCGGCGTCAACGGGGTGATCTTCGGCGCGACGGTGCTCGCGGCCGCGACTGCGCTGCCGGAGATCTCGTCCGGGATCGCAGCGGTGAAGCTCGGCGACAACGCACTCGCGCTCGGAGACATCTTCGGCGGCAACGCCTTCCAGGTCTGCCTCTTCCTCGTCGCCGACCTCGTCGCCGGCAAGCCGGTCCTGCCGACCGCGGGTCACCTGAACGCGTGGCTGGCGGCGCTGGGGGTGGCCCTGACCGCGGTCTACGGCTTCGGCGTGATCGGGCGGCCGCTGCACTGCCGGTTCAGACTCGGGCCGGACTCTCTGCTCGCGCTGAGCGTGTTCGGCCTCGGCGTCGCCGGCCTCTTCGTCGTCCCTCACTAGCCAACCGCTGGACATGCCTCGTCGGGACATGTCCGGCTGCCAGACACCGAGAGGTGTCCCGCGGGGACGGGCGCGGCTCCGAACGATCCGTGGCTCTCGCGCGTCTGAACACCGGTGATGCCGGAGGTGAAGGCCGCCGCGGGTGAGGAGCTCGCGCCAGTGCTGCTGCCGGGCTAACCGGGCTGCCAGACCATGAGGGCGAGGATGGCGAGCAGCATCAGCCCGCTCGCGTAGCTCGCCCACCAAGGGCCACGCGCCCCGACGAGGGCGCGCAGCTCGGGGCTCGGTGCGTCTCCCTTCGCCGCGAGGCCCTCCGCGAGATGACGCGCGTGCCGGGCCGTCCGGCCGCCGTAGGCGCCGAGCGCCATGCTCGCCGCCCAGAGCCCGAGCGCCGCCTGGATCCACGCCGCCGAGAAGCCGAGACCCTCGTGCTGGGCGAGCGCGATCCCGAAGCCGAGCGTCAGAAGCGCGCCAACCCCGACGAGAGCGACTCCAACCCGAGCCAGGCGCAGGAGCGCGTAGACCTCGCTCGGCCGCTCGCGGCGGATCGCAGCGAGCTGAAGCGTGCCCGCGACCGCCGCTCCCGCGAAGAAGCCGACCGCGCCGAGCAGATGGAAGAAGAGCAGGACGTGGGTCACCGCCACGACGCTCCTACGATAGGCCCGTGCAGGCGACCGAGCGCCACCTGCGGCTGCTGACGGAGACGATCGCCACCGTCAACTCGACGCTCGACCTCGAGGAGGTGCTGCACCTCGTCGCGAACGAGGTCGCGGCCGCGCTCGACGCCGACGCGTGTTTCGTCTACCTCTACGACCACGCGGCGGGCGAGCTCGTGCTCCGCGCGACGCACGGGACGCCGCTCGACGAGATGACGCGCCGCCCGCGCCTGCGGGTCGGCGATGGGATCACCGGCGCCGCCGCCGCCGAGCGGCGCCCCGTCGCGATCGCCGCGAATGCCCACCTCGACCCGCGCTGGAAGGAGTTCCCGAACCTGCCCGAGTCGGAGTACGAGTCCATCCTCGCCGTCCCGATCCTCGCCCGCGACCAGCTCGCCGGCGCTCTCAACGTGCGCACACGCGAGCCGCGCGAGTTCCGGCCGGACGAGATCGAGCTGCTCCAGGCGATCGCCGGCCAGGTTGCGCAGTCGATCGTGCACGCGCGGCTCTACGCCGAGGCGCAGCAACGCGTCGCCGAGCTCGAGGCTCTCGCCCGCATCTCGGAGGCCGTCTCGGAATCCCTCTACCTCGAGGAGTCGCTCGAGGCGATCGTGCGGACGACCATGGACGCCGTGCACGCGACCGGCGCGGCGCTCGTGCTCGAGGACGGCCGGATCGCGTGGCCGGAAGGACGCCCCGGCGGCCACGCCGTGCGGACGCCACTGCGCTGGAAGCGCCGCGAGATCGGAGAGCTCGTCGCCGACCGCGACACGCCCTTCACCGACGAGGAGCGCGCGCTGCTCGAGGCCATAGCCCACCACGCCGCCGTCGCGCTCGAGCACGGGCGGGCCGTGATGCGCGGCGTCCTCGCCCAGGAGATCCACCACCGCGTCAAGAACAACCTCCAGACCGTCGCCTCGCTCCTCCGCCTGCAGGCGCACGCCGAGGGCGTCGACCCGCGGGAGGCGCTCGAGCACTCGGTCAACCGGATCCTCGCCATCGCCGCCGTGCACGAGGCGCTCACCGAGCAGCGGGAGGAGGACGTCGAGCTCGCCGAGCTGATCGACCGCCTCCGCGCGATGCTCGTGCAGGGGCTCGGCGGCAGCCGCGAGGTCGACGCACGGCTCGAGAGCGTGTCGCTCTCCGGCAGCCGGGCGACCGCCCTCGCACTCGTGTTCTCGGAGCTGCTGCAGAACGCGCTCGAGCACGGCGCCGGGACGGTGCGGATCGAGCTCGCGCGACGCGACGGCGACATCGTCCTCGCGATCGCCGACGAGGGCTCGGGCGCCGAGGGCGCGCCGAGCGGCACCGGGCTCTCGATCGTCCGCGCGCTCGTCGCCGACGAGCTGCAGGGCAGCTTCTCGCTCGCAGGCCCGCGCGCGGAGGTGGTGTTCCCGGCGTGAGGGAGTGGTCGGAGGTTCTGATCCACATCCGTCGCGGCGACGAGTTCCTCGTCGCGCACCGCTCGCCCGAAGGCGGCGGCTACTGGCACACGATCGCCGGCGGTGTCGAGCCCGGAGAGGCGTTCGACGTCGCAGCGCTCCGCGAGCTCCACGAGGAGACCGGTCTGGAGGCCGAGGAGCTGCAGCGGCTCGGCGAGTTCGCCTACACGCGCGAACCGTGGGAGTCGGAGCCCGGGCTCCGCGTCCACGTCGAGGCGTTCCTCGTCGACGTCGGGCCGGGCTGGGAGCCGCAGCTCGACCACGAGCACGACGAGTACCGCTGGCTGCCGCGCGAGGAGGCCGCCGAGCTCCTCTTCTGGCCCGAGCCGGCAGCGCTGCTCCGGTCGCTGCCGTGAGAGAGGCGCCGCCTCCGTACCGTGGCGAGGGGCCGCACGCGCTCTGGCACGCGAGCGAGGACGACTCGATCCGCCGCTTCGAGCCTCGCGACGGCAAGATCTGGGCGATCGGCACCCGGCTGCTCCCGCTCTACTGGTTCCCGCGCGACTGCCCGCGCGCGACGTTCTGGGCGGACTCGGGAACGACCGGCGAGGACGTCCGGCGCTTCCTCGGCGGCGAGCGCTCGGGCCGCGTCCACGTCGTCGAGCCCGCCTGGCTGGAGCGGCTGCGGACGACCCATGTCGTCGCCTACCGCCTGCCCGCGCAGGCGTTCGTCGAGAACGAGGACCGCTTCTGGATCTCCGCGGAGGCCGTCGAGCCGCTCGAGATCGTCGCGCTCGGCGACCTCGTGGCCCGCCACGAGCAGGCCGGAATCGAGCTCCGCACAGAGGAGAGCCTCCTCCGCCTCTGGGACGAGGTCGTCTCCTCGAGCCTCGGCTTCAGCGGCATCCGGCTCCGCAACGCGAGAATGGCGTCATGAGGATCCTCGTCGCCGAGGACGAGACGATCATCCGGCTCGACCTGCGCGAGCTGCTCGAGCGCGCCGGCTTCGACGTGTGCGCCGAGGCGAAGGACGGCGAGGAGGCCGTCGAGCTCGCGCGCTCCGAGCAGCCGGACCTCGCGGTGCTCGACGTGAAGATGCCGAAGCTCGACGGGATCGAGGCGGCCCGGCGGATCCTCGACGAGCGGCCGATCCCGATCGTGATGCTGACCGCCTACGGCCAGGACGAGCTCGTGGCGCGGGCGGTCGAGGCCGGCGTCTTCGGCTATCTCGTGAAGCCGTTCCGCGAGCAGGACCTCCTGCCGGCGATCGCCGCAGCGCGCGCCCGGCACGACGAGCTCCAGGCCGTGCGCGCGGAGGCGGAGTCGCTCGCCGACGCGCTCGCCGCCCGCAAGGTGATCGAGCGCGCCAAGGGGCTTCTGATGGAGAAGGAGCAGCTGAGCGAGCAGGAGGCGTTCGCGCGGCTGCGGAAGGCGAGCCAGACGTCGGCGCGTCCGCTCAAGGTGATCGCCGAGGCGGTGGTCACGACGCTCGAAGGGGACGGGTGAGCGAGCCGGAGCATCCGAACGCCGCCCTCGTGCGCCGCGTCTTCGCCGCCTTCGGCAAGGACGCGATGGCGGTCTCCGCCGCGCTCGCGCGCGACGTCGTCTGGCGCGTTCCCGGCCACACCGTGATGAGCGGGGAGTACCGCGGCCGCCGCGGTGTGGTCGAGTTCCTCCGCCGCACCGGCACCGAGACCGGCGGCACCTACCGGAGCCGCCTCCACACCGTCTTCGCGGACGACGGCTGGGCGGTCGCGATCTACCGCGCGACCGGCAGCCGCAACGGGATCGACCTCGACGTCGACCAGGCGCTCGTGATCCGGATCGCGGACGGGCTCTGGCAGGACGTGACGGCGGCGCCGCTCGACTCCGCGTTCGAGCGATTCTGGGACTAGGCGGGCCCGGAGAGACCTCCCGTCGCCGTGCGCTGGAGGTCCGTCCCGCAGTAGCGGCACTTCGTGGCCTCGAGCGGCAGGCCGTCCGAGAGACAGGCGTGGCACGCCTTCGTCGGCGCCGGCTCGGTGAACACGGCCACTCCCCGCCGGCGTGAATAGGCCCGGTACGGCACGACGATCGCGAAATAGACGACCCCCATGAAGACGACGAAGTAGATGAAAGCGGAGACCAACGCGCCGAGGTCCACGAGTTGGCCGCGGACGGTGAAGCCGAGCCCGTTCGTGCCGCCGCCGCCGGCGGCGTTGACGAGCGGCGTGATCACCGCGCCGGTGAACGCGCTCACGAGCGTGCTGAACGCAAGCGCTATCGACAGGCCGACGGCGGTGACGATGAGGTTGCCCTGCATGAGGAAGTTCCTGAAGCCGCTGAGCGCAGACATTGCTCGCTCCTTTCCGGGGAGACGGGTCGCGCGGGACGATACGACTAGAGCCGGTAGAGCGTGAGCGCGTTGTCCCGCAGGATCAGCCGCGCGGCCTCCCCTGCTTCGTCCCCTGGGAGGAGCTCCGGCAGCACGTCCGCAAGCGCCCGCCGCCACCAGCGAGCGGCGAGGAAGTACAGCTCCGGAGTGCGGGCCGCGTCCGACGCGTACAGCAGCTTCGACACCGGGGCGAGCTCGAGCGCCTCGCGAACCGCCTGCGCCGGCTGCGAGACGTGGGGGATCGTGAGGGAGAGGTCGAACCAGACGTTCCCGTACACATGAGCGAGCCAGCCGGCTTCGCGCACGAACGGGTAGCAGTGGAGGAGGACGAACGGCGTCTCGCGGAATCGCTCCACGAGCGGCTTGAGGTAGGAGGGGTCGGAGCGCCAGAGGTGCAGGTCCGAGTCCCCGAAGCCGCAGTGCACCTGCACCGGCAACGGGTCGCCGCTCGCCTCGTTCGCCTCGAGCGCAGAGACGACGTGCTCCCGAACACGGTCGAGGCCGCCGCGATAGGCGGCGATCGTCTTAAGGGCCGCGTATCCCGCCTCCCTGGCGCCTGCCGCGTCCTCGAGCGTGTGCGTCTCGAGGCGCAGCACGGGACGGGCCGGCACGCCGACCCACTCCGCGACCTCCTCCCAGGAGAGGCCGGTGTCTGCCGGCGGGTAGCCGTCGTCGAGGAGTAGCAGCTCGGTGTTCGTCGCCTCGACGAGCATGCGCGCGTACTCGCGCGGCTCCGTCGCGAGCCGGTGCGCGTACACGGCGTCCTCGGCCGGACCGACTCCGAACAGCTCGGCGAGCTCGCGGATCGCACGCCGGTACGTGACCCCGGTCGCGACGTGCGGCCACTGGCGCGGATCGGGACTCTCGCTGAAGAGGCCCCGGAACTCGTCGAGCGACGAGGGGTGCGCGCGGAGGACCGCGTGAGCGTGGTGGTCGACGAGCGCGATGCCGTCGAGGTCGAGCACTAGTACTTGAGGAAGTGGCCGCGCTGCTCGAACTCGGCGCCCTGGAGGGAGTAGGCGCTCCACTCGGAGCGGCGCACGGCGAGATAGGACCCGGCGAGCACCGGGCCGAGCGCCGCGCTGAGCACCTCGTCCGCCTCGAGCGCGTCGAGCGCCTCCTCCTGCGTCGCGGGCAGCCGGCGGATGCCGCGGGACTCGCGCTCCTCGTCGGGGATCGTCGCGGGATCGACCTGAACCGGCGCCGGCAGCTCGAGACCGCGCTCGAGGCCGTCGAGCCCGGCCGCGAGGAGCCCGCCGAGCGCGAGGTACGGGTTGCACGTCGCGTCGGCCGCCTTCAGCTCGGCGTTCGTCGACGCCTCCTCCAGGCCGGCGAAGACCGAGGGCACGCGCACCGGCGCCTCACGGTTGTCGTAGCCCCACGCCGTGAAGGCGCCCGCCCAGTACTGCGGCACGATCCGCCGGTACGAGTTGAAGCTCGGCGCCGTGAGCCCGCACAGGCCGGGCAGGTGGGCGAGCACGCCGGCGATGAACTGCCGGGCCGTGTCGGAGAGCCGGTCGTCGCGCGACGCTTCGTGGAAGAGGTTCCTCGAGCCGTCGTCCGACCGGAGGGAGAAGTGAATGTGGCAGCCGTTGCCGGCCGCCTCGGGCCACGGCTTCGGCGCGAGCGAGGCGACGTAGCCGAGCCCGGCGGCGACACCGCGAATCGTCTCGCGCACGAGGATCTGCTCGTCGGCGGCGCGCAGGGCGGCCGCGTGGCGGGTGGAGATCTCCTGCTGGCCGTGCCCGAGCTCGGCGTAGTACTGCTCGAGGACGATCTCCTGCCGCTCGAGCGCGTCGGCGAGAGCCTCGATGTAGTCCTGCGACGCCGTCATCGCGATCGTCGAGAAGCAGAGGGCCTCGTCGACGGGCCGGTACGCATCTCCTTCGGACACGGCGAGCGTGAACTCGTTCTCGAAGGACGCCTCGAGCACCGCGCCGCGCTCGCCGAGCCGCGCAGCCTGCCGCTTGAGGAACGAGCGCTGGCACACCGCCGCCGGCTCGCCGTCGAGCGCGACGTGGTCGACGAGCACCGCGCCGCTCGCGGGCGCGTACGGCAGCACGCGGAACGTGTCGAGGTCGGGGACGAGCCTGACCTCCCCGACCGGCCCCATCCCCTCGACCGGCTGCAGCTGGTCGAGCGAGCTCATCGCCTGCATCCCGACGGTGAGCCCTATCCCGGCACGCAGACGGCCCTCGAGCCCGTGCCGCGACGAGGCCTTCGCCCGCACGGTGCCGTCGTTGCCGCACCAGAGGAAGCGCACGAAGCGGAGCCCCGCCTCGTCCACCTCCTGCACGATCTTCGCGACGTCCACTACGCCTGCGCCTCCTCGAACAGCGCTTCCCAGCGCTCGAGCAGCGCCGTGAGCGCATCGCGGCTCCGCTTGTGTGCGGCGAGGACGTCGACGTCGGTCCAGTTCTCGGCGAGCTTCGTCTCGAGCTCCGCGACCTCCGCCTCGCGCGCCGCGATCTCGGCCTCGATCCGCTCGAGCTCGGACGGGCGCCGCGGCTTCCGCTTCGGCGTCCGCTCCGGCGCCGGCTTCGCGACATGCTCGGCCGGCCGGTCGGGCTTGGCCCGCGCCTCCCGCTCCTCGCGCGCTCGCAGGAGCTCGGCCCAGCCGCCGTCGTAGGCGCGCAGCCGCCCGTCCTCGATTGCGAGCGTCCGCTCGGCGATCGCGTCGAGCAGCGCACGGTCGTGCGACGCCAGCAGCACCGTGCCGGGGAAGGCGTCGAGCGCCGCCTCGAGGGCCTCGCGGCTCTCGAGGTCGAGGTGGTTCGTGGGCTCGTCGAGGACGAGGAAGTTCGCGCCGGACGCGACCGTGACGGCGAGCGCGAGCCGCCGCCGCTCGCCGCCCGAGATGACCGCCGCCGGCCGCTCGTGCGCATCCCACCCCGAGAAGCCGAAGCGGCCGAGGAGGCTCTGCGCGTCCGGGCGCGAGAGGCCGGTCATCGTCTGGACGCACTGGAGGACGGAGCCGCGCGTGTCGAGCTCCAGCTCCTGCTGCGAGAAGTAGCCGATCTCGACGCCGTGACCGATGCGGAGACCGTCCCCACGGACGAGCTTCTCGAGCAGCGTCGTCTTGCCGGAGCCGTTCGGGCCGACGAGCGCGACGTGCTCGCCGCGCTCGACGGCGAACGTGGCGTCCGGCAGGAGCACGCGCCCGGCGATCGCCACCTCGAGCCCGTCCGCCTCGACGACGATGCGACCGCTCCGCGCCGGCTTGAGGAACTCGAAGCCCATGCCGCGCGACCGGCGGGAGAGAAGGGCGACCTCGCCCGCGACCGCCTGGCGTTCTTGCTCGAGCCTGCCGATCTGGGTCAGCTTCGCCTGCGCCTGCTTCGCCTTGCTCTTCTTGTACCGGAACCGTTCGACGAACCGCTCGAGCCGGACGATGTCGGCCTGGACGCGCTCGACCTCTCTCTGCCCGTGCAGCATCCGCGCCGCCTTCTCGCGCCGCCACGCGTGCCAGGGGCCCGGGAAGAACGTGCTCCGGCCGGCCTCGAGCTCGAGCGTCGCCGTCGTCACGGCCTCGAGGAACCAGCGGTCGTGCGCGACGAGGATCACGGCCGCGTCGAGCGAGGCAAGCTCGCGCTCGAGCCACTCGAGGTTCGCGACGTCGAGGTGGTTCGTCGGCTCGTCGAGGAGGAGCAGATCGGGATCGCCGCCGAGCGCGCGAGCGAGCGACGCGCGGGTCAGCTCGCCGCCCGAGAACGTGCGCAGCGCACGATCGAGATCCTCCTCCGCGAAGCCGAGACCACGCAGGACGGAGGTCGCGCGGTCGCGCCACGCGTAGCCGCCCGCATGCTCGAGCCGCGCCTGCGCCTCGGCGTAGCGATTCAGGGTCGTCTGTACGTGGTCGCCCTCGGCCATCGCCTGCTCGAGGTCGCGCAGCTCCCCCTCGAGCGCGACGAGGTCGCGCGCTCCCGAGAGCACGTACTCACGCAGCGTCAGCTCGTGCTCGAGCGGCGGGCGCTGGTCGTGCAGCGCCACGCGCGTGCCCTTCGCGAACGCGAGCTCGCCGCCGTGCTTCTCGGTCTCGCCGGCGAGGATCCGGAGCAGCGTCGTCTTGCCGGCGCCGTTCGGCCCCGAGAGGGCCACGCGGTCGCGCCGCTCGACGGAGAACGAGACACCGTCGAAGAGGGGCGCGCCCGCGAGCTCCTTGCGGAGATTGGCTGCGATGACGACTGCCATGGCGAAGCCACTGTAGATTCGGGGCGTGGCGGCGGCTACGGCGTGGCACATGCGCGGCAGCTACTTCGAGTCGTGCAACTGCGACCCGATCTGCCCCTGCCGCCGCGTCGACGGCGCCGGGGGCGGACGTTCGACCCACGGCATCTGCGCCGGCGTCCTCTCGTGGCTGATCGAAGAAGGCAACGCCGCGGGGACGGATCTGGCAGGGCTGACAGTCGCTCTGGCGATCCGCTACGACGACGACGAGCCGGGCTCTCCGTGGACGTGGCTCCTCTACCTCGACGAACGTGCGAGCGACGAGCAGCAGGCGGCGCTCGAGGGGATCTTCGCCGGCCGTCTCGGCGGCGACGCGCTCACGCACTTCCCGTGGGCGTGGAAGGAGAGCAGGCTCCTCGGGGTGCGCCGGGTCGCGATCGAGCTCGACCACACCCGCCGCAGGCAGTGGCTTCGCATCCGCGACCACGTGACCGTCCGGATCAGGGACCGCTATCCCGGCACGGAAGCGGTGACGTGCGTCATCCCGGGACACGACCGCGACGGCGAGGAGCTCGTCGCCGACGTGCTCACGGTCGACGACGGGGCGCTGTCGTTCGAGTACAGCGGCACGTGCGGCTACGCCGCGACCTTCAGCTACGCCGGCTGATGAGCGCCGGCTGCGGCCCGAACGTCGACCGAACGCAGACGTGGCTCTCCGCAGGGATCGAGGTGCTGCGCTGAGTCACGTCGTCGCGCTCGACATCGGCTCTTCCTCGGTGCGCGCCCAGCGCTTCGGCGAGCGCGGCGACCCCCAAAGCGAACTGCGGCGGGAGGAGTACGAATCCGACGATCCCGCCGAGGTCGCCGCGGCCGTCCGGCAGGTGCTCGCGGGCGACGAGCCGGACGCGACCTCGTGCTTCGCACACAGCCTCGTCGCCGTCGACCGGAACTGGAAGGCGCTGACGCCGATCCTCGGCTGGCGCGACACGCGCAGCGCCGCCGCGGCGGAGCGGCTCGCAGGCAGGCTCGACACCGAGGAGGTGCACGCGCGTACCGGCGCCTTTCTCCACCCCTCGTTCTGGCCGGCGAAGCTCGCGTGGCTCGCCGAGACGGAGCCCGACATCTTCCGCCGCACCGCGTGGTTCGTCTCCTTCGCCGACTACCTGCACGGGAGGCCGCAGACGAGCCTCTCGCTGGCGTCGTCGAGCGGACTGCTCGACCTCACCGCCCGCGACTGGGACGCGGGGCTGCTCGCGGCGCTCGAGATCGACCGCGAGCGGCTGCCGCAGCTCGCCGACGTCCCGGTCTGGCTCGACGCCGCCTGCTCGAACGCCGGCGCCGGCTGCACGACGCGCGAGCGCGCCGCGCTCATGGTCGGCACCTCGGGAGCGTTCCGGATCCTCTACGAGAGCGAGCGGCCGCAGCCAAGGCCGGAGCTCTTCCTCTACCTCGCCGACGAGCGCCGCGTCGTCGAGGGTGGCGCGCTCTCGGACGGCGGCAACCTCTACGACTGGCTCGAGCGCACGCTCGCCGACGCGGCGGGATCGCTCGCGGAGCGCGACCCGCGCGACCACGCGCTCGTCTTCCTCCCCTTCCTCGGCGGTGAGCGCTCGACCGGCTGGAACCCGGACGCGCGCGGCACGATCCACGGGCTCACGTTCGCCACGACGCCGCTCGACCTCCGCCAGGCGGCTTACGAGGGCGTCGCGTTTCGCTTCGCGGCGATCGCCGACCTGCTGCCGGAGGTGCGCGAGGTCGTCGCGACCGGCGGCGGCCTCCTCCACGACCCCGACTGGATCCAGATCATGGCCGACGCGCTCGCCCGGCCGGTCGCCGTCTCGGGAGTGCCGGAGGCGTCGCTCCGTGGCGCGGCAGTCTTCGCCCTCGAGCGGCAGGGGTACGAGGCCGCGGCTGCGCCGGTCGCCGGGATCGTGGAGCCGCGCGCCTGTCGCGCCGAGGCCTACCGCGCCGCACGCGAGGCGCAGCAGCGGCTGTATGAGCTCCTATGACGCGCTGACCTGATCCCGCACGAGGCTGCGGACGGCGGCGACGATGCCGTCGGCGTCGATGCCGGCCTCGGCGAGCAGCTCCGCGGGCTTGCCGGAGTGCGGCATCCCGTGCACAGCCAGGCGGACGACCGGCGGACGCTCGTCGGAGTCCGCCAGCGCCGACAGCACCGCCTCGCCGAGGCCGCCCTCCGGCCAGTGGTCCTCGACGGTGACGATCGGGCACGTGAGCGAGCGCAGCGTCTCCTCGTCGAGCGGCTTGATCGAGTAGAGGTCCACGACCCGTGCTTCGATCCCGTCCTGCGCAAGCACAGCGGCGGCCTTGAGCGCCTCGTGGACGGTGATGCCGGCACCGACGATCGCGACGTCGCCGCCTTCGCGCAGCGTCCGAGAACCGCCGATCTCGAACTCCTCGTCCGGGCCGTAGACGACCGGCGTGGCGGGACGCAGCGTCCGCAGGTAGACGATGCCGTCGGTGTCGGCCATCCGCGCCACGAGCTTCGCGGTCTGGTTCGCGTCACAGGGATGGAGCACGGTCGAGCCGTGCACGGCGCGCAGCGAGGCGATGTCCTCGAGCGCCATCTGCGACGGCCCGTCCTCGCCGATCGACACGCCGGCGTGCGAACCGCAGAGGCAGTAGCTCGCGCGGCTGATCGCCGACATGCGGATGAAGTCGTACGCGCGCGACAGGAAGGCGGCGAACGTGGAGGCGAAGGGACGCCAGCCGAGCGCCTGCATCCCGACAGCGGTCGCGACGAGCTGCTGCTCGGCGATGTACATCTCGAAGTAGCGCTCGGGAACGGCGTCGCGGAACTCCTCCGCGTAGGTCGAGTTCGAGACCTCACCGTCGAGCGCGACGACGTCGCCGCGCGCCTTGCCGACCGCCGCGAGCGCGTCGCCGTACGCCTTCCGCGTCGCGACCTCCGTCCCGAGCTCGTAGCGCGGCAGCTCGAGCGTGCCGCCCGGGAACTCGTGCCGCGCGCCGGCTGTGTCCGGCTTCGCCACCTCGAACGTGAGGTTGCGGACGCCGCCGAGCGCGGCGACCACCTCGTCGGAGTGCTCGAGCGCCTTGCCGTGGAAGCCGTTCTTGTTCTCGACCTCGGGATCGCCCTTGCCCTTGATCGTCTTCGCGACGATCACGACGGGCCGGCCGGCCACGTCGACCGCCTCGGCGAAGGCGCGGTCGATTGCCTCGAGATCGTGGCCGTCGATCTCGATCGCGTGGCAGCCGAAGGCCCGCGCACGGTCGGCGTAGGAGTCGAGATTCCAGCCGTGCATCGTCTCGCCGCGCTGGCCGAGCCGGTTCACGTCGAAGATCGCGACGAGATTGTCGAGCTCGTAGAACGCCGCGTGCTCTAGCGCCTCCCATTGCGAGCCCTCGGCGATCTCGCTGTCGCCGCAGAGGGTCCAGACGCGGAACGGCAGGCGGTCCAGACGCTTGCCCGCGAGCGCCATGCCCACCGAGTACGGCAATCCCTGCCCGAGCGAGCCGGTGGCGACGTCGACCCACGGGATCCTCGGCGTCGGATGACCCTCGAAGATCGAGTCGAACTGCCGGTAGCTCAGCAGCTCGTCGTCCGAGATCGCGCCCGCGGCGCGGAACATCGCGTAGAGGAGCGTCGAGGCGTGACCCTTCGAGAAGACGAGCCGGTCGTTGTGCGGGTCGTGCGGGCTCGCGAAGTCGTAGCGCAGGTACTTCGCCAGGAGGACGGCCATCAGGTCCGCCGCGGACATCCCCGACGTCGGATGGCCGGAGCCCGCCTGCGCAGCGGGACGGATCGCGTCGACCCGCAGCTGCTGTCCCAGCTCGTGCCAGAGCTCGACGTCGTTCATGGCTTCGCCCTCTCCCTTCGCCGGGTGCCGGAAACTGGAGCGATTCTATGTACGGTCCCCGGGGTGAACGTCGCGGTCGCCTTCGATCATCGTGGAGTGCTCCTGCGCGAGGCGATCCTCGAGACGCTGCGCGAAGGCGGTCACGAGATCGTCGATCTCGGCACCGACTCCGACGCCGTCAGGATCGACTACCCGGACAAGGCCGCAGAGCTCGGCGCGGCGCTCCAGGACGGGCGGGCCGAGCGCGGCGTCCTCGTCTGCGGCTCGGGCGTCGGCGCCGCGGTCGCCGCGTGCAAGATCGCCGGGATCCGGGCAGCCATCTGCCATGACGTCTACTCCGCACACCAGGGCGTCGAGCACGACGACATGAACGTCCTCTGCCTCGGCTCGGAGGTGGTGGGGCCGAGCCTCTCCGCAGACCTCGTGCGGACGTTCCTCGCGGCACGCTTCGACGGAGAGGAGCGCCACGCCGCCAGACTGGAGAAGGTGCGACGGATGGAGGAAGGAATGAACAATGGCTGAATCGAGACTCGACGAGCTGAGCGCGCGCGGCGTGTCGGTGTGGATCGACTACCTGTCGCGCGACCTGCTCGAGCGCGGCGAGCTGAAGCGGATGATGGAGGAGGACGCCGTCGTCGGCGTCACCTCGAACCCGACCATCTTCCAGAAGGCGATCTCGCAGGGAAACGCCTACGACGAGCAGCTGAAGGAGCTGCTCACGGAGGAGAGCGATCCGAAGGAGATCTTCCTCCGGCTCGCCGTGCGCGACGTCGAGGGCGCGCTCGACCTGCTTGCGCCGGTGCACGACGCGAACCCGCAGGACGGCTACGTCTCGCTGGAGGTCGACCCGACCCTCGCCTACGACACGCAGGGGACGTACGACGAGGCGATCCGCTTCCACGAGTGGATCGACCGGCCGAACCTCTACGTGAAGATCCCCGCGACGCAGCCCGGGCTGCAGGCGATCGAGGACTGCATCGCCGCCGGCCGAAGCATCAACGTCACGCTCATCTTCTCGCTGCAGCGCTACCGCGAGGTCGTGGAGGCGTACCTGCGCGGGCTCGAGCGGCTCGTCGAGGGCGGCGGCGACCCGACCGGGGTGCGCTCGGTCGCGAGCTTCTTCGTCTCGCGCGTCGACACCGAGACCGACAAGCGGCTCGATGCGATCGGGACGGAGGAGGCGCTCGCGCTTCGCGGCAAGCTTGCGATCGCGAACGCGAGGCTCGCGTACGAGCATTACCTCGAGGCGTTCGCCGGCTCGCGCTGGGAGGCGCTCGAGGCGAAGGGCGCGCTCCCGCAGCGCTGCCTGTGGGCCTCGACCTCGACGAAGAACCCCGAGTACCGCGACGTCCTCTACGTCGAGGAGCTGATCGGCTCGCACACGGTGAACACGATGCCGGAGGAGACGATCGAGGCCTTCCAGGACCACGGCGAGGTGCGCGGCGACACGGTGTGCGAGGGAGTGGACGACGCCCACCGGCTCCTCGACCGGCTCGCCGAGACCGGGGTCGACTACGACGACGTCGTGGCGACGCTCGAGAAGGAAGGCGTGCAGAAGTTCGCGGACTCGTTCGCCGAGCTACTCGACGGCGTCCGGGCGAAGCGCGAGACCGTCGCCGCGTAAGCCGGTGGACCGCGACGCGCTCATCGAGGCGATCTGGGAGCGGGACCCGGCCGTCTGGACCGGTAAGGACGAGGCGCACTGGCTCGGCTGGCTCGACGAGCCGCTGCACGTCCAGGAGCAGCTCGACGACCTGCGCCGCTTCGCGGAGTCGCTGCACGACGAGGTCGACGACGTCGTCCTGTGCGGCATGGGCGGCTCCTCGCTCGCGCCGGAGGTGCTGCGGCGCACCTTCGGCAGCGAGGGGTTCCACGTCCTCGACACGACGCATCCCCGCGCGATCCGGGCCCTCGAGGAGCGCCTCGACCTCGAGCGGACGCTCTTCGTCTCGTCCTCGAAGTCGGGGACGACGCTCGAGACCCGCTCCCACACGGACTACTTCTGGGAGAGGACCGGCAAGCGCGGCGACCGCTTCGTCGCGATCACCGATCCCGGCTCCGAGCTCGAGCACCTCGCCCGCGAGCGCGGCTTCCGCCAGGTCTTCGCCGGCGAGCCGACGATCGGCGGCCGCTACTCGGCGCTCTCCCCGTTCGGGATCGTGCCGGCCGTGCTGATGGGCGCCGACGCGTCGCTCCTGCTCGAGAGCGCGCAGGCGATGCGCGAGGCGTGCCGCTCCGGAGAGGGCAATCCCGGCTACGAGCTCGGGAGCCGGCTCGGCGAGGGCTGGCGCGAGGGCCGCGACAAGATCTGCATCGCGGACACGCCGCTTGCAGCCACATCCGGGTTCGGGCTGTGGGCCGAGCAGCTGATCGCGGAGTCGACGGGCAAGCACGGGAAGGGGCTCGTGCCTGCGCCCGGCGAGTCGCCGGAGGGCGCCGACCGGCAGGACGCGGAGCCGAACCTGCCCGACCGGTACGCGCTCGGTGCGGAGTTCTTCCGCTGGGAGTTCGGGATCGCCGTCGCGGGCGCGTACCTCGAGATCAACCCGTTCGACCAGCCGGACGTCCAGGCGGCGAAGGACAAGACGAACGAGGTGCTCGCGACCGGTCAGGAGCCGGAGCTCGAGCCGGAGGGGTCTGTCGACGAGCTGCTCGCGCAGGCCCAGGAGGGCGACTACTTCTGCGTGCAGGCGTTCGTCGAGCCCGGCGCCGAGGCGGAGGCGAGGCTCGACCGCCTGGTCGCGGACGTCCGCAGCCGGAGCGGCCTGGTCGTCACGCACGGGTACGGCCCCCGGTACATGCACTCGACGGGCCAGCTCCACAAGGGCGGCCCGAACACGGGGCTCTTCCTCCAGATCGTCGATGACCAGGGCGACGAGCTCGGAATCCCCGGCCGGCCGTTCGGCTTCCGGCGGCTGATCCGAGCGCAGGCGGCGGGGGACCTCGAGACCCTGAAGGAGCGCGGCCGGCGCGTCGCGCGGGTGAACCTGGAGGAGATCTGATGCAACTCGGCATGGTCGGCCTCGGCCGGATGGGCGCGAACATGACGGAGCGGCTGCGCGCCGCCGGTCACGACGTCAAGACCTTCGACCCGAACGTCGACTCGCGCACCGCGTCCTCCCTCGAGGAGCTCGTGCAGCAGCTCGACGCGCCGCGGGCGGTCTGGCTCATGGTCCCGGCGGGAATCGTCGACTCCGTGGTGGGCGAGCTCGCGCCGCATCTCGCAGCAGGCGACACGATCGTCGACGGCGGAAACTCGTACTACGTCGACGACCTCCGCCGCTCCGGCGAGCTGCGCGAGCGGGGCATCCACTACGTCGACGTCGGCGTCAGCGGGGGCGTCTGGGGCCGCACACGCGGCTACTGCATGATGATCGGCGGCGACGACGAGGCCGTGGGCCGCCTCGTGCCGGTGCTCGAGGCGCTCGCGCCGGGAGTCGACTCCGCCGTCCGCACGCCCGGCCGCGAGGGCGAGGCCGCACCCGAGGAGCAGGGCTGGCTCCACTGCGGCCCCTCGGGCGCCGGCCATTTCGTGAAGATGGTCCACAACGGCATCGAGTACGGCCTGATGCAGGCGTACGCCGAAGGCCTGAACGTCCTCAAGCACGCGAACGTCGGACTCCACGCGCAGGAGACCGACGCCGAGACGACGCCGCTGCGCGACCCCGACCACTACAAGTACGAGCTCGACGTCGCCGCGGTCACCGAGGTCTGGCGCCGCGGCTCCGTGATCGCCTCGTGGCTGCTCGACCTGACGGCGGAGGCGCTGCACTCGACGCCGGAGCTCGACGAGTACGCGGGCCGCGTCAGCGATTCCGGCGAGGGCCGCTGGACGGTGCAGGCCGCCGTCGAGGAGGGCGTGCCCGTGCCGGTGCTCGCCGCCTCGCTCTTCGACCGCTTCGCCTCGCGCGGCGAGGCGGAGTGGGGCAACCGCGTCCTCTCGGCGATGCGCCGCGGATTCGGGGGCCATCTCGAGAAGAGCCCGGAACAGTGACCGCGACGGCGCCGAAGCAGGCGGAGAATCCGCTCGAGGCGGGCCTCGCCCTCCGGCGGACGCCGGACGCGTGCGCGCTCGTCATGTTCGGCGCCTCCGGCGACCTGACGCACAAGAAGCTCATGCCGGCGCTCTACGCGCTCGCCGTCCGCCGGCTGCTGCCGCCGCGCTTCGCGATCGTCGGCGTCGCCCGCACCGACGGCAACGACGACTCCTTCCGCCAGGACATGCAGGCGGCCGTGAAGCAGCACGCGCGCGACCCGTTCCGGGAGGACATCTGGGACGAGCTCGCCGCGCAGCTGCACTACGTCGCAACCGACTTTGCGGACACGGGCGGCGAGAACAAGCTCCACGACCTGCTCGGCAAGCTGGACGAGGAGCGGCAACTCGGCGGCAACCGCGTCTTCTACCTCGCCGTCCCGCCGCCCGCCTTCCCGACGATCGTCGAGGCGCTCGGCAAGCGCCGCGACGACCGCGGCTGGACGCGGCTCGTCGTCGAGAAGCCCTTCGGCCACGACCTCGCCTCGGCGAAGGACCTGACGGCGACGCTGCTCGAGTACTTCCGTGAGGACGAGATCTTCAGGATCGACCACTACCTCGGCAAGGAGACGGTCCAGAACATGCTCGCGCTCCGCTTCGCGAACGGGATCTTCGAGCCGATCTGGAACCGCCAGTTCATCGACCACGTCCAGATCACGGTCGCCGAGTCGATCGGGATCGAGGCCCGGGCCGGCTACTACGAGCACGCGGGCGCGGTCCGCGACATCTTCCAGAACCATCTTCTCCAGCTGCTCACGCTCACCGCGATGGAGCCGCCGATCGACTTCACCTCCGACTCGGTGCACAACGAGAAGGTGAAGGTGCTGCGTGCGCTGCACACCCCGGGGCCGAGGTCGGTCGTGCGCGGGCAGTACGGACGCGGCTTCGTCGAGGGCGAGGAGGTCGTCGCCTACCGCGAGGAGGAAGGCGTCGCAGCCGACTCGATGACGGAGACCTACGTCGCCGCGAAGCTCTACGTCGACAACTGGCGCTGGGCGCACACGCCGTTCTACGTGCGGATGGGCAAGCGGCTCGCCCGGCACGAGACGACGATCGGGATCCAGTTCAAGGGAGCTCCGCACCCGCCGTTCGAGGAGACCGCCGCGGAAGGTCTGCGTCCGAACGTGCTCGTCGTCCACGTGCAGCCGGACGAGGGAATCTCGCTCGCGATCGGCGCGAAGGTGCCGGGCCAGGGGATGACGATCCGCACCGTCCACATGGACTTCCTCTACGGCGGCGCCTTCCGCACCGGGATGCCGGAGGCGTACGAGCGCCTGATCCTCGACACGATGCTCGGCGACTCGACGCTGTTCACGCGCGCCGACGAGGTCGAGGAGCAGTGGCTGCTCGTCGACTCGATCGTCGCCGCGTGGCAGCGCGACCGGCCGGCGTTCCCGAACTACCCGGCAGGCTCGTGGGGACCGCCGAGCGCCGAGGACCTCCTCCAGCGCGACGGCCGCTCGTGGCGACGGCATTGAAAGAGCCCGCCTGGTACGGCGAGGACGTCTGCCTCGCCGACGTCGACGTGGCGCTCGCGCGGCTGCGCGCTCAGGCGGCCGCGGACGCGCCGAGCATGCGAACCTCGGTGATGACGCACATCGCGTGGGTGCCCGGCGCGTGGGTCGAGCGGGCGCGCGCAGCGCTCGAGGGGATGGCCGAGCGGCATCCGTCGCGGACGATCCTCCTCTTCCCGGAGCCGGACGCGGACGACAACCGCATCGACGCCCGCGCCGAGGTCGAGCGGTGGGAGGTGCCGGACACCGATCGCGGCCTCGTGACCGAGGTGATCGAGCTGACGCTGCGCGGGTCGCGGGCGACCGCCCCGGCGAGCGTCGTCGAGCCGCTCCTCGTCTCCGAGCTTCCCGTCTTCCTCCGCTGGCGCGGCGAGCCGCCGTGGGGCGCACAGGAGCTCGAGCAGCTCGTGGGGGTCACCGACCGGCTGATCGTCGACTCGATCGAATGGGAGGGCCTGCCGGATCCGTACCGGCGGCTGGCGGAGCTCTTCCCGCGCTGCGCAACGTCGGACATCGCGTGGGCGCGGACGTCACGCTGGCGCTCTCACCTCGCGACGCTGTGGCCGGCGATCGCGGACGTACGGACGGTGCGCGTGCGCGGGACCGCGGCGCAGGCGTGGCTCCTCTGCGGCTGGCTGCGCTCCCGGCTCGGACGGGACGGGATCGCGCTCGAGCACGATCCCGCGGAGCAGCTCGAGGGCGTGGCGCTCGACGGCGAGGCGGTGCCGCTGCCGCCGGGCGATCCACCCGCCCCGAGCGACGTCCTCTCCGACGAGCTCGAGCGCTTCACGCCGGATCCTGTGTACGAGGCCGCGGTTCTGGCCGCGGCCGGCTAGCGGCCGCCCAGCAGGGACTCCAGTAATCGCCCGGCTGCGAGGACGCGCGCGTCATCGCCCGCGCTACCGGCCAGCTGAACCGAGACCGGCAATCCCTCTTCTGCCCGGCCGCACGGAAGCGCAAGTGCGGGCAGGCCGAGCGCACTGGAGGGGTACGTGAGCGAGGTGCCGCCCGTGCGGATCTCGAGCTCGTCGGCGTCCGCGGGAGGGGCGACGAACGGCACCGTCGGGGTCACGAGCAGGTCGAGCCGGCCGACCGCCTCCTCCACCCGCTCGCGGTACTCGGCACGCTCGCGCTCGGCCGCGGCCGCCTCGGAGTCGGTGACGCGCAGGCAGCGCTCGATCTTGCCGCGCACGTTGTCGCCGTACAGCTCCTCGTTGCCGGGGAAGAGCGCACGGTGGACGTCGGCGACCTCGCGCATGAAGTCGGCGCGGTTGGCCGGGGCGAGAGGAAGCTCGATCTCGCGCCTCCGCGGAAAGAGCGCCGCAGCCTCCGCCACGCGTGCGTGCACGACGGGTTCGGCGTGCTCGAGCCAGGCGACCCCGACCTCGAGCTCCTCGAGCGACTCGAGCTCGAGCGGCCCGAACTCGGGTGCAAGCGTGCGCAGGAGGCGCTCGCACCCCTCCACCGACGACGCCATCGGGCCGACGACGTCGTAGCTCGGCGCGAGCGGAAAGCAGCCCTCGACAGAGACGAGTCCATGCGTCGGCTTGAAGCCGACGACGCCGCACCACGCCGCCGGGATCCGGATCGACCCCGCCGAGTCGCTGCCGAGTGCAAGCTCGACCTCGCCGGCGGCGATCGCAGCGGCCGAGCCGCCGCTCGACCCGCCCGCCAGGTGGCCCGGGGCGGCGGGGTTCGGCACAGTGCCGTAGTGCGGATTCTGCGAGGAGATCCCGTACGCGAACTCGTGGAGGTTCGTCTTCCCGGCAACCGAGAAGCCGTCCGCCTCGAGCCGCTGCACGGCCTCCGCGCTCACGACGGGGAGATGGTCGGCGAAGAGCGCCGACCCGTACGTCGTCCTCAGCCCTGCAGTGTCGAGCAGGTCCTTGACGGCCACCGGCTGGCCGACGGCCGCGTCGTCCGGACGCGCCAGCCAGATGCCGTCCACTACTGGAAGTGGAGGTACAGCAGCGCGACCCCGATCGTGCCGGCGAACAGGAGCAGGAAGGCCGTGAACAGCAGCCAGCCGAGGCGGACGTTCCGGCGCGCGAGCTCGGGATCCATCTAGTGCGCGACCACTAGACCACGGCGTCCACGGCAAGCGCCGCGAAGAGCAGCGCGAGATACAGGAGCGAGTAGTGGAAGAGCAGCATCGCCTGGCGCGGCGTCGTGTCGCGCCGCAGCCGCTCGGCGAGCCAGAGGAAGCCCGCGCCGAGCGCGAGGGCGCACGCGACGTAGAGCGGCCCGGCCCCTCCCCAGCCCCACGGCAGCAGCGTCGCGGCCACGAGCACGACCGAGTAGAGGACGATCTGCCGCGCCGTCGCGCGGTCGCCGCGTACCACGGGCAGCATCGGCACGCGGGCGTTCGCGTAGTTGTCCTTGATCAGCAGCGCGAGCGCCCAGAAATGCGGCGGCGTCCAGATGAAGACGATCGCAAAGAGGAGCAGAGCCGCGAGACCGATGTGGTCGGTCGCGGCGGCCCAGCCGACGAGCGGCGGCACGGCGCCCGCGGCTCCGCCGATCACGATGTTCTGCGACGTCGACCGCTTCAGCCAGCGCGTGTAGACGAGGACGTAGAAGAGGTTGCCGACGAGCGCGAGGACCGCCGTCAACACGTTGACGGTGCTCGCGAGCAAGACGAAGGAGAACGCCGAGAGCGCGAGCCCGAACTCGAGCGCACGGCTCGGCGCCACGCGCCCCGACGCCACCGGGCGCGAGCTGGTCCGCTTTCCCATCAGCGGGTCGATGTCGCGGTCGAGCACGTGGTTGAGCGCCGAGGCGCCGCCGCAGGCGAGGGCGAGACCGAGCATCGCCGCGCCCGCGCGACCCGTGCCGGGCCAGCCGCGCGCCCCCGCGATCATCCCGCAGAAGCCCGTCACGAGCAGCAGCGACATGATGCGCGGCTTCGTCAGCGTGATGTAGTCGCGCCAGCTCCCCCACGCAACCCGCTCGCCGCGGAAGCTGTCCGCGAGGACGATCACGAGCGCCGCCAGCGCGAAGGCGGCGAGCCCGGAGTGGGCGTGCTGCGAGGGAACCGCCGCAGCACCGGCGAAGAGCGCCGCGGCGGCAAGCGCCGGCGGCACGAGCCGCCGGTGCCCGTACCAGGCCGAGACGACGAGCGCGGCGAGCGGCGGGGCGACGAGCGCCGCGAGCAGCCGGTGCGCCGTCCCCAGTCCCTCGGCGCCCGAGACGACCGCGAGCAGCGTCCCTCCGGCTGCGGCGAGCGCCGACAGGCGGAGCCACGGTCCCGGCGCGACCGCAGGGAGCGCGGTCTTCCGGCCGAGCGTCTGCGCGAGCTCGGTCCTCACTGCGGCTGCTCCGCGAGCCGCCGCCGCAGGTCGCGCAGCGGGCGCGCGCTCGTCACGTAGGGGACGCTGTCGAAGTTGTGCGCCGGCGGTGGCGAGGTCGTGTACCACTCGAGCGTGTCCGCGAGCCACGGGTCGTTGCCGGCGCGAACGCCCTTCCGCAGCCCGTGCGCGATCCAGACGTTGGCGACGAAGACGGCGACCCCGAGGGCCGTGATCCCCGAGCCGATCGAAGAGGTGAGGTTGTAGACCTCCCAGAGCCCGCCGTGGTGGTACGTGTAGACACGACGGGCCATTCCGAGCATGCCGAGCATGTGCTGCGGCAGGAAGGTCACGTTGAAGCCGACGAACATGAGCCAGAAGTTGAGCTTTCCGAGACGCTCGTCGAGCATACGCCCAAACATCTTCGGCCACCAGTAATAGAGGCCGCCGAAGAGCCCGAACACGATCCCGCCGAAGGCGACGTAGTGGAAGTGGGCGACGATGAAGTACGAGTCGTTCACCTGCCAGTCGACCGGGAAGGCGGCGAGGAAGATCCCCGAGAGCCCGCCCATCGTGAACAGCCCGATGAAGCCGAGCACGAACAGCATCGGCGTGTCGAGGATGAGGTTGCCGCGCCAGGTGGTCGCGAGCCAGTTGAAGATCTTCATCCCGGTCGGGACCGCGATGACCATCGACGAGATCATGAAGAAGGAGTCGAGGCCGACGCCCATCCCGGTCGTGAACATGTGGTGCGCCCACACGAGCATCGAGAAGAACGCGATCGCGAGCGTCGAGAACGCGATCGCCTTGTAGCCGAAGATCGGCTTGCGCGAGAAGACGGGGAGGATCTCCGAGATCATCCCGAAGACCGGCAGCACCATGATGTAGACCTCGGGGTGCCCGAAGAACCAGAACATGTGCTGGTAGAGCAGGATGCTGCCGTGCGGCGGGATGAAGAACTGCGTCCCGGCCGTGCGGTCGAGGAGCAGCAGCGTCACGGCCGCCGAGACCGCCGGCAGTGCGAGGAGCAGGAGGACCGCGTACGCCTCGATCGCCCAGACGAAGAGCGGCATCCGCATCCAGGTCATCCCGGGCGCGCGCATGTTGTGGATCGTGACGATGAGGTTGATCGCTCCCGCGAGCGACGAGAGCGTGAGGATGTGGATGCTGAGGATCCAGTAGTCCTGACCGTGGCCGGGGCTCGCCCAGGGGAAGTTCTCCGACAGGGTCGGGTACGACCACCAGCCGGCGTGCGCCGAGCCGCCCTTGGAGAACCAGCTCAGCCAGAGGACGAGGCCGCCGAGGAGGTAGAGCCAGTACGAGAGCGCGTTGAGGCGCGGGAACGCCATGTCGCGCGCCCCGATCATGAGCGGCACGAGGTAGTTGGCGAAGCCGGCCATGATCGGCACGACGACGAGGAAGATCATCGTCGTGCCGTGCATCGTCATCACCTGGTTGTACGAGTCCTTCGTCAGGAGCTTCTCGCCCGGCGTCGCGAGCTGCGCGCGCATGACGATGGCGAGGATCCCGGCCGCGACGAACCACATGAGCGCGGTGAGGATGTACATGATCCCGATCCGCTTGTGGTCGACGGTGACGAGCCAGCTCGCCACGCGGCCGCTCTTCCAGGCGACGGGATAGACCGGCTCGGACCTAGCCGCCACTGGTGGCCCCCGTGGGCGCGGCCTTGTAGATGTGCTTCTTGACGTAGGCGACGAGCGCCGCGATCTGTCCCTTCGTCCACGTGTCGCCGACGGGCGGCATCGCGCCCGGCCTCGCGGGCGTGTCGAAGCCGTTCCGGAGGATCCCGATCAACCCGGACGCCTGGGTGAGTAGCGGACTGCTCGAGATCGCCGGCCCGTAGCCGCCCTGGCCGAGGTTCCCGTGGCACGTCGCGCAGACCCCCGTCCACTCCTGCTTCCCGATCGTCGCCGGCGCCGTCTTCGAGACGTAGGCCCGGTAGGCCGAGGTGGGCTCGGCGACGACGGTCGCGAGCATGGAGGCGTGGAAGACGCCGCAGAGCTCGGCGCACTGGCCCTCGTAGCTGCCGGGTGCGTCCGCACGGAACCAGGAGTGGTTCGTCCGGCCGGGGATCGCCTGGATCTTGCCGCCGAGCGCCGGGATCCACCAGCTGTGGATGACGTCCGGGGAGACGATTTCGAGGTCGGCGACCGCGCCGACCGGGACGTGAAGCGTCCCGATCGAGCGGGCGCCGTTCGGGTAGTCGAACTGCCAGTAGTACTGGTGGCCCTCGACCGTGATGTGGATCGGGTCGGCGGCGGCCGGCGCCGAGTCGATGCTGGGGAGCTCGTAGAAGACGAAGGCTGCGATGACGGCGAGAATGAGGACGGGGACGGCGGTCCAGATCAGCTCGAGCCGCGTGTGCCCGTGCACCTGCGCCCCCTCGACGGAGCGGCTACGGCCGCGGCTGCGGTACTTCCACACGGAGGCGACCAGCAGCGACTCGACGATGACGAAGATCGCGGAGGTGAAGGCGAGGATGAGGTAGTACGCGCTCTGCGTATGGCTCGCGCCCGGCGACTCGGGCTGCACCGGGGTGAAACCGCCGTTCGTGGCCGTGGCGACGCCTGCCGCCGCGAGCGCGACCAGCACGGCGAGAATGAGGGACGGCAGCTTCCGGCGCACCCGCCCGGCATTCTATGAAGGTGTCCGAGCGCACGCAGGTCGAACTGCCCGATCACGTCCCGCAGGCCTTCGACGTCTACGTGAGCGGCGTCCGCCAGGTACCGGGACGCGACTTCGAGCTCGAGGGACGGGTACTCGTCTTCCCGCGTCCGCTCGCCCAGGAGGGACGGCTCGGGTTCTGGCGCTGGGCGTCGATGTGGCTCGGGATCGCCGGCACCTACCGCAAGCACGAGACGGTCGACGTCGTCTACGAGACGAACGGAAGGCGCGAGGTCGAGACGGGCCTCCGCCCGGAGCCGTACGAAGCGGACCTGTCGTAGTGTCGGCGCTCGTGGGCGACCACGGCAAACTTCACACCGAAATCGTGCCGTCACGCTCCGCTTTCGGCACCGGCTCGAGCCGGTAGCCGACGCCGTACCGCGTCTGAATGAACGTGTGGGTTGACGCCTGGCGGTCGACCTTCTCGCGCAGGCGGCGAACGAACACGTCGACGGTGCGGTCGCGATGCGACTCGCGCCGGCCCCAGAGCTTCTGCAGCAGCTCGTCGCGGGTGACGACGCGGCCGCGGTCGAGGGCGAGCTGGTAGAGAAGACGGAACTCCGTCGGCGTCAGCTCGGCGTTGCGGTCGTCGACGTACGCCTGCACCTCGAGCGGGTCGATTCGCAACTCCTCGATCTCGATCGGCTCGCCGCGCGGCGTCTCCTCCCTGCGGAGCGTCCGCCGCGACGCTGCTCGCACGCGGGCCACGAGCTCCTTCATCGAGAACGGCTTCACGAGGTAGTCGTCGGCTCCGATCTCGAGCGCATGCACGCGGTCGTGCTCCGTGCCGCGGGCGGAGACGACCACGATCGGCGTGCCGATCCCCTCGTTCCGCGCGGTCTCGATCAGCTTCCAGCCGTCGATTCCGGGGAGCATCAGGTCGAGCACGCAGACGTCGAGCTTCTCGTAGCGAAGCCGCGCCAGCCCCTGCGTGCCGTTACCGACCGAAACGGGGTCGAAGCCGGCGGCGCTGAGGTGCCGCGCCATTCCCTGCGCGATGACCTCGTCGTCCTCGACGATGAGAACCTTGGGCATGCTTGCGTTCATTATCGGCTGCACCCAGGTTGGAGAAGGGTAACTCGATGGTGAAGGAGTGGTGAACGAGGAACGGGCCCGGTCCTTCGCTGCCGGATGCGGCGAGCCCGTCGTCGTCCTCGACAGCGAGCGGCGCGTCGTCGCGGCGAGCGACACGGCCGCGGCGGCTCTCGGTGGCGCCGAGCGCGGACGACGGCTGAGCGAAGAGCTCGCAGCCGCCCACCCCGGCCTGCTCGTCCTCTTCCTCGATTCCCCGCCGGAGCTTCCCGCCTACCAGGAGCTGCGGGCCGGCTTCACGGCGGCCGTCTCACACGAGCTGCGCACGCCGCTCGCGCGGCTGCTCGCCCTGCTCGAGAGCGCGACGCTGCCGGGAGCCGACGTCGCCGACCTGATGGAGCAGGCGCGCCAGGAGGTCGAGCAGGCGCGCGAGCTGATCGACGACGTCCTCTTCCTCGGCGAGCTCGAGACGGGCCGCGAGGTCGTCTCCCTCGGCCGCACGCGGGCGGCGCCGATCGTGGAGGAGGTCGTCGCCTCGTTCCGGGAGCGCGCGAATCATGCCGAGGTGACGCTGGACGTGCGGGTCGACGACCGGGTCGAGCTGCCGGTGCGGCCGCGGATGCTGCGGGTCGTGCTCGAGAACCTGCTCGCGAACGCGATCCGCTACGCGGGGCAGGGGACGACGTGCACCGTCGAGCTGGCCGGGGCGGACGAGGGCCCGGTGCTCACGGTCTCGGACGACGGCAAGGGCGTCGAGGCCGCCGATCTGCCGCGCCTGTTCGAGCGCTTCTACCGTGGCGACCAGGCGAGAACGAGCCGCGGTACCGGCCTCGGCCTCGCGATCGTGAAGCACGTGGTCACGGCCGCGGGCGGTGCTGTCGAGGCAACGAGCGAGCCCGGCAGCGGGCTCGAGATCAGCGCGCGCTTCCCTCTCTAGCCGAAGCGGCCCGTGACGTAGTCCTCCGTCCGCTTGTCGGACGGGGCGGTGAAGATCTTCTCGGTCGCGTCGTACTCGACGAGCTCGCCCGAGCGGTCGCCCTCGTCGCCGCGCGACATCGAGAAGAAGGCCGTCATGTCGGCGACGCGAGCCGCCTGCTGCATGTTGTGCGTCACGATCACGAACGAGTACTCGGTCTTGAGCTCGTGGAGGAGCTGCTCGATCGCCTGCGTCGCGATCGGGTCGAGCGCCGAGGCCGGCTCGTCCATGAGCACGACATCCGGCTCGACCGCGATGGCGCGCGCGATGCAGAGGCGCTGCTGCTGGCCGCCCGAGAGCGAGAGCGCGCTCGCCTTCAGCCGGTCCTTCACCTCGTCCCACAGCGCTGCCTGGGTCAGCGCCCGCTCGACGCGCTCGCTCAGTTTGTCCTTCATCCCGAGCACCTTCAGCCCCCAGGCGACGTTGTCGTGGATCGACTTCGGGAACGGATTCGGACGCTGGAAGACCATGCCGATCGTCCGCCGCACCGCGACCGGGTCGACGTCCCGCGCGGCGATGTCCTGGCCGTGATAGGAGATCGACCCCGTCTGGCGGAAGCCGGGGACGAGGTCGTTCATCCGGTTGAGACAGCGGATGAAGGTGCTCTTGCCGCAGCCCGAGGGCCCGATCACCGCGGTGACGAGGTTCTTGTAGACCTCCATCGACACATCCTTCAGGGCCGCCTTCGAGCCGTAGCTGGCGGTCAGGCCCCGGATGTCGAAGACCTGTTCGAGCCGCTCGCGTGGCGGCAGCGGCTGGCGCTTCGTCTCGACGCGCACGGCGCGGCCGATGCTACTCGACATGGTCACGACGTCCCCCTCATCTCCTCGATCACCTGGCCGCGCGCCCGAGCTTGCGTCGACTCCGGGTCGCGAGCCAGCGCGCGCCCAGGCTGGCGAAGAGGATGAACAGGAGCAGCACGAGCGCCGCCGCCCAGGCACGCGCGTGGTCGGCGGGATCCGGCGACTCCGAAAGCTCGAAGATCGCGACCGGCACGGTCTGCAGCGCGTGCAACGGGTTCCAGTCGGTCGAGTTGCTGACGAGCGAGCTGGTGAAGAGAAGCGGCGCCGTCTCGCCGGCGACGCGCGCGACGGCGAGTGTCGCGCCGGTGAGCACGCCGCCGATCGTCTGCGGCAGCACGATCCCGAGCGTCGCCCGCCAACGGGGCGCGCCCACGCCGAGCGCCGCCTCTCGCAGCGAGTTCGGCACGAGCGCGAGCACCTCGATCGTCGCTCGCGCGACGAGGGGAAGCGCCAGCACCGCGAGCGCGAATGCGCCTGCGTAGCCGCTCTGCCCGTGCCCCACCACGACCAGACCGAAGACGAAGAATCCGACCACGATCGCGGGTACGCCGTTGAGGACGTCGAGCACGAGCCCGATGCCGTGGCGCACGGGTACCGGCGCGAACTCGTTCACGTAGACGGCGATCAGGATCCCGAACGGCAGCGCCATCGCCGTGGCGAGACCGACGATGACGAGCGTTCCCGCGAAGGCGTTCGCCAGCCCCTGCTTGACGCCCGGCGAAGCGAACGGCACCTGTGACTTCGTGAGGAAGTCGAGGTTCAGCTCGCTCGCGCCGCGCTTCGCGACCGACCACACGACGACGCCGAGGATCGCGACGGCTATCGCCGCGGCGAGCCACGCGAGCAGCTCCATGCCGCGGTTGACGGCACGGCGCCGGCGCAGCCGGTCGTTCGGCCGCTGGAGAGACCGAAGCTCGACCGAGCTCACCGGGCCACCAGTCCCTGACGCCGGGCGACGCCGCGCACGATGAGCTGTGCGAGGAGGTTCACGAGGACCGAGAAGACGAGCAGGATCAGAGCGAGGTAGACGAGCGACGAGAGCTCCACCCCTGACGAGGCGCCCTGGTAGTTGAGGGCGATCATGGCCCCGAGGCTGTTTCCGGGGTTGAAGAGGTTCCAGCTGACGCCGGTGAACGCGCCGATCGTCTGCGCGACGGCGATCGACTCGCCGACGGCGCGCCCGAAGCCGAGGATCATCGCTGCGGCGACCCCGCCGCGGGTGTACGGGAGGACGACGCCGCGCACCATCTCCCACCGTGTCGTCCCGAGCCCGAGCGCCCCCTCCTTCAGCTCCTGCGGGACGCCGAGGAACAGCTCCCGGGAGATGCTCGAGACGATCGGCAGGATCATGATCGTCAGGACGATCATGGCCGTGAAGTAGTTCGTCGCGTAGGTGACGGAGCCGAAGAGCGGGACGAAGCCGAGCGCCGAGTGGAGTGCGGGATCGACGTGGTCTCGCAGGACCGGGCCGAGGACGAGGATCCCCCAGAGGCCGATCACGACGCTCGGGATGGCGGCCAGCGTCTCGACGAGCGCCGTGACCGGGCCGCGGATCCACCCGGGGGCCAACTCGCTGAGGAAGAGCGCGATCCCGAGTGCGAGCGGCGTCGCGAGGATGAGCGCGCCGATCGAGGTGACGGCGGTGCCGAAGAGGAAGCTCCCCGCGCCGAAGCGAAGGTGGACCGGGTCCCAGCCGACGTGCGTGACGAAGCCGAGGCCGAAGGTCGAGAGTGAGAGCCTCGCCCCGTCGACGATCTTGTAGGCGATCAGGGCGACGAGCACGACCGCGCCCAGCGCCGCGAGCCCGGCCGTGCCTTGCAGGAGCAGGTCGCCGAGACGCGCCCGCCGCCCCGAGAGGGGACGGCGGGCTACGTCAGTGGTCGTATCGAGAGTGGACACGAGCCTTCGCGGCGATTCTCTCCTACTTGACCTTCGCGATCTGCTTCTTGTCGAATTTCACGACCGCGGCGGGCAGCGGCACGAAGACGAGCTTCGGCCCGTAGGTCTGACCCTTGGTGACGGCCCAGTTGAGCAGCTTCTTCAGACTCGCCGCGTTCGGAGAGCGCTTCTGGACGTCGACGTACGTGTAGGTGCTGATCGGGTACGCGGTCTTGTACTTCTTCGACTTCGGCGGGTTGACGATCGAGAGCGAGCCGTCCTTCGCCGGATGCGTGTCGAGAACGGAGGCGGCCTTGATGTTCTTGAGCCTCGGGATGATGAACTTTCCGGAGCGGTTCTTCACCCTGAAGATGTCGAGGTGCGCCTTCGTGGCATAGGCGACGTCGGCGTACCCGAGACCACCCTGGACCGAGTGCACGAGGCCGGAGACGCCCGAGCTGCCCTTACCGCCGATTCCCGCGGGCCAGGCGACGCTCGTGCCGGTGCCGACCTTCGACTTCCAGGTGCGGCTGACGCGCGAGAGATAGTCGGTGAAGTTGAAGGACGTGCCCGAAGAGTCCGAGCGATGCACGACCGTGATCGCCGTGCTCGGCAGGTTGACACCCTTGTTCAGCTTCCGGAGCGCCGGATCGTTCCAGTGGGTGATCTGGCCCAGGTAGATCTTGGCCAGCACGGGGCCGGTGATCTTGAGCAGGTTCTTGACGCCGGACAGGTTGTAGAGGACCGCCGTTCCCGAAAGGGCCCACGGAATCTGGACGCAGGTGGTACAGGTCGGCGAGAACTGCGAGAGCGGAGCGTCGCTCGCGCCGAAGTCGACTTCCTTGTTCGTGATCGCCGAGACGCCGCCGCCACTGCCGATCGCGTTGTAGCTGAGCGTGATCCCGAGCGACGAGCCGGCGGGGCCGATCCACGCGTTCACGAGCGGAGCGACGAACGTGCTGCCGGCGCCCTTGATCGAGCCGCTGGAACGCTTGGCCGACGCCGCACCGGCGCCTGCAACGACGAGAGCCGAGACGGCAGCCGCCGCAGCCAGGGAAAGGGTGATGCGAATGAGCATGCCGTGCTTCGGCATCTGGTTTTCCTCCTCCTCAGGGGTACGCGGCCACCGTACGGCGCGCCCCTAGGCGGGTGGGATACGCCGGCGTTGCGAGGTGGAGACGAAGTGGTGAAGGGGGCTGGCGCGAGCGGGGAGGGCAGCTAGTACCCTGGCTAACGATGGCGATCGACGACGCGCTCGAGCAGATCGAGGCCCAGCTCCAGGAGATGGGCCAGCGTGTCCTCAGCGCGGTCCACGGGGCGATCCGCGCGCTCGAGGAGCGGGACGAGGAGCTCGCGACCGAGGTGATCGCATTCGACGACGAGGTCGACAACCACTTCCTCGGCATCGAGCACCAGATCCAGTCGCTGCTCGCGCTGCAGACGCCGGTCGCACGTGACCTGCGGCTCCTGCTGGCGATGATCCACATCAACCTCCTGCTCGAGCGGAGCGCCGACGGCTGCGTGACGATCGCGAAGCTGTCGCAGCTCGTCTCCGACGTCGAGCCCGACCCGGCGCTCGTCGAGGTCCTGACGGAGATGGGCGAGCGGGCGGAGGAGATGCTGCGCGTGGCGCTCGACTCGTTCAGCGGTCGCGATCTGCCCGGCGCCGAGAGCCTCGTCGAGCTCGACGAGCTGATCGACCGCGCGAACCGCCGCTTCGTCGAGCGTCTCGTCGCCGTCATGGCCGACGAGCCGATGCGCGAGTGGGGCCTGCGGATGGTCGTCGTCGCGCGGACGATCGAGCGGATCGGGGACCGCGCCGTGGACATCGGCGAGCAGACCGCCTATCTGCTGACGGCAGAGTTCCGCGAGTTCACCGACGCCTCACATCCGGTCAGCTAGAGCTCACGGACCTTGGACTGGCGCTTCTACAAGGCGATCTACGAGGTCTCCCTCGACCACCACGCGATCGGGACGGCGTTCTCGGACATCGAGAAGGTGAGCATCCCGTTCATTGCTGTCGTCACGGTCGGGCTCTGGCTGCTGGCGCGACCGGGAGGCAGCGCGAAGTGGAAGGTCGCCGCGGTCAGCGCGCTCGGCTCGGCAGCGCTCGCGCTCGGGATCAACCGCTTGATCTCGTCCGAGCTCTGGTACCGGAACCGCCCGTTCGTCACGCATCACATCGCGCACCCGTGGATCAACTCGCACGACGCTTCCTTCCCGAGCGACCACGCCACCGCGACGTTCGCGATCGCGTTCGCGGTGATCGCATTCGACGGCGTCGCCGGCGGGATCTTCCTCTTCTTCGCGCTCGTGATCTCGGTCGGACGGCTTTTCATCGGCGCCCATTACCCGGGAGACGTCGGCGCTGGGCTCCTCGTGGGACTCGCCGCCGCCCTGGTGGTCACCCGGCTCGCGCGACCCGTAGTCGACGTCCTCGTCCGGTACGTCCAGCGGCTGACGGATCCGCTGCTCGCGCCGTTCTGGCGCCTCACGGCGCGTTAGCGCCAACGGAGACGGCTGTCACCCGACCGTAACCGTTTCGTGACCGGACCGTACGTGAGACGAGCGGCTCGCCGGGAAGAGTGACCGTGTGCAGACGAAGACGAAGCTCAGTGGAGCGACCGTGGCAGCGATGCTCCTGCTCGGTCTTGCAGCCGGCTGCGGGGGCGGCGGCAGCGGCAGCGGCAGCGGCAGCAGAAGACAGCCTCCGCGACGCTCGTCGGCGCCGGCAGCACCCTCGTCGCTCCCCTCGTCGCCCGGTGGCAGAGCCCGTACGAGAAGGCGCACGGAGTCACGCTCACCTACGGGCCGATCGGCAGCGGCGGAGGCATCGAGCAGATCACCGCGCGTACGGTCGACTTCGGCGCAAGCGACGCGCCGCTCACCGCCGACCAGGCGAAGTCGTGTCACGCGTGCGTCCAGATCCCGTGGGCGCTCGCCGCGACGACGGTCTCGTACAACGTGCCCGGCGTGGCGCAGGCCCTGCACCTCACCGGCCCGGTCGTAGCGGACATCTACCTCGGCACGATCAAGACGTGGAACGATCCGCGGATCGCGCAGCTCAACCAGGGGGTAAAGCTCCCCTCGACGGCGATCCGGCCCGTGTACCGCAGCGACGCGAGCGGCGACACGTTCGCCTTCACCGACTACCTCGCCCGCGTCAGCCCCGCGTGGAGAGCGAAGGTGGGCGGCCCGGGCACCTCCGTCTCGTGGCCGACCGGAACGGGCGGGAAGGGCAATGCCGGCGTTGTCGCGGTCCTGCAGTCGACGCCCGGAGCGATCGCCTACGTCGCGATCGCGCAGGCCACCAGCTCGCACCTGCACTACGCCGACCTCCAGAACAAGGCCGGAAACTTCGTCCGGCCTCGGACGAGCTCGATCTCGGCGGCAGCGACAACCGCGAGCTTCGGCTCCGACAACGCGGTCTCGATCGTCGAGCCGCCGGCGTCGGCTCCGGGGAGCTATCCGATCTCGACGTTCACCTACGCCATCGTCCCGAGGAGCTCGTCGAAGCTGCCGGCGCTGAAGCGGTTCCTGCGGTACGCGTTGACGGCCGGCCAGCGGTACGCAAAGCCGATCGAGTTCGCGCCGCTGCCGCAGAACGTCGTCGCGAAGGACGAGTCGATCATCGAGGGGCTCTAGCGGGCGACGCGGCCGTGCCGCTCGGCGACCCGGCGCAGCCGTCGCGCCAGCGCGGGCGTCAGGGCGCCCCGCTCGAGCCGCCAGCTCCAGTTTCCGTCCCGTTGCCCGGGCCTGTTCATCCGCGCCTCGCTGCCGAGGCCGAGGACGTCCTGGGCCGGGACGATCGCGACCGAGGCGCGCGACGAGGAGGCGAGCTCGATCAGGCCCCAGTGCGGCTCGCGCGGATCGAGGCCGGTGGCGGCCCGCTCCCGCCGGCGCAGGCCCTCGAACCAGCCGACCGCGGTGTCGGTGTCGTGCGTACTCGTGTAGGCGACCGAGTTGGTGCGGTGGTTGTCGAGCCGATGGGGGTTCCGCGGGCGGCTGCGGAACGCCCAGAGAAGGACGACGATGCCCGGCAGGCCGAGCTCGTCCCGCAGGCGGTACACCGGCGGCGTGATGTGGCCGAGATCCTCCGCTATGAGCGGCAGGTCGCCGAGCTCTCGCTCCACTGCGTGGAAGAGCTCCGCGCCGGGGCCGGGGCGCCAGCGTCCCTGCCTTGCCGTCGTGTTCCGCGCCGGGATCGCCCAGTAGGAGACGAAGCCGCGGAAGTGGTCGACCCGGCAGAGGTCGACGAGCTCGAACGTGCGCCGGAAGCGCTCGCACCACCAGCGGTAGCCGGTCTCGCGGTGGACGGGCCAGTCGTAGAGCGGGTTTCCCCAGTGTTGGCCGGTCGCGCTGAGCGCGTCGGGCGGAGCCCCGGCGACCTCGCCTCGTGCGAAGAGCTCCGGCCAGCCGTCGAGGTCGGCGCCGTCGTCGGAGACGTAGATCGGCACGTCGCCGATCAGCCGGATGCCGCGCTCCGCCGCGTACGCCCGCAGCGCCCCCCACTCCCGCTCGAAGCGAACCTGGCCGGCAATGGCCTCGCCGCCGGCGAAGCTCGCCCAGCTGCCCGTCCAGAACGGATGCCGCGCGACGAAGTCCTCGACCTCGGCGGTCGTGACCCGCGCTTCCGGCCTGACGAGGAGCTGCGCGGACGCGGCGAACGCAGACGGCGACCGGTACGGCGAGCCCAGGGAGTCCGGCGGCCCGAGCGGCAGGACCTGCCACCAGGACTGGCCGGCCGCGGCGAGCCAGTCGACGAAGCGGTAGGCGTCGCGGTCGAGCTTCCCCGACGGAAGCGACGTCGGGTGGAGCAGGATGCCGGATGAGCGGGGCAGCTGCACGTCTCGATCCTCTCATCGGTGAGACTGGGGACGTGTCGATCCCGAAGACGGCCCCCCCGCGGATCCAGATCCACGAGGTGACGCCGCAGCTCGACTGCGGCCGCTACCCCGTCAAGCGCACCGTCGGCGAGCGCGTCGAGGTGACCGCGCGGATCTTCCGCGACGGGCACGAAGCGCTCGCGGCAGCGATCCGTCACCGCGGGCCGAATTCGACCCGCTGGACGGAGACCCCGCTCGAGGCGCTCGGAAACGACGTCTGGGCCGGCTCCTTCGAGGTCGACCGGCCGGGCCTGTGGAGCTTCCGGATCGAGGCGTGGGTCGACCGGGTCGCGTCCTTCCAGGAGGAGCTGCGGCGCAAGGTCGCGACGGGCCAGACGGACCTCGCCGGCGAGCTGTCGGAGGGCGCCGTCCTGCTCGGCGGCGGGGAGCTGACCGTGGCGCAGGCGCTTTCGGCGCCGGCGGGAGCGCGTTCGGAGAAGGCGTGGTCGCCGACGTACGACGTCGACGCCGACCGCGTCCTCGCCCGCTTCGGCTCGTGGTACGAGCTCTTCCCGCGCTCCTGGGGCGGCTTTGCCGGCGTCCGCGATCTACTGCCGCGCTTCGCCGAGCTCGGCTTCGACGTCCTCTACCTGACCCCGATCCACCCGATCGGTCACACGAACCGGAAGGGCCGCAACAACTCCGAGTCGGCGGAGCCGGGCGATGTCGGCAGCCCGTGGGCGATCGGCTCGGAGGAGGGCGGCCACGACGCGATAGACCCCTCGCTCGGCACCGAGGAGGAGCTCCGCGCCCTCACCGCTGACGCAAGAACGCTCGGGATAGAGATCGCGCTCGACTTCGCGATCCAGTGCTCGCCAGACCACCCGTGGCTGAAGCAGCACCCCGAGTGGTTCCAGCGCCGTCCCGACGGGACGCTGAAGTACGCCGAGAACCCGCCGAAGCGCTACCAGGACATCTACAACGTCGACTTCGGGAGCGAGGACTGGCGCGGCCTGTGGCAGGCGCTCTATGACGTCGTCCTCCACTGGGTCGGCTGCGGGATCACCGTGTTCCGCGTCGACAACCCGCACACGAAGCCGCTGCCGTTCTGGGAGTGGCTGATCCGCGAGGTACGGCACGAGCACCCCGACGTGATCTTCCTCTCGGAGGCCTTCACGCGGCCCGCGCCGATGACGACGCTGGCCAAGGCCGGCTTCGGGCAGAGCTACACGTACTTCACGTGGAAGAACACACGCTGGGAGCTGCTCGAGTTCATCGGCCAGCTCCACGAGTGGCGGAACTTCTACCGGCCGAACTGCTTCGCGAACACGCCGGACATCCTGCACGAGTACCTCCAGTCGGGCGGCCGCCCGGGGTTCGAGGCTCGGCTCGTGCTCGCGACGACGCTCTCGCCCTCGTACGGCATCTACTCGGGCTTCGAGCGCTGCGAGAACGTCCCGGTGCGGCCGGGCTCCGAGGAGTACCTCAACTCAGAGAAGTACGAGCTGAAGCAGCGGACGCTCGACGGGCCGCTCTTGCCGCTCGTAGCGCGGCTCAACGAGCTGCGACGAGAGAACGACGCACTCCAGTGGCTCGAGCCGCTCACGATCCTCGAGACCGAGAACGAGCACCTCTTCGCCTTCCTCAAGCGGCGTGGCGAGAACACCGTCGTCACGGTCGTCAACCTCGACCCGCGGGCGACGCAGGTGGGCGTCTGCGTCCTGCCGGTCTCGACGGGGCTGCCGCCGGCCTACCCGGTGCGCGACCTGCTGTCCGACGAGACCTGGACGTGGCGCATCGGCCGCAACTACGTCAAGCTCGGCCCGGGTCAAAGCCACGTGTTGAGGATCGGCGGATGAACAACAGGACATGTCCAAGCGAGCCACGTCTTGGTATCTGTTACCGGGACAGGTCCGGAAGAGCCGTGACTGAGCGGCGGCTCGAGCCGCACGGCCTCCGGTTCAAGCCGCGTCCGATGCGAGACACGTCCCCTCGAGCCGTGTCTCGGTATCTGATACCGGGACAGCGTCGGTGGAGCCATGTCTGAGCAGTGGTTCGAGCGCGATCCGCTGTGGTTCAAGCGGGCCGTCTTCTACGAGATCCACATCCGCGGCTTCTTCGACGGCAACGACGACGGCTCCGGCGACTTCCGCGGCCTGATCGACAAGCTCGACTACCTCGAGTGGCTCGGCGTCGACTGCCTCTGGCTGCTGCCGATGTACGAGTCGCCGCTCCGCGACGGCGGCTATGACATCTCCAACTTCTTCGCCCTCCACCCCGACTACGGGACGGTGGAGGACTTCCGCGAGTTCGTCGAGGCCGCGCACCAGCGCGGCATGCGCGTGATCGCCGACCTCGTCATGAACCACACCTCGACCGACCATCCGTGGTTCGTGGAGTCGCGGGCGGACCCACAAGCCACGAAAGCCGACTGGTACGTCTGGTCGGACACCGACGAGCGCTATCCCGAGGCGCGGGTCATCTTCATCGACACCGAGCCGTCGAACTGGACACTCGACCAGGCGCGCGGCCAGTACTACTGGCACCGCTTCTTCCACCACCAGCCGGACCTCAACTACGAAAACCCCGAGGTGCAGGAGGCGATGCTCGAAGTCCTCCGCTTTTGGCTCGACCTCGGCATCGACGGCTTCAGGCTCGACGCCGTGCCGTACCTCTTCGAACGGGACGGAACGAACGGCGAGAACCTTCCCGAGACGCACGAGTACCTGAAGCGGGTCCGGGCCGAGGTCGACGCGCGCTACCCCGACCGCCTGCTGCTCGCCGAGGCGAACCAGTGGCCGGAGGACGTCGTCCAGTACTTCGGCGACGGCGACGAGTGCCACATGGCCTTCCACTTCCCCGTCATGCCGCGGATGTTCATGGCGCTGCGCCGCGAGGACGCGACGCCCATCTACGAGATCCTCGACCGGACGCCGCAGATTCCCGACAACTGCCAGTGGGGCCTCTTCCTCCGCAACCACGACGAGCTGACGCTCGAGATGGTCACCGACGAGGAGCGGGACTACATGTACTCCGAGTACGCGAAGGACCCGCGGATGAAGCTCAACCTCGGCATCCGCCGCCGCCTCGCGCCGCTCCTCGACGCCGGCCGCGACGAGGGCGAGCTCCTGCACGCGATCCTCTTCTCGCTCCCAGGTTCGCCGGTCCTCTATTACGGGGACGAGATCGGGATGGGAGACAACGTCTACCTCGGCGACCGGGACGGAGTGCGGACGCCGATGCACTGGTCGGGCGACCGCAACGCCGGCTTCTCCCGCGCCGACTGGGCGCAGCTCTACCTCCAGCCGCTCATGGATCCCGTCTACGGCTTCCAGGCTGTGAACGTCGAGGCGCAGCTCCGCACGCCGAACTCGCTCCTGCGCTGGATGCAGCGTTTCATCGCGCTGCGCAAGGAGCATCCCGTCTTCGGGCTGGGCTCGTACCAGCCGCTCCCCGCAGAGAACACGCGCATCTTCGCCCACATCCGCACGTGGGAGGAAGACGTCGTGCTCTGCGTGCACAACCTCGCCCGCTCGGCGCAGGCCGTGCAGCTCGACCTCTCGGAGTTCGCGGGTATGGTGCCGGTGGAGATGCTGGGCCGAACGGCCTTCCCGCCCATCGGGGAGCTGCCGTACCTCCTGACACTCGCGCCGCGCGGGTTCTTCTGGTTCCAGCTCAGGCAGGCGGAGCAGGTGGAGTGACGATGCAAGAGAGCGCGCTGATCGAGTACGTGACCCGGCAGCGCTGGTACGGCGCAAAGTCGCGGGCCGTCTCGCACTCCGAGGTGCTCGACGCGATCACGATCCGCCAGGCCGAGCCGCAGCTCGTGCTCGCCCTCGTCGAGCTTCGCTACGACACCGGGGCGCACGACATCTACCAGCTCCTCTTCTCGGGCGGGACCGGCGCCGCCCCGTTCGACGGCCTCGCCGAGGATGCAGGGATCGCGCGCGAGATCGTGAGCGCGATGCGGACGGGGCTGACGCTGCAGGGCCTGCAGGGCGTGGCCGAGTTCCGGCCGGCCGACGACTTCTCGGCGCTCGGCCGCGAGCTCGGGGCTGCGCGGCTCATCACCTCCGAGCAGTCGAACACCTCGGTCGTCTTCGACGAGACGCTGATCCTCAAGATCTTCCGCCGTCTCGAGCCGGGGATCAACCCGGAGCTCGAGATGCTCCGCTTCCTCGTCGAGCAGGGCTTCCGCAACGTCCCGGCGCTCGGCGGCTGGTACGCCTACTCCGGCGGGCCGTTGACGGCGACCCTCGGGTTGCTCCAGGAGTACGTCCCCGACGCCGTCGGCGGCTGGGAGCTGGCGCTCGAGGAGATCGCGGACGCGCCGGAGCGCTTCCTCGACCGGCTCGGGAGGCTCGGCGAGGTGACAGGCCAGATGCACGCCGCTCTCGGCGCCGATCCGAACGATCCCGCCTTCGCGCCCGAAGACCCGAGCGTCGAGTCGCTCGGTCTGCTGACGGCGACGGTCGACGAGGAGATCGCGCGCGTCTTCCTCTCGCTACCGGACGACGACGACCGCCTCGCGCCGATCGCCGGCCGCGGCGAGGAGGTGCGGGAGCAGCTCCGCCTCCTCACCCACGCCGGCTCGAGCGGCCGGGTGATCCGCACGCACGGCGACTACCACCTCGGCCAGACCCTCGTAAGCCGCAACGAGTGGGTCATTCTCGACTTCGAGGGCGAGCCGGCACGGACGCTCGTCGAGCGCCGCCGGAAGCGGTCGCCGCTGCGCGACGTCGCCGGGATGCTCCGCTCGTTCGCCTACGCGGCGACGGCGGCAGAGCTCGCGCACGGCGCGGAAGTGCCGGACCACTGGGAGGACCGGGCGCGCGACCGGTTCCTCGAGAGCTACCTCGAGACGGTCGACGCGGCGCTGCTGCCCTCCGGCGAGGCCGCGATCGAGCGCCTCCTCGCCGTGTTCGAGCTCGAGAAGGCCGTGTACGAGCTCCGCTACGAGCTCGACAACCGGCCCGACTGGGTCGGAATCCCCGTCGCGGGCATCGAGCGGCTCATGAACGCGGCTGCGGAAGCCTTGTGACCGTCGGCGTCTGGGCGAACCCGCACGAGGTGTTGGGAGCACACGAGGCCGAGAACGGCGGCGTGGTCGTGCGCGCCTACCGGCCGGAGGCGCAGGCCGTCCGCGTGCAGCCGGCCGGCGTCGAGGCCGAGCTCAAGGACCCGGCCGGCCTGTGGGAGGCGCTGCTGCCGAAGGAGCGGCTGCCGCTCGAGTACGAGCTCGAGGTCGAATATCCGGACGGCAGCACCTTCACCCTCCGCGACCCGTACTCGTTTCTCCCGACGCTCGGCGAGCTCGACCTGCATCTCGCGATGGAGGGTCGCCACGAGCACCTCTACGAGCGGCTCGGTGCCCACGTCCGGGAGCTCGACGGCGTCGTCGGCACCGCCTTTGCCGTCTGGGCGCCGAGCGCGCGCTCGGTCTCGGTCGTGGGCGACTTCAACTCCTGGGACGGGCGCCTGCATCCGATGCGCTCGCTCGGCGCGTCCGGGATCTGGGAGCTCTTCGTTCCCGGCGTCGACGAGGGGACGAAGTACAAGTTCGAGATCCGCACGCAGGAGGGGCGCCTGCGCCTGAAGAGCGACCCGCTCGCCTTCCACACGGAAGTTCCGCCCGCGAACGCCTCGATCGTCTTCGAGCCGAAGCATTCGTGGCGAGACACAGAGTGGCTCGAGAGCCGTCGGGGCTCGGATCCCCTCCGGGAGCCGATCTCCATCTACGAGGTCCATCTCGGCTCGTGGCGACGAAACCCGCTCGAGGGAGACCGGCCGCTCACGTACCGGGAGCTCGCCGACGAGCTCGCCGACTACGTCTCCGACCTCGGCTTCACCCATGTCGAGCTTCTGCCGGTGATGGAGCACCCCTTCTCGGGCTCGTGGGGCTACCAGGTGACCGGCTACTACGCGCCGACGTCGCGCTTCGGCACGCCCGACGACTTCCGCCATCTCGTCGACCGCCTCCACCAGCGCGGCATCGGGGTGATCCTCGACTGGGTCCCCGCCCACTTCCCGCGCGACGACTGGGCGCTCGCCCTCTTCGACGGCACGCACCTCTACGAGCACGCCGACCCGCGACGCGGCGCGCATCCGGACTGGGGCACGCTCGTCTTCAACCTCGGGCGCACCGAGGTGCGGAACTTCCTGCTCGCGAACGCGCTCTACTGGCTGCGCGAGCACCACGCCGACGGGATCCGCGTCGACGCGGTCGCCTCGATGCTCTACCTCGACTACTCGCGCGAGGCCGGCGAGTGGGTGCCGAACATTTTCGGCGGCAACGAGGACCTCGAGTCCGTCGCCTTCCTCAAGGAGCTGAACGAGACGCTCTACCAGCGCGAGGCGGGAATCGTCTCGACGGCGGAGGAATCGACCGCGTGGCCGGGGGTCTCACGGCCGACGTACCTCGGCGGCCTCGGCTTCGGCTTCAAGTGGAACATGGGCTGGATGCACGACACGCTCCTCTACTTCCAGAAGGATCCCGTTTACCGGCGCTTCCACCAGCACACGCTGACGTTCTCGCTCATGTACGCGTTCAGCGAGAACTTCGTCCTGCCGCTCTCGCACGACGAGGTCGTGCACGGCAAGCGGTCGCTGCTCGACAAGATGCCCGGCGACCGGTGGCAGCGCTTCGCGAACCTGCGCGCGCTGTACGCCTACATGTGGGCGCATCCCGGCAAGAAGCTCCTCTTCATGGGCGGCGAGCTCGGCGAGTGGGAGGAGTGGAACGCCGAGGGATCGCTCCACTGGAACCTGCTCGAGCACGCCGAGCACGAGGGGATCCAGGCACTCGTCCGCGACCTCAACCGAACGTACAGGGCCAGGCCGGCGCTGTGGCAGCTCGACTTTGACCCGGCCGGCTTCCGCTGGCTCGAGGCGAACGACGCCTCGAACAACGTCGTCGCGTTCGCGCGGCTCGCCGAGGGCGACGCGCCCCCGCTCGTGTGCGTCCTCAACCTGTCGCCCCTGCCGCGGTACGACTACCGCGTCGGCATGCCGTTCTGCTGCCGCTGGCGGGAGGTGCTCAACACCGACTCGACCTTCTACGGAGGCAGCGGCGTCGGCAACCTGGGCGGGGTCGAGGCCGAGGCCGTGCCGTGGCACGAGCAGCCGTTCTCGGCCACGTTGACGCTGCCCCCGCTCGGCGCCGTCTGGCTCGTGCCGGAATAGCGATCCGCTCTCCGCGGCCGGGTAGCGTTGCCCTGATGGAGGTGTGGCCGGGGAGGCCGTTTCCGCTCGGTGCGACGTGGGACGGCGCGGGGACGAACTTCGCGTTCTTCTCCCAGCACGCCGAGCGCATCGAGCTCTGCCTCTTCGACGGCGGCCGCGAGACACGGGTCGAGCTGCGCGAGGTCACGGCGCACAACTGGCACTGCTACGTCCCGGGCGTCGGGCCGGGACAGCGGTACGGCTGCCGCGTGCACGGCCTCTACGAGCCCGAGACCGGGCACCGCTTCAACCCGAACAAGCTCCTGATCGACCCGTATGCGAAAGCGATCGAGGGCCCGGTGCTGTGGGAGCTCGCGAATGTCCTCCCGTACGTGCCCGGCGCGACCGAGGACGCCGATCTCGAGCCCGACGACGAGGACGACGCCGACGCCGTCCCGAAGTGCGTCGTGATCGACACCGCCTTCGACTGGGAGGGCGATCGCCCGCCGCAGACACCGTGGAACGACACCGTCATCTACGAGGCACACGTGAAGGGCTTCACCGAGAGGCACCCGGAGATCCGCGCCGACCTGCGCGGCACGTACGCCGGCCTCGCCTCGGAGCCTTCGCTCGAGTACCTGAGCGGGCTCGGGGTAACGGCCGTCGAGCTGCTCCCGATCCACCACATCGCCGACGAGGACTTCCTCCACGACCGCGGCCTGACGAACTACTGGGGCTACTCCTCGATCGGCTACCTCGCCCCGCACGCGCTCTATGCCGCCACCGGCAGGGCGGGCGAGCAGGTATCCGAGTTCAAGGGGATGGTCAAGGCACTGCACCGCGCCGGGATCGAGGTGATTCTCGACGTCGTCTACAACCACACCGCAGAGGGGAACCACCTCGGGCCGATGCTGTCCTTCCGCGGCCTCGACAACCGCAGCTACTACCGGCTCATGCCCGAGAGCCCGCGCTTCTACATGGACTTCACCGGCACCGGCAACTCGCTCAACCCGGGCCATCCGTCGGTGCTGCGGCTGATCATGGACTCCCTTCGTTACTGGGTGCTGGAGTGCCACGTCGACGGCTTCCGCTTCGACCTCGCGTCGGCGCTCGCGCGCGAGCTCTACGACGTCGACCGGCTCTCGACGTTCTTCGACACGATCCACCAGGACCCGGTGCTGTCGCAGGTGAAGCTCATCGCCGAGCCGTGGGACGTCGGGCCGGGCGGCTACCAGGTCGGCAACTTCCCAGTGCTCTGGGCCGAGTGGAACGGGAAGTACCGGGACGCCGTGCGGGACTTCTGGCGCGGGCAGGGGAACATCGGGGAGTTCGCGCGGCGCTTCACCGGCTCGTCCGACCTATACGGCGACGACGGCCGCGCCCCCTTCGCCTCCATCAACTTCGTCACCGCCCACGACGGCTTCACGCTGCGCGACCTCGTCTCGTACAACGACAAGCACAACGAGGCGAACGGGGAGCAGAACAGGGACGGAACCGACGACAACCGCTCGTGGAACCTCGGCGCCGAAGGGCCGACCGACGATCCGGCCGTGCTCGAGCTCCGGGCCCGGCAGCAGCGGAACTTCCTTGCGACGATGCTCCTCGCTCAGGGCGTGCCGATGCTGCTCGGCGGCGACGAGCTCGGGCGCACGCAGAGCGGCAACAACAACGCCTGGTGCCAGGACAACGAGATCTCGTGGTTCGACTGGGCGTCCGCGGACGCCGAGCTGCTCGAGTTCGTGCGACGGCTGATCACGTTGCGGCGGGAGCATCCCGTCTTCCGGCGTGCGTCCTTCCTGACGGGGAAGGCGGACGGGAGCGGACTGCCGGACGCCTGGTGGTTCCGGCCCGACGGACGCCGGATGACGCAGAGGGACTGGACGAGCCCGGAGACGCGCACGCTCGGCGTCTTCCTCAACGGCCGCGAGATCCGCGAGCGGACGCCGCACGGCGAGCCGATCTTCGACGATTCGTTTCTGCTCCTCCTCAACGCGCGCTCGGAGCCGGTCGTGTTCACGCTGCCGGCGCGGCGCTTCGGCGCTCGCTGGGCGGTCGAGCTGGCCACCGGGGACGCGCCCGAAGGGCGGCCCGGGCCGCGGGCGCTCGTCCCGGTGCAGGAGCACTCGCTCGTTCTGCTCAGACGTGTCTGAGGCAGACACGCCCGGAAGGGTCGGCTGCTAGCCGTCGCCGCCGTGCTGGTTCGCGGCGAACCAGTGCACCCACGGCTGCGCGTAGCGCGCCGTCGCGATCGCGAGCACCGCGCCCGCGACGATCGTCGCCGCGAGGAGGAGCTGGCGCCAGACGGCGCCTGGCACGCGTCCCTCCCGCGGCGCGAGGCGCCGCCGCCAGTCCGCCGACACGAGGCCCGGGATCCGCCGCAGGTGCGCGAGCACGTGCACGGCGGTGACGATGAGCCAGACGACGAACGACGCCTTGTGAAGGCCCACGAGGAACCCGCCAGCCGGTCCGACCACGAGCAGCGCGACGCCCGTCCCGAAGACGGTGAGGGTCGAGGCGACGACGAGCGGCGCCAGCAGGCGCAGCGTCAGGAGCGGCGGCCCGCGCCGCACGTACGCCGGAGCACCCGCGTAGTAGCGGACGAAGCGCCAGCCGGTGGAGGCGAGCTTGAGGAGAACCGGAGGGATCAGGACCATCCCGAGCAGCACGTGCCACCAGATCAGCGGCCCGATCGAGAGGATCGTCACGCCGAGGGCGGCCAGCAGCGCGACGAGCACGACGGCCGTCGCTGCGGTCAGCCGCTCGTTCCCGTCGACGCCGCCGCCCGCCCCGGACGCGGCAGAAGCCGGCGCCTCGCGGCGGAGGGGTGTGCGCTGCTCGCCGGTCAGCACACGCGTATGGGAGCCGAACTGGATGAGAGGGCTCTGAGGCACTCATCGGAATCTCACGCGGCGCGCCACAATGGCTGCACATGCGCGTGCTGGTCGTGGAGGACGAGAAGAAGCTCGGCGAGCTGCTCGGCCGCGGTCTCCGCGAGGAGGGCTACGCCGCCGACCTCGCCGACCGCGGCGAGGAGGCGCTCTGGATGGCCCACGCCGTCGCCTACGACGCGATCGTCCTCGACGTGATGCTGCCAGGAGCGGACGGCTTCGAGATCTGCCGCCGCCTGCGCAACGACAACATCTGGACGCCCGTGTTGATGCTCACGGCGCGTGACGCCGTCGACGACCGGGTCATCGGCCTCGATGCGGGCGCGGACGACTACCTCACGAAGCCGTTCGCGTTCGAGGAGCTCCTCGCGCGGCTCCGCGCACTGACCCGTCGCGCCCCGGCGGAGCGGCCGCCCGTCCTCGAGGTCGGCACCCTCCGCCTCGACCCGGCCGCACACCAGGCCTGGAGGGGCACGGACGAGCTCGACCTGTCGGCGAAGGAGTTCGCGCTGCTCGAGCTGTTCATGCGCCGACCCGGAATCGCGCTGAGCCGTACGCAGTTGCTCGACGGCGCGTGGGACATCGCCTTCGAAAGCCGGTCGAACGTCGTCGACGTCTACGTCCGCTACCTCCGGGAGAAGATCGACCGCCCGTTCGGTCGCGACTCGATCGAGACCGTCCGCGGCGTCGGATACCGGCTGCGCGCGGACTGACGCCGTGTCCCGCCTGCCCATCCGTGTTCGCCTCACCCTCGGCTTCGCGGCCGCGATGGCCGTCGTGCTGGCCGGCGTCGGCCTCTTCGTCTACCAGCGCGTCGCGAACGAGCTGCTCGGATCCGTCGACCAGGCGCTCGTCGCGCAGGCGAGCGAGGAGACCCTCGGCGGGCACGTCGATGCCGACAAAGGCGGCGGCACGACGCTCGCTCAGCTGTTCGGGCCAAGCGGGCAGCTCCGCCAATCGCAGCCGCGCGGGCTCGCGCCGCTCGTGGACCGGCAGACCGTCATGGAAGCGCTCACGGGGCGGATCTGGCTCGACGAGAAGCTGCCGCAGCCACGAAGCGGCGCGTGGCGCATCCTGGCGCTCCCCGCACCCGCGCGAAACGGCGTCGCGGTGCTCGCGCGATCGCTCGGGCCACGCAACGAGTCGCTCGACCACCTACGCCACGAACTTCTGATCTTCCTCCCGCTCGCGCTGCTCGCCGCCTCCCTCGGCGGCTACGCGCTCGCTGCCGGCGCGTTGCGGCCGGTCGAGGTCCTGCGGCGGCGTGCGGAGGGGGTGACCGCGCAGAAGCCGAGCACGCTGCCGGTACCGCCGGCCGGAGACGAGGTGACACGACTCGCAGTGACGCTGAACGACATGCTCTCGCGCCTGCACGCGGCCGTCGAGCACGAGCGCCGCTTCGTCGCGGATGCGAGCCACGAGCTCAGGACGCCGCTCGCGCTGCTCCGCACCGAGCTCGACCTCGCGCTGCGACGACCCCGCTCGCGCGAGGAGCTCGAAAGCGCGTTGCGCTCGGCCGCCGAGGAGACACAGCGCCTTTCGCGGCTCGCCGACGACCTGCTCCTCATCGCCCGCGCCGACCAGGGGCCGCTGCCCATGGGGCGCGAGGTCGTCGCGGCCGGGGACCTGCTGGCGGACGCCGCGACGCGCTTCGCGAATCGCGCGGGCTCGCTCGGCCGGGAGCTCCGGGTCGAGGAGACCCTCCTCAGCGTCGACGCCGACCCGCTCCGCGCCGGCCAGGCGCTCGTGAACCTCGTCGACAACGCGCTCACGCACGGCGACGGGACGGTCGAGCTCGCTGCAGAGGAACGAGACGGGCTCGTCGAGCTTCACGTCAGGGACGCAGGCCCTGGTTTCCCGGAGGACTTTCGCGCCCGTGCCTTCGACCGGTTCAGCCGCGCAGACGAGGCCCGGAGCCGCGGCGGCTCGGGGCTCGGCCTCTCCATCGTCGAGCTCGTCGCACGCGCTCACGGGGGAAGCGTCGGCCTCGGCAGCTCTCCGTCCGGCGGCGCCGACGTGTGGCTCTCGCTCCCGGAAGCCTCCCGCCAGCCCCCTCGTCACTCGCAGCACAGCCCGGCGCCTTCACCGCAGGGGATCCGGGAAGGCGCCGGACCGGGCTGGTCGCGGCCCGCCGTAGCGGCCGAGCCGGGAGGTTCGATGCAGCGGGAATCGAATCACGGAACGATGAAAAGGGGCTAAGAGGCGGTTAAGACTTTTGGGGCCTGCCCGGACGGGAGGCACCGTTCAGACTGAGGCATACGACCGCGCCGCCGCCCTCTGCGTTCTCCGCGTCGACCGTGCCGCCGTGCGCCTCGGCCACCTCGCGCACGATCGCCAGCCCGAGCCCCGCGCCGGGCATCGCCCGGGCCGCGGCCGACCGGTAGAAGCGCTCGAAGACGAGCGGCCGGTCCTCGTCCGAGAACCCGGGACCGTGGTCGCGCACCCGCAGCTCGCCCCCCGCCAGCGAGACCTCGACCGTGCCGCCTTCGCCGCTCCACTTGCCCGCGTTCTCGAGCAGGTTCCAGACGGCACGTTCCATCCGTTCGCGGTAGCCGTCGACGACGGTCGGCTCGAGCACGCGTGTTGCCCACGAGACTGCGGGGAAGCGAGTACGAGCCCGCTCGAGGGAGTCCTCGACGAGCTCGTCGAGCTGGAACGGCGCCTTCTCGACCTGCGCGCGGCCGCGGGCGAGTTCCAGCAGCCCGCCGACGAGACCGCGCATCTCCTGCGACTCGCGGTGGAGGTCGTCGAGCAGCCGCCGCCGCTGCTCCGGCCGGAGCTCGATGTCTCCGCGTAGGACGTCGATGTTCGTCTGCAGGCTCGTCAGGGGCGTGCGCAGCTCATGGGAGGCGTCGGCGAGGAAGCGCCGCTGCGTGTCGAGCGACTCTTCGAGCGCGCCGAGCATCGTGTTGAACGAGGCGCCGAGCCGTGCGAGCTCGCCACGTCCTCCTTCCGGCACGCGCTCGCTCGGCTCACCGGTCTCGGCGATTCGCTCGGCCGCCGCAGTGAGGCGCCGCACCGGGAACAGCGTGGCCCCGGAGACGAGCGCGCCTGCCGCGGCGGCGATGAGGATGCCGCCGAGCGAGACGAGGATGAGGATGAACCGGAGCCGGCCGAGGTCGTGGCCGATGTACCCGATGTCGCGGGCGACCACGACTGCACCGCCCGTGACCGGCAGCACGCGCTCGCGCGCGTGGAGCACGATCCTGCGGCCGGTGGCGGTCTGGATCGCGTTGAGCTTCGTGTTGCGGAAGAAGCCGGGACGCCGGCCCGCGGCCACTGCCCGAATCTGCGAGTCGATGGGCAAGCGGTCGCTCTCCAGCGTGCGCGCGCCGTTGGACAGCACCGTCGCGACGAAATCCTGCTGATAGGGATTGAAGCCCTGGAAGTTCTCCTGGGGGTTGTGTGCGTGCTGGGTGAGCTGGGCGTCGACCTGCGAGTAGAGCTCGTGCCGCATCAGGAAGTACGTCGTCGCGGACGCGAGCGCGACGACGACCGCGACGACTCCGGCGGCGACGAGCGTGAGTCGGGCGCGAAGGGTCACAGCTCGCGCAGCACGTAGCCCGTGCCGCGAACGGTATGGATGAGGCGCTGCTCCTCCTCGGCCTCCGTCTTCCGCCGGAGATAACCCACGTAGACGTCGAGCGCATTCGAGGAGTGGCTGAAGTCGTAGCCCCAGACGCGCTCGTAGATGAGCGAGCGCGGCAGCACCTGGCGCGGGTTGCGCATGAACAGCTCGAGGAGGTGGGCTTCCGTCGTCGTCAGCTCGAAGCGGCGGCCACCCCGGCGTGCGTCCATCGAGCCGAGGTCGAGCGTCAGGTCGGAGAAGCGCAGCACCACGCCCGGCTCCTCCGGCTTCGACCGGCGCAGGAGCGCGCGCAGGCGCGCGAGAAGCTCCTCGAGGTCGTACGGCTTCGGCAGGTAGTCGTCCGCACCGGCATCGAGCCCCTCGACCCGGTCGCCGACGGCGTCGCGGGCGGTGAGCAGCAGAATCGGGATGCGGTTCCCCTGACGGCGCAGGCGACGGGTCACGTCGAGACCGTCGAGGCCGGGCATCATCACGTCGAGCACGAGCGCGTCCGGCGTGCGCGCCTCAACGGCCGCGAGAGCCGTGTCCCCGTCGGATGCGAGCGCGACCTCGTAGCCGTGGAGCTCAAGCGCACGCTCGAGCGCCTCGCGCACCGCGCGGTCGTCGTCCACCACCAATACGAGCATTTCGGCTCTAAGTTTGCCGCCGGACGTGAGAGGCCGCTAAGCGGCCGGCAGATCGACGACGAAGGCGGCTCCCTCGCCGGGCTCCGACCGGACGGTGAGGCTGCCGCCCATCCGCGAGACGAGCTCCCGCGAGATGAAGAGCCCGAGGCCGCTTCCACCGACCCCGCGCGTGAGCGACGGATCGAGACGGTAGAACTTCTCGAAGATCCGCTCCTGCTCGCCCGCCGGAACGCCGAGCCCGTGGTCGCGGACGGTCAGCTGCACGCGCCCATCTCCACCGGAGAGCTCGACCGCCACGTCCCCACCGTCCGGGGAGTACTTGATCGCGTTGTCGAGGAGGTTGAGGAGCACCTGCCGGAGCTTGCCCTCGTCCGCAAGCGCGACCGCGCCGTTACCGTTCTGCTCGAGGCGCAACTCGATCTCCTCGGGAGCACGAAGGCGGGTGGAGACGAGGACGCTCTCGACGAGCGGTCTCAGATCGGTTGCCGAGGTCGCCACCTCCGCGCCGCCCTCCTCGAGCTGGCCGGCGAGGAGGATCTGCGAGACGATCGTCGTCAACCGCTCCGTCTCGCTCACGATGATCTCCAGGAACCGGTCGCGCTGCTCGTCCGGGATCTCGAGGTCCGTGCGGCGCAGCGTGCGGGCGGCGCCGTACACCGCGGCGAGCGGCGTGCGGAGCTCATGCGAGGCAGTCGCGACGAAGTCGCTCCGCGCCCGCTCGAACGCCTGCTCCTCGCTGACGTCGCGCAACGCGTAGACGATGCCCTCGTCGAAGGCGACGCCGGTGACGGCGACCCAGCGATCGCCTGCCGCCGTCGCGATCGGCGCAGTCACCGAGCGCGCGCGCTCGGGCGCCGCGGCGGCGAACTCCGCCGGCCCCGTCAAGTCCTCCCAGGCCGGCAGAACCTCGGCCGGGCGCCTCCCGACCGCGTCCACCTCCCGGACGCCGGTTATCGCGGCAGCCGCAGCGTTCCAGAAGCGGACACGCCCCTCCCGGTCGAGCAGGACGACGCCGTCACCCACGTACGCAAGAGCAAGCGCGGCCTCTGCTCGCCGCTCCGCCTCACGGTAGAGCCGGGCATTCTCGACCGCGATCGCGGCGCGGGCGCCGAGCTCTTGCGCGAGCTCGAAATCGGAATCCTGAAGCTCCCTCGACTCCGCGACGAGGGTGAGGGCGCCGAAGGTCCGCTCGCCCGTGCGGAGCGGCACCGTGATCGCGCTCCGGATCGAGATCTCCTCGAGCGCCTCGGCAGCGTTGGGGTCCCGCTGCACCGCCTCGTCCAGCAGCTCCTGCGGCACCTCGCGGAGGAAGACGGGCTCGGCGCTGCGGATCACCCGCGCCGTCAGGTCGAACTCGTCGTCGATCAAGACGGTGCGCGAGCGGGCGCGCAGCGCTTCCGCCCAGCGCCTGCGCTCCGGATCCTGGTGGGCGACGACGAGCTGCTCGATCTCTCCCGTCTCCTCGACGAGCATGTCGATCGCGCACCAGTCGGCGAGTTGCGGCACCGCGAGCTCGGTGAGACGCTGAAGCGTTCGCTCGAGCTCGAGGGACGAGGTGAGCAGCGCCGTCGCCTCGGCGAGGAAGGAGAGCCGCTCTCGGAGCGCCTGCTCGGCGGCGGAGAACCGGGCCCGCTCGAGAGCAAGCGCCGCCTGCCGCGCGAGCGCGACCTTGAGCGCCCGCCGCTCGGGCGGGAAGTCCTGGTCGTCCGGGAAGGAGAAGACGAGGCCGCCGAGCGTCCCGCGCTCGCCCACGAGCGGGACGCACACGAGCCCGTGCCCCGGCTGCGAGCGGCCGGCCAGTTCCGGGTACCGCTCGTCCCGCTCCGCCTCCGATCGGATGAAGACGCCCTCGCCGGTCCGGACTGCCTCCGAGAGCGGGAAGTTCCCGTCCACGGGGAAGCGCCGGAACGGGTCGATGTACTGCATGTCGTAGCCGCGCGACGCAATCACCTCGAGCCACTCGCCGTCGTCGCTCAGCGTCGCGATCAGCCCGCCGCGAGCTTCGGCTGCGCGCACGCTCTCGGTGAGGACAGCGTCGAGGACTTCCTGCGGCGTGCGTGCCGAGGCGAGCGCATCGGCGACGTCCTGGAGCCGGGTCGCCGAGTCGAGCGCGCTCCGGCTTGCGCGCACCGCCTGCTCGGCACGCCCGCGCGCCTCCCGCTCGCGCCGGAGCACCTCGCTCCCGAACACTGCCGCCAGCACGAAGACGGCGAGCGCGGTGGCGCCCTCACCGTTGATCTGGTTGCGGTCATAACGAGAAGCGAAGAAGTGGAAGAACGGATACGCCGAGGCGGCCACGGCGGCGAGGCCGGCGATCCTGCCGCCGACTACGGTCGCGAGGATGATCGCGACGGTGTAGAGCAGCCCGGGAACGACGGTGCGGACGCTCGTGAAGGCGAGCAACGTGACAAGCCCCGGGGCGCCGAGCGCAACCGCCGCCGCAACGGCGTAGCGCACCCTGCGTCGGGGCCACCGGCCCGCCTCTGCGTGCCCGTGCGCGGACGCGTCGACGATCACTCCAGCTCCGAGAGCTCGCGGTTGAGCCGTTCACGCTCTCCCCTCGCAACGCGGTCGAGCACGCCGCGCACGATTCCTGAGAGCTCGAGCGGGTCGAAGGGCTTGACGACGTAGCCCACCGCGCCGAGCTCCTGGGCGCGCAGGCGATCTTCCTGTGCCGCGCGCGCCGACAGGAAGACAACAGGGATGTCGCGCGTCTCAGCGTCCGCCGCGAGCTGCTCGGCGGCGCTCCAGCCGTCGACCCCGGGCATCATCACGTCGAGGAGGACGAGTGACGGACGCTCCCGCCGGACCTCGGCGAGCGCCTCCGCGCCGTCCGCCGCCTCGAGCACGGCGAGCCCGTCGCCCTCGAGGTTGACGCGGCAGATCGTGCGGATCGCCTGCTCGTCGTCGACGAGGAGGACGAGCGGCGGCGCTCCGACGTGGCCACCTCCGCCGGCGCCGCCTCCCGGATCCGGGTGATGCCGGACGCGGCTGCGCCACATGCCGCGCGCGGCGCGCGGAGGCCCGAGCTCACGCGACAGATGGCGAGAGTGGCGCCTGCTCGACCTCATTCGCTGGACAGCCGTCACGTCTTCCCCCGGAGGAGCTGGCCTGGTGAGAGTGCAGTGTGCCCGAAGCCGCGCGCGCCTGCACTAACCCGTGCCGTGGGTCCGGTTCCACTCCTCGGCCAGCTCCCGGAGCCCCGGCCCGCGAACCCGGATCGCATCCCGCGCGTGGAGCCGCATCCGCCCGGCGAAGTCGCGGTCGCGCGCTCCGAGAGCCGCGCGCAGCGCGTACTGCGCGCCCGTGCAGAACGCGGCGATGCCGGCGCCGGCGGCGGAGTGGTGCTTCCGCCAGTAACGGTGGCGGCCGCGCCACATCTCGTTGATGCGCCGCTCGGGAATCCCGGTGCTGAACTGCGACTCGTGGTGCACGACCGTCGCGTGCGGGAAGTACTGCGTCCTCCACCCCGCCTCGAGCAGGCGGCGCGAGAGGTCGGTCTCTTCGGAGTAGATGAAGAACTCCTCGTCGAACAGACCGACCTCGTCGAGCGCCTCGCGGCGGAGGAGAAGCGCGGCGGCCATCGCCCAGTCGACGTCGCGCGTCTCGCTCCCGCCCGACTGCACGATGCCTGCGCGGCCGAGCGTGAGAAGGCCGAGCGCACCGGTCGCTGGCGAGGGGAACCGCCATGCCGAGGCCTGCGGCCGCCCGCCGGGATAGACGAGCCGCGGCGCGAGAGCGGCGACCCGCGGGTTCGCGTCGAGATGGGCGACCATCCGCTCGAAGCCCCAGTCCTCGCTCGTCGTGTCCTCGTTGAGGACGAAGACGTAGCGACCGGTCGTGGCGCGGATCACGGTGTTGTGGTTGGCGCCGAAACCTGCCCGGTGGCGCTGCTCGATGAGGCGAACCTCCGGGAAGCGGGCGCGGACCGCCGCCGCGGAGCCGTCCTCCGACGCGTTGTCGAGAACGACGACCTCCGCGCCGGCGCCCCGGAGCGACTCGAGGCAGGCAAGCAAGAGCTCGCACGAGTTCGTGTTGACGAGCGAGACCGAGACGTCGGGCACTACGCGGTCTGCGTCAGGCCGGCGGCCCAGGAGGGCGGCAGGTTGCGCAGCACCTCGACGCTCGCGAAGCGGATCGGCATCGACCGCACGCCTGACCTCGCGTGCCCACTCGGCCATCCGGCGCATGCCGTCCTCGAGCGGCATCGTCGGCTCCGCAGCCGAAGACTCCGCTGCGAGCTTCGCGTGGTCGGAGAACGCGTGCACGAACCTCCTCCCGCGCGGGGAGGAAGTCGATCTCCGGCTCGGTCGACGCCGAACGCCCGCCGCAACCGCGTGGGCGAGGTCGAGAACGCGTGTACGGCGTGTCGGCGCCGACGTTGAAGACCTCGTTCGCCGCCTGCGGGAACGTCGATCGAGCGGCGCGATCACGAGGCGCGCACGTCGTCGATGTGCGTGAACGCGCGCGTCTGCGAGCCGTCGCCGAAAGACGGTCATCGGCCGTCCGCTCATGAGCTGGTTCATGAAGATCCCGATCACGTTCCGGTACGGGTCGGCGAGGTCCTGCAGCTCGCCGTAGACGTTGTAGAAGCGGAGCGCGACGGCGAAGATCGCCATACGTCGGCGCCGACGGAGAGGAACACTCCGCGTGGCCGCGCTTGTTCAGGTCGTAGCTCGACGGCGTACTACGCGACTCCGTCACGGCGTCGCTCGGACTCGAGCGGGACGCCGTCCTCGCCCAGTACATCCGCGCTTCGCAGGAGCTGGCTCTCCGGCCGCAGTCCGGGCGATCCGAGCTCGCCGAAGTACGAAGCGTTCCGACGGCCCCTCGCCGTAGACGGACATCGCAGGGCGGCGACGAGCTACCGTTGACCGAGCGCGAGCACGGCCTCCTGAGTCGAAGCGGCGCCGATGCGTTGACGGACGAGCACCGCTCGGCCGCATACATGGCTGGCCGAGCCCACCGCGGAAGACGTGGGACACGCGTCGACGCCGTCGAGGACACGCGCTCCTCGCACGTGGTCGCGGGTCGCCGACGTGTAGCTCGACGACGAAGGTCGCGCCAGTCGGGCACGTTCGCCGCTCGGTGCACCGCCGCTCCAGGTCGTCGAGGACGCCCGACCTCGTGCCCGTCGGTCAGGAGCTGTCGGGCGACGTGCGACGCCGATGAAGCCGGCGCCGCCGGTGACCAGGACGCGCATCGGAGCCTGAGGCTAGCCGTTTCGATCGGGCGTCGGGCGGGTAGCCAACCGCCGAGCGGGGGAGCAAAGGGACGACCCAGCGGGCAGGGAACCTCACGGTGACCTGCCCGCTCCTTCAGCAGAGGCGGAGCCTCGTAGACTTGCGTTCATGCGGCGTCGCCGCCGGGCCGTCCTCCGCAGCGCGCTCGGCGTCGCGCTCATCGCCGCTGTCTTCGCGGAGATCGTCCCCCGCATCGCGAGCTACGGCAGCGTGGCTCACCAGCTCGGGACCGTATCCGCCCCGTGGGTTGCGGCCCTCGCCGCCGGGGCCCTCGCCGACGTCCTCTCGACCGCGCTTCCGTGGCGGGTGCTCCTGCCCCAGCTCTCCTGGCTCGGTGCGCTCGGCTTCACCCAGGCCTCGACGGCCGCCACGACCGTCTTGCCCGGCGGAGCACCGCTCGGCATGGCGCTCTCGTTCGCTCTCCTCCGCCGCCTGCGCATCGATCGGGGACACGCGGCCTTCGCGGTCGCGCTGGCCGGCATCTGGAGCCAGGTGATGATCTTCGTCTACCCGCTCGCCGGCGCCGTCCTCGTCCTCGCGACGGGCCGCCTCTCGAGCTCGACGGCTGCGATCGCCGGAGCGAGCGGCGCGGCCGCGGCCGTCCTCGTCGGGCTCGCGACCGCAGCGTTACGGAGCCCGGCGGCCGCGCGGCGGCTCGGCGACGCCGCCAACCGAGTCGCCACCCGGCTCGCACGACTTCTCCGGCGTGACCCGCCTCGCTGGAACGGCGAGGCTCTCGTGCGCGTGCGGGAGGAGCGGCTCTTGCTCCTGCGCCGCCGCTGGCCGTCCCTCACTGCGGCCACGATCGTCAACCAGCTCGCCGCGTATCTCGTGTTCGAACTCTCCCTGCGCGCAGTCGGAATCTCGTTCGAGAGCCTTCCCCCCAGCGAGGCGTTCCTCGCCTGGGCGATCGGGCGCGTGATCAGCTCGCTCCCTCTGACCCCTGGCGGAATCGGAGTCGTCGAGCTCGGGATGATCGGCACGCTCGTCGGCTTCGGGGCCCCGCACGCACACGTCGTCGCTGCGGTGCTCCTCTACCGCGCCGTGATCGTCGTGCCGACGCTCGTCGTCGGCGCGATCGCGCTGCTCGGGTTCCGGCTCAGACCGTCCGAAGCGTCTTAGGAAAACGCCTCGGCGATCTCCTCGCGCGGGTCGTCGGAGCGCAGCCGATCGCGAACCGCCGAGACGATCCACTCGAGCCGGCGGTAGACCAGCGAGTCTCGTCGATCGGCTTCGAGACGCCGACGCGTCCGGGCGAAGCCGCGGTCGATGTAGCCGAGCCGCGCGAGCGGCACGTCCGGGTAGAGCCGCCGAAGCGCGAGCTCGAGCGAAGCGTGGTCGACCACGGCGTCGGCGTAGTCGACGGTCTCGCCCGGCAGCGCGTCGAGCACGGCCTCCGCCCGAACGAGCCCCTCCACGAGCGCCCACGGATGAGCGTCAAAGACGCTCGCGGCGCGGGCCGGATACAGCCACTGCCGCTTCAGCATCGTGTAGGCGACCTCCGCGACGTTCCGGCGCACCTTGAGGACGTTGAAGTCGCCGAGCCCTTCCCAGCCGCCCAGCACGAACGGCTGCAGGACGTCCTTGTAGGCGAAGCCCTGCCGCAGGGCCGTGCGATCGAGGTAGGTCGTCAGGCTCGCGAAGTTCTCGGGAGCCGCGCCGAGCAGGGTGAAGCGCTCGTCGGCCGGAGCAATGGACTGGAGCCGCCTCGGCACCCGGTCGCGGTTGAGGATCTCACCGTCGGTCGTCCAGTCAGGCTCCGCGAGACCGATCGCCCGGACGGCGGCGATGTAGAGCAGGCTCGAGAGCGAGCGCGGCAGCGAGACGACGAAGAGGGATCGGAGATCCTCCCCATTCGTCCACTTCGTACTCCGCTTGATCAGCCGGAGCGTTTTCACGCGGCCAGCCTACGGATCTCGACGGAGAGATGCATGTGGAAAAGATGTGAATGGGACGGTACGAAAGCGTCAGCGCACCGGCCGCAGATACCCCGCCGGCGAGGATGGGAATCTGTCGAGCTGCGTTCGAGCTGGAGCCCCGCTAGCTCAGTGCGGGAACACCGCCGGCCGGTTGCGACCGGGCGCCGAGCAGGCGGAACCTCGGCCCCCGGCAATCCGGCCGGCGCACGGGCCGGCCGGTCTCCCTCAAAGCCGCGAATTCCGCGGGCAGGAGAACGACCCGGTGCCCGCACTCGCACCCACACTCGCACAGGAACTCGCCGGGCAGATCCGGCTCGGCCGACACGAGCAGCTCGTAGATCCGGTCGTTGACCTCGCGAAACAGGCGGGAGCGCTTGCCGGGGCTCACGAGCCGAGCATGCCTCGTTCGAGGGACCGGGCGGAAGCGGAAGCTTTCGGGCTTACGGACGTTTTACGGGTAGTCGTCGCCGTTTGCGACGGCTTCACCGCTGCGGCTAGGGTCGCCTGAAAAGGAGGGAAGATGGGACTGAAGATCGGCGATACGGCACCCGACTTCGAAGCCGAGACGACGGAGGGGACGATCCGCTTCCACGACTGGGCCGGCGACTCGTGGGCGGTGCTGTTCTCGCATCCGAAGGACTTCACGCCGGTCTGCACGACGGAGCTCGGCTACATGGCCTCGATCAAGCCGGAGTTCGACCGGCGCGACGTCAAGCTGATCGGTCTCTCCGTCGACCCGGTCGACAAGCACTCGACGTGGGCCGACGACATCGAGGAGACGCAGGGAACGCGGCCGAACTACCCGATCATCGGCGACGCGGACTTCGCCGTCTCCAAGCTCTACGGGATGCTCGGCGCCGACGTCTCGGGCGATCCCGCCGACCGCACCGCCGCCGACAACCAGACCGTCCGCAACGTATTCGTGATCGGCCCCGACAAGAAGGTCAAGCTGATCCTCGTCTATCCGATGACGACCGGTCGCAACTTCGACGAGGTGCTGCGCGTGATCGACTCCCTCCAGCTCACGGCGGAGCACAAGGTCTCGACGCCGGCACAGTGGACGCCGGGCGACGATGTGATCATCGGGAGCAACGTCTCGAACGACGAAGCGAAGGAGATCTTCGGCGAGTGGCGCGAGCCGCGCCCGTACATCCGGATCGTCCCGGACCCGACCAAGGTGCCCGCCTAGACAGACCGCACCGCCGCTCGACCGGCCACGGCAGCCGACCAAAGGCGTAGCGTCGCCTCAGGCGGGCCTTGGTTGTACCCCCTTCCCGAGGCCCGCCACCCCTATCGGCCGGCGTTCGCGTCGGCTTGAGCGTGCACCCGCCGATTCCCTCGCCGGCGTCTCGAGGGCGGAGCGTCCCACCCAGGGAGGGAGCCAACGACGTGTCGGTTGACGGACCGAGCCCGGCGCTCGTCATCGCAGTGCGGGTCGTCTTGAAGTGGTGAGACGACCCGAACCCACTCGATACCTCGTCTGGGGGAGCCGCTCTCCCCCGGATAGGCCGATTCCCGTCTCCGTGTCTGCGGCTCCGGTTGCCTTCCGCGAGTACGACGACGACCACCCGTCCCCCGACGAGGTCGCTCGGCGCTACCGCACGCTGATCGAGCTGCTGCCGCTCGTCGTCTACGTCGACGCGCTCGACGAGGTCAGCTCGAACATCTTCACGAGCCGGCAGATCGAGCCGTTGCTCGGCTACAGAGTCGAGGAGTGGGCGACAGAGGCGAATCTCTTCGAGCGCCTGCTACACCCCGACGACCGTGAGCGCGTGCTCGCCGCCCACGGGCACGCACACGAGACGCACGAGCCGCTCAGCCTCGAGTACCGGCTCATCGCCCGCGACGGCCGCACCGTCTGGCTCCGGGACGAGGGCGTCGTCGTGCTCGACGAGCACGGCAAGCCGCTCCACCTCCAGGGCTACCTCCTCGACATCACGCGCGAGCGCGAGGCCGAGCAGCAGCTACGGCAGCTCGCGCTCTACGACCCGTTGACCGGCCTCGCCAACCGCGCCTTCTTCCACGAACGGCTCCGCCACGCGATCAAGCTCCGGCACGACGAGGGCCATGCGACGGGGCTCCTGTACATCGACCTCGACGACTTCAAAGGGATCAACGACCGCTGGGGCCACGACCTCGGCGACGACGTGCTGCACGAGATCGCGAGGCGGATCGAGCGCTCGGTGCGCCCCGGCGACACAGCCGCACGCCTCGGCGGCGACGAGTTCGCCGTCGTCCTGACCGAGCCCGTCACGCCCGAGGATGCCGTCGGAGTCGCCGAGCGGCTGCTCGCGGAGATCTCGAGGCCCCTGCAGGACAGCTCCGGGCCCCTCTACACGAACGCGAGCATCGGCATCGCCTTCGGCGGCGAGGCCGAGACGCTCCTCAGGGAGGCCGACATCGCGATGTACCGCGCGAAGAGCCATCCGGAGCTCGGCTACGCGTTCTTCGACCCGGAGCTCGACCGCGCCGCCGTCGAGCGGTCACACCGGATCGGCGAGCTGCGGGAAGGCATCGTCCGCGGCGAGTTCCGGCTCGACTACCAGGCGGTCGTCGATCTCGACCGCCACGAGATCATCGGCTACGAGGCGCTCGCCCGCTGGGAGCATCCGACGCTGGGCGAGCTCCCGCCCGGCGCGTTCATCCCCCTCGCCGAGGAGACGGGCCTGATCGTCGCCCTGGGCGCGTGGGTGCTCACGGAGGCCTGCACCGAGGCGACGCGCCTCTGCCGGCTGCACGGGCGGCCGATGCACATGTCGGTGAACGTCTCGGCCCGCCAGCTCCACCATCCGGACTTCTTCCGGCACGTGAGCCGCGCGCTCGACTCGTCGGCGCTGATGCCCGGCCTGCTCACGCTCGAGCTCACCGAGAGCACGCTGCTCGCCTCCGACGAGCGGGTCGCGCAGACGCTCCAGAGGATCAAGGACCTCGGCGTCGCGCTCGCCCTCGACGACTTCGGGACGGGCTACGCGTCGCTCGCGTACCTGCGGCAGTTTCCGATCGACGTCGTCAAGATCGATCGGAGCTTTACGGCGAACGCCGGCACGGAGGACGGCGATCTCGTGCTGCTCAAGGGCATCATCGATCTCGGCCACGCGCTGGAGCTCAACCTCGTCGCAGAGGGGATCGAGACGTCCGAGCAGCACACGATCGTGCGCAAGCTCGGCTGCCAGCAGGCGCAGGGGTTCTACTTCGGGCGGCCTTCCCACCCCGCTCAGCGCGACCTCGACGCTGCCGAACCGGTCTAGCGCGGCTTGCCTTCGGGGTAGCGCTCGAGGCCGTCGTCCGGGATCGCCTCCCACTCACAGGCGTAGTCGACGTACGTGTGCCACTGGGGCCGGATCCCGTGACCGGGGTCGAAGAGCCCCAGGCGAACGCTGCCGACGTCCCCGCTGTCCGGATACTTGCTCCAGAGCGCGCTGCCGCAAACCGAGCAGAAGCACTTCGGCCAGCCGTCTCCGGGCGCGTACTCCCGCACGAGCTCGTCCCCGGCGAGAAGGCGGAAGGAGCCGGGCGCGATCCGGGCCTGAGCCGAGGCAGCCGTTCCCGTCCGGCGCTGGCAGCGCGTGCAGTGGCAGTAGCCGGCGGCCAGCGGCTCCGCCGTCAGCTCGAAGCGCACGCCGCCGCACATGCAGTGCCCGGTGTAGGGAGGACCGGTCACGGCGCTCAGCGCAAGAGCGGCGAGGGCGGGATGCGGGTGTGGCCGGTCACCCCTTCGATCAGGAGCGCGAGCTCGTCCGGGTAACACCAGCTCCATTCCTCTTCGGGCTCGAGCGAGCGGATGATCGGATGGCCGGCCGAGTCGTGGTGAGCGGTCGCGTGACGCTCAGGTGAGTCGTCACAGCAGCCGACGTGTCCGCAGGTGAGACAGATGCGGAGGTGCAGCCACTTGCCGCCGGTGCGCAGGCAGTCCTCGCACCCGTCCACCACGGGAGGCAGCTCGCGCACCACGACCTGGTCGAGATGTGTGCAGGTACTCGTGCTCGTCACGCCGGACGAGCGTAGCCCGGCGCCGACGCCCCGCGTCGAGCACGGCCCGGGAGCGACCCGAGCGGGAATCGTCTCAGGTCGCGCTCCGGGCGAATGATCTCGTCGACACGAGCGCGGCGAGCTGCTGACGCTTCTGCTCGACCTCCCGCTCGAGGCCCGGCGCATGGACGCCCGAAGCCTCGAGCAGGAGCTGCCGCCGCCGCTGCGTGTCGATCTGCCGGAGGAGCTCGTCGATCCGGTGCCGGCGCGGCGTCCGGTCGTCCCGGCTCCTCATGCCGCTTCCCGCAGCTCGGTCCCCTCGACCTCCGCGGCACGCTCGCTCGCCGGGCGGAGGAAGACCGCGGCGATGACGAGACCGGCGAGGAGCAGCACGCCGAGGACGTCAAGCGACACCTGGAAGCCGTGAACCGCGGCCGGCGCGCTCGCGACCGTCAGCGCGTGGGCGTGCGCGTAGCTCGAGGTGGCGCTCGCCGCGATGGTGCTGATGGCTGCGAGGCCGATCGCACCGCCGATCTGTCGGGCCGTGTTCACGAGCCCCGAGGCGACGCCTGCGTCGGCGGGCGTGACTCCCGTCAGGCTCGCGATGGTGACCGGCACGAAGGAGAAGCCCATTCCCGCGCCGCCGAGCACGAAGGCCGGGAAGAGATCCCAGAAGTAGTGCCCGGTCACCGGCACCCGCGCGAGGAGCGCCACCGAGACCGTCGAGATCGCGAGGCCGGCGGAGAGCGTCACGCGCGCCCCGAAACGTCCCACGACCGCCTGCGCGACGTTCGAGGCGAAGACGACCGCCAACGCGAAGGCGCTGAAGGCAACGCCGCTCTGCACGGCCGAGTAGTGGAGGACGTCCTGCAGGTAGAGGGTGAGAACGAAGAACTCCGAGAAGGCGACTGCCCCGACGATCGCCATCGTCGCGTTCGCTGCCGAAAGAGCACGCAGGCGGAAGATCCGCAGCGGCAGGAGGGGCGAGCGCGACCGCGACTCGATCGCGACGAAGGCCGCGACGAGCGCAGCTGCTGCTGCGAGGAGCCCGAGCGTGACGGGCGAGCTCCATCCGTCGGTCGTCGCCCTCGTGAGCGCGTAGACGAGCAGCATGAGCCCGCCGGTTACCGAGGCCGCACCAGCGACGTCGAAGTGCCGGTGCTCAAGCTCCGCGCGGCTCTCGCGCAGCAGGAACGGAGTGAGGGCGATCGCGGCAAGTCCGACCGGGACGTTGACGAAGAAGATCCAGGACCAGCCGAGATACGACGTGAGGACTCCGCCGAGCAGCACGCCGGCGGCCGCGCCGCTACCCGAGGCGGCGCCGTAGATCCCGAGGGCCAGATTGCGCTCGCGGCCCTCGGTGAACGTCGTCATCAGGAGCGAGAGCGCGGCGGGCGCGAGCAGCGCGCCGCCCAACCCCTGCAGAGCCCGAAAGCCGATGAGCGAGCCCGACGACCAGGCGAGACCGCACAGGAGGGAGCTCGCGACGAAGAACGCGAGACCCGCGACGAACATCCGCCGGCGGCCGAGCAGGTCGGCGAGCCGGCCACCGAGCAGCAGCGTTCCGCCGAAGAGGATGGCGTAGGCAGTGATCACCCACTGGAGCCCGGTCTGCGAGAAGCCGAGATCGGACTTGATCGACGGGAGTGCGACGTTCACGATCGCAACGTCGAGAATGACCATGAACTGAGCGGTGACGATGAGAGCCAGGGCGCTCCAGCGCCGCCGCGGAGACACAGGATGAAGCGAGGGAATCAAGCATTGCCTCCAATCGTTTGCACTACCAATCATACAGGTGCCGAACGCTTGGAGGAGTTACCATATTCCCCGCAACGGAAATCCAGATGAAGACAGAACCGAAGACCGAGGCTCGCCTGCCGGCGGAGCTGGTCGCTTCAAGCCTCTTCCTGCTGAAGCGGGTCGGCTTCGCAGCAAAACAGCGTTCTCTCGACGAGTACGACCAGGCCGGGCTGAACCCGTACCATCACGCGATCCTCGCGCTGCTCGACGAGGGCATGCCCGAGACGCAGGCCGCAATCGCCGACGCGCTCGGCTACGACAGGGGAACGCTCGTCGGCCTCCTGGACGAGCTCGAGGACCAGAAGCTCGTCGAGCGGAAGCGCGATCCCGACGACCGGCGCCGGCACCTCGTCCGTCTCACGGCCGACGGCAAGCGCACTCTCGGGCGCCTCCGCGCCCTGGCGAGCCGGGTGGAGGACGAGTTCCTCGCTCCACTCGACGCCGAGCAGCGCCGGGCGCTACACGCGCTCCTGCTCGATCTCGCCGCCCGGCACGAGCCGACCTGCGCCGTGCTCCGTCCTCCCGCGAACTAGCGCAGCGCGCGCAGGCGAGCCTTCGCGGTCGCCTCGAGGCCCGGCAGCGGCTCGCAGGTCACGCAGCGGTAGACGCGCGCGGTTCCGTCCTTGCTGCCGGTGAGGATCCAGTTTCCGCTCGCGCTGAAGCTCGCCCCGGTGAGCGGCGCAGTGTGGCGGCCGAGATAGAACACGAGCCGGCCCGTCCCCGCGTTCCAGAGGCCGGCGGTGAACTGGCTCGCGGTGACGATCCAGCGGCCGTCGGGGCTGTAGCTCCCCGAGTAGACGGGGAAGAAGTGGCCGCGAAGGACGTGGGCCAGGCGGCCGCTGCCGACGCTCCAGACGCGTCCGTCGTGGTCGATGCTGACGGTGACGAGGCTGCCGCTGTCGGGCGAGAACTCGGCGTCGGTGACGAGCGAGGTGTGGCCGCGGAGCGTGTGGAGAAGCTTGCCGGTCGTCGCGTCCCAGAGCTCGGCTTCGTCGCCCGCCGTCGTCGCGACCGTGCGGCCGTCGGGCGAGAGGGTCGCGCCCCGCGCGGCGGTGTGGACCGTGCTGACGAGCGCGCCGCGGGCGGTGTAGACGCGGACCTGCTGCGCGAGCCGGACGACGAAGCGGCCCTTGCCGGTCGCGAGGCCGAGAACGGGGCCGCCGGCCCGGACGACGATCCGCAGCCTGCGCGGGCCGGCCATGTTCCAGCCCTGGACGACCCCGTCGGATCCTCCTGTGAGCAGCGTCCCGTCGGACGCGAAGGCGACGGCGTCGCTCGCACGCTTCAGGTGCGTGACGCCGCTCGGGGCGACGAGATACGTGCCGCGCCGCCCGTCCGCGACCGCGGCCGTGCCCTTGCGGGCCGCGGCCGAGACGATCGGCGCGGGTGCGGTGAAACGGCCCAGCCGGCGGCCGGACGTGTCGAGGAGCCGCACCTCCCGGCCGGCGACCACGACCGGATCCCGGCCCGCGAAGAGCGACTCCACCGGCTGCGGGTTCCGGTAGATCGTCCTCAGCGTCCCGGGCGGTAGCGCAGCCCAGAGCCGCACGGTGCCGTCGCTGCCGCCGGTCACGATCGTCCGTCCGGTCGGGTCGAAGCCGACGCTCGTGACTGCGTCGCCGTGCCCGGCGAGCGGCGCGAGGAGGCGGCCGTCCTGGCTGTAGTAGATGCGGGCGAGCCGGTCGATCGACCCCGTGGCGATCTCGCTTCCGTCCGGGCTGAACGCCGCCGCCTCGACTCCACCCGTGGCGCCGACGAGCAGCAGCTCGCGCACGCCGGAGGCGACGTCCCACACGTACGCGGCACCGTCGCTGCTCGAGGTGACGAGCGAGCGCCCGTCCGAGGAGAAGCGCTCGCCGACGACGTAGCCGTGGTGCTGAAGAACGTGCAGGAGGCGGCCGGTGCGGGCGTTCCAGAGGCGCGCCGTCTTGTCGTAGCTGCCGGTGGCGAGCACTCGCCCATCGGGGCTGAAGGCGAACGAGCGGATGCCATCCTCTCGCAGAACGGCGATCGGGCGGCCGGTGTGGGTGCCGAGGATCTCGGCGCTCGTGCCTTTGCCGTGGCGCATGGCGACGGCGAGGGCCGCCCCGGTCGGGTCGAGGGCGGCCGCGAGAATCGCCCCGCGGAAGTTGATCGTCCTGACGCGCCCGTTCGCGAGGTCGAGCAGCCGGACGTGGGTACCGCTGCCGACGAGGAGCAGTTGGGAGCCGAAGGAGAGTGCCGTGACGGGCGCACCCGTCGAGATCGTGCGCAGTGGCGTGTCGCGACCGGGCCGCCAGACCGCTACGGCTCCGGCCTTCGTGCCCGTGGCGAAGCGGCGGCCGTCGAGGTTCCAGACCGCCGTCGTCAGGCCGGGGCGGGGGGCCGCGGGTAGCCGGTGGCCGTGGCGGTCGTAGACCGCCAGCCGGCCGTTGCTGCTCGCCACGAGAAGCCGCTCACCGCGCGGAGCGAACGCTGCGGCGACGATGTTGCCGCCGGGACGAAGAATCCGCGTCTCGCGCATGGCGAGGAGGCTCGAGCGGAGGACCGACGCGGTCTGGGAACCCGGCGCGAGCCCAGCCGCGCGCAACGCGAGAGCGACGCCGGCCTGGGGGTTCGCCGGGATCTCTGCGAGCGCACGGGCGGCGAGCTCACGGCCCCGCGCGTGTTGCGTCTGGGTGCGTGCGTCGCTCCGCTGCACGAGCGCATACGCCGCGATCGCGGCCACGACGCCGAGTGCGACGAGCGTCGCGGCGATGATCGCGCGCAGGCGCCGCCGCTGCCTCCGCGCACGCTCCCGCTCGCGCCGCAGCTGGTGCTCGGCCTGCCAGGCGAGCATCGGCGGGCCGAGGACGTCGTGAAAGATCTCGTAGCGGGTCGGCGAGCCGTGCGTGCCGTTGACGCCCCGCACGATCCGCTCGCGTCCGAGCGTGTCGAGCAGACGACGGAGCTCAGCGTCGCCGACGCCGGCGTACTCGGCAAGGTCCGCAGGCTCGTGCGAGACCTTCCGTCCTGACGGCGTCACGAGCTGGCGCACGACCCGCGCCGCCGACTCCTGCTCGGCCATAGGCAAGCGATCGAGGGCGCCCTGGACGTGCTCGCGCACGACCGCGCGGGCGCCGCCAATCTCGCGGAACGTGGACAGCCGGAGCTCGTATGAGCCGCCCGCCCGCTCTCGCTCCCACAGCCGTTCGAGCACGAGCTGCAGATACGGCGCCTCCACCCCGGCGTCGGTCTCCGCCTCGTCGAGCACGGCCTCGACGAGCGCGTCCTCCGCCGTGAACCGCTCGCCACTCAGCTGGCTGTAGCGCGAGAGAGGGCCGAGGATCGCTGCCCGCCCGGCCTCGCGATCGAGCCGGTCGAGGCGCAGGAGGTTTCCGTAGAGCTCGGGGATCCTGCCGGCGAACTCGTCGAGCTCGGCGAGGGCGTCGTCGCGGACGGCGAGCAGGACGTTGACGCGCAGCCCGGGCCGGCGCAGCAGCTCGGGCAGCGCCTCGCTCAAGGGCCCGTCGAAACCGTGGTAGAGCATGTACTCCTCGAACTGATCGAGCAGCAGGTGCAGCTCGCCGCCCGCCTGTGCTGCGGCTGCGACGGTGTCGACGAGCCCGGCCGTTGCGCCGAGGTCGCCGCACTCGGCGTGCACCGACGCAACCAGCCCCGCCGCGGGATCCTCGGCCCACGCGTCGTGCACGACGGCCGGCGCGCCGCTCAGCTCCCGCAGGCGGCGGGCAACGCCGGCTCCGAGGAGCGAGCTCTTGCCGACGCCGCTCGGGCCGTAGAGGACGGTGAGCCGGCTCGCGAGCACGTTCGAGGCGACCGCCGCACAATCGCGCGCGCGGCCGAAGAAGAGAAGCGCGTCGACCTCGGAGTCCTCGAACGCGGCGAGGCCCTTGTACGGGCTGTCCGGAAGACTCGTCAACGCGCCGCCGCCTTCTGCAGCACTCGCTCGAGCTCGGCGACGTACGCGGCGGGCGCCATGTCGACGACCTCGACGTCCCGCCGGCGCCAGAACTCGCGCTCGAGCGGCTGCGGGCCGGCGTGCACCGACCACGAGCGATACGGCAGCGGCTCGCTGCCCCAGAACCGCTCGAGCACGACCCGGAGCGTCCAGGTGGACAGCGTGTAGCCGAGCAGGAGCAGGTGGGTGCGGCGCAGCCGGGCCGCGAGCGCCACGGGCAGACGGCGGGCGACGCTCCCGTAGTGGATGAAGTCGTCCTCGGTGACGGCGAAGCTCTCCCAGGCGCGATCTGTCGACTCGTCGACCCGGCCCTGCAGATGGAGGAGGACGGTGCGCTCGTCGAGGTCGAGCCCCGTCGTGTAGGCGTTCGGCCGCTCGATGACGTTCGCGGTGCCGCCGGGGAGGATGTGGCAGAAGCTGCCGCGCATCTCTCCGGAGGCGAGGTAGCAGACGGTGTCGTACGGCTCCTCCGCCGCCTCGAGCGCGCGTTCCATCGCGAGCTCGTAGCCCGTCGTGACGAGCAGCGGCTGTCCGCTCTGCCGCTCGCGCAGGAGCGCCGGCAGGCGCGCGAGGAAGCGGTGGACGCCGGTCGGGGCGCCGTCGCTCTCGACGAGCGTGTGCAGCGCGTCGTAGAGCGGCCCCGACCCGTTGAGGATTGCCACGGCCTGCGAGATCCGCGCGAGCTCGGGCGTGACCGTCTCCAGCCCGAAGCGTCGCGCGAGCTCGGATGCGAGCGGCTCGGAGTCCGAGCCGACCACGACGGTGACCTTGCCGGAGAGGAGCGCCGCCGCGACCTCCTCGAAATGCTCGACCTCGGGGATCGCGCCGCGGTCGAGCGTGAACGTCTCCTGGCGGAGGATCGACGCGTGCACGCCGCGCAGGAGCGGGCTCGGCTCGAGCCCCAGCTCCTCGACGAGCAGCTCTCGTCCCTCGCGGTAGATCTCGAGCGCCTGCGCCTGCCGGCCGGAGCGATAGAGGGCGAGCATCAGCTGCGCCCGCAGCCGCTCGCGGAGCGGGTGAGTTCGGACGAGGCCTTCGAGCTCGCTCACGAGCTCGCCGTGCGCGCCGATCGCGAGCTTCGCCTCGGCGCGCTCCTCGAGCAGCGCGAGCCGGAGCTCCTCGAGCCGTGCGATCTCGTCCTGCGCGAAGGTCTCGTAGCGGAACTCCGCGAGCGGCTCGCCACGCCAGAGGGCGAGCGCCGCGTCGAGCAGCTCGGCGCGCCGCACGGGCTCGCTCGCCCGCGCCTCGTCGACGAGGCGCCGCATGCGGGCCACGTCGAGCTGTTCCGGCTCGAGGCGGACGACATACCCGGGCGATCGCGTCTCGATCGCCTCGGGCCCGAGGGCCTTGCGAAGCGTCGCGACGAAGTTCTGGAGCGACGCCACCGCGGTCGGGGGCGGACGTTCCTGCCACAGCGCCTCGACGAGGCGGTCGAGCGAGACAACTCGTCCCGCCTCGAGCAGGAGCATCGCGAGCAGCGCCCGTTGCTTCGGGCCGCCGAGCGGGATCGGTTCGCCGCCGTCGCGAGCCTCGAGCGGACCGAGAATGGCGAAGTCGACCACCGCGCAGGTTGTACACCCTCGCGGGCCGCCTTCCTACCCGCCGTTGGCGGCCCGTTAGGAAGCGGTTGGGACGATTGCCGACCGTGCGGCCATGGCCATCGCACCGCAACGCCCGCGCCAGCGCCGGCGGCTGCGCCCCCCGCAGATCCGGAGCAGCCGGAAGGCCGCCAATCTGGCGCTCGGCGTCGCTCTCGTCGCCGGGCTCGCGCTCGTCTTCACGGCCGTGCTCGGATCGGCCGCCCGTTCCCGGACGGCGCCGCTCCTCGCCGGCTTCGAGGCGCGCAGCTACGAGCCAGGCCAGGCCGCCCTGCTGGACATCGGCGGCGGCACCACGAGGCGCGTCACGCTCCAGCTCTTCCTCGCCGGCGGCGCCGCGGTTCCGGGCGCGACGGTCCACGGCTGGGACAAGGTGACGTTCGGCGAGCCAGTGAGTGCGCCACAAGTGCTGCGGCGCCCCTCGAGGGGGCCGTGGCTCGCGCGCGTCCGGCTCGGAGCGAGCTGGCCGAGCGGCGACTACGTCGCGCGCTTGCGCTGGCGCGGCCACACCGACTACGCGCCGTTCGTCCTCCGCCCGAGCCGGCTCGGCACCACACCGGTGCTCGTCGTGGAGCCGACGAACACGTGGCACGCCTACGACGTCCTGGGCGGCGACAGCTGGTATCTCGACTCCAAGGTCCACGAGATCGACCTCACGCACCCCTTCGCCGGCACCGACGTGCGCGGCGCGCGCGTCCCGGCCGGGCTGCCGGAACAATTCTGGAAGCTCGACCTCGGCTTTCTCCGCTGGTACTGGCCGAGCGGCTTCCGGGCAGACTTCTTCTCGGACGACGACCTCGAGCACATCTCGAGCGCCGCGCAGCTAGGCCGCTACAGCCTCATCGTCTTCGCCGGTCACGAGGAGTACGTCACGGCGCACGTCTACGACCTGATCACGCAGTATCGGAACGCCGGCGGCAACCTCGCCTTCCTCTCGGCGAACAACTTCTTCTACAAGGTCGACGTGCACGGCAACACGATGACCGGCCGCACCCGCTGGCGCGACGTCGGCCGGCCCGAGGCGGCGCTCGTCGGGGCGCAGTACGTCGGCTGGGACGAGAGCCGCTATCCCAACCACCCGTACCAAGTGGTCAATACGAAGGCCGCGCCGTGGCTCTTCGCGGGCACCAACCTGCGCAACGGCAGCCGATTCGGGAACTACGGAATCGAGATCGACGAACCGAACGACGTGTCGCCGCAGGGCACGCACGTCCTCGCCGTCATCCCCCACGAGTTCGGCCCCGGGACGCCGGCGAAGATGACGATCTACCACGTCGGGCGCTCGACGGTCTTCGACGCGGGCGCGTTCAACTTCGGCGCGAGCGCGCACTGGCCCGCCGTCTCGCGGCTCATCGACAACCTCTGGGGCGGGCTCAGCGGAGAAGAGCGAAGCGATAGCTAGCAGCCTCGCCACCGTCGGGATGGTCGCCGCTGCGGCCGCGCTCGCCTCCTGCGGGGGCGGCCGGCCGCAGCCGCACTCGACCCCGACGACGTCGCCACGACCCCCCACCACCGAGACGCGTCCCGCCGAGACGCCCACGCCCAGCGCCGCGCTGCCCTGGCCGACCTACGGCGCCGACAACGCCCGGCTCCGCGCGGTCGCGGCGCCCCGACTGCGGCCGCCGTTCCGGCGTCTCTGGACGTTCCACGGCAGGGCCCTGCTGGAGTTCCCGCCCTCGGTCGGCTACGACGGCGTCTTCGAGGAGACCTTCGACGGGCATCTCTACGCGCTCGATCCGGCGAGCGGCGAGGTGCGGTGGCGGTACAACGCGCACCGCTGCGGCTGGTCGTCGCCCGCGCTCGCCGACCACCTCCTCTTCGCGACCTTCATCGCGCACCCGAGCTGCGCATCGCCGCTACAGAACGGCGAGCTCCTCGCCTTCTCGCCTGCGACCGGCCGCATCCGGTGGCGGAGGAGGATCGGGCCGTCGGAGTCGTCTCCGCTCGTCTCGAAGGGGACGGTGTACGTCGCCGACCAGGACGGACGCGTCTACGCCTTCGCCGCCCGCACCGGCCGCCTGCGCTGGCGCTTCGACACCGGCGCGCCGATCAAGGCATCGCCCGCGCTCGCCTACGGGCGGATCTACATCGGCAACTACGCCGGCGAGCTGTTCGCGCTCTCGGCGCGTACCGGCAGGCCGCTCTGGCGCAGCGGCGGGCACGGCAACTTCTACTCGACCGCGGCCGTGAGCGGCGGACGCGTCTACGTCGGGTCGCTCGACTACGACGTCTATGCGTTCTCCGCCCGAACCGGCGAAGAGCTCTGGAGCTTCGGCACCCGCGGCTACGTCTACGCCTCGCCTGCAGTCCGAGGGGGCCTCGTTTTCGTGGGCTCCTACGACGGCGGCTTCTATGCGCTGCGCGACGACTCGGGCTCGGTGCGCTGGACCTTTCGTGCCGGCGCAGCGATCTCCGGCGCGGCCTCGGTCATCGGCGGCATCGTCTACTTCTCGACCCTCGCGCACCGGACGTACGCGCTCGCCGCCGGCAGCGGCCGGATCGTGCAGGAGTGGCCGGACGGCGAGTACTCGCCGGCCGTGGCAGGCAACGGCAACCTGTACCTCGTCGGCCAGGGTCGGATCTACGCCCTCTCGCCGCGGTGAACGAGACTCAGACAAGCCGGCCCCTCGGTCGCCTCAGCGGCCTGCTCGCCGACGGCTAAACGAACAGCTCCCTACGAGGCGCGAGAGGGTGTGCGTTCCGTTAGCCGCTCTTGCCGGTATCCACGAGCAACTCCTGCTCGTTGTGCTCTCGGCTCCGACGTATCGAGAAGGAGATTCCGTGGACACGCACGCGCCGAGCAAACCGAGACCGGTACAGCACGCCCAGGCCGGCGGGGAGAAGGTCGTCCGGAGCAACGGCTTCGAGTGGCTGGCCCGCGCAGGCTTTGCCGCTCGCGGCCTCATCTACGGGATCATCGGTGTCTTGGCGATCAAGCTCGCCGTCGGTGCTGGCGGCACGACCACAAACCAGCAAGGGGCGATGAAGATGATCGCCCGGCAGCCTTCCGGCAAGGTGCTGCTGATCCTGGTGGCGATCGGACTCGCCGGCTACTCGCTCTGGCGGCTCATACATGCGCTGCTTGGTCACGGGCCTGAAGACACCGATAGCCGCTTCGAGCGAGTGGCCGCGTTCGGCAGCGGGGTCGTCTATGCCGGCTTGTGCGCGATCGCGGTCGAGATCCTGCTCGGCTCAGGCTCGAGCGGCTCGGGCAGCACGCACAAGACGACGGCAGGTGTGCTCGGCTGGCCTGGCGGCACCTGGTTGGTCGGCAGCGCCGGCATCGTTCTGATCGGGATCGGGCTCTTCCAGGGATACCGCGGCGTGAGCAAAGACTTCCTCAAGGACTCGGAGACCGAGCAGATGAGCGCGACGGTACGGAACTGGATCGAGTGGATCGGCAGCTTCGGCCACCTCGCCCGGATGGTCGTCTTCGGCCTAGTCGGCGCTTTCCTGATCAAAGCTTCCATCGACTACAACCCCGGCAAGGCCGTCGGTCTCGACGGCGCGCTCGCCAAGCTCGCCCATCAGTCCTACGGGCCGTTCCTGCTCGGCCTCGTCGCAGCCGGACTCGTTGCGTTCGGCCTCTACTCGCTCAGCGACGCCCGCTACCGGCGCATCTAGCCTGGCGACCACGTACCTGTTCGCTCTGCGATGACCGTGGGGCCTGTCCCGGTAGACGGCCGGAGACGGAGAGGCTGCACGGGGCGGTTGAGTGAGAGTCGCTTACAACACCTATTTGCGAGTGCCGGCTGCGTGGCGTTCGACGACCTCAGTGCGGTTCTAGCCCGTATGCAGAAGGAGAATCGGCTCCAAACAGCGATCCGGGAGAGGTCAGCACCAGCCCCGGCACCTCTTGCTGCTGCTCCTCGAGACGGTACAGGAAGTCAACCTTCCGGCCTTTTCGCGCTATTGTTTGGGGCCGCGGGCCGTAGCAATCGGTTTCGCGTGTTCTCCAGCGACTGCCACATGGATCGGCGTCGCGGGCAGGTCCACCCTTAAAGAGCCGGGTCGGAGCAGGTTCCGTTGCCCGAAGACAGGGGTGTGATCGAGATGGAGAGGTTGGTCTTGGTAGCCGGTACCGCGAGCGCGGGTGCGCTCGCCTGGCGGCTGGATTCAGAACTCGAGGGAGGGAGTGACAATGTCTCGCCTTCCTAAGAAGCGCGGGGTGCTCTTCGGAGTGGTCCTCGGTATCGGTGCGACGCTCGCGTTGGTGCTCGGCCTCGGCGTCCTCGCCGGCCCAGGTGTGGCAGCCAGCGCGGCGGTACCGGCGAGCACGTCCCCGCCGACGGTCACGGGGACGCCGCAGGAAGGCCACACCATGACCGGCCACAATGGCAAGTGGAGCGGCAGCCCGACGAGCTACGAGTACTTCTGGACGCGTTGTGACAAGGTCGGTGGCAGTTGCGCGAACATCAGCGGCGCGACCGCTAAGACGTACACGCTGACCTCGACGGATGTTGGCAACACGCTCCGCTTCAAGGTCAGGGCGACGAACGCAAGCGGCAGTACCTCCGCCTCGTCTGTACCGACGGCGGTCATCACTGCGGCCGTCAAGCCGCCGGCAACGGGTTGCCCGGCAGGTTCCGATGCCGTGCAAGCGTCCCAGGTGACGCCGCCCGCGCGGCTGCTGATCGACGGGCAGCGGGCCAACCCATCGGTAGTCCATCGCGGTACGCAGCAGCTGACCCTGCGCTACCACGTCACCGCCTGTGGTGGCCGACCGGTGCAGGGTGCCATTGTCTATGCGACCGCGATCCCCTTCCAGCAGCTCGCGATTCCGCCCGAGCAGACAACCCGCGCGGACGGCTGGGCGAGCCTCCACTTCCGAATACTCGCCGGCTTCCCGGTCAGCTCCAGGCAACACCTGATCGCGGTCTTCGTGCGGGCCCGCAAGTCGGGCGAGAACCTGCTCGGAGGGATCTCGACCCGGCGCCTGTTCTCGGTTCCGCTCAGGCAGTAGGCGAGACGTGCAATCAGCAATCAGCCGCGACACATTCGACTGGCCGGAACGGTTGGCCGCCCTGAGGAACCCTCCTCGGACAGGAGGTGAGAACGATGTTGTGGATAGCACTGCTCGTGCTGCTCGTCATCGCAGTCGCCGGCGGGATCGCGATCTCGAAGTTCCTGTTCCTCGTCCTCGTCGTCGCGCTCCTCGTCGCGCTCTTCGCACGGAAGTCGCTGTCGCACTGAGGCCGACGACCTGAATTTTCACACCACCCACCCCACGCACACGGAGGTATCGAGATGGGCGTCACCGCAAGTCTGCTACTGAGCGCCGTCGGCGCGGTCCTGATCTGGGCCGTGAGCGCAACCACCAACGGCGTGAACATCCACACAGTCGGAGTGATCCTGCTCATCGTCGGGATCGTCGGGTTTGTGATCTCCCTGTTCTTCTGGTCGAGTTGGGGAGGATTCCACGGGGCCGCAAACAGAACGACAGTGACCCGCGAAGAGCGTCCGCAACCGTAGCTCTAGCGTCCGATTCCAACCTCGCAAACGGGCCGCGGGCCGACAACGACCCGCGGCCCCGCCGCGGAAGTCCGCAACGATCTAGTCGAGGCTCCTCGCCAACCGGGGGACCCGGCTTTCGACTCCGCTCGACGCCCAGGGCAGCGTCAGATCCGCGCCGGAAGTCGATTCCGGGAGAGCGAACCACAATGGTGGCGGCCAACCCGATGCGAGATCCAGGAGGCAACGACGGTGACCGAGCATCAGGAGAACGCCATACGGCAGCAAGCAGGGCGAGGCGAATGCCCCCGGCATGAATCGAACATGCGCACGCGGTCTAGGAAGCCGGCCTAACCATCCCTCCTGTACGGCTCGGTCCGCTCTGTCCCTCCTGAACGGGCTCGAGCGTCCTACAGAGCCCGCCGAGTCCGCGGAGTCCCTGCGCGTCCGGCCCGTCTTGGTAGACGGCCGGTAGACGCAGGCGCCTCAGGCGTAAGCACGCTCACGCAGGTCAGTCTCCCGCGGTTCAAGGAGACCTCGGACCCGTCGACCTCTATGCGGTGGGTGTCGCTGCGGCTTGGACAAGGGCTGCCGCGAGTTCGACGGCGTCGGCTCGGGTCAGCTGTTCGTCTGCCGTGAGTGAGCGCCAGGTACGGAAGTCGAGCACGTGGCGGAGGGCGGCGCGCAGGACGTGTCGTCGGCGTCCGCGACTGTTCCAGCCGGCCGTCAATGTCGCCGCGCCTTCGGCCAGAAACTCCTGAAGGGGGGTGATCGTAGGCTGCAGAGCGTCGACGAGCTCGAGGTCGCGGAAGACGTTCGCGAGCATCGGCTCGGATCGCTCGTAGTAGGCGTAGAGCTCGTCGAGCGCATGGGCGAGCCGGTCTTGGGGGCGCCCGATCGCACGCCAGGCGTCCACGTCGGGTAGCGGGTTGGCGGCGAGCCAGTGGGTCGAGCAGGCCTGGTAGAGCTCGGCCTCACTGGGGAAGTGGCGGTAGACGGTGTGTCGCTGCACGCCCGCCCGCCGGGCGACGGCACTCAGGGTGGTGCGTGCCGGCCCGACCGTTCCGTGCAGATCGACCGCCGCTTCTGTGATCCGCCGTCGCGTCTCGGCCATCTCGGCCGCCCGCTGCTTCAGTTCGTATTTGCGCTTCCCGCTCATTCCATCATCCCTCTATGTGCAATCAATATTGACACAGAGCTGCGATGGACTGTAGGTTGATTTCCGTCGACCGTTACTGTGCAACGAAAGGAGATGAAACGGGATGCTGACCATCGGCACCAGCAAGCTCGAGCTGATGGAGGTCTGGCTCGACAGCGATCCAGAGCACAAGCGGCTGCGCGTGACCTTCCCGATCAACAAGTGGGCGGGTTCCCGCGATACCGCCGTCGTCTACTTCGAGATCGAGCCCGGCAACAGGCTCGCCCCGCATACCGACAGCGCCGAGGAGATCCTCTACCTGATCAGCGGCCAGGCCGAGGCCCAGGTCGGCGACGAGCGCGGACGGCTCGCGGCCGGCGATCTCGCCGTCATCCCGGCGCTGGTCCCTCACGGTCTCGTCAACACCGGCGACGAAACGCTCAAGGTGGTCGGCTTCTTTTCGGAGGCCGAGGTCGTCTCGAGCTTCGACGAGCCGATCCAGCCGATCGGCGCCGCCGTCCTCACCCAGGGCGCACCGGCACCCGTCCCGGCCTAGTAGGTCACTGTCCGCCTGCGCGGCGGCGGGGCAACCGACCCTTGCCGCCGCGCAGTGCATACGGCACTCGCGGGCGCGCAGAGCTCAGGCGTCACTCCGGCTTCCGGAGCGGTCTCGCGGTTAGTGCCCCCGGCATGAATCGAACATGCGCACGCGGTTTAGGAAGTCGGCCGAAGTTTTCCCTTCTTGTGCGTCTGTGTCCGCTCAGTCCGTCGTGAACGGGCTCGGGTGTCCGCTGGGTCCGCTGCGTACGGCTCAGTGCCGCGATCTCCGGCCTGTCCTGGTAGACGGTCGGTAGACAGAGGCTGCCCCTCGGGCGAGAGGACCTGGCCCAGGCGAACCTGTGCAGCCGTTTAAGGGACTGTTCCACTCCGCGTAACCGCTCGGCAAGGAATGGCGGGAAGGCTGGCTCTGTCCAGTCGAACCGAGGAGGAGAACCTGATGAAACGGCTACTGCCCGTGCTCGCCGTCGCTTGCATCGCGCTGGTCGGAGGCGTCTCGGCGGCGTTCGCCAACGGCTCCGGTGGCGTCACGGCGCCCTCGATCTACGTCAACGGTGTGCTCTACCGGACGGTCGGCACACCGACCGACTTCTCGAACACCGGAGCTCCGGACTCGAGCTTCGAGACGATCTACGACTTCGGCGGTGCGCAGCCCAACGTCGCCGAAGCGGCTCCCGGCGATCCCGGCTTCCGCGGCGGACGCTGGCAGGTGCACGCGCTTTCCTTCAATACGAACTACGCCGCCACCGTCGCCGCACACGACACGAACGGCAGCGGCAACCTCGACAGCACGGCCGAGATCGACGCGGCCCTTGCCGATCCCGGCCCGGGCGGCGCGACCGATCTCGGCGTCGTCAAGCTGTTCGAGTGCCCCGTCATTCCAGCCCACTAGCGGCTCACCCAGTCGGGCCGGGCGGGGTGCTGCGCCCCGCCCGGCCGTTCGACACGCTGCCCGCTGATGCGACGAAGACCTCGGAGGTGATGGCGAGGGTGGTGACCGTCTGGTGGTGGCGGAGCGTCCAGACGGTCTGGTCGAGGTGGTCGCTGATGGTGATCGGTCGGCAGCCGCCGACGAGTGCCGGCTTGAGCGACCAGAGTGTTTGCCAAGCGTGGGTGAGGAGCCGGGCGGGGCGGGTTACGCCGTTGGTGAGGCTGGCGAGGCAAAGCAAGCCGCCGGGGGCTAGGAGGCGGTGGGCCTCGGCGAGGGTGCGCCGGATGTCGTCGGGGCTGAGCAGGTCGAGGACGTAGGCGGCGAGGAAGCGGTCGAAGCTCGCGTCGGGATTAGGGGAGATGGGGCAGCGCGTTGCCGAGCCGGAGTTCGACCCGGTCCACGTACGCGTCGAGGCGTCGCCTCGCCAGCTCGTGCATGCGCGGGCTGAGGTCGATGCTGCTGTAGTGGGCGTCGCTGGGCAGGTGGCTTCTGAGGAGGCGCTCCGCGAGGGCGCCGGTGCCGTGGCCGAACTCGCAGACGGCGTGAGCGTGCTCGAAGTCTGCTTGCGCGAGCAGCACTGCGATCGCGCCGTGCTCGTAGACGGCTTGTAGGTCCTGAATGCGACCGATCCGATCGTAAACGCGACGGGTCTGTTCGGCTGTCAGATACCGGGGCGGATGGCCAGACGGGATGGGCATTGGCGTCGGCGGCGGGACAGTGTCAGAGGTCGCCCTCTTGCTTCTCTCCGGGGGTGTGGCCACGGAGATAGCTCCCGCTACTCGGGTGGAGCGAGGAAGTAGATCGGCTTTAGCGGGAGCCGCTGGCGATCAGCGTCGTCAAGCTGGGCGGAATGCTCGATCCATAGCTCGACGAGCCGATTGAGGTCGATCAAGGTGAGTCGCCGCTGTTCTTGGGAGCGGGCTTCTCGTTGGGCCTCTGGTGAGAAGCCACCAGCGGAGACATAGATCCCTACATCGTGGCTGCCGAGCGTGCCGACGAACGAACTGATCGCTTCACGCCCGATCTTGTCGGCGGTGCGTTTGACCTGAACCTTGATTCGGGGGCTGCTGGTTCCGAGCGGATCATTGTGCGCGATCAGGTCGATGCCGCGGTCGGGACCGGGCGGTGCCACCCAGAGGACGTGGTAGCCCATCGCCTTGAGAAGCGACGCAACCAGCTCCTGAAAGTCGTAAGGCGGCATTCGCGAGAGGTACTCGCGGATGTCGGACGCCGCAGTCTCCCCGGCCTCCTCGAAACTGACCGTCGCATCATCGCCAACCGTCTCCTCTGGGGAGGTTTCCTCTTTGCCCGGCTCCGGTTCTGGCTGCCCTTTCTTCCACACGTAGTACAGCCGATCAGCTTCCCGCTGGAACGCCTCAGGGTCAGTGAACGACTCATATGCAACGCGTCCTTCCTCGGTGAGGCTCCACACTGCGTTGTTCTTGACAAGCCACCCGGCCTTGACCGCGCTGATCGAGGCGAACCTGACGTGACGCGGATATCGCCGGTGGGTCGGATGCTTCGGATAGGTCTCCTGCTCGAACGGTGTCGGGGGAACGCGCTCTTCCAACTCCGCCAGCAGTTGCGAGACAGGCAGTCCTTCCGGCTCATCCATAAGGAGCGCGAAGACACCACGGGTGAGTTCGCCGTACCGCCGGATCGTCACCTCGGCCACGCCGCGAGCCTACCGCTGATTGAGACCGTGCTGAGACCGTGAGACCGTCTCCAGACCGTGGCGATACGGACACGAGCGGTCGGTAGCGGCTTCTAACGGGGCAGCGTAAGTCGGATCGCGGAAATGAGTGATTTGCGGGTACTTCTTCGAGATTTGGCTTCGCTACAGAAGATGCCCCCGGCATGAATCGAACATGCGCACGCGGTTTAGGAAACCGCTGCTCTATCCACTGAGCTACGGGGGCCGCGGGACATTGTGCCGGGCGCGGCCGGCGTGCGAGTATCAGCGCGATGAGCGACGCGCCCACCGTCGCCGGCCTCCTGCACGAGGCCGCCGAGACGCACCACGTCGTCTACCGCATCGTCGACGGGGACGATCCCGACTGGGCGTCGTGGTACGCCGGGTGGCTGCTCGAGCTCTCGGAGCTGCCGCAGCTGCTCGGCGCGGCTCCCGTGCGCAGCCACCTCGTCCACGCGCTCGTCGAGCTCGACCGCGAGTACACGGCCGAGCCCCGCGGGGAGCGCTGGGAGGACTGGTACGCGGAACGGCTGCTGGCCCAGTTCGGCGCCGCAACCCTCTAGCTACAGTCCGCCGCGATGAGCGACTTCAGCCTCGAGGCGCTGCTCGACTCGCGGCGCGGCGAGGATCTCGACCTCTGGGCCGAGACGATCAACCCACAGTTCGTGCGGGTGCTGCGGACGATCGGCTTCGACCGCACTTGGGCGCGCTCCGAGGGTGCGTACCTCTACGACGCCGAAGGGGCGCGCTATCTCGACCTCCTCGGCGGCTTCGGGATGTACGGGGTCGGCCGGAACAACCCCCGCGTCCGCGCCGCGCTCGTCGAGGCGCTGGAGCTCGAGACGCCGGGGATGCTCGCGCTCGGCGTCAGCCTCCTGCCCGGCCTGCTCGCCGAGGCTCTGATCGGGCTCGCCGGCGGCCGGATCGAGCGCTGCCTGTTCACGAGCACCGGCACCGGCAGCGTCGAGGCGGCACTCAAGCTCGGCCGCGCGGCGACGAAGCGGTCGCGTGTCATCTCGGCCGAGCACGGCTTCCACGGGCTCACGCTCGGCTCGCTCTCCGCGAACGGGAACGCGGAGTTCACCGCGCGCTTCCAGCCGCTCCTACCCGGGTTCGAGCAGGTCCCGTTCGGCGACCTCGAGGCGCTCGAGGCCGAGCTGCGGCGCGAGGACGTTGCCCTGTTCCTCGTCGAGCCGATGCAGGGCAAGGGAATCCACCTGCCGCCCGACGGCTACCTCGAGGGCGCGCAGGAGCTGTGTCGCCGCTACGGGACGCTCTTCTGCGTCGACGAGGTGATGACCGGCTTCGGACGGACGGGCCGGATGTTCGCCTTCCAGCACTGGGGGCTCGAGCCGGACCTCGTGACGATGGCGAAGTCGCTGTCCGGCGGCTACGTCCCCGTCGGCGCCCTTCTCATGGCGCGCTCGGTGCACGAGGCCGTCTTCGACTCGATGCCGCACGCGATGTCGCACGGCTCGACGTTCGCGCCGAACGAGCTCGCAATGGCGGCCGGGCTCGCGACGCTGCACGAGCTGCGCGAGCAGCGGCTCGTGGAGGAGAGCGCCCGGCTCGGAGACCGTCTCCTCGAGCTGACGCGGCCGCTCGTGGACGAGTTCGAGGTCGTGCACGACGTGCGCGGGCTCGGGCTCGCCTGGGCGATCGAGTTCGGCGAGCCGCAGGGCGGCGGCCGCCTGACGTACCGCATGATCGAGCGCGCCCAGCGCGGCCTCTTCGCCCAGCTCGTCGTCGTGCCGCTCTTCACCGAGCACCGCATCCTCACGCAGGTAGCCGGCCACGACATGGCCGTCGTCCGGATCCTGCCTCCGCTCGTCGTCACGGACGCCGACGTCGAGGAGTTCGCAGACGCCCTGCGCGCGACGATCAAGGACGCGCAGCGGATGCCGAAGTCGCTGACCAAGTTCGCGCTCTCGGCCGCGAGCGCCGGCGTGCGAAGCCGCTAGCCCTTCTGCTCGGCGACGGCCGTCGCCGAGGTCGACACCTCGGCTCAGCCACGCTCGAGCGGCAAGCCGCGCTGCGACCACTCGCTCCACGAGCCGGGGTAGAGGCGCCCTTCGCGGCCGCCGAGCCACGCGCGGTGGAGCGTGGCGCAGGCCGTGACGCCCGAGCCACAGTAGGCGACGAGCTCACCGGCCGGCAGATCGGGTAGCGGCTCGCTCCACGGAGCGTTCGCCGCGCCGGGAATCCGCCCCGGCGGGTCGTCGATCGCGTTCGGCTCGCCCCGCCACCGGCCCGCCGGCCGGGAGTCCACGAGCAGGAGCGACCGATCGGCCAGGCGACGCGCGATCTCCTCCGCGGCGATCGTGTCGCCGCTCCGCTCACGCGGGACGAACTCGACGGGCTCGATCTCCTCCTCGCCCGCGCGCAGCGCGCCTCCCCAGACGTCGATGCCACCGACGAGGACGGCGCAGTCGTCGTGACCGAAGTGGCGGAGCAGCCACCACAGCCGCTCGGCGCCGGCGAGCGAGCCGTAGGCGACGACGAAGACCCCGGCGCCGATCCCCGCCCGTCCGGCGGCGGCGGCGAACCGCTCGGCAGAGGGAAGCGGATGACGGCCGGCGTCCGGCACCGCGAGATCGGACAGGTCGGCGTCGACGTCGAGCAAGGAGGCGCCCGGGATGTGCCCGGTGCGGTAGAGCTCGCGTCCGCGCTCGGGGCTCCCGAGCTGCCAGCGGCAATCGACGACCTGGTATCTCACGTGCCGACCAGCGTAGAGCGCCGCTCGAGGAGGACGACATCCCGCCAGACGCCGCCCAGCTCGCCGATGCGCTCGCGCACGCCCACCTCGCGGAAGGCGCACGCCTCGTGGAGACGGAGCGACGCCCTGTTCTCGGGGAACACGCCGGCGTTCAGCGTCCAGAAGCCGGCCCGCTCGGAACGCGCCACGAGCTCTTCGAGCAGCCTTCGCCCGACACCTGCGCCGCGCGCCTGCTCCGCGACGTAGACGCTCACCTCGCCGACACCGCGGTAGCAGCGGCGCGGGGACGCCGGCGACAGCGCCGCCCAGCCGAGGATCGCGCCGTCCCGCTCGGCCACGAGCCGCAGGTCGGGACGATGCGCCGCGTCCCAGCTCTCCCACGACGGCGTCTCGGTCTCGAAGGTGGCGTCGCCGCCGCGGATCCCGTCCTCGTAGATCGCGCGCACCACGGGCCAGTCGTCGGGCCGCAGCTCGCGGACGTTCACCGCGCGCGGCTCGGCGTCCACACCGCGGCGAGGATCCCGAGCCCGACGAGCACTCCCCCGCCGAACCAGCGCTGGACCCGCGCGATCGCGGCGCTGCCGCGCAGACGGTCGGCGACGGTTCCGGCGGCGAGCGCGTACATGCTGTCGCTCAGGAACCCGAGCAGGGTGAAGCTGAGGCCCAGCACGAGCACCTGCAGCCACGCGTGCTGGGCGTGCGGGTCGACGAACTGGGGCAGGAAGGCGAAGACGAAGACGATGGTCTTCGGGTTGGTGAGGTTGACGACGACGCCCTGCGCGTACGCGCGGCGACGCGTCCGTAGCGGCGCCTCCGTCTCGAGCCGGTCGAGGCCCCGACCCAGCAGGCGTCTCAGGCCGAGGAGGAAGAGGTACGCGGCGCCGGCGTAGCGGACGGCGTCGAAGGCGGCGGTCGATGCGAGGAGGAGGGATGAGAGCCCGGCGGCGGCGAGCGCCACATACGTGATCGTGCCGGTCGTGATGCCGGCGACGGAGGCCAGTCCACCGGTGCGACCCATCTCGATGCTGCGCGCCACGACGTAGAGCACCGCCGGGCCGGGCACGAGCAAGAGCGCTATGCCCGCCGCGAGGAAGACCGCGTACGTCGAGAGCGACGGCACCCCTGCGAGCCTACCCCGCGGCGTCGGCGGCCGGCTCGAAGCGCGGCTCCGGCAGCGGCACCGGGGCGTGAGCGTGGCCGTGCGCGGGGCCGAGATGGCCGTGCGTCTCCGTCCCGTAGCCGCCGGGAACCGGGATGTAGAACTCGGGGTAACCCCACATGCCGTGCTCGGCGACGTCGAGGCCCGCCGTCTCGACGTGCGGCTCGACGCGGATCCCCCAGAGCCGCTTCAGGACCCACAGCGATCCGAACGAGGCGGCGAAGGTGAATGCTCCGACGGCGACGAGGCCGAGCCCCTGCACGCCGAGCTGGTACGGCGAGCCGGTGTAGAGGAGCCCGCCGTGGCCGACGCCGACGGTCGCAACGAGCGAGGGAAGCGCGAAGAGGCCCGTCGCGAGCGTCCCCCAGACACCTGCGAGACCGTGCACCGCGACGGCGCCGATCGGATCGTCGATGCCGAGGCGCTCGACGAGCGGCACGGCGACGACGGCGACGAGCGCCGCGACGAAGCCGATCAGGACCGCGGCCCACGGCGCGACGAAGCCACACGCTGCCGTGATCGCGACGAGCGCCGCGAGGACGCCGTTCAGCATCATCGAGACGTCGGGCTTGCGCAAGACGAGCCACGCGACGCAGATCCCCGCGACGCCGCCCGCCGCCGCGGCGAGATTCGTCGTCAGGGCGACGTAGCCGAAGAAGCCGACGCGGCCGCCGCTGACGACGCCGAGCGTCGAGCCCGGGTTGAAGCCGAACCAGCCGAACCAGAGGATCAGCGTCCCGAGCACCGCATACGGCATGTTGTGGCCGGGGATCGCGTTCGCGCGGCCGTCGTGGCCGAACTTGCCGATGCGCGGGCCGAGCAGGAGAGCGCCGGCCAGCCCGGCGAGCGCGCCCTGGTAATGGACGACCGTCGAGCCCGCGAAGTCCTGCATCCCGAAGCGCTGCAGCCAGCCGCCCGGCGCCCAGATCCAGTGCGAGACGAGCGAGTAGACGACGGTGAAGATCGCGCCGAAGGCGAAGTAGACCCACAGCTTCGCGCGCTCTGCCATGGCGCCCCAGACGATCGCGAGCGAGACGCCGGCGAAAACGACCTCGAACAGCCACCCCGCCGCGCCCGGGATCCCCGTGAACGCGGCGAACGGCGCCTTCCCCACCGCGAGCAGCGCGCCGACCGACGGCGCGAAGCCGTGGGTGCCGAGGAGGGCGTTCCCGTTCCCGAACGCGAGACCGAAGCCGCAGGCCCAGTAGACGAGCGAGGCGACGCCGAAGATGAGGACGTTCTTGCCGGCGATGTGCGCGGCGTTCTTCATCCGCGTCAGCCCCGCCTCGAGGAAGGCGAAGCCGGCCTGCATGAACATCACGAGGACGGCCGCGACGACGACCCAGACGGTGTTCATCGCGATCAGCAACTGATGGTGGGTCATTCGAGACGCTCCCCTGTGCGGTGATGGACGACGTGCGCGACGGGCGACGTCCAGCAGAGGCCGTCGCCGGATTCGTGGCCGGTGCGGGCGGCGTCGGCGATCGCGGCGACGACTCGCTCCGCGAGCGCGTCCTCGACCACGAAGCTGAGGAGCGCCTTCGGCAGGAAGCGCGACTCGAACGTGCGGCCGCGGTACTCGTGCGTGACGCCACGCTCGCGGCCGTGCCCGATCGCCTCGACGACCGTGACGCCGACGTGACCGGTCTCCTCCTCGACCGCGTCGATCACCGTCTCCACCCGCTCACGGAGCACGACAGCCTCGACCTTGATCACTGCTCGCCCTTCACCACGACGGCCTCGACCTCGACCATCCTCGCTCCTTTCGCCGGACCACGAAAAAAGCCCCGCGACCGCTTCGGTCGCGAGGCCCCATCGCCTCGGCGGCCCGCCTGCTCCGGCGCACCACCCGTCGAGGACGCTAGCACCTGCGTCGGGCGGAGTCATCTGCCTCGCTTCCGCGTGGTGGCCTGGGAGGAGTCAGGCCCTCGGCCCGCCGGCGGCTGAGCGCGGACGAAAAGACCTGTACGCGGCCGTAATTTGACGCGGGCGCCGCGAGCGCCTAGCCTGCGAGGGCTATGTTGCTCGCGAACGTGACGAACAGGAAGCCGGGTGGCGCGATTTCGCGCCTCGCCGGCCCGTGCGGCGCCGTCTAGGTCCGCGCCCCGCCGCCGGCGGGTCCCCGTTCTCCGTTCCCCACTTCGTTTCCGAAGGAGCAGCATGTCCACTCTCGCACCATCCACAACCGATCTCGCCTCACGCGTAGACCCCGTGGCGCCCGCCGTCGAGGTGCGCGACCTGCGGAAGACGTTCCGGCGCCGTGACCACAAGGCGGGCCGCTTCGCGCGGAAGCGTCCGTGGCCGGCGCTCGCCGACGTCACCTTCACGATCGCCCGTGGCGAGTGCGTCGCCATCCTCGGCCAGAACGGCTCGGGGAAGTCGACGCTCGTCCGTCTGCTCTCGACGCTGCTCATCGACGACGGCGGCGAAGCGCGGATCTTCGGCCACGACGCGTTCAAGGAGACCTCGGCAATCCGCCGGCTCGTCAACCGCGTCTCGGTCGAGGCGAGCTTCTTCAAGAAGATGTCGGCCTCCGAGAACCTGTCGTACGCGGCGCGCTTCTACGGAATGTCGCCGCGGCAGACGCGCACGGCCATCCCCGAGCTCCTCGCGAAGGTCGGTTTCCCGCCCGAGCGGCGCGGCGAGTCGATGGAGAACCTCTCGCGCGGCATGCAGCAGAAGGTCGCCCTCGCCCGGGCGCTCCTGACCTCGCCCGTCCTGCTCCTGCTCGACGAGCCCACCACAGGCCTCGACCCGCGCTCGAAGCTCGAGGTGCAGGACTTCATCCGGCAGGTCCGGGCCGAGCACGACGCGACGATCCTCCTCTGCACGCACGACATGACCGAGGCGGAGGCGCTCGCCGACCGCATCGGCCTGCTCGACCGCGGCCGCCTGCTCTTCCTCGAGCCGGTCTCCGACGTGAAGCGGCGCTTCGGCGTCGAGACGCTCGAGGAGGCGTTCTTCGCCGCGACCGGGCGCGAGTTCGAGAACGAGGGCCAGGACGCCGACGACGAGTACCGGGAGGTGTTCGCGTGAGTAGCGGCGTAGGCTCGACGGAGCCGCCCAGGAGCGCAGGCCGCGGCTTTGCCGCGACCGGAGCGGGGACAGTCGCGATCGAGATGAGAAACCAGCTCGTCGGCCTGTTCGGGATCGTCGAGCGGAACGTCTACCTCACGAAGCGCTACTTCCTCTGGGATGTCGCGTTCATGATCTGGACGATCGCGAACACGCTCACGATCGTGTTCATCGCGCGTGCGGCGGACCTGTCACCCACCCGCGAGAACACGCTCGCGACGATGCTGCTCGTCGGCGCGACGATCTGGGCCTTCCTCGGGATCATCTTCGAGTTCATGACCGAGACCGTCGCCTGGGAGCGCTGGGAGGGGACGATCGAGTACACGTTCATGGCGCCGCTGTCGCGCGTCGTGCACCTGTTCGGGCAGGGGGCATTCGCGGTGCTCTACGGGCTGATCCGCGCTTCGATCCTCTTCCTGGCCGTCGCGGCGTTCATCGGGCTCCACGCGCCGCACGCGAACTACGGCGCGGCGCTCGCGCTGCTCGGGCTCGCGTCGCTCTCGTTCATCGGCGTGGGGATCATGACCTCGGTGCTGCCGCTGATCTCCCCGGAGAAGGGTGCGCAGCTGGGCTTCGTCGCACAGGGGTTGATGCTCGTCGTCTCGGGCGTCTACTACCCGGTGAGCGTCATGCCCGAGTGGATGCAGTGGATCGCGAAGATCTCGCCCGCGACGTACGCGATCCGCGGCGACCGGAACTCGATCGTCCACGGAGCCGGGCTCGCGTGGGCGGACGTCTGGCCGCTACTGATCATCGCGGTCCTCGCGACCCCGATCGGGCTCGCCATCTTCCGCGTCGGCGAGCGGTACGCGAAGAAGCACGGGAAGCTGAAGCGGTCGGGCTGATGGAGGACTGGTTCGCAGGCGCCGCCGCCGAGCACTACGACGCGGACACCGCGGACATCCCGGTCGCGCCGGTCGTGGACTTCCTCGAGCCACTCGCCGGCGGCGGCGCCTTGGAGCTCGCGATCGGCACCGGCCGGATCGCCGTCCCGCTTGCAGCGCGCGGAATCAGCGTCGCCGGCATCGACCTCTCGCCGGACATGGTGGCGCAGCTGCGGAGGAAGTCCTCCGAGATCCCCGTCGAGATCGGCGACTACGCGACGACGAGGATCGAGGGAGCGTTCTCGCTCGTCTACATCGTCTTCAACTCGATCGTCAACCAGACGACGCAGGACGGTCAGGTCGCGACGTTCGCGAACGCCGCCGCGCATCTCGAGCCTAGAGGCAGCTTCGTCGTCGAGGTGGGCACGCCGAACATGGGTCCGCTCGGGGTCTTCGACCTCTCGGACACGCACGTCGGCGTGGACGAGTACGACGCGGCGACGCAGAGGAGCGCCTCGCACCACTTCACGCTGCGCGACGGCGTGTGGGAGCGGCGATCGATCCCGTTCCGCTCCGTCTGGCCGGCGGAGCTCGACCTGATGGCGCGGCTCGCCGGGCTGGAGCTGCGCGAGCGGTGGGCGGACTGGGATCGCTCGCCCTTCACCGCCGGGAGCACGAAGCACGTCTCGGTCTGGGAGAAGCACGCCGGATGAACGTCGAGCTTCCGATCGAGACCGAGCGGCTCGTCATCCGGCCGCTCCAGGTCGAGGATGCGGAGGATCTCTGCGAGCCTGCGGAGTGGATCCGGGAGAAGATCGACCGCTTCGACCGAGACGGGGGCATGAGCCTCTGGGCGGCCGTCGAACGGCAGAGCGTGCGCGCAGTCGCGCTGGCGGGCCTGCAGTGGGAGCAGATCGACGGGCGCCGCGAGCTCGATCTGGGCTGCGTCGTCGCGGCCCACGCCAGGCGCCGCGGTTACGCGACCGAGGCGTCGGAGGCCGTCGTCCGCGCCGCGTTCGCAGCCGGATTCGAGCGCATCACGGCCATGACGGGACTCGACAACGCGGCCGCGCTGCACGTCCTGCAGAAGCTGGGGTTCACACGACACGGAGAGACGACGTTCGAGGGCCGCCGCTACGCGTTCTTCGTCAGGCTCGACACGACGGGACCCGCCCGATGAACGTCGCGTTCGTCAAGAAGGGCGGGCGGCGGTACGGCATCGAGGTCGGTCGCGAGCAGGCGCCGGATCTGTGGTGCGGGACGATGCCCGCCGCTGCGGATCGGGCATGTATGGCTAGCGTTCGCGCGTGCCGGCACGTGCCCGCCGCTCCTGTCTGACCGTTCCCGCTTCGAGCGAGCGGATGCTCGCGAAGGCGCCGTCGCTTCCCGCCGACGAGGTGATCGTCGATCTCGAGGACGCTGTCGGGGCGGAGGAAAAGGACGCCGCGCGGGAACTCGCCGTCGCCGCACTGCGTCAGGGGCCGCTCGGCCGCACGACGGCGCTCCGCGTCAACGGACGCTCCACACCGTGGTGGGACGACGACCTACGGGCGGCGACGAAGGCGAAGCCCGACGTCGTCGTGCTCCCGAAGGTCGAGTCTGCGCAGGACGTGGCCGCCGCGGCCGAGCTGCTGCCGCCCGGAACGGGCCTCGAGGCGCAGATCGAGACTGCTCGCGGCCTCGTCGAGGCCGAGCGGATCGCCGCCGCGGGCCACGGGCTCGAAGCGCTCGTCTTCGGCCCGGCCGATCTCGCGGCCTCGCTCGGCGTGCCGGTGCTCACCATCGGGGCCGGCGCCTCCGACCACGCGCTCGCCCGGATGGTCGCCGCGGCGCGCGCGTTCGGCCTGCAGGCGGTCGACGGGCCCCACGCGCGCCTGGGCGACGATCTCGGGCTCGTCGTCTCGGCGCGACGAGCGCTCGAGCACGGCTACGACGGCAAGTGGGTGATCCACCCGAGCCAGATCGAGCCCGTGAACACTGTCTTCACGCCGTCGCCGGCGGACCTCGACCGGGCGAGGCGGCTGCTCGAGGCGGCGGGAGGCGCCGCCCGCTTCGAGGGAGAGCTCGTCGACGAGGCGTCGCGACGGCTGGCCGAGTCGCTCCTCAGGCGCGCCGGGCTGCTCTCCTAGCTGCCTTCCGCCGCTTCACCGCGGGTGCGAGGAGCACCGCGCGGTACCAGACCCGAAGGAGCGCGGCGAGCGTCGCCGCCGCGAAACCGAGGATCTTCCCGATGCTTGCCACCGCCCCGCAGAGGGTACTTCCGGGCCATGACCGGGCGCCGCGAGCTCTGGGAGGTGCCGCGCTACGCGACCCAGCGGCGCAGCTTCCAGCCACAGTGCGACTGCTACCGCACCGACGATCCGCAGGCGCTGCATCTCCTCGTCAAGCTGCCGGCGGAGACGCGCGAGGCTCTACGCTTCGTCCTCGTCGACTCGATCGGCCAGGTCCTCGACGTGGCCTTCAGCCCGACAGCCGCCCGAACGAACGGCCGCGTGCGACCGGCCGCTGCGCGAAGATAGGACCACCCCCGAGCCCGCGTACGAGGATCCCGGGCTCACGACGGAAAGGAATCGCGAGATGATCAACACGAAGGACCGCGTCTCAGACGCAGCCGCAAGTGCCAGGCCCTACGTCGAGCGCGCCCTCCGCGACAAGGAGCTGCGCGACAACGTCCGCAACGCCTACGCCTCGGCCCGCGCCGTCTACGAGGAGCTCAGCTCCCGGCGCAAGGTGTCCGACGCCGCCTCGCAACTGGCCGGCGACAAGGACCTGCAGGGCGAGCTGCGGAACGCGATCGCGGAGTTCCGGAACGCGGCCGGCCGCGTCCAGGCCGTGAAGCGCGGGGCGCCTGAACCGGCACAGGCTGCTCGCAACGGTCTGCTCCTGATCGTCGGGATCGCACTCGGCATCCTGCTCAACCCGATCACCGGCCCCGCCGTGCGGCGGCTGCTCGCGCGCAAGCTGTTCGGCAGCGGGAACGGATTCGTCTACCAGGGGAACGGCAGCGGCGCGTAGCCGGCCGAGCTAGAGGCCTGATGTGAAACCAGCGCGGGCCGGATGACGCCGCAGACACGGCGCGCCAATTTCACATCAACCCTCTAGCCGCTGTCGGCCAGGCGCTCCCGCGCGAAAGCGCGGAAGCGGTCGCGTGCGGCGTCGTCCGGCGCGAGCGGCTCGTCGTCGGCGTACCGCGGATCGGAGGCGATCTCCTCCCCAACCGCGCGCACCTCGAGCTCGATCGCGGCTCGGTGGGCCGGGTCTCGGAGCAGCGCCTCGACCCAGCTCTCGGAGCCGTCCCAGTCGGGGAGGTCGTGGTCGAAGAGGAGACGGCCGAGCAGGATGCCGGTGCGAATGTAGGCGAAGGTCTTGAAGGCGAGAATCCGGTGCGGAGTCTCGATGCGCGCCGCGAGGGCCGGATCTTCCCGCACCACGCGGTCGACGATGCTGCCGATGGGCTCGTCGACGAGCGGGATCCAGAGCTCTTCGAGATCCGTCACCCCCGGATTATGGCCGTTTTCGAAGGGCTCCTATCCTTAGCTCGTGGCCGCGACGTCCGACCTGCTCCTCGAGCGGCTCGCTGCCGCACCCGCCGAGGCGGGGCTGTTCCTCGACTTCGACGGCGTGCTCGCGCCGATCGTCCACCGGCCGGAGGACGCTGCTCCGGCGCCGGAGACGCGCGCCGAGCTCGAGCGCCTCGTCCACGAGTACGCGCTCGTCGCGATCGTGAGCGGCCGCGCAGGCGAGGACGTCCACGCGCGCATCGGGGTGGACGGAGTCGTCTGCGTCGGCTCGCACGGGCTCGAGCTCGAGCCGCAGGCCGACCGCTGGCGCCGCATCCTCGCCGCGTTCGCGGCCGATGCGCCGTGGCCACAGGACGAGATCGAGCTGAAAGGGCTCGCGATCGCGTTCCACTTCCGCGGCCGGGCCGACGAACGGGAGGCGGTGCGCACGCTCGACGCCGTAGCGGAGTCGGCGCGCGAGGAAGGGCTCGTCGCGCGCTACGGACGCAAAATCCTCGAGGTGTTGCCGCCGGTCGGCTCGCACAAGGGGACGGCGGTGCGTCGGCTGCTCGGCGAGCACAAGCTGCGGCGTGCGCTCGCGGCCGGGGACGACACGACCGACATCGACTCCTTCGCCGCGCTCGACGGGCTCGACGTGGCGGTGCGCGTCGCGGTCGCCTCGCCGGAGGCGCCGCGCGCACTCCTCGACGCCGCCGACCTCGTCGTTGCCTCGACGGAGGAGTTCCTGACCCTCCTGCGCCGCCTCTAGAGAACCTCACGGACATGCCCAGGAGGACCGGGGGCGGACGCAGGCGGCGGCTCTAGACCCGCGCGGGCAGCTCGACGAGCGAATCGATCCTCTCGCCGGCCCAGCCGTCGCGCGTGCCGAGCTGCACGGCACGCATCCCGACGGCCTCGGCACCCGCGAGCTCGTCGGAGTGGCCGTCCCCGACGAAGACCGCGTCTGCGGCCTCGACGCCGAGCCGATCGAGCGCGAGCCGATAGATCCGCGGATCCGGCTTGCACATCGCGACGTCCGCGGAGAGAACCACGGCGTCGAAGCGGCCGGCGAACGGAGACTCGTCCCAGAGCTCGCCGACCTCGCTCGAGCAGTTGCTGACGAGCCCCAGGCGCAGCCCTAGCCCGTGAAGCTCGTCGAGCACGGGCAGGGCCCCGCCGACCGGCACGAGCGCGCCGCGGGTCGTCGCAGTCCGGATCTCGAGAGCCCGCCGAGCCGCGCCCGCGTCGAGCTCGAGGGAATCGAGGTACGCCCGGAAGGAGCCCGTCCAGCGGCGGTCGCGGTGATCCGGCGCTGCCCATTCGTCGAAGCCCAGGCCGACCGTGTCGAGCAGCGGCATCATGTCCTCGTGCGGCCAGGCGGCGAGCGTCTCCCAGAGGTCGAAGACGACCGCGCGCGTCACGCCTTGTGCACGCGCACCGCGGTCCCGTAGGCGCAGATCTCGGTCCAGCCGGTGCCGAGCTCGGACGTGTCGAAGCGCATCGCGATGATCGCGTTCGCGCCCTTCGCCTCCGCCTCCTCGACCATCCGCTCCATCACCTGCGCGCGGCTCGCCGTGAGCGCCTTCGTCATCCCCTTCAGCTCGCCGCCGACGATCGACTTGAGACCGGCGCCGATCTGCGAGCCGATGTTGCGCGAGCGCACCGTCAACCCCATCACCTCGCCGAACACCTCGTCGACCTCGTGGCCGGGAATGTCGTTCATCGTCGTCACGATCATCGTTCTGCCTCCCTGTTGAGAACCTCCCACGCCCGCCGCACGTCGTCCTCGGTCGTCCGCGCGTTGCCGATCGCGAGCCGCAGGACGTAGCGCCCGTCGAGCTTCGTGTGGGTGATGAAGATCTCACCTGACGCGTTCACCCGCTCGACGAGCCGCTCGTTCTCGTCGTCCGAGCCCTCCCGGCGGAAGACGACGAGAGAGAAGCGCCGCGGCGCGACGAGCTCCCACCCTTCGCCTTCCTCGACCCAGCCCGCGAAGAGCCGGGCGAGCCGGATGTGCTCGCGGAGGATCGCGCGCAGCCCCTCTGCGCCGTAGCAGCGCAGCACCGCCCAGAGCTTGAGCGACCGGAAGCGACGGCCGAGCGGCGGTCCGAAGTCCGCGAGCGAGAACGCCTCGTCCGAGGTGCGCAGGTACTCGGGCGTCAGCGTGAACGCCTCGCGCCACTCGTCCGGGCGAGCCGTCCAGACGAGGGAGCAGTCGGTCGGGACGAGCAGCCATTTGTGCGGGTTGACGACCAGGCTGTCTGCGAGCTCGACGCCGTCCTGCGACCAGCGCTCCTCCTCGCAGATCCACGACGAGCCCGCGTACGCGGCATCGACGTGAAGCCACGCGCCCGCGGCACGGGCTCGTTCGGCGAGCTCACGGACCGGGTCGACCGAGGCGAACGACGTCGTGCCCACGGTCGCCACGACACACGCGACGTCGTCGAGGTCGTAGCCGCCGACGCGCATCCGCAACTCCTCGTCCGCCGGCACCTTGCGCAGCTCCATCCCGAGCATCCGCGCGTCCTTCTCGATCGAGCTGTGCGCGTGCTCGGAGCAGACGACGACGTCGCGGCCCGTGACATGACGCGCCGCGATGAGCGCGGCCAGCGTCGAGGTCGAGGCCGTGTCCTCGATGTGGCCGTGCCAGCCGTCGGGCAGGCCGAGCAGCTGCCGGACCCAGTCGGCGACGCGCAGCTCGAGCTCCGTCGAGGCCGGCGAGGCCCGCCAGACGATCGCAACCTGGTTCAGCGCTGCCGCGAGCAGCTCAGCGAGGATCGCCGGCTCCGACGAGGTTACGGCGAAGTACGAGAAGAAGCGCGGGCTCTGCCAGTTCGTGAGCGCCGGCACGAGCAGCTCGTCGAGGTCGCGGAGGACTGCGGCGAACGACTCCGGCTGCTCGGGGGCGGACGCAGGCAGCTGCGCCGAGAGCTCGCCCGGCGCGACCTGCGCCAGCACGGGAAGCTCGCCGACGCGCTCGAGGTAGCGCGCCGCCCACTCGAGCGCGGCCGCGCCGTCCTCCCGGAAGTCCATCTCGCTCACGGCCGCTGCTTCCGCAGCTTGTCGAGCTGCTTCCACGTGCGCGTGTTGGCGACGTCGCTCTTCGTCAGCCAGCCGCGCCGCGCCTGCGCGACGGCGAGCTCGACGTACGCCTGGGACCGGACCTCGTGCCCGTCCGAGGACACGACGAGCCGGAGCCCCGCCTCCTTCGCGGCACGGGCGTAGACGTCGCGCAGGTCGAGCCGGTCGGGCTGGCCGTTGATCTCGAGGAGGGTGCCCGTCTCGAGCGCCCCCTCGATCACGCGCTCGACGTCGACGTCCCGCGGCGGGCGCTTCCCGATGCGGCGGCCGGTGAGGTGGCCGACGCAGTCGACGTACGGGTTCTGCATCGCCTCGAGCACCCGCTCGGTCGGGCGCGAGTCGGGCGCCTGGTGCACGGACGCCACGACCCACTCGAGCAGCGCGAGATCCTCTTCGGCGACGTCGACCTCGCCGCTCGCGCGGATGTTCGCCTCGACCCCGGCGAGGATCGTGAGCTTCGGGAACCGCGCCCGCAGCCGCTCGATCTCCTCGAGCTGCTCCTGCAGACGCCCGCCGCGGAGGTAGTGCGAGTGGTCGGTGACGGCGTAGTACTCGTAGCCGCGCGCCACGGCCCCCTCGAGCATCTGCTCGAGCGTGCTCTTGCCGTCGGCCGACCAGTGCGAGTGCGTGTGCAGGTCGCCGCGGACGTCGCGCAGCTCCACGAGCTCCGGCAACTCCCCGCGCCTCGCCGCCTCCAGCTCGCCGGCGTTCTCACGCAGCTCCGGCGGGATCGGCTGATACCCGAGGAACTCGTAGACCGCGTCCTCGTCCGCGCTGCGGAACACGTCGCTGCTCTCGACGTTCGCCACGCCGTACTCCGAGATCGAGAGGCCCCTCCGCACGGCGTCCTCGCGCATGGCGACGTTGTGGTCCTTCGAGCCGGTGAAGTGCTGGAGGAGGTTGCCGAACGACTCGGGCGGCACGACGCGCAGGTCGAAGCGAAGACCGTCTCGGGAGACGACCGTCGCCTTCGTGTCGCCGTGCGCGGCGACGTCGAGGACCCAGGGGAGCTCGACGAAACGCCCCGTGAGCTCCGCCGGGTCGGTCGCGCTCGCGATGATGTCGAGGTCGCGGAACGTCTCCTTCCTGCGCCGCACCGAACCGGCTTCCGAGACCGCGATCGCCGCGGGCAGCTCCCGCAGCGCGTCGACGGCCGCCTGCACCGCCGGCAGCCCGGCGCCGAGCAGGTGCCGCCCCGGTTCGGGGCTCTGGGCCTGGTACGCGAGCGCGGCGAGGATCTTCTCCTCGCTCTTCGGCCCGAGTCCGGCCAGCGCCCGCAGCCGCTCCGACTCGGCCGCCGCCTTGAGCTCGTCGAGGGTCTCGACGCCGAGCTCCCGCCAGATGCGCGCCGCGGTCTTCGGCCCTAGCCCCGGCAGCTTCATGAAGAGGACGACCTCCGGCGGGACGCCGGCCTTCTTCTTCGTCAGCGCCTCGATCTCGCCGAGCTCGACGATCTGGACGATCTTCTCCTCGATCGTCTTGCCGATCCCCTGCAGCTCCTTCGCGCGGCCCTCGAGCGCGAGCTGGGCGACGGAGCCGGACGTCTCCCGCACGCGGGCCGCCGCCCGGCGGTAGGCCACGACGCGGAACGTGTCCTTCCCCTCGAGCTCGAGCAGGTCGCCGAGGAGGTCGATCTGGTCCGCGATCTCGGAGTTGCGGGGTAGCTCCGCCACGGCCGCGATGATATGAGCCGTGCCCCGGACCGTCGTCTGCCTGCCGACGTACAACGAGCGCGAGAACCTCGAGCGGATGGTGCGCGCGCTCGGCGAGGTGCTGCCGGAGGACGGGAGCGTGCTCGTGATCGACGACGGCTCACCCGACGGAACCGGCGAGATCGCCGACCGGCTCGCAGCCGACCTGCCGTGGGTGGAGGTCCTTCACCGGCCCCGCAAGGAGGGCCTCGGCCGTGCCTACGTCGACGGGTTCCGGCGCGCCCTGGCGAACGGCGCCGAGCTCGTGCTCGAGATCGACTGCGACTTCTCCCACGACCCGGCGGACGTGCCGCGGCTGATCGCGGCGGTCGAGGGCGGCGCCGACCTCGCGCTCGGCTCCCGCTACGTCGCGGGCGGCGGCACCGCGAACTGGGGGCTCGTGCGCCGGCTGATCTCCCGCGGCGCCTCGATCTACACGCGCGTCCTCCTGATGCCGGTCCACGACGCGACGGGGGGCTTCAAGTGCTTCCACCGCCACGTGCTCGAGTCGATCGAGCTCGACACGATCGACGCGGCCGGCTACGTCTTCCAGATCGAAGCGACGTATCGCGCGTTGCGCAAGGGCTTCCGGATCGTCGAGGTGCCGATCCGCTTCGCCGACCGGACGGCCGGCCGGTCGAAGATGAGCCGCGCGATCGTGGTCGAGGCGATCTGGAAGGTGCCCCGGCTGCGCCTGCAGGCGCTGGTGGGCCGCTTGTAGATTGGGCCCCGTGCGCGAGGTGACCGCCGCCGACTTCGAGGAGGACGTCCTCCGCTCGGAGCGGCCCGTCATCGTCGACTTCTGGGCGCCCTGGTGCCGGCCGTGCAAGGCGATCCGGCCGATCCTCGAGGAGCTCGAGGAGGAGAGCGAAGGTCGGGTGGGTTTCGCGGGCCTCGACATCGACTCCTTTCCGGAGGTCGCGGCGCGCTACGAGGTGCTGTCGATCCCGACGGTGATCGTGTTCTCGGACGGCGAGGCGCGCGAGACGGTGATCGGCGCAAGGCCGCGGAGCCACTTCGAGCAGGCGTTTGCTACCTGGCTCGGGCTCACCGGAAGTGATCCCAGCCGCTGAGCTCGTACGGCTCGCCGCGTAGCGTGAGCTCGACGCCCTCGCCCTCCTCCACGCGCCCGATCGCCGGGAAGCCGAGAGGGGCAGGCGTCGTCGCGAGCAGCTCGTAGTCCTCGCCAAAGCCGACGTCGTCGAGCTCCGCCCCGGGGTCGAGGGGAACGCGCTCGAGCTCGATCGCGAGCCGGACGCCCGAGCGTTCCGCGATGTGGCCGGCGTCAGGCGCGAGCCCGTCGGAGAGGTCGAGCATCGAGGTCGCCACGCGGCCCAGCCGCTTCCCCTCGTCGATGCGGTCCGGCACCGGCAGGAGTCGTCCCGCCCGGAACGCGGCGCCGGCAGCGCCGAGCGGGCCGGTCACGACGACGACGTCGCCGGGCTCCGCGCCCGCCCGGCCGGGCACCCGTGCGGAGCGGCCGAGCGCGGTCACCGCCAGCACCACACGGTCGGCGCGGGTCGTGTCGCCGCCGCGCACCGGCACGCCGCGCTCGTTCAGGCCGGCGTAGAGCTCGAGCGCGTTCTCGAGCTCCGTCTCGCGAGGAAGCCCCAGTGAGACGATGAGTGCAAGCGGATCGGCTCCCGAGGCCGCGAGGTCGCTGAGGTTGACGGCGGCGGCGCGCGCGCCGAGCTCGCGCCAGCCGAGCAGGTCGAAACGGAAGTGAACCTCTTCGACCAGCACGTCCTGCGTGACGACGAGCCCTTCGACGACGGCCGCGTCGTGCTCGATCCCGCGGGCGAGTCCGCGCCGCTCGAGCTCGACGAGCAGCCCGAACTCGCCCAGCTGGGCGAGCGTCGTCACGTTACGGTGGCCCGCTCGTCCAGCGTCTCCGGGTCGAGCGCGGCGAGTGCGTCGTAGAGCCGTGCGTGAAAGGTGCCGGGGCCGTCGGCTCCGGCGGCCGCGTCCTCCGCGGCGACGCCGAGCGCGACCAGCGCCTCGGCCGCTGCCTCGAGCGGCTCCTGCGGCTTCGCAGCGAGGAAGCAGCCGGTGAGCGCGGAGGAGATGCAGCCCGTGCCCGTCACGGCGGTGAGCAGTGGGTGGCCGTTCGCGACGGCGAGCCCGCGCTCGCCATCCGAGACGTGGTCGATCGGTCCGGTCACCGAGGCGACGACCCCCAGCTGCTCCGCCGCGACCCGCGCGAGCGTCGCCGGCTCGAGACCGATAGCCATCGACTCGACGCCGCGCACCTCGGCGCCGACGCCAACCAGCGTCGCCACCTCGCCGGCGTTGCCGCGGAGCACCGTCACGCGCACCTCGTCCAGGATCCGGCGCGCCGTGTCGGTCCGGTAGCGGGTCGCGCCTGCGCCGACGGGATCGAGCACGACCGGGATCCCGCGCGCGCCCGCCGCGCGGCCGGCGAGGAGCATCGCCTCGATCCAGTGCTCCGACAGCGTGCCGATGTTGAGCACGAGCGTCGAAGCGAGCCCGACCATCTCCTCGACCTCCTCCGGCGCGTGCGCCATCACCGGCAGCGCGCCGAGCGCGAGGGTCGCATTCGCCGTCTCGTTCATGACGACGTAGTTCGTGATCTGGTGGACGAGCGGCTTCCGCTCGCGCAGCTCGCCGAGCGTCGCGCCGGGGGAGAAGCTCATCGCGCCACCAGCCCCAGCACGTCCACCGGACCGTCGCCGCTGCCGACCTCGGCGAGGCCCTGCGCGACGGCGCTCGACGCGGCGGCGGCGGCCCCTCGCGCCGCGTCGAGCAGCGAGAGCCCGCGCGCGAGGAGCGCGGCGAGCGTTGCGGAATGCGTGCAGCCGGCGCCGTGCGTGGCGGCGACGTCGCGGCGCTCGAACGGGATCTCGTGATGCTCCGTCCCGTCGAAGAGATGGTCGACCGGCTCGTCGCCGTGTCCGCCCGTGACGAGCGCCGCCGGCGCGCCGAGCCCCACGAGCGCCTCCGCGAGCTCCGCCTGTAACAGGCTGGTACTTGCGGTCAAGGACTGCGCCTCGAGCAGGTTCGGGGTGACGACGGCCGCGAGCGGGAAGAGCCGTTCGACGAGCATCCCGGCCGCATCGTCCTCCAGCAGCGCTACGCCGGAGCTTGCGACCATGACCGGGTCGACGACGACCGGCAGCGGATGCTCTTCGAGCCAGCCGGCCACCGCCTCGATGATCGCGCGGGAGTAGAGCATGCCCGTCTTCGCGGCGTCGATCCCGATGTCGGCGGCGACCGCGTCGAGCTGGGCGCGGACGAACGACGGCGGCAGCTCGTGGACGGCGGTCACCCCGCGCGTGTTCTGCGCCGTCAGGGCGACGATCGCCGTCATCCCGTGCACGCCCGCCGCGGCGAACGCCTTGAGGTCCGCCTGGATCCCGGCGCCTCCGCCGGAGTCGGAGCCTGCAATCGTGATGCAGCGTGGAACCAACTCACTCCCTTCGCCGGCATGACCCGGATCAGGTTCAGCGGGTGTGATCTCAGCCTCTCCGCGAGGCACCCCGGTGGGAAAACCCTAGCGCCGCAAACCGAGTCGGCGCGCAACCTCGAGCAGGTTCACGTCGTAGCCCCAGCCGAAGGTCTTCGGCGTGAAGATCCGCCGGTCGTCCCGGTTCCACCAGCGCGACTTCACACGCGCCACCGTCGGCCGCCGCCAGTCGTAGGGGACGCCGAGGAACTTCCCGGTTCCCTTGCTCATGACGTGACTGTAGCGGGGCTAGCATCGCTGGATGGAGCGGGCGCGCTACGACGGCATCGCAGACTGGTACGACAGCGAGTTCCAGCCCGCGCCGCTCGAGAGCGAGACGTGGAAGACGCTCTCGCGGCTGCTCGGCGAGGGAACCGGCTCCCTGATCGACGTCGGGTGCGGAACGGGCAGCTACACCGCCGCCCTGGCCGGGCTCGGCTGGGCGGTGACGGGCGTGGACCTCTCCGCGGACATGCTGCGCCGGGCCGAGGCGAGAGGCGTGCACGCGGTCCAGGCCGATGCGTCTGCGCTCCCGTTCGAGGACGAGTCGTTCGACGCCGCGGTCTCCGTCTTCACCCACACGGACGTGAACGATCTCCCCGCCGTCGTCCGGGAGATCGCGCGCGTGCTCCGGCCCGGGGCGCCGTTCGTCTACGTCGGCGCCCATCCGTGCTTCGTCGGCCCGCACTCCGTGTACGACGTCGACCGAGAGGCGCCCGAGCTCCACCCGGGCTGGTACCGCCTGACGGGCCGCTACACGGAGGCTCCCGGCATCTGGCGCTCGTCCGGCGTGCGGATGCGGGTCGGAGCGAGCCACGTGCCGCTCGGGCTCTTCCTGCAGGCCTTCCTCGATGCCGGCCTGCGGCTCGAGCGCGTCGACGAACCCGCCGAGCGCGAGTACCCGTTCGGGCTCGCCTCCAGATGGCGCCGGTGAGCATCACCGCCACGTGGGAGGATCTTCTCGCCGGAGAAGAGCTCGCGCACGTCGCGACCGAGCCCGCCCGCGAAGCAAGGACGGCACCGGTTCCCGACGCCCTGCAGCCCGCCGTCCGGGAAGCGCTCGCCGGCCGTGGGATCCACGAGCTCTACGCCCACCAGGCCGTCGCGTACGAGACCGCCCGGAGCGGAGGCAACCTCGTCGTCACGACCGGCACGGCGTCGGGCAAGACGCTCGCCTTCAACCTGCCGGTGCTCGACGCCCTCGCCGGCGATCGGCACGCACGCGCCCTCTACCTCTACCCGACGAAGGCGCTCGCGCAGGATCAGGCGCGCTCGCTCGGCGAGCTCGGCGTGGCCGCCGTCCGCGCCGGAATCTACGACGGAGACACCCCGACCGAGCGGCGGCGCCAGATCCGCGGCTGGGCGAACCTCGTGCTCACGAACCCCGACATGCTCCACGTCGGAGTCCTGCCGCGACACGACCTGTGGGGCAACTTCCTTCACAACCTCCGCTTCGTCGTCGTGGACGAGGCGCACGTCTACCGCGGCGTGTTCGGCTCGCACGTCGCGAACGTCCTGCGGCGGCTGCGTCGGCTCGCGCGGATCTACGGCGCCGAGCCGCAGTTCCTCCTCGCCTCGGCGACGATCGCGAACGCCGGCGAGCTCGCCCACGCGCTGACGGGCGAAGAGGCGACGGTCGTCTCCGACGACGCGGCGCCGCGCGCGGAGCGGACGGTCGCGCTCTGGAACCCACCGCTCCTCGACACGGAGCTCGGCCTGCGGGCGAGCGCGCTCGGCGAGGCGTCGCGGCTCCTCGCGGGGCTCACCGGCCGCGGGTTGCGGACGATCTGCTTCGCGAAGAGCCGCCGCTCGGCGGAGCTCATCCACCGCTTCGCGTGCGACCGGCTCGACGCGACGACCGCGGCCCGGCTCGCCCCGTATCGAGCGGGGTACACGCCGCAGCAGCGGCGCGCCCTCGAGCGGCGGCTCGTCGAGGGCGACCTGCTCGGCGTCACGTCCACCGACGCGCTCGAGCTCGGCATCGACATCGGCGACCTCGACTGCGCGATCTCGGTCGGCTTCCCCGGCACGGTGGCGAGCCTCCGCCAGCAGTGGGGCCGCGCGGGCCGCCGCGGTCACGGCCTCGCGATCCTCATCGCCTCGGAGGACGCGCTCGACCAGTACTTCATGCGCGAGCCGCCGGCGTTGCTCGAACGGCACGTAGAGGCCGCCATTCTCGACCACGCGAACCCGCGCGTCCTCGACGGACACGTCGCCGCGGCGGCTTTCGAGGCGCCTCTCGACGAGGAGGACGCGGCCACGCTCGGCCCGGAGGCGCTCGAGCGTGCCCCGCTCGTGCCGGAGCTGCGCCGTACGGCGCGCGGCTGGGTCTGGGCCGGCAAGGAAGCTCCGGCTGCGCGCGTGCCGCTCCGCTCGACCTCGCCCGACGCGTTCGTCATCGTCGACGCGTCGAGCGGCGACGTCCTCGGGCTGGCCGAGCGCGAGCGCGCCTACTCCACCGTGCACGAGGGCGCCGTCTATCTCCACCTCGGCCGCCAGTACCTCGTCCGCGAGCTCGACCTCGCTGCGCGCCGCGCGCTCGTCGAGCCGTTCGACGGCGAGTGGTACACGCAGGCGAAGAAGGAGACGGAGACGTCGATCGAGGAGCCGCTGCGCGTCGAGCGGCGGCTCGGCCTCGAGCTGTCCTTCGGCCGCGTGTCGGTGACGGAGCAGGTCGTCGCGTACCAGAAGAAGGCGGTCGCCGACGGCTCGACGCTCGCGACGATCCCGCTCGAGCTGCCGCCGACGACGTTCGACACCGAGGCGGTCTGGCTCGTGCCGCGGCCGCACCACCTCGAGGGGCTCGAGGCGATGCCGCTCCTCCTCTCGTCGCTCCACGCCGCCGAGCACTCGCTCATCGCCCTCCTGCCGCTGTGGGCGATGTGCGATCGCTGGGACATCGGCGGCCTCTCGACGAACCTCCATCCCGACACCGGCGCACCGACGGTCTTCGTCTACGACGGCCACGCGGGAGGAGTCGGGATCGCCGCCCGCGGCTTCGAGCAGTTCGAAGGCTGGGTCGCCGACACCGCCGAGCTCCTCGACGGCTGCCCCTGCGAGCGCGGCTGCCCGTCCTGCGTCCAGAGCCCGAAGTGCGGCAACCTGAACGAGTTCCTCGACAAGGCCGGCGCGCTGGCGCTGCTGAGGAGGATGTCGAAATCCGGCTGACCCGTTCGTCGTAGAGGCGTCGACCAACTCCGAAGGAGGCACCACATGCAGTACCTGCTCCTGATCAACGACGACGAGGCGCACTGGGGCGGCATGCCCGAGGACGAGCGCAACGCGATCTACGGTGAGTACACCCGGTACACGGAGGAGGTGCAGAGCCGCGGCATCCTCGTCGACGCGAATCAGCTCCAGCCCTCGTCGACCGCGACCGTCGTGCACGTCGCCGACGGCAAGACGATCACGACCGACGGGCCGTTCGCGGAGACGAAGGAAGTGCTCGGCGGCTACTACCTGATCGACGTCGAGACGCTCGACGAGGCACTCGAGTGGGCGGCGAAGCTCCCGTCCGCCCGTTACGGCCACATCGAGGTGCGCCCCATCGTCATGCGCGAGGCGGAGGTGGCCTCGTAGAAGAACTCGTCCGCGTCTACCGCGACGAGCGTGCCCGCTCGATCGCGATCCTCGGCCGCGTCCTCGGCGACATCGACCTCGCCGAGGACGCGGTGCAGGATGCCTTCGTCAGGGCCGCGGAGCGGTGGCCGCGCGACGGAGTTCCCGCCAACCCGGGCGCCTGGATCGTGGCCACGGCGCGCAACCGCGCGATCGACCGGATCCGCCGCGAGCGCACGCTCGCGCAGAAGACGGGGCTGCTCGCGCGTGCAGCGGAGCTCCCGGCAGACGAGGAGGCGACCATTCCCGACGAGCGGCTCGAGCTGATCTTCGCGTGCTGCCACCCGGCGCTCGCGCCGGAGGCCCAGGTCGCGCTGACGCTGAGCCTCGTCGGCGGGCTCACCACGCCCGAGATCGCCGCGGCGTTCCTCACTCCCGAGGCGACGCTTGCGCAGCGGCTCGTCCGGGCGAAGCGGAAGATCCGGGACGCCGGCATCCCGCTGCGCGTGCCGCCCGGGCATCTGCTGCCCGAGCGCCTGCGCACCGTACTGGCCGTGATCTACCTCGTCTTCAACGCCGGCTACGGCCCACCCGTGCGGCGCGAGCTGTGCGGTGAGGCGATCCGCCTCGCCGCGGTCCTCGCGACGCTGATGCCCGACGAGGCGGAGACCCACGGCCTGCACGCGCTGCTCCTCCTGCAGGACGCCCGTCGCGACGCGCGCGTATCACCGGGCGGCGAGCTCGTGCTGCTCGGCGAGCAGAACCGGAGCCTCTGGGACGCCGGCGAGATCGAGCAGGGGCGCCGGGCCCTCGAGCGAGCGCTTTCCCTGCGGTGGCCCGGCCCGTATCAACTCCAGGCCGCGATCGCCTCGCTCCACTTCGAGGAGGAGACCGACTGGGCGCAGATCGCCCTGCTCTACGGCCGGCTCGCGGAGCTGACTCCGTCGCCGGTGATCGAGCTGAACCGCGCGGTCGCCGTCGCGATGGCCGAGGGGCCCGAGCCCGGGCTCGCGATCGTCGCCGCGTTGACCGGCCTCGAGCGGTACCACCTCTGGCACTCGACCCGAGCCGAGCTCCTGCACCGGCTCGGGCGGGACGAGGAGGCGGCCGCCGCCTACTCCCGTGCGCTCGAGCTCGCTCCGAGCGAGACCGAGCGCACGTTCCTCCAGAACTGCCTCTCTGCCGCAGGTCCGTAGTGCGCGGTCGCGACGAGACGACCTGCGCCGCAGCCTCTTGGGGCGCTAGACGGAACGGGCGAGATCGTCCGGGCCGGCTTTCGGCAGCGGGGCCTTGCTCCCGCCGCCGGGCGGAGGCGCCACGGGCGGAGGAGCGCTCCGCAGAAACCGGTAGATGAACAGCGCGAACGCCGACGCGCCACACGTCGCCGGAATGAAGAAGACGAGATTGAGGAGCACTACGTGCGTCATGTCACGACAGTATGCCGCGCTGCCGCGAGCGCAAACTCGACCGCCTCGACCGGCGACTGCGCGCGCTGCGTGCCCTCCACCTCCCAACCGGGCTCCAGCACGACGACCGGCCGCCCCAACGTCAGCGCAAGGCCGATCTCCGCGAGCGTGCCGTAGCGCCCACCGACGGCGATCACGGCGTCTCCCGACGCGACCACCGCGAGGTTGCGGCCATGCCCGATCCCGGTCACGACGACGTGATCGACCCAAGGGCTCGCCTCCGCCCGCGTCTCGCCCGGGAGGATCCCGATCGTCGTTCCCCCGACGGCCTTCGCGCCGCGCGACGCGGCGGCCATCACCTCGCCGCGTCCACCGGTGACCACGGTGGCCCCGCGCTCGGCCAGCAGCCGCCCGACCGTCTCGGCGCGCTCTTCGTGCTCGGCGCCGCTGCCGATGACCGAGACCTGGATCGCCACGACGGCACGGATGCTAAGACACCCGGGCGTTGGACATCGCGCGGCTCTTCGGTCTCCGCCCGCGCACGCCGCGTCTTCGGCCTACCTCCCGGCGAATGACCAGCGAAGCCTGAGCATCCAGGCGCGCCGGGGCGGCTCGAGGGGAACCGCGAACGATTCCGCCTCGCGCAGTTGGTTCCGCAGCTCCTGGGCCCGCAGCGCCACCGAGACACGCTCGGCGTGGTCGTACGCTCAGGCGCGCGCAGTGACGAGAGAGGGGATCGGCATCGGCCCAGCGTAGTCCTCGCAGGCGGCCCTACGCCAGGAGCGGTGCGTCCACGACCTGCGCGTCCTCGAACGAGACGGAGGGATGGGCCAGCAGCCGCCGCTTCATCGCTCCAACCGCATGATCGCGCGCTTGCTCGTCTCCCGCACCGGCGAGAAGCCGGCGGCCCGGAAGAGCCCGACATGGCCCATGTAGTTCGTGTGCTCGTTCTTGTGCGGGTACGCCTCGAGCGAGCTCGCCCCGCGGGCGAAGGCGTGCTCGACCGCGGCGGCGAGAAGCGCGCGCGCGACGCCCTGCCGCTGGGCATGACGGTCGACGGTGAAGCAGACGAGCGACCAGACGGCATCCCCTCCTCCCGCCTCCCGCGGCCGGTACTGCGGCGACCGCACGAGCGCCGTGAACTCCTCGCGGGGCGCGAGCGAGACCCACCCGACAGGCTCCTTCCCGTCGTACGCGAGCAGGCCCGGCTCGCCGCCGTCCCGGACGAGCTTTCCCATGGCGCGCTTCTTCGGCTCGCCGTGCTCGAGGGAGCGGTCGCGCCAGTACATGCACCAGCAGCCGTGCGCCGGCACGTTGCGGTGCCCGCCGCGCGGGCCGCGCTGCTCGAAGAGCGTGCACATGTCCTTCCAGCGGTCCGGGGTGACCGGGACGACGTGAAGGCTCACGCCACGAGCTCCAGCCGCGGGTTGTCACGCAGCCGCCGGCCGAACTTCCCGGACGGCCGGCCGTCGGTCATGACGATGTCGGCGGTGAAGTCGTTCGCGCCGCGGATGAGCGAGGAGCCGACGCCGTAGGCGTCCACCGGCACGCCGCGCTCCTCGAACGCGCGGATCTTCTCGACGGTGAAGCCGCCGGAGACGACGATCCGCACCCGACCGAAGCCCGCGTCGTCGAGCGCGTCGCGCACCCTCCGGACGAGCCGCTCGTTCACGCCCGTGGGCTTGAAGTCCCCGAGCTCGTCCCACAGCGACCGGTCGACGAGCGTCTCGGAGGTGTCGAGCCGGACGCCCCAGAGACGGTCGCCGAGCGCCTCCGCCACCGCGAGCGCCGTCCGCACGGAGTCGTTCTCGAAGTCGACGAGGACGGTCACGGACATGTCCGAAGGCGCCCAGTCGGCGAACGTGCGCGCCGCGGCGACGGTGTCGCCGCCGAACGCGGCGATGAGGGAGTGCGGCACGGTGCCGATGCCGCGACCGCCCCACCACGACGCCTGCTCGTCGCTCGTGACCCCGATCTCGAAGCCGGTGACCTGCCCGGCGACGTAGGCCGCGTAGCCGTCGCCAGCCTGCACGCGGTGGTGGTCGTGACGCGCCGGCATGAAGATGATCGGCTTGCCGTTCGCCGCCTCGAGCACACGCACGACGTTCGTCGTGATCAGCGTCCGCCGCGCGAGCGTTCCGAGATAGACCGTCTCGAGGTGCGCGAACGTCGTGTAGTCGCCCTCGATCGTCAGCACCGTCTCCCAGGGCTCGAGCCGGTCGCCGTCGTAGAGCGCGCGAATCGTCAGGCCGTCCGGGTCGTGGGCGCAACGCCGGAGGATCGCGATCGCCTCGTCCATCCCACCGAGCCAGGCGTGGTTCTTCTGGAAGACCTGCACGACCACCCGCGGACGACGTCCGTCCTCGAGCAGCGTCGCCCGGGCGTGGTTGAAGTACGCGTCCGTGTACCAGCCCGCGCGCATCTTCTCGACGGGGAGGTCGAAGACCTCCGGGGCAAGGCGCTGCCTAGGCCGTTGCGAGCTCACAACGGAGTGGCCACGCGTCGACCGGGCGCGATGGGCGAGTGCGATGCAAGGACGCAGGGAGCGTGAATAGCAGCGCTATTCGCGCGACTGAGGACGCCGCAGCGCGCCGCACAGTGCGGCCGGACGGCCCGTGCGTCATTTCGTTGTGAGCTCTGAAGCATGCTCGAGCTCGAGGCACGCGGCCAGCGCCGCCTCGGCCACCTCGAGCTGCGCCGCGCTCGGCTCGGCGGTCGAGAAGCGGTGCTGGAGCTCGTGCCCCGGCTTCGCGAGCGCCTGGGCGAGCGGATGCGACGGGTTCCGCGTCATCCAGCCGAACAGCTCGGTGGCCGCGGCGATCGCACCGACCTGCGCGACCGCGTGCGCGTGTTTGCGGAGCCGTTCGGGCGCCAGCCCGGCGAGCATGTTGCCGACGGCCGACGTGGCGACGAGCGGGCCGACGAGATGCCCGCCACAGCGCTCGTGCTCCCGCGTCGCGCGCTTCCCGTGCTCGTAGCTGCCGATCGAGATGTGCTCGGCGCCGTGGTAGGCGGCGAGGTCGCCCGAGCGCAGTGTGAGCACGGCCGGTGCGACCGAGGCGAGGGCGGAGAGCAGCTCGCGGGCGGCCGGGCGCAGCCGCGACTCGCGGAGGCTGCGGATGAACAGCGCCGCGCCGAGCATCGACGCGAGCGTGCGCGGGCTCTCCATCGGGAGCCGCGCCGCCGGGAGCTTCGCCTTCACCTGCGGCAGCAGCGCCAGCGCCTCGGCGAGCCGGGCCGGCCCGCGCAGGAACGGGTTCTGCACGCGCGCGGCCTGGAAGCGTTTCCGTGCCGAGACGACCTCGATGCGCCCGTCCTCGTCGCGGATCGCGCAGGCCCAGGCGTGCGGCCCGTGCACGAGCACGCCGTTCGGGAGGGCCATCCCGCCGAGCCGGATCTTCTCCTCGGCCATCACCCAAGGGTAACGGGCGAAGAGCTGCGCTCTTCGCCCGGGGACAACGGGGCCGCCGGGAGACCGGGCTCTCCCGGCGGCGCAGTCCCATACAAATCGCCTGAAGAGCGCAGCTCTTCAGGCGAGAACAGCGTGGGCCGCGTGGCGCAGCCACCCGACAGCGAGCTCGAGGTCTGCGACCGGGATGCGCTCGTCGGCCGAATGGACGAGCGAGGTCGCGAGCTCCGGCGGCAGCTCGGCGCTCGCCGGGAAGAACCCGTAGGCGACGGTGCCGAACGCCTCGCGCAGCCAGTGGCTGTCGGTGAAGCCGGCGCTCGCGAGCGGCGCCGCCCTTGCTCCCGGCTCCACCTCGGCGACCCACTCCTCGAGGGCCCGCCACAGGGGCGTGTCGACCGGGGAGCGCGTCCCGCCCTGCGCCTCGATCCACTCGAGCTCGTAGTCGACGTCGCCGCCCAACACTGCCCGGATCACAGGCTCGACGTGCGCCGGGTGCTGGCCGGGGAGAAGCCGGCAGTCCACCTCGAGCTCGCACAGCGCAGGGATCACGTTTCGCTTCGTCGACGCGGAGACGATCGTGGGCGAGAAGGTCGGCGCGAGAAGGGCTTCGACGATGTCCGCGGCGGCTCCGGAGACCTGCCGTGTCCGCTCGACCGCCTCCGGAGGCGGCGGGACGTCGCCGAGCACAACGGAGAGGAAGGCCTGCACCTCCGGACCGAGCTGAGGCTCCGGCCGGAACTCGGCGAGCCGCTCGATCAGCCGCGCCGCCTTGACGAGCGCGTTGTCGGCGATGCCCGGCATCGAGGCGTGCCCCGAGCGGCCACGTACCGAAAGCCGGAACGGCGCGCTCATCTTCTCCGCCACCGCTGCCTCGTAGATCGCTCGGCCGTCCTCGAGCTCGAGCCGGTCACCTCCGCCCTCGTTGATCGCGAAGTCGCAGCGGACGGCCTCGGGATGCTCCTCGCAGAGCCACGAGAGGCCGAAGCCGTCCCCCACCTCCTCGTCGGCCGTAGCGGCGAAGATCAGGTCGCCGCTCGGCCTGAACCCCTCGCGCGCGAGCGAGGCGAAGGCGACGGCGTTTGCCGCGACCTGTCCCTTCATGTCGAGCGCGCCTCGGCCCCAGACCTGTCCGTCTCGCAGCTCGCCCGAGAACGGCGGCACCGACCACTCGGCCGGGTCGGCGAGGACGACGTCCGTGTGCGAGAGGAAGAGGAGAGACGGGCCGTCGCCGCCCGGGAGACGCGCCACGAGGTTCGCCCGCGCCGGAACCTTCGCGATCAGCTCGCACGCGAGGCCGTTCGCCTCGAGATAGTCGCGCAACAGCTCGGCGGCGACCGTCTCGTTGCCGGGCGGATTCGTCGTGTCGACGCGAATCAGCCGCTGGAGAACGCCCGTGACCTCGTCCCGGAAAGCGGTCGTGGCCACGAGCCGGAGCATACTTCGTCCATGCCGGATCTCTTCTCCGATGCCGCCGAGCGCCGGGCAGGCGACGTCGCGCCGCTCGCGCAACGGCTACGCCCGGCGAGCCTCGGCGACTTCGTCGGCCAGGAGCACGTCCTCGGGGAGGGCTCGGCCTTCCGGCGGGCGATCGAGGAGGACCGCGTCCACTCGTCGATCCTCTACGGGCCGCCGGGCAGCGGCAAGACGACGCTGGCGCGGATCGTCGCCGCCTCGACCGGCGCAGCCTTCGAGGAGCTGTCGGCGGTGTCGGCCACGGTGAAGGACGTGCGCGAGGTGCTCGAGCGGGCACGGGAGCGGCTCGGCACGACAGCGCGCCGCACGATCCTCTTCCTCGACGAGATCCACCGCTTCAACAAGGCGCAGCAGGACGCGTTGCTGCCGGGTGTCGAGTCGGGGCTCGTGACGCTGATCGGCGCGACGACCGAGAACCCGTACTACGAGGTCAACTCCGCACTCATCTCCCGCACGCAGGTGTACGAGCTCGAGCCGCTCGGCGAGGAGGAGCTCGCCGAGATCGTCCGGCGCGGCGCGGCGGAGCTCGAGGTCGGGCTCGGTGACGACCTCGTCGCGCTCGTGGCCCGGCGAGCGGGCGGCGACGCGCGCACCGCGCTCAACGTCCTCGAGCTCGCCGCCGAGACCGCGAACGCGGAAGGGGCGCCCGTGACCGAGGCGCACGTCGAAGACGCGGCGCGCAAACCGCCGCTCGTCTACGACAAGGCCGGCAACGCGCACTACGACTTCACCTCCGCCTTCATCAAGTCGATGCGCGGCGGCGATGCCGATGCCGCGGTCTACTACCTCGCGGCGATGCTCGAGGGCGGCGAGGACGCGCGCTTCGTCGCGCGGCGGATGATCGTGCTCGCCTCCGAGGACGTCGGCAACGCCGACCCGCGCGCGCTCCTCGTCGCCGTCGCCACGGCACAGGCCGTGGAGCACGTCGGCCTGCCCGAGGCGCGACTCAACCTCGCCCAGGCGGCGATCTACCTCGCGCGTGCGCCGAAGTCGAACGCGAGCTACGTCGCCCTCAACCGGGCGACGGCCGATGTGCGCGAGCACGGCGCGGTCCGGCCGCCCAAGGCGCTGCGCGACGGCTCGTGGTACGGGCGCAGGCTCGGACACGGCGCCGGCTACGTCTACCCGCATGACGACCCGGGCGCCTTCGAGACGAGCTACCTTCCCGAGGAGCTCGAGGGCCGCCGCTACTACGAGCCGTCGGGGAGCGGCGAAGAGAGCACGGACGAGAACGCGTCGTAGGAGTCGCCGCCGAAGACGGCGAAGGTCACGCGCTCGAGCGACTCGGGCTCGAAGCTCCGCGCTTCGGCGACCATGATCCGCGCGCACTCGGCGAGCGGAAAGCCGCCGACTCCAGTGCCGAAGGCGGGTAGCGCGAGCGAGCGGCAGCCGAGCTCGTCGGCCAGCTCGAGACAGGAGCGCGTCGTTCGTCGCACGAGGCCGGCACTCGTCCGGAGGTCCTGCCCCATCACGGCGCCGTGGACGACCCAGCGAGCCGGGAGAAGCCCCGCCGTGGTCGCGACGGCGCTCCCGAGCGGGATCGGTGCGAGTGCCATCGCCTCCCGCTCGATCTCGTCGCCGCCCGCGCGCTTCAGCGCCCCGGCGACGCCGGCGCCCATCCAGAGCCCGTCGTTCGCGGCGTTCGCGAGAGCGTCGGCCTCCACGGCCGCGATATCGCCCTCGCGGACTTCGAGCTCCACGTCAGAGGATGCGCGCGCCGAGCGCCGACGCCACGAGCTCGACGGCGAGCTGCCCGGTCGCGTTCTCGCGATCGAGGATCGGGTTGACCTCCACGACGTCCATCGAGTCGATGTTGGCGGTTTCCGCGACCGTCTCCAGCGCGAGGTGCGCCTCGCGGTACGAGAACCCGCCGCGCACGGGCGTGCCGACGCCGGGCGCATAATCGGGGTCGACGACGTCCATGTCGAGGGAGAGGTGCAGGAACGCCGCGCCGGACGCGTGCGCGAGCGCCTCCCGCATGCACGGCTCGATGCCGATCCGGTCGACCTCGCTCATCGTGAACACCTTCGCGTCGAGCCGGCGCAGCAGCTCCCGCTCCCCGTCGTCGAGCGAGCGGACGCCGACGAGCGCGAGCTTCCCGGGCTCGACCGCCGGCAGCGGCCACCCGTCGCGTCGGAAGGAGTCCCCGGCACGCCCGAGCGCCGCGGCCAGCACCATGCCGTGCACGTTCCCCGTCGGCGAGGTCTCGGGCGTGTTGAGGTCGCCGTGCGCGTCGACCCACACGACACCGCCCGGGCCGCGGGCCTGTGCCATGCCGACGAGCGTGCCGAGCGCGACGGAGTGGTCGCCGCCGAGGACGAGGGGCAACGCGCCGCGGCGCGCCGCATCCGCCACGAGCGCGGCCAGCCGATCGCAGAGATCGAGGATCTGGTCGAGATAGCGGGCGCGCTCGTCGCCCATCGCCGTCGTCTCCGCGACCGGCGAGATGACGTTGCCGACGTCGGAGACCCGGACGCCGAGCTTCTCCGTGAGTTGCTGGTCGAGACCCGCGTAGCGGATCGCCGACGGCCCCATGTCGACGCCACGGCGCCCGGCGCCGAGATCGAGCGTCGCTCCGATCACAGTCACTTTCCGTACGGCGGCCTCCTCGACGCTCACGGCGCGGAGGCTACGGGAAGATGGCGAGGGCCGGACTCGAACCGGCGACACCCCGGTTTTCAGCCGAGTGCTCTACCAGCTGAGCTACCTCGCCCTGGCGGGCGGTCAGTGTAGCCCGGGCGGGCTCTAGCTCACACGAGTGAGTCGGCGACGGACCACGTTCGACCGGCCCGCCATCGCGTCGGGCAGCGCGTGGTGGAGGAGGTTCGTCTGCGGCCAGGGGAGCGCGCCCGGCGGCCACCACCGCACGTCGGCGATCTCGCCGCTCGGTGGAACGGCGGGAGTGCCGGCGAGGATCGTGCAGCGGAAGAGATGCGCGGTCAGGCTGTCGTCGGCGAGCGAGTAAGAGCCGACGCGCTCGTCCACACGAACCTCGACGCCCGTTTCCTCACGCACCTCGCGGACGACGGTCTGCTCCGGAATCTCGCCGGGCTCGACCGCGCCGCCGGGAAAGCCCCAGCGCTCCCGGTCGTAGTTCTCCTTGATCAGGAGGATGCGCCCCTCGTCGTCGAAGAGGGCGGCTCCCGCAGCTTCGATCGGTGGCCCGGACGACACAGCCGCAGACGCTAACCGGCGCCGCAATTTCGTCGCAAAGAGCGGGGTTTCGGCGGCCGGGGTCTTGATCCGCCGCAGCCGGCCTTCGTAGCTTCTCGGCACCGGTCCGAAACATTCAGGGGAGGGCGCGACAGCCATGAGCACGATCGCCTCGGTGCCCGGGAGTGAGGGACTCCTCGAGCGCCACTTCGGCTTCGGCGCACGACGCACGACGCTCGCACGGGACACGATGGCCGGCGTCACGACGTTCGTCGTGATGTCGTACATCATCTTCGTCAACCCGCTGATCCTCACGGGGGTCGCGCATCCGCCGCTCGGCGCGCCGCTCGCCTTCTCCGCAGTTCTCACGAGCACGTGCCTCGTCGCCGGCGTCATGTCCATCCTGATGGGGATCACCACGAACTACGCCTACGCGATCGCCCCCGGCATGGGCCTGAACGCGGTCGTCGCCTACGGCCTCGTGGCGAGCGGCAAGGCGAGCTTCCCCGAGGCGATGGGCTCGTCGTGCTCGAGGGCGTCGCGATGGTCCTGCTCGCGGTGGAGCGGCCTGCGCGAGCTGATCTTCAAGGCGATCCGGCTCGAGCTGAAGAAGGCGATCGCGATCGGCATCGGCCTCTTCATCGCGTTCATCGGCCTCTACAACTCGGGAATCATCGCGTCGCAGCCGAGCTCCGGTACGCCGGTCCAGCTCGGCAGCTTCACGACCTGGCCGATCTTCGTCACGATCTTCGGCCTCGTCTTCACCTTCGCGCTGCGTGCGATCCGCTTCCGCGGCGACCTGCTCGTCGGGATCATCGGCACGACGATCGTCGCGACGATCGTCAACAAGGCCACGAGCTACGCGGCCTTCGGTTCCGACGGCTCGCAGGGAGCGGTCTGGCCGGGCTGGCATCACCTCTACGCAGCCCCGAACTTCCATCTGCTCGGCAAGATCAGCATGCACTCGTTCTCGGCCGGCCAGCTCGGGATCGTCGCCTCGCTCGTCTGGGTCTTCTCCCTCTTCCTGAGCGACTTCTTCGACTTCTCGGGCACCGCGATCGGGGTCGGCAAGCAGGCGGGTTACGTCGACCCGGAGGGCAACATCCCGAAGTTCAAGAAGGCACTCATCGTCGACGGTCTCGCTGCGGCGGCGGGTGGGGCCGCATCATCCTCGTCGGCGACGACCTTCATCGAGTCGGGCTCGGGCGTTGCGGCCGGTGGCCGCACGGGCTGGGTCGCCGTGGTGGCAGGGGCCTGTTCTTCCCGTTCATGTTCATCTCGCCGCTGATCGGGATGGTGCCCGCCCAGGCGACCGCGGCCGCGCTCGTCGTCGTCGGCTGGCTCATGATCTCGGCCCTGACGGAGCTGGAGGGCGAGGCCGAGGGCGGCTCGGCGCGCACGAAGCTCGCAGGCATCGACTTCCACGACCTCGCAATCGGGCTCTCGGCCGCGCTCACGATCATGATGATGCCGTTCACGTACTCGATCACGAACGGGATCGGCTTCGGCTTCATCACCTACACCGCGATCTGCGCCGCGCAGCGCGAGTGGAAGCGAATCCACCCGTTCATGTGGATCGTGACCGCGGCGTTCGTCCTCTACTTCCTCGTACCGGTTCTCCAGCAGCACATCAGCTGGTTCTGAGACCGCGACAAACGACGAGGCCCCCGTGGACGCTCTCGCGTTCTCGGGGGCCTCAGGCCGTTCGGACCGGTGCAACCGTGTCGCGGACGACCGTTGCCCTGGACCCTAACGCCTCTTCGCGCGAAGCGCCGTGGCCGGCGGCGCCGAAAACTCCGCAAATTCCGCGAAGCCGCGGCGGCCGAGCTCCAGACGCAGGCGCTCGGGCTCGACGTAGATCGGCGTGTCGGCGCCTCGCGAGAACGAGAGCACGAGCGTCGCCCCCGACGCGACGACCCGGGCGAGCTCGGAGAAGAACGGGATCATGTTCGACAGGACGACGAGCCCGAAGTCGCCGTCGGGAAAGGGGAGCGCCGCGGCATCGCCGACCTCGAAACTGACCCGACCGGCAAGCGCGGGCGTCAGCTTCCGGCGAGCCTCCTCGATCATCCCCGGGCTGAGATCGAGGCCGAGAATCTCGGCCTCGGCATAGCGCTCGGCGAGCGCGATCGCCACGACGCCCGTGCCGGTGCCGAGGTCGAGGATTCGGCTCGGCGGCGGCACGCCCTCGAGCGCGAGGTCGAGCGCCCCAAGGTGATGCGCGTGGATCCGCGTCTCCCAGGTCGGCGCAAGTCCGTCGAACATGCTGCGCAACGGACGGCGCAGCAACCGCCAGAGCAGCGGCCGCCGGACGACCGCGTCGGTGGCCAGGCGAGCGAACCAGCGTGCGTCCCTCACCGCAACAGGAGGTCGAGGACGATCTCCGAGCCCTCTTCGACGCGAAGAAGCTCGGCGGCGTTGCCCCTCGAGACCGCGAGAGCAAGGCTCCCGTAGCTGTCCTCGTAGAGGATGAGCGAGCCGCGCGGCGCATCTGCGAACGTCCGGGCGAAAAGGGCGTAGAACCGCTGGCCGCGCGAGGTGAGCTCGACGCGCGTGCCGGGGGCAAGCTCACCGTGCTCGAGGTGCTCCCGTCCGAGGTTGAGCGCGACGTTGCCGAAGCGATCGACGACGAGAGCGACCGCACGGATCCGATTCTGCCCCACCTCTGGTGCGGGGATCTCGACGCGCACGAGCTCGTCCGGGTCGACGGGCGGGCCGAGCTCCTCGAGCGGGACGCCCGCGGCAAGGTGCGCCGCGGCCGGCGAGAAGAGGTCGCGGCCGTGGAACGTGCGGGAGACAGGCTGCAGCGAGTAGTCGGGTGTCGCGAGCTCGTGCGCCGCGGCGACGCCGCCGAAGCGGTCGGCGGCCGGCAGCAGGAGTCCGTTGTCGGGCCCGACGTAGAGCCGCCCCTCGCCGTCGCGCAGGGCGAGCGCGCGCCGGCCGCTCCCCACACCCGGGTCGACGACCGCGAGGTGGATGCCCGTGGGCATGTACGGCAGCGTGTTCGCCAGGACGAGGGCACCCTGCAGGACGTGCCCCGGGCGAATCCCGTGCGTGACGTCGATCACGCGCGCGTCGGGCGCGATGGAGGCGATCACGCCGTGACACGTGCCGACGAAGTCGTCCTGCAAGCCGAAGTCGGTCAGAAACGTGATCAGCGGCGGCATCGCCGCGGGAGGCTACCGCCTGCCCGGGCGCAGCACCTGCTCGAGTGCCGCAACGAGCCCCTCGAGGTCGTGCGTCTCCGCCTCGGCGGCCACCTCGAGGCCGAGCTCGCGGGCCGCCGTAGCGGTCTGCGGCCCGATCGCGACGGCAGGCACGGCGCGGGCCCGAGTGCACGCGAGAGCGCGCGCGGCCGAGGGCGAAGCGAGGAGAACGAGGTCGACCTCCGGAACGTCGTCCGGCTCGAGCTCGACGGTGCGGTAGAGCGGCAGGAAGTCGGCGCCGAGCTCCTCGACGAGGAGCCTCCGCGCGCCCTCGGCGGCAGCGAGGAGGACGCGCCCGGCCGGGGTCGGCAGCTCCGCCAGAAGCCCCTCCTGCGTCGAGACCCGCGGGACGAGACCCGGCTCGAGACCGTGCTCCCGCAGAGCAGCGGCGGTTCCCGGACCGATCGCCGCGATGCGGCGGGGCGGCTGCGCGAGCCGGCGAGCGAGCTCCGACGCGCCGTTCGGGCTCGTGACGACAACCCAGTCGTAGCCGCTCGCGTCGAGTGGAGCGCCGTCGATCGGCTCGATCGCGATCAGCGGCCAGGACACCGCCTCGCACCCGAGCGCCTCGATCCGCCGCGCGAGCTCCCCGGAGTGGCCGGCCGGACGGGTGACGGCCACGCGAGGACGAAGGCTCCGGTCTTCGGCCGTCACGCTCCGCGGGAGGAAGCGAGCGCCGCGAGCTCATGGCCCAGCGCCGCCGGATCCGGGCCCGTCCTGCGCTCGTGCCACGACCCGTCCTCGGCCGCGACGAAGCCCGTCAGCGTCGAACCGTCGTGGTGAGCGGCGACAGGAGCAAGACAGCCGCCGCCGGCGGCCGCGACGACCGCCCGCTCCGCCTCCACATGCTCCCGGGTCTCGGGGTCGTCGGCCGCCGCCACGAGATGCTCCTCGCCGGCGCGCACCTGGAGGGCGAGCGCGCCCTGCCCAGCCTCGGGCAGCATCGCCTCCGGCTCGAAGCGATGCCCGATCTCGCGCGCGAGACCGAGCCGATCGAGCCCGCACGCGGCGAGCACGATCGCGTCGAGGCCTCGCTCCTGCCGCTTCCGCAGGCGCGTGTCGACGTTGCCCCGCAGCGGCTCGATCGAGAGCGACGCGTCGAGCGCGAGCAGCTGCGCCTTGCGTCGCACCGAGGCGGTCCCGATCCGCATCCCCTGCCGCAGCTCGGTCGCGCCGCAGAGCGCGTCGCGGGGATCCTCGCGGCGAAGATAGGCGCCGATCGACAGCCCCGCCTCGTCCGTGGCCGTCAGGTCCTTTGCGGAGTGGACGGCCACGTCGATCCGCCGCCCGAGCAGGGCCTCCTCGAGCTCCTTCACGAAGACGCCGCGCGAGCCGATCTCGCCGAACGGCCGGGAGCGGTCCCGGTCGCCCGCCGTCGTGATGGGAACGAGCGCAAGCTCGATGCCGGGCGCCCGCAGCGAGGAGAGGGCGCGCTCGGCCTGGGTGAGCGCGAGCCTACTGCCGCGGCTGCCGACGCGGACGAGCACAACTCGAAGGGAACGGCGGGAAGCACAAAGCACTTTCAGGGGACGAGACGAGTCGCTTGCGCAGGAGCGGAGCGCACCCCACGCCGCGGGGACGGACTCGGATGAAGGCCGTCGGCGCCTGAAGCGGCAGGGGGCGGCCGGTGAGCTGCCCGAGCTTCAGCGCTCGTCCTCGCCGAGACCGAAGAGGTGCCGCACGGCCTCAGCATAGAGGACCCCATCGGCTGCCGCCGCCGCCTCTTTCATCCGCACGGTGGGAAGATGGAGGAGCTTGTTCACGATCTGGGCCGTGACGGCCTCGACGGCGCGCCGCTGGCTCTCGTCGAGGCGCCCCAGGAGCGATTCCGCCTTCTCCAGCTCCGCCTCGCGGATCTCCTCGGCACGCGCGCGCAGCGACGCGATCGCGGGCACGACGTCGAGCGATGCGTGCCACTCGTGGAACTTCTCCGCCTCGGCAGCCACGATGGCCTCGGCGCGCTCAGCCTCGCGCCGGCGCAGGGACAGCGTCTCGACCACGATCTGCTCGAGGTCGTCGATGTCGTAGAGGTAGCAGCCGTCGAGCTCCCCGATCGCGGGGTCGAGGTCGCGCGGAACCGCGAGGTCGACGAACAGGAGCCTGCGGCCCCGCCGGCGCCGCAAGGCGTCCGCCGCCGTCGCAGCCTCGAGCACGAGGCCCGGCGCGTTCGTGGACGCGATGACGACGTCGACCGACGCGAGTTGCTCCTCGATCCGCGCGTGGTCCGTCTTGCTGTTCGCCACGAGCGAGATCTCGGCGCCGCGGCTCCGCAGGTTGCGGGCTGCCTGCCCGCTCACCTTTCCGGCGCCGAGGAGGAGGATCGAGCGTCCCTCGAGGCTGCCGAACACTTGCTCGGCGAGGGCGGCGGCCGCTGCCGAGACCGAGGCCGGGCTCTGGCCGATCGCGGTCTGGGCCCGCACCTTGCGCCCGGCGTGGAGCGCCTGGCGGAAAGCCCGGTCGAGCAGCGGGCCTGTCTTCCCGAGCTCGAGGGCGAGGCGCACCTGGCCGAGGATCTCGCCCTCGCCCGGGACGAGCGAGTCGAGCCCGGCAGCGACGCGGAAGAGATGGTGGGCCGCCGCCCGGTCGCGGAGCCGGTAGAGCGCGGGCTCGACCTTCGGCTCGAGGGACGCGAGCGCCTGTACCGCGTCCCGCTCGGCCTGCTCGGCGTCATCGGAGGCGAGATAAAGCTCCGTGCGGTTGCAGGTCGAGAGACACACGACCTCGCCTCCGTCGCCCGCGAGCCGCTCGGCGAGCTCCCGCGCCTGCCCGGAGTCGAGCGCGACCTGCTCCCGCAGCTCCACCGGCGCGTGATGGTGAGAGGTTCCGACGAGAACGAGGCGGCTCACGGCTAGGCGAAGTGGGTTGCGGGGAGGGCGAGCCGGACGACGACGACGAGGACGAAGCCTGCGATGGCGAGATAGGCGGCGCGGCGTCCGGTCCAGCCGGCGAGAACACGCAGGCCGAGATACGCGCACCAGACGAACCACGTGACTGCCGTCACGACGATGAGCACGTCGAGAGGGTCGTCCCGGACGACGAGACGCACGAGCCCGACGGCAGCACCGAGTGTCAGGAGGGGAACCGACCAGGCAACCGTCCTCAGAGCGAGCGCGTCGAGCGTGGCGAGCGCCGGCATCTGCCTGCGCAGGATCGTCGCCGGACGGGTCCTCAGCCGCCGCTCCTGCCAGATGTACAGCCCCGACAGGGCGGCAGCGAGCGTGAAGCCGGCGAACGCAGCGAGCACGAGCCCGACGTGGACGACGAGGAAGAGGTTCGAGTAGTGGCTCGCACCTCCGATCCCTGTCCCGCCGCCGGCGCGTGCGACGACGAGCAGCGCGACCGCGAGCGGCATCACGACGAGGCCGAGCAGCCGGTACGGCCTGCGGCACCCCCAGATGAGGTACGCCGAGACGACGAGCCAGACGAAGAGACCGAGCGACGAGGCCCAGGTCCCCCACGGGAAGCCGTTGTCGCGCGCCGCCTGCAGGCCGAGCAGCGCAGTCTGTGCGACCCAGCCGAGCCGCACGCCCCAGGTCGCCGCACGGCCCGCGCGACCCGGGCGCCTCACGTCGCCGAGGTAGCCGACCGCCGCCTCGCCGTAGAGGAGGAGCGCCGGCCAGAAGAGGAGCTCAGCCAACGCTCGCCGGCTCCTGCGGCGCAGGCTCCGCTTCGTCCGCGGGCACGCGACTCGCGAGCTCGTCGACCTCGTGCTCGAGGCGCTGCAGCTTGAGCGCCATGATCAGGACGTAGACGAGGACGACGGCGAAGACGACGCAGTACGCGGCGGTGACGTATTCCTCCGCGGTGGTCAGACGAGCACCTCCCTCAGCTCGCGCAGGCGCCCGTCGAGCCGCTTGGCGCCGAGCTCGAGCCGGTAGAGCGTGTACGCGAGGACGAGCATCGCGACCTGCGCGATGCAGTACGTGACGAGGATCCAGCCGCCGAAGTTCGGGCCGTGACGCGTGAACACCTCTGGGTGGGTGAACGTCTTCGCAAGCCGGATCGCGGCGAAGCTCACGGGGATGAGGACGACACCGAACAGCGCATACACCGCGCTCAGGTTTGCACGCTGCGGGCCGGGATCGACCGAGAAGCGGAGCATGAAGTACGCGCAGTAGAAGAGGTAGAGGACGAGGAAGAGCACGAGCTCGTCCTCGCTCCACAGCCACCAGTGCCCCCACGAGATCTTCGCCCAGATCGAGCCGGTGAGGAGGACGAGCGTCCCCAGGATCAATCCCTGGTGCACGCAGACGTAGCTCCTGAGATCGGAGCGCGGATCCCGCTTCCAGAGGTGCCGGAACGCATTCCAGGCGCCGCCTGCGAAGCAGGCGTACGCGGTGAACGCAAGCGAGACGTGGAAATAGAAGATCCGCTGGGAGAAGCCCTGGTTCGCGTCGTCCGGGGCGACGAAGAAGACGAATGCGAGCGCCGTCGTCACGAGCACGAGCGAGCTCGCGGCGAGCGCCGGGAGCGGGATCCGGAAACTGCTACCCACGGCCGGGATTGTCGCAGCAGCTGCGCTACTCGGCGACGACATACTCGAACGACGCCCAGCAGACCACGGCGAAGAGAAGGTCGTAAAGCGCCAGGAAGCCGAGGTAGCGGCCGGGCGACGAGACGACGGGTGCTCCGACCGTCGCGCCGACGGCGCCGACGACGATCGGGATGGCGAGCGGCAGGAAGAGGAGGGGGAGGAGCAGTTCCCGCGCCCGCGTGGCGACGGCCATCGCGCTGAGGAATGTCCCGACGGCGCAGATGCCGAGATCGGCGAGGACGACCGCGGCCACCGTCGTGCCGCCGACGCTGTGGAAGAAGAGCGCGTAGAGCGGCAGCGCGACAACCTCCGCGGCGACCAGGAAGGCGAGCGTCGCGAGCGATTTCGCGAGCCAGATCGCGCTGCGGTCGCACGGCGCGAGGACGAGGCCGTCCATCGTCCGCTGCTCGCGCTCGGGCACGAACGCCCTTCCGAGACCCAGCAGCGCGGTGAAGAGGATCGCGATCCAGAGCAAGCCGCTCGTCTCGAGCCTCGACGGAGCGCCCGGCAGCACGAAGTGGAAGATCACGAAGGTCGCGGCGACGAAGAGGAGCATCGCCGGCAGCGTGTCTCGCGCCCGCAGCTCCAGCAGGAGATCCTTGCGCGCGAGCGCCCCGACGTCGCGGACGTAGCTCATCCGGCGAGCGCGAGCGTGCCGCTCGCATGCGACTCGACCCGTGCCGGCTCGTGCGTGGCGAGGAGGAAGGTGCACTCGCCCTGGAGCTCGGCGAGTTGAGCGTCGAGAAGCTCGGCTCCGGCCTCGTCGAGCGCGCTGTACGGCTCGTCGAGAACGAGCAGCTCCGGCTGGTGCAGGACCACCCGGCAGAGAGCGAGCCGTTGCGTCATGCCGCGGGAGTACGAGGCGACGCGCTCGTGCCGCACCTCCCAGAGCCCGAAGCGCTCGAGCAGCATGCCGATCCGCTCGCGCCGCTCCGGCACTCGATAGAGGCGCCCGTACAGGTCGAGGTTCTCGAACGCGGTCAGCTCGCGATAGACGAGCGGCTCGTGGCCGAGGTAGCCGACTGCCGAGCGGACCGCGCTCCGCTCGATCGTCCCTTCGGTCGGCTGTGCGAGGCCGGCGCAGATCCGCAGCAGCGTCGTCTTCCCGGACCCGTTCGGTCCGGTCACGACGAGGAAGCCGCCACGCGAAAGCGAGAGGTCGATCCCCCGCAACACCCGCTTGGAGCCGTAGCGCTTGCCGAGCCGTCGGGCAACGAGCACGGGCGCAGCATAGGGGGTTCGGGCCGCTTTACAGGCGTTTTACGGCCCCTTGGCCGGGATCGAGCAACGCGGCGTCAGGCTCCGGCCGTCCATCGACCTGAGGAGACCCGATGTCCAGGAAGCGACTCTTGCTGCTCGTACCGCTGGCGGCCGCGACACTCGCAGCCGCGGGCGTGGCTCTCGCCGACGGCGGAGGCCCCGCCGCACAGACCGCGGCGGCGACGTTCACCGCGACAACCGTCTCGCACGCTCGCCTGACCACCTGCACGGTCGACGGCGGCGACACGTTCGCCTCGACGCTCGCGACCTATACGGGAACCGCGTCGGGCAGTGAAGCGCGCCTCGACGGGACGCTCACGATTCACGCACTCAGCCTCGTCGACACGAACACCGGCCTCGGCCGTGTGGTCGGGACCTTCCGGGTCAAGCCCGACGGCGGACCGGGCGCACACGGCGCGATCGACGCGGCCGTCGCGAACGGCGATGCAATCGGAGCGGTGACCGCAAGGCTCGCAGGACGTCCCATCGACCGGATGGTCGCGACCTTCTCGGCGCCGTTCGATCCTGCCAGCGGCTTCTCCTCCGCGTCGCTCGGCGCGGGAAGCGTCGCCGGCACGGGCGTCGTGGTGTCGGGCGGCGGCTCGTGCCATCCCTGGCACCGCCACCCGCTGCGCTGGCTCCACCACCACCTGCGCCACAACCGCTAACGCGACAGAGGGGTCGAGCGACCGGGGCGCCCCACCGGGCGCCCCGGTCATTCGTGCGCTAGAACGCCGCGTCCAGGACCACGAACACGGCAAAGACGACGCTGATCACGCCGTTCAGCGTGAAGAACGCCGTGTCGAGCCGTCGCAGGTCGGCCGGACGGACGAGGGAATGCTCGTACCCCAGGAGCAGCGAGACGGCGGCGACGCCAAGCCAGTAGAGGGCGCCCACCTGGAGACCGAGGCCCGCCGCGACGAGGCAGGCGACCGTGGCCGCGTGCGCGACGCGAGCTCCCAGGAAGGCACCGGTGACCCCGAAGCGCGTGACGATCGAGTGCAGGCCCTCGCGCCGGTCGACTTCGACGTCGAAGAGCGCGTAGAAGAGGTCGAAGCCGGCCACCCAGAGCGCAACGGCGGCGCCGAGCATCCATGCCTGCCACGGCAGCCGGCCGGTGATCGCCACCCAGGCGCCGACCGGTGCGAGCCCGTCCACCGCCCCGAGCCAGAGGTGGCAGAGCCAGGTGAAGCGCTTGAGGTACGGGTAGACGGCGAAGCCGGCGACCGGGATCGGCCAGAGCCAGCGCACGAGTGGGTCCAGCTGCCAGACGGCGACGAGGAAGAGGGCGAGGGACGCCGCGCAGAAGAAGACGACCTGAACGCCCGAGAGCTGGCCGCTCGGGAGCTCCCGGCCGGCCGTTCGCGGGTTCCGCGCGTCAATCCCCGCGTCGATCAGGCGGTTGAGCGCCATCGCGAGAGAGCGGGCGCCGACCATGGCGAGCGTGATCCAGACCAGGTCGTGCCCGCCGGGGGTTCCGCCCACCGCGAGGAAGGCGCCGACGTACGCGAACGGCAGCGCGAAGACCGTGTGCTCGATCTTGACGAGCCGCGCGAACCGCGCAGGAAGCACAACCGGGGTCGAGCCGGCCGTCACGTCTGCTCGTGTGCCGTCGGGGCGTCGGCCAGCAGCTCGAGGGCGTGCTCGAGCGCCGGGCGCAGGACGGCGAAGCCGTCGCGGCAACCTCCCGGCGAGCCCGGCAGGTTGACGACGAGGGTCGAGCCCATGACTCCCGCAGCGCCTCGCGAGAGGAGGCCGTGCGGCGTCTTCGCGATCGAGTCGGCCCGCAGCGCCTGCGCGATTCCCGGCGCCTCCCGCTCGAGCACGTCGCGCGTGGCCTCCGGCGTCACGTCCCGTGGCGCGAGGCCCGTCCCGCCGGTCGTGAGAACGAGCCGAGCCGAGCCCGCCAGCTCGCGGATCGCCGCTGCAATCTCCTCCCGCTCGTCGGGGACGACCGTACGCTCGACCTCGAAGCCCTCGCCCCGCAGCAGCTCGTCGAGCACGTCGCCGCTCCGGTCTTCGCGCGTCCCCGCCACGACCCCGTCCGACACCGTCAACACGGCGGCCTTCAGCGCAGTCGCCTTCAGACCGTGGGCTCCTTCGTCTTCTCGACCAGCACGATGTCGACGATCCGCATCTGCTTGTCCACCGCCTTGGCCATGTCGTAGACGGTGAGCGCCGCAACGGAGGCCGCCGTCAACGCCTCCATCTCGACCCCCGTCTGCGCGGTGGTCTCCGCGGAGGCGACGATCTCGACGAACTCCTCGCCCACCGCGAGCGTCACCTCGACGTGAGTGAGCGGCAGCGGATGGCAGAGCGGGATGAGCTCGCTCGTCCGCTTCGCGGCCATGATCCCCGCGAGCTGGGCGGTCGCGAGCGCGTCGCCCTTCGGGAGCTCGCGCAGGATCCGCGCGGTCTCGGCCGCCATCCGCACCTCGGCGCGCGCGACCGCCCGGCGGCGCATCGGCTCCTTGCCACCGACGTCGACCATCCGGACGGCGCCCGACTCGTCGACATGCGACAGCTCGTCCATCACCCAGATCGTACGGCGTCGAGGTCGGCAAGCTGCCCCTCGATCCACGCTCGGATGTCGTGGGTGCGGACGTGCGCGCGGATGGCGTCCGCCCGTCGCCGCCGCTCGGCCTGCTCGAGCGTGAGGGCGGCATAGAGCGCATCCGCCTGGCCGGAGACGTCGAGCGGGTTCACCGTGAGCGCCCATTCGCCCAGCTCCTCGTGCGCGCCGGCGTTCTCGGACAGCACGAGCACGCCGTCGCGGTCGTTCAGGAGAAACGCCTCCTTCGCGACGAGGTTGAGCCCGTCGAAGACGGGGTTCACCAGCAGCACGTCGAACTGCTTGTAGCCGGCCACCGACCGAGGGAAGTCGTCGGCGACGTCGAGCTCCACGGGCTGCCAGCCCTCGCGCCCGAAGCGCTCGTTCACGCTCCGCGCCGTCGCCTCGACCTGTGCGCCGTACTCGGCGTACTCCGGGATGTCCTGCCGCGAGGGCGTGAGCAGCGCCACCATCCCGACCTGCCCGTGCAACTCGGGATGGCGCTCGAGGAGCAGCGCGAAGGCGCGGAAGCCGCGCACGGCGTTCTTCGACGGGTCGGTGCGGTCGACGCGCAGGACGAGCTGCCTGGGGCGCCGGGCCGCGAGCGCCGCCTCGCGCTCGAGCACTGCGGGATCGTCGCGCAGCCGGTCGAACTCGGCCGGATCGACGCTGATCGGTCGCGCTACGACACGCGTCACATGGCCGCCGTGCTCGACGGTCCCGGACTCTCGGTCGACCCGCGCGCCCAGGAGCTGCTCGGACGCGAGCAGAAAGGCTCGACGCCAGCGCTCGGCGTGAAAGCCGACGACGTCGTTCGCGAGCAACCCCTCGTGCACGGCGACGCGCAACTCCTTCGGCAGGGCATGCCAGTAATCCGGCCCGGGCCAGGGGATGTGGACGAAATGCGACGTCACGACGCCCGGGCACGCTTCCCGCAGGAGCCGTGGCGCGAGGTACAGGTGGTAGTCGTGGAACAGGACGGCCGCGTCGGGCTCGCGGCCGAGCTCCTCGACGGCGGCGGCGGCGAGGGCCTCGTTCACGGGGACGTATCCGTCGCTCCACGCGGCGTGCAGCGCCGGGCCGAAGTCCGGAGCCGAGCCCAGCCCCCAGAGGTAGTGCTGGAGGAACCACAGCGTCGGATTCGCGAGCACGTTGTAGAAGCGGTCGTACGCCGCCGGGTCGTGAGGCACGAGGCGCAGCCGGTAGGCGGCGCCGTCCGCCGTCTCCTCGACGAACGATCCGCCGCGCTCCGCCGCCACCGCCCGGTCCTCGTCGGTCATCGCGCTCGCGACCCACGTCACGTCGTGGTGCGCGAGCAGGCCCCCGAGGGCCGTCACGACGCCGCCGCCGCCGCGCCTCGCAACACGTGCTCCAGCAGGGTCGCGCGTGTAGCTGACCGGGGCGCGATTGAAGACGACGAGGAGCTTACGCCGAGACGTTGTCGTTCCTGACAACGCTCAGGAGGACCGTCGCAGCCGCTTGACGAAGCGCAGCCGCGAGCCGCGAACGCCCGGCCGGGAGTGAAGCTCGAACTCGTCCGCGATCGTGCGGATGATCGCGATGCCGAGACCGCCCTCGGTCAGCTCCTCCCCTTCGAGCACCGGCGGGCGATCCGGATCGAAGCCCTTCCCGTCGTCGACGACCTCGACGGTCAGGGCGTCCGGGCCGAGCTCGTAGGCGATCGAGACGAAGCCGCTCCCGTCCTCGTAGGCATGCCTCACCGAATTGGACACCGCCTCGGTCAAGGCGAGCTTGAGGTCGGCAAGCAACGCCTCGGGCAACTCGACGATGTCGGAGAGACCGCTGAGGGCGAGGCGCGCGAGCGCGACATACTCGGCGCGGGCAGGAACGCGCAGCCGCACGGTCCGCATCCCCTCGAGCTCCTTGCCCACCGCCTCTAGCAACGTCGCCTCGTCCATCCTCCAACCGACCTCTCGCCACGTTTCCCATAGGTTCTGGGTTCTAGACCCGCCGATTTCTACCAGCAACGACCACACTCTCCCGGGCCGACGGGTCCGATGTTTACTCTCCAACTCCGCCTTCCCGCCGGCGGCCAGCCCTAACCCACGTCGTTTTCACGGGGAAACGGCCCGCCCAGGACCCAGCCTAGACTGGACGGTCGTGACGGCCGCCTCGCCCGTACCCGAGCGCCGACGTTCGCGCCCCGGGTCGCTCGAGCGCCCCGTCAACGGGCGTCTCTACCGCGGCACGTGGCTCCTCGTCGGCTTGCCGCTGCTGCTCCTCGCGTTCAGCGTCGCCCAGCCGCCGGCGCTCCACGCCCCCAGCCTGCCCCCGGCGTTCGACGCCGCGGCAACCGAGTCACTCGCCACGGATCTCGCCGCCCAATATCCGGATCGCACGACGGGCACACCGGGGGCCAGGGGCGCCGCGGCATGGTTTCGTCACGAGCTCGAGCCGTACGGCTTCGCCGTTCGCGCCGACCGCTTCACGGCGACGATCCACGGGCGCCGAACGACGCTCGTCAACCTCGTCGCCGAGAAGACCGGCCTGTCGCAGCGCGAGGCGATCGTCGTCATGGCGCACCGCGACAGCAACGGCGGCGCCGGAGGCGGGCTGAACGACAACGCTTCGGGCACGGCGGCTCTCATCGAGCTCGCGCGCTCGTACGCGCCCACGGCCGCTGCGCAGCACATCTCGCTGCCCTACTCGATCGTCTTCGTCTCCACGGACGGTGCGGCCGCCGGCGCTCGAGGCGCCGCGCGCTTCGCGGCGGAGCATCAGGGCCGCCGGGACATCCTCGCCGTCGTCAACCTCGATTCGATCGGAGGCTCCGGGCGGCCTCGCCTCGTCTTTGGGGGCAACACCGCGCGATCTCCCGCGCCGGGGCTCGTCGAGACGATGCGCTACGCGCTCGCACAGGAGGGAGGTAGCGACCCGTCTCGACCAAGCGGACTCGAGCAGCTCGTCGGGCTGGCATTTCCGTTCGACCCCTACGAGCAGGCTCCGTTCGTGAGCCGCGGGATCCCGGCCGTGACGGTGACGACGAGCGGCGCACGGCCGCCCGTGCCGGGCGCGCGAGGAAGCGGGCGGCTCGACGTCCGGCATCTCCGACTGATCGGCCTCGCGACGCAGGATGCGATCGACGCGATGGAACAGGGCGTCGCGCTCGCGCAGGGCCCTTCGAGCTACGTCTTCCTCGGTCAGCGGCTCATCCGTGGCTGGGCCATCGAGATCGTCCTCGTCGCCATGCTGCTGCCGTTTCTCGCAGCCGCTGTCGACCTCTTCGCCCGCTGTCGCCGGCGACGGATCGGGATCGCACCCGCCCTCCGCAGCTTCCGCAGCCGTCTCGGCTTCTGGGCCTGGGTCGGCGCGCTCTTCCTCGTCTTCGGCGCGTTCGGCTTTTGGGGAAGCAACACCGAACACCCACCGTCCCTGAACGGCGTCGCCTGGCCGGGCGGAGCGTTGCTCGCGCTCGTACTCCTGGCCGTCGCCGGATGGGCCGTCGCCCGCAGCCGGCTCCTGCCTCGACGCCCGATCCGGCCGGAGGAGCGCCTGGCGGGACACAGCGGCGCGCTCCTCGCGCTCGGGGTCGTGGGGCTCCTTCTGGCAGCGACGAATCCGTTCGCGCTCCTCTTCCTCCTGCCCTCTCTCCACGCGTGGCTCTGGCTGCCGCAGGTGCAGGATCGCAACCCGGCGCTGCGCGCGAGCGTCTTCCTCGCCGGCCTTGCAGGCCCCGCATACCTCGTGTGGTCGTTCGCGACCCACTACGGGCTCGGCTGGGACGCGCCGTGGTACGTCGCCAAGCTGTTCGCGATCGGTTACGCGCCACTGCCGCTGCTCGTGATCGGCCTCGGATGGCTCGCCGTCGCAGGCCAGCTCGCCGCGATCGCGGCGGGGCGCTACGCGCCCTATCCCGGCCCGAACGAACGGCCGCGCCGGGGGCCGGTTCGCGAGCTGATCCGCACGCTCGTCCTTGCGCAGCGGCGCCGCGCCACGAGCGCCCAGACGCGGCGCGCCGTGAACCAGTAGCGACCCTTACTCGCCGCCGAGCCGCAGCCAGCGCACGGTCGAGCCCGCAGCGAGCTCGCCGTTTCCACGTGGAACGTGGACGAGCGCGTCCGCGGCGCCGGAACGGACGATCATGTGCGATTCCTGCCCGGCGACCGGCTCGAGCACGAGAGCGTCTCCGTCGACACGCGACACCGCCCGCACGAACTCGTCGCGCTCGCCGTTCCGCCTCAGGCCCACGGCAAGCCGTCCCGCCTCGAACCGCGGTTCCGGGTCGCAAAGCCCCTGCAACGCGCGCAGCGCGGGCTTGACGAAGAGCTCGCAGCCGACGAGCGCGGACACCGGGTTGCCGGGAAGACCGAAGACGAGCGTGTCGCCGCGAACGCCGAACGAGACGGGCTTCCCCGGCTTGATCGCGACGCGCCAGAAGACCTCCTCGACACCGAGCTCCCGCTCGACCTCCCGGACGAGGTCGTGCTCGCCGACCGATACGCCTCCCGAGGTGACGAGCACATCGGCGGCGAGCCCCCGCTCGAGCGCGTCACGCAAGGCGGCTTCGTCGTCGGCCGCGGGCGGTTCGGGCACGACCTCCGCGCCGGCCGCCGCGAGCGCCCCGGCGAGCATGAGGCTGTTCGACTCGTAGATCTGGCCCGGGCGCAGCGGCACTCCGGGCGCGACGAGCTCGCTGCCCGTTGCGAGCACGACGACCCGCGGACGCCGCGGGCACGGGAGCACGGAGACGCCGGAAGCCGCGGCGGCAGCGATTCGAGCCGGCGTGAGCCTCGCGCCGGCGGGCACGACCACGTCGCCGGCGGCCACGTCGCCGCCGCGAGGACGGACGTGTGAGCCCGGCCCGACCGCCGTCGGGATCTCCACACTGTTGTCCTTCCGGACAACAACCTCGATTGGGACGACTGCGTCCGCGCCCTCGGGCACGACGGCCCCGGTCGAGATTGCCACCGCGCCGCCGGCCTCGAAGAGAGCCTCGTACGGTCGCCCCGCCGCGGACTCGCCGGCGATCCGCAGCGTCGCCGGGAGATCGCCGGCGCTCACCGCGAAGCCGTCCATGGCGGAGCTCGCAAAGGGCGGCAGATCAACGAGCGCCCTCACGTCCTCGGCAGCGACGCGTCCCGCGGCCTCGGCGATGGGCACGGGCTCGAGCGGGAGCGGTCGCGCATGCCCCAGCACCCGCTCCTGCGCCTCCTCGAGAGTGAGTAGCGAAGCCACCGTGGGTGCATACCGTAGTCGTGAGGCGACGGGGCGGCCTCGCCGGGCGGCGCTACGGGGACGGCGTCGCGGCCGGCGTCGCAGCGTTGCGGTAGGCGTACGCCCCGTCCCACGGCCCGAACTGCGCAGGCGAGAGCGGGGACGGGAAGGCGAGGGTCTCTGAACCCGCGAGCGCGCGCTCCGCGAACAGACGCCAGGCCTTCGCCGGCAGCGTCGGGCCCGAGACGGCAGCTCCGTGCACGTGGAGCATCGGGGCCTCCGCCTGCGGGTAGCCGATCCAGACCGTGGCCGCGAGCGACGGCGTGTACCCGCAGAACCACGCGTCGGCGTAGTCGTCGGTCGTCCCGGTCTTCCCCGCGTCGATGCGCCCCGCGAGGTGGGCGCCCACGCCCGTGCCGTGCAGCATGTTCTCCTCGAGCACGCGCGTGACCGTCGCCGCAACCCAGTCCGGGATCACGCGCTCGCGCTGCGGACGTCCCCAACCGCCTTCGACTTTCCCGCCGGGAAAGACGACCTGCCGGATCGCCATGGGGCGGGCATACACGCCGCCCGCCGCGAGCGTCGCGTAGACCGACGCCATCTCGAGCGGGGTCACCGCGGCGGCGCCGAGAGCGAGGGACGGCGTCGGCTCGAGTCGAGTCCGCACGCCGAGCCTCTGCGCGATCGCGACGATCGCTTCCGGCCGGACGTCGAGCGCGAGTCGCGCATAGACCGTGTTGTCGGAGTGGAGCGTCGCCGCGGCCACCGTCTCGGGCCCCGCGTACCTCCCGTCGTACGTCCGAACGTGCCAGCCGAGCAGCGCGTAGTAGAACGGCGCGGAGAGGTACCGCGTCGCCCAGGGGTTCATGCCGTCCGCCACCGCGGCGGCGAGGACGATCGGCTTGAACGTCGACCCCGCCTGGCGCTCGGCCGACGTGACGAGGTTGAAGTCCTCCGCGGGGGTGCCGGGCGTGACGGCCGCCATCGCGCGGATGGCGCCCGTCGCGGGATCGAGGGAGACGATCGCGCCGGCCGGGTCGCCGCGCGCGTAGACGACTTTCGACAACGCGTGCACGGCGGCGCGTTGCAGGCGCGGCTGGATCGTCGTGTAGATCCTCAGACCGCCCGCGCGGACGGTCGCAGCGCCGTAGGTCTGCTGGAGGAGGTCCTCGAGATAGCCGACGAGGTACGGCTCGCGGCTCGCGTATGCCGGGCTCGGGCGCAGGTGCAGGCTGCGATCGTGGACGGCGGCGGCGTAGCGCGCTTCGCCGATGTCTCCGCTCCGTCGCAGCGCACGCAGGACCTCGTCGCGCCGCTCCTGCGCCGCAGCCGGGTCGTGGAGCGGGTCGTAGTACGACGGCGCCTGCGGCAGGCCGGCCAAGAGCGCCGCCTGCTCGAGCGTCAGCTGCCCGACGGGGCGGGAGAAGTACGTCTCCGCCGCGGCCTGGACCCCGTAGGCGTGATTGCCGTAGTAGACGTTGTTGAGATACGCCGTGAGGATCCGCTCCTTCGGCCAGACGCGGGCGAGTTTGATGGCGAGACACGCCTCGACCACCTTCCGCTGCAGCGTCCGCTCGCGCGAGAGGTAGAGGTTGCGGACGAGCTCCTGCGTGATCGTCGAGCCGCCCTGGACGATGCGGCCGGCGCTCACATCGGCGACGAGCGCGCGAAGAACGCCGACGGGGTCAACGCCCCCGTGCCCGTAGAAGCGCCTGTCCTCGATCGCGACGGTCGCCTTCGGCAGCCAGGGGCTCATCGCGCCACGCGCCACGGCCGTCCTGTTCTCGACGGCGGGCAGGACGCCGATGAGGCTCCCGTTCGCGCCGTACACGAGGGAGCTGTCGGCCTGCCGCACCGGTCGCAGCGAGCTCAGGTCGCAGCTCGAGCCGAAATAGACGGCGCCGCCGGCCGCCGTCAGCACGAGCAGCGCGAGCGGGATCGCGATCGTGAGGACGACGAGGACACGGCGCCTCCGCTTCGGCTGCCGTCTCGGCTTGCGCCTGGGCGCGGGCCTGCTCTTGCGGCTCACGTCCAGACGCCGAGGGCGCGGAGCCGCCGGTGGGCACGCAGCCGAAGCTCGTGCTCGAGACGCTCGGCCGCCACGTCGTCGGCCGCAGCGGCACGGACGGTGACCGTCGTCGGGTCGGCGAGCGCGGTGACGAAGACGGACGCGTCGCGCTCAGCCGCGACGTCCTCTCGCAACGCGTCGACGGCAGCTTCGAGATCGGCGGCCAGTGGTACGGGCACCGACACCTCCGCGAACGTCTCGCGACTGCGGATCGATGCGTTGACGATCGTGTCGGACGCGAGCTTCTCGTTCGGCACGACGATGCGACGGCGGTCCGCCATTCGGATGAACGTGTACGTGAGGCCGACCTCCTCGACCACGCCGGCGGCGCCGCCGTATTCCACCCGGTCGCCGATGCGGATCGGCTGCGCGAGCGCGATGAGAATCCCGGCGACGAAGTTGCCGAGCGTCCGCTGGGCGGCGAAGCCGATGACGACGCCGAGGAGCGCCGACGATGCGAGCAGTCCGCCGGCGACCGCCCGCACCTCGGGGATCGCGAGCAGCGCCGAGAACAGGCCGACGACGAGAATGACGACCGTCACGGTCCGGCGGAGGATGCGGTAGCGGGTCACGGCCTCGGGCGGGAGCGGCCGCCGCTGCAACGACCAGTCGATCGCGCGGGCGAAGAGGGAGACGACGACGAAGATCGCCGCGGCGACAACGATGTGCCTCCAGAACGGATCCATCCCCCGCCCGGAGTTCGCGGCGAACCCGCGAAATCCTCAGTCGAGTGGAAGCGGGCGGCGACCGGCGAAGCCGTCCTCGACGCGGTGCCACCATGCGATCTCGTCCTCGCCGAGCTGCCAGCAGAGGAGCACCGTCTCACCGCGATGGACCGCAGGGAAGTCGACGAGGCCGGTGTCGAGATCCTTCACCTGGGCGCCGTAGCTCGTGATCTCGTCGACGAGTCGTGCGAGGCGACGAGCGACGCCGTCGACCTCGGCCGTCGCCTCAGCGAGCTCTGCGGGGGGTATGCCGCCGCCGTTGCCGCGGATCTTGCGCTCGAGCTCCTCCTGTCGCTCGAGGGCCAGCGCGTGCTCCCGGCGACTCATGACGAGCCGCTCGACGAGAGGCCGCACGTGCTCGAGCTCGGCATTCGCCTCGTCGGCCGTGAAGTGGCGCATGGGCCGAAGCCTATGCTGCGCCGTCGTGGACGCCGACCCCGCCGAGCCGCGCCCGAGCCACCGGCGCCTCGCCTTCTGGGCTCTCTTCATCGGGCTGATCGCCGCGATCAACTACGCGGCGCGCTTCTCGGGAAGCGGCAGCGCCGGTAGAGGCGTCACGCGCCAGGAGGTCTACTCGTACTCGACCTTTGCGGGCGGGACGATCCTCTACGCCGTCTGGCTCGGGATCGTCCTCGTCATCGCCGCCGGCCGTTTTGACCTCCTCGCGTTGCGCCGGCCCCTGCGCTGGGGGAGGGCGCTCGGCCTCGGCGCCGGCGTCGTCGTGGGGATCTACGCCTGGGAGGGCGTCGTCGCCGCCTTGCCGCTGCCGGAGAGCCCCGGCAAGGAGCAGGGGCTAACGCCGACGCACTGGGAGCCCGCGCACGCGGGCGCGTTCGCCGCCAACATCGTGCTTTTCGCCGTGGTCGCCCCGTTCGTCGAAGAGGTGACGTTCCGCGGCGCCGGACAGTCGCTGCTCCGCTTCCTCGGCCGGACGCCCTCGATCCTCCTCGTCGGGATCGCGTTCGGGCTCGCGCACGGGCTCGTCGAGGCGCTCCTCGTGCTCGTCCCGTTCGGCGTCGCGCTCGCCTGGCTTCGCGCTCGGACCGACAGCGTCGTGCCCGGGATGATCGTGCACGGCCTCTTCAACGGCGCGGCGCTCGCCTTCGCCGTTCTCGGCTGACGGGCCCTACTCCTCCTCGTCGCCGTTCTCGACGACGAACTGGTCGGGAGTGACGTCCTCGAGAAAGTTGCGAAAGCGCGTGACCTCCGCCTCGAGCTGGTCCTCGTCGACCTCCTCGCCCTCGAACTCGATCGCAGACTCGGCGATCACGTCGTCCGCGGCGAAGATCGGCGCCTCGGCGCGGATGGCGAGCGCGATCGCGTCGGACGGACGGGAGTCGACCTCGATCTCCTGGCCGTCCTGGACGACCGTGATCTGGGCGTAGAAGGTGTTCTCGCGCAGCTCCGTGACGGTGATCCGGCTGATCGACGCGCCGAGCTGCTCGAGCATGTCGCCGAGCAGGTCGTGCGTCATCGGCCGCACCGACGTCTGGCTCTGGAGCTTCATGAGGATGGCGGCCGCCTCCGGATGCCCGATCCAGATCGGCAGGAACTTGTTGCTGTCGGCGGTCTTCAGGAGGACGATCGGCTGCTTCCCAACCAGATCGAAGCTGACTCCGTAGATGAGCATCTCCTGCATCCGCCCGACCTCGCCTCGAATATAGCTCAGGCCCACCGGCCGGAAACCGACGTATCCCATGCGCGTGGCATAGCGTTGGAGACTGGTGCACACGCTGTGGCTCGACGACCTCGAATCGCTCGAGGCGATCTCGCAGAACGAGGAGGCCCGCCGGATCTTCCTTCGGATGGCGGCGCTCGCACAGTCGGGCCGCACGCCAAGCTTCGTCGCCGAGATCGCCCTCGACCGGGACCTCGACGCGGCCACGAAGACGCGACTCGTCGAGCTTGCGGAGGACGAGTCGTTCCTGCTGGCGCTCGAGGAGTACCTCGTCCGCACGCATCGCCTCCACTGAGCAACATGGGCGATCCTGGATTCGAACCAGGGACCTCCGCCTTATCAGAGCGGCGCTCTAACCAGCTGAGCTAATCGCCCGCGCGGGGGCGCATTGTAGCCACCGCGTTCTCGAGCGCCTCGACCAGTTCGGCCAGGTCGTGCTCGTCCTCGAACGGCAGCTCGACCCGTCCCGGAAGGACGCGCGCGTGCCGTCCGGCCAGCTGCTCCACGGCGCCGCGCACCCGCTCCGCCAGCGCGGGGTCAACCGGAGCCGACCGCGTGCGCGGGCGCTGTCTCGCGCCGGCCCACTTCGCCCGCTGCTCGGCCGCCCGCACGGAGAGGCCGCGCCGCACGATCTCGCGAGCGAGGCGGCGGCGGCCCTCGTGGTCGGGCACCGCGAGGACTGCGCGGGCGTGTCCCTCGGTCAGCTGCCCGCGCTCGACCATCCCGAGCACGTCGTCGGGCAACTCGAGCAGGCGGATGCGGTTCGAAACGGACGGCTTGGAGCGGCCCACCCGCTCGGCCACGTCCCCGAGGGTAAGCGAGAACTCGTCGATCAGGACGGCATACGCACGCGCCTCCTCGACGGGCGTCAGCTGCTCGCGCGCGACGTTCTCGACGAGGCCGAGCAGAAGGGTCTCGCGGTCGTCGGTCACGCGGACGACCGCCGGCACGGTGTCGCGGCCCGCTTCCCGCGCCGCCCGCCAGCGGCGTTCGCCGGCAACGATCTCGTAGCCGCCCACGCCGCGCGGCCGCACGAGCAGCGGCTGGATCACGCCTTGCCGCCGCACCGACTCGGCGAGCCCCGAGGCTGCCTCCGGCTCGAAGCGGCGGCGCGGCTGGCGCGGATTCGGGTGGATCGCGTCGACCGGGATCTCGAGCAGCTCGGTCGGGACAGGGTGGCCGCCGATCAGGACATCGAGGCCGCGGCCCAGGCCCCGGCGGGGGACGCCTCCGGCGCCACCCGCGGTCTTCCGGCGAGGCAAAGACTCAGGCGCGCTCGACAAGCTCCATCGCCACCTTCCAGTAGGCGTCGGCTCCGGCGGAGCGACGGTCGTAGGCAATCGCGGGCAACCCGTGGCTCGGCGCCTCGGCAAGGCGCACCGAGCGGGGGACGGACGTGCGGAAGACGAGCGAGCCGAAGTGGCGCCGCACCTCCTCCTCGACCTGCTGGGCGAGGCGAGTCCGGCCGTCCACCATCGTGAGGAGGACGCCGCCGATGCCGAGACGCGGGTTGAGCCGACGCCGGATCAGCTCGACCGAGTGGAGGAGCTGCGTCAGGCCTTCGAGCGCGTAGTACTCCGCCTGCACCGGCACGAGCACGCGATCGGCGGCCGCGAGGGCGTTCACGGTCAACGGCCCGAGAGACGGCGGGCAGTCGAGGAAGACGAAGTCGTAGCGGTCGCTGCCCGAGGCGAGCGCCTGCGCGAGATAGCGCTCTCCGTCGGAGCGGCCGGAAAGCTCCACGACCGCGCCGGCGAGATCCGGCTTGGCCGGGACGAGGTCGAGGTTCGCGAACGCGGTCGGATGGACGAGGTCGGCGAGCGGCGCGCCGTCGAGAAGGTCGTAGCTCGAGGTGCCGTTCGCGCGCATCCCGAGCCCGGACGTCGCGTTGGCCTGCGGATCGAGATCGATCACGAGCGCGCGCTCGCCCGCCTCGGCGAGGCACGCGGCGAGGTTGACGGCGGTGGTCGTCTTGCCGACGCCGCCTTTCTGGTTTGCGAGAGCGTAGATCCGGCTCATGGCCGCACTCATTGTCGCTAGGCCGGCGGACGCTTCTTCGCGACGCCGGGGCGACGAGGGAAGCCCGGCGGAGTTGGCGCCGTCTTCGGCAGGACGGCGAGGCCGTCGTGAAGCTCGGGCACACCCCCGCCGAGCCGCTGCGAAGCGGTCGCGAGGCGGTCGAGGTCGGCGCTCTCCCCGAGCCAGAGAATCGCCGCCCCGCCGGTACGGACGAGTGGGAGGCAGAGCTCCGCCGCGACCGGTGGTTGCGCGAGCGCCTTCGCCAGCGCGACGCCCCACCGCTCCGACGGCTGATCCTCAGCCCGGCCCCAGACGACCTCCGCGTTCGGCGGCGCCCAGCGGCGCAGGAAGTCGCACTTGCGCCGCTCCGCGTCGAGAAGCGTGACCTCGCGCTCGGGGAGCGCCGTGGCGAGCGGGATTCCCGGCGAGCCGCCGCCGGAACCCACGTCGATTACCGGTCCCTCGTACAGCTCGAGCAACGGCAGCGCCCGGAGCGCGTCGTCGAGCAGCATCTCCCGCGCCCGCACCGGGTCGCGGATCGCAGTCAGGCCCGGCGTCGCGAGAACAGCCGCGAGCCAGTCGTCCAGGTCACTCGGGGAGAACGACGACGTAGCGGTTCGGCTCCGTCCCCTCGGAGGCCGTCCCCACACCTTCGACGTCCTTGAGCCGGAGGTGGACGACCTTCCGCTCGACTGCCGTCATCGGCTCGAGCTCCTCGGGCTCGCCCGTGTCGCGCACCTGGTCGGCGACCCGCAGCGCGAGCGCCTCGAGAGTCGCCTTCCGCCGAGCGCGGTAGCCGGCGGCGTCGACGACGACTTCCTTCCGCTCCTCCCCGTACCCGCGCCACGCGATCGCGTTGAGGAGGTACTGGATCGAGTCGATGGTCTGGCCGTGCCGGCCGATCAGGAGACCGACGTCCGGGCCGGAGCACGTCACGACGATCGCCTCGTGCTCCTCGCGGGCATCGACGTCAGCGTCCACCCCGAGCGTGGACACGACTCGCGCCACCAGCCCTCGCACGTCGGCGGCCTGGCCGGCAACGTCGCTCGCGGTCGCGGCCGCCGCCTCCGCGGCCTCGGCCGGGAGGTGCGCGACGACCCGCGCCGGCTCGTAGCCGACGCCGAGGATCCCTCGCTCGCCCTCGCCGACAACCTCGAACTGCACCAGGGACTTGTCGAGCCCCGGATGCCGGCGCTCGAGCTCGCGCAGCGCCGCCCACTTCGCCTCGCCGACGGTCTCACCCGTCGCCTCGGCCGTCAGGTCCTCGACGTCCGTCATCTGCGGCTCGTGCGCTTCTTCTTCCGCCGCACCTGGCGGGGCCTCTGCGAGGAGGCGGGCGCCGGCTGCGGCGGCTCCCGGGTGGCTCCGTTCTCGCTCGAGCCGTCGTCCTTCGGCGGCGTCCGGGAGCTGCGCTTCCCGACGGTGGGCGCCGGGGTCCGCGAGACGAGGCGTCGCGTGATCAGCCCCTGCCCCACCGTCCACAGGTTCGTCGTCACCCAGTAGAGAACGAGGCCCGCGGGGAAGCGGGCGATGATGAAGACGAAGACGAGCGGCATGATCATGAAGAGCGTGCGCTGCGTCTTGTCGACGGTCGTCATCATGAACAGCGACGACGCCATCTGGCTCCCGACGTAGACGACGAGCAGCACGTAGCCGCCCCAGTGAGCGGTCGTCCCGGCCGAGATCGACGGGATGAAGTGGAGGAACGAGAGGTCCGCGTGCGGACCGGGATGGAAGTTCGACCCGAAGTGCTTGAGCGTGTAGTAGAGGGCGATGAAGACCGGCAGCTGCAGCAACATCGGCAGGCACGCGGCGGCCGGGTTGATCTGGTTCTCCCGGTAGAACTTCATCAGCTCCTCGTTCTGCTTCTGCCGGTCGTGCTTGTACTTCTTCTGGATCTCCTTCATCTGCGGCGCGTGCTTCTGCAGCGCCTGCGTGGAGTGGATCTGCCGGATCGTCAGCGGCACGAGCAGCATCCGGACGACGACCGTCGTCGCCACGATCGACCAGGCCCACGAGAGGCCGAGGTTCGAGTGGAACCAGTCGAGGACGTGACGCATGACCGTCTCGAGCTGGCTGATGACCGGGATGGCGAAGACGATCATCGGACCGGGTCGAAGCCCCCATGGCTCCACGGGTTGCAGCGCAGAAGCCGCCAGGCGGCGAGCGCGCTGCCGCGGACGAGGCCGTGCCGCCGGAGAGCCTCGATCGCGTACTCCGAGCACGACGGGTGGTACTTGCAGGTCGTGGGGAACAGCGCGCCGAGCGTCAGCCGGTAGGCCCAGACGAGGCCGATGCCGAGCAGGCCCGGCACGCGCTTGACGTCGGCGAAGGCTCGGCGGAGCCGGCCGGGAACGACGATGCCAGCTCTCCCGGCCCCGGAGCGAGGAGCGATCATGCCGCGAGAGCCCCCGTCTGCTCGAGCAGCTCGTCGACCCGCTCGCCGAGCCACGCGAAGCCGTTCGCCTCAGCAGCCTCGACGAGCCCGGGGCGAACGATCAGCACGTAGTCGTGCCCGGCGGGGACGCGGTCGAGCCGCTCGTTCCACACCTCGCGCAGGCGGCGCTTGATCCGGTTCCGCTCGACCGCACCGCCGGCCGCGCGCGGAACGGCGAACCCGATCCGGGGCTCCGCCGGCTCCTCGTGCGGCAGCCAGTAGAGAACGAGAAAGCGAGACGAGACCGAGCGGCCGCGGCGATGAACCGCGTCGAAGTCCCGGGAGCGGGACAGACGGTTGGCGCGCTTCACGGGGTGCAGCTTAGAGGCTCCGCGCAGCGGAGCCGCCTACGCGGAGAGGCGCGTGCGGCCCTTGCCGCGGCGGCGCTTGAGGATCGCGCGGCCGGCCTTCGTCGCCATCCGCGCGCGGAAGCCATGCTTGCGCTTGCGGCGGCGGACGTTGGGCTGGTAGGTGCGCTTCACGGTTGGGAAAGACTCGTCTTTGCCAGAAAAATCCCCGCGGCCGGCGGGGGGCGGCGGCCAGTATAGACAAGGGTCGTCCACCGGCTTGTCCACAGCCGCAGACGCCGCAGGCATGCGGCTGAGGCGAATTCCCCCCACGCCTGTCCACAGCTGTGGAGGGATCGGGGCGGTCGGCAAATGCCTGCAAAACGCCTCATTTTGTCCTCGCCCGAGCCACTGTTATGCTGGCCGCCGGGCCGGAGACGGGGAGGATCAGGGCGTCGGTGGAGCACCAAATCGAGCTGTCGGCAGAGGACCTCTGGGGGGAGATCTCGGGGCGGCTCAGGGAGGCGCTCAACGGCGGGACGTACGGCAAGTGGTTCGGCGACGTCCAGGGCTTCGAGCTCGAGGGCGACGCGCTCGTCCTCACCGTCCCGAGCGAATTCACGCGCGACTGGATCGAGGGGCACTTCCTCGGCCTGATCGGCGCGGCCGTCCGCGACATCGTCGGAGCCGAGCGGCCACTCGAGATCCGCGTCGCGGAAAACGGCGAGCGGCCGGCGGGGGACGGCGCCGCTCCCGTGGCCCAAAGGCTGCGCATCCGGCCCGAGAGCGGCGGCTTCAACGCGAAGTACACGTTCGACTCGTTCGTGATCGGCTCGTCGAACCGCTTCGCCCACGCGGCCGCGCTCGCCGTCGCCGAGGCGCCGGCGCAGGCCTACAACCCGCTCTTCATCTACGGAGGCACCGGCCTCGGCAAGACGCACCTCCTCCAGGCCGTCGCGCAGTACGTCGCAGAGCACTCGTCCGACCTCTCGGTGCGGTACATGACGAGCGAGGCCTTCGTGAACGACTTCATCAACTCGCTTCGCGACAAGCGCATCGAGGGCTTCAAGCAGCGCTACCGCGCCTACGACGTCCTCCTCATCGACGACGTGCAGTTCTTCGAGGGGAAGGAACGCTTCCAGGAGGAGTTCTTCCATACGTTCAACTCGCTCTACGAGGCCGGCTCGCAGATCGTGCTGTCCTCCGACCGGCCGCCGCGCGACATCGCGACGCTCGAGGAGCGGCTGCGCAGCCGGTTCGAGTGGGGGCTGATCACCGACATCCAGCCACCCGACCTCGAGACGCGCATCGCGATCCTCCGCAAGAAGGTCAAGGTCGACGGCATCCACGTCCATGACGAGCAGGTGCTCACGTTCATCGCCGGCCGCGTCTCGACGAACATCCGCGAGCTCGAGGGCGCCCTGACCCGCGTCGTCGCGTTCTCGTCGCTCACGGGGCGCCCGATGACGGTCGAGCTCGCCCAGGACGTGCTGCGCGACGTGTTCCCGCAGGGCGAGGCCGCCAAGGTCTCGATCAAGCGGATCCAGGATCTCGTCGCGAAGCAGTTCGATCTGTCGCACGACGAGCTCTGCGGCGACAAGCGCTCGCAGAACATCGTCTATCCGCGGCAAGTTGCGATGTACCTCTCCCGCGAGCTGACCGACTCGTCATTGCCGAAGATCGGCAAGGAGTTCGGCGGCCGCGACCACACGACGGTCATCCACGCGACGTCCAAGATCGCCCGTCTCATCCGTGAGGACAGGTCTGTGTACAACCTCGTGCAGGAACTCACGGCACGTGTGAAGCAGGTGCGCTGACGCTTGCCCACCTGTGGGACCTGTCGAATCGTCCACAATGAAACCCCACATGTCGAGCCTCGCAGCCAAGCGGTCTCGCGCACGTCTTCCCCGTCGTCCACACTCCCTATGACTACTACGAGGATCTCAAGATGATCGAGAGTGACATTGCAGTAGGTGCCGGGCTGAGGATCACCTGCACGAAGGACGACCTCGTACAGGGCCTGTCGCTCACCGCACGTGCGGTCTCGAGCCGCACGGCGATCCAGATCCTGTCCGGAATCCTGCTCGAGGCTCGCGGTGACGAGCTACGGCTCGCCGCGACCGACATGGAGCTCTCACTCCGCGCCCCGGTGCCGGCCCGGGTGGAGGGCGATGGTGCAGTGGTGCTGCCCGGCCGCACGCTCGTCGACATTGCACGGCTGCTACCCGGCGACGACGTGTTGATCGAGCACCGCGCGGCGGAGTCGGTCGTCCATCTCGAATCGGGAAGCGCGAGCTACACCCTGCACACGTACAACGCCGAGGACTTCCCGCGACTCCCCGAGCTCACCGAGACCGAGACGTTCGCGGTCGACCGCGAGGCGCTGCTCGAGACGATCACGCGGGTCGCCCGCGCGGCATCGCGCGACGAAGCACGCCCCGTCCTCACCGGCGTCCTCGTCCAGTTCGCCGGCGACAAGCTCGTGATGGCGGCGACGGACTCGTATCGTCTGGCCGTGAAGGAGACGTCGCTATCGGCGCCGGCGCCCGACCTCGAGGCGATCGTCCCGAGCCGCGCACTGCAGGAGCTGGCACGCGTCGCAGGCGACGCGGACGAGATCGCGGTCGGCGTACAGGAGAACCAGGTCATCTTCTCGGTCGGCGGCGTCTGGCTCACGACGCGCCGCATCGACGGCCAGTTCCCGAACTACCGGCAGCTCCTGCCGGAGACGTTCGAGCACGAGCTCACCGTGCCGCGGGCCGAGCTCCTGGAGGTCGTGCGCCGCGCCTCGGTGATGATCCAGCGCGCGACACCGCTGCAGCTGCGCTTCGCCGACGGGGAAGTCACGGTCGTGGCGCGCACGCACGAGGTCGGCGAGTCGAAGGAATCGATGCCCGTCGCGTACAGCGGCGAGCCGCTCGAGATCGGCTTCAACGCGGAGTTCCTGCGCGAGGGGCTCGAGTCCGTCGAGGGCGACGACATGCAGATGAAGCTCATCAGCCCGCTGCGGCCGTGCATCCTCACGGACGAGGGCGACGACTTCACGTACCTCGTCATGCCGATCCGCCTTCCCGGTTGAGGCCGGGCCCGACGGGCACAGCCTGATCGTCGAGACGGTCTCGCTCCGCAGCTTCCGCTCGTACGAGCGGCTCGAGCTGGCGCTGCGGCCGGGGCTCGTCCTCGTGGTGGGACGGAACGGCGTCGGCAAGACGAACCTCCTCGAGGCTCTTCACCTGGCTACACAGGGGTTCTCGCCCCGCACGCGCACCGACTCGCAGGTCGTGCGCTTCGGCGCGGAGGGGGCGCGGACGGCCGTCGCCGGGCGCCGAGGCGAGGTGCGGATGGAGCTCGAGGTGACCGTGCGACGGGGGGAGGGGAAGCGCGCCCGGCTGAACGGCGCCCCGCTTCGCGCCGCCGAGCAGTTGCGGTCGCTGGTCTCGACGCTCGTCTTCACGCCTGACAGGCTCGGCGTCGTGAAGGGCCCTCCTGCGAGCCGCCGCGCATACTTCGACCGGGCTCTCGGGCGCCTCGCGCCGGCTCGGGCGACGCTGTCGCCCGAGTATGGCGCGGCCGTGGCGCAGAGGAACGCGGCGCTCCGGCGGGCGGCGGCGAGCCTGTCGGGCCGCGAGGCGATCGAGCCGTGGAGCGAGCGCGTGGCGACGCTCGGAGCCGAGCTCGTCGCCGCTCGCCTCGACGTGCTCGCGCAGCTCGAGCCCGCCTTCGCCGACCGTGCGTCTGAGCTGGGGCTCGACCGCGTCTCGCTGGGCTACGAGGGCGAGCCGCCGACTGCGGAAGCGCTCGACGCCGCTCTCGGTCGCGACATCGAGCGCGGGACAACCTCCCTCGGGCCGCACCTCGACGATGTCGTGCTCGCTGCGAACGGCCGGGACCTGCGCAGCTTCGGCTCCCAGGGCGAGCAACGGCTCGCCCTGCTCGCCCTGCTCCTCGCCGAGGCCGAGACGATCGCCGACCGGACGGGCGTCCCGCCGCTCCTCCTGCTCGACGATGTCCTCTCCGAGCTCGATCCCGACCGCCGCCGGATTCTCGCCGGGCGCGTCGCGAGCGCCGGGCAGGCGCTCGTCACGGCGACGGACCCGTCGCTGCTGCCGGCGACTCCCGACCAGCTGCTCGAGGTGACGCCGGGGACGGTGCTCGAGGCGGCTGCGTGACGGAGCCGTCCGAAATGGACCAGATCGGCGAGGAGATTCGCGCGGAGCTGCGCCGGGTCGGAGCCGACAGCGGCGCAGGAGACGTCGTCACGGCCTGGCCGTCCGCCGTCGGCGAGGAGATCGCCCGCCACGCCTGGCCCGCGCGGACGCAGGCCGACGGGACGCTCGTCGTACACGTCCGCGACGCGATCTGGGGCTTCGAGCTCACCCAGCGGGCAGGTGAGATCTCGGGCCGCCTGCCGGGCCGTCCACGGCTCCGGTTCGTCCCCGGGCCGCTGCCCGCTGCGACTCCGGATGCGGCCTCGCCCGCGCCACTCGAGGCGACTCCCGAGCAGGCGCGAGAGGCGGCTGCACTCGCCGCCGGAATCGACGATCCGGACCTTCGCGAATCTGTCGCGAAAGTGATAAGAGCCGCGTTCGCTCGGGCGCCGGACGACCGCTCCGTCTGATACACTCCACTTCGCCCGCAAATGCCGAATTTGCAGGGCTTTTTTCATGACCGAAACGCACTACACCGCTAAGGACATCACCGTCCTCGAAGGACTCGAGCCGGTCCGGCTCAGGCCGGGGATGTACATCGGCTCGACCGGCCCGCGCGGCCTCCACCAGCTCCTCTACGAGGTGGTCGACAACTCGGTCGACGAGGCGCTCGCAGGCCGCAACGACCGGATCGAGGTGACGCTCCATCCGGACCATTCGGTGACGGTCCAGGACTGGGGCTCGGGCATCCCGGTCGACGTGATGTCCGAGCAGGGACTGCCTGCACTCACGGTCGTGCTCACGAAGCTTCACGCCGGCGGGAAGTTCGGCGGTGACGGCTACAAGGTTTCGGGCGGGCTGCACGGCGTCGGCGTCTCGGTCGTCAACGCGCTCTCGGAGCGGCTGGTCGTCGAGGTGCGGCGTGACGGCAAGGTGCACCGGCAGGAGTTCGAGCGCGGCGACCCGCGCGGCGACATGGAGGTCGTCCGGGAGATGGCGAAGGACGAGCCGACCGGGACGACGATCGACTTTCTCCCCGACTCCGAGGTCTTCGAGGATCTCAACGTCGACCCGGCGACGGTCACGCAGCGACTTCGCGAGACCGCGTTCCTCACGAAAGGGTTGCACATCAAGCTCGTCGACGAGCGCGCCGACGGCAAGACCATCGAGTTTCACTACGAGGGCGGGATCCGTGACTTCGTCTCGTACATCAACGACGCGAAGGACGCGATCCACAAGCACATCGTGTACTTCGAAGGCGAGACCGAGCAGGGCGCCGTCGAGGTGGCGATGCAGTGGAACTCGTCCTACCAGGAGTCGGTCTTCACGTTTGCCAACAACATCAACACGGTCGAGGGCGGGGCGCACCTTTCCGGCTTTCGCAGCGCACTCACGCGCACGCTCAACACGAAGGCGCAGGAGCTGAAGCTGCTCAAGAAGGAGGAAAGCCTCGACGGCGAGGACGTGCGCGAGGGGCTTGCCGCGGTCGTCTCGGTCAAGCTCCGCAACCCGCAGTTCGAGGGTCAGACGAAGACGAAGCTCGGCAACCCCGGCATCGAGGGTCTCGTCCAGACGACGGTCAACGCCTCTCTCTCCCGGTTCCTCGAGGAGAACCCGCACGACGCACGGGCGATCTGCAACAAGGCGATCGCGGCGATGCGCGCGCGGCTCGCGGCACGCAAGGCGCGCGAGCTGACGCGGCGCAAGTCGGCGCTCGACAGCTCGGCGCTACCCGGCAAGCTCGCCGACTGCTCGATCCGTGACCCGTCGGCGGCCGAGCTCTTCATCGTCGAGGGCGACTCCGCCGGCGGCTCCGCCAAGACGGGTCGTGACCGCACCTACCAGGCGATCCTGCCGCTGCGCGGGAAGATCATCAACAGCGAGAAGAACCGGATCAACAAGGTGCTCTCGAACGTGGAGATCCAGGCGATGATCACGGCGATCGGCACCGGCGTCGGCGACGAGCTCGACATCTCCGGGCTCCGCTACCACCGGATCATCATCATGACCGACGCCGACGTCGACGGCTCGCACATCCGCACGCTCGTCCTCACCTTCCTCTACCGGCACATGCGCGAGCTCTTCGAGTACGGCCACGTCTTCATCGCCGTCCCGCCGCTCTACAAGGTGAAGCTCGGGAACCAGGAGTTCTACTTCGAGAAGGAGTCCCAGCTCGAGGACCTGCTCGTGCGGGAGCGGTTCGGCCAGCTTGAGATCCGCGACCGTGAAGGCAACGAGGTGAAGCTCAGCGAAGTTCGCTGGAAGCGGTTCACCGCCGCCCTCGCGGAGTTCGAAGGCTGGTCGGCCCGGCTGCGGGCGGACTTCGGGCACCACGCCCCCGACCTCGTGATCGGCCACCGGATCGTGGAGGCCGACGTCGACACGCTCGCCGAGCTCGAGACCGCGATCGGCGCCATGCCGGCGAACGGCTACAAGCTCTCGGTGCTCGCACGCGACGAGCAGGGCCTGGAGGTCAGGGTCGTCGAGGAGGAGACATCGGCCGCCCAGATCGTCGGCGTCACTGCAGAGCTGCTGGCTTCGCCGATCTATCAGAGCCTCCGCCGCGCCTATCACAAGCTCGTCGAGGTGGTCGGCCTGCCGCCGTTCTCGCTCTCTCTCGGCAAGAACCGGAGTGAGGCGCCGACCTTCTCCGGGTTGCGCCACGCCGCGCTCGACCTTGCGAAGGAGGGGGGGATCCAGCTTTCGCGATACAAGGGCCTCGGCGAGATGAACCCGGATCAGCTCTGGGATACGACGATGGACCCTGCGAAGCGGCTGCTCGTGCGGGTCGACGTCGAGGATGCGAGTGCCGCGGACCAGCTCTTCTCGATGCTGATGGGCGACCAGGTCGAGCCTCGCAGGCTGTTCATCGAAGAGAACGCGAAGGACGCGTTCCTTGACGTCTAGAGGCCGGGATGTCTGAGGTCGAGACCGGCGCTCTCGGGCCTGGCCGGGTCGAGCCGCGTGAGCTCGAGCAGGAGATGCGCTCGAGCTTCCTCGACTACGCGATGAGCGTGATCGTCTCGCGCGCGCTACCCGACGTGCGCGACGGGTTGAAGCCGGTGCACCGCCGCGTCCTGTACGGCATGCACGAGGCCGGCCTACAGCCGAACCGGCCCTACAAGAAGTCCGCTTCGACCGTCGGCGCGGTGATGGCCAACTACCACCCCCACGGCGATTCGGCGATCTACGACACGCTGGCTCGCATGGCGCAGCCCTTCTCGCTGCGCTACCCGCTCGTCGACGGCCAGGGCAACTTCGGCTCGATCGACGATGACCCCCCGGCGGCGATGCGCTACACCGAGGCGCGCCTGGCGCGGATCGCGACCGAGCTGCTGCGCGACATCGACGCGAACACCGTCGACTTCGAGCCCAACTACGACGAGTCGCGGCGCCAGCCGTCCGTTCTGCCGTCACGCTTCCCGAACCTGCTCGTCAACGGCTCGACCGGGATCGCGGTCGGGATGGCGACGAACATGCCGCCGCACAATCTCGGCGAGACGATCGATGCCGTCGTCGCGATGATCGACGACCCCGACGTCTCGGTCGAGGCGCTGATGAAGCACGTCAAAGGGCCCGACTTCCCGACAGGCGCGATCGTCGTGGGCCGTGGCGGCATCCGCGATGCCTACCGCACGGGCCGCGGCCGGGTCATCATGCGCGCCCGGGCCCACATCGAGGAGCTGCGTGGCGGCAAGTCGGCGATCGTGATCACCGAGCTCCCATACGGGGTGAAGAAGGGCGGCGACACGGGCGTCATCCGCAAGATCGCCGACCTCGTCCAGGACAAGACGCTGACGGAGATCTCCGACCTCGCCGATCACTCCGACCGGACCGGAATGCGGATCCAGGTCGAGCTGAAGCGGGACGCCGTGCCGCAGGTCGCGTTGAACAAGCTGTTCAAGCACACGTCGTTGCAGGCGACCTTCGGCTACAACGCCGTCGCGCTCGTCGACGGCGTGCCCCGCACGCTCTCGCTGCTCGAGCTCGTCCGTCACTACCTCGAGTTCCAGCGCGAGGTCGTCACCCGCCGCTCCAAGGACGAGCTGCGCAAGAAGGAAGCGCGCGCCCACGTCCTCGAGGGCTACCTCAAGGCCCTCGACGTCCTCGACGAGGTGATCGAGCTGATCCGCGCCGCGAGCGACGTCGATGAGGCGCGCACGGGTCTGATGGAGCGGTTCGGGTTCAGCGAGATCCAGGCGCAAGCCATCCTCGACCTCCGTCTGCGCGCGCTGACCGCGCTCGAGCGGCAGAACGTCGAGAAGGAGTACGCCGACCTTGCAGAGCGGATTGCGGAGCTGCGTGAGATCCTCGGCGACCCGGCGAGGATCGACGGCGTGATCCGCGAGGAGTTGCTCGAGATCAGGCAGATCTACGGCCGGAACGACGACCGCCGCACCGAGATCGTCGCTGCCGAAGACGAGCTCGACCTCGAGGACCTCATCGCCGAGGAGGACATGGTCATCGCGATCACCCGGTCCGGCTACATCAAGCGGCTGCCGGTGACGACGTACCGCGAGCAGCGGCGCGGGGGTATCGGCGTGATGGGGATGGAGTTGAAGGAGGACGACTACATCGAGCACCTCTTCGTCGCCTCGACCCACGACTACATCCTCTTCTTCACGAACGTCGGCAAGGTGTACCGGCTCAAGGTGCACGAGCTGCCGCTCGGCTCCCGCCAGTCGAAGGGGCGGGCGATCGTCAACCTGCTTCCGTTCCGCCAGGAGGAGCAGGTGCGGGCCGTGATCCAGACGCGCGACTTCGAGGAGGCGCGCTATCTCGTCTTCGCGACGAAGAACGGCGTCGTCAAGAAGACAGAGCTCGCCGCGTACAACACGCCGCTCAAGGCAGACGGGATCATCGCGATCAAGATGCGGGATGGCGACGAGCTCGTCGGCGTCCGTCACTCCTCGGGCAAGGACGACATCCTCATCGTCTCGAGGAAGGGACAGGCGATCCGCTTCCACGAGACCGACGTTCGTGCGATGGGCCGCGACACGTCCGGCGTCGCCGGCATGAGGCTGCGGAAGGGAGACGAGGTGATCTCGATCAACATCGCCGAGGACGCCGCGGACCTCCTCGTGGTGACCGAGAACGGCTACGGCAAGCGGACGCGCGTCTCCGAGTACCCGGTCAAGGGCCGCGGCGGCATGGGCGTCAAGACCGTGCAGCTCAGCGAGGCGCGCGGGTACCTCGTCGGCTCGCGTGTTGTCCGTGACGGCTACCAGGTGATGCTCATCTCGACGGCGGGCACCGTGATCCGGATGCCGGTCGAGGAGGTCAAGCGGCTCGGCCGCTCGACGCAGGGTGTGATCGTCATGCGGCATCGTGGCGACGACGAGCGGGTCTCCGCGCTCGCGCCCGTCGTCGAGACGGAGGAGCCGAACGGCGAGCCCGAGCCCGAGTCGGCCGGCGCGTAACCGGGCGCTGGGTTAGTCCAGCGCCCCCTTCCAAAAGCATCCTCCGCGCTCTATAACTGACGCCGGGGACCAAGAACACGACGGGGCGAGGGCGGAATGGCGAGCCGGCAGGTCGATCTTCTCGAACCCATAGATCTGGCGGAGCATCTCGGCAAGGTCGAGCTGTACCTCGGGCAGGTCTGCCAGGTCGCCGGGATCTCGAAGATGCAGCTCGACTACTGGACGAACAAGGCGCAGATCCCGACGAAGGGCAACAAGCAGCGGATCTACGACATCGACGCCCTCGAGACCGTGATGCTGATCAAGCAGGCGAAGGACAAGGGCCTGAACCTCGGCGCGGCGATCGAGGCCGCGCGGAACTTCCGCGAGCAGCGGCTCGGGCCCGGCTAGCCGGTTAGCGGTTCGTGTGGAGCCGCTGCCAGTCGTCGTAGCCGCGCTCGACCTCGAGCAGGATCGCGGCGAGCAGCGGCGCCCGCGGCCAGTCGCGACCTGTCTCGGTGCGCAGGGACGCCGGCGGCTTCGGCGTCTCCGCCGGTAGCTCCCCGGCTGTCTGATTGACGTTCACGCCGATCCCGAGGGCAACTCGGCCGACGCTCGCCTCGGGCAGGATCCCGGCCACCTTGCGGCCCGCGACGAGGACGTCGTTCGGGTGGCTCAGTACGGCGACGACTCCCGTCTCGGCGCGGAGTGCCGCCGCAACGGCTTCGCCGGCGACGAGCGAGAGCTCCGGCCACAAGGCCATGGGTGGCCGCGGCCGCAGCAGGACGGAGAAGAGGAGCGCCCGCTTTGCCGGCGCCTCCCAGGTGCGTCCCAGCCGGCCGCGACCGTGGGTCTGGAGATCGGTCGCGATCGTCGTCCCCTCCGCCTCGACGCCGTCGAGCAGGCGCTGGGTCGAGGCACACTCCTCGACGAAGCGGTACGGCCGCCCGAGGCGTCCTCGCAGCAGCGGCTCGACAGAGCCGGGAGAGAGATCCGACACTCGCATCTAGACTAGTGCGGCTGTGGGGAGGATCAGACAGCCGCTGCGGGAGCGCAGCCTCGACTACGCGAGCCTTAGCGACGCGATCCTCGTGACCCGCGCGAAGGCCGGCGACGCCCAGGCGCTCGAGGCGCTCTGCGTCCGCCATGCGCCACGTGTGGAGCGGCTCGCACGGCACCTCATGCGCGATTCCGAGGATGCGCGTGACGCGGCCCAGGAGGCGCTCGCCAAGCTTTGCGTCCGCCTGCGCCAGTTTCGCGGCGAGTCGCAGTTCTCGACGTGGCTGCACAGGCTCGTGGTCAATACCTGCCGCGATGTTGCGGAGCGACAGCGAGCGAGGACGCACGAGCCCCTTCCCGACGAGCTGGGTGCGGACGTCGAGCACGATCCGACGCGCGGCGTGCGGATCTCCGAGCTACGGCGTGAGCTCTGCGACTCGCTGTCCGGCATCTCACAGGAGCAGGCACAGGTGATCGTGCTCAAGGACGCTCTCGGCTACACGTTCGAGGAGATCGCGGCGGCGGCCGGCATGCCGGTCGGGACGGCGAAATGCCACGCGCACCGAGGCCGTAGCCGTCTGCGTGAACGGTTGGAAGATCGAGACGTCGCGTGACATGAGCGCTCCGGCGGCGCCTTTCGGCCGGGAGACGATCGAGTCGATCATCCCGCACCGGCCGCCCTTCCTGCTCGTCGACGAGGTTCTCGAGCTCGAGCCGGGCCGCCGCGTACGCGGGAGGTTCCTCGTTCCCGCCGACGGATGGTGGTTCCAGGGCCACTTCCCCGGCCGCCCCGTCATGCCGGGAGTTCTGACGATCGAGGCAATCGCGCAGTGCGGTGCGGTCGCCGTCCTCGCCGACGAGGCGAACACGGGCAAGATCCCGTTCTTCGCCGGGATCGACGACTGTCGCTTCAAGCGGGTCGTCGAGCCGGGCGACATGCTCGACCTCGAGTGCGAGTTCGTGCGCGTGCGCGGGCCGATCGCGAAGGGGCAGGGCCGCGCGAGCGTCGGCGGCGACGCCGCGGTCGAGGCGACGCTGACGGTGTTCGTCGGGAGCGAGGCAGGATGATCGGCAGCGCTCGCAGCGACGTCCCGGTCACGATCACCGGTCTCGGGGCGCACGTGCCCGAGCGCGTGATCAAGAACGACGAGCTCGCGCAGCTTGTCGACACCTCCGACGAGTGGATCGTCGAGCGCACCGGCATCCGAGAGCGCCGGATCGCCGCTGAGACGGAGGCGCTCTCGGACCTCGCGCTCCCCGCAGCCCGGCAGGCGCTCGAGCAGGCCGGCAGCGACGGCAAGGACATCGACCTCCTGATCGTCGCCACCGTCACGCCGGACATGATGTTCCCGTCGACCGCGGCGATCCTCGCCGACCAGCTCGGTGCCGTGGATGCCGCCGCGTACGACCTCTCCGCCGGCTGCACCGGCTTCATGTACGGGCTCGCACAGGCGTACGGGATGGTGAACGCAGGGCTCTCGCGGCGCGCGCTCGTCGTGGGTGGCGACGTGCTCTCCCGCATCCTCGACTGGACCGACCGCTCGACCGTCGTCCTGTTCGGTGACGGCGCCGGCGCGGTCGTGCTCGAGCCGTCCGGCGAGGCGGGCTTCCTCGCATTCGAGCTCGGCGCCGATGGAGCGGGCGGCGAGCACCTCTGGCTGCCGGGCAGCGGCTCCCGCCGCTTCGACGATCCCGACCGGTTGGTGAAGATGAACGGCCGCGAGGTCTTCAAGTTCGCGACGCGCGTCCTCGTCCAGTCCGCTGAGGCCGTGCTTCAGCGGGCGGGGTCGAGCGTCGAGGACGTCGACGTCTACGTCCCGCATCAGGCGAACGTGCGCATCATCGATCACGCAACCAAGAAGCTCGGGATCCCGTCGGAGCGGGTGGTGATCAACGTCGACCGCTACGGCAACACGTCGTCCGGCTCCATCCCGCTCGCGCTCGCCGATGCTCAGGCCGACGGAAGGCTTCGAGCCGGAAGCCTCGTACTCATGACCGGGATGGGAGCCGGTCTTACCTGGGGGAGCGCGCTGATGCATTGGACGATGGGTGCCTCGACATGAGCAAGGTGGCGTTCTGCTTCCCGGGCCAGGGCTCGTTCGAGGCGGGCATGGGCCGCGACTTCGCGGAGGCGGTGCCCGCCGCGCGGGCGGTCTTCGAGCGCGGCAGCGCGGCGAGCGGGCTCGACCTCGAGCGGCTCTGCTTCCACGCCGAGGCCGAGGAGCTGTTCGACACCGCGGTGCAGCAGCCGGCGCTCGTCGCGACGTCGCTTGCGGTGCTCGCGGCGCTGCGCGAGCGAGGCGTGAAGGCCGACTTCGTGATCGGGCATTCGGTCGGGGAGTTCGCCGCCCTCGCGGCGGCGGAGGCGATGACGCTCGAGGAGGCGATGACCCTCGTGCGCGAGCGCGGCCTCGCGATGGCCGAAGCCGCCGCGCGCAATCCGGGCTCGATGGCGGCGATCCTCGGGCTCGCCGACGAGGTGGTTGAGGGGCTGTGCCGCCGGATCCTCGGCGTCTGGCCCGCGAACTACAACTGCCCCGGGCAGATCGTCGTCTCGGGCGAGACCCCCGCCGTCGACGAGTGCATCGAACAGGCGCAGACCCAGGGGGCGCGCCGGGCAGTCAAGCTCAAGGTCTCGGGCGCGTTCCACTCGCCGCTCGTTGCGCGGGCTGCCGACCGGCTACGGCCGGCGATCGAGAAGGTGCGCTTCCAGGAGCCTGTCGCGCCGTTCATGTCGACGGTGACGGCCCGTGCCGAGTCGGCGCAGCGCATGGGCCCGCTTCTCGTCGACCAGCTCACGGCGCCGGTCCGCTTCACGCAGGCGGCGACGGAGCTCATGCGCGACGGAGTCCGCACCTTCGTCGAGGTCGGGCCCGGCAACGTGCTCTCCGGGCTCGTCAAGCGGATCGACCGGAGCGTCAAGGCAGTCTCGGTCAACAGCATCGAGGCGCTCGAGCGGCTGCCCGAGCTGCTCTCGGAAGCATGATCGTCCCGAGATGAGCTTCGCCGGCCTCGAAGGCAAGCGCGCGCTCGTCACGGGAGCCTCGAAGGGCATCGGGCGCGCGATTGCAGCGGAGCTCGCGCAGGCCGGCGCGAGCGTCGTGGTCGGCTACCGCACCGGAGCCGAGGAAGCAGAGGCCCTCGCGCGCGAGATAGCAGGCAGCGCTGTCCAGGCCGACGTCTCGAGCCCCGAGGAGGCGGCCCGGCTCGTCGAGGAGGCCGGGGATCTCGACATCCTCGTCAACAACGCCGGCCTCACGCGCGACGGCCTGCTCGCCCGGATGCCCGACGACGACTGGCGGACGGTGATCGAGACCAACCTCTCCTCGGTCTTCTACACCTGCCGCGCCGTCTGCCGGCCGATGATGAAGAAGCGCTCAGGCTCGATCGTCAACGTCTCCTCGATCGTCGGCGTGCACGGCAACGGGGGCCAGACGAACTACGCAGCGTCGAAGGCCGGGATCATCGGCTTCACGAAGTCACTCGCCCGCGAGCTCGGCAGCCGCGGCGTCCGGGCCAACGTCGTTGCGCCGGGCTACGTGCGGACCCGGCTTACCGACGTCCTGCCCGAGGAGGCGACCGCCGCGATGCTCGGCAACACGCCGCTCGGCCGGCTCGGCGAGCCGAAGGACGTGGCGGGCGCGGTACGCTTCCTCTGCTCCGACGAGGCGTCGTTCATCACAGGGGACGTGCTGCTCGTCGACGGCGGGCTGGGGATGTGAAGAAAACTGGGCGAAAGGAAGGGGCTCACGGGGGAACCATGGGTTCCCCGTGCTGAACGGGCGCAGGCGCGTCGTGGTGACCGGGCTGGGCGCGGTGACGCCGCTCGGGCTCGACGTCGAGTCCTCCTGGTCGAGTCTGCTCGCAGGCGAATCCGGCGCGGGCGAGATCACACAGTTCGACCACAAGGACTATCCCGTCCATTTCGCGTGCGAGGTGAAGGGGTTCGACGCGACCGAGTGGATCGACCGCAAGGCGGCGCGGCGGATGGATCGCTTCACGCACCTGATCCTCGCGGCGGCGCGCCAGGGGGTCGCGGACGCGGGGCTCGAGATCGAGAAGGAGGCCGACCGGATCGGAGCCGCGATCGCAACCGGGATCGGCGGCCTGCAGTCGTTTCAGGACTGCTACGACGTGCTGCTCGAGCGCGGCCCGGATCGGGTCAATCCGTTCTCGATTCCGGCGATCATCCCGAACCTCGGCGCCGGCTGGGTCTCGATCGAGCTCGGTACCCGCGGGCCGCTTCTCTCGGAGTGCACGGCGTGCGCGGCCTCGAACATGGCCATCGGGGACGGGACGGACGCGATCCGGCTCGGCCGCGCCGACGTGATGCTCTGCGGCGGCACCGAGGCGGCCGTGACCCAGGTCGGGATCGCAGGCTTCGGTGCGATGCGGGCGCTCTCGCGACGCAACGACGACCCCGAGCGGGCGTCGCGTCCGTTCGACGCCGGGCGTGACGGGTTCGTGATGGGCGAGGCGGGCGCGCTGCTCGTGCTCGAGGAGCTCGAGCATGCGCGAGCGCGTGGCGCGAAGATCTACGCGGAGGTGGCCGGGTACGGCCTCTCTTCCGACGCGAAGCACATCACCGAGCCCGATCCGACCGGGCCCGTGGCGGCTCTCAAGATGGCGCTCGACGACGCGGACGTCGGCGCGGACGAGGTCGACTACATCAACGCGCACGCGACCTCGACCCCGATCGGCGACACCTCCGAGACGCAGATGCTCAAATACGCGCTCGGCGAGGAGAACGCCTACAAGACGCCGGTCTCCGGGACGAAGGGCGCGACCGGCCACTGCCTCGGAGCCGCCGGCGCGATCGAGGCGACCTTCACCGTCCTCTCGATCCGCGACGGCAAGTTGCCGCCGACGATCAACTACGAGGTCGAGGATCCGACGTGCGATCTCGACTACGTGCCGAACTTGTCGCGCGACGCCGACGTGAAGGTGGCCGTCTCGAACAGCTTCGGCTTCGGCGGGCACAACGCCTGCGTCGTCTTCCGCCGCTTCGAGGACTGAGCTTCCGCGCCCGATAGGCTCGCGCTCATGGCGGGGGCTGAGCGCTGGGCGACGTTCGACTGCTACGGCACGCTGATCGACTGGAATGCCGGGATCGGGCGCGAGCTCGAGCGGCTGTTCGGCCCGGCACGCGCCGGAGAGCTGCTCCACGCGTACCACGAGCTCGAGCCGCAGATCCAGCGCGAGGACGAGACGAGGAGCTACCGCGAGGTGATGGCGGTCGCGCTCGCGCGTCTCGGCGCGCCGGCGGGGAAGCAGGATGTGCTCGGCCGCTCGCTGCCGAGCTGGGAGCCGTTCGCCGAGGTGCCTGCGGCGCTCGAGGAGGCGCGCGGCGGCGGTTGGCGGCTCGCCGTCCTCTCGAACACGGACCGAGACTTCCTCGACGCCTCGCTTGCGCGGATCGGAGTCGAGTTCGAGCTCTCCGTCGTCGCGTCCGAGATCGGCTCGTACAAGCCGTCGGCCGGGCACTGGGACGAGTTCCTCGCGCGCACCGGCGTCGCGCGCGCGAACCACGTCCACGTCGGCGCGAGCCTCTTCCACGACGTCGCTCCTGCCGCGGCGCTCGGCCTTCGCACGATCTGGGTCAATCGGCTCGGCGAGGAGCCCGAGCCGCAGCCCGACGTCGAGGCGCGGAGTCTCGCCGGCCTCGCGCAGCATCTCGACTCGCTCGTGCCGTGAACATCCGGCCGGCGACGAGAGACGACTTTCCCGCGATCGCGGATGTGTTCCGCGCTGCCGACGAGGCGGCGTCGAGAGGGCCGTCGAGCATCGACGTGGACAGCGTGGACGGCTGGCTGCACTCGATCTCTCTCGAGACGAACACGTGGCTTGCAGAGGAGGACGGCTCGCTCGTCGCGGCGGCGTTCGCGCAACTGTTTCGAGAGCTCGGCAACTCTGCAGGCGTCGTTCATCCGGCGGTGCGCGGCCGTGGGCTGGGGACGCGGCTCGCCGAGCTCGTGGAGGCACGGCTGACGCAGGAGGGAGCCCGGCGGATCCACACGTGGACGGTTGCGGGCGACGAGGCTGCCGACGACCTCTTCGGCCGCCGCGGGTTCCGCGAGGTGCGCCGTTTCTGGGAGATGGCGATCGAGCTCGTGAAGGAGCCGTCCGAGCCGGAAGTTCCCGTCGATACGTTCCGGGAGGAGGACGCGCCCGCCTTTCACGCCGCGCTCGAGGAGGCGTTCGACGAGCATTGGGAGCACAAGCCCGAGACGTTCGAGGCCTGGTCGAGACGGCAGCGGCGCCGGGCGAACTACGACCCCTCCCTCTGGTTCGTGATCCGGGCCGGTGACCAGATCGCGGCAGTCGCCCGCAGCGAGATCAGATCGCTCGGGGGCTACGTGGGTGCGCTCGGCGTCCGCCGGGCCTGGCGCGGAAACGGCTACGGTCGCGCGCTCCTCCTCCACACGTTCCGCGAGTTCCGGCGGCGCGGCCTGACGCGCGCCACCCTCGGCGTCGATGCGTCGAACACGACGGGTGCGACGCGCCTCTACGAGAGTGTCGGCATGCACGTCGAGCAGGAGAACGTCGTCTGGGAGAAGGTGCTTGCGTGAGCCTGCTCCGCGCCCGCTGCCCGAGCTGCCGCACGCTGACGGCCGTCGCGGTCGACGACGGCTACGAGTGCCACTCCTGTGGCCGTTCCTTCGCCGCGGGGCTCGTTCGCGTGCCGCGTGCGTGGGGCGACGGCGGCGAGGCGATGGTCGAGGCGGCTTCGCTCCCGCTCGACTACCCGGAGGTGGCGGTCGTGGAGGAAGAGACGCTTGCGATGCAGACGCTCGCGGTGGCGTCGGACCTTCCCGTGCGTCCCCTCGTGCTCGGCGGCTGCTGCTGCTCGCACGTCGGCGCCGTCGAGGGGCTCGCCGCCCGGCACGGTCGCGTCGCCGTCCTCTGGCTCGACGCGCACGGCGACCTCAATACGCCCGAGACGTCGCCCTCGGGCAACGAGTGGGGGATGCCGCTGCGCATGCTCCTCGACCGTGGCACGATCGCCGCGGCCGACGTCACCCTCTGGGGCGCGCGGAACCTCGACCCGCCCGAGGAGGAGTTCATCGCGGCGGCCGGGATCGGCGACGACCCCGGTTCTCTGCTCGACCGCGCCGAAGCCGTCTACGTCGCGATCGATTGCGACGTCTTCGACCCGGAGGAGCTCGCCGTCTTCATGCCCGAGCCCGGCGGGCCGTCGCGCGCCGACGTCGAGCGGCTCCTGGGCGAGGTGAGGGAGAGCGGCCGGCTCGTCGGCGCCGGCTTCACGGGCCTCGCGCCGGACCCGGCGAGCGTCGAGAAGCTCGAGCGTCTCGCCGCGGCACTCGGCTACTGAGGCCCGCGGCTCGCAACCCGCCTTCGGAGGTGGAGGTCTAAGCTGGCGACGTGGCGAAAATCGACGTTTCGGTCGAGACCGACGACCAGCCGAGCCCTCCTCCGAGCAACCCGAACACCTGCCCGGGCTGTCACTCGCACTACCGCGACGACGAGCTCGAGCGGAGCCTCTGGGTCTGCGAGCAGTGCGGGCACCACTTCCCGATGCGGGCCCCGGCGCGGATCGCCTCCCTCGCCGACCCCGGCTCGTTCGTCGAGGAGGCAACCGAGCTCCACTCCGAGGATCCGCTCGGCTTCTTCGATCTCCGTCCCTACACCGAGCGCCTCGCCGAGGCCGAGATGAAAACGGGCCTCGCGGACGCGATGGTGATCGGCCGCGCCGCGATCGAGGGGCGGCAGTGCGAGCTCGCCGTCATGGACTTCGCGTTCATGGGCGGCTCGATGGGCAGCGTCGTCGGCGAGAAGTTCTCACGCGCCTGCGACGCGGCGGTCGAGGCGGGGATGCCGCTCGTCACCGTCACGAGTTCGGGCGGCGCGCGGATGCAGGAGGGCATCCTCGCGCTCATGCAGCTGCCGAAGACCGTCGCCGCCGTGGAGGATCTTCGCGACGCCGGCCGCGCGCTCGTCTGCGTGATGGCCCACCCGACGACGGGCGGTGTACTCGCGAGCTTCGCGACGCTCGGGGACGTCCTGCTCGCGGAGCCCAACGCGCTCATGTCCTTCGCCGGCCCGCGCGTCGTGCAGGAGATCATGCGCGAGAAGCTGCCCGACGACTTCGGCCGCGCGGAGCAGAACCTCCGCTACGGCCACATCGACGCGATCGTGCCGCGCCCGGAGCTGCGCCCGACCCTGTCCCGCCTGCTGAGGCTGTTCGATGCCCCCGACTGAGCACGAGCTACGGCTGCGTGAGCGGCTCGGCCGCCTGAGGAACCTGCCGCTGCTTGGCGGAGCGAAGCTCTCCGGCGAGCTCGAGCGGCTGCAGCGCCAGATCGCCCGGATCGGCGAGGAGGCGACCGACGAGGAGATCTGGCGCAAGGTCGAGCTCGCCCGTCACGAGGACCGGCCCTACACGCTCGACTATGTCGAGCGTCTGCTCGACGACTGGTTCGAGCTGCACGGCGACCGGGCTCTCGGCGACGACGGCGCGATGATCGCCGGCCTCGGCAAGCTCGCCGGCCGCACCGTCGTCCTCGTCGGTCAGCAGAAGGGACGCGACATCCACGAGCGCGCGAGCCGCCGCTTCGGGATGCCGAACCCGGAGGGCTATCGCAAGGCCTGGCATGCGATGGAGCTCGCCGGCCGGCACGGGTTCCCCGTCGTCACGCTCGTGGACACGCCGGGCGCCTACCCGGGCGTCATCGCCGAGCAGCACGGCCAGGGTGCGGCGATCGCGCGCTCGCAGTCGATCATGGCGCGGCTGACCGTGCCGACGGTGGCCTGCGTGATCGGAGAAGGCGGCTCGGGCGGGGCGATCGCGATCGCGCTCACCGATCGCGTGCTGATGCAGGAGAACGCGATCTACTCCGTCATCTCCCCGGAGGGTTGCGCCGCCATCCTCTGGCGTGACGCGGGCGAGGCGAAGAAGGCGGCTGCCGCTTTTCGCCCCGACGCCGTCCACTGTCTCGAGCTCGGCGTCGTCGACGAGATCGTCCCGGAGCCGGTCGGCGGCGCGCACATCGATCCCGATCTGGCGGCCCGCTTGCTTGGTCAGGCACTGCGTGAAGCGCTCGCCGAGCTCGACGGGATTCCGGGCGACGACCTCCGCCGTCGCCGTCGCGCCCGCTACCGCTCGCTCGGCGTCTTCGCCTGAGCAGCTTCCGAGAGGTTTATCCAATTTTGGGCGCTTTTTGTCGCGCGACTGTCCACAGCGTCCACAGGCTTATCCCCGCTGTGTATGCGTTGTGTGAACGCTAGGGATATGGCTCGAGACTGGGAAACGCGCCGTTTTCGGGCCCGGGCGCGCAAGCACGTTGACCTCGTGCAGGCGCTGCGCGGGTCCGCCGAGCACGCGCACCGCTCGCGCGCTAGAACAGCGTCGTGAGCGAGAAGCTCTCGGAGTACGAGCGCAAGCGAGACCCCGAACAGACACCGGAGCCGTTCGGCGGCAACCGGCGCAAGAGGAAGGCGCCGGTCTTCGTCGTGCAGCGGCACGACGCCCGGCGGCTGCACTACGACTTCCGGCTCGAGCGCGACGGCGTCCTCGCCTCGTGGGCGGTGCCCAAGGGTGTCCCGCTCGAGCCGGGCGAGCAGCATCTCGCGGTCCACGTCGAGGACCATCCGCTCGAGTACGGGAGCTTCGAGGGCGAGATCCCGCAGGGGAACTACGGCGCGGGCACCGTCGAGATCTGGGATCGCGGCACGTACGAGTTGCTCGAGGAGAAACGCGACGGGGGCCTCACCGTGCGCTTGCACGGCGAGCGGCTCGAGGGGACGTGGGCGCTCGTGCCGGCGAAGCTCTCCGGCGACGAGAAGAACTGGCTCATCCTCCGCAAGCGCGAGGACGGTGGCGGAACGAGGGAGCGGCGGCGGTACGCCCCGATGCTCGCTTCTGCGGTGGACCGTCTGCCGCCGGGCGAGGGCTGGCTCTTCGAGCCGAAGTGGGACGGCTATCGCGCGCTCGGCTACGTCCGGGGCGGCGAGGCGACGCTGCGCTCGCGGAGGGGCAACGACCTCACCGAGCGGTTCCGGACGATCGCGAAGGAGCTGCCGAAGGCGCTTCGCTCGCCGGACGCCGTCGTGGACGGTGAGGTGTGTGCGCTCGACGAGCAGGGCCGCCCGAGCTTCTCGGCGATGCAGCAGGGCAAGCCGGGGACGCCCCTCGTCTACGAGGTCTTCGACCTACTCGAGCTCGACGGCGAGCCGGTCGTCGACCTGCCCCTCACGGAGCGGCGCGAGCGGCTCGAGGAGTTGGTGGCGCCGTCGGGCTTCGTCCAGCTCTCCGGCGTCTTCGACGACGGCGAAGCGCTGCTCGAGGCCGCGCACGAGCAGCGGCTCGAGGGCGTGATGGCGAAGCGCGTCGGCTCCCGCTACCAGGAGGGAAGGCGCGGCCGCGAGTGGCTCAAGATCAAGACCCACGGCAGGCAGGAGTTCGTGATCTGCGGCTGGACGAAGGGTCGGGGGCGCCGCGAGCGAAGCTTCGGCTCGCTCGTGCTCGGCGTGCAACGCGGCAGGGAGCTCACGTGGGTCGGCAACTGCGGGACGGGCTTCAGCGAGCAGGACATCGACGACCTGCTCGCGCGGCTCCGGCCGCTCCGTCGCAAGACGACGCCGTTCGCGGCCGAGCCGAAGATGGCAAAGGTGCGGAAAGGCGATGTCGCGTGGGTGGAGCCCGAGCTCGTGTGCGAGGTCGAGTTCGCGGAGTGGACGCACGACGGACATCTGCGCGCTCCGTCCTTCCAGGGGCTCCGCGACGACAGGCCGGCGCGCTCGGTGCGCCGCGAGGGACCGGTCGAGACGACCGAGCGCGGCGTCAGGCTCTCCAACCTCGACAAGCCGTTCTGGCCCGACGACGATCCGGGCGGCGGGATCACGAAGGGCGACCTGATCGACTACTACCGCGCGGTCGCGCCGGTCGTCGTTCCGCACCTCCGCGGCCGGCCGTTCACGATGCGCCGCTATCCCGATGGTGCATACGGCAAGGCGTTCTTCCAAAAGAACGCGCCGAAGGGCATGCCGGAGTGGATCCCACGCTTCCGCGTCGAGGTCTCCACGCGCGAGCGGCCGCCGCGGCGGCGGTGGATCGACGCGCCGCTCGTCAACGACGAGCGGGCCCTTCTGTGGATGGTGAACATGGGCTGCATCGATCTCAACGCGTGGTACTCGCGCGTCGACCGGCCCGACCGGCCCGACTTCGTCCTCTTCGACCTCGACCCGTCCTCGGATGTCGGCTTGCGCGAGGTGGTGCAGGTCGCGCTCCTCGTCAAAGAGGCGCTCGACGCGCTGGGGCTCGTCTCCTTCCCGAAGACGAGCAGCGCGGACGGCATGCACGTGCTCGTGCCCGTGGAGCGCCGCTACACGTACGCCCAGACGCGCGAGCTCTGCGAGATCGTCGCGGGGGCGATCGCGCGCACCCATCGCGGGCTTGCGACGACCGAGTGGTCGAAGGCGAAGCGGCGCGGAGTGCTCATCGACGCGAACCAGAACGGCGAGGGGAAGACGATTGCGTCCGTGTACTCCGTCCGGCCGCGACCCGGTGCTCCCGTCTCGACGCCGCTGCGCTGGGATGAGGTGAACGAGTCGCTCGATGCGGCGGCGTTCACGATGGACGTCGTGCTCGAACGGATTCGTCGGCACGGCGACCTCTTCGCAGGCGTCCTGACGACGCGGCAGCGACTCGAGCCGGCCCTGCGCGCACTCCGCTGAGAGGCGCATGTCTCGGTATCAGTTACCGAGACACGGCCGTCTTGGCTCGGTATCAGTAACCGGGACAGGTCCTTTAGAGTCGGTTCGTGGGCGGGACGATCCTTTGGGACGTCGACACGCAGGTCGACTTCGTCGAGCCCGGCGGGAAGCTCTACTTCGCCGGCGCCGATGAGGCGAAACCGGCGATGGCGCGGCTCGTCGACGCCGCCCGCACCGCGGGCACGGTCCACGTCGCCTCCTGCGACCAGCACGAGCTCAGCGACCCCGAGATCTCGCAGCAGCCCGACTTCGACACCACGTGGCCGCCGCACTGCCTGCTCGGCACCCGCGGCGCAGAGAAGATCGCCGAGACGAAGCAGCTCGACCCGCTGCCGCTGCCGCTCGTTCCGGTGCCGGCGGCGATCCTGAGACGTCTGCTCGAGGGCCGCCGCGAGATCCTCATCCCGAAGAAGCACTACGACCCGTTCACGAACCCGAACACCGAGCACGTGCTGGGCATCCTCGACCCCGACGAGATCCTGCTCTTCGGGGTCGCGACCGACGTCTGCGACGACGCGGCCGTCCACGCGCTGCTCGCGCGCCACCGTCGGATCACGTTCGTGGAGGACGCCGCGCGCGGTGTCGACGAGGCGCGGTCGGCCGCCTGCGTCGCTGCGTGGCGCGAGCGAGGAGTCCGAACGTCGACCGCCGAAGAGGCGGCCGCCTCGCTCGGCTAAGGGATGCCCCCGCCGCTGCCGATGAGACGCTGAAGATGGTCGGGCATTGGTTTCATTGGTTGTCGGACTTCGCCACGACCTGGCTTCCGTTGGCGTTCTTCCTGCTCGTGATCGTGATGGTGTGGCTGTTGTGGCGGACGGTCGGGATGATGCCTCGCGTCAAGCCCGCGGCCATGACCCACGGCGCCAAGTCGCAGACGACCTGGGCGGACGTCGCCGGCGTCGAGGAGGTACGGGACGAGCTGTTGGAGGTCGTCGAGTTCATGCAGTCCCCCAAACGTTTCGCCCGGCTCGGCGCGAAGGTCCCGAAGGGACTCCTCCTCTATGGACCGCCCGGCACCGGCAAGACGCTGCTCGCGAAGGCCGTCGCGCACGAGTCGGGCGCGAGCTTCTACAGCGCCTCGGCCTCGTCGTTCGTCGAGATGTTCGCCGGTCTCGGTGCTGCGCGCATCCGCAGGCTCTTCATGGAGGCGCGGAAGAACGCGCCCTCGATCATCTTCATCGACGAGCTCGACGCCGTCGGCGCGCAGCGCACGGGCCACGGCTTCAACCGCGAGCAGGACCAGACGCTCAACCAGCTGCTCGTCGAGCTCGACGGGTTCGAGGGCGCCGAGCAGGTCGTCGTGATGGGCGCCTCCAACCGGATCCAGGATCTCGACCCCGCGTTGCTGCGGCCGGGCCGCTTCGACCGTCAGCTGCTCGTGCCGCCGCCCGACCTCGCCGGCCGCGAGGCGATCCTCCGTGTCCACACGCGCGGCAAGCCGCTCAACCTCGACGATGTAGATCTCGCAGTCGTCGCGCGGCAGACGTCGGGGCTCACGGGGGCGGAGCTCGCGAACATCTGCAACGAGGCAGCGATCAAGGCCGGCCGCCGCGGCGACTCGGCGATCGCGCAGGCCGACTTCGACTGGGCGCTCGAGCGTGTCGTCGCGGGCCTGCAGCAGCGCAAGGTGCTGACCGAGAAGGAGCGGCGCATCCTCGCCTACCACGAAGGCGGTCACGCTCTCATGGCGCATCTGATGGGCTCCGTGATGGAGCTCCAGAAAGTGACGATCGTCTCCCGCGGGAACGCGCTCGGCTACGCCTTCTACCTACCGGAGGAGGACCGCTACCTCCACACGAAGGAGGAGCTCGTCGACCGGATGGTCGTCGCGCTCGCCGGCCGCGCCGCGGAGGAGGTCGTCTTCGGCCGCGTCACGAACGGCGCCGCGAACGACCTCGAGAAGGTGACGGAGATCGCCCGGGCGATGGTGTTCGAGTGGGGCATGTCCGACACGGTGACCTCGCGGACGATGCGGGCCGACAACTACGCGCTCTCGGAGGCGACGAAGCGCCTGCGTGACGAGGAGCAGGCCCGGCTGACCGACAGCGCGTACGAGGACGCCGCGGGGCTCCTGCGCAAGCACCGCTACACGCTCGACCGGATCGCGGCTGCGCTGCTCGAGAAGGAGACGCTCGTCCGCGACGAGCTGCTCGCCCTCGTCGTTGACGTCGAACCGGAGTCGCGGGCATCGGAGTCGGTCGGCGTGCCGCGGGTGGTGGCGAGCGAGCCGGGCGGCGTTTCGGCCTCCCCGGGCTTGTAGAGCTCCTAGCCTCCGCTCACCGTCGAGATGTCGATCGCGCCCTTCGGCGCCGTGAGCGAGACAGGCTTGTTCCAGTCGCCGAACGTGATCGTCCCGGACTGGCCCTGCCGCCGGCTGACGATCGCCACCGGGTACGGCTTCCCGGTCGCGGCGACGTAGAGCTTGCTGCTGTCCGAGGTGTCGCGGATTGCGACGACCTGCCGGCCCTGATAGGTCGTCTTCCCGTCGTTGACGAGCTTGCCGTGGCCCGAGCTGATCGTCCCGAAGAGCAGGGTGAGGCTCGTCAGCGGCGCGAACGGGCGGAGCTGCCCCTGGTTGACCGACGCCTTGAGCCACTTGCCGTGGAGGAGCTGCGCGATCGCGGCGCCGGCGAAGTGCTTGTAGAAGGCGTCGCTACCGCGGATGTATGCGGTGTCGCCGATCCGTAGGACGTCGAACTGCAGCCCGCTCGTCGACATCGAGCCCTTCGCGCCCTTGTCGCGGGCCATGTCGAGGTCGAGCCTGATCGGTGTCCCCCCCGCGACCAGGCTGCCCGAGACGTGGGCGGCGGTCGCGTGCGTCGCGGCGGATTTTGCGTCGGCGAACACGCGGGCGGCCGACTTCGACGCCTCGCCGTTCGGCTTCGCGGAGGCCCCGTGGCCACCGCAGCCCCCAAGGAACCCCGCCGTCAGGACCAGGGCGAAGGCCGAGACGCGCATCGTCGCCGCGAGTCTTTCACATACGATCGCCCCGTGGAATCGGCCAGGTCGGTCCATCACGTCGGTCTCGCGGTCGACGATCTCGACGGTGCGCTCGACACCTACGAGCGCCTCTTCGGCGCCCGGCTAGAGCAGCGCTCCCGCGTCGAGGAGCAGGGCGTCGAGGCTGCGTCGATCCGCGTCGGGGAGAGCAGGCTCGAGCTCCTCGGCTCGCTCGCCGAGGACACGCCCGTCGGCCGCTTCCTCGCGAAGCGCGGACCGGGCATGCACCACGTCGCATACGAGGTCGAGGACCTCCGGGCCGCTCTCGCACATCTCTCCGAGGCGGGCGCCAAGCTGATCGACGAGACGCCGCGGCGGGGCATGTTCGGCCTCGAGGTCGCGTTCGTCCATCCCGACTCGGTCCACGGAGTGCTGTCGGAAGTGGTGTGTGCGAGTGGCTGAGGAGCGCGTGCGGGTCGAGATCGGCTTCGGCGGCGGCCAGATCGTCGCCACCTTCGTCGACGGGCGCTCGGCCGACGAGCTCGAGTCCGCGCTCGCCTCGCCCGGCGCCGGCAAGCCGGTCGTCGCGCTCGAGACCGAGGACGGCCCGCTCCACGTGGTCGTCGCGCAGATCGCCTATTACAAGCGGATCGTCCGCGCCGGACGAGTCGGGTTTGGCTCGTAGCGTTCTCGGCCGGGCCGTGGCGGCAGGCCTCCGCGCTCGGTGAGTTAGCTTCGGTGGCGTCGCGGGGAAACGAACGCGGGATGACTTCTCCCGCCGAGCGTCTGCCTGCGCGCGAGTCGATCGAGCACGTGCGCGAGCTCGTCGCTCGTGGCCAGGACGGCGACCGCGAGGCGCTCGAGGAGCTGTATCTCATCCACTTCGACCGGATCTACAGCTACCTCCACGTCAGCGTCGGCAACCGGCACGACGCCGAGGACCTCACGACCCAGACCTTCTTGAAGATGCTCGAGAAGATCGGCAGCTTCAAGTGGCAGTCGGCGCCGTTCTCGGCCTGGCTGTTCCGGATCGCCCACAACCTCGCGATGGACCACTTCCGTGCGCGCCGCCGCTGGCAGCCCGAGGAGGAGGTTCCGGAGCCTCCGGGTGAGGAGGAGCCCTCGGCCGAGCTCGTGGCGATGCGGACGATCGGCCGGGAGTCGATGCTGAAGCTCATCGAGGGGCTCTCTCCCGAGCAGCAGCAGGTCCTGACGCTCAAGTTCGTCTTCAACCTCCCGAACGCGGAGGTTGCGGCGATCCTCGACAAGAGCGAGGGCGCGGTCAAGTCGCTCCAGCACCGCGCGCTCGTCTCGCTCCAGAAGCAGATCACCCACCAGGGGGCGTAGCCTCCGCGCGTGGCGCTGGAGGTCGGAATCGTCGGGCTGTCGAGCTCGGGCAAGACGACGCTGTTCCGGGCGCTCACGCGCGCAGAGACGCGCGGCTCCGGCTCCGAGCATGTCGGCATGGCGCAGATCCCGGACGAGCGGCTCGACCGGCTCGCCGCGACGGTGCACGCACGGAAGGTCACGCCCGCGGCTGTTCGCGTGGTCGACGTCCCCGGGGCCGGCTCGGAGCTGCTCGGCAACCTGCGGCAGGTCGACGCCCTCCTCGTCGTCCTCGACGGCTTCTCGGGGACTCGCGTTCCCGCCGATGACCTCGAGACGCTCAAGCTCGAGCTCCTCGTCGCCGACCGCGACCACGTGGAGCGCCGGCTCGAGCGGGTCGCGAAGCAGGCGAAGTCGGGGGACACCCGGCTCCGGGCCGAGGCGGCCGAGCTCGAACGGCTACTCGCGCACCTCGACGCCGGCCGGGCCCTGACCGAGTGGGAAGCTGAGCTTCCGCCGGAACTCGAGCCGCTGACGACGAAGCCGCTGCTCGAGCTCGTGAACGGGCCTGAAGGGATAGACCTCCAGCTCGAGGCGGAGCTCGCGGAGCTGACGCCCGAGGAGGCCGCGGAGTTTCGCGCCGGAGGCGAGTCGGCGCTCGGCGAGGTCGTGCGCCGGCTCGCGGAGACGCTCGACCTGATCACGTTCTTCACCGCGGGCGAGAAGGAGACGCGGGCCTGGACCTTGCGGCGCGGCGAGTCGGCGCTCGACGCCGCGGCGACCGTCCACTCGGACATCGCGCGCGGCTTCATCCGCTGCGAGGTCGTGCGCTGGGACGATCTCGTCGCGGCGGGCGGCCATGCGGAGGCGGCGCGGGCCGGCAGGCAGCGCCTCGAAGGGAAGACGTACGTCGTCGAGGACGGCGACGTCCTCAACGTCCGCTTCAACGTCTAGAAGCAAGCTGGGCACCGTTGCAGACCGCGCACCCCTCCGTCCTCGTCCCGCTGGTCGTCGCCGTGGCGGCGCTCGCCGGCGTGTCCCTGGCGCGGGTCTCTCGAGTTCCGGCGCCCGTGTTCTACGTCCTCGCCGGCCTCGCTGTGAGCTACGCGCCGGGGATGGGTGCGGTTCACTTGCCGCCGCACGTCGTCTTCTACGTCTTCCTGCCGCCGCTCCTCTACCACGCGGCCTTCTTCACCTCGCCGCGGGAGACGCGTGCGCAGGCGGTACCGATCGTGACGCTCGCGCTCGGCCTCGTGATTGCGACGATGTTCGGGGTCGGGTGGGCGGTCGCGACCTCCGTGGGAACGCTCGGGATCGGTTCGGCCCTCGTGCTCGGGGCCGTGCTCGGCCCCACCGATCCGGTGGCCGCGACGTCGGTCATCAGGCGGCTCGACGCGCCGGAGCGGCTCCAGGCGGTGCTCGAGGGCGAGAGCCTCGTCAACGACGGGATCGGGCTCGTCGCCTTCTCGATCGCGGTCGCGAGCGTGACGCACGGCGGCTTCTCGGCCGTCCACGGGCTCGTCCGCTTCGCCGAGGACGTCGCCGGCGGGGTCGCGGTGGGGCTCGTCGTGGCCTTCGTGGTCGAGCGGGTGCGGCAGCGCGTCCACGACGTCGAGATCGAGATCCTCATCTCGCTCCTGACCCCGTACGTCGCCTACATCCCCGCCGAGCGTGCACACGTGTCGGGCGTCCTGGCCACGGTTGCCTGCGGCGTCTACCTCGGCTGGCGCTCGGGCGGCATCTTCCAGCCGCACGTCCGGCTGCAGTCGAAGGCGTTCTGGGACGTGCTCGACTTCCTCCTCACCGCGGTCCTCTTCGTCCTGCTCGGGATGCAGTTCCCGTCGGTCGTGAGGTCGCTCGGCGCGTTCTCACCCTGGAGCCTGGTCTGGTGGGCGCTCCTGACCGCCGGAGTGGTCGTGGGGGTGCGGCTGCTCTGGATGTTCACCGTCCCGTACCTCGTCTCGTCGCTCACGCGCTCGCGCTCGTGGCGCGACGTCTCGCCGTGGCGCGACCGGGTCGTGCTCGGCTGGAGCGGCATGCGCGGCGCCCTCTCGCTCGCGGCCGCGCTCTCGATCTCGGGCGCGGTGCCGCATCGGGCACTGCTCCTGTTCCTGACCTTCACGACGATCCTCGCCGGGCTCGTCGTGCAGGGAACCTCGTTGCCCTGGCTGTTGCGCCGGCTCGGCTTCCACGCCGAAGAGGCGATGACGAGGCAGGACGCGCAGCTGCGGCTACGGCTCGTGCATGCGGCGCTCGAGCGTCTCGACGAGCTCGCCGACGAGGAGTGGGCCGAGCCGAGCACCGTCGAAGGAATTCGTGAGCTCTACGAGCGGCGGGCGGAACGGCTGGCGGAGCGAGCCGAGCCGGAGCGGCAGGGCGGCGCGGTCGGCGGGGACTACGGCCGCGTGCGCCGCGAGGTCATCGCCGCCGAGCGAGCTGCGCTCACGGAGCTCGGCCGCGGCGGCGAGCTGTCGGCTGCAGCGGCTCGGCAGATCGAGCGCGAGCTCGACCTCGAGGAAGTGCGCGTCCGCGGGTAGCCGCGGCCCGAGAACTCGTTTCGAGTTCAACCGGTCGAGATGAGCGCGACGCCCGCAAGCGCGACGGCGACGCCCGCGAGCTGAGGGCGCGCGATCCGCTCCGCCAGCACGATGCGCGCGAGCACGACGAGCACGACCGGATAGAGCGACCCGAGCACCGACACGACGCTGATCAGCCCGTGTCGCGCGGACGCGCCGTAGAGCAGGTTCGCGCCCGTGTCGAACAGCCCCGCGCCGAGGATGAGCGGAAGTGTCGGCCGCAGCCGGGCGGCCGAGGGGCGCAAGAGCAGCGCGGCGATGCAGACCAGCGGCACGACCGTGAGCCGCAACGTGAGCGTTCCCCAGACGACCCCGGCCTGCGACACGCGGTTGAGGCCGAGCAGCGCCGCTCCGAAGCCGAGTGCCGCGAGGAGAGCGAGACCGACGCCGGTAGCGATCCTCCGGCCCGCTCCCTCGGGCAGCGGCTCGAGGGACGCCGCCACCACTCCGGCGATCGCGACGAGGATGCCGATTCCCTGCAGGACGGACGGGCGCTCGCCGTGGGCGAGACCGTACGCGACCGGCACGATCGCGCCGGTGGTGGAGATGGGTCCGACGATGCCCATAGTCCCGATTGCGAGCGCGCGGTAGAAGGAGGCGAGGCCGACAGCGCCGGTGACGCCGCCGAACGCGCCCCACGCGAGCTCGCGGCCCGTGGGCGGATGCGGCTGCGTCGCGAGGGCCAGCGTCCCGACGAGGGCGAGCCCGGCGACCTGCGAGACGACGAGCACCCACACGATCTGGACGCGCCGGGTGCCGATTCCGCCGCCGAAGTCGGCGATGCCCCACGAAAGGCTCGCGGCGAGCGCGAGTGCGACGCCGATCAATCCGGTACTGGACGGGTGGCGGCGACCGCGTCGAGCTGGTTCGCGTGGTAGAGGACGGCCGCCTCGGCGGTGCGGGCCGCGCGGGCATCGTGGTGGCAGGCGACCGCGTGGAGCAGCTCGGCTGGGGCGCCGAGCTCCTCGAGGGCGCGCAGGCCGAGGTGGACGTGGCCGAGCAGGCGCCCTTCCTCGGTCGGCGCGAAGACGGGCGGCCGACCGAGCTCGCGCGTGCGGCCGACGTCGTGTACGAGCGCGGCGGCGAGCAGCAGGTCGCCGCGCAGGCGCGGGTGGATCTGGGCGAGCTCGCGGCAGAGAGTCGCGACGCCGACCGTGTGCTCGAGGAGGCCGCCCGCGTACGAGTGGTGTCCTTCGGGGGTCGCCGGGTACGTCCGCAGCGACGCGTCCGCGAGTGCCCGGGTGACGACGCCCCGGAGCGCCTCGTCGTGCACCTCGGCGACGAGGAACTCGAGGAATCCCTCGAGCTCGTCGGCGTCCCGGCGGAGGCCTGGAGCCAGCGTCGCCGGATCGACTCCCTCGACGGGCTCGAGCGTCCGCACCTCGACCTGGAGGACGTTGCGGAACCGCTCGACGCGGCCGAGCACACGGATCGCGTCGCCGGCCGCGAAGCGCCCGTCGAGGAGGTCGACGTCGTTCCACACCCGCGCACCGATCCGCCCGCTCGGATCCACGAGCTCGAGCGCGAGATACGTCGAGCCGTTCCTCGTCCGCAGCCGCTCCTTGCGCGAGACGGCGTACACGCCCTCGACGGTGCGGTTCTCCTCCAACTCCGCGATCGCGGTCATGGGCAGGAGTTTCGCATGGCCGGGGAACGGGGACCGATGCGTGGATGGCGGTTGCATTGCGCCAGAGCAGGCGGTTCGCCGCTTCCAGCCCCGTCACCCGTTACTGGCTCGCCAACTGCGTCGGCTTCTCCCTCGCAGGCGGCGGTCACGGCACGGTGGAGCGGATCCTCGCGGACGACGACCCGCACGAGCCGTCGCTGCTCGAGGTGCGGACGAGCCGGCGGCGAGTCCGCCGCATCCCCGCGGCGGCGGTGATCGCGGTCGTCCCGTCGGAGCAGGTGCTCGTCGTCGACCGCCGCCGTCGCCTCATGCCGGATCGGAGGAGAGACGCCGGCGTGCGGCTGCGCTGGCTCGCCCGCGTCCTACGGCGGGGACTCGTCGTGGGTTTCGGGCTCCTCCTGGCGCTCTCGGCGGCGGCTGTGCGGCTGAGCCGGCGGGTGTGGGCCGACGCGTCGCCTGTGGCCGTCCGGGCGAGCCGTCGCGGCGCTGGCGAGACCGTGCGGTTGGTACGGTCGGTGCCGTGGCAGTCGTACGGCCGTTCCGCGCGCTCCGCTACGACGAGGCTGTCGCAGGCCCGCTGGAGTCGCTCGTCGCCCCGCCGTACGACGTCATCGGGCCGGAGCGGCGCGAAGAGCTCCGCGGACGAAGCCCGTACAACGTCGTCCACCTGACGCTGCCCGATCGCGAGGACGAGGCGGCCGCAAACCTCGCGGAGTGGCGTGAGCAGGGTGTTGTCGTGCGCGATCCCGAGCCGGCGTGCTGGTGGCTCGCGCAGGAGTACGTCGGCCCGGACGGCGTCGCCGGGCGGCGCGAGGGCTTCGTCGCGGCGCTGAGGATCGAGCCATACTCCGAGCGCGTCGTCCTGCCGCACGAGCGCACGCATGCCGGGCCGAAGGAAGGTCGGCTGCGGCTGCTCCGCGCGACGCGCACCCAGCTCGAGCCGCTCTTCTTCCTCTGGGACGGCACGATCGAGCTCGGCGGCCTGGGCGAGCCCGAGCTGCAAAGTGGCGGGGACCGGCTGTGGCGGCTCGCCCCGGAGTTCTCCGAGGCGCTCGTGGAGGAGCTCGCGGGCGCGCAGCTCCTGATCGCGGACGGGCACCACCGCTACGAGACGGCGCTCGCGTTCCAGGCCGAGGACGGGAGCGAGGCGTCGGCCTGGCTCCTCGCGGTGATCGTTCCGACGGGCCAGGACGGCCTGACGATCTTCCCGACGCACCGGATCGCGCAGGACGCCGGCGTGGCTTCCGGCACGCCGCTCGATCGTCCCGGCGACGACCTGCCCGGGCCGGTGCTCTATCGCGCGGGACGCTACGAGCTGCTCGACGGCGACGGCTCCCTCGATCCGGAGGTCGTCGACCGGGCCGCCCCGAGCGGCGTCACGTACACGCCGCGCCGCGAGGAGGCGATTGCCGTCGTCGACCGCGGCGACGCCGAGGCGGCCTTCCTTCTTCGTCCGACGCGCATCGAGGACGTCTGGGCGGTCGCGCGCCGCGGTGACGTGCTGCCCCAGAAGAGCACGTTCTTCTATCCGAAGCTCACCTCCGGCCTGCTTCTCCTGCCACTTGACTGACTGGCTCGAGCTCTGCCGCGCCGCGGTCGCGGACGTCGACGCCGTGCTCGAGCGGCTGCCGACGCGAGCCGAGCGCGAGCCGGTCGTGGGGGCGGGGCTCGGCGGCGACGACACGACGGCGATCGACCGGGCGGCGGAGGAGGCGATCCTCGACCGCATCCGGGAGGCTGCCGGGGCTGTCGTCTCGGAGGAGGTCGGCAGGCTCGGCGGCGAGGGCGCGCTGCCGCTGGTCGTCGTCGATCCGATCGACGGCTCGCTCAACGCGAAGCGCGGCATCCCCTTCTTTTCCCTCTCGATCGCGGTCGCCGAGGGCGAGACGATGGACGACGTCGTCTTCGGCTTCGTCCACGACTTCGGCTCGCGCGAGGAGTGGACGGCACGGCGAGGCGAAGGTGCCTGGCTGAACGGGGAGGCCCTGGGACGGGAGCGGCCGAAGGAGGAGGTCGAGATCCTCTCGTTCGAGGCGACGCGGACCTCGCTCGTCGCGCGCGATGCACCGAAGGTCGCCGACCTCGCGCACCGGCTGCGGATCATGGGCTCTCTCGCGCTTTCGCTCTGCCACCTCGCCGCCGGCCGCGTCGACGCCGTCTGCTCGCTCAAGCCCGCGCGCTCGGTCGACATCGCCGCTGCGCAGCTCCTCTGCCGAGAGCTCGGCCTGGCTATCGAGCTGTTCGACGGCGGAGAGCCGTTCGGCGCCGCTCCTCTCGACCTCGAGCAGCGTTCGCGGGTGGTCGCGGCCGGAACGACGACCGTGTGCACGCGGATCGCCCGCGCCCTGTCCGCGTAAGCGGCTGCTTCGGCGGTTGCTCGGAAGGAGCGGACCTTGAAGTTTCCTTTCCTCTCTTGTATGCCTTGAGGGTTCGTGGGGCGTCTCGAGAGAGGGGTACGACCGTTGTCCAGTAGCCGCCGCAGAGCGCGGTTCGCGCTGCCTATCGCACGTCTAGCGCTCGGCTCGTCCGTCATTCTTGTCCTGCTGCTGATCGGAGGGGCGCTACCCGCGTTCTCCTCCCCTGCTTCCGCAGGCGGCAGTGGCCTCACCGTCGCACGGCTGACAGCGGCCGATCGGACGGCGGCTCCGAGCCGTCCCGCGACTCCGCACGCCGTTCCTCTACGGGTGAGGAACCCGATCGCGTACCGGCAGGAGAAAGCGGCGGCTGGGCGTCGCTACGAGCTGTGGCGGCAGCGGCACCGTCTCACGCCCACGAGCCCCCTGGCCGGCCCGCTCACGAGCGTCTTCGGCGGGCTGAACGACCCCGGCATCTTCGATCACTCCGGGTCGCCCTCCGACTCGACCGGTGCCATCGGTCCCTTGAACTATGTCGAGTTCATCAACTCGGAGATCGCGGTCTACGACCACACGAACCTGAGCGCGCCCACAGATACGCTCGCCGAGAGCGCCTTCGTCAACGATGCCACTGCCTTCACGTGTGACCCCCAGATCCAGTGGGACGAGCAGGGGCAGCGCTGGCTGTACGCGGCGCTCGACTGCGGCGAGTCCGAGGGCAGCGGGGCGGAGGCCCTCTACATCGGCTGGTCGAAGACGGCGAACCCCAGTCCTCTCGCGAGTAACTGGTGCCGGTACAAGATCAGCACCGGCTCGTCGCTCGAGGACTATCCGAAGCTCGGTCACGACGACAGCCAGATTCTCGTCGGCACGAACGCGTTCTCTGACGACGGGTACGGGGCCTACACGGCGTCGCACGTCTTCGTCTTCGACAAGCCCGCCAACGGCGTCACAACCTGTCCGAGCGGGGCGACCGAAGGGGGGACTGCCATCGAGGCGGCCACCGACTCGTCCGACTTCACGCCGGTGCCGGCAAACATCGCCGACGACTCGGCCACAGGCTATGTGGCGGCGGCCACGAGCTATACCGACCAGTCACACATCGACCTGTACACCATCGGGCGCAACGGAGCCGGCGGGAACGCCGTGCTCGGCATGACGACCGTGACCGTGCCGGCGTTCGATTTCCCGGCCCCCGTCCCGCAGCCGGGCACGAGCGACACGCTCGACTCGCTGGACACCCGTCTCACGCAGGCTGTCGCGATCACCGATCCCGCCATCGGGAAGGAAGGCATCTGGACCCAGCACACGATCGACGGCGGTGGGCCTTCGGTCGTCCGCTGGTACGAGCTGAGCCCCGGTGCCACCACACCCACCCAGATGGGCACCGTCAGCGGGTCGGGCGGCGCCTTCTCCTTCAACGGCGCGATCTCGCCGACGGGTACCGGAAGCAGCGCCGTGCTGAACTACAACAGCGGCGACGCCGCGAACCTCGTCGACTGGCGCGCCCAGGACCCCACAGCCTCGACGATCGATGACGTCCTGCTCGCGGCCCCCAACAGCTATGCCGACACGGATTTCAGCTGCTCGCCGTGCCGCTGGGGCGATTACGCCGCTGCGTCTCCCGATCCGGTCAACCCATGCGTCGCCTGGGGCACGAGCATGCTCACGTTCACGGCCCCGGACGTGAGCGGCACGCCGCAGTGGGGGACGCAGAACGCAGCGATCGACACGTCGAGCGGAAGCTGTTCGGTGACGGCGCTGGTGACGAAAGCCGGCTCCGGCTCGGGAACGGTCACGTCGAGCCCGGGCGGGATCGACTGCGGATCGACGTGCTCCCATGCGTATGACGCCGGGACCTCGGTGACCCTGACGGCCACGCCGGCCACGGGCTCCTCGTTCTTCGGCTGGTCGGGCGCATGCTCGGGCACGGGCACCTGCACCCTGACAATGGATCAGGTGAAGGCCGTGACAGCCACCTTCGCGCTCAGCTCCGAGACCCTGAGTGTCGCGAAGATCGGCTCCGGCACTGTCAGCTCGAGCCCCACCGGCATCAGCTGCGGCTCGACCTGCCTGCACGCCTACACCTTCGGGACGAGCGTCACCCTGACCGCGACGCCGGCCACGGGCTACAGCTTCAGCGGCTGGTCGGGTGCGTGCTCGGGGACGGGCACGTGCACCGTCGGCATGACGCAGACGAGGTCCGTGACGGCGACGTTCGCGCTCGTCTCCGAGACCCTTACCGTGGGCACGTCGGGCAAGGGATCCGGCAAGGTCACCTCGAGTCCGGCCGGGATCAGCTGCGGCTCGGCGTGCTCGCACACCTACACGTACGGGACGAGCGTCACGCTCAGCGCAACGGCGGCGAAGGGGTCGATCTTCAAGGGCTGGTCCGGCGCGTGCGCCGGCAAGGGAGCCTGCACGGTCGCGATGACCGCGCCACAGACGGTGAACGCGGCCTTCGCGAAGAAGCTCATCTGCAAGGTTCCGAAGCTGAAGGGGAAGCCGCTCAAGAAGGCGAAGCGGATCCTCAAGGGGCATCACTGCCGGCCGGGCAAGATCACGAGGAAGTTCTCGAAGGTCAAGAAGGGACACGTGATCGGGCAGAGGCCGAAGCCCGGCAGACACTTGAAGAAGGGCGCGAAGATCAGGCTCGTCGTCAGCAAGGGCAAGAAGCACTAGTCCACCCGGAAACCGCTAGCGGGTGGCCGGCACGTGCGCCGTCGCGTGGGAGATCGCGACCTTGCGGGCGGCAGCGTTCACCGCCTGGCTGCGATGCGGCGCACCGGCGTGCGGCGGGGCGCCGAGGATGGGAGCGGCTTCAGATCGGGTCTCTAGCTCAGTGGAGCTTCAGCGACCGCGCCTCGCGGGTGAGCTTCCGGACGGCCGCCTCGAACGACCCGACCGAGCCGCCGAGGTTGCCGGCACCGTCCTGGAGCCTCGTGAGCTGCTGGGAGAGATAGGCGGCCTGGCTCGCGACGTAGCCGGGGTCGAGCTGGCTTGCCGGCGTCGTCGCGAGATACGTGTCGAGCGTCTTCAGCTCGCTTGCGATCCGCGTGGCAGAGGAGGTGAGCGAGCCGGCGCCGGAGGAGACCGAGCCGGCGGCATGGCTCGAGGCGGCGGCCGCGGCAGCGGCCTTGGCTCCTGCGGCAGCGACGGCCCGCTCCGCTGCCGAGGATGCTGCTGCGGCCGCAGTCTTGCGCGCTGCGTCCTGGCGGGCAGCGTCGAGCGAGGCCTGCAGGGCGCCGAGCCGCCGTTCGAGCGTGTGCGTTCGCGCCGTCGCCGCGGCGAGTGCGGTCTGTGCGGCCGTGTCGCGCTGCGCCTGATGGCGCCAGCCGATCGAGAAGGCAGCTGCGCTCACGAGGCCGCCGCAGAGGAAGGCAAGGCTGGTGAGGAGCCACGCCGAGCGCGGCAGCTTCCGGCGCTTCGCACCGCGCGTTGCAGTGGCGAACGGCGCGCGTTCGTGCAGCAGTGGCCAGCGGGTGGTCGATTCCGACGTCACCGGCGAGCGCTTCGCCGTCGGTGCTCGCGCTCCTGCTACCCCCGCCGCTTCGCGCAGCACCCACCGCAGCCTCAGCGGAAACGCGCCGCGGAGCGGTGCCCGCTCCCGCTCGACGTGCCGCCGCAACGCAGCGGGTAGGCGCTACCCTCGGCTTCGTGGCCGTTTCCCGCGATGCCGTCCTGAAGGCACTCGAGCAGGTGATCGACCCGGAGCTTCGGCGCCCGGTCACCGAGCTCGACATGGTGCGCGACCTCGAGATCCACGACGGCGTCGTCACCCTCACGATCGTCCTCACCGTCGCCGGCTGTCCTCTCCGCCATTCGTTCGAGGAGCAGGTCGAGCGCGCTCTTGGGGAGGTGCCCGGCGTGACCGGTGCCGAGCTCTCCTTCGACGTGATGACTCCCGAGGAGCGGCAGGCGTTGACGCAGAAGCTCCGCGGCGGCGCGCCCGAGCGCGACGGAGTGATCCGTCTGCCGGCGGACTGTCGCGTGGTGGCGGTCGCCAGCGGCAAGGGCGGCGTCGGCAAGTCGTCGCTCGCCGCCAACCTTGCGGTCGCGTTCTCGGAGCTCGGCCACGGCGTCGGGGTGCTCGACGCGGACATCTACGGCCACTCGATCCCCCACATCCTCGGCATCCGGCAGCGGCCGGTCGCGGTCGACGAGCTGATCGTGCCCCCCGTCAAGGACGGCCTGAAGCTCATGTCGATCGGGTTCTTCCTCGACGGCAACGAGCCGGTCATGTGGCGCGGGCCGATGCTTCATCGTGCGCTCGAGCAGTTCCTCACCGATGTCCACTGGGGCGAGATCGACATGCTCGTCGTGGACATGCCGCCCGGGACGGGCGACGTCTCGATCTCGCTCGGCCAGCTCCTGCCGCGAGCCGAGGTCGTCGTCGTGACGACTCCGCAGAAGCTCGCGCAGGACGTCGCGGCACGCGCGGCCGCGATGGCGCAGAAGACGAACATGCGTCTGCTGGGCGTCGTCGAGAACATGTCGGGCGAGATCTTCGGGAGCGGCGGCGGCGAGGACCTCGCCCGCGAGCTCGGGGTGCCGCTGCTCGGGACGGTGCCGCTCGATCCGGCGCTGCGCGAGCAGGGAGACGCCGGCGCGCCGGTCGTCTCGGCGCAGCCCGAGGCGGTGTCCGCGCAGGCGATCGTGGCGATCGCGGAGGAGATCGAGGCGCTTCGCCGCGAGCGCGGCGGCATGGTCAAGTCACTGCCGCTGGTCGGCTGACCAGGGGCATCGTTCGAACATGGCCGCGGCCGCCTTCTTCGACCTCGACCGCACGCTCCTGCGCCGGTCGTCGGCACTCGCGCTCGCCGGCACGTTCCGCGAGCGCGGGATGATCTCCCGGCGGCACCTCGTCCAGGCGGCCGCGTGGCAGCTCCTCTTCGTCGCCCGCGGCGCGAGCCATGAGGCGGTGCGCCGTGCCGCGGAGGACGGGCTGCGGTTCCTCGCCGGCTACCGGCCGGAGGATCTGCGCGCGCTCGTCGCGGAGGCGATGGAGCCGGTGCTGCGGCCGCTCGTCTACGCCGAGCCGCTGCGCCTCGTCGAGCAGCACCGAGAGCGAGGCGAGCGGGTCTTCGTCGTCTCGGCGACCCTGCAGGAGATCGTGGAGGCGATCGCCGAGGATCTCGGTCTCGACGGTGGGCTGGGCACGGTCTGCGAGGTACGCGACGGCCGCTACACCGGCCGCGCCGTGCGGGCGCTGCACGCCGAGGCGAAGGCGGAGTGTCTCCGGGAGGTCGCCACCCGCGAGGAGCTCGACCTCGATGCGTGCACGGCGTACTCCGACAGCCATACCGACCTCCCGTTCCTCGAGGCCGTCGGGCATCCCGTCGCCGTCAACCCCGATCGCGAGCTGCGAAGGATCGCCGCCGAGCGCGGTTGGCCGGTCCTCGAGTTCAGCGACCGCGCGTACCCGCACGCATTGCGCCGCGTGCCGCCCGCGCTCGTCGCGGCCGGAGTCGTGGCTGCGGCGCTCCTCCTCGCCACGAGGACCCGTGGACGCTGAGGAGGGTCTGAGCCGCCTGCGCGTGCTCGGCTTCGGCGAGGCCGACGCGGGGGAACTCTGGGCGCACTTCGACGCGGCCGAGCGCCGCGGGAAGCAGGGGCACGGCCACGCGCGGATTCCGTGGCTCGAGGGGCTCGAGGGCTACAACCCCACGGCCGAGCCGCGGCTGCTCGGGGAGGAGGAGGGCTTCCAGCGCTGGCACGGCAGTGGCGCGATCGGCTATCTCGTGCTCGGGCGTGTCGTGCGCGCGCAGCTCGAGACGCCGCCGGCGCACGCGCGACTCGTCGTCTGCGAGCGCACCTTCCCGACGGGGATGCTCGGTCATCACGTGCGCCGGCTCGCCAAGGGCGGACTCGTTGCGCTGCTCACGGCCACCTCGCCGCGGCGCCTCGGCCATCCGTCGGGCGGGCCGAAGCTCGCGGGCACGAACCCGCTCGCGATCGGGATCCCGAGCTCGGGCGGCGACCCCGTCGTCGTCGACGTCTCGATGGGAGCCGTGACGTGGGGAGACGTCGTCGCCGGGCTCGCCCGGGAGGAGGAGCTCGTCCCGTTCGGCGGCGACCAGGCGCACAAGGCGTTCGCGCTCGCGCTCGGGTTGCAGCTGCTCGTCGACTCCCTTGCCGGGGAGGAGGGCCACGGCGCCGTTCTCCTCGTCGCCCGGCCCGAGGCCGATCCGGTGCCGGCGCTCCGCGCCCTCGCCCCCGGGGTCCGCCTCCCCGGCGATTCGAAGTAGGCGTTGTCGAATGCCCGCCTTCGCTGAGCTGCAGATCCGCGCGGACCGCTAGTCGGCGCGCGGGAACCGGGGGTCGTCGCGGATCGAGTCGAGGTCCGTGTCGCTCTGCGCCGTCTTCGCCAGCTCTGGCTCGGCGGTCACCGCCTCGCCGAGGTGCGCCAGAGCAGCGTCCTTCTCGCCTGCGAGCGCCTCGGTGCACGCGAGGTTGTAGACGACCGACGGAGTCCCCGGCTTCGCCTCCAGCGCCTCGCGTAGAAGCCGCTTCGCCTCCTCGAACCGTCCCTCCCGCAGGTGAGAGATCGCGACGAACTCGTATTCCCAGGTGGAGATCTCGTGCGGCTGGCCGGGCCTCCCGCCGACGGCCAGCACGGCCGCGTCGTCGGTCAGCGCGACGGCTCCGCGGCGGATCGCGGGGTCGCGGACGTGCACGAGCTGGCCGGCGCCGAGCTCGTGCTCGTCTCCGTCGACCGTGAACCGGACCCGTCCGCGCAGGACGAGGTAGATCTCCTCGTGCTGGAAGCGCTGCTCGCTGTGCTCCTCGACGACCTGCCCGGTCGCTCCGGGCGTGTACGCGTTGACGCCGAAGGCGCGAATACCGAAATGCCGCCGCACCGGCCGCCAGACAAACCCCTCGGGCAGCTCGTGCGCCTCGAGCTCGTCCAGGTGCGCCAGGTTCATCCGAGCAGCTCCAGGAAGCGGGGATCGCCGCGCACCGGATCGAGGTCGCTGTCCTCGCGGAAGTACTGCTCGGAGCCGCCCTCGGTGTCGAGCTCCTTCGCACGACGGAGGTGCTCGAAGGCGGCGTCGGGGTTGCCGGCGAGCGCCTCGAAGCAGCCGGCGTTGTACGACGTCGGCCAGTGGTCGGGCTTCTCTGCGATCAGCTGCTCCATGATCGCCCTCCCCTCGTCGAACCTGCCCGCCTGCCGGAAGCTGTCCGCGATGGCGAACGCATCCCATCCGCCCGCATTGAACGCCTCTCCGATCGTGCCGCCGACGGCGAAGACGATCGTGCCGTCCTCCTCGGAGACCGCGGTGCGGTGGACCTCCGCCGGCACGAACACGAGCGTCCCAGCGGACGCGTCCGCCGTCTCCTCGGCGACCGTGAAGGTCGCACGCCCACGCACGACGGCGTACAGCTCCTCGTTGCCGCTGTCCTCCTCGTGCGGCGGGATCAGCTGGCCGCCCCTGTCTGCGATCCAGGCGTTGACACCCGCGGGCCGGAAGCCGAGCGTGTGCCGGAGCGGGATGAGGTTGCTGCCGCGGTGCGACGCGGTCTCGACCTCGTCGAGCGAGAGGATCGTGTAGCCGTCGCTCATGAGCCCGCCTCCCGCAGCGCCTCGAGGACGACGGGGTCGATCGCGTCGTCGCCGTCCACCCGCTCCTCGAGGTTCTCGACGCCCGCCCAGGCGTCGAGCGTCTCGTAGCCGAGCCGGGCGAGCCGCTCGTCGACCTCGGCGCGCAGCGCTCCCTCGACCGGCAGCCAGTCCTCGCGCGGGCTGACCTCGAACAGGAGGCGGTGGATCCCGTAGATGCGGCGCAGCTCCTCGATCGGCCGCTCGTGATCGTCGACGCGGAGGTCGACGAGGACGTCGGACAGGCCGGCGTAGCCGCCGCTGCGCTCGACGACGAGCAGCGACGCCGACTGCTGCCCGCGCCGGTCGCCGCCCGCGGCCTGTGCGGCTACGAGGCATTCGAGCAGCCGCGGCACGAGCGGCAGCTGCGCGTTCGCCTCGAACGTCGTCGCTAGTGCCGCCACCGTCTCCTCGCCGACGAGGATGTTGCCCTGCGCCGCGTAGCCGGGGCCGGTGCGATGGCCGGCCCAGTCGTTGCACCCGGAGCCGGTCCAGCTCGCGCTCGCGCCGCTCGCGTCGACGACGCCGAGCTGCCGGTCGTCGCGTCCGTCGTCCTCTGCGGTGAGCCGCTCGACAACCTCGCTCGCGCTCAGTCCGTCGCGCAGCAGGGCCAGCCCGTTCGGGCCGTAGCTCGGGTTCGCGTATGCCTGTGTCGCAATCGCGCCCACGCCCGGCTCGGCCCACGGGACGACCGAGCCGACGGCGAGGAACTTCGACTGGACGGCGACGCCCCACCGTCGCGCGTCGAGGTCGCAGGCGGCGATCGAGTACGTCGCGACGAGCGGCGGGCGCTCAGCCATACGTCAGCTCCGTGAGGTCGAGCTCGAGCAGGTCGCGCCGCTCCTCGGGCACGAGCACCGCCGCCACCTCGGGCCGGGCGAGCGCCGCGCGCACCTCCTCGGCCGACACCGCGCGGACGACCACGGGGCGTCCCGCCTTGAACGCCTCGGCGATCGGCTGCAGGTCGTCCACGGTGTCGACGACGAGCGCCTCGTCCGCCGGCACGGCGGGATCCCCCTCGACCGTGAGCTCCGGCACGCGGCGGCCGGTCCCGCCCCACCAGCGCTCCCTCACAGGGTCACGGAGCCGCCCGGCTCCATCTCCTCGACCTTCACGCCGGGCGCGAGCCCCTGCAACGCCTGGGGTGTCCCGGTGAGAGCGGGGAACGTGCCCCAGTGGCAGGGGACGCAGTGCTTCACGTTCAGCAGCTCGAGCGCAACGGCTGCCTCGCGCGGATCCATCGTGTAGTGGCCTCCGATCGGGAGGATCGCGACATCCGGCGCGTAGATGCGCGCGATGAGCGCCATGTCCCCGAAGACGCAGGTGTCGCCGGCGAAGTAGAGCTTCGTCCCGTTCTCGACCTCGACGACGATGCCGCACGACTCGCCCATGTACGCGCCGTCGGGGTTCGAGCTCGAATGGCGGGCGTCCGTGTACGTGAACTTGACGCCGGCAACCCCGACGGTGCCGCCCTTGTTCGGGTCGAGGACGTTCTCGAGCCCCTGCTTGCCCTGCAGCCACCAGGCGAGCTCGACCTGCGCGATGACCGTGCAGCCGTGCTTCTTCGCGAGAGCGACGGTGTCGCCGAGGTGGTCGCCGTGGCCGTGCGTGAGCGCGATCACATCGATCCGCTCGGGATCGAGCTCCGACTCGGGGCACGCCGGGTTTCCGTTGAGGAACGGGTCGATGTAGACGCGCTTCCCACCCGGGGTGTCGAAGCGGAAGGTCGCGTGGCCGAGCCAGGTCAAGATCGTGTCGGGCATGCGTGAGCTCCTTCGAGTGGGACGCCGCGAGCCTACTGAGGAAGGACCATCCGATGCGATCGTGAACCTTCAAGCGATGGGTTCGCGGCTCCTGCCCCTGGTGCTCGCGACGGCTGCCCTCGCGGCCGGAACGGCGGGGCTCGGGGGGCTCGCGGTCTGGCTGGGCCTGCTCGCGGTTCCGGCGGCTGCCGCAGCCTCGTTCGTCGCGGTCAGCGACGCGCTCGAGGGCCGGCCGGGCCTGTTGCGGGCGGTGACGAGCGGCCTCGCGCTCGGGCTTGTCGTCCTCGCGTCGGCCGCCCGCGAGAACGCCCCGACGGCAGCGACGCCGTCCCCTCTTGCGACATGGGCGCTGCTGATCGCGCTGCTCGTCTATGCGATTCCGCTCGTCGCCTGGGTGCTCGAGCCGGTGCGTATGCCGCGCCGGACGACTCCGCAACGCCGCCTCCGTCCGGCCGAGGTCGACGAGCTCCTCTCCCGCGCGGCGTAAGGGAGCAATTGGGGTGTGGCACCCCGCCGGGCCGGCAGGGTGCCACACCGTTCCGCCTAGGGGAGGTGGACCGGGAACGCGACCGTGCGGCGCGTGGACACGCCGCCGAGCAGCGGGTCACCCGGCCTCCTCGCACGGATGAACACGGCGAGGAGGTGCTGACGGTGACCGCGGGCGGGGAAGCCCTTCTGCCGGTTCTCCGTGATCCTGACCGTGCCGTCGGCTCCGGTCGGCACTTCGTTACCGGCGAACTGGTTGTAGGGGATCGCGACCGCGAACACGCTCGCGCCCTGCACCGGCCGGCCGTTGCAGGCCGTTACCCGGATGCGCAGCTGGATCGTGTGCGTCCCGAGCGTTACCAGCTTCGGCGCGATCGACGCGTCGTCGACCCTGAGCCGTGCGGGCGGGCGCAGATCGGCGACCTGGATCGCGCCGGTGCCGGCCGGACAGCCGTTCCAAACCGGGAGGGCCGAGGTCTGTGCAGCGGTGTATTGCGTCGAGCCGTCCTTGTTGGTGGCCACGACCGAGAGGCGCAGCGTCCTTCCGGTGTCGGACGAGGTCAGCACGTACGTGCTGTTCGTCGCACCGTTGACGGTCGCGCAGTCGTCGCCGTTCGCGTCGCAGCGACTCCACATGTACGCGTACGAGGTCGGAGCCCCGCTCCAGGTCCCCTTGTTCGCCGTCAACGTAGAGCCGACTGTGAGCGAGCCGGAAACCGTCGGCGCAGCGGTCGCCGTCGGCGCCTTTGTGCTCGAGATGGCGGCGGAGGCTGCCGAGGTCGCCGGCGTCGCGCCGCCCGTGTTCGTCGCCGTCACGGTGACGCGGACCGTCTTTCCGACGTCGGCCGCCGCCGGCTTGTATGTCGCCGCCGTCGCGCCGGCGATCGCGGAGCACGAGCCCCCGCCTGCGTCGCAACGGCTCCAGGCGTACGCGTACGCGGTCGGGCTGCCGCTCCAGCCGCCCTTGCTCGCGTTCAGCGTCTGCCCTTCCTGTGCGGCACCCCAGATGGTGGGAGGTGCTGTGCTGCCGGGCCCGTTCCCGGCGGCGAGGCCGCTGCCCGGCCGCCCGAAGACGGCGCCCACGACCAGGGCCGCCACGGCGATCGCCCCCGCGGTTGCGAGATTCGCTCGTCTCATTCTGACATCTCCTTCGTATATCGATTTTTCCTACGAAGAAGAGTGGTAACCGTGCGGGCGCGGTCCGAACCCGGGCTTTGCAGAACCTTTTCAGACAGGCAGCGCGGCACCCCGCCTGCACGGCGGGGTGCCATCCCCCTTGCTCTGCCTAGTGGTGGGAGAGCGGGAATGCGACGACGCGACGGGAGGACACGCCCCCGAGCTTCGGCTCGCCCGGCTTCGTCGCGCGGACGAAGACCGTGAGAAGCCGCTGACGCCGCGCCGCGGGGAAGCCGCTTCGCCGCGGCTCCGTGAGCGTGACGGAGCCGTCCGCGGCCGTCGTCCCCTGAACCCCCGCGAACTGGTTGTAGGGGATCGCCGCGGCGAAGACGGTCGCCCCCTGCACGGACCGTCCGCCGCACGCCTGGATCTCGACGTGGATCCGGATCGTGTTCGTCGACCGCGTCGGCGAGGGTGTGATCGACGCCCCGACGATGTTCAGTCGCTCCGGTGGTGCGAGCTGAGCGACCTGGACCGTTCCGGTGCCGACCGGGCACCCGCTCGCGGGCACGACCGTCGTTGCCGCGGACGTCGCGGACGCGGAGCCCGAGGCGTTCCGCGCCGTCACCGACACGCGGAGCGTATGGCCCACGTCGGTGGTCGTGACCGTGTAGATCTTCGCGGTCGCGCCGCCGATCGGGAGGCATGCGGCTCCGCTCGCGTCGCACCGGCTCCAGGAGAACTTGTACGAGGTCGGCTTCCCGCCCCAGGTCCCGCGGGTCGCGATGAGTGTCGCTCCGACAACGGCCGTCCCCGAGATGGCCGGCGGCTTCTTGTTCCTGGGCACAGCGTCGCTTGCGGCTCGGCCGCTGCCCGGCTGGCCGAAGACGGCGCCGAGGAGCACGCCGGCGGCGACCGCCGTCACGGCTCCGAGCCTTGTTCGCGTCAGGTGCCTACGTAGCATGGCCGCTCCTTCGCTTGTAAACGACGTTGCGAACGTCGTACCTGGGCGGCGGCTTGTCTAACCCCGATCCGTACGGAGCTTGCGCGTTCCTTGCAGAGCCTTTCGGTTCTTAGAGCGGTAGTGCGCCGGCCGCGTGCCGTGCGAGGTCGACCAGCGGCTGGACGGCGAAGAGCGAGCCGAGCGAGACGGCGAATGCGGCTCCGACGGCGAGTTGGAGGAGCGTCTCCCTGGCCGGCGCGCCGCCACTCAGGGTGACGCCGCCGCCCGCCTGCACCTGCAGCTCCTCGGACGGGCGCATGTACATCGCGCGCACGATGCCGAGGTAGTAGTAGAGGCTGACGAGCGTCGCGAGCACGCCGACGATCACGAGCCAGACCCAGCCGTGCCGGTACGCGGCGGCGAGGACGTAGAACTTGCCGACAAAGCCGCCGCCGAGCGGCAGCCCGGCGAAGCCGAACATGAAGAACCACATGGCGACGCCGAGGAACGGCCGCTCCCAGCCGAAGCCGGCGAGGTTCTCGAGCGTCACGGGGACGCCGAGCTCCCGCTCCCGTGCGGCGACGATCGCGAACGAGCCGAACGCCATCGCCGAGTAGGGGACGAGGTAGTACATGAGCGCGCGGCCGCCGAGCGCGCTCCCGGCGCTGAGGCCGATCAGCATGAAGCCGGCGTGCGAGATCGAGGAGTAGGCCAGGATCCGCTTCACGTTTCTCTGCACGAGCGCGGCGAGGTTGCCGATCGCGAGCGAGGCGGTCGCGACGATCGCGAAGGCCCAGCCCCAGAGGCGCCCGTCCTGCGGGAACGCGGTCGTCATCAGCCGGAACGCGAGGAGAAGCGCTGCGACCTTCGTCGCCGACGACATCCATGCGGTCACCGTCGTCGGCGCGCCCTCGTACACGTCGGGTGTCCACATGTGGAACGGCGCGGCCGACATCTTGAAGCCGAGCCCGGCGACGATCAGGGCGATCCCGACGACGACGAACGTGTCGTGGGCCAGTCCCCGTGCCGCGACCGTCTCGGCGATGCCGTGGAACGAGATCGTTCCGGTCGCGCCGTACACGAGCGCCGAGCCGAAGAGGAGCGCGCCCGCGCCGAACGAGCCGACGACGAGGTACTTGAGCCCCGCCTCGAGCGCCCCCTCCCCCAGGTCGCCGAGGGCGACCTGATCAAGTGGCCGCACGCCGGCGGCTTCGCCGGCGGCGCTTGCAGCCACGTCGTAGTCGATCGCGCACATTACGTAGAGGGCGATCGAGAACCACTCGAGCGAGAGGAACAGCACCATCAGGTTGGCGGCGCCGACGAAGAACGCCATCCCCGCGGCCGAGGCGAGCAGAAGGGCGAAGAACTCCGCGACGTGGTCGTCGCGGCGGGCAGGATCCGCGTCGCGTCCCCAGCCGGGAACGTGCTCGACGGCGACGAGCGTCGTCGCGAGCCCGATGCCGCAGAGGATGACCTGTCCGAGCGCGGTCCAGCGATCCCGGTAGAAGGCGCCGGAGACGATCGTGTGCCCGTGGGCGCTGTCGACGTAGAGCCAGATCGCGAGTACCAGCCCCGCGCCGAAGCCGGCGAGGGAGAAGCTCGTCGCGGCCAGACGGCGCACGGGACGCGGCACGAGCACCGCGCAGAGGAGCGCGAAGAAGGAGGCGCCGACGAGCGCGAACACCGGCCCGAGCCCGAACCAGTCGATGTGGGTCGTGTGGAGGCTCACTTGAACTGGCCCTTCACCGCGGCTGCGGGGCTCTGGCCGAAGAACGAGTGGTGGCTGATTCCCGCGGGCCAGGCCGACAGCGCGAGCAGCACGCCGACGAGCGGCACGACGAGCGCGAGCTCGCCCGGCCGCAGGTCGAGCGCCTCGTCCGCGACCGTGGAGCCGCGCGCCTCGTGCAGCACGGCTGAGATGAGCCGCAGCATGTACATCGCGGCGAGCACGATGCCGCTCGCGCCGATCACTGACCACCACCACGCGCGCTGGAAGACGCCGGCGAGGATGAGGAACTCGCCCGCGAAGGAGGCGGAGCCCGGCACGGCGAGCGAGATGACCCCGAGCGTCATCAGGAGGGTCGCGAGCGCAGGCCGACCTCGCGCCATTCCGCCGAGTAGCCGGAACTCTCCCGTCGTCGTCCGTCGCTCGACCACGCCGGCGACGAGGAAGAGCGAGGCCGAGATGAGTCCGTGCGCGACCATCTGCAGCACGGCGCCGCCGAAGCCGAGGTCGGTGCCTGCGAAAAGCCCGAGCGCGATCAGCCCCGACTGCGCGAGCGACGAGTAGGCGACGACACCGCGGAAGTCCGTCGAACGGAAGGCGAGCAGCGAGCCGTAGACGAGGGCAGCGGCGGCGAGTGCCAGCACCGTCGTCCGGTAGAACGACGTCGGCTCGGGGAACTTCGCGATCGCGATGCGCAGCATCCCGTACAGGCCCGCCTTCGAGATCACGCCCGACAGGACGGCGCTGACCTCGGGCGGCGCCTCGCGGTAGGCGTCCGGCAGCCAGCCGTGGAACGGGAAGAGCGGGGCCTTGATCACGAAGGCGAGCATGAAGCCGAGGAAGAGCCAGCGGCTCGCGCTCGTCGGCCCGTCCACGAGGTCGAACGTTCCGGCCTTCAGGCCGTAGACGACGATCGCGGCGAGCATGACGAGCGAGCCCGCCATGGTGTAGATGACGAACTTGACCGTCGCCTCCATGCGCCGCGCGCCGCCCCAGACGCCGATCAGGACGTAGAGCGGGATCAGCATCGCCTCGAAGAAGGCGTAGAAGAGGAGCAGGTCCTGCGCCTCGAAGACGCCGACCGTCGCGCCCGTGAGCAGGAGCATGAGGCCGAAGTACGCGCGCGAGCGGTCGCGGCCGACCCAGAACCCGTAGCCGGTGCAGGCGGCTATCGCGACGACGGTGAGCCCGACGAGCCAGAGCGAGAAGCCGTAGACGCCGACGTGGTAGGAGACGTGGAGGTCGCCGAACCAGTTCGCCCGCTCTCCCATCTGCAGGCCCGGCCGCGAGAAGTCGAAGCGTGCGGTCTGCTCGATCCAGAGACCGACCTCGGCGAGCGAGAACAGCATCGCGAGGCTCCCCGTCGCGTACCGCGAGAGCGGCAGGATCCAGACGAGGATCGCGCCGGCGACCGGCAGCCAGATCAGGACCGAGGTCAGGTACGAGGCGCTCATTTCGCGATCAGGAAGGCGAGGACGACCGCAGCTGCGCCGCCGGCGAGGAAGAGGACGTACGTGCGCAGGAGCCCGGTCTGGATCCGCCGCACGAGCCCGCCCGCCTCGAGCGTCGTGTCGCCGAGGTCGGTGCCGGTCTGGAGCACGACGGGCTCCTCGAACTCACGCCGCAGGACGGCGGCGAGCGAGACGGCGGGCGCGTAGAAGATCCGGTCGTAGAGCGCGTCGAACCAGAACTTCTCCTCGAGGAGGCGGCGCCAGAACGGGGCGGCCGGAATCTTGATCGTCCGCTCGGAGTAGACCGCCCAGGCGACGGCGATGCCCGCGAGGCCCGCGATGACGGTCGCGGCGGAGGTGTAGTACTCCTGCGTGTTGGTCGGGATCGTGGCCGGAAGCGTTCGCGCGGCGGGCTCGAGCCAGTTGGCGAACGGGTGCCATTTCGGCGACCACTGCAGCCAGCCGCCGATCGTCGCGAGCACGGCGAGCGCGCCGACCGGCACGAGCATGGTCAGGGCGCCCTCTCGGCCCTGGTGGTCGTGGTAGTGCTCGCGCACGAACGGGCTCGGCTCGCCGGGGAAGACGAGGAACCAGAGTCGGAACGTGTAGAGGCCGGTGAGGAAGGCGCCCGCCACGCCGCAGAGCCAGAAGATCCAGCCGTACCAGGTGCCGAGCGCGGCCGCCGAGGCGACGATCGAGTCCTTCGAGAAGAAGCCGCTGAAGGGTGGGATGCCGACGAGCGCGAGCGCGCCGGCCAGGAAGCACCACTTCGTGAACGGCATCAGCCGTCCGATCCCGCGCAGCTTGCGGATGTCCTGCTCGTTCGCGACCGCGTGGATCACGAGCCCGGCAGTCATGAACAGCAGCGCCTTGAAGAAGGCGTGGGTCAACAGGTGGAACATCCCGCCCGCGTACGCGCCCACGCCGGCGCCGAGGAACATGTAGCCGATCTGGGACATCGTCGAGTAGGCGATGACGCGCTTGATGTCGGTCTGGACGAGCGCGATCAGCCCCGCGACCAACAGGGTGAGCGCGCCGGTGCCGGCGGCGATCAGCTCGACGGTGCGCGCCTGCTCGAAGATCGGGTGCGTGCGCGCGATCAGGTACACGCCCGCGGTGACCATCGTCGCCGCGTGGATGAGGGCGCTGACCGGCGTCGGGCCCTCCATCGCGTCGGGTAGCCACGTCTGGAGCGGGATCTGCGCCGACTTCGCCGCCGCGCCGCCGAGCAGGCCGAGGGCGACGAGGTTCTGGGCCGTCGACGAGAGGTGGACGTTGAAGTCGGTCGCGAACGAGAGCGAGTGTGTGTGGGCGATGAGGATGAAGAAGGCGAGCGCCATGGTCGCGTCGCCGACCGCGTTCATCACGAACGCCTTCTTCGCCGCCTGCACCGCGCTCGGCCGGTCGTGCCAGAAGCCGATTAGCAGGTAGGAGGAGAGGCCGACGAGCCCCCAGCCGACGAGGAGCAGCAGCAGGTTGCCGCCCTCGACCAGCAGCAGCATCGAGAAGACGAAGAACGAGATGTACGCGAAGTAGCGTCGCTCCTCGGAATCGCCGTCCATGTAGCCGATCGAGTAGAGGACGATCAGCCCGCCGACGCCGCTGACGATCAGCATCATCACCACGCTCAGCGGGTCGACGAGCAGCTGCAGGCCGACGTGGAAGTTCCCTGACTGGAGCCACGTCCACGCCGTGGTCAGCTCACCACGCGTCCCTACGACGTATTCCTTCCCGGGAGACAGAGCTGGCGGCGGGTGTAGGGCGTGCACGCCGAGGAAGGCCCAGATCGCGCCGCCGAAGGCGACGAAGCAGCTCGTCGTCGCGATCCAGGCGGCGGCGACGCGCGGGATCCGAGTCCCGAGCAGCGTGATGAGAATCGTCCCGCCGAGCGGCGCGAGCAGGCAGAGCCAGGAACCGCCGGTCATCCGCGCAGCTCCGACAACGTGTCGACGTCGAGCGAGAGCTTCCGCCGGTTGAGCGCCACGACGAGGCCGAGGCCGACGCAGACCTCCGACGCGGCGATGGCCATCACGGAGAGCGCGAAGATCTGGCCGGCGCCGTTGTGCCAGTGCCGTGAGAGCGCGATCAGCGCGAGGTTGCCTGCGTTGAGCATCAGTTCGAGCGAGAGCAGCACGACGAGCGTGTTGCGCCGGATGAGCACCCCGAGCGCGCCGATCGCGAACAGGCAGGCGGCGAGGGCGACGTACCAGGCGACGCCGGGACCGGACATCAGCGTGCAACCTCCCGCTGTGTGTGCGAGCCGAGGATCACGCCGCCGACCGCCGCGATGAGCAGGACGACAGAGGTGATCTCGAAGGCGAGCAGGTGGTCGACGAGGAAGACGCGCCCTACCCAGGCGGGCGTGCCGAAGGCGACGCCGACCTTGGACTCGTGCGAGAGGCTCCCGCTCGCCTGCATGCCGACGGCGACGACGATCTCGACGAGCAGCGCGCCGGCGGCGCCGACCGCACCGACCGTCTGCCAGGTCGGCCCGCCCGACCACGGCGTCTCGTGCCGCGGGCCGACGTACGCGATCACGAACAGGAACATGACGACGACCGCGCCCGCGTAGACGAGCACCTGCGCCGCCGCGACGAACTCCGCCGAGAGCAAGAGGTACATGACCGCGAGCGAGGCGAGGTTCCCGATCAGGGCGAGCGCCGAGTAGAAGGGGTTCGAGAAGGAGACGACCGCGACGCCCGATGCGAGGCAGGAGAAGGCGGCGACGACCCAAACCATCCACACGACCACGTTTCCCGCCGATGCGACGACGAGCGCGTTCACGAATCGCTCTTGTAGAAGGGGATCGGCGTGTCGTAGAGGTCGGCGTCCGCCACCGGGGTCTGCTTCACCGACGGGGTGAGGAGCATGTCCTTCGTGTAGATCTGGTCGTCGCGGTTGTGCTCCGAGATCTCGTAGTCGTTGCCGAGGGTGATCGCGTCGAACGGGCACGCGAGCTCGCAGTAGCCGCAGAAGATGCAGCGGCTGAGGTTGATCTCGTAGATCCGCGCATAGCGCTCGCCGGCCGAGACGCGGTTGTCGGGCGTGTTCTCGGCGGCGACGACGCGGATGCAGTCGGCGGGGCACGCCGCCGCGCAGAGCGAGCAGCCGACGCACTTCTCGAGCCCGTTCTCGTGCCGCCAGAGCCGGTGCCGGCCGCGGAAGCGCGGGTAGACCGGCCGCTTGTACTCCGGGTACTGCTGCGTGATCGGCTTCTTGAAGATCTGCTTGAAGGTGACGCCGAAGCCCTTGAGGGATTCCAGAGGCTGAGGACTCACTGGAACGCCACCACCAGAGCCGCGGTGACGACGGCGTTCACCGTCGCGACCGGCAGCAGGATCTTCCAGCCGAACCGCATCAGCTGGTCGTAGCGCAGGCGCGGCAGCGTCGTCCGCAGCCAGATGAAGACGAAGAGCACGCCCATCAGCTTGAGCAGGAACCAGATCGGCCCGAGATGCCACGGCCCGTGCCAACCGGCGAAGAAGAGCGTCACCATCAGGCCCGAGAGCGTGATCAGGTTGATGTACTCGGCCATCTGGAACAGGCCCCAGCGCATCCCCGAGTACTCGGTGTGGTAGCCGGCGACGAGCTCCTGCTCGGCCTCCGGCAGGTCGAACGGCGCGCGGCTCGTCTCGGCGATACCGCCGATGAAGAAGACGAGGAGGCCGACGAACTCCGGGGCGGCGTAGGGCAGGAACGAGCCCTGGCGGGCGACGATCTCGGGCAGGTTGAGCGAGCGGCCGAGGATCACGACGCCGAGCACGCTGAGCGCGAGCGAGACCTCGTACGAGACGAGCTGCGCGCAGGTCCGCATCGAGCCGAGGATCGAGAACTTCGACTCCGAGGCCCAGCCGCCGACGATGAAGCCGTAGATGCCGACGGAGCCGAGCGCGAAGATCGCGATCAGGCCGATCGAGACGTTCGCGACCTCGCCGTTGATGTACCAGCCGTTCACCGTCCAGCCCGGCCCCCAGGGGATGAACGAGAAGGCGGCGATCGCGGTGAACGCCGAGACGACCGGGGCGAGGATGTACGGCAGGTCGATCGCGGAAGCGGGAGCGAAGGCCTCCTTGCGGACGAGCTTCACGAGGTCTGCGATCGGCTGCAGGAGCCCGTACGGCCCGGCGCGGTTCGGGCCGTAGCGGAGCTGCATGCGCCCCATCACCTTCCGCTCGATCAGGGTCAGGTAGGCGAAGAGGCCGAGCAGGATGTTGACGATGACGACCGCCTCGATGATCGCGATCCACCAGGGCTCCTGCGGAGTCACGGCGTCACCTCCGAATCGGCCCGGGCGAGCTCGACGATCCCCTGCAGCCCGTTTGCGTGCTCGAGCGCGACGCGCGCAACGCCCGCGCGCAGGTGCCGGTTCACGCGCGCCGGCAGGGTGAGCGCGCTGCCGTTCGCGCCGACGGTGACGAGGTCGCCGGTCGCGACCTTGCTCCGCCGCGCGTCGTCGGCGGAGAGCTCGAGCTCGGGCTGCGGCCGCTGAAACTGGAGCTCGGGGACCCGCTCGACGGCGGCGCCGGAGAAGAGCGGCTTGTAGGCGACGAGCCGGACCTGGCTCTTCCGGCGAGGCTTCGCGTGCGGCTTCGGCAGTGCCTCGCGGACGACGTGCTCCTGCGCTTCCGGGTACCCGCGCAGCGGCGCCCGCTCGCCGACCTCGCCGAAGGAAAGCCCGCCGTAGACGCGCTCGGAAACCTCGGCGAAGACGGCGGCGGCGTACGGGGCCACGTCGACGCCGAACCGCGCTGCGAGCTCCGCGATCCATTCCAGCTCGTCGGGGCACGGCGGCGTAATCGTCCGGCGCAGCCGCTGCAGGCGACCCTCGAGATTGACGAACGTCCCGTCGCGCTCGAGGTAGCTCGTGCCCGGCAGGACGAGGTCGGCCCAGCCGGCGGCGAGCCCGCCGAACATCGAGATCACGATCGTCGCCTCCGCCTGCTCCGCGAGCGCGCGGACGTTCTCGTCGGCCGCCGCTTCGTCGCCCGACACGACGAGCAGTCCGATCGTCTCCAGCGTCGCGCCCTCGTCGTCGCAGCACGCGGCCCACGCGTCGGTGACGCCGCGGCCGTTCGGCGTCTCGGGAAGGTAGAAGGCGCCGCAGCCCTCGCGGCCGGCAAGGCCGAGCTTCTCCGCGAGCTTCGCGACCGTCGTCCCACCCCGGCCGCCGGGGCCGCACCAGACGAGGACGACCCGCTCGGCCTCGGCGACGGCCGGGTCGTTCGCGTCGTCGACGACGCGCGCGCCGTTGCGCCGCGCCGCGCGGATCCAGAGGTCGACGACCGGCGCGCGCTCGACGACCGGCACGTCCCCGAGCACGACGACGACGTCGGCGTCGCGGATCCCCGACAGCGGGAGCCGGTACGCGTCGAGCCCGCCAGAGACCTCCTCCGGCAGCATCGCCTGGTGCGAGTCGAGCCCGACCCGCAGCAGCTTCGCGAGCGCGTACGCCTGCTCGACCGTCTCCGAGCCGGACAGGACCGTGACGATGCGCCCGCGCGCTGCGCCGAGCAGCCGCGCCGCCTTATCGAGCGCTTCCTCCCACGAGACCTGCCCGAGACCGTGCCCGCGCCGGCGCAGCAGCGGCTGCGTGAGCCGGTCCCCGGCGCGCAGGTGCGTGAAGGCGAAGCGGCCCTTGTCGCAGATCCAGCCCTCGTCGATCTCGGGGTGGTTGCGGGAGAGGATCCGCTTCACCTTCCCCTCGCGCACGGTCGCGTTGACGTTGCAGCCCACGGGGCAGAGCCCGCAGACGGTCGGCACGTCGACGATCTCCCACGGCCGTCCCTCGAAGCGGTACTGCGTCGGCAGCAGCGCGCCCACCGGGCAGAGCTCGGTCACGTTGCCGGTGAACGCGCCGCGGTACGGAAGGTCCTCGAAGGTCGTGATCACCGACATCGCGCCGCGGTTCGCGGCAACGAGCTGACCGTCCTCCGAGACGCTCTCGCTGAAGCGCGTGCAGCGGTAGCAGAGGATGCAGCGCTCGCGGTCGAGCGCGATCGCGGGTGAGATCGGGATCGGCTTCTCGAAGGTGAGCTTCTCGAAGCTCATCCGCGTGTTCCCGGGCCCGTAGCGGAAGGTGAGGTCCTGCAGCGGGCACTCGCCGCCCTTGTCGCAGACCGGGCAGTCGAGGGGGTGATTGACGAGGATGAACTCGAGCGTCGCGTTCTGGCCCTCGGCGGCCTCTCGGCGAGGTGCGCGCCGTGCGGACGACCATCCCGTCCTGCGCGGTGAGCGTGCAGCCGGTCTGGAGCTTCGGCATCCCCTCGACCTCGACGAGGCACATGCGGCAGGCCCCGATCGGGCGCGCCGAGCCGCGGCTCGTAGCAGAAGACCGGGATCTCCATGCCGCCGCCGAGCGCCGCCTCGACGATGCCCATCCCCTTCGGGACGTGCACCTCCCGCTCGTCGATCGTGACCCTGCACGGTCTCCGGCGCGCTCACGTTGAGGCTCCTGGCTCGTCGCTGGCAAGCGGGGCAAGCGAAGGAGGCGAGGACAGTACAGGCGGCGCGGCCAGGGGCCTCATACGAGTGCCTCCTGCGCCATCGGGGTCGGTCATGCTGGTCGGACGGCGCGAGCATCCCCTCGAGCGAGGAGTCGCCGCCGAACGGGCAGCCGCCCTGCTCGACGTGAGCTCTGAACTCGTCGCGGAACTTGTGACGTAACTCGCGACGGGTAGACGCGGCCAATTCGCCGAGCACGCAGAGCACTTGCCGATGATCCGTCGCCGACGTCGAGCGATCAGGTCGAGGTCGCGTTCGGATCGACGTTCCGTTCTCGATCGCGTCGCATCATCTGCACCATCCAGCGCGTCCCGACCCGGCACGGCGTGCACTTGCCGCACGACTCGTGCATGTAGAACTTCGTCGAGCGGCAGGCGAGCTGGACCATGCAGGTCAGCGGTCGTCCATCGACGTCACGACGCCGCGCCGAAGAACGTACCCGATCTCGCCGAGCGAGTCGGCGTCGAGCGGAGTGTCGATGTCGTCCGGGGTCATCACCGGAACGACGAGCCGCCGGGCATCACGGCCTTCAGCGTGCGCCCGCCGGCGATGCCGCCGCCGTATGTCGTAGATCAGCTCGCGCATCGGGGTGTCCCAGTGCGGCGCCTCGTACATTCCCGGGCCGCACGACGTTGCCGGAGAGGAGAAGATCGCCGTGCCGGTCGAGTCCGGCGGGGCGCCGTCTTCGCGAACTCCTCGGCGCCGACGCTCGAGGATCGCTCGGGATCGTCGCGATCGACTCGACGTTGTTGATCAGGGTCGGCGAGGTGTAGAGGCCCTGAGATTGGCGGGAAGGGCGGCTTCGAGCGCGGCTGCCCGCGCTTGCCCTCGAGCGACTCGAGCAAGCCGGTCTCCTCGCCGCAGATGTAGGCGCCGGCGCCGCGGTGGATGACGATCTCGACGTCGCCGAGGATCCCCGCCTCGCGCGCCTCGCCGACGGCGCCCGCAGTGATCTCGTACTCGGAGAGGTACTCGCCCCGGATGTAGACGTAGACGTGCCCCGACTGGATCGCGTGCGCGGCGATCAGGCAGCCCTCGAGCAGCCGGTGCGGGACCTTCGAGCATCATCTCGCGGTCCTTGAACGTGCCCGGCTCGGACTCGTCGGCGTTGACGGTGAGGTACTTCGGCTTCGCGATCTTGTCCGGCTCGGATGAGCTCGCCTTGCGGCCGGTCGGGAAGCAGGCGCCGCCGCGGCCGCGCAGATTGCCTTCGATCACCTCCTGGATCAGCTCGTCCTGCGGATCCTGGCCGCGCGCCTTCTCGAGCTGGCGTACCCGCCGACGGCGCGGTACGCGCGAGGCTGCGGAGCGGCTCGCCCTCGTCAGCCCGCGAGGACGAGCGTCCGGTCCTCCGGCGACGCCGACCGTCGTCTCGCTCATTCGCCGAGCTCCTCGATGATCTCGGGCACGTCCTCCGGTTGACCGACTGCCGGTAGGCTGGTCGACGGCGACGAGGGTCGGCGTAGAGCAGCCGCCGAGGCACTCGACGGCCCTCAGCGTCACCTTGCCGTCGGCCGTCGTCTCGCCGGGAGCGACGCCGAGCTCGCGCTCGAACGTGTCGAGCACCGCCTGCGCGTCGCACGAGGCCGCAGCAGATGTTCGTGCAGACCTCGATCGTGTGCCGCCCGACGGGCTGGAGGTGGAGCATGTCGTAGAAGCTCGCGACGGAGTAGCAGTACGCGGGCGTGAGCTCGAGCGCGTCGGCGACGTCCTCGATCGCCTCGCGGGACAGCCAGCCGTGCTTCTCCTGCGCGAGCCGCAGGGCGGGCAGCACCGCCGAGCGCGTCCCCTCGGGATAGCGCGTCCGCAGCTCCTGCACCTCGTCGAAGAAGGTGCTCATCTGTCGGTGTCTCCCATCACCGCGTCGAGGGAGCCGACGACCGCGATCAGGTCGGCCACGAGCGCGCGGTGGAGGCAGGTCGCCGTCGCCTCGAGGGCGGCGAGGGACGGTGCCCGGAAATGGATGCGCCACGGCTTCGGGCCGCCGTCCGAGACGAGGTAGCAGCCCGACTCGCCGCGGGGCGACTCGACCGCGACGTAGATCTCGCCCTCGGGCACCCGGAACCCCTCGGTCACGATCTTGAAGTGGTGGATGAGGGACTCCATCGATGTGTGGAGCTCCTCGCGCGGCGGCAGCACGACCTTGCGGTCGTCCGCGATCCACGGCATCCCCTCCATCCGCTCGAGCTTGTCGAGGCACTGGCGGACGATGTTCGTCGACTCGGCCATCTCGTCCAGCCGCACGCGGTAGCGGGCGTAGACGTCGCCCTCCGGGTAGACCGGCACCTGGAAGTCGACCTGGTCGTAGTGGAGGTACGGCTGGTCGCGGCGGAGGTCCCAGTCGACGCCGGAGGCGCGCAGGTTCGGGCCCGTCTGCCCGAGCGCGATCGCGTCGCGCGCCGAGAGGACGCCGACCCCCTTCGTCCGCTCGAGCCAGATCTGGTTCCGGTCGAGGATGCCCTTGTAGTCGTCGAGCGCGTGCGGCATCCACTCGACGAACTTGCGGCACTCTCCGAAGAAGCCCGGCGGGATGTCCTCCGCGAGCCCGCCGACCTGGAAGTAGCGGGTGTGCATCCGCTGTCCCGTCACGAGCTCGAACAGGTCGAGGATCGTCTCCCGCTCGCGGAAGCAGTACCAGAACATCGAGATCGCCCCGAGCTCGAGCGCCGACGTGCCGAGGAAGACGAGGTGCGAGTGGATCCGGTTGAGCTCGCAGAGCAGCATCCGCATCCAGTTCGCCTTCGTCGGCACCTCGAGCTCGAGCAGCTGCTCGACCGCGAGCACGTACACGAGCCCGTTGTTCTGGTAGCCGACGTAGTCGATCCGCTCGGGGAAGGTGACGCATTTCCAGTACGTCTTCGCCTCCATCGACTTCTCGAAGCCGGTGTGGAGGTAGCCGATCACGGCCGAGACGCCCACCACCTCCTCGCCGTGGAGGTCGACGATCAGGCGCAGGACGCCGTGCGTCGACGGGTGGTTCGGGCCGAAGTTGACCCGGAGGAGGTCCTCGCTCGAGCGCAGGTCCTCGGGGACGTCGAGGACGGTCGGAACCCGGGCGGGGATCCGCGAGCCCTCGTACTGCCCCTCCGCGACGACGGGCCCGCGGCGGGTGGCGCGTGCGGCCGTCGTGGTCATTCCTCGTCGCTGAAGCGGACTGGCTCGCCGCCGATCGGGTAGTCCTTGCGCAGCGGATGGCCCTCCCAGTCCTCCGACATGAGGAGGCGGACGAGGTTGGGGTGGCCGTCGAAGACGATCCCCATCAAGTCGTACTGCTCGCGCTCGTGCCAGTCGCAGGTCGGCCAGACCTCCACGACGCTCGGCACGTGCTCGCCCTCGTCGACCCAGCAGACGAGGCGCGCGCGCGGCGCGCCCTGCCGCAGCGCAAGCAGGTGGTAGCTGACGGAGAAGCGCTTCGGCCTCAGCTCGGGCAGCACCTGCAGGCCCTGCGTCATCGGGTGCATGAGGTCGCGCCCGCTCGCCGTACCGATGTAGCCCGAGACGCCCTGGCCGCCCCAGCCGAGGTAGTCGGTCGCGACGACGTCGACGCACATGTCGAAGCCGAGCTCGTCCCGCGCGTGCCGGCATGCGTCGCGGACCCGCTCCGTCTCGACCGTCACCGTTGGCATCTCGGGCCCCTCGCGATGCGAGACATAGCCCGGCACGCGGGACCACTCCGTCACGTGGCCACTCCGACGCGCTCGTACGCGGGCGGCACGCCGGCGAGGTGCGCCTCGTGCAGGCGGATAATCCCCTCCATCAGCGCCTCGGGCCGCGGCGGGCAGAACGGGACGTAGATGTCGACGGGGACGATGCGGTCGACGCCCTGGAGGATCGTGTAGTTGTTGAACATCCCGCCCGAGCTCGCGCAGACGCCCATCGCGATCACCCACTTCGGCTCGACCATCTGGTCGTAGATCTGGCGCAGCGGCTGCGCCATCTTGTGGGCGACGCGGCCCGAGACGATGAGCAGGTCGGCCTGGCGCGGCGACGAGCGGAAGGCCTCCATCCCGAAGCGCGCGATGTCGTAGCGCGCGGAGACGATCGACATCATCTCGATCGCACAGCAGGCGAGCCCGAAGGTGTCGGGCCACATCGACTTCGTCTGCGCCCAGCGCACGGCCTTCTCGAGCGTCGTCAACCCGAGCGCACGCTCGAGCTCGTCGACGCCGAGGTCCTCCTCGAACCGCGACGGCTCCTTCGTCGGCCAGAGGAGCCGCTCCGACTGGAGGCCGTAGTCGCGCAGGCGCGTCGGCTCGTCAGCCACCGAGGGTCACCAGTTCAGGGCGCCCTTGCGCCAGATGTAGACGTACGCGACGAGGAGGATGACGATGAAGAAGGAAAGCTCCGCGAAGCCGAACCAGCCGAGCGCGTGGAGCTGCACGGCGAGCGGGTAGAGGAAGACGATCTCGATGTCGAAGACGATGAACAGCATCGCCGTCAGGTAGAAGCTGACGCTGAAGCGCTGTCGCGGCAGCGGCCCCGTCGACACGCCCGACTCGAACGGCATTGTGCGGGCCCGGGTGCGGCGTGCCGGGCGCTGCGCGAACCGGAACGACATCCACATCATCGAGCCGGGAATGGCGAGCGCGAGGATCCCGTAGATCAGGAATGGCAGCCAGCTGTGGAGCATCTACTTCGCGCGTCTCCCCTTACCCGCACTCACCGAATCGCGATGACGTTATCAATGTCGCCAGACCTGCACTTGCAGGTACCGAATCGACGTAGCGATGCCTGCAGCGGCTGTTACAAAGTCCGGCCTCGCGGCGTCGTCCGCGCGGCCGGGTGAGGGGGACGCACATTGCTACGATGCGAGCCCGATGGAGATTCAGGAGCGCACCGGCAGCATCGTCTCGCTGACGCCCGCGGCCGCGGCGAAGATCCGTGGCCTGATGGCGTCGGAGGAGGACGTCTCGGTGCTGCGCGTCGCGATCGAGGGCGGCGGTTGCTCCGGCTTCCAGTACGGGCTCGGCTTCGACCGTGGCGCCCAGGAGGGTGACCACGAGTTCGAGTGCGAGGGCGTCGCTGTCGTCGTCGATCCCTTCAGCGCCCCGTACCTCATGGGCGCACAGGTCGACTACCTCGAGACGATCCAGGAGTCGGGGTTCAAGATCGAGAACCCGAACGCCGTCTCCTCGTGCGGCTGCGGCCACTCGTTCCAGGTGGCCGACGGCGAGGCGCCCGGGGACGCAGCCGGCTGCGGCCCTGCTTGTTCACACTGACGCCCGAGCGCGTCAGTGGCGGCTGCGTCCACGAGCCGCTGGTGTCACCCCACTAGCTCGACGAAGCGCGGATCCTCGCGGAGCGACGCGAAGTCGTCGTCGGCCTGCGCGTTCTCCTTGAACCTCGGCCATGCGTCGACCGCGACGCGAAGCGTCTCGAGCGCCTCGTCGCCGCGCCCGAGCATGCTCTTCATGCAGGCGACGTTGTAGAGGATCAGCGCGTTGCCGGGGAACTTCTCGAGCGCGACGTGGCACGCGGCCAGCGCGCCCTCGTAGTCCTGCCGGTTGTAGTGCTCGAAGAAGTCGAAAAGCTCGGCGCCCGGCGGGAGGCGGTACGCCTCGCCGCGCCGGCCGCCGGCGGCGAGCACGATCGTCTCGTCGCTCGTCGCCACTGCCTTCCGCAGCGTCCCCGGCTGGACGAAGACGACGGTGCCATGCGGCGCCTCCACGTCATCGCCGTCGAGGGTGAACGTCGCACTTCCCTGCACGACGACGTACAGCTCCTCGTGGGCGTCGGCGCCGGGGCCGAGCTCGTCGTGCTCTCCGACGACCTCCTCGCCGGCCTTCGCCTGGTACATCGCGCCAGCGCCGAAGGCTCCTATGTCGAGCGTGCGGCGGAGGCGGATGAACACCCGGTCGCCGTCACCCTCGCGGCCCTCCTGGGGAAGCGAAAGAACGCGATACGTGGTCTCTGTGGTTGCCATGGCGTCCTCCTCGATCGGGTCGGGAGCGCGGCGGCACGCAGGTGCGCCGTGTGCTCCGCATGGACGAGCTGGGCGAACTGGGGGTCTGACAGGTACGTGGCCGCGCCTCCTCCTTGACATCGAGTATCTTGATAACGAGAGACTATCAATCAAGGTAGCTTGACGTCAAGAGAAATTTGATGGACACTTCGCCCGTGGCCAGGACGAGGAAGAGCGGCGAGCGGGACCACGTCGACCGCTTTCTCGAGGAGATCGGCGCCGATCTGCCGGCCGACCTCGACCTGACCGTCGAGGGGATCGTCGACCGCATCGGCGGCATCAACCGACGCATCAGGTGGATGCACGATGAGACGCTCGACCAGCTCGGGCTCACGTACAGCGACTGGCACGTGCTCACGGCGCTGCGCTGGACCGGCGAGCCGTACCGCCGCAAGGCGGGTGAGCTCGCGCGCCGCGCGGACCTGACGAGCGGCGCGATGACCAGCCGACTCGACGCGCTCGAGGCGGAAGGCCTCGTCCGCCGTCTGCGCGACCCCGCCGACCGGCGGAGCGTGCTCGTGGAGTTGACCGTGAAGGGTCGCAAGAAGCACCAGCAGGCGATGGGCATCCAGGCGCAGAAGGAGGTGCTGCTCGCCGACGCGCTGACCGACCGCGAGAAGGAGCAGCTCAACGCGCTTCTGCGCCGCGTGATGCTCACCCTCGAAGACCGGTACCCGGGCAAGGGCGACTAGCATCGGCGACGTCATGCGCGTCGCCATCGTCGGGTCCGGACCGGCGGGCTTCTACGCCGCCGGCGCACTGCTGTCCGCCGATCCTCCTGTCGAGGTCGACATGCTCGAGCGGCTGCCCACGCCGTGGGGGCTCGTCCGGCTCGGAGTCGCCCCGGACCACCCGAAGCTGAAGACGGTGTCGCGCGCGTTCGAGCGGATCGCCGAGCAGCCCGGCTTCCGCTTCCTCGGCAACGTCGAGATCGGTCGTGACCTCGAGCACGGCGACCTCGCGCGTCTCTACGATGCGGTCGTCTACGCCGTCGGTGCTCAGAGCGACCGTCGGCTCGGCCTCCCGGGCGAGGACCTCCCCGGGTCCTGGGCTGCCACCGAGTTCGTCGCCTGGTACAACGGGCACCCCGATTTCCAGCAGCTCGAGTTCGACCTCGCGGTCGAGCGCGCGGTGGTGATCGGGAACGGCAACGTGGCGCTCGACATTGCGCGGATGCTGGCGCTGACGCACTCTGAGCTCGCGCCGACGGATGCGACGGACGCCTCGATCGTGGCCATCGAGAGCGCGCCGCTGCGCGAGATCGTCGTCGTCGGGCGGCGCGGACCGGCTCAGGCCGCGTTCACCACGCCGGAGCTGCAGGAGATGGGCGAGCTCGCCGGTGCGGACGTCGTCGTCGAGGAGGCGGACCTCGAGGGCGCGGAGCCGAAGAGCACGAACGCAGAGCGGAACCTCGCCGTGCTGCGGGAGCTCGCGGCGCGCGAGCCGGAGGGGAAGCCCCGCCGGGTCGTCTTTCGCTTCTTCCGATCGCCGGTGGCCATCCTCGGCTCCGAGCGCGTCGAGGGAATCGAGCTCGTCCGCAACGAGCTCGACGCGAACGATCGTGCTGTGCCGACGGAGGAGCGCGAGACGCTGCCGTGCGGGCTCGTCTTTCGCAGCGTCGGCTATCGCGGCGTCGAGGTTCCCGGTGTCAAGTTCGACCGGGCGAGGGGCACGATCCCGAACGAGGGCGGACGCGTGGAGCCGGGCGTCTACTGCGCCGGCTGGATCAAGCGCGGCCCGACCGGTGTGATCGGCACGAACAAGAAGGACGCGACCGAGACCGTCGAGCTTCTGCTCGAGGACGTCGCGGCCGGCCGCCTGGAGCCGAAGCCGGGGACGAGCGCCGCGGCCGTCGACGCGCTGCTCGCCGAGCGGGGTGTTCGCGTCGTCGAGTACGCCGGCTGGTGTGCGATCGACGAGGCCGAGCGCGCCGTGGGGGAGAAGACGGGCCGGCCTCGCGTGAAGCTGTGCTCGTGGGACGAGCTGCTCGCCGCCGCCGAGCGCGTCGCGAGCAAGCGATAGTCCCCCCGATCGGGGGAGATCGCGTCACCCATCCGAGCCGATGGACCGGGTATGAAGTCCCTCGTCGTCGAATGCCTCCACTGCCGCAAGACCCGGGTGGCGCACCGCGACCGCTTCAGCCACTTCGAGTCGCCCGAGTGTCCCGAGTGCGGGTACCTCGGCTGGGCGCCCGTGCTCGAGGTGGCCGAGTCCGACCGCCGCCCGACGCGCAAGCCGGCGCCGGTCGAGCGGCGCCGCGCGTCGGTCGCGTAGTTCCCCGAAACACCGCCCGCCGACGCTCGCCTACACTCGCCTCTGTGGCGAAGGCCGGGGAACGGCAGGAGCTCTGGGGAGGCGAGACCGCGAAGGCCGTCGAGAACTTTCCCGTCTCGGGCGAGCCGATCCCGGCGCCGGTCGCGCGCTGGCTCGGCCGGATCAAGGGAGCCGCGGCGCGCGTCAACGCCGAGCTCGGACTGCTCGACGCGGACAAGGCGGAGCGGATCTCGGTCGCCGCAGCGCGGATCGTCGACGGCGAGCTCGACGACCAGTTCCCGATCGACGTCTTCCAGACCGGCTCCGGCACTTCGTCGAACATGAACGCGAACGAGGTGATCGCGACGCTGGCCGGCGAGGACGTCCACCCGAACGACGAGGTCAACATGGGCCAGTCCTCGAACGACGTCTTCCCGTCGGCCGTGCACCTCGCCGTGCTCGACGAGATCGTCAACGACCTGCTGCCGGCGATGGAGCGGCTCGCCGAGTCCCTCGAGACGAGGGCGCGGGAGTTCGAAGACGTCGTCAAGTCCGGGCGCACGCACTGGATGGACGCCGTCCCCGTGACGCTCGGCCAGGAGTTCGCGGGCTACGCCGCCCAGGTGCGGCAGGGGATCGCGCGCGTCCGCGACGCGCTGCCACGGCTCGGCCAGATCCCGCTCGGCGGCACCGCCACCGGCACGGGCCTCAACACGCACCCGGAGTTCGCCGAGCGCGTGCGTGAGCTGCTCGCGCGCGAGACGGGACTCGAGATCTCGGCGCCGGCCGACCCGTTCGAGGCCCAGGCCGCCCGCGACGGCATCGTCGAGGCGTCCGGCGCGCTGAAGACGGTCGCCGTCTCGCTGACGAAGGTTGCGAACGACATCCGCTTCCTCGGCTCCGGCCCGCGCGCCGGCCTCGCCGAGATCGCACTGCCCGAGCTCCAGAAGGGGAGCTCGATCATGCCCGGCAAGGTGAACCCCGTGATGCCGGAGGTCGTGACCCAGGTCGCCGCACAGGTGATTGGCAACGACACCGCCATCGCGATCGGCGGGATGCAGGGGCATTTCGAGCTCAACGTCTTCGTGCCGCTCATCGCGCGGAACATCCTCGACTCGGTGAAGCTGCTCGCGAGCGCGTGCCGGCTCTTTGCCGAGAAGTGTGTCGACGGGATCGAGGCGAACCGCGAGATCTGCGAGCGCTACGCCGAGCTCACGCTCTCGGCTGCGACTGCGCTCAACCCCTACATCGGCTACGACCGGGCGACCGAGATCGTCAAGGAGGCGGCCGCGTCCGGCCGCTCGCTGCGCGAGGTGGCGCGGGAGAAGGGCATCGAGGACTCGGTGCTCGACGAGGCCCTCGACTACCGCGCGATGGCCAAACCGCATGGCTGAGCCGAGTTCGGATCGAGGAGCTCCACCCCGTTTGACAATTCGGCAGGGGCTCGCTCAGAGTAGGATCTACGGATCGGGTCGCAGGACAGGTGGCCTGTCCGTTCGGCGTTCATCGCTCTTGTTGGTGCATCAAAAGCGAAGGGGAGGAGAGCTGACATGAGGGATCGGAAGCTCGGCTTGCTGCTCGGCCGACGCTGGTTGCTTGCCGGGATTGCCGTGGCGGTCATCGCGGCAATCGGCGGCGGGACAGCGTATGCAGTGCTCGGGGGTTCACCCAGCCACAAGCCGGGATCACAGCCTCTGGTGAACCGCGAGTTCGCAAAGGAGCCGCTCGCCAACGAGGGCTACGGCGAAGACGAAGGAAGTGCGCTCGTCGCCCGCGATCAGTACTTCACGAGCCGACGAATCGCCGGCAGCACTCCACTCGACATCTCGCAGGCCGGAGCTCTACGAGCTCAGGCGGCGGCCCAGGGCAAGAAGCTGGGGCATGTGTCGAACTCCACGCCCTCCACGCCCACGACGTTCTCCGGCGCCTGGTCCCTCGCCGGGCCGACCGGGCTGATCCAGCCGACGCGAGACTCGGGCAACTTCATCCGCGTCAGCGGCCGGGTCGGCGCACTGGCGATTCGCCAGGACGGCACGCGCATCCTCGGCGCCGCCGGGGGCGGCATCTGGGTCTGGGACGACGCGAATAAGGCGTGGGTCCCGAAGACCGATAACCTGCCCTCGCTCCACATCGGAGCGCTGGCAGTTGCCCCCTCGGCCGACAACGTCGTCTACGCGGGGACGGGCGAGGGCGCGCTTTCGGGCGACAGCTACTTCGGCAACGGGATCCTCAAGTCGACCGACGGCGGCAACACGTGGAATCACGTCTCGGGTGACTACTTCTACGGCGTGTCCACCTCACGGCTCGTCGTCGATCCGAACAACGCGGACCACCTCTACGCCGCGACGCTGCGCGGCCGTGGCGGCGCCCGCCGCACCTCGCCGGTGCAGCACTCACGCTTCGGTATCTGGGAGTCCACCGACGGCGGCGCGACCTGGTCGCTACTCAAGCTGGCACCGCCGGCCTCGCACGGCGCCACGGATCTCGAGCTCGACCCGCAGAACGGGGACCTGTACGCGACGTTCTGGGGTGACGCGATCTACAAGAGCACCAACGGCGGCCACAGCTGGAAGACGATCATGAACGGGCTGCCGACAGACGCCAACTACGCGGCCGCGCCGACCCGCTTCTCCATCTCGGTCTCCCATCCCGCCAGCCAGTCGCAGGCGACGCTGTATGCCGGCTTCGACTGGTACGACACGGCTGGGCATCATCACGCCTCCACGGTGTTCAAGTCCACTGACGCCGGCGCGGACTGGACCGAGCTCCCGGTGGGCAGCGGTCAGGAGAGCGTCCTCGACTACTGCGATGGTCAGTGCTTCTACGACAACGTGATCGAGGCCGATCCGACGAACCCCGACGTCGTCTTCGCCGCAGGCGTCTACGACTACGCGCACGGCGCGGGCGGGATTTTCCGCTCGACGGACGGCGGTCAGACCTGGAGGAACCTGGGCTACGACCAGCATCCCGACTTCCACGCTGTCGCGTTCGACCCCTCGAACACGCAGCACGTGCTGATCGGCTCGGACGGCGGCGTCTGGTACAGCCCGGACCTCGGCGGCCGGTCCAGCGCGTCGGATCCGCTGAGCGACGCCGACTGGCAGGACCTCAACGGCTCGCTCTCGACCACCACGTTCACGAGCATCGCCACGAACCCGACGAACCCGCCATGGATCTGGGGAGGCAGCCAGGACAACGGCACCGAGCACCCCTTCAGCTCGGCGACGAACTGGTACGACTTGTTCAGCGGTGACGGCGGCCAGGTCCTGGTCGATCCGACCGACTGGCAGTACGTCTACGGCACCTACTACGGCATCTCGCCGTACCGGGACGATCCGTCCTGCGGCGGAGGGTGTCTCTTCTCGAACTCGTACATCCGGAACGGCATCAACCTCACCGACCGGTCCGAGTTCTACGTCCCGTGGGTGATGAACCAGGACAATCCGAACCAGCTCTTCCTGGGCACCTATCGCCTCTATCGGACCGACAACGCGAAGGCGCCTGGGGCAGCCGACGTCACCTGGAAGCCGATCAGTGGCGACCTGACGGCCGGCTGCACCGGGCCGGCACCGAACGGCGGCCGCGGTTGCACGATCTCCGCGGTCGGCATCGGCGGCGGACAGGCGGTCTACACGGGCTCAGAGATGGGCTATGTGTACGTGAGCCCGAACGCGCAGACGAGCGACAACCCGACGTGGATCCGTGCCGACAAGAGGCTGCCGGGACGCCCGGTCTCGAGCATCGCCGTCGACCGCAGCAACTACCGGATCGCCTATGCCGCGTTCGACGGCTTCAACGCGGGCACGTCCGGCCATCCGGGTCACGTGTTCAAGACGACCGACGGCGGCCAGAAGTGGACGGACATCTCCGGCAACCTGCCCGACACGCCGGTGAACTCGGTCGTCCTCGACCCGTCGTACCCGAACACGCTGTACATCGGCACCGACGTCGGGAACTTCGTCACGTTCGACGGTGGGGCGAGCTGGGGCCAGCTCGGCGCGGGCCTGCCCGCGGTCACCGTCGCGCAGCTCAGCCTCGATCCGTCGCAGCCGGGCGTGCGCACGCTCGTTGCGGGCACGTACGGGCGGTCGGCGTGGAAGCTGAACGACAACCTCTCGGTTCCCGCCTTCGACCTGGCGATCGCCGACGCCGGCAAGCCGGTCGGGCCGGGCAGCACGATCGACTACACGCTCACGCTGAAGAACATCGGCAACCAGGACGGGACCGGAGTGACCATCACCGATCCGGTGCCAGCCAATACGACCTTCGCGAGTGCGCAGGACGGCGGCACGCTCTCGGGCGGGACGGTGACCTGGAGCGGCCTCACGGTTCCGGCCGGCGGCAGCGTCCAGGTGCACTTCTCCGTCACTGTGAACAGCATCCTCAAGAAGGGCACCACCTCGATCGTCAACGACGGCGTCACCGTCACGTCGGACCAGGGCGTCGGCACCACGGGCTCGCCGTTCGTCTCGCAGATCGCGCCCCCGTACGCTGTCAGCCTCGCTCCGGCGGCGCAGGCGAACGGCGGGGCCGGCCCGGTCGACGTCGACTATCACGTGACCGTGACGAACCGGGGCTTCAACGACGACACCTACACGATGTCGTCGTCCGGCTCGGCCACAGGGTTCGCCGTCAGCTTCCTCGACTCGAGCTGCACGACGCCGCTGGCCTCCGGCACGACGCCGACGGTGGCGTCCGGGGATTCGACGGACGTCTGTGTCCGAGTCCACATCGACAGTGGGGCCACGGGTGACAGCGTCGCCACAGTGACCGCGACCTCGACCAACGACGCGACCGTCTCCGCCAGCGGAACCGTGAAGACGATCGGCGTGGGCCCGAACGACGCGCTGCTCGTGGACAACGACGACAACAATCCCGACGTCCAGCAGTCGTACAGAGACGCTCTGACGGCGGCGGGCGTCCCGTTCGAGGTCTGGGACCTGAAGGCCGACGGGACGACTCTTCCGCAGACGTTCCTGCTGGACTTCAAGACCGTCGTCTGGTTCACGGGGAACAGCTACCCGGATCCGGTCGGGCCGTACGAGTCGGAGCTGTCGACGTTCCTCGACGGCGGCGGTCACCTGTTGATGTCCGGTCAGGACATCCTCGACCAGGCGGCCGGCACGGCGCCGTTCTTCTCCGACTACATCCACATCAATTGGGACGGGTCGGAGGCACAGAACGACAAGCCCACCAGTGCCGTGCACGGTGTCGGTGGGACGCTGACCGACGGCATCGGGGCCATCGGTATCGACCACTCGGTTCTCGGTGCAAACTACGAGGACCAGATCACGCCGATCGCACCCGCGCAGCCGATCTTCACCGACGACGCCGCGCAGCCCGACGCCCTGAGCTACAGCGACGGGTACAAGGTCGTCTTCCTCGCCTTCCCGCTGGAGGCGTACGGAACGGCGAGCGACAAGGCAGACCTGGTCAGCAAGGCTAATGACCTTCTTCGGGCCGTAACGCTCGGTTCGAAGAGGTTTCGGTAGAGAGCAGCGGGGCCGGCAGCGATGCCGGCCCCGCTGCTTCGCTACTCTCGCGGGATGGTGCGGATGCTCGCGATCGCGTTCGTTGCGGCGGTGGCGGCCGTCGGCGGGGCGTTCGCAGAGACCGGCGGGGGGACCGGGCCGAACGTGCACGGGAAGCTCGATCGCAGCGGTGCAGGGTCGCCGGGCTGCTTCCCGGGCGAGCCGTGCGACCCGATCCCGGTCGGTCGCTTCATCACGTTCTCGCGACGCGGACACGAGCCTGTGCGGGCGAGGGTCCGGCCGAACGGATCGTTCGCCCTTCGGCTCCCGCCAGGCGAGTACCGGATCTCGCTAGCTCCGCCCCCGCTCTCAGGTCACGTCAAGCCCGCAACCCTGCGGGTGCCGCGGCGGGGCGCCATGCACGTGAGGCTCAAGATCGGGCCCGCTCGCTAGCGGGAGCCCCCTATCCTCAATAGGCGACGGCGCCCGCGCCCGGTCTCGGCCGCGTGGCGCTGCTCGCGGCGGTGGGTCGCCGCCTAGAGCGTGTGCGTCGAGAGGTTGCAGAATGGCCGTCTTCGGACCACCATTCGAGCGTCGATGGGGCGGACAGTTGATCGTGGCGCTCTCTGCGCCCATGTGAGAATCTGGCGCCTCGCACTCTGCTCTGCACCACAAGCAAGGGGGAGAACCTGAGATGAGATATCGCAAGCTCGGCTTGCTGCTAGGTCTCGTGCTCGTCGCAGTCGCGGTCGTCGGGACGGCTTCGGCGGCGAGCTCGAAGTCGGCGTCTTCGATCCCCGTGATCGCCGACTCGCAGCTGCAGGCCAACTTCACGACGATCGGCGGTGGACAGCCTCCGGAGCCGCTAACTCGAACGATCCCGCACTGGTGGGGATCGACAACGGATCCGGCCGACGGCATCACGTACGGCTACAACATGGTCGGCGCCGATCCGTACGCGTGCTCGGGCTCGGCCTGCGACTCGACGATCCAGACCGACATCACGCCGATCAACGTCGTCATCACGGCCTACGGGCAGAAGTGGACGTTCGATGGCTCGAGCGTCGCCGCCGCGACACTCGCTTCGCCGCAGTTCGCGACTAACGACTACGGCACGACGCCTGCCGCGACCATTCCAAGCTGCACGTACGACTCGGGACCACCGCTGGGCATCATCCAGGGCAGCTTGTGTGGCGGCCCGGGTGGCACCCTCTCCCAGGGTGACGCGGGTGTGCCGCTCCAGCTCGAGGACGCGACGATGCGGGCCCAGTTCAACCAGACAGGCGCCGGCAATGCGTATCACCTCCGGCTAGTCCCGCATGTGCTGCCGCCGGTCACGATCAACGTCCCGCAGAACCACGGCACAGTTCTTCAAAGCGGCCGCGGTGTCATCTTCGGGGACGTCGACATCAACTGGTGGGCGGCGCAGATCAAGAACCTCGAGACGAAGGCCGATCCGACGCACCTGCCGATCTACCTGACTGACAGCGTCATGAACTACATCGGTAGTCCCGGCAACTGCTGCGTGATCGGGTTCCACGGGACGATCCCCGTCGGCCTCGGCTACGGCAGCGGCAACTCAAATGGCAACGCAAAGCTCCAGACGTTCGCGTGGGCCTCGTGGGTCCAGCCGGGCATCTACTCGCGGCCGGACAGCGGCACCGACTGGGCGCTGCAGGACATCCACGCGCTCTCGCACGAGATCAGCGAGTGGGCGGACGACCCGTTCGTGAACAACTGGGTCGAGCCGTGGCTGACGCCGACCGCGCCGCAGTACGGTTGCACGAACATCCTCGAGACCGGCGACCCGGTCGTGGCCATCGGCTTCGCGATGGGGACGAACACCTACGAGCAGGGGCCGAACCCGAACGGGACGCAGAGCGCCGACGGGTACTACCACCCGGAGGACGAGGCGTTGCTGCCGTGGTTCATGCGAACGGCGCCGAACGATGTCTCGGAACCGACTCAGACAACGTCGGCGAACGGCGGTCGCTACACGTTGATGGGCGACCTGAACCCCTTCTCGGGATTCCGCGCTCCGGCGACGGGCTGCTAGCAAAGCAAGTCAGCACAGACGTTGCGAGGGCCCGGTTCGCCGGGCCCTCGTCGTTCTAGTAGGCGACCGCGCCGCGGCCGGTCGCGGCTGCGTGCCTCTGCTCGTCCGCCCGATACGAGCTCCGCACGAGGGGGCCCGAGAAGACCGAGCCGAAGCCGAGCGCCTCGCCCTGCTCGCGGAACCAGCGGAACTCGTCGGGGTGCACCCAGCGGTCGATCGGCGCGTGCTTCGCGCTCGGCTGGAGGTACTGGCCGATCGTGACGACGTCGACGCCGTTCACCCGCAGGTCGCGCATCGTCTCGACGACCTCGTCGTTCGTCTCGCCGAGACCGACGATGATCCCCGACTTCGTCAACACGGGGTACGCGGGCTCGGCGCCTGCCGCGATCTCCTTCGCCCGGCGCAGCAGCCACAGCGCCCCGTCGTAGCTCGCCTTCGCGCCGCGCATCCGGGCGTGCAGGCGGCGCACGGTCTCGATGTTGTGGTTGAAGACCTCGGGGCGCGCGGCGAGCACGGTCTGCAGCGCCTCCTCCTCGACTCCGAGGAAGTCGGGGGTCAGGACCTCGATCGAGGCCTCGGGCAGCTTCGCCTTGAGCGCCCGGATCGTGGCCGCGTAGTGGCCGGCGCCTCGGTCGGGGACGTCGTCGCGGTCGACGGAGGTGACGACGACGTGCTTGAGTTGCATCTGCGCGGCCGCCTGGGCGAGCCGCAGCGGCTCGAGCGGGTCGGGCGGCGCCTCGGGCTTGCCGGAGTGGACGTAGCAGTAACGGCAGGCGCGCGTGCAGGTGTCGCCAAGGATCTGGAAGGTCGCGGTGCCGCGGCCCCAGCACTCCGAGATGTTCGGGCAGCGCGCTTCCTCGCAGATCGTGTGCAGCGAGAGCCCGTGGACGAGCTTCTGCACGTCGAAGTACGAGCCGTCCTTTGACGGTGCCCGCACCTTCATCCACTCGGGCCGGCGAGGCCGTTCGGCGACGGGAAGCGATGAGTTCATGATCGCGTTCCAGTCTAGGTGGCGTAGCGGGACGGACCGCTGCTAGCCTGAAACGGACTGAGTAGTCCGCTTACGCAAGGAGTCGCATGAGTCGCCATTCCACGAATCCCTGGGTCGTTCTCGTCATCATCTGTCTCGCGCAGTTCATGGTCGTCCTCGACGCGACGATCGTGAACGTCGCGTTGCCGCACATCCAGACCTCGCTCGGCTTCAAGAACGAGGCCAGCCTGCAATGGGTGGTCAACGCGTACACGCTCGTCTTCGCCGGCTTCCTCTTGCTCGGTGGGCGCGCCGGTGACCTCCTGGGACGGAAGCGGCTCTTCCTCGTCGGGCTCGTGGTCTTCACCGCGGCGTCGCTGCTGGACGGGATCGCGACGTCGTCTGGGGAGCTGATCGGCTTCCGGGCGCTGCAGGGCCTTGGCGCGGCGCTCATCTCGCCGGCCGCGCTCTCGATCATCTCCACGACGTTCGCCGAGGGGAAGGAGCGGGCGCGGGCGCTCGGTGTCTGGGCCGCGATCGCGATCGGCGGCTCGGCGGTCGGCCTCGTGCTCGGCGGCGCGCTCACGCAGTCGTTCTCGTGGCGCTGGATCTTCTTCGTCAATGTGCCGGTCGGCATTCTCACCTTCCTCGCGGCCACCCGCCTCGTGCCGGAGTCGAAGGACGAGCACGTGCACCAGGGTTACGACGTCGCCGGTGCCGTCACGGTCACGGGCGGCTTGATGGCGCTCGTCTACGCGCTCGTGAACTCCGCCTCGCACGGGTGGAGCTCGACGACGACGATCGTCTCGTTCGTCGCGGCCGTCGCGCTTCTCGCCGCCTTCGTCGCGATCGAGCAGCGGTCGGCCGAGCCGCTCGTCCGGCTTTCCATCTTCCGGGTGCGTTCGCTCCTGACGGCGAACCTGGCCATGTTTCTCGCCTTCTCGGGGATGTTCGCGATGTTCTTCTTCAACTCGCTCTACATTCAGAGGGTGCTCGGCTTCGGGCCGCTCAAGGCGGGCGTCTCCTTCCTGCCCTTCACGGCTGGCGTCATGCTCTCGGCGGGTCTCGCCTCTGGCTTCGCCCCGCGCATCGGGGTGCGGCCCGTTGCGGCTGCCGGCATGGTGCTGACCGTCGTCGGGATGATCCTGTTCGCGCGGATGCCGGTCGACGGCTCGTACGCGGTCGACGTCCTGCCGGGCATGATCGTCGGCGCGCTCGGGATGGGCGCAATCTTCATGCCGCTGACGCTCGTGGCGACAACCGGCCTCGACGATGAGGACCAGGGCCTCGCGTCGGGCCTCTTCAACACGTCGCAGCAGGTCGGCGGGGCACTCGGGCTCGCGATCCTCACGACGATCGCGACCGGGCACACCCACGGGAGCTCGGCGGCTGCACAGGTTCACGGCTTCCACTACGCGTTCGCGGGCGCGGGCGTCCTCGTCGCGGGGAGCCTCGTCGTCCTGCTTGCGCTCCTGCGGAAGCATCACGTCGCGCGGATCGAGGCGGAGGCCGAGCGCGAGCCCGCGCTTGCCGGCGCCTGATGACCGAGCTCCGCGCCGACGCGCGACGAAACCTCGAGCGGGTGCTCGACGCGGCGACCGAGGCGTTCGCCGCGTCGGGGCCCGACGCGAGCATCGACGAGATCGCCCGGCTCGCCGGGGTGGGGCACGGCACGGTGTGCCGCCGCTTCCCGACGAAGGACGACCTCATGTTCGCGGTGATCGAGCGCCACGTCGGGGAGATGCGTGCGCTCGCGGAGGAGGCGCTCCGGGCCGACGATGCCGGCGAGGCGTTCTTCGACTTCGCGCGGCGGGTGGCCGAGCTCAACATGGCGACGCCGGGGCTGCATCGCTGCGTCGTCCACTGCGGCGAGAAGCCCGGGGCCGCCAAGCTAGGCCGGCTCGTCGCGAAGATCGTCTCGCGTGCGCAGCTCGCTGGGGCGGTGCGGGCCGACGTCGAGCCGCGCGACGTCCAGCTCCTCGTCCGCTCGGCTCTGACGAGCGCTCCCGCAGGCCAGTGGCGGCGCTATCTCGACGTCGTGCTCGACGGCCTTCGCGCGTAGGATCCCTGCCGTGAGCTGGTTCGTCCGCAACCTCCGCGAGACGAAGTGGTGGGATCGCGGCCCGCGCGGCTCGGTGGCGGATCTGGTGGGCGACGACGAGGCGCAGGTCGGCGTCAACCTCTTCGTGCTCGAGCCGGGCCAGCCGATGTCGATGTACCACTGGGAGGCGGACCAGGAGGGCTTCCTCGTCCTCTCGGGCGAGGCGGTGCTGATCGTGGAGGACGAGGAGCGACCGCTGCGGCAGTGGGACTTCTTCCACTGCCCGCCGAACGTGTCGCACACGATCGTCGGCGCGGGCTCGGGGCCGGCGGCGATCCTCGCGCTCGGCTCCCGCGAGCACGCGAACGGCGCCTGGGGCGGCTACCCCTACTCCGAGGTCGCGATGAAGCACGATGCGAGCGCGGAGCAGGAGACGACGGAGCCAAACGTCGCCTATGCGCGGTTCCCGGGCCGGCAGGAGGGGACGTTCCGGGAGGACTGGCTGCCCTAGCGGGTGGCGAGCTGCGCGTGGAGCGGCTGCGGCCAGAGACCGCTGCCGTCCTCCGCGGGTAGGTCTTCGAGCTCGAGCCCGAACACGTCCTCGAGCGCCGCGACCGCGTGGGGTCGCACCTCGTCGACCGTCACAGGCCGTCCGAGCTCGCGCCCGATCGTCGTGAACATCGCGTCCTCGAGCCCGCACGCCGTGATCCAGTCGGTGAACGGCGCCGGGTCGAGGTCGACGTTGAGCGCGTAGCCGTGCGTCGTCACCCAGCGCGAGACGTGGACGCCGATCGACGCGATCTTGCGCGGCGGCCGCTGGAGCCAGACGCCCGTGAGGCCCTCCAGCCGCGTCCCCTCGACCCCGAGCGATGCGAGCGTGCCGATCAGCGCCTCCTCGAGGTTGCGGACGTACTGCTTCACGTCGCGGCCGTGCCGCTTCAGGTCGAGGATCGGGTAGCAGACGAGCTGGCCGGGCCCGTGGTACGTCGACTTACCGCCGCGGTCGGTCTCGACGACCTCGACCTCCGCTCCCTCGGGCACGTGGAGCTCGGCGGTCTCGTCGGTCCGCCGGCCGAGCGTCACGACGGGCGGGTGCTCGAGGAGGACGATCGTGTCGGGGATCGCGCCCTGCGACACGGCGCCGGCGAGGGAGCGCTGCAGATCCCACGCCTCGAGGTACGGAACCTCGCCGAGCTGGAGGACGTAGCCGCCGGTCGCCACGGGGTCAGGCTAGCGTCCGGGCATGGGCGTCGTGCTCGTGGAAGGGATCACGGACCGGATCGCGCTCGAGGCGGTCGCGGGGAAGCTCGGTCTCGATCTCGCCGCCGAAGGCATCGAGATCGTGCCGATCGGCGGTGCCCAGGCGGTCGGACGCGTTGCCGCGAGCTACGAGGGACGGTGCCTCGCGGGCCTGTGCGACGCTCCGGAGGAACGTTGGTTCCGCCGCGTGCTCGGGGATGCGACCTTCGTCTGCGTCGAGAACCTCGAGGACGAGCTGATCCGGGCGCTCGGCGTTTCGCAGGTCGAGGAGGTTCTCGCGACGCAGGGCGACCTCGAGACGTTCCGGAACTTCCAGAACCAGCCGGCCTGGCGCGGGCGCCCCGTCCAGGCACAGCTTCGCCGCTGGTTCCACGCCGCCGACGGGCGGAGCACTCGCTATCCGCCGCTGCTCGTCGACGCACTCGGGCCGGAGCGGATCCCCCGGCCTCTCGCAGGGGTGCTCGGCGCCGTCGCCTAGCTGTCCTGCCTACAGAGGTTGTGAACGGCTGAGGTTCTATCCGGCCCTCCTTTGAGGCTGTGGGTCTTGCCGGACTCACGCTCAAAGGAGGGCTCGGATGTATCTGCACGCTAATGCCAAGCTCGGACTGGCTGGTCGGCTCGCGTTGGTGCGGGCTGTCGAGGAGGGGTTTTCGTTGCGGGCGGCCGCGGCCGCGTTCAGTGTGTCGCCGGCGACGGCGCACCGTTGGTGGCATCGCTGGCTCGATGGTGGCTGCCAGGAGAAAGCGCTGCTGGATCGCTCGAGCCGGCCGAGGTGCTCGCCGCGGCTGTTTCGAGCGAGCTGCAGGAGCGGATCTGCGACTGCCGGCGAGAGGCTGGCTGGGGACCACGGCTGATCGCCGGTGCGACCGGCTTCTGCCATTCGACCGTCTGGAAGGTCCTCAAGCGGGCTGGGCTCTCGCGCCGTCTGCCAGTCGTCAGAGAGGCAGCCAACCGCTATGAGTGGCCCTGTCCCGGCGATCTGTTGCACATGGACACCAGCCGCTACGCGCGCTTCCTGCGGCCGGGGCATCGCGTCACCGGCGACCGCTCACAGTCATCGCGCCGCTGGATGCGTGCCGAGACGCGGGTCGGCTACGACTTCGCGCACGCGATCGTCGACGACCACTCCCGGCTCGCGTACGTCGAGCTCCACGACGACGAGAAAGCCGCGACGGTGACGGGCTTCGTCGAGCGCGCACTCGCCTTCTTCGCCGAGCACGGCATCGTCTGCAAGCGGCTGATGACCGACAACGGCTTCAGCTACGTCAAGAACCGCACGCTGCGCGAGCTGCTCGCAGGCCGCGGCATCCGCCACCTCACCACCCAGCCCTACCGGCCACGCACCAACGGCAAGGTCGAGCGCTTCCACCAGACGATGGCACGCGAGTGGGCCTACGGCCTCAGCTACCGCTCACACCGACACCGCAACACGGCCCTGCCACACTGGCTCCACAACTACAACCACCGGCGACCACACAGCTCAATCGGAGACCGGCCACCAATCAGCCGCGTTCACAACGTCTGTGGGTAGGACACCTAGCTACTCGAAGCACCACGGCCGCCTGCTCGCCGTGGCCGATCCGGGGTACGGCAGGGCGTCCTTCCTACGCGGTGAGGCGCCGGCGGAGCATCCAGCAGCGCGCCGCGAGGTCCTCGGCCGTGTGGATGCGCGCCACTACTCGCCGTTGCCCTCCCAGCCCTCCAGCCGCTCGCGCAGATCGCGGAGGAAGCGGCCTGCGAGCGCGCCGTCGACGAGCCGGTGGTCGTACGTGAGCGTGATGTTCATCAGCGGGCGAATCGCGATCGTGTCCTGGCCGAGGTCGTCCTCGACGACCCACGGCCGCTTGACGAGCGCGTACGTGCCGAGGATCGCGGACTGCGGCTGGCTGATCACGGGCGTGCCGTGGAAGGTGCCGTAGCCGCCGGGGTTCGTGATCGTGAACGTGCCGCCCTGGACGTCGTCGGGCACGAGTTGCTTCGAGCGCGCCTTCGCGGCGATCTCGGCGATGCCCCGCGCGAGCCCGAGGAGGTTCAGGCCCTCGGCGTTGCGGATGACAGGGACGATCAGGCCCTTCCCCTCGGCGAGCTCGACGGCGATGCCGAGGTTGACGAAGCTCCGCGTGACGATCGAGTCGCCGCGCATCTCGGCGTTCACGTACGGGTAGTCGCGCAACGTCTCGACCGACGCCTTCGCGACGAAGGCGAGGTAGGTGGGGTTCACGCCGTAGGCGACCTGGTACTCCTTCTTCAGCTGCTCGCGGACGGCGACGACGCGCGAGAAATCGATCTCGATCGCGCTTGTGACGTGCGCGGCGGTGTCGAGCGAGCGGCGCATGTGCTCGGCGATCCCACGCCGCATCGCGGTGATCGGCTCGACCTCCTCTCCGGGCAGCGTCTCGCCCGCCGCGACCGGCGCCGGCGCGGGCGGCTTCGGCGGTGGAGGCGGCTCCTGGGCCGGCGGAGCTTGCGGTGCGGGCGCCTCGGGCTGCGCCTGGGGCTGCGGGGGCGCAGGGGCTTCCGGCGCCTGCTGTCGAGCGCCGCCGGACTCGACGAAGGCGAGAATGTCCTTCTTCGTCACGCGCCCGCCCGTGCCCGTGCCGGGCACCTGCGAGGGGTCGATCCCGTGCTCGCCCGCGATGCGCGCGACGACGGGAGAGACGAACGCCTTGCCGTTCCCCGACGGCGCCGGGGCGGCGACAGCGCTCGCAGCCGGCTCGGGCTCGGGCGCGGCCGGCGCCGGCGTCTCGGCCTCGGCGAGCTTCTCGGCAGGCGGCGCGGGCGGCTCGGGCTCGGCGGCCTCGGCCGGAGCCTCGGAGGCGGCCCCGCCGATCTGGCCGAGCTTCGTGCCGACGTCCACCGTTTCGCCCTCCTGGACGAGGATCTGCGTCACCGTCCCGGAGGCCGGGCTCGGCACCTCGGTGTCGACCTTGTCGGTGGAGATCTCGAGCAGCGGCTCGTCGGCCTCGACGTGCTCGCCCTCCTGCTTCAACCAGCGCGTGATCGTCCCCTCCGAGATAGACACGCCCATCTGGGGCATCACGACGTCGACTGCGGTCTCCGTGGCCATGCGACTCTCGACTCCTTCCTAGTACTCCGCGAGCGCGCGCAGGCCGGCGGCGACGTCCTCGACCTGTGGGATGAATGCCTTCTCGAGAGGCGGCGAGAACGGCACCGGCGTGTCGGGAGCGGCGATGCGCTTCACCGGCGCGTCGAGGTCCTCGAACGCCTCCTCGGCGATCGTCGCCGCGATCTCGCCGCCGAAACCGCCGCTGCGCGTGTCCTCGTGCAGGACGAGCACCTTCGACGTCTTACGCACCGAGTCGAGTACCGCCGCCTTGTCCCACGGCATCACGGTGCGCAGGTCGACGACCTCGACCGAGACGCCGTCGGACTCGAGCTGGAGCGCCGCCTCGTCGGCCGTGTGCACCATCGCGCCCCACGTGATCACCGACACGTCGTCCCCCTCCCGGTGGATGCGCGCCTTGCCGAGCGGTGTCGTGTAGCGCTCCTCCGGCACCTCGCCCTTGATGCGCCGGTAGAGGTGCTTGTGCTCGAAGTAGAGGACGGGGCTCGGGTCCTCGATCGCGCTGATGAGAAGGCCCTTCGCGTCCTCCGGCGTCGCCGGGCAGACGCACTTCAGCCCCGGGATGTGCGCGAACGACGACTCGGGGTTCTGTGAGTGGAACGGCCCGCCCGAGAAGCCGCCGCCCGACGGCAGGCGCACGACCATCGGCACGGGCGTGCCCGCGCGCCAGCGCTGCTTCGCCGCGACCGTGACGAGCTGGTCCCAGGCGCAGGAGATGAAATCCGCGAACTGCATCTCCGCGACGGGGCGCATGCCCATCAGCGCGGCGCCGGTGCAGCCGCCGACGATCGCCGCCTCGGCGAGCGGAGCGTCGATGACGCGCCAGGGCCCGAACTCCTCCTGGAAGCCGAGCGAGACCTTGAAGGCGCCGCCGTAGACGCCGACGTCCTCGCCGATCAGGAAGACGCGCTTGTCGCGCCGCATCTCGGTGCGGAGCCCGTCCGAGATCGCCTGGAGGTACGTGAGCTCTGCCATGGCTACTTGTGGTGCGGGGTGTCGAGATCCTCGGGCGCGGCGTAGACGCCCTGTGTGAGGTCGGCCGGATCGGGCAGCGGCGAGGCCTCCGCCTGCTCGAGCGCGGCGCCGAGGAGCCTCTTTACGCCGGCGGCGATCTCGTCCTCCTCCCCGTCGGTCAGGTCCGCGTTGTCGCGCAGCCACGCGCGGAAGCGCTCGATCGGGTCCGACTCGGCCCACTGCTCGAACAGCGGCTTCGGGACGTAGAAGGCGTCGTCGTGGACGGCGTGACCCTCCATCCGTAGCGTGAGGCACTCGAGGAGCGTCGGCCCGTCGCCGGCGCGCGCCTTGTCGATCGCGCGCTTCGCCTCGCGATAGACGGCGAGGACGTCGGTTCCGTCGACGACGACTCCCTCGAAGCCGTACGCCTCTGCGCGGTCGGCGACGTGCTCGGTCGCGAACTCGAGATGGGTGGGCGTGGAGTACGCCCACTGATTGTTGTCGCAGACGAAGACGATCGGGAGCTTTCGCGTGCCGGCGAACGTCATCGCCTCGTGCGTGTCGCCGCGGGCCGAGGCTCCCTCGCCGAACCAGCCGAGGGCGACGCGCGGCTCCTCGCGGATCCGGAACGTGAGGGCGCAGCCGGTGGCGACCGGGAGCATCGCGGGCAGGTGGCTGACCATCGCGATCAGCCCGAGCTGCGAGTCGGCCATGTGGACGTTGCCGTCGCGGCCGTGCGTCGGGCCGTCCTGGCGACCCATGTACTGGGCCATGATCCGCCAAGGCTCGACACCGCGCACGATGTGGACGCCCATGTCGCGGTGCAGCGGCGTGCCGACGTCGTCCGGTCCCATGGCAGTCGCGACGCCGACCGACGCCGCCTCGTTGCCGCGGCCGGTGTAGAACGAGCCGGGGATCTTGCCCTGGCGGTAGAGGATGTGGCCCCGCTCCTCGACGCCGCGGGTGATGAGCATGTTGCGGTAGACGCCGAGCAGGTCCTCGCGGTCGAGGCCCGCCTCTCGCACCTCGTGGAGCGACCCCACCGGCTCCGCCTCTCTCGCGATCGCCATCGGCCGAAACCCTAGCGACCGGCCGGGCTGGAGGCGCGAGGCCTCACGGCCGCTGCCAGTGGTGGGCGTCGCCGATCCGGCGCAGGCGCTCACGGGTCGCGTCGTCGCAGAGGGCACCTGCGAGACCGGCCTCGTAGGCGACGCGCGGCGAGACGCCGAGCGCCGCCGCCGCCTCGTAGTCGCGCGTCAGATCGGTGTCGAAGATCGCAGGGTCGTCGGTCGAGATCGAGCAGCGGACGCCGGCGCCGACGAGCTGCGGCAGCGGATGCGCTTCGAGCGAGGGGACGACGCCGAGCAGGAGGTTCGAGATCGGACAGACGTCGAGGACGATGCCGCGAGCCGCGAGCTCTGCAACGAGCTCCGGATCCTCGACCGCGCGGACGCCGTGCCGGATCCGGTCGGCCCCGAGCGCCTCGAGAGCTCCGCGGATGGACTCCGGGCCGGCTCCCTCGCCGGCATGCGGCACCGAGGCGAGTCCGCCCTCCCGCGCGAGCGCGAAGGCTTCTGCGTACGGCTCCGGCGGGTACCCCTCCTCCGGCAGTCCGCCAAGCCCGATGCCGACGACGCCGCGGTCGCGGTACTTGACGGCGTAGCGCGCCGTCGTGAGCGCCTCCTCGAGCGAGTAGACGCGCGGGATGTCCGGCGTCAGCCGTACCTCGACGCCGTGCACCTCTCGCGCCTCCTGGGTGCCGTCGCAGTAGCCGGCGAACACCTCGTCGGAGTCGATCCCGTGTCTGAGGCGCGGCGCGAAGATCGCCTCGAGGTAGACGGCGCCGTGCTCCCTGGCCTCGGCGGCGTAGGCCACGACGATCTCCCGGAAGTCGTCGTATCGCGTGAGCGCCCCGACGATCAGCATGAACACCTCCGCGAAGCGGGCGAAGTCGCCGTGGCGATACAGCGACTCGAGGTCGTCAGGCAGCGCGTAGTCGTTCCGCTTCGCGATCGCGCGCAGCGCCTCGGGCCGCACCGTCCCCTCGAGATGGACGTGGAGCTCGATCTTGGGGTCAGGCGCAGGCATGCGCGAAGAAGCGTAGGTACGGCACCGTGTGCGCGTTCCACAGCGACGACGACCACGGCTATCGTCACGCCGTGTCCAAGGCGGCGGACTGGTTGCGGCAGGAGCGTCGGAAGGTTCTCGGGGACTGGGTCGCGTTCTGCGTCGGCTGCGGCGCGGCACGCCGCTGGTTCGAGGAGTTCGAGGCCGAGCTGCCCGAGACCTGCCCGCAGTGCGGCGGCGAGCTGCTCCGGCGCTGCCGCGCGTGTGGCGCGCCGTTCTCGTCGATCGCCGTCGTCGACTGCGAGGAGTGCGGCGCGCCGGTGAGGCCGAACGAGCTCTTCGGCTCGAAGATCAGGCGGGCGCCGCGACCCTGAGACCGTGGCGCTCGGCGAGCGTCGGGATCCCCCCGCGGCGGCAGGGGCTAGAAGATCTCGCCCTCGCGGAACCCGGGCACGACCGGCCCGTTCATGATCTGCGAGAAGCGGATCACGGTCACGAGGTCGTCGGCGCCGATCTCGCGGTTGTAGAGCTGGCCGAGGAAGTTCGCCATCTCGTCGGTGCGGCGGATCTCGGGGTTGTCGTGCTCGATCTCCCGCGGCGACAGCTCGCCGAGCGTCTTCACCTCGACCTTGTCGATCACCGCGTCGAAGACGTGCTCCCGCGGGCTGAAGCGGACGCCGCAGAGGACGCGGACGACCATGCCCTTCCTGTACTTGCCCGACTTGTCGCCGAGCCGGATCGTGGCCGACTTCCGTCCCGAGCGGAGCTGGTCGGCGACGAGCGGCGAGTAGAAGTTGAGCGCGTACATCGTGGCGGGAGTCTGCCAGCTACGCGGGCGACCGTTGGACGTGCTCTCGCGTGAGCTGCTCCGGCGAGGTGCAGCCGAGTAGGGCGAGCGCGAGCGCCAGCTCGTCGCGCAGGAGCTCGAGGACGTGCCGGACGCCGTCCTCTCCCGCGACGGCCAGCCCGTAGATCGGCGCGCGGCCGGCGAGCACGGCGCGCGCCCCGAGCGCGAGCGCCTTGGCGACGTCGGTTCCGCGGCAGATGCCGCCGTCGACGTGGACCTCGATGCGGCCGGCAACCGCGTCGACCACCTCCGTCAGCGCGTCGATCGTCGCGGGCATGCCGTCGAGTTGGCGCCCGCCGTGGTTCGAGACGACGACGGCCGCCGCGCCGTGCTCGACGGCGAGCTTCGCATCCTCGGCGGTGGTGATCCCTTTCAGGACGACGGGTAGGCGCCCCTCACTCGCGATCCACTCGAGATCCCGCCACGAGACGGAGGCGTCGAGCAGGGCGAAGTGCTCGGCGGGATTGTGTGGAGCCGCTCCGATCGCCGCGCGGGCGTACGGTAGTGGCAGCTTCGCCGGAATCTCGAAGCTGACGCGGAGGTCGCGCTCCCGCTGCGCGAGGCGCGGCGTGTCGACGGTGAGCACGACGGCGCCGCAGCCTCCGGCGGCGGCGCCCGCGAGATGCTCGCGCACGACGCCGCGGTCCTTGAAGACGTAGAGCTGGCACCACTGCGCCAGCCCCGGCGCGGCGGCCGTGATCTCGTCATGGGTCCTCGTCGAGAACGTCGACACGCAGAAGCCGGCGCCCGCGGCGGCGGCGGCGCGCGCCGTTGCGCACTCGCCGTCAGGGTCGAAGAGCTCCTGGTACGCGACCGGTGCGATCACGACCGGCAGCTCGAGTCGCGTGCCGAGGACGGTTGCCGCGGTCGAGACTTCGGACACGTCGCAGAGGACACGCGGGCGGAACGTCCAGCGCTCGAAGGCGGCTCGGTTCTCGCGCAGCGTCCACTCGTCGCCCGAGCCGCCGGCGAGATAGGCCCACGGGCCGGGCTCGAGCCGCCCCTCGGCGAGCCGTTCGTAGTCGGCGACGGACAGGAGCTCGCCCACCGCGTCTACGACTCCTCCGGGGCGCGGCGAAAGATCTCGGCCGCAGCCTCGTGAAATCCGGGGGGCAGGTCTCGCGCGCGCATGCTGCGTGCAATCTCCTCCATTTCCCCGATCCAGCGCCACCCCTTGCGGTCCGCCGACCGGGCGGCCGCGCCGTACCGTTCCTCGAGTTGCGGCAGCGAGAGGCGCCACTCCGCGAGCAAGTTCTCCTCGACGCCTTCGGCTCGCGCGAGAGCACGCACCGCGAGCAGCAGGGCTGCGCTGCCCTTCGTCCAGCCGGCGTACGAAGCCTTGAGCGCCGAGGCGGCGCCCGGCTCGGGGGAGATCACGCGTGCGTCGACGCTCGTGCCCGCGAACAGCCCGGCGATCGCACCCGCCTCGCCGCCGGAGAGGTAGAGCCGGGTTGTGCCGGGCTCGTGTGGCGGCGGGCCGACGATGCCTCCGTCGACAAAACGGCCGTGGAGCTCGGCGATCGTGCGGGCGGTCTGTGGAGAGATCGCGTTCGCGTCGACGTAGATCCCGCGGAAGCCGCTCGCCGCGCGCGCGACGTCGACGGCCGCGTGGGGCGGACAGACGGAGAGCAGGATCTCGCAGCGGCGAGAGAGCTCGCCGACCTCGCCGGCGTCCTCCAGGCGGGCGTGACGTGCCCGTTCCAGGGTCGCTGCGCTCCGTCCGCCGGACGCCCAGAGCACGGTCTCTCCGCGAGCCCGCAGGGCGGCGGCGACCGCCGATCCCATCTCCCCGGGGTGCAGGACGCCGACGACGGTCACGAGCCCAGCCTGTCCAGCGCCTTGTTCGCCATCTCGCGCTCGCCGCCGTAGCTCAGCAACCGCGGCGCCTCGTCGAGCGGCAGCCAGCGCGCCTCGGCCACCTCGATCCGCATCGTTTCCTCGATGTCCCCGATCCTTCCGCGGCCGGCCCGCAAGAGGAAGAAGCTCACCACCTTGAAGATCCTCTCGCCCGATCCCCCTTCGTACGACGCCGTGTAGACGTAGCGGACGTCGCCGAGCTTCTCGACGACGCGGCCCTCGACGCCGGTCTCCTCGCGCACCTCGCGCACGGCGGTCTCGGCGGCGGTCTCGCCCGGGTCGATCCTCCCCTTCGGCAGCGCCCAGACGTTTTCGCGGCCGCGCGGGCGGATCGCGGCGACGGCCGGCCGGCCCCGAATCGTCCGTACGAGCACCCCTCCGGCAGAGAATTCTCGCTGCACCGGCTGGGTTCTACCACCTGGCACTTGCGTCGCGAGAGTGCCAGCCATACAATGGCCCCGGCACTCTCGACGGGAGAGTGCCAGTGGAACTGTCACTGAAGCAGTCAGGAGGCTCTGCATGAACCTGAAGCCGCTTGGTGACCGCCTCATCGTCGAGGTCCTCGAAGAAGAGGAGACGACGACGAGCGGCATCGTGCTTCCGGACACCGCGAAGGAGAAGCCGCAGCGCGGCCGTGTCCTCGCTGTCGGACCGGGCTCCCGGGACGACGACGGCAAGTTCGTCCCGATGGACCTGGCGGAGGGCGACGAGATCGTCTTCTCCAAGTACGGCGGGACCGAGATCAAGGTCGGCACCGACGACTACCTGATCCTGCGCGAGTCGGACGTTCTCGCGAAGGTCGTAGGCGATCGCGAGCCGGCCGGCGCCACCGCCTAGAGAAAATCGGAGGTCAGAAAAAGATATGGCTCACAAGGAGCTGAAGTTCAACGAGGACGCGCGGCGCTCGCTCGAGCGCGGCGTGAACATCCTCTGTGACGCGGTCAAGGTCACCCTTGGCCCGAAGGGGCGCTACGTCGTGCTCGACAAGAAGTTCGGCGCTCCCACCATCACGAACGACGGCGTCACGATCGCGCGCGAGATCGAGCTCGAGGACGTCTTCGAGAACCAGGGCGCCCAGCTCGTGCGCGAGGTCGCGACGGCGACGAACGACGTCGCAGGCGACGGCACGACGACGGCCACCGTCCTGGCGCAGGCGATCGTCCGCGAGGGTCTGAAGAACGTCGCGGCCGGCGCGAATCCGATGGCGCTGAAGCGCGGCATCGAGACCTCGGTAGACGCCGTGGTCGAGAACCTCAAGGAGCAGTCGAAGGACGTCTCGGGCCGGGAGGACATCGCGCGCATCGCGACCGTCTCCTCGCGCGAGCGGGAGATCGGCGACGTCATCGCCGACGCGATCGAGAAGGTCGGCAAGGACGGCGTGGTCAACGTAGAGGAGGGCCAGACCCTCGGGCTCGAGCTCGAGTTCACCGAGGGCATGCAGTTCGACAAGGGCTACCTCTCGCCGTACATGATCACCGACCCCGAGCGGATGGAGGCGGTGCTCGAGGATCCCTTCGTCCTCGTCGCCAACCAGAAGATCGGCGCCGTCAAGGACCTCCTGCCGGTGCTCGAGCAGGTGATCCAGTCCGGCAAGTCGCTGCTGATCGTCGCGGAGGACGTCGAGGGCGAGTCGCTCGCCACGATCGTCGTCAACAAGCTCCGCGGCACCTTCCAGGCCGTCGCCGTCAAGGCGCCCGGCTTCGGCGACCGCCGCAAGCGGATGCTCGAGGACATCGCGATCCTCACGGGCGGCGAGGTGATCACCGAGGAGATGGGCCTCAAGCTCGAGAACACGAAGCTCTCGCAGCTCGGGCACGCTCGGCGCATCGTCGTCGACAAGGACACGACCACGATCATCGACGGGGCGGGCGACACCGACGCCATCAAGGGCCGGATCAAGCAGCTCAAGTCGGAGATCGAGAACACCGACTCCGACTTCGACCGCGAGAAGCTCCAGGAGCGGCTCGCGAAGCTGTCGGGCGGCGTTGCGGTCGTCAAGGTCGGCGCGTCGACCGAGACCGAGATGAAGGAGAAGAAGCACCGTGTCGAGGACGCGCTGCAGGCGGCCCGGGCGGCCCTCGAGGAGGGCCAGGTGCCGGGTGGCGGCGTCGCGCTCATCAACGCGGCGGAGGCGGTCGGAGCGGACGTGCTCGGCAAGCTCGAGGGCGACGAGCGGACGGGTGCCAAGATCATCCTCCGCGCGCTCGAGGAGCCGCTCCGGCAGCTCGCGTACAACGCGGGCCTCGAAGGCTCCGTTGTCGTCCAGCAGGTGCGGGGTGCCGAGAAGGGCCACGGCCTCAACGTCGAGAGCGGCGAGGTCGAGGACCTGCTCAAGAGCGGGATCGGCGACCCGACGATGGTCACCCGCTCGGCGCTGCAGAACGCGGCGTCGATCGCGAAGAACATCCTCACCACCGAGGCGGTCGTCGCCGAGGCCCCGGAGAAGCAGCCCATGGGCGCCGGCGCCGGCATGCCGGACATGGGCGGGATGATGTAACGAGCCGCCCAGTGCGGTTTCTTGCGAAGGGCCGGCTCAGCCGGCCCTTCGTCGTTCTTGGGTCACGAGACGCGAAACGGCGCCCTTGCGGGCGCCGTTTCGCGTAGGGGGAGGTGGTTCGTGTTTCTTATCGGCCGCGGGGAGTCGTGACTTTAGGACCACCGGGACCTTCACGTCCGGCGTGCTGGACAGCCTGCGTGTCGAGCCGGGCGTGCCGGCCGAGGGGGCGGCGTAGCACGTCAGGTCTTAGAAGCCGTACCTCTCTTCTTGCCACGGATCGGCGTCGTTGTGGTAGCCGTAGCGCTCCCAGAACCCGGGCCGGTCGGCGACGGTGAGCTCGAGCCCGGTCAGCCACTTCGCGCTCTTCCAGAAGTACCGGGACGGGACGACGAGGCGGACCGGGCCGCCGTGCTCCGCGGTCAGCGGCTCGCCGTCCGCCTCGTAGGCGACGAGGGCGTTCTCCTCCTCGAGCGCCGCGAGCGGAAGGTTGGCGGTGAAGCCGGCTTCGGCGTGCGCGACGACGAAGCGGGCCGACGGCTTCGGCCGGCTGCGCTGCGCGAGCTCTCGCCAGTGGACGCCGCGGAAGCCGGCGTCGAAGCGGCTCCAGCGCGTGACGCAGTGGATGTCGGTCGTGATCTCCGTCGCCGGCAGGGCCCGCAGCTGCTCGTAGTCGAGGGTGATCTCCTCCTCGACCTCGCCGAAGATCCGCAGGCTCCAGACCGCGACGGCGACGTGCGCCACGTCGCCCGCGTGGAGGACGGGCCATTTCTCGGTCAGGTACTGGCCCGGCGGCAGCCGCGCCGGGTCGAAGCCGGCGGCGCGCACCTTGTCCTCTGCCTTCGAACGGAAGAGCGGCACGGGTTGCAACACTAGATGGGATGGACGTGGCTGCGAGAGAGCGGGAGTTCGTCCGTGTGGCCGGGCCGGACGCGGCCGACTACCTGCAGCGGATGGTCTCGAACGACGTCGAGGCGCTGGCGGCCGGCGAGGCGTGTCCGGCGCTTCTCTTGACGGCGAAGGCGCGCGTGATCGCGCCGCTCGTCGTCCTGCGGCGTGGTGACGAGGACTTCCTGCTCCTCACCGAGCCCGCCCTCGGCGAGGTGGTACGCGCGCACCTGGCGCGCATGCGGCTGCGTGCCCGGTGCGAGATCGAGTCGGAGGAGCACGAGTCGGCGCTCGTGTTCGGCGGTGGCGCGGGCTTCGCGACGGACTGGCCCGGCGCGCGCGAGGCGCTCGACGCCGGCCTCGAGCCGACGCTCTCCGAGGAGGAGCTCGAGCTGCGCCGGATCGAGAGTCGGGGTGCCGCGCTGGGAACGCGAGATCGACGACCGGGTCCTGCCCGCGGAGGCGGGTCTCGACGCGACGCATGTCTCCTTCTCGAAAGGCTGCTATCCCGGGCAAGAGCCGGTGGCGCGTCTCCACTTCCGCGGCCACCCGAACCGGGGGCTGCGGGTCGTCGAGCTCGACGAGGTGCCGGAGCACGACGCGCCGCTCCTGCACGACCGGCGGGAGGTCGGCCGCGTCACGAGCGCCGCGCGTCGCGGGGACGGCACCGTCGTCGCGCTCGCGTACGTGCGGACGGAGGTGCCGGATGACGCGCCGCTCGCGCTCGCGGCTCGAGCCCGCTGACTGGTACAGCATTCGCCCGGTCCGGAGCCTCAAGCCCGCGACGTACACGTGTCCGCTCTGCGGCCACCGTCTCCACGCGATGAGCGACCACGTCCTCATCGCGCCGGAGGGGGACACGAGCCGCCGCCGGCATGCGCATCTCGAGTGCGTCGCGGCGGCGAACCTGCCGGGGCGCCCCGCGCGTCCGGGGGTGCTCTCGCGGCTGCTGGGCCGGGGCTAGCCCGGCGCTACACTGGCTCTCCCGAGCGCCCGTAGCTCAGGGGATAGAGCGCTGCCCTGCGGAGGCAGAGGTCGCATGTTCGAATCATGCCGGGCGCACTCCGAATTGCTGCACAGTGGGCGTTTCCTTCGGACCGGCCATCCGCACGTCACTCGGCCGTGTCCAAAAGATGTCCATCAGGTGCGAAAATCCGCGCATCGAACGCGTCCAAGAGCGCGAGCTCGTACTCGTCCGCGTCCGGCGCGAGATGTCCATAGGTCTTGTCGATCATCTCGAGCGACGTGCCCATCCGGCGAGCCAGCGCGAACAGTGAGACGCCTGCGGCGATCGAGAACGTCGCGTAGGTATGCCTGAGGTCGTACGGCCGGCGGTAGTCGAGACCCGCCGCGCGGAGCGCGGGCTTCCAGTTCCGCTCGCGGAAGTTGTGGAGGTCGAGATAGCCGCCGCGGGCGCCCGGGAACAGAAGCGGCGTGTCGAGCCGCGAGGGCATCGTGTCGAGCGCGGCGAGCACACGTTTGCGGATCGGGACGCGCCGGCGTGAGCGGTCGGTCTTGGGGTACTCGCTGAGCTTCCCGTTCGCGTAGACGCGCTGCACGTTGACGATCCGGCGCTGCCGGTCGAGGTCGCGACGTTCGAGCGCAATCCACTCCTCGGGCCTGAGGCCGGTGCCGGCGGCGAAGATCGGGATTGCGCGGTGCCGGGGTCGGAGCTCGCTCACCACGAGCTCGAGGTCGGGCCAGGAGAACACCTTCATCTCCCCCTGTCTGGGCCGAGGGTTCGGAATCAGGGCTGCTGGGTTGTCGTGCAGGTACTTGCACCGGACGGCATATGTCAGGATCTGGCGCAGCGAACGGTGGATGTAGTGGGCAGACCCGGCGGGGAGCTGCTTGCGCCAGGCGCCGATCGCGGGCGCGGTCAGCCGGTCGATCCGGATTCGCCCAAAGGCGTCGACCCCATGCTGGAGCCGGTAGCGCAGGGTCGTGATCGTGATCTCCGCGGCGACGTGCTGAGCGAGGTACTCCTCGACGAGTTCTGCCAGCGTCGGCGGCTCGCGGCGATAGGTCTCGCCGTGCGAGAGTCCTCGCAAGACGTCATTGAGGGCTGCGCGGGCCTCGCCCTTGGTGCCGAAGCCGCCCTTCTGCGGCCGTGTTCCGTCTGGGGCCCGGTAACGGTAGGCCCAGCTCTTCCCGAGCTTGTAGATCTGGCCGGTTTGCATTGGCAGGTGTCCGGCCCCCTTCTATCTGGTCCACGGCGTCTGAGGGTCCTGCTTCCTTTGAGAGTCTGATTGGAGGTGGTTATGCCCGCGAAGCGTTACAGCGTGGAGCAGATCGTGGCCAAGCTGCGTGAGGCCGAGAAGCATCAGGGGCAGGGGTTGACGATCCCGCAGTCGTGCAAGCGACTGGGGATCTCGGAGCAGACCTTCTACCGCTGGCGGATCAAGTACGGCGCCTTGAAGGAGGACGAAGCCCAGCGCCTGAAGGCCCTCGAGCAGGAGAACAGTCGGCTGAAGAAGATCGTGGCCGAGCAGGCGCTTGACATCTCGATGCTGAAGGATCTGCAGCGGGGAAACTGGTGAGCCCGGCGCGTCGCAGGGACGCCGTTCGCTTCCTGGTGAAGCGGCGGCGGTCCGTGTCGGAACGTCGGGCTTGTCAGCTGGTCGGTCAGCATCGCTCCACGCAGCGCTATGAGCCGGTGCCGGCGGAGTACGAGCTGCGGTTGGTGGCGCGCATGAACGAGCTCGCCGCTCTGCATCCGCGTTACGGCTACCGGCGGATCTGGGCGCTACTCCGCGCGGAGGGCTGGCGCGTGAACCGTAAGCGGATCGAGCGGCTGTGGCGCCTGGAGGGGCACCGCGTGCCGCCCAGGCGCAGCCAGACCTCGGGAAAACGAGCCCAGGGCACGGCCGAGCAGGCGATCTGGAGTCTGCCCGCGCAGCGGCCGAACCACGTCTGGTCGTACGACTTCATGGGCACCCGCACTCGCGACGGAAGCCCGGTCCGGATCCTCAACGTCGTCGACGAGTACACACGAGTCGGCGCTCGGCTGCCGTGTCGCCCGCTCGATCGGCGCCGGCGAGGTGATCAAGGAACTCGAACGGCTCTTCGACCAGCACGGCCGGCCCGAGGTGTTGCGCTCCGACAACGGACGCGAGTTCGTCGCCGACAGCCTGACCGGCTGGCTGAGCGAGCAAGGAGTGAAGACCGCCTTCATCGAGAAAGGCAGCCCGCAGCAGAACGCGTTCGTAGAGCGCTTCAACGGCACCATGCGCGACGAGCTCCTCAACGGCGAAGAGTTCGACAACCTGCTCGAGGCCCGCGTCGTCATCGCCAACTGGCTCGATCGAGTACAACACGATCCGCCCCCACCGCGGCCTCGGCATGTTGACACCAGCCGCCTACGCGGCAAGCATCAAAGAGGGACCTCGATGAGAGCCACTGCCCTCACAGAACCTGGACCAGTCGACCAGCCTCGGCACCAGCCCGCGCCGACCCCCGGCGGCAGGTCCACACCCAAAGCGGACCCTCACAAGAACTGGACCAAGACCAGGGGGCCGGTCAGGGCGGACTTGAATGGATGTGGAATGAGGTTGTTACAAATGCAGACACTATTTCGACGGTGTCGGGGGAGCTTGCCCTTGTCGCAGCGGGCGCTGGATGTGAGCCCTGCGCCGGCATCCTCGGCGGCATCTCCCTCATAACAGGCGCGATTTCCACCGGCAAAGACATTTCCGATGGCGACTATATCTGGGCAGTTATCGACGGGTTTGGAACCAGTCTGGGCGGTTCGCCTGCACCCGCCAAGCTGTTCGACAAGGCTGCCACGCTGGCGTGGGACTTTGACCGGCTAGCTGAAGCTGCCCAAGCCGCACACTCCAGAGATACACTCAAGCTCGCACGCCGGAAACTCGACGCCCTGAGCGCCGTGCTTGCTCAGATCTCACTTGCTTTCAAACCCACGGCCGAGCCCCAATGTGGGGCGCCGTAGCAACTGAAGTGCCGATTGCCGCAGCTCACCACGGCTCGATCACTGTATGGATCGTGCTTGGCGTATTTGCTGTGGTCGCAGCAGGAGTATTCGCCCTGCTCGCTCGCAGCGCGCGGACCGCGGGTAAGGCCGAGCGCTATCGACGCCAGGCGCAAGCGTCGTGGGGGCTTCTCGCCTTCGCAGCCCTATGCCTTGCCCGGATCGCTCTACTTGCGCATGCGTAAGCGGCCACTCATCGTTAGTACGCCGGAGACAGGTCAGGCGGCTGTGATTGGTTCGAGGTGTCGTCGCCTTTCGCACCGTGCGGCCCCCATCAATCTGGTCCAGGGTGTCTGGGGGTCCTACTTGCTTTGCGAGCGAGATAGAGAGGTTCGCCGCCGCCTACTTTGATTTTGGCGGCGGCCCTCCCGAGAACAGCCGTTCCTGATCATTCTTTCGCGTGGGGAAGGCGAGACTGTCAGACCCCAGAAGGCGGAGAAGCCAGCCGATATCCCTGGCTGACCGCTTTCTCTTTAGCGTCGACGGTTCTCACCGCCAACTCGCGGAGGACGCCGCGAGGCTCACGGTCGCTGGCGCTTGCGGCTGCCTTGCTGCCGCAGCTCGTCCAGCTTTCGCCGTAGTAGCTCCGGAACTTCGACGCCGGGTTCGGGGCCTTGCCGCTTGGAGGCATCACCTTCCGGTAGCACGGGCTACCTACGTTCAGGAGTTCGAGTCAGCCGCTCGATATCCAAAGCTCAGCCTCCTCGTCGCGTGCGTAGGCAATCTTGGCAACAAAATGTCCAAAATGTGTCCAAGCGCTTGGAAAATCCTCCCCGGAAGCCGCGGCCTCGAGCCGCTCGCCGGTGTGCAAACCCGCTCGTAGAGCCAGATCACGCCAGCCGGCTCCACCTCCACCCAAGCCTCGGCCTGCCCTGCGGAGGCAGAGGTCGCATGTTCGAATCATGCCGGGCGCACTTTTTCGTGCGGAGGCACCGCAACGAGGACGCCACGTCTCGATCATCCGCCGGGGCGGCCAACGCCGGACCAACGCGATTCCTCCACAATCTCGATGTGCCCCTGTACCTGACCGAGCAGGACGTCGCGGAGCTCCTCACGCCGGCGGAAGCCGTCGAGGCGATCGAGGCGTGCTTCCGCCGGATGGCCGCCGGCGCCGTCGAGAACCGGCCGCGCTACCGGCTGCGGCTCGAAGGCGGGGCGCTTGCGGTCATGGCCGCCGCCGACCTCGGGCTCGGCTACGCAGGCGCGAAGGTGTACGCCGGATTTCACGAAGGCGCGCGCTTCGTCGTCCTGCTCTACCGCGCCGACGCTCCGGAGCTCGTGGCCGTGCTCGACGCGGACAGGCTCGGACAGCTGCGCACCGGGGCGGCGAGTGCCGTCGCCGCGAAGCATCTCGCGAGGAGCGGCGCGCAGAGCCTCGGCCTCATCGGCTGCGGCTGGCAAGCCGAGTCGCAGCTCGCCTGCATCCGCGCGGCGCTACCCGAGCTCGAGCGGGTTGTCGCCTACTGCCGGACGGAGGAGCGGCTCCGTGCCTTCTGCGACGAGCACGGCGCAGAGCCGGGGGAGAGCCACGGAGATCCCGCCGCGTGCGACGTCGTCGTGACGGCGACCACGTCCCCGGATCCGGTTCTGCGTGGCGAGTGGCTCCGGCCCGGCGCGCTCGTCTGCGCCGTCGGCGCGAACGACGGCCGCCGCCGCGAGCTCGACACCGTCGTGCTCGAGCGGGCCGCCTTCGTCTGCTGCGACTCACGCGAGGGTGCGAGGCTCGAGTCGGCAGACCTGATCGAGCCCGTCGAGTTGGGCGTCCTCGACTGGCTCGAGGTACACGAGCTGCAGGAGGTCGTCGCCGGCGAGCTCGCGGGGCGCCAGTCGGACGAGGACGTCGTCGTTTTCAAATCGAACGGCCTCGCGGCCTGGGACGTGGCCGTCGCCGCGGCGGTCGTCGAGCGCGCGCGGGCCGCGGGCGCCGGGCAAGAGGTGTCATAGTCCGGCTGTGAAGGCGTCCACCGACCGCGGCCGGTTCGCGGAGCGGGTGCTCCACGGCGTCGACTCGAACGGCGACCCCGAGACGGTCGTGATCTGGATCGAGCGCAAGGAGGGCGGGATCTGGGCGGTTGGCCGCGCCGTCAACCCCGACCGGCGGGAGTCGAAGCAGCCACGGCCGGAAGACTACGTCTTCGATGGCTACGAGCTCGGGGACGCCTTGCAGTCGGCGAACGAGACGCTCGAGGACGACTTCACCGTCTCGGAACGGGACGGCCACGCGGAGAGCGTTCGTCCCTTCACGCGCGCCGAGTTGCTGAAGCCGCTCGAGCGGTGGTTCTTCGGGCGCGCGTGAAGCTCGGCTTCGGCTTCACGCCCTGCCCGAACGACGCGTTTGCGTTCCACGCGCTCGTGCACGGACTCACGCCCGCGCGGTTCGAGGTCGAGCCGGTCCTGTGCGACATCGAGGAGCTGAACCGGCGCGCCGCGGCCGCAGAGCTCGAGCTCACGAAGCTCAGCTTTGGCGCAGCGCCGGCGACCGGCGACCGGTACAGGCTGCTTCGGAGCGGGGCCGCGCTCGGCCGTGGTGTCGGCCCCCTCATCGTCGCGCGTGAAGCCGGGTCGCTCGAGGCTGCGGCGGCCGGGCGCATCGCCGTGCCGGGGCGGGAGACGACCGCGTTCCTGCTCCTCCGGCTGGCCGCGCCGGCGCTCGGCGAGGTGGTCGAGCTCCGCTACGACCGGATCCTCCCTGCGGTCGTAGCGGGCGAGGTCGAGGCCGGCCTCGTCATCCACGAGAGCCGCTTCACCTACGCCGAGCACGGGCTCGTCTCGGTCGCCGACCTCGGCGAGTGGTGGGAGGGCGAGACCGGCCTGCCCGTTCCCCTGGCGGGGATCTTCGCGCGGAACGATCTCGAGCCGGACGTCGTGGACGAGGCCGAGAGGGCGATCCGCGCCTCGGTCGAGTACGCGTTCGCGCAGCCGGAAGCGAGCCGCGACTATGTCCGTTCGCTCGCGCACGAGCTTTCCGACGAGGTCTGCGCGGCGCACATCGCGCTCTACGTGAACGAGCACAGCGTCGACGTCGGCGACGAGGGGCTCGCCGCGATCGACCGGCTGCTCGGTCGCGCCGCCGCCGCTGCCTAGACTCACGCGGATGAGCAGGGCCGTCGTCCTCTCCGCCGTCCGCACGCCGATCGGCCGCTACGGCGGTGCGCTGTCCGGTGTCCGGCCGGACGATCTCGCGGCACTCGTGATCCGCGAGGCGGTCTCCCGAGCGGGGGTGCGCGTGGAGCAGATTGAAGACGTCTGGTTCGGTGCGGCCAACCAGGCGGGCGAGGACAACCGCAACGTGGCGCGGATGGCCGCGCTGCTGGCCGGGCTGCCCGAGTCCGTCGCGGGCGTCACCGTCAACCGTCTCTGCGCCTCGGGCCTCGCGGCCGCCGTCTGTGCGTGTCACGCAGTCGTCGCGGGCGACGGCGACCTCTTCGTCGCGGGCGGCGTGGAGTCGATGAGCCGCGCGCCATTCGTGACGCCGAAGGCCGAGAAGCCATTCGAGCGCGGCGACCGGCCGCTCTACGACACGACGCTCGGCTGGCGCTTCACGAATCCGAAGCTCGCCGAGCTGTTCCCGCCCGAGTCGATGGGCGAGACCGGCGAGAACGTGGCCGAACGCTGGGGTGTGACTCGGGCGGATCAGGACGCGTTCGCCCTCGGGTCGCAGCGCCGCTGGGCCGCGGCCGACGACGCGGGCCGCTTCGCCGACGAGCTCGTCCCCGTCGGCGACGTCACGCGCGACGAGCACCCGCGCCCGGACACGACGGCCGAGAAGCTCGCCGCGCTCAAGCCGGCGTTCCGCGAAGGTGGCACGGTCACGGCCGGGAACGCCTCCGGGATCAACGACGGCGCGGCCGCGCTCGTGATCGCGTCGGAGGAGAGGGCGCGCGAGCTTGGCGTCGAGCCGCTCGGCACGTTCGTCGGCAGCGCGGTGGCCGGTGTCGACCCCCGCGTGATGGGTATCGGCCCCATTCCGGCGGTGCGGAAGTTGCTCGAGCGCACGGGGGTCTCGCTCGACACGATCGACCTCGTCGAGCTGAACGAGGCGTTCGCAGCGCAGAGCCTCGCCGTGATCCGCGAGCTCGGCCTCGACCCGGAGCGCGTGAACGTCAACGGCGGCGCAATCGCGCTAGGCCATCCGCTCGGCATGAGCGGCGCGCGCCTCGTCGTCTCGCTTCTGCACGAGCTCCGTCGCCGCGGCGGCCGCTACGGCCTGGCGACGCTCTGCGTCGGCGTCGGCCAGGGCCAGGCTGCGCTCTTCGAGCGCGCCGGCTAACTGTCCTACGACGTGTTCCAAAGGGGCGGATTGCGGGCGGGAGCCGCTGCGCGGATCGACGACGGACAGGTGCCGCGTTGCTTATCCGACGGGCGGGCGGATGTAGATCACGCCCTTGTGCTCGATCGGCACGAAGGGTGCGCCCACGCTGAAGACGACGCCCTCGACCTGGTGGAAGATCCCGCTGCCGCCCTCGCCGACGGGGACGACGATGCCGATCTCGTCCTCCGGCACGGCGTCGAGGCCCTCTTCGCGCAGCGCCTCGAGCAGCCGGTCGCGGTCGGGAATGCGCGCTGCCTCGACGCGGATCGTGCTCGGCATCTCGGCTCCTTTCCTCGATTCGGATCCGAATTGGGGTTCTCGCTCTCGGAGAGAGAGCAAAAACCTCGATCTTGGATCCGGATCATCGCCGACGCGGCGGTCGGTGCGCAACCGTTATTTTCCGCAGCGTGGCGGTGACAGCCGGACAGGAGTACGGGCTCTTCATCGACGGCGCGGTGGTCGAGCCCGCCTCCGGCGAGATCCGCGACCTGCACGAGCCCGCCACCGGCGAGCCGCTCGCTCGCGTGGCCATGGCCGGCGAGGCCGACGTCGACCGCGCCGTCGAAGCCGCCCGCGGCGCCCTCGACGGCCCGTGGGGCAGGACGCCGCCGAACGAGCGAGCCCGGCTGCTGCACGCGCTCGCCGACGCGATCCAGGCGAACCGGAAGGATCTCGCGGAGCTCGAGTCGCGCAACGTCGGCAAGGCGATCTCCTCGGTCAAGGCCGAGGTCGCCGGTGCCGTCGAGAACTTCCGCTTCTTCGCCTCGGTCGTCGGCTCGATCGCCGGACGCTCGAACCCGGTCGGCGGCTCGCTGCTCAGCTACACGCTCAAGGAGCCGGTCGGCGTCTGCGCGCAGATCGTTCCCTGGAACTACCCGCTGCTCATGTCCGTGTGGAAGCTCTCGCCCGCCCTCGCCGCAGGCTGCACCGTCGTCCTCAAGCCGGACCCGCAGACCCCGCTCAGCGTGCTGCGGATCGCGGAGCTCGCGGCAGAGGTCGGCTTCCCGGCCGGCGCGATCAACGTCGTCCCGGCCGACGGCCCCACCACCGGCTCCTACCTCGTCGAGCATCCCGGCGTCGAGAAGGTCGCGTTCACGGGTTCGACGCGGACGGGGAGCGAGATCATGCGGCTCTGCTCCGAGCCGATCAAGCGGCTGACGCTCGAGCTCGGCGGCAAGAGCCCGGCCGTCGTCTTCGCGGACGCGGACCTCGACGACGCGATCCCGAGCTCGGTCTGGTCGATCTACTACGCAGCCGGACAGAGCTGCGAGGCACGCTCGCGCGTGCTCGTCGAGGCGTCGATCTACGACGACTTCGTGACGCGCTTCGCCGACGCGGCGGGGAAGCTCAGGGTCGGCGACCCGCTCGACCCGGAGACGCAAGTCGGCTCCCTGATCTCGACCTCGCATCGCGACCGCGTGCACGGCTATGTCGAGAAGGGTCGCGAGGAAGGGGCGGAGGTCGTGCTCGGCGGCGCTGCCGGCGACGGCGCGGGTGCCTTCTATCTCCCGACCGTGCTCGCCGGCGTCGAGAGCTCGATGGCCGTCGCGCAGGAGGAGATCTTCGGGCCGGTCGTGACGGCGATCCCGTTCTCGGACGAGAAGGACGCCGTCCGGATCGCGAACGACGTGAGATACGGCCTGTTCGCGACCGTCTGGACGGGCGACCCGGCGCGCGGCCACCGCGTCGCGCGGGCGATCAAGTCGGGGATGGTCGGGATCAACATGCCGTTCACCGCGTTCCCCGGCATCCCGTTCGGCGGCTACAAGCAGTCGGGCTTCGGTCGAGAGCTCTCGATCGAGACGCTCGACCTGTATCTCGAGACGAAGGGCGTGCTCTTCTCGACGAGCCCCAAGCCCTTCAATCCCTTCGGCCTGTAGCCAGTTCCGCGGCGAGCCGCGCCGGGATCGGGCGGGAGGCGCCGGTCGACGGCCGGTCACTCGGGCCGGTGGTAGACCTCGAGTCGGTTTCCGGAGGGGTCGGCGAAGAATGCGGCGTAGTAGCCGGGCCCGTACGGCATTTCCTTCGGGCCGCTGAGCTCGAGGGCGCCTGCGTCCTGAGCAAGCGCTGCCGCGCGCTCGACGCTCTCCCGGCTCCCGACCCAGAAGGCGATCCGGTTCTCGTTCGCGACGTGTCCCGGGCTCTCGGTGACGCCGAAGTACGCCGTTCCGGGGAGCGGGTCGACTGTGGCCCAGACTCGCCACGTCCCACCGTGGTAGCGCTCGGTGAGGCCGAGAGCCGGGAGCAGCGCCTCGTAGAACGGCTCCGCGACCGCGAGATCGGCGACGCGCACGTCCACGTGGCCGAACGGATTCACTTCCGCAGCGAGAGCGCGGCGCCGACGGCGAGGAGCCCGATGCCGAGGACGCGCGGCCAGTGGAGCGCGATCCGCTGCGAGCCGAACAGTCCCCAGCGGTCGATCGCCGCGCCCACCGCGAGCTGTCCGGCGATGAGGATCCCGACCGTTGCGGCGACGCCGATGCGCGGGCCCGCGTAGGTGACGGTGAACACGATCAGCAGCCCCATCACGCCGCCGAGGAGCATCCACCACGGCTGGTGCACGGCCCGGCCGAACCCAGCGACGCTGTGGTGGGCGAGGCCGAGGATGACGACGGCGAGCCCGGCGGTCAGCGTCGCCGAGAACGCCAGCGCCTCGAGCACGCCGATCCGCTCGCCGAGCCGCGACATCACCGCCACCTGCACCGAGCCCGCCAGGCCGGCGGCCACCGCCAGACCCGTCGCCATTGCGTTCCCGGACACGGCCGAACCATAAGCCGCCGACCGGACCCTCGGCGTCATGGCAATCCGGTTCAGGGTTTGCCCGGATGCTGCGATCGCCCCTGGACGCGATCGTCCGGCGATGGGCATCTTCTGGACAGTCCTCACCGTCGGGTTCGTCGTCCTCATCGTCGGCATCGTGCTCTGGACGTTCCTCGTGGCGCCCTTCTGGGTGCCGTGGCACTCACGTCACTAGTCGGGAGAGCGCCTCGTCCGAGCTCGTCCTCGGGCATCCGCGTCATCGTCGGGCGCGACGGATCGGGGGATCGCCGGCCACCGGCCGGTAGCCCGCGAACTCGGCCTCCAGCACGCCCTCGCCGCCGGTCAGGCCGGGTAGCCGGTGGCGGAGATCCTGGACGCGCGACGCCGGCAGGTCGGCCTCCAGCACCGAGAGCTCTCCCCGCGGCGACGGCGTGCGGGCCGCGGCGCCGAGCCTGCCGAGCGCACCGAGCACCGGGCCGACCGCCTCGGTCGGCAGCTCCAACGTGATCCGGAGAACCGGCTCGCAGACTGCGGATCCGCCTCTCTCGAGCGCCTGCCTGAGCACGACGGGCGTCAGCTGCTTGAGGTCCCGCGCCGTCGGCATCGGGCCCCGTCGCGAGGGTGGCCCGTCGAGGCTGTAGCCGATCTTGGTCACCGTCACCACGCAGTCGGTGACCTGCCAGCCGTGAAGGCCCTCCTCGAGCGCGAGCCGCACGTACTCGTCCATGTGCTCGACGAAGGCCTCGAAGGTCTTGAAGACGTAGAGCGGCGCGTCGCGGGGGTCTACGCCTGCATCGACGCGTACCGCGACTCCCGAGCCCGGCGCCGCCGGCTCGACGCGCAGCCCGAGATCCGCGTGGAACGGGTTCGTGGGCGTGTTGAGGAGTTCCACCGCCTCGCCGGTTCCGCTGGGCCGCTCGATGCAGATCGTCGTCGTCTGACGGAACTCGACCGTGAGGCCGTACTCGGCGGCGAGCGTCGCCTCGAGGACCTCCCGCTGCACCTCGCCGTAGAGCGACACCGAGGTCTCGCCGCGCGTGTCGTCCTGGCGGACCCCGATCAGCGGGTCCTGCTCGGCGAGCTGACCGAGGGCGACCCGCAGGCTCTGTCCGTCGGCAGGATCGGCGGGCGCGACCACCGTCTCGAGTGTCGGCGGCGCAAAGTGGTGCTCGGCTCCGGGACGAGGCTCGCCGAGCCAGTCGCCGATCCGGGCCCCGGGGAGACCCCACAGCTTCGCGATCTCGCCAGCCCGCACCTCGTTCCGCTGAACTGCGTCGCCGCCTGCGAAGACCCGGATCGCGGTCACCTTGCCGGCATCGAGGCCGTCTCGCACCGCCACCGTCCCCGAGAAGAGGCGGGTGTAGGCGATCCGGTCGCCGGCGGGGCCGCGCTCGATCTTGAAGACGCGCCCGGAAAGCGGCCCGGCAGGGTCGCCTGCCGCTGCCGGGAGCAGCCCGGAGATCCCTGCCGTCAGCTCGGCGACGCCGGCGCCGGTGAGCGCCGAGCCGAAGAAGACGGGGTGGAGCTCGCCGGCCCGTGCGCGTCCGGCGAGGTCACCGTCGGCCGGCCCGAACGAGGCGAATGACGCGACCTTTGTGCCGGGCCCGGCCGCCGAGCCCATCGCGACGACGGCGGGCGTCAGCCTCTCCTCGACCGCCTCGAGCGTCCGCTCGGGATCGGCCCCGGTGCGGTCGATCTTGTTCACGAACAGCAGGCTCGGGATCCGCAGCCGCTGCAGGGCGCGCAGCAGGATCCGCGTCTGCGGCTGCACGCCTTCCACGGCCGAGATCACGACCACCGCACCGTCCAGCACGCTCAGCACCCGCTCCACCTCGGCGATGAAGTCCGGATGGCCGGGCGTGTCGATCAGGTTGACGGTCACGCCGTCGATCGGGAACGAGACGACCGCCGAGCGGATCGTGATGCCGCGCTCTCGCTCGAGCGCGAGCGAGTCCGTCTGCGTCGTCCCCTTGTCGACACTGCCGACCTCGTCGATCACGCCGGCGGCGTACAGGAGCCGTTCGGTGAGAGTTGTCTTACCGGCGTCTACATGCGCCAGGATCCCAAGATTCAGCGTTCTGCGAAGCAAGCGTCAAAACCTCCAGGTAGGTCACTCCGGCCTCCTCGATGGCAATGAACGCTGCGCGCACTCCGCCTCCCTTGGTTCTCCGACTGGCGCTTGCGATCCAGAGAATAATCAGCATCGTGCCGATCTTCCAGCCCGAGCTGGAGACGCTGCCGCGGCCGGAGCTCGAGCGGCTCCAGCGCGAGCGCCTGCGGGAGCGGTTCGGCGTCGAGCCCGAGGCGCTGCGGGAGCTGCCCTTCCGGGTCAAGTCGGAGCTCCGGGACGCGTATCCCTTCGGCCTCCTCCAGGTGCCGCTCGAGGAGTGCGTCCGTATCCACGCCTCCTCCGGCACGCGGGGAAAGGCGACGATCGTCGCCTACACGCGGGGCGACCTCGCCGCCTGGGCGGACTGCTGCGCCCGGGCGCTCGCCGCGGCCGGAGCCGGGCCCGGCACCGTCGTCCACATCGCCTACGGCTACGGCCTGTTCACCGGCGGCCTCGGCCTCCACTACGGCGCGGAGCGGCTCGGCTGCACGGTCGTGCCTGCGTCGGGCGGCAACACGCCGCGGCAGGCACAGCTGCTCGAGGATCTCGGCGCTGCGATCCTCTGCTGCACGCCGAGCTACGCGCTCGCGATCGCCGACCACGTCTCCGAGACGGCGCGTCTTGCGCTTCGCGCCGGGCTGTTCGGGGCGGAGCCGTGGACAGAGGGGCTGCGCGAGGCGATCGAGGGCGCGCTCGAGCTGACCGCGCTCGACATCTACGGCCTCTCGGAGGTGATGGGGCCGGGGGTCTCCGCCGAATGCCTCGAAGCGCGCGACGGCGCCCATGTGAACGAAGACCACTTTCTCGTGGAGGTCGTCGACCCGGCGTCGGGCGAGCCGGTGCGGGACGGTGAGGTCGGCGAGCTCGTCTTCTCGACGCTGACGAAGGAGGCCCTGCCGCTCTTGCGCTACCGCACCGGCGACCTGGCCTCGGTCACGCGCGAGCCCTGCGCCTGCGGCCGCACCTTCGCGCGGATGTCGCGCGTCCTCGGGCGAACCGACGACATGCTGATCATCCGCGGCGCCAACGTCTTCCCGAGCGAGATCGAGCACGCGCTCCTCGCGATCCCGGAGCTCGCACCGCATTACCGGCTCGTCGTCGAGCGCCCCGGACATCTCGACGAGCTGACCGTCGAGGCCGAGCTGCGCGAGGGAGAGCCCGGTGGGGAGCGGCTCGAGGCGTTCGTCGAGGATCGACTCGGGCGCGCGCTCGGCCTGACCGCGCGCGTCCGGCTCGGTCAGCCCGGCAGCGTGCCGCGCAGCGAGGGCAAGGCGCTGCGGGTACTCGACCGCCGCCAGACGTAACCAGGCTCGCCGCTCACACGTTCAGCGAATGGATGAACGAGCAGTCGGACGACCCCGCGAACGACGTCGACGGCTGGCCGAGCCCGTCCCCCGACGTCCGCCGCGAGCTCGACCCCCCGGCCCTCGTCTGGTCGGACCCCGAGTCGTCGGCTAGCCGGTCGCCTCGTCCGACTGCCAGAGGCTGAACGCGTTCCCCTCCGTGTCGTGGCAGGCGGCGAACCAGCCGTAACCCGGCACGGGCATCTTGTCCTCGGCCTGGCCGCCGAGCTCCTGGACCTTCGCGCGGGTCGCGTCGATGTCGTCTGTGTCGAAGTAGACGCGGAGGTTGCCCTGCTCCTCCGACGCGAAGATCGCGCCGCCCTGGTCCTCGCCCGTGCGGAACATCCGATAGTCCATCTCCGGCGACATCGGCGGCCCGACCTCCCAGCCGAACACGCCGCTCCAGAACCCCTGCGCGCGGTCGGCGTCTGCCGCCCCGATCTCGACGTGCACGAGCTTGCCTGCCATCGCCGCTCCTCCCACCGGGTTATCGTCCCCCCGCCACCTACCGAAGGGAGTCTATGTACAGGGTCGCCGTCCTCTACGAGCACGAGCCGGACGCGGGCTCCTATGCCGAGCACGCGGAGCTCTGCGCGCGCGTGCCCGGCGGCGTCTTCCGGCACGGCAAGGTCACGGGCGCCCCGATGGGCGAGCCGGCGCACGCGTACTACGCCGAGTGGGAGTTCGCCGACGAGCAGGCGTTCCGGAGCGCGATCCGCAGCGACGAGTTCATGGCGACGGGCAAGGACGCGTACAAGCGGGGCTTCCCGCAGCCGACCGTCGAGTTCCTCGAGCTGTCGTAGCGATGGCCGAGGTCGAGGTCGGGCGCGATGGCGGCGTCCAGACGATCACGCTGAACCGGCCCGACAAGCTCAACGCCTTCACGCACGGGCTGCACGAGGAGCTTCACGCGGCGCTCGAGGAGGCGCGCGATCCGGCGGTGCGCGCGGTCGTCATCACCGGCGCCGGCCGCGGCTTCTCGGCGGGCCAGGACCTGACCGCGTTCGGCGAGGGGGGCGACGTCGCCGCCATGCTGCGCGTGACGTACCACGTCACCATCCTGGCGATCCGGTCGCTCGAGAAGCCGGTCATCGCCGCGGTGAACGGCGTGTGTGCAGGGGCCGGGCTCTCGCTCGCCTGCGCCTGCGACATCAGGCTTGCGTCCGACGCGGCCTTCTTCGTCCCCGGGTTCGTCGGGATCGGCCTCGTTCCCGACTCCGGCGGCACGTACTTCATCCAGCGCCTGCTCGGCACGGCTCGCGCATTCGAGTGGATGACCTCGAACCGGCGGCTGACGGCGGCGGAGGCGCACGCGTGGGGGCTCGTCTCGGAGGTGGTGGAGGCGGACTCCTTCCCGGACCGGGTGGCGGAGCGTGCGGCGGAGCTCGCCGCAGGCCCGACACGTGCGATCGCGCTGACGAAGCGGCTCTACGACGAGGCGGCGACCGCGACGCTCTCCGAGCAGCTCGAGCGAGAGGCCGAGGCGCAGGCCGAGGCGGCGGCGACCGACGACTTCCGTGAGGGAGTCGCCGCCTTCGGCGAGAAGCGGGACGCCCGCTTCAGCGGGCGCTGACGAGGTCGAGGACCTCGCCGTCGTCCGGCCAGCGGCTTTCGCTCTGCTTCGAGAAGACGAGCTCGCCGTCGGCGAAGACGTCGAACTGCGACTTCTCGCCCTCGCGGATCGAGGCGTCGATCCCGCTCTCCCGCAACTCGGCCGCGAGACTCGCGGCCCGCCGGTCGTACCCGCTTCAGACGGGGCAGTAGAGGATCTCGACGGCCACGCCGAGAGCCTAGACGATTGATTCCGAACTACCGTGGGGCCGCTTGACGGTTCACCCGCCGCGCCGGACTCCGGCCGCCGGTGTAGAGCGAGCCGGCGGTCGGGCGACCGGGCGGCGGCACGCTCAGGTGGTAGAGGTGGCTCGTACCGCCGAGAGCTCCCGCACCGACGTAGTCGTTGAAGTCGCGCCTGAGTGAGCGGATCTCGAGGCCGGATTCGACGATCGCGCGCTGGAGCGCGAACTGCACGCCGGGTCGGCGCGAGCCGAACGAGAAGAAGATCTGGGAGCCCGGGCCGGCGAGGCTCTCGACCGCACGCCGGAGGAACAGCCTCCCGCCTGCCTCCGTGTACGGCGGGTCGGTGACGACGGTGTCGAAACGCCCGGCACGGGCCCGGCGCACGTCCCACTCCACGCAGGCGAACGGGAACGGAGCGTCCTCGAGCTCCCTCGCGACGAACTCGAGCAGGCGCCTGTCGACGTCGGCGACGACCAGCTGTTCGAGGGTGCCGCCGAACTGACGGACGAAGCGAAGCAGGGTGATCGAGAGCAGGTCGTCGTCACCGAGCAGCAGGATGCGACGACCGTTGATTGCGCCAGCCGCGTGCATCGCGAGGACTCGCCGCAGCTTCGTCTTCGGCGTGCAATGACACTGATCGAGCTCCACGAGCGGCGGCGGTGCCGCGTCGCTCAGGATGGCGAGGCCCCGGCGAAGGCGCGCCACCTCCGGAGACAGTGCGACGCCACGGCCGCCGCAGGCCGGGCATGACGTGTCGACGGCTGCGATCGCCGACGCGAGCCGGCCGCGCCCCTCGCCCGTGAACTGGACCGGCCGCTCCTCGGAGACGATGCCGCGCTTCCGAAGCTCGCCGCAGACGGCCGCGACGATCGGAACGGGAAGATCGGCCGCGCGGGCGAGCGCCCGCACCGAGACCGGCTCGAGGCGCGCAAGCGCGGTGATCACCGCTTCGACGCCGTGCACACCCTCCACGAGTCCCACGGCCCGCGCGACCTCTACGGCGACGGCCTCAGGCAACGGCACGGGGGACGCAGGTGACGGCGGCACGCTCGACGCCGAGTCTCGACCGGATCTCGGCGAGCACGTCGTCGCCGCGGACGTGTCCGTACGAGAGCAGATCGACGTTGGCGAGCGAGAGCTCCGGCCAGGTGTGGATGCTGAGGTGCGACTGCGCGAGCACCAGCACGCCTGTCACCGCGCCGTTCGCGAAGACGCAGAATTTCTCTCCGAGCACGGTGGCATGCCCGGCCCGCGCTCCCGCACGGAGTGTCGACCGGAGCCTCGGTACGTCGACGAGGATCGCCGGGTCGGAGACCCAGGCGTCCATCGTGTAGAGGCGCATCGTCCGCGCCTCGTGCAGCAATCCCTGCAATCCGCTCTCCTTCTCGCGATCGGGCATGGCGGCGCCGCCACGAGCGGAGGCGGATCGGTTACGCGCGGGTGCGGTCCGTGGGCCTGCTCAGGCGACGTCGAGGGGTATCCGGGAACGAACAGTCATCGAGATCACCCCTCCTTTCCGCGGCAGCCGACGAACCGAAGCTACCCGTGCCCGCGGCGCACGTCAACCCGCAGACTCCGGCGCTCGCCGACTAGATCGTCTTGAACTGCTCGAACGGCTGGCGGCAGCTTGCGCAGTAGCGCAGCGAGCGGCACGGCGTCGGGCCGAAGATGTTCTCGAGCCGCGTCTCGGTCGAGCTGCAGTAGGGGCAGCGGAAGACGTTCGCCTGCAGCTGGACGAGCTTCGGCGCGGCTGCCTCTCGCGGCGCCGGGGGCGCGAACCCTGCGGCGCGCAGCTTCTCGCGTCCTGCGGGTGTGATCCGGTCGGTCGACCAGGAGTCGTCCGTGACGACCTCGACCACCGCCTCGGCGCCGAGCCCAGCGACCTTCTCCTCCATCGCCCGCTGCATCACTTCGAGCGCGGGACAGCCGAGGAAGGTGGGCGTGAACTCGATGCGGACGTGTCCGTCTCGGACATCGACCGACCGGATGACCCCGAGGTCGACGAGGGAGACGATCGGGATCTCGGGGTCCGCGATCTCCTCGAGGGCCCCCCAGACCTGCCGTTCCGTCAGTCGAAGTCCGCCGGCCATTCCGGATGCACCCGATGCTCGCAGGCTCGCTCGGCGAGGGCGCGGGTGGCCTCGGAGTCGAGGAGCCTCGGGACGTAATCGGCGCGCTTCGTCACCACTGCGTCCCCGCGGGTGCGGAGCGCCGCACCATCGTCATCTCCTCCCACAGCGGCGTGAGCTCGTCGGTGTGCGTGCCGCGCTCGACCGCGTCGACCTCGCCCAGGCCGACCCGCGAGACGAGCTCGCTGCGCAGGTCCGCAGGCAGGACCCCGAGCGCGTACGGCCACAGCTCCTCGACCGCCGCCCGGAAGCGCGGCTCGTCGCGCAGCCGGTCGTGCCACATCTCGGCGTGCATGCGGTGGTACGCCTCCTCGCGATCGATCTTCGCCGCGAGCCCCGCGACCGCCGGGTCGGGATCGTCCTTGAGCGCCGTGATCCGGATCTCGTCGGCGACCTCGTAGAGCCAGCGCCGCGCAATCGTGTGCGCCCACTCGAGCAGGTGCAGCTCGACGAGCGGCGCGCAGCGGTACTCGGAGGGCTTGCGGTCGAAGGCCAGCGCGTCGGCGTTGCCGTCCGGCCCGACGAGCAGCTCGTACGCAGCCCGCGCGTGGCCGATCTCGTTCTGGGCGATGGACGAGAAGGCGACGTCCTCCTCGAGCAGCGGGGCGATGCCCGTCCACTCGGAATCGCGCCAGCCGACGACGAGCTCGTCGTCAGCCAGTCCGAGCAGCTGCTCGTTCACGCGCCTCCCTGAGCCGGGTCTTGATCGAGTAGCCGTCGACACGGCGGTACTTGAGGTCGAACTCGTCGGCCCAGTCCTCGACGTCGCGGATGGCGTCACGGGGGACGAGCCAGAGCGCCACCGACTCGCCGCGGCGGCCGTACTGCTCGCGCGCCCACGCCTCCGCGAAGTCCGCGTCGGGCGCGACCACGGAGCCGGCGTGCTCGAACGGCTGGCCGCGCCGCTCCTGCCGGAAGACTTCCCACACCGGCTCGCTCATGCGGCGAGGGCGTCCCTGACCCATTGCTCCCGCTCGAGGAAGCCACGGCGGAAGGCGAGCCGCTCCTCCGTCTTCGGGCCGTGGCCGGTGACGACGTGCTTGAGCTCGTCCCAGTCGGGCTCCGTGTACTCCCAGACCCCGTCGTCGCGCTTCGCCAGCTTCGGATCCGGCACCGTGAGCCCGAGCTCGTGGATCTGCGGCACGTAGCCGTCGAGGAACTGCTGCCGCGCCTCCTCGTTTCCCTGCGACTTGATCCGCCAGAGGAACATCGGATCCTCGTCGCGCGGGATCGCCGTGCCGTGGAACTGCATCAGCGGGCCCCACCATCTGTTCAGTGCCTCCTGCACGAGCTCGAACTGCGCGGGCGTGCCGGTGACCATGGCGAGAATCACGTCGCGGCCGTGGAGGATGTGGAACGACTCCTCCCAGCAGATCTTCTTCATGATCCGGGCGTACGGCGCGTACGAGCACTTGAGCAGGGCCTTCTGGCTGATGATCGCGGCCGCGTCGACGAGCCAGGCGATGACGCCGACGTCTCCCCAGGTCTTGGTGGGGTAATGGAAGACGTTGTGAAACTTCGCCCTGCCCGAGATCAGGTCGGCGAGGCACCGGTCGCGCGGCTTGCCGAGGTCCTCGACGACGCGGTAGATGAGCTGGGCATGGCCCACCTCGTCCTGCACCTTGGCCGTCAGCGCGAGCTTGCGCTGGAGCGTCGGAGCGCGGAGGATCCACTCGCGCTCGGGGAGAACGCCCATGAGCTCGGAGTTGCCGTGCATCTCGATGAACTTGATCAGCTTCGCCCTGTAGTCCTCCGGCATCCAGTCGGTCGTCTCGACCTGGCCGCCGGACTGGACGTACTCGCGAAATGCCTGCTCGTCGCGGGGAATCGCGATCGCTGCCACGCAGCACCACCTTCCGAACGATCGTTAGCCTCCCGATTGTAGTGTCCACCCGCCGCACCGAGCTGACGCGCGCCGCTGCCCGCCTCTTCGCGGAGAAGGGCTACCACGGCACCTCGATCGGCGACCTCGCCGAGGCGATGGGCGTCCAGAAGGGCTCGCTCTACGCGCACATCGAGTCGAAGGCCGACCTGCTCTGGGAGGTCGCGCGCGAGGGTGCCGCCGCCTTCCATGCCGCGCTCGACACGGTGCCGGACGAGGGGCCGGTCGTCGAGCGGATCCGGGCCGCGCTGCGCGCGCACCTCCGCGTCGTCGCCGAGCAACTCGACATCGCGACGGTGTTCGTGGCCGAGTGGCGGTACCTCCAGGGCGAGCGCCGGGAGGAGTTCGTCGCCGAGCGGAAGCGCTACGAGGAGCGCTTCCGTGCCCTTTTCCGCGAGGGCCGTGAGCTCGGCGAGCTGCGGACGGATCTCGACGACGCGACGGCCGCGCTCCTCGCCTTGTCCGCCGCGAACTGGGCCTACACGTGGCTGCGCCGCGGAAGCGACACAGACGAGCTCGCCGACCGCTTCACGGCCCTCCTGCTCGACGGAATGCGCGGCTACGCCTCGCGGTGACGTGCGCATAGCCTTCGTCGCCAATCCCTTTGCAACCCGCGTGAGCGAGGATCGGCTCGCCGAGGTGCGGCACGAGCTCGAGCGAGTTGCCGAGCTCGACGTCGTCCTGACGGAGCGCCCGGGTCACGCGACGGAGCTCGTGACGGACGCCTGCCGCGGCGGCGCCGAAGCGGTCGTGGTCTTCTCCGGGGACGGAGGCTTCAACGAGGCACTGAACGGGCTCGAGGCGGACGTCCCGATCGGGTTCCTGCCCGGCGGGGGCACGAGCGTGCTGTCGCGGGCGCTCGGGCTGCCGGCCGATCCCGCGGACGCGGTGCGCGCCGTCGCGGCTGCCCTCGTGGACGGCCGAACGCGGCGGATCACTCTCGGACGTGTGAACGGCCGCCGCTTCGCCATCAGCGCGGGCGTCGGCCTCGACGCCGAGGCGGTGCGCCGGGTCGACGGGCTCGGCCGGCGCGCCGACGGGCAGCGTCCCGGCGATCTCGCGTTCGTGCTCGCGATCGTTCGTGCGCTCGCCGCCCGTCGCGGCCACCTCGAGCCGCAGCTCGAGATCGCCGGTCTGGGCCGCGCCGCGCTCGCGTTCGTCGCCAACGGGAGCCCGTACACGTACGCCAAGGGCGTACCGCTGCCGATCGCGCCCGAGGCGAGCTTCGAGCTCGGCCTCGACCTCGTCGCGCCGATGCGTGTCCGGCGTCGCACGCTCGTCGGAACGGCGGTGCGCATCCTCACCGGCCGCGTCCGCAGTGGTCCCTACCTCTACGGCCATGACCTCGACCGTGTCGAGATCGTCTGCGACGTGCCGATGCCGCTGCACGCTGACGGGGAGGATCTCGGTGACGTCGACCGAGCCGTCTTCGAGGCCGAGCGGCACGCCGTCTCGGTCCTCGCGTGAGCGAGGCCGGGTCTTGAACCTTTCGTCGTTCCGTGCAAGGATTGTGGGCGGCGGGGGCCCTGCGGTGTGACCCGGCTCTGTGGAATCGGATTCTTTGGAGTTGGGGTCGACGCGAAAAGTAAGTGGAGGTAACGCAACCATGACCAGACCGTCTAGCCGCTTCCTGGCGGCAGTGGCTGTGGTCGGGGCGGCGATCGTAGCGAGCCTCGTTGGCGGCGTCAGTACAGGTCATGCCTCGACGTCGTTCAGCGTCGTTCTCAGTCCGCTGATCGGGACGAGTACAAACGGTGTCCCCCAGGTCTCCTACGGCGGCAAGATCGGCTACCAGCTCGTCGTCCAGAACACAGACACGAGCAACACCACGCACGTGCAGGTCGTCGTCGACGTCCCCTCGGCGACGTTCTACGACGCAAACGATCCGAACTGCGCGGCCGCCACGGGCAACCCGAGCGAGATGATCTGCATTCCGCCCGGCGGGACGATGAGCGCATTTTCGACGTACACCGTCAGCTTCCGGTTCACAGCCCCGACGATCGGCGTGAGCGTCACGGCCAGTCCGTCCGTGAGCATCGCGGCTCAGACTCAGGGTGGCAAGCAGAACGGCAACAACGGAACGACTGTGGCCACGGGCAACCCAGTCATCGTGGACCTCAACGCGGACGGCAGCAGCACGAACGACACGTACTTGCGGCACAACGAGAACGCGTCGGCGGGCGGGCCGCAGAACTTCTCGACGCAGCTGCCCGGCACGCTGCTCGGGAACCTGTTCGGGCTGGCGCTGGGGATCCATAACCAGACGGGGACGATCTGTCCCACCTGCATCGGAGTGTTCACCGAGCTGACGATTCCCGCGGCGTCGCTCGTGGGACCCGGAACGCCCTTCGGGACGACCAACCCGTACAGCTGGACGATGAGCGCGACCACAGCGCCGTCGTTCAAGCTACTGGGCGTCTTCCACATCGACGACAACGGCGCTGGAATGGACACGCCGATTCCCGCGTGCGCGTCGGGAGGCGGCCCGACGACATCCTTCCCGGTCTGTTACGACACGCTGACCTCGAAGAACAAGGCCGGAGTCCAGACCCTTACGGCGACCGGATGGGGTCTTGAGAACGGCAAAGTCGGATTCGGCTAGCCCGAAGACGTCGACATCATCGCGGTGCGGGGCTCGCCGGCATGTCCGCCGCGAGCCCCGGCACCTGCTCGAGCACGATTGAGCTGCCCTTCGCGTCCGCGAGCTCGCGTGCGCGTGCCAGCCGCTCGTCTGCTTCCTGCCCGTTGCCCGCCAGCCGCAGGACCGAAGCCAGGGTCGCCAGCGCAGCGATCTTGCTGACGACGTCGTCCGTCGGCTCCAGCAGCTCAACCGCCTCTCGCGCCAGCCGCTCGGCGTCCGCAACGTTGCCCCGTACCGCAGACACGCGCGACTGTTGCAAGCGCCACAGCATCTGCGCGTCGACGTCGTCGGCCGCCGCCAGCTGTTCCGTCTCCGTCGCAAGGGTCTCGGCATCGTCCAAGCGTCCCTGCATGAACATGGCCTCCGCGAGCAGTCCGGCGAGCGACGATTGCAGGTAGCGCTCTCCGACACTCGCGAAGTACTCGTATCCGCGGCGTAGGGCAACCTCTGCCGCCTGCCCATCCCCGGCCAGCAGCTCGACTCGTCCGGCGGAGAGTGCGACCGTCGCAGCGTCCACGACGAGGCCGAGCTCCTCGAACATCGCGAGGGCACGCCGGGACAGCTCTCGGGCCGGCTCGAAACGGCCGCGCATCGCTTCTAGTTGGCCGAGAACGCAGTTCACAGCGGCTTCGGCCTGACGGTCGCCGGCCACGCGGGCCGCGATCTCCTCGCAACTTGCGATGCACTCGTCGACCGGCATCGGGCCGTAGACGGCGGCAAGCGCGTACTGGGTGGAAGCGCGCCGCTCCTGCCGGACGTCCCCGGCTCGTCGCGCGTGCTCGATCGCCCGCCCGAGCGCCGCCGCAGAAGCCTCGTAGCGGCAGGCATTCAGACTGCTCCAAGCAACCAGGCGCCATGCTCGTGCCAGCCCGATCTCGTCGCCCTCACTCTCGCAGAGCGCGATGGCTTCTTCCGCCGCGCGAGTTGCCTGCTCCGTCCAGTCCTCAGTCTGGCCGGCGAGCAGAAGCACGAAGAGTCGGACCAGCCGGGCGTTCGCCGCAAGTGCGCGCTTCCCAGCGAGCTCCGCGGTCGCGAACGCGTCTTCGAGCAGGCTCTCGGCTTGCGCGAACTCGCCGAGCTGCATCAGGGCTTCACCCAGGTCAGGGAACAGTGCGAGGCGTTCCGGGCTCTGGGGCGGCAGCGGTGACGTGGCGCGGAGCAGGAGGTTCGCGGCCGCGCTCATATCTCCGCGCACAAAGGCACGGCGACCGGCCGAGCCGAGTCTCCGAGCCGCTTCGGCTCCGACCGCAAGCGTATGCTCGTCGACGATTCCGAGCTCCACGAGATTGCGATGCGCCTGCTCGAGGTGATACCCGGAAATCTCCTCGAACTCGAGCGCGCGGTCACCGTTCACACGGTCGCCCCACGCGACGAAGCGCTCGTGGAGCGTCGCACGCGCACGTTTCAGGAGACTTTCGTAGGCGCTGTCGCGAATCAGGATGTGCTGGAACCGAAAGGCGGAGTCGGCGGGCGCGACGAGCTGTTTCCGGGTCAGTTCTGCGAGCCGGCGGTCGACCTGCTCGCGGACGAAGTCGTCGACGAGCTCGTGCAGCGCCGATTGCTGGAAGTAGTGACCGATGACCGAGGCGGGATCGATCACCGCCCGCTGTTCGCGCTCAAGTCCGTCGAGCCGCGCGGTCAGCAGGGCGTGGATCGTCGGCGGCACCCAGCCGGGCGGTAGCTCACCGAGCAGCCACGTGTCGTCCTCGAATCGGAGCAGCTGCTCGTCGATCATCATCGACAGGAGCTGTTCGACGAAGAGCGGATTGCCGTCGGCGGCCTCGACGATGCGCGTCCGTGCGTCGTCCGCGATGCTCGCCTCACCGAGCAGGTTGTCGATCACCTGGGCAACGGCGTCTGACGACAGTGGCGCCAGGACCAACCGCTGCACGTCGCCCCATTGCGGCCGCGTCTCGAGCAAATCGGGCCGCGCGACACAGAGGACGACGGCAGGTGCCTCGTCTGCACCGGCGATGACGTGATCGACGAGGTCGAGCAATGCCGGCTCCGCCCAGTGAAGGTCTTCAAGCACCAGTATGAGGGGCCGACGCCGCGACAGGATCTCCACGAGCTTGCGGGCCGCCCAGAACACCTCCGGCAGCGGGTACTGCTCGTCCGAGAGTCCGACCGCCGAGGCTAGGCGCTCGAATACGTCCTCGTTCTCCGGGCCGAGGAGCGTGGCGAGCTTCGACCGCGCAGCTGCGCGGTCGTCGGCATCCTCGATCCCCGATGCGGACCGAAGCGCCTCGAGTAGCGGCCAGAAAGTGATTCCGTCGCCGTACGACAGGCAGCGGCCGCGAATCACCAGACCGCGCTCTGACGCAGCCTCGCAGACGTGCTCGATCAAGCGCGACTTCCCGACGCCGGCGTCGCCGGTGATCAGGAACCTCTCGGGTCTACGCGAGTCGATCGCACGTGCCAACGCGTCAGCGACAGCGGTGACCTCCGCTTCCCGCCCGACGAGCGGCGGACGGTGCGCTGCCTCCGCCGCGCGCTCGTGGACGTCGAGCAGGCGGAATGCGGGTACGCGCTCCGCCTTGCCCTTGAGCTCGAGCGGCTCGACGGGCTCGACCTCGATGAAGTCGCGAACAAGGCGGTACGTCAGCTCGCCGAGGAGCACCTCGCATGCCCCCGCCGCCTGCTCGAGGCGTGCCGCAGTGTTGACCGGATCGCCGGTGACCAATCGCTGCCCGGTCGTCGCATCGCCTGCGACCACTTCCCCGGTGTTGACACCGATTCGGTTCTCGAGCGTGACCCCGTAGGTCCGTTCAAGGCCCTCGTTCAGCGAGCCGAGCGCATCCTGCATGCCTCGGGCAGCGCGGACGGCGCGGAGCGCGTCGTCCTCGTGGACGCGGGGGAGCCCGAAGACGGCCATGACCGCATCGCCGATGAACTTCTCGATCGTGCCTCCGTGCCGCGTGATCGAAGTGCTCATCGCGTCGAAATAGCGACTCATGACTTCGCGGAGCGACTCCGAGTCGAGCCGTTCGCCGAGGCTGGTCGAGCCCTTGAGGTCGCAAAAAAGAATGGTGACGAGCTTGCGGACCTCCTGCGGCGGTGCCGGAGGAGCGAGTTCCGCGCCGCAGAAGCCGCAAAGCCGGAACTTTGCGGGATTCGCTTCGCCACACGACGGGCAAACCACGCCCTGAGGCTCGGCGGGCTGCGGCTCGTCAGGCGCGAGCGCAGTGCCGCAGAAGCCGCAAACGCGGAACTTGTCGGGATTCTCCTCACCGCAGCCAGGGCAGACCTGCATGTCCCAAGTGTACGAGCCGATTCCGAGTGTCTCAATCGCGGGAACTGGCGCCAAGGGCATCGAGGATCAGAATCGTGCCGTCGGCCAGCTCGAGCTCAAGACAAGAGGTGTTCCCGTCGTAGCCGGCGGTCGCCGGTCCTGGCGCGGAGAGCGAACCCCGGCGCGCCCCACACGCGGATGATCACCGCGCCGCCGGATGTTCCAGAAGATCGACATGACTCCGACGACCTCGTCTGGTTGGGAGAAGAGAGGGAACGCCGTGACGGTAATCTCGTGCTCGCGGCCGTCCAGCCCGCGCATCACGAAGGAGTCGTGAACCGGCCGTCTCTCGAGCAATGCGACGCGCCCGGAGTCTGCTCGGCGGTCATCGGCTCCTCGTCGCCGCCCTAGTCCGACTAGGCTTCGCGCCCGTGGCCAAGGTGGCTCCGGAAGAACACGAGCTGCGGCGCGTGCTCGACGAGGAGCGCGAGGTCGAGGGGCTCGGCGAGGACGACCTTCTCGCCATCTACCGCTCGCTCGTCCTTCTCCGCACGTACGACGAGCGCTCTCTCGTCTACCACCGCCAGGGCCGCATCGGGACGTACGCGATCTTCTGGAACCACGAGGCGATGCAGGCTGGCTCGGTGCACGCGCTCGCCGACGGGGACTGGATCTTTCCGAGTTATCGCGAGTCGGCGATCGGGCTGCTGCGCGGGATCCCGGCGAGCACGATCCTCCACTGGTGGCGGGGCCATCCGGCCGGCTGGTGGAACCCGGCGGAGTACCGCGTCGCCTCGATCTGCGTGCCGATCGGGACCCACGTGCCGCACGCCGCCGGCCTCGCCTGGGGCGAGAAGCTGAAGGGCAACTCCACCGTCGCGATCGCCTACTTCGGCGACGGCGCGACGAGCGAGGGCGCCTTCCACGAGGGCGCGAACCTCGCAGGGGTGATGCAGGCGCCGGTGATCCTCTTCTGCAACAACAACCAGTGGGCGATCTCGACGCCGGTCGTGGCGCAGACGCGCGCAGAGACGCTCGCCGACAAGGCCGTGGGCTACGGGATGCCGGGCGTGCGGGTGGACGGAGGGGACGTGCTCGCCGTGTACGAGGCAACCCGCGAGGCGGTCGAGCGGGGGCGTGCCGGCGGCGGGCCGACGCTCATCGAGGCGGTCACGTATCGAGCCGCACCGCACGCGACGGCCGACGACCCGAGCGCGTACATCGACCTAGACCGCGTCGAGGAGGAGAAGCGCAACGAGTGCGTCGGCCGCTACGAGGCGTACCTCCGGCGGCTCGGCCTGCTCTACGACGCGACCGCCGAGGAGATCAAGAACGAGGCGCTCGAGACGATGCGCGACGGAATCGCCGCCGCGGAGGCCGAGCCCGAGCCGGATCCCGAGCTCGTCTTCGACAACGCGTACGTGCTCCCGCCGCCCAACCTCCGCGAGGGCTGGGATGGCTGAGGCGCGCGACCTCTTCATGGTGGAGGCGATCAACGACGGCTTTCACGTCGAGCTCGCGCGCGACGAGACGGTAATGGTGTTGGGCGAGGACGTCGGCCGCGCGGGCGGCGTCTTCCGCGCCACGGCCGGGCTGCGCGAGCGCTTCGGCGAGAACCGCTGCGTCGACACGCCGCTCGCCGAGGCCGGGATCCTCGGCAGCGCTGTCGGGCTCTGCATGGCCGGTTGGCGGCCGGTCTGCGAGATGCAGTACGACGCGTTCTCGTATCCCTGTCTCGACCAGCTCATCACCCACGTGGGCCGCTATCGCTGGCGCAGCGGCGGGAGGATGGAGTTCCCGCTCGTCGTGCGGATGCCGTACGGCGGCGGTGTGCGCGCGCCCGAGCTCCACGACGACTCGCCCGAGGCGTACTACGTCCACACGCCCGGCGTGAAGGTCGCGATCCCGTCGACGCCGGCGGACGCGAAGGGCCTGCTCGCAGCGGCGATCCGCGACCCCGATCCCGTCGTCGTGCTCGAGCCGAAGCTCATCTACCGGGCCGAGAAGCAGGAGGTGCCCGACGGGGAGCACGTCGTTCCGCTCGGGCAGGCTCGGCTCGCGCGGGAGGGGACGGATGTGACCCTCGTCGCCTACGGCGCGATGGTGTCCGTCTGCGAGCGGGCAGCGGACGCGCTCGAAGCCGAGGCCTCGGTGGAGGTGCTCGACCTCCGTTCGCTCAGGCCGCTCGACGAGGAGGCGCTGCTCGCGTCGGCGGCGAAGACGGGACGTGTGGTCGTCGTGCAGGAGGCGCCGCGCACCGCCGGCTTCGGGGCCGAGCTCGCCGCGATCCTCGCGGAGAAGGCGATCCTCGATCTCCACGGCCCCGTCCTGCGCGTGACCGGCTTCGACGTCCCCTATCCGTACTGGAAGATCGAGGACCGCTACATGCCGTCGGTCGAGCGGGTCGTCCGTGCCTGCAGGCAGCTCCTCGAGTTCTGAGGCCGGGAGCGTCGAAGGCGGCGGTGGGCCTCCGCATCCTGCTCGCACGGCCGACGCCTGGGTGCAGGAGCCTCGCTAGGGTCCGCGCCGGTGGCCTACGAGTTCAAGCTTCCCGACCTCGGCGAGGGCCTGACCGAAGGCGAGATCGCGCGCTGGCTCGTCGAGGAGGGCCAGCAGATAGCCGAGGACGAGCCGCTCGTCGAGATCGCGACGGACAAGACGACGGTCGAGATCCCGTCGCCGGCGGGCGGAACGGTCTCGCGGATCCTCGTCGCGGAGGGCGAGGTCGTGCCGGTGGGCACCGTGCTCGTGGTGATCGGTGGCGACGAATCCGGGCCTGTCCCGGTATCAGTTACCGAGACACGTCCCGAGGAGACGCGTTCTCCCGGGCGACCGCCGGTGGAGACCAAGGTGCGTGCGACGCCGCTGGTCCGCAAGGTCGCTCAGGAGCTCGGAATCGACCTTGCGACCCTGACCGGCACGGGTCCGCAGGGACGCATCACGGAGGAGGACGTCCGCGCGTCTGCCTCTTCCGGACCTGTCTCGGTAACTGATACCGAGACACGTCTCGCGGAGGCAGGTGCGAGGCGCGTTCCGCTCCGCGGCGTCCGCCGGCAGATGTTCGAGCACCTGACCCGGGCCCAGCGGGAGATCCCTGCCGTGACGTGGGTCGAGGAGTGCGACTTCTCGGGCGCCGACCTGAAGCGGCTCGTGCCGGCCGTCCTTGAGGCCGTCGCCGAGTCGCTGCGCGAGCACCCGGAGCTGAACGCGCGCGTCGAAGACGGAGAGCTCGTGCTTCTCGATCGCTACGACATCGGAGTCGCCGTCCAGACCGAGCAGGGGCTCGTCGTCCCGGTCGTCCACGGCTGCGACCGCCTCTCGCCCGACGAGCTGGACATCGAGGTGCGCCGCCTCGCGGAATCCGCGCACGCCGGGACGCTGAAGCCGGAGGAGCTGCGCGGCGGCACCTTCACGGTCACGAGCGCGGGCAAGGCCGCAGGCCTCTTCGTGACGCCGCTGATCAACCACCCGGAGGTGGGGATCCTCGGCGTTCACCGGATCGAGGAGCGGCCGGTCGTCCGGGACGGCGAGGTGGTCGTCCGCCGGATGGGGAACATCTCGGTCACGTTCGACCACCGCGTCATCGACGGCAAGCGCGCAGCCGACTTCGGGCTCGCCGTGATCGCGCGGCTCGAGAGACGCCTCTAGGCGATTACCGCCTCGTGCCCCGCTTCGTCGAGGTAGGGCTCGAGCATCGACTCGATCCGCGGCGCAGTCGCGCGTCCGTCGAGACGGGAAACGACGCGCCTCCCGACCACGAGCGCAAGTGACGGCACCTGCCCCACCTGGAAACGGTCGGCGAGGTCGGGACGGTCCTCCACGTCGACCTTGCTGACGCGGAGGCGGCTCCGCTCCTTCCGCGCGATGTGGGCGAGCAGGCTCTCCATCCGGCGAGCGGGACCGGAGCGTCGGGAAGTGAAGAAGACGAGCTGCGGGCGTTCGTCATGGGTCACGTCGAAGTTTTCCTCCTGGCGGGATCTCGGGCGAACAACGGACGAAATGCGCGTGCGGTTACGGTTCCCGCATGGGCTCGTGGTACTGGATCGGGGTCTCGGTGGGCTGCGGCACGGCCACCGGCGTGCTGCTCACGGGCATCGCGGGGCGAGCGCGAGCGGCGCTGATCGTGGCCGCGATCGCGGCCGGCGGTGCAGGTGCCGCGCTCGGCTTCGGGATCGCCGCGTGGCAGGCGGGTGGCTGGATCGACCGGCTCGGCGGGATCGCCGGCGGGCTCACCGGCTCGCTGAGCGCGATGCCCGTCGTGACCGGAGCCTTGCGGCGAGGCGGGACGCGCAGCGGGACGGCGACGCTCGTCGGCGGCGCGGCCCTCGTCGTCGCGGCTGCCGCCTGGATCCCGGTCGTCGGCTACCTCGAGGCGCTGGCGATGCCTGCCCTCGCCGCACGGCTCAGGCGAGCGCGACCCGAGCGGTACGCCGGTTTGCGAACGCTCGCGCGCGACGAGTAGTCCGGCAGCATGCGGAAGAAGCTCGTGCTCGTCGTCGTGGACGGGATGACCCCGGCGGTGTTCGAGCGGGCGATCGACGGCGGCCGTACGCCGGCTCTCTCCTTCCTCGCCGAGCATGGCGACTACAGGCAGGCCACGTCCGTCTTCCCCTCGCTCACGCCGGTCTGTCTCACCTCGATCGCGACCGGCGCCGGGCCCGGCGTCCACCACATCCCCTCGCTCGTCTGGTGGAACCGGCAGGAACGCCGGATCGTGGAGTACGGCTCGTCCTTCGCGGCGCTGCGCGCGGCCGGCCTTTCGCAGTCGCTGCTCGACCCGATCTTCAACATGAACGCACGTCACCTCGCGCGCGACGCAGTGACGATCTACGAGGCGCTCGAGGACGCGGGGCTCGTCGCCGCGGCGGTGAACATCACGTGCTACCGCGGCGGCCACCGCTACCTGCCGACCGTGCCCGGCATGAGCCGCGCCGCCTACGGGCCGCGCCGCTTCTTCTTCTATGGCCTCTTCGAGTCGGACCGGACCGGGGCGCCGCTCGCCGTGCGCAGCCGGCGCGCCGGCTCGGTCGACGCCTACGCAGCCGCCGTCGGGCGCTGGCTCGTCACCCGCGACGGCTTCGACTTCCTCGCCTACTACCTCTCCGGCTACGACTTCGCCTCGCACGCGGGCGGGCCTGAGAGCGCCGAGGCCGAGCATGCGCTCGAGCAGGCCGACGCCGGGATCGGCGCGCTCCTCGAGGCGGCGGGGGGCCCCGACGAGTTCCTCGAACGCTACGCCGTGATCCTCCTCTCCGACCACGGCCAGACCGCGGTCGAGCGGGTGGCGCGTCTGGAGACGCCCTTCGCGGACGTCGCGGACGAGGTCGTCGTCGCCGCGTCGAATCGCGCCGGGCAGGTCTACCTGCGCCCGGACGCACGCCTCGATGCTGCCGGGCTGGCGCGGCGCCTGGACGGCTTTCCCGCGGTCGAGGTCACGCTTCGTCGCGAGGGCGACCGGGTGGTCGCTCGCAAGGACGGTGCGGATGCCCTGGTGGAGAAGCTCGACCATCCGGACGCCGCCCTGCGGGCGCGCTCCGCGCTCGCGAACCCGAACGCGGGCGAGCTCCTCGTCTCTGCGGCGGAGGGCTGGGAGCTCGCCGACCTCGGCGGCCGGCATCACGCAGGCGGGGGCAGCCACGGCTCACTCGTCGCGGGCGACTCGCTCGTCCCCCTCGTGACGGTCGGCATCCGGGCGGAGGTACGCCGGATCACGGACGTGGCTCCGGCGGTGCTCGAGCACTTCGGCGTGGCGGTGCCGGAGGCGATGGAGACGTTCGCCGGTGTGGGCTGACGAACGGGCGCGGATGGTCGAGCGGCAGCTCCGCCGGCGGGGGATCGACGACGAGCGGGTGCTCGCGGCGATGGGACGCGTGCCGCGGGAGCTCTTCGTCGCACAGGAGCTAGGAGAGCCCGCGTATGCCGACGCGGCGCTCCCGATCGGCGGCGGGCAGACGATCTCGCAGCCCTACATGGTGGCGCTCATCTGCGAACAGCTCGCGCTTCAGGGCGGCGAGCGGGTGCTCGACGTCGGCACGGGCTCCGGTTACCAGGCCGCCGTCCTCGCCGAGCTCGCCGCCGAGGTGCACACGATCGAGCGACTCCCGGAGCTCGCGGAGCAGGCGCGCGCGAACCTCGCTGCGGCCGGCTTTGAGGGACGCGTGCATCTCCACCTCGGCGATGGCACGCTCGGCCTGCCCGAGAGCGCGCCGTTCGCGGCCATCGCCGTCGCCGCTGCGGCGCTCGAGCCACCGCCCGCGCTCTACGGCCAGCTGGAGCCGCGCGGCCGCCTCGTCGTACCCGTCGGTGGCCCCGGCGGGCAGTGGCTCGAGGTCGTCGTGCGGACGCCCGAGGGGCCGGCCGTCGCCCGCACGGTTCCCTGCCGCTTCGTCCCCCTGGTGGCCGGCGGCTAGCTTCGCTTTTTCGGGGCGGGCCGACGGGTGAGGAACAATGGAGGGGATGGGGTCGAGGTCCGCAACCGAGCTGCTGCGGCTGCCGGTGCAGCTCCACGGGATCCGTCTCGGCCGGCCCGTGGACTTGTTGCTCGATTCGGAGGAGTGGCGCGTCCTCGGCCTGGTCGTGCTCTGCGGCGACGGCAGCAGGCGCTTCCTCGTCTACGCCGCGGCAAGCCCACGCGAGGACGAGATCGACGTTCGCTCGGCCCTGCTGTTGCTCGAGGACGTGGACTTCTACCGCGGTCGGTCTCGGTCGCTGCGCGCCCTGCTCGGCGGCGCCGTCGTGAACGGACGGCGGGAGCTCGGGGAGCTTCGCGATCTCCTCCTCGCACCCGACGGCACCGTGGCAGCCCTCGTCGTGGAGCATGAGGAGGCCCTCCTCGAGGTGGAGCCCGCGGGCGCCGAGGTCGAGTGTGTCTCCACAGCCTGAGGCACGGGAGACGCTACCCTCGCGGGCGATCATGGAACGCCCGGCCGCCACCCTTCCCACGACCCGCGGGCGGGCGTGGGCGTCGCTTCGCTCGGTCAGCAACTGGCAGCAGCTCGGCAAGTTCTGCGCGGTCGGGGCGATCGGCTACCTCATCAACCTCGCCGTCTACGACGCGCTCCTGCACGAGGGGCTCCACTATCTCGTCGCTGCGACGTGCTCGTTCCTCGTCGCCGTGACGAGCAACTACACGTGGAACCGGGTCTGGACGTTCCGCGAGCACCGCGGTCACCTCGGCATCCAGGGGATGCGCTTCCTCGTCGTGTCGGTCGGAGCGCTGGGCGCCAACCTCGCGGTGCTCCACCTGCTCATCGCCTACGCCACGGTCGACAAGCTCCCGGCGCAGGCCGTCGCGATCGTCGCGGTGACCCCGCTCAACTTCGTCGGGAACAAGCTCTGGTCGTTCCGCCGTGCGAGGGTCTGAGCGCTACGTAGCCTTCAGCCGGTGAGGGGTCTCCTCGCCGCCACCCTCGCCGCCGCCCTGGTCGCCGCCGCCTTCGCGCCCTCGGCGCTCGCCTCGACGCACACAGCCCCTACCGGCCCGATCTTCGACGGGAAGGGACATCTCGTCGGCACGCCGTTCGTCCCCGGGGGGTCGCAGTCGTCCCTCACGCGGGAGCAGGCGTTCGGCGACTTCGAGCGCTATCCGAAGGTCGCGTCGTGGCTCTCGCGGTACCCGCGCTCCGGGCGCAGTCACGAGGCGACGTACGACGCGAAGGCAGGCGAATGGACGGTGAAGATCTGGTGGGGCGCCGCCGGCGAGATCGCCGAGGGGAAGGTGCTCGACGCGACCGGCACCGTGACCGAGGCGTGGACGGGCCCGCAGGTGGCCTGGGGGATGGCGCGCGGCTCGCCCGGCGCTTTCGGTGGCACGGCGATCAACAACCCATGGCTCTGGGGCGCCTTCTGCGTCGTCTTCCTCGCTGGGCTCGGCGATTTCCGGCGGCCGTTCTCGCTCCGCAATCTCGACCTGCTCTTCCTCCTCTCGCCGACGGCGTCGCTTTGGTACTTCAACCACGGAGACGTCTTCACGGCCGTGCCGCTCTTCTATCCGCTCCTCGTCTGGGTGATGCTGCGCGGGACGTGGATCGGCGTGCGGAACCGCGGCACTCCCGGTGCGCCGCGCTGGCCGGTCTGGGTGCTGATCGGGGCGACGATCTTCCTCGCCGGGTTCCGGGTCGGGCTCAACGTCGAGCGCTCCAACGTCATCGACGTCGGCTACTCCGGCGTGATCGGGGCGGAGCGGATCGTCAACGGCCGGGCGCCGTGGGGGAACTTTCCGGTCGAGACGCTGCCGAGCGGCAAGTCGCTCAGGGCGTGCGGCCCGGCGGACGCCTCGGGCGAGATCCGCAACCGGGTGCAGACGAACGGACGCTGCGAGGGCGCGAACCCGGAGGGAGACACGTACGGGCCGGTCGCGTACGAGTCGTACATCCCCGGTTATCTCGCGCTCGGCTGGAGCGGGAAGTGGGACGACCTGCCGGCGGCGCACTTCACCTCGATCGCCTTCGACCTCCTCACGCTGCTCGGCCTGTGGCTCGTGGGGCTGCGCTTCGGGGGGCAGCGGCTCGCGGCCGTGTGCGCTTTCGCGTGGGCGGCGTATCCCTTCACGCAGTACGTCTCGAACTCGAACACGAACGACACGCTCATGCCATGCTTTCTCGTTTGGGGGTTCTGGCTCGTCTCGAAACCGGCGGCCCGCGGGGTCCTCGCGGCGTTCGCGGGCTGGACGAAGTTCGCGTCCCTCCTCGTCGCCCCGCTCTGGCTGACGTATCCGGGGCGGAGGCCGAGCCGGGGCTTCGCGCTGGGGTTCGTCGCCGCCACGCTCGCCGCGTTCTCGATCCTCCTCCTTGGGCCGGACCCGTTGCACGAAGCGCATGTCTTCTGGACGCGGACGCTCGGCTTCCAGATCGGTCGTGACGCGCCGTGGTCGCTCTGGGACTGGCGCCAGTATCACGCGAGCGGACTGCCCGACCTGCACGTCCTCCAGCACGTCCTGCAGGCCCTGCTCGTCGCGGGGGCGCTCGTCGTCGCCTTCTTCCCGCGCCGCAAGTCGCCGCTCCAGCTCGCCGCGCTGACGGCAGTGCTCCTCGCCGGCTTCGAGCTCGTCGTGACGTACTGGCTCTACACGTACATCCCGTGGTTCTATCCGTTCGCCGCCCTCACCCTGCTCGCGCCGGCGCTGCCGCTGCAGAGGCTCGTAACCCAGGAACAGACGCGGCCCGGGCGTGCGTCGTCCGACGAGCCGTACCCGGATCGGGAGATCGCGCTCCCCCGCCCCACGTTCTAAGGCCTGTCCGCGGCGCCACCCGCCCTGGCGTGGCACCGGGAGGTGTCCGTTCGAGCGAGGTGTGTCAGCGCCGTGGGCTAGGCCGAGATGCGGACGAGCTCTATCGCCTCGGCGCGCCCCACGTCGCTGCACGTGAGGAGGACGCCCTCCAGCCGCACGTCGCCTTCCGCCGGCTCGAACCGGACGGGTAGGCGGCTCCGCATCCGTGCGATCGCAAGCTCCGACCTAACGCCGATCACCGAGTCGTGCGGTCCCGTCATCCCCGCGTCGCTCACCGCCGCCGTGCCGCCGGGAAGGATGCGCGCGTCGTTCGTCTGGACGTGCGTGTGTGTGCCGATCACCGCGGTGACGCGACCGTCGAGCCACGTCGAGAGCGCGATCTTCTCGCTCGTCGCCTCGGCGTGGAAGTCGACGACGACCACCGGCGCCGCCGCCCGCGCCTCCTCGACGAGGGCGTCGACCGTCTCCCACGGGGAAACGGGCGTGGAGAGGAAGAGCTGGCCGAGGAGGTTGACGACGGCGACGGCGACTCCGTTCCGAGCCTCGACCACCGCGACGCCGCGCCCGGGCGTCTGCGAGCCGAAGTTTGCCGGCCGGATCACGCGCTCGCTCTGGGCGAGGTAGGCGGCAATCCCGCCGCGCCGGAAGGTGTGGTTGCCGAGCGTGATCACGTCGGCCCCGGCGGCGAGCAGCTTGTCGGCGATCTTCGCCGTGATGCCGGCGCCGTCGGCGGCGTTCTCACCGTTGACGATCGCGAGGTCGACGCCGTAGCGCTCGCGCAGCGCCCCCAGGTGCTCCTCCACGGCGCGGCGCCCGGGGACGCCGAAGACGTCCGCGAGGAAGAGAATGTTCAGAGCGGGAGGCCTTCCTAGCCGGTCGTGAGCGCCGGCGCCGAACGGACCTCGACGGTCACGTGATTCCCGGCGTCGTTCGTGTAGCGCGCGAGGGCTTGCCGCTCGATCGCCGCAAGGTCTGTGACCCGGCCGAGCTTCGTCGCGCCGCTCACGACGGTCGTGCCGACCGTGAGCGCCGGATCGGAGACGAGCTGCGTCACGGCGACGAGGAGCGACGGGGCCGTCTGCGGCTGGATGTCGATCTCGGAGCCGAAGGTCCTGCCCTCGACGACGAACGGCTTGATCGCGACGACCGTCCCGTCCACCGGCGTGTAGACGTCGCTGCCGACCGGCGCACCGACGTCGATCGCCGAGGTCCCGCCGCCACCGAGCTGGTACCAGCGAGGCGACCCGCCGCCGCCGCCGAAGATGCCGTGCACGATCCGCTGCACGAGCCCTTCGTTCGCCTGGTGGCCGACCGGGTCCAGCGACAGCGCGCCGTCGTGGGCGGAGTGGTAGCCGATCGCCGTCACCCGGTGCTGGGAGATGGGGAGCTGGAGGCGCACCGGCCCTCGCAACGCGACGATCTCGGGCGTCGGCCGCGTCTGCGCGACGGTGGCCAGGTTCGGGCGGGGGACGATGACCGCCGTCGGAGCCGCCCGGCCGCTGAAGGCGGTGAGGGCGAGGGCCACGACGAAGACCGCCGAGAGGAGGACGAGCAGGGCGACGCGCCGCGCCCGGCGCGCAGAGCGCGCCTGCCGGCGTTCGACCCGCCGCCTCCGGGTGGGGCGCGAGGACGGCATGTCCCGCGGGACCTTAACGCACTGCGGCGGCTCTTCCCACCAGTCGAGCGCGAGAGTTCCCTGGATTCGTACGGACCCGGCGATACCATCGCTCGTATGCCGCCGTCCGCGTCTGTGCGCATCGAGGTTCCGCGGTGGGCGCAACTCGTGCTGCTGCCGCTGGTGCTGTTGCTGGTCTGGGCGGTGGCGGGAGCCGTTCGTCACGTGCTCTTCCTCTTCCTCGTGGCGCTGCTCATCGCCTTGCTCCTCAATCCGCTCGTCCGCGGGCTGGGACGGGCCTGGATCCCACGCGGACCGGCGGTAGCGCTCGTCTATCTCGCGTTCGCAACGGTGGTCGCACTCGCGATCCTCGGTCTCGCCACGGTGGTCGTGCAGCAGACGCGCACTGCGGCCCACCGGGTCGACAACTACTTTACGGCCGATTCCGGACACCCACGGCGGACGGGTGCCGAGCACGATCTCGCACGCTTCCAGCTCTGGCTCGACCACCACCACCTCGGCAGCGTCCACGTCGAGCGGCAGGGGCAGAAGTTCCTCAACCAGGTCGGGACGAAGGACGTCCAGAAGTACACGACGAAGGCCCTGCACTGGGCGGAGGGAGCGGGGCTCACCGTCGTCACGCTCCTCTTCGACGCGCTGCTCATCGTCGTCGTCTCGATCTACATGCTCCTCGACATGCAGCGGTTGACGGACGTCGTCGATCGACGCTTTCCGCCGCGAGGCGAGGGCGGGCTGATCGTGCGGATGGAGCAGGCGGTCGCGAGCTACGTCAAGGGCCAGTTCCTCCTCTCCCTGATCATCGGCGTGAGCGCCGGGGTGGGGCTCTGGATCCTCGGGATGGCGGGCCTGATGCCACACGGCGGGAGATATGCGGCGGCGTTCGGTGCGTGGGCGGGGATCACGGAGCTGATCCCGTACGTCGGGCCCTGGCTCGGCGCTGCCCCGGCGGTGCTGTACGCGCTCGTGCAGCATCCGCTCTCGGCCCTCTGGGTCGCGCTCCTCTTCCTCGGCATCCAGCAACTCGAGGGCCACGTCGTCGTACCGAAGGTGATGGGGCGCACCCTCCGCCTTCACCCGCTGCTCGTGATCTTCGGCCTCCTCGCCGGCGGCGAGATCTACGGGTTCCCCGGGATCCTCGTCGCGCTGCCGCTGCTCGCGGCGGGGCGTTCGGTGTGGGAGTTCTTCTCGGAGCGGGTCGTGCTGCAGAAGTGGACGGAGGGCGGGCCGCTCGCGGAGGTCGGGCTCGAGCCGGCCGAGGAAGGCGAGCCCGTGCCCGAGACGCCGCCGGCGCCCGCGGCCTGACCGCGGCAAACCGACCGCGGATTTGTGGCGTATAACACGTCCGGTGAGGACCGCCTGCGTCGGGATCGTGGTGCTCGTCGGCGTCGTGGCCGCCGGTTGCGGCGGCGCCGCCCGGCAGGCGTCGCCCACTGCCGCCCGGCAGCCCGTGGCGACAGCCTTCACGAAGCGGAATGCGACGCAGGCCGCAGGGGCCCCGGTGCTTGCTGCCCGCAAGACCGGAGTGAGCGTGCGTCCCCTGCCCGGCGGCACGTTCGGCCTGCTGCTCGTGCTCGAGAACCGCACGCACCGCCAGCTCATGCTGCAGGACGTGCGCGCCGTCGTCCCGCACGGGTCGTTCGTCCGGCAGGTCGGGACGCATCTCGCCCCGTTCTTCCAGTGCCACCCGTACTGCCCGAGGCACGCGGTCATGCGCGGGCCGTTCGGGAACGAGCGCCCCGTGGCGTTCCACGTCCATCCCCTGCGCTCCGCGCAGGCTCGGCTGGACTTCGCAGTCGCCGGCTGCGGTGCGTTGCGCACCGCCTCCGCGCAGCCGATCACACGCGCGGTCCTGATCTACACCGACACACGCGGAACGACGTTCCGCCAGACCATCGCCCTGGATTCCGCGCGGATCGGCCTGCGTTCGTCGGGACGGACCGCCTGCCGGGCGTGAACCGGCCGCGGCACGGGCGGCGGCGTACTCTTCCGGCTGTGAGCTCGTTCCCGGTCCTCCGGCTCCGGCGCTTCCGCCGCACGGCCCCGCTGCGCGGGCTCGTGCGCGAGACGCGCCTGCAGCTCGACCAGTTCGTGATGCCGCTCTTCGTGGCGCCCGAGCCGCTCGTGAACGAGGCGCTGCCCGGCATGGCGCGCTTCGACCTCGATGGGCTGCTGCGCGAGGTCGACGGGCTCGCCGCGTCGGGTGTCCGGGCGCTCATGCTCTTCGGCGTTCCTGCGGACAAGGACGACGAGGCGACCGGCGCGTGGGAGGACGACGGCGTCGTCCAGCAGGCGCTGCGGGCGCTGCGGCCCCGTTTCCCGGACCTCGTCCTGCTCACGGACGTCTGCCTCTGCGAGTACACCTCGCACGGCCACTGCGGCGTCGTCGTCGGCGGCGACGTCGACAACGACCGGAGCCTCGAGCTGCTCGCCCGCACCGCGGTCAGTCACGCCGAGGCCGGGGCCGACGTCGTTGCGCCGAGCGACATGATGGACGGCCGGGTCGGCGCGATCCGGGAGGCGCTCGACGACAGCGGCTTCGAGGCGACGCCGATCCTCGCCTATTCGGCGAAGTACGCCTCCGCCTTCTACGGCCCCTTCCGCGAGGCCGCCGACAGCGCTCCCGCGTTCGGCGACCGGCGTGGCTACCAGATGGATCCGGCCAACGTCCGCGAGGCGCTGCGGGAGTGCAAGATCGACCTCGCAGAGGGAGCCGACGCGATCATGATCAAGCCGGCGCTGCCGTACCTCGACGTGATCCGCGCGGCGCGGGAGGCGTTCCAGGCGCCGCTCGCCGCCTACAACGTCTCGGGCGAGTACGCGATGGTCAAGGCGGCGGCTCGCGCCGGGTGGCTCGACGAGCGCGCCGCGGCGCTCGAGTCGCTCACGGCGATCAAGCGCGCAGGCGCCGATCTCATCGTCAGCTACTGGACGCGCGACCTGCCGGCGTGGCTCTGACCGAGCGTTCGGCTCTCTATCGCCGCGCGCTCGAGCTGATCCCCGGCGGCGTGAGCTCGCCGGTGCGGGCGATGCGCGCCGTCGGGATCGACGAGCCGCTCTTCGTCCGGAGCGGAGAGGGGGCGTACGTCGAGACGGCCGACGGCCGTCGCCTCCTCGACTGGGTCATGTCCTGGGGTCCGCTCCTCTTCGGCCATGCGGATCGGGACACGGTCGAGGCCGTCCGCGCCGCGGCGCTCCGCGGCACGAGCTTCGGCGCCGCGACGGAGGCGGAGGTAGAGCTCGCCGCCGAGATCGTCGACGCGGTGCCGTCGGTGGAGAAGGTGCGGCTCGTCTCGTCGGGCACGGAGGCGGCGATGAGCGCGCTGCGGCTCGCGCGCGCGTTCACGAAGCGCGACCGGATCCTCAAGACGGCCGGCGGCTACCACGGCCACGCCGACGCGCTGCTCGCAAGCGCAGGCTCCGGACTGGCGACGCTGGGGATCCCCGCGTCCCCGGGCGTGCCGGCCGGAGCCGCAGCCGACACCATCGTCGTCCCGTACAACGACGGCGATGCCGCGGCCGAGGCGGTCATGCGACACGGCGAGGGCCTCGCGGCGATCATCGTCGAGCCGGTCGCGGCGAACATGGGCGTCGTTCCGCCCGAGCCGGGGTACCTCGAGACGCTGCGCCGGCTGTGCGACGTCTCGGGCGCGCTGCTGATCTTCGACGAGGTGATCACCGGCTTCCGCGTCGCGCGCGGCGGTGCGCAGGAGCGGCTCGGGGTCCTCCCCGACCTGACGGTGCTCGGGAAGATCGTCGGCGGCGGGCTGCCGCTCGCAGCGTTCGGCGGCCGAATCGAGATCATGGACCTGCTCGCGCCGGCGGGGCCCGTCTACCAGGCGGGAACCCTGGCCGGAAACCCGCTCGCGACGGCGGCCGGTCTCTCCGTTGTCCGTCGGCTGCGCGACGCCACCGTCTACGACGAGCTCGAGCGGCGGGCGGCGCTCCTCGCAACGGGCCTCGCGCCGTTCGGCCGGGTGCAGCGGGTCGGAGCGCTGCTCACGCTGTTCATGGCGGACGGGCCGGTGCGCGACTTCGACGACGCGCAGGGCTGCGACACCGAGCGCTTCGGCGCGCTCTTCCGGCACGTGCTCGAGCAGGGCGTCTATCTCCCGCCGTCACAGTTCGAGGCGCTCTTCCCGTCGGCGGCGCACGGGGAGGAAGAGATCGAGCGCACGATCGCGGCGGTGGCGTCCTTTGCTCGCTGACGTCTGGGAGACGATGGCCGTCGGCGCGGCCGCCGAGAGCACGCTCTGGGCCGACTGCCTGCTCGGCGAGGACGAGCGCGACCGGAGCCCCGTCTTCTCGCCGCTCGGCGAGGCGCGGTACGCGCTGGGGCTCGAGACGATCTACGAGGGCTACCTCGTTCACTACGGGCGGCCACGCCTGTTCGCGGCGCCCGACGACGACACCGCGCTCCTCCTCGGCGACTACCTCTACGCGCACGGCGTGGCGCGCATCTCGGCACTGCACGACGTAGCGGCTGTCGCCGACCTCTCGGACCTAATCTCGCTCTGCAGCCAGCTCCGTGCCGAGGAGACCGAGGGGGACGGTCCGCTCTGGGCCGCGACCGCCGCGCTGCTCGGCCTCGGTGCGCTCGACGAAGCGCGCACGGCACTGCGGCTTCGTTCCGATCCGCAGCCGCTAGAGACAGCCGCGCGGTCCGCTGCGGGCGACGAGGCGGTCGACGCAGCGGTCATGGCGCACGCGGCCCGGCGGCTGAGCTAGATTCCGCCCGTGGTCGCTGCGCTCTTCCATTCGCTCCTGGCCGTCGAGACGGCCGCCGAGCAGGGGCGCAAGGTCGTCCTCACGATGCTTGCCGTCGGCGGGATCTTCGTCGCGGTCATCGCGCTCGGCGAGCTCTCGCACTGGCTGCGCCACCGGCGCTAGCCGGGCGCCTCTAGCCGGGGCGAGCCGGTGTGATGGCGGCAGCGCCGTGGGGACCGCGCTGTCCGGGGATCGACGAGTCGTAGACTGCCGCCGTGCGCGAGCTGCCGCGCGGGACGGTCACGTTTCTGTTTACGGACATCGAGGGGTCGACGCGGCTCTTGCATGAGTTGGGTGCGGAGGGGTACGCGGAGCGGCTGGCTGAGCATCGGCGTGTCTTGCGGGAGGCGTTCGAGCGGTGTGGCGGGGTGGAGGTGGATACGCAGGGGGATGCGTTCTTCGTCGCGTTTCCGACCGCGCCGGGGGCGTTGGAGGCGGCGCGGGAGGCGCAGGAGGGGCTGGGGTTGCCGGTGCGGATGGGGCTGCATACGGGAACGCCGGTGTTGACCGAGGAGGGTTATGTCGGAGCGGACGTCCATCGGGCAGCGCGGATCGCGGCGGCGGGTCATGGGCGGCAGGTGCTCGTTTCGGCGGCGACGGCGGCGCTGGTCGATTCAGGTGGGTTGCTTGATCTGGGGGAGCATCGGCTGAAGGATCTGAGCGCGCCGGAGCGGATCTTCCAGCTCGGCGGCGGCGAGTTTCCGACGTTGAGGACGCTGTATCGGACGAATTTGCCGGTTCCGGCGACGCCGTTTCTCGGTCGTGAGCACGAGCTCGGCGAGGTGTTGGAGCTGCTGATGCGCGACGACGGCCGCCTGCTCACGTTGACGGGTGCCGGCGGGTCGGGGAAGACGCGGCTGGCCCTGCAGGCGGCGGGCGAGGCGGCAGAGGCGTATCCGGACGGCGTGTGGTGGGTTCCGCTCGCGCCGCTCACCGACCCTGCCGACGTCGGGCCGGCGGCGGCCCGCGTCCTCGGTGGCGGCGGCTCGCTGTCGGAGCTCGTCGGCGGCCGGCGCATGCTGCTTCTGCTGGACACCTTCGAGCATGTCGTCGAGGCGGCGCCGGAGATCGCGGCCGTGCTCGCCGAGTGCCCGCATTCCGACGTGCTCGTCACGAGCCGGGAGCGGTTGCGGGTCAAGGGCGAGCAGGTCTACCCGGTGCCCGTGCTCGCGCGGGCGGAGGCACGCGAATTCTTCCTGGCCCGGGCGCGGGCTGTGCAGCCGGACTTCGAGCCGGACGAGCATCTCGACGAGCTGTGCGAGCGCCTCGACGACCTGCCGCTCGCGCTCGAGCTCGCCGCTGCAAGGGTGTCGCTTCTCACGGCGGCGCAGCTCCTGGAGCGTCTCGGCGGCCGCCTCGATCTGCTCAGGGGGGGTCGCGATGCGGAGACGCGCCAGCAGACGCTGCGCGCGACGATCGAGTGGTCGTACGAGCTGCTCGAGCCCGACGAGCAGCGGCTGCTCGCGGCGCTCTCGGTCTTCCGCGGCGGCTGGACGCTCGAGGCGGCGGAGCAGGTCGCAGACGCCGATCTCGAGCGCATGCAGTCCCTCCTAGACAAGAGCCTGATCTGCCGCTGGGAGTCGGGCCGCTTCGGAATGCTCGTGACGATCCGTGAGTTCGCCGCCGAGAAGCTCTCGGAGGAGCAGCACGAAGCGCTGCAGCGCCGGCTGCTCGAGTATCTGCTCGAGCTGTTCGAGCACGCAAACCTCCATCCCCACGCGTCCGGCCCGCCGCGGATCCGGTCGGCGCAGGAGGAGCGGGCGAACGCCGACGAGGCACTCGCCTCGGCGATCGAGAGCGGAGACGTGCGCGCGGGGCTGAGGCTCCTCGAGCTGCTCGAGATGTACTGGGTGACGAACGATCCGTTCGGTGCACGTGAGCGTGTCGACGCATTGCTCGCGCTCGCGGGCGACGAGCTCGATCCGGGTGTGCGTGCGAGGGCGCTCCGCCTGCGCGGCGGGACGTTCGACATGACCGGACGCTTCGACCTCTCCGAGGGCGAGTACGTGCAAGCCCGCGAGCTGGCGAGGTCGGCGGGCGACGTCGCCGAGGCGATCCACTTGACGCACCGCATCGCGATGTCTCTTCTCCAGCGCGGCGAGGTGGAGCAGGCAAAGGGGCTGATGAGCGAGGCACTGCTGACCAGTCGCGAGCGGGGTGACCGCCGTGGCGAGGCGGTCGCACTCGGCGGCCTGGCCGGCGTCGCCCTCCGCCGGGGTGAGCTGGATGAAGGCATTCGCCTCAGCTACGAGAGCGCGGGGATCGCAGGCGAGGTGGGCTTTGTCTGGTGGCGAGGCCTGACGCTCGCGACTCTCGGCAGCTCTCTGCGGGGAAGCGATCCGGAGCACGCCGAGCGAGCGCTCGTCGAGGGTGTCGAGATTCTCGCCTCCGTCGGCGATCGCACGAACGTGCCGGGGGCACTCCTCGAGGTCGCGATGCTCGCCGCCGCAGCCGGCGATCCCGTGCGGGCCGGCACGCTCTGGGGCGCCGTCGAGGCGCACGCGGCGAGGGAGCCGAGGCCGACGACGGCAGCTGTGCTCGAAGCGCACGCAGCCGAGCTCGAGCCTGTGTGGGGCGCCGCCTTCGAGGAGGCGCGCCGCCAAGGCCGCACGCTCTCGCTCGAGGAGGCAGTCGAGTACGTCCTCGGACCGTAGACTCGGCCCGTGCCCGCCAAGGATCTCCGCGACTGGATCGCGCTGCTCGAGCGCGAGGGCGAGCTCGCCCGCGTTTCGGCCGAGGTCGACCCCGACCTCGAGATCACCGAGATCGTCGACCGCACCGTCCGCGCCGGCGGCCCCGCGCTCCTGTTCGAGAACCCGAAGGGCTCCGACCGTCCGCTTCTGATCAACCAGTTCGGCACCGAGCGGCGGATGTGCCTCGCCTTTGGCGTCGAGCGGCTCGACGACGTCGCGCAGCGGGTCGCCGACGTGCTCGAGATGCAGCCGCCGAGCGGGCTGATCGAGAAGGTTCGGGGTCTGCAGAAGCTCAAGTCGATCGCGGACTCCCGCCCGAAGACGGTGGGGAAGGGCGTCTGCCAGGAGATCGTCCTCCGCGGCGACGACGTGAACCTCGGCCTCCTCCCCGTCCAGCGCTGCTGGCCGGGCGACCCCGCGCCGTTCATCACGCTTCCGGCCGTGATCACGCACGATCCGCGCACCGGAGGCCGCAACGTCGGCATGTACCGGATGCAGGTGGTCGACGAGCGGACGACGTTCATGCACTGGCAGATCCACAAGGACGGCCGTGCCGACTACCTCGCGACCGACGGCCGGATCGAGGTCGCCGTCGCGCTCGGCCTCGACCCGATCACGGCGTACTCCGCGAGCGCGCCGCTGCCGAAGCATGTGGACGAGCTGATGCTCGCGGGCTTCCTCCGCGGAGAGCCGGTCGAGCTCGTCAAGGGCGTGTCCGTCGACGTCGAGGTGCCCGCAAGGGCCGAGATCGTGCTAGAGGGCTACATCGAGAAGGACGAGACCGGCGAGGAGGGCCCGTTCGGCGACCACACCGGCTACTACACCGCGGCCGAGCCGTTTCCGGTCTTCCACGTCACCGCCATGACCATGCGGCGCGATGCGATCTACCCCTCGATCGTGGTCGGCAAGCCGCCGCAGGAGGACGCCTGGCTCGGCAAGGCGACCGAGCGCATCTTCTTGCCCGCCGTGCGCGCGACCGTGCCCGAGATCGTCGACTACGACCTCCCGGTCGCGGGCGCCTTCCACAACTGCTGCCTCGTCTCGATCCGCAAGCAGTTTCCCGGCCACGCACGCAAGGTGATGTCGGCGATCTGGGGACTCGGGATGCTGAGCCTCACGAAGTGCATCGTCGTCGTCGACGCCCACGTCGACGTCCACGACTACGCGCAAGTGCTCTTCTACGCCGGCGCGAACGTCGACCCGAAGCGTGACGTCGTGCTCGGCGAGGGGCCGCTCGATCATCTCGACCACGCGCCGGAGCGGCAGTTCGTCGGCGGCAAGCTCGGCATCGACGCGACGGCGAAATGGCCCGAGGAGGGTGCGCGCCCTTGGCCCGACGAGATCGAGATGAGCCCGGAGATCAAGGAGCTCGTCACGCGTCGCTGGGCGGACTACCGTCTCGGTTAGTTCTCCCTCCGCAGCGTCCGCTTTTCCGATAAGACTTCGACCTGGTGGAGCCGGAGCACCCGAGTCCCGACGCCGAGCACGAGTCGCTCCCCGAGGAAGCGCACCTGCCGCCGCCGACGTTGTGGCCGATCGGCTTCGCGATCGGTGTCGTCGTCGTCCTCGTGGGCCTCGTCGTCAACCCGGAGCTCATCTCCTCGATCGGCGGCGCGATCGTGATCGTCTTCGGCTTCCTCTGGGCGCGCGACGCGACCGCCGAGCTTCGCGGGGAGCCGCTCGTGGTCGAGCCCGAGCGGCGCGAACTGCGCGAGGGCATCACCGCCCCGCCGGCCGACCAGCAGGGAGTCGCGCTCGTTCCGGCCACCGAGACCGTCGTCACCCGCAGCCGCTTCCTCGAGGGGGCGACGCTCGGCCTCGGCGGCGTGATCGGCGGCCTGATCACCGTGCCTGTCGCAGGCTTCGCGGTCCTACCCGGGTTCCTCGGCCAGAAGCAGCACAAGGTCGACCTCGGCGCACTCTCGGACTTCCCGCTCGGCCAGTGGTTCATCGCGACGTTCATGGCCGATCCGGCCGAGGGAGAGGTCTCACGCAGGACCGCCTTCATCCGCAACAACGGGAACGTCACCAACCCGAAGACGCAAAAGCAGGAGCCGAGCTTCACGATCATCTCGAACCGTTGCGCGCACCTCGGCTGCCCCGTTCAGGCCAACGGCCCGAGCGGCACGATCCTCGGCAAGAAGACGGTGCACGAGCACACGAAGAACGGGGGGATCCGGCTCATCCCGGCCGTTCCCGCGGGCTACGGGTGCCCGTGCCACGGCGGCCAGTACGACGTCGAGGGCAACCGCATCGCCGGTCCTCCCGTGCGCGCGCTCGACCGCTACTCCTTCGAGATCGACAACGGCCGGCTGATCCTCCTCAGCACGTACTCGGTCTCGAAGGTCGTCGGCACCGGGGCCGACGCCAAGATCTACAAGTACAAAGAGGCCGGGCCAGGCGAGCACGTCGACGGGCCGGAGCAGTGGTTCTACCCCCTCCAGCCCCCTCATCACTGATGGCGTTGCGCAGGCCACCCACGAAGGCCGAGCTCCGCCGCCAGCGGATGGAGGAGCTCGTCACCTACCCGCTCGACTGGCTCGAGGAGCGCTCGGGCCTCGTCGGCGGAATCCGCTATTTCCTCTTCCGCAACGTCCCGAGCGACGTCAACTGGATGCAGACGCTCGGCTCGGCCGCGCTGACGGCGTTCCTCGTGCAGGCGATCACGGGCGTGATCCTCGCCATGTACTACACCCCGTCGGTGGCGAACCACCCCGGTACACACGAGCCGGACGCGTACTGGTCGATCGTCAACATCACCGACCACGTGACGATGGGCTGGCTCGTGCGCGGCATGCACCGCTGGGGTGCGAGCGTCTTCATCATCCTCATGTTCCTCCACATGGGCCGCGTGTTCCTGTTCGGCGCGTACAAGTACCCGCGCGAGCTGAACTGGATCATCGGCGTCCTCATCCTCGTGATGGGGATGATGGAGGGCTTCACCGGCTACCTCCTGCCGTGGGACCAGACGGCGTACTGGGCGACGGTCGTCGGGATCAACCTCAACGGCACGGCACCCTTCCTGGGCCCGTGGTTAGCCCAGTTCCTACGCGGCGGGCAGGAGATCAGCGGCGACACGCTGACGCGCTTCTACTCGTTGCACATGCTCGTCATCCCCGGCGCGATCATCGCCCTGATCACTCTCCACCTCTACCTCGTGATCCGGCTCGGCGTCACGTCGCCGCCGTGGTCGAAGGACGCCGCCGGGGAGGAGCCGGCCGAGGCGGAGCCGGTGCCCCTGCGGGCGGGGCTGACGCGGCCGGTGCCGCACGGGGCGGCAGCGATTCAGGGTGAGGCCGGAGGGCGCGACTAGTGGCTGCGACTCCGAAGGAAAAACCGTCCCGGGTGGACGAGGCGCGGGCGCAGTTCGCCCGCTACAAGGCCGACGTCAAGGCGCGCGGGAAGCCCTTCTACCCGTACGCGATGTTCCACGACACGATCATGAGCCTCGTCGTCGTCTGCGTGATCGTCGGCCTCGCCGCGATCTGGAAGTGGTCGGCGTGGGCGCCCTCCCACGACCCGACGAGTCACGGCCTGCTCGGGCCCGAGGTCGATCCGCCCGCGGACCCGGGCACGGTCAGCTTCGTGCCGCGACCGGACTGGTACTTCTACTTCCTCTTCTACCTCCTCCGGATCTTCAAGTGGCCGGAGTCGGTCTTCCTCGGCACGGTCGGCGTGCCGACGATCGCGCTCGTCCTCCTCATTGGATTGCCGTTCCTCGACCGTCGCCGCGAGCGCCGGATCTCCGCGCGCCCCGTCGCCATGGTCGCGGCCGTGTTGACGATCGTCTCGATGGGCGTCCTGACGTGGAAGGGCGCGACGGCGAAGGAAGCGCTCGCGTCCGAGGTCATCCTCGACGTGCCGCACTGGGTGAGTGTCGAGAACCTGCCGCCTGCGGCTCTGCCGGGCGCGAAGCTCTTCGCGACCGCAGGCTGCACCGCCTGCCACACCTACGCGGGCTCGGGTGGCTCGAACCTCGGCGCGCCCGACCTGACGGCGATCGGCTCGCGAAACCTCGGGATCGACTTCCAGATCCGCCACCTCGAGTGCCCGTCGTGCGTCAACGCCGGCTCGCCGATGCCGCCCTTCAAATCGCTTGGCCCCTCGCGCCTGCAGCAGCTCGCGGTCTTCCTCGAATCCTCCAAGGGCACGGGCTAACAGCGAGAATCCCGGGGAATGCACGTCTTCCTCGGCATCACCGGCGCCTCCGGCGCGCCGTATGCGGCTCGGCTGCTCGAGGCGCTCGCGGCAGCCGACTGCGAGATCGGCATCTGCGCCTCGCGTGCCGGAATCGAGGTGCTCGGCACGGAGCTCTACGGTGACGCGACGCTGCCGCGCGACGAGACTCTCGCTCGGCTCCTCGAGCACGCGAACGGCGCGGCGCGCCTCTACGACCCCGAAGACTGGAACGCTCCGTACGCCTCGGGCTCCGCGAAGGTGGACGCATACGTGATCTGCCCGTGCTCGATGGGGACGCTCGGCACGATCGCATCGGGCGCCATGTCGAACCTCGTCCACCGCGCCGCCTCGGTCGCCCTCAAGGAGGAACGCAAGCTCGTGCTCATGCCGCGCGAGACCCCGCTCTCGGCGATTCACCTCCGCAACATGCTTACGTTGCGCGAGGCGGGAGCGACGATCCTCTTCCTTGCGCCCGGCTTCTACCACCGAGCCGAGACGGTCGAGAACCTCGTGGACTTCGTCGTTGCGCGCGCCCTCGACCTCCTCGGGCTCGAGCACGCCCTTTCCTCGCGCTGGGGACAGCCATGAGGTGGCGACGCCACGCCGCGCCGGGTGGCCACGCCACGCCGGCTTGCGGTTCGATGGCGCTTGGCTCCGGGTGGCGACGTCACGCCACGTGTCAGAGGAGCGTGACGGGATGACGACGGAGAGTGGTCGCTTGCCGGCGGACGGCGTCCGGCAGATGTTCGACCGCATCGCTCCGGTTTACGACGCGATGAACCGCGTCATGACCGCGGGGCTCGACCGCAGGTGGCGCCGCGCGACCGTGCGTGAGACGGTCCATCCGGGCGACAGCGTCCTCGATGCGTGCTGCGGCACGGGAGACCTCGCCGTCGCCGCTCGCTCTGCCGGCGCCGGCCGCGTCGTCGGCGTCGACTTCTCCGAGCGGATGCTCGAGCGCGCGCGGCGCAAGGGGCCGGAGCTCGAGTGGATGCGGGCTGACGTGCTCGCGCTCCCGTTCGAGGACTCGAGCTTCGACGTGGTCGTGGTCGGCTTCGGCGTGCGCAACGTCGAGGACCTCGAGGCGGCTGTGAGGGAGCTGCGCCGCGTGCTCCGGTCCGGGGGGCGACTCGGGATCCTCGAGATCACGAAGCCGCGCGGGCTCCTCGCGCCGTTCTACCGGCTCTGGTTCGACCGGATCGTGCCGCTGCTCGGCCGCCTCCTTCCCGGTGGGGACGCGTACACATATCTGCCGGCGAGCGTGCGCCGCTTCCCCGGCCCCGAGGACCTCGCTGGGTTGCTGGGCGGGTGCGGCTTCGAGGCCGTGCGGTTCCGGCGCTTCGCCGGGGGTATCGTGGCGCTGCACGTAGGGGAGGCGGGCGGCTCTTGACGACAACCCTCGCGGACATCCGGTCCGTTCCAGGGCTGGACGACTATCTCGACACGCTCGAGGAGCGGCTTGCGCGGACGGTCGCTACCCATCCGGGGCTCGTCGCGGCCGTGGGGAACGAGGCGCTCGCGGCAGGCGGCAAGCGGCTGCGGCCCGCTCTCGTCTTTCTTTCGGCGCCCCCGGGTCGCGCGCCGTCGCTCGCAGCCGGCGTCGCGGTCGAGCTCGTCCACATGGCGACGCTCGTCCACGACGACCTCATCGACCGCGCCCACTTCCGTCGCGGCAAGGCGGCCGCCTGGTCGGTCTACGGGCCGGCCGCGGCGCGCGCGACCGGCGACTACCTCTTCGCGCGCGCCTTTGCGGAGCTGAGCGCGACAGGAGACGCCCAGGCGGTGGAGATCCTCGCCGACGCGACGCTCTGCCTCGCGCGGGGCGAGGCATTGCAGCGGACGCAGACGCGCGACCCCTCGACCACCGTCGAGGCCTACTTCGAGCGCTGTGCGCTCAAGACCGGGAAGCTGTTCGAGGCGGCGTGCCGGATCGGCGGCGGCTCCGGCGAGTACGGGCTCGCGCTCGGGATTGCCTTCCAGATCGCCGACGACGTCCTCGACTGCTCCGGCGCCACGATCGAGACGGGGAAGATCGCCGGCACCGACCTCCGCGACGGGACGCCGACCCTGCCGCTCCTGCTCGCCGCGCAACAGGATGCCGTCGTCCGAGCTGCACTCGCCGGCGGCCCGCTGGACGGTGCGCTCGTGCGGGTCGCCGCGACCGGCGCTCTAGAGGAAGCTCGGGAGGTGGCGCTCGACTACGCTAGGCGGGCCAGGGCGCGTCTCGACGGCGAGCTGCACCGCGACGAGCTCGAGGCCCTGACTCACGCAGTCGTCAATCGGGAAAGGTGAAGGCCGGAATGGCTGTTCTGGACGCCCTCGACACACTCGCCCCGATCCGGGAGAAGGTGCTGGCCGGCGAGCGGCTCGACTTCGACGACGGCGTGGCACTCATGGAGACGGACGACCTGCTCGCGCTCGGCGAGCTCGCGGACCTCGCGCGCCGGCAGCGCGGCGGCGGCGACGAGGTCTACTTCGTCCAGAACATCAACCTGTACCAGACGAACGTCTGCCGGGTGAAATGCAAGTTCTGCGCCTTCGCCAAGACCCGGAAGCAGGAGGACGCGTTCACGCTCACCGCCGACGAGTTCGTCGAGGACGCGGTCGCGCAGCACGAGCTGCACGGCTTCACCGAGATCCACACCGTCAACGGCGAGAACCCGCACGTCGACCTCGAGTACTACGCCGGGCTCCTGCGCAGGCTGAAGGAGGCGCTGCCCGACGTCCATCTCAAGTTCTACACGGCCTCCGAGATCCACCACATCTCGCGGCTCGAGGGCTGCTCGCACGAGGAAGTCCTCCGCACGCTCAGCGACGCGGGGCTCGACTCGATGCCCGGCGGTGGGGCCGAGATCTTCGCCGACCGCGTGCGTGCGCTGATCGCGCCCGGCAAGGAGCATCCCGACGAGTGGTTCGACGTCCACGACACGGCCCACCGGCTCGGGATCACGACGCAGTGCACGATGCTCTACGGCCACGTGGAGACGTACGAGGAGCGCGTCGACCACCTGCTGCGGCTGCGCGACCAGCAGGACTCCACCGGCGGCTTCCTCTCCTTCATCCCGCTCGCCTTCCACCCGGAGAACACCGTCTTCGAGCGCCGCGGGTTCCGCTTCACCACCGGAGCGGACGACCTGAAGGTGATCGCCGTCGCGCGGCTCCTGCTCGACAACATTCCGCACGTGAAGGCCTACTGGATCATGATGGGCCTGCCGCTCGCCCAGGTCGCGCTCCACTTCGGGGCCGACGACGTCCAGGGCACGGTCGTGCGGGAGAAGATCTTCCAGGCGGCGGGCGCGACCGCGGGCACCGAGCAGAAGGTCGCCGAGCTCGTCCGCGTCGTCCGCGACGCGGGCCGCATCCCGGTGCAGCGCGACAGCCTCTACGACGAGATCCGCCGATGGTGAGCGTGCGCGAGTCGATCGAGCGGAGATCCCTCGACGGCTTCGTCGAGGCGCTCGCGCCCGGCGTCGTGTGGGTGGGCCTCTGGCCCGGTCAGCTCTGCCGGAACCGCGACGACGTGCTCGAGATGTTCGCGCGCATGCGTGAGCGCGAGGAGCAGATTCAGCCGACGATCGTCGTCGAGCAGGACGATGTCCTCGTGGTCGATCCAGGCCTCGACGGGCGCCACCACGTCCTCGTCCTCGACGACGGGCTCGTCTCGGAGGTACGCGTGTACCCGGACCGGGGCTCGGCGGTCGCGGCCGTGGAGGACAGGCCCTGGTGATCCGGCTGGGCCGCATCAGCTACGTGAACATGGCGCCGGTCTTCTACCGGGTCGACACCGAGGTCGAGGAGGTGCAGGGCGTCCCGACCGAGCTGAACCGGATGCTCGTTGCCGGCGAGCTCGACACCGCCCCGATCTCCTCGATCGCGTACGCGCAGGACGCCGACCGCCTGCGCCTCTTGCCGCGTCTCTGCGTCGCCTCGGAAGGGGCGGTCGACTCGATCCAGCTCGTCACGCGTGTCCCGCTCGAGCGGGTGCGCGCCGTCGCCGTGACGCCGGAGTCCGCCACCTCCGTCGCGCTGACGAGGGTGCTGTTGCCCGAGGCGGAGCAGGCGCCTCTCGAGGCGTACGAGTCGGGCGAGGCGGAGGCGAAGCTCCTGATCGGCGATGCCGCCCTCCGTTCGGCGTTCGAGGACCCGACGCCGCACCACGACCTCGGCCGGCTCTGGCTCGAGCGCACGGGGCTGCCGATGGTGTTCGCCGTCTGGGCCTGCCCGGAGCCGCTCGCGGAAGGGCTCGCCGAGCTCGAGGACGCGCTTGTCTCCTCGGTACGGCTCGCGCGCGCCGAGCCCGAGCAGCTCGCCTACGAGGCGGCCGAGCGCTACGGCTACCCGGCCGGCTTCCTCGCGCGTTACTTCGAGAAGCTCCGCTACCGCTTCGGCCCGCGCGAGCGCGCCGGCCTGTACACGTTCCTCGAGCTCGCGCGCGACGCCGGCCTGCTCGAGACCGTGCCTGAGCTGCGCTTCGTGCAGACGACCGCGGGCGCGGCCGTCGCGTGAGCGTCGCGGAGCGGGCACCCGTCGCCGAGATCCTCGAGAAGGCGACCTCGGGCGAGCGGATCACGGACGAGGACGCGGTCGAGCTCCTCCGCTCCCGCGACCTCGTCGGTGTCGGGCGCGCCGCGAACGAGATCCGCAACCGGCTGCACGACCCGGAGCGCGTGACGTTCATCATCGACCGGAACCTCAACTACACGAACGTCTGCGTCACCGACTGCGACTTCTGCGCCTTCTACCGGCGGCCGGGCGACCAGCGCGAGGGCTACCTCCTCCCGAAGCCCGTCATCTTCAAGAAGATCGAGGAGACGCTCGCCCTCGGCGGCACCGGCCTGCTCATGCAGGGCGGCCACCATCCCGACCTCGGGGTCGACTACTACGAGGACCTCTTCTCGTCGATCAAGGCGCGGTACCGGATCCACCTGCACGCGCTGTCACCGTCCGAGGTCGTGCACGCAGCGCGCCGCTCGAAGCTGACCGTGCCGGAGACGCTGGCGCGGCTCCGCGACGCCGGCCTCGACTCGATCCCCGGTGGGGGCGCCGAGATCCTCGTCGACCGCGTGCGCGAGATCATCGCGCCGAAGAAGGTCAAGACGAAGGAGTGGCTCGGCGTGATGCGCGAAGCGCACCGGCTCGGGATCTCGACGACGGCGACGATGATGTACGGCCATGTCGAGACGCTCTCGGAGCGGGTCGAGCACCTGCGGCGGATCCGCGAGCTGCAGGACGAGACCGGCGGCTTCCGCGCCTTCTTCTCGTGGACCTTCCAGGACGACGGCAACCGGCTCGTCTCGCTCGTGCCGGCAGAGGCGCGGCCGACCTCCTTCGACTACCTCCTCACGCAGGCCGTCTCGCGCATCTACCTCGACAACGTGCCGCACATCGGCTCGTCCTGGGTGACGCAGGGGAAGAAGATCGGCCAGGTCGCGCTCGGCTTCGGAGCGGACGACCTCGGCTCGGTGATGATCGAGGAGAACGTCGTCTCCGCCGCCGGCACGACGCATCGCACGAGCGCCGAGGAGCTCGTCCACCTCATCCGCTCGCTCGGCAAGGTCGCCGTCCAGCGCGACACGCTCTATCGCGAGGTCAGAGTCTGGACCTGACGCCGGCGAGGCCGCTGCGCACGAACTCGGGCTGCTCCGTGGTGACGCCGTAGTCGACCTCGTGCCACGGTCCGAGCCGGTGGTAGATCAGCGCCCGGCGGCGTAGCTCCTCGTCGACGTCCCAGTCGCCGAACGGTCCATTCAGGAGCCAGGCGTAGTCGATCGCTGGATCGCCGACCTTCGCCTCGCCCCAGTCGATCACGCCGGCGAGCTTGCCGTCGCGGCAGATCAGATGCTCCGGCCCGAGGTCGCAGTGCACGAGGGCCGGCTCGAAGCCGGTCAGCGTCTCGATCTGGCCCAGGAGCGCCTCGGCGCGTGGCCGCTCGTCCGCGTCGAGGAGCGGCAGGACGATCTGTCGCCAGTCGGCGGCATGCGCCCGGTAGATCTCCTGCCACTCGGGTCGCGGCACGGGCAGATCGCCCGGGTCGAAGGAGTGGAGCGCGACGAGGAAGGCGCGAAGACCGTCGGGATCCTCCTCCTGCAGAGCGTGGCCGCGGATCAGGCGATAGACGACGAACCACGGCTCGCGCGAAACGCTCTGGAAGCGCGGGACGGCGACGGGAAGCGCCGGAGCGAGCGCGGGCAGCAGCTCGATCTCCTTCTCGAGCTGAGCGACCGACCGCTCGGCGCGCGGGATGCGCAGGACCCACGTGCCGTCGAGGATCAGGACCTTGAAGTCCCAGCCGTCGTCGACCTCGACGAGGGGCGCATCCACGAGCGCAACGCTACTGTGGGCGCCGGGTCGTGCTGCGCAAGCTATCCATCGTCGCCGTGCTCGCGGCGCTCGTCGGCTCCGCGGCTGCGACCGCGGCGAACGGCTCTCGGCGACATCCGAGCCAGGAGTCGACTTCGGCCTCGACGCTCATGCCGGGCGTGACGTACTCGCGCGAGGTCGACTTCACCTCGCGGGGGCCGATCGTCCTCGACGTCGTCACGGCGCCCAAGCCGGTGGGCGCCGTGTACTCGCTCGCCCCGGCGCTCTCGAACGATGCACTGCGCGGGACGGAGAAGCTCACGCACCTCGAGAGCCGCGTCGCCGCCGGGGCGACGACTGTCGCGATCGGCGGCGACTACTTCGACCGCCGCACCGGGCTGCCGAGCGGGATCCTCCTGCAGAACGGCGTGCTCGAGAGTGGGCCGGCGGCCGGACGCTCCAGCCTCGGCATCGCCGCCGACGGCACGCTGACGGCGGGGAAGGTGACGCTCGTCGGGACCTGGCAGGGAAGCGGCCAGCGGCGGCCGCTCGTCCTGAACACGGCGACAGGAAAGGGGAAGTTCACGCTCTACACGCCGGCATACGGGAGAGCGACGCCGGCCGAGTCGGGAGGAGCCGTGGAGGCCGTCATCGCGTCGCTCCCGCCTGCGCGGCCGGGCGCGACGCTCACCGGCACCGTGACCGCGGTCGCGAGCGGTCCGGCGCGGATCCCGCCGGGCGGCGCGGTCCTCGTTGCGCGCGGCGCGCAGTCGACCGCCCAGCTCAGGACGGAGGCGCCGGTCGGGCAGCAGGTCGAGGCGGGGTTCTCGCTCTCCTCCGGCTGGGGCGGCCTGGCGAGCGCGATCGGCGGCGGGCCGCTGCTCGTGAAGGACGGCAAGCCGGTCTTCCACGCGAACGAGTCGTTCGATGCGCGCCGCCTGAACGGCAGGCAGCCGCGCGCCGCGGTCGGCCAGCTCGCCGACGGTCGCATCGTCCTCGTCGCCGTCGAGGGAACGAGCCCCGCGTACAGCATCGGGATGTCCAGCTACGAGCTCGCGGTCGAGCTCTCCCGGCTCGGCGCCACGACCGCGTTCGGGCTCGGCTCGGGCTCCGGGGTCGGGCTCGCCTTCGACGGGAAGCTCCTCACACGGCCGTCGACCCGCAGCGAGGCGAAGCTCTCGGACGCGCTCGTCTATTCCTACTCCGGCGTCTACGCGGCGCCCCCCTCGACGCCCGTGCTCTCGCCGAACGGCGACGGTGCCGGCGACACGGAGGCGCTTTCCTACCGGGTAGCCCGCTCCTCGAACGTCGTCGCAACGCTAGTCGGTCCGGGCGGCTATAGGCTGACGCTCGTGGACGGTGCGCAGTCTCCCGGGCTCCACACGGCTGACTGGAACGGCAACGCGGGCGCCTCACTCGCGCCCGAAGGCGCGTGGACGTTCACCCTCACCGCGACCGACGACCGTAACGTCACCACGAGCGCCGAGCGGACGTTCTCGCTCGACGAGACGCTCTCGTCGCTCACCGTCCGGCTCGGCCGCGGCGGGCTGCCCACGGCGACGTTCGAGCTGACGCGGCCGGCGACCGTCGTCGTGCGGATCGAGCGCCCGAATGGCGTGGCGGTGGCGACGCTTCGCCGCAGGCCCCGCGTGGCAGGGACGCAGCGTGTGCGGTGGCGCGGCCGGATCGGGCGCCGCAAGGCGCCTCGCGGCCGCTACCAGGTGGCCGTCGAGGCGAAGAGCTCCGTCGGCACGAGCTCTCTCGCGGCCCTGTTCTCATTCCGCCCTCACCTCGCTCACTAGACTCGCGCGAATGCTTCTCGCGAGCATCTCGGCGAGCTTCACGTCGCAGGTGGCGAACCACGGCGTCTACGCCGTCTTCGGCCTGATGGCGATCGACGCCGTGTTCCCCGCGGCGAGCGAGCTCGTGATGCTGTACGCGGGCGCCGTGGCCGCGGGAGTCTTCCCGGCTGCGCACGGCGTCACGCTGTTCGGCTCACGGATCGGGTTCGGCGCAGGTGCGCTCGTCGTGCTCGCCCTCGCGGGCACGCTCGGCTATCTCGCGGGCGCGCTCGCCGGGTGGGGGATCGGCCTCTACGGAGGGAGGCCGCTGCTGGAGCGGCGTGGCCGCCTGCTCCATCTCTCCCCGGAACGCCTCGACCGCGCCGAGGCGTGGTTCGGGCGCTGGGGGAACCTCGGCGTCCTGCTCGGGCGGATCACGCCGGTCGTCCGCTCCTTCGTCTCCATTCCGGCGGGGATCTTCGAGATGCGCCTCGCGCCGTACACGCTCCTCACGCTCGCCGGCTCTGCGGTGTGGGCGTTCGCCTTCGCCGGCGCGGGCTACGGCCTCGGCAGCAGCTATCGCGGCTTCGACCACGGCTTCCACTACGCGGAGTACGCGATCGTGGCAGGCATCGTGCTCCTGCTGGCGTATCTGGTGTACCGAAGGATGGCTGCGGCCGCTGGACGCGTCGGCGAGTAAAGCTCGCCGGAAGGCGGCAGAAGTTAACGGAACTCACAAGAGCGTTCACTAGAGTGACCCCGCGTGCAGACGATTCCACTCGTTGACGTACGAGCCGAATACGAGCCGCTGATCCCGCGGCTCGAAGCCGCCTTCCGCGAAGTGCTCGAGGGGGAGCGTTTCATTCGCGGCCCGCACTACTGGGCGTTCCAGGAGGAGGCCGCCGCCCATCTCGGCGTGAAGCGGACGATCGGCGTCGCGAACGGGACCGACGCGCTCGTGCTCGCACTCGACGCGCTCGGCATCGGACCGGGCGACGAGGTGGTCTGCCCGGCGTTCACGTTCTACGCGACCGCGGAGTCGGTCGTGCGCCGCGGAGCGACGCCGGTCTTCGCCGACATCGACCCGGTCACGCTCAACCTCGATCTCGAGGACACCGCGGCCAAGGTCACCGAGCGGACGAGGGCGATCATCCCCGTCCACCTGTTCGGCCGGCTGCTCGACGTCCGGCCGCTGGTCGAGCTCGGCGTCCCGGTGCTCGAGGACGCGGCCCAGGCATTCGGTGCGCCGGAGGTTGCGCGGCGCGGGACGATCTCGACGTTCAGCTTCTATCCGACGAAGAACCTCTTCTGCCTCGGCGACGGCGGGCTCGTGGCGACGAACGACGAGGAGCTCGCGGACCGCGTGCAGCTCCTCTCCTTCCACGGCTCGCGCGACAAGTCCGCCTTCGACCTCGTCGGGTACAACTCGCGGCTCGACGAGCTGCAGGCCGCGTTCCTGCGCATCTTCCTGCCGGAGCTCGCCGGCTGGAACGAGGCGCGCCGCGCAGCGGCGGCCCGCTACGCGGAGCTCGGGCTCGGCGAGCTCGTGGAGCTGCCACAGGACGAGCCGGGCCACGTCTACCACCTCTTCGTCTGCCGCTCGCGCGAGCGGGACACGATCCGCACCGCGCTGGCCGAGGCGGGCATCGCGTCGGCGACGTACTACACGACCCCGCTCCACCTCCAGCCGTCTCTGCGCTACCTCGGCTACGAGCCGGGCTCGCTGCCGGCGACCGAGCAGGCGGGTGCCGAGAACTTCTCGCTGCCGCTCTGGCCGGGGATTCCCGTGGAGGCGCAGGAGCGCGTCGTCGAGGTCGTGCGCTCGGCGGTCCCGAGTCGCGTGTGATGCGCCACCTGCTCTCGCCGCACCGGATCTGGCAGCTCCTCGTGGATGCCGCGATCGTCGCGGCGTCGTGGTGGCTTGCGTTCGAGCTCCGCTTCGACCACGGGCCGAACATCCCGTACACGCATCTGCTGCAGCGGACGATCCTGTTCGTGCTCGCGATCAAGCTCGTCGTCTTCGTCGCGTTCGGCTTCTACAACCGCTGGTGGCGCTACGTCTCGGTGCGCGACATGTGGGCGCTCATGCGCGGTGTGCTCGTCGCCTGCCTGATCGCGTATCTGACCGTGTACCTCGTCTCGCCGGTGCACAACGTCCGCCTGCCACGGGGAATCGCGGCGCTCGACCTCTTGCTGACGCTCGCCCTCGTGCTGGGCTCCCGCCTGCTCGCCCGCACCGCGATGGAGCGGCCGGGGCTCTCGGTGGTCGCGCGTGGCAAGGAGGTGCTCGTCGTCGGCGCCGGCGACGCGGGGCGGCTGATCGTGCAGGAGATGCAGCGGTCGCGGATGCTCAGCTACACGCCGATCGGGTTCGTCGACGACGATCCGCGCAAGCGGCACACGCGGATCATGGGCGTCCGCGTCCTCGGCACGATCGACGACCTGCCGCGCGTGCTGCGCGAGCACCGCCCCGACGAGGTGCTGATCGCCATGCCGTCCGTCTCGGGCGAGGTGCGCCGCCGGATCATCGAGCCGGCGCAGCAGCTGCGGATCGCGGTGAAGACGCTGCCTGGCCTCTACGAGCTCATCACCGGGGAGGTCGGTCTCGCCGGCCAGATCCGCCCCGTCTCGGTGGCGGACGTGCTCGGCCGCGAACAGGTCGAGGTCGACTTCCACGAGGTCGCCGGCTATCTCGAGGGTCACACCGTGCTCGTCACCGGCGCCGGCGGCTCGATCGGCTCCGAGCTCTGCCGCCAGATCGCGCGTGTCCATCCTGGCCGGCTGATCCTCGTGGACAACGCCGAGGGGCCCCTGTTCGAGATCCAGCGCGAGCTCGTCGGCGAGCGTGGCTTGACCGCGGTGCTGCCGAAGCTCATCGACGTGAAAGACAGGAAGGCGCTCAGGCGCGAGGTGTTCGAGAAGTACCGGCCGACGGTCGTGTTCCACGCTGCCGCCTACAAGCACGTCGCGATGCTGGAGATCCATCCCCTCGAGTCGGTGCGCAACAACGTCGTCGGCACGCGCGTCCTCGTCGAACTGGCGGCCGAATTCGGGGTCGAGCGATTCGTCTTCATCTCGACGGACAAGGCGGTCAACCCGAAGACGGTGATGGGACAGTCGAAGGCGCTCTGCGAGTGGATCGTCGAGTCGTTCGGCCACCGGCGCGACGTCTCGACCCGCTTCGTGGCGGTCCGTTTCGGCAACGTCCTCAACTCGTCGGGGAGCGTCATCCCGATCTTCAACAAGCAGATCGAGCGCGGCGGTCCCGTGACGGTCACCCATCCCGAAATGACGCGGTACTTCATGACGATCCCGGAGGCCGTGTCGCTCGTGGTGCAGGCGGGGGCGATCGGCGGCCGCGGCCAGGTGTTCGTGCTCGACATGGGCGAGCCGGTGCGGATCGTGGACCTCGCGCAGAACATGATCCGGCTCTCGGGTAAGGAGCCACGCCTTCCCGACGACCCGACGACGTCTGCGAGGGACGTGCGGATCGCGTTCGTGGGGTCGCGGCCCGGCGAGAAGATCCACGAGGAGCTGTGGAGCGAGGACGAATCCGTCGGGGAGACCGCGCATCCGAAGATCCTCCGGCTGAGTCGGCCGCCCGTGGATCCGGACTGGCTTGCGGCCGAACTCGCGGACCTCGAGCGCCTCGCCGACGAAGGGGACACGCTCGAGGTCGTGGGCAAGCTCCGGAACGTCGTGCGGGAGCCGCGGCGGCTCGGCACGCCGGCGCAGCCGGCCCCTGCAGAGGCGCCGCCGCTCGATCGGCCCGGCCGGGCGATGCCGGCGCCGACGCCCGCCGGCGAACCGCGCCTCGATCGCGCGGACTGAGCGCTCCGGCGGCGCCGGCCGGCGAATTGGCGCACATTTGGCACAGAGCTTCGAGCGTCTCGGCGTGCGTGGAGCGGTACCGTCCGGAGCCGAGGGCGGCGGGAACGGCTCCCCACCCTGGGTGGGGGAATGGGTATTGGGCCGCGAATCGAGCCTGCGCGAGGCGCGGCGCGAGGCTGTGAGCCTCCCGTGACCGTGCCCGGCCGGTAGCGCCGCTAGCCTCAGCGCCCTGGACGGCGAGACGATCCTCGCAGGGCTGAACCCCGAGCAGCGCGCCGCCGCGGAGACCACGCGCGGGCCGCTGTGCATCCTCGCCGGGGCGGGGACCGGCAAGACGACCACGATCACCCACCGGATCGCCTGGCAGGTCGCCAGCGGTGCCTTCCCGCCTCGGCAGATCGTGGCGGTGACGTTCACCGACAAGGCGGCGGGCGGGCTCAGGACCCGGCTGCGCGCGCTCGGCGTCGACGGCGTCCGGGCCTCGACCTTCCATTCGGCCGCGCTCGCGCTGCTCCGCCATTTCGCAGGCGATCCGGGCCGGATCCTCGCCACGAAGGCGCTGCTCCTGCGCCGGATCGGCAACACGTTGCCCGTGCCGTTCCGCTTCCGGCCCGCCGGCGACCTCGCGACGGAGGTCGAGTGGGCGAAGAATCGGCGCCTCACGCCGGAGACGTACTACGACGGGCTCGGCGACCACGAGCCCCCGCTGCCGCCCGACCTCGCACGCCGGGTCTTCCGCGAGTACGAGCGGCGAAAGGAGGCCGACGGCCTGCTCGACTTCGAGGACCTGCTCGAGCGGACGGTGCGCCTGCTCGAGTCCGACGGTGAGGCACGGGCGGCCGTCCACGATCGCTGGCGCGCCTTCACCGTGGACGAGTACCAGGACGTCAACCTTCTCCAGCAGGCGCTGCTCGACCTCTGGCTCGGCGAGCGGGACGAGCTCTGCGCGGTCGGCGACGACTACCAGGCGATCTACGGCTTCACGGGCGCGAGCGCCCGCTGGCTGCTCGCGCTGCCGCAGCGGTTTCCCCATGCTCAGGTGGTGCGGCTCGAGCGGAGCTATCGCTCGACGCCGCAGGTGCTCGAGCTGGCGAACCGGCTCGTGCCGCGGCTCGGCGGCTCGGCGAAGACGCTCGCACCGACGGCTCCGGACGGCCCCGAGCCGGTCGTCGGGCCCGGCCTCGACGTCGTGGCGCACGTGCAGCAGTTGCACGCGGGCGGCCTTCCGTTCGAGGAGATGGCGGTGCTCGTACGCACGAACGCACGCACGAGCGAGTTCGAGGAGGCGTTCCACGAGGCCGAGGTTCCGTTCCAGGGCGCGTCGCTGCTCGCGCGCGACGCCGCTCGGCAGCTGTTGAAGGCACTGCGCGGCCGGCGCGGGTCCGCCGCCGCGGTCGTGCGGGAGCTCGCCGTGCGCCAGGGGCTCCTCGCGGAGGTGCCGGAGAAGCTCGGCGAGCGAGAGCAGACGCGGCAGGCCGACCTGGCGCGGCTCGTGCGCCTCGCGGAGGAGTTCGGCGGCGAGACCGACGGCTTCGTCGAGGTTCTCCACGAGCGCTTCGGCGCGAGCGCGGGACGCGGCGTGCACCTGCTCACGCTCCACCGGGCGAAGGGGCTCGAGTGGGAGGCCGTCTTCCTGCCGCATGTCGAGGAGGGCGAGCTGCCGATACGGCGCGGCGACGTCGAGGAGGAGCGGCGCCTGTTCTACGTCGGGCTGACGCGGGCCAAGCGCCACCTGCTCGTGACGTGGGAGGGGCGCCCCAGCCGCTTCCTCGACGAGGTCGGCGTGCGCGCTGCCGCGCGGCCGCTCCCGAAGCGCGAGCGGCCCGTGCTCGAGCAGACCCCGGCGGTGCAGGCGCTCAAGGAGTGGCGGCTCGCGCGCGCGCGTGCGGACGAGGTGCCGGCGTACGTCGTCTTCAACGACCGCACGCTCGCCGAGCTGGCCGCGCGGACGCCGCGGACGATCGCCGAGCTGGCCGCCGTGCCGGGGATCGGCCCGGCGAAGCTCGAGCGCTACGGCACCGAGCTGCTCGCCAGGATCGCGGAGCTCGCCGCCTAGAGCTCAGGCGTCCAGGGCGGACAGCAGCAGCCCCAGCATCTTCGGCCGGGTCGCGGCGTACGCGCTCCGACGCCGCCGGGTTGCGCTTCGTCAGCGCGAGCGCCCTCGGGTCGGTGAGCGGCTTCAGCCGTCCGTCCTGGATGAGCTCCTCGTCCACGCCGCCGAGCCGCCCGCCGTACGTCGTGTAGACCGGCACGCCGAGCGCCGCCGCCTCCCGGTTCATCGTCCCGCCCGCCGAGACGACGAGGTCGGCGAGCGCGATCAGGCTCTGCGCGTCGACGGCGCCCTCCGGCACGAGCACCGACGGCAGCGCGAGACCCCGCACGTACTCACGCTGCTCCTCCGTCCGCGGCAGGACGAACGCCTGCACGTCCTCGCTCCGTCCGAGGTGCTCGAGCGTCTGCGGGAAGAGGGGATTCGAGTGCCGGTGGTAGAGCGACACGTCGGGCGGCGGCCGCAGGACGACCAGCACGCGGGCCGGGTCGACACCGAAGCGATCGAGCAGCGACCGGTCGGGCTCGAAGTCGGCGAGGTAGTACTCCTCCTTCAGTCCCGGATACTGGACGAGCTTCGGCGGGCGCACGCCGTACGGCTGGAGCCGCTCGGGCGGGATCGCGGCCGGCACGACGACCCGTGTCGCGGCGCGGCACCCGAGCTGGTGCTGAACCGTCGCGAACTCGTAGTCGAACGTCGTCGAGCTCGGGATCCCGAGCCGGCGTGCCGAGATCGTCAGCTCGTGCGACCCGTGCGCGAGCGCGACGTCGAAGTCGCGTCCGCGCGCCCACCGCCGCAGCGCTCCGAGCCGGTGCGTCATCTGCCGCGCCTTCTGCAGCCTCGACCGGCCGCCGTGCCGCCCGACCACTTCGTCCGCCTCCAGCCCGTGAAGCGCCAGCAGCTCGAGCGTCTGCGCGTAGTCGCGGGCCGTGATCGCGACCTCGTCGCCACGCGCGCGCAGGATCTCGACGAGCGGCCGGAAGACGAGGACGTGCGCCGGCGCGGTGACGTCGATCCAGACGCGCATCAGAGGCGTTCCACCAGGCGGAACCGGATCGCGACGATCTGCGTGTCCGGGCCGATCGGACGCTCGAAGAAGCGCTCGTGCGCGACCCGCCACTCCTCGACGGTCTCGAAGCCCTCGCCCTCGTCCTTCGCAAACGCGACGTCGACCTCACGGGCCGGCAAGACGCGCGACTCCGTCACCTCGACCACGGCGACCGGCTCGTCGTCGTGGTCGAGCAGCAGGCAGCGATCGCCGGCCCGGCCGACCTCCTCGCCGTCGGCCTCGAACTCCTCGAGCAGTCCGGCGGTCGCGGTCTTCTCGCCACGCAGCACCGCATCGACGAGTTGCCGGCGGAGCTCGGTCCGCGCGTGGCCCAGCTCGAACGGCGGGAGATCGCTCACGCCGCCAGCGCCTCCATCCGCGCCGAGCGCAGCCGCGGCGGCTCCTGCTCGACGTGCCGCTCGTACCAGAGCGTGAACGCGAGCAGCCCCCACAACTGGCGGCTCCAGTCCTCCCGGCCCGCAACGTGCTCGTCGAGGAGCCTCGCTGCCGACTCGGGCCGGAAGAAGCCCTGGCGCCGCAGGTTCTCCGGCGCGAGCGTCTCCCGAGCGAACGGCTCGAGCTCGCCGCGCAGCCACGCCGCAGCGGGAATCGAGAAGCCGCGCTTGCGCCCGTGCACGACCTCGGCCGGCACGAGCGGCTCGACGGCCTTGCGCAGCAGCACCTTCTTCGCGAGGCCGCGCACCTTGAGGCGCGTCGGGAGCGCGAACGCAAGGTTCGTCACGAGCGGATCGAGGAACGGGACACGCGCCTCGAGCGAGTGCGCCATCGAGGCGCGGTCGGTCTTCACGAGTAGGTCGTCCACGAGGTAGACGCCGAAGTCGACGTCCTGCAGCCGCGCGAGCTGCGGTGCGCCCGCTGTCTCGGCGTACCGCGCGCGATAGACGTCGACGGGATCGAATCCGCCCCGGCGGCCGGTCAGCTCGGCCCGCGCCTCGGCCGAGAAGATCTCCTTCCAGCCGTGGTGGCGCTCGAGCGGCGGCAGGTGCGCAGCCCGCACGAACCGTTTCGCCCTGTAGTCGAGGCTCGCCTTGCGGGTCGACGCCGGCAGCACCTCGACGAGCGGGCGCACGACCCGCGCGAGCGGCGCGACCCGGTCGGCGAGGAGATCCGCCGCGTACGTGTAGTAGCCGCCGAACAGCTCGTCCCCGCCCTCGCCCGAGAGCGCGACCTTCACGTGCTCCGCGGCCAGCTGCGAGACGAGGTAGGTCGGCAGCGCCGACGAGTCGGCGAACGGCTCGTCGAAAGCCTCCGCGAGCGCCTGCAGCAAGAGCTCGGGCTCGGGCCGAACGAGGAGCTCGTGGTGCTCCGTGCCGTACCGCTCCGCGACACGCCGCGCGTCGGCGCGCTCGTCGAAGCTCCGCTCCGCGAACCCGATCGTGAACGTGTGCACCGGCTCGGGCGTCTCCTGCGCGGCGAGGGCGGCGAGCGCCGCGGAATCGACGCCGCCCGAGAGCAGGACGCCGACCGGCACGTCCGAGAGGAGATGCGCCCGCACCGAGTCGCGCAACCGCGCGCGGAGCTCCTCGACGAGCTCCGCCTCGTCTCCCGTCCGGAGCTCGCCGGTCGCGGCAGGGCCGGGCCGTGCGTACCGCTCGAGCGAGACCGCGCCGTTCTCCCAGACGAGCACGTGGCCCGCCGGCAGCTTCCGGACGTCGCGAAAGATCGAATAGGAGCCCGGGATGGAGTTGAAGGCGAGGAAGGCCTCGAGCGCCTCGAGATCGATCTCGCCGCGCGGCAGCGCACGAAGCTCCGACGCGAACCGCAGCTCGTCGCCCGCGTGCCGGTAGTAGAGCGGCTTGATGCCGTAGCGGTCGCGCGCAAGCACGAGACGGCGCCGCGGCGCGTCCCAGATCGCGACCGCGAACATCCCGCGCAGCCGCTCGGCGAAGCCCGCGCCGTGCTCCTCGTACAGATGGACGAGCGCCTCGGTGTCACAGTGCGTCCGCAGCTCGTGTCCCGCCCGCTCGAGCTGCAGGCGGAGCTCCGGGTAGTTGTAGATCTCGCCGTTCTGGACGACGACACAGCTTCCGTCCTCATTCGCGATCGGCTGGTCGCCGTGCTCGAGGTCGAGGATCGAGAGGCGCCGCGCAGCGAGGGCGACGCCGCCGTCGACGTGCTCGCCTGCGCTGTCGGGGCCGCGGTGCACGAGCAGGCCGCTCATCGCGCGCAGCGACTCGACGTCCGCGCCGCCGCGCGTCGTCGCGATCCCGCAGATCCCGCACACGGCCCTACCTTAGGCGCCGCGCCGTGCGAGTCCTCCGACCGACTGCCGGATCACGCGCCAGCCGGTGGCGACGACGGTGCGGAGGTAGAGGCGGACCGACCGGTCGGCGATCCATTCGAGGTCGTGGGCGAGCTTCTCGCCCATCGACGTCTCGTAGCCGCGCCGCACCTGGGCGAAGCCGGTCAGGCCCGGCCGCACGACGAGCCGCTGCCAGTACGACGGCAGCTCGTGCGCGAGCCCCTCGAAGAAGACCGGCCGGATCGGCCGCGGACCGACGAGGCTCATGTCCCCGCGTAGCACGTTCACGAACTGCGGGAGCTCGTCGAGCTGCGTCGCCTTGAGCCAGCGCCCGACCGGCGTGAACTCGGCCTGCGTCCGGGCGACGAGCTCCTCGCCGAGGTGCGGGCCGAGCCGGTTCTCGGCGCCGCGCCGCAGCGTGCGGAACTTGTACATCGTGAAGACGTGCGCGCCGCGGCCGACGCGCTCGCCCCGGTAGAGGATCGGCGCGCCGCTCGTGACGAGCACGAGCAGCGCGATCAGGAGCGAGACCGGCAGCGAGAGGAGCAGGAACATTGAGGAGAGCAGGACGTCGAGCGCGCGCAGGACGACGTCGCGCGGGCGCGCCGGCGTCTCGAGTGCGAGCTGGCGGTAGCCGCGGACGAGCGTGTCCTCGATCCGCGTCGTCTCTGGCACGCGCCCGATCGTAAAGCGGCGAGCGGCCCCTCCGCGTGTGGCGGCAGCTATAAGTCATCGGGCAATTATATACTTGACAAACCCAACGCCAGCTGAGACAATGGGTGCATGGAAGATATCGGCCTCAGCGTTTATGACGAGAAGTTCCAGGATCCGCTGGCCGCAGCCGACTACCTAGAGTCGATCCGCTGGCCCGACGGGATCGTCTGTCCCCACTGCGGCGAGTCCGAGCGGACCCCCTACCTGCTGAAGTCGAAGACCCGGAAGCTTTGGAAGTGCGCGGCCTGCCGGAAGCAGTTCACGGTCACGGTCGGCACGATCTTCGAGGGCTCACACATCGGCCTACACAAATGGCTGCTCGCCTTCTACCTGCTCTGCTCATCGAAGAAGGGCATGAGCGCCCACCAGCTGCACCGAATGCTTGGCGTCACCTACAAGTCGGCGTGGTTCATGGCGCACAGGATCCGCTACGCGATGGAGCAGCCCCCTTTCGCGAGGCAGCTGACCGGAACGGTGGAGGCTGACGAGAGCTACGTCGGCGGCAAGGTTCGGCGCTCGAACGTGAAGCAGTTCGCGCCGCTCGACCCGAACAAGCCCGACCTGAGGTTGAAGAAGACGGGCCGCGGCACGGACAAGACGCCCGTCCTGCTCCTGGTCGAGCGCGGCGGTCAGGCTCGGTCGTTCCGCATGGCAAACGTCACGGGCGAATCGCTCGGTGGCGCGATCCGCCGGCACGTCGCCAAGGAAGCCCACCTACGGACGGACGCCTTCAAGTCGTACAAGAAGGTCGGCAAGGAATACGCGAGCCACGCGACGGTCGACCACAACTTCGAGTACGTCCGAGGCGACGCCCACACCAACACCGCCGAGAACTACTTCTCGATCCTCAAGCGCGGCATCGACGGCGTCTACCACCACGTCTCAGAAGCCCACCTACCCCGTTACCTCGCAGAGTTCGACTTCCGCTATAACCACCTAGCCCGCGACGGCTGGACGGACTCAGACCGCACCGTGGCGGCTTTGCGAGGGGTTGTCGGCAAGCGCCTCACGTACGCTATGTAGGTACGTGCCGCCCGAGAATTCAAAGCAGCCAAAGCAGCCGAGAAAGCTGCCCGAGAGAGCCGACGCCCTCAACCTTGACCTCCCGTTTGAGGAAGCCGTTCGCGCCGCGCTCACGGTCCAACCGGAACCAAAGAAGCCACGGCGGAAGGCTCGTAAGCCAGCCCGCTAACCGGCCTGCTCTTTCTCTAGCTCGTACCGCACGTATTCCTCGACCTGCTCCTTCGTCTGCTCGACGGCCTGACGCGCAGCGTGTACCAGGGCAGCGAGAAGATCCCCGTCTGTCGGCTTTGAGCCGATCTTCCGAAGCTCGGTCTTCAGCGCGTCGTACTCGTCGCGCATGAACGGCGGTACCCGCCCGTTGATCTGCTTGGTCTGCTTGGACTCCATCCGCCGAGATTGCTACAAGTTGCTACGAATTGCTAGCAGGTGCTAGCACACCGAGACCGAAGGATCGTAGGCGCACGCGGTTCGGCTAGACAAGGGAGTGGGGTACAGGCGTAAGGTCGACCTGCCGAGAAGAAAAGTGGAGCCGGAGGGAGTTGAACCCTCAGGGCGTTGGTTTTAAAGACCAGCCCCGAACCACTCCGGCCCCACGATTCCCCGAGTAGGCCGGGGCGGTCGAACCCGAGAGAGCTAGACCGCCCCGGATCGCGGGGTGTTGCTACCAGCCGTGATGGGATCGGCCCACTACGGCAACGTTGAAGCTACGGGGGCGGGCGGACGGAATCGGTGGCGGCTTGGTCGTCCCCGGCCGATAACTGTTGTCAGAGGCCGAGTACGCTTCGGTGTCCGTGCCGTCGCTGACAACCATCAGAGGCTGGATCGCGGGATACCGCGCATTAGGCGAGGTCATCGCCACCACTCTCATCCTCATTGCGCCGGGGGCTTGGCTGGCGGTCCATATCCGCCACGAGACGGTCGGCGCATGGGTGCCCGTCCTGGTGGCAGTCGTGCTCGGACTGGCGTATGCGGTAGAGCGCTACCGACGGTCCAGGAAACCCCCGGGACTCGCCGACCGAGCTATCAACGAGTTAGCGGTCGCGCGGCAGTACCTGAACCACGTGCGCGACTTCATGGAGGGGTTGCGGCTGTCGGCCATCGGCCTCAACCCTGACCAAGCGATACCCCGTCTCGAGACGCTGCGGGCGTTGCTGTTCGACGCGATCATCCAGGGCATCAACAGTGACCCCGGCGAACACATCCGCTGCGCACTTTTCGAGCCCAGAGACGAAGATGGCGAGCAGGTGTTTCGCGTACGCGCTAGCCGTGGGCACACGCACCGAGTCGAACACCTGAGGCTGCACGCGACGAGCGTGGCCGGCATCGCGTACACGACGAAGGAGTCGGTGTACGTGCCCGACGCTGCAAACGATCCGCGTGTAGAGAAGACCGTCGCGGGACGGCCTGTAAACACTCTGTACTGCTTGCCGCTTTTCACATTCCGCGCCGACCAGGTGGAGGCTGAGGGCGTATTCAGCGTCACGTCAAACCGGACTGATGCCTTCTCGGAGTCCGACCGCGCGTTCATCTCAGCCTGCTCGGACATGGTCGCCGTTGTCGAGTTCTTCATCCACATCTGGCAGGAAGCCAGGACCCAGTTAGCCGAGCAGCAGCTTCCAGCGGCGGGTCTCGCTGAGGAACTTCCCCCGGGCGAGGGAACGCCAGACTCTCCTGCTGAGCCGATAGGGGACGGGTAGGATTGCGCCCCCCGGGGATGAAATTGTCCGACGACAGCGTTACGGTAGTCGTATGGCCGTCGTGGAAGGAGGCTCGATGAAGACCCGTCATGCAGCCTCAGGCTCGGCGATCCGGGAGTACATCACTGGGAAGATCGACTCCAAAGAGTATTTCCGGCAGGTCCGCGAAAGCACGACGCGCGAGGTTCACAAGGAGCTTGCGCGCCCGGCCCCGAAGACCGACAAAAGCAGCACCGACAGCTAGCACGCTGTCGCCGCTGCTCGCCGCGCGGCGCGCTCAGCCCTAATGCCTCTATAAGGTTTCCTCATGCGTTTGCTTGCCATGTGGGAGGGAGGCTACGGGGATACCTTGGGTTCGTCAAGTATATAATCCCGAGTCATCGTTATGGACACGAAGCAGCTGGTGGCCTTCTGCGCCGTCGTCGAGCGCCGCAGCTTCTCGCAGGCGGCCGACCAGCTCGGTGTGACCCAGCCCGCGGTCAGCCTGCAGATCCGCTCGCTCGAGCAGCGCCTCGGGCAGCAGCTCCTCGACCGCTCCGGCCGCCGGGTCGAGCCGACCGAGGCGGGCCTCCGGCTCTACCGGGGGGCGCAGCGGCTGCTCGGGCTCGAGCAGCAGCTGCTGGCCGAGCTCGGAGAGGAGGCCCAGGGCGAGCTGAAGGGCCGGCTCGAGATCGGGGCGTCGACCGGGCCCGGCGGCAGCGTCCTCCCCGTCGTGCTCGGCGAGTTCCAGCGGCTGCATCCGCAGGCCCACGTCGCGCTGACGGTGTCCGACACGCACTCGGTGATCGAGCAAGTCGGGCGGCGCGAGCTCGAGCTCGGCGTGGTCGGCGCCGCCGGCCGCAACCGCGGCGTGTCATTCGAGCCGTTCTACCGGGACGAGGTGGTCCTCGCCGTCCCCGCCGGGCACAAGCGTGCCGGCAGGAGCCTGAGCCTCGACGAGCTGAAGGCGGAGCCGCTCGTCCTCATGCAGGACGGGGCGGGCATCCGGCAGATCATCGACGACGAGCTGCGCGAGCTCGGCGTCCGCCTGCGCGACCTGAACGTGTCGTTGGAGCTCGGGCTGCAGGAGTCGGCGCGCGCGGCGGTGCTCGGCGGCTTCGGCGCCACCTTCATCTCCCGCATCGCGATCGAGGGCGATCTCGCCGCGGGAACGCTCGCGATCGCGCGGGTCGAGGGGCTCGAGCCCGCCCGGGAGGTGCAGCTCGTCCGCGCCACCGGCCGCGCCGAGACGCGGGTCGCGCAGGAGTTCGTCGCCTACGCACGGGAGCGGCTGCCGTGATCGTCCACTGGGGGCTCGAGTCGCTGCCGCAGGCGTGCGCCGAGGCCGGCGTGGCGGCGCCGCTCGTCGTGGCGAGCCCGCGCTGGGACGCGCTGGAGCTGCCTGTCGAGGCGGCCGGGCGATGGCGGGAAGTGCCGTCGGAGAGGATCTCCGACGCAGTCGCCGCCGCGCCGAGCGCCGACGGGGTGCTCGCGGTCGGCGGCGGCAGCGCGATCGACCTCGGGAAGGCGATCTCCTCCGCCGGCCTGCCGCTCGTGTCCGTTCCGACGACGTACTCCGGCGCAGAGTGGACGAGCTACTTCGGCATCCGCGACTCGCAACGGCGGATGTGCGGCGGCGGAAGCGGCGCCCGTTCCGTCGCGATCGTCTACGAGCCCGGGCTGACCCTCGACCTCCCGGCGGAGACCACCGTGGGCACCGCGCTGAACTCGGTCGCCCACTGTGCCGAGGCCCTCTACGCGCAGGGACACAACCCCGAGGCGGACGACCACGCCCTGGCGGGAGCGCGCCTCGTCTCGGACTGGCTGCCGCGGGTCGTCTCGGCTCCGCACGACCGCGACGCGCGGACCGAGCTGCTGCGCGGCGCCTGTCACGGCGGCGCGGCGCTCGCCGGGTCGATGCTCGCGCTCGCCCATGCAATGGCGCAGGCGATCGGGGGCCGCTACGGGCTCCCGCACGGGACACTGAACGGGATCTGCCTGCCGCCCGTGCTTCGCTTCAACGCGGCATACGTCCCCGACGCCGTGCGCCGTTTCGGCGAGGCCGTCGGCGCACCGGAGGACCCGGCCGGCCGCGTCGAGGAGCTTGCCGCCCTCGCCGGCCCGACGCGGCTCGGCGCGCTCGGCGTGCCGGAGGCCGACCTGCCCGGTCTCGCGGCCGTGGCGGCCGAGCGAGGCGGCAACCTCGCCAACCCGAGGCCTGCGAGCCCGGAGGAGATCGAGCAGCTGCTCCGCGAGGTGTTCTAGAGCGAGCGTGCCACGAAGGAGAGGATCGTGACGCCCAGCTCCTCGGGCGAGTAGCGGCGGAAGCGCTCGGCGAGCGGCAGCGCCTCGAGCTCCGCGCGTCCCTGCTCGCTCGGCCCCGACGGGTTCTCCACCACGAGGTCGAGACCCGCCTCGCGTACGAGGCGCAGGTACTCGGGAGACCGCAGCCGGTTCTGGTAGTGGAGCGACGAGTTGACGAACGCCCAGGCCCGGTCCGAGAAGCGGAGGAAGTTGTAGCGCGAGAGCCCGCGGTCGAAGTACGCGTAGTGGTCCTGCAGGTCGATCCGGCAGCTGAACGCGCCCCCCGGCCGCAGGAGCCGCCGGCACTCGGCGAAGATCGACCCGAGGTCGGCCGGAGGGATGTGCTCGCACACGTCCGTGCTCGACGCGAAGTCCACCGAGCCGGCCGGCAGGCCCGTGGCCCGGGCGTCGCACGGGGCGAGATACCGGATCCCGAAGCGAGCCTCGAGCTCGGCGAGTGACGCGGCCGGGCCGCCGAGATCGCGCAGGCCGCGCCCCGCGATCTCCTCGAGCTCGGGACGGAGCCGCTCGAAGGCTGCCACGGTCTCGTTCACGAGCTCCACCCGCGCGCTCGGCCGGATGTCGATCACGATCTGCTGCCCGACTCCGAGCAGCGCGTACGCGAGCGGGATCGCAAGATCCCAGCCGGCGCCGAACTCGAAGAACGTCGCCTCGGCCGCAGGCACGTGGGGCCCGTGCTCCTCGTACGCGGCGAGGTGGTTTCCCGCCCGCGTGAACTTCTGGCGCAACGCCGCGTCCCCGATCGGGAACGAATGGAGGACGTGCCGCTGGAAGACGTAGTTCAGCCGCTCGCCTGCGGGAAGCGCGCCGAGCACGCGCTGGAGAGCTGCCTTTGCGAGCCACCGCATGCGGCGGAGGATAGTGGGCGCACTCGATAAGTGTTTGCTATGCGAACGATTAGGTACAGTGCCGCTCGACACCGGCGACTACCCTGTGGAGGAGCGCGATGCCGGGCTTTGAAGACGGATTCCTGGGAGTACCTGCGCGGCCGGGCAAGCCGCGCGACAGCGGGCTCACGCACGTCATGGACAAGGGCTTGAACCTGCGGGAGATCGAGGGGCTCTTCGACACCGCCGGTTCCTTCGTCGACATCGTCAAGCTCGGCTGGGGCACCGGCTACGTCACGAACAACCTCGAGAAGAAGATCGCGCTCTACCGCTCGTTCGACACGCCCGTCGTCTGCGGCGGCACGCTCTTCGAGGCGGTCTTCGCGCTCGACCGGCTCGACGGGTTCAAGCGCTGGCTGACCGAGTACCGCTTCTCGCACGTCGAGATCTCGGACGGCACGATCGAGATTCCGCGCGACCGGAAGCTCGAGCTCATCGCGGAGTTCGCGCGCGACTTCACCGTCCTCTCCGAGGTCGGCTCGAAGGACGAGAACGTCAACATCGCGCCGTACCTCTGGGTGGAGTGGATGAAGGAGGAGCTCGAGGCGGGCGCCTGGCGCGTGGTCGCCGAGGGACGCGAGGGCGGGACGGCCGGCATCTATCGCCCGAGCGGCGAGCTCCGCACCGGCCTCGTCGACGAGATCGAGCACTCCCTCCCGTTCGAGAAGCTGATCTGGGAGGCGCCGACGAAGGAGAGCCAGGCCTGGTTCATCAAGCATTTCGGCTCGAACGTCAACCTCGGCAACATCCCGCCCGACGAGGTGATCGCGCTCGAGACGCTTCGCCTGGGGTTGCGCGGCGACACGCTGAAGGAGGTGCTGCTGGGTGGCGAGCAGCCTGAGCGAGCTGGCGCTTCCTGACGTCGAGGCGATGAGCGCCGAGGAGGTGGTCCTCTGGGGCTACGACACCTTCGGCGACAAGCTCTGCCTCACCTGCTCGTGGCAGAAGCAGTCGTCGGCGCTCGTGCACATGGTCTCCGAGCTTGGCCTCGACGTTCCCGTCGTCGAGCTCGACACGGGGCTCTTCTTCGCCGAGACGTACGCGACGCGGGAGAAGCTCGTCGAGCGGTACGGCCTCGAGCTGATCCGGCCGGAGGTGATGACGGTCGCAGAGCAGCACCGGCTGGCGGGGCCGAACCTCTGGGAGCGCGATCCCGACCGCTGCTGCCAGATCCGCAAGGTCGAGCCGCTCGAGCACGCTCTCTCGGAGTACGACTCGTGGATCTCGGGCATCCGCCGTGAGCAGAGCCTGACGCGGCAGGATGCGCAGCGGGTCGAGTGGAACGAGCGCTACGAGGTCTGGAAGATCAACCCGCTCGTCGACTGGGACGCGAAGCGCATCGACGCCTACCTCCACGTGAACGAGATCCCGTACAACCCGCTCCACGACGCCGGCTATCCGTCGATCGGGTGCATCCCGTGCACCCGGCCGGTCAGCCGCGGCGAGGACGAGCGTGCCGGGCGGTGGGCGGATTCCGACAAGATCGAGTGCGGAATCCACGGGAGGAGCTCGTGACGCAGGCGAAGGAGGGGGCTCGTGGGGGAACCATGGGTTCCCCCACGCTGAAGATCGAGTGCGGAATCCACGGGAGGAGCTCGTGACGCAGGCGAAGGAGGGGGCTCGTGGGGGAACCATGGGTTCCCCCACGCTGAAGATCGAGTGCGGAATCCACGGGAGGAGCTCGTGACGCAGGCGAAGGAGGGGGCTCGTGGGGGAACCATGGGTTCTTTCACGCTGAAGATCGAGTGCGGAATCCACGGGAGGAGCTAGTGGCGGGGTTCACGCTCTGGTTCACCGGCCTCTCGGGCGCCGGGAAGACGACGATCGCCGAGCTGGTGGCGCCGGAGCTCAAGTGCCGCGGGCTGCTCGTCGAGTGGCTCGACGGCGACGTCGTACGGACCCACCTGACGAAGGGCCTCGGCTTCTCGAAGGAGGACCGCGACACGAACATCGAGCGGATCGGCTGGGTCGCCTCACGGCTGACCCGGCACGGCGCCGCGGTCATCGTCTCCGCGATCTCCCCGTACGAGGCGACGCGCCGCAAGGCCCGGGCGCTCGTGGAGGAGTTCGGCGCGTTCGTCGAGGTCCACGTCGCGACCCCGGTGGAGGAGTGCGAGCGGCGCGACGTGAAGGGCCTGTACGAGAGGGCCCGCGCCGGGGAGATCCCGGAGTTCACCGGCGTGTCCGACCCGTACGAGGAGCCGGCGGACCCGGAGCTCCGAATCGACACGACCGAGCACGCGCCGGAGGAGTCGGCCCGCCTCGTGGTCGCGAAGCTCGAGGAGCTCGGGCTCCTCGGAGTGACAGCATGAGCAACGAGCGCGTGCGCCTGACGCACCTCGAGCGGCTCGAGGCGGAGGCGATCGACATCATGCGCGAGGTCGTCGCCGAGACCGAGAACCCGGTGATGCTCTACTCGATCGGGAAGGACAGCTCGGTCATGCTCCGCCTCGCGCAGAAGGCGTTCTGGCCCGCGCCGCCGCCGTTCCCGTTCCTCCACGTCGACACGACCTGGAAGTTCCAGGAGATGTACGCGTTCCGCGCCCGCATGGCCTCCGAGCACGGGCTCAACCTGCTCGTGCACGTGAACGAGGACGGCCTCGCGCGCGGGATCGACCCCTTCGCAAGCGGCTCCCAGGTGCACACCGACGTGATGAAGACGGAGGGGCTGAAGCAGGCGCTCGACAAGTACGGCTTCGACGCCGCCTTCGGGGGCGCGCGCCGCGACGAGGAACGCTCGCGCGCGAAGGAGCGGATCTTCTCCTTCCGCACGGCGCAGCACCGCTGGGACCCGAAGAACCAGCGGCCCGAGCTCTGGCGGCTCTACAACGCGCGCCACCGCAAGGGCGAGTCGATCCGCGTCTTTCCGCTCTCCAACTGGACGGAGCTCGACGTCTGGCTCTACATCCACCGCGAGGAGATCCCGATCGTGCCGCTCTACTTCGCGGCGGAGCGGCCGGTGGTCGAGCGCGACGGGACGTGGATCATGGTCGACGACGACCGGATGCCGCTCGAGCCGGGCGAGGAGCCGCAGCTCAAGCGCGTGCGCTTCCGCACGCTCGGCTGCTATCCGCTGTCGGGCGCGATCGAGTCCGGGGCGGACACGCTGCCGAAGATCATCCAGGAGATGCTGCTCGCGAAGACCTCCGAGCGGCAGGGCCGGCTGATCGACTTCGATACGTCGGCCTCGATGGAGAAGAAGAAGGTCGAGGGCTACTTCTGATGTCGAGCGAGCTGATCGAGCGGGACATCGACGCGTATCTCGACGCGCACGAGCACAAGAGCCTCCTGCGCTTCATCACGTGCGGCTCGGTCGACGACGGCAAGTCGACGCTGATCGGACGCCTGCTCTACGAGTCGCAGATGCTCTTCGAGGACCAGCTCGCCGCGCTCGAGGCCGACTCGAAGCGGGTCGGGACCCAGGGCGAGGAGCTCGATTTCGCGCTCCTCCTCGACGGCCTCGCGGCGGAGCGCGAGCAGGGGATCACGATCGACGTCGCGTACCGCTTCTTCTCGACCGACACGCGCAAGTACATCGTCGCCGACACCCCCGGCCACGAGCAGTACACGCGGAACATGGTCACCGGCGCCTCCACCGCCGACTGCGCGCTGATCCTGCTCGACGCGCGCAAGGGCGTGCTCACGCAGACGCGCCGCCACAGCTACCTCGTCCACCTGCTCGGCATCCGCCACGTGGCGATTGCCGTGAACAAGATGGACCTCGCCGACTACGCGGAGGAGCGGTTCCAGGAGATCGACCGCCAGTACCGCGCGTTCGCGGCGCAGCTCGGCCTCGAGGAGTTCACGCTGATTCCGGTCTCGGCGCTGCGCGGCGACAACGTGACCGAGCACTCCGACGAGATGCCCTGGTACGACGGGCCCACGCTGATGGGGTACCTCGAGACGGTGGAGGTCGACCAGGAGCGGATGCAGGACGCGCCGTTCCGGCTGCCCGTGCAGTGGGTGAACCGGCCGAGCTCCGACTTCCGCGGCTTTGCCGGGACCGTCGCCGGTGGTCGCGTCGCGCCGGGCGACCGGGTCGTCGTCCTCCCTCAGGGGCGCGAGACGGCCGTTGCGCGCGTCGTCGGCTTCGAGGAGGACCTCGACGCCGGAGTCGCCGGGCAGGCGGTGACGCTGACGCTCGCCGACGAGATCGACGTCAGCCGCGGCGACGTGATCGCCGCCGCCGAGGCGCCGCCCCACGTCGGCGAGCAGTTCGAGGCGACCGTCGTCTGGATGGACGAGGAGCCGCTCCTGCGCGGCCGCACCTACCTCATGCGGGCCGGGACGAAGACGGTGCCGGCGACCGTGGCCCCGATCCGCTACAAGCTCGACGTCGACACGCTCGAGCAGATCGCGGCGAACCAGCTCGACCTGAACGAGATCGGCGTCGTCCAGCTCGAGCTCGGCCAGCCGGTCGCGTTCGACCCGTACGTCGAGAACCGCGACACGGGCGGCTTCATCCTCATCGACCGGATCACGAACCACACGGTCGGGGCAGGGCTGCTCCGCTTCGCGCTCCGGCGCGGCGAGAACGTCCCGTGGCAGGCCGTCGAGGTCGACCGCGAAGCACGCTCGTCGCTGAAGGCGCAGCAGCCGTTCGTCGTCTGGCTGACCGGCATCCCGGGCGCGGGGAAGTCGTCGATCGCGAACCTCGTCGAGCGGCGGCTCCACTCGCTCGGGCGGCACACGGTGCTGCTCGACGGTGCGAACCTGCGGCACGGGATCTCGAAGGATCTCGGCTTCACGCCGGCCGACCGCGCGGAGAACAACCGGCGCGCGGCCGAGGTCGCGAAGCTGATGACGGAGGCGGGGCTGATCGTGATCGCCGCGTTCGTCTCGCCGTTCCGCGCCGACCGCGAGACGACGCGCGCCCTGTTCGGCGGGGACGAGTTCCTCGAGGTGCACGTCGACCTGCCGGCGGAGGTCGCCGCCGAGCGTGACACGACGGGCATCTACGCGAAGGCTCAGGGCGGCGAGCTCGAGAACCTCACCGGCATCGGCGCCGTCTACGAGCCGCCCGAGGCTCCGGAGGTGCGCCTCGACATGACGTCGCTGTCCGTCGAGGAAGCCGCCGAGAAGGTGCTGTCGACGCTGGCGGACCGCGGCGTTCTGACATGACCTGGCAGTTCACGCTGACCGGGCTCCTCCTGGGCTCCATGGTCGGCCTGACGGGTGTGGGCGGAGGCTCGCTCATGACCCCGATCCTCGTCATCGTCTTCGGCTTCAAGCCCACCTACGCCGTCGGTACCGACATCTTCCACGGGGCGATCTTCAAGACGTTCGGGGCGCTGCGGCACCGGCGGCTCGGCACCGTTCACGCGCACCTGACGTTGTGGATGTTCGCCGGCTCGGGCCCGCTCTCGATCGCCGGCGTCGGTGTCTCGTACCTGCTCCGGCACCACTTCAGCAACGCGCAGACGCTCGAGAGCTACGCCGTCGGGGCCGCGCTCGTCGCCGGCGGATGCGGCTTCCTCGTGCGCTCGTTCGTCAAGGGCGGGATGGAGGCCAGCGAGCAGCCGTTCATCATGCGGCGCCGCGACAAGCTCATCGCCTTCGCGATCGGCGCCGTCTTCGGCTTCGTGGTCGGCCTCACGTCGGTCGGGAGCGGCACCTTCTTCGGCCTCGCGATGGTGCTCGTCTACCCGCTCACGATGGCGCGGATCGTCGGCACGGACATCTTCCACGCCGCCATGCTCCTCTGGGTCGCAGGGGTCGGCCACCTCGTCGTCGGGGACGTGAACCTGCACGCGACGGCGTGGCTCCTCACCGGCTCCGTGCCCGGGATCCTCGTCTCGAGCCGCTACACGGTACGGCTGCCGCAGGTCGTGATTCGCGCCGCGCTCGGCGGGATCCTCGTGCTCAGCGGCCTGAAGCTGCTGAACGTGCCCGAGGCGAACTGGGTCCTCGGCTGCGGCCTCGGTGTGCTCGCGGTCGGGCTCACCGTCTACACGATCGTGCTCAAGCTCGGAGAGCCCCGCGCCACGCCCGAACGCGCTTGACAACTTCCTCTTAATCACAGCCCCGTAGAATCACCGGGCTTTGCAGCGGGTTCTGACGACGGTCACGCTCCTGGGACTGCTGGTGGCCACCGCTGCCGCCTTTGCCATCACGGAGCACCTCAAGCTGATCCGGAGCCCCGTCTTCGGCGTCCAGATCTCGACGAAGGTCTTCTCGCCGACGTGCCGGTGCACCGAGAACAGGGCGACGGTCCGCATCAGGTTGCGCCGTGCCGACCGCGTGACCCTGACGATCGACGACGCGTCGCTGCATCCCGTCGCGACGCTCGCCTCCGACGTTTACATCCCGAAGCAGCGCCCCGTCCGTTTCGTCTGGGACGGCCGCACCGACGCCGGCACCCTCGCGCCCGACGGCTCCTACCTGCCGCGGATCCACCTGGCGAACGCGCGCCGGACGATCCTCTTCCCGTCCGTCGACCGGATCGTCCTCGACACGAAGAAGCCGAAGGTGCTGTCCGCGAGCGTGAAGCACGACGTCTTCTTCCCGGGCGGTCACCGCACGATCGTGCTCCGGTACGAGCTCAGCGAGCGGGCGCACGCCGTCGTCTACCTCGGGCCGCACCGGGTCACCCGCGGCCGCCCGAGCCGGCTGCAGGGAGCGGTTAAGTGGGCGGGCAAGGTCGACGGCCGGCAGGTGCGCGCCGGCACCTACGTCCTCTCCGTCGGGGCGCTCGACCTCGCCGGAAACGAGACGTCCGCAGACGCCCGCAGGGACGTGACCGTCGTCGTCCGCTACATCGACGTCACGCGCCGGCTGATCCGGGTACGCGCCGGCGCCCACTTCACGGTGGGCGTCGAGACGCAGGCGCCGAGGTACACGTGGCGGCTCGACGGCCGGCACGGCTCGGCGCACGGGAAGGTCCTCCGGCTGCGTGCTCCCGGGACGCACGGGACGTACCGGCTCGTCGTCGGCGAGCACGGCCACACGGCCGTCGCCCTGGTGAAGGTGCGCCGCCCGTGATCGGGCTTGCGCGCATCGCGGCGCCCATCGCGTGCCTGGGCCTCGCGGTGCTCCTCGTGTCGCGCACGCGCCGGAACCGCATCGCCGGCCTCGGCTATGCGGGAGTCGGGACGATTCTGCTCGTGGCGTCGCTCGCGCCGCCGAATGCGGCGGAGCTTGGCGCGGCGTTTGGCGGCGCGATCGTGCTCGGGCCGCTGCTGGCCTGGCTGTTCCGGCGCGAGCCGTGGCTCGTCGCGTACGGGACGCTCGCGTTCGTCCCCTTCCGCGTCCACTTCCTCCACCATCAGCTGCTCGTGCCGCTCTACCTCGTCGCGCTGGGGGCCGCCGGGCTTCTCCTCTGGCAGCTCGTCGAGGGGGACGACAGGACGCGCGAGCTCGGGATCGCCTCCTGGCCGCTTGCGCTCTTTCTCGTCTGGACCGGGCTTTCGGTTGGCTGGACGGTGGACGTCCACACCGGCGCGATCGACATGCTCGCCTTCTACGTCCCGCTGACGATCGTCGCGGTCTCGATCGCGCGGCTCCCGTGGCAGCCGTCGCGCCTCCGGCTCCTCTACGGCGAGCTCGTCGCGATGGCGCTCGTCTTCGCGGTGGTCGGCTTCTACCAGTACGAGACGCGCGACATCTTCCAGAACGGGAAGCTGAAGATCGGGAACACCTACGGAGCCCTCTTCCGCGTCAACTCGGTCTTCTGGGATCCGTCGATCTACGGCCGCTTTCTCGTCATCGCGCTGATCCCGACCGTCGTCCTCATCGTGCGGGGAAGGCGCCCGGTCAGGGAGGGCCTCGCGGCTGCCCTCTTCGCGATCGTCGCGTGGTTCGGGCTGCTCGTCTCCTTCTCGCAGTCGAGCTTCGCTGCGCTGCTCGTCGCCGTGTTCGGCGCCGCCGCCGTCGTCTGGCGCTGGAGGTCGCTCCTCGCCCTCGGCGCCGCGCTCGTCGTCCTCGGCGGGATCGCGGTGACGCAGCCGAAGCTGATGCACGCCCTCCGCCACCACACGACCGGGGGCCTGAACAGCGCGACGAGCGGGCGCGCGAGCCTGATCGCGAACGGGATCCGGATCGCCGAGGCCCATCCGGCGAACGGGGTCGGGCTGGGCGGGTTCGAGCACGCGTACTCGAAGCGGACGGACCGGACGCCGCGCCAGAGCGCGTCGCACAACACGCCGGTGACGGTGGCGGCGGAGGAGGGTGTCCTCGGCTTCCTCCTCTACTTCTGGCTCGTCGGGGCGCTGCTTCTCGCCGCGTACCGACGGATCGACCACTCCGTGTACGGGCGGCTCGCCCTCTCCGCGGGGCTGGCCCTCGCGGCGATCTTCGTCCACTCCCTCGCCTACAACGACTTCTTCGAGGATCCGACGACGTGGGGCTTCGTCGGCCTGCTCGCGCTCGCGGCGCCGCGGCGCGTGCCCGGTCGCGAGGTGCGACCGGTGGAGGCCGCGGAGGAGCCCGCTCCTGAGATGATCGCCCGGTGATGGAACGGTGACCGGGGAGTGGCGGAAGGCGCTCGTGTTGGCGCCGCACACCGACGACGGCGAGTTCGGGTGCGGCGGGACGATGGCGCGGCTCGTCGAGGCGGGCTGCGAGGTTCGCTACGTCGCCTTCTCGATCGCGACCCGCTCGCTGCCGGCGGACTTCCCGCCCGACACGCTCGCCCGCGAGGTCGCCGAGGCCACGGCCGAGCTCGGGATTCCGTCCGAGTCTCTGACGGTGCACGACTTCGACGTGCGCACGTTTCCCGAGCGGCGGCAGGACATCCTCGAGCTGCTCGTCGCCCTCTGGGAGGAGTGGCCCCCGGACGTCGTCTTCCAGCCGAGCCTCCACGACGTCCACCAGGATCACCAGGTCGTGGCCCAGGAGGGCCTCCGCGCCTTCAAGCGGACGACGATCCTCGGCTACGAGATCCCGTGGAACAACTTCGACTTCGCGTACCAGTGGTACGTCGCGCTCGAGGAGCGGCACGTCGAGCGGAAGGTCGCCGCCCTCGACCGGTACGCCTCGCAGCAGCACCGGCGCTACGCGAACGCCGAGTACGTCCGCAACCTCGCCCGCATGCACGGCGTGAACGTGAATCGCGAGTACGCCGAGGTATTCCAGGTGTACCGCGTCGTGGCTTGAGATTCGGCCTTCGCGGCCGATAACACCCGGATGCTCCGCATCATCGGCATACCGGTGCTCCTCGTCGCCGTCTTCCTCGGCATCTACTTGTCCACGAAGGACCTGCAGTCGAACGGCCCCACGTCTTCGGCGGGTCAGCAGGCCATCGGGCAGGCAAACGGCGTTGCAGCCGGAGCGGACTTCAACCAGGCCGACACCGTGCTGCAGGCGTTCTTCGACGAGAGCGGGACGTACGCCGGCGCGACGCTCCCGCCCGGCAGCGGCGTCGTCCTCGTCCGCGCCGACGCGACCTCGTACTGCCTGCAGTCGGGCGCCGAGCACGAGAACGGCCCCGGCGGGCAGCCCCAGCCGGGCGCCTGTTAACCAGCGCACGGTTCCCCTGCGTGGTTCACGGCTCGGGGACATGCTCGAACGATGGCCCAGCCGCGGGCACGGGCGATCGAACATCTGGGCCGCGCGGCTGCGGAGAGCGAAGCGCTCTCGTACCATGATGTCCGGTGCCTGGAGTGCCTCTCGGGCGACGCGGCCGGTGGCGGAATTGACGCATGAACAGCCCTAGTTTTGGAGACCGTGTGCGGATCGCCGCAGCGCCCGAGACCGAGGCGCATGGCTTCGCAGGGCGGATTGGGGAGATCTGGAGCGAAGCGGAGCCGTCTGTTTCCGGCGTCGGCCCGGTGATCGGAGATCGGGGCGAGGACATCGCCCTGTCCGTCCTCTTCGAAGACACGGAGGATCTGGTGTGGTTCGCCCCACATCTGGTGAGGCGTGTCGAGCGCCTGAGGTATCCATCGCGCCGCCTGCTCTTCGTCTTCCTCGCCGCACTGGCTCTCGCCGCAACGACCGCCATCCCTGAAGTCGGCAGGCACAGGGTTCGCAGAGTCACGCTGGTGAGTGCTGCTACGCCTTGTTTGCGGGACTACGTGACCTCGGGTGCCTACCCGAACGTTCGTGTCGCCTCGCGGAGGGCGGCGAGGACGGACATCGCGCTGCGTCGGACGGTGGTCAATGATCAGCGCAGGTTTGCGGCGTCCGCAGGACGCCACACGGCTCCGAGCGGGGTGGGGATCTACGAGACGGCGATCGATCAGAGCTTGACCTCGGCCAGCACTGTTGTCGTCAGCGCGTTGATACCTGCCCTCAAGCTGTTCCCGGACGGCAACGGCGGGCAGACGTGGATCTCCGCAACGGTGGATGTGTGGTCGGGGAGGACCGTCTCGCTACGTCAGCTTCTTGCGAATCCGTCGCTGGCCCTACCCGTGCTCGCGAGCGAGTGGAAAGCACGTTTGCGCCAGACGGTGCTGTGGCCCTACGTGGCGAAGGACCCCGCCGGCTACACGCCCAGCTTCGCCCACTACCGGTACTTCGCCTTGACGCCGAGCGGCCTCGCCTTCGGCTTCGGACAAGAACCCACCGGTTCAAGGCTTGTCGCAGTCATCCCGTATCGGCTAGTCCGCCCCTACCTCAGTCCACTGGGCAGGCGCCTGGTAGCCGGCGTCAGACCGCCGAGGACGGTCCGCAGCCAGGGACAAGGCGAGCGGGTGTGGACAAGTCTCCAACACTCTCTTTCCCGCGTTGGCGCCGGCTGGCCCGTGACCTGCACCTAGTCCCGCGGACGTCAGGGACTCACGGATCACGATGCTCACGGTCGAAACCGGGGGCTCGCAGACGACTAGGGCGTCCACCGGGTAGAGGCTAGGTCGTCTCCAGTTCTTTAGCGAGCCGGCGGGTGCGAGCGGCGCCAGAGCGGCGAGCGCTGGTACGTCGCGGCGGTCGCGTTCCAGCTGCGCCTCAGCGCCGCGAAGCGGGCGAGCTCGAGGCGGCCTCGCGCGGTCGGATAGAGGGCGCCCGGCTCGAGCAGCTCGTAGCCGGCGCTGCGCAGGACGTCGCCCGCGACCTGCTCGAAGGCGAGCGCGTCCTCCGACGGCATCTGGTTGCGCCAGTCGCGCAGGCCCGGCGTCGGCGGCTGCGCGAGGTTCCGGTGCTCGGGCATCTGCGCGACCTCGCTCGTCCCCGCGTACTCGAGCATCGCGGGCTCCCACGGCAGTGACGCGTGCCCGCAGATCTTGCGCAGCTCGCGCTCCGGCTTGGCGACGAGATCCTCGTAGCGAAGCTCGAGGTAGCGGCCGCCCGCGTGGCGGCCGAGCCGCCGCGCCGCTCCGATCTCGGTCCGCCACCGAGCCGCGAACTGCGCAGCCGTGCGCGGCTGCGCCCACGTCTCTCCCGAGAAGCCCTCCGGCAGCTCGAGGAAGGAGAGGGCGGCGTCGCGTCCGTCGCGGACGAGGTGGCCCCAGAGCGCGTCGGGGAAGAGCCGTTCGAGCAGCGGCAGCTGCGACATGTAGAGCGGCGTCTTGTCGCCCCAGCGCGGCTTCCCCTGCCGCTCGGCGTAGACCTCGAAGACGGCCGCGATCGCCTCGCCCGTCGTCATCCCCTCGCGGAGGCGCGGCCGGACGTCGTCCGGAGCGATGCCCCACTCGCGCAGTTGCGGAAAGCGCCCGAGGTCGTCGAGGAAGGCGTCGAGCCGCGGCCGGCGCCCGTGGCGGTGGGCGAGCGGCGTGACGAAGAACGACTCGTACGGAACCGCGAGCGTCGTGTTGCGGTCGAGCATCACGCGCAGCAGCGTCGTGCCGGAGCGGCCGACGCCGAGGACGATCAGGGGTGGAGGCATCGCGGCGAGAGCCTAGAGGAGCAGTTCCGCCAGGGTCTGCAGCGCCTCGGGCTGCGGCGTGCCGAGGATGAGCGTCGTGACGGGCGTCTCCCGCCACGCCTCGAGCCGCTCGGCGATCCGTTCCTTCGGCCCGACGAGCGAGACGGCGTCCACGAGCTCGTCCGGCACCGCGGCGATCGCCTCGCGCTGCTTGCCGGAGAGGTAGAGCTCCTGGATCCGCTCGGCCTCGTCCTCCCAGCCGTAGCGACGGACGAGCGCGTTGTAGAAGTTCCGGCCCTTCGAGCCCATGCCGCCGACGTAGAGGGCCACGTACGGCCGCAGCGCGTCGCGCAGCGCCGGCACGTCGTCGCCGACGAGGACGCTCGCCGTCGCCGCGATCTCGAAGCCCGGCGGCGCTGTGGCGAGGCTGGGCCCGAAGGCGTCGTCGAAGCGCTCCGGCGCGACGAAGATCGGCAGCCAGCCGTCGGCGATCTCGGCCGCGAGCGCGACGTTCTTCGGCCCGAGCGCCGCGAGGTAGATCGGGATCTCGGCGCGCAGCGGGCGCAGCATCAGCTTGAGGGGCTTGCCGAGGCCCGTCGCGCCCGGTCCGTCCCAGGGGATCCGGTAGTGCTCGCCCTCGTGCGCGACGACCTCCCGGCGCAGCGCAGCGCGCACGATCTCGACGTACTCGCGCGTCTTGACGAGCGGCTTCCCCCACGGCTGGCCGTGCCAGCCCTCGACCACCTGCGGGCCCGAGGTGCCGAGCCCGAGCAGGAAGCGGCCGCCGGAGAGGAGGTCGATCGTCGCGGCGGTCATCGCCGCGTTGGCGGGCGTGCGGCCGGGAATCTGCATGATCGCCGAGCCGAGCTTGATCCGCTCGGTCCGCGCCGCGAGCCAGCCGAGGACGCTGACCGCGTCCGTTCCCCACGCCTCGGCGACCCAGACCGAGTCGAAGCCGAGCCGCTCCGCCTCCTGCACGAGCGGGAAGAGGTCGACCGGGTTCGTCCCGGGCGGCGCGTAGCCGAGGTTGAGGCCCAGTTTCATTGCGCCGCCGATCCTACGCCGGTACCGTCGGTCGGCCATGCCGCACCCCGAGCTCGCAGCCGAGCAGGCCTACGTCGATCGCGCGTACGAGCAGCTCGACCGGATGCGCTCCACCGTCGAGCGCACCCAGGACGCGATGGCGACCGAGTGGGCAGCGCTCAACATGGAGGCGTGGGCGAAGCGCCGGATGCGCACCTTCGAGGACGCCGAGCGCGGCCTCGTCTTCGGCCGGCTCACGCTGGACGGCACGCCGCGTCCGCTCTACGTCGGCCGCCGTTGGGTGCACGACGAGGAACATTCCTCGCTCGTCGTCAACTGGCAGGCGCCGGCGGCCCGGCCCTTCTACACGGCGACGCCCGAGACGCCGCACGGTGTCCGAGAGCGGCGCCGCTTCCGCGCGGAGGGGCGCCGGCTGCTCGACATCTCAGACGAGTCGCTCGACGGCAGTGCCGTCGAGGGGGCGAGCGTCTCGGACTTCCTGCTCGAGGAACTCGACCGCCGCCGCGACGTGCGGATGCGCGACATCGTCGCAACGATCCAGTCGGACCAGTACCGGCTGATCACGGCCGAGCCCGACCGCGCGCTCGTCGTGCAGGGCGGCCCGGGCACGGGCAAGACGGCGGTCGGCCTCCACCGCGCCTCCTGGCTCCTCTACACGCACCGCGAGCGGCTGCGGCGCGTGCTCGTCGTCGGGCCCAACCCGACCTTCATGGACTACGTCTCGCACGTCCTCCCGACGCTCGGCGAGGAGGCGGTCGAGCAGCGTGCCGTCACCGAGCTGGTCGACGGGATCGAGGTCGTGCGTGAGGAGGAGCTGGACGTGGCGCTGCTGAAGGGCGACCCGCGGCTGCGCGAGGTCGTGGCGCGCGCGGTCGAGATCGCGGTCGTGCCGGCGCCGGAGGAGCTCGTCACGCTCGTCGACGGCGTCTACGTGCGGGTGCGCGAGCGGGACGTCGCTGCCCTGCTCGAGGGGGCTCTCGCGGCCGGAGCGCCGCTAGGGCTCGCACGCGAGCGCTTCCGCATGGCCGTCCTCCGCCGCTTCTACGAGCGCTACGGCGAGCTGCTCGGGCCCCGTGCCCTGCGCAGCTTCGAGGAGCTCGAGCGCGCGCTGCGGCGCGGCGGCTTCCTCACGCGCTGGCTCGACCGCGTGCTGCCGCTGCCGCAGCCCGAGAAGCTCGTCTCGCGGCTCCTCACCTCCCCGGCGGCTCTCGAGGCGGCGTCCGACGGCGTGCTCGACGCGGACGAGCGCAAGCTCCTCCTCCGCGACCGGCCGCGTCGCAGGTCCGACCTCCGCTGGAGCGACCAGGACGTGGCACTGCTCGACGAGGCGCGGACGCTGCTGGACGGCGCGCCGCGCACCTACGGGCACGTGATCGTGGACGAGGCGCAGGACCTGTCGCCGATGCAGCTGCTCGCGATCTCGCGCCGCGCGCTCGACGGCTCTCTCACGATCCTCGGCGACGTCGCGCAGGCGACCGGGCCCGTCGTGTACCGGCGCTGGGAGGAGCTCGAGCCGTATCTGCTGCCCAGCGAAGAGCGGGGGCCCGACGAGGCCGAGCTGGAGATCGAGGAGTTGCGGCACGCGTACCGCGTCCCGGCCGAGATCATGAACTTCGCGCTGCCGCTGCTCGACGTGATCGCTCCGGAGGTCGAGCCGCCTCTCGCCTACCGCGGAGGAGGGGCGCCGCCGCGGCTCGTGCTCGTCGACGAGGCAGAGCTGCTGCCTGCGGCGCTTCGCGAGGCTGCCGTGCTGGCCGGGCAGGAGGGCCTGCTCGCCGTGATCGTGCCGCGTGCGCTCGCGGGGGCCGTCCCGCAGGGCGAGCTCTTCGCCGAGCTCTCCGTCCCGGTGCTGACGCCGCGGCAGGCGAAGGGCCTCGAGTTCGACCACGTCGTCGTCGTCGAGCCGGCCGCCGTCGCGGATGGAGGAGAGCGTGGGTTGCGCGAGCTCTACGTCGCGCTGACGCGGCCGACGAAGACGCTCGTCGTCGTCCACTCGCGGCCGTTGCCCGTTCCGCTCGGCGACTAGACTCGCGCTCGTGGCGTTCCCGGCGTAGTCGATTTCGAGGTCTCACGTCCTGGCTGCCGAGGCCGATCAGCCCGGCGGCCGACATCTGGATCGACCTGGGAGGAAGCCATGCTCTACGAACCTGCGCAGTTCGAGCCTCTGATCGACGAGCCCTGGGCGCCCGCGCGCGTCGAGGATGCGATCGGAGCGATCGTGTCCGATGCCGACTCGGCGTTCGATCCCGGGACGCTCTGGCCCGCCCACGCGTCGGACAGCGACGGCCGGCCGCTGAAGGGGCTCTATTCCGGCGCGTCCGGCGTGATCTGGGCGCTCGACGCGCTCCGCCGCGGGGGCCACGCCGAGACGTCGCTCGACCTTGCCGCCGCCACCCTGCACGCGCTCGAGCTCGAGCGGGCCGAGCCGGGCGCGGCGGAGGACGAGCACTGGCGCCCGGGAGCGCTGCTCGACGGCGAGACCGGCCCGCTGCTCGTCTCCTTCCGGCTCACCTCGGACCCCGGGCTCGCCGACGACCTGCGCACGCTCGTCCGCGGCAACGTCGACAACCCGACGGACGACATCAGTTGGGGCACCCCCGGGACGCTGCTCGTCGCGCTCGCGATGGCTGAGTGGAGCGGAGAAACGCGCTGGACGGAGGCCGCTCGCGAATCGGCCGCGGCTCTTCGCGCGCGTCGGGGCGAGGACGGGCTGTGGCGGCAAGACGACGACTACCGCGGCCTCGGCACGCTGCACGGCGCCGCCGGCAATACGCTCGCCCTGCTCCGGCTCGAGCCAGACGACGCCCTCGCGGCTGGGACGGCGGGCGTGCTCGCGCGGCATGCGGTCCGCGAGGACGACCTGGCCAACTGGCCGGGAGCGACGGGCCGGCCGCTCGTGCGTCCGCGGGATGGCCGGATCTGTCTCCAGTGGTGCACGGGCGCGCCGGGAATCCTTGTCGGGGCATGGGACTACCTCGACGAGGAACTCGTGCTCGCCGGCGCCGAGCTGGTCTGGCAGGCGGGCGCCCACGGCGCCGAGAAGGGCCACGGCCTCTGCCACGGAACCTCGGGCAACGGCTTCGCGCTCCTCAAGGCGTTCGCGCGCACCGGCGACGAGCGCTGGCTCGAGCAGGCCCGCCGCTTCGCCGTCCATGCGCTCGCCCAGGCGGAGCAGATGGCCGTCGAGAGCGGTCGGCGGCGCTACTCGCTCTTCACCGGTGACGTCGGCACCGCGCTCTTCGCCGCCGCCTGTCTCGGGGCCGACCCGCGCTTCCCGATCGTCGACGTCATGTAGGCGCTTCGGGGAACAGCAGGCTGTAGCCGTAGCGCCGGACGCGGCGCTCGTACCACAGCGAGGCGAGGTCGAGGTAGGCGCGCAGCCGTGGGTCGCGCTTCAGCTCGCGCCACTGATCGAAGTACCGCTCGTTCGCCCCGGCCTCGACCGGCTCGCTCGGTGGCACGGGCTCGAGCTCGAGGAATTCGAAGATCCCCTGCAGGACGCCCGCAGGCTCACGCACGAGCTGCTCGTACGAGAGGACGTGCACCCGCTCGAGCCGCTCGCGGTCGGCCTCGAAGAGCGCGTGACAGCGGAGCCAGTGCTCGAGCAGCCGGTGATAGCGGCGTGTCCGCCGCCATCTCGCGGTCGCGAGCGAGACGGGGATCGGGTGCCGCAGGACGACGACGAACGCAGAGCCGGGATACAGCGCCTGCAGGAAGCGCGTCTTGAGCAGGTTCGGCGGCGACTTCTCGAGCAGGACGGGCCGCGCGAGGTCCCAGTGCGGCGACCAATCGTCGTAGATCGCGCGTGCGCTCTCCTCCGAGGCGAGCGGCGAGGCCTCCGTGAGGTGCGACTCGGGCGCGAAGCCGAAGCGTCCCGGGCCGCCGTAGACCGCCGCCGGCGGATACACGGACTGGAGATGCTGGCCCTCGTCCGCCGGGACGCCGGTTCCCGAGAAGCCGCTGATCTCGGGGTGCGCGGCGAGCAGGCGTGCGAGAAGCGTCGTGCCGCTCCGGTGCAGGCCGGCGAGGAAGACGAGCCGGTGTCCCTCCATCGGCGCCGAATCGTACGCAGCCCAGCCTCGACCGCATGAAGTAGCGTCGAAGACCATGCGGACGCGCTCTCTCGGCGAGGGTGGGCCGGAGGTTTCGGTCGTCGGCCTCGGCACGAACAACTTCGGCCGCCGCTGCGACTACGAGCAGACGCTCGCCGTGATCGACGCGGCGCTCGAGACGGGCGTGACGCTCTTCGACACCGCCGACATCTACGGCCAGGGCAGGAGCGAGGAGTTCATCGGCCGTGCGCTCGAGGGCCGCCGCGACCGGGTCCTGATCGCGACGAAGTTCGGCAGTCGAATGGACGAACGGCCCGAGGAGCGGCGCGGCAACCCCGATTACATCCGGTGGGCGGTCGAAGGCTCGCTCCGCCGCCTGCGCACCGACGTGATCGACGTCTACCAGATGCACGAGCCCGACCCGCTGACCCCGATCGAGGAGACTCTCGGAGAGCTCAACGATCTCGTGCACGACGGCAAGGTGCGCTGGATCGGCTCCTCGAACTTCGACGCGGACCAGATCGAGGCCGCGGAGGAGCTCGCCCGCGGCGCCGGCTTCCACCGCTTCGTCTCCGTGCAGAACGAGTACTCGCTCGTCGAGCGCGAGGCCGAGGAGGAGGTGCTACCGGCCTGCGAGTCGCTCGGGATCGGCTTCCTGCCCTACTTCCCGCTCGCGAGCGGGCTGCTCACCGGCAAGTACCGGCGCGGCGAGCAGGCTACGGAGGGACGGCTCGCCGGGCGCGAGATCCCCGACGGGCAGTGGGACCGGGTCGAGGCGCTGCAACGATTCGCCGACGAGCGGGGCATCTCGCTGCTCGAGGTCGCGATCGGCGGCCTGCTCGCCATGCCGGCCGTGGCCTCCGTCATCGCGGGCGCGACGAAGCCGGAGCAGGTGCGGGCGAACGCCGCCGCCGGCTCCTGGCAGCCGGGCGCGCAGGACGTGGAGGAGCTGCGGACGCTGGGCTGATCTCCGGCGCGGGCGCCCCCGACGTCGAGGAGCTCCGCGCGCTCTTCCGCGAGTACGCCGCCTGGCTCGGGCCGGAGGGCTGGTTCAGCGACCTCGAGGCCGAGCTCGCCGCGCTTCCCGGCGGCTACGACGCGATCCTCCTGGCGCGCCACGACGAGGAGATCGTCGGCTGCGTCGCGCTCCGGCCGCTCGAGGCCGGAGCCTGCGAGATGAAGCGCCTGTACGTACGCCCCGTGGCGCGCGGCTCCGGCGCGGGTCGTGCGCTCGTCGAGGGGTCGATCACCCGGGCGCGGGAGCTCGGCTATCGCGTGATGCGGCTCGACACGCTGCCGTCGATGGACGCCGCGCGGACGCTCTACCTCTCGCTCGGCTTCCGCCTGGCCGAGCGCTACAACGACAACCGGATCGAGGGCGTCCTCTTCTTCGAGCTGGAGCTCTCCCCGCCGGGGCAGCGCATCACGCCGCCGCGACGTCGCCGAGGCGGAAGCGGAGGTCGTTGAGCCGCTCGTGCCAGTCGTCGGAGAGCGCCGCGACGATCTTCATCGAGCGACAGGCGAGATCGACGAGCTCGGCCGGCGGGATGCCGTGGCCCTCCGCCCACGCGCGATCCCCCGGCGAGAGGTCGTCGGCCGGCTCGCCGGCCGTCGCGGCCACGATCTCGGCCGCCCGCACCGCGTGCTCGGCCGTCTCCTTGTCGGGCTCCTCGCACGCCGCGGCGAGCGCCTCCTGGAGGGATTTCCAGTCCACCACGGGTCGATTCCACCGGACCGAAAAAACGAAGCACGGCGTGCCCAACCGCCATTCGGCCCGAAGCCGCCCGAACCCGAAGGGGGCAAAGGGCCGGAGGCCAAGACAGCCGCGTAGCGGCGGCTTGACCGCAGGCCGGACCGCGCTCGCGCCGGCCTCCGCAGCGCGCGAGCGCGCGAGGCAGCGGTTCCGTCGAGAGCATCGAAAACCAGAACAGCACGGAGTTCGGTCACTCCGGGTCGCGAGACCGAAGGTCTCGCGACCCCGCCCACTAGACTCGCGGTCGGGTGAAGGTGGTGGTGACCGGTGGCCGGGGCTTTCTCGGGACGCACGCCTGCGCGGCGCTCCGGGAAGCCCGTCACGAGCCGGTTCCGCTGGGCCGGGCGGACGGCGATCTCGCGCAGCCGGGGACGATCGAGCGGCTGCTCGCCGAGCACGAGCCCGATGTCGTCGTCCACCTCGCCGCGGTCATGCCCGGTGACGAGCGGCTGCGGCAGAACGCGGCGATCACCGGGCTCGTGGCGGCCGCCTGCGTGGCCCGCGACGTGCCGCTCTTCCACGGCTCGACGACCGCCGTCTACGCCGACGAGACCGAGTACGCCGGCAGCAAGCGCGCGAGCGAGGAGGCGGCCGGGGAGGCGACGATCCTCCGCTTCCACTACCCGTACGGGCCGCAGCAGCGCCGCGGTGCGATCCCGACGATGCTGCGCCAGGCACTCGCTGGCGGGCCCGTCGTCGCGTATCGCGGCTGGGCGAGGTCGTTCTGCTTCGTGCGCGACACGGCCGAGGCGGTCGCGATTCTCGTCGAGCACGGCGAGCGCGGCCAGTGGGACGTGGGACGCGACGACGACCTGCGCGCGCTCGAGGAGGTGGCGGCGCTCGCCTGCGCCGCGGCCGGCGCGGACGAGTCGCTCGTCGAGCTCGCCGACCCGCCCTCGGGCTACGCGCCGCTGATGGGGTCGCTCGACACGGATCGTCTCCGCTCGCTCGGCTGGCGTCCTGCGGTCCGGCTCGAGGACGGCATCCGCGTGACCCTCGACTGGCTGCGGGAGGCCGCGTGAGCGGCTCGCGCACCCGGCGGGCGGCCGCGACGCTCGCCGTCACAGGCCTCGCGACCGCCTACATCCTCTGGCGGATCGACCTCGGCCGGACGGGGCACGTGCTCGCGCACGCAAGCGTCGGCTGGTGGCTCGCCTCCTGTGCGATCTGGGTCGTCTCGGTCTGGCCGCTCTCGTGGCGCTGGCTGAAGCTGCTCGCCTCGAGCGGCGTGCACGAGCCGCTCGGCTGGCTCGTGCGCACGACGTTCGTCGCCTACGCGGCCGCCCAGGTGCTCCCCACCTCGCTCGGCGGCGACGCGTCGCGGATCTACGAGACGGGACGTCGCCATCCCGGCTCTCGCGGGCCGGTGGCGGGCACCGTCCTCCTCGAGCGCGCCCTCGGCGGGGCAGCCACGCTCGTCCTCGCCGCGGCCGGCTTCGCGCTCGCCGTCGGCCGCTACTCGGTCGGCGGCTACGTCTGGGTCGAGCTGGCCTTCGTCGTCCTCAGCGCAGCCGGCGCGTTCGTTCTCTTCTCGACGCGTCTGCATCCCCTCCTGCACCGGCTGCGTCCACTCCTGCACCGGTTGCGCGCCGAGGCGCTCCTGCGGGACGTGTACCTCGCGCTGCACGCCTATCGGACGCGGCTGTCCCTCCTCGGCTGGGCCTTCTCGCTCACGCTCGTGGTGCAGGCTGCCAGGGTGCTTGCGATCTGGTGCGCGGGAAAGGCTGTGGGGGTGGACCTCTCGCCACGGCCCTACTACGTGATGGGCCCGCTGCTCTTCCTCGTCATGCTCGTCCCGTTCACGATCAACGGGCTCGCCGTGCGGGAGTCGTTCTTCGTGAGCTTCCTCGGCGCTCTCGGCGTCTCGGCGGACCGCGCTTTCTCCACCGGGTTCCTCTTCTTCGTCGTCACGGTCGCGGTCGCCTTGCCGGGAGCGGCGATCGTCGCCTGGGAGGGGTTCCGTACCCGCGCGGTCGCGGGAGCCGCGCGATGAACTGGTTCGCGCTCCCGGCCGTTCAGGCCCGGAGGCCGGCGGCACTGCCGGCGGGGGGTGCGTGGCGGCTCGTGACACCGGCCGCGGCCGCCGCGCTGCTCGGAATCGCGCGGCTCCTGCCCGAGACGGGGTTCGGGCTCTGGCTGCGCCTCGCGGCGGCGACCCTCGTGCTGCTCCTCCCGGGGCGCCTCGTCGCCCGCTGCCTCGGCCAGCGGACGAGCGCAGCGACGGTCGTCTGGTCGGTCGCGCTCGTCGGCGTGGGGCTGGCGCTCACGTTCGCCCTCGGCACCTCCCTCGACCTGGCGCTCGGCTTCGTGCTCCTGGCCGGTGCCCTCGCGCTCGGCTTCCTGGTCACCGAACGGCACCTGGGGGGGACGGCTCTGCCCGCCGCGGCACGGTTGATGCGCGGCTCCCTCGTCCTCGCCGGGCTCGGGCTCGGTGCCGGCGTCTGGTTCGTGCAGGGCGCGTTCACCGGCGATGCCTTCTTCCACCTCGGCCGGATCCGGAAGCTCGACTCCCTCTCCTCGCTCTCGCTCCACGACGTCGGGGAGTTCACGCGCGGTGGGCTGCATCCGGGTTACGCGTTCCCGCTCTGGCACGGCTGGATCGCGCTCGTCGCGCAGATCGGCGGCGTCGACCCGACGCAGGTCGCGCTGCACGAGTCGAGCCTGCTCGTGCCGCTCGCGCTCGTGCTCGCCTTCGAGCTGGGCTGGGCCGTCTTCCGCTCGACCGGCCTCGCCTTCGCCGTCATGCTCGCGCAGGTCGCGCTCAAGGCGCTCGCGCCCGGGCACGGCGGCGTCTACACGCTCCTCTGGCAGCCGGGCACCGCGGCGACACAGCTCTTCGTGCCGGCCGTGATGGCCCTCTTCGTCCTCTACCTGCGGGAGCCGACCTGGCCACTCGCCCTCACGCTCGCCGCCGCGTCCGCCTCCCTGTCCTTCGTCCACCCGACGTACGCGCTCTTCGTCGCGATCCCGCTCGTCGCCTTCGTGGCGGCGCGTGTGCTGCTCGCGCGCGGCGCCGACCTGCGCAGCGGCCTCGGCGCGCTCGCCGCGCTCGGGCTCCCGATGGCCCTCGCGTTCGTCTGGCTGCGGCCGATCGTCGAGCAGACCGTGGCCCTGCACCTCGGGCCGAATGGGCTCCAGAAGAGCCTCGACCACTACAAGTCCGACCTCTCACTCCACTCGCCCTCGCGCTACAACCTCGCGCCGGGGCAGGTGGATCACCAGGGATCCGTCGCGATCGCAGCGCTCGTGCTCGTGCCGCTCGCGTTCTTCGCCCGGCGGCGCCGCTGGAGCGCCCTCGTGCTCGGGGCAACCGTGACGATTCTCATGCTCGAGCTGTGGCCGCTCGTCTTCCCGCACTTCTCGAACCTCGTCTCGCTCTCCCAGTCGCGCCGCGCCACCTCGTTCATCCCGTTCGCCGTCGCCTTCGCGGGAGGCGCCGCCGTCCTCGCCCGCTTCTCCCGCACGCTCACGCTTCTCGCTGCGCTCGCGCTCGGCATCTGGCTCCAGCTTGCCGAGGGCGGCGACTTCGGCCTCAAGGTGCCCAGCACGGTGACGACGATCCCGGTCTGGATCGCCCTCTACGGCGGCGTCGCCGCGCTCGTCGCCGGAGCCGCTCTCGCCTGGCTCCGCCGCGAGCCGCGTTTGCCGGCGCCGGGCCGGCGCGGGATCACGGCCGCGTTCGCCGCGCTACTCTTCGTGCTGCCGGTCGCGGCGCATGGCTTTTCCCACTGGACGCCGAGGAAGACGACCGACCCGCACGCGCTGACGCCGGGGCTGATCCGCTTCCTGCAGCACGACGTGCCGCCACGCTCGGTCGTGTTCGCCGATATCGAGACGAGCTACCGCGCCACCGCCTTCGCCCCGGTCTACGTCGTCGCAGTGCCGCCCTCGCACGTCGCGAACACGAAGCCGAACCGCGTGCGCTTCCGCAAGCGGGCGGTCGGGAAGTTCTTCCGCCGCCCCGGCCTCACCGTGCCGCGGAACTGGCACGCGGGCTGGCTGATCCTGCGCCGCAACGAGCCGGTCGCCGCGATCGAGCGCGACGGGCTGCAGCCCGTCTACCGGGACGATCTCTTCGTCGTCTTCCGTCTCTGAGCGCCCACTACCCTGGCCAGCGCGTGAAGGTCCTGCTCGTGACGCTCCACTTTCCGCCCGGCGGGGGCGGCGGCGTGCAACGCCCGCTCAAGTTCGCGAGCCATCTGCCCGCGCTCGGGATCGAGACGCACGTGCTTGCGCCCGAGAGGCCGGGCGCGGCGCAGGCGGATGCGGAGCTCGAGCTGCCGACGCAGGCGTGGGTCCACCGTGTGCGCTACGTCGGGCCGCGCGCCGGCCGGCCCTCCGAGCGGCTCCTCGCGAAGCAGGGCCTCGCTCGGCTCGGGACGCAGGCGGCGCTCCTCGGGCGCCGGCTGCTCGTCCCCGACGAGAACGTCCCGTGGAGCACGGTCGCGCTCCCGTTCGCGATCCGGCTGGTCCGCCGCGAGGGGATCGACGTCGTGCTCACCACCTCGCCGCCGCCGTCCCTCCACCTGCTGGGCGCTGCGGTGAAGCGGACGACCGGCGCGGCCTGGATCGCCGATCTCCGCGATCCGCTCACGTCCCATCCCCACCGCCGCGGCTACGAGTCGCAGCTCGCTCGGCTGAAGGAGACGACCGCCGGCGGGGTCGCGCGGCTCGTGGCGTCGCGGGCGGACGCAGTCGTCGCGGCGTCCGACGCGATCGCCGAGGAGATGCGCGGACTCGAGCCGAAGGGCAAGATCTTCACGATCGCCAACGGCTGCGACTTCGACGACTTCGCCGGTCTCGAGCACCGCCCGGGCGACCGGCTCCGGATCACCCACACCGGCCACTTCCAGGGCAAGCGCGACCCGCAGCCGTTTCTCCGGGCGCTCGCGGAGTCGGGCCTCGACGACGTCGTCGTCCGCTTTGCCGGCGACTTCCGCGCCGCGGATCGCGAGTACGCCGAGGCGCTCGGCCTGGGCGACCGGTTCGAGCTGCTCGGCAACGTCTCCCGCCGTCGCTCGCTCGAGCTGCAGCGGGATTCCGAGGCGCTGCTACTCCTGATTCCCGAGTCGGGCGGCAGGGGCCGCGCCGTACTCACGGGGAAGCTCTACGAGTACCTCGCGGCGGAGCGGCCGATCCTCGCAGCTGTCCCGCCCGACGGCGCCGCAGCGCAGCTCGTGCGCGACACCGGCGCGGGCGTCGTCGTCCCGCCCGACGACGTCGACGCGCTGCGCGAGGCGCTGCTCGAGCTCCACCGGCGCTGGCGCGCGGGGAGCCTCGACGGCGCTCCGCTCTCGGCAGAGTGGCGGGGGCGTCTCTCGCGGGGCGCCCGTGTCGAGGAGCTCGCCGCCGTGCTGAGGAGCGTCGCCTGACCGCCGCCGCCCTCACCGCTGGCCGCTCCGTCGCCGTGCCGCGCACCCGGGAGCGCATCGTGACAGGGCTCTTCTTCGGCTCCCTCTTCGTCGCCACCTTCGAGAAGGTGCACTGGCGCTTCGCCGGCCAGATCGGGATCAACGACATCGCGACGATCCTGTTCCTGCTTGCGTACGTTGCGACCGAGCGCCGCCCGCTGCCGCGCACGAGCGCGGTCGTTCTCGCCTTCTTCGCCGCCTTCGCGCTCGTCTACCTCGCCGGCTTCTGGAACATCGAGACGAAGCAGGGGCTCGACCAGTTCACGAAGGGGATGGTGAAGTTCGTCATCCACTACACCTTCGTCGTGGCCGCGATCGGCTACCTCGCGCAGCGCGGGGAGCGCTTCTTCTGGCGGGCGCTCGGCTGGTTCACGGTTGGCTTCGTCGCGAACGCCGTCTACGGGATCCTCGAGCTCGGGGCCGCCCTCGCCGGGCGCAACCTCGACAATCTCGTCCTCGTGCCGCTCACGGGCGGCGCGAGCAGGATCAGCATCTTCGGCGTCATCGGCGGGAACAACATCTACCGGGTCAACGCGCTCACGGGGGACCCGAATCACTTCGGCGTGATGCTGATTATCCCGCTGCTCGCGCTGACACCGGTCTACCTGCGGCTGCCGTCCGCGCACCGGCTCAAGTGGCCGCTCGCGGCGGTGCTCGCCTTCCTCCTGCTCGTGGACATCGCGACGTTCTCGCGCAGCGGCGGTGTCGGACTGATCGTCGGCGCGCTCTTCCTCGTCTTGCCGTATCGCAGGTTTCTCCGCTCGAAGCAGTTCCTCTATCCGCTCGGAGGCCTGGCGATCGTGCTGCTCGGCGTGCTCTACACGCACAGCCACTTCTTCGGGACGTTCCTGCGCCAGCGCGTCTCGACGAACGGCGCCTCGACGAGCGCCCACTTCGCCATCTACTCGTACATCGGCGACATCGTCCACATGCACCCGCTGCTCGGCCTCGGCAACAACAACTTCTCCGTCTACTACGAGTTCGTGACCGGGAAGGCGAACTTCGGCGCCCACTCGTACTGGGTCGCCGTCATCGTCGAGTCGGGCCTGCTCGGGCTCGCCCTCTGGATCGTCTTCCTCCGTTACGTCTTCGTGCGGCTTCATGCCGCGCGGCGGCTCGGGCGGCTGCTCGACCGGCTCGGCGATCCGGAAGGCGCGCACACGCGGCCGCTCGCGTTCGGGCTGACGGCTGCGCTCGCCGGGACGATCGCCGCCAACTTCTTCTACCTCACGATGCAGTTCTATTACTTCTACGCGTTCCTCGCCTTCGCGCTCGCCTTGCCGGTCGTGTTCGGCGGCCGTGCGCGCGAAGAGCCGCGTTAGCTTGCGCGTCGTCGTCCTCACGACGTCGTGGCCGCGGACCGAGCAGGAGTTCGCGGGCCGCTTCGTCGCCGACGCCGTCGAGCGGCTCCGCGAGCGCGGGGTGGAGGTGGAGGTGCTCGCGCCGGGGTCGGGGTATCGGGACTTCGGCCTCGCCTACGGCGGCGGCATGGCGGCAAACCTGCGCCGCCGGCCGTGGGCGGCGCCCCTCATGCTCTGCTCGATGTGGTGGGCGCTGCGGCGCGCGGCGCGCGGCGCGGACCTCGTGCATGCGCACTGGCTCCTCACCGCGGCGGTCGCCCGCTTCGGCGGCCGGCCCTTCGTCGTGACGCTGCACGGCTCCGGCTCGGCCGGCCGCTTCTCGGACGTCGAGCTCGCGCGGCGCCGGCCGCGCCTCGTCCGCGCCCTCCTGCGCCCGGCCGCAGCCGTGATCTGCGTCTCCGAGACGGTGGCCGCCGCCGCGCGCTCGGCGGGGGTGGAGGTCGTCGTGATTCCGAACGGGGTGCGTGTCCCCGACGAGGTGGGGGCGCCCGCCGAGCCGCCGGAGGTGCTCTACGTCGGTCGGCTCTCGCCGGAGAAGAACGTCGACACGCTCGTCGAGGCGGTCGGCGACCTGAACCTCGTCGTCGCGGGAGACGGGCCGCTGCGCGAACGCGTTCCGCACGCGCTGGGGCCGGTGCCGCACGCGGAGGTCGAGCGGCTGCTCGAGCGCGCTTCCCTCCTCGTCGCGCCGTGCGAGCGGGAGGGATTCGGCCTCGCGGCAGCGGAGGCGATGGCGTTCGGGAGGCCGGTCGTCGCGGCGGCGGGAGGCGCGCTGCTCGAGCTCGTCGCCGACGGCGAGACGGGGCTGCTCGTCCCCCCACGCGACGCGGCGGCGTTGCGCGAGGCGGTGGTGCGGCTGCTCGCAGACCCGGAGCTGCGGGAGCGGCTCGGCCGCGCCGCGCGCGTGCGCGCGCGCGAGCGCTTCGGCTGGGACGCGGTGATCGAGCGGACGCTCGACGTCTACAGGGAGGTAGCGGGCGCCGGCGCCTGAGCGCGGTACCAGGCGATCGTCGACTCGAGCCCGTCGCGCAGAGCCGTCCGCGCCTCGAAGCCGAACAGCTCCTTCGCGCGGGAGGTGTCGAGCGAGCGGCGCGGCTGGCCGTTCGGCATCGACGTGTCCCAGACGATCTCGCCCTCGAAGCCGGTCAGCTCGGCGATCAGCTCCGCGAGCTCCCGGATCGAGATCTCCGAGCCGGTGCCGAGGTTGACGGGCTCCGCGCCGTCGTAGCGCTCCGCTGCGAGCAGCAGCCCCTCGGCCGCGTCGTCCACGTAGAGGAACTCGCGCGTCGGAGAGCCGTCGCCCCACAGCACGACCTCCTCCGGTGAGGAGACCATCTTGCGGATCAGGTCGGGGATCACGTGGGCGTTCGTGGGATGGAAGTTGTCCCGCGGCCCGTACAGGTTCGCCGGCAGCAGGAAGATCGCGTCGAGGCCGTACTGCTCGCGGTAGGCCTGCGCGCCGACGAGGATCGACTTCTTCGCGACGCCGTACGGCGCGTTCGTCTCTTCGGGAAAGCCGTCCCAGAGGGCGTCCTCGTGGAACGGCACGGGGGTGAACTTCGGGTAGGCGCAGACGGTGCCGGCGACCACGACCTTGCCGACGCCGTGCTCACGCGCCTGCTCGAGCACGTGCGCACCCATCATGAGGTTCGCGTACCAGTAGCGCCCGGGATTGGCGCGGTTGGCTCCGATGCCGCCCACCTCGGCGGCGAGGTGGAAGACGAGCTCCGGCCGGGCGTCCTCGAAGAGCCGCGCGGCGTCGGCCTCGCGCGTCAGGTCGTAGTCGCTGTGTCGCGCCACGAACGGCTCGACTCCGTCGGTCTGCAGGCGCTCGACGAGATGCGAGCCGAGAAAGCCGCCTCCGCCGGTGACGAGGACGCGCATTCCACAAGCGTAGACGCCCGCGCCGCTACGGTAGGGCCGCCGTGGCGAAGCGGAAGGCGTTCATAACCGGCATCACCGGCCAGGACGGCTCCTACCTCGCGGAGATCCTGCTCGAGAAGGGCTACGAGGTGTACGGGATGATCCGCCGCTCGAGCTCGTTCAACACGGCGCGGATCGACCACATCTTCGGTGAGCTCGAGCTCGTCTTCGGCGACCTCGGCGACGGCTCCGTCCTCAACCGGCTGATGCGGACGATCCGGCCCGACGAGGTGTACAACCTCGGCGCGCAGAGCCACGTCCAGGTCAGCTTCCAGATTCCGGAGTACACGGCCGACGTGACGGGCATCGGGACGCTGCGGCTGCTCGACGCGATCCGCGAGGAGGGAGTGCAGTGCCGCTTCTACGAGGCCGGCTCGAGCGAGATGTTCGGTCAGGTGCGCGAGACGCCCCAGACCGAGGAGACTCCGTTCCACCCGCGCAGCCCGTACGGCGTCGGCAAAGTCTTCGGCTACTGGATCACGCGCAACTACCGCGAGGCGTACGGGATGTACGCCGCTAACGGAATCCTCTTCAACCACGAGTCGCCGCGCCGCGGGCCGACCTTCGTCACGCGGAAGGTGACACGCGCGATCGGCGCGATCCTGCGCGGCGAGCAGGACGAGCTCCGGCTCGGGAACCTCGAGGCGAAGCGCGACTGGGGCTACGCGCGCGACTACATGGAGGGCGCCTGGCGGATACTGCAGGCCGAGGAGCCGGACGACTACGTGCTCGCCACCGGCGAGACGCACTCGGTGCGCGAGCTCCTCGACGAGGCGTTCGGGTACGCCGGCCTCGACTGGAGCGACTACGTGAAGATCGACGAGCGCTACTTCCGTCCCGCGGAGGTCGACCTGCTGCTCGGCGACGCGACGAAGGCGCGCGAGAAGCTCGGGTGGGAGCCCAGCGTCCGCTTCGGCGAGCTCGTGCGGCTGATGGTCGACCACGACCGCGAGCGCCGCCAGACCGAAGAGCACTACGTTTAGCGCGGATGAAGGGAGTGATCCTCGCCGGCGGGTCCGGTAGCCGGCTCGCGCCGCTCACCCGGATCACGAACAAGCACCTGCTGCCGCTCTACGACCGGCCGATGGTGACCTATGCCGTCGAGGCGCTGGTCGAGGCGGGGATCGAGGAGCTGATGCTCGTCACGGGCGGGACGCACGCCGGCGAGTTCTTCCGGTTGCTCGGCAATGGCCACGAGTACGGGGTCGACCGGCTCTTCTACGCCTACCAGGACAGGGAGGGTGGGGTCGCGGAGGCGCTCGGGCTGGCCGAGCGGTTCGTCTCAGGCGATCGCTGCTGCGTCCTCCTGGCGGACAACGTCTTCGAGCGACCGTTGCGCAGCGTGGTGGAACGATTCGGGGCGCAGGAGCGAGGAGCGCTGATCGTCCTCTCCGAAGTCGAGGACAACGAGCACTTGCGCCATCTCGGGGTCGCGGAGTTCGACGGCGACCGGATCGTGCGGATCGTCGAGAAGCCGGACGAGCCAGCGGGCCCCTACGGTGTGACGGGCCTGTATTTCTACGACGAGCAGGTGTGGGACGTGCTGCCCACCCTCGTCCCGTCCGGGCGGGGCGAGCTCGAGATCACCGACGTCATCAATTGGTACGTCGATCACGGGCAAGCGGAGTTCGAGGTGATAGACGGCTTCTGGGGTGACGCCGGCGAGTCGATCGACGCGTACTACGAGGTCAACGACTTCGTCCGCCGCATGCAGCGCGGTCAGGCGCGATGACCGGGAAGCGGCTTCTCGTCACCGGCGCCGCTGGCTTCATCGGCTCGAACTTCGTGCGCCACTGGCTCGAGCGGCATCCCGAGGACCATCTCGTCGTACTCGACCTGCTCACCTATGCCGGAGACCCGCGCAATCTCGCCGGGCTCGACGTGCGGCTCGTCGAGGGAGATATCGGCGATCTCGAGCTGTGCGAACGGCTCCTGGCCGAGGAGGGAATCGAGGTCGTCGTCAACTTCGCGGCGGAGTCGCACAACAGCCTCGCCGTCCTCGATCCCGGCCGCTTCTTTCGTACGAACGTCCTCGGTACGCAGACGCTGCTCGAGGCGGCTCAGAAGCGCGGCGTCGCGCGCTTTCACCACATCTCGACCTGCGAGGTGTACGGAGACCTGGCGCTCGACTCGGAGGAGGCGTTCACGGAGCAGTCGCCGTACCGGCCGCGGACGCCGTACAACGCGTCCAAGGCTGCGGCCGACCATGCCGTCCGCGCCTATTTCGAGACATTCGGTCTGCCGGTGACGATCACGAACTGCTCGAACAACTACGGACCGCGTCAGTTTCCCGAGAAGCTGATCCCGCTCTTCGTCACGAACGCGCTCGACGACCGCGAGCTGCCGCTCTACGCCTCGACGAACCACCGCCGCGAGTGGCTGCACGTCGACGACCACTGCCGCGCGATCGATCTCGTTCTCGAGGACGGCCGGGTCGGGGAGACGTACAACGTCGGGTCCGGCGACGAGCGTTCGATCGAGGAGATCGCCGATCTCGTGCTCGGGCTGACGGGGAAGCCGCCCTCGCTGAAGACGATCGTCCCCGACCGGCCCGGCCACGACCGGCGCTACCTGCTCGACGCCTCGAAGCTGCGGCGGGAGCTCGGCTGGGAGCCCGCGACGTCCTTCGAGGACGGGCTCCGCGCGACAGCCGACTGGTATGCGGCCAACCGCTCGTGGTGGGAGCCGCTGAAGGAGCGGGCTCCCGTCGCCGAGACCGGCTGGCGCTGAGTGCGCGTCGTCGTTCACGACTACTTCGGCCACGCGTTTCCGGCCCAGCTCGCCCGCGCGCTCTCGGGTCGCGGGCACGACGTGCTCCACCTCCACTGCAGCTCCTTCGTCGCGGGCAAGGGACGGCTCGAGCGAACGGAGGCCGATCCGCCCAGCCTCGAGTTCGGCGCAGTCGACCTCGGACAGCCGTTCGCGAAGTACGACCTTGTGCGCCGCGTCGAGCACGAGCGGAAGACAGCGCGGGAGCTCGCGAGACGGCTACGCGACTTCCGGCCCGACGGAGTCCTGTCGACTGCACCGCTGCTCGTGCAGGCGGGGCTGCTCCGCGCGAGCCACAGTGTGCGTGCGGGCTTCGTCTTCTGGCAGCAGGACGTGATGAGCCTCGCCGCCCGCCGTGTGGTCGGCCGCCGCTCGCGCCTCGCCGGCGCCCTCGCCGAGCGGGCCGTCGCCGGGCTCGAACAGCGGCTCCTGCGGCGGAGCGATGCAGTCGTCGTGATCTCGGAGGACTTCCTGCCGCTGCTGCGGCGCTGGGGCGTCGACGAGCGCAGGATCGAGACCATCGAGAACTGGGCGCCGCTCGAAGAGCTGCCCACGCGGCCGCGCGAGAATGCCTGGTCCCGGGAGCACGGCCTCGACGGCCGCACCGCCCTCCTCTACTCGGGCACGCTCGGGTTCAAGCACGATCCGAGCCTGCTGCTCGAGCTCGCCCGCTGGGCAGGGAGGCGCGACGCGCTCGTGGTCGTCGTCTCGGAGGGGCCTGGCGCGGACTGGCTCGCCGAGCACGGGCACGAGGAGCCGGCGCTGCGGCTGCTGCCGTATCAGCCGTACGACCGCCTGCCCGAGGTGCTCGCCTCCGCGGACGTGCTCGTCGCCCTGCTCGAGCCGGAGGCGGGCGCCTTCTCGGTTCCGTCGAAGATCCTCACCTACCTCTGCGCCGGCAGGCCCCTCCTCGTCTCGGTGCCCGCCGACAACCTCGCGGCGCGCGTCGTCGAGCGAAGCGGAGGCGGGCTCGTCGTGGCGCCCGCGGACGGACAGTCTCTTCTCGCCGCCGCCGAGAAGCTGCTCGAGGACGAGTCGCTGCGCGCCGAGCTCGGGCAGCAGGCCCGCGCCTACGCCGAGACGGCGTTCGATCTCGACGCGGTCGGCGCGCGCTTCGAGGCCGTGTTCGAGAAAGCGAGGCGCTAGGAGCTGGGCCGGTCGCGGCGGTGGCGCCAGCTGCGAACGCCGCCGTGCGCCGCGAGCGCCACGGCCGTCGCGAGCAGGATTGCGAGGAGCACCGTTGGGCCGGCGCCGAGATCGAAGGCGGCGCCGAGAGCGCTCGGTGCGACGGCGCCCGAGGCTCGACCCGAGGAGCCCGCGCGGAGCGCCGTAGCCCGGAAGCTTGGCGATCCGGTTCAACGTCGCTTGTCCTTGCCCGCCTGCGACAGCTCCTGCCCGACCTTGGGCGAGATGTGCAGCGGTTTGACGGTGCTGGGGCCGCGAGACCGGCCGGTCGTTGCCTCCGCCGGCGCTTCCCGGGCCTTCCGTGTAGACCTTGCAGGCCGACGCCTTGCAGTTTCCTCCGCCGCTCGCGAGCGCTCCTGCAGGTACCAGAAGCGCAATGAGATCACGGTTGTCGCGACCCGAAGAGCGTGCCTCGGTGCACCAGGCATGCCGCTACTGTAGAGGCCGGTGGAGCTGGCCGAGCGGGGGATTACAAAGCTCGAACAACAGGATTGGCTCGTGCTCGCGCGCAATGCTGCGCTCGGTGCTGCGATAGCGGGCTGCGTCTTCGCGCTCTCGTACGCGAACGGCGGCTTCGACGACACCACGAAGGCCTACGGCGGCATCTCGGCGTGGTGGCTGCTCGGGACGGGGGCGGCGATCGGGATCGCAGGGGCCAGGGCGCGTGTCGACCGGCTCGCGCTCGGCGCGCTCGGCCTGCTCGCCGCCTTCGCGATCTGGACGCTGCTCTCGATGAGCTGGGCGCCGGACGGGGGGCGGGCGTTCGCGCACTTCGACCAGGTCTCCTTCTACGTCGCGGTGCTGGCGCTCGCGATCGTCGTCGCGAGACTCGTCCCCGCGTCGGTCATCGTCGGCGGGGTCGCCCTGGCGGTCTCCGCCGTCGGGGTCGTCGCGTTCGTGAGCCGCGTCTTCCCGAGCTCGTTCGGCATCGAGCCTTCGCAGGCGCTGCCCTCCCTGACCAACCGGCTCAACTTCCCGGTCGGCTACTGGAACGGCCTCGGGATCGAGCTCGCGCTCGCCTACCCGCTGCTGCTCGTGATCATGACGTCGCGACGCTCGTGGCTCATGCGAGTGCTCGGCGGCGCTGCCGCTGCCGGTCTTCGCGGCCGACATGTACCTCACCTCGTCGCGCGGTGCATTCCTCGCCGCTGGCCTCGCCGTCGCCGTGTACCTCGTCCTCGCGCCGAACCGCTGGACGGTGCTCGCCGCCGCCGTCGTCGCCGGCGGCTCGGGCGCGGTCGCCGTCGCGGCTCTGGTGCACAAGAGCGCTCTCGCCCTCGGGCTGATGCACAACACCGGCGCCGTCTACCAGGCGCACCGCGCGGCGCTCGAGATCGGGATCGGCTGCGTGGCGACCGCGCTCGTGTGGGTCGGGCTGTTCGAGCTGGGACGCCGTCGCCTCCCGACGCCGCCGCGCAGCGCCGGCCGGGCCGTCGCCGGGTTGATCGTCCTCGCCGCCATCGTCGCCATCGCACTCTCGCACCCGATCGCGAAGATCCACGCGTTCACGCGCAACCAGGCGAGTTACGGCGGCGGCGCAACGCTCATCCAGCAGCACCTCCTCTCGAGCTCGGGGAGCGGGCGCTGGCAGTTCTGGGGCGTCGCGAGCTCCGAGTTCCAGGCACACCCGCTGAACGGTGGCGGAGCCGGCTCGTGGGTGTTCTGGTGGCATCAGCACGGCTCGCTGCCCGGCGTGATCAGCGAGAACGCGCACTCGCTCTACCTCGAGTCGCTCGCCGAGCTCGGGATCGTGGGCCTGCTCCTGATCGGCGGAGCCGTGATCGTCGCGGTCGTCGGAGCCGTCCGGTCGGCCCTCGAGTCGCAGAGCGGCGAGGTGGCCGCGGCTGCAGCGGCCGGGACCGCCTTCTTCGTCGCCGCGTCGTACGACTGGGTCTGGCAGCTCGCCGGAATCGCGATCGTCGGCGTCGGCTTGCTCGGAGTCGCGCTCGGAGCCCGTCCTCCGACCCGGGCTGCCGATTGGCGGCGGATGAGCGTTGCGAGGCCGCTGCTCGCGCTCCTCGCTGTGGCCGCGATCGTGCCGCAGCTCGTGGTTCTCGCCTCGGGCATCCACGTCCAGAGAAGCCAGGCGGCCGTGCACGCCGGCAACGGCGAGCGGGCTAAATCGCGAGGCACTCGCGGCGAAGGCGGTCGAGCCGTGGAACACGGACGCGTTTCTCCAGCTCGCTCAGGTGGAAGAACTCCTCCAGCAGTACGACGCCGCAAGAGCAACGCTAGCCGCGGGGATGAGGCGGTCGCAAGCTCGATTGGAGACTCTGGTACAACGCAGTGCGCATCGACATCGAGCGAGGAAAGCTCGCTGCGGCCAAGCGCGATCTCGCGCAGGCCAGGCGGCTCTGGCCGGACAATCCGTACCTTCGGAGCGGCCTGTGAGTGGCAGCCCCCCGAAGCCGCAGCTACCGTATCGGGGACCCGAGTGCCCGGTTGGAGCCGCACCGAGCGGGAGGCTGAGGGAATGAGCGAGATCGAAACCGCCGCCGGCGTGTCCGCCGAACGCGCAGAGAGCAGGACCGGCGCTCGCCGCCTCTTCGCGCACTACAGCAACGACGCGCTGCTGCACAGGATGCTCGCGGCGGCCGACACGCTGACGATCGCCGCCGCTGCGGCCGTCGTCGGGCTCTGGGGGAGCGGTGCGAACGGCGCCTTCCTGCTCGTGCTGTCCGCGCCCATCTGGATCGTGACCGGCAAGCTCGTCGGGCTCTACGACCGCGACCACCGCACGCTACGGCATCTGACGGTGGAGGAGCTGCCGTGGATCTTCGTCTGGGCGCTCGGCGGCACCGCCATGCTGACGTTCCTGCTCTCGCCCTTCCCGGGCCTCGATCTCACCGCGAACGACCGGCTGATCGTCTGGGGCCTGGCTCTCGCGCTCGGATTCATCCTTCCGAGCCACCGCCCGGGCCGTCTGGCGTCGCATCACTCTGCCGGAGCGGATCCTCATCGTCGGCGAGGGGCCGCTCGCGCGACGCCGTGACCCGTAAGCTCGAGCTCTTCCCGGACATCCATGCGACGATCTCGGGGCGCATCCCGAACTGCACCGCGCTGCACAGCAGGCTCGACGAGCTCGAGTCGGTGCATCGCGTCGTCGTGGCGTGTGCCGAGCTCAGCGAGGACCTGCTCGAGACGCTCCTGCCGGCCTGTCGCCTGCACGGAGTCAAGCTCACCGTCGTCCCGCCCACGCGCGGGATCTTCGGCACCGCGACGCACCTCGGCCACGTCGCGGACCTGCCGCTGCTCGACTACAACACGTGGTACGTCTCGCCCTCGACGCTCGCCCTGAAGCGCATCTTCGACGTCGTCACCGCGACGTTCGGGCTCATCGTCGCGTCACCGCTCTTCCTGCTCATCGGGCTGGCGATTCTCGTCGACGGCGGCCGCCCGGTCCTGTTCCGGCAGTTGCGGGCCGGCGAGAACGGGCGGAGTCTTCCGGATCTTCAAGTTCCGGACGATGGTGCGGAACGCGGAGGCGTTGCTCCCGGAGCTCGTCTCGCTCGAGGAGCTCACGCGACCCGATGTTCAAGCTCCGCGCCGACCCTCGCGTCACGCGCGTCGGGCGCTCCCTGCGCGCGGATGAGCCTCGACGAGCTGCCGCAGCTGCTGAACGTCCTGCGCGGCGAGATGTCGATCGTCGGCCCGCGCCCCGAGTTCGTCGACCTCGTCGAGCAGTACACGCCCGAGCACGAGTTCCGGCTGCAGCTCAAGCCCGGGATCACCGGCCCGATGCAGGTCTACGGCCGCGGCGAGCTGACGTTCGCCGAGCGCCTCGCCGTGGAGCGCGAGTACATCGAGAACCTCTCCCTCGGCCGTGACTTCCGCATCATCCTCATGACGATCCCGGCCGTCTTCGGCCGGCGCGGCGCCTTCTAGCTCGAGTCACCGACGAGGAGCTGCTCACGTTCTGCGTGCTTCGCGATGCACCGCTCGATGAGGTGGAGATTCTCGATTGTCCACGCGATCGTGTGACGCAGGCCCTCTTCGAGCGTCGTCTGCGTCGCGAAGGCGAGTTCTCGTCGTGCCTTCTCGGGGCTGCCGAAGCGAAGGATGGAATGATCCCACGGCCGTGGCGGCTTGGTCTCGATGGGCGAGGTCGAGTCGGCCAGTTCGAGGATCAGCTCCGCGAGGCGGCGGATCGTCGTCTCGACGCCGCTCGCGAGGTTGTAGACGTCCCCCGGCTCGCCGCGCTCTGCGCAGGCGATGAGACCGCGAGCCACGTCCTCGACGTAGACGAAGTCACGGGAGGCGACCCCGCCGTTGTCGAGCTCAAGTGGTAGGCCCTTGAGCGCGCGGTAGACGAAGGTCGGCGTGACGTTGCGCCAGATCGTCGCCGGAGTGCCACGCCAACGTCCCGCGCCCAGCACCTCGCCCGGTCCGTACACGTTCTGGAAGCGCGCCCGCACCGTTGGCAGCCCGTGTTGACGCTGGTAGTAGACGGAGTAGAACTCGCCGACGACCTTGGAGATCTGGTACGGGCTGTCGAGATCGAACGGCACCAACCCGTCTTCCGAGACGGCCTCCGCGCTCTCGTAGACCTCGTGTGGCGCGAGCGTACATCCGGAAGCCGAGTAGACGACCTTGCGGAGCCTTCTGAAGTCCTTCAGCCGCTCGTACAGCTTCAAGGTAGTGACCAGGTTGTTCTCGTGGTCGGCGAGCGGGCTGGCGATCGAGCTCTGATTTCCGTGATACGTCGCGAGGTGGTACACGACGTCGAACGTGTCCGCCAGAGACGCGAGCACGCCGTCGTCGGCGATCGAGCCCTCGATCAGCTCCACGCGCGGGTCATCAGGCACGTTCTCCGGCTCGCTCGAGAGCAGGTTGTCGACGACGAGCACGTACTCGGCACCTTCCGACAAGAGGACCCGGACGAGGCTCGCGCCGACGAAGCCGGCGCCGCCGACGACGAGCAGGCGGCCGTCCGTCACCGGCCTACGGGATCGGGTGTGTCGAGTGGCTTCAGGTGTGTGAACGTCTCGGCGACGCCGTACTCGCGGTAATAGTCGACTGCCTTCGCGACACCGTCCTCGAGCGACGTCCGCGCGGCCCAGCCGAAGTCGCTCTCGGTTCTCGAGGGGTCGAGGAGGATCGAAGGTGCGTCGTCCGGATTGCGCGGACGAACCTCTACCTCCTCCTTGAGGTCGATGTCCATCGACTTCACGGTCGCGTCGAAAAGCTCCTTGATCGAGACGTCCGAGCCCGAGGAAACGTGGTAGACGCCGGACTGGCCGCCGCCATCGATTGCTTGCATCGCGACGTCGGCGAGGTCGTCGACGAAGACGAAGTCCCGGCGCGTGTCTACGACAAACACCGACTTGCTCTCGCTCAGCCGTTGAAAGAACGTCGGCAGCGGACCGCTCAGGTTGCGAGGGCCGTAGACGTTCGCAAGACGGAACGAGAGCCAGTCGAGGCCGCTCAGGCGCACGTACCACTCGCCTGCCGTCTTCGAGATCGCGTAGCTCGAGTCCTTGGGATCGAGCGGGTGCGCGAGCGTGATCGGCTGCTCCTGTGGGTGGAGCCCGTAGCAGAGTGCAGTCTGAAAGTAGACGAGGCGGGAGACGCCCGCCCTCTGCGCGGCACGTACGAGGTTCGCCGTGCCGACGACGTTCGTCCGACTATCCTCGGCCCATGCGTCCGGGTCTTTGTACGACGCCGCCGCATGCACGACGACGTCAGGGCTAGCCACGGCGAACGCCCGATCCACTACCGCCTCGTCGGCGATCGTGTCTTCGACGAGAGTGAGGTTGTCGTGCGCGGGGAGACTGTCGCGGCGCGCGGTTGAGAAGTTGTCGATCACGAGCACGTGGTCGCCGCGCTCGAGCAGCCGATCGGTGAGATGCGAGCCGATGAAGCCGGCGCCGCCGGTGATGAGGATCTTCGTCACTTGTTTTCCTCGTTGTCGTGGTCTGGATTGCCGAAAGAGGAGCCATGCACGTGGCCCGGCTGGCTCTGGCGCGGCAAGCTCGAGTAGCGGCTGCCATCCGCGGGTCTGCGGACGCGCCTGGCCCCAGCCGTTCCCGATCGTAGCGAGTCGGCTTCAACGCTGGGGATCCGAAGCGCTCGTGCCCACGGGAACTCGGGATGACGGGCTGCGAGTCGCGACAAACCGTCGAAGCGCCAGCAGCCGTCCGACCCCACTCGGACGTTGACGGGCCTCGCGGCGCTTGGGGAGATTGGGACGAAGGTCCCGTACTGCGAGTTGTCCCAGGTGATCGCGCGGACGTGCTCGACTTCAGGACGAACGCTGCGCCCGTTGCCTCGTTGCGACGTAAGACGCAGCTCGTCGCCGACGCGCGTCGGGCGAACTGACCAGTTTCCGCCGCGGGTCGTCTGGTACTGCTCGAAGCTATCGAGTGCCCCGAGCAGCAGGAGGTCGCGCACAACCGCAGGTACGACCGTCGCGTCACTCGGATTCGCCAGCAGAGACCTACCCATCAACATGGCCAGTCGGGGGCGGACGGCGAGGGCGTGCAGGGCGATGGCAGCTTGTCGAATCCGGGCATGAAACTTGTGAGGCGGTGGAAAGACGGTAGCGCCGGCGCCAAGAGCGCGCCGAGGACGGGTTCCGTGTCGTGCGGCCAACGATTCGAGGAGCTCGCGCGAAAAGTCTTCCGTCTTCCAGCGCCCGTTGACGTACACCTCCTCGTAGGCGCAGGCGGTGATGTCACGGACAAGCCGAGGGTCGTGCAGGCGCTCCAGGACGTCATCGAGATCCGCAAGATCTCTGCGGACCGGCAGGTAATGGCGGTTTGGCTCGAGGATTCCGCCGTAGTCGCCTTCGACGAGAACCTGGCAGGTGCGCGTCAGTACGGCTTCGAAGTGACGTGGACTGACTGCGAAGAACGCCCAGGAGTCCCAACCGGCGGGCATGTGCCGATCGAACTCCTCGAAGGACATTCCCGGGTCTAGCGCGAGCAGTTCGCGAGAACGTTGGCGGATTTCGCCGCGGCGGTCGAGGACGCTAGAACCGCTCTCGCAGCCGACTACGGCGCGGCCGGACATCAGGAAGTCGAGCCAGCCCGTGCCGAGAATCGTGTCTTCGGCGCGTGTGGAGATATCCGTCCGTAGCCCGAGACGCGGCGCACGCTCCGCCGCCGCCGTCCCGATTTCGTGCTTGAGCTGCCCATGACGTCCGAGCCAGAACGGCAGCCGCTTGGCGCGATAGACGACATCGTACGGACGCTCGTCGCCAGGTACGGCATGGCGCTCGCAGTACATCGCCGTCTCCGGGTCGAGGTAGCCGGTGAGACCGAGCCGAACGCTGGCGCGGGTTCGGCTGTAGATCGGTGCGCGCGTTTCCTCGGCGAAGCACGAAAAGACGGTGTCCGCACCGAGCTCCTCCAGCCATTCGTCGAGAACCTCCGAGTACGCGTACTCATCCTGGGGCAGAGCCACGATTGGGCACTCTTGGTTGCTCAGCCACTGCCACCGGCGCTGGATGCGTGCGAAGTCCACGCTCCAGCGCAAACATAGGAACGTGGTGTGGAGGACGATGCCGTCGTAGCGAGCACGTCGTGTGTCTCGGCTCGGGGGCACCGCTGCGTTGGCATACGTGACCTCCGCGTCCTTGCGTTCAAGCGCACGAAGGTGCCGCTCGACTGCGAGGCGCATCTCCTGGCCGGGTGGCCACCAGTAGACGACGAGGAGACGCACGATTACGTCCTTCTCGGCCTCATCCGTAGAGGTGCAGCTGTCATTCGGAGGCTGCGGCTCGTAGAAGTGCGGGCGCGGCGAGCGCCGGGAAGCGCCGCGCGACGAGCGTCAGAGCCTGGAACTCGTGCACGCCGGCCTGGAACGTCACCGAGACGCGAGGACGATTTTTCGAGGTGACAGACGGGCCGAGAGCGGAATTGTCCCAAACGATCTGCTCCAGCGATTGCACCGTCTTCGCGTCGAGCTTTACGCCATCTCGGACATCCGGTGGGCTGGTCCGATACACCAAGATCCGGCGAGCGGCGTCGAGTTCCATTTGTACGGCGGCCTGACCGACAAGACTCAAGGCGAAGAAGTCTTCGAGCACTCGATCGATCGACGCCTCCGAGCGGGCGTCGGCATTTCGGAGATACGCTCCGAGGAGCACTCGCAGCTCCTTCGACATCAGTACTGCACGTAGGGCCGCAGCGCCTCGCGACGCCACAGCGCCGGGCGAGGAAGCGACCCGTACGAGGCTCACTAGCCGTCCAGGCAACTCGTGAGCCGGGTCGGCAGGGCGAGGCTGAAACAGCGGCTCCAGTGCGGCAATCACGCCTTCGGGATCGCGGCGAGCGAGGTCCGCCAGTGCTGAAAAGCGGTGTGCTCCGTTGACGATGTGGTAGCCGATGTCGAGGGACGCGGTCGGAACTGAGAGGAACTTCAGGTAGACGCCGACCGCGCGATGGTTCCAGACGATCTCGTCCAGTCGCCCCTCGCGAATCGCCGGCTCGACGCGGTGGCGCAGCTGTAACCGCTCGGCCGCACCCTGCGACGGCCGCGGAGTGCTCACGAGGATCACCCTCCGCTCGTGGTCGTCGAGTTCCACCCGCACGTCGAACGGAGGGCCGAGATAGCGCAGCTCACGGGTGTGTGCAGCCGCCGCCGCAGCAAGACGGACGAGGTCGTGTAGAACCCGGTCGCTCTGGTCGCGGGGTCCTTCGAGTTCGGCGCGCAGCGCGAGAGCCTCCACGGCCGGAAAGCGCTGGATCAAGCGCTGCCTGGCGCGGTCGATCGTGCGCGTGCGCAGGGAAATCGCGAGTGGCAGCTCGGCCCGCTGTTCTCGTGACCGCAGGCGCTCGAGCGGGAGCAGACTCCGGGTCACCTTGCTGCCGATGCGAGGTCGCGGCCTGTGGGGCACCGGTTTCACGCGTGCCTCGATCTCACGCTCCAATCCCTGCACGAAGGCCTGGAGCGAGTACCGGCCCGACCGGACCAGATCCTCGTGCGCCCGTGCGGCCATCGTGTCGAGCAGCTCATCCTCGCGGATCGCCGCTGCCACCTGATCGAAGTTCGAGAAGTCCTTTTCCAACGGGATGTAGTGGGTCCACGGCTCGATCACGTCCGAGTAACGACCGGTGAAGTTGACCATCCCGGTGCCGACCGCCGCCGCCTCGAAGACCCGGGGAGAGAGGGTCTGAATGACCGCATTTCCTTCGAACGGGGACAGGATCTCGCGCTGCACCTCATCGAACGTCGCCGTGGGTTTACTTCTGAGGTAGCTCTCGGTTCGCTCCTGCAGCGCTCCGTCGAAGTCGACGATCGACGCGCCGCTCTCGGTGCCCAGCGTGGTACGGGAGGAACCGAGAAACCGGTACCACGCCTCTCCGTAGATCCGGTCGGTCTCCGTCCAGGAAATGTCGCAGCGGAGATCGGTCAAGGCTGCGCGCGCCATGAACTCCCGTCCGATCAGGACCTTTTCCTGGCCGAGGCGTCCGAGCCAGTAAGGGATGCTACGGCCCCGGTAGACGACGTCCAATGGACGGCCTGCCAACGGCTGCCGCGGAAGTTCCTGGAGCCTCGCCGGGACGAACCCTGTAAGTGTGGGCACGACGTCGACGCCCGGGATCCGTGTGCCATAGACGAGCGCGAGGGCGTCCGGCGGGACCGAGCTGAAGAGAAGATCGATTCCCAACTCGCGCATACGTTCGGTCATCGCATCGACCGAGCGGTACTCGTCCTGGACGAATTGGACCTTGAGACCGCTAAACGCAGCGAGCTGCTCGCGGAACCAAGGAGGAAGGGCAATGTCCGAGAGAGCGAAGATCGAGTAGTGCAGGATGACGACGTCGTAGTGCTCGAACCGGAGCAGCCGGCTAGAACTCAGGCCGCGCGGATTGGAGACGTCGAGGCGGTGCCGAGAGTATCGCTGGAGCGCGCCAAGGTGCTCGAGGACGTTTGGCGCATGCGATGGGCGATCGTCGCAGAGAAGCAAGACGGACAGCCGATCCCCTCTGCGAACGGAGGACTCGGGCATTACTTGAGTGCGTGGATGTAGAGATCGAGCCCCAGCACGCGGGCCACATTGCCGAGCAATCGCTCCCGCGGGATCGTCAACCGGCGGCGACCGAGCGGCAGCTTCAGCGGATCGAAGTTCTGCGCCTCGACCGAGACGCTCGAGAAAGCCCCGAAAAGGCGGCGGACTTCACGTCGGGAGACGAAGTCCGTGTGTGGCGCCGCGTGGCCCGCGCGATCTGTGTCGTACATCGCTCGGACCTCCTCGTCGCCGGTACGCCGCGTGAGCAGCGCCCGTAGCCGCTCGCGACGAGCGCTTGTCAGCTGCCGGAACGAGTGCGCGTTGTAGAGCATCACGAAGGCCAAGCCACCGGGAACGAGGAGGCGGTGTACCTCACCTACCGCTCGCGGGAGGTTCCCAGTGTGGTGGAGGCATCCGATGGACACCACGACCTGGAATGTCTGGTCTTCCCACGGGAGGTCGAGTGCCGAAGCTTGTACGACCGCTCTGTCATCGGGTCGACCAAGCCATCGCAAACGGTCCTGCATCATCGTCACCGGAGCGGCAGCGATATCGACACCGTGGTAGCTCGCGCCGCCGGCGGCGAGGATCTGACCGAGTGTGCCGACTCCGAGCCCGATTTCCAGCACGTCGCAACCCTCTACGGGCAGATCGCGTAGATATTCCGCGAGGTACGGGTAGTGGTTCATGTACGCCTCGTCGAACCGCGCGAGCGACGTCGGGGTGATCTCAGAGATCCCGAGAGACCGCGCAAGGCTGGTACCGCACAGCTCTTCCCAGAACGCACGGTTGCGCTCGTCGACTTCACGCTGGCTACTCGTCATGTTGCGGCGCTCGGGCGAGGTGGCGGCTCCGCATCGAGGCCCGGCGGGGTCCCCATCCTCGGTTTGGCAGGGCCTCCGGATCGCGTATACGCCGCCTACCCCGGCGTAGTGCCCATTGAAGCGCGGATAGCCATCACCTGCATCGCTGATCTGCAGGAGGAATTCGCGATGTTCGCCCCCAAGCCTCGGATCGCTGAGAGCGTCGGCTCTCAGCCTCCGCCAAAGATCCAGCTCGACGCGTGAGAAGTACCCGCCGAGGAACTCGATCTCTAGGCCGGCCGTCGAGCAAGTCGACCGAAGTCCGAGGGTCGGAAGGCGCGCGAGATCGGACACTTGGGGCCATCCGTGTTGCGCGCGAATGCCTGCTCGGCGGTCAGGCCGCGAACAGCCCCTTCAAAATCCGTCGCTCATACGCGGTGTAGAGGTGGAAGTACAGGCTGTCACGGTTGTAGACCATGATCCGGCCCCGCCACCTCCGGGCCGCAGCGTCCGCGCGAGCTCGCGGAGGACGCGTTCCGGTGCCGTCGTGTGCTGGATCACCCCGGCGCAGTGAACGTAGTCGACGCTGTCGTCCGCGAGCGGCAGCCCGGGCTCGGCGTCGGAGATCTGCAACAACCGGTAGCGGGCGGGATCGATTGCGTGGAGCGTGAGCCGTGACCCGCCGCGAGCTTCAGAGCCTTCTCGGACAGTCTTGGCGCCACTATGCGCAACAGGCGCCGGTCTCGACGAGAAATCCCGTCACGTCGTTCCCCGGCCCGCAGCCGTAGTCGAGGATCGTCTCGCCGTCGTGGCTCCCCCAGAGGTCCATCAGCTCACGGAAGAGCGGGTACTGGGCGAAGCGCCAACTCGAGAAACTCCGCGGACTCCGCCGGGCTCCGGAACGAAACCGCCTCGACGGTGTGGCGGTTCCAGTAGCGCTCGACCGGGGTCAGACGCTGGCGCCGACTCGTGTGAGGTTGCGGACGGCGCTAAGCACTGAGTGGCAGGAGCCTCGGCGATCCCCGTCCGAAGTGCCTCCCATTCGCTCGCCCGGTCGTGGAACGCCTGCTGCCAGAGCTCGAGCGACAGAAGGCCCCACAGGTTGCGGCCGAACATACCCTCGCGTCGATCAGGTCGCGGATTCGAAGCCCTCGGCGAGGTACGGGCGACTGCGGGCCTTCTCGCCCGAGAAACAGTCGAGCACGAAGTCGCGCAGCTCGGCGTTGATCCACTCGCCGAGCGGGACCGGGAAACCCATCTTGTCGCGTCGGCCGACGATCTCCGGCGGGAGGACGTCCCGCATCGACTCCTTGAGCGCGTGCTTGAGGTGGCCGTGCTTGAACTTGACGTCCGCCGGCAACGTGGCGGCGAACTCGACCACCTCCGTGTCGACGAACGGGACGCGCGACTCGAGCCCGTGCGCCATGCTCATGCGGTCCTCGACGTGGAGGAGCGCCGGCAGCAGCGTCTTGAAGTCGAAATGGGTCATCGAGTCGAAGTACGACTCTCGTGCCGACGTTCTCGGCGCGGAAGATCGCCCGGAACGTCTCGAAGGGCGAGTAGTCGCCGAGCATGCTCCAGTCGATCGCCGCCGAGGTTCGAGCGCCGGTCGATCAGCCGGAAGTAGCGGGCGTCGAGATCCTCGAACAGCCCTTCGCGCCAGAACTGCTGCATCAGCGGCTTGTACTCGCGCAGCGTCCCGAGCTGCGGGATGATCGACTCGTACGTGACGATGAAGTTGCCGGCGTGCATCGTCCCGTCGATCGCCGCCTTGATGCACTGCTCGAAGTAGGCGAGCAGGTAGCGCGCGTAGCCGCCGAAGATCTCGTCCCCGCCTTGACCTCCGAGGACGACCTTCATGTGCTGGGCAGCGAGCCGCGAGACCATGTACTGCGGGAACGATCCGGGCCCGGCGACGGGGTAGTCGAGGTGGTAGACGACGTTGCGGATCGAGTCGACGAAGTCGCCGGCGTCGATCGCCAGCTCGTGCAGCTGGAAGCCGTGCTGTGAGGCGAGTAGCCGCGCGAACCGGCTCTCGTCGTAGCGCTCGCCCAGCGCGAACCTGCCGGTGAACGCCTGGAAGTCCTGGCCGACCGCTCGCGCCGCGAGCGCGGTCGTGATGCTCGAGTCGAGCCCACCGGAGAGATATGCGCCGACCGGCACGTCCGCACGGAGGTGGAACCGACCGACTCCTCGACGAGCTCGCGCAGCCGGCGACGTCGAACCACGCTTCGGTGTGGTCGAAGTCGGGCTCGAACTGCACCTCCCAGTAGCGCTGCTCGCGGACCGCGCCGTTCTCGGACCGTCAGCTTGTGCCCGGGAGCAGCTCGTGTATCCCCCGGAAGAGGGTCTTGCCGGCGAGGCAGAACTGGAAGGCGAGGTAGTCCTTCAGGGCTTCGAGGTCGGTCTCGATCGCCGGCAGGAACGGGACGAGCGCCTTCGCCTCCGAGGCGCAGAGGAACGTCCGTCGACGATCGCGTAGTAGAGCGGCTTGATCCCGAACCGGTCGCGCGCGCAGAAGAGCCGCTGCTCCCTCTCGTCCCAGATCGCGAACGCGAACATGCCCCGGAGCCGCTCGAGGCAGGACGGGCCCCACTGCCGGTAGGCGCGGAGCACGACCTCGGTGTCGGAGGTCGTGCGGAACTGCGCCTCGCCGATCTCCTTGCGGAGCTCCAGGTAGTTGTAGATCTCGCCGTTGTAGGTGATCCAGTTGCCGCCACCGTCGTCATCGGCTGGTCGCCGGTGAGAGGTCGATGATCTCGAGCCGGCGGTGCGCGAACCCCACGTGGCTGCGCTCGTGCGCCCATGTCCCCTCGCCGTCAGGGCCGCGGTGCGCGAGCAGGCGGTTCATCAGCTCAAGCCGCGCCCGAGCGCCTCTACAGGCGTCCAGTCGAGCTGAGTATCGCGCCGATACCGCACATGTCCGACCCCTCCCGCTCGCAGGCGGAGGCCAGTCTAGCGGGGCGCTCCGTCGGATCGGCGAGAGCGCCTGGCCGCGGAGACTCGGTCGTGACGGCCACGCACGCAGGGGCGGTAGCCGCCGTGCAGATCGAAACTGGGTGCTGGCTCGCGAGGTGCACGACGCCCATGGCGTGATGATGGACCGGGGCTAGCCGGGGGAGAGTCCGAGCTGCTCGTAGAGCTCGACGAGCTTGGGCGCTTCGTGCTCCAGCTGAAGCGCTCGTGGACGGCGGCGGCTCCGCGCTGTCCATCTCCCGCGCGCGGGTTTCGTCGGCGAGCAGGTCGTCGATCGCGGTGGCGATCTGGGCGGGATCGAGCGGGTCGACGTCGATGGCACAGCCGACGGGGTCGAGCAGCTCGCGGAAGAACGGGAAGTCCGAGATGACCACGGGCAGCCCCGCTGCCATGTATTCGAAGAGCTTGGTCGGGAGCGAGTGCTCGTAGTTGCGTTCGGCGTGGAGGATGACGAGCCCGACTCGCGCCGCAGAGAGCTGGTCGGCGACCTGGCGCCGGCCGAGCCAGCCGAGGTACTCGACGCGCGACCAGCCTGGCAGCGACCTCGCCTCCTCCTCGAGCTCGGGAGGGCTGAAGCGGCCGATCAGGAGGAGGCGGGCGTGAGGGTGGGCGAGGCGCGCGGTGGCCGCGACCATTTCCTCGAGGCCGCGAGCGCGCGTGATGCCTCCAACGTAGACGACGTCGGCGCCGGTCGCCTCACCCGGCGCCGTCTCGGGGAACTCGTCCGGCAGCGGATAGTTCGCGACCTCCACCGTCCGTTCCGGCGGGAACTGTCGTGCGATCATCGGTGTCGCCGCTACGAATCCGTCGCACGTGCGGCGTGCCAGCGCCTCGAACAAGCGGAATCCGGTCTGCTTGCCGCTCCGGTACGGCGCGTATTCGAGCGTGCCCAGGTGATCCTCGTGCACGTCGTAGACGATACGGGCGCCACCGAGCTTGAGCAGGACCGCAACCGGAACGAGTGTCGGCTCGTGGAAGTGACACACCCCGGCACCGACCGCGCGGGCCGTGCGCCATGCGCGCCACAGCCGTCGCGCGATCCGGAAGGGACGGTAGCCGCCCGGCAGCCGGAAGCCGTGGACGGAGACGTCGTCCTGGACGTGATCGGCCACGTCGGGCGCCACGAGGTGGACCTCGTAGCCCGCCTGCGCGAGCGAGCGGCATTCCTTGAGGAAGATGCGCACGTCGTCGGCTGGGTGCTGGCTCGCGAGGTGCAGGACGCGCACCCGGCCAGATTAGTCGGGTCGCCAGCATTCGCCTTCATTTCCTCTACTGTGGCGGTCCGATGGCAGCGCCCGATCTCACGACATCGGACGCAGCTGAGGCTCGCGACGCCCAGCCCGCTTCCGCTGCGCCGGTGATGCCCTCGGCAACGGTCGAGACTCCAACGAGCGTCTGGGAGATGGCGCGTCGTTACTGGGTCGTCGGCCGGCCGGCGCGCCGCGTTGCGATTGCCTCGGTGGTGCTCTCGTCTGTCGCGGGGATCTTCGAAGGCACTGCGCTGATGATGCTGGTGCCGCTGCTGCAGCCGACGGGTTCGGGCGCCAAGGTGCCCGGCTTGTTCTCACCCCTCCTCGAGGGATTGGGATTCCACGGACGGGCATTCATCTGGGCGTCTGTAGCCGGGTTCGGACTGATGAGCCTCTGCGCGGCCGTCGGTACCTTCGCGGGTGCCGTGGCGCTGCTACGTGCACGAGCTCGACTCGAAGCGCACCTGCGGAAGGACATGACCGATCGGTTGCTCGGGATGGAGTGGTCCGCGTTTCTGATGACGCGGTTCAGCGACATCGCGACCTCGGTGGTGGTGGAGGGATCGCAGGTCGGAGCCGGCGTCCAGCAGGTCTACAGCTCGGTCACCGCGTTTTTCGTGGCGATGTTCTTCGTTGCGTACGCATTCCTCCTCTCGCCCGAGCTCACGGGGCTCGTGATCGGTGTTGCGCTCGTCGCGGTGGTTCTGCTCCGGCCTTTGAGTCGCCGCGCGGAGGCTCACACACGCAGGCTGACCGCCGCCACGCAGGAGATCGTGCGACGGATCGCCGACGTCCTCGGAAACCTCAAGTTCTTCCGCTCGACGGGTAGCTGCGCCCGGGCTCAGGTGCTCTTCTCCGCGGATTACGACGAGTTCGCGTTCCGCTTCGAGCAGACGCAGCGAATGCCGTACGCCGTCCGGCTCGGTTATCAGCTCGGCGCGTTGTTCTTCGTCGTGATCCTCATCTCGTTCTCGCTCCGCGGCGCCGCGACGCTGTCGGCGACGACCCTCGTCTTCCTCGCGATCTTCCTCCGGCTGTCGCCTCGCCTCAACATTCTCCAGGGCGGGTTGGTGATGGCGCGGGTGCAGTACCCGTGGGTCACGAAATGGGAGGAACACCTTGCGACGGTGGCAGGCAACCAGGCCCGGCCGTCGGGTATCGGCGCCCCCACGTTCGATGAGCGGCTCGTCGCTGACAGGCTCTCGTTTTCCTTCACCGACGACTCGCCGCGCGTGCTCGACGACGTCTCCTGGGAGCTCCGCCGGGGGGATGTCGTTGCCTTCGTCGGCGAATCAGGAGCAGGCAAGACGACAGCGCTCGACCTCGTGACCGGCCTCCTGGTTCCGACCGAAGGGCGGATCTGCCTCGACGGGACGCCCCTCACCGACCTGGACACCGAGCTCTGGCAGTCGCACATCGGACTCGTGCTCGACCAGAACCCACTCTTCCACGGGACCGTTCGCGACAACGTCGTCGGCGATGCAGAGCCGGACGACGACTTCGCCTGGGAATGTCTACGAGCTGCTCATGCCGAAAGGTTCGTTCGTGAGCTGCCGGAGCGGCTCGACACGAAGATCGGCGAGCGCGGCGCCCGCCTGTCCGGCGGGCAACGGCAGCGAGTCGGGCTGGCGCGTGCGCTCTACCGGCGACCGTGGCTGTTGATTCTGGACGAGGCGACGAGTGCGCTCGATGCCGTTTCCGAAGGGATCGTCCTCGAGGCGCTGAAGGGTCTACACGGGCAGGTGTCGATGCTGATCGTCGCTCACCGGCTCGCGACGGTCCAGATGGCGGATCGAATTCATGTGCTCGACCAGGGACGGATCGTCCAATCCGGCTCCTGGGACGACCTCCTGGCCAACCGAGAAGGGGCGTTCGCGCGCATGGCCGGAAAGCAGGGGATCGTCGCGGCGCAGCCGACGGTGTTTAGTCGCTGAGGCGCCGCTCGAGCGGTGCGGCCTGCTGTGCGCGAGCCACGGCATCGTAGATCTCCATCACGTGTTCGGTGTTCCGGCGCGCGTCGAAGCTCTCCTCGGCAAGGCGACGCGCGTTTGCGCCGAGCTCCTCGCGAAGCCGCTCGCTCACGACGAGCCGCTCGAGCGCAGTAGCGAGCGCGTCGGGCGAGCGCGGCGGCACGAGCTCGCCCGTCTGGCCCGGCTTGAGGAGACCCGCTCCGCCGGGCGAGCCCGAAGCGACGACCGGACGTCCGCACGCGGCGGCCTCGATCACCGGCCGGCCGAGACCCTGGCCGCGATTCGGGAACGTCACGATGTCCAAGGCGAGGTAGACGTCCCGCGGGTCGCTCGAGAAGGGCAGGAAATGCATGTGACCGTCTATCCCGAGGTCACGGGCCAGGTCGCGGGCCAGACGCTCCTCGTCAGCCAGGAGACGACTCGCGGTGAGCGTCCGCCCGAGCACCGTCTCGAAGAACTCGGGTGGGCGGACGCCGCCGCCGGAGATCACGAACTGCACCGGCAGGCCCCGCTCGAGCAGGAGCCCGGCCGCGGCGATGAAGTCCGGCCATCCCTTCTTCTCGTAGATGTTGCCGAACAGGCCGATCGCGACGCGGTCCTGTGCCAGGCCGAACCTGCGCTTGGCGTCGACTCCCGAGCCAGGTACGAAGTGCTCGAGGTCGACGCTGTTGTGGACGACGTGGATCGGCGCCCGCCCGGGGTACGAGCGAGCGACGTCGTCGTCGATCGCGATCACGGCGCTCTCCGTGCGGTCGATCAACCTTCCGATCAGGCGGCTGCGGCGATCCTTCCCCTCATGGGCGAAGGAGGAGCGGAGGTGCCAGACGACCGGGAGGCCGGCCCTGTGGGCGAGCGCGCCCGTGTAGATCAGCGGCACGTCGTTCAGGTGGACGAGATCGAACCGCCCGTCGCGCAGCAGGGTGCGAAAGCGGGCGACGGTGGCCGGAAGCTGGGAGAGCTCACGGCCGAACAGCAGCCAGCGCAGGCCGCTGTACTGGCTCGCCCAGACGTGCGTGAACGTCGCCACGGAGCCCGTGATCACGGTTGCGCCCTCCGCCCGGAAGGACTCGGCCGCCGGCCCGTCCGGGCAGTACACGGTGGCCCGGAACCGTTCCGGGTCGAGCCACCTGATCAGGCCGCTGAGGCTGGCGGGAGCCCCACCGAGGTACGAACGGTGGTGGACGTAGAGAACCTGGCGAGGACGCGGCATCCCGAGCGCGTCTTAGCTCGTCTCGCCGGGCGCCCGCCGGACCCTTGGGGCGCCGAGGCAGGTCACGAGGATCCCCAGCGCCAGAGCGTTGAGCGGGTTCGCCGGCAATCGGGAGGTCGCCGCCAGCGCTTGCACGAAGCCGATCAGCGGCAGCGCCGTGTAGACCACGAGGCTCGGATCGCGCTCTCGGGCCGCACGCTCGAGCGCGCGCACGCCAAGTGCGGCCAGCCCGACCGCGAACGCGGCCAGCCAGAAGAGGCCGAGGAAGCCGGTCTTGAGCAGGAAGGAGTAGACGAGCAGATGGATCTCTTGGACATGAGCCAGGTCGCGGCCGCCGCTGATGAGGCTCGACTTAAAGGCGGAAGGCGCGTGGCTCTCGTTGATCGTCGACCCGAGCCCACGCCCGAAAACGAGCGAGACGGGCGAGTGCCGCACCGCCCGTCGCACCTGATGCGCCTCGTACGTGCGGCCGCGGTTCGACGGGTCCGGTCCGTAATACTCGCCGCGTAGCGTGGCGCCGTCCGACGTGAAGCCCACGAAGCCTGCGAACGCGACGACCGCCAGCGGCACGACGACCCACTGCGGCACCGCCCGTAGCCGTCGCGCGACGAGGTAGGCGAGCAGCGCGAGCGCGCCACCGAGCTCGATCGCGGTGGTCGAAGACCCGCCGTTCTTGATCCTCACCGCGTCGAACGCGAGCAGCGTGATGGCGAGAGCGACGGGCAGCACCCGGGCCGTGCGGGGGAGGAGGAGGGCCACCGCGATCGCTCCCGTGCAGACAGCCTCGATGTACACGAAGAGCGGCGCCACCTCCCACTTGAAGAGCAGGAACTGCGCCACTGCGAGGGCGAGAAGGACCTCCACGAGCTCGGTCGCGGACGTCCGTCCGGTGTCCGCGTCGACCGCACGCCCGACCACGTACATGAAGACGAAGAAGACAATCAGACCAAGATCCTGGGCGACGAACAGCAGACGGTCGTGGTGGGCGAGCCCGACGGCGAGGGCCGGGAGCGCGACCACGGTCGCGTACGCGCCGAAGACCCAGTCCATGGGACGAGCCGACCGCAACAGGGTCGCGCGCTGTTCCCAGAGGCCGTGCCGGTAAAGCGCCGAGAGGACGAGCGGCGCGAGCAGCACGACGAGGAGCGGCAACGCGATCCGCTCGACCAGGCCGGCCGTGGCAAAGTGCGGGCCAGCGACGCCCAACCGCCGCAGCAGCCAGTCCGAGGTGACCGAGACGGCGACGATCGTCCAGACGACCGACCGGAAGTAGCGGCGCCTCGGGTCCTCGGTGAGCCACGCGACAACGAGAATCACCGTGAGCCCCGCCACCACCGCACCTGCCGCGGCGAGCCGCCGGTCGCTACTCGGCTGCGCGACCGTCACGATCGCCGATCCGGCAATCCAGAAGACCCCGGTGGCCAGGCCGTTGCGGAGGCGTCGCCGGCGGCCGGCCACGCCCGGCGTGCCCGCGACTGCGGCCGGCGCTCCCTCTTCCACGCTCACGTCGACGCATCGTAACCCCGCGCATGTTCGGATTCTGGAAGGTTCGCGGGGGTCGGCCGGACGCTCGGCTAGGGTGTCGCTCCGGTGCGGTTGAGGGTCCAACCTTCGGGATCGCCTTCGCGGAAGCTCGCCCGTCTACTGGGACGGCTTGCACCGCTCCTGCTCGCGTGCTCCTGCATCGTCGTGGCCGTCGGCCCGGCAGCGGCGGCCGGGGCGCATCTCGGAGCGGCGAGCGGTCACCGGGCGCACCACAATGTGCACATCGTCTCGACCGGCGGAACGATTCCGTTGCGCACGGCACTGTTCGATCCGTACAGCTTCGTCGGCGCGAACAACGTCGCGTATGCGATGGCGGCTGCCGCCGGAGCCACGTACATCCGGGTTCCGTTCACCTGGCGCAGCATTGCGCCGGCCGAGCGCCCCGACGGCTTCGTCGCCTCGGATCCAACCTCGCCCGGCTATTCGTGGACGTGGCTCGATCACATGATCGAGTCGGTCGACGCCGCCGGGCTGACGCCGATCCTCGACGTCGTCTCCGCACCCGACTGGGCCTGGGCCGTCAAGCCGAAGGGAAAGAAGGCGGGCACCCCGAAGCCCGCGGCGCTCGGCCAGTTCGCCAAGGCGCTCGCCACCCACTACGACGGGGTCGACGGCGGACCGGAGGTGCATGTCTTCCAGGTCTGGAACGAGCCGAACATCAGCCTCGACCTCTCGCCGGTGAAGCCGTCCACCTATCGGGCGATGGTCAACGCCGTCGCCGCAGGCGTCCATGTCGTGAACAAGGACAACATCGTCGTCGCGGGCGGGCTCGACCCGTTCGAGAACCAGGCGCCGCATTTCGTCTCGAAGGCGCCGCTCGCGTACATGCGCTCGGTTCTCTGTGTCTCGATGGGGAACCCGAAGGCGAAGAAGGCGAGACTGCGGCATCCGCACCGCACCTGCAAGGCGCGGATTCACTTCGACGTCTGGTCGCATCATCCGTACACGTTCGGCGGTCCGTTCGGCCGCGCGAGGCTCACCGACGACGTCTCGCTCGGCGACCTGCCGAAGATGCGGGCACTCCTCCGTGCGGCGACGAAGTTGCACCACATCGTGTCGCCGCGTCCCGTTCAGTTCTGGGTCACGGAGTTCAGCTGGGACACGAAGCCGCCGCGGCGGCATGCGGCGCCGATTAACCTCCAGGCTCGCTGGACGGCGGAGTCGCTGTACCAGATGTGGCGCTCCGGTGTCTCGCTCGTGACGTGGTTCCTGCTGCAGGACCGTCCTTCTCCGAACCCCTACCAATCGGGCCTCTACTTCCACTCCGAGTCGCTGGACAAGGCGCGTGCCAAGCCGACCCTGACGGCCTACCGGTTCCCCTTCGTCGCGTACCTCGGCACGCGAAGGGTGAGCGTCTGGGGCCGCGACGAGACGAGCACGAAGATGCTCGTCTCGATTCAGCGCCGTCATGGGCACGGTTCATGGCGCACTGTCGCTCGAATCCGGTCGAACCGGTACGGGATCTTCAAGGCGTCACTGAAGCTGAAGGCGACGAAGAAGGACTGGTTGCGTGCCACGGTGCGCGGCTCGGGCGAGTCGCTCGCGTTCTCTCTCTCGGTGCCGAAGAACCAGCGCTACGGCCCGTGGGGGAACTAGTCGCGTACGAGAACGCCGGGTCGTAAAGACTCCGCAAAGGGCTGCCCCATCGCCTGAGAGCAGCCGATAGCGTGGTGGCGGTGGGGGTCGGCTGGAAGCACCTGACGCTTGTGGTCGCGGTCGTCTTCTTGGTCGCCGTGGCGCCGTCCGAGGGTTCTGCAACCACTGGGCGGCACGCGGCACACAGGACGCAGACGTACTCGACCCACGGGACGCGGCCGTTGCGCACGGCGCTGTTCGATCCGTACAGCTTCGTCGGCGCCAACAACAACGCCTACGCGATGGCGGCGGAGGCCGGTTCCAGCTTTGCCCGGCTCATCGTGCACTGGAGTAGCATCGCGCCGGCGACGCGCCCGGTCGGTTTCGTCCCCTCGGATCCAGCCTCGCCCGGCTACTCGTGGGCGACGGTGGACCGCATGGTCGCCGCCGCCGAGAACAATGGGGTCACGCCCATCGTTGACGTCGTGAAGCCGCCGAGGTGGGCGTACGCAAGGCACCCCCGCGGGAGCCACGCCGGCACGCCCAAGATCACGGCGCTGCGCACCTTCGCGCGAGCGCTCGCGACGCACTACGATGGGAATCACGGCGCGCCCAGGGTGCACATCTTCCAGGTCTGGAACGAACCGAACCTCAGCCTCGATCTCTTCCCCGTCAAGGCCGGCACGTACCGGAAGATGGTAAACGCATTCACTGCCTCGGTTCACGCCGTCGACTGGAGGAACCTCGTCGTCGCGGGCGGCCTCGATCCCTTCGGCAACAAGACGAAGAGGTTCCACTCGGTTTCGCCGCTCAAGTTCATGCGCGCGCTCCTCTGCGTCTCCATGGGAAACCCGAAGGCGAAGAAGGCGAAGCTGCGCCACCCGCACCGCACCTGCAAGGCGCGGATTCACTTCGACGTCTGGTCGCATCATCCGTACACGTTCGGCGGGCCGTTCGGTCACGCGAGGGTCGCGGACGACGTCTCGCTCGGCGACCTGCCAAAGATGCGGAAGCTGCTCAGAGCCGGGGTCAAGCTCCACCGCGTCGTCTCGGACCACCCTGTGCAGTTCTGGGTGACCGAGTTCAGCTGGGACACGCAGCCGCCGCGGCGGCATGCGGCTCCGATCCGGCTCGCCACGCGGTGGACTTCCGAGTCCCTCTACCAAATGTGGCGTTCCGGCGTGTCGCTCGTGACGTGGTTCTTACTGCAGGACCGGCCGAAGCCGAGCCCCTACGAGAGCGGGCTCTTCTTCTACTCGAAGCAGCTTTCGCACGCGCGCGCGAAGCCCACACGGCAAGCCTTCCGCTTCCCCTTCGTCGCGTATCTCGACGGCAACAAGGTGCGCGTATGGGGTCGTGACGCGACGAGCGACAAACGGCTCGTCACGATCCAGCGGCGCCACGGGGGGCGGGGCCGCTGGAAGGTCGTCGCGCGGATCAGGACGAACCGCACGGGCATCTTCAAGGCCGACCTGCGTCTGAGCGCGACGAAGAAGGACTGGCTGCGCGCGACGGCGTTCGAGTCCGGCAAGGCCCTGCCGTTCTCCCTCAACCCCCCGAAGCACAAGCGCTACGGCCCCTGGGGCAACTAGCTGTCCCGCCTACAGAGGTTGTGAACGGCTGAGGTGTTATCCGGCCCTCCTTTGAGGCTGTGGGTCTTGCCGGACTCACGCCTAAAGGAGGGCCGGATGTATCTGCACGCTAATGCCAAGCTCGGACTGGCTGGCCGCTACGCGCTCGTCTCGGCCGTCGCGGGTGGGATGACGTTGAAGGCGGCCGCGGCCGCCTTCAGCGTGTCGCCGGCGACAGCGCACCGTTGGTGGCATCGTTGGAAGGACGCAAGCGAGGAAGCGCGAGCGACGTTGTCGTGTCTCTTCGACCGCTCGAGCCGGCCACATCGCTCGCCGCAGCAGCTCGCGCCTGAGCTCGAGGAGGTGATCTGCGAGTGTCGCCGCGGTACGGGCTGGGGACCGAGGCTGATCGCCGGCGCGACCGGCTTCGCACACTCGACTGTCTGGAAGGTGCTCTGCCGGGCCGGGATCTCTCGGCCGCCGAAGCGGCCGAAGGAGCCAGCCAACAGCTACGAGTGGCCCTGCCCCGGCGATCTGCTGCACATGGACACCAGCCGCTACGCGCGCTTCCTGCGGCCCGGCCACCGCGTCACCGGCGATCGTTCTCAGCAGTCTCGGCGCTGGATGCGCCCTGAGACGCGGATCGGATACGACTTTGCCCACGCGATCGTCGACGACCACTCCCGGCTCGCGTTCGTCGAGCTGCACCCGGACGAGAAGGCGACCACCGTCACCGGCTTCGTCGAGCGGGCGCTCGCCTTTTTCGCTGAGCACGGGATCGTCTGCAAGCGGCTGATGACAGACAACGGCTTCAGCTACGTGAAGAACCGCTCCCTCGCCGAGCTGCTCGCCCGCCGCGGCATCCGCCACCTCACCACCCAGCCCTACCGGCCGCGCACCAACGGCAAGGTCGAGCGCTTCCACCAGACGATGGCGCGCGAATGGGCATACGGGCTCGCCTACCGCTCATCTCGACACCGCAACGACGCCCTGCCACACTGGTTCGACCACTACAACCGGCAAAGGCCGCACAGCTCAATCGGCGACCGGCCACCGATCAGCCGCGTTCACAACGTCCGTGGGTAGGACAGCTGATATGGGGTGAGATTTGTCAAGTCGGCACGGCTTTGAGGCCCGCGCGAGCGGGCCTCGTTGTTTCGGCGGGGAGAGCGCGGCGGCAGTCGTCGACGCGTTGTGTCGCGGCTGATATGCGCGGGTCGGGACCGCATGACCGGGTGTGCGAGCTGGAGGAACGGAGCCGCTCTCTAGGGTCGAGCATCGCCCAGTCGCTGGGCGGCTCATAGCTGTACCGCGGGTCGTTCCTCTCGTGCCGTTGCGCCGCTCGCGCTCTCCTCGCCGAGCCGTTGAGTACGCGCAGCTACATGGTGGCGAGGGCCCAGCAGTGGCCGGCGAGCTCGCGCGCGACCGCGACTGCGACGACGGTGCGCCGTTTGCCGCGCCGCTCGAGCGCATGCCAGCGGGCGTGGAGTCGGCGCGCGCTCTGATCGGCGCGGGCGCGCACCGCGGCCGGCTGTCCCTGCCGGCGCCGTGCGAGCGTCGCGCTCTCGCGCAGTGGTCGTCGCTGCTGCCAAGCGGCCTCGACCAGGAGACGGCGTGCGTGGGTGTTGCCGGTCTTGGTGATCGAGCCGAGCCGGCGCCGCTCGCCACTGGAGTCCTCGCTCGGGGTGAGCCCGAGAAACGGGCCAAGCGATTGCGGCCGGAAGCGTGTCCAGTCGCCCAGCTCGACGGTTAGAGCGAGCGCCGTCAACGTGCCGACACCACGCAGACAGCAGAGCCGACCGACGATCTCCACGAACGGCGCTTCGCCTGCGAGCTCGGCGATCGCTTCGTCGAGCGCGTCCCGCCGCACCTTCGCCTGTACGGCGGCCGCATACGACTCCTCGAGCGCCAGCTGCAACGGCCGACTCTCGAAGCGCTGCCGGCGCAGCCAGGAATCGTGAGCGAGCGTCCACGCGCTCGCGTCGTAGACCAACCCGTGCCGAAGCAGCAGCTTCGAGAGCCGATGCCGGGCGCGCATCAACTCGCCGCGCGCGTCCTCACGAGCCCGCACCAGATCACGTGCCGCCTCCTCGTGCGGCTCGGGGACCCGCACCGCCACCAGCTCGCCCAGCCGCAAGAGCCGAGCCAGCCGCTCCGCGTCGCGACGATCGGTCTTGACCCGGTCGGCCGGCGCGCGCTGGATCTTCGAGGGCGCCGCCACCGTGCAGGCGATCCCCGCGGCCGCGCACGCCCGCCCCCTACCCGGTCGGGCCAGCCTCGTAGGCGACCCGCACCGGCCCAGGGAACTGCCTCAGCCACTCAGCCGTCTCTGCCGGCAGCGTCGGCGCCCGCAGGCTCCGCAGCTCCCCACTCGTCGCATCGAGCACGCCCGCCACCGTCTTGCGCGCGTGCACATCCAACCCGACCCACGTACCCTCAGCCATACCGGCGCCTCCCGTAATTGCGGCTCTACCGCCGGCCCCGTGCCGACGGCAACCCGCGCCAACTTACGAGCGAGGCGCCGGGTCACACCCCATACGGTCTAGAGGCTTAGCCCGTGAGCGTGCGCGTGCCGACTCGCTCGGCGGGATTCCCGGCGTAGATCCCCCACGGCTCGATGTCGGTCAACGCGACAGCGCCCAGCGCGAGGACGCTTCCCTTGCGCACCGTCCGGCCAGGCGCGACCTTGGCGAACGCACCGACCCAGGCTCCGTCCTCGACGACGATCGGAAGCGGCGCCAGCGGCATGACGGGATCGGACCAGTCGTGGTTGCCGGTGCACAGATAGGCGCCCTGGGAGACGACGACGTTCGAGCCGAGGCTGACGTCCTCCATGTTGTCGATCCACGCCCGTTCGCCGAGCCAGCTGTGGTTGCCGACCGTGAGCCGCCATGGGTACTTGACGTGGACACCGGGCTTGATCACGAGGCCTTCTCCGATCGTCGCGCCGAAGAGCCGCAGCAGCGCTGTCTTGAGGCGGTAGGAGGTCACGAGCGGATTGAGCAGGACAAGGGCCTCGAGGACGAGCCACAGCGCTCGCACGAGGAACGGACGACCGGGCCGATAGGAGCCCGGATGCGTTCGCGCGAGGTCGACTTCCAGGCTCGTCGCAGCGGCGTCCGGTTCGTACGGCGGGTTGCCCACACGTTCTGCTTCCATCGCCGTAAGGCTAGAGGCTCGATGTGAAATAGAGAGCGGCGCCCCGGTCAGTGCACCGTTTCATGTGCAGCCGCGAGGGCTTTCTCGATCGCGGGCGCAAGGTGCGCGACGATGTACTCGTACCCCTGCTCGTCCGGGTGAATGGCGTCGGCCGTAACGAGCTTGGCCGAGGCTCGGTTGATCCACCCCTCGGCGATCGGATCGACGAACGCCCAACCACGGCGCTTGGCCTGCCCTGCCAGCAGGTGTCCGATGGCGGCGTAGTCGGTGGGCTTCGACCTCATCACGAAGGGTGCCATCACGACGATGGGGAGGACGGGAAGGCGCGGGCGAGCGCCTCGGAAGTACCCGACCACCGCGCGACGAACCTTCGCCGCGGGAAATCCAGGTCGTCCCTGCCCGCGTCGATCACGATGACGCCGGGGTCGGGAACCTCCGCCTTGTCGTGCGCCAACCGAGCGAGAACAGGCTGGTAGCTCGGGCTGACTGCCTGACCGTTGGCAACGAAGCCGGTGCCCCCTTTGCATCCATGTACGCGTGCCAATGCAGGGCGCCCGACGTCGCATACGCCTCGCCGGTTGCCGAGTAGGTTGCACCGGCGCCTGCGGTGTACGAATCGCCGACCCACACGGCGTGCGGCAGCTTGGCGACAGCGGCCTCGTACGCCCGAGCGCTCGCGCTCTCCGTCGTGGTCTGGCCACCGCTGGCGGAGCTACTCCGGGGAGTCGAGGTCTCACCTGCACCGAGGGAACACCCGCTCAGGTTGACTGCGGCGGCCAAGACGACAACAGCAACCAGCCCGACCCTCACCGGGAGCATGTGTACCAGACCGAATGGCTAGCGTTCGCCCGCGATGATCGCGGCCGTCGTCCTCTTCTGGGCCTCGCTCGCCGCGCTCGCGTGGACGCACGCGCTCTACCCGGCCGCCGTCGCCCTCGCCGCGCGCCTGCGCACGCGGCGCGTCGCGCGCGACGACGCGTACCTCCCGTCGGTCGCCGTGATCGTGACCGCCTACAACGAGGAGGAGGCGATCGAGCGGCGGCTCGAGAACCTCCGGGCGCTCGAGTATCCGCCGGAGCTGCTCGAGCTCGTCGTCACCTCCGACGCCTCCACCGACCGGACGGAGGAGCTCGCGGAGGCGGCGGGAGCCCGGGTGCTCCGGAACCCGCGCGGCGGCAAGGTCGCGGCGCAGGACGCCGCTGTGCGCGCGACGGAGTCGGAGGTCGTCGCCTTCACCGACGCGAACGCGACGTGGGCCCCCGACGCGCTCCGCAAGCTCGTCCGCAATCTCGCCGACCCGCGGGTCGCGTACGTCTGCGGCCGTCTGCGGCTCGAGGCGCCGGACGGCTCGAACAAGGAGGGCGTCTACTGGCGCTACGAGCTCGTGACGCGCGAGGGCGAGTCGCGGCTCGGCTCGGTCACCGCCGGCAACGGAGCGATCTACGCGCTCCGGCGGTCGGACTACGCCGAGGTCGACCCCCGCTTCGGGCACGACCTCTCGCTTCCGTACCTCATGGTCCAGCGCGGCCGGCGTGCGGTCTACGAGCCCGAGGCGCTCGCCTTCGAGCGGCCGGCGCCGACGAACGAGACCGAGTACCGGCGCAAGGTGCGGATGTTCGAGCACTCGTGGCTCATCGTCCTGCGCGGACGCATGCTTCGCGGCCAGCCCCCCGGCTACCTCCTCGCCCTCCTCTCGCACCGGCATCTCCGCTACGCGAGCGGCCTGCTCCACCTGATCCTGCTCGGGAGCTCGATCGCGCTCGTCGGCCACGGCGCGATCTATGCCGTCTTCCTCGGGCTCCAGCTCGGCCTGCTCGCGGCGGCGCTCGCCGGCGTCGGGATCGCGCGCTACTACGTCCTCGTCACCTGGGCCACAGCGATCGCGCTCTGGAACTATCTCCGCCGCGGCGTGCCGGCGACATGGGCGCCGCAGCGGGAGGAGCTCGCGTGAATCGCGCCGCCGACGTCGCGCTCGCGGGAGGGTCGCTGCTCCTCGCGTCGCCGGTGCTCGCCCTCGCGGCGCTCGCGATCAAGCTCGAGGACGGCGGCCCCGTCCTCTACCGGCAGACGCGCGTCGGCAGGGACGGCGTCGACTTCGAGCTCTTGAAGCTGCGGACGATGGTCGTCGGCGCAGAGACGATCGGCGCCGGGCTCTCGGTCGATCGTGGCGACTCGCGCATCACCCGTGCCGGCCGCCTGCTGCGGAAGCTCTCGCTCGACGAGCTGCCGCAGTTCTGGAACGTCGTCCGCGGCGAGATGAGCGTGATCGGGCCACGGCCGACGCTCCGCTACCAGGTCGAGCAGTACGACGAGCGCCAGCGGCACCGGCTCGACGTGAGGCCGGGCATCACCGGCTGGGCGCAGGTCAACGGCCGCGCTGCGCTGCCGTGGGCGGACCGGATCGAGCTCGACGTCTGGTACGTCGAGCATCGCTCGCCCGTCCTCGACCTGAAGATCCTCGCCCGGACGCCGCTCGCCCTCTTCCGCGGCACGTACAAGGGCGATACCGGGGGCTGGAAGCTGGACTGCCGTGAGGAGGCCGCGGGCGAGTCCTCGGGTCCGCTGTCGCGCACGCACCCCGGCGGCTACCACCCAGGCCGCCCTTTCGTGGTCCGCGCGATCTGGCTCCTCGTCGAGGCCATCGTGCTGCTCAATCCTGTGATCGTCTCGTACCGGCTAAAGCGGGCGCTGCTGCGCCTCTTCGGTGCCACGATCGGAGAGGGCGTCCTGATCAAGCCCGGACTCCACGTGAAATACCCGTGGCGGCTGACGGTCGGCGACCATTGCCAGCTGGGCGAGCGAGCGTGGATCGACAACATGGAGGACGTCGTCCTTGCCTCGGACGTCATCGTCTCGCAGGGCGCATACCTGTGCACCGGTAACCACAACTGGGCGGATCCCACGATGCCGCTCGCGCCGCGCCCGATCGTGGTGGAGCACGGCGCCTGGATCGGCGCCTTCGCCAAGGTCGCCCCCGGGACGACAATCGGCGCCGGCAGCGTCCTCTCACTCGGCGCGGTCGCCCTTTCGGACACCGAGCGGTGGGGTATCTACGCCGGCAATCCAGCCGTTCGGGTCGGCAGGCGTAACCTCAACACGGTGGAGTGAGGCACCCGCGCTGAACATCCTCGTGACCGGCGCGTGCGGCGTCACGCCGAGGGCCATCGTCCGCTCGCTCCGCGGTAGCGCCGCGTTCGGCGACGCCACGCTCGTCGGCGCGGATCGCGGCGGCAACTGGTACGGGTTCTACGAAGGGCTGTACGACCGCGTGTACCGGGTGTCGCCGCCGAGCGATCCCGGCTATCCCGAGCTCGTCGCGGAGATCTGCCGGCGGGAGAGCATCGACGTCGCGGTCGTCGGGCCCGAGGCGGAGGTCCTGTACTGGAGCGGGCGCGAGTTTCCGGTGCCGGCCCTGTTGCCGCCACCCGGTCTCGTCGAGATCGCGATCGGCAAGGGCAAGCTCTACGAGGCCCTCCGCGAGACGGGCCTCGTGCCGCGCTACCGCATCGTGAGCCGGGACGAGCTCCTCGCTCGCAGCGGCCTCGACCTCGGCGGGGGCCCCGTCTGGCTGCGCGACCACTCCGACGCGTCGTCGAGCGGCATCGGCTCGATCAAGGTGACGGAGCCGGAGGAGGCGTACGCGTGGGCGTATCTCAACCCGGATCTGGCGGGCTACATGGTCGCCGAGCACCTGCCGGGCCGGAACCTCGCCTGCTCGCTCCTCTTCCACGAGGACGAGCTGCTCAAGGCGGGCTGCTACGAGCGGCTCGAGTACTTCATGGGACATCTCGCCGTCTCGGGCGTGACCGGCAACATCAACCGCGGGCGGCTCGTCAACGACGAGCGGGCGCGGACGCTCGCCGAGCAGGCGGTGCGCTTCCTCGCGGGCCGCACGGGCGAGCCCGCTCACGGCCTCCTCACCGTCGACCTGCGCGAGGACCGCACGGGCGCGCCCAAGGTCACCGAGATCAACGTCCGTCACGTCGCGGCGACGTCGGCGCTCGCCGCCGGGGGAGCGAACATGGCCGAGGCGCAGGTCCTGGCGACGCTCGGCCGGCTCGACGAGATCGGCGAGCGCGTTCCGCACTTCCCGGACGACAACGTGATCCTGCGCGACATCGACGGTGCGCCGCTCTGGCTCGCCGATTACCGCGAGCTCGCGGTCGGCGAGCACGCGTGATCGCGCGCGTCGTCGTTCTCGCGGCCGTCACCGTGTTGCTCGCAGGCTGTGCCGGCAGCGGCGACCGCTCCGTCGTGACGCAGCCGCCACAGCCGAAGCCGACGAAGGCGAAGCCGAGGCACAGCGCGCCGCTCACGAACCTCGTCGTCACGATCCTGGACGGCGACCGCCGCGTCCGCGTGCCCCACGCGCGAGTGAAGCTCTGGGGCCACAGCCGGCGCACGGGACCGCACGGGGTGACCGTGATCCGTGCGCCGCGGCGGCGCCTCGAGGTCGGCGTGGAGGCCAAGGGGTACACGGCCGTGAAGCAGCCGCTCAACTTCACGCACAGGCGCAGGCAGACCATTCGCATCTACCGGCCCGAGCTGCAATGGCCGGTCTACGGCGCCGATGCCGCGCGCACGCAGGCCCAGAAGCATCTCCACCTGCGGCCGCCCTTCCGCCTCGTCTGGAGCCGGGGGCTCGGCCACCTGATCGAGTTCCCGGCCGTCGTCTGGAACGGCTTCGCGTACATCGGCAACCAGCGGGCGACCGTCCAGGCGATCTCGATGCGCTCCGGCAAGCCGGCCTGGCGGCACGACACGGCGGGCGCTCCGCGCATGGCCTCCTCGCCGGCCGTCGACGGAGACAGGATCGTCTACCACACGATGGGCGGCTGGGTCTACGTGCTCGATCGCGCGAACGGCCGGCTCGAGTGGAGCTGGAACGCCGGCTCGGCCATCGAGTCGTCGCCGGTCGTCCGGGACGACATCGACTTCTTCGGCACCGCGAGTGGCGGGGTCTACGCCCTCGACCTTCGCACGCACAGGCTGCGCTGGAGCCGTTCGCTCGGCGCGAAGATCACCTCGAGCGCGGCGCTCAGCGGCGGCAGGCTCTTCGTCGGCGACTACGGGGGGCGGATCTGGGCGCTCTCGCCGGCGACGGGCGCGACCCGCTGGGTCGGCCAGGTGAACGGGCGGATCTACGGGACGTCCGCGGTCGCGGACGGGAAGGTCTTCGTCCCCTCGTCGACCGGCGACTCGCTGACCGCGTTCACGACGAGCGGCCGCTACCTCTGGCGCGACACGGCGGGCTACTACGTGTACTCCTCGCCGGCCGTGGCGAACGGCGTCGTCTGCTTCGGCTCGTACGACGGCTGGTTCTACGGCGCCTCCGTGGCGACGGGACGGATCCTGTGGCGCGTTTCGACGGGCGGGGCGATCTCGGGAGCCGCGGTGATCGTGGACGGGGTCGCCTACGCGGGCAGCTTCTCGCACCGCATCCTCGGAGTCGACGTCCGCACCGGGCGGCAGGTGCTGAGCTTCCCGCACGGCCAGTACGTCCCGGTCTCGGGCAACGGGATGCGGCTGCTGCTGAACGGCTTCTCGCGCGTCTACGCCGTCGAGCCCAAACGCTCCCGGCACCGTCAGCTGGCTCGCTGAAGCCGTTTCCCTAAGAGCGTCCTCATCCCCGTCGGATATCGTCGCCCCTCGTGACTGCGCCTGCTCCCCCGCCGCGCGGCTTCGATCCGGAGGCCGAGCAGGAAGTCGACTTCGCGAAGTACGTCCGCCTCCTCGCCGTCCGCTGGTGGTTGCTGGCGGCAGGGGTCGTGGCCGGCGCCGTCATCGGCTACCTCGTCTCGCTCGGCGGTACGCAGGTCTACTCTGCGACGGCGACGCTCTACCTCGGCCAGCCGACCTCCGCGAGCGGCAGCAGCCAGCTCCAGACGCTGCAGACGAATCCCTCCGCGGTCGGCACGATCGTGCACAGCCAGCAGGTCGACCAGGCGGTGGCCGGGACGTGCAAGGCGAACGTGTCGGACTTCCGCAAGGGGATCTCGACACAGGCCGTGACGGGCTACCTCGCGAAGAACGGCCAGAGCCCGCTCGTCAAGCTCACCGTCCAGGCGAAGAAGAGCAAGGTCGCCGAGTGCGCGGCGAACAACCTCGCCGACATCGCGGCGAAGAAGCTCGGCACGTACGCAACGGGGAAGATCCGCAACTTCCAGCATGAGATCGCGGCCGACGACAGCGACATCAAGGCCTTCGAGGCCGCGATCGCCGATCCGACCATCTCGCCCACGGACAAGCTGATCCTGCAGACGACGCTCCGCAGCGACCAGCAGGACAAGGTCGATGCCACGCTGCAGCTGCTGCAGGCGAAGGAGGTCGAGCGGCCGCGCGTCGTCACCGGCGCCGCCGCGCAGAAGATCACCGCGCGTAGCCGCCGCAACACGGTCGTGATCGCTGCGCTGATCGGCCTGATCCTCGGCGCGCTCGCGGCGCTCCTGTGGGACAGCGTGGTGCCGCGGCTCACGCCGCGCAACGGCGACTGACTAGTCTCTCCCCGTGTTCGAGGGGAAGCGCGTCGGGGTCGTCGTTCCCGCGTACGACGAGGAGGCGCTGATCGCCGCGACGCTCGGCGGCATCCCGGCGCTCGCCGACCGGATCTTCGTCGTGGACGACGGCTCCTCCGACCACACCGCTGAGCGCGCGCTCGAGGGCGGGGATCCTCGCGTGGAGGTGCTCTCGCACGAGCGAAGGAGCGGCGTCGGCGCCGCGATCATCACCGGCTACCGCCGCGCGCTCGCGGAGGGGCTCGACGTCGTCGTCGTCATGAACGGCGACAACCAGATGGATCCGGACGACCTGCCGGCGCTCGTCGAGCCGGTCGCCCGGGGCGAGCTCGACTACGCGAAGGCGAACCGCCTCTTCACGGGTCAGGCGTGGGACTTGATCCCGAAGACCCGCTTCCTCGGCAACGCCGTACTCTCGATGCTGACGAAGGTCGCGTCCGGCTACTGGCACGTGGCCGACTCGCAGTCCGGCTACACGGTCATCTCGCGAGGGATGCTCGAGCTGCTCGACTTCGACGAGGTCTACACGAACTACGGCTTCCCGAACGACATGCTCGTCCACCTCAACGTCTGGAACGCCCGCGTGCGCGACTTCCCGTCGCGGCCGATCTACGGCGTCGGCGAGCGCTCGGCGATGCGCTATCGGCACGTGGTGCCGCGGATCGCGTGGCTGCTGCTGCGCGGCTTCTTCTGGCGGCTGTGGGAGAAGTACGTGAAGCGCGACTTCCACCCGCTCGTGTTCTTCTACGTGATGGGGTTCATCGCGACGATCGCCGGGGTCGGCCTCGGGTTCCTGGTCGTCGGCTTCCGGATCGCCGGCGATTCGATTCCCGTCGCAACGGTCGTCCTCGTCGCCCTGCTCGTGATCTCGGGCCTCCAGTTCATCCTCTTCGCGATGTGGTTCGACATGGAGTCGAACAAAGACCTGCGCTAGCTCGCGAAGCCTGCGGCTTCGCTCGCTGGGGACGGAACTTCGGGTCGGGGAGAGCGCGGTCTCCCCGACCCTTCGTGCTGTGCTTGCTGGTGGATCCCTGGACGAGCTGGCTTCCCGGTGCGCTCGCGTGCGGCGGAGGCCGGACGCGAGCGCAGTCCGGCCTCCGGCTAAGCCGCCGCTGCGCGGCTGTCTTAGCCTCTGGCCTTTCTCCGCTCTTGGTGTAGACGCTTCGAACCCGCGACGGAAGAGCGGCTCGAACAATGCGTCAGCCCTTACGTGCTCTCAGCACGAAGCCGAGGGGAGACCGCGCTCTCCCGTCGGCGCAGCTCGTTCACCCCGCTCGCGAGGCCGCAGGCCTCGCGAGCGAGTTACCATCGGGCCGTGCCGACCGCGCTTGTCACAGGGGGAGCAGGGTTCCTCGGCTCGCATCTCTGCGACTACCTGCTCGAGCGCGGCCACCGCGTCATCTGCGTGGACAACCTCGTCAGCGGCTCGCTCTCGAACATCGAGCACGTCCGCGGCGACGCGTTCGCGTTCGTCCCGCACGACGTCACGGAGCCGATCCGCGTCGACGAGCCGATCGACTTCGTCTACCACTTCGCCGCTCTCGCAAGTCCGGACGACTACCTCCGGATGCCGCTCCACTCGCTCAAGGTCGGCTCCTACGGGACGCACAACGCGCTGGGCCTCTCGAAGTTCAAGCGCTCCCGCTTCCTCCTCGCCTCGACGAGCGAGGTCTACGGCGACCCGCAGGTGCACCCGCAGCCGGAGACGTACTGGGGACACGTCAATCCCATCGGGCCGCGCGGGGTGTACGACGAGGCGAAGCGCTACGGCGAGGCCCTGACGATGGCGTACCACGGCCAGCAGGGCGTCGATACGGCGATCGTCCGGATCTTCAACACCTACGGCCCCCGCATGCGGCCGAACGACGGCCGCGCGGTCTCGAACTTCATTCGGCAAGCGCTCGCCGAGGATCCCCTCACCGTCTACGGGGACGGCTCGCAGACGCGAAGCTTCTGCTACGTCGACGACCTGATCCGCGGCATCGTCCTCCTCGCCGAGAGCGGCGAGCACCTGCCGGTCAACCTTGGCAACCCTGACGAGCGGACGATGCTCGAGCTCGCGGAGATCGTGAAGCGAGTCACGGGGGCGTCGAGCGAGATCGTCTTCGAGGCGCTACCGGTGGACGACCCGCAGGTGCGGCAGCCCGACATCACTCGCGCCCGGCAGCTGCTCGGGTGGGAGCCGGAGATCCCGCTCGAGGACGGACTGGCACGGTTGCTGCGCGCCCAGGGCGCCGAGCCCGTCCGCGCCTGACAGACCTGGTGCGCGTCGAGCCGCTCCTCGTCCGGGCCCTGCGGCGCGAGCCGGCCGAGCGCACACCGGTCTGGTTCATGCGGCAGGCGGGCCGCTCGCTGCCGGAGTACCGCGCGCTGCGTGAGCGGCACGGCTTCTTCGAGATCGCGGGGACGCCGGAGCTCTGCGCGGAAGTGACCCTGCAGCCGGTGCGGCGGCACGCCGTCGACGCCGCCGTCCTCTTCGCGGACATCATGTCGCCCGTCCTCGGCATGGGCGTCGAGGTGGAGCTCGTGGAGGGGGTCGGGCCGGTGGTGGACGAGCCCGTCGACTCTGCCGCGGCCGTCGAGCGGCTTCGGGTCGCGGCGCCGGAGGAGTGGGCGGCGCCGATCCTCGAGGCCGTGCGGCTCGTGCGGGGCGAGCTCGAGCCCGAGCGGGCGCTGGTCGGATTCTGCGGGGGGCCATTCACCGTCGCGGGCTACCTCGTCGAGGGCAGGCCGAGCCGCGACTTCGTCCGCACGAAGGCGCTCATGTATCGCGAACCTGCGACGTGGCATGCGCTCATGGAGCGGCTGACGGAGCAGTTCGCCCTCTACGTCGCCGCGACGGCTGCCGCCGGCGCCGATGCGATCCAGCTCTTCGACTCCTGGGCCGGCGTCCTCTCCGTCGCCGACTACACGGAATTCGTCGCGCCCTACTCCGCGCGCGTGCTCGGGGCCGCCGGCGTTCCGACGATCCACTTCGGCACCGGCGCGACGACGCAGCTGCTGGCCGAGATGGCGCAGGCCGGCGGCAGTGCCGTCGGCGTCGACTGGCGCATCCCGCTCGACGTGGCGTGGGCGGTCGTCGGGGAGGAGCGGGCGGTGCAGGGGAACCTGGAGCCGGCGGTCCTCCTCGGCCCGTGGCAGCGGATCGAGGCGGCGGCGCACGATGTCCTTCGCCGGGCAGGCGGTCGCCCGGGCCACGTCTTCAATCTCGGGCACGGCGTCCTGCCGCAGACGGACCCCGGCGTGCTCACGCGGCTCGCCGAGCTCGTCCGCAGCTACGGTCACGCGGCATGAAGGCGGCGGTCGTCCTGATGGCGTACGGCTCGCCCGAGCGGCTGTCGGACGTCCCGGCCTACTACGCCGACATTCGCGGCGGCCGGCCGATCGCGCCAGAGCACCTCGCCGACCTCGTCGAGCGGTACCGGCGGCTGGGGATCGAGGACTCCTCGCCGCTCAACGCGATCACCGAGCAGACGCGCGCGGTCCTCGAGGCCGAGCTCGGGCTGCCGGTTTTCACGGGCATGAAGCACTGGACGCCGCGGATCGCGGACGCCGCCGAATCGGCGATCTCCTCCGGCGTCGAGGAAGTGGTCGGCCTCGTCCTCGCGCCGCACTACTCGGCGCTTTCGATCGCGGGTTACCGCGAGCAGCTCGAGCGCGCGCTCCGCAGACGGGCGGAGCTGCGCTTCGTCGAGAGCTGGCACGACGAGCCGGGATTCGTCGAGCTGCTCGCCGACCGCGTCCGAGGCGCGGACGCGCACGTCGTCTTCACGGCGCACTCGCTGCCCGCGCGGATCCTCGCCGCCGGCGACCCGTACCGCGACCAGCTCCTCGAGACGTCCCGGCTCGTCGCCGAGGCGGCGGACCTGCCCGCGTGGAGCTTCTCGTTCCAGAGCGAGTCCCCGACCGGCGAGCCCTGGCTCGGGCCGGACATTCTCGATCACCTCGAGTCGCTGAAGCGTCAGGGAGTCGAGCGCGTCCTCGTCTGTCCGGTCGGCTTCGTCTCCGACCACCTCGAGATCCGGTGGGACCTCGACGTCGAGGCGCAGGAGAAGGCGGCCGAGCTCGGGCTCCAGCTCGAGCGGATCGAGATGCCGAACGCAGATCCGCAATTTGTACGGACGCTCGCGGCAATCGTGAGGCGGGCGCTGTCGGTACCGTCAGTCGCGTGAGCTCACGTGCGTGCCCCGACTGGCCGGAGCTGATGGAGATCGCCCCGGAGCTCCAGTTCAAGCACTACACCGTCGCCGAGGCGAGGCTGCCCGCCGACGCGCTCATGCAGGTCCCCGAGATCCTGCTCTCGGACGTCGCCATCTGCTGCGACCTCGACCGGCACGTCTTCTACGCGGGGCACACCGACGAGCGTGTGGCGGAGGCGCTGCGTGCGAGTCACTGGTTCGAGGTGCGCGACTGGGTCACCGCCGGCCGGCCGGGCGCGGTCTAGCCGGGCGAAGAGCTTCGCTCTTCGCCCGGGGCTGAAGGAACTGCGCCAACGGGAGAGCGTGGTCTCCCGTTGGCTTCGTGCTGAGAGCGCATGGGGGCTGGCGCGGGGTTCGGGCCGTTCTTCTGTCGCGAGCGCGCAGGCTTCGCGTGCGCGCTCGCTACTGCGCGGCGTCGCAACGTGCCGTTACGCCGCCGCCTTGGCGCCCGTGAGGGTTCGAAGCGTTCGAACCACAACCAGGCCGGACTGCGCTTGCGCCGGCCTTTGCCGCTCGCGAGCGCACGAGAGCGGCCTTTCGTCCAGGGATCGAAAAGGCAAAGCAGCACGGAGTTCCTTCTCCCAGCGAGCGAAGCGCCAGCTTCGCTCGCTAGACGAGGTTCGGGAGCGGCTTGCCGCTCCCGAACGCGAGCACGTTGTCGACGAGGACGCGCGTCATTGCCGCTCGCGTCTCCACCGTCGCGCTCGCGATATGCGGCGTCAGGACGACGTTCGGAAGGTTCAGCAGGCGCTTCGGCACGCGGGGCTCGCCGGCGAAGACGTCGAGACCCGCGGAGATCCGCCCCGACGCGAGCTCGTCCACGAGCGCGTCCTCGTCGACGATCGCTCCACGCGCCGTGTTGACCAGCGTCGCGCCGTCCTGGAGCAGCGCGAGCCGCTCACGCGACACGAGGCCGCGCGTCTCGGGAGTGAGCGGCACGTGGAGCGAGACGACGTCCGCCGCGCGCAGGAGCTCGTCGAGCGGGAGGCCGCTGCTGCGCCGGTGGTGCACGACGCGCATCCCGAACGCCTCCGCGCGCCGCGCGACCTCCGAGCCGATGCGCCCCAGCCCGACGAGCCCGAGAGTCGAGCCCGCGAGATCGCGGCCGAGCAGCTCGGGCCTGGCCCAGCCGGTTCGCCAGCGCAGCTCGCGGACGAAGCGGTCCGAAGCGACGACGTGGCGGCGGCAGGCCAGGATCAGGGCGAGCGTGAGGTCGGCGACCGCCGCGTCGAGCACCCCCGGCGTGTTCGTCACCGCGATTCCGCGCTCGCGGCAGGCGGCGACGTCGACCGCGTCGTAGCCCACGCCGTAGTTGGCGACGAGGCGCAGGTCGGGCAGAAGGTCGAGCTCGGCGCCGCCCACGCGGGCGACGACCGCCACGAGCGCCTCGACGCCCGGCAGCGGCTCCGGCGGCGGCCACGTCTCGAGGATCTCCACCCCCGCCAGCTCGTCCCACGCCGGTCCCGGCAGCGTCTGGGTCGTCGCGATGCGCACGCCGCAGTATCTCCGGCGCGGATCGCGCAGCGTGCATAGTTGCCCGCGTGGTCACGGTCGTGATCCCGTTTGCGGGTGCGGAGGGGAAGACGCGCCTTCATTCGTCGCGCCGCGTGCGCCGGGCGCTGGCCCAGTCGATGTTCCGCGACGTCGTGGCGGCGTGCGTCGTCGTGGGCAGCACGCGCGTGGTGACCCCGGACGAGGACGCCGCCGCCGCCGCTGTCGACGGCGGTGCCGAAGCGGTCCCCGACCCCGGAGCTGGACAGGGCGCGGCGGTGCAGGCCGGCCTGGACGGCGCCGGGCCGGGCGGCATCCTCGTCGTGAACGCAGACCTCCCCTGCGCGGTGCCGCACGATCTCCGCTCGCTTCTCGCAGCGACGCCCGCCGGCTGCCTCGCGCTCGTCGAGGCGCTCGACGGCACGACGAACGCCCTGAGCCTTCCCTCGGCCGAGACGTTCGCCCCGCTGTACGGCCCGGGCAGCTCCGACCGCTTCCGCAGGCATGCCGCGTCGCTCGGGCTCGAGGCGATCTCGGTCGCCCTTCCGAACCTCGCCGACGACGTGGACACGATCGAGGACCTGACGCGGCTCCAGCTCCGGGCCGGCCCTCGCACACAGGCCTGCCTCGCGGAGATCGAGGGGAGCCTCTCCTGAACGTTACCGTCCTCTCGGGTGGGGTGGGCGGCGCCCGGTTCGTCCGCGGTGTCGTCGACGTCGCGAGGGGGGCTGACACGACCGTGATCGGGAACGTCGGCGACGACGTCGAGGTGCTCGGGCTGCACGTCTCGCCGGACCTCGACTCGATCCTCTACGCCCTCGCCGGTGTCGCCGACGAGCGGCGCGGCTGGGGTCGCGGCGGCGAGACCTGGCGGGCGCTCGAGACGGTCGGCGCGCTCGGCGGCGAGGACTGGTTTTCGCTCGGCGACACGGATCTGGGGCTCCACCTCGTGCGCACCCAGGCGTTGCGCGCCGGGGAGCCGCTCTCGGCGGTGACCGCCCGGCTGGCGGAGGCCTTCGGGATCGAGGCGCGGCTGCTGCCCGCGACCGACGACCGGCTCCGGACCTGGCTCGAGACCCCGGCCGGCACGTTCCCGTTCCAGGAGTGGTTCGTCGCGCGCGGGCACCGGGACGAGGTCGACGCCGTGCGCTTCGAGGGGGAGGAAGACGCGCAGCCGGCGCCGGGGGTGCTCGAGGCGATCGCCTGCGCGGATCTGCTCCTGCTCGCCTCGAGCAACCCGTACGTCTCGCTCGGCCCGATCCTCGCCGTGCGCGACCTGCGCGACGCGCTCGCGCGGCGGCGGGTGCCCAGCGTCGCCGTGAGCCCGCTCATCGGCGGCCGGGCGGTGAAGGGCCCCGCCGACAGGATGCTGCAGCGCCTTGCTGGTGGCACGTCGCCCCGGCACGTCGCGGGCTGCTACCGGGGCCTGATCGACGCGCTCGTCGTGGACGAGGCCGACTCGGACGACCTCGACGGGCTCGGCGATGTCCAGCCGATCGTGACGCGCACCCTGATGAGCGACGACGCTGCGCGCCGGCGTCTCGCAGAGGCAGCGCTGGGAGCGGTGCTCGCGTGAGGGTCGCGATCGTCGGCGGCACGGGAGACTTCGGGCTCGCGCTTGCGGCGCGTCTCGTCGAGGCGGGGGACGAGGTCGTGATCGGCTCGCGGGATCCTGGGCGGGCACATGAGAAGGCGCGCGAGGTCGGAGCCTCGGGCGGCGCGGCGAATGAGGACGCCGTCCGCGGCGCCGATCTCGCCGTGCTCGCGACGAACGCCGACGCCGCCCTCGCGACCGCGGCGGCGCTCGCTGCCGGGCTCGGCGAGACGCCGCTCCTGAGTGTCGCGAGCGAGCTCGGCTTCACGTCTCGCGGCGCGCTCCCCGGCGCCGATCCGCGCTCGCTCGCCGAGCGGGCCCAGGAGCTCGTGACGGCGCCGCTCGTCGCCGGACTCCACTCTCTCGCCGCCGGGAAGCTCGCACGCGGCCGTCCCGACGAGGACGCATTCGTCTGCGGCGACGATCCGGACGCAAAGGCGCTCGCGCTCGAGCTTGCGGCGAAGGTCGTCGCGGGCCGCGCACTCGACGCGGGACCGCTCGCGAGCGCCCGCGCGCTCGAGGGGATGACGGCCGTGATCGTCAACCTCAACAAGCGGTACAAGGGCCACGCCGGTCTTCACGTCACCGGTCTCCCGTGACACCGGTCGTCGAGATCGAAGATCCTGCCGAGCGCTCGCGCATCGTCGCAGCGATCCTGCGCGACCTGCCCGAGTGGTTCGGAATCGAGGAGTCGACGCAGGCGTACAGCGACGAGGCGGCCGCGCTGCCGACCTTCGCGGTCGCGCCGGAGGACGCGTTCCTCTGCCTCAAGCAGCACACTCCGCGTGCCGCCGAGATCTACGTCATGGGCGTCCGGAGCACGTTGCACCGGCAAGGGCTCGGCCGCGCGCTCGTCGCCGCCGCGGAAGCGTGGTGCCGCTCGCACGCCGTCCGCTACCTCCAGGCGAAGACGCTCGGGCCCTCACGACCGAGCCGGTGCTACGACGCGACGCGCGCCTTCTACGAGGCGCTCGGCTTCGTGCCTCTCGAGGAGCTGCACGGCCTGTGGAGCGACGGCAACCCGGCCCTGATCCTCGTCAAGGACGTCGGGCCCGGGTTCTCGGTCACGCCGGTGCAGGGACTGCCGGAGCTGCGCGAGGGGGACGACCTGGCGGCGCTCATCGCCGGCAGCACGGAGCTCGGGGACGGGGACGTGGTCGTCGTCGCGCAGAAGGCCGTCTCGAAGATCGAGGGCCGGGTCGTGGAGCTCGCGGGAATCGAGCCGTCGCAGCAGGCTCGTGAGCTCGCCGGCGACGAGGCCGATCCCCGGCGGATTCAGGTCATCCTCGACGAGGCGACCGAGCTCGTCCGCATCCGCCCGCCGCTCCTCATCGCCCGGACCCGCCACGGCTTCGTCTGCGGCTCGGCCGGTGTCGACGCCTCGAACGCCCCCGCGGCGGAGACGGTCGTCCTCCTCCCGGTCGATCCCGACGGTTCTGCGGCGCGCCTGCGAGAGGCCCTGCGCGCGCGGACCGGCTCCAACGTCGGCGTGATCGTCACCGACTCGTTCGGCCGGCCGTGGCGCGCGGCGACGACGGATGTCGCGATCGGCGCTGCGGGCGTCGAGGTCGTCCGCGACCTCGCGGGCGAGCGCGATCCCGCCGGGTACGAGCTGCACTCGACGCGGATCGCCGTCGCCGACGAGATCGCCGGGGCCGCACAGCTCGTCTTCGGCAAGCTGGACCGCGTCCCGGTGGCGGTCGTCCGCGGGCTCGACGCGCGCGGCGACGGCCGGGCCGCCGACCTCGTTATCCCACCCGAGACGGATCTCTTCCGCTAGAAACCGGTGACGTGAGCGACGCCATCGAGCAGGCGAATGCCCTCTTGCAGGAGAAGGGCTACGCGGAGCGCGACCTCGCCGTGCACGCGGGGCCGCGGGGGAAGGCCCTGCTCAAGGGCAACAGGATCCTCAGCCCGCTCAGCGACGACGCAGCGCTCGTCCTGCGTGTCGTGCAGGAGCTTGTTCCGCCGGACGCCGAGCTCGGCGCGAAGATCCTGCGTCCGGCCGAGCTCCGCGCCAGGCTCTGAGCAGGGTCGGCAGGAGGAGGAGCACGAGGATCGCGTCGCTCGCCAGGCACCACTGGCAGAACGCGTGCAGGACCCTCGCCTGGACGTAGAGCAGCACCATGGCGACGGCGAAGCCTGTCAGGGCGGCCGCGAACCCCAGCGCCCGCGCGAGCTCGCCGCGCGCGGCCCCCGTCCAGGCGAGCACGAGGTAGCCCGCCAGCCCGACCGCCGCGACGGGCACACCTGCGACCTCGGAGTACCGCGATGTCTGCACCGTCTCGCAGCCGCCCGTGGCACACGCGAGCTGAACGTGGGCGAAGTGCGCGACAGTGAGGTAGGCGGCGATCCCGGCTCCCGCCAGGGAGAGGACCATGACGACGGCGCGGAGGCGCCCGTCGCTCACTGCTTCAACGCTGCGTCGAGCGCGGGTGTGAGCGCCGACGGCGAGAGGCTCGTCACGTGGACGACGTGTATCGCTCCCCCGGTCCGGCCGACGGCGAAGGTCGGCGTCGCGTTCACGCCCGCGGAGCGGACGACGGAGCTCGCCTGCGCGACCATCCGGTCGACCGCGCCCGAGCTCCGGTCGCCGAGCATGCGTTCGGTGTCGAGCCCGGGCACCGCCGCCCCGACGCTGCGCAGCAGTGAGTCCGTCACCCAGCCGGTGTTCTCGCCGCCCTGGTTCTCGTAGAGCAGGTCGAGCACGTTCCAGAACCGGTTCTGGCGACCTGCGGCGAGCGCCGTTCGGAGCGCCGTGACCGAGTCGGCTCCGACAAAGGACATCCCCTCGAAGACGAGCATGACCTTCCCCGTCCGCACGTACCGGGCCACGATCGTCGGCAGCGCGTCCCGCGCCCAGACACCGCAGTACGGGCATTGCGGGTCGGCGAACTCGAGGAGCGCCACGGGCGCCGAAGGGAAGCCGAGCGTCGTTCCGTGCTGCGGGATCCCGCGCAGGAGGTTTTCGACGGACTGCGCCCCGGTCACCGTCACCGGAGCCGGGGACGAGCCGCCCGACCCGACGGCGAACACGGCGACGAGGACGGCGGCTGCGACGGCGGCCAGCGTGACAGAGCCGACCAATAGCGTACGGCGGCCGAGGCCCGGTGCCTCCGGGCGGGCCGCGAGCGTCGGATGGCGACTCATGACCGAAGCATCGGCCGGGCGTGCGTGCGTCGCATCGGCAGACGACCGCACTGGACCATCCGCGAAGCCACGGATATCGTTCGCGGCGACGTGGATGCCGCCACGGACCGCACGAGAGCCCTCGTCGAGGCCGGCATCGCCCTCTCGTCGGAGCTCTCGCTCGACTCCCTGCTCCGGAAGCTCGTGGAGACCGCGGCTGCCCTCACCGGCGCGCGGTACGCCGCACTCGGCGTCCTCGATCCGTCGGGCGAGCAGCTCGAGCGCTTCGTCACGACGGGGATCGACGAGGCGGCACGGGCGGCGATCGGCGACCTTCCGCACGGCCGCGGCATCCTCGGTGTCCTGATCCACGAGCCGGAGCCGTTGCGCCTGCACGACATCCACGAGGATCCGCGCTCGGTCGGCTTCCCGCCGAACCACCCGCCGATGCGGTCCTTCCTCGGCGTGCCGGTCAACCTGCGCGGCGTCGTGTACGGCAACCTCTACCTGACGGAGAAGGCGGAGGGCGCCGACTTCGACTCCGACGACGAGACGACCGCCGTGATGCTCGCCGGGCAGGCGGCCGTCGCGATCGAGAACGCGCGCCTCTACGAGACCGCGACACGCTGGGGGGAGCAGGTCGAGTCGCTCAACGAGATGATGAACGCCCTCGTCACGGAGTTCGACCTCGACAGGCTGCTCGAGCTCGTCGCGAGGAATCTCCGCGAGGTGATCGACGCGCGCCTCGTCGCGATCGCGCTGCCATACGGCAAGGCGCTGCGACTCGCCGCCGTCGCCGGCGAAGGCGCAGGCGAGTACGCGGGACTCGAGCTCTCGGCTCGCTCGAAGTCGATGCGCGTCCTCACCCGCAGGCGCAGCGAACGCGTCGATTCCGTGCTGGACGACCCTGAGGTCGAGCAGGAAGCCGCCCGGCGTCTCGCCGCGCGGTCGGCGCTGTACGTCCCGCTCCTCGCGCGCGGCGAGGCGATCGGGGTCATCGCCGCGCACGACAAGATCGGTTCCGATCCGCGCTTCGGCGACGCCGACCTGCGGCTCGCGGAGCTCTTCGCCGGGCGCGCTGCGGTCGCCGTCGAGCTCCGGCAGCGGGTGGCGCGGGACGCGCTCGAGCGCGTCCTGAGGGCACAGGAGGACGAGCGGAGGCGACTGGCGCGCGAGCTGCACGACGAAACGGGGCAGGCGCTCACCTCGATCCTGCTCGGCCTCCGCGGCCTCGAAGAGGCGAAGGATCCCGAGACGCTGCGAGCCGCCGTCGCGGAGGTGCGCAACCTCGTCCGCGCGACGCTGAGGGACGTGCGCCGCCTCGCCGTCGAGCTGCGACCGAAGGCGCTCGACGACTTCGGGCTCGTCGCGGCGGTCGAGCGGCTCACCGACAGCTTCTCCGAGCAGACCGGGATAGCGGTCGAGTTCGTCACCCACGTCCCCGAGGGCCGGTTCCCGCCGGAGGTCGAGACGGCGCTGTACCGCATCGTGCAGGAGTCGCTGACGAACGTCCTCAAGCACGCGCGCGCCGGCCACGTCAGCATCGTCCTCACGCAGAAGGAGGGAGCGGTGTCGGTCGTCGTCGAGGACGACGGCGTCGGCTTCGAGCCCGCGCGCGCGCGCGACGGCGGCCTCGGCCTCGTCGGCATGCGAGAGCGCGTCGGGCTCCTCGGGGGGCGGCTCACCGTAGAGTCGCGACCGGGTGCGGGAACGACCTTCGTCGCCGAGGTGCCGCTGCAGTGACTTCTTCACCAGTGATCCGCCTGCTGATCATCGACGACCACCAACTCGTAAGGTCGGGGCTGCGCCGGCTGCTCGAGAGTGAGGATGACATGACGGTGGAGGACGAGGCCGGAACCGCGTACGACGCGGTGCGCCTCGCGCGGCTGCACCGGCCGGACGTGATCGTGCTCGACGTCGTGATGCCGGGCGGCTCCGGCCTCGACGCGATTCCGGAGATCCGGACGGCCGCGCCGGACGCCAAGATCCTCGCTCTCTCGATGCAGGACGACCCGAGCTACGTCCGCCAGGCGTTCGCGGCCGGCGCGAGCGGCTACGTGCTCAAGGAGGCTGCCGACGACGAGCTTCTCTCCGCCATCCGGGAGGTCTCCTCAGGCGGGCGGTACGTCGACCCGCAGCTCGGGGCGCGGCTCGCGGCGGCCGATGTGGCGGCGGCGGCCGACAGGGCGGACGATCCGCTGTCCGACCGCGAGCGGGAGGTGCTGCGGCTGCTCGCCCTCGGACACACGAACCAGGAGATCGCCCAGATGCTGTTCCTCTCGGTGCGTACGGCCGAGACGCACCGGGCGCGGATCATGCAGAAGCTCGGGCTCACGACGCGCGCCGAGCTCGTCCGGCACGCGATCGACCGCGGGCTCCTCGCGGAGGACGGCGCTGAGCCGTAGCGAGCCGGAGCGCGAGCTTCGGCGCGCCGACCTCGCCGCGGACCCGCTCGAGCAGCTCCGGCACTGGTTCACGGAGGCGGCCGCGGTGCTCGAGGTGCCGGAGGCCGTGGCGCTCGCGACGGCGACTCCCGACGGCGCGCCGTCGGCGCGGATGGTGCTGCTCAAGGGCTTCGACGAGCGTGGGCTCGTCTTCTACTCCCACTACACGTCGCGCAAGGGTCGCGAGCTCGAGGCGAACCCGCGGGCGGCGCTCCTCTTTCACTGGCATCCGCTCGGGCGCCAGGTGCGGGTGGAGGGGAGTGTCGGGCGCATCCCCGAGGAGGAGTCGGATGCGTACTTCGGGAGGCGGCCGCGCGACGCGCAGCTCGGCGCGCTCGCGTCGCGCCAGAGCCACTCGCTCGCGTCACGGGCCGAGCTGGAGGAGCGGCTGGCCGAGCTGGAGGGCGACCAGGGCGGCCGGCCGGTGCCGCGGCCGTCGACCTGGGGCGGCTATCGGCTCGTCCCCGCGGCCTGGGAGTTCTGGCAGCACCGCGCGTCGCGTCTGCACGACCGCTTCCGCTACGAGCGTGAGCCGGGGCCGCCGGGCGGCTGGCGGGTCGAGCGGCTCTTCCCCTGAAGCGTCACGCCTTTTTCGCGAGGCTGCGCCGGAGCGCCGCGAGCCGCTCGTCCCAGGCGGCGCCGACCGAGACCATCCACTCGACGGCGTCCTCGAGCGGCTCCGGCGTCACCTCGTAGCGGGTCTCCCGGCCCGTGCGCGTCGCGTGGAGCAGGCCGGCGCCGGCGAGCGTCGAGAGCTGCTTCGCGACCGCCTGGCGCGTCACCGGCAGCTCGGCCGCGAGCTCCGTCGCCGTCGCCGTGCCGCGGGTCGCGACCGCCTCGACGAGCGAGCGCCGGCCCGCGTCTCCGAGCGCCGCGAAGACGCGGTCTACGCCGCCGCGTGCGCCGTCCACGCCAGTGCGCGCAGCTCGAGCGCAGGAGCGAACTCCGGCGACGTCTCGACGACGCGGACGCGAGTCCCCTCGACCACGGGCTCGAGGTCGATCGCGACGGTGCCGCCGTCGTCCCAGTCGAGGACGAGACGCTCTCCTTCCTCGAGCTCGCGGACGATCGCGGTCCGCTCGTCGCCGTCGCCCCAGCGGAAGACTCCCTCGCCGCCGGGCCGCGCGTCGAGCTCGACCTCGGACGCGAACCACTCCTCGAGCCGTTCCGGATCCGTGAGCGCCTCCCACACCGCGTCGGCCGCCTCCGGTACGACGATCTCCCGCTCGACCTCCATCGCTCCTCCGTTCGACTCGACGTGCAATCCGACGGTTGCATATGATGTGCAACCGATGAGTAGCGTATCGAACCACCTGGTGCCGATGGTGGTGGAGTCGGACGGCCGCTTCGAGCGGTCGTTCGACATCTTCTCGCGGCTCCTGCGGGAGCGGATCGTCTTTCTCGGCACCGAGGTCGAGGCGTCGTCGGCGAATCTGATCGTCGCCCAGCTCCTCTTTCTCGAGGCCGAGGATCCGGACTCCGACGTCCGTCTCTACCTCAACTCGCCGGGCGGAGACGCGTACGCGGGCATGGCCGTCTACGACGCGATGCAGTACGTGAAGCCCGACGTCCAGACGTACTGCGTCGGGATGGCGATGTCGGCGGCGGCGATGCTGCTCGCGGGCGGCGCGCCGGGGAAGCGCTTCGTGCTGCCGAACTCGAAGGTCATGATCCACCAGGGCTCAGGCGGCTTTCGTGGGACGCCGGCGGACATCCAGATCGCCGCGCGCGAGATCCTCTCGCTCACGCGCCGCTACGCGGAGGTCATCGCCCGACACTCCGGCCGTGACGTCGAACAGGTGGTGCGCGACATCGACCGGGACCGGTTCCTCTCGCCGGAGGAAGCCGTCGAATACGGGCTCGCAGACTCGGTCCTCGCCGGGCGCGACGGCGACGCCGGCTAGCCGCGAGCCGACGCCGGCCCGTTCCAGCGAAACTCCGCGGGAACTCCGTTGCATGCGCTCGAGGCAAACGGCTAGCGTCCGGGCTGTGCCGCAGCTGAACGCGATCGGGATCGTCTGCTCCGACATGCGCCGTTCCGTCGCCTTCTACGGGCAGCTCGGGATCGAGTTCCCCGAGGGAAACGGGCACGTCGAGGCAACGCTTCCGAACGGCCTGCGGCTGATGCTCGACACCGAGGACGTCGTCCGCAGCTTCCGTCCCGACTGGACGCGCGCAGCCGGAAACCAGCTCGCGCTCGCCTTCGAGTGCGCCAGCCCGGAGGAGGTCGACGAGCTGTACGCGCGGGTCGTCGCGGCGGGGTTCGACGGCGAGAAGGAGCCATGGGACGCGTTCTGGGGCCAGCGCTATGCCCAGCTCAGCGACCCCGACGGCGTGCCCGTCGACCTGTTCGCGACGCTCTGACGCAGGCGCTCGTCGAGGAGGAGGTCGAGCTCGCCTCCGGCCTGTGTCTCGAGATCCTCCGTCCCCCGGACGCGGCGGAGCTGATCGACGAGGCGGCGTTCGAGGACGAGGAGTTTCTGCCGTACTGGGCCGAGCTCTGGCCGAGCGGGCTCGCGCTCGCGCGCCACGTCGCGGGACTCGACCTGCGCGGGCTGAGGGTTCTCGAGCTCGGCTGCGGCCTCGGGTTGCCCGCGCTGGCGGCTGCGCTCCGCGGCGCCGACGTGCTCGCAACCGATTGGGCCGAGGAAGCGATCGATCTGCTGCGCCGGAACGCTCAGCGCAACCGCGTCTTCCTGCGCGTCGCCCGCGTTCGCTGGAGTGAGCCGGAGCCCCTGCTGCGCGCCGCGCCGTGGGATCTCGTCCTCGGCGCCGACCTCCTCTACGAGGCACGCAACGCCGAGCAGCTGGCCAAGCTCCTCCCGCAGCTCGGCAGCGAGGCGCTGCTGGCGGAGCCGGGCCGGCCGTACGCGAAGGACTTCCTCGAGCGGTTCCGGGCCGAGCCGGTCGCCGAGCGGATCTACCGCGCGCGCTAGGGAAGTGGCGCCGCCGGCCGGAGCCGCGCCCGCGCCGCCTCGCAGAGCACGACGCCGGCGGCAACCGCGACGTTGAGGCTGTCGATCGGTCCGTGAGCGGGGACCACGACCCGCTCGGCGGCGGCGCACAGCCAGGCGCTCGGCAGCCCGTGGCGCTCGCCGCCGAGCGCCACGGCGACGCCGCCCTCGTAGGACGGCGTCCAGTAAGGCGTCGCTGCGGCAGGAGTCGTGGCGACGATCCGGATCTCACGTTCGCGAAGCCAGGCGAGAGCCTGCGCGGTGCTCGCAGTGACGCACGGAATTCGGAAGACCGCGCCGACGGAGCCGCGGATGGCTTCCCGGTGAAAGACGTCCGTGCGCGGGTCCGCGACGAGGAGCGCATCGGCGCCGGAGGCGCATGCCGTGCGCGCGATCGCGCCGAGATTGCCCGGCCGCTCGACGGAGACCGCGACCGCGACGAGCGGCTCCTGCGGCGGATCGAGGCTCTCGAGCGACGTCGAGGGACGCCGGACCACGGCGAGGAGGCCATCCGGCCGCTGCTGCGCCAGGCTTGCGAACGCCTCCGCACCGACCTCGACGATCGCGGCACCGCGGGCTCCGCCGCGGCGACGATGTCCCTGTCCCGTCCGCCCGCGAGCAGCTCGGGCGCGACGAATAGCTCGTGCACGCGTACGCCAGCGGCGCAGGCCGCGCGCACCGAGCGGGCGCCCTCCGCGACGCAGAGGTCCCGCGCGCCCCGGCGCGAGAGCCGGCGCACGGCCTTCAGCCGGACGTTTGCGGAGCTCACGATGAGAGGGGGTCGTGCCAAGAGAACCTCGAGGTAGGAGGACGCAGAGGCGAGGCGGGCTGCCTCGCTGCGACGGCGGCTGTTGGCGCGCTACCTCGACACGACGAGGCGCAGGCTACCCGTGTCGCCGCCGGCGCACAAGCGCGCTAGCGTGCTGGCTGTGCTCGCCGCCCTCGCCCTGGCGTTCTCGCTCGCGGTCGCGCCGAAGCCGCACATCGTCTCGAAGCCGATCCCGTACGGGCCGAGGCGAAAAGCCGAGATGGCCGCGTACGCCGAGAGGCACTACGGCATCCACTCCTGGCGCCTTCGCCCGAAGGTGGTCGTCGAGCACTACACCGGCGGCGAAAGCTTCTCTTCGGCGTGGAACACCTTCGCGGCCGACACGCGGGACCCCGAGCTCGGCGAGCTCCCCGGCACGTGCGCGCACTTCATCGTCGGCCGGGACGGGACGATCTACCAGCTCGTGCCGCTGACCGTCATGTGCCGGCACACCGTCGGCCTCAACTACGTCGCGGTCGGCATCGAGCACGTGGGCACATCCGATGCCGAGATCCTCCACGACCGGGCGCAGCTGCGTTCGTCGCTCGCGCTCACGGCGTGGCTCGTCGGCCGCTTCCACATCAGGATCCGCAACGTGATCGGTCACAATGAGAGCCTCTCGAGCCCGTACCACCGCGAGCGGTACAAGCCGTGGGCGCACCAGACACACGCCGACTGGCAGCACGCAGACATGCGGATCTACCGGAATGATCTCCGCGCTCTTCTCCGCGCCCGCCGCCGGCGCTAGAATCGAGCCGATGCCCCGGTACATGATCGTCCGCAGCTTCGAGGTCGGCGAGGAGCAGATGCCGCCGGTCGGTCGCCGCTCGCGCCAGCTGACCGAGGAGGAGTTCCCCGAGATCACGTGGGAGCACAGTCACGTGGTCGTCGACGACGAGGGCCTCGTCCATACGTACTGCATCTACGAAGCGCCGAGCGAGGAGATCGTGCGTCACCACGGGAGCAAGCTCGGCAAGCACACGATCGACGCCCTGCACGAGATCGCCGGCGACGTGACGCCCGCCGACTTTCCGCCGGTCTAGACGATTGATTCCGAACTACCGCGGGGCCGGTTGCCGTCCCTGACGCGGCGCAGGATCGCCACGCTCGACCGCAGCCCGTAGCGCTGCTACGAACTGCGGCCGATCGCGTCGCCCGCTCGGTCAGGAACGCCCCCGACCGGACGCCACTTCGGAATCAATCGTCTAGCCGCCCTCCCCCCCGCCGAGCCCGAGCAGCTGCGCGTCGTCCATGTGGAAGTATGTCTGCTGCGCGACTGCGAGCCGTTTGCGCAGGAAGCGGACGCGGTCGATCTCTTCGGGCGGCGTCATGTCGAGCGCCTCCTTGTACAGCGTCACCGCGTACTGCTTCGCCCAGCCGCGCTCGGCCTCCTCGGCGGCTGAGACGAAGTAGCCGACGGCGCGCTCGAGCTCGCCAGCGCCACGCCAGTGGCGGGCGAGAGCCGCAGCTGCCTCGCCGACCTCGGGCGTCGACTGCTCGATGAACTCGGCGATGTGGCGGTGACCTTCGCGCCGGCGGGCACGCGGCTGAAGGTCGTAGGCCACGTCGCGGATGAGGACGTGCTTGAACGTCCACTGCTCGTCTCCCTCGATCCCGGAAACCGTGTCCCGGCGAATCAGGTCGCGTCGCTCGAGCCCGGCGAGCGCCTCGCCGAGGCAATCCGGGTCACGCGCGAGCCGGACGAGGGCGCCACGCCAGAAGCTGCGACCGACGATGGATGCGTCGAGGATCACGTCTCGCTGGGCCTGCGGCAGGGCGTCGAGACGCGCCGCCACAAGACCCCGGATCGTGTTCGGGAGGCTCTCCGCTTTACCCCCGTTCTCGCTCATGACGGCGGCGAGCTGCTCGATGAAGAACGGATTCCCCTCGGCCGCCTCTGCGACCTCGGCCGCCCGCACGTCGGCTCCGAGCAGGTGGAGCGCGAGCTGCGCGGCGTCGTCTCCGCCGAGCGGTTCGAGCGGAAGTGCGTTGTAGGCAAGCAGTCCGCCGCCCCAGCCGGGGCGCGCGTCGAGCAGCTCCGGCCGTGCGATGGTGAGAAGCAGCACGGGCAGGTCGTGCAGGCGGACGGCCAAAAGCTCGATCAGGTCGAGGAGCGCAGAGTCGGCCCAGTGGATGTCCTCGAAGACGAACGCCGTCGCCTCGTCCCGTGCGCCCGCCTCGATGAAAACGCGCACCGACTGGAAGAGGCTGTCGCGATCGGGCGCCGTGACGTTCGTCTCGAAGCCGAGCAGGATCGCGAGGTGCCCTGCGACGACCTCGGCCTCCTCCTTGCCGACGAGCCGCTCCACGAGGGTCCGCAGCTTCGACGTCGCAACTGCGACGCCGTCGCTGTCGAAGATGTCGGCGAGCTCCTTCACCTGCGCGGCGAACGCGCCGTAGGCGCTGCGCTCGCGATACGGCAGGCAGCGGCCGCGGACGACGCGGCCGCCGCTCGACGAGATCCGCTGCGTGAACTCCGCCGACAGTCGCGACTTGCCCACGCCGGACGGGCCGAGCACGGTGATCAGGTGTGGATGGCACTCCAGCTGGACGCGCTCCCACGTCGCGTCGAGGAGGCCCAGCTCCCGGATCCGCCCGACGAAGGGCGTGCTCGACAGGCGCCGCTCGCCCGTAGCCGAGGTCGGGGCCAGCGCGCGCCAGGCGGCGATCGGAGCCGCCTTCCCCTTCGCCGTCACTGCCTCGACCGGCTCGTACTCGACCGCGGTGCGCGTGGCCCGATACGTCTCCTCGCCGACGACGATCTCTCCCACCGGAGCGTGCTGCTGCAGGCGCGCAGCGGTGTTCACGACGTCTCCGGCGACCATCGCCTCGCCGAGGGCCGGCCGCGCCGACAGCGTCACGACCGCCTCGCCGGTGTTCACTGCGCCGCGGATACTGAGCTCGAGCTCGGGTTGCGCCTCGTTCAGCGCCGTCACGGCCTCGCGGACGGCCAGCGCTGCGCGGACGGCGCGCTCGGGGTCGTCGCCGTGCGCCGTCGGCGCGCCGAACACGGCCATCACGGCGTCGCCGACGAATTTCTCGACGAGGCCCCCGAAGGACTCGATCTCGGCCCGAACCGTCGCGTGGTAGGGGGTGAGGATCGCCCGTACGTCTTCCGGGTCGAGTCGCTCCGAGCGCGACGTGAAGCCGACGAGGTCGACGAAGACGACGCTGACGATCCGGCGCTCCTCGCGGTGCACGGCCTCCTCGCCGAGCGCTGCGCCACACGCGAGGCAGAAGCGCGCGATCTCGGGGTTTTCCTGACCGCAGGTACGGCACGTGAGCATCTCCGCATCCTCGCAGCGTTGCGGGTCCACAGCAACGAAATCGGACTTCCGTCGCCTTCGGATTGCCGACTCGGCTGCATCCGGCGCCGAGAGCCGCCTGCGGGGGTTCTCTCTACCCCTTGCTCACGACGAGCCTGATCTTCGTGTGCTGCCTCAGTCGCGTGCCGCGACGCGGCTTCTGGAAAATCACGTGTCCCCTCTTCACCTGCGAGGACACGACCCGCTCGACCCTGCCCGTGGAGCAGTAGGCGCGCCTCAGCGCTCGCCTCGCCGCCTTCAGGCTCTTGCCGACGACCTTGGGCACGATGCACGGCCGGAGGACGAACTTCGCGTGCACGGTCGTGTTGCCGGTGGCCTCGATCGTGCACCGGCCGCTGCCCTTGCAGGCGCCCGACCAGCGCGCGAGCTTCGAGCCCTTGGCGGGCTTCGCCTTCAGGGTCACGGGTGTCCCGTACGCGTAGCCGTGCGAGCACGTCTTGCCGCACGCGATTCCGCGCGGCGAGCTCGTCACCCTGCCCTTACCCTTGCCCGACCGTGAGACGGCGATCGTGTCGAGGAACGCGGTGCTCGCCGTCCCTGCGAGCGAGGTGACGTTGGCGGCCTCGTAGTCCTGCACGTACGCGAAGCGGAAGCGGGTGGATCCTGCGGCGGGAACGGTGCCGGCCTGGTGCAAGGTGAGCTCGCTGCCGGAGGTCGTGGCGGATGTGAACGTCCCGGCCGTCGCCGGGCGGTCGTAGACGATCGCGCCCCGGCCGGTGGCGGTGTCGCCGTCGGCCGCGTCGTGCATCCGGACGAGGATCGTGCCGGGCGAGGACGCGGGCAGCGAGACGGCGTCGCCGGCCACATGCGTCGCGAAGGTCGTCTGGCCGGGGAACTCGTACTCGACCTGCCTGGAGTCGCCGCTGCCGCCCCGGAAGTGCTGGCTGTCGTCCCAGAGCAAGTCGAGCGAGTGCGCCTTGCCGTCGGTGCTGGTGAAGACGTCGCTGATCCAGCTCACGTGTCCGTCGTGTTCCTGCGTGATCGTCCGGTTGTCGGTGACGCCGGTGGAGACGAAGGTCGCACAGCTCGCGCTCGTGGGCGGATACGTCGCGGTGGCGCACTCGACGAGCGGATCGGTCTCGTGGATCACGAAGTTGCCCGTGTGGGCGTCGACGCTGTACGAGTACGTGAGCGCCGGCAGGCCCGGGGCGTTCGCGTCGATCGACTCCGCCTGCTCGGGCGCGTACGCGTTCGCGCCGTCGATCCGCAGCTCCGACCGCGTCGACGCGTTCCCCGACTCACCCTCGAAGAGGCCGGCGTTGCAGTAGAAGGTCGACGTCGTCAGCGCGTAGGTTGCGTCGAGCAGGTAGCCGTCGTTGAGCCCGCAGGCTCCGAGCGAGACGTAGTCGAACGCGGCCGTCTGCTGCGGCGCATAGAGGTAGTAGTCGTAGAGCTTGCCCGCGTTCGGGCCGCCGCCGACGGTGCTCGAGTCTCGCTCGCCGACGCCGAGGAGCGGCCCCGAGTACGGCGCGAGGTCCGACGGGCTCGAGCCGGCCGGGACGGCCCGCAGCCTGCACGTGAGATCGACGATCGTGTTGAGGTCGGCGGCGGGGATCGAGAACGAGCCGTCCGCGTCGAGCTTGACGTTCTTCGCGACGAGCGCGGACGTCCCGCCGTAGTAGCAGCGCACGTCGACGAGGCTCGAGGCGGGGCCGCCGGTGGTGATTCCCTCGATCGCGAACGTCGGCGATGCCGTGGTCTCGTCCGCGATGAGGAAGGAGGGGTCGGCCGGAGCGGTGATCTGCGAACCGGTGATCCCGGCGGTCGCCGCCGGCGTCAGGACGAGGCCGCCGACGAGCGCGCCTGCGAGCGCGGTCGCCACCGCGAGCCTGATCGCCGCCAGGTGCATGGAGCCCCTTTCGGAGCCCCGCGCCGTTGTCCTAGGAGCAGCCGGTGTTCGTGCCGCAGTCACGGCACGTGTAACAACTGCCCGTGCGGACCATCCGGCCGCCGCAGCGGGCGCACTCGACGGCGTCCTCCCAGCTGTTGAAGAGTGCCGTCTGCCCGGGCGGCGGTGCCTCGGTGGGCTCCGCCGACGAGGCGGGCTCGCCGTTCGCGTACCGCTCGGCCATCCGCGCCTTCACCTCGGGAGACAGGATCCCAGCCTCCTCCTGCTGCTCGGGCGTGAGAAACCGCTTGCCGAACCAGCGGAAGATGTAGTCCACGATCGACTTCGCCGTCCGGATGTCGGCGTCGTTCGTGAGGCCGCTCGGCTCGAAGCGCATGTGGCTGAGCTTCGAGACGTAGACCTCGGGCGGGACGCCGTACTGGAGGCCCATCGAGACGGCGAGGCAGAGCGAGTTCATGAGGCCCGCCATCGTCGTGCCGTCCTTCGCGATGTCGACGAAGATGTCGCCGGGGCTGCCGTCGTCGTAGAGGCCGACGTGGATGTAGCCCTCGTGGTCGCCCACCTGGAACTTGCGGCCAACCTCCGTGCGGTCGAGCGGTAGGCGCTTGCGCTCGTGCACGTGGACCGGCGGCGTCGCGACCGCGGTCTGTCCGTCCTTGCCGGAGCTCGAGAGCGGCTGCGCGAGCTTGCAGTTGTCGCGGTAGATCGCGATCGCCTTGACGCCGAGCTTCCACGCGTCGATGTAGAGGTCCATCACGTCCTCGACCGTGACCTCCTCGGGCATGTTCACCGTCTTCGAGATCGCGCCGGAGATGAACGGCTGGACGGCGCCCATCATCCGGACGTGACCGAGGTAGTGGATGGCCCGCTCGCCGACGGCGCAGTCGAAGATCGGGTAGTGCTCGGTCTTGATGTAGGGCGCGGCGATGACGGCGTTCCGCTCGTCGACGAAGGCGACGACCTCCTCGACTTCGCGCGGCGCGTAGCCGAGCCGCTCGAGCGCCATCGGGACCGTCTTGTTGACGATCGTGATCTCGCCGCCGCCGACGAGCTTCTTCGACTTGACGAGCGAGAAGTCGGGCTCGACGCCGGTCGTGTCGCAATCCATCATGAAGCTGATCGTCCCGGTCGGTGCGAGCACGGTCGCCTGCGCGTTCCGGAAGCCGTGGATCTCGCCGAGGTCGAGCGCGTCGTCCCACGCCTTGCGGCAGTGGCCGAGCAGGTCGGCGGGCACGGAGTCGGCATGCTCGATGTTGCCGACGGCGGCGCGGTGCTTCGCGATCACGCCGATCATCGGCGCCCGGTTGACCTGGTAGCCGTCGAACGCCCCCATCCGCGCGGCGATCTCCGCCGACTTGCGGTAGGCGCGGCCCGTCATGAGGCCGGTGATGGCCGCCGCGTACGCGCGCCCCTCGTCGGAGTCGTACGGGAGCCCGCGCGCCATCAGCAGCGCGCCGAGGTTCGCGTAGCCGAGCCCGAGCTGACGGAACCGCTTCGCGTTCCGTCCGATCTCGGGCGTCGGATAGGACGAGTAGCCGACGAGGATCTCCTGGGCGAGGAAGACCACGTCGACCGCGTGCTCGAACGCCTCGACGTCGAGCTCGCCGTCCTCCCGCCGGAACTTCATCAGGTTGAGCGAGGCGAGGTTGCATGCCGAGTCGTCGATCGACATGTACTCGGAGCACGGGTTCGACGCGTTGATGCGGCTCGTGTTCGGAAGCGTGTGCCACTGGTTGATCGTCGTGTCGTACTGGACGCCTGGGTCGGCGCATTCCCATGCGGCCGCTGCGATCTGCCGCAGCAGCTCGCGCGCCTCGAGCGTGTCGAGCACGGTGCCGTCGGTGCGGGCGGTGAGGTTGAACTCCTCGTCCTTCGCCGACGCCTCCATGAACGCGTCGCTGACGCGCACTGAGTTGTTCGCATTCTGGTACTGGATCGAGGCCCAGTCCGCCGAGTCGAGGGACATGTCGTATCCGGCCTGTTCGAGGACGCGCGCCTTGCGCTCCTCCTTCGCCTTGCACCAGATGAACTCCTCGACGTCGGGATGGTCGACGTCGAGGACGACCATCTTCGCGGCGCGCCGCGTCTTGCCGCCCGACTTGATCGTGCCGGCGGAGGCGTCGGCGCCGCGCATGAACGAGACCGGCCCGGACGCATAGCCGCCCTTCGAGAGCTGTTCCTTCGACGAGCGCAGCCGGGAGAGGTTGACGCCCGAGCCGGAGCCGCCGCGGAAGATGACGCCCTCGCGCCGGATCCAGTCGAGGATCGACTCCATCGAGTCGTCGATCGAGAGGATGAAGCAGGCCGAGCACTGCGGCGCGGCCTCGAAGCCGACGTTGAACCAGACGGGGCTGTTGAAGGAGGCGTACTGGTTGACGAGGATCGCCTTCAACTCGGCCTGAAACGTGTCGGCCTCGTCGGCGTCGGCGAAGTAGCCGCCCTGCTTGCCCCAGGCGACGACGGTGTCGACGACGCGGCCGATCATCTGCTTCACGCTCGACTCGCGCTCGGGCGAGGAGAGGCGGCCCCGGAAGTACTTCTGGGAGACGATGTTCGTCGCGGTCTGCGACCAGAACTTCGGGAACTCCACGCCGCGCTGCTCGAAGGCGGGGCCGTCACGGCCCGGGATCAGCGCGTCGCGCGTCTCCCACTCGATCTCGTCGAACGGGTCGCGGCCGGGAATCGTGAAGAAGCGCTTCACGCCGAGCCGGGCGCCCTCCTCGACGACCGTGTTCACGACCTCCTCGGCCGCCGTTTCGCTGCTCTGAACCTGCTCGACGCTCGCCATTTTCCCCTCCCGGAACTCTAGTCTTCGACCGCTGTTCGACCGCGCCGCCGGTATACGAGGCCTCCGGCGGGGAACGGGACCGTAGACCCCGCATCGGACGGAACCGAAAGCGGTCTCTTGGGGCCTAGTTCGCGCCGAGGATCAGGACGAGCTGATAGCCGGAGTCCGAGGCCGGCAGGCGGCCGTCGAGCGGCGTCACGGTGCGGACTCCCGACTCGCGGGCGAGACGCTTCGCCTCTCGCTCCCAGTCACCCCGGAAGAGGACGACCGAGCGGGCGTACGTGGTCGGTGCGTCCGTCGGCAGCGCGTGGCGATAGCCGCGCGCGATGAGGCGCGTCGCCTCGGTGCCGGCGGCGTGCGGCACCCCGTTGCCGTTGAGGACGAGGACGGAGACGCGCGAGTGCGGTCGCAGCGGCCGGACGTGGCGGGCCGAGCTACGCCCGGGAGCAGCTATCGGACCTGTCCGCTCGGAACGTGTCTGCGTCGCGTGATGGACGTGGAAGAGGCGCACGCCGGCGAGTGCGAGCAGCGCCGTCAGCTCGGCGAGCGCGAGGACGGCGGCGGCGAGGGCGGCGGCGCGCCAGGGGAAGGGCCGGTCGAGACGCTGGACGAGCTCCACGGACCGTCACGGTTCGCCCTGCGAGCGGGAGCTCCTCCTACTCCGTTCGCACCCGGTCCCAGGTCCGCGCGAGACCTTCGGCGAGGCTCGTCTCCGCCCGCCAGCCGAGCTCGCGGGCCGCGAGGGAGGCATCGACGACGCTGTGCCGGAGGTCGCCCGGCCGCGCGGGAGCGAACCCCGGCTCCCCTTGTGCTCCCGCTGCCTCCGCGCACAGCCGGTGCAGTTCGGCGATGCTCGTCCCGACCCCGCTGCCGACGTTGTAGACGCCGCTCGCCGGACCCCGCGCCGCCGCGAGCAGCGCCTCGACGACGTCTCCGACGAAGACGAAGTCGCGCGTCTGCTTCCCGTCGCCGAAGATCTCGGTCCGCCGGCCGTCGCGCATGCGGTCGAGGAAGATCGCGACGACGCCGCCTTCGAGCGCCGGGAGCTGACGCGGCCCGTAGACGTTCGCGAACCGGCAGGCGACCCGGGCGCCGCCGTGCAGGCGGTTCCACGTCGCGAGATAGATCTCGCCGGCAAGCTTCGACGCTGCGTACGGCGAGAGCGGCCGTGGCTCGTCCTCCTCGCGGGCCGGCCGTTCGCACTCGCCGTAGACCGCGCCTCCGCTCGAGGCGAAGACGACGCGGGCGGCGGCGGCGCGGGCCGCCTCCAGCACCCGCACCGTGCCGACGACGTTGACGTCTGCGTCGAAGGCCGGACGCTCCACCGAGGTCCCCACGTCGGCCTGGGCGGCGAGATGGAAGACGACCTCCGGCCGCAGGCGGCGCGTGAGCTCCTCGAGCCCCTCGTGCCGGATGTCGAGCTCGTGGAGCTCCGCGGCACCGGGCAGGTTCTCTCGCGAGCCGGTGGAGAGGTCGTCGACGACGTGCGCCTCGCCGCCTCGTACGAGCAGGGCGTCGACCAGGTGCGATCCGATGAATCCCGCCCCGCCGGTGACGATCGCCCGCATCTGCCGCGTATCGTAGGCGGCGCGTGTTCATCAGCTTCGAGGGAGCCGACGGATCGGGCAAGTCGACGCAGGCGGAGCTGCTGCGCGCCGCCCTCGCCGCGGACGGGCGTGAGGTCGTCCTCACGCGCGAGCCGGGTGGGACGCAGCTCGGCGAGGGGGTGCGCGGGCTGGTTCTCGACGGGCCTCAGATGGGCGCCTGGGCCGAGGCGGCGCTCTTCGCCGCGTCGCGCGCCGAGCACGTGGAGGAGGTGATCCGGCCGGCGCTCGGACGCGGTGCGGACGTCGTCTGCGACCGGTACGTCGACTCCTCGCTCGCCTACCAGGGGATCGCGCGCGGGCTCGGCGTCGACGCCGTGCTGCAGCTCAACCTCGCCGTCACCGGCAGGCTGCTCCCCGATCTGACCTTTCTGCTCCTGCTCGATCCCGAGCTCGCAGCCGTCCGCAACGTCGACCCCGACCGGCTCGAGCGGGAGGGGACGGAGCTTCAGGCGAAGGTAGACGCGGCGTACCGCGAGCTCGCGGAGCGGTTCCCGGAGAGAATCGTCACGATCGACGCGACCGGAGAGCCCGAGGCGATCGCAAGGGAGGTACGTGAGCGGCTTCGAGACCGTTCCTGAGCAGCACGAGGCCAAGCGGCTGTTGGCGGCTGCGCTGCAGGAAGGGCCGGCGCACGCCTACCTCTTCCACGGCCCCGCCGGCGTCGGCAAGCGCGAGCTCGCGCGGCGCTTTGCAGCCGAGCTGCTCGGCGACCACGCGCGCGTCGAGCGCGGCAGCCATCCCGACCTCTACGTCCTCGAGCCGCTCGGGGAGCAGATCAGGATCGACGACGTCCGGGAGCTCCGCCGCGACCTCCACATGCGGCCGTTCGAGGCAGAGCGGCGCGTCTACCTGGTCTTCGGCGCCGACTCGCTGAACGAGGACGCTGCGGACGCGCTCCTCAAGGACCTCGAGGAGCCGCCACCATACGCGGTCGTCGTCCTCGTCGCCGAGCGGCTCGGGCCGCTGCCCGAGACGATCCGGTCGCGCTGCCAGCTCGTGCCGTTCCGGCGCCTGTCAGAGCCCGCGGTCCGGCAGGCGGTCCACGAGCATGCGCCCGCGCTTGGCGAGGAGGAGGTGACGACGCTCGCTCGCGTGGCCGGCGGCCGCCTCGGGCGTGCGCTCCAGCTCCTCGACCCGGCCGCGGCACGCCGGCGCGAGACGCTGATCGGGGTTGCCCGGGCCGTCTATGCCGATCCGGCGTTCGAGCCGGCCGACGGGGCCGAGGCTCTCCTCTCCGGCATCGCCGAGCGTGGGGCGGAGGCGAAGGCGGCCGCGGAGGCGCAGGTCGAGTCCCTCGAGCTGACGGGAAGAGAGGCGGAGCAGCGCGTGCGCCGCGCGCAGCGGGGCGCAGAGCGCGAAGAGCTGCTCGCGCTCCTCGAGGAGCTCGAGTCGTGGTACCGCGACCTCGTCGTGGTCGCCGCGGGCGCCGAGGCGGCGGCTGTGCACGTCGACCGCCTTGCCGAGCTGCGAACGGACGCGACGCTCGAGCGGATGCACGCGGCCGAGGAGGCGTGCGAGCTCGTGCGCGCCGCGTGGCGCGAGGCCGAGGAGCTACAGGTCTCGACGCCTCTCGCGCTCGACGCGCTGCTGATCAGGCTGCGCGGAAGGCTGTCAGTCACGGCTGCAGTGGCATAGAACCCCGCCGCCGAGCTCCGCTGCTGCGCCGCTCAGCAATTCGACCCCCAAATCGTGGAGCTGCTCTGCGTGGTGCTGGCGGAAGAGGCGAACCCGCCGCGAGGCTTGCGGTCTAGGCGCACAACGGCGGAGGGCCGGGATCGCTCCCGGCCCTCCGCCGTGTCTCTCCAGTGGCTGCTTCCGCCTATGCGGCGAAGACGAGCTCGTCGCCGAGCGCGAGCTGGAGCCGCGCCAGGGCGTCGCTCTCGAGCTGGCGGACGCGCTCCCGCGTCAGGCCCAGCTCCTTGCCGATCGTCTCGAGCGAGGCGGGCTCGGAGTCGAAGCCGAAGCGGAGCTCGATGATGCGCCGCTGCCGCTCGGGCAGATCCGCGACCGCGCGCTGCACGCGCTGCCGGCGTACCGACTCCACGGCCTCCTCGGCCGGGTCGACGCTCGACTCGTCTGCGAACAGGTCGCCGAGCTCCGAGTCGCCGTCCGAGCCGAGCCCCTGGTTCAGGGAGACGGAGTCGACGGCGTCGAGCGCCTCCTCGACGTGCTCGAGCTTGAGCCGTGTCGCCTGGGCGAGCTCCTCCGCGGTCGCCTCGCGACCCAGCTTGGCCTGCAGCTCGGCTGAGGCGCGGTTGAGCTTGATGCGCCGCTCTTGGACGTGCACGGGGATGCGGATCGTCTTCGACTGGTTCGCGACGGCGCGCTGGCACGCCTGGCGAATCCACCAGGTCGCGTACGTCGAGAACTTGTAGCCCTTGCGCCAGTCGAACTTCTCGGCGGCGCGGTTGAGGCCGATCACGCCCTCCTGGATCAGGTCGAGGAGGGGCACGTCGTGGCCCTGGTAGCGCTTTGCGATGGAGACGACCAGACGCAGGTTGGAGTTGATCATCTTCTCCTTCGCCGCCAGGTCGCCGCGCTCGATGCGCTTCGCGAGCGCCACCTCGTCCGCCGCCGTGAGGAGCCTGTGGCGGCCCGCCGCGTCCATGAAGAGCTGCAGCGGGTCGAGCGTGCCCGTGACCGGCGCGGTTGCGACCGGGCGAGTCTCCTCGGGCGTCTCGTCGCGCACGACGACGTCGCGCTCTTCGAGCGCGGCGCGGAGGCCGGCGAGGTCGTCCTCGGTCAGCTCGTGCTCGTCCGCGAGCGCTTGGATGTCCTTCTCCTCGACGAAGCCGCGCTCCGCGGCCTCCTCGAGCAGGCGCTCGACAGGCGAGAGGTCATGCAGGTGAATCGTGTCGCTCAGTGTGTCGTTCCTTTCGTTCGTGGTGGGCTGCCGGTTTTCGGCGCCCCGGGCGGCGTGTTACGGCTCAACGGCGCGGCGCCGCCACCCGACCGAGTTATAGAACGGCGTTGCACCGAAGTCCATTCCCAAACCAGGTGTTTTTCTATTTCCGTACAAAGTCTCATTCCCTGCTTAGGCAGGAAAAACTCATCGCTCGACCTTGCGTCCCGAGATCTCGTCGAGGGCGATGCGCAGGACGACGACGTTCCCCCCGAGCGGGCGCGGCTCCGCGGCGCGCCCGGCGGTGCGGGCGAAGCGCTCGCGGAGGAGGGCGAGCGCGGGCTCGATCGCGTCCCCTGCGAGCTCCTCGGACGTCCCGTGAGCGATGACGCTCCGCCAGCTTCCTCTGCCGTCCGCGTCGTACTCGTCGACCTCGATGCAGACCCGTGGGTTCTCGCGCAGCATCGCGGTCTTGCGGCCCTCCGTCGTGACCGCGACGACCGCGCCGTCCTCGAAGGCGTAGATGAGCGGGACGACGTACGTCACACCGCCCGCATGGCAGCCGAGACGTGCGATGCGCTGCCCGCGCAGGAACTCGTCGATCTCGGCGGCTGAGAGCTCGCGTGGGATTCCTCTGCCCCCGGCGGGACCGGTCATGGTCGTCGGAGCGTAGGTCATACTGAAACAGCCGTGTCGCGCGTGTGGGTCTTGACGACGCTTGCTGTCGCGGTCGTCGTAGGCGGTTCCGCGGCGGCGGCAGTGCTCGCGTGGCCGACAGTCGAGATCGCCGCCTCGACGAGTGGTCTGGCGACCGTCTCCCTGCCCGGGTTCTCGGGGCACCTCGAGAAGGTGTCCGTGACCGGTGTGGACGGGAAGATGCTGCCGATCAGTGTCGCCCACGGCGTCGTCTGGCCGCACGTCCGGCTCCCCGGGGGCGACCACGTGACGGTGACGGTCGACGCTCGGCGGCCGAGCTGGATCGGCTGGCTCGTCGGCCGCCGCGTCGAGCGGACCGTCACACTCCTGACGCCGGTCGCGCATCTGCAGTCGACGCTGGTGCGGCCGAGTCGCGGAAGCGCCGTACGCGTTCACTTCTCCGAGCCGGTGAGCCGCCTCATGGTCGGTCACAAGAGGCACCTGGGCCTGGGGGCCGGGCAGAGCGTGGTCTCGCTCGGCGTCGTCGCCTCTGGTGAGAAGAGCGCAGGGACGGTGATGGTGGCCGCGGCGGCCCGCCGCTGGGAAACGCTGTCGACGCCGGTTCGCGTCTCGTGGTTCGTCGCGGGGACCCGCACGAGGATCGTCTCCGATCCGGCCGCGGGCAGTCCGCTACGGCCGCGTAGCGCGCTGACCCTGACCTTCGCCCGCCCGGTCGCCGCGGTGCTCGGCTCGCGGCTGCCAAGAGTCGAGCCCTCGACACCCGGGCACTGGAAGCAGACTGATCTCCATACGCTCTCCTTCGAGCCCGCGGGCTTCGGCTTTGGGCTCGGCGCGACCGTCCGCGTACGGCTCCTGGGGCGGTCGTTCGCGTGGGAGGTGGCCGGAGGGTCGACGCTGCGGCTGCAGGAGCTCCTCGCGCGCCTCGGCTATCTCCCGCTGCGCTGGCGAGCCGCAGCCGACCTGCCGCCGACGCTCGCCGACGAGGTCGCCGCCGCCGTCTCGGCACCGCAGGGAACGTTCTCGTGGCGCTACGCGCGGACCCCCGCCTCGCTGCGCACCCTCTGGAAGGCGGGGAGCGGGAACGTCGTCACCCAGGCTGCGGTGATGCGCTTCGAGGACACGCACGGGATGGCCACCGACGGTATCGCCGGGCCAAAGGTTTGGCGGGCGCTTCTGCGGGACGACCTCGCCGGACGGCGGGCGAAGGCCGGCTACAGCTACGTCCTCGTCCACGAGACGCTGCCGCAGTCGCTCAGCCTCTGGCACAACGGCCACGTGATCGTGACCTCGCCCGGCAACACCGGGATCCCGCAGGCCCCGACGGCGCCGGGAACGTGGCCGGTGTTCGAGCACGTTCCGGTCGGGACGATGAGCGGCACGAACCCCGACGGCTCGCACTACAACGACCCCGGTGTGCGCTGGATCAGCTACTTCCACGGCGGCGACGCGCTTCACGCCTTTCCCCGTCCGTCGTACGGGACCCCGCAGAGCCTCGGCTGCGTCGAACTGCCCGAGGACGCCGCCGCCAAGGTCTGGCCGTACACCCCGATCGGCACGCTCGTCACGATCGAGTCGTAGAGGCTTTCAGATCAGGCGCGCGTAAAGCCCAGCCCGGGCCTAAGCAGCTGCACCGGGAGTACGGCACAATCAGGCGGCGTGGTGAGCGTGAGGGGTCTCACCGGGCTCGTCGTCGCTCTCGCAGCCCTACTGGTCGTCACGGGTGCTGTCGGGGCGCCTCGTCCCGTGCCCGGAGAGCGGGCGGCGCTCGCGGCTGTGCGGCAAGCGGTGGCGTCTGGTCGGCTCAGCCGGGCCGACGCCCGGGCCGACCGGCACGAGATTGACCGCGCCGCGCACCTCGTTCGGGTGCTGCCGCCGGCCCGGCGGGCGCACGTGGAGGTCGCGCTCGGGCAGGTGGCGGCGCTGGGAAGGCGCATGACGAGCGAACGCGCGCTCGCGGTGTTCGGACAGTTGCGCGCGAACGACGACTTCTTCGCGCGCCGCGGGCCGCCACGCGCCCACACCGATATCACCGGTGGGGACGGGATCGTCTACCGCTACTTCACCGGCCGCTGCTTCGAGTTCCACCCGCTCGCCAACTTCTCCGCGCTCAACGCGCGCGTGGCTGCGAAGGACGTGGCCGGCGCCGAGCGGCTGGCTGCCGCACTCATTTCCCGCGGCGTCTCTCGGCACGGTGGCGGGATCGTCTGGGAGTACTACTTCCCGTACGGAGGCGGGGCGCCGTGGGTCTCCGGCATGGCGCAGGCCGTCGCCGCGCAGGCGTTCGTGCGGGCCGCCACGCTCCTGCCCGACGAGTCCGCCGCGCTCCTGCGCGAGGCCACGAAGGCGTTCCGCGCGGTTCCGCGGTTGACGACGCAGGTTTCCGCCGGGCCCTGGATCCGGCTCTACTCCTTCAGCAAGAACCCGGTTCTCAATGCACAGCTGCAGTCGGTGGTCTCGCTCGAGACGTACGCGCAGGCGACCGGAGACGGCACCGCCACGACGCTCGCTGCGCGCATGGAGCAGGCGGCAGCGGCGACCATGGTGAGGTTCGACACCGGCTACTGGACGTATTACTCGCTCGCCGGCAACCCCTCTCCGCTCTCGTACCTGAGGTACGTCGTGCAGCTGCTGCACAAGCTGGCGCCGGCCGATCCGCGCTTCGCCCAGGCGGCCGGCCGCTTTGCGGCGTACCTCAAGGAGCCGCCCGCCTTCAAGCTCGCGAGTGCGCCGGTGGGTGCGCTCCGCTTCTGGCTCTCCAAGCCCGCGTCGGTGAGCATTTCGACGCTCGCGGGACGCTCGGTCCGGCTGACGCTGGACGGAGGCTGGCACACGATCCGCTGGGGCGAGCCGAAGCGCGCCGGGTTCTACCCGGTCAGTGTGACCGCCGTCGACTGGGCGGGCAACCGCTCCTCGTTCGCTGCGCTGCCGATCGTCCGCGTCCCCGCTTCCGGCCACACCTCGGCGCGGGCGCGGAAGCCGACGGGGACCGGCTCCGCGACCAGCACCGTTTCCTTCGCCACCGGCATCGGGATCGACGATCCGGGCCAGGCGGCTCTGGCGGGCTCGCTCGGCCTGCAGCTCGTTCGCCTGACGGTGCCCTGGCAGGCCGGGCAGACGGCGCCGGATCCCGCGGTCGTCGCCTCGCTGCAGGCGCTGCCGTCGAGCGTCGGGCTCGTGCTCGAGCTGAGCGCGGGCGAGCTGCCGTCGGACGATGCCGGCAGGTCCGAGCTCGCGCAGTACGCGGGGTCGCTCGCACAGCAGGTTCCGGCGCTCCACGACCTCGTGCTCGCGCCCGCTCCGGCGCTCGCCGCCGCGGCCGCCTACGCCGATGCGCTGGCGACCGTCCGGGCGGCGGTCGTCGCCGTGAGGTCAGACGTGGCGGTCGGGCCGCTCTTCGACGGCGCGGCCGAGAAGCCGCAGGCGACGGCGCTCGCGCTTGCGCAGGAACTCGCACAGGACGGCGCTCCCGTCGACTTCGTCTCCTTCCTGCCGGCAGCGGTGCCTGCGCCGGAAGTCTGGGCGGCCGGTGACCTCGGCCGGCTCCAGTCGGCGCTGGCGAAGAAGCTGGGGACGGCGCCGCCGGTCCTGCTCGACGCCGCCGCCGTGCCGACGACCGTGCCGTCGTCGGAGGCGGGGGCCTATGCGGGTGGGCCGCCGCCGACGGACGGCGCTGCCTCGGCGGCGACCCAGGCGACGGCGTACGCCGCGGCGATCGGTGCCGCGTCCTGCGCGCCCGGGGTGAGCGGGCTGCTCCTCGACCGCCTCGTCGACGACGCCGCCGCGCCGCAGCCGGCCACCGGGCTCTACTACGCAAGCGGCCACGCGAAGGCGTCTGCGGCCGCGGTCAAGCAGGCGATCCGGGATGTCGCGCGCGGCGCCGTCGTCTGTCCGGGGCTCGCGACGCGCGTCACGCCCACGACACTTACGTTCCCGGACAGCCTCTCGGCGTCGGCGGCCGCCACCGTCGTCCTCGGCTGCAGCCGCGACTGCCTCTACCTCGTCACGCTCGACCGCGCCAACGGCCGGCCGGTCGTGGCCACCCGCGGTGCGCTGCACGGGGGCGACGCCGCGCAGACGATCACGCTGCCGAAGCGGATGCTGCGCTCGGGCTCCTACCGCCTCGATGTCCGGCTCGTCAGCCGTGTCGATCCGGGCACGGTGACGCGGCGGAGGAGTCCGTCGCTCGCCGCTGGCTGACTGAGGAACGGGGCTGTGACCCGGCTAGACTGGATGTCCCCGCCGACGTAGCTCAGCTGGTAGAGCACATCACTCGTAATGATGGGGTCGGGAGTTCGAGTCTCCCCGTCGGCTCTCCGGATTTGCAGGGATTTCTCGTCGGAGCGGCTCTCCTCGGAGGGCCGTTTTTCTGTCGAGGGGTCTACGCGGGGTCTACGCGCGGCGGCGGCTCGTGCCGTCCGGATCGCCTGCGCGATCGGGACGCGGCGGCGGCGCGAGCCGTCGCGCATGACGTGCGCGTACGTGCGGGCGGTGAAGCCGGGGTCGGAGTGGCCGAGGTGCTCGGCGACCTCGTTGAGCGTGCGGCCCTCGTAGAGGAGCAGGGTCGCGCAGGTGTGGCGGAGGTCGTAGCTGCGGAAGTAGGGGACGCCGGCGCGCTCGAGCGCGGGGATCCAGACGCGGCGGCGCCAGTTCTGCCGGCGCAGGTGGCTGCCGGCGGCATCGGGGAAGACGAGCGCCTCGGTGCTCGGGCGCCCCTGGGCGAGGTGGAGGGCGACGAGCTCGCGGGCGACGGGCGTGAAGAGCTCGGGCTCGCGGGCGCGCGCCGACTTGGGCGTCGTCACCTCGCCGTCGGAGAGCGCGGTGCGGACCATGAGGCGCTTGCGGGCGCGACCGCGGTCGTCGAGCACGTCGCCCCAGGTGAGGGTGTACGCCTCGCCGGGCCGCAGCCCCTCGTAGGCGAGCACGCTGACGAGCGCGGCGTTCTGCTGGTCGAGCTGCCTGCGGATCGCCTCCACGACCTCCGGCGTCCTGGCGTCTATCGTCGAGGCACGGCTGTGGCTGAGCCGGCGGGTGCCGACGACCGGGTTCCAGGCGAGGCGGCGCCACTCGACGGCGCGGTGGAAGACGCCCTGCAGGAGGCCGAGCGCGCGGTTGACCGTCGGGACGCCGGCGCCGTCGAGTCGCAGCTGGGCGCAGTAGCCGTCGATTGTCTCGCGGGTGACCTCCCGCAGGCGCCAGCGGCCGAGGTAGGGGACGATCCAGCGGTCGAGCAGCGTCGTGTAGCCGGCGAGCGTGTTCGGGCGCAGGTGCGTGACGGCGTAGGTGTCCCACCACTCGACGAGGAACTCCTCGAGCGTCGCGTTGGAGCCGATCACCTCGGAGGCGAGCTGGCCGAGCTGGCGCGCCCGCCGCAGCGAGGCTTCGAAGAGCTCGGCGTCGCGGCGCCGGTCGAAGGTGCGCTTGCGGCGTCGGCTGCCGCGGCCGCTCTCGTACCAGCGGACGACGTAGACGGTCTTGCCGTCCTTACGCCTGAGCCGCTCGATGCTCATGCTGTCGTGAGCGTAGGCGCTCGGCGAAGGAGACGCGGGCGCCGCGTGAGGCGCGGACGCGATCGCCCAGAGCAGTAGGGACTGCTGCCGCCCTCTGCTTCTCCCGCTCGGTCAGTGCGGCGACGTCGCCGGGGTCGAAGCGGACGGCCGTGCCGAGGTGGATCGCCTCGAGTTGGCCGCGCTCGACGAGGCGCTGAACCGTGCGCGGGTGGACGTGCAGCAGTGCGGCCGTCTCGCTCGTCGTCAGCAAGCCGGGCGCGACGTGCAACTCGTCGACGTTCGCCGGCTCGACCTGCCTGGGTTGCTCCTCGGTGGCTGCTGCAGGCCTCGGGCGAGGCTCGACCGGCGCCGAGTCGAAGAGCGGGAGCGAGAGCTGCTGCTCCGAGGACGACATAGGGTGCGTAACTTATCAGTAGCGCGCGGCTGAGTCAACACGGAGGTAGACTCGGGCGGCAATGACGGCGGCGCAGATCATCCGGGAGGCGCGCCTGCGGGCGAGTTTGACGCAGAGCGAGCTGGCGGCGCGGCTCGGTCGCGAGCGCGCTCAGGTAGCCCGCTGGGAGGTCGGCGGCCAGGAGCCGAGCTTTGAGAACCTCCGCGCGGTCGTCGAGGCCTGCGGCTTCGAACTCCGGATCGAGATCGGCGAGCGCGAAGAGACGCCGGCCCTCGACGCCGAGCTGGAGACGAGCCTGCTCGAGGCGCCGCAGCAGCGCGTCCAGGCCCTTCTCGAGCGTCTCGAGGGCCAGGGGTGACAAAGGAGCCGCCGTTCGATCCTTACGCGCTCCTGGCGGCGCTCGACCGTGAGCGCGTGAGCTACGTCGTCGTCGGCGGCTTCGCCCGCGTCGTCAACGGGAGCGGCGAGACCACGCGTGGGCTCGACATCGTCCCCTCGCTTCGCGAAGAGAACCTGCGGCGGCTCGCCCGCGTACTCGAACAGCTCGAGGCACCGGTGAATGCCGACCAGCTTGCCTCGGCCGAGCCGGTGACCGCCTCGACGCGCGCCGGCGAGCTCAGGATCGTGTCGGCGCCGTGGGGGACGCGCGGGTACGACGATCTGCGCCGCCGCGCCGACCGCGAGAACCTTGGCCGCGGGCTCCGACCCCAAGTCGCTTCCGTCGTCGATTGCGTGCGAATGCTCGAGGCGAGCGATCGCGAGTTCGACGTCGACCGCCTCCTGAGGGTCCGCCGGATGATGGAGCTCGAGCGAGAGCTCGTCCCCGAGCACGGCTTCGACATCGACCTCTGAGCCGCTCAGGCGGCGATGTACGGTGCGGGCGTGAACCTGCACGTTGCGTTCGAACCGGACGAGCAGGGCTGGGTCCGCGCAACGATCGAGGAGCTACCCGGCGTGATCACCTGCGCACCCACGATCGGCGAGGCGCGCGAGCTCGTTCCTGACGCTCTCGAAGAGTGGCTGACCGCGCTCACGAGCGCGGGACGTCTCTCAGCCGGCCACCACACCCGGCGAGAAGCGCTGAACCTGAGGCTCGCGTGGGCCTAGAACTCGGGTCCCTGCCCGAGATCCGGCTCGATCGTCCGCGCCTGCTCGACGCGCTCGCGAAAGGCGGGTGGGTCGATGGCGGGAAAGCGATAGAGCTGCGGCTCGATCTCCTCGTAGTAGCGGCTTAGGCGCTCTGGGTCGACGAGGCCCGAGCGAATGAGGGCGTGGACGTCGTCCCGGTCGCGGGCGTGATCGCGCTCGAGCTTGGAGAGCGCCTGCGCGTAGGGATCGAAGTGGTAGAAGGCGAGCCGCCCTCCCTGCTCGGCAAGAAGGCTGCGCTCTTCCCAGCCCGCCGGCAAGGGGATGAAATCGCCGGGGGCGGCGAGCTCGACGTTCACTTGCAGTTCGTCCTTGAGGCCGGGGATGGCGCGGAGCACGGCGTCCTGCTCGGGGACGAGCTTCAGATCGACGTCGATCGTCGTGCCACGCCAGCCGAGGAGCACGGCGGTGGCGCCACCGGTCAGGTAGCAGCGCCCCGTGTGCTCAGCGGCCCCGTCGAGCGCGGCCAACAGGCGCTTGATCCGCTCGGTGTCGGCTAGCTGGCGGATTCGGCTGCCCGCTCGAAACTGACCAGCCGACGGACGAGCGCGTGGTGGCGGCCGTGGGCGGCGTCGGGATCGTCCCGCGCCAGCAGGCGGTAGAGGCGCTCCTCAGGATCCTCGAGCGTGGGGGGCACGTCGAATCCGAGCCGACGAAGCCTTGGTGCGCCGATCGAGACGAGCAGCGATTCGATCGTCACCTCGCCTGCCTCGAGATCGGCGAGTCCCTGCTCCACGAGCTCGCTTCCCGGCAGCGCGCGCTCAGTGTCGAGGCGCTCGTCAACCATGCAAAGACGGTAGCCGATCACCGTCGCGGACTCGCGAGCGCAGGAGCTCGGACGACTCCGATCCGCCCAGCTTCACCGGGCTGAAGGGTCGGTCGTGGACGAACTACCAGCCTCAATAGCCAGCGAGACACAGATGCACTTTGAAGTGCGCCCCGTCTCGCGAGGCAACGCGAGCATCAGGATGCATCTGCGTCTCGCGTGCTACTGGGGCCGATCACAGGCGCAACGACGGTGTTGGCTGAGGACAGCTGACGGTCGGAAAGCTACGCGACGCTGAGCGTCAGTGTCTCGCGAGTCGCCTCGGGGCCGATCGCAGCTCGTCCTTCGCTTGAAAAGGCGCGCGGCCTTCCCGCGAGCCCAAGGGTTCCAAGCCGTGAGTCTGAGGAGTCAGCCGCAGCGCCCGCTGGAAGCATACGGGCCCACCGACGCAGCGCAAATTGACGCTCTGTCACAAAGTTGACAGTTGGCCATCGCGGGCGTAGCGTCGTGGATGGTTCCAAGCCGAAAGAGGTCTGATGGAGTCGAGAGCGGACTCCTGCGGCAGAAGGTCGGGCGGCACGCTCGCACCCCGAGACTTCGCGACCGCAACCGGGCCCCTATCAGTCGCCGGCTTCCGGCGGACGGCGGGCTAGAGGTCGGCGCCTTCCAGAGGAAAGGAGGTTACGCGGGAGGGGCCTAGAGCCCGGAACCTCTCTGCGGCGTGCCGAGGCGGTTCATCACCGCCGGTACGAAGAGGAATGGAGGTCGACGCGCTCGGGGCCATGCTGCGGCTTCCTGCGGCTTTCGTTCAACGCAACAGAGTCGGTAAGGAGGCGAAGGTGCAAAGTCGCGTTGCATCCTTGAATTGGGCACGAAGATCCGTAGCATTCTTGACGATTTGTCTCGCTTCGGGTATGGGTGTACTCGTCGGCGGGAATCAGGTCGCATGGGCGAGCACTTGTTCGGGCGATTACGTCGCTGGCTACTACAAGAGCGCCATTCCGGCAGTGGGCCAATCCTTGAGTGCTCAGATTGACCTAGTGACCAGCCTCGTCCATGGCGGGTTTGTCAAGGGCTATGTCCAGGTCGATATTGGTTATTCGCAGTATCTGAGGATTGGTGTCTGGGATATGGGTAATGGCGCGCACATCTTTGTTGGATACGACGGGAATACCGTCTTAACATGGACCGCATCCAAACAGAACTTTTATAGCGTATCTATTTCGCGCGATGGAACCAACACCTATACTGCTCACTACGCAGGGAATAGCTATCCGGTTGTCATGAGTGGTTCTCCGGTGGAGAGCGATTTCTTTGCGGATGCTGATAACACGAGCGGTTCAACGTGTAATGAAATGGACTATTACTTCAGGAACTTGAGTCCGTGGAACACCAACGGCGGCCTGACTCGGTGGATCTACCCGTCAGGTCCGTATTCGGTGCGTACGCTCTCCTCGACGGAGTTCGAGGCAGACGGGGGCTCATAACTGGTTGGGGCACGAGGATCCCAACCTTTTCCACGCTGATGCTCTCTATGTAGATGACAATGGATGTCGGATCGGTCACGGTTTCGCTTGTCCGCCGCGCCAACGCGGGCGACTCTGCCGCTCTTAACCAGTTGCTCGATGAGTTGCGGCCGTTGGTCGTCCAGACCGCGCGATTGGTGGTTGGCTCCGGGTCGTGGGCGGCTGAGGATGCAGCACAGGAGGCGCTTCTCGACATCAGCCGGGGTATCAGCAAGCTCCGTGATCCTGCAGCCGTAAGGACATGGGCGCTGCGGGTCGCAACCCGCCGGGCGCTGAAGATCGCGCGACGGGAGCGTCTAGTACGAGTCCGCAGCGCTCCCGTCGTCGAAGAAATGGAGGCACTCACACCCGTCGAAGGGCGCGAGGCGGCGCTCAAGCAGGCTTTCGATCGTCTGCCACCCAGCCTGCGGGCAACAGCCGCCTTGCGGCTGCAGGCGGGCCTGAGCGAGGCGGAGACCGCGCAAGTCCTCGGCTGCTCGGTCGGCACCGTGAAGTCGAACCTCCACGACGCGCGAAGACGATTGGCCTACTCGCTCACCGCGGCGGGTTATGCGCCCACGGTAGAGCAGCGAAAGGAGAACTCCAATGACCACACATAGCGAAGAACTCGTTTCGCTTGAGGAGCTGCGCTCCGTCCTCAACAGCCACGCGGGACCCGATAACCCCCGTCAACGCCCCTCTAGCCATGGACTGCGCCGCGTGCGACCCCTGCTCGTGGCAGCCGTCGCTGTAGCCGCGCTCGCTGGCGCGGGTCTCGCGATCGCTGATGGCCTGGGCGCATTCACTGGGATCAGTGCGGCCCAGAACACACAGGTCGGCGCCGACGTCCTTCCTGCCGGAATTGCCGCGATCGTCCAGCAAGCAAACGCTAAAGCAGGGTCTCCCGCCCTCTTGCCGGACACCGCGCGTGTCCTCGGCACGATGCCCGACGGGTCCAAGGTCTACGGGCTGACCAATTCAAACGGCGACCTTTGCCTATTCGGCGAGGCAGGAGGGGGCTGCGGACCTCCGCTCAGCCAGTCGCAACCCACTACGTTCAGCATCGCGTGGCCCACCACTGCCGACACCCTCATCGTCAGCGGCGTCGCCATCGACGGCGTCACTTCCATCTCGTTCAATGTCGAACCCGGCGGCAACGAAGTGACCGTGCCAGTCACCCATAACGTCTGGATCTACAAAGAAGCAACCTCGCAGGTTCCCGAGGCCCACTGCATGGTTGCCCATTTCGCCGACGGCGCGACGGTCACTCCATCTTTCCCGGGCGTTCCCTGTCCCTAGGCCGACGCAGCTGGCCCAACTACTGAGCCACAGCTGACCACCTGGGGCGACCATCGTCGCCCCAGGTGGACGTGTTGTCGAGCGACTGACCGTCGTTCAACGCTTCGTGCGATGACGCTGGCCCTCGGCCAGGGTTCAGGGATGTCCTCCTCAGGCGCGGCGGGAAGCGAGCCCGCACTCTCGTCGCCGAGTCGGAGCGGCCGCGAACGTCCATCTCTCCCCGGTGAGCACGAGCTTCATTCCCTGACCGAAAGCCGGGGTCTACGCGGGGTCCACGCCTCTGTCACTTGGGGTCTTCGGGCGCCATCGCCGCGGCGCGAATCCCTCGGCACCATGCGGCTTCACGCGACTCGACGCGTCCTCGGACGACAGCTGATCAGCCCTCGTAATGATGGGGTCGGGAGTTCGAGTCTCCCCGTCGGCTCTCGATCGACGAAGCGCCTGCTACGTCGGCTGGTTGACACGACTTCGTGGCGGCGGGCGGCAGATCAGTGGAATCCCGGATCTTGCGCGGGCTGACCACGCCCGATGACTCTTGGCTATGCCCATCGGTGAGAGACACGGGGGCGGCCGCGATCGAGAGACGGGGGCGCTTGAGCCAAGCGCGAATCTGACTCGGCCGCCGCCGTCTTCCGGCGAGGCCGACGAACGGGACGAGGCCCCCTGGATGAGCTCGGGTGCCGCGCGCAGACTGGCTGCCGCCGTCGGGGCGTATTTCGCCCTGTACTCGGCGTGGCGCTTCTCGTCGTGGGGGTCTGCGTCGACTCGCGCCTGGGTGGCCGACGTATTCCTGGTGCTGCCCGGTCTGCCGACCGTCGCGTTCTTCTGGACGGCCTCGCGCCGTTGCGGCGAGCGGCGTACGGCGTCCGCCTGGCGTTGGCTCACCGCCTCGGCCGTGTTCCTGACGGCGACCTTCGCGACGACCCTGGGTTATCAGGTGGTGACGGGCGCCGTGCCGTTTCCCTCTCCGATCGACGGCTGCGAGATGGCGTTCTTCGCGGTGTTCCTGGTGGGGCTGTTGCGGTTTCCCAAGCGCGCCGAGACCCGGGCGGGGAATCTTCGTCTCTGGCTCGACGTAGCAACGGTGGTGGTTGCCGGGGGCGCCGTGATCTGGTTTCTCGTGCTTGGGCCGACCGTCTCCGCCGGCGGGCAACGGCTTCTCGATCGCGTAGTCGCGGGCGCGTATCCGGTCGGCGATCTGCTGCAGATCTTCGGTCTGACGTACGCGATCAGCCGCGTCGCGAGCCGATCGACGCAGCGGGCGCTGCGTTACCTCGCCATCGGGACGCTCGTAGCGATCGTCGGCGACGTCACGAACAGCTGGGCGCTCCTGCATTCGAACGACTCGCTGAGGGTCGTGGTCGACCTCGCCTTCGTCGGTGGCTGGTCGCTCTTTGTCCTCGCCGGTCCGGCCCAGGGCAGTCCGGATCCGGGCGAGTGGCGTATCGGCGGTCGTCTTCTCCGTAGCAGGTGGGCAGCCTTGGGAGACTGGGTTGGCTGGTTGCCGTACTTCGCGCCTGCGGTCGTGTTCGGGTTGATGCTCTACGCGCAGTTCGATCACTCGCTCGCCGGTCGCCTCGGCATGGTGGTCGCCGCCGCCGCCACGGCCGTTCTCGTCCTCCTGCGCCAGTTCATCGCCCGCCGCGATCTGCTCACCGCCCGGAACGACCTCAGCTACCTGGCCCTCCACGACGGCCTGACCGGGCTCCCGAATCGGACGCTGGTGCTCGACCGCGCGGAGCAGATGCTCGCCCGCGCGCGACGCCGACAGACCCCGGCCGCCGCCCTGTACGTCGACATCGACGGCTTCAAGCAGGTCAACGACTTTCTCGGCCACGCCGCGGGCGATCAGCTCCTGCAGGTCGTCGGCGCCCGGATGGCGAGCGTCATCCGGGAGGCCGACACGGTCGGCCGGATCAGCGGCGACGAGTTCATCGTCCTGCTCGACTCGCCCGGCCCGGACGCGAGCCCCGAGCTCGTCGCCGAGCGGATCCTGGAGGTGCTCGGACAGCCGGTCGACCTCGACCAAGCCGGCGGGCAGCCCTTCTCGATCGACGCCAGCATCGGCATCGCCGTCAGCGAAGAGGGAGCGGACGCCGAAGGGCTCCTGCACGCCGCCGACCTCGCCCTCTACGAGGCGAAGAACACCGGTAAGCACCGCTACGTCCTCTTCGAGTCGAAGATGCAGATCGTCGCGCGCGACCGGGTCATGCTCGAGCGGGACCTGCGGGGCGCGCTCGCCCGCGAACAACTCTTCCTCCTCTACCAGCCCACCTTCGACCTGCGCGACCGATCCGTCACCGGCGTCGAAGCACTTCTCCGCTGGCGTCATCCGGTCCGCGGCATCATCCAGCCGGATCAGTTCATCCCGATCGCCGAGCGGGCGGGAACGATCGTCCCGATCGGCCGCTGGGTGCTCCACCAGGCCTGCGCGCAAGCGGCCGCATGGCGCCGCCGCGGCTACCGGGTAGGCATCTCCGTCAACATCTCGGCGCGCCAGTTCGACGACACCTCGCTCGTCGACGACGTCAGGGACGCTCTGGACGAGAGCGGCCTCGATCCGGCGGAGCTCACTCTCGAAGTTGCCGAGACGACGCTCATGCGCGATCCGGACAGCATCGCCGAGCGGCTCGCTGCGATCAAGACGCTCGGCGTTCGGGTCGCGATGGACGACTTCGGCACCGGCTACAGCTCGCTGGCGTATCTCCGGCGGTTCAAGGTCGACGCCCTCAAGATCGACCGCTCCTTCATCTCCGGCATCGCCGCGACCGACGAATCGGCGGCCCTCATCCGCACGCTCGTGCAGCTCGGGAGGACCCTCGGCCTGGAGACACTCGCCGAAGGCATCGAAGACCACGCCCAACTCGAGCAGCTCCAGCGCGAGCACTGCGACTACGGCCAGGGATTCTTCCTCTCCCGCCCGCTCGCCCCGGACGCGATCGAGCCGTTCCTCTCTCGCACGCCCCCGCGCACGCGCCAGCTCGTGCCGGCCGCGTAGCGGGGGCCGTCCGGCCAGTCGCGCGCCACGATCACCCTCGCGCCGACCGGGAGCCACGCGTAGAGAGATGCCATGGCATCGTGCGGGACGTGGACGCAGCCGTGGCTCGCGGAGGGGCCGTTCTCGGAACCGGTGCGCTCCACCCTGCTTCTGGGCCGCGGCGCCGATCTCGCGGAGCCATGCGGCCTAGCTCGACTGGGTGCGTCCCCGGACGACAACTGATCAGCCCTCGTAATGATGGGTCGGGAGTTCGAGTCTCCCCGTCGGCTCTCCGGGTCAGGCGTCGGCGGCGCGACGCTCGGGTTGCGCCACGAGCGGGACGGGGTCGTCGACCAGGGTGATCGTCCGCGCCTCTGCCGTGAGCGCCTCGTCGAGGTCAGCCTGCGAGGCGGCCGGCTCGACCGGCGAGGTGCAGTAGGGGCAGATCTGCCAGAGAGGCTCGAGCGGGGCGTCGCAGCTTTCGCACGGCCGGCGGAGCATCGTCGTGCAGACCGGACAGGCGAGATAGTCGGCCTCGACCGCAGAGTTGCACACCGGGCAGGCCGGGCGGGCTTGCGCGAGCTGCTGCTCGAGCGCACGCAGCTCGACGCGGCGCGAGAGCGCGTCGTCGAGCGTCTCGGACGGCCGAAAGAGGAGGTAGACGACCGGTCCGATGTACGGGGGCACGAGCCCGAGGAGGGTCGCGGCGAAGACGAGGAACGGGTCGCCGATGCGCCGTCGCGCGTCCTTGTGCACCCAGAACGCCAGCGCCAGCCAGAACACGACGGCGAGGAGGACCGCGAGATTGCGTGCGACGACGAAACCGGTCGAATGGAAGAAGTCGTGGATCCCGTGCAGCGTCGAGATGGTCGAGGAAACGATGAGGGCCGTCACTCCAGAGAAGATCCCCCCGCCGACGGCGCGCAAACGCCCCGGCGCCGAGACCTATCATCGCGGCCGTGGCCGAGCTTCTCACCGAGCGGCTTCTGCTCCGGCAGTGGCGCGACGAGGATCTCGAGCCGTTCGCGGAGCTCAACGCCGATCCCGAGACGATGCGCTACTTCCCGGCGCCTCCGTCGCGCGAGCAGAGCGACGCGCTCGCGGCACGCGCCCGGCGGCAGATCGAGGACGAGGGCTGGGGCCTGTGGGCGGTCGAGGTCACCGGCGGCGGGAGCTTCATCGGCTTCGTCGGGCTCGCGCGGCCCAGCTTCGAGGCGCATTTCACGCCCGCGGTCGAGGTCGGGTGGCGCCTCGCGCGCGAGCACTGGGGCCGCGGCTACGCGACCGAGGCCGGCCGTGCCGCGCTCGCCTACGGGTTCGAGGAGCTCGGTCTCGAGGAGGTCGTCTCGTTTACCTCGCGGCTCAACAAGCCCTCGTGGAAGGTGATGGAGCGGCTCGGGATGAGTCGCGACCCCGGCGACGACTTCGAGCATCCGCGCGTTCCCGCCGGACACCCGCTGCGGCCGCACGTGCTCTACCGGCTGTCCCGTGCCGCCCGGGCACGCGACGGTGCGGACTGAGCCCGCGTGCCGTTCGACGTCGAGACCGCGGTCCTGCTGGTGCTCCTCGGCCTGGGCGTCGGCGCCTTCGGGACGCTCCTCGGGTCCGGCGGCGGGTTCGTCCTCACACCGATCCTCCTGCTCGTCTACCCGCACGACTCGCCGCGCACCATCACGGCGATCAGCTTGACCGTCGTCTTCTTCAACGCAGCCTCGGGCACGGCCGCCTACCTGCGGCAGCGGCGCGTCGACTGGCGAAGCGGGAGCATCTTCGCCGCCGCGGCGATGCCCGGCGCCGTCGGTGGGGCGCTGCTGACCGGCGTCGTCTCACGGCACATCTTCGACGGGCTGATGGGAGGCGTGCTCGCGCTGCTCGCGCTCTGGCTGCTCGCGGGCGACCGCTGGCGGCCGATCCCCCCGCGGCGCGGGGTGCAGCGGAGGCTGCTCGTCGACCGGCAGGGCCTGCTCTTCGAGTACGACGTGCCGGTCTGGCGCGGCGCTGCCTACAGCGCGGGCGTCGGGTTCGTCTCGAGCTTCCTCGGTATCGGCGGCGGCGTCATCCACGTGCCGCTGCTCGTGCGCGCGCTCGGGTTCCCGACCCATATCGCAACTGCCACCTCGCACTACGTCCTCGGGTGGATGGCAGGCGCCGGGACGGTCACGCACGTCGTCTCGGGCAGCTTCGCGGGCGGCACCGGCGTCCACAGGGCGATTGCGCTCTCCGTCGGCGTCGTCGTCGGGGCGCAGGCCGGCGCGCACGCGTCGCGCCACATCCACGGTCACACGATCGAGCGGACGCTCGCGCTCGCCCTGCTCGCGCTCGCCGTGCGGCTCCTCCTCGCCGCCTGAGCGACCCGTTTCCGTTTCGGACTCCGCCGGATCAAGCACAATGCCGGAGGAGTGGCCGGACAGCAGGGTCGTAACGGAGGAGGGCCGCACCGGCGGCAGCCGTCGCGCGCGGACCGCGACTTCGAGCGCCTGCTCGCCGCCCGCCACGCCCGGCTCCGTCGCCGCCACCGCAAGCGCCGCAGCATCGTGCTGATCGCGGCACTTCTCCTCGCCGCGGTCGTCGCGCTGCTGCTCGCCACCGTCGCCTTCACCGGCCAGCGGATCCTGCTCTCGACGTGCAGCCTCTCAGACCTCCGACCGCTTGCGCTTGGCGAGAACTCGTTCCTCTACACGGACAACAACCGGTTGCTCGGAGTCGTCCCGTCGGCGACGAACCGGCAGCCGCTGCCGCTCTCGAAGATCTCGCACTGGCTGCCCGAGGCCACCGTCGCCATCGAGGACGCCCGCTTCTGGCAGCACGACGCGCTCGACTACCAGGGCATCGCGCGTGCCTTCTACCAGGACATCTCGCAGGGGCACATCGTGCAGGGCGGCTCGACGATCACGCAGGAGCTCGTGCGCAACCTCTACATCGGCAACCCGCAGCGGACGCTGTCGCGCAAGATCAAGGAGGCCTGCCTCGCCGAGAAGCTCTTCCAGCGGCTGTCGCGGAAGCGGATCCTCGCCGCCTATCTCAACGAGGTCTTCTACGGGAGGCATGCGTATGGCGCGCAGGCGGCGGCGACGACGTACTTCTCGAAGGACGCCTCGGAGCTGACCCTTGCGCAGGCGGCGCTCCTCGCCGGCCTGCCGCAAGCACCAACGACCGACGACCCGATCGGCAACCCGCACGCCGCCGTCGCGCGGCGGAACGAGGTGCTGCGGGCGATGTGGAGGAACGGCTACATCTCCGCGGCGAAGCTCAAGCAGGCGATCCACAAGCCGCTGCTGCTGAGGCCCGGCCACCTCTATTCGCAGCAGCACCAGCCGAACTTCTTCGGCTGGGCGACGCAGCAGCTTGCGAAGACGTTCAGCGAGCGGCAGGTGGAGCGCGGCGGCCTCAAGGTCAAGACGACGCTGAATCCTCGCCTGCAGGCGCTCGCCTTCCACGCGGTCAGCTCCGTCATGAAGACGCGGAGCGACCCCGCGGCGGCGCTCGTCGCGATCGACCCGCGCACGGGTGCGGTGAAGGCGATGGTCGACTACCTCCCGAGCGGGCAACGGATGCAGTTCAACTTTGCGACGCAGGGGCACCGCTCGACGGGGAGCTCCTTCAAGCCGATCACGCTCTCGACGGCCCTGAGCGAGGGCGACTCTCTCTACTCGACCTTCTACGGGCCGCCCGAGCTCTTCATCACCGACCCGCAATGCGCGGACCAGAACGGGCCGTGGGACGTCCACAACTACGGCGACGAGCAGGCCGGCACGATGAACCTCCTCGACGCGACCGCAAACTCCGTGAACACCATCTTCGCGCAGCTCATCGCGAAGGTCGGCGTGCGGAACGTCGTCGCGATGGCGCACAAGCTCGGAATCACGAGCACCGGTAGCGACTTCAAGCAGGTGTGCGCGATCACGCTCGGCTCGGTCGGCTTCACGCCGCTCGAGCTCACCGACGTGTACGCGACCTTCGCCTCGGGCGGCATCCACCACGCGCCGCAGGCGTTCGAGAGCGTCCGGGCGCCGAACGGGAAGGTGATGAAGCAGATCAGCACCGCGGGCCAGCGGGTCCTCAGCCCGAACGTCGCCGCCCAGCTGACGTACGCCCTCCAGGGTGTGATCGAGCACGGCACCGGTACCGCCGCGGCGATCGGACGCCCCGCAGCGGGCAAGACCGGAACCGCCGAGAACTACGTGGACGCGTGGTTCTGCGGCTACGTGCCGCAGCTCGCAACGTGTGTCTGGGTCGGCTATCCGAAAGGCGAGATCCCGCTCTACAACGTCGAGGGCCTCTACCAGGTGTTCGGCGGCTCGCTGCCCGCGCAGATCTGGCGCGAATTCATGGGCCCCGCAGTCGAGAACCTGCCGGTCGTGGACTTCCCTCAGCCGGATCTCACCGGCACCGTGATCAGCGGTACCGGCACGTACAGCTACGCACCGTCCTACTCGCCGTACCCCGCGACGACCACGACGCCCTCGACGACCGGTTGAGAGTCGCGCCCGGGGGCATGACCCCGCCGTGGCTCCGTACCCGCTCAACCGCCTCGACGACCTGGTCGGGGAGACGATCGAGCGCGCCATGCGCGCCCGCCATGCGCGGCGGCTCCGCCGTCGCGGCCACGCGGAGGCCATCCATTCGACCCAAGCCGACTGGGCGCGCACCGCGGCGTTCGCGCCGCGCTCCGGTTGCCGTGTCGATCCGTTCGTCGACGGGAGCGAGGCGCTGCCGCGGATCGCAGACGCGATTCGCTCTGCACGCTCGCACGTCCACCTCACCGGCTGGCATTTCGACCCGTCCTTCCGGCTCGCCGAGGCAGGGCCTGCGCTGCGGGAGCTGCTCGCGGAGGCTGCCGAGCGAGTCGACGTGCGCGTCCTCGCCTGGGCGGGCGCGCCGCTGCCGCTCTTCCATCCCACCCGGCGCGAGGTGCGGCAGGCTCGCGACGAGCTCGTCCGGGGCACGCGGATCGCGATGGCGCTCGATGCGCGCGAGCGGCCGTTCCACTGCCACCACGAGAAGCTCGTGGTCGTGGACGGCGAGGTTGCCTTCGTCGGCGGGATCGACCTCACGGGCCTGGCGGGCGACCGGCTCGACTCGAGCGAGCACCCTCCCCGCGGGGGGCTCGGCTGGCACGACAGCGCCGTGAGGCTCGAGGGGCCGATCGTCGCCGACGTCGCGCGCCACTTCCTCATGCGCTGGCGCGCGGTCGCCGACGGGAACCTGCCCGAGCCCACCGTTCCGGCGGCCGTCGCCGGCGGAGTCGAGGCGCAGCTCGTGCGAACGGTGGCGGAGCGGATGTACGAGCCCTGCCGGGATGGCGAGTGGTCGATCCTCGAGAGCTACCTCCGCGCCCTGCGGTCGGCCGAACGGCTCGTCTACCTCGAGAGCCAGTTCCTCTGGTCCCCGGAGGTGACGTTCGTCCTCGCCGAGAAGCTGCGCCGGCCGCCGTGCGACGACTTTCGCGTGATCGCCGTCCTCCCGGCCCACCCGAACAACGGCGCCGACGACAGCCGCGGGCAGGTCGGGCTGCTCATCGACGCCGACAAGAAGTCGGGCGACGACACGACCCGCTTCCTCGCCTGCACGCTCTTCCAGCCCGGTCGCGGCGGCCGGCCCGTGTACGTGCACTCGAAGGCCGCAGTGGTCGACGACACCTGGCTGACCGTCGGCTCGGCGAACCTCAACGAGCACTCGCTGTTCAACGACACGGAGGCGAACGTCGTCGTGCGTGAGCCGGCGCTCGCGCGGGAGATGCGGCTCCGGCTGTGGGAGGAGCACCTCGAGCGCCCCCGCGGGGAGATCGACGGCGATCCGGCGCGCGTGTTCGACGAGTTGTGGAAGCCGCTCGCCGAGGAGCGGCTCGAGCGCCGGAGGCGCGACGGCTGGGCGGACGGGAAGCTGACGCTGCTGCCGCACGTCTCGCGCCGCTCCTCGGCGCTCTGGGGGCCCCTCAACGGGCTCCTTGTCGACGGCTAGCTCTCGGCGGCGTCGAGCGCGGCCCTCAGGGCGGAGAGGTCGGCGCGCCACACGTCCTCGGGCGTCGGCGGAAGGACGTCGTCCCAGATCGCGGCGAAGGAGCCGATCAGCTGCGGCAGGCGCGCGGGCCGCGCGATGAACCACCAGTGGAGGTGCTCGCCTCCGTCGCCCCAGCGGCAGACATGGACGCGGCCGAGCTCGCCGAGCGACCGGATCGCGCGCTCGATCCGCGCGAGCATGAGGCCGAGCTCGGCGGCGAGCTCGTCTGACAGGTCGCCCGGCTCGGCCTAGTGCTCGCGGGGCTCGAGTAGGACGACGAGCGGCAGGCCGCTGGGCTTCTCGAACGTGAACAGCCGCCAGTGCTCGTTCGTCCAGAGGTACTCGTCGTCGGTCGCGGCGCAGCGGCGGCAGTCGACTCCGCCTTCCCCGTGGCGCGGCGCCTCCCGGTCGACCGGCCGGTCGAGCGGCCGCACGCTCAGCCGGCCCGCGAACGGCCACGTCTCCCACTCCTCGACGGGCGGCACGCGCAGCCGGCCGTGCACCCTGTCCCAGAGCTCCTCGGGCCTCTCGGGCATCGCCGCCGAGGGTAATCGCGGAGCGACGGAAATGCGGCTCGAACCTTGTTCGGCCGCTAGAAGCCGGGCTTGCAGGGCGACCCGCCGAGGCGGGTCTGCACCGCAGGCTCTTCGGCCTCGAGGGCGTCGAAGCAGTCACGGCAGAGGCCGACCGCACTCTTCGCCTTGCGGATGAGGAGGGCGCGCTCGTCCACCGGGAGCACGCCGATCGAGAGCAGGAACTTGTTCAGCAGCAGCTCCAGCTTGAGCGGTCCTTGCTCGTGCACCGTCTTCAGCGGCGCTTCGAGCTTGTGCATGCGCACGATCATGCGCTTCGCGCCCGCGATCACGCGGCGCTGCTTCATCGAGAGGGTGCACTTCGGAGGGCCGGCAGCCGACGCCCGCGTCGTCGTCCGGGGATGCGACCCGCCGCCCCCGCAGCCGGCCGCCAGCGCGACGGCTGCGACGAGCGCAGCACACGCGACTCCCTCCCGGATCAGATCCGCCAGGCCCCCTCGCGGATCAGCGGGATCCTGCGGCCGCGCCCGTCGATGCCGGTCGCCTCGAGCTCCGGGCTGCCGATCATGACGTCGAGGTGCGTGGCCGAGCGGTTCACGCCACGCGCTGGTGTTTCCGACCGCGTGCCTCCGAAACCGCTGCCGAACGCGATGTGGGCGGCTGCATTCTCGTCGAGCAGGGTGTTGTAGTAGATCCGGCCGGTCTGACCGATGCGCGACGAGGAGTCGACGAGCGCCACCTCGCCCAGCCGCCGGCCCATCCGGTCGGTGTCGAGGTAGGCGGCGACGAAGTCCCGATCGTCGTCCGAGCCCGCCTCGAGCCCGACGAGCCGGCCGTTCGAGAACTCGCCGCGAAGCCCGTGGATCAACCGGCCGCGGAACGACAGGGGGAACGTGCAGCGGAACGTCCCGTTCGTAGCGCGCGGATCCGGGCTCGTGAAGACCTCCTCGGTCGGCAGGTTCGAGGCGACGCTCCGGCCGTCGACGAGCTCCTCCGGGCCGCCGAGCCAACGCGTGCCGGCGACGAAGCCGACGTCGAGCGCGGTGCCCGGCCCGCGCAGCTCGAGCCGCTCGAGGCCGAGCTTCGTCAGCCGCGTAGAGCGGCGGGCGAGCATGCGCAGGTGCTTGCTCCAGCCGCTCGTCCCCTTTCCGTCCTCGTCGGCGAGACGGCAGAAGTGGAGGAGGTCGCCCGCGAGCCGGCGCTTCGCCTCGAGCGGCTTCAGCTTCGGGTAGACCTGACCGGCCCAGTGGTCGGTCGGCCAGCCGGCGATCGTCCAGCGCGCCCGCATGTTGAGCTGCGCGCGCCGGAGGAACGCGAGCTCCTTCGCGCGCCGCGAGTAGTCGGTCGCGATCCGCTCCGGCGGCACGCCGTCGAGGTATCCGGCCTCGCCTTCGCCGGTGATCGCGCAGAGCGCGCCGCGCGAGCCCGCGACCTCCCGGAAGCGGCGGCGGGACCACGGCGAGATCGCGCCGATCGCGTCGTCGGCGCCGTGGAGCAGGCGTGCACGCATCACGAGCGGGTCGGCGGTGACCACGTCGACGAACCGCGCGCCCGCGCGGTAGGCGGACTCGGCGATCGCGACGAGCAACTCGCGGTGCTCGGGCTCGCCCTGGACGACGAGCGTGTCCCCTTCCCCGATGCCGAGGGAGGTCCGCGCGATCGCGTCGGCGTAGCGCGCGAGCGACTCGGGCGAGAGTAGAGGGTCGCGGATCACGGTGGGAGCGCGCGGCGGGATCGAGGCGGTCGCCCGGGGTCAGCGAGCCGCTTCGAGCGCCTCCGCGACCGTGTCGTGGACGACGAAATGGCGGTCGAGGCCCGACACCTCGAGTGCCCGCCGGGTCTCGAGGCCCGGCGCAGCGAGACGGAAGCCGCTGCGGTCGGCCATCCGCGAGCGCGCCTCGATGAGGACGCCGAGAGCGGTCGAGTCGATGAACCGGACCTCTGCGAGGTCGACCACGAGCGCCTCCGGCTCTGCAGCGCAGGCGTCGAGAAGCGCCTTCCGCACCTCGTCGGCGTTGTAGAGGTCGAGCTCTCCCGCGAGCGAGACGACGACGGCGCCTTCCTGTTCGTCGACACCGGTCACCGCGATTTCGCGCCCTGACGCTCCGGGGCCCGGTGCTCGAACGTCCGTCACGATCTCCTCCTCCCTCGGCTCGCGCGGCGCCCGCCGCCCGCGCGGCCATTCAAGCAAGAATGGCAACGTGGAGCTCGCCGAGATCGCAGCGCGGGCGGCCGGCGAGAACTTCCCGGTCGGCTCGGTTCTCTTTCCGCGCCCGCTGCGCCCGCACATCCGGGCGCTCTACTGCTACGCGCGGCTCGTCGACGAGCTCGGCGACGCCTATGACGGCGACCGCCTGGCCGCGCTCGACGAGCTCGAGCGGGAGGTCGATGCGGCGTTCGCGGGCGAGGCGACGTGGCCGGTGCTGCGGAACGCCCAGCCGACGATTCGCGAGTTCGACCTGCCGCGCGAGCCGTTTCTGCGGCTGATCGAGGCGAACCGCATCGACCAGCGGGTCAGCGAATACGAGACCTGGGCGGACCTGAAGCACTACTGCGTCCACTCGGCGGACCCGTGCGGCCGCCTCGTGCTCGGCGTCCTTCGCCGCCTCGACGACGCCGAGCTCGTCGCGGCGAGCGATTCGGTCTGCACGGGGCTCCAGCTCGTGAACTTCCTCCAGGACGTGCCGCGCGATCTCGAGCTCGGCCGCGTCTACCTGCCCGCGGAGGACCGGCGCACGTTCGGCGATCCGCCGCTCGACCGGCCGACGGAGGAGCTGCGTGCGCTGCTGCGGTTCGAGGCGCAACGCGCGGCCGAGCTGCTCGCCGCGGGAGAGGTGCTGCGGGCGCGGATCGGCGGTCGGCTCGGCCGCGCGGTCGCGCTCTTCGCCCGCGGCGGCCTGGCCGCGCTCGACGTGCTCGAGTCGGCCGGCTGGGACGTCTACAGCCGTCGGCCACGGCCGTCGCGCGTACGGCTCGCGCGCGAGGCCGCGCTCGTGCTCGTGCGATGACCGTCCAGGAGGCCTACAGCGAGGTCGAGCGCATCACCCGGCGCGAGGCGAAGAACTTCGCCTACGGGATCATGGTGCTGCCACGGAAGAAGCGGCAGGCGATCGCCGCGATCTACGCCTTCGCGCGGGCCGTCGACGACGTCGCGGACGGCGAGCTGCCGCCAGACGAGAAGCGCTCCCGGCTCCAGGAGCTCCGTGCGGCGCTCGACGGCGACCCGGCGGGCCCGGTCTTCGTCGCGCTCCGCGACGCCCGCGAGCGCTTCGAGATCCCGCGCGAGCCGCTGGCGGCGCTCGTGGACGGCGGCCTGCAGGACCTCGAGCAGTCCACGTACGCCGATTTCGCCGAGCTGCGCGGCTACTGCGAGAAGGTGGCGGGCGCGGTCGGGCTCGCCTGCGTGCCGGTCTACGGCTCGAACGACACCGAGCACGCGATGACGCTCGGCATCGCGCTCCAGCTGATCAACATCATCCGCGACGTCGACGAGGACCGGTGGCTCGGCCGGGTCTACCTGCCGCAGGACGAGCTCGCGGCCTTCGGTGTCGACCAGCTTGCGCCGTCGCCGGAGCTCCGGGCGCTCCTGGCCTTCCAGGCAGAGCGCGCGCGGGCGCACCTCGCCGACGGCCTCCGCCTGCTCGAGTCGCTCGACCGACGCAGCGCTCTCTGCGTCCGCACGTTCGCGGGGCTGTACCGGGAGACGCTCGACCGGATCGAGGCGGGCGGCTTCGACGTCTTCGGCGAGAAGACGCGGCTCTCCGCTCCGCGCAAGCTCGCCGTCGTCGCGAGGGGGCTCCTGTCGTGAAGGTCGCCGTAGTCGGGGGAGGCCTCGCCGGTCTCGCCGCGGCGCTCGACCTCGTCGACGCGGGTCAGGCCGTGACCGTGCTCGAGGCGCGGCCGACGCTCGGCGGCGCCGTCCAGACGCTGCCCGAGCGGGACGGCGATCCCGAGCCGCCGCCCGACAACGGGCAGCACATCGCGCTTGGCTGCTTCACGGAGTACCTGCGCTTTCTCGAGCGGATCGGCGAGGGCGGCTCGTTTCTCCGCACGCGGCTGGCGCTGCCCGTGCTCGACGAGCGCGGTGCTGTCGCGGCGATCGAGCCGAGCCTGCGTGCATTGCTCCGCTACAGGCATCTCTCCGCAAGGGAGCGGCTGCGGATCCCGCTCACACTCCTGCGACTGCGCTCCGCGCAGTCGCAACCCGGGGAATCCTTCGCGGAGCTGCTCGGACGACTGGGCGCGAGCAGCAACTCGATCCGCCGCTTCTGGGATGTCTTCATCCGTCCGGCGCTCAATCTCCGCTGCGACGAGGCCGACGCCGGGGCGGGCCTCTTCACGGTCCGCACGGCGCTGCTCGGCCCGCGCGCGTCGAGCGACCTGATCCTCCCGACGCGGCCGCTCGGCCGGATGCACGGCGACGCGGCCGGGGCTGCGCTCGAGGCTGCCGGCGCGACCGTGCTCACCGACGTGCGCGTGTCCTCACTCGACGAGCTCGACGCGGACGCGATCGTCGTCGCGGTGCCGCCGCGCGAGAGCGGGCGCCTGCTCGGGGAGGAGGGGCCGGAGCTCGAGGACTCGCCGATCGTGAGCGTCCATCTCTGGTTCGGCCGGGCGCTGCTCGAACAGCCGCTCGCGGCGCTGCTCGGCTCGGACGCGCACTGGGTCTTCGACCGGGGTGCGCTCACCGGGAACCGGCCCGACCGTGGGCAATACCTCACGGTCGTCTCGAGCGGCGTGCCCGAGCTGCTCGAGGTGCGCGGGCGCGAGCTCGTGGAGCTGATCGCCGGCCAGCTCACCGAGCGACTCGGCGAGGCGGAGCTGCTCTGGTCGCGCGTGAGCCGGGAGCCGTACGCGACGGTCGCGCTCCGGCCCGGCGTGCAGCGTCCGGGGGTCGAGACCTCCCGCCCGAACGTCGCCCGCGCGGGCACGTGGACCGACACGGGGTGGCCGGCGACGATGGAGAGCGCGGTGCGGAGCGGTCGCCGGGCGGCTCAGCACATCTTGAGCAGCACATCCGCCAGAGTTACGGCATGACCGCGGGCGGCGCATGACGACCGGTGGCAGGCACCGATACGAGAGCGTGCCGATTTCGTCGCAGGCCGCCCGTCTACGCGGCGGATCTCGTGACGAAGACGTGACGGTGGCTGCCACCGGTCGGAGGCGCGGGTGACGGTCACGCAGGAGCTGACGCGCCTCGACGCGGCGATCGAGCGGGGCTCACGCCGGCTGCTCGAGCTGCAGCGCCCCGACGGGATCTGGGTCGGGGAGCTGGAGTCGAACGTGACCATGACGGCGCAGCACCTCTTCTGGAACCACTACCTCGGCCTGCGCACGCCGGAGCTCGACCGGCGGATCGCCAACGAGCTGCTCGCGAGGATGCGCGACGACGGCACCTGGTCGATCTGGTTCGAAGGCCCCCCGGATCTCTCGACGTCGATCGAGGCGTACGCCGCCTGCCGGCTCGCGGGCGTCGATCCCGGCCCGCAGGCGCTCGCGTACATCCAGCGCGAGGGCGGGATTCGGAAGAGCCGCCTCTTCACGAAGTGCTTCATGGCCCTGCTCGGCCAGTGGCCCTGGCAGGCGATGGTGCCGATCCCGCCCGAGCTCGTCCTCCTGCCGCCCTCGTCGCCGGTGTCGATCTACAACTTCGCGTGCTGGGCGCGGCAGACGTTCGTCGCGCTCGCGGTCGCGCAGTCGCTGCGTCCCGTGCGTCCCGCCGACGTGGATCTGACCGCCATCGGCGCGAGGCCCGGACGGACCCGGTCGGCGCGGCGCCCGAACGCGCTGCGCCGCCGGGCGGTCACCGTCGCCGAGCGCTGGATCCGCGAGCGGCAAGAGGCGGACGGGTCGTGGGGCGGGATCCAGCCCCCGTGGGTATGGGGGATCGTCGCCCTCTCGGCACTCGGCCATGGGCTCGACGACCCGACGCTCGGCAAGGCGGTCGAGGGGTGGCAGGGCTTCATGGTCGAAGACGGCGAGCGTCTGCGGCCCGAGGCCTGCCAGTCACCCGTCTGGGACACGGGGCTCGCGCTGCTAGCGCTGCGCGCCTGCGGCGTCTCCGACGGCCACCCGCAGCTCGTCCGCGCCGGCGAGTACCTGCTCTCGCAGGAGGTGCGCGTCAACGGCGACTGGGCGGTCCGGCGGCCCGACCTCGCGCCCGGTGGCTGGGCGTTCGAATACGAGAACGACAACTACCCCGACGTCGACGACACCGCCGTCCTCCCGCTCGCCCTCCACGGGCTGGGGATCGGCGAGGAGGACGCGATCCGGCGCGGTGTCGACTGGCTCGCCGGCATGCAGTCGCGCGACGGCGGCTGGGGCGCGTTCGACGTCGACAACAGCGCCATGTGGCTCTACAAGATCCCGTTCTGCGACTTCGGCAAGGTGACGGACGAGCCGAGCGCGGACGTCACCGCCCACTCGCTCGAGGCGCTCGGGACGCTCGGCGTCCACCCCGAGGCGGCGGAGCGGGGGGTCGAGTGGCTCCTCTCGGAGCAGGAGAAGGACGGGTCATGGTTCGGCCGCTGGGGCGTCAACCACCTCTACGGCACGGGCGCGGCGCTGCCGGGCCTCGAGGCGTGTGGCATCCCGCACGACCACCCCTCGATGCGCCGCGCCGTCGCCTGGCTCGACTCGGTGCAGCAGGAGAGCGGCGGCTTCGGGGAGGACATCCGCTCCTACGGCGATCCCGCGTGGCGCGGGCGCGCGAGCTTCACGACGGCGTCGCAGACGGCCTGGGCCCTCCTGGCCTACGTGGCCGCAGGAAACGCTGAAGATTCTGGCAGCCGCGGGGCGGCAGACTATCTCTGTGCCGCGCAGCGCACGGACGGCGACTGGGAGGAGGAGCACTTCACCGGGGCGGGGTTCCCGCTCCATTTCATGATCCGGTACCACCTCTATCGCATTACGTTTCCGCTTCTTGCACTTGGACGACTGAGAGAAAGGCTGGCTGGATGAAGTTCCCCCTGGCATCGACCGTCTCGATCGGCAAGTACGTCGCCGCGCAGCAGCGCAAGGGCGAGCGTTACCCGCTCGTGCTCATGCTCGAGCCGACCCTTGCCTGCAACATCGCTTGCATCGGCTGCGGGAAGATTCGCGAGTACGAGTCGAACCGGGCGCGCCTGTCGGTCGAGGAATGCGTCGACGCGGCCGTCCAGTGTCCCGCTCCCGTCGTCTCGATCTGCGGCGGCGAGCCGCTCGTGTACAAGGGGATCGACGAGGTCGCCACGCAGGTGCTCGAGCTCGGCAAGACGATCGAGCTCTGCACGAACGCCCTGCGGCTCGAGCAGTGCCTCGATTGGTTCGAGCCCTCCAACCGCCTCACCTTCGTCATCCACCTCGACGGGATGCGCGAGATCCACGACTACGTCTGTGACTACCCGGGCCTCTGGGACATCGCCATCGACGCGATCAAGACGGCGCGCGCCGCCGGGTTCCGCGTCACGACGAACACGACGATCTTCAAGGAGACCGAGGTCGGCGACGTCATCGAGATGATGCGCTACCTCACGAAGGACGTCGGGATCGACGGGATGATGATCGCGCCCGGCTACCAGTACTCGCAGATCGACCCGGCGCTGACGATGACGCGCGACGAGCACGAGGAGAAGTTCCGGGCGATCCGCGCGGCGACGAAGGAGCACGGCTACCGCTGGATCGCGTCGCCGATCTACCAGGACTTCCTCACGGGCCAGCGTCAGCTCACGTGCGCGCCGTGGGGCTCGATCACGCGCAACCCGTACGGCTGGAAGGGCCCGTGCTACCTCCTCACCGACGGCATCTTCCCGACGTACGAAGCGCTGCTCGAGGGCATGGAGTGGGAGGCGTACGGCCCCGGCAACGACCCGCGCTGCGAGCACTGCGGCATTCACTGCGGGTTCGAGCCGTCGGCCGCGTACGAGGCGTCGAGGAGCCTCAAGGAGACCGTGCGGAGCCTTGCGTGGACGCTGACGGGCTGAGCTCATACACGTTCGCCTGCGCGACGAGTGCCGAGGAGCGGCTCGCGCGGCGGGTGGGCCTGAACGCGGTGCGGGTGGGTGTCTGCGTCGCGAACGGCATTCCCGAGGGGCGCCTCGTCTCGTTCGGGCTCGCAGGATCGCTCGGCGAGCTGCGCGTCGGCGACGTGCTCGACGCCACGCGCGTGGTCGACGAGACCGGCACGACCCTCTGGGAGGGGCCGGGCCTCGGCGTGCGCGGGGCGCGCGCCGGCGTCGTCCTCGGCGGTGACGTCCTCGTGCACGACGCGGCCGAGCGGGCGCGCCTGCGCGAGGCGAGCGGCGCCGACGCAGTCGACATGGAGAGCGGCGTCCTTGCGCGGAGCGGCCGGCTCGCCGGCGTCGTCCGCGCCATCTCCGACGACGCGGGCAGCGCGGTCGAGGGTGTGGACGGGACGGTGCACGCCGACGGCCGCACGAACGTCTCCGGGCTCCTGCGCTGGATCGCGAGCCGCCGCGCCGATGCGATCCGCTCGATGCGAGACGCGCTCCGCGCGCTGAAGGCGCTCGAGGAGGCGGTCGCCACATGAGGCGCGTCCTCCTTGCGGCGCCGCGCTCCTTCTGCGCGGGCGTCGACCGGGCGATCGAGATCGTCGAGCGGCTCCTCGAGCAGTACGGGCCGCCCGTCTACGTCCGCCACCAGATCGTCCACAACGAGCACGTCGTGCGCCGGCTGGAGCAACTCGGCGCCGTCTTCGTCGAGGACGAGGAAGAGATTCCCGAGGGCGAGATCTGCGTCCTCTCCGCCCACGGCGTCGCGCCGGCGGTGAAGGAGAACGCGCAGCGGCGCGGCCTGCGGGTCGTCGACGCGACGTGCCCGCTCGTGAACAAGGTCCACGCCGAGGCGCGGCGCTACGCCGACAGCGGACACCTCGTCGCGCTCGTGGGCCACCGCAAGCATGTCGAGGTGATCGGAACGCTCGGCGAGCGGCCCGACTCGACCGTCGTGATCGAGTCGCCGGAGCAGGCGCACGAGCTCGCCACCGACAAGCCGGTTGCGGTGATCACGCAGACGACGCTCTCCCTCGACGACGTCGCTCCGATCGTCGACGCCCTCGAGGATCACCTCGGCACGCTCCGGCGGCCGCACGCGGACGACATCTGCTACGCGACGCAGAACCGCCAGGACGCGGTGAAGGCGATGGTCGATCGCGGCGCGACGCTCGTGCTCGTGATCGGCTCGGAGACGAGCTCGAACGCGCAACGGCTCGTCGAGGTCGCGCAGGCCGCAGGCGCGCAGGCGACGCTCGTCGACGGAGAGAGCGGGCTCGCTCCCGCGCTCCTCGACGGCCACGAGACGATCGGGCTCACCGCGGGCGCCTCGACGCCCGAGGAGCTCGTGCGGGCGACGGCGGCGCGGCTCGCCGAGGCGGGATACGCGCTGCCGGAGGAGATCGAGGTCGCGAAGGAGGACGTCCATTTCAGGCTCCCCAAGGAGGTCGCGCAGGCATGACGAGCATCGAAGTCCCGTACTCGATCGCCGCGGCCCTTCCGTCGCTGTCGGTGATGGACATCACGAACGACGTCTCGCGCGAGGTCGCGGCCTCGGACATCGTCTCGGGCATCGCGTACCTCCATGCCGAGAGCGCCCTCTCGCTCGTGCGGGTGCAGGAGCGGGAAACGGGCTTCTTCGAGGATCTCGAGTCGCTGCTCGAGCGTGTCGTGCCCGGAAAGCTGCGCTCGCGGGAGCGGCTGCTCGCGTTCCTGCTCGGCCCCCGGTCGGAACAGGTGCCGTTCGCCGACGGGGCACTCTGCCTCGGGCAGTGGCAGCGCATCCTCCTCTTCTCGCTCGACGCGCAGCACCGTCCCGGCTGGACGCTGACGCTGCTCGGCTGACACGTCGGTGCGGGTGCGGGAGCTGACCGTCGACGAGGCCGAGCGGCCTCTCGACTGGCGGTACCCGGGGCCGTACTCCGTCTACGACACCGAGGGCGCGCTCGGACGGGGCCAGGGCTACTTCGCCGTGGAGGACGAGGACGGCCGCCTCGTCGGCTTCGGCTGCGTGGGAGCCGAGGCCCGGGTGCCGGGCGTCGACGGGGAGCCCGGCACGGTCGACGTCGGGTACGGGATGCGCCCCGACCGCGTCGGGCACGGGCTCGGCCGGGAGTTCGTGGGAGCCGTCCTCGCACATGTCGCGGCGGAGCACCCGGCCGAGCGCCTGCGGATGTCGATCCTCCGCTGGAACGCCCGCTCGCGCCGCGTCGCCGAGGCGCACGGGTTCCGTGTCGCCGGCGAGGCCGGCGCGTTCGACGTGCTCGTGCGCGAGGCGCCTCGGGGGCCGGACGGCGAGGAGTACCGTCACGTCTGAGATGGTCGTCCTCACCCGCAGCGAGGTCGAGGAGCTGCTCGACCTCGACGCGCTCCTCGACGCGCTCGCCACCGCGCACGGCGAGCTCTCCGCCGGCCGCGCGTCGCTCGTGCCGCGGGTCGGCGCGTTCGCCGGCGAGAAGGGCATCCTCGGCGCGATGCCCGCCTACACGCCTTCGAGCGGCCTCGGCTGCAAGCTCGTCACGCTCTTTCCGGAGAACCGCGACCGCCCGACGCACCAGGCGCTGATCGCGCTCTTCGACCCTGCGACCGGGTCGCCCGTCGCGCTCATGGACGGGACGTACATCACGGCCATGCGCACCGCCGCTGCGGCCGCGCTCGCCACGCGGCTCCTCGCGCGGCCAGATGCGCGCGTGCTCGCGATTCTCGGCACCGGCGTGCAGTCGCGCTCGGCACAGGAGATGTTCCCGCGCGCCCGGGACTTCGCGGAGGTTCGGGTCGCCGGCCGCGGCGAGTTCGAGGACGCCGTCCGCGGCGCCGACGTGATCCACGCGACGACCGCGTCCCCCGATCCGGTCGTCCGCTTCGAGTGGCTCCGCCCCGGTACGCACGTCAGCTCGGTCGGCTACGGCCCGGGCGGCTCGGAGCTCGACCCCGCGATCGTCGAGCACGCAGACGTCGTCGTCGTCGAGCAGCGCGACTCGGCCTTCGCGCCGCTTCCTGCCGGCGCCCCCGAGCTCGAGCCCCGCGGCCGTGACGGCGTCGTCGAGCTCGGCGAGATCGTCGCCGGGACGGCCGCGGGTCGGAGCTCCGGAGACCAGATCACGCTCTACAAGTCGGTCGGCGTCGCCGTCCAGGACCTCGCGGCGGCGGCGCTCGTGCTTCGGGCCGCGCGGGAACGCGGTGCCGGCCTCGAGATCGAGCTGGAGGAGATTCAGGCATGAACAGCAACGACTTCAAGCCGGGCCTCGAAGGCGTGGTCGCGGTCGAGACCGAGATCATGGAGCCCGACCGCGAAGGCGGGATGCTCCGTTACCGCGGCGTCGACGTCGAGCCGCTGATCGGCGAGTACCCGTACGAGAACGTCTGGGGCCTGCTCGTGGACGACGACATCGAGTCCCGCATGCCGCTCCCCGAGCCGTTCGACCCGGTCGGGCTCACCGGACACGCGCCCGCCGACCTGCAGGCGCAGACGGCGCGGCTCGCCGGTCTCTGGGGGCTCGGCAAGCTGAACGAGATCTCCGACGACCAGGCGCGCGAGGACCTCGGGCGCCTCTCGGCCCAGATGATGTCGATCGTCGCCCGCTCCGCCCGGAGCGCGGACGGGCACGCCGACGAGGTTCCCGCCGACATCGTCGCCGCGGGGAAGACGGCGGCGGAGAGGTTCCTGCTCCAGTGGCGCGGCCACGCCGATCCGAGAGCCGTGCAGGCGATCGACACGTACTGGATCTGCACCGCCGAGCACGGGCTCAACGCCTCGACCTTCACCGCGCGCGTCGTCGCCTCGACGGGCGCGGACTGCGGGGCCACGCTCTCGGCCGCGGTCGGCGCGCTCTCCGGGCCGCTGCACGGCGGCGCGCCCGCGTACGTCAAGCCGATGCTGGAGGAGGTCTCCGCAATGGGCGACCCCGGGCGGTGGGTGCGGGACACGCTCGACGCCGGCAAGCGGATCATGGGCTTCGGCCACCGCGTCTATCGCGCCGAGGATCCGAGGTCGAGGATCCTGAAGCGGACCGCGCGCGAGCTCGGATCACCGCAGATCGAGATCGCCGAGCGCCTCGAGGAGGCGGCGCTCGCCGAGCTCGAGCGGCGCAAGCCGGACCGCCCGCTGAAGACGAACGTCGAGTACTACTCGGCCCTCGTCCTCGACATCGCCGAGGTGCCGCCGCCGATCGCGCCGGCGATGTTCGCCTGCTCGCGTGTCGCGGGCTGGTCGGCGCACATCCTCGAGCAGAAGCGCACGGGGCGGCTCTTCCGCCCGTCCTCCCGCTATGTCGGGCCCGAGGCCCGATCGCTGCAGGAGGTCTAGGCTTGCTCGGCGTGAGACGGCTCGCGGTCATGCCTGGCGCGGTACTCGTCGCTGTCGCCCTGGCGGCCTGCGGCGGCTCGAGCCACCCGGGCATCGCCGACCACACGGTCCCGTCGGCAGCGCAGACGAAGGCGCAGATCAAGAGCGCCTACGAGAAGTTCTTCTCGAGCAACACGTCGATCCCGGACCGGGTCGCGCTGCTCCAGAACGGCCCGCGGTTCAAGGGCGTCGTCACGAGCTTCGCGAACAACCCGCTCGCGAGCAACACGAGCGCGACCGTCTCGTCGGTGACGCTCCAGGGCGCGAACAGGGCGAGGGTCGTCTACACGGTCAAGGTCGCCGGTGCCGGCCTCCCCAAGCAGACAGGCGCCGCCGTGCGGGAGAACGGCACGTGGAAGGTCGGCGACGCGAGCCTCTGCAAGCTGATCGCGCTCGGCGGCACGACTCCGTCCGTCTGTAAGTCGTAACGTCCGCGGGGTGAGCGCCCTCGCGCTGTTCCGGCAGCGTCACGCCCGCGAAGCGGCCCTCGGGGCCGTCTGCGCGATCCTCTTCATCACCTTCCTCGACAACACGATCGTCAGCGTCGCGCTCGCGGACATCCAGTCGTCGCTCCGCGTCAGCGTCACCGGGCTGCAGTGGATCGTCGACGGCTACATGCTCGCCTTCGCCGCCCTCATGCTCACCGGCGGCACGCTCGGCGACCTGCTCGGCCGGAAGAAGGTGATGCTCGCCGGCGTCGCCCTCTTCTGCGCGGGCTCGATCGTCGCCGCCGTCGCACCCGACACGAGCACGCTCATCGCCGGGAGGATCGTGATGGGCCTCGGTGCCGCGGCCTCCGAGCCGGGCACGCTCTCGCTCATCCGCCACATCTACCCCGAGCGCCGGGAGCGGGCCGTCGCGCTGGGCGTCTGGGCGGCCGTCTCGGGGCTCGCGCTCTCGCTCGGGCCGGTGCTCGGCGGGGTGCTCGTCGCGGGAGCCGGCTGGCGCTGGATCTTCTGGTTCGGCCTCGGCTTCGGTGCGCTCTCGCTCGCGGTCGCCGCCGTGACGCTCACCGAGAGCAAGGATCCGGAGGGACGGAAGCTCGACGTGTCGGGGCTCACTGCCGGCGCGAGCGCGATCCTGGCCGCGACGTTCGGCGTGATCGAGGGGGAAAACCGCGGCTACGGGACGTGGTGGATCGACGCGCTCTTCGCGGCCGCAGCGGTGCTCGTCGTCGTGTTCGTCCTGATCGAGCAGCGCGTGCCGGATCCGGTGCTGAAGCTCGAGTTCCTCCGCAACCCGACCTTCGCGGTCGCGAACGTCGTCGCCTTCGCCACCAACCTCTCGGTCTTCTCGGTCTTCTTCTTCACGGCGCTCTACCTGCAGCTGATCTCGAACTTCTCGGGCTTCCAGATCGCGCTCGTGTTCACATCGCTCGCGGCCGCGATGATCGTGGCCGGGCCCGTCGCCGGCTACTGGACCGCCCGGGTCGGGCCGCGCCTGCCGATGGTGCTGGGGTGCGCTCTCGCCGGGGTCGGCCTCTTCCTCGTCGACTGGAAGCTCACGGCGACGACGAGCGTCGCCGGGCTCGCGTGGCCGCTGGCGATCGCCGGGCTCGGCTTCGGGATCGCCCTCGTCACGATGACCGCGGCGGTGCTCACGCTCGTCCCGCCCGAGCAGTCGGGAATGGCCGCCTCGACGGTGAACACGAGCCGGGAGCTCGGCGGCGTCTTCGGCGTGGCCGTCCTCGGCGCTGTCGTCAACGCCCAGCTCACGAGCGGTCTCACGGAGAAGCTCGTGAAGCTCGGGATCCCGGTCCAGTTCCGCCAGATCGTGATCCAGTTCGTGACGACCGGCGGCAACATCACCGACGCCGAGAACAGCCCTGCAGCAAGGGGTCACCTGAAGATCGTCGCCAGGGTGCTCGTGGCAGCCGAGGACTCGGCGGGCCACGGCGTCCACCTCGCGCTCGAGATCGCCGGCGGCATCGTCCTCGCCGCCGCCGCGGTCGCGCTCCTCGCCGCACGCCATAAGGTGGCCCGCGTGGAGGAGGTGGAGCGCTAGTGCCGCGGGCCGTCGTGATCGGCGGCACGGGCCAGATCGGCCGCGCCGCGGCGCGCGACCTCGCGGAGCACGGCTGGGAGGTGGTCGCGGTGTCGCGGTCCGGCACGCTGCCGGAAGGGCTCGCGGAGCTGGGCGTCGAAGCCGTCTCCGCGGATCGCGCGGACGACTCCCGGCTACGGGCCGCGCTCGGAGCCGGCGCGGACGTCGTCGTCGACACCGTCGCCTACACGCGAGAGCACGGAGAGCAGCTCAACGGCCTTGACGGGCTCGCCGGCTCGCTCGTCGTCATCTCGACCGCCTCGGTCTACGCCGACGACGACGGGCGGACGCTCGACGAGGCGAACGACGAGGGCGAGTTCCCGCGGCTTCCCGTGCCCATCCCCGAGACTCAACGGACGGCCGAGCCGGGCGACGCCACGTACTCGACGCGGAAGGTCGAGCTCGAGAGGACGCTGCTCGACGGCCCGCTGCCCGCGACGATCGTCCGTCCGTGCGCCATCCACGGCCCCGGCGCGAAGCTGCCCCGCGAGGTCTTCTTCGTCAAGCGAGCCTGCGACGAGCGCCGCCGGGTGGCGCTTGCGCAGAACGGCGAGAGTCGCTTCCACACGACGTCGGTCGCGAACCTCGCCGAGCTGATCCGGCTCGCGGCCGACCAGCCGGCGAGCCGCACGCTCAACTGCGGCGACCCCGATCCGCCGACGACGCTCGAGATCTGCGAGGCGATCGGGAGCGCGCTCGACCACGAGTTCGAGCCGGTCCTGCTCCCGCGGGACGCCTTCGACAACCCGTGGGCCGTGCCGAGGCCGTTCGTCATCTCGATGGCGGCGGCGGAGCACGAGCTCGGGTACCGGCCGGTGACGACGTATCCCGAGGCGGTGCGGGAGACCTGCGCGTGGCTCGTCGGGGAGCTCGACCGTGGACGCAGCTGGGACGGGACGTACCTCGAGGCGATGCTCGACTACGCGGCAGAGGACGAAGCTCTACGCTCGGGCTCGTGATCGACCCGGCCGAGTACCGCGACCGCTTCCCGATCCTCGAAACCTGCACCTACCTCATCAACCATTCGCTCGCGGCGATGCCCGCGGCGGCCGAGGACAGGCTGCGCGAGTACGCGCGCGTGTGGCGGGAGCGCGGCATCAGCGCATGGGCGGAAGGCTGGTGGGAGCTGCCCGTCACGGTCGGCGACCAGCTCGGGCGGATCCTCGGCGCGCCCGCCGGCTCGATCGTCATGCACCAGAACGTGACGGTCGCCGAGGCGGTCGTCCTCTCGTGCTTTCCTGCGTCGCTCGGAGCCGGGCCGGGCGAGCGGAGCCGGATCGTCTACGAGGAGGCGAACTTCCCGTCGGTTCGCTACCTCTACCAGGCGCAGCCCGGGCTCGAGGTCGTCGCGGTCACCGACGACGCCGCGATCGTCGACGCGATCGACGAGCGGACGCTGCTCGTCCCGATCAGCCATGTCCTGTTCAAGAATGCGGAGATCCAGGACGTCGCGCCGATCGTGCGCCGGGCGCACGAGGCCGGCGCGCACGTCGTGCTCGACTGCTACCAGTCGGCCGGCGTCGTGGACCTCGACCTGACCGGGCTCGGAGTCGACTTCGCCGTCGGCGGCAGCGTCAAATGGCTTTGCGGCGGGCCGGGCGCAGGCTGGCTCTACGTGCGGCCCGACCTTGCCGAGCAGCTCGAGCCGACCCTCGTCGGCTGGCAGGCGCACGCCCGGCCGTTCGCCTTCGAGCCGGAGCTCGAGTACGCGGCGGGCGCGCGCCGCTTCCTCACCGGAACGCCGAACGTTCCCGCGCTCTACGCCGCTACCGCCGGCTACGACGTGATCGAGGAGGTCGGCGTCCCGCGGATCCGCGAGCGCTCGCTCGCGCTCACGCAGCTCCTGATCGGCCTCTGCGACGAGGCGGGGCTCGAGGTCGTCTCGCCGCGCGAGCCGGCGCGGCGCGGCGGCACCGTCACGGTCGCGACACCCGACCACGCCGCCTGCCACCGCGAGCTCGGCGAGCGCGGCATCGTCTGCGACTTCCGTCCGGACTCAGGGCTGCAAGCGCCGGCGGCGAAGCCGCCGGCGCGCGGCCTAAAAGACCGCGCCGCCTCCGGCGGCGCCGGGGCAGGAGGGATCCGGTTCGGCCCCCACTTCTTCAACACCGAGGCCGAGGTGCGGCACGCGGTCTCCGAGCTGGCCGAGATCGTGACGAGCGGCGCGTGGGAGCGGCATCGGGGCGCTGTCACACTCTTTTGAGGGTCTCGACGTACCTATCGCAGGCCGATGGGTAAGGCATGCGGCGGTTCTTTCTCGTCGTTGTCGTGGTCCTGGGGCTCAGTGCAGGTTCCGGCGCCGCGCATACGACGCAGGCGACGGTAGGCGTCTACGCGTCGGGAACGACGTTCGCAGCCTCGGCCCCGGCCCCGGCCCGTCCCGCCTCGATGGTGTTCCTCACGATGCCCATCGGCGGAGTGGACGACGCCACGATCCTCGTCCGCGACGCCCGGAAGGTCGCGATCTCCTCGTCGACCATCGCCGCGCCGGTGGAGCTGAAGCTCTTCTTCGCCCACTACGTCTCCGTCCGCGGAACGCTCGTGCCGGATGCGCTCCTGCCCTGGGACGGCTCGCCGCGCTCGACCGAGCACACGAACCAGCCGCTCTGGGTCCAGGTGACCGTGCCGGACGGGACCGCGCCGGGCACGTACACCGGCTCGGTCGTGGTCGACTCCGACGGGAGCCAGACCACCGTTCCCATCGCGGTCAGGGTCTTCCCGGTGACGCTGCCGAAGACGAACGAGGTCGAGGGGAGCTTGCTGACGGCGTTCAACCTCGCGCCGCAGTCGTACGGCGCCAAGGTGAATTCCCTCTACGGCGTGTCGCCGACGACGTCGCTACCGCAACTCTTCAGCTTCTTCGCCTCCTACAGGCTCTCGCCGAACAACTGGGGCTACGGCAACCCGCGTGCGACCTCCGGCTACACCTCGGACCGGCGCTGGTGGCTCGACAAGTCGGGGGAGATGGTCGCCGCCGCCGGGGATCCCAGGCGGTTCGCCTCGATGTGGATCCCCGTCTCGAGCAACCGCTGGTCGCCGAGCACGTACGTCGGGGGCATGTCCCCGTTCAGGCCGCAGCGGTGGTGCAAGTACCTCCGCTCCGTGCACCGCTTCTGGCAGAAGCACGGCTGGCTGGGCTCGTACCCCTACCTGTGGGCGATGGACGAGCCCGGGCTGACGCGCTACAGCGTCGTCGCCCACCAGGCGAAGACCGCGCACACGTGCTTCGCCGGCAGCCACGTCCTCGTCACCGGTAGGCCGACCGCGGAGAACCGCTCTCTCTGGAACGGCGGCTCGGACGACGTCGACAACTGGGTCGTGCTCGCCAGCCGCTACTACGGCCAGTACACGAACCCCTCCCTGGCGCGGCGGCACATCTCGCACGCGACGCAGAACCTGCGGCTGATAGACGCCGCGCGGCGCCACGGCCAGCAGATCTGGGCCTACACGTACGAATCGCGCTCGCACTCGACGCCCGGCTTCGCCGCCTCCGAGCCGCTCTCGGACGCGCGGCTCTTCGTCGACTGGACGGCTCTGGAAGGGATCACCGGGCTCCTCTACGGGCAGGGCACGACGACGTACTCGAAGGGCAATCCGCTCGTCTCGAACGACAGGGATGCGGGCTCCTACGTCCTCATCTACCCGGGCCGCACCGGCCCGATCCCGAGCGCGCGGCTCGAAGTGCTCCGCGAGGGGATCGAGGACTGGGAGATCCTGAACGTCGTCCGCCGCAAGCATGGCGACGCGGGGGTGCGGCGGGTGCTCTCCCGGCTCTTCTCGACCACGTCCGCCGGCGCGAAGCTCGGGTGCACGGTCGGCTGCGCGCTCAAGACGACGACGACGTACTCGTGGCCGACGTGGTCGCATGACGCGAGCACGCCGCAGAAGGTTGAGCAGATGCGCTCCGCCGCGCTCGACGCCGCCTCGTAGTAGCCGCGCCCGTCCGGGAACCGCTCTAGGCTGGACGGTCTCATGACGACGGCGACGGTCACGGCTCCGGTCGAGCGGTTCACCGAGGAGGAGCGGGCGCGGCTCGCGCCGCACTTCACGAACCTCGACCGTCCGGTCTTCGCGCTCGTCAACCTGCCGGAGACGGTCAAGGGCGCCCTCTTCGCCCGCTACTCCCGCTACGCGGGCACGCTGCGGCGGCTCTTCCTCGACGAGTTCGCCGACTCGCTGCCGGAGGTCCCCGTCGTCGAGCTCGCCGAGGGCGACCGCGCGGCGAAGCTCTACGAGACGATCTTCCTCGGCTACGGCGACGACTCGGTCGCGCAGCTCGGCGGCGCGCACATCGCCTGCGAGTGGACGTCGAACCTCCTCACGAAGATCCTGCAGCGGCCGCGGCTCGCCGCGTACCTCGAGCAGTCGACGCGCTACATCGCCTACGACGCGCCGCTCGAAGGATTCGGCTACCGCTACCACCGCGACGCGCGGTTCGGCGCGGCGTACGAGGCGGCGATGGACGAGCTCTTCGCGACGTACTCGGCGCTCCTCGCCGGCGTCTCGGCCTGGGTCGACCAGCGGTTCCCGGCGGCGGAGGGGGAGTCGCCGGCTGCGCACCGGCGGGCCGTGCGGGCGAAGGCGCTCGACCTCGTCCGCGGCGTGCTCCCGGCAGCGTCGCTCTCGCACGTCGGGATCTACGCGACCGGGCAGACGTACGAGCAGCTCGTTCTCCACCTGCTCGCACATCCCCTCGCCGAGGCGCGCGGCTACGGCGAGCTGCTGCTCGAGGAGCTGCAGGCGGTGATGCCGAGCTTCGTCGCCCGGGTGCCGCGCCCCGACCGGGGCGGCCGCTGGATCGAGTACCTGCGCGAGCGGAGCGAGGCCGCCGCGGCCGTGGCCGAGCGGCTCGGGCTCGGCGAGGCGGAGCAGGACGCGGCAGCTCCGTCGGTTCGTCTCCTCCGCGCGCACGGCAGCGAGGAGCAGCTGCTCGCAGCGCTCGTGTACGAGGCGTCGACGGTCGGGGAGGAGCAGGCGCTCGCGGCGGTCGCGCGCCTGTCGCCGGAGGAGCGGGCGGCGCTCGTCCGCGACCTCGTCGCTACCCGAGAGAACCGGCGGCACCGGCCCGGGCGCGGCTTCGAGACCCTCACCTACCGCTTCGAGATCGTCTCCGACTACGGCGCGTTCCGGGATCTGCAGCGGCATCGACTCCTCACGTGCCAGTGGCAGCGGCTCTCGCCGGAGCTGGGCGCCGACGTGCCGCACGAGGTCGGGGAGGCGGGCCTCGGTCCCGAGTACGCGCGTGCGCTCGAGACGTCGCGGGCGGAGTACGAGCGGCTGTACGGCGAGGGCCTCCATGACGAGGCGTCGTACGCGCTCTGCCTCGCGTACCGCATCCGCTACGTGCTCGAGCTCGACGCGCGCGAGGCGCTCCACCTGATCGAGCTTCGCTCCGGCCCCGAGGGCCATCCGTCTTACCGTGCCGTCGCGCTGCAGATGCGGGAGGCGATCGCCGCCGTCCACCCGAGCGTCGCGGCGGCGATGAGCTTCGTCGACGACTCGACCGAGCCGCGGCTCGAGAGGCTGCTCGCCGAGATGCGCAATGAGGCCCGAGCCGGACGCTGAGCTCGAGAACGAGGTCTACGAGAACGAGAGCTTCCGCGGCGCGGATCTCTCCGGGCTCCGCACGGCCGGGTGCACGTTTCGGAGCTGCGACTTCACGCTCGCACAGCTGAACGGATCCGAGCATGCCGGCTCCGACTTCGCCAACTCGATCTTCGAGAGCGCGAACCTGTTCGGCGCCCGCTTCGCCGGCTGCAGGCTCGTCGGCGCGACCTTCGCCGGCGCGACGCTGACCGGGCTCACCGTCGACGGCGGCGACTGGTCCTACGTCCTGCTCCGGGGGCAGGGGCTCTCCAACCTCGACCTGCAGCGCCTGCGGCTGCGGGAAGCCGACCTCTCCGAGGCCGACCTGACCGACACCAACCTGCGCGGCGCCGACCTCACTCGGGCACGCCTCCACAACGCGATCCTCGCCGGCGCCGACCTGCGCGACGCTGTCGTCGACGGCGTCGATCTCTCGGCCGCTCGTGTCGCGCGGGCCCGCCTCGACCTCGCGGGTGCGGTACAGCTCGCGCGCTCGCTCGGCGCCGAGGTCGAGTGAGAGCGGTCTCTAGGCGGAGACGGGCTTGAGCACGGTCCGGCCCGGCTCCCCGGCCGGCGTCGCCCGCGTCACGACCCAGGAGTCGCCCGGCTCGAGCGAGTACGGCGCGTTGAGCGTCAGCGTGAGCGGCTGCGAGGGCTTCGAGACGACGAACGTGCCGCAGGCGCCCCACGGCCTGCCGTCACGGACGAGATAGACCTCGTAGTACGTGTGCCGCGGCAGCGACGGCAGGCCGACGACGCTCAGTGTCATCGGCCAGTTCCCGTCGCGGGCGTGCCAGACCTCGAGCGTCGCCCGCGCACCGGGCGCGGCCGGTGTGCCTTCGAGGGAAAGCGTTTTGGGCGGCGTCGCGCCGGGACTTCCGCCCCGGTGGTCGGCGACGGCGTATCCGGCGGCGAAGACGATCGCGACCGAGACCGCCGCCGCGAGGAGGAGCATCGCCCGGCGCTTCGCGGCCCGTCGCTGCTGCACGCGGACCACGTCGAAGCTCGGGGCCTTCCGCAGCTGCGGCGTCAGCTCGGGCGGCGGCCCGGCCCGCAGGAGCAGCTCGTGCGCGTGCCGCAGCCGCTCCCGCTCGGCGCCGCTCGGCTCCGTGCCGACCAGCTCGTCGAAGTTCGGCTCGCGCGTCACAGCGTCTCGCCTTCGAGCACGGACGCGAGGCGTGCGAGGCCGCTGCGCGTCCGGGTCTTCACCGTCCCGAGCGGGATGCCGAGGTACTCGGCGACCTCGCTCTGCGACATGCCGCTCCAGTAGGCGAGCTCGATCACCTCGCGCTCACGCGGCTGCAGCTCCTCGAGGGCGCGGTGCACCTGCCAGGAGGTGTACGAGTCCTCGGCCTGCTCCGCCGGGCCGGGCTCCGCGGAGGCGAGCTCGGGAAGCTCCGCGTCGGCGCCGGGCCCCTTGCGGCGCAGCCGGTCGACGATCGCGTTGCGGGCGACCGTGTACAGCCAGCCGCCGGCCGCGCCGCGCTCCGGCCGGTACGTCGAGGCCGAGCGCCAGACCGCCGTGAACGCCTCCTGGACGGCATCCTCGGCGTGACCGCGGTCGCCGAGCCGGCGCAGCGCGAGGCTGAAGACCGGGCGGACGTACCGGCCGTAGAGGATCTCGAAGGCCTCGCGGTCGTGCTCCCCCACGCGCGCGAGCAGCTCGGCGTCGGACGCTTCGAGCGCGGGGGGCGCGGGGTCCGCAGGGACGGCGCGCAGACGTGGCTGGGGGACCTCGAGTGCAATCTCCATGTCGCCACGGTTCTTACGCATGTCGCCCTCCGGCGGATTTGCCTAGGAGCTCTGCGACTCCGCGAATCGCCGCTCGACCTCCGGCCAGTTGACCACGTTCCACCATGCTTCGAGGTAGGCGGGGCGCTTGTTCTGGTAGGAGAGGTAGTAGGCGTGCTCCCAGACGTCGATCCCGAGCAGCGGGACGTCGCTCTGCATGACCGGCGAGTCCTGGTTCGGGGTGGAGTAGACCGCGAGGCCCGTGCCGTCCCAGACGAGCCACGTCCAGCCGCTGCCGAAGCGCTTCACGCCGGCGTCGTTGATCGCGGAGCGCAGTTCGGCGAACGAGCCGAACGTCTCGTCGATCGCCGAGCGCAGCGCGCCGCCGGGCTCGCCGCCTCCGTCCGGGCCCATGATCTGCCAGAACAGCGAGTGGTTGGCGTGGCCGCCGGCGTTGTTGCGGACGGCGGTTCGCTTATCCTCGGGGATTGCGTCGAGGCTCGCGAGCACGCTATCGACCGAGGCGTCGGCCCAATCCGTCCCCTCGAGCGCAGCGTTCGCGTTCGTGACGTACGCCCCGTGGTGGAGGTCGTGGTGGATACGCATCGTCTCTGCGTCGATATGCGGCTCGAGCGCGTCGTAGGGATAGGGCAGATCCGGGACTTCGAAGGCCATCTTGTCGGCTCCTTTCGGCTGCTGCGATTCTGCGACGGAGGATATGCTCCGCGCTCGTGTCCACGCTTGGGTACAGGTTCGAGGAGATTGCGCCGCGCCCGCTGCGGCCCGAGGCGCTCGAGCTCGACGGCATCTCTCGTGCGGCGGTCGAGGCGCACTACAAGCTCTACGAGGGGTATGTCGCGAAGCGGAACGAGATCCTCGGCCGGCTCGCCGACGTCGACCTCGCCGCAGCGAACCAGACCTACTCCGAGCTGCGTGCGCTGAAGGTCGACCTCACGTTCGCGATCGGCGGGATCAAGAACCACGAGCTCTACTTCGGCCATCTCGGCGGAGCCGGCGGAGCGCCCGACGGCGCGTTCGGGAGCCTCGTCGCGCGCCACTTCGGCTCGGCCGACGCGTGGCGGGCCGATCTCAAGGCGACGGGGATGGCGGGACGCGGCTGGGCCTGGACTGCGTACGACTGGGACGAGGGCCGCCTCTTCAACTACGTCGGCGACGCGCAGAACACGTTTCCGGTCTGGAACGCGACCCCGCTGGTCGCGCTCGACGTCTACGAGCACGCGTACTTCCTCGACTACCAGACCGACCGCGCTTCCTACATCGAGGCGTTCTTCGCCAATCTCGACTGGGATGTCGTGAACGGCTGGGTCGAGCAGTACGGCATCCCCGCGTAGCGAGGGCGGCCCGTGCTCACCGCAGTGCTCGTCGCCGCCGGCTACCTGTCCGGCTCGCTGACGTGGGGCTACTGGCTCGTGCGGGTCTTTCGCGGCGAGGACGTCCGGACGAAGGGGAGCGGCAACGTGGGCGCGACGAACGTCTGGCGCGTCTACGGCCCGAGGCTCGGGCTGCCCGCCGTGCTCCTCGACACGGCCAAGGGCTTCGGGCCGGCCTTCGCGGCCACGGTCGTCGTGGGGCACGGCAGCGGCGTCCTCGCGGGCGCGGCCGCGATGGTCGGTCACTGGCGCCCCCTCTACCTCGGCTTCCAGCGCGGCGGGAAGATGGTCGCAACGGCGGGCGGCGCCTTCCTCGGCCTCGCGCCGCTCGTAGGGGTGACGGCGGCGGGCGTCTGGCTGCTCTTCTTCGGCCTGACGCGCTACGCGTCGGTCGCGTCGATGACGGCCGCGGTCTCGCTCGGCCTGTGGGCGTGGCTCTACGGCTACCCGTGGCCCGTGGTCGCGTTCGGCGGCGCGGCCGGAGCCGGCGTCCTCTTCCTCCACCGCGCGAACGTCGCGCGGCTCGCGCGAGGAGAGGAGAACCGATTCGAGCTGCGGCGACGGAACCGTGACGAGCACGGCTCCGCCGCCCGAGTACCTAGACCTTGAACCGCCGGAGCCTGGTCTTGGAGACGTTGCCCGCCCGGTCGATCGCCTTGACCCGCACCACGTGCTTCCCGTGGCGCAGGTGCCTGTAGAGCTTCTTCGGCGGCCGGCAGCCCTTGAATCGACTCTTGTCGAGCTTGCACTTGAAGTGCAGGCCCTTGGGGCCGCGCCCGGGATCGGTGCCCCGGAACATGACCCTGGCGAGCCTCATGTGGTGGTTCACCTTGACCCTGAGCTTCGTCACCTTCGGCCGCCTGGTGTCGCGCTTGAAGGTCGCCGCCACCGTCCGGTCGAGGCTCATCGTCACCGTGCACTTGCGCTTCTTGCCCGAGCAGCCGCTGCCCGACCAGCCGGCGAAGACCGCTTTCTTCCCGGTCGCAGTGGCCTTGAGCGTCACCGACGCGCCGTCGGCGAACGCATGCGAGCAGGTGGCACCGCATTTGATTCCGGCCGGAGAGCTCACGACCGAGCCTTTCCCCTTCCCGTGCTTCTTCACGGAGAGCGTGTGCTCGACGGCGCTGAGGCTCACGACCTGCGCCTTGCTGCCGACGGCGTTGTGGAAGTGGACGATCAGTGCGCCCAGCCCGTGGTCGGCCGTATAGGCGGACGCATCGCGCCGGACCTCGAGCGTGCCGGGGGCGTCGACGTAGAGGAGTGGACTGCTGCTCCCGTCGAACGCGCCGAAAACGGCGAGGCCGGGGTTCAGCACGTCGGTGCTGAGCGTTCCGTCGAGGCTGACGGAGCTGCCGCTGACGCGGGCGCCGACGCTGTCCACCAGGCCCGACGAGAACGATCCGAACGTGACGACGCCGTACGTGATCCGTGAGTGTCCCGTGGACACGCCGGACAGGCCGCCGATCCAGACGGGCATCACCATCGTGTCGCTGTCGAACAGCGCCGTGTCGGTGTCGCCGAACCGGTCGTTGACGAGCTCGACGTCGTCGACCTGCTGCGTGTGCAGGTTGAACAGCGCCGCGACGAAGACGTCGGTGCTCGTCAAGCGCGTGTTGAACACGACGTAGTCGGGGACTCCGTCGCCGGTCGAGTCGATGTAGATGTCGTATTCGTTCTGCGCCGCCGCCGTCTGCCACGGGCCCTGAGTCGAGATGGCGAAGTACGCCAGGCCATCCGAGAGCGGGTCGGCGCCGATCGACCTCAGCTCCGGCGCGTCGGACGTCGTGCCGACGTACTTCAGGTCGGCCGCCCGCTCGTCGCTCGCGTGGATGCAGCCGGTGGTCACCGATCCTCCGCAGTTCGGCAGCGCGCCGCTCGTCGCCTGGAGCTCGAAGCCGGCGACGATCGACTGGATCGACGTGACTCCGCTGCCCTGGCCGATCCCGTGGCCGCTCAGCGGCAGAAAGGCCGTTTCGACATTGCCGCTCGGCATGGTGAGCGAGGACGGCTGGGTCATGGTCGAGGCGGGCCGCGGGGCCGAGTAGACCGGGACCCGGAGCGTCTGCAGGCTCGTGTCGTGCGGCGCGAACAGCACGCGGCCGCTCGCGTCGGCGACGTATTCGCGGGGGAAGCCGGCCTGCATGCGGGCGACCGTCGGGTCGATCGTCTTGGTGAGCGCCGCCGGGTTCGGGATCGACAACGTGAGAGTGACGGTCGCCGACGTCCCTGCAGCAACTGTCACCTGCGCCGGCGAGACGGAGTAGGCGACGCCGGGCACTGTCGTCAACGCCTCGTAGGACGCGTCGTAGGTCTCCGACGTCCCGCCCGTGTTGTCGAGCTTGATCGTCTTCGTGAGGGTTGTCGCTGCGGTCACCGCGACCGGCCCGAACGACGCGCTCACCGCACCCGGGTCGTTCGTGACGTAGGCGAGCACCGGGTTGTCGAGCGCCGCCTTCGCGTCGATGCGGCCCGCGCCCACGCGGTTCGGGGCATACCGCGTGCCGGTGTGGCCGGCGCCTGTGTAGAGGTCCTGTCCGGCCGTGTTCATGATGTCGGCCTTGACCTGTTCCGAGCTCCAGGCCGGGTTCTGGGAGCGGATCAGCGCCGAGAGCCCTGCGACCTCCGGCGACGCCATCGACGTGCCGCTGTCCGAGATGCCCGCCTTGCCGGTGCCCATCGCGGCCGAGAACACGCTGGCCCCGACGCCGCTCACGTCGGGCTTCACGTCACCCGCCTCGCGGATGCCGCGCGAGGAGAAGCTCGCCACCTTGTCGTCGTTGCCCGGAACGAGCTGGCTGAAGTCGCCGGCGGTCGTCCCGCTGACCGCCACGGGCTGGCTCGCGTTGAGCGCCGTGCGGATCGCGTCTGCGGCCGACTTCACGACCTGCACGACGGGGGTGCCGGCATTGCCGGCGATGCCGGCCGCGAACGTCTCCTCGTTCTCGCCGAGGATCACGCCGGCGCCGCCGGCCGCCGCGACGTTGTCGGCGCGGGTGGCCGACCCGCAGCGGCGCACCGTGTCGTCGTCCGTCCACTCGAGGAACGCGATCTTGCCTGTGAGGTTCTGGCTGATCGGGTCGCAGCCGTCCAGGTTGGACGAGTCCGTCAGCTTGACGACGCTGCCCGACAGGTCCGGCTTGGTCGTCCAGTCGTAGGAGACCGAGCGCTGCGCGCCGTAGGTGTGCGCAACGGCGTTCACGCTCGCGTGCAGGGTGTCGATCTGCGAAAAGGCGTCGACGCTCGCCGCCACGCTGATGACGCGCTGCGCATTGCCCGGCGAGCCGGCGACGTCGTAGAGGTCGCCGCCGTTGCCCGCGGCTGCGACCACGCTGATGCCCAGAGCCGATGCGGCGTTCGCCAGCACCGAGTCGCCGTCCTGCGGCGACGTGTAGTCCGAGCCCAGCGACATGTTGATCACGCCGACGTGGTCGGACGTGTTGCCGTCGCCGTTCGGGTCTTCGGCTCTGTCGATCGCTGCTCCGACGAGGTCGGTGCTTCCCGTGCAGCCGAAGACCTTGTAGGCGTAGAGCTTGGCCTTGGGCGCCATGCCCGGCCCGATGCGGAACAGGGCCTGGTACGAGGTGGAGCCGGTCGGGAGGGTGGTGTAGTCGCCGGCGAACGTGGAGCCGTCGGGGTTCTCGCCGTAACCGGCCATGATCCCGGCGACGTGCGTGCCGTGCCCGTCGCAGTCGAGGGGGTTGGGGTCGGGCGCCGGCGTCGAGTGGGCCGGGTCGGCGGCGTCGTAGGCATCGCCGGCGAAGTCGTACCCGCCGAAGACCTTCGCCGGGTCGGGGTAGGAGGGGGCGGCGGTGTCGGTGGCGAGGGCCGTCTGGTAGGCGGCCGTGGTTCCCGGGCCGCCGAGGTCGGCGTGCGTGTAGTCGATGCCCGTGTCGATGATCGCGACGGTGCTGTTCCCGCCCAGGTCGCCGTACGCCGACCACACCTGGGGGGCGCGCACGAGCAGGACCGAGTACGAGAGGGACGGGACCTTGGGCGCGATCGGGTACACGGCAGCGACTCCGGAGATGCGCTGCAGCGCCGGGAGGTTCGCGACCCTCGTGTAGACGGCGACTCCTGCGAGAGCTGCATGCGTCTCGTAGAGGACGTGCGAGCCGCTCGGCAACGCGGTGATCACCTGCTGCTGCGCCGTGCGGACGGTCGCGAGCTCCTTCTCGGCGGCTGCGCCGGCCGCGCTCCGGCCGCGGGGGAGGCTCGCCTCGTAGGCGCGTCCCGTCGGCTTGGCCGTCAGCTCGAGGAGGAAGCCGTAGTCGCCCTTGGCCGGCACGCCGGAGAGGGAGTGCGGCTTCGCCGCGACTGCCTTGGCGAGGGGGATCTCGTGCTTCGACACCGTGGCGCTCCCGGCCAGCGGCCTCGCCGAGCCTTGCTGCGCCGCCCCCGCCGCAGAGCCCCACAGGACCATGCCTGCCGCGACGGTAACCGTCAGCGGGACGAGTCCCTTCATACCCCCGGATCCTTTCACCCTCGACACCGAAACTGGCCGGCCCGGCGACCCTTGCCGGCCTTCACTGCGGCGCGACGGGGCGAGCCGCTCTTGATCGTAGTACCGGCCCTGCGCCTTTTCTAGTTGCGCAGCCAGTCCCTGAGGACGGTGTGCGCGGCCGGGCCGTGGCCTCCGACCTGAAGCTCGGCCCGCAGCTCGCCGACCGTCCCGTGCCGCGCGGCGACGACCTCGTGGGCGTGGATCGTCTCGAAGTTGACCTGGCGCGAGAGAACGAAGTCGGCGTCGTCGAGCCCGGGGAGCTCGTCGAGGACGCTCTTGAGCGCCACGCGTACCGAGTCCTCGACGAAGCGCGGCTGCAGGTGCGCGTGCTCGACGACGAAGAGCTCGTCGGGCCGCTTGAGGAGCTCGTAGATCGGCGAGCTCATCGAGCCCTCGACGATCTCGACGAGCCGCTCCGCGTTGAGACGCTCGGCGGTGCCGACGAGGAGCGTGCCGCGGCCGCGCTGGTTGTGCGTCGCGAGCGGGACGAGCTCGAGGATCCGCTCGACGTCGCCGTCCTCGAATCCCGCCTCGCGCAGCCGGTCGGCGGCGGCGCCGCGAACGAGACCCTGTGCGCACGGGCAGGCGTTGATCCCGGTCGCCTCGACCCCGACGACACGCCGGACCCGCTCTCGGGAGGCCGCGGCGATTCCGATCAGCGAGACCATCTCCTGCGTGGCGAGGCGCGTCACGGGCGTCCGCCGCTCGTACGGGTAGCGCGCCGTGATCCTCACCTCGGCGAGCAGCGCCTCCTGCCGGTCGACCACGCGCCGCGCGACGTGCTCCGCGAGGTCCTCGACGAGGAACGCAGGGTCGTCGACGACCCCCTCTACCGCTTCCTCGAAGAGCTCGGGGAAGCGCGACATGTGGACGCCCTTCTGGCGCGGGTCGAGGTCGACGGTGCAGTCGATCGTGGCGGCGATGAGCTTCTCGCCGCGGCCGTGCCCGATCCGGACGGCCTTCTGGACGCCGGTCACGCCGACGCTCGAGAGTCCGAGAGCGACCTCCGGCGCGGCGGCCTGGAGGTCGGGCATCTCCGTCCGCTCCATCCGGCTAGGTTAGACCCGTGAGCGAGGACGCCGCCTTCGCACAGCTCGTCTCCCTCGCGTGCCACGACCTGCGCACGCCGCTCGCCACCGTTCACGGCTTCGCGACGACGCTCGCTCGAGGCGGCGGCCTCGAGCCGCCCGCCGACCGGTACGTCGAGATGATCGACGCCGCGTCCGCGCAGCTCGCCGAGCTCGTCGACGAGCTGTCGCTCGCCGCACGGATCGAGTCGGGTCGCTACGACCCCACTCCGCGCGAGGGGAACACGCTCGAGCTCGCGCGCGCGGCCGCGGCGCGGCTCGGCGAGGAGCGCGTGCAAGTCGCCGGCTCCGGCGCCGAGGTCGAGACCGACACGGAGGCAGTCGAGCGCGGCCTCGCGGCGCTCTTCCAGTCGGCGCTCCGTCACGGCGGCCTCGACAGCGTCGAGGTCCGGGTCGACGGCGGGGAGCTCCGGCTCTCACCGGTCACGGCCGCGTCGGCGCCGGTCGTCCTCGGCGACGACCTGCGCGATCTCGGGGCGGCGGTGGCGGTTCGGCTCGTCCGGCGCCTCGGCGGCTCCGTCTCCGTCGACGCGGAGACGCTGACGATCCGCCTGGCCTGAGTTGTGCCCTAGCCGGCGGCGAGCGCGGGCGCCGCGAGCTGGTGGCACGAGCGGCAGCGGGCTTCGTACTGCTCGAGGGCGCCGACGACGATCGTGGCGCCGTCGGCTGCCGCGGGTGCGCCGTCGACGAGGCGCTGCGTCATCGTCGCCGGGCCGCCGCAGCGGTGGCAGACGGCCTGCAGCTTGTCGACGAGCTCCGCGCGGCAGAGCAGCTCGGGCATCGCGCCGAAGGGAAAGCCGCGGAAGTCCTGGTCGAGGCCGCATGCGACGATCCGCTTCCCGCCCTCCACGAGGCCGTCGAGGATGAGCACGATCTCCGGCGCGAAGAACTGGACCTCGTCGACGCCGACGACGTCGTAGCCGTCGACGAGCCCGGGGATCTCGGCGGGGGAGTCGACAGCAACCGCCCGCATCCGTGCGCCGGCGTGGCTGACGACGTGGGCGATGTCGTAGCGATTGTCGAGCCGCGGCTTGACGATCAGCGCACGTTGTCCGGCGATCTCCGCGCGTCGCAGCCGGCGGATGAGCTCCTCGCTCTTGCCGCTGAACATCGGGCCGCACACGACCTCGAGCCAGCCGCCGTGGTTCGGGAAGAGCCTGATCACGCCGCCGACCCTAATGAGGCGGTCGGCTGGCTCGCCGATGGCTCGCCGACGCTCCGCGTCGGCTCGCTGGGAGAAGGAACTGCGCCGCCGGGAGAGCGCGGTCTCCTGGCGGCTCCGTGCTGTTCTGGTTTCCGCTGCGCTGGACGAGTTGCCTACCTCGTGCGCTCGCGCGCGGCGGAGGCCGGCGCGAGCGCGGTGCGGCCGCGGCTAAGTCCCCGCTACGCGGATCTGCTTAGCCTCCGGCCCTTTGCGCCCGTTGGGTTCAAACGTCAGCCCTTAGGTGCTGGGTGGAGAGCGCAGCTCTTCGCCCGCTAGACCTTCGAGCGCTCGAACTCCCACTGGGAGAGGCGGCGCAGGCTGACGATGCCGAGCAGCCGGCCCTCCTTCGTCACGGGGAGGTGGCGGAAGTTGCGGTCGAACATCAACTTCGCCGCGTCCTCGACGCTCGTCTCCGGCTCGATCGTGATCACGCTCTCGGTCATCCACTGGCGCACCCGCGCCTCGGCAGCGCGGGCCCGCTGCGCAGCCGCACGCATCAGGTCGCGTTCTGTGACGATGCCCACGAGCCGCACCATGTCCTCCATCACGACGACGGCGCCGACGCCGGCCTCGATCATCTTCTCCGCCGCCTCGCCGATCGAGGCCGCGGGCTCGACGGTGAGGACGTTCGCGTTCATGACGTCGGAGACGGTTGTCACGCCGGGAGCCTAACGCAGCTCAGCGGAGCAGACGAGACAGCCGCCGGTCCTTGAGGATGCGCCCTCCGGTCTGGCACGTCGGGCAGTAGTAGATCGTGTGCTCCTCGAAGTCGACCTGCGCGAGCGGCGTGCCGCAGACGTGGCACGGCTCCCCGAGCCGGCGATGGACGCGGTACGTCTGCTCGTCGGAGGCTCCGCGCTCCCTCAGCTCGAGCCCTCGCCCGAGCTCGTCGGAGATCGCGGCGGCGAGCCGCGCCACGTCTTCGTCGTCGAGGTCGCCCGAGAGCGCGTAGGGGGAGAGCTTCGCCGTATGCAGGATCTCGTTCGCCCAGGCCCGGCCGATGCCGGCGACGAGGCGCTGGTCGCGGAGGAGCGCGTGGAGCCGCCGCGACTCGCCGTGGACGATCTCGCCGAGCCGCTCCGGCCCGAGCCCCAGCGCCTCCGGCCCGAGGTGTGCGAGCTCGGCCTCTGCTGCCGTCGGCGTGAGCAGCCAGACGCCGGCACGCTTCTTCTTCCCGCTCTCGGTGAGGATGAGCTGGGCGCCGCCCGTGAACTCGAGGCGGAAGGCGGGCGACTTCGGGGACGCGCCTCCGGCGGGAACGATGCGGAGGCGGCCGGCGGTCATCAGGTGGACGAGGAGCACGAGCTCGCCGTCCTCCGTCGGGAAGAGAAGACGCTTGCCGCGCCGCTCGGCGCCGCGGAAGCGACGTCCTTCGAGCGCCGCCAGCGGCGGGTCGAACGTCTTCAGCGTGGCGATGTGCGCGGGCCCGGCTGTCGCGACCGGGAAGGCTGCGACGGGCTCGTCGAGCTGTCGCCGCCACGCCTCCATCTCCGGCAGCTCGGGCATCGCGCCAGAACCGTACAGGCGCCTCCGCGAACGACCGGTGGCAGCCACCGTTACGTCTCCGTCAAGACTTCTCGACAGCGCGGCGCAGAGCGGCGCGCGGATCCAGTTCGTGCCGGAAGCACCCGAGGACGGGACCGTCGTCGACGAAGGAGCTCCTCTCGCTCAACCCGAGCGTCTCGCCAAGGCTGCTCCACCTCCAAGAGCTTGCGCGCGAGCAGAGTCCCGCCTCGACCGGGTTGTTCATCGCGTACGCGTACGCACCGACAAGCTCCTCGTGGCCGCCGATCCTGCGCGAGCCGTAGCGGCTCGACTGAGCGTGGCCGCGCAGTCCGTGTCGGCGATTGAAGGTGCATGCGTAGCCGTGGTTGAGCGCCTGCATCGCCGTAGGAAGAACACCGTCGGCGACCTCGACGATGAGGTGGTAGTGCGTACGCATGAGGCAGAAGCCCATGCACCGCCACTCCATCTCCGCGGTGACGCGAGCGAGCCGGCGCAGGAAGTCGAGGCGGTCGAGATCGTCGCGGTAGTAGGCCTCCGCAGCCCAGACGCAGTGTGTCCAGACGTGGAACTTGCCTGCCGAGACGTCTCGTAGCCGGTGTGCCATCGCGTTCAAACTGTGGCGCCTCGAAGCCGACGGGGGAGTTGCGATTTCGTGACGCTTCCGTCACGGTGGCTGCCACCGGCCGTAGGCTCCGCACGTGACGGAGCCGCTGCTCGTCGAGGTGCGCCGGAACGGGGTCGTCGAGGCCGTGCACCGGGTTCACGCGGTCGCCGTGCGCGCCGGCGAGGTGGTGGCGGCGGCCGGCGAGCCGGCGCAGGCGTGCTTCATGCGCTCCTCCTCGAAGCCGCTCCAGGCCCTCCCGCTCGTGCGTGCGCGGGACGATCTGCCGGACGACGAGCTCGCAATCGCCTGCGCCTCCCACCGCGACACGCCCGAGCAGGTTGCAGCCGTGCGCGCGCTTCTCGCGCGCGCCGAGGCAACGGACGACGACCTCGAGCTGGGCCCGCAGGAGGGGCGGCCGCCGGAGCGCATCCACAACAACTGCTCCGGCAACCACGCCGGGATGATCGCCCTCTGCCACGCCCGCGGCTGGCCGTCGCAGGGCTACCACCTGCCGGACCATCCCGTCCAGCAAGCCTGCCGGGACGCGCACGCCGAGGCGGCGGAGGTCGAGCCGAACGCGCTCGCTACAGGCACGGACGGCTGCGGCATCGTCACCTTCGAGCTCACGCTGGAACGGATGGCGCATGCGTTCTCGCGGCTCGAGGCTCTGCCGGGCGGCGCCCGAGTCGCGGCCGCGATGCGTGCGCGCCCGGACCTCGTCGGCGGCCCCGACGGGCCAGACTCCCTCCTCATGCGCGCGGCGCCCGGTTGGCTGGCGAAGAGCGGCGCGGAGGGCCTCCTGTGCGCCGCCGGGCCGGACGGAACCGGCGTCGCGCTCAAGACGGAGGACGGCGCGGGCCGCGCACACGCTCCGGCGCTCGCCTTGTTCCTCGGTCGGCTCGGCGTCGAGGTGCCGGACCTTGCCGCCCGGCCGATCGCCAACACCCGCGGCGAGCGCGTCGGCGAGGTCGTAGCCGCGCAGGGTAGTGGGTCACTTTGAAATCCGCTCTAGCGGATACTCGTGGCCGCAACTGGAGCAGCGGAAGTAGCGCGTCGCGGTGTAGACGGTGTCCCCGCCGAACGTGCGGCTGATGATCTGCCGTTCTTGCTTTGCCGTCTTTCTTGTGCCGCGCTTAGGCCAGGTCGGGCGGTCGTCCTCATCCGTGGCGGCTCCCAACGTCCGGAACGCAGCCTCATTGGGATCTTCCTCTCTCACTTTGCGAGCCACGTCTTCGTCGTCGAGTTCGGCGAGAGTGTCTTGTCACTTCGCGATGGTCTCGGGTGTCCACTCGTCCGCCCGCGCCACCTGGCTCGTGAGTTCGTAGCAGGACCTTGCGTAGACAGCATTCTTGTCCTTGAAGTGGGCGTTCTTAAGGTTCGAGTGGTCCCCCGACCGGGAAGAACGAGGTTCCCGAGGCGCTTCGCGTACGCCCGCACATCGTCCTCCGAGAAGCCGGGCCAATTGGTCTCGGGGTTAAGTGGCAGGACGTGTTCGAGAGTGATGATGCTGCGGTCGTCCTCTGGGATGAACTCCGGGTGGGCCTCGTTCTTCGCGGCTCGTTCAAGGGAGCGCAGGTAGTACCGGGCGAGCTTGGCGGTCGAGCTCTTGGCCCGCGGGAAGCCCTCGCGGAACCAGGCGTCGCTCGGCGTGATGGTCCTCACCTGGTCCAAGAGATCGGCCGCAGTCGCGATCTTGCTCTCATAGGTATCTCTGGCTGCGATCGCGAGGGGTTCGGCGACGCCGCCGCTGCGGATCGTGGTGGCGACGAGCAGCCGCACTGCGAGCGAGACGAGGTAGATGTAGCTCTGCTGGATCTCCTTCGGTGCCATCTTCGCCGCGACCGCGAGCAAGCAGCTCGTCGAAGAGGCGACCGGAGAACAGCCGAAGTACGACCCTGACGCGGGCAAGGACCCTGCTGCGGTCGAGCTCGGGCGCAAAGGCGGCCTGAAGGGCGGCAAGGCTCGGGCGGCGAAGATGACGCCCGAGGAACGAAGCGCCGCCGCACGCAGAGCCGCCGAGGCGCGTTGGGGATCGAGGAGCTAGAGACCGCGGCCCTGCTCGTAGTCGTCGAGAGGCAGAGGGATCGTGTCCCCGATGCGGGGATGGATCTGGTCGAGCTTGATCTGGAAGTCGCCCTCTCTTTCGAGTCGCGACTGAGACGATGTTCTTCACCTGTTCCAGCGTAGCACGTACGATCCGAGGAGTCCGGAGCTTCGGGTCCAGCGTGGCCTCGGGAAGAGTTGTTACCGTGTCAGGCGAGCGATTGCGCGGAAGCGGTGCTTGTCGCCGTCCTTGAGCCGTCCTTGGGGATGTAGTCACGCGTTGCGATCCGGCCCGTTCAGGAACTCGTTGATCGAATCGACGAGGGCGAGGTTCGTTCTTATCGACGAGGTCGTTGCGGATCACGGCGTCCAGAAGATACTGTGGCGATCCGATCCTCCTCCGGAAGTCCAAGCCGCGCCGCCGGAAGAGCTCGCTGTAGAGTCCCGGGAAGTGTCCTCACCCAAGGCGATCGCCCTGAAGTTCCTTGAGGCGATGAACCGTTCGAGGATCTGCGCAAGTGCGTTCTTTGCGCGTACCTCTTGGTAGCCAGTCGCCTCGTCGACGAGGGCGATGATCCCGACGCGAGCAAGGCCGCGTACGAGGATCTCTGCCTGTCGGGCGACGTGCGCCTGGTTCGAGGGAAGATCGCCCGCCTCGCGGGCCGCTAGGTAGATCTCACACACGGCCGGCAGAAGCTCGGCGTTGTAGCCACTCGCCCTACCGCCGGTTGGGGGCCGGAAGATGCGTCACGAAGCTCCTCGTCGACCTCGGCAGTGCTTGCAGCATTCACATGGACCGGCAGATGCGCGACCTGCCTTGCGAGACGTTGCAGGTCGACGAGATCTGGGCGTTCGTCGGAGCGAAGCAGAAGAACGTCACGCGGGAGAAGGCGGCTGAGGGATGGGGCGACGCGTGGACGTGGGTAGCGATTGACGCCGACACGAAGCTGGTCCCCACCTACCGCGTCGGCCCGCGCGATCTGCAGGAGGCTCACGCCTTCATGGACGATCTCTCGCGGCGACTCCGCAATCGCGTCCAGCTCACGACCGACGGCCTCAACCACTACGTCAAGTCGGTGCGGGATGCTTTCGACCGCGAGGTCGACTATGCGCAACTCATCAAGCTCTACGGCGAACCGACAAAGGACGAGCGCCGCCGCTACAGCCCGGCCCGGTGCATCGCCGCCGAGCCGCGCGCCGTCTACGGCTCACCGGACCCGGCGAAGATCAGCACCAGCTACGTCGAGCGGCAGAACCTCACCATGCGCATGAGCATCCGCCGCATGACCCGGCTCACCAACGCCTTCTCCAAGAAGGTCGAGAACCTCGCCGCAGCCGTCAGCCTCCACTTCGCCTATTACAACTTCTGCCGGCCGCATCAGTCGCTCGGCGGCAAGACCCCGGCCATGGCCGCAGGGCTAGAGGATCACGTCTGGAAGGTCGACGAACTGATCGCGCTTCTCGCCGCAGCCGAGGCCGTCCCCTACCGGCGCGGCACCTATGCCAAGACGCGAGCGGCGAAGGCGGAAGCCCGCGGAGAGATTTCAACCTGACCCACTACCGCCGCGCGGCGTTGACATCTTCTTTACGAACTCGCAGCCCGTGACTAGTATCCGGCTCGCGATTCGAGGGAGGACCGGGGCGCCGGCGGGGAGCCGGTCGCGGTCGGTTGTAGCAGTGCCGTCGTACAACCACTAGGCCGGGAGGTTCGGGGACGTGCTCACCGTCGACATCTCGCTTCCTGACGTCGAGGAACTCCACAAGCTTGTCGCGGACGGGAGGGAGAAAGGCTTCCTTTCGTACGACGAGATCGTCACCGGGCTCGAGGACGTCGAGCTGACGAAGGAGCAGGTCGAGGACTTCTACACGTACCTCGTCGAGCACGGCGTCGACCTCGTCGCGGGCGAGCAGCACAAGGCGCCGCCGCACGAGCAGCCGCCTCCGGAGGACGAGAAGGCCGCTGTCGCCCCGAAGCTCGACCTCACCGTCGAGCCGTCGCTCGACTCGCTCCGGCTCTACCTGCGCGAGATCGGCAAGGTGACGCTCCTCACCGCCGACCAGGAGGTGACGCTCGCGAAGCGGATCGAGCGCGGCGACATGAGAGCGAAGACCGCGATGATCGAGGCGAACCTCCGCCTCGTCGTCTCGATCGCGAAGGGCTACCTCGGCCGCGGACTCTCCTTTCTCGACCTCATCCAGGAGGGTTCGCTCGGCCTGATCCGCGCGGTGGAGAAGTTCGACTACCGCAAGGGCTACAAGTTCTCGACGTACGCGACGTGGTGGATCCGCCAGGCCGTCACACGCGCCATCGCCGACAAGGCGCGCACGATCCGGATCCCCGTCCACATGGTCGAGAAGCTGAACAAGGTCGTGCACATCGAGCGGCAGCTCGTGCAGCGGCTCGGACGCGAGCCGAGCCCGGAGGAGATCGCCGAGGAGCTCGAGATGACGACTGCCGAGGTGCGCGAGATCCTGCGCATGTCGCAGCTCCCCGTCTCGCTCGAGAAGCCGATCGGCGAGGAAGAGGACTCGTCGCTCGGCGACTTCGTCGAGGACGACGCGGCGGAATCGCCGTTCGACACCGCCCAGCTGCTGCTGCGGCGCGAGGACGTGGTGAACGCCCTCGGCGCCCTACCGCGGCGCGAGCGCGAGGTGATCGAGCTCCGCTACGGACTGCTCGGCGGCGAGCCGCGCACGCTCGAGGAGGTCGGGCGCGCCTTCGGCGTGACCCGCGAGCGGATCCGCCAGATCGAGAACAACACGCTGAAGAAGCTCGAGCACCTGCCCGAGGCGCAGGCGCTCCGCGACGCCGTCAGCTAGCGGCGTCCGGGGTCCGGCTCAGCGGCCCGAACCCTCGCCGTCGGCGCGCCCGAGCGGCACGAACAGCTTGCAGTGCGGGCACTTGAAGCCGAGGTAGCGGGCAGCACGCCCTCCCTCGATCGGCTCCGCGGCAAAGCGCTTGCGGCAGTGCGGGCACTCGACGTCATAGCACCGCTCCTGCCTGACCCCGCTCACGAAGCCCTCGTACCCGGCGGCGGCGGGCGGCAACCGCGCTGCATACTGATTCTCGCGTCAGCGAAGAGGAGAGGAGACCATGGCAGAGACGAAGACCGGCCCGGTCGCGGCCGAGACCTCCAACGGCAACGAGCACCGGCCCACGCCCACGACGAACCGGGACTGGTGGCCGAACGCGCTCGACCTCGAGCTGCTCTCGCCGCCCAACCCGCTGGGCGATCCGATGGGCGAGGACTTCGACTACGCCGCCGAGTTCGCGACCCTCGACCTCGACGGGCTGAAGAAGGACGTCACCGACGCGCTCACCACGTCGCAGGACTGGTGGCCGGCCGACTGGGGGCACTACGGGCCGCTCATCATCCGCATGGCGTGGCACAGCGCCGGGACGTACCGCATCCGCGACGGCCGCGGCGGCGCGGGCGCCGGCATGCAGCGCTTCGCTCCTCTCAACAGCTGGCCCGACAACGTCAACCTCGACAAGGCGCGCCGGCTGCTCTGGCCCGTGAAGCAGCGCTACGGGCAGAAGATCTCGTGGGCCGACCTCCTCATCTTCGCCGGCAACTGCGCCCTCGAGTCGATGGGCTTCGAGACGTACGGCTTCGCGGGCGGACGCGAGGACGTGTGGGAGCCGGACTCGGTCGACTGGGGCGCCGAGGACGAGTGGCTCGCCGACGAGCGCTACAGCGGCGACCGCGAGCTCGCGAATCCGTTCGCCGCCGTCCAGATGGGTCTCATCTACGTCAACCCGGAGGGGCCGAACGGCGAGCCCGACCCGCTCAAGGCGGCCCGCGACATCCGCGAGACCTTCGCCCGCATGGCGATGAACGACGAGGAGACCGTCGCGCTGATCGCCGGCGGGCACACCTTCGGCAAGACGCACGGCGCCGCGCCGCCCGAGCATCTCGGGCCCGACCCCGAGGCCGCGCCGCTTCAGGCGATGGGGCTTGGCTGGGCGAACGACTATGGGAGCGGCAAGGGCAACGACACGATCACGAGCGGCCTCGAGGGCCCGTGGACGCCGACGCCGACCGCGTGGGACTCGAGCTTCTTCGAGACGCTGTTCGGGCACGAGTGGGAGCTGACGAAGAGCCCGGCCGGCGCGTGGCAGTGGGTGCCGAAGGACGAGGCGGCGCACGAGCTCGTGCCCGATCCGCACGACGCGGACAAGCGGCGCCCGCCCGTGATGCTCACGACCGACCTCGCTCTGCGGATGGATCCGGTCTACGAGCCGATCTCGCGGCGCTTCCACGAGAACCCGCAAGAGCTCGCCGTTGCGTTCGCGAAGGCGTGGTTCAAACTGACGCACCGCGACATGGGGCCGGTCTCGCGCTACCTCGGCCCGCTCGTCCCGGCCGAGCCGCAGATCTGGCAGGACCCCGTCCCGCCGGTCGATCACGAGCTCGTCGGGCCGGACGAGATCGCGCAGCTCAAGCAGACGATCCTCGACTCCGGCCTCACGGTCTCGCAGCTCGTGAAGACGGCGTGGGCGTCAGCGTCGACCTTCCGCGGCAGCGACAAGCGCGGCGGCGCGAACGGCGCGCGGATCCGTCTCGAGCCGCAGAAGGACTGGCCGGCGAACGAGCCGGACGAGCTCGCGACCGTGCTCGAGACCCTCGAGCGGATCAGGGAGGAGTTCGACGGGCAGATCTCGCTCGCCGACCTGATCGTGCTCGGAGGCTGCGCGGCCGTCGAGCAGGCGGCGAGGGAAGCGGGCCACGATGTCGAGGTGCCGTTCAGTCCCGGCCGTACCGACGCGACGCAGGAGTGGACCGACGCCGACTCCTTCGCCGTGCTCGAGCCGACCGCCGACGGCTTCCGCAACTACCTCGGCGCTGCGAACGGCCGCCCGGCCGAGCACCACTTCGTGCATCGGGCGAGCCTGCTGAGCCTGACCGCGCCCGAGACGACCGCGCTCGTCGGGGGGCTCCGCGTCCTGGGAGCCAACCACGGCGGCACGGATCTCGGCGTCCTCACCGACCGGCCGGGGACGTTGAGCAACGACTTCTTCGTCAACCTGCTCGACAACGACACGACGTGGGAGCCGGCCTCCGACGCGGAGGAGACCTTCGAGGGCCGCGACCGCGCGAGCGGCGCGACGAAGTGGACGGCCGGCCGGGTCGACCTCGTCTTCGGCTCGAACTCGCAGCTGCGCGCACTCGCGGAGGTCTACGCCTCCGACGACGCCGAGGAGATGTTCGTCCGCGACTTCGTGGCTGCCTGGGACAAGGTCATGAACCTCGACCGGTTCGATCTCGCCGGCTCGCGAAGCTGACGCTTCGGTCGCTGGGACAGGAGGAACCTCCGAGCCCACGAGCAACCGTTGCGTGGCCTTTCGATCCGCGTCACAATCCCTGGCCTGTAATCGGCACCGGAGGGGGTACACCCATGCGCTTTCGCGTCTTGTGCGCGCTTCTCTTCGCCATCGCGGTGGCCGCGGCACTGGCCGGTGCGGCCGCTGCTCCGCGGGCCCATGCGGCCGGCAACGGCCAGTCGCTCTGCATCGGCCACCATCCGCAGGAGTTCGTCTGGTACACGGCGAGCTGCACCGGTCATGACGAGCCGGAGATCGACCCGCTCTCGAACGCGCCCGGCTCAGCCCAGGACCTGACGTGGACGATCGTGCTGCCGTCGAACGGCGCGATGCCGGTCGACTCCGTCGGGCCGACGTTCTGGATCGGCGGCACGGTGAGCGACCCGAACAGCCTTTTCGGCCAGGCGTTCCTCGAGCTCCAGTTCTATCCGAACAGCACAGTCACGAAATGCAGCTCGAACGGCGGCTACGACGTCACGTACACGGCGAACACGTACACCGTCTGCTCCCCCGTCTGGGCCGTCTCGCCGAAGGGCGACAGGGAGTACGCCGCGTTCAACACGATGCTCACGGACAGCGTCACAGGCGGGCCGCTGATCATGCACGCCGGCGACACGATCACCGACCACCAGTACGCCACCGCGGCCAAGGACGGAATGCACATCACCGTCACCGATCTCACCACGGGCCACTCCGGAACGATCGTTCTCGACGGCCAGAAGGACGGGCCGCTCCTGCCGGGCTACAGCGTCCAGAAGCTCGGCAACGCGCTCGGCTGGGGACTCGTGAACGACGCGCCCAACTCGCTCGTCTGGGAGATCGGCCACACCGGCGACTACACGACGCCAGCCGGGCAGTTCTGCCTTCCCGGTAGCGCGAAGAAACCCCCCTGCTACTCGTACGACGTGCCGAGCTGGCTCGGCTTCCAGCCGCTGCAGATCAAGGGCGTCACCTTCGGCGACGGTTCGAGTGCGAAGAAATGGTCCGTCGTCAGCGACTACGGCGGAGCGGCCGAGGTCGACCAGTACTGCGGCGCCGCGAACTACGGGACGCCGTTCTGCTGGTACCCGTGGTACGCGTACAACAGGACGCTCGGCGCCCTCACCTACGGCGGCGACTATCCGGGTACCTCGAAGGATTACGGTCAGGCTCTCCAGTTCCAGCAGACAGAGGACTGCACGAGCCCCGCGGGTCCGTACCCGCAGTACTGCTCAACTGTCCTCAAGTAGAGCCACGTCGACGGTGCGGGGCGTACGAGCGCGATGCTCGGCGCCCCGCCCGTCGAGGCGGGCGCCCGGCCCGCGAGGTCAGGGCAGAAGATGGACGTACCGTTCGACCGGCTCGCGCTCGCGTGGCGCCGGCTCGCGCTCGGCGGTTCCGAAGTGGAGGAGGCCGAGGAAGCGCTCGCCCGGCGGGATGCCCACCGCTTCGCGGCCCGGCTTGGTGCGGAGGGCCTGCGGCGTCCGCCAGTACGTGGCGATGCCGCGCTCCGTCGCGGCGAGCAGCACGAGCGCGATCGCCGCGGCGGTCGCGCAGACGTCCTCCTCGTCCAGCACGACGTCCCCGGTCAGCGCCGCCGTCGCGACCACGAGCGTCGGGGCCCGGTCGAGCTTCTGCGCCTCTTTCTCGCCGGCGACGCGCTTCAGCGCCTCGAGCGTCTCCGGGCCGAGGACGCGGAACCGCCACGGCTGGTGGAGGTGGTGCGTTGGCGCGAACCGGGCGACGTCGAGCAGTTCGAGCAGCGTCTCCTGCGGCACGGGCTCGGGCCCGAACGCCTTGTGCGTGCGGCGCGCTGTGGCCAGCTCCGTCAGGTTCACGCGAGACGGGCGGTGATCGTGACGCTCGCGCCGGCCCGCTCGAGGAGCCGGGAGAACGGACAGCCGGCGTGAGCCTGCACGACCGCCGCCTGCAACGCCGCCTCGTCGAGGCCGTCCACCCGTGCGACCGCCTCGAGCCTCGAGCCGACGATCTCGTGACCCTGCCCCTCGACCTCGTCCATCACGATCGTGCACGCGACGTCGAGCCGGCCTGGCGGCGTGCCGGCGGCGGTGAGCTCGCCGGCGAGGGACATCGTGAAACAGCCACCGTGCGCGGCGGCGAGCAGCTCCTCGGGGCTCGTCTTGCCCCCGGGCTTGCCGATCCGCGACGGGACGGAGAAGGGCAGTCGCGCGAAGGCGCCGCTCTCGCCGTCGAGCGCGCCCGCGCCGCGGGCGAGGTTCCCGTCCCAGCCGACGTGCGTGGTGCGCTCGATGTGCGGCATCAGGCTGCGGGGACGACGGCCGGGCTGCCGTCGGGGTAGTAGGCATCTGCCGGCGAGCCGGCCGGCCGGAAGACGCCGAGCACGCGCATCTCGCCGGGGCCGTGGTTCTCGAGGCAATGGACGAGCCGGGCCGGCAGGTGAATGCACGAGCCGGCGCGCAGCGACGCGCTCTCGTCGCCGACATGGAAGGCCCCGTCTCCCGCGAGGATGTAGACGACCTCGTCGTAGCGGTGGAAGTGGTCGGGCGCGCGCCCTGGCGGGATGTAGCCGACGAACTGCGTCACCGACTCACAGCCGTTCTCCGGGTGCGCGAGCAGGGTGAACTCGCGTCCTGCCGTCGCCGCTCCGCGCTCGCCGTCTGCGATCACGGCGTGGCCGGCCGACGCGGGAAGCGGCGCCTCGACGAGCACCGAGAGCACCCGCAGCCCGTCCGCGGAGTCGATGCGCCAGGACGTGCCGCGAGCCACGAAGACGCCCGTCCCCGGCTCGAGCGTCCGCGACTCCCCGCCGACCGTCGCGACTGCGCTGCCCTCGAGGACGTAGAGCACCTCGTCGCGCTCGTCGTCGCGGCGCTCCTCCGAGGAGCTCGAGAAGCGCAGGAGCCGCTGCCGGAACTCGGGGCAGGTGACGAGTTGCGTCGCCGGCTCGTCCGTCTCCTCGGCCTGCAGGCAGTACTGCATCCGGCGAGCCTATACGGCGGCTCCTCTCCCGAAGCCGCGCGCTGCGCAGTAGAGTCGCGGGCCAGGTCTTCCGGCGCGGCGCAAACCTCGACCAGGAGCGCTCGTCTTAGATCCTGAGGACGTCTCAAAAGGAGGGCATGGATGTTGAAGAAGGTTGGAGCAACCGCGATCGTCGCCGCGGCGGTCGCCGTCGTCGTCGCCGCGACGCTCGGCGGCACGGCGTCCGCCAAGGCCGACAAGACCGCGGCCACGGCACTCTGCAAGAAGGCCGGACTCGGCTACGGCGGGCCGCTTTCCGGCCCGGCGCAGTTCCTCGGCGACGACCAGTTGAACTGGGAGAAACTCTTCATCGCAGACTGGAACGCACACAAGAAGATTCCAGGCGTCCCGCAGAAGCTGAGGCGGGTCAAGCTGTTCATCCCGAACGCCGGTCTTGCCGACGGCCAGCTCCAGGCAGGCCCGTCCGCAACCGCAGCACGCGCGGTCGTCGCGGACAAGAAGATCCTCGGCTTCGTCGGGTTCGCGGGCTCGAACGAGAATCTCGGCGGTGGCCCGGTCTTCGACCACAAGAAGCTGCCGTACGTAACAGGGTCGGCGACTGCCGACAACCTCACCAAGACGCTGAAGTACTTCTTCCGCGTCGTCCCGAACAACTCGCAGCAGGCCGCTGCGGGCGTGACGTACATCGTCAAGAAGCTCGGGTTGAAGAAGAGCAACAAGGTGATGATCGTCGACGACGGTGAGGCCTACGGCATCGGAATCGCCGACGCGGCCCAGAAGCTGTTCAAGGCGAAGGGTCTGAACGTCCATCGCGAGCAGGTGGCCGAGTCGACGAGCACCTCGACGGCCGATTTCCACACGGTCGCGCAGAAGGCGGTCACGCTCGGTGCGAAGCTCGTCTACGCGCCGACGCAGACCGCGACGGACTCACAGACGTTCGTCCAGCTGCTGCATGCGGACGGCTACACCGGCGGCTTCATGGCGACGGACGGGAGCGTCAGCCCCTCGCAGTTCACGTACCCGGGCTCGTTCATCTCGTTCTTCGGGCCGTCGATCACGAAGATCACCAAGGGGTTCCTGAAGCAGTACAAGAAGAAGTACGGGGCGAAGTCGGCCGACGACCCGTTCGGCGCGCCGAGCTTCGTCGCCGCCGAGATGCTCGGCGTAGCGATCTCGAAGGCGTGCGCCGCGACGCACTACCACAAGGTGGGCCGCGCCGCCGTTGCGAAGAAGCTGAGAAAGGTCAAGCTCTCGACGACCATCCTCGGCTACAGCATGTCCTTCGGCAACAAGAAGGACAACTATCGCGGCCCGAACGCGGGCGTGACGGTGTTCCAGATCCAGAAGAACGGCACCTACAAGCAGGTCTACGCGGCCGGCTAGCGCCGGGCACGTAGGATCGCGTGCGGCCCGCTCTCGCGCGGGCCGCACGCATCACCTCATTCGATGAGCGGCGTTCTCGCCTTTCAGCTCTACGACTGGCACTACTTCTTCGCCGAGCTGCTCAACGGCCTCACCCTCGGCAGCCTCTACGCGCTCATCGCCCTGGGCTACACGATGGTCTACGGGGTCCTCAAGTTGCTCAACTTCGCCCACGGCGACGTGTTCATGGTCGGCACGTACGTCGGCTGGTTCGTGCTGAGCGCCCTCGGCGGCGTCGTGTCGCCGCGGCTGCCGATCGTGCCGCTCTTCTTGCTGATGTTCGCGGCGGCGATGGTCGGCTCGGGCCTGCTCGGGGTCGCGATCGAGCGCTTCGCGTACCGGCCGCTGCGCAACGCCCCGCGCATCGCCCCGCTCATCACGGCGATCGGCGTCTCGTTCTTCATCGAGCAGACGGCCGTGCTGCTCTGGGGCGCGAACCCACGCCAGTACGACCTGTTCGAGCTCCACAACGGGACGCTCTTCAACCCGCCGGCCTTCACGCTCGGCGCCCTCAGCGTCCAGTATGCGCAGCTCTTCGTCATCTTCTCCGCGCTCTTTCTGATGATCGCCCTGTCGCTGTTCGTCTCGCGAACGCGAACCGGGAAGGCGATGCGAGCCGTCTCGTTCGACCCCGAGGCCGCCTCGATGATGGGGATCGACATCGACCGCGTCATCATGGTGACGTTCCTGATCGGAGGCGCGCTCGCGGGGGCAGCCGGTGTCATGTGGGGTGTCGTCCAGTCGAGCTTCAACCCGTACACCGGCTTCGGCGTGGGCCTCAAGGCGTTCACGGCCGCCGTCATCGGCGGGATCGGCAACATCGGCGGGGCGATGCTGGGCGGTCTCCTGATCGGGGTCGCCGAGACGTTCACGAGCGGCTATCTGACCTCGACGTTCCAGGACCTCATCGTCTTCTCGCTCCTCGTCATCTTCATGCTCGTGCGGCCGACGGGCCTCCGTGGCATGCCGGTTCTGCAGAAGGTCTGACGTTGAGCACCGACGCTCCCCCGCCCGGCGCGGAACCGGAGACCGGCCCCCAGATCGGAGTCGACGAGTGGGTGCGCCGCTCCGGCGAGCGCACCGGCGGGTCCGAGGGACTCGTCGGAACGATGTGGCAGCTCGCCGAGCGGACTCCGGCAATCGTCCTGCTCGCGGTCTTCGTCGGTCTCGTCGCCGCCATCCCGTTCCTGACCGGGAACGAGTACATCCAGGGTGTCGCGACCGACACCATGCTCTACGTCCTGCTCGCGGTCGGGCTGAACGTAGCGGTCGGCTGGGCGGGCCTGCTCGATCTCGGCTACGTCGCCTTCTTCGGCTTCGCGGCCTACATCTACGCCGCATTCTCCCGCGGCCATCTCTTCACCGGCGGCGTGCTGCTCACGCACTGGCCGACCTGGGCGACCGTGATCGTCGCGGTCGTGGCGACGATCCTGCTCGGCTTCGTCCTCGCCTTGCCCACGCGCCGGTTGCGAGGCGACTACCTCGCCATCGTGACGCTCTTCTTCCTCGAGATCTTCAACAACTTCACGAACAACGGCGACCGCTGGGACTGGCTCGGACTCGGCGCGACGCACGACATCACCGGCGGCACGACCGGCATCGTCGACGTCGGGCCCTGGAGCGTGGCCGGCAACCAGCTCAGAAACTACTCGCGCGACTATCTCTGGGTGGCGCTCGCCGGCTTCACGGTCCTCGTGATCGCGCTGGCCTACGGGAACCGGTCGCGTACCGGCCGCGCGTGGCGTGCGCTGCGCGAGGATCCGCTGGCAGCCGAGTTGATGGGGATGCCGGTCAAGTGGCTGATGCTGCTGAGCGTCGCGGTCGGAGCAGGGGTCGCGGGCTTCGCGGGCTCGATCGTCGGCGCATATCACCAGCAGGTGTCGCCCGACGGGTTCACGTTCCTGCTCCTGATCACCGTCTATGCGATGGTCATCCTCGGCGGCGCCGGCAGTCTCGGCGGCGTCGTCTTCGGCGCCGTGGTCGTCAACGTGCTGCTCGAGGTGCTGCGCACGCCGGATCACGCCCGATGGGTGTTCTACGTCGCGCTGCTGGCCGGCCTCCTCGCGAAGCTGCGACCGTGGCGGCTGCTCGCGGCCGTTTCCGCCGGCCTGGTCGCCTTCGGTGTCATCGTGAACCAGGTGGTGGGCGCAGTCTGGCCGCGTGGCGTGGCGGGGCCGATCGCCGTCGGCCCCACGTCCTTCACGAGGCACGGCTTCTTCGCGACGGCTGTCCGGCACTGGCTCGTCCTGCCTGCCCGCACGTACACCGTGCCGGACTACCGGATCGGGAACTACGCCTTCGTCATCGTCCTCGGTCTCGTCCTCGCGCTCACGCTCGTGAAGGGCTGGCGCCGCTGGGTGTTGCTCGTGCCGACGGTTTGGGGCGCCGCCTTCGTTTGGGAAAACGTCCTGATCGAGCAGGCGCCGACGGTGCGCCCGCTGCTGCTCGGCGTGATCCTCATCGTCCTGATGACGACCAGGCCCTCCGGTCTGTTCGGGCAAACCCGGGTGGAGGTCGTGTAGCCGTGGCGGAGCCGATCCTCGAACTGCGCGCCCTCACCGTCTCGTTCGGTGGACTGAAGGCGGTCGACGGGCTCGATCTGCACGTGAGCGAGCACGAGATCGTCAGCATCATCGGGCCGAATGGCGCCGGCAAGACGACCGTCTTCAACCTCATCACCGGCGTCACGAGGCCCGACAGCGGCGACATCCTGCTCGACGGCAAGAGCGTCGTCGGGCTCCAGCCGCACAAGATCACGCAACGCGGCATCGCCCGGACCTTCCAGACGCTCCGGCTCTTCCTGAACATGACGGTGAAGGAGAACGTCATGGCCGCCCGGTACGGGCGAACGAGGGCGACGTTGCTCGAGCAGATGCTCCAACTGCCCCGTGCGCGTCGCGAGGAGCGCGAGATCCACGCGGTCGCCGAGGAGAAGCTCGGCTTCTTCGGGGAGCGGTTGATGGGCTACCGCTGGGACCAGCCGGCGTACAGCCTCTCGTACGCGAACCGGCGCCGGCTCGAGATCGCGCGGGCGACCGCGACGCAGCCGCGAGTCCTCCTCCTGGACGAGCCTGCGGCGGGCATGAATCCGGTGGAGACGCACGAGATCACCGAGCTGATCGGCAAGCTCCGAGAGGAGGGCGGGTACACGATCCTCCTGATCGAGCATGACATGCACGTCGTCGAGGGCATCTCCGACCGGGTGGTCGCGCTCGACCACGGCCTGAAGATCGCCGAAGGGACGTTCGAGGCCGTCGCGACCGACCCGCGCGTCGTGGAGGCGTACCTCGGCACGAGCGCGGCGGTGACGAAGTGACCGAGGCGGGCGGGGGCGAGAGCGGCAACGGCGTGGCGGCGCCCGAACCGCTTCTGCAGCTCGAGTCCGTCGACACGTACTACGGGCCGATCCACATCCTGCAGGGCGTGAACCTCGAGGTGGGGCCCGGCGAGCTCGTGTGCCTGCTCGGCGGCAACGCCTCGGGGAAGTCGACGACGTTGAAGACGGTGCTCGGGATCGTGCGGCCGCGGAACGGCGCCGTGCGCTTCGAAGGCGAGGACGTGACCTCGCGCTCGACGAGCTACCGGATCGGCAAAGGAATGGCGATCGTGCCCGAGAACCGGCGGCTCTTCGGGCCGATGACGGTGCTGGAGAACCTCCAGATGGGCGCGTATCTGCACGGCGGCGGCACGAAGGAGGCGTTCGAGCGCGTCTACACGCTCTTCCCGCTCCTCTATGAGCGACGGTCGCAGCTGGCGGGCACGATGTCGGGTGGGGAGCAGCAGATGGTGGCGATGGGGCGGGCGCTGATGGGGAAGCCGAAGCTGCTCCTGATGGACGAGCCCTCGATGGGGCTCGCGCCCATCCTCGTCGAGCGGAGCTTCGAGATCATCGAGCAGGTGCACGAGTCGGGCGTCGCGATTCTCGTCGTCGAGCAGAACGCGAATGTCTCCCTGGCGATCGCCGACCGGGGTTACGTGCTCTCGACCGGCCGCGTCGTGCTCGAAGGGCCCGCCGCCGAGCTGCGCGAGCACGAGGACCTCCGCAAGGCCTACCTCGGCCGGTAGCCGACCGTAAGCACCGCCAGCTGGTGTTTCGTGACGGTGCCGCCGGGCTGCGCCGCGATGCGCGCGTAGATGCGCCGGAACAGCTCCTCGCGTTGTCCGGCCGGGAGCGCGAGATTGTCCGAGAACGTGCCGAGCAGGTCGACATACTCGTCCGCGGTGTAGGTGAGAGCCATCAGGTGGCTGCGCTCCTCGACGCGCTCGAAGAACCCGGATGCCCGCCAGTCGTCCGTCCAGCCCTCGATCTCGTCGGGAGGAGGCGGCGGGCGGTTGTCGGGATGCGGGACGACTGAGTCGTAGTCCTCCTGCACCTCGGCCCAGAACGGATCGTCTTCGGGCAGCAGCACGTGCGGCGCTCCCACCACCCCGAGGGTGCCACCCGGCCGCAGCAGCCGCGCTGGCTTCGCATAGCGGATCTTCGGTGCGATCCAGTGGAATGCGTTGAAGACGGTGACGGCGTCGAAGCCGCCCTCGCGCGGCTCCCAGCTCTCGAAGTCTCCGACCTCGATCTGCACGTCCGGGAAGCCGGCGAGGTTGCGGCGCGCGACGTCGGCAAGCTCCGGCGACAGCTCGACGCCGGTGACGGCGAAGCCGCGCCGCGCGAGCTCCACCGTCGCCTTGCCGGTACCCGGCCCGATCTCGAGCACGCGCGAGCCCGGCTCCAGCCTTGCGAGCCCGGCGAGGTCGTCGAAGACGGCCGCCGGGTACTCCGGCCGTGCACGGTCGTACAGCTCCGCGACCGCGCCGAAGGTGTGGCGTAGCCGCTGCCGGTCTCGATGCTCTGGCACGGCTAGATTGAAGCGGCATGGACGAGTCGCTGCAGCAGGCCGCGCGCTGGCGCGAGAAGGGTGAGCGCGTCGCCGTGGCGACGGTGGTCGCGACGCGCCGCTCGTCGCCGCGCCCCGTGGGCTCGAAGCTCGCCGTGAGCGAGCGGGGCGAGCTCGCAGGCTCCGTCTCGGGCGGCTGCGTCGAGAGCGACGTCGTCCTCGCCGCGCAGGAGGTCCTCGGCGGCGGCGGGCCTAGGCTCGTCACCTACGGGATCACCGACGACATGGCGCTCGGCATCGGCCTCCCGTGCGGCGGCGAGATCGACGTGTTCGTCGAGGAGCTGCGGGACGGGGAGCGGCCGGAGGTGACCCTCACCGTCGTCGCGGGCGAGGGAGTCGGCGAGCGGCTCCACGACCCCGAGCTCGAGCAGGCGGCGCGGCGGCGCGGCCGCGGCCACACCCTCCAGGTCGGCGAGCGCACGGTCTTCGCCGACGTCGATGCGCCGCCGCCGCGGCTCTTCGTCTACGGCGCGGTCGACACCGCGGAGGCGCTCTGCCGCGCCGCGAAGCTCCTCGGCTGGCGCACCGTCGTGGCCGACGCACGCGCGAGCTTCGCAACGCCCGAGCGGATCCCGAGCGCGGACGACCTTCTCGTGCTCTGGCCGGACGAGGCGCTCGCGCAGGTCCGGCCCGACGCCGACACCGCCGTCCTCGTCCTCACCCACGACGACAAGTTCGACCTCCCGCTACTCGAGGCCGTGCTCCGCACGGACGCCTTCTACGTCGGGGCGCTCGGCTCGCGCCGCAACCAGGAGCGGCGGCGCGGCCTCCTGCTCGAGCGTGGCATCGACGAGGACGACCTCGACCGGATCGCGGGTCCCGCGGGTCTCGACCTCGGCGCCGGCTCGCCGGCCGAGACCGCGCTCTCGATGCTCGCCGAGATCCTCGCCGTCCGCGCCGGACGCGCGGGCGGGCGGCTCAGGGAGTCGTCGCAGCGCATTCACGCTGAACCTGTCTCCTAGCGCGGGATAGGATCGGCTCGATGCTGCTGCGCGAGGTCGAGTACGCAAAACCCGGGTCGGTGGCGGAGGCGCTGGAGCTGCTCGCCTCGAACGACGGCGCCCGTGCGCTCGCCGGCGGCCAGACGCTGATCAACGTCATGAAGGCCCGCGCGGCCTCGCCCGACCTGCTCGTCGACCTGAACGGGCTCGAGGAGCTGCAAGGGATCGACCTCGCGGGCGACGGCACGCTCACGATCGGCGCGATGACGACGTACTCCGAGCTCATGCGCTCTGCGGAGGCGAAGGCGCGGCCGATCCTCGGCGAGGTCTGCGCGACGATCGCGGACGTCCAGGTACGGAACCGCGGCACGATCGGGGGCAACGTCTGCTCGAACGACCCGACGAACCACCTGCCGCCGCTGATGGTCGCGGTCGGCGCGCGCATGACGATCGCGGCCGCCTCCGGTGAGCGGGAGGTGAGTGCGGAGGAGTTCTTCCTCGGCGTGTACATGACTGCGGTCGGGCAGGGCGAGCTGCTGACGCGGATCACCATCCCCGCGGGCAAGAAGGACGGCTTCGCGGCGGTCACGCTCGGCGCCGACGGGACGTGCATCTGCAACGCCGCCGCGACGGTGAACGGCTCGGTCCGGGTCGCGCTCGGCTGCGTCGACGCGGTGCCGGTCCTCGTGACGGCCGACTCGCCCGACGGAATCGCCGACGCCGTCCGCTCGGCGAACCTCGTGCCGCCGTCCGACGTCCACGCCTCGAGCGAGTACCGCACGCACCTCGCCGGGGTGCTCGCGACCCGAGCCGCGCGGCAGGCGGCGGAGCGGTAAACGGCCGATGGGCGTCACAGTCACCGTCAACGGGACGACGTACGAGCGGGACGTGGAGCCGCGGAAGCTCCTCATCCACTTCCTCCGGGACGATCTCGACCTCACCGGCAGCCACGTCGGCTGTGACACCGGCAACTGCGGCGCGTGCTCGGTGATCGTCGACGGCGTGCTCGTGAAGAGCTGCATGCTCCTCGCCGTCCAGGCCGACGGCGCGAGCGTCGAGACGGTGGAGGGGCTCTCGGAGGACGGCGAGTTGACGCCGCTCCAGCAGGCGTTCAACGACCACCACGCGCTCCAGTGCGGCTACTGCACGCCGGGGATGCTGATGAGCGCGACCGCGCTGCTGCGCGAGAGCCCGAGCCCGTCCGAGGACGAGATCAAGAAGGCGCTGCAGGGAAATATCTGCCGCTGCACGGGCTACTGGAACATCGTCGAGGCCGTGAAGGCGGTGGCGAAGTGACCGAGATGAGCGAGACCACGCTCGCCCCCGCACCGGTCGAGGTGCAGGAGGGCTGGGGCGGCCAGAGCGTCCCGCGCAAGGAGGACAAGCGCCTCCTGCAGGGCGATGGCGTGTTCGTCGACGACGTCAAGCGGCACGGGATGGGCTACCTCCACTTCGTGCGCAGCCCGTACGCGCACGCGCACATCACCCGGGTCGACGTGTCCGCGGCCGAGGCGATCGACGGTGTCTACGGCACGCTGACCGGCGAGGAGGTCGCGGCGATCACCGAGCCGTTCTTCCAGATCTCCAGCGTGCCCGGCGCCAACATCAAGGACTACGCGCTCGCCGTCGGCAAGGTGCGCTACGCCGGCGAGCCGGTCGTCGCCGTCGTCGCCGAGACGCGCGAGCTCGCGCGCGACGCGTCCGAGCTCGTCGAGGTCGACTACGAGCCGCTCGAGGCGGTCGTCGACGCGCGGCACGCACAGGACTCCGGCGCGCCGGTCCTCCACGACGACGCGGGCGGGAACCTGATGTGGAACGGCCTCTACTCGTGGGGCGACCTCGACGCCGCCTTCGCCGAGGCCGACCGGGTGATCACGATCCCCGAGCTCCACTTCCACCGCTTCAACTCGACGCCGCTCGAGTGCGACGGCGCGCTCGTCGAGTTCAACCGCGGCGTCGGGCAGTGGACGATCCACACGAACAACCAGTTCCCCGGCTTCGCCGCGATCATGATGGGGCCGGCGATGCAGGTCGGGCTCGACAAGCTCCGCTTCGTCACGCAGGACATCGGTGGCGGCTTCGGCAACAAGATCACGTCGCACCCGCAGCTCGTCGTCTGCTGCCTGCTCGCGCGCAAGCTCAACCGGCCTGTGCAGTGGACCGAGTGGCGCACCGACTTCCATCTCTCGATGTCGCACGGCAACGAGCGCTGGTTCCACGACACCGAGGTCGCCGTCTCCGACGATGGGACGCTGCTCGGCTTCCGGACGAAGGCGCTCGACGACGCGGGCGCCTGGCTGCGCTACGAGCCGCTCGGCGGCGTGATCTGGGCGCAGGTGACGCCCGGGATGTACCGCTGGCGCCACGTCGAGCTCGACTTCACGCAGGTCGCGACGAACAAGGCGCCCGTCTCGCCGAACCGCGGCTACTCGCGCATGCAGCACCTCTGGTTCACGGAGCGCGTGATCGACATCGTCGCGCGCGAGCTCGACCTCGACCCGGTCGAGGTGCGGAAGCGGAACTACGTCCGCGCCGAGGACATGCCGTACGAGACGCCGAACGGCTGCGTCTACGACTCCGGCGACTACGCCGCGATGCTCGACCTCGCGCTCGAGCTGATCGGCTACGAGTCGATGGCCGAGCGGCGGGCCGAGGCGAAAGAGCGCGGCAAGCTGCTCGGCGTCGGGATCGGCTCCACCCTCGACTCGGGCACGAACAACTTCGGCCAGTCGCGGCTCATCAATCCGGAGCTCCAGTTCTCGGGCAACAACGAGGTTGCGACGGTCAAGCTCGACATCTTCGGCGAGATCGTCGTCACGCTCGGCACGACTCCGCAGGGGCAGGGGCACGAGACGACGGCGGCGCAGGTCGTCGCCGACATCCTCAACTGCTCGGTCGACGACGTCCACGTCCGCGCCGGCCACGACAGCTACTGGAACTCGCACGCTGGCTTCTCGGGCACCTACGCGAGCCAGTTCGCGGTCACGGGCCTCGGCGCGGTCAAGGGCGCGACCGAGATGCTCGCGGCGGAGATCAAAGAGCTTGCCGGCGCCGTCTTCGGTGGCGTGCCGGCGGAGGCGCTCGAGCTGGCCGGCGGAGGCGTCCGGATCAAGGACAACCCCGACGCGTTCCTTCCCTTCATGGCGTGCGGCGCGATCGTCAACGCGAACAACGCGGGCCTGCCGGAGGACCTCGACGTGACGCTCAACTGCCGCTACGTCTACCGGCCGCCGTTCGAGGTGCCGGACGTCGAGCGGAAGTTCGGCAACCTCACGCTCACGTACGCCGCGCAGATCCACGTCGCGGTCGTCGAGGTCGACCCCGAGACGGGCGCGTACGAGATCGTCGACTACGCCGCCGTCGACGACTGCGGCAAGCGGATCAACCCGCAGATCGTCGAGGGGCAGGTGATGGGCGCGACCGCGCAGGCGATCGGCGCCGCGATCCACGAGACCTACGAGTACGACGAGGACGGCAACCTGCTCACGCCGAACTTCTACGACTACCACGTCCCGCACGCGCTCGACATGCCGCCGCTCGCGACCGGCGCGATCGAGAGCCCGTCGCCGTTCACGCCGCTCGGGACGAAGGGGATGGGCGAGGGAGGCGGCGCCGGCATCCACGCCGTCTGCGCGGCGATCCAGGACGCGACCGGCGTCGTTGTCACCGACAGCCACAACCCGTACCGGCGCGTGTGGCAACTGTTGCAGGAGAGCGCGTGAACGTCTCGGGCGAGCGCATCTTCGCCGCGCCGCGGGAAACCGTGTGGCAGGTGCTGAACGACCCGTCGTCGATGGCGAAGACGATGCCCGGGGTCGAGAGCTTCGACATCCACGACGAGCGGCGCTGGACGGCGAACGTGAAGATCCCGCTCGGCCTCGGCGGCCTGAAGATGAAGGTCGACATGGAGAAGGTCGAGGAGCGCGAGCCGGAATTCGCAAAGCTCGCGGTCAAGGGCAACGGCGTCGGCGCGATGATGAACATGGAGACGTCGTTCACGCTCGCCGACACGGCCGAGGGCAGCACCTCCATGGCGTGGAGCGCCGAGGTGAAGATCCTCGGGCCGGTGGGCTCGATGGGCCAGCGCGTCCTCCAGCCGATCGTGAACCAGCAGGTGCAGCACGTCCTCACGGCGCTCGACGCGCAAGTGCAGGAAGCCGCCCGGCAGTAGTGGCGCTTCCCTTCCGGATCGGCGTCATGCAGCTCACGATGGAGCCGCTCGACGAGATGCTCGCCTCGGCGCGGGCGATGGACGAGGCCGGGATGGACACGATCTGGCTCGCCGAGGCGTATCCCTGGTGGCGGAAGCATGGCATGGAGGCGCGTTCCTCGACCGGTGTCGGCGCGCTCATGGCGCGGGAGACGAAGCGGCTGACGATCGGCTGGGGGATCATCGCCGCGTCGACCCGGCATCCCGTCCAGGCGGCGATGGACGCGCGCGTCGTGCAGGAGGCCGCCGGCCCGGGCCGCTTCATCCTCGGCTTCGGGACGTCGAAGATCTTCCTCAACAACACGAAGACGCAGACGAAGAAGACGCTGGGGCCGATGCGCGACGCCGTCACGATCGCGCGCGGCGTCCTCTCCGGCGAGCGGTTCGACTACGACGGCGACACGTGGAGCGCCGACGTGCCCGCGCTCGCGGCCGATGCGCACGCGCCGCGCGAGGTGCCGCCGGTCTACGTCGCGGCGACGGCGCCGAAGATGCAGCAGCTCGCCGGCGAGATCGCCGACGGCTGCCTCACGCCCTCGATCACGACGCCCGGCTTCGTCCGCTACACGCGTGAGAACGTGGGAAACGAGATCGACGTCGGCTGCACGGTCGTCGCCTCGATCGACGAGTCGGACCGCGACGCGGGCCGCGACGGCGCGCGCGAGATCGCCGGCATGTACCTCGCGAACAAGGTGCAGAACATCCAGGGCGCCGCCGACACGCTGCTCGAGCTCGCCGGGATCGAGCAGGACGAGATCCGTCCCGTGGCGGAGGCGATGGAGCGGGGTGGCCGCCTCGCGGCGAAGGCCGAGGTCTCGGACGCGCTCCTCGACAAGTGCCGGCCCATCGCGGGCACCCCGACGGACTGCATCGAGGCGATCGAGGAGTACCGCGACGCCGGCTGCACGCACGTCATGCTGGAGCTGTGGGGCGCGAACCGGCACGAGCAGATCCGGCTCTTCGGCGAGAAGGTGCTGCCGCAATTCCGTCGCGCGTAGACACCTTGCTGGCGGAGGCACGCACGCGGATCGTCCGCTACACGCCGGAGGAGGTCGCCGCCGACCCGGAACTCCTGCTCGTCGACCTCCGCTCGGCCGACGAGCGGGAGCGCTCGGGCGTCATCCCCGGCTCGAAGCACGTGCCGTACTCCGTTATCCAATGGCGCGCCGACCAGACCTCCGAGTGGCGTGACGAGGAGCTCGCCGGACGCCGCCTCTGCCTCGTCTGCATGCACGGCTACTCCTCCTCGCTCGCGGCCGCGTCCCTCGTCGATCTCGGCATCGACGCGGGTGATCTGATCGGAGGCTACGAAGGCTGGGTGGCAGCCCAGTGAAGGTCGACCGCGACCGCCTCGTCGAGACCGCGACGCGGCTCGTCGGCGTGCCGAGTTTCACCGGCGACGAGGAGCCGGCGGCGCGGCTGATGGTCGAGCTCTTCGAGGAGCTCGGCCTGCAGGTGCAATGGCAGCAGGTCGAGGAGGGGCGGGCGAACGCGCTCGGCACCTGGCCCGGGGCCGGCGGCGGCTCCTCGCTGATGTTCAACGGGCACCTCGACACGTCGTACTCGGGGCGCGAGCCGTGGCTCCGCAACGTGCCAGGCTTCCAGCCGCAGGCGTTCGAGCGCGACGGCCGGCTCTACGGGCTCGGCATCTCGAACATGAAGGGTGCCGTCGCCTGCTACGTCGAGGCCGTGCGGGCGCTGCAGGAGGCGGGCGTCCGCCTGCGGGGCGACGTCCTGATCGCGGCGGTCTGCGGCGAGATCGAGAAGACGCAGCAGGGGGAGGCACAGGGCGCGCAGTACCGCGGCTACGCGGCCGGGTCGCGCCACCTCGTCTCGCACGGCGGCGTCGCGGACATGTGCCTGCTCGGCGAGCCGACCGAGGGCAAGGTCGTCCTCGGCCACTTCGGCGCGCTCTGGCTGCGAATCCGCGTGCACGGCGACTTCATCCACACCGCGTTCAGCGAGGGACGGCGCGACCGCAACTCGATCCTGCGCGCGCGCGAGGTGCTCGGCGCCGTGCTCGAGTGGATGCCCACGTGGGAGGACGACCCGGCGAATGCGTATCGCGGCGCGAAGGCGATCGTCAACGTCGGCGCCGTCGAAGGGGGCTTCGGCTGGCGCGCCTCCCGTACGCCGCACCACACCGACCTCTTTCTCGACGTGCGCGTGCCGCCGACGAAGCCGATGGCGGTTGCGCGGGGCGAGGTGCTCGACATGGTGCGCAGCCTCGCCGGGCGCTTCCCCGACTTCGGGGTCGAGGGCGAGATCTTCGTCACCGCGCCGGGCGCGGAGATCGAGGAGGGGCACGAGCTCGTCGCCGCGATCGACGCCGCGCACGCCGAGGTCTGGGGCGAGCCGCCGGGCCGGGACGTGACGCGCTGGTTCAGCGACGCGTCCGCGCTCACGCGCTACGGCGTGCCGACGGTCAACTACGGCACGTCGACCGGGCTGATGGACGTCGAGCTCGGCGAGAACCTCGAGATCGACGGGCTCGTGAAGACGGCGGAGGTCTATGCGCGTGTCGCGATGAGCGTCTGCGGGGTCGCGTGACCGAGGTCTATCCGCTGCCGCCGAACCTGCCGGTGCCGGAGGATGACGGAGCTGCCGGCCACCTCGAGGGAGCCGAGCTTCCGGACCTCGAGCTCGAGTCCTCGATGGGCGCGGTGAACGTCCGGGACTTCGACGTGCTCTACGTCTATCCGCGGTCGGGCCGGCCGGGGCGGCCGCTGCTGCCCGGCTGGGACGAGACGCCGGGCGCGCGCGGCTGCACCCCGCAGTCGTGTGCGTTCCGTGACCTGCACGGAGAGCTCGCCGCCCTGGGCGCACGGGTCGCGGGACTCTCGGCGCAGGATCTCGACGACCAGCTCGAGTTCGCGCTCCGGAACCGGATGCCGTTCCCCGTGATCGCCGACCCCGCGCAGAGACTCGGCGCCGCGCTCGGCTTGCCGACGTTCGAGATCGCCGGCATCACGCTCTACCGGCGCCTGACGCTCGTGGCGGAGAATGCCCGGGTCGTGAAGGTCTTCTATCCCGTGTTCTCACCCGACGCGAACGCCGGCGACGTGCTCGCGTACCTCGACTTGCGATGAAGCTCGTCACGTACGACGACGGCAAGGTCGGCTACGTCGACGGTGAGGAGATCGTCCGGCTCGACGTGCCGACGATGCGGGAGTGGTTCGAGCGTGGCGGCGCGGACGAGACCGGCGAGCGCGCGCCTCTCGTGGACGCGACGCTGCGCGCGCCGATCGTGCCGAAGAAGTTCTTCCACACGGCGGGCAACTTCCGCGAGCACGAGGAGGAGTCGAAGAACGTCGACTGGTCGCACCGGATCGCGCCCTGGATCAACTTCTTCCAGAACGTCGACGCGATCGTCGGCCCGGACGAGCCGGTGATCTATCCGGAGCATCTGACCGAGGAGCTCGACTACGAGCTCGAGCTCGCCGTCGTCCTGGGGAAGGCGGGCAAGTGGTTCTCGCCCGAGGAAGCCGAGGACTACATCGGCGGCTACGTGATCTTCAACGACATCACGGCGCGTGACATCCAGCGCGGGGAGATGCGCTCGGGCGTGTTCAGCTTCTGCAAGGCGATCGACACGTTCTGCCCGCTCGGCCCGTGGATCGTGACGCCGGACGAGATCCCCGACCCACACGACCTCGCGATGGAGCTCCGGGTCAACGGCGAGCAGCGCCAGGAGTCGCACTCGAGCCGCATGAGCGTGACGATCCCGGAGATCCTGAGCAACTTCTCGGCCCTCGGCTACAGCGCCGGAGACGTGCTCTCGACCGGGACGGTGGCCGGCGTGGCGGGCTTCAAGTCGGAGGAGGAGCGCCGGCGCCTCTACCTCAAGCCGGGCGACGTCGTCGAGGCCGAGATCGAGCGGATCGGCGTGCTGCGCAATCCGGTCATCTCGTGGCAGGAGGGCCACGGTGAGCCGGCGCCGCCGCGCATCCGTCCCTGGGGCGACGAAACGTGAGCTGGTCGCGCGACGGCGCGAAGCTCGACCGCGTCCGCGCGCTGATGGCGGAGGAGGAGCTCGACGCGCTCGTCGTGCGCGCGCCCGACAACGTCCTCTACCTGACGAACTTCTGGGGGATGAAGGGCTACGACGCCTGCGTCTTCCCGCGCGAGGGCGAGCCGGTGCTGATCACGATCGAGGCCTCGGAGGAGGACGCGGCCCGCACGGCGTGGACGGACGAGATCCGGCTCATCCGCGGCTACGACCCCTCCGATCCGAGGCCGCCGTTCGCGCGCACGCTCGACGCGGTCGTCGCCGCCGCGCGCGACTTCGAGCGCGTCGGGCTCGAGCTCTCGCTCGGCACGCAGGCCGCCGACCGGATGGTCGGGGAGCCGACGACGTTCACGGCTGCCTGGTTCGACGCGTTCGCGGAGGCGGCCGACGCGACGCCGCTCCTCGTTCGCGCGCGCTCGATCAAGACTGAGCAGGAAGTCGAGCGGCTGCGGCTCGCGAACGAGATCGCGGCGGCGGCGATGGAGCACGTCCGCGGGCAGCTCTATCCGGGGATGACGGAGGCTCAGGCGGCGTCGGTGTGGCAGGGCCTCGTCCACGGGAAAGGCACCGGATGGCTCGGCAAGGTCGAGCTCGCGCTCCCGTTCTCGCTCGTGTGGGCCGGCCCCGGGATCAAGACCTTCACGGCGACGGGACACCTTCCGATCCTCGAGGGGGAACCGGTGCTGTTCGAGATCTGGGTCTGCGCTGACGGCTACTGGGCCGACCACACGAAGAATCTGGTCCTTTCGCAGTTGCGAAAGGACTACGAGGAGCTGGAGGTTGCGCTCCTGGCTGTATACGACTGGGCGCTGCAACACATTCGTCCCGGCGCCTCCATGGCAGAGCTCGATCGCGGCGTGCGCGAGCGGCTCGCAGAGGCGGGGTACCCGGGCCAGCCGACGCACCCGATCTGCCACGGCGTCGGCGCGCGGGCGCACGAGCCGCCGTATCCCCACCAGGCCGGCGGCGGCGAGTTCGAGCAGGGGATGGTGCTCGCGGTCGAGCCTGGCGTGTACTGGCCCGGTGGCGGCGGGCTGCGCGTCGAGGACAACTTCCTCGTCACCGAGGGCGGCGTCGAGAAGCTCTCCTCGTTCCCGGACGGGGTGGTGCGGTGTCAGACCTGATCTGGACGGGGTCGCTGAACGACCGCTACGCCATCCGCGGGCGGGTCGGCCTCTACGACACGACGCTGCGCGACGGCGAGCAGACGGTCGGCGTCGTCCTCTCGCCCGAGGAGAAGCTCGAGATCGCGCGGCTGCTCGACGGCCTCGGGATCGAGCGGATCGAGGCGGGCTTCCCGCGCGTCTCCGAGGACGACCGCCGGGCCGTCGACCTGATCGCCGGCGCGGGGCTCACGGCGGAGGTCTGGGGCTTCTCGCGGGCGGTGCCGGCCGACCTCGAGCTTCTCGTCGAGCTCGGCGTCGAGGCGTCGGTGATCGAGTCGCCGATCTCGGACCTCAAGCTCGAGGCGATCGGCGTCTCGCGCGAGACGATGCTCGAGCGCATCGCGAGCGCCATGCGGTTCGCGGCCGGGCACGGGATCCGGGCCGCCTTCTTCGGCGTCGACTCGACCCGCGCCGAGCCGGACTTCTACCGGCAGGTGTACGAGACCGCGGTCGAGGCCGGAGCGCAGGAGGTGGCCGTGGTGGACACGCTCGGGATCGCGTCCCCCGAGGCGGTCACGGACCTCGTCGGCGCGACGCTGCAGTACGTCGACGGCCTGCCGGTCCACTTCCACGGCCACGACGACTTCGGGCTCGCGACGGCGTCGGCGGTCGCGGCCGTGCGCGCCGGCGCCACCTGGATCCACGGCACGATCAACGGCATGGGCGAGCGCGCCGGGAACGCCGACCTCGGCGAGATCGCGCTCGCGCTCCGCGCCCTCTACGGCGTCGAAACCGGGCTCCGCCTCGAGCGGGTCCGTGAGGTTGCGGCCCGCGTGCAGGAGCTGTCGGGCTACGGGCTCGCGCCGTGGAAGCCGCTGACGGGCGAGACGCTCTTCCGGCGCGAGTCGGGCGCCGTCGCCTCGCAGTTCCACGACCCGCCGTCGATCGAGCCGTACTCCTCCGAGCTCGTCGGCGCCGAGCGGGCGATCGTGCTCGGCAAGAAGAGCGGGCTCGACTCGATCCGGATCAAGGCGGAGGAGCTCGGTCTCGACGTGCCCGAGGAGCGGTGGCCGGACCTGCTTGCGAAGGTGAAGGAGCTCGGGACGCGCAAGCGTGGCCTCGTCACCGACGACGAGCTCCGGGAGCTTGCGAGTGGCTGACTACGACGCGGTCCTCGTCGGGAGCGGGGTGAACTCGCTCGCCTGCGGAGCGCTGCTCGCGCGCGCCGGCTGGCGCGTGTGCGTGCTCGAGCGGAACGACTGGCTCGGCGGCGCGATCAAGACGGAGGAGCTCACCGAGCCGGGGTACCTCCACGACGTCTACAGCGCGTGGCACCCGCTCTGGGTCGGCGGCGCCGCGCACGCCGAGCTCGGCGACGAGCTCGCGGCGCGCGGGCTCGAGTACCTCAACACCGAGCTGCCGACGGCGACGGCGTTCCCGGACGGCAACGCGGCCTTTCTCCTGCGGACGGCCGAGGGCAACGCGCAGGAGCTCGGGCCCGAGTGGCCGGACGTGCTCGCGCGGTTCTTCCCGAACGCCGACCTCGCCTTCGGCGCCCTCGGCAGCGAGCTGTGGTCGCCGGCGGGGCTCGCGCTCGCCGCGAAGGCCGTGCGGCGGCTCGGCCGCGCGGGCGCGCTCGGCTTCCTCGGCGACGTCCTGCAGTCGAGCCGCGACTGGCTCGAGACGACCTTCGCCTCCGAGCGCGCACACGGCGTGCTCGCCCCGTGGGTGCTGCACACCGGCCTCGGCCCCGATCAGGCGACGTCCGGCTTCATGACGCAGGTGATCGCCGTCGCAGTCCAGGAGGGCGGGATTCCGGTGCCGCGCGGCGGCGGAGCGAGGCTCGTGGACGCGCTCGTGCAGCTGATCCGCGACCACGGCGGCGTCTGCGAGACCGACCGGGACGTCGAGCGTGTGCTCGTTCGCTCCGGCCGCGCCGTCGGCGTCCGGCTCACCGACGGCGAGACGATCGAGACCGAGCGCGCGGTCGTCGCGAGCGTGACGCCGACGCAGCTTCACGAGCGGCTGCTCGCCGACGTCGACGTGCCGGCGCCGGTTGCCGAGGCGGCGCGGCGCTTCCGCTACGGACGCGCGGAGATGCAGATCCATTACGCCCTCTCCGAGCCGCCCCGCTGGGAGGGAGACGAGCGGCTCGCGGAGACCGCGATCGTCCACGTCACGCCGGGTCTCGACGGCGTCTCGCGCGCGGTGAACGAGGCGGAACGCGGGCTGCTGCCGGTCGAGGCGACGATCGTCGCCGGCCAGCCGCTCACGCTCGACCCGTCCCGAGCGCCCGAGGGCCGCGGGATCCTCTGGATCCAGCTCCAGGAGCTGCCGTGGCGGATCAAGGGCGACGCGGCCGGAGAGATCGACGCCGGCAGCGGCGAGTGGACGGACGAGCTCCGGGAGCGGTACGCCGACCGGATCCAGGCGCGCCTCGCCCTGCACGTCCCGAACCTCGAGTCCTCGATCGTGAGGCGGGTCGCGCTCGGTCCCCACGACCTGCAGCGCGCGAACGTCAACCTCCGGCACGGCGACCCGTACGGCGGAGCGCTCGCGCTCGACCAGAACTTCCTCTGGCGGCCGTTCGGCCGCAGCCCCGGCCACACGACGCCGGTCGAGCGGCTCTGGCAGATCGGCGCGAGCACCTGGCCCGGCCCCGGTCTCGGCGCCGGCTCGGGGACGCTTGTCGCGCGCAAGCTCCTCGAGCCTCCGCTCACGCAGCGGGCGGTCGCGCGCGTGCGCGGACTCGCCGGGCGCTAGAACGCGAAGATCGAGCGGCCGGCGAGCTCGACCGAGAAGATGCCCGTCGCGAGCTCGAGATGGGCGCGGAACGCCGCTACCGCACGGTCGGGGTCGCGGGCGACGCAGGCGTCGAGCAGCTCGTCGTCGAGGCGCCGGTGCCGGGTCTGGAGGTCGCCCTTCTCGCCGAGGAGCACCGGCCGGTAGCGCTCGCAGCTGTCCCACGCGGGCCGGATCAGCCGCAGGAGCCACGCGGAGTGGGCCGCCTCGTAGAGCGCGAAGTGGAAGGCCGAGTGCGCGCGCACCGATGCCCGCACGTCGCTGGCGCGCCGGGCGGCGTCGAGTTCGGAGAGGTGGCCGCGCGCCGCCTCCTCGTCGGAGTCGCCGAACAGCTCGGCGGCGCGGCGGAGCGCGAGCGTCTCGAGTGCGAGCCGCACCGAGAAGAGCTCTCGCAGCTCCTCGACGTCGAGTGCCATCACCTTCGCCCCGTGGTGCGGGACGTGCTCGGCGAGCCCGAGCGCCTCGAGCTGCCGCACGGCCTCGCGGATCGGCGAGATGCTCATCCCGAGCGAGCGCGCGACGTCCTCCAACCGGAGGGGCGCTCCCGGCGTCAGATCTCCGTGGATGATCGCTTCGCGGAGCCGCTCGAGCGCAGCCTCGGCCATCGTGCGATGGCGGACGGCGGTGTCGCCGCGGGCGAGGCTCGGCTCCACGAGGAGCGAGCGTGAACCACGCTTGATCAGATGTCAAATCCGTGACACCATCGCCCTTCGGGTGTCGAGGGAGCCGTGCCAGCTACCGCCGTTCTCGATCTCGCAGGTGAGCACGCTCGCCGCGAGCTTCGACGACGACGTGCGCGCGTACGCGGCCGCCGGCGTTGACGGGATCGGCGTCTGGGAGCTCAAGCTCGGCGACGGGCCGGACGGCGAGGCGCTCGAGCAGCTCGCCGCGAGCGGGCTCGGCTCCGCGAGCGCGGTGCCGGCGGTGCCCTCGATCCTGCCGCTGCCGCTCCTGCCCGGGCCCGAGACGCCCTGGGAGCGGGTCGACGCGCTCTGCGCCTCGATCCACCGGCTCGCTCGCTTCCAGCCGTCCGCGATCGTCTGCCTCACCGGCCCTGCCGGAGACCTCGACCCGGACGAGGCGCGCGCGCTCGTCGTCGAGGGGCTGAGGACGATCGCGCGCGAGGCCGAGACCGCCGGCGTCCGCCTCGCGCTCGAGCCGTTCCAGCGCGAGGGGATCGAGGACTGGTCGATCGTCAACACGCTGACCGAGGCGGCCGAGCTGATCGAGGAGGCGGGCAGCGAGGCGATCGGGATCCAGTTCGACGTCTGGCACCTCTGGAACACGCCGGAGCTGCTCGACGAGATCCCGCGCTTCGCCCACCTCGTCGCCGGCGTCCACCTCGACGACTGGCGCGAGCCGACGCGCGGCTGGACCGATCGCGTCCTGCCCGGCGACGGCGCCGCCGACGTTCCCGCGATCCTCGGCGCGCTCGAGGACGCGGGCTGGGACGGCTTCTACGATCTCGAGATCTTCTCCGACAACGGCGCCTTCGGCAGCGCGTATCCCGGCTCGCTCTGGGATCTCGACGCCGCCGAGCTCGCGCGCCGGGGCCGGGAGGCATTCACACGGTGTTGGTCCGAACGGAGGGTCACGGCGAACGCCGTGGGCCGGAGAGGAGAGACATGACCCCAAGGAAGCGAGCGCAGTGGGCGCTCGTGATCGTCGCCGCTGTGGCACTCGTCCTCGCTGCGGCCGCGGCGGCACGCACACACTCGGCGGCGGCGAAGAAGCCGATCGTCATCGGCTGGGCGTACGACAACAAGGGCCCGATGGCGCCGTTCGACGGCCCGGCGCTCGCGGCGGCGAAGCTCCGCGTCGCCCAGATCGACAAGAAGGGCGTCATGGGCCGGAAGCTCGTGATCAAGACCTGCAAGACGCAGGGCGATCAGGGCACCGTCTCGAAGACGTGCGCCGACAAGCTGATCAGCCAGGGCGCGAACGTCATCTTCACGACGTGCGACGTCGATCTCGCGACGCCGGTCGTGCAGGAGTCGCTCAAGCACAACCTGCTCACGATCGCTCCGTGCATCGGTACCGACCAGATGGGGCCGAAGCGGTTCGGCAAGAAGGGCAAGCTCGCCTTCAGCTTCGGCAACGTCGCGCAGGACGAGGGTTCCGCGATGGCCCAGGTCGCCTGGAACCACGGCTGGAAGACCGCCGACCTCGCCAAGGACTCGACGATCGTCTACTTCGAGGCCGTCGTCTCCGCGTTCAAGGCGCGGTTCAAGCAGCTCGGCGGCAAGATCAACTTCGAGACGACGTACCACGATCCCGCGATTCAGAGCGGCTCCACGGACTACAACAACGCCGCCAGCGCGATCGTGCAGCACCCCGCCCAGGTGATCGTGACGGCGACCGCGGGAGCGTACGGGGCGCTCGCCCCGTTCATGACCGACCTGCGGACGGCCGGCGTCAAGACTCCCGTCCTCAACTCGTGGGCGGGCGACGGCACGTACTGGCTGCCGACCAGCCCGAAGATCACGAACTACTGGTTCGTCACGTATGCGAACGCCTTCGGACACGATCCGAGCAAGGCCGTGAACACGCTCGCGAAGAAGGTCAATGCGGCGACCGGCGGCTTCGTCACCGGACCCTCCGCGATCGACGGGCTCGTGACCGCGATCAAGCGGGCGGACGGCTCGCTCAAGGGCTCGAAGCTCGCCACGGTGATGCAGAAGTTCCACAAGGTGTCGACGATCTCCGGCAAGGTGAGCTTCTCGAAGAAGCTGCACTCGGTCTTCGGTCGCGCGTACCGCGTGATCAAGATCAACAACAACGTGCCGGTCCAGAAGGGGAGGATCGTCGCGAAGAAGGTCCCGAACAGCCCGGATTCGTAGGGCTTGACGGCGGTCTCTCAGACCGAAACCCCTCGGAGGCCCGGAGGATCGCTCCGGGCCTCCTCCGTCTCCCGTTCGTTCGCGGGCGTCGAGGCGCTGCGCGACGTCTCGCTCGAGCTCCGGCAGGGCGAGGTGGTCGGGCTGATCGGCCCGAACGGGGCGGGAAAGTCGACGCTCGTCAACGTCCTGAGCGGCTTCGACCGCCCGACGAGCGGGCGGGTCCTGCTCGAGGAGCACGACGTCACGCGCTGGCCGGCCTTCCGGCGCGGGCGGCACGGGCTCGCTCGCACCTTCCAGCACAGCCACGCCTTCGGCGGCCTCTCGGTGCGGGAGAACGTCGAGGTCTCGGCGCTCGGTGTCGGAGCGTCGCAGCGGGTAGCGGCGAAGCGCGCGGGCGAGCTGCTGGCGCTCCTCGGGCTCGCCGACTACGCCGACCAGACAGCCGGCTCGCTCGCGCACGGCGACGAGCGGCGGCTCGGCGTCGCGCGGGCTCTCGCGACGGAGCCGCGCTTCGTGCTCATGGACGAGCCCGCGGCCGGCCTTCCCGAGGCGGAGGTGCCGGGCTTCGCCACCGCGGTGAGCGCCGTTCGCGAGCGTGGGGCCGGCGTCCTCCTCGTCGACCACAACGTCGCGCTCGTGCTCGAGGTCTGCGAGCGCATCCACGTCCTGGACCAGGGAACGACCCTCGCAGAGGGGACGCCGGAGGAGATCCGCGCTCATCTCGGAGTCGCGGCCGCGTATCTCGGCGAGAGCGCGGCAGCCGAGGAGGTCGAGTGAGCGCGCTCGCGGTCGAGAAACTCTTCGTCCGCTACGGGGCGGTCGATGCCGTCCGCGGACTGTCGCTCGAGGTGCGGCCCGGCGAGATCGTCGGGCTGATCGGCCCGAACGGCGCCGGGAAGTCGTCGACGCTCCACGCGATCATGGGCGCAGCTCCCATCACCGGCGGTGACGTGCTGCTCGACGGCGTGTCGCTCGTTCGCCGCCGCCCCGAGGACGTGGCGCGCCGCGGCGTCGCGCTCGTTCCGGAGGGCCGCCGGATCTTCGGCGAGCTGACGGTGGAGGAGAACCTGCGGCTCGGGCTCGCGGCCCGGAAGGCGCATCGCAACGCCGACAGCATCCAGCGGGCGTACGACCTCTTCCCCGTCCTCCACGAGTTCCGCTCGCGCCACGCGGGCGCGCTCTCGGGCGGGCAGCAGCAGCAGCTCGCGATCGGTCGCGCCCTCGCCGCCGAGCCCGAGATCCTGCTCCTCGACGAGCCGTCGCTCGGGCTTGCGCCGAAGATCGTCGACGTCGTCTTCGAGGCGTTGGCGCAGATCCGCGACGCCGGCCTGGCCGTCCTCCTCGTCGAGCAGCGCGCGCAGCGCACGGTCGCCCTCGCCGACCGGTCGCACGTGCTCGCGAACGGCGAGCTCCGTCTTACGCTCGGCCCGAAGGATGCGGGCGACACCGACCGGCTCGTCGCCGCCTATCTCGCATGACCCTCGTCGCCTTCCTCAATCTCACCTGGCCGAGCTTCGCGAACGGCCTCGCGCTCGGCGGCGTCTACGCGCTCATGGCGGTCGGGATCGGACTCGTCTTCGGCGTCCTGCGGCTCGTCAACTTCGCTTACGGGCAGCTGGTCATGGCGGGCGCCTTCGCGCTCGCGTACGGCGCGCAGTGGGGCCTGCCGAACTGGGTCTCGATCCTCTTCTGCTTCGGCGTCGTCCTCGCGCTGTCGGTGCTGATGGACCGCCTCGTCTTCCGGCCGCTGCGGACGCACTCGCCGGCCGTGATGCTCGTCGCCACCTTCGCGATCGCCTTTCTCCTCCAGAACATCGCCCTGCTCGCGTTCGGCCCCCTCGGCAAGAGCGCCGGTTCGCTCGCGCTCCTCAACGCGCCGTGGGACATCGGCGGCGTGCAGATCAAGAAGATCGCCGTGATCTCGGTCGTCACGGCGGTGGGCTGTCTCGCGCTCCTGCAGCTCCTGCTGACGAGGACGCCGCTCGGGCTGCACATGCGCGCCGCCGCGATGGACTTCCAGACGGCACGGCTGCTCGGCGTGCGCGCCAACCGGGTGATCGCCGGCGCCGTGATCGTCTCCGGCCTGTTCGCGGCCGTCTCCGCCGTGATGCTCAGCGTGCAGGAGATCACGGTCACGAGCACGTTCGGCACGCAGGACACGATCCTCGTGCTCGCCGGAGTCGTCCTCGGCGGCCTCAACCGGCCGATTCCGGCCACGCTCGGCGGCTTCTCGATCGGCTTCGCAAGCGGGATGCTCGGCGGCGTGCTGCCGACCAACCAGAGCCAGTACCTGCCGAGCTTCCTGTTCGCGGCGGTGATCGTCGTGCTGCTCGTGCGGCCGAACGGCCTCTTCACGCGCGCGGCCGGAGCCGTGGAGCGCGTATGAAGCTCGCGCGCCGGATTCCGGAGCTCGCCGGCCCAGCGCTGCTCGTGTTGGCGACGGCGCTGCTCGGCCTCGAGGTTTCGAGCTACCTCGAGGCGTACTTCCTCGACTCGCTCGTCAAGGTCGCGATCGTCGTCGCGCTCTACCTCTTCATCGGGAACTCGGGCGTCCTCTCGTTCGGGCACGTCAGCTTCGTCGCGCTCGGCGCCTGGACGGCAGGCGTGCTCACCGTGCCCGAGGACCAGAAGAAGATCGTCATGCCGGGTCTCTCCCACTTCCTCCTCACGACCAACGTCGGCAACATCGCGTCGCTCGCGCTCGCCGCGGGGGTGGGCGCCGTCGCCGCGCTCGCGGTCGGACTGCCGTTGATGCGGCTCTCGGGCTTAGCGGCCGGGATCGCGACGTTCGGCGTGCTCGAGATCACGAACAACGTTCTCACGTACGAGCAGAAGATCGGGCCCGGCCTGAACGCGTTCTCCTCGGTGCCGTCGACGACGGGGGTGTGGCAGGCGGCGGTGGGCGCGCTCGTGTGCATCGTCGTCGCGTTCGGTTACCAGGGCACCCGGTTCGGCCGGATGCTGCGTGCGACGCGCGAGGATCCGGCGGCGGCCGCGGCGGCCGGGATCTCGATCTACCGCCAGCGGCTCGTTGCCTTCACGCTCTCGGGTGCGCTGGCCGGCTTCGCGGGTGGGATCTACGTCCACCTGCAGTCGCTGCAGGCGGGCGCGCTCTCGCTCAATCTGACGTTCATCACGCTCGCGATGCTCGTCGTCGGCGGCTCCGGGAGCCTGCTGGGGGCGGTCGTCGGCGCGCTGGCGCTCAACGGTCTCTACTCCTTCCTCTCGGCCGCCACGAACGGCGTCGACGTGCTCGGCTGGAACCTGACGGTCCCGTCGGGAACGGCCGAGATCGTCCTCGGCTCGCTGATGGCGTTCGTGCTCATCCTCCGTCCGAACGGCCTCACCGGCGGCCGCGAGCTGTCCCTGCCACGGCGGCGCGCCGTGGTCGACCTCGAGAAAGCGAGGGCCACGACATGAGGTTCAGCATCTACACGGAGGTCCAGAGCTGGCCGGGCAAGCCGTACGACCGCCTCTACGGCGAGGTGCTCGAGCAGATCGAGAACGCCGACCGGCTCGGCTACGACGCGTACGCCGCGGTCGAGCACCTCTTCTTCCCGAAGTTCTCCGCCTCGGCGAACGTGTTCGGCCTCTTCGGGATGGCCGCGGCGCGCACCCGCCGGATCAACTTCCGGACGATGCTCCACGTCCTCCCGTACCACAACCCGCTCGTCCTCGCGGCCATGATCCACGAGTTCTCGCTCCTCACCGGCGGCCGCTACGAGTTCGGCGTCGGACGCGGCCACGGCTGGGTCCCGCTGCCGGCGGGGATGCCGCTCGACGAGACCTCGCGGCCGCGCTACGAGGAGGCGCTCGACCTCTTCGTCGAGGCGCTGCACTCCGACGTCGTCACCTTCGACGGGAAGTACTGGTCGGTCGACGACAGCCACGTCATCCCGTTCAGCGGCCACAAGTTCCGCGTCGTGCTGGGCGGCACCTCAGACCGGACCTACGACCTCGCGGCGAAGCACGGCTGGGCCGTTGCGGTGCCGCCGCTCCTCCCGTACGCGGCGCTCAAGGAGCAGCTCGACCTCTACCGGGCCAAGTGTGCGGAGTACGGGACGACGCCGGACATCATCTGGATCCATGCCTGCTACATCGACGACGACGCCGAGCTGGCCCGTCGCGAGGCGGAGCGGCACATGCGCGGCTTCCTCGAGGGCAACGCCTCGCCGTTGACGGAGTACCCGGTGCCGCCGGTCGACGCGCTCAACGCGGCCGGCTACGGCTTCTACGCCTCGGGGATCATGGAGAAGCTCGCCGCGACGCCGTACGACGAGATGATCGCCGGCGACATCGTCTGGGTCGGCACCCCCGACGACGTGATCCAGCGGATCCGCGAGACGATCGAGGTCTGCGAGGGGCTGACCGAGATCGCGATCACGACGAACCCGGGCGGCGTCGCGCACTGGAAGGCCATCAAGGCGCAGGAGCTCTTCGCGGAGCACGTCATCCCCGTGATCCAGCGCGAGACCGGGGCGGTCACGGTCGAGGCGTGACCGCCGTCGTCGTAGCCGGGGCGGGCTCGATCGGCTCGCTCCTCGCCGCGCATCTCGCGCGGGTCGCCGGCGTGACCGTGCTCACGCGGCGTGAGGAGCACGCCGCGGCGCTGCGCGAGCAGGGCCTCCACGTCTCGGGGCGCGGCGACTTCACGGCTCGGCTCGACGCGACGGCTGATTCTGCGGCTCTGCCCGCGGCTGCGGAGCTCGCGGTACTCGCCTGCAAGGGCACCGACCTCGAGCAGCTCGCGGCACGGCTCGAGGGGCGCCTGCCGGGTGCGACGGTGATGACGATCCAGAACGGGCTCGGCGCGGAGGAGATTGTGGCCGCACACGGCGGGTGGCCGCTCCTCTCCGCCGTCACGTTCATGAGCGGCACCCGGCACGGCGACGCGCACGTCGAGTATGTCCTCGACACCGAGACCTGGATCGGGCCGTACCGCGGCACGTCAGAGGAGGATGCGCGGCGCGTCGCCGGCCTGCTCGAGGCAGGCGGGCTGAAGGCGCAGGCGTTCGCGGATCTCCGGCCGGCGCAGTGGTCGAAGCTGATCTTCAACGCGACTGTCAACGGCGTGGCCGCGCTCACGGGCCTCCCGCATGACTTCCACTTCGCGCAGACCGAGGAGCCGGCCGACCTCGGACATCTCGTCCGCGGGCTCGTCGACGAGGGAAGGGCGGTCGCGGCCGCGGCGGGCGTCGAGCTGCACGACGACCCGTGGGAGATGAACGTCCTCGCCACACGTCGTGGCCACCGGCATTTCCCCTCCATGCTCGAGGACGTCGAGGCGCGGCGGCCGACCGAGCTCGAGCTGATCAACGGAGCGCTCGTGCGCGAGGCGGGGCGGCTCGGTGTGCCTGTTCCGCTCCAAACGGCTGTCTATAGGCTCGTCAAGGCGAGGGAGGCGAGCTACTCGGAGTGAGCACGCTCACGTACCTGGGGCGACGCTGGCAAGGGAGCCAAGCGCTCGCCGCGACGGGCAGTACATATCGGTACGACCTAGCGGCGAGGGCGCCGGATCCCGCTGCCAGCGTCGTCAGCCTTTCGCGGAGCCCGGCTCCGCCGGGCGCGAGCGAAAGGCGGCCAGGGGCGTGAGGATTGCGGTCGTGGGGTGTGGGGCGGTGGGGTCGCTGTTCGCGGCGAACCTCTCGCTGCTCGACGACGTCGAGGTGTGGGCGTTCGACCTCAACGAGCTGCACGTCACGGCGATCAACCGCGCCGGCCTGCGCCTCTCCGGCGCCGGCGACGTCGTGGGCCGTCCGCGCGGGATCGCCGACGCGGCCGAGCTCCCGCCGTGCGACTTCGGCATCGTCGCGACCAAGGCGATGCACACCGAGGCGGCGATCGCCGCGACCGCCCATGCCTTCGCCGACGGCTGCGTCGCCACCGTCCAGAACGGCCTCGGCAACGAGGAGACGATCGCCGAGCACGTCGAGCGGGTGATCCGCGGCACGACCTTCCCGGCCGGGAAGCTGCTCGAGCCGGGGCACGTGCAGTGGGACGTGAAGGGCGACACGACGCTCGGCCCGTACGACGAGCGCACACCGTTGGCCGAGGTCGAGCGCCTCGCCGACGCGTGCACGCGCGCCGGGCTGCCGGCTCACGCCGTCGAGGACGCGCGTGGGCCGCAGTGGCGGAAGGTCATCTTCAACGCCTCGACGAACCCGATCGGCGCGCTCACCGGCCTCACGCACGGTCGCCTCTGCGAGCAGCCCGACCTGCGCACGCTCGTCACCGGCCTCGTCGACGAGGGGAAGGCGGTGGCGGCGGTTCAGGGTATCGAGCTCGACGCCGACCCCGAGGAGCTGATCGACCATGCCGCGCGCAAGGACGTCGCCTACGATCACAAGGCCTCGATGCTCCAGGATGTCGAGGCCCGGCGGCGGACGGAGGTCGACTATCTCAACGGCGGCATCGTCCGCTTTGGCCGTGAGCGTGGCGTGGCGACGCCACTCAATGCGGCGATCCAGGCGCTCGTGAAGGGAGTGGAGGCTTCGTGGACGCAGAGCTGACCCAACGGCACGCGCGGGTGCGCGAGGCGCTCGAGCGGGACGGGCTCGACGCGGCACTCGTGTGCGGCTCCGAGTACACGGGCTTCGAGGGCGCCGTCACCTACCTCTCGGGCTTCCAGATCGTCCATCGCTACGCCTACGTCCTCGTGCCGCGCGAGGGCGACGCGGCGATCGTCTTCCCGGCCGAGGCGCGGTACGTCGGAGAGCACGGCGACTCGCAGGTCGCGGACCAGGTGTTCGCCGATCGTCCCGGCGAGTGGCTCGCCGACCGTCTGCGCGGGCAGCGCGTCGGTGTGTACGGGCTCGACTACGTGATGACCGTTCGCGACTACGCCGCGCTCTCGGGTGGCGCGGAGCTCGTCCCGTGGGACGAGCAGTTCGACCTCGCCCGCGCGGTCAAGTCCGACGGCGAGCTCGTCTCGGTGCGGGAGAGCGTCGAGATCAACACGGCTGGGTTCCACGCCTTCCGCGAGGCCTGGGCGCCCGGTCGGAATGCCGCCGAGGTGCTCGCGCCGGCCGAGCGGCTTTTCGTCGAACGGGGCTGCGGGCGGCTGACGATGAACATGGTGCTCGTCGGCGCCGAGTTCGCGATCGCGCGCGACGACACGGTCTTCGGCGAGCTCACGATCCCCTCCCTCGAGGTCGCCGGCCCGGGCGGCCACTGGGTCGAGGTCTCACGCGCCCTCGGCACGCCGAGCGACGAGGTGAAGCGGATGCTCGAGGCGTACGAGGAGTACTACGAGGTCGCGCAGACGGCGCTGCATGCGGGCGCGACCGCGCACGACGTCCATCGCGCCGTCTCGGCCGGCTTCACGCAGCGGGGCTACCACCTCGGTCATGTCACAGGCCACTCGATCGGGATGACGATGCTCGAGCACCCGCGGATCGGCGAGGGCGTCGAGACGGAGCTCGCGGCGAGCATGGTCTTCTCCATGCATCCGCATGCGATCGCCGCCGACGGCCGGGAGTGCCTCTACATGCAGGACACCTGGCTCGTGACCGAGGACGGAGGCGTCCCTCTCGCGGGCCTTCCCATGCAGATCTTCGACTAGGCTCGCCGCCGTGGGAGCCCCACACACCGACGACGAGGAGTTCCAGCCGATCCTGCCGGGAGAGGGCGCGAGCGACTACGAGCGCTACCTCCGCACCGACGAGCTGCTCGCGCTCCAGAAGGCGCCGCACGAGTGGGTGCACCGCGACGAGCTCCTCTTCCAGACCGTGCACCAGTCGTCGGAGATCTGGCTGAAGCATGCATGGATGGAGGCCGAGGAGGCGGCACGCCTGATCGAGGCTCGCGACGCCGCCGGCGCGCTGCGGCTGCTACGGCGCGCGTCCGCGGCCGTGAAGTACGTCGAGGGGTTCCTCGAGCACCTCGAGCAGATGTCGCCGTGGGAGTACCAGGAGGTGCGGCGGGTGCTGGGCCACGGCTCCGGCTTCGACTCGCCCGGCTTCCGCGGGATCCGGCACGTCTCGCCCGGCCTCTACGCGGCCTTCGACTCGCTGCGCCGGGAGCGCGGGCTCTCGCTGCTCGAGGTCTACACGCAAGGCCGCGAGAACGAGGACCTGTACCAGCTCGCCGAGGCGCTGGTCGAGTGGGACGAGCGGGTCGGCGTGTGGCGGTTCCGGCACTTCAAGGTCGTCGCGCGGATCATCGGCGAGGAGGTGGTGGGGACGCAGGGCACGCCGGTCGAGCTGCTCGCCGGGCTGATCAAGCACAAGATGTTCCCCGAGCTCTGGACGGTGCGCACCGACCTGACCGAGCTCGCCAAGGAGTCCGACTAGCCGACAGGAGAACGGCCGGCCTGCTCCCGCTCGAGCCGACGACCGGTGGCAGCCACCCATACGAAACAGTGCCGCCCTCCTCACGAACCAGCGCCCGCGCCGCCGGCGAAGCGGACGGTTCTCGTCACGCTCTCGTGATGGTGCCTGCCACCGGTCGTCGGGTCGGGCGCCGATGATTCCGCTCGACGAGATCCGCCGGGCGCGCGAACGGCTCGGCGGCGACGTCCTCCGCACGCCGCTCGTCCCGGTCGGCGCGGCCGGGCGCATCTGGCTGAAGCTCGAATGCCTCCAGCCGGTCGGCTCGTTCAAGCTGCGGGGTGCCCTGTCCGCGGTCCGTGCGGCCTCGGCGGCCGAGCTCGCGGCCGGCGTCGTCACGGCGAGCGCCGGGAACATGGCGCAAGGCGTCGCCTGGGCGGCCCGCGAGGCCGGCGTGCGTGCGCAGGTCGTCGTCCCCGTGGACGCCCCGCGCGCGAAGCTCGACCGCATCGAGGCGCTCGGCGGCGAGATCGTCGCGGTGACGCACGAGGAGTGGTGGCAGGCGATGGTCGACCGCGGCCGGGAAGGGATCGAGGGGCTCTTCGTCCATCCCGTCGTCGACGAGGCGGTGATGGCCGGCAACGGCACGATCGGGCTCGAGCTCGCCGAGGACGCCCTCGACTTCGACTCTGTCGTAATCCCCTGGGGTGGCGGCGGGCTCACGACCGGGATCGCGAGCGCGCTGAAGGCGCTGCGGCCGGAGGTGCGTGTGGTGACGGTCGAGCCCGATACGGCGGCGCCGCTCGCCGCAGCCTTCGCCGCCGGAGAGCCGCGCGAGATCGAGTTCCGGCCGTCGTGGGTCGACGGCGCCGGCGGCCCCTCGCTCCTGCCCGGGATGTGGGAGCGGGCGCACGAGCTCGTCGACGAGGCAGTCGCCGTGCCGCTCGCCGAGGTCGAGGAGGCCGTGCGTCTTCTGGCCGCCCGCGCGCACGTCGTGGCGGAGGGAGCGGGCGCGCTCGCGCTCGCCGCGGCGCTGCGGCGGGACGACCGCTGCGTCTGCATCGTGAGCGGTGGGAACATCGATCTCGACGTGTACGCCGGGATCGTCAGTCCGGCAGCAACGGCATAGAGAAGCCGGGGTTGCGGCCGAGCAGGACGGCGCGCGTGATCGCCGTGCTGCCGAAGCGGTCGCGGATCGCGTCGACGGCGGCGTCGAGGGCCTCGTCGGGCCCGAGCAGGAGCTGGCGCGTCCGGTCGTTCTCGAGCATCGCGACGGAACAGCCGACGAGCGTGATGCCGCGTCGCTCGATGAGGGGCATCGCCGTCGCGAGGAGCGCACGCGCCGTGAGGAGGATCGCCTGCGTGCTCGCAGTCGCGAACGGGAGGGTGTGCGAGCGTGTGGCCCGCTCGAAGTCGCCGAAGCGGAGGCGCAGGACGACCGTCCGGCCGACGCGCCGTGCGGCCCGCAGGCGTCGCGCGATCCGGTCGACGATGCCGACGAGCGTCGCGTCGATGGTCTCGGCCGAGTGAGGTCCACGGCCGAGCGCGCGCTGCGAGCCGATCGAGCCGCGTCTCCTGCCCGGCTCGACGCGCCGGAAGTCGCGGTTGTGCGCGAGCGCATGCAGATGGCGGCCGGCCGCGTGCCCGAGCATCGCGACGAGCGTCGACTCCGACAGCGCTGCGAGCCCGCCGACCGTCCGCACGTTCCACGCGTGCAGCCGCCGCGCCGTTGCCGGGCCGACGCCCCACAGGCACTCGACGGGCAGCGGGTGCAGGAACGCGAGCTCGCGCCCCGGGGGCACGACGATCAGACCGTCCGGCTTCGCGACGCCGCTCGCCACCTTCGCGAGGAACTTCGTCCGCGCGACGCCGACCGTGACGGGCAGCCCGACGCGCTGGCGCGCCGCGGCGCGCAGCCGTGCGGCGATCTGGGCCGGGGTGCCGGCGATCCGCTCCATCCCGCGCACGTCGAGAAAGGCCTCGTCGATCGACAGCCCCTCGACGACCGGCGAGGTGTCCTCGAAGACGGCGAACAGCGCACGGCTCGCCTCCGTGTACGCCGAGAAGCGCGGCGGGACGACGACCGCCTCGGGGCAGAGGCGAAGGGCCTGCCGTCCGCCCATCGCGGTCCGGATCCCGTACGCCTTCGCCTCGTAGCTCGCCGCCAGCACGACACCGCCGCCGACGATGACCGGCCGGCCGCGGAGCCGCGGGTCGTCCCGCTGCTCGACCGACGCGAAGAACGCGTCCGCGTCCGCATGCAGCACGAACATATGTTCGCTGATGTTACAGCTGCGCGAGGGCCGCGTTGAAGCGGTCGATCTCGTCCGCGGTGTTGTAGTGGATGAGACCGACGCGGATCGCGCTGTCCGGATACGGGAGCTTCTCGCGCAACCCGAGCGAGAACCAGTTGTCGTGCGCCCAGACGCCGAAGCCCTCGCCGGCGAGCCGTTTCGCCGCGTCGGCCGCATCGACGCCCTCGAGATTGACGAGGAACGTGGCGACCCTGCCCTCCATCGTCTGCAGCCCGTAGACGGTTGCCCGGTCGGGCAGCCCGTCGAGGAAGCGCTGCCCGAGATCCCCCTCGTACGCGGCGATCGCCTCCATGCCGCCGATCGACTCGAGGTACGCGATCGTCGCGGAGAAGCCGGCGAGCAGCTCGTACGGCGCCGTCCCGACCTCGAAGCGGCGGCCGACCGGCTCGGACGCCGCCGGCCGCGCCTTGTACGGCCGCCACGACTCGAGCAGGTCGTGGCGGCCGTACGCGAGGCCCACATGGGGCCCGCAGAACTTGTACGAGGAGGTGATGAAGACGTCACAACCGAGGGCGTGCACGTCCACCGGCTCGTGGGCGGCGTACTGCACGGCGTCCACCCAGCAGAGCGCGCCGGCCTCGTGTGCGAGCTCTGACACCCGTGCGACGTCGACGATCGTCCCGACCGCATTCGAGGAACCGACGCACGCGACCACGCGCACGCGCTCGTCGAGCCGGTTCGCGAGGTCGTCGTAGTCGAGCTGGAGATCGTCCGTCACGTCCACCCACTCGACCTCGAAGCCGCGGTCGGCTGCGAGCTCGACCCACGGCGCGACGCCGCCGTCGTGGTCCAGCCGTGACACCAGGACCCGGTCGCCCTCGTTCCAGTCGCGCGCGGCCGTCCGCGAGAGTGCGAAGTCGAGCCAAGTCATGTTCGTCCCGAAGATCACGTCGTCGGACGAGCAGCCGAGGAAGCGGGCGCCGTCCTCACGAGCGGTCGCGAGGATGCGCTCGACGCGCTTGCTCGTCTCGTAGTTCGCCCCGATGTTCGCGCTCGCCTCGCGCAGCGCCCGCGCGATCGCGTCGCCGACCTCGTCGGGCACCTGCGAGCCGCCGGGCGCGTCGAGGAAGACGAAGCCGCCGTCGCGCAGCGAGGAGAAGCGGGCGCGGACGGCCTCGACGTCGAGTAGCGTCGCCGCCATGGAGCGAGCCTACCGAGGGGCTGGAAGCGTCGGCGGGGAACCCGCCGACGCCCGGCCCGAAGACCGTCCGGCGAGGGCGGACAGGCGCGTGGTCCTGGGGTGCGGGAACTTCGGCGGCATCGGCTCGGCGCCCGCCTTCTTCGGCCGGGGCGAGACGCTGGAGCAGGCGCTCGAGCTCATGGATGCCGCCTGGGAGGCGGGCCTCACGTGGTTCGACACCGCCGACGCATACGGCGGCGGCCGCAGCGAGACGTACATCGGCGAGTGGATCCGCACGCGCCGCCCGACGGGGCTCCGCCTCACGACGAAGACCTTCAACCCGCTGGACGAGGGTGGAGACCGCGGGCTCGCGCCCGCGCGGGTGCGCCGGCAGATAGACACGAGCCTCCGCCGTCTCGGAGTCGAGCGTGTCGACCTCTATCTCGCGCACGACTGGGACCCGGACGTCCCCGTGGCTGAGGTCGCCGGCGTCTTCGAGGAACTCGTGGCCGCCGGGAAGATCGGCGCGTACGGCCTCAGCAACGTCGAAGGCGTGCAGCTGCAGGAGGCACTCGCTGCCGGTGCCTTTGCCGCCGTCCAGAACTCGTACTCGCTGCTCGAACGCGAGGCCGAGCGCGAGGTGCTCCCGCTCTGCGCGGCGAACGGCGTCGCGTTCCAGGCCTTCAGCCCGCTCGCCGGCGGCTGGCTGACCGGCAAGTACCGTCGCGACGCGCCCGCACCGGACGGCTCGCGGATGACGATGCGCCCCGCGCCGTACGAGCACCTCCGCGACGACCGCGTCTACGAGGCGCTCGAGGCGCTCGAGCGCCGGGGGGATCCGGCAACGCTCGCGCTCGCGTGGCTGCTCGGCGACGAGCGCGTGTCCGTCGTCCTCGGTCCGCGTCGGCCCGAGCACCTGCAGCCGGCCCTCGCCGCACTCGCGAACCCGCTCTCGCCCACGGAGCGCAGTGAGCTGTCCGCGCTCCTCTCCTGAGGCACCGTCCGGTGCGGGAGCTCAGGACGCTGCCCGGGCCTCGGCGACCGCCGCACGGATGTGCGCGGCGCCGTCGAGGAACTCGGGTTCCTCGCAATGGGGCACGATCACGCGCTCGACGGGCAGTTCGGCGATGCGCTCGAGGGAGTCGAGCAACGGCTCGCGCTCGGCCCCGTCGACGAACACGTGCATGACGCCGTCACGGCCCGTCAAGACGTCGCCGCTGACGAGCGTGGAGTGCTCGGGGATGTAGAAGAGAACCTGTTGCGGTTCGCCGTCCAGCTCGATCGCCTCGACGCCGGCGGGAAGCTCGGGCGTCGTCGCCGGGCTCGGCTGCGCGCCCCCGCCCGCCCGCGGCGGCACCCAGACTGACGCGTCCCAGCGCTCCACGAAGTCGAGAGTCCCGCGGTAGTGCGTGGTCTGCGTGAGCAGCACGTGCAACGGCTTTCCGCCCGGGTCGAAGGAGCCGTCAGGCGGGAGAAACGGATCCACGAGCACGACCTCTTCGCCCGTCTCGTAGCGCACCACCGGCACGTCCCGCGGCCAGTCCTCGCCTTCCTCCCACTCGGGATGGGGCGAAAGCCACCAGGTGAGTGCTCCCACGCCTGGATCTAGCCGCGCTGATCGAGCGGGACGAACCCGCGCTCGTCGTAGCCCGTGTAGATCTGGCGCGGGCGGGCGATCTTCTGCTCCGGGTCGGAGAGCATCTCCTCCCACTGCGCGAGCCAGCCGGGTAGCCGGCCGAGCGCGAAGAGCACGGTGAAGTAGTCGGTCGGATAGCCCATCGCCCGGTAGATGATCCCGGAGTAGAAGTCGACGTTCGGGTAGAGCTTGCGCGAGATGAAGTAGTCGTCCTCGAGCGCGATCCGCTCCAGCTCGAGCGCGATCTCGAGCTTCGGGTCGATCCCCGTCTGCGCGAAGACGTCGTCGGCGACGCGCTTGATCAGCTTCGCGCGCGGGTCGTAGTTCTTGTAGACGCGGTGCCCGAAGCCCATCAGCAGGCGCTCGTGGTTCTTCACGCCCTCGATGAAGGCGGGGACGTTCTTCACGTCTCCGATCTCGTCGAGCATCCGCAGCACCGCCTCGTTCGCGCCGCCGTGGAGCGGCCCGTACAGCGCAGCGATTCCCGCTGACACAGCCGAGAACGGATCGACCTGCGTCGAGCCGACCCCGCGGACGGCGTTCGTCGACGCGTTCTGCTCGTGGTCGGCGTGCAGGACGAGGAGGATCTCGAGCGCCCGCTGCAGGACGGGATTCGGCTCGTGCTGCCCACCGATCTCGAACGTCATGTTCACGAAGTTGCCGATGTAGCCGAGGTCGTTGCGGGGGAAGACGTACGGCAGCCCACGGCTGTGGCGGAACACCCAGGCGGCGATGGTCGGGAACTTCGCGATCAACCGCACACGCTGCAGGCGGCGGCTCTCGGCGTCCCCGATCTCCTTCGCGTCGGGATAGAAGGTCGAGAGCGCCGCGACGGCGCCGAGCAGCATCGCCATCGGGTGCGCGTCGTGCCAGAAGCCGTCGAGGAACTCGGTCACGTTCGTGTGCACGTACGTGTGATGGCGCACCTCCTCCTCCCACGCCGCGAGCTCGTCGCCCGTCGGCAGCTCGCCCTCGAAGAGGAGCCACGCCGTCTCGAGGAAGCTCGCGTGCTCGGCGAGCTGCTCGATGGGGTAGCCGCGGTAGCGGAGGATGCCCGCGTCGCCGTCGATGTACGTGATGCCGCTCCGGGTCGAAGCGGTGTTGAGGAAGGCTGGGTCGTACGACATGAGCCCGAGTTGGCGGAGGTCCGTGGCGTGGATCGTGCCGTCCGCGATCGGGACCTCGACCTCGGTCCCGGTGCGGTTGTCCCTGATCGTCAGCGACTCGTCGGCCATCGCCAGACCTTACTTCGGCTCCTCCCGTTCGGGCTTCGGCAAGTGCCGTAGACGGCCGCGGGAAAGTACTCGTTTCGAAAGAGAGGAACAGATGGGGGTGCGCGCGCCAGCCGGCTCGGCGTCGAGGGCGCTCCAGGATGTCGAAGCGCGAGCTCGCGGGCGGTCGCGGCGCGGCAGTAGAGAAATGTCCCGAGCGAACACGTCGTCAGGGACCCGGCGGACTAGCATCGCGGCCGTGGCCGCGCCGCCGATCGTCTGGACGCCGACCCCGGAGCGGGTCGCGTCCGCGACGATCACGCGCTACTGCGAGTGGCTCGCAGAGACGCGCGGCCTGCGGCTCGCAGGCTACCCCGACCTCTGGCAGTGGTCGGTCGACGAGCTCGAGGCGTTCTGGGCCTCGGTCTGGGAGTTCTTCGAGGTCGACGCGAGCGAGCCGTACGAGCGCGTGCTGGCCCGGCGCGAGATGCCGGGCGCCGAGTGGTTCCCGGGCGCGCGGCTCAGTTACGCGGAGCACATCTTCCGCGGCCGGGACGACGGCGACGTCGCGATCCACCACGCTTCCGAGCTGCGCCCGCTGGGCGAGTGGACGTGGGGGGAGCTGCGGGCGCGGGCGGGCGCGGTCGCGGGATCCCTCCGCGAGGCGGGCGTCGTGGCCGGTGACCGCGTCGCCGCGTACCTCCCGAACATCCCCGAGACGGTGGCCGCCTTTCTCGGCTGCGCGAGCATCGGCGCGGTCTGGTCGAGCTGTGCGCCGGAGTTCGGCGTCCGCTCGGTCGTCGATCGCTTCGCCCAGATCGAGCCGAAGGTGCTGCTCGCCGTCGACGGCTACCGCTACGGCGGCAGGGACTTCGAGCGAAGCGAGGCGATCGCAGCGCTGCAGCGCGAGCTGCCGACGCTCGAGCGGACGCTCGTGCTCCCCTACCTGGCCGGCGGCGACTGGGAGCTGCCACCGGCCGAGCTCGAGTTCGCCCAGCTTCCCTTCGACCACCCGCTCTGGGTGCTCTACAGCTCGGGCACGACCGGCTTGCCCAAGGCGATCGTCCACGGCCAGGGCGGCATCCTCCTCGAGCACCTGAAGAAGCTCCACCTGCACCTCGACCAGCGGGCCGGCGACCGGCTCTTCTGGTTCACGACGACCGGCTGGATGATGTGGAATCTCCTCGTCGGCGGTCTCCTCTCGGACGCCTCGATCGTCCTCTTCGACGGGAATCCCGCGCATCCCGACCTCGGCACGCTGTGGGACCTCGCCGATGCCGCGGGCATCACCTGCTTCGGCACGAGCGCCGGCTACATCGCCGCCTGCCAGAAGGCCGGGGTCGAGCCGCGGCCGGGACGCGACCTCTCGCGCCTCGTCAGCGTCGGCTCGACGGGCTCGCCGCTCGCGCCCGAAGGCTTCGACTGGGTGCGGGAGAGCCTCGGCGAGGACGTGTGGCTCTTCTCCACCTCGGGTGGCACCGACGTCTGCACCGCCTTCGTCGGCGGCGTCCCGACGCTTCCCGTCTACCGGGGCGAGCTGCAGGCGCGCGCGCTCGGCGCGAGCATCGAGGCCTGGAGCGAGGACGGGCGGCCGCTCGTCGGCGAGGTCGGCGAGCTCGTGATCACCGAGCCGATGCCGTCGATGCCTCTCTACCTCTGGGGCGACGAGGACGGGTCCCGCTACCGCGAGAGCTACTTCTCCGCCTTCCCCGGCGTCTGGCGCCACGGCGACTGGATCGAGCTCACCGAGCGCGGCACCGCGATCATCACGGGCCGCTCCGACGCGACGATCAACCGCGGCGGCGTTCGCATGGGGACGAGCGAGCTGTACCGCAGCGTCCTCGCCCTCGAGGACGTTCTCGACGCCCTCGTCGTCGACGTCCCCGAGGCCGGCGGGAGCCGGATGACGCTGTTCGTCGTGCTGCGCGGCGGGGTGGTCCTCGACGACCGGATCGAGTCGGAGATCCGCCGACGGATTCGTGAGGACTGCTCGCCGCGCCACGTCCCCGACGAGGTTCTCGCCGCACCGGAGATCCCGCGGACGCTCTCGGGGAAGATTCTCGAGGTGCCTGTGAAGCGCCTCTTGCTCGGCGAGCCGGTCGAGGAGGTGGCGAGCCGCGACTCCCTCGCGAACCCCGAGGCGCTCGACTGGTTTGCCGAGATCGCGGGCTCGTCGCCGGCCTAACTTCGGCGCGCGGGGTACGTCGAATTGTAGGAATGGGTGGCATCGGCCCCTGCGTTGAGATAACTTCCCCGCGGTCGTGACTGTCCGGGCCGACACTCCGTCTGCGGTTCAGATTCCCGACGAGGCTCCGGCTGACCTCGATGCCGCCAAGGCGCGCGGCTACTGGGAGCTCGTCTGGATCCGCCTCCGGCGCGACAGGCTCGCGCTCGTCAGCGCCGGCTTCATCGTCTTCCTGTTCGTCGCCGCCTTCGCAGGAGCGCCACTCGCCGCGCACCTGCTGCGCCACGGGCCGAACGACATCCTCGGCTACGGAGTCAAGGACTACGTCCCGGTTGGGCCGTGGTCGCACATCTTTGCGGCGCCCTACCAAGGCGCGCCACGCCACCACCACACTCTGCTGGTCCTCGGTGCGGCCGACGATCTCGGCCGCGACCTCTTCCTCCGCATCCTCTACGGCGCTCAGACGTCGCTCGAGGTGGGGATCTTCGCCACCATCGGCTCGGTCTCGCTCGGCGTCTTCATGGGATTGCTCGCCGGCTACTTCCGCGGCTGGATCGACACGATCGTGTCGCGGATGATCGAGATCGTGATGGTGTTCCCGTACTTGCTCTTCGTCATCGCGCTCCGGATCGTCGCCGGGCCGGCGCTCAACAACATCACGCTCGGATTCCTCCCCCAGGGCGTGTTCATGCTCGCCCTCATCTTCAGTGTCTTCGGGTGGTTCTACCCGGCGAGGATCATGCGCGGCGTCGTCTTTTCCCTGCGCGAGAAGGAGTTCGTCGAGGCGGCCCGGATGACCGGGGCGAGCGACTGGCGGATCATGCGCTCACACCTGCTACCGCACCTCGTCGCGCCGATCACCGTCTACTCGAGCCTGATCGTCGCCCAGAACATCCTCGCCGAAGCGGGCCTCGGGTTCCTCGGGCTCGGGATCGTGCCGCCGACGGCGAGCTGGGGGAACCTGCTCGCTGCCGCGCCGCAGTTCTACCGGACCCAGGTCTGGATCCTCGTCTTCCCCGGCCTCGCCATCCTGCTGACGACGATTGCGTTCAACCTGTTCGGCGACGGGTTGCGTGACGCCTTCGATCCGCGGTCGCAGCTCTAGCGGATCGCCCTATCTCCCTAACTCTTTCGACACGGAAACGTCTCAGTAAACGCTGGTGCATCTCAATCACCTCAACCGGGCCGCGCGTGAGGGCGTGCGGCACGATGGAAGGAGTCTTATGCGCAGGAAGCACGTGCTCTCTCTGCTCATGTTGAGCACGGGAGTGGCGTTGCTCGTCGCCGCGACGACTGTCGGTGTAGCGTCGGCGAGGACGGACCGAGCGCACGCCAAGAACGCGCTCAAGGGCGGCACACTGCAGGTCGTGCAGTCTGCGGGCGCCTTCGACACTCTCGACCCGGGGCTCGCCTACGTCACGAATGACTGGGCAGTCCTCTCAACGACCCAGCTTCTGCTCGTGAACTTCCCGAACAAGCCGGGTCAGGCGGGTTCGCAGCTCTTCCCGGAGGCGGCGACGTCGTTCCCCAAGGTCTCGAAGGGCGGGAAGGTCTACACGTTCAAAATCCGCAAGGGGTTGAAGTTCAACAACGGCAAGCCGGTCACCGCCGCGAACTACAGGCGGGCGTGGGAGCGGATCCTGAGCCCGAAGATGTACGCGCAGTACGGCACCTTCCTCGGCCTCGACCAGGCTGTGAAGGGTGCGGCCGCGTTTACGGCGGGCAAGGCCAAGCACATCTCCGGGATCTCGGCCAGTGGGCGGAAGCTCGTCTTCCACCTGACGAGGGCCAACCCGACCTTCACCGCGATCCTCGGCATGCAGTGGTTCGGTGCTGTGCCGGCGAACCTGAAGTACACGAAGAGCTCCGGCGGCGTTCTCAAGTACCCGTCCGCCGGGCCGTACTACATCGCCAGCAACACCCCGGGCCGCCTGACGGTGCTGAAGCGGAACAAGCACTACCACGGCCCCCGCTTCCAGAACCCGAGCCAGATCGTCATCCACAGCTTCCCGAACTCGAACGGTGAGGCAGCGCTGCTCCAGATCGAGAAGGGCCAGGTCGACTTCGACATGGCCGGGGTGCCCTCGGATGACGTGGCGAACGTCGTCAAGAAGTACGGCGTCAACAAGGGTCAGTTCCACACCGGCACCCAGAGCTGCATCATCTGGGAGGCGTTCAACAACGCCAGGCCGCCGACGAACAACGTCAAGGTCCGGACCGCGCTGAACTACGCGATCGGCCGCTTGCCGATCATCAAGCTGCTCGGCCCGCTCGCCGGGTCGGCGGCCGACCAGGCGCTCGTTCCGGGCATCGCCGGCTACCAGAAGCTCCACCTGTACGGGAACTACCCGGACTTCAAGAAGGCGAAGGCGGTCGGCGGTAGCGCACTCAACGGCAACCCGCCGCTCAACATCTACTACAACGCTGCGTCTGCGGTCCGCACGAACGAGGCGCAGTTCGAGAAGGCTCAGCTGGCGCAGATCGGGCTGAACGGCGTTCTCCAGCCGTCCGACCCGTCGAGCTACTACGGGCCGCTCGAGACGAAGGGGACGAGCTACAACATCGCGCACTCCGGTTGGTGTGCCGACTACTTCGACCCCTTCGACTTCATCAACGTCAACTTCGACGGCCGGACGATTGCGGCCACCGGGAACGTCAACTACTTCTACTTCTATGGCGGCAAGGCGTTCTACAAGCAGCTGGACGCTGCCGCTTCGAAGCTCGGCAAGGCTCGCGCGTCGGCGTATGCCGCGCTCGACAAGGCGCTGATGACGAAGTACGTGCCGATGTTCCCGCTCTACATCCCGAACAGCCGGTTCCTGGTCTCCCACCGGGTCAAGAACTGGATCTACAGCAACTACTTCGGCTATCCCGACCTGAACGCGATGTCGGTGGGCTAGGGAGTCGAAGCGAAACACGACCGAAGTCCGGAGGGGGCGCCGTCGGGCGCCCCCTCCGGAATCTTCCAAAAACGTGCTTCTGCGGATAACCTGAGCAGCTGAGAGCGATGGGCAACTTCCTCATCCGCCGTATCTTCTGGGCCTTCTTCCTCTTCATCGTGGCGACGATGGTCACGTACCTGATCTTCTTCGTCATCCCGTCCGACCCCGCGCAGATCGCGTGCGGCACCCACTGCACGCCCCAGATCGTCGCCCACGTCCGGAAGAGCCTCCATCTCGACGTGCCGATCTACCAGCAGTACTGGCTCTTCATGTGGAACCTGATCCGGCACCAGTCGCTCGGCCACTCGTTCGCGACCGGCTCCTCGGTGCGCTGGATCATCGGCCAGGACGCACCCGTCACGGGCTCGCTCGTGTTCGGCGGCGCCTTCTTCTGGCTGCTCCTCTCGATCCCGGTGGGGATCATCTCCGCCCTGCGGCCGCGCTCGCTCGTCGACCGCGGCGCGATGCTCTTCGTCCTCATCGGCATCTCGGCGCCGGCAGTCTGGGTCGGCCTGATCCTCGCCTACATCTTCGGCTTCAAGCTCGGCGTGACGCCGATCGCCGACTACTGCAACTTCATCCCGAGCCACCAGGTCGGTGTCTGTTCCGGCCCCGTCCACTGGGCGACTCACCTGATCCTGCCCTGGATGACGTTCATGCTTATCTTCGCCGCGCTCTACGTGCGGCTGATCCGGGCGAGCATGATCGAGACGATGAGCGAGGACTACGTTCGCACCGCGCGGGCGAAGGGCGCCTCCGGCTCGCGCGTGCTGTTCCAACACGTGCTGCGGAACAGCATGCTCCCCGTCGTGACCATCCTCGGCATGGACCTCGGCCTCGCGCTCGGCGGCGCCGTGTTCACCGAGAGCGTCTTCCAGCTCCACGGCCTCGGCTCCGACCTCATCAACGCGGCCAGCAACGACAACCTGCCGGTCGTCGTCGGCATCGTCACCTTCGCGACCCTGTCGGTGATCGTCTTCAACTTCCTCGTCGACGTCACCTACGCCTGGCTCGACCCGCGGATTCGCCTCACCTGATGGCGCTCCTCGAAGTCACCGACCTCCACACCCGCTTTCGTACGGACGACGGCCTGGTCAAGGCCGTCTCGGGCGTCAGCTTCACGGTCGACCGCGGCCAGACGCTCGGCATCGTCGGCGAGTCGGGCTCCGGCAAGAGCGTCACCTTCCTCACCGTCATGGGCCTGCACGACCGGCGGAGCGCCGAGATGGAAGGCTCCGTCCGCTTCGACGGCGAGGAGATCCTCGGCGCGAGCGGAGCGCAGATGCAGAAGATCCGGGGCGCCAGGATCGGGATGATCTTCCAGGACCCGATGACCTCGCTCAACCCGGTCAAGCGGATCGGGTGGCAGCTCGAGGAAGCGGTGCTCCTCCACAACGATGTCACTCGGCAGGAGGCACGCCGGCGGGCGGTCGAGATCCTCGAGCAGGTCGAGATCCCGAACCCGGATTCTCGCGTGGACGACTACCCGCACCAGTTCTCCGGCGGCATGCGCCAGCGCGTGATGATCGCGATGGCGCTGATCAACAACCCCGAGATGATCATCGCCGACGAGCCGACGACGGCCCTCGACGTCACGACGCAGGCTCAGATCCTGCGCCTGATGAAGAAGCTGCAGGACGACTACCAGATGGCGATCGTGATGATCACCCACGACCTCGGAGTCATCGCGGAGCTCGCCGACGACGTCGGGGTCATGTACGCCGGCCGGATGGTGGAGGCGGCGAAGGTCGACGACCTTTTCGCCAAGCCCGAGATGCCGTACACGTGGGGTCTGCTCGGCTCGCTGCCGACGATCAGCGTCGAGTCCGCGCGCCTGGAGCAGATTCCTGGGCAGCCGCCGTCGTTGCTGCATCCCCCGCCGGGCTGCGCGTTCCATCCGCGCTGCGCCTACACGTTCGACCGCTGCCGCGCGGAGCTGCCGGAGTCGCGCCCGTCTCGCCTCGGCGAAGACCACACGTTCCGCTGCCACCTCGCCGACGAGGACCGGGACCGCATCTGGGCCGAGAAGCGGGCCACGCTCTCGGCTGCGGCGGACGGGAGCGCTGCATGAGCGTAGCTCGCCTCTGCCTCGTTCCCGTCGGAGAAACCATGGGTGATCGATGAGCGAGCTGCTCGTCGTCGAGAATCTCAACAAGTACTTCCCCGTCACTCGCGGGCTCGTCTTCCAGAAGGAGGTCGGGCAGGTCAAGGCGGTGGACGGTGTGAGCTTCACGCTCGAGAGCGGCGAGACGCTCGGCGTCGTCGGCGAGTCGGGCTGCGGCAAGTCGACGATGGCGCGCTGCCTCGCGAGGCTGCTCGAGCCGACAGGCGGCAAGATCGTCTTCGACGGGCGCGACATCACGCACCTGAAGCGGAGCGCGATGCGGCCGATCCGGCGGGACATGATGATGGTGTTCCAGGACCCGTACGCGTCCCTGAACGCGCGAAAGCGCGTCGGCTCGATCGTCGCCGAGCCGCTCGAGGTGCACGACATCGGCACCGACCGCGATCGCAAGCGGCGCGTGCAGGAGCTGCTCGAGATCGTCGGCCTGACCCCCGAGCACTTCAACCGCTTCCCGCACGAGTTCTCGGGCGGCCAGCGGCAGCGCATCGGCATCGCCCGCGCGCTCGCGATCAACCCGAAGCTGATCATCTGCGACGAGCCGGTCTCGGCGCTCGACGTCTCGGTGCAGGCGCAGATCCTCAACCTGCTCAAGGACCTCCAGCAGGACTTCGACCTCACGTACATCTTCATCGCCCACGACCTCAACGTCGTCCGGCACGTCTCCGACCGCGTGATGGTCATGTACCTCGGCAAGCCGGTGGAGATCGGCTCGAAGCGGGAGCTCTACCCCGGACCGAAGCATCCGTACACGGGCGCGCTGCTCTCTGCCGTGCCGATCGCCGACCCGACGCTCGGCCGCTCCCGCCACCAGATCGTGCTCACCGGGGACGTGCCGAGCCCACTCAACCCGCCGGCTGCGTGCCGTTTCCATCCGCGCTGCCCGCGCTTCGTCGATGGGACGTGCAACGTCGACGAGCCGGAGCTGAAGCCGGTGACGGGTGCGTCCGACCACCGCTTTGCCTGCCACTTCCCGCTCGAGCACTGGCCGATGAGCGAGGAAGAGTTTCGCCGCTCGCGCGCGGCTGCGTCGAGCGCCGACTGAGCCGCGTGTTCCGCGCCGCCATCCGGCGCATCGTCGCCGTGCTTGCGGTCGTGGTCGGGGGAACCGCGGCGATTGCGGCCGCGACCGGGGCCCTGGCCGGCAAGAGCATCGCGCACTCGGTCGCCATCGGCTTCTACGTCGTCGGCGCCACGGTGCTCATCGGCAGCTTCGTGCTCGGGGTGCGCGGACCGTTCCGGCCCGACTGGAAGGAAGAAGCCGGCGTCCAGGACGCGCAGATCCCCAGTCCGGTCCGCCGGCGAGGGATCCACACGGCGAGCGCCGAGGAGCGCACGGAGTCCCGGCGGAACTCACTCGGGTTGTTCGCCTTCGGCCTCTTCCTCGTGCTGATCGGCACGGTCGTCGACCCCTCCCGCCGTGCCTTCTAGCCAGCTCCTCCGGCGTTCGTGCTCGTCGGCGTCGGCCGTGTGAGGACGCCGTCGCTGCTGCGGCTTCTCGTCCGACGGGACCTCGCCGCGGCGCTCATTGACCGGGCGCGGCGGCGCCGTTAGCGTCAAGGCCGTGGTGTGGTTCCTCATCCGCCGTGCGTTCTGGGCTCTCTTCCTGTTCTTCACGGCGACGATCATCACGTTCGTGATCTTCTTCGTCGTCCCGCGGGATCCAGGGGCGATCGTCTCCGGAGGCGCCAGCGGCAGCTCCGCCTTCGGCCACCAGGTGCGATTGATGTGGCACCTCGACTCGCCCCTGTACCGGCAGTACGGGTTGTTCGTCTGGAACGTGATCCGGCACGGGTCGCTCGGCTACTCGTTCCAGGACGGCGCCAGCGTGCGCTGGATCATCGGCCAGGACGCGCCGGTCACGGCCTCGCTCGTACTCGGCGGCGCCGTCTTCTGGCTCGCGCTTGCGATCCCGATCGGGATTCTCTCGGCGCTCCGCCCCCGCTCGCTGCTCGACCGGAGCGCAACGATCCTCGTCCTCTTCGGCATCTCCGCGCCGGCGGTCTGGATCGGCCTCATCCTCGCCTACGTTTTCGGCTTCAAGCTGGGTTGGGCGCCGATCGCCGACTACTGCAACTTCTTCCCGAGCCACGGCTCGGAGATCTGCTCGGGCCCGGCCCGGTGGGCGTACCACCTGCTCCTACCCTGGGTGACGTTCATGCTCCTGTTCGCCGCCCTCTACGTTCGGATGATCCGGGCGAGCCTGCTGGAGACGATGAACGAGGAGTTCGTCCGCACGGCCGTCGCCAAAGGCGCGTCGGCCTGGCACGTCCTCGTCCACCATGTGCTGCGAAACAGCATGCTGCCGGTCGTGACCATCCTCGGCATGGATCTCGGCCTCTCGCTCAGCAGCGCCGCGTTCACCGAGACCGTCTACAACTTGCACGGGCTCGGCGCCGATCTCGTCCGCGCGGGGAGGGGAGGCAACCTCCCCGTCTGCGTGGGCATCATCCTCTGCGTGACGCTCGCCGTCATCGTCTTCAACTTCCTCGTCGACGTCGCCTATGCGTGGCTCGACCCGCGCATCCGGCTGACGACCTGACCCGAGCTGGAGGGAGAGGCGAAAAGGCGTGCGTGCGGTTCTAGCCGCCGCCGCCGTACGGGACCGGGGGCGCCCAGTCGGCCTGGAAGTAGTTGACGAGCCAGTGCCCGTTCGGCTTGCCGTGGGCGCGCTTGAGGCCGACCCAGAAGAGGAGATGCGGTCGCACCTTGCTGCCGGGCCGCGCCACGAGATCGACCGTGAAGACGATCTGGGTCTTGTACGACCAGGCGACCTGGAACTGGGCGTTCTTCGCGTTCACTGCGGGGTAGGGGATGACGGGAATGTTCCCGCGGTCCCACGCCTTGCGCGACATCGTTCCCTTGATCTCGCCGTTGACGAGCGGGTACGCGGCGTCGAGGTTCTTGCGCAGCACGGCCGTCTCGAGGAAGGTGCGGGCGACCTGGAACGCCTCGGGAGACGGCTTCGCCTTCACCTGGGGAGGAGCCGTCTGGGCGGGCAGAGTCGAGATCGGCGCCTTGTACCCGGGGCTACCGCGCAGCACGACGAGCGAGAGGAACAACGCGAGCCCGGCGACGAAGACGGCGCCGCTGCCCAGCATGATGCGCCGCTGTGCGCGTGGGGAAGAGAGTTTCTCGGCCAGGCCGCGCTTCGTCGGATGCGTCGTCTCCATAGGGATCGAGACGAAAGTACCAGAGGAAAGTTAGTGCTGCTCGGCGCTATGCCCGGCGGGCTCTCGCATCTCCTCGCGCCTCGCAATACGAGCCGGTAGCGGCGGCAACTCGCGGTGGCCCGGGGTTTCGCGCCGGCGCACACCGCGTCCTCTCACGAGCCCTACGAGCCCGTAGAGCAGGGGCACGAGCAGAACGAGGCCGACCAGGCCGACGACGACGAGCAACCAGGCGCTGCCGATGACGCCCGACTTCGTTCTCGGCGGCGGCCCAGTGCTGGGAGCGCCGGCGGCGAAGTCCGCAGGCCCGACCTCACGCGGCCCGCTCTTCGCCGGCCGCTCGATCGTCGCGATCGTGTAGAGCCGGTTGACGAGCCAGCGCGAGCCACGCTGCACCATCTCCCCGGAGAACACCCAGGCGGCCGTCTTGGAGCCCCGGCTCGGGTGCACGAGAAGGTTGAAATCGACCCAGTGGGGGCCGGCGTCGATCGTCGTCCAACCGTGGTAGGGCCGGTTGTCGGCCGGGTAGTACGGGATCGGGCTGACTCCCCGTCGCCACTCGCGCAGTGTCGAGCCCGACTTCAGCTCGGGTCCCGCCAGCCGCCAGGCCGTCGCCGGCGAGCGCCTGGCGACCCCGGCGGGGATGAACCGGTCGAGCGTTGCGTCGATCGCGCGGCGTGTGGCGGGGCTGACGTGCTTGTTGATCGGCGGCGCCACCTGCGCAGGCCCTTCCTTCCCCGTCGGCGCGACGTTATGGTGCGGCTCGGGGACGAGCAGGGCGACGCCGGCGATCGCGCCGGCCACTCCGACGGCGACGCCGAGGCGGGTGAGCCGGCGCCGCAGGCGCGGCGAAGACGGAACCGCCAGCATGTCCTCGACAGTACCCCAACAGGGCTAACTTCTGTCCGGAGCGGGCGTTCTAGAAGGTGTGAGGACGGAAGTCGACCGCTGTGCCGATTGGCGCGCGCTCGCCTCGCAGGAGCTCGACGGCGAGCTCGGCGGGTTCGACGCCGTGCGCCTGCACCGCCACCTTGCCGACTGCAGCGCCTGCGCCGACCGGTTCGTCGATGTCCGCCGGTTGACCGCGTTGCTGAACGAAGCGGAGCTCGAGCAGCCGGCACGGCCGATCGAGGTTCGGGCGCTCCGGCGGCGGCTCCGCGGCGTCACTGCGGTCGCGGCCGGGGGAGCCTCCGCGATCGCGGCGAGTCTCGCCGTAGTCCTGCTCGGCCTGCCCACCCCTGGAGGCCCCGCGGGCTCGTCGCCGGCCGAGCGCATCTCCGGGCACGCGTCCACGTGCTCCTGGTGCAGCGACCGCCTCTACGTCCTCAGGGCGCTTCAAGAGGCCCCGGCCCTGCGGCGTCCGGGATTGCAGAACCCCCTCGTCGACTAAGAACTCGCTCGGAATGACCGTGCGTTGGCCGGGCGCGATGCGCTATGGGCGCGACCGAGGACGACGTATCGCGCCGTCCAGCGCGACCAGACGGCCCGTGCTTCATCTCGAAACGAGGTCTGACTAGCTAGTCGACGTCCACGGCCAGAGAGCGCGCCGGCTCCTGCACCGCGTCGCCTGCGGCTGCCATGAGCGCATCGTCCGAGGCGGCGTGAGCCCGCTCCGACTCCTTCAGAGCCCGCACGAGCAACTCGTGCTCGACGCAGTACGTGCTCAGTGTGAAGGTCGAGCACCCCGGAAAAGCGCACCCATGCAACATCGGCATTAACAGGACCTTAACGGTTTCCCGACGACAATGCGGCGCTACGTTGGACCCGATGGCGGGTAGATGCGTGAATGTGTTGAGGATCGCCTCGGCGGCAGCTCTCGTCGTGCTCGCGGCGGCCGGCTGCGGAAGCTCTGCTCGTCGGCATGACTTCGCCGCGCGCGGGCTTCCGCCCACGCTTGCGCAGGAGTGGGCGGCTCGAGCGTCGGCTATCGCGGCCGCCGCCGCGGCCGGGAACGGCTGCTACGCCTTGCAGCTCGCGGGCTCCCTCCGCGACGAGGTGATCGCGAAGGAGGCGAAGCTTCCCGCTCGCCTCCGGTCGCCGCTCGTCAGCGGCGTGAACGCGCTCGCCGACCGGATCACCTGCACGACGCGGCCGGAGACGGTGACCGTGAAGCACCCGCCGCATCCGAAGCCGCATCACAAGCCACCGCACGAAGCGCCAGGCCATCACGGCCCCGGCGACAAGAAGAAGCAGCCGTGAGCTCCGTGCTGCGCGTCGCCGGGCGCTACGAGCTCGTCCGGCCGTTGGGTCACGGAGCGATGGCGACCGTCGACCTCGCTCGCGACGCCGAGCTCGACCGTCCCGTGGCGCTGAAGCGGCTCGCGGAGAATCTCTCGCGCGACGAAGACCTGCGGCGGCGCTTCGTCCGTGAGGCTCGCCTCGCCGCGAGGCTCGCCCATCCGAACGTCGTGCGGGTCTTCGACGTCGGCGAGGACGACGGCCGTCCCTTCATCGCGATGGAGTACGTCGAAGGGGAGACGCTTGCCGAGCTCGTCGCACGGCGCGGGCCGTTGCCGGCAGCCGAGGCGGCGTCGCTCGGTGTCCAGGCGTGCGCGGGGCTCGCCGCCGCCCATGCCGCGGGTCTCGTCCACCGCGACGTGAAGCCGCAGAACCTCCTCCTCGGCACGGACGGCGTCCTCAAGCTCGGAGACTTCGGCGTCGCCGTGGGGCACGAGGGTACGAAGCTCACCCTCGCCGGCACCGTGCTCGGCACGGTCGGCTATCTCGCGCCCGAGCAGGCACGGGGCGAGCAGGTCAGCGCTGCCGCGGACATCTACGCCCTCGGTGCGGTGCTCTACGAGCTCCTCGCTGGCGAGCCCGCGAGGAGTGCAGCTTCGCTCTCCGAGCTCGGGGCCGAGGACGGCTTCCGGCCGCCCGACGTCGCCCGGCGCCTCGCCGGTGCGCCGCCCGAGCTCGTCGAGGCGGTGAGCGCCTGCCTGTCGGTGGAGCCCGCGGACAGGCCTTCGTCGGCGGCCGCGCTCGCGCGGCAACTCGCCGTCGTCGCATCCCAGGCCGCGACGCTGTCGCTGCCGGCGGATCCGGCGCAGCGCGCGACCGCGATCCTCGCGCCGTCATCTGCCCGACCCTCCCGTCGCTGGTGGCAGCCGCGCCGCGTGGCGGCCGCTGCGGCGCTCGTCGCGGCAGCGGTGGCCGGCCTCGCGGCGGCCCTCGCACTGAGCACGGGAGGACATACTCCGCGCCCGACCTCAGGCTCACCCGGCGTCGCGCCGCCGCAGACGGGGACGAGCGCCGTGGAGGGCGCGCGCAACCTCGCGTCCTGGCTCCGCGAGCACAGCCGCTGACGGCGCTCGCGCTACTTCGAGAGCTGCGGCGGCGTCTGCCCTGTCGTGGCCTGCGATCCTCCGTAGCCGGCGGCGACGCTCGCGGACGGCAGAACGACCGCCACGATCGCCGCTCCCCGGCGCAGCGTGGTCACGTGGTGCTCCAGCCGTGCTCGAGGAGCTCGCGCGTCTCCTCGACGCCCGCCGCCCAGATGCGGAGGACGTCCTCGTCCGGCAGCGCGTAGAAGCCGCCGTACTGACCGTCGCCCGCGGCCTCGCGCATCGCGGCCGGCGCTGCCGGGAGCGGCTGGGCCGGCGGCTCTTTTCGTTCGCGCGGCAGGTCGACGCCGGCCAGTCGCGTCCACGGGAAGTTCTCCATCCACGAGGCGTGGCTCGCTCCCGCGTCGAGCTCCTGCACGAGCTGCCAGACCCGCGAGCCGATCCACCAGTTGCGAAAGAGCACCTCGGCGCCGGGATGCCCCGCGCCCCACTCGCGGCGAGCGGCGTCGGCCGGGGCGTTTCCGCCGTGCCCGTTCACGATCAGGATCCGCCGGAACCCCTGCGCGTGCAGCGAGTCGAGGAGATCCTGCACGACGGCGACCAGGGTGCCGGCGCGCAAGGTCGGCGAGCCGGGATACGCGCCGAAGCTCGGGGTGAGGCCGTACGCGAGCACCGGCAGGACGGGCACGCCCACCGGCTCCGCCGCCTCCGCGGCCACGCGCTCGGCGAGGATGTTGTCGGTCTCGAGCGAGAGGTACGCGTGCTGCTCGGTCGAGCCGAGCGGGAGCACGATCCGGTCGTCTGCGGCCAGGTATTCCTCCAATTGGAGCCAGTTGAGGTCACGGACTCGCATTGCGGCAGAATTACAGGCTGATGGGCACCGCGCTGATGGCATATCTCGTTGCGGCGGTCGTCGCCGCCGCCTCGCATACCGGTGCCTCGCCGAGCGGCGCGACGGCGGCGCTCACGGCGCGACCGCTCCACGGGGCCGTCGTGCTCCGCGCGCAGCCGAACGGGAAGCCGCTCGCTCGCGTCGGCCTGCGCGGCCCGATCGGCGGCGGCCCGCTCGTGCTCGGCGTCGTCGGCGTCCGCGGCCGCTGGGTCGAGGTGACGTCCGAGGCGCTGCCGAACGGCCGCTACGGCTGGGTGAGATTCGGGCGCGACGTCGCCGTGCACCGGATCCAGTGGACAGTCCGCGTCTCGCTCTCCCGGCGGGAGCTCTACGTTCTGCGAGACCGCCGGACCGTGCGCACGATCCGCGTCGGGATCGGCACGCCAACCTCGCCGACTCCCACCGGCCGCTTTGCCCTCGCCGAGAAGCTCACGGGCCCCTTCGGCCCCGCATTCGGGCCGCGCATCCTGGCCCTCACGGCACGGCAGCCGAAGTTGCCGACCGGCTGGAACCGCAGCATCACCTACTACGTCGCCATCCACGCGGGCATGGGGCAGGGCTCCGCCGTCTCGGCCGGATGCCTGCACGCGACCGAGGCCGACGTCCGCTACCTCATGCGGACTCTCCCGCTCGGGGCGCCGGTACAGATCACGCCCTGAGCTGTGCGATGATCGGCGCGCGATGAGCGTGACTGCGTTCGAGCTGCACGAGTCCGAAGACGGGGAGGAAGAGGAGGAGCTTCCGGCCTGGAGCCTGCCCGCCGAGGCGGTCGACCGGATCCGCGTGCCTGTGGCGCTGCCGGAGCAGGTGACCCGGGAGTGGGCGTGGGGAGGCTCGACCGGCGCTGGCGTCCGGGTCTGCATTCTCGACAGCGGCATCGAGCTCGACCATCCGCTCGTCGGTCGCGTCGACCGCTCCGTCGCGGTCGTCAAGGGCGAGGACGGCGAGCTGCAGGTCGTCGACGACGACGAGGGCGACCTCTGCGGCCACGGAACCGCCTGCGCCGGGGTCGTGCGGGCGATCGCGCCCGACGTCGAGCTGACGAGCATTCGCGTGCTCGGCGCCGGCTACTCCGGCGGCGGCGAGATCATGCTGCGCGGCCTCGGCTGGGCGATCGAGCAGGGCTTCCAGATCGTGAACATGAGCCTCTCGACGACGCGCACGAAGTACGTGGAGCGCCTGCACGAGCTCGCCGACCGCGCGTACTTCCGCCGCGTCCTCCTCGTCGCGTCGGCGCACAACATGCCGGTCGAGAGCTTCCCGTGGCGCTTCGCGAGCGTCATCTCGGTGGGGAGCCACGAGGAGGCGGACCCGCTGACCTTCTATTACAACCCCTCACCGCCGGTCGAGTTCTTCGGACGCGGTCTCGATCTCGACGTCGCCTGGCTCGGCGGCGGCACGCTCCGCTGCACCGGCAACAGCTTCGCGACGCCGCACATCGCCGCCGTCTGCGCTCTCGTGCTCGGCAAGCATCCGGACCTCACGCCGTTCCAGCTCAAGAGCGTCCTCTACCAGACGGCCTCGAACGCCAGGGAGGCGACATGAGCGACCTCGAGGCGGCCGTCGCTGCCGGTGTGCTCGGGGCGGACGAGGCGCACCGCTCGCTCCTGCAGGCGACGGTCGAGGTCGCGCGGGCGATCTTCGGCGCCAAGGCGGCTTCGGTCTTCCTCCTCGACGAGGATGCGGAGGAGCTCGTCTTCGAGGCGGTCGCCGGGGAGGGTGAGGGCGAGCTGCTCGGGATGCGGTTCCCGGCCGGGAACGGGATCGCCGGCTGGGTGCTCACCACGCGGCAGCCGCTTGTCGTCGACGACCTGAGCGCGGACACGCGCTGGTCGCGCTCACAGGCGGAGTCGACCGGCTACGTGCCGAGGAGCATGATGGCCGTGCCGTTGCTCGTCGAGGAGCGCGCGCTCGGCGTGCTCGAGGTGCTCGACCGGCCGCCGGAGACGAAGGTACGCCTCGCGGAGGTCGACCTGCTCGGACTGTTCGCGAACCAGGCGGCGATCGCGCTCGACCTGCTGCAGCGGGCGCGGCGGGCCCGCGAGGCGCTCGCCGGCGAGGGGCGGCTCGCGCCGCTGGCCCGCGTGGCGGCGAGGCTCGAGGAAGGGGAGCGCGACGCCGCGTTCGATCTTCTTCGGGCCCTTGAGCGCATCCTTCAGTAGCTCGCGAAGCTGCGCTTCGCTCGCTGGAACCGCGGAAACGCTGCGCGTTTCCGCGGGGCTGCTCAGCCGAGGGCGCCCGAGGGAAGTCGCGAGGTAACGACGTTCTCGGCGGCGGCGAGCGTCGGCGCGTGGCCCGTCACGGCCGCGAGGAAGGCGTCTCTCTCCACCGCGTAGAGCCGGAGCGGCTCGAGCGCACGCACGGTTGCGGTGCGCGGGACGTCGCGCAGCAGCGCGATCTCGCCGAAGAAGTCGCCTGGCTGAAGCTCCCGCGTCGCGCCGTCGTCGAGCTCGACGACGGCCCGGCCCCCTGCGATGACGTAGAAGTGCCGGCCCGGCTCGCCGCGAGAGACGACGACCTGGTCGGCCGCGACCGGGACGGAGGTCGCGCCGGCCGCCAGGCGCTCGAGCACCGGCTCGGGAAGCCGGGCGAAGATCTCGATCCTTCGCAGCAGCTCGAGTGGTTCCTCCGCGATCAGCGCCTCTGCGTCGATGCGCCGCAGGCTCGGCCAGAGCGGCACGAGCAGGACAGGGAGGAAGGCGCCCGTCGCGACGAGTGCAGTTCGCGGGCCGAGCAAGCTCACGAGGCCCGGGGCGAGGACTGCGCCGACGGCCGTCGCCGCGAGCATCAGGCTTTCGAGCACGGCGAAGACGCGGCCGAGCACCTCGTTCCCGGCCGAGCGCTGCAGCAGCGTGATGCTGTTGACCTGGACGAGGATGGCGGCCGCGCCGATGAGGCCGAGCAGGAAGAGGGCGGGGGCCAGCGTCGACACGGCGGCGGCGAGGCCGACCCCGATCCCCCAGAGGAGGATCCCGAGCGCGAAGCCTCCTGCCAGCCGCCGCCGCGCGGCCATGACGGCCACGAGCGCCGCCCCGGCCACGCTCCCGACGCCCATCGCCGTGTTGAGCCAGCCGAAGGCGGCGTTGCCGGCGTGAAGGATGCGGAGCGCGAGCACGACGAGCAGCACCTCGAGCGCCCCGTACACGATCTCCTCGGCCGTCGTCAGGCCGATCACGACGCGTAGCGCGGGCGTGCGCCACACGGTGGCGAAGCCCGCAGTGAGCTCCGGGACGAACCGCGGCCGCTCGGTCCGCTGCGGCGGCTCGTCGCGCGGCACCTGGAAGACGAACGCCGCCGACCAGAGGAAGAGGGCACCGTTGAGGGCGAACACCGCGGAGGTCCCGCTCAGCGCGAGCAGGATGCCGCCAAGCCCCGGCCCGGCGAACATGCCGACGCTCGAGATGGTGTTGCCGACGAGGTTCGCCGCCGTCAGCTCCTCGGGCGTCTCGACGAGCGAGGGCAGGAGCGCCGCCTGCGCCGGCGTGTACGAGCTGGACACGATCGTGGACGTGACCGCGAGCACGTAGATGACGTACGCGCTGCCGCCGGTGCTCGCGACCGCCGTCATCCCCGCGAAGATCGCGCAGCGGACGAGGTCGCCACCGAGCATGAGCTGCCGCCGCGACCAGCGGTCGGCAAGCACGCCCAGCCACGGCGCTGCGAGCGCCGCGAGCAGGAAGCGCGCGAAGAAGAGCAGTCCGACCGCGCGGGCCCCGCCCGCCTGGTACGCGTAGACGGGGAGCGCGACCGCGTACGCCCAGGTTCCGAGCGTCGCACCCACGCCCGCGATCTGGACGTTGCGGACCCGCGGGTTCGCGAAGACCTTGCCGAATGCGCGCAACGATGCGGCGTAGCGGCTCATGCGGGGCAGGATCGCAGGGTTGGTTGCGAATTTGAAGACCCGGTGGGAAGATTCGTACCCCGGAGCACGTCTAGTGGAATGACAGCGCCGAACCGGCGTAGAGAGAATTCCGAAGGAGGAGCAATGTCGGACGAGCAGCGCAAGGACGAGACCGAGGTCGAGGGCCACGTCAGGCATCCGGCGAACATCGAGCCGAGCGACGAGGGCGAGACCGAGGACGAGGTCGAGGCGCACGTGCGGAAGTCCAGCCCGCGCAAGGACAGCCCGCGCCACATCTAGACCGATCGTCACGCGAAAAGGCCCGGCTTCGAGCCGGGCCTTTTTGTGGTCCCGCGCGGTGAACCACTCACTGGCTCAGAGGGCGGTGGAAGATTCCGTGCGGGACGCCCGTCTAGTGGGATGAGAGCGCCGGCTGGCGCAGAGATTCCGAAGGAGGAGCAATGTCGGACGAGCAGCGCAAGGGCGAGGAGCCCGAGGTCGAGGGCCACGTCAGGCATCCGGTGAACATCGAGCCGAGCGACGAGGGCGACGAGAACGAGGTCGAGGCTCACGTTCGGAAGTCCAACGTCCGGATGGACTCGCCCCGCCACATCTAGGAAGTACCTGACCCGTCAGACGAAGGCCCGGCTCCGGCCGGGCCTTCGTCGTTCCGGGGCGCTCCTCCAGCCTCTACCTCCTCAGGGATCGCGCGGCGGCGTCGGCGGCGCCGGCGAGGCGATCCGCCTCCTCGATCCGCGCGTCGCCGGGCAGCGCGGTGAGGTTCACGGCCACGAGCTGCTGCGCCCCGTGCGCAACGGCCGCTGCGAGGGCCGCCGCTGCCGCGACGTCGGCGTGGACGCGCGGCTCGACGCGCGCGCCCGCTGCAGCGCAGAGCTCGGCGAGGTCCGCGGCGAGGCGGGCCAGCGCGAGGGGCGGCTCGGCGGCTGCGGCCGTGACGCGCCCGAGCGCCCAGTCGCGCTGCTCGGGCCTGGCGGTCTCGTCGGCCTCCGCGCGTGCCTCGAGCGCGCGTCGGTACGCGTCGGCGTCCTCGTCAACGAGTTTCGCGGCCCGCTCGCGCAGAGACTCCGCCTGAGTCGCCACTCCCGGCGCGTCGAGCCAGCTCTCCGGCGAGAGCCGTGCGGCCATCTGCACGACGGCCGCGGATGTCGCGAGCGCTACCGCGAGAGCGGAGCCGGCGCCTGGAACCTCGCGCGGCGCGGCCAGCTCCTCGAGAAGCGCGGGGAGGGAGAGCTCGGTGAGCACCGGAGGAGTGTCTCACCAGGGCTCGTACCGCGCGTGCTAGACCGCCTCGAGAAGCCGGCGCAGCCGCGAGACGATGAACGGCGAGGGTTCGTACCCGGCGGCGGCGACCGCACGCTCGAGGTCGGCCTGGAGCTGAAGCCGGAACGCGGCATCCTGCTCGGCACGCGCGACGAGCTCGTCGAGCGCTGCCCGGGCAGCCGGCAGCTCCTGCGCCGCACGCACCCAGCCCTTGGGTGCAGGCGGAAGGAGGTGTAGCAACCGGCCGATCCGTTCCTCGTCGAAACCGTTCATCTCACTACTCATGACGGCTGAGACCCCCGACTCCTTCCATCGAGCGTACTACGAACCTTTTCGAGGCAGCGCGAGATCCGGCTCGCGATCGTCCCGGCCGGCATGTCGAGGACGTCGCCGATCGTGCGGTAGCTCTCGTCGCGGCAGAAGAAGCGGTCGAGGATCTCGCGGCACGGTTCGCCGACCTCGTCGAGCGCGGCGCGTACGGTCATCGCGTCGTCGAGCGTCGCGAGCACGTCGTCGACCTCGCGCTCGTCCGGGTCCATGTCAGAGGGCGTGTCGCGCGCCAGCAGGCGCAGGCGGTCGACGCAGAGCCTGCGCGTCAGCTGCGCGAGCCAGGGACGGACCGCTTCGTCGTTCCGCAGGTCGGACAACCTCTCGAACGCGCGCGCGAAGACCTCCTGGAAGACGTCCTCGGTGTCGGGCTCCGCGAGGCGGAAGCCACGACTGCAGATCGCGTACACGTAGCGGGAGAAGCGCTCCACGAACTCGTTCCAGGCGTCCGCATCGCCTCGCCGGCAGCGGGAAACGAGCTCAGCATCGGTTTGCTCCATGGCCATCGCTGGGACCATAAAGCTCCCGAGACCCGCAGTCTCGCCGGCTGAACGCGAGGACCGCGCCAACGCGTGCCCTGCGACGACCGGTGGCAGGCACCGTCACAGGAGTGTGACCTGCCAACCTGGAGGAATCCTGCGGGGGACGCAGCTTCGCGCGGAAGACGCGACGGTTACGTAACGGTGGCTGCCACCGGTCGTGGAGGCGCTGCGCCTCGGTCGATTGCGTCTTCCAGCCCGGAGTCGAGGCTCAGCGAGCTCGGAGAATGCGGTCGAGGGCGCCCAGGAGCAGCTCGGCGTGCTCGTCGCCGAAGACGAGCGGCGGCCGGACCTTGAGGACGTCGCCGTGCTTCCCGGTGCGTCCGATGAGGATCCCCTGCTCGCGCAGCTCGTCCGCGACACGCTCGGCAAGCTCGCCGCTCGAGAGCTGGATGCCGGCGAGCAGGCCGCTCCCCCGGACCTCGACGACGTCGGGCTTGCCGAGTGCCGATACGGCTCGGCGTAGGCGCTCTCCGACGCCCGCTGCCCGCTCCGGTAGCCGCTCGTCCTCGAGGACCGAGAGCACGGCGAGGGCGGCACTCGCCGCGACGGGGTTGCCGCCGAAGGTGGAGAACGTCCGGCCGGCGTACGGAAACCGTTCCGCAAGCTCCCGCCGGGTGACGACCGCGGCGACGGGGTAGCCGTTGCCCATCGGCTTGCCGAGCGTCACCACGTCGGGCGCGACGGCGTGGCGGGCGAAGGACCAGAGATCGGGGCCGAGCCGGCCGTAGCCGGCCTGCACCTCGTCGGCGACGTACAGCCCGCCCGCTGCGTGCGTCCGCTCCAGGAGCAGCTGCAGCTCGGAGGTCTCCGGCGTGTAGATGCCGTCGCTCGTCACCGATCCGTCGAGGAACGTCGCCGCGAGACCGCCCTCGAGCTCCGCAAGTGCCGCGTCGAGCGCCGGGGCGAGGTCGGGCCCGCTTCCCGGCGGCGGTATACGGCCCACGCCGGCCGGCAGGCCGGCCGGCGGCCAGTCCTCGGGCGAGAGCGCCGTCGTCGCCGTGGTGACACCGTGATACGCGTGCTCGGTCACGAGCATGCCGTCGTTTCCGGTCACACCGGCGGCGAGCCGCCACGCGAGGTCGTTCGCCTCGCTGCCGGAGTTGACGAGCAGAACCGTGTCGAAGCGCGCCTTGGCCGGAAACGTCGCCAGCAACCGCTCGGCCAGCTCGACGAGCGGCTCGGCGAGGTAGCGCGCGTTCGTCGCGCCGAGGCGGGTCTGCCGCACGACCGCCTCGGTCACGCGCGGGTGGCAGTGCCCGACGACGGGAACGTTGTTGTAGGCGTCGAGGAGGCGGCGTCCGTCCGGCTCGTGGATCCAGACGCCCTCGGCCCGGACGGCGTGGACGGGGCGGTCGTAGGTGAGCGGCGTCAGGAGAGCGCCGAGCGCCTCGTTCCGTCGCCGGGCGAGAGCAGCGCTCTTCGCGGTCTCGCGCCCTGCGCCGAGCTCGTGCGCGACCTCGTCCGGCGCGAGCCGGTCGAGCAGCTCGAGCAGCTGCCACGAGTCGTCGTCCCAGGCTTCGATGTACTCGGCGTTCCCCGGGAAGCGGCGTGTGCGCCAGGCGCTGATGGTGACGATCGTGGCGAGCCGGGCGGTGACGAGGTCGCCGAGGAGCTCGAGCTCGAGGGGCTCGAGCGGGAGCCGGGAGGCGAAGCCGTCGAGCGCGATGCGGGCGACGCGGAACGCATCCTCGGGCGGACGCCCGCGCAGCAGGGACGCGAGGGCGATCGCGACGTCGGCCGCGAGCGCCGTGTGGCAGCAATCGCCGAAGTCGAGAATCCCGGCGACGCGGTCATGCTCGTCGAGAAGAAGGTTGTCGAGGTTGAAGTCGCCGTGGACGACCTGGCCGCGCAGTCGACCCCATTCCGGGAGGACACGCACTTCGAACCGGTCCAGCGCGCGCGCGACGAGCGCTCGTCTGTCTGCGTCGCCGATCTCGTCGAGCAGCGGCCGGAGTTGCAGCGCCGCGTGGAGGTTCCACAACAGCTCACGGCCGGCCGCCGGGTGGAAGAACGGACGAAGCGCCAGACAGAGCCGGGCCTGCACGGTGGCGATCGCCTGCACCGCGGTGTCGTCGAGCTCGGGGCCGCCCTTGCGGCCTTGCGCCCGCTCGAACAGCCGTACGTGGTGGCCGTCGAACATCGCCCGCGGCGCGAGCGGCTGCATGACGGGCAGATCCGGGTCGACCGCTGCGACGTGCGCGATCGCGGCCTCCTCCAGGTCGAGCACTGCCGTGTCCTCGGAGCTGTTCGAGATCTTGAGCACTCCGCCGGGTCCGCTGTCTTCGAGGAGGAACGCCTGGTCGCGCTCGCTCCCGAGCTCGGAGGCCCTCCCGTGGAAGCCGAACAGCTCCGCCGCGATTCGCGCAGCCTCGTCGGCCGTGAACCGAGGCGGCGTCGAGTCGAGGACGGAGCTCACGGTTGGCCGATGCTATTCGCCGGCGCCGACCTTCGGGCGGAGTGCCCGCGGGCAAAATCCCTCGTCCGAGCGAATCGGCTCCCCCTTTAGCGGGAGGATCGCGCTCCGATGTCCATCTACGTTCGGGCGACTGATTTGCGGCTACTGCGGCACGTTCTGCGGCATCAGGGCGGTCGCGACAAGGAGGTATGACGTGGGGGCAACCTTCACGCAGCGCGACGGCTTTCAGTTCAGGGCCTGGCAGGCGGGGCTCCTCACACTCGTATTGGCGATCGCGCTCGGCATGGTCCGCTCGGGGGCCTCGTGGGGCTCCTCGGCGTACAGCCCGGCAGCGGACGCGTACTCGATGCAGAACATCACTGCAGCCGACGGCGTTCAGGCGTGGTGGAACGCCGGCTACACCGGCAGCGGCGTCGACGTTGCCGTGATCGACACAGGCGTTGCGCCCGTGGCCGGGCTCGACGCGCCCGGGAAGGTGATCAACGGGCCGGACCTCTCCTTCGAATCGCAGAATCCGAGCCTCCAGCATCTCGACACGAACGGCCACGGGACGTTCATGGCCGGGCTGATCGCCGGCAACGACGGCCAGGCGGGCGGATACCGGGGCGTTGCCCCCGGCGCGCGCATCATCTCGCTCAAGGTCGGTGTGGCGGACGGCGGCGTCGACGTGAGCCAGGTGATCGCCGCCATCGACTGGGTCGTGCAGCACCGCCACGACAGCGGGATGAACATCCGCGTCCTCAACCTCTCGTACGGCACGAACGCGGCGCAGCCGTACGACGTCGACCCGCTTGCGTACGCCGTGGAACAGGCGTGGAAAGCCGGCATCGTCGTCGTCGCAGCGGCCGGCAACTCGGGCTACCAGAAGGGCGCGACCTCGCAGCCTCTCGCGGATCCGGCGTACGATCCGCAGATCCTCGCGGTGGGCGCGGCGGACACGATGGCGTCGGCGGCGACGTGGGACGATCAGGTCGCGCCGTACTCGGCGAACGCGGCGAGCTGCAGCAACGGCTGCCGCGCACCCGACCTGGTCGCGCCCGGGACGCACCTGCAGGGGCTTCGCGTCGTCGGCTCTTACATCGACCAGAACAACCCGGAGGGCATCGTCAGCGACCGCTACTTCAGGGGGAGCGGAACGTCCGAGGCCGCGGCGTTCGCCTCCGGGGCCGTCGCAGACCTGCTGCAGCGCTTCCCGGAGTTGACCCCGGACCAGGTGAAGGCGATGCTGACCTCGAGCTGCGACAGACTCTCCTCCTTCAACTGGAAGCAGGCGGGGTGCGGCGAGCTCGACATGGGCAAGCTGCTCAGCGTCTCGCCTCCGTCCTTCTGGGCCGCGCAGCAGTACAACGCACCGTCCACGGGCACGGGGTTGCTGGAGGGCTCGCGCGGAACCGACCACATCTCGATGAACGGCGTCGTGCTCCAGGGCGAGAAGGACATCTTCGGCAAGCCCTTCGTCTCTGCCGCGATGGCGGCGCTCGAAGCGGCAGGCTCGAGCTGGTCGGGCGGGATGTGGAACGGCTCGAGCTGGTCGGGCAGCTCATGGAGCGGTTCGAGCTGGTCGGGGAGCTCCTGGAGCGGTAGCTCGTGGAGCGGATCGAGCTGGAGCAGCCTCGTCTGGTCCGCAAGCTCGTGGAGCGGCTCGAGCTGGTCGGGAAGTTCCTGGAGCGGAAGTTCATGGAGCGGCTCGAGCTGGAGCGGCTCGAGCTGGTCGGGGGACCGATGGCTCGGGGCAAGCTGGGGCTGATCGTCAACGGGCGAGACCGGTGACCTCCGGCCGGCCTCTCCCCCTTCCGCGCCGCGCGCCGAGCGACCTTCTGCGTCTGCTCGGCGCTTCCGTGCGCGAGGCTCTCCACGGGCCGCGGCGCGTCTGGGCGTTCAACGGCGCCCTCGCGCTCATCTGCTCGCTCGTGTGGGCGTTCGCGGTCGGCAACTACGGCAACCCGACGTTCTTGCGCGGCCCGCACCTCTCGTGGTGGGCGCTCGCGCTCGCGTTCTACTTCGCCGAGGTCGTCGTCGTCCACCTCCAGTTCCGCAAGCAGGCGCACACGCTGTCGCTGACGGAAATCGGGCTCACGCTCGGCCTGCTGCTCGGCGCCCCTGCAGGGCTCTTGATCGGCCAGCTCGCGGGCACGCTCGTCGCGCTCGTCGTCAACAGGTGGAAGAGCCAGCGCCAGCTCATCAGGCTCGCCTTCAACGTCGCGGAGCTGCCGCTCTGCAGCGGAATCGCCCTCGTGATCTTCCGTTCGCTCGCCGTGCCCGGCGACTCGGCCCCGCACCTGTGGGCGCTCGTCCTCTTCGCCTGCGCCGTCGCGCACGTGGTCGGCATCCTGCTCGTCTCGGCCGTGATCGCGATCGCGGAGGAGCGCTTCCACGCGCCGCAGTTGCTGCGCACCCTCGTCACGTCGACGATCGGAGCGCTCGCGACCGCGTCGCTTGGTCTCGCCGTCGTCCAGCTTCTCCAGGACAGGCCCCTCGCTGTCCTCCTTCTCGTCGCCCCCGTTCTCGCCTGCGTCGCCGCGTTCCGCGGCTACATGGAGCAGCGCGAGCAGCGGGAGCACGTCGAGTTCCTCTACGAGTCGATGCGTGCGACGCAGGGTGTGCCCGAGTTCGGGCTTGCGGTCGGGCAGCTCCTCGTGGCGGCGCGCCGGCTGCTACGCGCCGAGTACGCCGAGATCCTGCTCCTCCCGGCCTCGGCCGAGGAAGGGCCGCTGCGGAGCGTCAGCGGTGCCGAGGGCGAGCTGCTCATGCATCCGGAAGAGCGGTTTGCGCCGGAGGACGCCGCTGCGCTTGCGGAGTTCGCCTCGAACGGCTCGGCGATGCTGCTGACGCGCCGACGCGCCGCCTCCGCGTTCGACGCCTTCCTCCGCTCGCGGGGACTCGAGGACGCGGTCCTCGGGCCGCTCCGCGGCGAGGACCGGACGTTCGGTCTGCTCGTGGTCGGCGAGCGCGTCGGCGACGTCAGCACGTTCGGGAACACCGACGTCGAGCTCTTCGAGACCTTCGCCGGTCACGCGAGCATCCTGCTCGAGAACGGCAGGCTCGAGCACTCGCTCGCCGAGGTGACGCAGCTCAAGGAGCAGCTTCACCACCAGGCATACCACGACTCGCTCACGGGCCTGCCGAACCGCCTGCAAATGCTGGAGGCGATCGAGCAGGAGCTCGCGGGCGGCTCGGGCCCCGCAGCCGTCCTCTACCTCGACCTCGACCGCTTCAAGACGCTCAACGACACCTGGGGCCATGGCGCGGGCGACGAGCTGCTCACCGAGTTCGCGCGCCGGCTCGGAGGTGCGATCCGCACCCAGGACCTCGCCGCCCGTCTCGGCGGCGACGAGTTCGCGGTGCTCGTCCGGGAGGCCGACGCCGAGGCAGCGGTCCGTGCCGCCCGCCGCGTCATCGAGTCGCTCGACGGGACGTACACGCTCGGGTGCGGGGACGTCGCCTGTCACGTGAGCGTCGGCATCGCCGTCGCCGCCGTGGGCACGACGAGCGCCGAGGACCTGCTCCGGAACGCGGACATCGCGATGTACAGCGTCAAGCGCTCCGAGCGCGCGTACACGCTGTACGAGGCGGACCTCCACGAAGAGCTGCGCGCGCAGCGGCAGCTCGGTCTCGACCTCGAGGCTGCGATCGAGCGGCGCGAGATCGTCGTCCATTACCAGCCGGTCGTTCGCCTGGCGGACGGAGGGATCGAGGGCTTCGAGGTGCTGGCCAGGTGGCCGCATCCGGCCCGCGGCCTGCTCGCAGCCGCCGACTTCCTGCCGGCCGCCGAGGAGGCCGGGTTGACGGTCGAGCTCGGGCGCTGCGTCCTCCACCAGGCTCTCGACGCCGCCCGGCGCTGGCCGGAGAACCTGAGCGTCTGGCTCAACCTCGCCCCTGCGGAGCTCGCGAACGAGCGGCTCGTCGACACGCTCGCCGAGGCGCTCAAGGGATACGTCATCGACCCGGGCCGGCTCGTGATCGAGCTGACGGAGTCGGGCGTCATCCAGGGGAGCGACGCCGCGCTCGTGGCCATGCAGCGGCTGCGGGAGCTCGGGGTCGGGTTGACGATCGACGACTTCGGCACCGGCTACTCGTCGCTGAGCCGCCTCGCGGAGTTCCCGATCGAGTCGCTGAAGATCCCCAAGCCGTTCGTCGACAAGCTCGTCGGGCCGAACGCGGACGAGGCGTTCGTCGACGCGATCCTGCGGCTCGGCGACTCGCTCGGCCTTTCGGCGGTAGCCGAAGGAATCGAGCATCCGGCGCAGGCTGAGCGCCTGCGGCAGCTCGGCTGCCGTCTCGGCCAGGGATACCTCTTCGGCCGGCCGGCACCGGCGGAGGACGTCGAAAAGCTGCTCCGCAGGCGCCTGAAGACCTTCGCGCTGCCCGAGCGGCTAGCCGCGGAAACGCTGCGCGTTTCCGCGGTGTAGGAAGGAACTGCGCCGCCGGGAAAGCGCGGTCTCCCGGCGGTTCCGTGCTGTTCTGGTCTCCGCTGGTCCGGACGGGGACCGCTGCCTCGTGCGCTCGCGCGCGGCGGAGGCCGGCGCGAGCGCGGTGCGGCCTGCGGCTAAGCCGCCGCTGGTGCGGCTGTCTTGGCCTCCGGCTCTCGCCCGGTTGGGGTTCGAACGTCGGCCCCTCGGTGTTCCCACAAAGAAAAAGCGGCGGGCTGAGCCCGCCGCTTTCAATACTCCGCCGCAGAGTGGTTGCCGTCAGCCCCGAGCGGAAGTCAAGCTGATCATCCCGTACACTCGTCGTGCCGGCCCTCCCCCTTTTGGGGGATCTGAGTTGGGGGATCTGAGTCGCTAGAGTGAATGGGGGATGGGGATGCGTGTCGTGAGTCTCGCTGCTCTGGCGGCAGCGGCCGCTCTCGTGGCGGCGGGCTGCGGCGGCTCGGCCTCGAGCTCGATCGCGCGGAACGGCGTTGCGGGCGCACGCCACACGGCGACCGCGGTAACCGTCAAGACGCGGAAGATCAAGAAGCTCGGCACGGTCCTCGTGAACGGCCGCGGCCGCACGCTCTACATGTTCGTGCCCGACAAGCGGAAGAGGGTGACCTGCAAGGGTTCGTGCGCGGCGGTCTGGCCGCCGCTGAAGCTGAAGAAGGGGCACAGGCCGACGGCGGGCGGCGCGGCGCGCAAGAAGCTGCTCGGCAGCGACAAGAACCCGGGCGGCGGGCGCGTCGTGACCTACAACCGCTGGCCGCTGTACACGTACGTCGGCGACACGAAGTCGGGGCAGGCGACCGGGCAGGCGGTGGATCTCAACGGCGGCCTGTGGTACGTCCTCTCGCCCGCCGGCAAGGTCGTCAAGAAGAAGCCGTAGCCGCGGCTCCGGCGCCCGTTCGAGACGATCAGTGACGGCCCGCCGTCCGGGCCGAATGGGCCCCGTTCTTCATTCCGCGACGAGCTCTAGCCGCGAGCCACGATCTGCACCGTGACGAAGACGGCGTAGAGGACGATGAGGAGGACGCCGGCCGGCCGGCCCGCACCGTCGCGTCGTCCGAACAGCAGGATGGCGGCGGCCGTCATCCCGAAGAGCCAGGCGAGGTTGAAGGTCGCGAGACGGGAGAAGCCGGCGATGCTGCCGACGGCCGCGGGAATCGAGATTCCGGCGACGATGTTGATCGAGTTCGAGTTGAGCGTGTCGCTCATCAGCGCCGAGCCGCGCTGCTGCAGCCCGAAGCGGATCCCCGTCCACGCCTCGGGCAGGCTCGTCAGGATCGAGAGCACGATCACTCCGACCAGGACGTCCGGCACCGACCAGGCGTGGGCGAGGTCGAGCGCCGACCGCACTGTCGCGGCGCTTCCTCCCACGATCACGCAGAGCGCCACGACCAGGATGAGCACGAGTCGCATGATCTCGCGGCGAGAGTTCACGGCAAGCTCCGGACGGTGCGGCTCGCCGAAGCTGCGCTGCAGGAAGCGCGATTCGGCCACGCCGAGCGGTAGCCGCCGCGCCAGCCGCGGGCCGGCCGCGAGCAGCGCGACGTAGGGGAGGGCGACGACCGCGACGAGGACGATCCCCACGGTGGCGCCGAAGGCGCCGGCGGCCAGTGCGCACGCCACCGCGACCATCCACAGCGCGACGAAGCCCTCGAGCTCGAGAGCCTCGTGCCGTGCCCGCACGCGCCCGGCGACGATCGCGCTGACGCCGAGCATCGAGGCGATGTTGAAGGCGTTCGAGCCGACCACGACACCCACCGCGACCGCGTGCTCCTGCAGGACGAGCGCCGAGAGCGCGGAGGAGATCTCCGGCGCGTCCGTCGCGAGCGCGGTGAGCAGGCCGAGCGTGGTCTCGGGCCAGCCGAGCCGCAGGCCGATGTGGTCGAGCCGCTTCGCGAATTGCGCCGATGCGAGCAGCATGAGCGCGATGGAGACGAGGAAGACAGGGGCAGCGAGTGCAGGCGTCATCGGCTGACGCCGACCAGGCTTCCCGGCACTCCGCGCGCAACGCTACCGCTTGGCCGCACGAATCGAGCAGCTGGGCCGCCGGCCGGGGCGTACGCGCGAGCGTACGTACGAAGCAGTTCCGCTACCCAGCGAGCGAGACCGAAGGTCTCGCAAGCTTTCAGGGAGCCGGGTCCGGCGGAGCCTCTTCGGACGCGAGGTCGTCCTCCGCCGCTTCGGCCGCCTCGCTGGCGCCGAAGCGCAGGCCGGAAGTACCGCCTCCGCCTCCGGTCTCCTCGACTCGCTTGAGGTCGACCTCCCCCTCGTCGGGAGCGCCGAACCCCTCGTGCATGGCTGCGGCCTTCTCGGCCCGCTCCGAGCCCGAGGAGAACATGCGCCGGAACCAGTCGCCGAGGCCCATAGCCGGTGAGCATACGCCATCATCCGGTTGGTGATCGTCTCTCTGCATGTCGGGACCGGCGCGGCCATGGGGGCGTTCGTGCGTTCGCGGTCGCTCGCGCTCCTGCTCGGGCCGCCCCTGCATCTCGCGGGCGACCAGGTGCCGCACGAGGACATCCCTGACCGGAGCTTCGAGATCGGCAGCGGCCTCGTCACGCTTGCGTTGCTCGCGGGGCGGCGCGGCCTCTTCGACCCGGCGGTGCTCGGTGGCGCGGCGGCGGCGATGCCGGATCTCGAGCACCTCGTGCCCTGGCTCCGGCCGGGCGGCGAGAAGCTCTTCCATCGCGGCGGCGGGCGGCACGGCGCCGGCGTCTCGGCCGAGACGCAACTCCTGCTCGCCGGTGCGACGCTCGGCTGGCTCCTCGCACGACGCCGGTAGCCTCGCGGCGTGAAGGTCGGCATCGTCCAACGCGGGGGAACCCGTGGCTCGCCCGCGACCCCCCTGCGCACGGAGGCGTATTGAAGGTTGGGATAGTCGTGCCCTACTCATGGTCGTTCGGCGGCGGTGTCGTCGACCACGCCGAGGCGCAGGCACGTGCGCTCGAGGCGCTCGGGATCGAGACGCGACTCCTGATCGGGAACGACCCGCCCGGCTCGTTCAGCCGGATCCTCCACCCGCGCGAGGGGCGGCCCGGGCCGCCGCCGCCCCGAGTGATCCCGCTCGGCCGCTCGGTGATCGCGCCGGGCAACGGCGCCCTCTCGAACCTCGTCCTCAGTCCCGCGACGCTGCCGCGGCTGCGCCGGACGCTCGCGCGGGAGCGGTTCGACCTGCTCCACGTGCACGAGCCGCTGGCGCCGATGCTCAGTCCGGCCGCGCTCGCCTTCTGGGACGGGCCGGTCGTGGGAACCTTCCACGCCGCCGGGGATTCGGCGTGGCGGCCGATCGCGGACGCACTGTGGGGTTTCCTCCTCGCTCGGCTCGACCTCCGCATCGCCGTCTCGGAGCAGGCGCGGCGGACGGCCGGCGCGTTCGCGAGCGGCGACTACGAGGTGATCCCGAACGGCGTCGAGCTGCCTGAGAGCATCGAGCCCGCGGGCCGGAGCGACCGCATCGTCTTCCTCGGCCGGCACGACCCGCGCAAGGGCCTGCCCGTTCTGTTGCGCGCGTGGCCGCGTCTTGCCGGCAGCGGCCTCCGCCTTCGGGTGGTCGGCGCCGACCCGCTGGCCGTGCGGCTGCTGCTCACGCGCCTGCGCGTCTCGGACGACGGGATCGACGTGCTCGGCTTCCTCAGCGACGCCGACCTCGACGCGGAGCTCGCGGCGGCCAAGCTCCTCGTCGCGCCCTCGCTCGGCAACGAGAGCTTCGGCATGGTGATCACCCGCGCGTTCGCCTCCGCGCTGCCCGTCGTCGCGTCGGACATCCCCGGCTACCGGGAGATCGTCGACGACGCGACCGGTGCGCTGACGCCGCCGGGCGACCCGGACGCGCTCGTCGAGGCGATCGAGTCGCTGGTCGCCGACGAGCCCGCTCGGGTGGAGCGGGCGCGGACGGCCCGGGAGCGCGCGGAGACGAGGTATGCCTGGCCGCTGCTCGGGCGGCGCCTCGCGGACTGCTACGAGCGCGTACTGGAGGCCTGAAGCCCTCTATTCGGCGACCAGGCGGGACGCGCGGGCGACCCGCAGCATCCTCGGCCCCACGAGCCGCAGGAGCCGGCCCGGCGTCTCGACGATCGGCTCGCCGTTCTCGCCGCTCAACTCCTCGATCGCCACGTCGACGCGCCGCTTCACCTCGAGCACCCCTTCGCGCAGCCCGAGCTCGTCGAGCCGCACCGCGAGGCGCTTCATGTTCATCACGTAGTAGTAGAGCGAGTCGACGTCGGGTCCGTACGACTCGGCGAGGTGCGCGTCGATGAGGCCGCGCGACGCCTTCGCGCGCCGCACCATCCGGTCGGCGAGATCCATGTAGTCGCTGCAGATCGCGAGGAGCCTGTCGGCGGCCCCCGCGAACTCATCGAGGAAGCGGTGCATCGCGAGCACGGCGAGGCGGACGTGGCGGCCCTCGTCGCGGCGGACGTTCGTCTGCCCCTCCTTCATCCCCGGCAGGTGGTAGAGGTCGTAGAGCGCGTTGCCCTTGGCGCGGCGGATCACGACGTCGCTGTTCGCGACGACGTCCTCGCTGATCACGCCGTAGATGAAGATCGCCGTGAACAGGTCCTCGAGGGGCCGGTTCGGCCGCAGCAGGTGACGCATTTCGTCCTCGAACCGGTCGAAGAGGATCTCGGCGACGAAGTTGTTGTATCTCCGCGCCACGCGGTCGGCGTCGGCGGCGGCGATGCCGAGCACCTCGCTCGCAACCCGGAGAAGGCTGCCGCGGTGCATCCGCTCGTCGTGCTCCTGGGTCATGAGCGCCGCCCGCATCGACTGGTACTCCGCCTCCCGGGGCAGCGCCGAGACGATCCGGTCCATCCAGTCGTCGACGACCGACTCCGCACGGTAGATCGTCCCGAAGACACGCTTCACCGCTTCCTGCTGTCGGCGCGAGAGCTGCCGGAAGCTCTCGGCGTCGGTGGAGAGGTCGACGCTGTACGCGTCCCACGTGTGGACGTACGAGGCCGCGACGATGTCTTCGAACGTCCGCCAGCCGCCGGTGATCTGGCGGTCCGCCGCCTCGTCGTCGGCGATCAGCGCCTCGATCTCGCCGAGGAGCCGCGCGATCTTGTCGCTCCTGCCGTGCGCTGCGGGCGCCGCGTCAGCGTCGGAGGGGAGGTTGGCGGCGACGTCCACGGACACAACTCTATGCCGCTCGATTGTGAATCGGCAGGAGTGGCTGGGCGCCGGCCGCGGCGGCCGGCGCCCTACCGAACTGCTCAGTACGAGAGGACGCAGCCGCCCTTGTTGCTGTTGAAGGCGTTGCTCCAGAGCGACTGCACCGGGAAGGTGCCGGTCGCCAACGTGATGTTGGCGGCAGCGCCCTGGCCGGAGCTGATCCAGGCGCACTTGTCGCCGTTCTCGGCACCGCCGCCGTCAAGCCAACCGCCGTTCGGGTACTGGTCGGTGACCGTCTCGGCCAGCTCGTGCCCCTCGACGATCGTGATCCCCGCATTCGCTCCGAGGCCGGCGAAGTTGGCGCCGCACGACGCGCCGGCATCCGTGATGTACGGCAGGTTCGTGTAGGCGATGTTCCCGGACGAGGACGCGGTCGAGCTGTGCCACGCGCAATACCGGCGGCCGAAGCCGGACGCGCTGTTGCCCGTGGCGGTCGCGATCACGTACTGCGTCGTGTCGTTCGAGCCGAGTCCGGTGTTGCCGAAGTGCGTCGCCGCATTGACCGCCTCCGAGGCGAGCTGAGATTGGCTCGGCCTCGACGGCGCAGCAGCGGAGTTGTCGGACCAGGCGCCAAGGAGGATTCCCCCCGGGTTACCCGCCGGGGTTCCGGCCCCGCCGCAGAAGTACGTACCGCTGGCAACGTCCTCGCAATACTGCGTGACGCTGTTCAGCCACGAGCTGCCGCCGACTCCGCCGAGGAAGCTCTGCAGGATGCCGGCCTCGTTGGACGGGTCGTTGCTCCACTGCGAGCCCCAGAAGACGAGGTACACCCTGGGCGCAGTCTCGACGCCGATCCCACCCACGCCGCCGTGGAAGTAAAGGTTGCTGGAGCCGCCACCACCGTGCTTGGCCGGCTTGCCGTTGAACGTCCGCATCATGGACGGCTTGGACGGCTTCATGCTCGAATGCGCGAGGGTCGCAGGCCCGCCTGCGGCGGCCGACCAGGCGGTCGCCAACGCCGCGGCGGTCGCGAGGACCCCTACTAGGGCGCTGCGGAGAGAGCGCCTTCTCATCATGTTCTTCCTCCTAGCGACGACGACAAGAGGCCCAGAAGGTAGACCGCAGGGTGGTCGGATGCAAGCTCCGAACGCGGGTGATTGCGCACCCCGAAGGTCTCGCTACGCGGAGTAGTCTCGGAACGGTGCAGGAGGACGGAAGGCTGACCGGCGCCGCGCTGCGCACCGTGTTCGCAGCGCTCATGCTCGGCATGTTCCTCGCCGCGCTCGACCAGACCATCGTCTCGACGGCGCTGCCCACCATCGTCGGCGACCTCGGCGGGCTCAACCACCTCTCGTGGGTCGTCACCTCGTACCTGCTCGCCTCGACGGTATCGACGCCGATCTACGGGAAGCTCGGCGACATGGTCGGGCGCAAGCCCGTGTTCCTCACGGCGATCCTGATCTTCCTCGCCGGCTCGATGCTGGCCGGCCTGTCGGCGTCGATGGGCGAGCTGATCGGCTTCCGCGCGCTGCAGGGAGTCGGCGCGGGCGGGTTGATGGTCTCCGCGCAGGCGATCATCGCGGACATCGTCCCGCCCCGCGAGCGAGGCAAGTACATGGGCCTGATCGGGTCCGTCTTCGCGGTCGCCTCGGTCGCCGGCCCGCTGCTCGGCGGCTTCCTCGTCGACAACCTCTCGTGGCGCTGGGTCTTCTACGTGAACATGCCCGTCGGCGCGCTCGCGGTGCTGATCGTGATCACGCGGCTCCATCTGCATACGCCGTCCGTCAGGCACCGCATCGACGTCGCCGGCACGGGGCTCCTCAGCTGCGGCGTCGGCGCGCTGATCCTGCTCACGACCTGGGGCGGCAGCGAGTACGCGTGGGGCTCGAGCACGATCGTCGGGCTCGGAGTCGCCGGAGTCGTCCTGATCGCGGTCTTCGTCTGGTGGGAACGCCGGGCCGCCGAGCCGATCCTGCCGCTCGGCCTCTTCCGCTCGTCCGTCTTCAGCGTCGCGAACGCGATGGGCTTCACGGTCGGGATGGCCATGTTCGGCGCGATCATCTTCATCCCGCTCTTCCTGCAGATCGTCTACGGCGCGACCCCGACGAGCTCGGGTCTGCGGATGCTGCCGCTCATGGCCGGACTGCTCGTCGCCGCGATCCTCTCCGGCCGCGCGATCAGCCGCATCGGCCGCTACAAGGTGTTCCCGATCGCCGGCACGGCGGTGCTGGTGGTCGGCATGTACCTGCTCTCGCGGCTCGGCGTCGGCACGGCGCCGTGGGTCGCCTCCGCCTACATGGTCGTCGTCGGCGTCGGGATCGGCCTCGTGATGCAGGTGCTCGTGCTCGTGGTCCAGAACGACGTTCGGCCGCAGGAGATCGGTGTCGCCACCTCGACCGCGACGTTCTTCCGCTCGGTCGGCGGCGCCTTCGGCGTCGCGATCTTCGGGACGATCTTCGCGACCCGCCTCGCCGATCGTCTCGCGCAACTGCCTCGGAGCGTCACCGCCCGGCTCGGTAGCGGCGTCCATCTCAACCCGCAGCAGGCGAGGCATCTGCCGCCGGCGGTGCACGCCGACTTCCTGCAGGCGTTCGCGCACTCGCTGCACGGCGTCTTCCTCTTCGGGATGGCGATGGCGACCGTGCCGTTCGTCCTTTCGTGGTTCCTCAAGGAGGTTCCGCTCCGGACCACGATTGCGCACGCGGCCGAAGCGGCTCCGCCCGAGCCGTCGGGGCAGCTCGCGTGGGAGTCGCCCGACCGCTGACGCGTCGCCGCTCGAGAGCTCGTTTTGTCTTTCGCCGAGCTCGCTGTAGCCTCTGCTCTCGTTGCGGCAAGCGAGCAGAAAGGGGTTCGGATATGACGGCGATTCGTAGGGGAGCGTGGGGGGCCTTGCGGTACGTGACCGTGCTCTTCTTCGCCGGTGTGATCGTCCAGTTCTTTCTTGTCGGCTACGGCCTGTTCGACATGAAGCACGGTGCGACGGTCGACAACGCGAAGAGCCTCGATCCGCACCGCGGTTTTGGCTTCATCCTCACGGACTTCGGCAGCATCCTGCTGCTCTTGCTCGTGCTACTCGCCTGGCCGAAGCGCAAGCTGCTCGCGCGCTGGATCCTCCTGGCCGTGCTCGCGTTCGTGCAGGGCATCCTCGCGGCGGTGGGCTACAAGCACTGGGTCGTCGGGATGTTCCACCCGGTGAACGCGCTGCTCGTGCTCGGCCTTTCCGGCTACCTCGCGCACTACGCGTGGACGCGGCGCAAGGGGGAGGAGGAGCCGGCTCCGGCGGTGGCGCCGAGCGGCTAGAACCGGCGGCGCTCGAGGCATAGGATCGGGGCGTGGAAGCGCAGATTCGCGAAGGGCAGGCACCCGCCGTGATCGTGTCGCTCCAGGCGGGCGAAGAGCTGACGTCGGAGGCGGGCGCGATGACGTTCGTCTCGGGCGACATCTCCATGGAGGTGGAGATGCCGGCGGGCTTCGTCGGCGGGTTGAAGCGAAAGCTGCTCGCCGGCGAGAGCCTCTTCGTGACCCGGTACAAGGCGAACGGGCCGGGCTCGGTCGGGATCACGGGCCCCTTCCCGGGCTCGATCCGCCAGCACGAGCTCGACGGCGAGATCATCTGCGAGAAGCACGCGTACCTCGGCCACCACGGCGACGTCGTGGTCGAGAGCGCGTTCGCCAAGAAGCTCGGCATGGGCTTCCACGGCGGTGGCGAGGGATTCTTCCTGCAGCGGGTGAAGGGGAAGGGCACCGTCTGGCTGCACGGCGGCGGCGACTTCCTCGACTTCGACCTCGCCGCCGGGCAGCGGCTGCTCGTCGACACCGGCTGCATGGTCATGATCGACCCGACCGTGAAATACGAGGTGAAGCTCCAGGGCGGCGTCGCGAAGAGCCTCTTCGGCGGCGAAGGTCTGTTCCTCGTCCACATGACCGGGCCGGGTCACGTCACCCTGCAGACCCTGCCTTTCACCCGCACCGCGCGTCGCGTGCTCGCGGCCGCGGGCGGCGGCGGCGACGAGTCGGGCGTGTCGGGTCTCCTCGGCAAGATCCTCGAATAGGAGGTAGAGCGATGAGTTTCTTCAACAAGGCGAAGCAGGCTGCCGAACAGGCCGCCGCGAAGGCAAGGGAAGGCGTCGAGGACGTCCAGCAGAAGCGCGAGCTGAGCCAGGCCTACAACGAGCTCGGCAAGACGGCGTTCGACCTGCTCGAGTCCGGCGAGATCTCGCACGCGGGCCTCGAGGCGACGGCCGTGAAGATCCGCGATCTGAACGAGAAGCTCGCCGCCGCGCCAGAGGAAGCCGCCGCGAGCTCCGACGACGACCCCGGCGTCGACCCGTCGCAGCCTCCGGCGATGCCGACGTAGATCTCCGCGGGGCCGGGCCGCGAACCGTGCACGGCATCGAGTTCGAGTGAGACGTCCTGACCCGCCGGGCCTGAGAAGGCCTCACCGTCTGTGGATGCCGTGCAGTGTCCGCGTCTGCTCGGGGTTTTCGTCACTTCGGGGCGTTTGCCATCCGGACCAACGGCTGGTCCGGTCAGGACCATCGGTTCAGACGCTCGGCGAGGGGAGTCTCGTCGAGGCGAGCAGTGCGTCCACGGCGCGCTCCTCCTGCGCGAGACCCGGGCCACGCAGGCAGGCGACGAAGTCGGTCGGAACGCCGAACTCGGTCGGGCTCCCGATCACGACCTCGATCGTCCGGTCGGCGCCGATCGCGCGACAGGATCCGGGATCCGTCGTCACGCGCTTCGCGTAGGTGCCCCCGACCTGGGTCGGAGTGCCCGGCGCCGCGCGGATCCCCGAGACGGGGATGCCGTTGACCTGCCAGACGATGAGGACGCCGCCGCGGGCGAGGTGCCGCACGGGGAACCCGCAGCTCGTCTCGTTCCCGTTCGTCGTGCACGGGTCGTGGACCGGCTGCGTGCTGAGGTAGACGATCGGCTTGAAGTGGAGCTCGCCGGGCCACCGGAACGGGTATGCCGTCCAGGCCGCGGGGTGAGTGAAGCTGAGTTGGGAGCTCGTGTACTTCACGGGCGCCTGCGGGTCCTTCGCCGCCTGCGCATTGCCGCCTCCGGCCCCGCACGCGCTCGCCAGTGCGGTCGCCGCCACGATGGCGACGATCGCAAGAAGACGCCGTGGGGTCAGATGGGCCTCCATGCCTCCTCTTTTGTACCGGTGCGCGCGAGGGCACGACCGGCCCGAACGACCAGTCCGTGCCGCCGGATCGATTAGCCGTGTTTGCAGGGTCTTAGTCATCGGACTGCCTGTGCGACGAGCGACATGGCGAGGGTAATCAGCGTCACGGCGACGAAGATCAGCCCGAGCTGCGCGACTCGTGCCGCGAAAACCACGGCGACGGATCTCACGAACGGCTCCCGGGCGGGGGAGGGGGCGGGGGCGGGAGCGGGAGGAGGCTTGACGACCCGCAGCCGCGGGACCGCGGGCTCGACCACGCGCGGCCGCGGTGTCGGCCAGGTCGGAGGGCCGAGGCGCGCGAGCGCCTGCGCGCGCAGCTCCGGCGGGAAGACGAGCACGAGCTCGGGCGAGAGCGGCTTGTCGGGTGTGAGTTGGGGATCGTCGATCGGCAGGTTCTTGACTTCGGCGTGTTCGCTGTGATTCCTGAGCCCGGCCCGGCGACTTCCCCTCGACGAAACCCGTAGACGAAAGGGCAGACGGGTCCAGCCGAAAGGGCCTGCCAAGTGTCCGCGGGAAGGCGTCAAGTAAGCCTGTGGCGTTGCGGCTTCGAAAGCTGGCGTACGCGTCTGCGGTGGGATCCGCCGGCGCGACGGCTGCGCTTGCGCTCGTCGCGGGGCTGAACGTCGCTTATCGCGGGCTCGCGCTCCACGTAGCTCTCGAGACAACGGCGGGGCTCACGGCCGTCGCGGCGGCTTTCCTCCTGCTCGGCCGCTTCTGGCGCACGGGCTTCCTCGACGAGTTGATCCTCTCCGCCGGGCTCTCGCTGCTCGCGCTCTCGAACTTCGTCTTCGCCGCACTTCCGGCCGTCTTCGAACTGCAGTCCGACCGCGCTTCCGTGTGGAGCATGCTCGTCACCGCTACATTCGCGGCGTTCTTGATCTGCGTCGCGGCACTGCTCCCGCGACGACGGCTCACCGCCGGCCGGTCGTGGCCGCTCGTGGTCTACGGCAGCACGATGGCAGTCGCGATCGGCGGGACCGTGCCGATGGCCGTCTACCCCGACCTCGTGCCACGCGGCGTCGTATCGCCTATCGCAGGTGCAGCACATCCGAGCCTCGTCGGTACCTGGCAGCTCGTCCTGGCACTGATGTACCTCCTGGGAGCACTCGGCTTCGCACGGCGTCACCGCCTCACCGGCGACGAGCTGAGCGGGTGGCTCGCGATTGCGTGCATCCTCTCCGCGGCCGGCCTCGTCAACTACTTCTTCCATCCGGCGATCCATCCGAACTGGGTCTACACGGCGGACGTGTTCCGCCTCGGGTTCTATCTCGCCCTGCTGATCGGCGCCGCTCGGGAGATCGCCTCCTACTGGACGAGCGTCGTCGCAGTCGCTTCGCTCGAGGAGCGACGCCGGCTCGCGCGCGACGTCCACGACGGGCTCGCCCAGGAGATCGCGTTCATCGCCAGAAACGTCCGGCTTCTGCGGGAGCAGGGAGCGGAGCCCCAGCTCGTCGAGCGGATCCTTCGCAGCGTTGCGCGCGCCCAGGAGGAGTCCCGGCGGGTGGTCGGCGCGCTCAAATCCACGGTCGACGAGCCGCTCGAACAGGCGCTCGCCCAGGCGGCGCGGGATGCCGCACAACGCTACGGCGCGGCGGTCGACATGGATCTGGCGAACGGCATCGTTCTGTCGCCGGAAGAGAGAGAGGCTGTTGTGCGGATCGCTTCCGAGGCGGTGGCGAATGCGGCGCGCCACAGCGGCGCCGAGGTGCTCCGGGTCTACCTCGAACGCCTCGACGCGGGGATGCGCCTCGGGATCGTGGACGACGGGGCCGGCTTCGACGACGAACAACCACGGCTCGGCTTCGGGCTCGTAACGATGAAGGACCGCGCCGAGGCGCTGGGAGGAAAGCTGCGCATCGACTCGCGCCAGGGTGCAGGAACCAGGGTGGAGCTCGAGTTGTGAGCGTCGCCGCGCATATCCGGCAGCTCCGCGTGCTCGTGGCCGACGATCACGCTCCCACCCGCGACGACGTCCGGCGGGCGCTGACAGAGGGCGGCCTCACGGTCTGTGCGGAAGCGGCTGACGCCGCTCGCGCGGTGCAGCGGGCACTCGAGACCGAACCCGACATCTGCCTGCTCGACATTCGGATGCCGGGTGGAGGCGTGGCGGCCGCCTGGGAGATCGCGGCCCGCCTCCCGACGACGAAGATCGTGATGCTCACCGTCTCGGACGACGACGCCAGTCTCTTCGCAGCGCTCCGTGCCGGAGCGGTCGGCTACCTCGTGAAGGATCTCGACCTGCGCCTGCTGCCGCGCGCGCTGCAGGATGTGGTCGACGGCGGGGCGGCCATTCCGCGCGCGCTCGTTGCGCGCATGGTCAAGCAGTTCCACGGGAGCGACCCACGTTTCCGCACGACGACCGTCGCGGGCGATGTCGGAGCGCGGATTACGAGTCGCGAGTGGGAGGTGCTTGCTGCGCTCGCCGACGGGCTCTCGACACGTGAGATCGGGCGGCGCCTGCAGTTGAAGCAGAGCGGGGTCCGGGCCCACATCTCCGCTGTGGTGCGCAAGCTCGGCGTCGCTGACCGGAAAGCGGCGATCGCCTTCTTCCGCGACACGACCCGATAGATCGCTGCGAACCATGAGCGCCTTGCTGTAGCGGAACCCTTGTAACGCGCTGCCCCACCCGCGAGCCTGGAAGTGTCCACAGGCGGCTGTGGACGACGAGCCAGGCCCATGCTCGCCATCAACTGCGGGGGGACGGGAGGCAAGTCCCAATGGCAAGAAAGGTTATTGGACCGACAGGAAGCCGGCGCAGACGCTGGCTCTTCCTGGTGTGTTCGGTCCTCACAATTGGCGCGGGGGTGTTCTTCATCTCCGGCGCGCTGGCGGTGAACAACACAGGCGCGTTCGAGCTCGACGGCAACGCAGTGACGAGCCACACGGGCACGGGCGCCCCCGACGACTGGGACCGCGTCTGTTACCAGGTCGCAGTCGACGACGGGGCGACGGTTGCCCAGGCCACAACCAAGTGCTTTGGCGGCGGGGATCCCGCGACCCCGACCGGGACCAACGGCGCCTCGGCGACCGCCTGGACCGACGCGGCGGACAACCCGCAGATCTTCACCGGCGGCGGCTCGAAGGATCACAGCGATCCACAGGACAGCTGGCTCTGGAAGCCGGCCACCACCACGCCGGACAAGGACACGATCCTGCACGCGTTCGCGGCTCGCTATTCGCTGACCCCGAACGCCAGCACGTGTCCGAGCAGTGACCCGACGTGCGAGGTCATCTTCTTCGGCTCGGACCGTTACGCCAACGACGGCGACTCGCAGCTCGGATTCTGGTTCACACAGAACCCGGTCTCGACCAACGACACTCCGTCGCAGGGCGGCTTCAAGTTCACCGGCCACCACAAGGACAAGGACCTCCTGGTCATCAGCGACTTCTCGAACGGCGGCACGACGTCGACGATCAGGGCCTACTTCTGGGATCATCTCTGTGGGACCGATCACACTGCCGCCAACAAGATCTACTCCAGCCCGAGTCCGGGCCAGTGTGCGGACAACAACATCCGCCTCGAGGCCCAGTCGAACGCGGCGAACTGCTCGACCTCCGCTTCGACGGCGAACTTCTGCGGTGAGGTCAACCCCGCGGACGGGGCGATCTCGCCGTGGTCGTTCACCGACAAGACCGGCCATAGCACGTTCTCGCAGGGTGAGTTCTACGAGGCCGGCGTCAACCTGTCTGGGCTCGGCATCGGCACCGAGTGCTTCAGCTCGGTGATCGCCGAGAGCCGGGCGTCCGACTCGGTCGGCTCGGTCCTCAAGGACCTCGTCGCGCAGAACTTCGGCGAGTGCACCTCGGGAACCGTGACCACGCCGCAGGCGGACACCGGCAGCGGCTACGAGAACATCGACTCGGCCGGAGTCTCGATCGGCACCGATGCCCGCCTCGCCGTCCGCGACAAGGCGGCCCTCACGGTCTCCAACGCGACGAACTTCGGCGGCAGCATCGACTACTACCTCTGCGGCCCGCTCGCCCTCGATTCCATGGGGAATTGCGCCACGGGTGGCGTCAAGGTCTCGACGGTGACTGTCAACGGTGCCGGGAACTACTTCTCGGACGCGGGCACGCCCACCACGCTCACCTCCGCCGGCCGCTACTGCTGGCGGGCGGTGTACTCGGGCGACTCCTCGGTGGGAGTTCCGGGGTCGAGCGACCCGAAGGACGCGGCCGACATCACCACCACCGAGTGCTTCAAGGTCAACCCTGTCCAGCCCACGCTGACGACGTTGGCGGGCGATGACGTGACCCTCGGCAACGCGATCGACGACACGGCCACGCTGTCCGGTACGGCTGCGCAGCCCGGAACCGATGGCGTGGGTCCCGGCGGGACGATCAATGCCACCGCCGCCACGCAGGACCCCGCCGATGGATCGATCAGCTGGAGCGTCGACGGTCCGGACAGCTGCACCGCGTCGGGCCTGTCGGTAACCGGGTCGCCGGCGACCGTGTCGGGCGACGACGACTACACGGCCAGTGCCACGCCAACGGCGATCGGCGAGTACACGTTTGTCGCGACGTACGACGGCAGCTCCCCGAACACGCTCGGTGCACCGGTAGGCGGCGATACAGGCTGCCCGAATTCTGACGAGGCGGTTTCCGTCACGGGAACCGCGGGTCTCTCGACGGCGCAGGACTGGCTGCCGAACGACACGGCGACCCTGACCGGTGACGCGAACCTCAACGGGACGCTGACGTTCACCCTCTACGACGACGGCACGTGCGGCCAGGACGGCGGCAACGTGGTCTACAACAAGAGCACCACCGTGACCGACGCCGCTTCGGGCAGCACGTTCAGCACGAACAACACGACCCACAAGGTGGACGCCACGTCCAGCGACAGCTGGTCATGGCTCGTCAGCTACGACGACAACAACCTCGAGGACCCGAGCGACACGTGCGAGAGCACGTCCATCACCATCACTGACGGGTAGCCGTCAGACGCTGAGTCCGAACTCGGGCTCGAAACCAGACCGCCCCGGCCGTAAAGCCGGGGCGGTCCTGTCTTGCGTACGGGTTCGGCGAGCGCCTACCCGTCGACGTGGAAGTTGAGCGTCGCCAGATCCGGGTCGAGAACGGCCGTGCAGTCCGCCGCCCCTCCCGTCCAGGATGGCGAGTAGAGCGGCATGAGTTGCGAGCCGGGCCACGGGTAGCTGTCGTAGAAGCCGGCCCAGGCGGAGTACACCACGGTGCCGTTCTGCGAGCAGGTAACTTCGACGTACGGGTAGTCCGTCTGCGTGGTCGAGACGTCGAAGGTGATCGTGTCGCCCCAGTTCGGGAGCCCGTCGCCGTTCTGATCGGCCACCATCGCCAGCGCGAGGCTGCTGCTGCCTTTGCCACCCTTGTGGCCGCCACCGCCGCCGCCGCCGCCACCACCGTGCGAGCCGCCGCCCTTGCTTGCGAACGCGGCGGGCACGAGGGCGAGCGAGAGCGCGAGCACCACGGCGATTAGGACGCCTGCCGGAGTCGGCTTCATCTTCTTCATCGCGAACCTCCTTACGGGCCTTGACCCCGTGCGGCGCCCGTAGTGGCTGTCAACGATCTCGTCGGCATGGACTCCGCGGCACTATTCACTCAAGCGAGGGAGAGCGCCGCTCGCCTGCTGCACCCTTTACGTCGTTTTTTCAGTGCGCGCTCTAGTAATCGCGTGCGGGCGCCTTCACCGGTACCGGCTGCGGCTCGGCCGTGGAGCCGGAGTCTGCGAACGCCCACAGCTTGTTCGCGGTGAAGCTGAACGGTGTCACGAGCAGGATCGCGACGGCCTGACCGGCGAGATGGCCGGCGCCGGCGGCGACGAGCACGAGCAGGAACAGCTGGTTCGCGCCGAGCGAGAGTCCGGAGATGAGGAGCGCGCGTGTGCCCTGGCCGAGGAGGGGCGCCGCGGAAGTGCGGAACGTCCAGATGCGGTTCCAGGCGTAGTTGCTGCCGGCCGCGACGAGGAACGAGACGGCGGCGGCGGCGAGGTAGTGCATCCCGGCAGCGAGCAGCGCCGCGTATACGGCCAGGTTGACCGCGTAGCCTGATGCGCCGACTGCGCAGAAGCGCAGGAACTGGCTCTCGAGGAAGCGCTTGAGGAGCCGAACCACCATGCTCTTAGCCTCGTTCGCCGTGTGCAGAAACGCGTCCGCCGAAGGGCTGGGACGCCCCCTCCGCAAGTGGAGTCGGGAGGGCGAGCCGAAGCCGCCTACTGAGGCCAAGGAACCGTCGGGGGAGCGGTCGACGCTCCCCCGACGGCAGACAACCCCCGAAGCCATCGCAGGCGGATCTCCGTAACACCAGCGCTGCGATCAGCCAGCGCTGCCGGTGGTGTGCGTCGTCCCGTCTTGTGTGTGTGTCACCTCCATGATCTCGCCCCTCCCGCGTTAGGTCGCCCCCCGAGCCTCACCCGGCACGCCGGCACCGGGCGGGGGCCCGGCGTTCGGGTCAAGCTCGGAAAGATCAGTAAGCCGCAGAACTCCCCCTTCAGAAGCCGCGCCGAATCACGCACCCGTTGTTTCGGCGTAATCCACTTCCTCTATCGTCGTACAGGTAGCGCTGACGGCTAACTGGACGAAAGGACAGCTCTCCTTGGCCGAATGGCCGCTGCCGATCGAATCGCGCCTGGCTTCTACTGGCGATCGAGCGTGAGCCCGCGCTGCGCGTGCGCGACATGGCTGCTGCAACTCAGCGAGTGCTTCAGGCGCAGGCCCGAACGCCGTTCACTCGGTAGAGGGATTGCGCCAGGGGCAGCCTTAAGAGCATGCTCTGGGTGCGGCTGTCGAAGTTCCTCGCGGCGAGGAGCGCGACAGCGGCGACTGCGGCAATTGACCTCGCACCCCACATCCCCTGAGGCTCCTGCGCCCCACGCGCGCTCGATTGTGCTCGCCGGCGGGCAGGCGCTCGTCCGCGCGGCACGCCGTAGCGTGCTCGCGCACGCCGGCCTCGACGTCGTGGCCGAGGTGGCCGACGCGTCGAGGGCGGCCAAGGCTGCCGAGCTCTACCAGGCGGGGATCGTCCTCGTCGACTCCGAGATCCCCGGCGGCTGTGTCCTCGCCGTCCGGCGTATCGTCGAGCGGGCGCCTGCCACCTCCGTACTCGTCGTCGCGCCCGAGCTCTACCAGGAGCGGTTGCTTGCCGCGATTCGAGCGGGGGCCGCCGGCTTCGTTTCAGAGACGCTCGGCGCGAACGGTCTCGTCCGCGCCGTCGAAGTCGCCCTGGGCGGCGACACGGTGATCCCGCGGGCCGGTGTCGTCTCTCTCATCGAGCACTTGCGCGACGGCAGGCATGAGCAGACGTCGGTCGACGGGCTCTCGCTGCGGCTCACGCGCCGCGAAGCCGATGTGATGGCGCGGCTCCGGGGCGGGTTGACCCCGAAGGAGATCGCCCACGAGCTCGACCTTTCGGACGTGACCGTCCGACGGCACCTCTCCTCGGTGGCACGAAAGGCAAGACAGGCACGCCCCCTGACTCTCGCGCTCGAATCGACGTCCTGACCCGCACGGGCCCAAGGAGATCTGACCGTCTGCGCAGGGGCGTGCCTGTCGAACAACATCATCTACCGAACGACCCTGCGCCTCTCTCAGTCGGACGTCCAGTTCGACGTGGACACAGGTCCGGGGTCGGCCAGAAAGGCGCTGGCAGATCCCAGCGCTCGGCCTCGGCGTTCAGCGTCGGCCGTAGACGCGAAGCAGCTCTACGGCGTCTTCGCGGCTCTTCGCACGGAGCTTGCCGAGCAGCAGGCCGACGTGGCGACGCACGGTCACGGGCGACACGCCGAGACGCTCGGCGATCTCTGCCGTCGAGTGGCCTTCCCGCAGCAGCTCTCCCACCTCCCATTCGCGCGGAGTGAGGGTCACGGGCCCCCCGGGCAGCGCCAGGCGGCGAATGGCGCCGCGGCGGATCTCGTCGACGAGGTGGGGGACGAGTGAACGCGACAGGGGCGGATCGCCGCCGTAGGCGCCGCGCAGGGTCGAGGCGAGCCTGTCTCCGGCGATCCCCTTCAGCAGGTAGCCGGAGGCCCCGCGCGTGAGCGCGCCGACCACGTCCTCGGGATGTGCGGACCGGCTGAGGACGACGATCAGCGTTTTCGGCGACGCCTTTGCGATCCTTCCGATCGCGGCCAGACCCTCTCCCGGCAGCTCGATCTCGACGAGGCAGATGTCGGGCCGGAGGCGGGTCGCGGCACCGATTGCGGCTGCAGAGTCGCCGGCCTCGGCGACGACGAGGAATCCGTGCCTCTCGAGCGTCTCGCGGACGGCCCGGCGCTGGGCCACGTCGCCGTCCGCCAGGAGCACGGTCAGGTGTTCGTGCGCGGCGTTTCCCCCGGTCGACCTACCAGCCTCCATCTTCCCCTGTCTGCGGTGGGGCTCCCGTTCGCAGGAATGTAGCGTCGAGGCGAGCCCGGCGCCTCCCTAAGGGCCTATCCCGCTAGGCAGGGACCCGGCCTGAGATAGCGAAGTCCGACCTGGTTGTTGAAATCGACCAGGGAGGGCTTCGATGGGTCTTGTCTCGAGCGATGATGGTTGGCGGCTGCCGGACTGGTTGTGGGCTCGGTTTGAGCCGTTGTTGCCGACGCCACCGGAGCATCCGTTGGGCTGTCACCGGCCGCGGGTTCCCGACCGGGACGCGATGGACGCGATCCTGCTCGTGCTGCGCACTGGGATGCAGTGGAACGCGTTGAACGCGACCGGGATCTGCAGTTCGTCGTCGGCGCACCGTCGCTTCCAGGAGTGGGAGCAGGCCGGGGTGTTCCACGAGCTCTGGCGGCAGGGGCTGCTCGACTACGACGAGCAGGTCGGGATCGACTGGGCCTGGTTGTCGTGCGATGGGGCGACCGGGAAAGCGCCACTTGGTGGTGAGGCGACGGGTCCGAATCCGACTGATAGAGCAAAAGGGGGGCGAAACGTTCGCTTCTCTGCGAGGCGGCAGGGGTCCCGATCGGGCTGGCACATGACGGCGCCAACCGCCACGACTCAAAGCTCCTAGCCCCGACACTCGACTCGATCCCGATCCTGCGGCCCGAGCCGACCGCCGAGCAGCCGCAGGGCCTCTGCCTCGACGGCGGCTACGGCTACCCGTGGGTCAACGAACTCGCGCAAGGTCGCGGCTACACACCCCACCTCCGCCGCCGCCGTGAGGAGATCGAGCTCAAACGGACCACGCCGGGATGGCAGGCCCGCCGCTGGGTCGTCGAGGCCTGTCACTCCTGGCTCAACCGCAACCGCGCCCTCCTGATCCGCTGGTCGAAGAAACCGCAGAACCACCTCGCCTTGCTCCAACTCGCCTGCGGCCTGATCGCGTTCAAGAAAGCCCACGCAGCCCGACTCGCTCACGCCCTAGCGGGATAGGCCCTAAGTGCGAGGGAGCGGCGACGACGGCCGCTCCCTCGGTGGAGGACGCAGATGGAGGGTGGTGCTAGCTCTGCTTGGACTGCTTGACGCACTTGCCGAAGGCGTTCCGGTTCGTGCCGTAGTTCTCCGCGAACGTGGTCGCGTCATCCTTCTTCATGGCTTTGCACGTCTTGGCCGCGGAGACCGCGTCCTTGGCGTCGCTCTGGGCATTCTGCTTCGCGAGCGTCGAGACGCATTTGCCGAACGCGTTCTTGCCTGCGCCGTGCCCGTTGCCGCTGTTCGTGCCGTAGAACTCCTGGAACGTCTTGCCGTCGTGACTTGTCGCGAAGTTCGCGTCGTTCCGCTCCGCCTTGCAGGTCTTCGCCGCGTTGCTGACGTCCTGCCTCGCATCCGGCTTGTTCTGCTTGAGGCAGCCCGCGAAGGAGTGGTAGGTCTGCCGGAAGAGCTGCTTGCCGTCCTGCGCGCGCGTCGTCCGGCAGATCTGCACCGCCAGCTTCGTCGGGCTCGGGTTGGCCGCAATCGAGACGGCCGGCACGCAGAGGACGGCTGTACCGGCCAGGAGAAGGAGAATTTTCCGCATCGTGGTCACCTCGTCGTAGATGCCAGCCGCCGAAAAACTGCTGGACATCCCCAATGTTCGTCCCCTACGGGGAGTCGGCAAGGGCGGGCTCCACGGATTTACGAGCGACTTACGTGGACCAGGCGCTACTCGTACCGTCGGCTCGCTCGTCGGGCTGCGCCCGCTCGAGGCGCGTGACAAGCAGGCGCGTCGGTTGTAAGGTCGCGTCGTCCGGTTCGGTTTCTGGAAGGAGCAGTGTGTCGCGGGCGATTCGACACGGTCGGCTTCTGAGGAGGCTCGGCGTTCTGGCCGCTGCGGTTCTTGCGGCTGCGATCGTCGAGTCGACCGCTGCGGCGGCACCGGTACCGGGCGGGACGTTCGTCAGCGGAGCGTGGTGGCCGACGCCGACGTACCTGTTTTTCACGACCGCCGGCGGCAGCCCGAGCGGTGGCCTCTCCGGCCTCGGTTGTCCGTTCCTGCCCCAGGAGGGGGAGACGGAGGCCCAGACTTCGCAGCTGACGTACGACTACAACGGCTGGTTGGGCCCGATCGAGGATGAGGACACCAATCCCAACCAGCAGGTGCTGTTGCGCACGCATGTCGCGGGCGCGGTCGAGGACGCCGCCGGCAACGGCTACAGGCTCGCCGGCGACTTCGTCGACTCGACGACCCACTTCCTCTTCGAGCCAGACCTGCTCTTCGACGGCGTCGGCAGGGTCACCCTCGCGGGCGGCGCGGGTGTCGTCGTGGGCACGGCCGAGCTCCGCCTCGTCAGCGCCCCCCTCGACTACGCATTCGTCTTCACGAGCATCAAGAAGTGCAACATCGGCGGCGCGAGCTGAGTACTGCGGCTCGCTGACCGAGTTCTAAGGGCCTATCCCGCTAGGCAGGGACCCGGCCTGAGATAGCGAAGTCCGACCTGGTTGTTGAAATCGACCAGGGAGGGCTTCGATGGGTCTTGTCTCGAGCGATGATGGTTGGCGGCTGCCGGACTGGTTGTGGGCTCGGTTTGAGCCGTTGTTGCCGGCGCCGCCGGTGCATCCGCTTGGCTGTCACCGGCCGCGGGTTCCCGACCGGGACGCGATGGACGCGATCCTGCTCGTGCTGCGCACTGGGATGCAGTGGAACGCGTTGAACGCGACCGGGATCTGCAGTTCGTCGTCGGCGCACCGTCGCTTCCAGGAGTGGGAGCAGGCCGGGGTGTTCCACGAACTGTGGCGGCAGGGGCTGCTCGACTACGACGAGCAGGTCGGGATCGACTGGGCCTGGTTGTCGTGCGATGGGGCGACCGGGAAAGCGCCACTTGGTGGTGAGGCGACGGGTCCGAATCCGACTGATAGAGCAAAAGGGGGGCGAAACGTTCGCTTCTCTGCGAGGCGGCAGGGGTCCCGATCGGGCTGGCACATGACGGCGCCAACCGCCACGACTCAAAGCTCCTAGCCCCGACACTCGACTCGATCCCGATCCTGCGGCCCGAGCCGACCGCCGAGCAGCCGCAGGGCCTCTGCCTCGACGGCGGCTACGGCTACCCGTGGGTCAACGAACTCGCGCAAGGTCGCGGCTACACACCCCACCTCCGCCGCCGCCGTGAGGAGATCGAGCTCAAACGGACCACGCCGGGATGGCAGGCCCGCCGCTGGGTCGTCGAGGCCTGTCACTCCTGGCTCAACCGCAACCGCGCCCTCCTGATCCGCTGGTCGAAGAAACCGCAGAACCACCTCGCCTTGCTCCAACTCGCCTGCGGCCTGATCGCGTTCAAGAAAGCCCACGCAGCCCGACTCGCTCACGCCCTAGCGGGATAGGCCCTAAGGAGCCGCGAGCAGAGCCGGCGGTAGCGGCCGCCCGTTCCTGGGCTCGACCGCCACGAGACGCGCATAGACGATGTAACGGTGCGTGGCGAAGAAGCGCGGGTGGCAGGCCTGGAGCGCGAGCAGCTCGTGACGCGGCGATCTCAGCACCGCGAGGTCGTCCGCAGGCACGATCACGTGACGCGTCGCCCGGTAGACGAAGGTTCCGTACGGCATCTCCAGCCGGATCGGGTCGCCGGGCCGGATGGCGTCGATATGCGAGAAGGGAGCGCGGAACGTCGTTCGGTGTCCCGCGATGTAGACGAGGCGGCTCTGCCCGGGCATGTATGAGACGAGGTCTCGGCCGGGACCGCCTCGCAGCGACGCGTCGTCCGTTCCGTTCACGAGCACCATGTTCAAGCCGAGGCGAGGGATGATGATCCGCCCGATGGCCTGCCCCTCGGTTGCGGTGTTGCGGAAGCGCGCTGCGGCGTGCTCGATCGCGCGGGCTTCCGCGGCGAGCGACTCTCCATGCGTGAACTTCGGTGTCGGCTCCGTCGCCAGCTCGTGCTGGAGCTGCTGGGCGAGCTTATGCTGCTGCCAGGTCGTGTAGAGGGCCGTGAACGGGTCCTCCCAGCGCCAGACGACGACGACCCAGACCAAGGCGAGAAGCCCGATTGCGGCTAGAAACCCTCCCAAAGGTCGAGCGAATCGGCGCATCGAAGCTAGTGTGGTCCCTGTCTCGTTGAGGTAAAGGTTATGCAGGATTCCCGACACGTGAGCCGGGTTAGGGCTGAGAGAAATCGATAGAGAAGGGGGATGGACCCGTGCGGTATCGGGCGAACAGTCCACATGTGATCTCCGAAACCCTGGGGGTCGAGACGATCATCGTCAATCTCGCGAGTGGCCACTACTTCAACCTCCAGGGGACGGCCGTAGATGTGTGGCGAGGGCTCGAGCGCGGGGACGCGGTCGAGAGCATAGTGCTCGATCTCGAGCAACGCTACGAGGCGCAGGAGGGCGAGATCCGCGCAGCGGTGGAGAAGCTCGTCGACGATTTCGCGGCCGTCGAGCTCATCGTCGCCGACGGCAACGGTGCCGTCGAGCCCCGTCCCGCGCCGACCGGGGACGCCGGCGAACGAGCTCCGTTCGTGGCGCCGAGCTTCACGACGTTCACCGACATGCAAGACATCATCCTCCTCGACCCCGTACACGAGGTCGACACGCGTGGATGGCCGCATGCCCCTGCGGGCGCCTGAGGAAGCGGAGGATCGGGTGGCGTCGGTGGAGATCGCGTCCGGTGCGGGGGATGAGCTTGCGGCGTCGATCGACGACCTGCGCGCGAGCTTCGGGCGCGCCGCCGAGCACGGCGAGGTAGTCGAGCAGACGATTCGCCTCGCCGACGCTTCCATTCGGCTGTGCTTCGCCGACGCCTACCTGGCCTCCCAGCTCGGCCGCGCCTTCGAGCATCTCGTCTCCGAGCCGGCCGAGGAGCCGGATCTGACCATCCACGCCTGGGATTCGAGGGTGGCGGTCGCGGCATCGCCGGCGCTTCCCGCGCTCGAACCGGGCAGCCCTCGCGGCACGACCGTCTACAGCGCCGCGGAGGGTCGGCAGGTCGTCTGCCGGCCGGCACTCGGCCAGCTGAGCGGATACGACCGCGGCACGGCCGATGCCTGGTTCTGGTGCCGGAGCGGTCGCGAGCTTCCCTTCTGGGAGCGCGCGGCGCCGTTTCGCCAGATCCTCCACTGGTGGCTTCCGGAGCGCGGCATGCTGCTCGTGCACGGCGCCGCCGTCGGCTTTTCCTCGGGAGGCCTGCTGCTGGTGGGCGGCGGCGGGTCGGGGAAATCGACCTCTGCCCTGTCGTCGCTCGCCTCGGGCCTCCTCTACGCCGGAGACGACTACGTCGGTGTCCAACTCGGGCCCGAGCCGCGTGTCCTCAGCCTCTACTGCTCGGGGAAGCTCGAGCCCAGCCATGCGGAGCTCTTCGCACATCTGCCGCCGCCGAGCTTCGCCGGCGACGGGGGTCTCGAGGAGAAGTCCGTCTTCTATGTCGCGGAACGCTTCCCGGCGCGGATGAGCTGCGGCTTCCCCCTCCGCGCGATCGTTGCCCCGCGCGTGCAGGGTCGTACGCCGCACGTTGCACCGTTGCCGCCCGCCCAGGCGCTGGCCGCTCTCGCCCCCAGCACGTTGCTGCAGCTTGTTCCTGCTCGACAGGAGGCGCTTACCGCGATGGCCGGGCTGCTCCAGCGGGTGCCCGCCTTTCGCCTCGATGTCGGAGGGCCCATCGAGGCGCTGCCCGCGACGCTCGAGCGTCTCCTTCGGGAGGCCATGGAGTGACGAGCACGGCGCCGCGGGAGCGGCCTCTGATCAGCGTGATCATGGCCGCCTACAACGCCGAAGAGCACCTTCGCGAGGCGCTCGAGAGCGTATTCGCGCAGGACTGGAGCCCGTTCGAGGTCGTTCTGGTCGACGACGGGTCGACGGATGGGACCGGCGAGATCGCTCGCTCCTTCGGCTCGGTCCGGTGCGTGCGCCAGGAGAACGCCGGACCGGCCGCGGCGAGGAACAGGGCCATCCGGGAATCGAAGGGCCCGCTCGTCGCGAACCTCGACTCCGACGACATCCTGCCCCCTTCCCGGTTGCGCGTGCAGGCCGAGTACCTCCTCGGTCATCCAGACGTGGGTTGCGTCTTCGGGCGACAGGAGTGGCTCAACGCTCCGCCCTGGCTGACGCGCGACGTCGTCTACGGCGATCTCGACGGGATCCCACTCTCCTCGGCGATGTTCCGGCGCGAGGTGCTCGATCTGCTCGGGGGCTACGACGGTCGCTTCGAACCGTCGGAAGACATGGATCTCGTGATCAGGCTGCGCGAGCAGGGGATCTCGTACGTCGTGCTTCCCGATCTCGTGCTCTACCGCCGCTTTCACGAGTCGAGCCTCACCGGCGGGCAGCCGCCGACGACGCCACTTCTGCGCTCCCTTCGGGCGAAGCTCGAACGGGAGCAGGAGCAACGAGGGGAGAGGACGGGGTGAACCCGCTCGTGAGCGTGATGATCGGCGTGTACAACGCCGCTCCCTACCTCGGCGAGGCGATCGAGAGTGTCCTCGCCCAGGACTACGAGCCGATCGAGTTGATCGTCGTGGACGACGGCTCGACGGACGGCAGCGGCGACGTCGCCCGCAGCTTCGCCGGGGTGCGGGTGGTCCGGCAGGAGAACGCGGGCAACGGCGCCGCCCGCAACCGCGCCGTCGAGGAGGCCTCGGGAGCGCTCTACGCGTTCCTCGACGCCGACGACCGCTTCACAACCGGGAAGCTGACCCTCCAGAAGGCCGCACTCGACGCTGATCCGGCCCTGGACATGGTCTTCGGACACGTGCGCGAGTTCCTGAGCCCCGAGCTCGACGAGGCGACGCGGGCGACCCTGCGTCCGCCGGCGCCCGAGGCGATGCCCTGGACCGCGCCGAACCTGATGCTGATCCGGCGCGAGTCGTTTCGACGGGTCGGTCCCTTCACGACTGCTGTGCGGGTCGGCGTCACCGTGGACTGGTTCGCACGTGCCGCAGAGGCGGGGCTTCGCTACGCCGTCCCTCCCGAGGTCGTGCTCGAGCGCCGCCTGCACACCCAGAACAACGGGCTGCGCGAGCGTGCCTCCCGTTCCCAGTACATCGAGGTGATCCGGCAGGCGATGGAGCGCCGGCGGGCCGCCCACGGGGCGGGGCACGCGGAGACCCCTTGAGGGGCGCCGTGCAGCGCGGCTCCTTCTGGCCGAACACGACACAGCGCGCTCTGCTCGGGGTCGCTCTCGGCCCGGCCGAGCAGGCGGCCGGGCGCTGGCGGGCGCTGCAGCCGCTCGATGTGACCACGCTCGAGCCCGGCAGCTTCGCCCTGTTGCCGCTGCTCTACGAACGCCTGAGCGAGCTCGTACCGGACGAGCCGCAGCTGCCGCGTCTTCTCGGCACGTATCGGAGCGTCTGGTACCGGAACCAGCTTCTGCTCGAGCGGCTCGCGGTGCTCCTGCCACTCCTGCGGCAGCGTGCGCATGTGCAGCCTTTGCTCGTCGGCGGCCTGTCGACCGTCCTCCGCTGGTATCCGCGCCTCGGACTGCGCCCGGTGCCGCAAATCGACGTGGTGGTCGGGCGCGAGGCTGCGGCCGATGCCGTCAAGGTCGCGGGCTACGCCGGCTGGCGAACCACTCGGCAGGCGCCGTTGTTCACGCGTCTTCGCGACGAGAGCAGCAGGATCCTCGTCATATACCACGGGGTGCCGCGCTCGGTCGCAGGACCGCTCGGCGAGGATGCGTTACGTCGTTTCCGCGAGCGGATGCTCGAGCTTCCCGAGGTCGAAGGGGCACCGCTGGTCCTGGATCCCGTAGACGAGCTCCTGTTCGTCTGCGCCTCCGGCGCCCGGACGACCGCCTCGCCGAGCTGCCAGTGGTTGATCGACGTCCACAACCTGCTGCGCTCCGGCCAGATCTCCCCCCTGGAGGACGTCGTCGAGCGCGCGCGGCCCTTTCACCTCGTGGAGCCGCTGCGCGCGACGCTCGCCTACCTTGCAGAGCTCTGCGAGGTAGACGAGTGGCGAGGGCTCCTCGGCCTGCTCGAGACACACCGGACGTCTCGCCGAGACCGGCTCGCGTTCCGGCTTGCGGGAGCTGGCGGCAGACGGGTCGCCCCGGCCCAGGTGCTGGCGATCCATCTGCTGGCCACGGCCGACGAGCCGCTCCACCGGGTCGTCACGCGCCTACCGCACACGCTGCAAGAGAGTTGGGGGGCGCGCAGCCTGCGCGAGGTGCCTGCTCTCGCTCTGAGGAAGACAGCCCGCCTCTTCGGGCCCAGGGTTCAGACATTCTCGCCCGAGCGGAACCGCTCCGCGTCGTCGTGAGGCTCGAAGCCCAGCTCTTCGCGCGCGTTCGCGATGTCCCAGAATCGCCACGTGTTCGCCGACACGCCGTAGTAGATCCCGTAGCGGAGGGTGAGCGGAGCGCGAAGCGCGCAGTCGACGAGCCGGGCGAGGTCGGCGTGGGTAAGGAGAGTCGCGTAATCGCGTGCTCGGTGAGGGTGGTCGTCCCGACGCACGGTCCCGATCCGAAGGCAGAGGCAAGAGATGCCGTAGCGCTCGGCGTAGTGGCGCCCGGCGATCTCTGCGAACGCCTTGCCGATGCCGTACGGGCCATCGGGTCGCGGCGGAGCGTCGGGTCCGATCAACGGGATCGCCGCCGGATCGAGGTCGTCGTAGGCGCCGGCCACGATCGACGCGTAGGGTTGGTCGAGCTCGTACATCCCCGTGACGTGGTTCGAGCTGGCGAACACGTAACGTTGGATGCCATGGGCGCGAGCTGCATCGAGCACGTTCACCCGCCCTCTGATGTCCTTCTGTACCTCGCTCCAGGGCAGGTCGACGGCCGACCCTGTCGCCAGGTCGACGATCGCCTCGATATTCCGGGAGGCGCGGCGGATCGAACGAGGATGGCGGACGTCGCCCCGGCGGATACCGCGCGCGCGGTCGCGCCGGAGATCGATCCCGCTCAACGTGTGCTCGCCGGCGAGCCGTTCCCAGAGCACGCCGCCGATCAAGCCGGAAGCACCTGTCACGAGTACGCGCACGAGGAAGCAAGTGTTACAGCGCCTGCGCCCGGGAAGGGGACGTAGCGCTGGCCGCTCAGGGACTCTGGGAGCGAGTCGACCGGCTGCTCGAACACCTCGAGCCGGAGGTGGCGTGCGCGCACGGTCTCGGCCCGCTTGCGGCTCGCCGGCTACGTCTGGCTGGAGAGTCCGTTCCCGACCAGCTTGTGCGTGAGGAGCGAGCCGCCCGCGCGGCCGCGCTTGTCGCGCCGACGTTGCTCGCCCGCGTGCGCGAGGCCTACGACGGGCCGCTCTTGCTCGTGAAGGGGCCGGAACTGACTCGCGTCTACCCGGACGGCGCCCGGCGGATCGCAGATCTCGATCTGCTCGCCGGGGACGCCGAGCGGGCACAGGAGGCGTTGCTCGCAGCCGGCTTCCGCCTGCGACCGCTCACCTCTCATCCGGACTTCGACCGGCACCATCACCTGCACCCTTTGCTGTGGCGGGATGTTCCACTCCCGGTCGAGATACATCGGCGGGTCGCGTGGCCAAGGGGTCTTGCCGTTCCCCGCAACGAGACGCTGTTCGAGGCCGCTTCGCCTTCCCAAAGCGGCGTCGAAGGAGTCCTGACGCCGGATCCGCGCCACCACGCGGTCCTGCTCGCCTCACATGCCTGGCGGGAGGTACCGATGCACAAGCTGCGCCAATTCGTGGATGTGCTCGCGTTCACGGACGACGATGCCCGGGAGGAGCAGGCCGCGATCGCGCGCGGCTGGGGTTTCGAGCGAGGGTGGTCTGCGACGCTCGCAGCCGCCGACTGGCTCCTGCGGGACGGTGAAGAGCCCAGGTTCGTCCGCTACTGGGCGCGTTACATGCGGGAGTTGCGGGAGCCGACCGTGTTCGAGATGCACGTGCAGGGGTGGCTGTCCCCGTTCTCGCTCGCTCCGCCGGGGATTGCCGCCCGCCTCTCGGCGGCTGCCGTGCTGCGTGACCTCCGCCCCAGCAGGCAGGAGGGCTGGGGTGTCAAGGGGCGAAAGATGGCGCGTGTACTGCGCCATCCTCTTTCGCCGATGTCGGAACACGCCCGCCGCTCGACCGAGGGTCGCTGACGAGCCCAAGACGGCACTGGTCCTGGAGTCCTCCGGGCCTCGAAATGCCCCGTTCGGCCGATGCGGTTACCACGATCCCACGGGATAATGGAAGCGTGAGCTGGGCATCTCTCGCGGCCGTGGTCATCCTGAGCTGGCTCGGCGTTGCTGTCGCAGTCGGTACGATCGTCGGTCACAGCATCGCGTTCGGCACTCGAAGCGACTCTGACTAGTGCTCGCCTGCTTCGTGGCTGCGGGTGCGTCGGGCTGATTTGGGCGAGGTCTTGATGGCGGAGAATCCAGTTCGACTCGTGGGGAAGGGGCATTGAGCGGGAGTCTTGACGCGTCCTCGGGGCGTGTGCGCTACTGGCACGCGTTGCGGGTCCATCGCCTCCTGGTCGGGGGTGTGACGGCGATTGCATTCCTCGCGGCGCTGCTGGTGGTGGTCACGGCGACGAAGCGTTACGACGCCAGCGCCGACTTGCAGATCCAACCCGTGCCCTCCTTCAGCACGAACGACCCGTTTCAGGGGCTCACGCTCTTCCGTCAACCCGCCGACGGATCCTCGGCTGCCGTCACCGCTGCCCGTGTCTTTTCCTCTCCGGCCTACAGCGGCGCCTTCCTGAAGACGCAACGAGGGGGCGCCCAGCACGCGACTATCACGGTCACGCCGCTCTCCCAGGCGGACATCGTCAGTCTCGGCGTGAGCGCTTCCGGCGCCGCCCTCGCCGCGAAGGTCGCCAACCGCTTCGCCTCCTTCATCGTCACGAAACGGAAGGCGCTGTTCCAGGACGGGCTGTCGCAGAAGATCGCCCAGATCCGGATCCAGATGCAGTCGATTCCCCCGCAGGCTCGAGCCCGCAGTCCCCAGTACCTGCAGCTCGCCGGGACCATCGGGGAGCTGAAGTCCTTCCTCGACCAAGCCGATCCGACGGTCATCGCTCTCACGCCCGCGACGACTCCCGGGGCGGCCTCCTGGCCGCGGCCGACGACGACGATCGGCGTCGCGGTCATCGTGGGTCTGTTGCTTGGCATCGCAGCGGCAATCGCGCTCGAAGTGCTGAACCCACGTTTCACACGCGAAGAGGAGCTCGCGCTCGAGCATCGGCTACCCGTGCTCGCCCGAATCCCGCGCCTCCCTCCGCGCGCGGTCGAGAGCTACTTCCTCGGCCGGGCGGCTCTCCCGCGTGAGGCCTGGAAGGGGTACAGGACGCTGCGCGCGGTGCTGTCGAACGCAGGCGGGAACGGCAACGGCTTCCCCACGTCGATACTCGTCACCAGCGCGTGCCCCGGAGACGGCAAGACGCTGACAGCGGTGAACCTGGCGATTGCGCTCAGCAGCGCCGGCCTGAGTGTCACCCTGGTCGACGCCGACCTGCCACGGCCGATGGTGGGGACGATCTTCAACGTCGTCGGCCACCGTGACGGCTTCGTGCACCTGCTGAACAACCCCGAAGCGCCACAGACGCGCGCCGTCGACGCACCACTGCACGCACGTCTCAAGCTCTTGCTCGCGAGCGACGAGCAGATGCACGAGCTCCACCTCTTCGAGGCACAGCGAATCTCCCGGCTGTTGGAGCGGCTGGGCAGGGACAGCGATGTCGTCGTGATCGACTCTCCGCCGTTGCCCGAGGTTGCCGAAGCGGTTGCGCTCGCGGACGCGAGCGAAGCGGTCATCTGTTGCGTCCGGATGGGCCACACTCGTCGGGACAAGCTCGCCGAGTTGCGTGAGCTCCTCGGCCGTCGTGGAGTGACGCTACTCGGGTTCCTGGTCACTGCTCGCCGCGCACCCGGTCGCGGCGGGAACCCTGCGTACGAAGGCTATCCGGGCGAGCTCCCAGTGATCCCGGGCGATTACCTGCTGTCTCCGCAGGAACCGTTGCCGTCGCCCAAGAACTCCTGATCCCAACGTGGTCGGGGAAGCTCGTTCGCGCCTGATCCCGGAATTCGCTGCCGGCAGCGCCGTCACCATGACAGCCGCCGGAGCAGCCGCCGTGCTCGGGGCCGTCGCCGTCTACTCGCCCAAACAGGCTGTGTTTGCACTGCTTGCAGCGGCGTTCGTCGGCATCGCCGTCGCGAGGCTCCCGCTGGCCATCGCTGCCTTCGTCCTGTTGACATTCCCGGAGCATCTGCCCGGCACGTTTGGTGCCGGCGCCACGCTGGCGAAGCCGTTGGGCGCGCTGATCGTGGTTGCGTGGGCCGGGGCGGCTCTCACCCGGCGCGGGACGCTGCCCTTGCTACCGCGTGCGCATCCACTGCTGTTCTCGGCCATCGTCGGGCTTCTTCTCTTCGGGACCGTCTCCATCCTCTGGGCCCCTGACGCCGGACAGACGCGATCCGCCCTGGAACGGCTCCTACTCGTGGCTGCGCTTGCCGTCGTCACCTACACGGCGGCTTCCACTCGCTCGGGCTTTCGCACGATCGTTCACGGCTACCTGCTCGCGAGTGCGGGCACGTCGCTCTACAGCATCGGCTCGGGGACGTACCTGGGGAAGGGACGCCTCGCGGGGCTGTTCGACCCCAACTACTTCGCCGCCGAGCTCATTCCGGCCATCCTGATCTGCTGCTTCCTGTTTGCAACCACCGGCTCGTCGCGGACGCGTTTGCTAGCAACGGCCGTGGCCGGCGTCGACCTCGTGGCCTTCGTGCTCACGCAGTCGCGAGGAGGGATCGTCGGCCTCGCGGTCGCCTTGCTCGGGGCGATCGCATTCGCAGGTCGCGCGCGGCCGCGGATGCTGGCGCTGGTCTTCGTACTCGTCGCCGCCGGGCTCGGCTACTACCTGGCGTACAAGCCTGCGCACGTATTCGAAGCCGGCAGGCGAGGTGGTCTGTCTGCGACGAGCTCGGGGCGGATCGACGAGTGGGCGGTGGCGCTCCGCGTCGTCGAGGGGCATCCGCTCGGTGGGGTCGGTCTCGGCAACTACGAGGTCGTGGAGCCGTCATACGCGACGCAGACCCTGAATCTCAACTTCGTCCACTACATCGTGAATTTCCGTCAGGTTGTGCACAACACGTACTTGCAGATGGCGGCCGAGGTCGGCTTCGTGGGCTTGTTCCTGTTCCTCGCCATCCTTGTGCTTCCGCTGCGACTAGCAGGGCGAGCGCTTGCACGGCTCGATCAGGGGCTCGGCGAGCTCGAGTTCCACGCGCGTGGGCTGGCCGCAGGGGCAATCGGCATGTTCGCCGCGTACATCTTCCTCACTGCGGAATACGAAAAGCAGCTATGGCTTGTTCTCGGCTTGCTCGCCAGTGTCCCTGCGCTCCTCCGGGATGACGTGGCCGAGAGGGATGACGCCTAGTGCGCCAGAAGCTTGGCTAGCCTGCCGACGCGCCTCGGGCACCGTGTCCGGCGCGAGCTGCTTCTGGCGCAGAAGCGCGCATACCGGCTGGCGCATCCGTTTCCCCGCAGAGGTCGCAAGGCGATCGTTCTCATCGTCGGCTGCCAACGCTCCGGGACGACGATGATGCTGGACCTCTTCCAGGCCGATCGGCGAAGCGTGACCTTCCCAGAGCGGAGCGTCCTCTCCGCGCCTGCCGAGGATCGGCTGCGACTGAAGCCGCTGCCGGAGGTGAAGCGCAGCCTCGAGCGCATCGGCGCACCCCTCCTCGTCCTCAAGCCACTCGTCGAGTCTCAGAACGTTCCGTCCCTGCTGGACGCGCTCGACGATTCCTACGCGATCTGGATGTACCGCGGGGCCGAGAGCGTGGCTGCGTCGGACCTCTCGTACTTCGGCACCGAGAACGGCGAGCGGAACCTCCACCTTCTCCTCTCGGACGAGCCGCCCAACTGGCGGGGCGAGGTCGTCCCGGAGACGACCCGATCGGTGGTTGCCCGTCATTACCGGTCGGGGATGGACCCGTACGACGCGGCGGGGCTCTTCTGGTGGGCTCGGACGTCCCTCTTCTTCGACCTCGGGCTCGACGAGCGCCCGGATGTTCGTCTTTGTTCGTACGAACGGCTTGTTGCCCGGCCGGAGCCGTCGATGCGGTCGCTCTACGACTTCATCGGCGTGACCTATCCTGAGCGGGACATCACCCGCGGGGTCCACCGGCAGTCGACGGGCCGTGGCGACGGTGTCACGTTCAGCCCCGAGGTACGGCAACTCTGCAACGAGCTCTGGGAAAGCCTCGAGCGCGTCGCCTCAGGGAGCCGAGAGGACGGCTTGTAACCGACGCCGCTGCGCGGAGGCAGCCAGTTACGGCGTAGGACTCACGTCGTCGTAGACGACGCCCTTGTTCGTCCGCCACGGGCTTTGTCCACCGTAGCGAGGGTTCAGGTTCGTCTTGGACGCGCGCCCGTACGCGACCGTGACACCGTCGAGCGTCGTTCCCGAGTACATGCCGCCGTCGAACAGGCCGTAGCCCTGCGCGTTTTCGACCTCGAGGTACTTGATGTCTGCGCTCTGGCCGTTGACGCCCCAGAACTGGATGGCGTTGCCACCGGTCTGGGTCTCGGAGACGAAGGTGAGGTTGACCGCCTTCAGGTAGATCGTGTTGCGGACGGGAGGATACGTCGAGATCGAGTCGCCGTACTCGATCGCCGCTCCGACCGGGATGTCGTGGCAGTAGAACGCGAACCGGTTGTCCTGGAACGGGTAGGAGCCGTGATCGTCGAGGTTGGCGCAATGCAGGCCCGAACCCTTCTCGGTGTGCGGGTCCCAGGCAAGGTTCAGGCCGACCTTCCAGATCGTCCCCTGGAAGTCGTCCTGCTCCGCCGCCGCGGTGATCGTCGTGATGAAGGCACCGGTGCCGCCGCAGTCGTGCGCGGTGAAGCCCCACCAGGTGACGTGCTGTCCGCCGTAGCTGGTCAGGCAGGGACCGCCCGTGTCGGCCGTAGAGAGGTCACCGCCGTAGATCCGGATGTTCTGGGCGTTGGACAGCCAGACGGCCGGACGGTTCTCGCCGCCCGAGTAGACGAATTTGACGCCGGTCAGGTCGAGCTCTGCGGGAGACGAGAGCCGGTTCTTGACGACCGTCTCGCCGCTGACCGTGAAGCTGGCGGTCGCCTTCACGAGGTCGCCCGGCTGGAGGTTCGAGATGGCGGACGTCAGCTCCGAGGCGGTGGTTACCTCGATCGTTCGCGTCGGTGTGAACGCAGGCCGGGTCTGCGTGTAGGAGATCGCCTCGTCGTAGGTCTTGCCAGAGCTCGGGGTGGTCGTCGTCGTGCCGGTCGTGGTCGTCGTGGTCGTCGTGGTCGAGGTGGAGGTGGAGGTGGAGGTGGAGGTGGAGGTGGACGTGGAGGTGGACGTGGACGTGCTCGTGCTCGTGCTCGTCGTCCCCCCGTGCCCCTTCCCGTGGTTCCCGCCGTTCCCGCTGTTGCCATGGCCTTGCAGCCTCCGCTGCTCGCGGGCGAGCAGGAAGAGATGCAACCGCTGCCATGCCCAGGCCGGAACCTGGCGCGGCGTGTGGTTCGGGCGCAGGTCGTGCGCGAGCCGGTGCCCCTTCGCGTACCCCTCCCCGAGCTGCCATTGCGCCCAGTGCCAGTACCAGCGTGGCGTCGGCTTCGGCCCCAACCGCGTCTCCGCCTGAATCGCGGTGAGCGGTTTCGACTTCGTGAGCCCACGCGTCACGATGGCCGATGAGGCAGCGCCGGCGAAGCCCAGCATCAACAAGACGACAAGGGCGGCCTGCTTGTGCACACTCTCTTAGTCGGCGCGGCACAACCGAGCCCTGAACCCCTCATCCAGGGGTACCCATACGAGGGATCGACTGCACGCCGCCGCCAACCTTGGATTGTTTCGGGACAGCTCCTGCCATCGACGGCGCAAGAGACGAATCACACGTGATGGGCACGACCCAGCACCCGCGCACGGCAGGAGGGGGCATACTCGAAATGATGGGTACTCGGGTTCTGGTGTCGCTTCTCGAGCAGACCTCCATGGCGGCGTAGTGCCCCCGAGGCTGCTCTACGTCGCCTCCTCGTTCCCGTATGGGCAGAACGACACGTTCTTCGGACCCGAGGTGCGGGAGCTCGTGCGGCAAGGCGTCGAGGTGCTTGCGGTCCCGGTGCGGCCCCGCGGGGCGCTCACCACCGCAGATGCGCAGTCTCTCACCGTCCGAAGGCCGCTGTTCGACGGTGCGATCGCGCGTGCCGCCCTCGCCGAGGTGCTGCGCGCACCGCGACGAGTGTCGGCAGCGCTCCTGATCCTCTTTCGGTCGCCGGCGCCGAAGGTGCTGATTCGTAACCTTGCGGCCTTTCCGAAGGCTCTCTGGCTGGCCCGGCTGGCGCGGAGCTGGAAAGCCGATCACATTCACGCCCACTGGGCGGGCCCACCGTCCACGGTCGCTCTTCTCGCCTCGCGCCTGTCGGGTGTGCCGTGGAGCTTCACCGCGCATCTCTCCGACATCGAGGCTCGCAACCTCCTGCGCGAGAAGTCGGCCTCGGCAGCTTTCGTCCGCTTCATCGCGCACGCGATGACCGATCTCATGCGGCGGTCGGCGCCGGGCGTCGACGAGTCGCGGTGGGTTGTCGTGCGGCTCGGTGTCGAGTTGCCGCTGGCTCGGGACGGGCCGCCGCCGGCAAACCGCCCTGCCGTCGTTCTGTTCGCGGCGCGCTTCGACGCGGTGAAGCGGCACGCGACGCTGCTCGACGCCGTCGCACAGCTCGTCCGGGAGGGCGAGCAGCTGGAGCTATGGCTCGCCGGTTGGGGGCCGCTACACGATGACGTGGAGCGCCGGGCACGCGAGCTCGGAATCGACGACGTCGTGCGTTTCCTCGGCTACGTCCCCAACGCCGAGATCCTCGCGTGGCTTGCGGCCGGCCGCGTGGACATGGTCGCGCTGCCGTCCGACTGGGAGGGGGTACCCGTCACCTTGATCGAGGCGCTGGCGTACGGTGTGCCTGCGGTCGCCTCCGACGTGGGTGGCGTCGGGGAGCTGCTGGAGAACGGCTGCGGGCTGTTGGTGCCGGCAGGCGTTCCGGAGGCTCTTGCGGCTGGGATTCGACAATTGCTGCGATCGCCGGAGCTGCGGCAAGAGCTCGCCCGCGCCGGTCGCGCGCGCGTGGAGCGCGAGTTCGGCGTCGATCGAGTGGTTTCCCAGCTGCGTGAACTCTTCGGGTTCACGCAGAGGTAGGCGATGCGACCGCGCCCGTACGGATCCGCGGGATGATCGAAGAGCACGTCCGAACGTCAGGGCGCGGTCAGTTGGCCCTCGAGCCCGCCAACCTGTATCCCGTCAGTGGCAGATACGGCTGGCCCGGAGAGGAGAGGGTTCTGGAGAATTGCACCGCTCACGCGTGCGAGATCGACCCTGACCCGCGAGAGGTTCGCCCCGCGGTAGACCCCGGTCGTGTCGACCAGCCGGCCCTTGATGTCGGCACCCTCGACGTAGCGCAGATCGAGCGTCCCCTTCGGGGTTCCGCCCCAGAGCTGGATGACGTTTCCCGCCACCTGGTGCTGCGCATTTCCGCTCCAGCTCGTCCCGGGCACCGCAAAGCCGAGATGGCGGGCGCGGGCGTAGACGGTGACATCCCCGCCGATGCGGCCGGTGTCGATCTGGACCGCGGCCCCGACCGCCTCATCGAGCACATCGGCGGCGAAGGTCGATCGCGCGACCAGGCCGTCCGTCGCGTCCGCGATGTTCCAGGCGTGGATCCCCGTACCCTTCTCGCCGTGCGGATCGAAAGCCAGATTCGGCCGGGCGGTGCCGGTCGTGCCCGCGAGCACGAGCTGCTCGATGCTGCCTCCCACCGGAAGCACGCCCACACAGGAACCGGCGGTGTCGCGCACGCGAAAGCCGGTCCAGGTGAAGGGGCCCGGCAGCGAGTAGAAGAGGAGCCCACCGCCCACCGGGTTCGTGATCGTGCCGCCCCAGATCCGCCAGCCGCCGGACCCGCGAACCCAGACGGACGGCAGCTCTCGCGCCTTGCCGCCGACGAAGCGGACGCCGGGACCGAGGACGACGTTGACGGTGCCTCCCTCGACGACCCGGTTGAACCCCGTGAACTCGCCGGCGATGCGCACGCTGCCCGACACGAGGATCGTCTCTCCGGCATGTGCGTCCGCGACCGCGCGCTCGAATGCGGGTGCGCTGGCGACGTGCACGGCGTCGCGCGGCTTCGGGGGCGGCGGGTTGAGGTACGCGGTCTCCGAGTCGAAGCTCTGTCGCGACGAGCGCGTGAAGTGGTAGCCCAGGAACGCAAGGGCGGCGAGCGCGAGCAGCAACCCACCGGCGACGAGCGGTCGGACCGCTGTGGGAAAGCGCATGCACACTATGTACCGCTTTCGTATCCGTCCCGCCATTCCGCCTGTCGCCGACGTTGACGTGACCTCACGCGAGAATCAGCAGCCGCGGCTCTGCGTGCTCACGGTCGTCGACACGTTGATGGCGGCCGGCGCCGAGACGGTCGCGACCCGAATCGCGCTCGGCCTCGATCCAGACCGTTTCGAGAGCATCATCTGCTCGACCCGGCCGTCGTCTCGGAGACACGTCGAGACCGCTCGGTCGGCCGGCATAGAGGTGCTCGAGCTGCGGCGACGGTCGAAGCTGGACGTCTGGCGCTGGCTCCCCTTGTTGCGGCTACTTCGTAGCGGCCGGGTCGATGTGGTACATGCTCACAAGTTCGGCTCGAACCTCTGGTTGTCGCTGCTCACCAGGCTTGGCAAGGCGCCGGTCTTCGTTGCGCACGAGCACACCTGGTCGTACGAGCGGGTTCTACGGCGGTTCGTGGACAGGGAGCTGATCGCGCGGAGGGCTGATGCCTTCGTTGCCGTTTCGCCGACCGATCGCACTCGGATGATCGAGCTCGAGAGGATCCCGCCGCACAAAGTCGTCCTCGTCCCCAACGGGATCCCCGATCCGCCTGCGGGTGATGGAGATCACGTGCGACGCGAGCTCGAGATTCCCGCAGACGCTCCCGTGGTCGGGACGGTGTGCGGGCTCCGGCCCCAGAAGGATCTCGAGACGGCTCTCCGGGCCGTCTCCCATCTGGCTCCGCGGCGGGCCGACTTGCGCTTTCTCGTCGTCGGAGACGGCCCCGATCGCGGGCGGCTCGAGCGCCTCGCCCGCGAGCTGGGGGCGCCGGTGACGTTTCTCGGCCACCGCCCGAACGCAGAAGTCCCCGACCTGCTCGCCGCGATGGATGTTCTCGTGTGCTCCTCGCGCTTCGAAGGGATGCCACTTGCCGTGCTCGAGTGGATGGCCGCCGGCAAGGCGATCGTCGCCAGCCGCGTCGGCGGCATCCCCGCCATCGTCGAGCACGGCCGGGAGGCGATGCTCGTGCCCCCCCGTGACTACGTGGCCCTCGCGGACGCGATCGACCGCCTGCTCGGCGATCCCGCCGAGCGACGGCGACTCGGGAGGGCGGCACAGCAGCGGCAGCGAGCCGAGTTCCGGTTCGTCGACACGCTTTCCCGCCTGGAGAGCCTCTACGAGCAGTTGTACGCGAGGGCGCGCGGATGATGGTGGCGAACCTTTCGGCCGATCCGTACGAGTACCACGTCGATCTCCGGAGGAAGGCTGCCGGTGCGGGGTCGTCTCCGACCGACCTGGACCTTCTGGCCCGGCTCACAGCGGATCCGGGACGGACGAACCCGGTCTCGGTCCTCCAGCTGGGGCTCGGCGCGCTCCAGCTGCGCGATCGGGGACGTCTGCCGACGGTGGCGGCGGTTGTCGCCTGGATCGAACGGACGGTCGACGAGGAGGGACGCCTCGCCTACCGCTTTCCGATGCCGCACACCTTTCCCCTCGATCCGCCCTGGTACTCGTCGCTCGCGCAGGGCGAGGCGGTGAGCTTTCTCGTTCGCGCGGCCCAGGTCCTCGGCCGCAGCGATCTCTTCGAGCTCGCCGAGAGAACGGCGCTGCCCTTGCTCGATCCGGACTCGCCGCTCGTCGTTGCAACTCCTGATGGGCCTGTTCTGCAGGAGTATCCGACCGACCCGCCCGCACACGTCCTCAACGGTTGGCTCTTCTCGCTCTGGGGTCTGTACGACCTCGCGCAGACAGGCCGGTCGCGGGCCCAGGTGATCGGTGCAGCGGCGGAGGCCTTCGCTGCGGGTGCAGGTGCGCTCGCAGCCAGGATCGAGTGCTACCGAACCGTCGCAGGCTGGTCGCTGTACGACCTCTACCCACATCCACTGCCGAACGTTGCGAGTCCCTTCTACCATCGGCTCCACGTCGAGCAGCTGCGGCGTCAGCAAGAGCTCCTGCCTGATCCGCGGATCGCCGCGGCCGCTGTCGAGTGGGCCCGGTCCTCACGCTCGGCTGCACCGACCGCACTCGCTCTCGTGCGCAAGGTGGCGTTTCGCATGACGCGTCCGCGGTGGCGCCGGATTTCTCCCACCGGTTAGCCTGGTCCTCTTAGTCCTTAGTGCTGGTTTAGCGCCGCCCCGGCGGGCTTAGAATCGACACAAGGGTGCGCGCTTACGAAGGGGATAGCGCGCCGCCGCGTCGGCTGCCTCCGCGCCGTGCGGCGGCCATCCGGGAAACCGGGCGAATCGTCGTCGGGGTCGTGCCGGTCGCGGCGGTCGTTCTTGCCTTGCCGGCGCACAGCTGGCATGAACGGATCATCGTCGCGGTCATTCAATCGGCTGTCTGGGCCGTATCGATCGCGATCGGCCACTCCCTCAGCGGACCGTCGCTGACTGCTCTCGGCCCAAGGGTCGCGGTCGGGCGCTGCATCGTCATCGCGGTCGTCACCTCGGCTGCCGTCTCCGCCTGGCTACCGGATGCGCATGTCTCCCTGGCTGCAATCGGGTTTCTTGCGCTGACCGTTTTCGCGGCCGGGGCAGGGTGGGAGACATTCGCTTTACGGAAGATCGCGCCGGCCGTCCGCCTCCTCCTCGTCGGCAGGGCCGGCGATGCGACGACCTTGCTTCACGACCTTCGTCGCGGCCGAGGCGGTGGGTACGAGGTGATCGGAGTAGTCGAGGACGGCGACGATCCGCAGAAGCTGGATCGGCAGGTGCCGCTGCTGGGCTCCGCGGCTCAGCTGGACTCCGTGATCACGCAGTACCAGCCCCATCTCGTCGTCCTGACCGGTAGCCGCACACCGACCGAGACGTTCGCGCGGCTCGTCGACGCCGCCCAAGCCGGTTTCAGGGTCGTCCGGCTCGCCGAGTTCTACGAATTCGCCTACGGTCGCGTGCCGATCGAGGATCTTCCCTATGAGTGGTTCCTGAGCGTGCTGCACCTCTACCAGCGCCGCTATTCGCGAGCGATCAAGCGGGCCTTCGACCTTCTCGGCGCATTTTTGCTGCTCGTGCTCACGTTGCCACTGTTTCCGCTGCTCGCGCTGTTCGTTCGCCGGACCGAAGGCCCGTTGATTCTGGGTCAGACGCGACTCGGCGAGCACGGGAAGTTGTTCACGATCTACAAGTTCCGGACGATGTATGCGGATGCCGAACGGTCGGGGAGGGCCGTTTGGGCGAGTGCCGACGATCCGCGACTGACATGGCCGGGCGGCATCATGCGCCGGCTCAGGCTCGACGAGCTTCCTCAGCTCTGGAACGTCTTGCGTGGCGAGATGTCGCTCGTGGGGCCGCGGCCCGAGCGCCCCGAGTTCCTCGCCGAGCTGAGCCAGAGTGTTCCGTACTGGACGCGTCGACACCTGATCAAGCCGGGTCTGACCGGCTGGGCCCAAGTCCGTCAAGGCTACGCTGCGGGCGCCGGGGAGACGGCTACGAAGCTCTCATATGACCTGTGGTACCTGCGCCATCGGAGCCTGACGGTCGACCTGGCGATCCTGCTCCGGACGTTGGTGGTGGTGCTGCGCGGTCTCCGGTCTGCGAGCCGCGGCACGCGGCCTGTGCCCGCTGTCGCCGGCGACTCCTACGACTGAGCCGTAGGCCTTCGCGACGTGATCGGTTCTGGGCCACCAGCCAGAGGAAAGGCGGGCCGGGTCTCTGTCCGAGCGCCCGCAGCATCCGGACCCCGCGAACGGGTGGCAAGCACCCACCGACTCGGGCTGGATTTTCGACGGCGGTCCGGCCTCAATCCGGAATGAGATGTCGATGAGGCTGGGCATAGATCTCGTTGCGGTCGAGGAGGTCGAGGCGTCGCTGCGCGCGCACGGGGATCACTATCTCCGGCGCGTCTACAGCCCGCGGGAGCTCGACGACTGCCGGAACGGCTCGGGCGGGTTGGCCTCAGAGCGTCTCGCGGCACGCTTCGCCGCCAAGGAGGCTGCCATCAAGGTGCTGCGGCCCGCCGCAGACGTGGGGGTTCCCTGGCAGGCGATCGAGGTCGTGCGGGATACTGGCTGCGGGGTGGAGCTCGAGCTCTCCGGCCGAGCCGCGGAGCTCGCCCACGCTGCGGGTCTCGGCTCCTTCTCGGTCAGCCTCACCCACGAAGGAGGGTACGCAGCGGCTGTCGTGCTCGCCGAGCGCGACGGGGAGAGGGGCCTTGCCGCGGACGGCGGCTAGCGAAAGAATCCACCGACAGTTGCGGGAAGGGGGAATCATCGACGAGAGGATCCGGTCCGTGATCAGGAGCCATGGCCGGCTACCTGTGGACATCGACGCGCTCGCGGACCACGCCGACCTGTTCCAGGCCGGCATGACCTCACACGCGAGCGTCAACGTCATGCTCGCGCTGGAGGAGGAGTTCGATCTCGAGTTTCCGGACCAGATGTTGACGCGGAGCTCGTTCGAGAGCGTCGCTTCCATTCGCGCCGCCCTGACCCAGCTCGAATGCAGAGACGCGGCATGAGCGTCACGCCGGATCGGGATGGGTTGCTCGTCGCCGGTGCGCGCCGGGTAGCGGACGAGGTGGCGGCCGCGCATGCCGAGGACGTCGATCTCGCCGCGCGTTTTCCGAACGAGGCCGTCGACGCGCTGCGCGAGGAGGGTGCGCTCGCCGCGCTCGTTCCGGAAGAGTTCGGCGGCGGCGGGGCCTCGTTCGAGTCCGTCGCCGACTCGTGCTTCGAGCTCGGTCGCCGTTGCGGCGCGACCGGCCTCGTCTTCGCGATGCACCAGATCCAGGTCGCGACGATCGTGCGCCATCTCGACGACGCGCCGTGGTTCGAGGGGTATCTGCGCGATCTCGTCTCCAGGCAACGGCTGATCGCCTCGGTCACCTCCGAGGTCGGGACGGGGGGTGATCTCGGGCGGTCGATCGCTGCGGTCGTGACCGAGCACGGCTCCTGCTCGTTCGAGAAGCGCGCGCCGACCGTCAGCTACGGCTCGTATGCGGACGACCTCCTGACGACGGTCCGCCGCGGCCCCGACGCGGAGCCCGGCGACCAGGTGATCGTGCTCACGAGCGCCGCGGAGACGGTGCTGGAGCCGACCGGAACCTGGAACCCCCTCGGTATGCGGGGCACGTGCTCGCCCGGGTACGTCGTGCGCGCACGCTTCTCGCCGGAGCAGATCCTGCCGACGCCGTTCGCCAGGATCTCCGTCGAGTCGATGGTGCCCGCCTCGCACATCCTCTGGTCACACGTCTGGCTGGGGATCGCGACCGATGCCTTCGACCGGGCACGAGCGTACGTGAAGGTGCTGGCGAAGCAGCGTCCGGACGACCGGCTCCCCGCCGCGCAACGCCTCTCCCATCTGATGAGCGATCTGTCGCTGCTGCGAGCGGAGGTTGCCTCGGCGCTGCGCGAGTTCGTGGATGCCTCTGCGGACCCGGAGCGGGCGCGCCTGTCGACGATGGCCTCGGCTCTCCGCTTCAACAACCTGAAGATCGCAGCCTCGGAGCAAGCGCCCCGTGTTTGTGAGGGCGCGATGGGCATCTGCGGGATCGCCGGTTACATGAACGGCACGCCGTACAGCATCGGGCGTCACCTGCGCGACACGATGTCGGCGAGCCTGATGATCGCCAACGAGCGGATCCACGAGACGAACGCCAGCCTCCTGCTGATCGCCAAGGACGTGTGATGGTCGCGATGGCGCCGGCGCTGCACGCCGAGCAGCGCGAGTTTCTCGAGGAGCTCGTGTCGGCGGGGCTCCTGATCCCGAGCGGCGTGCCCGGGGTCCATGGGACGGGCGCCGTCTTCGAGGAGGTCCGCCTCGCATTCGAGCGACTCGTCGGCGAGGTCGCCGCCGCGGACGAGCCGGAGCAGCTCCGGTTTCCGCCGGTGTTTCCCCGCCGCGACCTCGAGTCGATCGGCTACCTCGAGTCGTTCCCGCACCTGCTCGGCAGCGTGTTCGCGTTCGACGGAGACGAGGACAGGGCGCGAGAGCAGGAGACGCGGGCGGCTCAGCACGAGGACTGGAGCGAGTTCCAGCAGGCGACCGATCTCGTGCTCCTGCCTGCGGCGTGCTATCCGGTCTACCCGGCCGTCGCGGCTCGCGGCGCGCTTCCGCCCGGAGGCGTGACGGTCGATGCGGGCGGTGCGTACGTCTTCCGGCAGGAGCCCTCGCACGATCCGGCCCGGTTGCGGATGTTCCACCAGCGGGAGATGGTGAGGATCGGCGAGCCGGAGGCGGTTGCAGCCTGGCGAGGTCGTTGGCGGGAGCGTGCCCTCGAGCTGCTGGGCGGGCTCGGCCTCGAGGCGGCCGACGACGTCGCCGCGGACCCCTTCTTCGGGAGAAAGGGGCGGATGCTCGCGAAGAGCCAGCGCGAGCAGGCGCTCAAGCTGGAGATCACGGTCCCGATCGCGGGGCCCGAGCCGACCGCGGTGGCCTCCTTCAACTACCACCAGGAGCATTTCGCCTCCGTCTTCGGGCTCGTGACCTCCGAGGGCGCAGTCGCCCACACGTCCTGCCTCGGCTTCGGGGAGGAACGGATCGTCCTGGCGCTCTTCCGTGCGCACGGCCTCGATCCCGGAACCTGGCGGCCGGAGGTGAGGACGCGCCTCTGGGGGACGGCGTGAGCGTCCCTGCGACGACGAGCATGATCAGCCTGTTCGGGCTCGAGCCGGCGGGCTACCGGCGGCACGCCCTTCACTCCGGCGAGCGCACGTATCTCGAGACGAACTGCTACACGGACATCCTGATCGAGTTCCTGCACGCCCGCGGGGACGAGCCGCTCGCGGCGATGGGCTTCACGGTGCGAATGGACTTCGAGGGCGACCAGTGGACGTTCTTCAAGCCCCCGCCCGAGGATCTCGAGGCGCTCTTCGGAGTGGACATCCACGAGATGCAGCCGTACCGGCCTCTGCCGGATCAGGCCGCCGAGCAGATCGCGACCGGCAACACGTTGATCGTGGAGCTCGACGCCTGGTACCTGCCCGACACGGCGGCAACGAGCTATCGCAGCGAACACGTGAAGACGTCCGTAGTGATCGAGGCGATCGATCGCGAGAGGGAGCGGCTCCACTACTTTCACAACACCGCTCTCCACGAGCTGGAGGGTGACGACTACCGGGGGGTGTTCCGCCTGGGCAGGCCGTTCGACGAAGACGTCCTGCCGCCGTACACCGAGCTCGTCCGGTTCGACCCCGGCGAACGGCTGCAGGGCGACGCGCTGCGGGCGGCGGCCCGCCTCCTGCTCCGGCGTCACCTCGCACGGCGTCCGGCCTCCAACCCCTTCGAGCGCTTCGGTGCCCGCCTCGAGACGGATCTTCCGGAGCTGTTGGAGGGTGACGCGGAGCAGTACCACGCCTACGCCTTCGCGACGGCCAGGATGGCGGGATCGGCCTTCGAGGTGTGCGCCTCCCACGTCGACTGGCTGCTCGGCGACGACGGCGAGGCGGCATCTACCGCTTTGGGGGAGATCGTCCAGGGGTGCAAAGTGCTGTCGCTCAAGCTGGCCCGCCGCCGTGCCTTCGATCCGAGCGAGCTCGTCGAGCGGCTGGCCGGCAGGTGGGATCGAGCGATGAGCAGGCTCGACTCGCTCGTCTGAGGATGTCCCCGGTCGGTCGCACCGTCCGCCTGGACGAGCACGACGTGTCCTCGCTCACGGACGGGTGGCGCGCCTGGACGACGGGCACGGAGCCCCTCCCGGCGCGCGTGCCCGGCACCGTGGCGGGCGTCCTCAGGGACGCCGGCCTCTGGCGACCCGGAGAGCTGCGCGACCTCGACGCGGAGGAGTGGTGGTTCGCGACGCGCTTTCCGGGGGAGCCGGCAGGCCCCGGCGAGGAGGTCCTCCTGCGGCTCGACGGCATCGCGACCGTGGCCGAGGTGCACGTGAACGGCGAGCGTGTCGCCGAGGGCGCGTCGATGTTCCGCCCGCTCACGGTCGACGTCGGCGCGATCCTCGCCGGCGACAACGAGCTCGCGATCCGCTGTCTGCCGCTGCACGACCTCCTCGCCGAGCCGCGCAAGCCGCGTGCGCGCTGGCGGACGCGCCTCGTCGCCGACGGCAACCTCCGCTTCTTCAGGACGACGCTGCTCGGGCGGGCTCCGGGCTGGGCGCCCGGACCGGCTCCCGTCGGACCGTGGCGGCCGGTCGTGCTCGAGCGGCGGCGGCGGCTCGCGATCGAGGAGCTCGTCCTTCGTGCTCGGCTGGACGCCGGCGACGGCGTGCTCTCTGCGAGGCTGCGGGTGCGCGGAATCGGCCGGCCTGGGCCCGACCGGGTGGAGGTCGTGCTCGACGGCCCGTCAGGCACGCATCGTGCGGCTCTCAGCGTCGAGGATGGCGTGGCGGCCGGCGAGCTGCGGGTCCCTGCGGCGGCCGCCTGGTGGCCGCACACCCACGGCGAGCCGGTGCTGCATGCCGTCCGGCTGGAGGTCGACGGCATCCGGGCCGAAGCCGGCAGGGTCGGGTTCAGGACGCTGGAATCGCCGGGAGACGTCGAGGTCGAGGGTGTCGACCTGCGGATCAACGGCGTGCCGGTCTTTGCCCGGGGGGCGGTGTGGACGCCCGTCGACTTCGTCGGGTTCGCGCCCGGCGAGGGGGAGGTTCGCGCGACCGTGGAGCGGGCACGCGACGCGGGTTTGAACATCCTGCGCGTCCCGGGAACCGGCGTCTACGAGGACGACGCCTTCGACGACGCCTGCGACGAGCTCGGCATGCTCGTCTGGCAGGACTTCATGTTCGCCAACCTCGACTACCCGGTCGCCGACGACGACTTCAGGCGTCTCGTCGAGGACGAGGCGCGCGAGCTGCTGGCGCGCCGCGGCGGGAGCCCCAGTCTCGCGGTTCTCTGCGGCAACAGCGAGGTCGAGCAGCAGGTCGCTATGCTCGGCCTCGATCCGGCGCTCGGACGCGGCGAGCTCTTCGGCGAACTCCTGCCGCGCCTCGTGCGGGAGGCCGCCGTCGACGCGCCCTACGTGCCCTCCGCGCCGAGTGGCGGCGACCTGCCGTTTCGTCCGGATCGCGGTGTCGCCAACTACTACGGCGTCGGCGCCTACCTCCGGCCGCTCGAGGACGCCCGTCGAGCCGGGGTCCGGTTCGCGGCGGAGTGTCTCGCGTTCGCGAACGTGCCCGACGAGGAGGCGCTCGCGGAGATCCTTCCGGATGCACCGGTACACGCCGTCCACGACCCTCGCTGGAAGGCGGGCGTGCCTCGCGACAACGGTGCCGGCTGGGACTTCGAGGACGTTCGCGACCACTACTTCCGGCTCCTCTTCGACCTCGATCCGGTGGCGCTGCGCAGCGTGGATCCTGAGCGTTACCTCGAGCTCTCGCGCTCGGTCACCGGCGAGGTCATGGCCGAGACCTTCGGCGAGTGGCGGCGGGAGGGCTCGCCTGCACACGGCGCGATCGTGCTCTGGCTGCGCGACCTGCTGCCCGGGGCCGGCTGGGGCCTGCTCGACCACCGAGGCGAGCCGAAGGTCGCGTGGCACCACGTGCGCCGCGCGCTCGCGCCCGTCGCGATCTGGACGACCGACGAGGGACTCGGCGGCGTCCACGTGCACGTGGCGAACGATCGCGGCGAGCCGCTCCGGGCGCGGCTGCGAGTCGCGCTCTACCGAGACCTCCGGCATCGGGTCGAGGAAGCGGCGACCGAGATTGCGCTCCCCCCGCACGGCGCGGTCACCCAGGACGTCGAGGCGCTGCTCGGACGCTTCGTCGACGCGTCGTGGGCGTATCGCTTCGGGCCGCCGGGCCACGATCTGCTCGTCGCGAGCCTCGAGCAGCGCGACGAGCTGGTCTCGCAGGCGTTCCGGTTTCCCGCGGGCCGGCCCCTGGAGCGCCGGCACGCCGGCGTGCTCGGTCTGGAGGCCGCGGTGGAGACGGACCCGGACGGGGATGCAGCGCTCGTCGTCCGGACGGAAACCTTGGCGTACGGTGTTCGCGTATGGGCTCCGGGCCGAGCGAGTAGCGACGACGCTTTCTGCCTCGAGCCGGGACACGAACGGCGGATCGTGCTCGGCTCGGGCCGTGCCGGAGCAGCGCCGACGGCCGCGATCCTCACGGCGCTCAATCTCGAGGGCCGGTTGCGTTTCCCGCTCGACGAAGGTGCCGTCGCATGAGGTCGTTCCGTGCCCTGTACCTCGACGCTCGCGGGGAGCCGTTCCTGGCGCTGCTCCATGACGCCGTGGGGCGGGGGCCGGCGGTTCTCCTCTGCGCTCCCTTCGGCTGGGAGGACATCACTTCCTACAGGTGCAGGTTCGAGTGGGCGGAGAGCCTGGCGGAGGGCGGAATGCCGACGCTCCGCTTCGATCTACCCGGGACAGGAGACAGCGCCGGCTCCCCCGAAGATCCGGGTCGGCTCGAAAGCTGGGTCGAGGCCGTCGGGGTCGCCGGGCGATTCTTGCGGTCCGAGACCGGGCGACCGCGGGTCGTGGCGCTCGGCATCGGTCTCGGTGGCCTGCTCGCTCTCGCAGCAGCCGCAGACAGGGCGCCGATCGACGACTTCGTGCTCTGGGGCGTGCCCGCACGCGGGAAGACGCTCGTGCGCGAGCTCGCGGCCTTCGCGGCTATCGAGTCGGGCCTGATCGTCGCCGGAGGGTCGCCCGAGCCGCCTCCGCTCCCGTCGGGAGCGATCGCCCCGGGCGGCTTCGTGCTGCCCGGAGCCACGCTGCGTTCGCTCGAGCAGCTCGACGTCGCCGACCTCGACCTCCCGGCGCCCGAGGCGCGACGGGCTCTCCTGCTGAGCCGCGACGGGATCCCCCCGGCTCGTGCCCTGGTCCAGAAACTGCGTGACTGTGGTGTGCAGGTCGACCTCGCGGACGGCCACGGCTACGGGGAGATGCTGACGAAGACACCCGAGGCGACCCGGCTGCCGCACGCGGTCCGGGACCGCGTCCGAGACTGGCTGGAGGCCTCGGCTTCGCACGCCGCGCCGATAGAGCGCTCGGTCCCGCCTCCGACCGGTCCGCCCGTGTCCGTCGCCGCGGAGCTGTCAGTCGGCCAGGTTCGCATTCGCGAGCGACCCTTCGTGGTCGACCACGACCGAGGGCGGCTCTTCGGCATCCTGGCCGAGGCGGTCGACGCGCCGCCCCAGGGGCTGGCGCTCGTGCTCCTGAACGCAGGAGCGGTCCGGCGCGTCGGCCCGAGCCGTCTCTGGGTCGAGTTCGGGAGGTGGTGGGCTGCGCGCGGAGTACCGACGTTACGCCTCGATCTGCGTGCGATCGGCGATGCATCCGGTGACGCCCATCGTTACGTGGACGTGGCCGGTCTCTATGCGCAGGAGTACGTCGGTCAGGTCAGAGCGGCCCTCGATCAGTTGGCCGGGCAGGACGTGGCACGGCGTTTCGCCCTCTTCGGTCTCTGCTCGGGGGCGTACTGGGCATTCCACACGGCGCTTGCCGACGAGCGAGTCTCGCTCGCGGTGATGCTCAACCCCAGGCTTCTCTTCTGGGAACACGGGCAGACGGTGACGGCCGAGCGTCGCGCTCGCGAGCTACGCAGAAGTGTGTTCGGGGTGGGCGCGTGGCGGAGGGCGCTGCAGGGCGACCGTCGGCTCGCAATGCGCCGGCTACTCGCCTTCGCCCGGCTGGTCGCGAGCGATCCGATCCGCTATCGGGCCCGGGTTCGGGCACACGACGAGAGCCGCGTCGCCACCGAGCAAGCCTTCGACGCGCTGGCCGGCGGGGCCGCGCGTGGGGTCTTCCTCTTCAGCGACGGCGAGCCTCTGTTCGACGAGCTGGAGGCTGCCGGCATGGTCATCCGCCCCGATCGCTGGCCCCGCCTCGAGTTCGTCAAGCTGCCGGGCCGCGATCACATCCTGCGGCCGCTCTGGATGCATGCGCACGTCCAGCAGGCGGTCGACCGAGCGCTCGCGGCGGAGTTGGGGCGCATCTCCGACCCCGCCGTGGCAGTGCAACCGAGCGCCTAGGCGTCTGGCTCCTCGGTGCGAACCTCCTCGAGCAACCCTTCGAGTCGGTCGACGCTGGTTTGGAGACCGTACTGGTCGAGACCGTAGCGGAGCGCCTGCCGGCTGCGCTCCCGGCGCTCCCCGGGAGAGGCGTCTGCCCACCAAGCGAACTCGCGCGCCAGCTCGGCTGCCGACGCCACTGCCGAACCTCCGCTGGCGAGCGCGACCTCCGAGGGTAGGCCGGGCACGGTCGTGACGAAGGGCAGGCCCGCTCCGAGATATTCGAGCGCCTTGCTCGGTAGAGCCGACGTGAAGAGCGGATCCGCGCGCAGGAGGTGCAGCCCGACATCGGCGGCCGCGAGCAGGTCGCCCGCTTCGTTCTGGTCCACCGGCGGGAGCAGCGTGATTCGGTCCAGGCGCTTCGCAGCAACGGCTTCCGTGAAGGAGCGGCGCGCGCTGCCGTCTCCTGCGACCACGACGTGGGCCGCGACATGCAGGGGGAGAGACTCGACTGCCTCGAGCAGGAGGTCGAGCCCGTTCGCGACGCCGATCGCGCCCAGATAGAGGAAGACGCACCGATCCTCCTCGATTCCGAGGCGCGCCCTCGTGAGGGCGCGGCGCTCGGGATCCGGCCGTCGTGGGTGGACGATTCCAGGCAGGACGCGGATCTCCCGGGCACCGTGGGCGCGCACGAGCGATTCGAGGCCCGGAGTCGGCACGATTACTCTCGGCGCACGCCGTGTGATCGAGCGGGCGAAGCGTGCCAGCAGCCGGTACGTGGCGCCTTCGGCGCGCAGCCAGCCCACCGAGACAGCCGACTCCGGCCAGACGTCTCGGATCTCGAGCAGCCAAGGGCAGCCGAACCGCAGCGCGAGCAGCGGCCCGAGCCCGGCTACGGGCAACGGCGGAGACGACACGAGCACGACGTCCGGTCGGGGCAGCGTCAGCGCTCGCGCGCCGGCAAGGGCGGCGAACCCCGCGTAGTTGGCGACACGGGCGCCGCGTGAGCGGTGGATACCACCGGGTGTCCAGACCCAGTGATGGGCGATCCCTTCGATCGACTCGCTGCTGAAGGGACGGCTGTGGTAGGCAGCGGGGACGAGCCCGGTCATGTAATTGCGCGGGGTCGAAACGAGATCGACCTGCCAGCCGCGCCTGACGAGCTCCGCGAAGTAGCGGCGATGGCGGTAGATGCCGGGCGCACCGGGTGTCGGCGCGTGCTGGTACACGCATAGGAGTCGCCCCCGACGAGCTAGCTGCTCCGGCTGAACCCGCGGCGCGTCATCGCGCGGCAGAACGGGGCCCGCCGGGCGCAAGCCGGATGTCTAGCGGCGGCGACTGGCCCGCTGCAGCGTCAATCCGCCCACGAGCAGCAGTCCGCCTACGCCGGCAATCCCGGCGAGGTCGACTCCGGTGAATGGCAGCGTCCCGTGACCCGCTGACTCGGGTCCCCCGGGGTTGTTGTCGCTGCAAGAGGTGGAGCCGTGGGCACAGGTCAGTGAGCTCGCGAACGCCGCAGAGGAGAATACGAGGGCGGCAGCCATGACTGCCGCGAGAAGCAGAATCCCCTTCACAACCAATCTCTCCCCATATCGAAGTCAGTAGAGCAACTTTGCAGGATGACGTCAAGGAGATCATGGTCAGGCGGTCACCGCTGCCGCACCCCCCGTAGGGTTGAACTCACCTCCCTAAAGATCCTGCCCACCTGCCGTTCCGTGAGCGGCCTGCCCCACTTGAGCCGTCGCTGGGCGTAGACGATGACCAGATCCTGTGGCGAGAGTCTGTGTGCCCTGGCGAGCTGTCGCCTGGCGAGAGCGGGATGGCGCTCCCGGCCCGCGACGATGCCGAGCATGAAGTACGGATACCAGTCGAACGGATTTCGCCGCAGCGCCTTCCGTAACGCGTGCCGCTCTCGCACCCGGTTCCGGGCAGTTGCGGCGAGCGTCGCCTCGGCGAGCGCCGGCTGCTCGCTCAACGGGTTCAGGGTCGCCGCGGTCCCGAGCAGGGAGTAGGCACTTGGTCCGGCGCCGCGAGCAACTGCCGCATCGATGAGGCTGACCGAAGCCCATGGGATCGCGAGGACGGCTGCCGCGACCAAGGCCGTGCCCGCGGCGGCGGCCGCGGCCGGGAGGCGTCTCGACGCCTTCTGCCGACGCGGCGAACGTTCAGCTCGGGAGGGAGTGGCCGCGATCGCGAGCAGAGCCAACGCCGCACCCGTGAGCGCAGGCAACTCCCAGAACCAGTCGATCGACGAATGGAGGAGCCAGTAAGCAGATCCGGCGAGACACGCGAGCGCGACACCAGGTGCCGCAGAACGGCGTGCGGCACGGACCGCGCGGCCGAAGGCGATCGCCAGGAAGCCGAGAAAGAGTGCCGCCCCGACGATCCCGGTCTCCGAGAAGGTTCGCAGCTCGACGCTCTCCGGGTAGCGCGACGTCTGGTGCGTGCGCCGCTGCCTGAGATAGCCGACGAGATAGTTGTCGGCACCCACTCCGCCGATCGGATGGGCGAGGAACTGCCGCACGGCGATCCGCCACACGTCGTACCGGCTCGTGCCGAGGCCGGAGGCGAAGTGCAGCGTGGTGGCCTTGGCGGTCCTGTTCGTCGTGAAGTCGCGCCACGCCCGCTGTGCGTGCCCGACGGGATGGGGGCCCGCCACGACGACCGCTGCCGAGAGGATCGTGGCGCACCCGACGGCCAGCACACTGCTCCCGACCAAGACGCGCGCGCGGCTGGTGAGGGCGATGTGCCGCTCGAGGAGGAGCAGCACGACCAGGCCGACCGCCGCCAGGCCGGCGCTGCCCGCGATCCAGGCGGCGGCGCTCGCCACCGCCTCACCGCGGCCGTGTCCTGCGATCACCGCGGAGTACACGTGCAGCAGCGCCGGCACCGCGGGGGCGACCGCGGCCGCCGCGACGGCCAGGTGCGCGAACGCTCGCAGCCTGCTCCGCGCCACGGCGAGGTAGAGCACGAGCGCACACGGCAATGCGACGAGCGAGCCGCGGCTCTGACAGAGCACACTCAGGTCGGCGAGCACGACCCCGCCGACGAGGGCTGTGAATCGCGACGCGGCATTCGCCTGCCGCCGGTGCGCGAGAGCCAGTAGCGGGAGGCAGGCCGACAGGAAAAGCGCCGCGTCGCCGTCTGGGTAGCTGATCGGTGCCGCGAGCCGTCCTTGCACGAAGTGGCCGGCGGGAGTTGCTGCGGTTCCCGCCCCGGCGAGTGCGATCAAGCCCAGGCAGGCGATCGCAACTCCCCACGCGAGGACGAGTACGCCTCCCAGTCGGCGGGAGACACCGAGGCCGGTGAACAGCGCGAACACGAGCCAGTAGACGAGCGTCCTGTTGGCGCCGTCGAGCGCGTCGCCCTGAACCTGTGCCCAGAGGATGGACAGGTAGCTCCACACCACGTAGAGGCCGAACAAGACGAGCGGAAGCGGACGCGCCTGTAGCCGGCCGCGAACCTCGGCCGATGCGGCCGCCGTACACAAGAGCGCGAGCAGCAGGAGGCCTCCCGGCAGCCATTCCTCCGGAGCGAAGCCGCCGTCGCGCCATGCCCAGACGACGAAGGTGCCGAGGCCGGTGGCGGCGAGCGCCGCCTGGATCGCGAGAGGGGCCGAGATGGGCAGGCCGTAGCGGGCGAGCGCGCCCCGTGCCTCGCCGCTGATCGGGGCTGCTTCGGGTTCGATTCGACCATTGTGCACGTATCGGGCGAGCGGATTACGCACCGTCGCCGAAGCCCTGCAGTGCCCGCGAGAGCCGGCCGTCAGGTGGTCGCGGTCACGCGTCCGCTAAGACCGCTGCGGAGATCGCGGACGAGCTCGGGGGCGGCCACTGCGGTCAGAGCGAAATAGAACACGGCGCCGCCGACACTGATCACGACGAGCCGTGGTGCGATGGGAAGTGCGAGGTGGACCAGCCCGAGCCGGCCGGCGAAGACCACGGCGGCCATGATTCCTGCCCGCCAGATGACGGCCGCGTAGGAGCCGAGCATGCGCCACACGCCGAGCTCCACCAGACGCGACATCTGGATCGTGTTTGCGATGAGGACGATCGTCCGGGCCGTGGCGAACGAGGCGGCCACTCCGGCGACTCCCCAGTGGAGTCCGATCACGAACGCACTGAAGGTGACTCCGGTGGAAAAGAGCATGAACCGGAGGAAGAGACCCGGTCGGCCGAGGGCCTGGTAGACCTGGCCGTTGAACGCGTGGAAGCTCTGGGCGACTCCGGCGACGCTGAGGAATTGGAGGACGGGGATAACGGCATCCCATCTTCGGCCCAGAACTACCGGGACGAAGTCGGGTGCTGCGACGACGAGACCGAGGAACGCCGGGACGAGCAGTGAGGCGGTGAGCCCGTTGACGCGAAGCCAGACCTCCCCCAAGCGCCGCGGCTCGTTCTGGAGCCGGACGAACACGGCGTAGAAGACGTCGCGGATGGGTGCGGTGATACGGCTCGTCGGTAGCAGCATCACGTTGTACGCGATGGCGTAGACACCGAGCGCGACCGAGCCGATGTAGCGCCCGATCAGCAGATTGTCGCCGTTCTGGTTGACGTACTGGAACGCCCGGATCAAGAGCGTCTTGGAGCCGAACGAGCCGAGCGTCCTGAGGCTATGGCGGGAGAACACGAGCCGCGGTCGCCACGGCGAGACCGTCCAGAGCATGACCGTCGAGGTGCCGCTCGTGCTGAGCAGCTGGCCGATGATCGCCCAGGGTCCGAAACCTGCCACGGCCAGGGACACGCCAGCGGCCGCGCCTACGAGGGTCGCTGTGATCTTGCGGAGCTCGAGGCTCCGGAAGCTCATCTCGCGGGTGAGCAGCGCCGCCTGCGTCTGCCCGAAAGCCGAGAGGACGAAGCCGGAGGAGAGGACGGCGAAGAGCGGCATGACGTGTGAATTCGAGAAGAAGGCCGCCACGGCAGGCGAAAGCGCGACGCCGAGGAGCGTCAGGGCCGCACCGGATCCGACATTGAGCCAGAAGACGGTGGAGCGGTCCTCCTCGGAAAGGGTTCTTCTCTGGATCAGTGCCGTGCCGAGCCCGAGGTCGCTTACGACTCCCGCCAGGCCGCTGAACGCAATGGCCATCCCGGCCAGGCCGAAATCACGAGGCAGGAGGAGGTGCGCGAGCAGGATCGCGACGAGCGACTGCGTGCCCTGACCGAAGAGAAAGGTCGCGAGCTTCCAGCCCAGGCCTCTTCTCACCTTGTCGTGCAGGGCCCGCGTGTCGAGCTCCGACCCGATTGCGTCGGTGGAGACAAGCCGTCTGATCCGGCCCCTCACCGAGGTGCCGCACTTCCGCGTCGGCCGAGGACGACCCGGCGGGCGATCCCGCCGGCCGCCTGGGTGCGAGCGGCCCGGCACGCGCAGGCGGCCGTTCGGGCGGCCGAGGCCGTCTCTGCCGCGAGGTCGGGCGCTGCGAACTCGCCCTGCAGGATCGCTCTCGCTGCCCGTGGCCAGACGAGGTCGCGGACCGCGGCAGGATGTCTCCGCTCGCCGGTGCGCTGGCTCCAGCGGCTCTCGGTGTGGTTGGCGAGGTAGACGACCGCCGGGAACGGGAACCGCACGGGCGGGCGTCCGAGCTCCGCCGCGACGAGGTCGTAGTCCTGGTGGCCGCGCTGGTCGGGGCTGGCGCCGAACTGTGCGAACGGTGACCGCTCGTCGTCCCACGATGACGGCAGCTCGTCGGAGCGAAAGGCGCAGATGAACGAGCTGCCGCAGATCCGATGAAAGCCTTCGCGACGCCGCCACAGCACGCCCGCCGACGCGTCGAGCACGTAGCCCTGGTCGACGAGGTAACTCTGCCGACCCTGCTGCAATACGTGCGCGACGAGGTCGCGGTGGATCAGATCGTCGGCGTCGAGGAACATGACGTAAAGATCCTCACCCACGAGCTGCTCTCGCAGCCACGCCGCCGCGAGGCGACGCTTCCGCGCCTTGTCTCGCCCACCTTCGATCCGCTCGGCGGGTGCCGGAAACGGCACGCTGAGCAGAGCGACACCAGCGGTGAGCTCTCCGAGGTCGGGTTGCTCGTGGCAAGCGACGACGACGAGAGCGCTGTCGCCGCCCGCTCCGGACCGGATCGAGCGGACGGTGCGCCGGAGATTGGCCTGGGCCAACTCCCAGTCGTCGCAGGCATCCCGCGACTTGAGCGGGATCGTGAACGCGAACCGGCGTGGCCGGATCGAACCTGCGGTGACGTTCTGTCTAGATAGCCCCATGCCTCAGCGGAGTCTCCTCGTTCGCCGAATGTGGTCTCCTTTGTATCGGTCGGCGGCAGTGATCGAGCTGTGGTCTCGGGTCGCCTCGGTCACTCGTTCGAGAGATGCGGCGGTGCTTGTAAGTCGAGCTTTCCGCGACTACGGTACGGGCTGCCCGCAGTGCTCGATCGAGGGGTCGTATGGGCCACGTACAGAAGGGGAGGCTTTGTGGATCAGATGCGGTCGTGCAGGACACGCATCTTCATCGCAGGTCTGGCGGTACTCGTGCTGTCGGTCTCGGCGTTGGAGTTCCCGGCGCACAGCCGGGGAGCCGGCGGAGGTACGCAGCCGAGCTCCGCCGTCGCGGTGATCCCGGCGTTCGCGCCGAAGCCATATCCGGGCTACCACGGGATCCCGCCCCTCCCCGTCGGCACGTCGCAGCTCTCCGCCTACCACTTCTCGCAGCTACCCGCCGACAAGGTCACGACGGCGGCTCTCCAGCCGTACGACACCGTGCTGCTCTACGGGATCCGGTGGAGTGACATTCCGTCGACAGGGCGGGCGGCGATCAACAGTTTCGCCGCCGCGCACAAGATCCTGATCTGGGACGCCGACGGTACGGGCGCGCAGAGCTACTCGGCGTTCATCCATCCGTTTTCGACCGCGGCCGGAGGCGAGAACTTTCCGAACAAGCCCAACGACTCCGTCGTCTCCTTTCCGGACCCCGGCAGCTTTCTCGCCAGCGACCAGTCCGGCAGCCCGTACTACCTCGACCCGAACCAGCTGGTGACGGACAAGGACGAGATCAACGACATGAACGCGATGACGGCCGGGACGAAGAACTGGGTGCCGGCGCTCTGGGCGGCGAACCAGAGCATCCCGAAGGGGGGCTGGCCGCTCGCCTGGTCGTATGGCGTGATCGGCAATCACACGGGGCTCACCGTCTATTCGGGTATCGACGCGGACGCGTTCGGAGATGCCTCCTTGCAGCCCAACTACGCCGTCAAGGAGCTCGCGCTGCAGCTTGCAGCGCCGTTCCGCCTGACTCCTGATGCATCCTGCGCTCCCAACTGCGGCCTCCCATCCGTGGGCGGCAGCGGAGGCGGCGGAGGAGGCGGAGGCGGAGGCGGCGGTGCGGGCTCGGGCGGTGGGACGTACGCCTCGTGCAGCTTCGCGAAGGCGCTGCCCGACCACTGGGTCCACGGCCGTGTCGTCGTGCGGCTGAAGACGAGCGTCGCCGCGGGAATCATCGGCCGGGTAGTCACCCAGTCGGGTCACGTCCTCGCCTCTCGCCGAGAGAAGGGTGGGGCTGTCATCCACCTCGTGGTGCAGACGCGTCGACGACTGCGGTCGAACCATGTCGCCCGGCTCCGAGCTGTGGTCCTCGTCAACGGCAAGCGCGCCTGCACCAAGCCGTTCCGCCTCAAGGTGGACAACACCAAGCCCCGGCTGCGCATGCTCTCGACAACCAGCAGCGGGGGCCGCGACCTGCTGAGCCTGCGCGCCAGCGAGCGTTCGTCGCTGAGGATCCGCGGCCGCCACGTGCCTCGCCGGTGGCGCCGGGGGGTCCTGATCGCCGGTCAGACGACGGTCAACGTTCACCTCTCCGCCAGGGTCCGGAGAGCGCGGCTCGTCCTGCGCGACCGGGCAGGGAACAGGGTGGTGCGTAGGCTCGTCTGGTGACCCGGGCTCGATGCCCGCAAACCGGGATCACCGAGCCGGCAGAACTGACTCGTAGACGGCGCCGTGCGCGGAACTCCATGGATTCTGCCCGTCGTAGCGGGGGTTGAGGTTGGTGTTGGACGCGCGCCCGTACTCGACCGTGACACCGCCGAGTGTTGTTCCCGAGTTCATGCCGCCGTCGAATAGGCCGTAGCCCTGCGCGTTGCTCACTTCGAGGTACTTGATGTCGGCGGACTGGCCGTTGACGCCCCAGAACTGGATGGCGTTGCCACCCGTTTGCGTCTGCGCGTCGTTCGTCAGGTTGTCCGCCTTCTCGTAGATCGTGTTGTTCACGGGGGCCGCCTTGCCGCTATCGGCGCCGTACTGGATCGCCGCACCGGAAGGTTGATCGTGGACGTAGAGGGCGATCCGGTTCCGGGAGAAAGCGTAGGAGCCGTTACCGAGGTAGGCCCCGTGCAAGCCGGTTCCCTTCTCCGCGTGCGGATCCCATGCGAGATTCAGACCCGCCTGGCTGATCTCGCCCTGGAAGTCGTCGTCGATGATCGCCTGCGTGTTCGGGACAAGGAAGAGGCCGTGTGCTCCGCAGTCGTGCGCTACGAAACCCCACCACAGGACGTTCTGTGCCCCGGTCGAGTAAAGACAGGAACCGCCGGTCCGCGATGTCGTCAGGTCGCCACCGTAGATGCGGATGTGCGACGGGTTGTGCAACCAGACGGCTGGTGTGTTCTGGCCGCCTGAGTAGACGAACTTGACGTCGTGACCCGACAAGTCGATGACCGCATAGTCGGACAGCCGCGCCGAGATGACCGTCTCACCGCTGACCGTGAAGCTCGCTGCCGCCTTCACCAGGTCGCCCGCCTGGAGGTTCGAGAGCGCCGCCTGCAGCTCTGCGGCGCTGCTCACCTCGATCGTTCGCGTCGGCGTGAACGCAGGCCGCGCCTGCGTATAGGAGATCGCCTGCTCGTAGCTCCCGGCAGCCGTCGGCACGCTGCTCGTCTGAGGCGTGCTGTGCGGCGGAGGCTTACTCTCGGCTGCCAGCCTGCGAGCGAGCAGGAAGAAGTGCAAGCGCCGCCATCCCCAGCGCGGGATCCGGTGCGGTGCGTGCCTCGGGCGAAAGCGGCGCTGTGCCGCGTTGCCGTCGGCCCTCACGCGCCAGTGAAACCAGTGCCAGTACCAGCGTGGGGTCGGCTTCGGCCCGAGCTGCTTCGCTCGCTGGATGAGGGTCAGCGGCTTCGATCCGGCAAGCGACCGGTTGACGAGCGCAGACGAGCCCAAGCCGGCGAACACCAGCATGAGCAGCAGGATCGTGGCGACTTGCTTCCGCATTCCCCCTTACTGTCGGAAGACAGCCGCCCGGCCTTGAGCGCCGGTCTCGCCGCCGGCGTCGGTCTGACCTCACCGGCGGCTCATGCCAGTCTTGCTATGGATGGGCCATGCGAATCGCCCCGAGCCGGATCGCGGCCGCGGTTCTGGTCGTGCTCGCCGGTGTGGCGGTGGCGGTGGCCGTCGCCGGTCCGCGTTCCGGGACCGCCGTGCACGACTCGGGCCGTTCGCCGGCGCTCCTCACCGCACACTCGGCTGCCACGAGGCACTTCGAGTACGTCGCCTCCGGCGGAGCGCTCTATGTGTACTCGATCGACCGCGCGAATCGGCTCGTCCAGACGATCGGCCTGCCTCAGATCGGCAGCTCGATCCACGGCTTCGTCGCGTCCCCGCGTACGGCGATGTTGTACGTAGCGCACGGACAACAGCGGCCGCCGGGTGGATCGCTGCTCGCGTACGACCTGCGTCGAGGCCGCGTGCTCTGGCACCGCACGTACCCGTTCGGCATCGACAGCATGGCGATCAGCCCGAACGGCCGCTGGATCTACATGCCGGCCGGTGAGGGGAGCGGCGACGGAACCTGGCGGATCATCGCGGCGTCGAACGGACGCCCGACGAGCCGCACCATCGCGGGGCCTGCCGGTGCCCACAACACGATCCTGGGACTCGGCGGGCGCCACCTGTACCTCGGCGGTGTCGACTATCCGTACCTCGAAGTGGCGGATACCCGGACGGACAAGGTGATCCGCAAGCTCGGTCCGCTCCACGGTCCCGGCGTGCGCCCGTTCACGATCAACGGCTCGCAGACGCTCGCCTTCACGACCGCCAGAAGCTTCCTCGGCTTCCAGGTCAGCAGCATCGTCACCGGCAAGGTGCTGTACAGCGTTCCGGCTCCCGGCTTCTCGTTCGATCCGACGACCTTCGGCCGGACGCCCGACCACGGAATCTCGCTCTCGCCCGACGAACGCGAGCTCTATCTGATCGACACGCCGAACGGGTACGTACACGTCTTCGATGTCAGCGGTCTGCCGGCATCACGGCCACGACTCGTCGCCAACCTCAAGCTTCGGCATGCGCCACCCAACGACGGCTGGCTTCAGCACAGCCGGAACGGCCGCTACGTCTACGTCGGCCGCTCCGGCGACGTGATCGACACACGTAAGCGCAGGATCGTGGACTATCTCCCGCCCGTCCGAGCCACAGCCGACTTCCTCGAGATCGACTGGAGGCGGGGGAGGCCTGTGGCGACCACGAACCGCTACGGAGTCGGCTACGTCCGCCGGGCGCCACGTTGAACGACGGCCAGCGGGGCGGCATAATTCGAGCTCTGTGCCTCGGGGGCTGCGGCTAACGAGCGGTTCGGCTCTTGGACGGGCCAGACGCGAAAGGGGAGGCATGAGTTCGAGGGACGCCGCGCCGGGCGAAGGCACCAGTGTGACCGGGGCGACGCTGGCCGAGCTGTCCGAGAAGCTGACGACGCTGAGAGAGCATCTCGACCAGCTGCTGGCCGATCTCGGCTCGCCGCACCGGGCCAACGGTCTCGGCCGCACAGATCTCCGCCCCGCGACCTTGGGACGAGCTCTCGGCAACACCCCTGGCGCAGGCGAGGAGCTCCGTTGTCACCGGTGCGGGCGGGCGGGCTCGAAGGGCGCCGTCGGCTGGACACTCCGGCTTTGCGCAGACGACGAGCTTCATGCTTTCTGCGCCGACTGCGATTGCCGCCACTTCAACGGCGACGGCGGAGGAGCGGAGCCGGACCCCGTTCCCCAGGGTTCTTAGCGAGTCGGGCGGGTCAGGGTCTGACGCTCGATTTCGCCAGCGCCTTGCGTTCGCGGGCTTCCCGCCTGGCCGCTGCCTTTGCCAGCGCTTTTCGCTCGCGGGCTTCACTCTTCTCCATGGCGGCGACGATGCGGGCGGCCTGCTTCGCCGCTTGCCTTTCGGCCTTTGCCAACGCCCTGCGGGCGTGGTCGTCTTGCGTGGCCCTGGGTCTGGCGGGCTGGTGGCCTTCCTCCTCGGCGCCCAGGCCGATGGCAGCCACTCTGGCCAGTCGCTCTGCGGCCGCGTGCCGGCCTCGCTCCGCTTCCGGTGGCACCCGCTCCGCCGCGGTAGGTGAGACCGACGACTCGGCCCTCGCAGCGGCAGACCGCGCTCTCGCTTCCGCCTCCTCGGCGTCGATCATGTAGCGCTGCACGAGCGCCAACCGATCCGCCGAGAGGGTCGTCCTCGGCTCCTGAGCTGACTGCCTGCCACGGAACGTGGGAATTCCCGCCTTCTGGCGCATGGCCAAGATGTTACGCCGAGGGCGCCCCGGGGAGAAGCCTGGTGAGCGGTCGGTCTTGCTCCACCGACGGACGCGGAAAGTCCAGCCGATCGGCTAGTGCGGTCCGAGCATTCCCGCCGACGATGAGCAGGAGGCGTGGACCATGCGGACCTGTGGCTGCGGCTCGGCGTCGAGGAGAAGCGCTTGACGATGAAAGACAGCGGGGCCTCAATGAAGCATCGCCTGCCGGGCTGGATTCTGGTCGCGTTCGTCGTCCTGGTCCAGGTCGCGTGGGGCGCCATGCTCATCTACCTCGGGATCCGCTTCCTTAGCCGATGACCGTCGTCGGGCGGCCGCTCGAAACACGGCGCTCGCGCACCCGTGCAGGGGAGGGGGAAGGCCGCCGCGGTCGAAGACCGGCAGCGGTGCGCCGCCGAACGTCCCAAAGTTCGACGGCTGCAGGGGCGACGTCGGCGCACCCGCCTGGAGGAGCCCGATTCCGCTGATTCGAATGGCATCCTGAACCCGTGAACGAGAGACGCTTTCCGCACCTGCCGAGCCGCCCGGCGCGGATCGCCGTCTATGTCGTGCTGCTCGTGGTGGCGCTCGGCGTCAACTACTGGGGCGCGCACCGCGTGATCCAGGTGACGCGGATCCGCGTCCCGTACAGCCCCTTCTTTCTCCAGCAGGTCCGGTTGGGCAACGTTCTCTCGGTCACGTCCTCCGCGAGCAAGCTCCAGGGCGACTTCGTCCGCCCGACCAAGCCGGCCGGCGCCTCGACGGAATCCGTCCACTTCGTCACCGAGATTCCGTCCTTCGCGGATACGAACCAGCTCTCGCAGCTTCTCCAGCAGCACGACGTCCTCGTCAACGCCAAGCCGCCCGACGGAAGTGGCCCCTTGTGGGAGCGGTTGCTCCTGGGGCTCGGGCCGACGATCGTGCTCCTGCTGCTCCTGGTCTGGATCTTCCGGAGGATGAGCGGCTCGCGCACCGCAGGAGCATTGGGCCGCGCACGCGCGCACCGCTACCAGCCGGGCCGCGAGACCGTGACCTTCGCCGATGTCGCGGGCATCGACGAGGCGAAGCAGGAGCTGACCGAGATCGTCGACTTCCTCCGCGATCCCGATAAGTACCGCCGGCTCGGCGGCCGGATCCCGCGGGGCGTCCTGCTCAGCGGGCAGCCCGGCACAGGAAAGACGCTTCTCGCACGTGCGGTCGCCGGCGAGGCGGGGGCGCCGTTCTTCTCGATGTCGGCCTCCGAGTTCGTCGAGGCGATCGTCGGCGTCGGCGCCTCGCGCGTCCGCGACCTCTTCCGGCAGGCGAAGAAGGAGTCGCCGGCGATCGTCTTCATCGACGAGCTCGACGCGGTCGGCCGTGCGCGGAGCAGCGCCGGCGGCGGCTTCGGCGGCAGCGACGAACGCGAGCAGACGCTGAACCAGATCCTCACCGAGATGGACGGGTTCGACTCCTCGACCGCCGTCATCGTGATCGGCGCGACGAACCGTATCGACGTGCTCGATCAGGCATTGCTGCGGCCGGGCCGCTTCGATCGTCGCGTCGCCGTCTTGCCGCCCGACCGGGAGGGGCGCCGCCTGATTCTCGAGGTGCACACGCGCGACGTGCCGCTCGGGGCCGACGTCGACCTCGAGCGGATCGCCGCTACGACGCCCGGCATGGTCGGCGCCGATCTCGCGAACCTCGTCAACGAGGCAGCGCTCCTCGCCGCTCGCTCCGCCCGCAGCGAGGTTACTTCCGCCGATTTCGAGCAGTCGTTCGAGAAGATCCTCCTCGGCGCCGAGCGGAAGATCATGCTGACCCCTGCGGATCGCCGCCGGACCGCCTACCACGAGGCGGGTCACGCGCTCGTCGGGATGCTGACCGCGGGAACCGACCCGGTGCGCAAGATCACGATCGTCCCGCGCGGCCAGTCGCTCGGCGTGACCCTCTCGTCGCCCGACGTCGACCGGTTCAACTTCTCACGTGCCGAGTTGGAGGCGCGCGTCAAGATGGCGCTGGGCGGCCGCGCTGCAGAAGAGGTCGTCTTTGGCGACCAGACGACCGGCGCAGAGGGCGACATCGCCCAGGTGACCGCCCTCGTTCGCCAGATGGTCGGGCGGTGGGGCATGAGCGAGACGATCGGGATGGTCGCGGTGCTGCCGCGTGACAGCGCCAATCCCTGGGGCGAGCTGGCGTCGCCGCGCACGCTCGAACTCGTCGACGAAGAGGTTCGGCGAAGCGTCGAGACCGCTTACGGCGAAGTCATGGTGCTGCTCACCGCCGAGCGCGCGCGGCTCGACGCGCTCGCCGAGGCGCTGCTCGAGCGCGAGACGCTCGACCAGGTCGACGCCTACCGCATTGCCGGCCTCGGCGAGCACGAGCCGCTGCCGGTCGACTGATCAGCCGGCCCGGCGGCCGTTCCCCTTGAAGACGCGCTCCTCGTCGCCGTAACGAACGCGCGCCCACTGGAGCTTGTGCTCCTGGAAGCTCTGCGACACGGCCTCGATGAAGTCCTCCGTCTCCTGCCGGCTCTTCGCACCGAGGCGGACGACGCCGAGACCCCGCCACGACTCCGCCCGCGCCTTGACGGGCAGCCCCTGGGCGATGAGTTCCGCCTCCGCCTTCGAGGCGGCCTCGATCGTGACGCGAACGGACATGACCCCCTCCCCTGGTCGTACGGCCAAGCTGCGGACCTGCCGGACCGATCGACGCGGGCGGGCCGCGCTGCCGCAGTCGGACTGTGTTGCCTGCCGCGCTAGCGGGTCAGTCCGCCGGCCACGCACGCGGACGTACGCGAAGAGCAGGACGACGAAGACGACTGCGAGGATGATCTACACGTCACCATTGCCCCTCCAATTCTGAACGAGACAAAGCCTTCCTGCCAAGTATCGTCGGGTTTTCGGCGCAATGTCCCCCCCGTCCGGCGGGTTCCGAGACCGACGATGTGGGGGTGACGCCGCTACCGGCTGAGCGCTCTCTCGACCGCGCGCGCCACGATCTCCTGCGGCGGAGTCTCCTCCTCGGCGCTCACGCGGTGGCTGAGCACGAAGGGCGCGAGCCACGTGACGTCCTCGGCCTCGACTGACTTGCGGCCCTGCGCCGCCGCGCGTGCCTTCGCCGCCGTCATCAGATGCCGCGACGCGCGTGGGCTCGCGCCCAGCTCGATGCCCTCGGTCGAGCGCGTCTCGCGCACGATGCGGACGCAGAGGCGCGCGATCTCCTCGCGCACGTGCACCTCGTCGACGACCTCCTGCGCGACGAGGAACGCGCGCTCGCCGAGGAGCGGCGAGATGTCGCCGAGCATGTCCGGGATGACACCGCGGTGCGGCAGGTCGAGCGTCTGCAGCTCGGTATCCTCGTCGCCGTACTCGAGGTCGACCTTGACGAGGAAGCGGTCGAGCTGTGACTCGGTGATCGGGAAGACGCCCTCGTGCTCGTACGGGTTCTGGGTCGCCATCACGAAGAACGGCGGGTCGATGAAGTACGTGCGCCCGCGCAGCGTCACGTGGCGCTCCTGCATCGCCTCGAGCAGGCCCGCCTGTACGCGGGGCGGCGTGCGGTTGATCTCGTCGGCGAGGAGGACGTTCGTGAAGATCGCGCCGCGCTCGAGCACGAGCTCGCCGCCGCGCATCTCCATCGTCCCGATCAGCTCGTTCGGGGTCGTGTCGGGCGTGAACTGGACGCGCTGGAAGTTCGCGCCGAGCACCCGCGCCATCGCCTGCGCCAGCAGCGTCTTCGCCGTGCCCGGCGGCCCCTCGAGGAGGATGTGGCCGCGGGCGAGCGCCGCGATCAGCATCAGGTCGACGGCCTCGTCGTGGCCGACGACGGCCTTGGAGACCTCGGCCCGTGCGCGGGCGAGCAGCTCGCTCAGCCGCTCGGCCGCGTCCTCCTCGCGGATCAGATCGGGTGTCTCAGCGATCACGTCTGCCATCGAGAGTCTCCTTAACCGAGGAAGAAAGCCAGGATCCCGCCGAGGGCGAGGAACGGCCCGAACGGGATCGCATCCTTGCGCGCGGAGAGCCCCGCGCGTTGCCAGCACGTACAGCGCGGCGACGAGTAGGCCGGCGAACGCGATGATCGTCGCCCCGAGCGTCTTCGACCCGAGCGCGAGCCCGAGCAGGAAGCCGAGCTTCGCGTCGCCCATGCCGAGGCTGCCGGGGAAGAAGGCGGCGAACGCGAAGAAGAAGCCGCCGAGCGCGGCTCCCGCCGCGAGGTGTCCGAGAAAGTCTCCCGGAGCGCTCGCGGCGACGATCAGGCCGACCGCGAGGCTCGCCGGCAGGACGATCGTGTTCGGGAGCAGCCTGTGCTTCACGTCGATCGCCGCGAGCAGGACGAGCGCCGGGCAGAAGACCGCGCCGACGAGTGCGTGGCCGTGCAGGCCGAAGTGAGCGAAGCTCGCGACGACCGCGGCCAGTCCTGCCGCCGCGACGAGCAGGGCGACGCGGCCGGTCGGGAGCAGGCTCGAGAGCGGGGGCCGTTCGGCCTTCGCGGGCTCCGGCGCGGTCTCAGGCTTGGCGGTGGGTTCGGGCATGGGAATCGTCGGGACGCTCATCAGCCTGTGAAGCGCGTGGAAGATGGACACGACCGCCGGCCCGAGGATGACGACGAACAGGGCCGGGAAGATCATGAAGACGAGCGGGAAGAGCATCTTGATCGGTGCCTTCTGCGCCTGCTGCTCGACCTGAGCCCTGCGCCGCTTGCGCATCTCGATCGCCAGGCTGCGCAGGATCTGCCCGACCGACACGCCGAGCAGCTGGCCCTGCATCATCGCGCGGGCGAACGCCTCGACGGCCGGGCGTCGGGCAGCGACCGACCATGTTCTCGAGCGCCTGGACCGGAGTGAGGCCCATGCGCTGCTCCTGGAGCACGATCCGCAGCTCGTCGCCGAGCGGGCCCTTCATCCGCTCGCCCGCGAGCTGGAGCGCGGCGCTGAGGCTGAGCCCGGCCTCGACGGTGACCACGAGCAGGTCGATCAGCTCGGGCATGTTGCGGTCGATCCGGTAGAGGCGCGCCTCTGCGCGCTGCTGGACGATGAAGCCGGGCGCGACCCAGCCGATCGGCGGCGAGGAAGATCGCGGCGAGGATCGTCAGCGTCGCCGAGGCGCCTGCGGCGACCGCGAGCCAGAGCCAAGCGCCGGCAGCGCGAGCCGCGAACAGGAGCTGAGTAGCCGATGATCTCGCGCGGCGACGTGTGGTACATCCCGGCAGCGATCGAGTGTCTTTCGCAGCCGCTCCTCGTTGACGATCTTCAGCCGCTCGGTGAGGAGGAGGCCGATGCTCGAGGCGGCTGAGTCGAAGAAGCCGCGGAGGCTGCCGCTCGGCGCGAGGCTCGGCTACGCCGGCGAAGCCGTAGCGGCCGATCTGACCGAGAGTTGTCGGACGTGCGGAGCCGCGCGCTACGATCACCGCCCGTGCCACGAGCGCGACGGCGGTGGCGATGAGCAGGAGACCGAGTAGCGAGCAGGACGATCACGGCATCACCTCAGACTTCGATCTCGACGATTCTCTTGATCACGAACGATCCCGCGACGGCCCAGGCGGCGGCGAAGCCGAAGACGACCTTGCCGCCGGTCGAGGCGAGCGAGCGGGTGGAGGTAATGGGGGTTCTCGAGCTGGAGGACGAAGAACGATCCCGATCGGCAGCGCCGAGACGATCCAGCGCGACATGCGCCCCTGCATCGTCAGCGTCTGGATCAGCCGCCTCAGGTCGAACCGCTCGCGAACGGTCTCGGCCACCCGTGTCGATCACTTCGGCCGCGTTGCCGCCGGCCTCCCGCTGCAGCTGGGCGACGAGCGCCGAGCTGCTCGACGTCGCTGCTCGCCATGCGCTCGGCCACGACGCCGAGCGAGTGCTGGATCGGGATGCCGAGCTGCTCGTCGGCGACGACGCGCTGCATCTCGCTCTTCATCGGCTCGGACGCGCTCTCCACGACGACCGCGAGGGCTCCGGCGAAGCTGTGCCCCGAGCGGAGGGCGGATGCGATCACCTGGAGCGCGTCGGGAAGCTGCTCGGCGAAGCGGTTGCGCCGGTGCGCGAGCGTGCGGATCAACCCACTCGCGGGCGAGGTACGGGCACGACCGAGCGCGAAGAGCGCCCACCACGGCGACCCCGTCCCGGCGTAGATGAGAAGGAAGGTGAGCGCCGTCGCCGCGAACGTGCCGGCGACGATCGTCTCGGGCTCCGCCTTGATGTCGGCGATCTCGAGCATCTCCTCGAACCGCGTCCAGAACTGTCGTGCTGCGGGCTCCCCGTCGGTGGCTCGGCGCGGCCGTCTCCCCTTGTCCCGCTGCAGGCCGCGGATCGAGACGAACTCCGCCATCCGCGCGGGCAGGCCGCTCCGCCTCGGCTGAGGAGCCCGATCACGAGCAGCGCGATGACCGCCGGCTCCGAGCAGCGCGAGCACGATCATCGTGATCACGGAGCCCCAGATGCGGCTCCCCGATGCGACTGGCTGGTATGGCGCGAGGCGGCCGTGGTGCGGACCGGCAGCGCCGGCGTTCGGTAGCCGGTCACGGCAGCTGCCGAGCCCCTTCACGCTCACGTTCGACGCGGACCGGCACGTCCGGGACCGGCCAGCGACTTGTACTGGAGCAGGTACTCGTTCGAGAGCTGCCGGCCGAGCTGGTCGAAGAGCGGTGCAAGCGCGCTCGCCTTGGCCTGCGCGTACTGGCCGCCTCCGGCCGCGGCGAGAGCCTTGAGCGTGCCCGGTCTGTAGGTCTCGTCGTGCCAGCCCGATCGTGTAGATCCGTGTGTTCGCTGGCCGAGCGCAGCCTGCGCGACCTGGTCGATCGTCTTCGTGCTGCCGGTGTCGGCGCCGTCCGAGAGCACGACGATCGAGCCGGAGCCGATGTGGGCGGCGGCGAGCATCGCCTCGGCCTGCGCCGACGGCGTCGAAGATGTGCGTGCCGGTGCCGAGCCCCGGCGGTTCTTGCAAGAGCAGCGGAGATCTCCGTCGCCGAGGTCGTGAGCGGGAGCGCGACCGTCGCCGTTGCGGTTGAAGTCGATCGCGCCAACCTGCTCGTTGGGATTACGGCTGGCGACGAACGCCTGCTCGGCCGCGACGCGGCCGCGATCGGCTCTGCCGTTCATGCTCCAGCTCGTGTCGAGCACGAGGACGACGCCGAACGTCTTCTTCGACGCCTGGCTGGCGGGGACGAGCGTCGGCTCGCCGACGGAGTCGCCGTTCTCGGTGACCTGGACGTCGTGCATCGTCAGCTTGCGGCCGCTCGGCAGCGAGAGCACGAACGTCCGCACCGGGAAGGCCGGGCCCTTGGCCTCGACCACGCGCAGGCCGGACGACCGGCGGCGCCGCGCCGTGCCGGCGAGCACGCCGGCGGCGAGAGCGACCGCCGCGACGAGGGCGAGTCGCTTCACCGGCCGACCGTCCCGACTGCGGCGCGCCGAGCTCCGGCTCGCGGCCCTCCTGGAAGAGGCCGAGCGGCAGCGCGACGCCGCGCTTCTCGAACTTCTGGAGGAACGTCGGCCGCAGCCCCGTCGGCGGCAGGCCGCCGACGATCGCGCCGTCTCGCGTCACCTCGTCGATCTGGAACTTGAACAGCTCCTGCAGCGTGATCACGTCGGACTCCATCCCCTGCACCTCGGTGATCGAGGTGACGCGGCGGGAACCGTCCTCGAGCCGTTCGAGGTGGATGATGCCGTCGAGCGCCGACGAGACCTGCTCGCGGATTGCGCGGACAGGCAGGTCGTAGCCGGCCATCAGCACCATCGTCTCGACGCGGGCGAGCGCGTCGCGGGCGGTGTTCGCGTGGATCGTGGAGAGCGAGCCGTCGTGGCCCGTGTTCATCGCCTGGAGCATGTCGAGCGCCTCCGCGCCGCGCACCTCGCCGACGATGATCCGGTCGGGCCGCATGCGCAGTGAGTTGCGTACGAGCATGCGAATCGGGATCTCGTTCTCGCCCGCGAGGTCCTTCGGCCGCGCCTCGAGGCGCAGCACGTGCTCCTGGTTGAGCCGCAGCTCGGCAGCGTCCTCGATCGTGACGATGCGCTCCTCGTTCGGGATGGCAGTCGACAGCGCGTTGAGAAGCGTCGTCTTACCCGAGCCGGTTCCACCCGAGATGAGCATGTTCAGCTGGGCGCGAATGCAGCGCTGGAGGAACTCGACCGTCTCCTGGCTGAGCGTCCCGAGCTTGATCATGTCGTCGAGTGTCAGCCGCTTGCGGCTGAACTTGCGGATCGTGATGATCGGCCCGCTGAGCGAGAGCGGCGGGATGACGGCGTTGACGCGGCTGCCGTCGGGCAGGCGCGCGTCGACCATCGGCGACGACTCGTCGATGCGGCGTCCCACCTGGGCGACCATCTTGTTGATGATCCGGCGCAGATGCCATTCGTCGTTGAACTGGACGTCGCTCTGGGAGAGACGGCCCGCACGCTCGATCCAGATGTCGAACGGGCCGTTGACCATGATCTCGGTCACGCTCTCGTCGGCGAGGAGCCGCTCGAGCGGGCCGTGCCCGAGGATGTCGTCGGTGACCTCGAGCGCGATCCGCTGCCGGTCGTCGCGCGAGATGCCCGTCTCCTGGGCGAGCTGGTCGCGGACGTCAGCGAGCACCCGCTCGCGGAGCGCCTCCGGGTCCATGCTGACGTTGTAGAGCTGCGGCCCGAGGTCGCCGATGACGGTGAAGTGGACGCGGCTCTTGACCTCCGCGAACGGGTCGTCCGCGCCGGTGAGCGGCTTCGACGGTGTTGAGGCGCTCGTGCAGCTCCATCTAGCGCCTCCTTCCGATCAGCGCGCGGACGCCGGAGGCGGCGCCCGGCAGCGCCGCCGGGGTCGGAGCAGGTGTCTTCGCGTAGCGGTCGGCGAGGGCGCGGAACGCCTTCGCGGCGCCGGACTGCTGCTTCGCCGCGACGATCGGAGTTCCCTCGTTGACCGAGCGCGGGATCTCGCGGTCGCTCGGTACTGATACGTCCGGCTGCGCCCGACGATCGTCGAGACGTCGTCGGGCGTGATCCCGACCCGCGAGTCGGCACGGTTGAGGACGAGGGAGATCCGCTCGGTGTCGTAGCCCATGAGGTCGAGCGTCTCGAGGCCGAGCTTCGTGTTCTTGAGCGAGAGCGAGTCGAGCATCCCGACCATGCACACCTCGGTCGAGACGTCGATCGTCGCGATCACCTCCGGCGTGAACCCGGGCGGCGTGTCGACGATCACCGCGTCGCACATCGTCCGGAGCGACGCGTAGATGTCGCGCAGGTAGTCGATCGAGACTGCGCTCGCCTGGTCGGGTCGCGTCGGCGCGATCAGCACCTTGACGCCGGAGGAGTGGCGGATCAGGTGCCGGTCGAGCTTCTCGTGGTCGAACGGCGGGCCGGCCTTCATCAGGTCGTACATCGTCCGCTCGGGCGAGAGCCCGAGAGCCAGGCCGATGTCGCCGAACTGGAGGTCGAGGTCGACGAGGACGACGTTCGCGTCGCGCTGGGCGAGCGCGACGGCGAGGTTCGTCGCGATCAGCGTCTTCCCGGTGCCGCCCTTCGGGCCGAGGACGGCGATGAGCGGCGCGGCCGCCTTGCCCGGCATCGCGAGGCCCTTCCGCCGCGCGATCACCTTCTGCAGCGTGAACGCGACCTCGTGCGGCGGCTGCGGGAGCGTGACCACGTCGTCGGCTCCGGCCTCGAACGCCTGCCGCAGGAAGCCGTTCGGGCGAGGACTCGCTCATGACGACCACCGGCCGGTCGGGCCGGTGCTTGACCGCACGGTCGACCATGTGCGCTCGCGGTCTCGTCCGCGGCGGAGCAGGCGACGACGACGAGGTCGGCCGGCTGCTCGAGGAACTCGCGCCAGTCGTCGAAGTAGTCGGCGTAGCCGACGACCTCGAGCGACGGGTCGTCCTGGAGCGCCTGCTTCGACGAGCCGCGGGTCGGCGTGCTCGGCGAGCGTGACGAGGATGCGGATGGGGTCAGTCATCTCAGCCTCCCGTCAGGCTGCCGGCCCCGATCACCGGCGGCTTCGGTGATGTCGAGCCGATCGTCGGCCGCAGCACGAGCCAGATCTGCGCGTTCTGCGACGCGTAGATGAGCGTCCCGCCTGCTTCGGCGTCGCCCTCAGGGTGACGTTGCCGCCGCTCGCGCCGCTTGAGCACGTACATGTCCTGGAACAGCTCGCGCACGGTGGGACGATTGCACCGTTACCGCCCTGGCTCGTGATCGAGACCCAGACGTCGACGTGGCTGCCGCTGCGATCTGCCCGCCCACCTGCTGCGGCGAGCCGAGCGAGACGACGACGGCGCGCTGGTTGCGGTCGAGCTTGGTCGCAACCGAGCCCGTGGCCGGCCCGAAGTCGGCGGCCGTGAGCTGCTGGCCCGGCGAGATGTCCGTCAGCGCCACCTTGCCGGCGAGCGTCGCCGGACTGACGATCGCGCCCGTCTCGACCTGGCCCTTGGGGATGCCCGTCGACCGATAGAGGCCGGCGGTCGTGCGGATGACGTCGCCCGGCGTCCCCTTCTGGATCAGCCTCTGGGCGACGAGCACCGAGACGGTGCGTTCTGCGTTGACGCTGTTGCGGTAGTGGTTCAGGTACACGATCAGCGCAATGGCCGCGATGACCGCTGCGATCACGCCGAGCAAGACGGTGCCCTGCCGCGTCGTGAACAGCTTGCTCGACATGATGTTTTCCACTGCTCTTTCTCCTCCTATCGATTACCGCGAAAGCACCGGAGTGCAGACGCCGAGGGCATTCGGGTTGCAGAACGTTCCATTACCCCCTGCGCTCGGGTCGGTGTAATAAATCCAGTGGCCCCAGATGGCGCCGTTGGACGATCCCTTGACCGGATACGCCTCGTTTCCGTAGCCGCCCGGCGGCGGGGGCAGCGCGGGCGGATTGCCAGGCTGCGGCAGATTGCATTTTCGAATACTCCCGCCGGTGTCCCAGCCGGTGACATAGAACGTCGCGAAGTTCCGGATCGGGACTGTGGCGTTTTGTGACAGGTCAGCCGGTGAGGTGATGATCAAAGTGATTGCTCGCGGATCTCCCGCTGGGAACGAGTACGTAGTTGGATTGCCTGAATACTCCGGCCAGTGGTTCGGCGAACACACGTTGCTCTTGGTGACGATCAGCTGGGCGATCGTGCCGGGAATCTTGTTTCGACGCTGGCCGCTGGTCGCCTGTACGCAGTCGGCGTAGGCCGGGTTTGCCGTCTGTCGCAGCTCGGGGTCGCAGATCCCATTCGGGTGCAGCGCGCTGTCGTAGATCTTCAGCGGAGCGCAGAAGTCAGGCTTGCTGCAGAGCGGCGTTCCCACGAGGGGGCAGCCGTTGAGAATGGCGTTCGCATCTGCGCTCGCTCCGTTCCCCTGCCCGCAATCGATGAGGCCAGTCGCATGATCGGTTTGCACGCCTGGACGGAGAACCGTTGCCGTCTGTCCCGGGGCGTCGAAGTGCAGCCCCTGCAGAACGACCTCGACGACGAGCTTCGGCGAGCTGCCGACAGCGAAGACGTTCTGTCCCGAGTCCTGCGGGTTGTCCGTCGAGAGCCGAGTTCGCAGAGCGACGATGGGCCCCGACTCGTCGGGGTCCCCGCAGCCGTTACAGGCGCCGAATGCCTGCTGGTGGACACCGAGGTCGATGTTCTTGCACGCCTGGGGGTTGCCGTTGGTCTTGCAGGCCCTTCCGCCGACGGATCCTGCCGTCTGGGTCGCCTGGATATCGATGGGATGCTGCCCGGAGCCGGCTGCCACCGACGGGCCACTGTCAGTGTGCCACGTGGTCCCAGATACCCAGGTGAGCGCATACGGGGTGCCGTTGTCGTATGCCACAACCTGTTGATTTGCCACTGGGACGTTCGGCGCGAAGGCCACGTTCGCCGTGATGCCCGCCTGGCAAATGGTGGAAGTGAAGTACTGGTTGAAGGCGCCGGTGTTGCTGATGCAGCCGGTCAAGAACACGCCGCCGGTTGTGATCAACGGCGCCTGGTCGTTGCTCGGCGTCTTCGTGTCGTAGACGTTGATCCAGTTCAGCCCACTCGAGCCGTCGTAGGTGTCACCGCTGCCGCTGCAGTTGTTCAGAAACGGCTGGACGTAGACGTCGGCGAGGCTCGTCGCGGGGGGAAGGGCGACGGTGTCGCCTCCGGGGTTATCCCAGAGGATCGCGGTCGGGAAGTTCGGATCTGGTGTTGCGTCCTTGGTCAACGCGACCGTCTTGATGACGTTGTTCGTCTGGGCGTTGACGAAGTTGACGCTGACGCACGGAATCGCTGAATTGTCGCGCACGGCGATCGGACGAATGTTGTTCTCGATAACTCCTTGCTCGAGGGAGACTCGCGCGTGCGCGGTGATCGTCGGCTTGAGGCCAACCAGCGGCAGGAACAGGGGAAGGCTGTCCTGGGTGACCTTGACGTCTACGAATGGCCCCCGGCTCCCGTCCTCGTCGAGTGATGAGCACACGGTGCTGGGGCTCCCCATCGTGAAGCTCTGTGAGGCGCTGGTCTGGCCACTCTGCCAGTAGTCCTGCGAGTTGATCAGGAAGTGGTAGTGGTCGAGCGTTCCTGCCTTGAGGTTGGGAGTGTTCTGGGTCCCGGCCGCGTCGAATGGGTAGTACAGGTCGCTTATCGAGCCGGCGCCGCTGTAGTTCTGCGCGGCCTGGCCGATGCTCGCCATCGCGGCCGCCGACGGCGTCCCGGATGCGCATGTCCCGCCGTACTGGACGCCGGCTGCCAACGCCGCCGCATCGGCGCGATTCTGGAGGTTGCGGCTGTAGTCGTACCAGTGCGCGACGTCGATCGCGAACATCGCGAACAGGGCGAGAACGGGCAGGGCGAGCGCGAAGATCACCATGACCGCCCCTCGCTCGCGCTGGGGACCCCTTAGCTGGTCGCAAAATGCACGCATCATGAGCACCCCGTGTTGTTGCTGTTCTGACTTCCGGCGGCATAGGTCGGATCGCCGTTGGTGTCGACGGGCGGGACTTCCTCGCGTTCGGTTTGCGTCGAGCTCAAAGTCAGCCCGCCAAGTGCGTTCGCGGCGGCGCCGACGAGCGGGATGAACTTGAACTTGTAGCTCGTCCGAACGGTCACATAAGGCTCGGTGCCCGTCGGAACGTGGGTGATGCATACGTAATAGTCCGAGCTGTTCCTGAGCTCGGGTTGGGCCGTGTACGTGGTCGCCAGCTGCTGTTGGATCGAGTAGAGGTTCGAGTTCGAGAGCGCAGTGCCGTCCGGGTTGCGGTTGACTGCTGCCGCGCGCGCTCCCTGACCCGAGAGCTGCGTCAGCTGGTTGTAGTAGTCCAGCGCCCGCCCGAAGTCGACGATCCCGAAGATGAGAAGGAAGAGGAGCGGCGCGACGAGCGCGAACTCGACGACGGCGGTTCCGCGCTCGGAGCGTGCGAGCCCGCGGGCACCACGAAAATGACGAGAGGGCCCCTCGGGCCTCGGGCGAGGCGAGGAAGCCCTCTCGTTCATCGTCGTACCGGCTTCGCTTACAGCGCGTCGTTCACGCTGTTGAAGATCCCCGAGACGCTCGTGCCGAGCGACGTGAGGATGCCGATCGAAACGACCGCGATCAGCGAGAGCAGGAGCGCGTACTCCACGAGCGCCTGACCCTCTTCGCGATCCCGCAGAGCCACGACTGCAAGGTAGGCCCGCGTAGGGAGCGAGAGAAGCTTCTCCACCTGTGTCCTCCTTCGGAGGGCCGCCGGTCTTGCCGGTGCGCCCCCATCGTGCAGGGTCGACACCCTGCATGTGATGCATCCCGCAACCGCGGAATGCGTTCCGTCTGATCAGGTGATAGAACCCCGCCGCCTCGCGGTCCTCTACAGGAAGGCTGGGATAGTCCAGTCCTTCGGTCAAATCGCACCCAGCATCATCATCGCGCCCGAAGCAGCGGAGATCACGGATAGACGGCGACGATGTGGCTGTACAGCCCGGAAACGCCGAGGCCGAAGGTCTCGACGGCCACGAACGCAACGAGCGCGATGAGGGAGACGAGCAGCGCGTACTCGACGAGCGCCTGCCCGTCCTCTTCCGACGCTGGCCGTATTGCTGCCTGCAGCCGCCGTACAACCGAGGTTACGGTCATTGTCTCCAACACCTTTCGCGTGGGTCACGAGCTCAGGAGGCTCCAGAGCTACCCATCAGCTTGGATGAATGCGCGCCCCACGGCTTCTCCTGAAGGTCCGGCTACGTCCAGGTCTTTTTGCCATGGTCGCACGGCGCAGCTCTGGTTTCAATGGTCTTATGAGGGATGCCGGCGAGTGGCTCGCCGTACGCATGCGTACGCTGGGACAGCCCTGGGAGCTCGCCGTCTTCCTCTGGGTGCCGTTCCTGCTCTTTCTCGTCGTGCTGGCCGCCGACTTGCGCCTCCGCGGGTCGTCGTTCGGAGACTGGGAGATCTTCCGCTCGGCCGCCCACTCCGTGCTGCACGGCCGTTCGCCGTACCCAATGGCGGACCCGGCGGCGCTCGGCCACAACGACAAGTTCGTCTATCCGCCGATCACCGCTCTTCTTGTCGCGCCGCTCGCCGCACTACCCGACGAGGTCGGCCGGGTGCTCGTCTTTCTGCTCACGCTGGGGTGTGTGCTGCTCGCGTTGCGGCTCCTGGGAGTGCGGGACTGGCGGTGCTACGGTCTCGCGCTCCTGACGGCCCCGGTGCTGGACACCGTCAGCCTTGGCGCGCTCAGCTCGGCGATGCTTCTCGGCGTCGCCGCGACATGGCGGTACCGCGACCGCCGCCACGTCGCGCCTGCGGTCACGGCTCTCACCGCCGTCGCGAAGCTCTTCATGTGGCCGCTCTTCGTCTGGCTCCTGGTGACGCGCCGCCTCCGAACGGCTGCTGCGGCGGCCGCCGTCGCCGTTGTCCTGCTCGTGGCTGGCTGGGCCGCGATCGACTTCGCCGGTCTGCACGGCTATCCGCACCTGCTTGGTGTGCTCTCACGGGTCGAGGCGGTGCAGAGCTACTCGCTCGTCGGGCTGTTGCGGCTCGGAGGGGCTGCGGCGACGGGGCTCACGGCCGTGCTCGTGGTCGCGGTCGTCGCCGCCGTGGTGCTGGCAGGGCGTGGGTCGGACGGCGATCGGCGCTCGTTCGCGATCGCGGTCGCGGGGGCGCTTCTCGTCACTCCCGTGCTCTGGCTCCACTACCTCGTCCTGCTGTTTGTGCCAATTGCCCTTGCGCGCCCTCGCCTGTCGGCGCTCTGGTTCGCGCCACTCGCCTTCTGGGCCACGCCGATCGCGCACTCGAACGGCAGCGTGTGGCGGACGTGCTTCGCGCTCGCGGTGGCGGCTCTGATCGTGCTGCGGTCGCTCGCTCCGACGGCTAGCGCCGGCGCAACACGACGACCGTGCCCCGCCGGAGCACGACGCGTGCTGCCCGCGCCCTGAGGAGCGCTCTGATCGGTTTGTGGTCGTCGTTCTTGTCGAGGACGAGCACCGAGTAGCCCTGCAGGGTGGAGCGCCAGCCGGAGACAAGGCTGCGGAAGGCGGTCACGGAAGCGAGCTGGCGACTCGTGAGCAGCTCGAAGCGGGAGTCGTACGCGATCCGGCCGGCAAGCTGCGGGTGCTCGAAGACGAGCCAGTCGGCGTAGATCTCGTTGGCGAAGATCCGGCCGCCCGCACCGGCGGCTCTCGCCGCCGCGTTTCCGGCGGCGGCCGGGTACTGCTGCTTCGTGAACCACGAGCCTGGCTCGAAGGCGACTGCGACCGTGGCCACGGCCACGCCGGCGAGCATCGCGAGCGCGAGCATCCGGTTCATCCGCTTCGGCTCCGCTGCCGGCGCCCTGAGCGGGTCTATCAGCCGCGGGAGGACGACGAGTGAGAGGAGCGCGAGCCAGACGCCGTTTCGTACAGCGTCGAATGCGAGCAGGCTCAGGCCGACGAATGCGACTTTCTCGAACGTCGACGTCTGTGCGCCGGTGCGTCCGAGCAGCCAGAAGCCGCCGAGAGCGAGCAGGTAGATCGGGGCGTGCGCGAGCGTCAGTGTCGTCGGCGCCCACTCGGTGACGTAGCTCCCGAATCCGCTTGAGAAGATCGTCCGGTAGTAGTGCGGGAGCGACGTCGCGTAGGGCGAGGCGAGCATGCACAGCCACGGCGCGACGAGCAGGACGAGCGAACGCGGGGGGACGGTCCGCGGCTGCTTCCAGAGCGAGCCGGCGAGCTCGACGAGCGCGTAGCCTGATGCGAGTCCCGAGCCCACGATCACGGAGCCGTGCAGGTTCGCCCATAGCGCGAGCAGTGGCAGCGCGAGGTAGACGCGACGCGAGGGGCGCTTGAGGTCGTCGAGCAGAAGCCAGAGGACTGCGACGAAGAGCGCGTACGCGAACGACTGCGGCCGCATGATCGCGGCGCCGGGCCAGAACGCCACCAGCACCGGCAACGCCGTCCACGTTGCCGAGCGCGCCGAACCGCCGAGCCGTCGTGCGAGCACCGCCGCACCGCCGAGCCCCAGGGTGACGAGCGCGGCATGGACGAGCAGCACGAGGTTCAGCCCACCAAGCCGCTCCAGCTCGTAGAGCACGAGCTGCGCAAACCACTGCTGGTCGACCCAGCGATGCCCGTGCGCCCAGATGGTCAGCGTGTCGTACGAGGGCAGCCCGTGCTGGGCGACGACGCGTCCCGAGAGCAGGGCCATCCAGCCATCCGCCGCGAGCGCCGTGCGGAGGTGGGTGATCAGGGTCGCGGCGAACGCTGCGACCACGAGCACGAGCGTCCCATTTTCCTCGAGCATCCCGGTGACGCGCGCAGCGACGGTCTGCTTCTCGACCGTTCGCTCAGGAGCGGGAACGATCGTCTGGCGCGCGTTCGCCGGCACGTCAAGCAAGCACCGGCTGCGGACGCCCGCGCACGCGGCCTCCGAGTGCCGCGGCCACGCCCACCGTCAAGCGATGCTCCGGAGCCGAGGGAGGGCAGCCAGCACCACGAAGTTCTCGGGCCCGAAAACGGGTGAACCGAAGACAATCGCCAATGCGAGCCACATGGGCTGGCGGCGCACCGCGCCGAACACGGCGAGAGCCACTGCGAGCGGCAGGCGCAAGATCAGTGGCGGTGAGCCATCGACCTGGTTGTGCAACAGGTACGTGACCCACACGGACCAGAGATCGGGCGAAATCGCGAAGGAGACGCAGGCGATCAGCGTCGCGACGCCGACCGCCTGGGCCAGCGACTTCCACTCGCGGCGAACGACGAACCAGACGCATCCCATCCCTGCGGTCACCTTCGTCAACAGCGGCAGCGCCCAGGCTTGCGGCCTCCGAAACCCGATCACGAGCACGACGGCATAAAAAGCCCATACGTTTCCGACGATGACTTCCGGCGACACAAGGGCGAGCGCCGCGAGTCGCAGCTGCCACTGAAGAGGCCAGAGCAGCCAGACGAGCGCCGCGACGACTCCCGCACCCCACAGGCCGGCGAACACTGGCCACGGAAGCTGGGCGAGCGGCCAGATCGCCTGGGCGAAGGCCGGGGAGTAGAGGTAGGCGCCCCTTGCGCCCGGCGGTTCGGAGTAGAAGCCATGGTGCCAGACCGACCAGTACGCCAAGGAGTCGACGCCGAACCCGTAGTGGCGCAGTCCATTGACCATCACGACAAGGCCGAACACGGCAGCGCAGGTCGCGGCGACGGCAATGGGCGGTGTCAGCCGCCGCCTAGATGGGCGTACGGCGATGCCCGTGGCGGGAAAGCTCGTGTGGGTGCTCACGGGCGGAAGCTAGAGCGGCTGCGGGAAAAGATCAACGCGCGCCGGTCGGGTGCGTCCCTGGTCGATGGGCGGGACCGAACGACCGCCCCGCTCTCGCCTCGCTCGATCTGCCCAGACTTCCATACGGGAGAGCTAAGCCGTGCGGGGGGTGTGGGATGGGTCTCCCGGCCGTTAAGTCTTGATCGTGGCGGTTTCTCGCAGCGAATCGACGGCTGATGAGCTGGCCGACCCGGCCGAGCTGAGCGATGATGCGCCGGCCGTCTCGGGCTCGGCTTCGAAGCAGCGCCTCCTTTCCGTCGTCGTCCCGCTTCTGAACGAGGACGCGACGCTCGAGCAGCTGTACGGGGAACTCGAGTCCGCGCTCATGGAACTCCACTGGGAAGTCGTGTTCGTCGACGACGGCTCGACCGACGCCTCCTATCGCGAGCTCGTGCGGCTGCATGCAGCGCACCTCAACATTCGCGTCGTTCGCCTGCGCAGGAACTTCGGCAAGGCGGCCGCGCTCGCAGCGGGAGTCGAGGTCGCGGCCGGCGAGGTCGTCGTCACGATGGACGCCGATCTGCAGGACGACCCCGCCGAGATTCCGAACCTGCTCGCGAAGCTCGACGAGGGATTCGACGTCGTGTCGGGCTGGAAGTGCGATCGCCACGATCCGTTCGTGAGGCGGTTCGTGTCCCGCATCTACAACACCGTCACGCGAGTAGCGACGGGCGTGAAGCTGCACGACATGAACTGCGGCCTCAAGGCATACCGCGCGGAGGTCTTCGAGCACGTGCAGCTCTACGGCGAGCGCCACCGCTTCGTGCCCGTCCTAGCGCACCACCTCGGCTTCAGCGTCACGGAGCTGCCCGTCAATCACCGCTCGAGGACGAACGGGCACTCGCGGTTCGGAATCGAGCGCTACCTGCGGGCGCCGTTCGACCTGTTGACGATCGTCTTCATGGGGCGCTACCGTCATCGTCCGCTGCACCTCTTCGGAGGGCTCGGCGTGAGCGCGTCCGTCGCCGGCGTTGCGATCCTCGGCTATCTGACCGTCGTCAAGATTGGCGGGGCGGGGATCGGCGGACGGCCGCTGCTCCTGCTCGGCGTATTGCTCGTCGTCGTCGGCATCCAGTTCCTGTCGCTCGGGCTGATCGGCGAGATGCTGACCAGTCACCACGAGGAGAAGGTGCAGGCGACAAGAAGCGGGCGCGCGCACGTGCGCGACGTGCTCCGCTGAGTCAACTCGGGGTGTGATCCGGCGGGTGAGCGAGACTGCGGTTGGTCGGCGAAGGGTGTCCTCTCTCGAAAACATGTTCGCACCTCTGCGCGGGCGAATGCGAGCTGAAGCCGGCGAGGATGCCGTAGCGCTACGCGTTCTCTATGTCGGGGTCGCGGCCTACGCCGTCCTCTTCGTCTTCGCGGCCGTTCTGCATTACGTCGTGTACGAGACGGCGCGTTTCGACCTCGGGAACATGGTGCAGGCGATCTGGAATACCGGGCATGGGCATGTTCTCGAGACCACGACCCTGAAGGGCCATCAGGAGAGTCGGCTCGGTTTCCACGTGGACCCATTTCTCGTCCTGGTGGCGCCCCTCTTCCGGATCTGGAAGAGCCCCTTGCTTCTGCTCATCCTGCAGGTGTTGGCGGTCGCGAGCGGCGCGCTTCCGGTCTTCTGGCTCGCCCGGAAGCACCTTGGATCGGCGCGGGCCGCGGCCCACTTCGCATTCGCATACCTTCTTTATCCCGCAACGCAGTTTAACGCGTTCACGAGCGCGGACGGCTTCCACCCCGTCTCCTTCGCCGTCCCGCTGGCGCTCTACGCCATCTGGTTCCTCGACGAGGACCGGCTGCTTGCGTTCTCGGCGGTCGCCCTGCTCGCCTTCACGACGAAGGAGGAAATACCGCTCGCCGTCGGCTGTCTCGGAATCTGGTATGCCGTCCGGAGAGGGCGTCGGCTGTTCGGGGTCGGAGTGTTCACCGCAGGGCTCGGTGTCACGCTCTTCAACTTCTTGTGGGTGATTCCCCACTTCGCGCCGAAGGGAGTCAACCCTTTCGCGGGACGGTACGCTGCGGTTGGCGGGACGCCTAGGGGCATGGTGCACAAGCTCTTCAGCGATCCGGCAGCGTTCGTGCACGCCGTCGCGACTGGTCACAAGGGGTTCTACCTGGTCTTCCTGCTCGTTCCCTTCCTCGGCCTCTGGGCCTTGGAGCCGCTGTTGTTTCTCGGCGCCGTGCCCGACCTCGCAATCAACCTGCTCTCGGGCAAGGCTGCGCAGACCACCGTCCTCTTCCAATACACCGCCGGAATAGTGCCGTTCGTGGTCGCGGCGAGCATCTTCGGCGCAGCGCGACTCAAGGAGAAGAGGCTGGACCTTCCGCTGTGGGTTCTCGCGGGCTCCACAGCCGTAGCTGTCTATAGCCCGATGGCGGTTCTGCCGGGTGACATCGGGGCGTTCAGATCGCCACTGGTTGCCGCGAAGACGCAGGCCGTCAACCTGATCCCGAGCGGTGCCCCGGTCGCAGCCTCGAACAAGCTGGGCTCACATCTTGCTGAGCGACGCTACCTCTACACGTTCCCGTCTGTTGGCCCATCGCAGTGGATAGTCATCGACGTCAATGATCAGACGTATCTCGACGCTAAGGGCTATAAACGCGTCATCCGCAAGTACGAGATGGACAAGGCGTGGCGAACAGTCTTCTGGTCGCACGGGATACTCGTGCTCCGCAAGCCTCCGAGCAATAGTTGAGCTGGATGGAGCCGGCCCAGTCCACACCGCGACCTACGCCGGCGGTGTGGCCGGGCTCAGCTCCCGGCCCGATGGCGTGATCGTCCGAGATGCAGCGACTGGGCTACGTGCCGGCCCTTTATTGTGTCCGCGGGACCCGCGAGGCCCGACCTTAATCCTGCTGATTGGTGTTCGTCGGCCATCCTTCGGGCCGAGAACTTCTCCTACGCTTGTGCGCGCTTGAAGACGTAAATGCTTTGGCGTTGATAGACCAGGTGCCACCTCGGACCGTGCTCCAGAATGCGGAGCTCGCGGCGCATCAGCCTCGGTTGCCACGAAAGGTCGTTCACGTCGAAGTCGACCCCAGTCCGCCGATGGATGTACGACATGTTCGGCAAGCTCCTGTCGTATACGTCAAGGATTACCCAGTTCGCGTCCCGGAGCACAGGGAAGACGAAGAGGAAGCGTCGCGCCGCGAGCGGGACCGCCAGGTGATTTGTCGCCGAGACTCGCGCGCTAGCCGGAATCAGATTTACGGCTTGCTGCTTCGCGCTCGCCGCGCGGATCGGAAACAGCGCTCCCGCACGGGGGACCCCGACGGGGCCCACCGTGATGAAGACGACAAGGGAAGAAGCAAGAACCGGACTACTGACGAGGGCACGGTTCTTGCGAGCCCCCGTCTCCGCACGGCGCGCGAGTGTGAACACGGTGGCCGCGTAGATGAACGGGATGAGTGGAAGCACGTTGGCGCCGAACCAGCTCCAATCGTTGGAACGGCGCGAGAGGAGCAGCAAGGCGAGTTGCGGTATAGCAGCCAACATGATCGACGAGCCGAAACAGAACCCAAGAACAGGCACTGCGAGCAGAACGCCGAGAAGATCGTGCGCGTTGATCTGCGATGCCACGCGCAGTGGGTGCGTGAAGAGATCACGCACGATGCCGCTCGGCGTGCCGCCGAAACGCGCCTCGTACGGGCTCCCGCCGGAGAAGTGTCGGAGGACAACCTCGAAGTCGATAGCGGAGACAGCGAAACCCGTGGCGGCGACAGCCAAGCCGACCCCGAGCTGGCGGCGTCTCCATCCGTACCAAAGTCCGAGGCAGCCGACGATCAGACCGATCTGCTCCTGGCAGAACATCGCTGCGCCAGCGGTGACCGCAAACGGCAGAAGGCGATCCTCGTCCAGGTACCAGATCGCGAAGAGTAGAAGCGGCACTGCGAAGGCTATGGCGGAAAGAGCGGTCGCGGCGTTCCAGTCGACGGTCGGAGAGAGCAGATATGCGATGGCGAGCAACGCTGCGTCGCGTTCCCGAGGAAGGTGCTTACGCCCGAGCCAAAACAGCGGAACCGCGCCGAGGGCCAGGGCCACGTCCTGAGCGGTCAGGAGGAGTCGCGGGCTCGGCCATAGCCACCACAGTGGCGCGAGGAGGGCGATGATGGGGTCGACGTGAACACCGAGGCGGCTCACCTCGGCTCCGCCGATTTCAGTCACGCGCATGAAATGCCCATGGGCCGTGGCCCAAATCGCTTGCGTGAAGTTGCCGGTGTTGTAGCGTGTCTCGAGGAATAGGGACTCTCGCACGATGGCCACGGATGACCAGCCGATCGCAGCTACGAGCGTGGCAGTCCAGACGACGCGTGTTCCGGTGATGGCGTGGGTCGCCCGAGCGGCAAGCCGGTCGATGGGTCCCCCCGATTCCGCGAGAGCCGCATCCATCGTGCGCAACCTAATCAAACCGAAAGTGTTGAGAAGCTCCCTCAGAGTCGAGAACGCCAGCCTTTTGGCTAGAGCAGCGGTCGATTTACCGCGACGGCCCTACGCTGGACAGGACGCGTTCGAAGGCCGCCGCGGCTGCATCCCAGCTGAGCTCGCGTAGAGCGCGGGCGCGAGCCTCAGCCGCGAGACGAGTGCGAAGCTCAGGGCGATCCCGCAGGTCTCCTAGCGCCTTTTCAAGTGCAGATACGTCCTTCTCGGGGACGAGCATTCCGTTCGCATGGTCGCGGACGACCTCAGGGATACCAGCGAGGGCGGAAGCAACCACCGGTCTACCTGCCGAGAGGGCCTCGAGCAGTGTAGTTGGTAAGCCGTCTACGTTGCCCCTGCTGTCGACTACCGACGGAACGGCGAAGACATCCGCGGCGGCGGTGGCATCGGCGACGGCCGCCTGGTCCAGTTCGCCGACGAACTTGACCGAAGCGCCGGTTTTGAGAGCGAGCCGCTCCAGGTCCGGGCGCAGATCGCCCTCGCCGATGATGGCCAGGTGCGTGCGGTCCAGTCGCGAGCAGGCCTCGATCAGATAGCGGAATCCTTTCTTCTCGACGAGTCGCCCGACCGCCACGACGAGTAGTGTGTCTGCGCGCGCTCCGAGCGATGCTCGAACGTCGCCGTTGGCTTCCCGCGGCGCGAAGAGCCTCGTATCGACTCCATGGTGGATGGTGTGGGCGGTGGCTGGATCGCCGCCGAGACGCACGGCGCGGAGAATGAGGTCGTTACTCGGCGCGGTCAGCGCGCTGATTCCCTTCAACGCTCGGCGCCAGAACGGAGCGAACGGTCGAGTCCTTTCCGCCACGGCTATGTCGCTGCCGTGGAGCGAGACGACCAGCGGGACAGCACGTTGCGAGGCCGGTGTTGACGCGAGCCATCCGTTGGGCACCAGCCAATGAGCGTGGACGACGTCATACGCGTTGCTCGCGAGGAGGGAAACGATTCGCCATCGAAGCAAGAGCAGGACGGTCGGCATGGCGAGCACTGCCTGTGGGCTGAGACGTGAATCGCCCGTCAAGGCGTGGCCATAACCCCAAGGGGCCCAATCGGGGACGGGCGAGTACCGATACTGGAGGAAGCGGATCTGCTCGTTGTCAATCTGTCGAAATCTCGGATGCTGGGGTAGGAGCACGTCGAGCGAGTGCCCTCGGGCCGCGAGTCCCTCTACGATCGACGCCATGAAGGGCGCAGTGCTGTCTCCCGGATAGAGCGGGTAGCTATGCGCGATGGTCAGGATCCGCATGTCGCGCCCCTGGCTGTTTCCGCCGGGTCTTCCCTGTGGCTGAGTATGTACATCCTCGTTGGCATGAGAGAAGCGAACCTCCCAGCGATTGCCGGTGGCGTTCGCAAGAGCAATTTCTTCAGTCCGCGAGGCCGCTCGATTTCATCGATCAGTGATAGGGCTTCGATCGTGATCTCGTGCGACTCGAGACCGGCTTCGCGCACCAGTCGATCGAGCGATGCGCTCGCGGGAATGTCGCAGTCGTAATGCGTCCCCCGTCGTGTGAGGCGCACTAAGGCACTCGCGACCGTTCGAGGCAGCCACGACAGGAACGGGAGCCGAAAGTGCGGCTCGACGAGGGTCCAGCGATTCGGCACGGCTAGGTAGCCGACGCCGTCGGGCCGAAGCACTCGCTCAACTTCCATCAAGTGGTTGAGCTGGTCACGTCGGTCTCCGACGTGCTCGATGCAGTGGTTGCTGACGACGATGTCGAAGCGACCATCGGGGAAGGGCAGGGTCGTGTCCGAAATGCGCTCGAACTCGAAACCTTCGAAAGCAGTGCGTTGATCGACCACGTCGACACCGAATACCGCGCCTGTCGGTCCCACGGCTCTGGCGAGTTCGCGAGCGATCACTCCGCCGCCGCAGCCCACGTCGAGCACGACAGCCCCCTCGAGCGAGTGGGCGGCACGAAGCTGCGCCACGATCTTCGAAGCCTTCAGGATGCGAGACCGGTAGTCGAGAGCCGCGTGCGGCTGGCGCTCCGTAGGCATCGCTCAGGTGACGCGTCGGCCGACCGCGAGGAAGTTTGGGATCAGCGCGTCTTTGGCCCGTGCCGGCAGAAACCTGTCGACGGCAATCCCGACCATGTTGATCATGCCAATAAGGGGTGCGCCGATCCATGGGGCACGGATGGCACGTACCGCTTCCCGCACGGACGTGTTGACCAGAATCGCAATGGCCGACCCGGAGCCACCGTGCGGTAGCAGCCGTACGAGCTCGAGCCTCTCCGTGTCCTCGAACATCGCTTCGAATCCCTGTTGCGTCCAGCGCCAGTAGTCACCCGGGTGTGGATGGAACGGATAGACGCCGAGCGTAGTCAGAAAGAGATAACCCCCGGGTACGAGGACACGGGTCATCTCCAGAAGCGCGCGGTGGGGATGCCTCACATGTTCCAAGACCTGCGTGCAGAGCACCACGTCGTATTGGGCGTCAGGGATCGATAACGACTCGACTGGTGAGACGTACGCAATTCGCGGTCCAGGCTCGACGTCATTGCCGTCGTAGACGGAGGCGATCTCCGCGAACAGGGGATAGTAAGGCTGGACTCCGCAGCCGACGTCCAGGACCCGTACTCCTGGCTGAAGGTAGTCGTCGCGGGCCGCCACGAGGCTTCGAGTGATCGCGCGCTGCATGAGATAGGCAGAGTCTCCGATCCCGGGGTAGCGGCGCTCCCGCCCCGGCCAGGTCGCCAACTTCTCCGACTTGGCATGGAGTGCACGGATCATGGACCGGCCGACCCGGGCGGTTCGGGGGAAAACGAGGGACGGCTTCCCTCTGCGTATGGGTGTACTCGGTCCTCCTGCCGGAGGAGAAAGAAACCGACACCAGCGAGCGCCACATCGATCAATGTCGTGATTGCTCGCGACGCGGCGGCGACTACAAGCGCGTCGGCGGTGCCGAGGCGGCCGGAGAGTAATGCTACGAGCACCGCTTCGCGGACGCCGAGGCCGCCCGGGGCGTAGATCGCCAATAGCCCCGCCAGCCAGGCAACGGTAAACGCCCCCGCATATAACGCAAGATCATGCGCCGGCACCGCCACGAGTCCGCGGGCGCAGAGCCAGAAGCTGCCGCCGAGAAGGAGCCACACGGGCAGGAAGTAAAGAGTCGCGCGGACGGTCGCGATCGCGGTCGGTCGTCGGAAACCGGCCACCCGCTCGAGTGCGACCAGGAGAACGGCGGCAGCACCGACGGCGAGTGCACCCCACCAGCCAAGGAGAAGCGCTGCCATCGAGCCCCCGGCCAGCGCTGAGGAGGCGACCTCGATTGGGAGGGAGACACCGACGGTTCGCACAGGCATGCCATAGGCACGGGCGACGGCCGCGCGACCGGCGTACTGCCAGAAGGATCCAGGGATGTACTTCGCAAGCTGTGCCTGGAAGAAGACCCCGGCCCATCGCCACTTCGTTCGCACACCAAGCGCGTCGAGAATGCTGAGCCAGATCAGCCCGCCAGCCGCCGTTCCGACTCCAGCGAGCACGAGTGCGCCAACAAGCGCTCCCCAGTCCACGCGGGCGAGCTCGACGTGGCCGCCGTGCCATAGGGAGCGCACACGGAGGCCGACGAAGACAGCCCCCGCTAGAAGAAGAAGCTGTGCAAGCAGACGCACTCGCTTCGTAGTCGCATGCTCGGCGACGGTCGCGCCGAGCTGGAGGAGGCGCTCGCGCGACACCATGATCGACAGTAAAGCCGACCGCGTCAGAAGGTCGACCCCCGGGCCTGAGGCCGGGACGTAGTGTTCGCGAGCCCATAGCCACCGTCGATCGGGGCTGGACAATGGAGGAGTTATCTCCCATGGTGCGAACCAGACGACGCCGCGGAAGGAGCTCGGGTAGATGGACATCAACGGCGCGAAGGCGCTGAAGAGGAGACTCGGCCCGAACGGAGCAGACGGCGCTCCGCCTGCTGCCGTGACCGTCGACATCCCCGCGGACGCGCCGCCCGTCTTCCACTGGGTCGGCGTCCCCCAAGCAGTGCGCGAGACCCCGCCGGCCGGCGCCGGCGACGACGAACCGGCTTCGGGCGCGTCCCTGTTTCGCCGGCTCGGCCTGAGCTTCCGCTAGCCGCGCTGCCTCGAGGCCGTGTAAAGAACGCGAAAAGCCGCCCCTAGCCCTCGTCTCCCTCGTCGCCGATCGGTTTAGATCGATTCAGCGCGGTGGGGCTCGCGTCGGATTCAGCTGTGCACCTGCGGATGACTGAGGAAGGGGAACGAATGACAGCTCGTAGGAGGTATCTCCGTCGCGGCCTCGTGTGCGTGGCCGTGGCACTCGTCGCCGGCGTGGCGACGGGCGCCGCCGGCGCCGATCGCGGCGGACAGGGCCATCACGGTCACGGCCATCACGGCCACGGCCGCAAGGCCGCGTTGTACGTCTCGCCTTCAGGGACAAGCGGAGCGGCGGATCGCAATTGCCACTCGGCCGCATACACCAGCGTTCAGGCGGCGGTCGACGCCGCGCCGATGCGCGGCACCGTCGTCGTCTGCCGCGGCACCTACACCGAGGACGTCGTCATCTCCGCGCCGCTGAAGCTGCTCGGCAACCACGGAGCCGTCATCCAGGGCGCGCCGACGAACAGCCTGATGTGCGACCAGCTCGGGCCGGGCGGTCCCGGGCAGGCCGAGTGCCTGGCCGGCATCACGATCAAGTCGAGCCACGTCGCCGTCATGGGCCTCACCGTCACCGGCGCGATCGGCGAGGGCATCCTCGCCACCGGCTCGCTGGCCGGGGGCTCGATCGGCCACGTGCTGATCGAGCGCAACCGCGTCATGGGCAACGACACCGGGGGGATCCCGCCCGTGACGACCTCGCCGTATCCGCAGTGCATGGAGGTCGGACAGGTGCCCGGCGACTGCGGTGAGGGCATCCACCTGATGGGCGTCTACCACTCGGTCGTGAGCCACAACCTCGTCAAGGGCAACTCCGGCGGGGTGCTCCTCACCGACGAGTTCGGGCCGACGCACCACAACCGGATCACCCACAACGTCGTCACGAAGAACCTGTACGACTGCGGGATCACGGCGCCCGGCCACAACCCGTACGCGCTCGACTCGAGCGGGAATCGCCAGCCGTCGGTCGCCGGCGTCTACCGCAACGTGATCAGCCACAACCGGATCACGGGCAACGGCACGAGCGGCGAAGGAGCCGGCGTGCTCTTCGCCAACGCGACCGCGGGATCGGCCTCGTACGACAACCTCGTCACGCACAACTACATCGCCGGCAACGGGCTGGCGGGCGTGACGCTCCACGCACACCCGGTCGGGGAGGGAGAGTTCGAGGACCTCTCCGGCAACCGGATCGTGCACAACAGGATCGGCACGAACAACCTCGGCGGCGACCCCGACGCCGGCGACACGGTCACGACGGGCGTCCTCGTCCTCGCGGCGGTGCCGGTGAACGTGACGATCTCCCACAACCGGATCCGCGACAACCAGTACGGGATCTGGCTCGGTGTCGACGGGAACGTGACCGCCACCATGGAGCACAACGTGTTCCACGGCGTCGCCACCCCGGTCTTCACCAGCCCGTAGCCGACGAGTCAGCGCAAGCGACGAGAGAGCCGGGGCGCGGCTCTCTCGTCGCCGCAGCGCGCTCGACGAGCTCGTGCGGTCGCGCCGCCGGTACGCTCGGGCGGTGGCGGCAGTCGGGAGAGTTGAGCAGCGCTGAGCGAGCGTCCGGCGATCGAGGCGGAGGGCCTCCGGAAGCACTACCGCGACGTCGAGGCGTTGCGCGGGGTCGACCTGCACGCGCCCACGAGCAGCGTGCTGGGACTGCTCGGCCCGAACGGGGCGGGGAAGACGACCGCGGTGCGGATCCTGACGACGTTGCTCAAGCCCGACGGGGGAAGCGCCCGCGTCGCCGGCTTCGACGTGACGCGGGAGCCGGCGCGGGTGCGCGAGCAGATCGGGCTTGCGGGCCAGTACGCGGCCGTCGACGAGAACCTGAGCGGCTCCGAGAACCTGGAGATGGTCGGGCGGCTCTACCACCTCGGCCGGCGCGCGTCACGGCAGCGGGCCGGCGAGCTGCTCGACGACTTCGGACTCGCCGACGCCGGCAAGCGCCTCGTCCGCACCTACTCGGGCGGGATGCGCCGCCGGCTCGACCTTGCCGCGGCTCTCGTGGCCCGCCCGGCCATCCTGTTCCTCGACGAGCCGACGACCGGACTCGATCTCCGGAGTCGCATCGCGCTCTGGGATGCGCTCAAAGCGCTCGTCGCCGGCGGGACGACGGTGCTCCTGACCACGCAGCAGCTCGACGAAGCCGACCGGCTCGCGCACCGGATCGCCGTGGTCGACCACGGCGTCGTGATCGCGGAGGGGTCGCCGGACGAACTGAAGCAGCGGGTGGGAGGCGACCGGCTCGAGATCCGTCTCGCCGACCGTGCTCTCGCCGCTGCTGCCGCCGAAGCCCTCGGGGCGCTCGGCCAGGGGCCGGCCGTGACCGACGGGGTCGTCTCCTTCCCCATCTCGGACGGCGGTGCGATCGCCGAGTCGGTCCGCACGCTCGATCAGGCGGGGATCGCGATCGAGGACATCGCGACCAGGCGGCCCACGCTCGACGACGTCTTCCTGGAGTTGACGGGCCGCGCTGCCGCAGACGCGCAGGAGGAGCAGGAATGAGCGCGGTCGCACGCGAGCTCTCCGACATGTGGGTGCTCGCGACCCGGAGCGTCAAGCGCATCGCGCGCCAGCCCGACCTGCTCGTGGGCTACACGGTGCAGCCGATCATGTTCGTGCTGCTCTTCGTCTACGTCTTCGGCGGCGCGATCTCGACGCCGGGGGTGCAATACGTCGACTACCTGATCCCCGGGATCGTCGTCCAGTCGATCACCTTCGGCGGGTTCGTGACCGCGCTCGGGCTCTCCGACGACCTGAAGAAGGGGCTGATGGACCGGTTCCGGTCGTTGCCGATGTCGCGCTCGGCGGTCGTCACCGGCCGGACGTTCGCCGACATCAGCACGAACATGATCCAGCTCGTCGTCATGCTGGCGGTAGGGCTCGCCGTCGGCTTCCGCTTCCGGACCGACGTCCCGACGATCCTGGGTGGCATCGGGTTGCTGCTGCTGATCGGCTACGCGTTCTCGTGGGTGTTCGCGTTCATCGGGCTCGCCGCGTCGTCCCCGGAGGCGTCGAACGCGTACGGCTTCACGATCCTCTTTCCGCTGACGTTCGTGTCGTCGGCGTTCGTGCCCGTGGGCTCGATGCCGAGCTGGCTGCAGCCCGTCGCACGGCACAACCCGTTCACGAACATGGTCAACGCGATCCGCGGGCTCTTCATCGACACGCCGGTGGGCAACGACGTCTGGCTAGCCGCCCTCTGGTCGGTCGGGATCGCGATCGTTTTCGCCTCGCTCGCGATCTGGCGCTACCGCCGCGTGGTCGCCCACTGAGCTGAGCCCGCCCCTGACTGCAACTGACCTCGAACTCCCTGCTCGCGTTCCAGCGCGTCCTCGTGCACATCTGGTCGGAGTTCGGGCGCCGTGCCGCCGAGAACGGCGACCAGGGAACCGACCACGGAGCGGCACCGCATCGGCTTCCTCGTCGGGGCACGCGCCGCCGGGACGATGGTCGGCGAGTTCCCCGGTCTGCAGCGCGGCCTGGACACCGACGGCAACCTGTCGGCCACCTCCGATTTCCGGGGCGTCTACTCGGCCTTGCTGGAGATAGCCGACCAGCTTGCCTGGTGAGGAGAAGCGGCCGATGTCGCCGATCGCGGCCATGGAGGTTCGTTCCTAAGTTTTGCGCGGGCTCGCCGTTCGGCGGAGGCTGCGTCCTGGAGACGTTGCGATGCTTCTAGTGATGGCAGCTGCGGAGTTTGCGACGGTGCGCACCGCCGAGGGCACGATCCTCTGCGAGCGGTGTGAGCTACCCAGGAGCTCGTTCGCTCGGATGCGGGGGCTGCTCGGCCGCGACGGGCTCGAGCCGGGGACGGGAATGCTGATCGATTCCGCTCCGTCGGTCCACATGTTCTTCATGCGCTTCCCGATCGACGTCGTCTTCCTCGACCGGGATCGCAAGGTCGTGGGCGTCAGGCACGGGCTGCAACCCTGGCGCGTCGCGGGTGCGCGCCGCGCCGTCGCCGCGCTCGAGCTGCCCGCGGGAGCTGCGGCCGCGGCGGGGGTCGAGACGGGAGACGTGCTCGCCCTCGAGGAGCTCGAGCAGGGCTAACGACACCGAAAAGCGTTCAATCTCTGAACACACGGACGCGGGCGCGAGCGGCCCCCGTCCCCGTCGCAGAGCGATGGTGGACCACACGGGGCCCCGGCGCCGGGTGTGAACAAAGCTGTGACTCACCGTTCAAGAACCCGCAAACCGCTTCGTTAAGCGCTGCGAACTCCCAGCGCTTACATCGTGCGATCCTTCGTATAACGAAGCCATTCCTCTGCTGAGAGGCGTTCAGGAGCATGAGCGACCGTTGGGCCGACCGCCCCATTGTTCAACCCGTTCATTGAACGCAGAATGGGAGTGTGGAAACTGTGGACGCTGTAGCCGACGGCAGCGCGCCGTTTGGCGCGACGCTGGCTTCGGAGCTGACCGCCCGTGCGGCGGCGATCGGCACCGGAAAGCCGAACGCCGCGAGTGCAGCTCTGCTTCCACGCGACCTGCGTGCCGCGCTCCGTGCCTGCGAGGTGCGGGCGCGGCGCCTGGCCGACGGCTGGGGTCACGGAGCGGCGCTCGACTTCCTCGGCGACGCCATCGTGGCGGTCGCCGTCGAGCACCGGCTCGAGCCGGGCGAGGCACGCGCCGCGGTGACAGCCGTGGCGGCGGAGCTCGGGCTGCCGCCCGAGGCCGCGGCCTTCGCGGTCTTCCGGCGCGCCCTCGCGAGCCAGGAGTTCGCCCAGCTTCCGCCGACGGTCTCCGCCGAGCTCGCGCTCGCCCTGCTCGTCGAGCTCGCGCCCGCCGCCGCGTGCTCCCTCTGGATCCTCGACGCAGCCGGCTCGACCACGTGCCTCGTCGCGCACGGGAAAGCGCCGCGCAGCCGCCGCCTACGCGAGGTGGCCCGTGCCGCTCTCGACGGTGTGACCGCCGGCTCGGCCCAACTGCACGTCCGCGTCGTCGAGCGCTGGGACCGGCCCCACGCCGCGATCGTCGCCCGCGGACGGGGCATTGAGTCGGGGCATTTGGACGACTATCTCTCGGAGGCTGCGATCGCGCTCGCCCCGCTCCTCGAGCGCGCGTCGCTCTTCGACCGAAAGGTACAGCGCGAGCACGACCTCGTGGCGGCCGGTGAGCGGCGCCTCGTCCGTCTCGGGTGCGACCTTCACGACGGGCCGCTGCAGGAGATCGTTGCGGTCGCCGAGGAGCTCCGGGCCGCGTCGACACAGATCTCGTCTGTCGTCCCTGATGAGTACAGACACCGTGTGAACGGCCGCTTCAACGACGTCCACGCCCGGCTTGGCGCGCTCGACGAGAGCCTGCGCGAGATCGCGCACTCCATCCGCTCGAACACGGCAGTCGCCCGTCCCGTGGCGGATGCGGTGGAGTCCGAGTTGCGCGCGCTCGAGAACGCGACCGGCGTCGAGGTCGGTCTCGAAGCCGAGGGCGACCTGAACACCCTCAGCGACTCGCAGAAGATCGTCCTCTTCCGCGTCGTCCAGGAGGCGCTTTCGAACGTGCGCAAGCACAGCGAGGCCACGAGGGTCTCGGTCAGGCTGCATAGCACCCGCACGTTCGTCGGCCTGACCGTGACCGACGACGGCTGCGGCTTCGACCCGCGCCGCCTCGGCCACGACCGCCTCGGCCTCGCCGGGATCTCAGAGCGGGTGCGGCTGCTCGGCGGCGCCGTCGAGATCGAGACGAGCCCCGGCGCCGGTACGACCGTCCGGGCGACGCTGCCTCAGTGGCGTCCCTCGACGCCGGCTGCCGCGACCGTCTACGCTGCGACCTCGTGATTCGCCGCGCCATGATCGCCGCTGCGCTCGTGGCAGCGGCCGGAACCGCTGCTGCCGTGGCGCTCCCGACCCGAGCCGAGGCCGGCTCGACCAGCACGACGGCCACCGCGACCACCACCACGTCGCAGCGGTCCGTCTCATCGCGGACACGGATCGAGTCCGTCTTCCCCGCTGCCGGGGAGCTGACCGTCCACTCCGTGGCCGTCCGCAAGAGGCCGAATCCGCGGGCGCACGTGATCAAGGTGATGCACGACTTCCGGCCCGACTACCGCCCGCAGGAGATGCTCGCGGTGCGCAAGAGGGCCGGCTCGGACGGCAACGTCTGGTACCGGGTCAGCATCCCCATGCGCCCGAACGGCACGTACGGTTGGATCCCCGCCACCGCCGTGTCCCTCAAGGCGACGCGCGGCCAGATCGTCATCCACGTCGGAAGTCGGACGATCGACCTCTTCTGGCGCGGGAAGCGCGTCTACCACGCCATCGTCGCCGTCGGGGCGCCGGGCATGGAGACGCCGCTCGGCCACTACTTCGTCGCGGCCCGGTTCGTCCCCTATCAGGATCCGTTCCTCGGCGTCTTCGCCGTCGAGACGAGCGCCTACTCGCACCTGACCGAGTGGCCGGGAGGCGGCGTCGTCGGGATCCACGGGACCAACCAGCCGCAGCTGCTCGGCCAGGCCGTTTCGCACGGCTGCGTCCGCGTCGCGAACACGACCGCTTTGAAGCTCAGGCGGTACGCGCCGCTCGGCACGCCGATCTGGATCAAGAAGTAGCGGAGAGGAACTGGAAGGCTGGCTGGCCTTCCGCCGCGAGGAACGCCGCGGCGCCCTGCGAGTGCCGGATCTTGGTCACGGAGCTCGAGATCTGGTAGCCGTCCGTGAGCGGGTGCCAGCCGCCGCCCGGCGCGTGCGCGACCGAGACGTGGCGGAAGCGATAGAGGAAGCTGTTGCACGTGCCGCCGTTCCCGCCGTCCCAGCTCTCGGCCGTGGCGATCGGGCTCCAGCGGGCGTGGCTCTCGGGCATACGGATCGGCGCCGACACGGGCTTGTGGTTCAGCCACACGCGCCACCAGTCGGGCCGGCTGTGCATTTCGAGTACGGCCACCTTGACCGGCTTGCCGACCGGCAGCGCCTCGTCGACCTGGTGGTAGGTCGGGAAGCGGCCCGGGAGTGCGACCTCGTAGTAGAGGTCGCTGCCGGTGATGCCGGGGAAGCCGCTCAGCCCGATCTGGAGCCACTCGTTCGTCCCGTTCGGGCCCTGACCCGGGCCGCCGACGCCGACCCAGCCGGCGACGTGGCCGTTGAGGATGTCGAAGGCGTTGAGAGGCGTAATCAGCGCGGAAATCCCGAAGGCTTGCTGCGGCGCTGCGAGACCCGCATACGAATAGCCGCCGCTGTTGCCGCAAGCGAGTGCGCGTGCTGCGCCGCCGCTGAGGGCGGCAGTTGCGACCGCAGCGGTAACGAGGAGTAGGCGAATGGTTCTGAGCATTGGACGAGTGGGCCGCGCTTTCCTGCTGTCATGGATCGGCTGTGCCGCGGCGAATGACAGTCCCTCGTTCGAGTGACCGGTTCGGGGGACGACATCTGTCGTGTGCTTCTCGAACGAGGGTGTGCTCCGCCTAATTCACCGCAGCGCTGTCGAGCGGGGGATGAAATGCTCGGGCCCCTTCGGTAATCCATGCTTGGCAAGACGCGACATCCGACGTGTTGACGAGCTCTTCGCCAATCTGGGTCAATTCGCGAGTTGCGAGCGGAATTGCCGCACTGGCTGCAACTGTCGCCAGGTGAACGCGAAAGCAAAAGCGCGCTCGCTACTGCATCAAGAGAGCGATATAGAGACCTGCGGCAACATCCGAGTTATTCCCCTTTTCCCGCTCTGGGACGCAGGCATGATTCAGAAACGAGATCCCGTGTCTAACCCGCATGGCGGTGCCCGATGAACAGTGCGTGGGGTGGGTGGTCGCTGACAGTGTTGCCCGCGGCCGGCCCCGGGGTGTTGCGGACGGGCCGGCGGGGCCTCAGCCGTAAGCCGGGGCGCGACTAGCCCGTCGGATGGGTCGCCGCGGCGGGCCTCGTTCTTCACTTCGTGTTGAAGAAGAGTCACAGCAGGCTGGGCGGGGAGCATGCTCCGGCCCGGCCCCACGCTGACAGGGGAGGAGTGGGGAAACACATGAGCAGACCGAGGAGTTTCCGCGACGGTCGCCGCCGCCGGCTCTGGCTCTCGGGGGCGACGCTCGGCGCAGCCGCCTTCTTCGGGATCCTCTTCGTTGCATCCTCGGGAGCGAGCCTGGTCGGGAGCCCGTTCGAGGGCAACGACGGCAACATGGTCGTCGATACGCAGGGAAACACCGACTGGGAAAGCCTGGCCGCGAACCCGGGCCTCCGGACGCTGGTCGACGTTCCGAGCGGCTCGAACGACAACGCGTTCGGCCAGGGCTCGAAGGAGGACGACGTCAACGTCACGGTCGTGACGGGCTCGATCCCGCCGAAGAAGGATGACCTGACCCGCTCCTACCTCTTCACCGAGCGGATCGATCAGACCACCTTCCTCTATCTCGCCTGGGAGCGCGCGTTCAACAACGGCGACGCGCACATCGACTTCGAGTTGAACCAGAACGCGACGCTGGGGTTCGACGGGAGCACCATCTGGCGATGTCACGCTCAACCGCACACCGGGCGACCTCCTCATCTCGTACGACTTCGGCGGTAGTGGCACCCCGGACATCACGCTCTACACCTGGGACGGCAGCCAGTGGGGGAACCAGCAGGACCTGTCCGCTCTCGGGTTCGCGGAGGCAGCGGTCAACACGTCCGACCTCTTCGACGTTCTCAACAGCAACGCGACCGTCGGCACCGGTGATTTCGGCGAGGCATCGCTCAACCTTTCGGACGCACTTCTTGCCGCCGGGTTCAACCAGGACTCGTGCCAGGACTACGGCTCGATCACGGTCAAGGCGCGTTCCGCCGGCTCCTCGACCTCGGCCGAATTGAAGGACTTCATTGCGCCGGTTCCGTTCCATGCTTCCAACTGCGCGTCGCCGGACATCTCGACGACGTTGTCGGAGTCGAGCGGGTCGATCGGGGACACGGTGCACGACTCGGCGTCGCTGAGTGGTGCGACTGCGGATGCCGGCGGCACCGTGACCTACACGGTGTACAGCGACAGCAACTGCACCAGCCAGTTCGCCGACGGTGGCACGGTCGACGTGACGAACGGGAACGTGCCGGACTCGAGCGACGTCCAGTTCGACAATGCCGGTACCTATTACTGGCAGGCCGTCTACTCGGGCGACAACCACAACAACGGCGCGACCAGTGCCTGCACGGACGAGCAGCTGGTGATCGGCCCGAACAGCCCGGGCATCTCGACGACGCTGTCGGAGTCGAGCGGGTCGACCGGCGACACGGTGCACGACTCGGCGTCGCTGAGTGGTGCGACCGCGGATGCCGGCGGCACCGTGACCTACACGGTGTACAGCGACAGCAACTGCACCAACAAGGTCGCGACGGGAGGCACCGTGAACGTGACGAACGGCTCGGTGCCGAACTCGAGCGCCGTCACCTTCAACACGCCTGGCACCTACTACTGGCAGGCGAGCTACTCGGGCGACAACAACAACCGCGGCGCGACCAGTGCGTGCACCGAAGAGAAGCTCGTGATCGCCCCCAGGATCGACCTCGCGGTCACGAAGGTCGGCTCGCCGAACCCGCTCACCCTAGGAAACGGAAACATCACGTGGACGATCATGGTGACGAACAACGGCCCGGACACGGCGACCGGCGTCACGATCGCGGATCCGATGCCGGCCGGGAACACGTTCGTGTCGGCGAGGCCGTCCCAGGGCTCGTGCACCGGCGGGGCGATCCTGCACTGCAGCCTCGGCACCATGGCTGCGAGGGCGACGGTGACGATCACCCTGGTCACGACGCCGAGCTCGACCGGTAACCAGGTGAACACGGTGACCGTGACCGGCAACGAGACCGAGACGAACACGGCCAACAACACGGCGAGCGCGACCGTGCTGGTCGTCGGTGTGGCCAAGCCGCCCGTCTACTGCGTCGCGGTGAGCAAGGTCACCCCGAAGCAGCTGTTTGTGGGGCGGAAGTCGATGCTGACGATCCACGTCACCCAGCACGGCAAGGCGGTCAAGGGCGTCCACGTCCGGATCAAGGGCCCCAAGCTCAATGTCCGCACCAAGGCCTCGAACGCCAAGGGTGTGATCAAGCGGCGGCTCAAGGTGAAGAGGGCCGGAATCGTGATCTTCAGCCCGATCGCCAGCAAGCGCTGCAACACCAAGCGGGTGGGCGTCACCGGCGTCTTCACCCCGCCGGTCACCGGCTGAGTACTCCTTTGGAAAGGGGAGTGCGGGAGGCAACCTCCCGCACTCCCCTTCCAGGCGCTCCGTTCAGCCTTCTGAACGGGTCTAGGCCAACGGGGGGGCGGCGACTAGCCCGTCGGAGGGGTCGGCTCGAGCCGCCTCGATCTTCACTCCTAGTAGAAGCGAAAAGGCTGGGCTAGGAGCGTGCTCTGGCCCCGAGGAGCGAGGGGAGGAGCGGAAACAAATGAGCACAGCGAAGAAGTCCAGTCGGCCGTGGCGCGGCCGGCGCAGTCTGATCGGAGCTGCCGTCGTCGGCGCTCTGGTCGCCGTAGCAATGCTGACACTCGGGACGGCTTCCGGCCGCCAGGTCGCCCAGCACGGATCGGGTGACCGCTCCGCTGTCCGCGACGCCATGAGCTCCACCCACCTGCTTTCGCGTGCCCAGGGGCACGCGTCCTTCGCTTCGCGCTCTTCCTCCTCGCGGGCAGCTAGCCATCCGCGCTCAAGCTCCGGCTCTTCGCTCTTCAACTCCGCGCTCTTCCCGAACCTGGCCCCGAACCGGCTGCTCGCCGCGGACCCTGCCTGCGGCATCGATGGCTCCGACTTCGAGGACGCGGACGGCAACCTGACGGCCGAGACGTGCAACGATTGGAACAGCTTCGCGCCGCTGAACTGGACGGGCACGGCGCCGTATCAGGAGGCGACGACGACGAGCGGGGGCTTCACCTTCTTCGGCGCGACCGACGCCGTCAACTCCGCCACCGACACCAGTTACGCGGGTGGCGTCAAGCAGGCTGACAACTGCCCCGCGACGGGGGTCGGCAGCGTCGACAACAAGACCGACATCGCCCGCATCTACGTCGCGGCGTCGACGGCTGCAGACGGCCACGAAATCCTCGATCTGGCCTGGGTGCGCGGACCGCTGCTCAACACGTCCTCCGACGTGCACATCGGCTTCGAGTTCAACCAGGGCTCGAGCCCGTGCCCCGCAGGCAGCTCCCTCATCCAGCGCACCGAGGGCGACATCCTGCTCGTCTACAACTTCACCCAGGGCGGTAGCCCTTCGATCGCGTACGCGACCTGGCACAACGGGGCCTGGACGGCGGAGACGACGCTCTCCGCGTCGATCGCCGAGGCGGGGCTCTTCAGCACCGACAACGCCTCGACCCAGGACGACCTCAAGCCTTCCGGCGCGCCCAACCCGAAGACGGACGAGTTCGGCGAGGCGGGCATCGACCTGACGGCCGCGACCGCCAACCTCGGAACCATCACCGGCAAGGCGTGTGAGAAGTTCGGTCACGCCTTCGGGGAGTCGCGCACTTCGGGCAGCTCGACGAGCGCGCAGATGAAGGACCTCCTCGGCGTGAACATCGACGTCTCGAACTGCGTCACGCCGACGGTCAGCACGACGCTCAAGAACGCAGCCGGCGACGGCACGATCGACAACGGCTCCTCCGTCGACCTCGGCTCGAGCGTCTACGACACGGCGACGCTCGGAAACCTGGTCACCGGAAAGACTCCGACCGGCACTGTCAAGTACACGTTCTTCACCAACGGTGATTGCTCCGGTGATGGCACCGCCGCGGGCACGGTGACCCTGGACGGATCGGGCAACGTGCCCCAGTCGGATACGGAAGGACCGCTCGCGGCCGGCGATTACAGCTTCGAGGCGCAGTACTTCTCCGGCGACGATCCGAACTACACCGACTCGGACGTCAGTGCGTGTGAGCCGTTCTCGGTGAGTAAGGCGTCGTCGAGTACGGCGACGGTGGTGAAGGACCATGCCGGGAATGTGGTCGATAACGGGCAGCATCCGGCGGCGCTGGGGACGAAGGTGCATGACACGGCCACGGTCTCGAGTGGGAATGGGAGCTTCACGCCTTCGGGCTCGGTGACCTATCAGCTGTACTCGGGTCTGGATTGTCAGCAGGGCAATGAGGTCGGCGGTTCGGAGCAGGTGGCGATGAGTGGTGGCCTGGTGCCGGACTCGTCGGAGACGGCTCCGTTGCAGGCCGGTAGCTACAGCTATCAGGCGGTCTATTCGGGTGACGGCAACTTCCTGGGTTCGACGGGTGCCTGTGAGCCGGTCTCGGTGAGTAAGGCGTCGTCGAGTACGGCGACGGTGGTGAAGGACCATGCCGGGAATGTGGTCGATAACGGGCAGCATCCGGCGGCGCTGGGGACGAAGGTGCATGACACGGCCACGGTCTCGAGTGGGAATGGGAGCTTCACGCCTTCGGGCTCGGTGACCTATCAGCTGTACTCGGGTCTGGATTGTCAGCAGGGCAATGAGGTCGGCGGTTCGGAGCAGGTGGCGATGAGTGGTGGCCTGGTGCCGGACTCGTCGGAGACGGCTCCGTTGCAGGCCGGTAGCTACAGCTATCAGGCGGTCTATTCGGGTGACGGCAACTACGCCGGCTCGACCGGCCCGTGTGAGCCGTTCTCGGTGGACAAGGGCAGCTCGTCGACGGCGACGACGGTGTTCGACGCGGCCACGAATGCGGCCTGGTCGGGCACGGAGTCGACCGGTGCGTCGGCCTATGACACCGCGTCGGTGTCGACCTCGGATGGCTTCACGGCCACCGGGTCGGTGAGCTACCGGTTCTTCTCGAACGGCGACTGCTCGGGTGACGGTACGGCTGCGGGCACGGTGACCTTGGACGGGGCGGGCAACGTGCCCAACTCGGACACGAAGGGGCCGCTGGCGGCAGGGTCCTACAGCTTCCAGGCGGTCTATTCGGGTGACGGCAACTACGCCGGCTCGACCGGCCCGTGTGAGCCGTTCTCGGTGGACAAGGGCAGCTCGTCGACGGCGACGACGGTGTTCGACGCGGCCACGAATGCGGCCTGGTCGGGCACGGAGTCGACCGGTGCGTCGGCCTATGACACCGCGTCGGTGTCGACCTCGGATGGCTTCACGGCCACCGGGTCGGTGAGCTACCGGTTCTTCTCGAACGGCGACTGCTCGGGTGACGGTACGGCTGCGGGCACGGTGACCTTGGACGGGGCGGGCAACGTGCCCAACTCGGACACGAAGGGGCCGCTGGCGGCAGGGTCCTACGGCTTCCAGGCGACCTATTCGGGTGACGGCAACTACGCCGGCTCGACCGGCCCCTGTGAGCCGTTCTCCCTCGGTGTCCCGCCGACCTCGACGGCGACGACGGTGTTCGACGCGGCCACGAATGCGGCCTGGTCGGGCACGGAGTCGACCGGTGCGTCGGCCTATGACACCGCGTCGGTCTCGGGTCAGGTTGGTGGGATCGTGCCGACCGGGTCGGTGAGCTACCGGTTCTTCTCGAACGGCGACTGCTCGGGTGACGGTACGGCTGCGGGCACGGTGACCTTGGACGGGGCGGGCAACGTGCCCAACTCGGACACGAAGGGGCCGCTGGCGGCAGGGTCCTACGGCTTCCAGGCGGTCTATTCGGGTGACGGCAACTACGCCGGCTCGACCGGCCCCTGTGAGCCGTTCTCGGTGGACAAGGGCAGCTCGTCGACGGCGACGACGGTGTTCGACGCGGCCACGAATGCGGCCTGGTCGGGCACGGAGTCGACCGGTGCGTCGGCCTATGACACCGCGTCGGTGTCGACCTCGGATGGCTTCACGGCCACCGGGTCGGTGAGCTACCGGTTCTTCTCGAACGGCGACTGCTCGGGTGACGGTACGGCTGCGGGCACGGTGACCTTGGACGGGGCGGGCAACGTGCCCAACTCGGACACGAAGGGGCCGCTGGCGGCAGGGTCCTACGGCTTCCAGGCGGTCTATTCGGGTGACGGCAACTACGCCGGCTCGACCGGCCCCTGTGAGCCGTTCTCGGTCGACAAGGGCAGCTCGTCGACGGCGACGACGGTGTTCGACGCGGCCACGAATGCGGCCTGGTCGGGCACGGAGTCGACCGGTGCGTCGGCCTATGACACCGCGTCGGTGTCGACCTCGGATGGCTTCACGGCCACCGGGTCGGTGAGCTACCGGTTCTTCTCGAACGGCGACTGCTCGGGTGACGGTACGGCTGCGGGCACGGTGACCTTGGACGGGGCGGGCAACGTGCCCAACTCGGACACGAAGGGGCCGCTGGCGGCAGGGTCCTACGGCTTCCAGGCGGTCTATTCGGGTGACGGCAACTACGCCGGCTCGACCGGCCCGTGTGAGCCGTTCTCGGTCAATCAGGCCACGCTGACGCCTTCGACGACCATCAAGAACGCCGCCGACGACTCGACGGTCGACAGTGCACTGCCGCTCGGGTCGAGTGTGTACGACACGACTCAGCTCTCGGGTCAGATCGAAGGGTTCGACCCGGCCGGGACGATCTCGTACCGGTTCTTCCAGAACGGCGACTGTTCGGGTGAGGGCGCGTCCGCCGGAGCCGGTGTTGCACTCGACGGGCAGTCGAACACGGAGGGACCGCTCGCGGCTGGTAGCTACAGCTTCGACGCCCGGTACGTAGCCGGAGAGAACGACAACTACCCGACCTCCGACTGGAGCGCCTGCGAGCCGCTCGCGATCGGCACGATAACTCCGTCGGCTACGACGACGCTCAAGAACGCGGCTACGGGTGCCACGATCCCGAATGGCTCGACGCTTCCGCACGGCTCGAGCGTCTACGACACGGCGTCGATCACCGCACCGGACGGCTTCCCGTTGACGGGCACGGTCGCGTTCCGGTTCTTCCACAACGCAACGTGCACCGGAGCTCCGGCGAGCGTGCAGACCGGCGTCGCCGTAGGCGGCAAGTCCGCGGCCACGGGCCCGCTCGACGCGGGCGGCTACGGGTTCCAGGCGATGTACGTGGCCGGTGACGACCCGAACCACACGGACTCGGCCTGGAGCTCGTGCGAGCCGTTCACCATCGCGCCGGCGATCGACCTGTCGATCACGAAGGTCGGCTCGCCGAACCCGATCACGCTCGGGGACGGCAACATCACCTGGACGATGGTGGTGACGAACAACGGGCCGGATACGGCGACCGGCGTTACGATCGCCGATCCGATGCCGGCCGGCAACACGTTCGTCTCGGCGACGACGACGCAGGGAACCTGCACGGGTGGAGCGATCCTCCACTGCAACATCGGCACGATGGCCGCCGGCGCGAAGGTGACGATCACGCTGATCACCACGCCGAGCACGGTCGGCAACCAGGTGAACGCGGTGTCGCGTGGTCGGCAACCGAGACGGAGACGAACACCGCCAACAACACGGCCAGCGCGACCGTCCTACGTCGTCGGCGTCGCCAAGCCGCCCGTGTTCTGTGTCGCGGTCAGCAAGGTGACGCCGAAGCAGCTGTTCGTCGGCCGTAAGACGATGCTGAAGATTCACGTCACCCAGCAAGGCAAGGCGGTCAAGGGTGTCCACGTCCGGATCAAGGGCCCCAAGATCAACATCCGCACCGGCGCCTCCAACCAGAAGGGCGTGATCAAGCGCCGGCTGAAGCTGAGGAAGAAGGGCATCCTGATCTTCAAGCCCCATCGCCAGCAAGCGCTGCAACACCAAGCGCCTCGGCATCACGAACGTCTTCACCCCGCCGGTGACCGGGTGAGCCAGACGCCGGAGGGGGTGCGGGAACCGTCCCGCACCCCCTCCGCGGTCAAAGGGCTCGGCTGCGGCGTCAGCGGTCGTCGATCGGGCTCTCGACGAGCCCGTTCTGGTACGCGAGGCGGGCGGCCTCGGTGCGGTTCGACACGCCGAGCTTGCGATAGATGTTCGTGAGGTGGAACTTGACCGTCTGTTCCGCCACCCACAGCTCCTTGCCGATCGCCTCGTTCGAGAGGCCGCGAGCGAGCGCGGAGAGGATCGCCGTCTCGCGCTCGGTGAGACCGGCGGCGCGCGCAGCGCTCTCGCCGGGATCGGGCAGGCCGATGGCGCTGTAGACGGTTCCGTCGACTGCCTGGCGGAGCGCCGAGGGCAGGTCGATGGGGTTGATGCTCTTGACGATGAAGGCGCTCGCGCCGCGCTTGAGTACCGTCTGGATCACGTTCTCGTCGGTCGAGACGGAGAGGACGACGACCTTCACCTCGGGGTACTGCTTGCGGATCCGGCTCAGACAGGCGAGCCCGTCGGCGCCCGGCATGCGCAGGTCGAGCAGCACGATGTCGGGATTCGTGCGCCCCACCAACGGCAGCACCTGGGAACCGGAATTGCACTCTCCGACCACTTCGAAGTCGGGCGCCTCTTCCAGCGCACGCTTCACACCTTCTACGATCAGCCGGTGGTCGTCGGCAATCAAGACTCGCATGCCGCCATCGTAGTCGCAGGACCTGTCGGCTCCCGGGGCACGAGGCCGTGACGGCCACCACCCCGACCCGCCGCGCGCACGTGCTCATCGCCGCAGAGCGGCTGCCGACCCGGGTGGGGTTGCGGCTGGCCCTCGAGCCGGAGGCGCGCTGCACCGAGGTCGCCGACGGGGAATCGGCCGTCGATGCGGCCGTGCGCGAGCGCCCCGACGTCTGCCTCCTCGGGCTCGAAGCGTCGGGCCAGGGGCTTCGCGTCGCGAACGAGATCGCCTCGCAGGTTCCGTCGGCGGTCGTGATCCTCCTGACGAGCCGGCCCGACGAGGCGGAGTTCATGGCGGCGGTTCGGGCGGGCGCCAGCGGCTACCTGACGAGCACCCTCGACCCGGCGCGCCTGCCTCACGTCGTGCGGGGGGCGCTGCGCGGCGAGCCGGCCGTGCCTCGCCGGTTCGTGGCGTGCCTGCTGGACGAGCTGCGGACGCGAGACCGCCGTCGCTCGGTCGTGCTCGAGGGCAAGGGGCGGGTGGCCCTGACCACGCGCGAATGGGAGGTCGTCGAGCTGCTGCTGCGGCCGGCGACGACGCTCGAGATCGCGGACGAGCTCGGCGTCGCGCCGGTGACGGTGCGCCGCCATCTCGGCTCGGTCGAGCGCAAGCTCGGCGTGACGAACCGGGCCGAGGTCGTCGAGCTGCTCACGGCGGAGCCCGTGGCAGCCGCTTCCGCGTAGCCCGCCTACGCGGCCGGAAGCGTGAACGAGATGCAGGCGCCGCCCTGCGGGCGGTTCTCGGCCCAGATCCGGCCGCCGTGGGCCTCGACGAGCCCGCGGGCGATCGCGAGCCCGAGGCCGGCCCCGCTGCCGCTGCGCGCCCGGTCGGCCCGCCAGAAGCGGTCGAACATCCGCGCCGGCGCCTCCTCCGGCAGCCCCTCGCCGCTGTCCTCGACCCGTAGGAGCAGATCGGACGCGCGCCGCTCGACCCGCACGGCGACCGAACCGTCGGTCGGCGTGTGCCGCAGCGCGTTCGTGACGAGGTTGAAGAGGACCCGCTCGAACTTGTCCGGCGCCAGTCGCGCCTCGAACCGCTCGTCGACGTCGGCGCTCAGCGCGACGCCGCGTGCCTCGGCCTCCGGCCGCAGCAGCCGCAGCGCGGAGGCGACGAGCGGCGCGACGGCGGTTCGGCGCAGCTCGAGCGTGAGCGCGCCCGCGTCGATGCGCGCAAGCTCGAAGAGATCGTCGACGAGCATCGAGAGCGTCCGCACCTGCTCGCGCAGCGTCGGCAGGTAGTCCTCGGCGGAGGCGAGCCCGTCCTCGATCGCCTCGAGCATCGCCTGCAGAGACGCGATCGGGGCGCGCAGGTCGTGGCTTGCCCAGGCGACGAGCTCGCGGCGGGCGTCGAAAAGCTGCTCGAGCCCCGCGGCCATCGCGTTGAAGGAGGCGGCGAGCTCGGCGATCTCACGGGCGCCTCCGACCGGCGCCCGCGCCGACAGCTCACCCGCCGCGAGCGTGTGGGAGGCGGCGCCGACGCGCCGCAGCGAGGCGGTGATGGAGCGGGCGAGCACGAGCGCTGCGAAGACGGCCGCGGTCGCCGAGCCGGCGGCGACGGCGAGGATCTTCACGTCGGCGCCCATGTGAAACATGACCCAGCCCGAGAGCAGAACGGCCGTGAGCGGCACGCAGACGGCGATGAGGGCGAGCCCGGCGAGCTGCGCCCCGACCGTCGGCGCCCGCCGCAGGAGGAAGGCGAGGAGGAGCCCCGAGGCGAGGCTGCCGGCGGCGACGACGAGGGCCAGGTGGATCATGCTCTCATGGGTCGAGGCGGTAGCCGACGCCCCAGACCGTGTGCAGGTGGCGGGGCCGGCTCGGGTCGGCTTCGATCTTCTCCCGCAGCCGCCGCACGTGGACGGTGACCGTGCCCGTGTCGACGGCCGCCTCGTAGCCCCAGACGCGGGCCATCAGCTGGTCGCGGGAGAAGACGTGACGGGGATGCGAGGCGAGGAACCAGAGCAGCTCGAACTCCTTCGCCGTGAGCTGCACGGCGGCGCCCGCCCGGCGGGCCTCGCGGCTGACGCCGTCGAGCTCGATCTCGCCGAACGCGATCGTCTCGCGAGCGGGCAGGGCGCCGTTGCTGCGGCGCAGGACGGTGCGCACCCGTGCCGCGAGCTCGCGCGGGGAAAACGGCTTCGTGACGTAGTCGTCGGCGCCGAGCTCGAGGCCCACGATGCGGTCGGCCTCCTCGCCGCGGGCCGTGAGCAGGATCACGGGCAGGCTCGAGTGCCCGCGGATCCAGCGGCAGAGCGCAAGCCCGTCCGTCCCCGGCAGCATCACGTCGAGCACGACGAGGCTCGGCTCGCGCTCCTCGATGAGAGCCCGCGCCGCGTCCCCGTCGGACGCGGTCAGCGTCCGGAAGCCGTCGCGTTCGAGGTAGCGGACGACGACGTCGCGCACGATCGGCTCGTCATCGACGACGAGAACGGTCTGCTGCATCCGCCAATTGTGGCTGCCACTTCGCGTGATGTCGCGCGGCCCAGTCGGCGCGAACGCCGCCGAGCGTCATCCCGCGGAGCGCGTGGCGCGTCGCTGGGTGGATCAGGGCGAGGTAGAGGTGACCGACGAGGAGTGCGAGCGAGACGTACATCAGGCCGTCGTGGAGGATGACCGTGCTCGCGAAGCGCAAGCGCGTGTCGCGCTCGCCGAACCAGAGCAGGAGCCCGGACACGCCGAAGAGCACGGTGAACGCGGCGGTGAGGGCGGCGTTGACCTTCTGGCCCGCGTTGAACCTCCCCTGCGGGGCCCTGCGTCCGCGGAGCCAGCGCAGGTCGTCGCGGTCGAACCGCTCGAGCTCGCGGGCCGTGGCGAGCAGGCGGCGCCCGCCGAGGACCACGACGGCGGCGAGCGCGCCGAGCCATCCGACGCCCGACCAGAAGTGGAGGGCCTGGATCGTCTGCCTGCGCGAGACGAGCTCCGACAGGCTCGGCAGGTAGAGGATCAGCCCCGTCGCGAGCAGGAAGAAGAAGCCGAGCGCGTTCAGCCAGTGCAGCAGGCGCTCGACCCGAGAGAACCGCAGAACGTAGCCGGCCCTCACGTCGCCGGCCGCCTCGTCCTCGGCTCCCTTGCCGGCCTTGCCCCGGCGACGTGAGGAGACTTCACGTCCCGTATCCGTTCGAGCGGCCGACATAGGCGTCCCGGTCGTAGCCGAGGTTCTCCCAGTAGCCGCTCTCGGCGCTCGGGACGACCTCGATCCGCTCCAGCCACTTGACGTTCTTGTAGCCGTACATCTCGGGGATCACGAGCCGCACCGGGGCGCCGTGCTCGCGCGGCAGCGGCCGGCCGTCCATCTCGTACGCGAGCATCACGTCGTGGAGGGATGCCTCGCGGAGCGTCAGGTAGTCGACGTACGGCACCTCCATCGAGACGAACCGCAGGGCGTGGCCCTCCTCGAGCGGATGCGCGGCGGCGAGAACGTCGCGGATCCGGACACCTGCCCAGTGGACGTTGTTCACGGTCCAGCCCGTGACGCAGTGGAAGTCCGAGACCTGCTCGACGCGCGGCAAGGCGCGTAGCTCGTCGTACGTGAGCGAGACGTTCTGCTCGACGAGGCCGCCGACCGTGAGCCGCCACGTCGCCGGGTCGAACTTCGGCATGTGGCCGGAGATCGTGTAGATGCGCCAGCCGCCGGTGGGGAGGATCGGCGCCAGGCTCCCGGCGACGGGCGAGATCACCCCGGTTACCTGGTCCCAGGCCGCCTTGCCCCAGTAGAGGGAGGAGATTCCGCCCGCCACGGTCGCGATGAACAGCCGCCGGCCGTAGCGGCGCGGCTCCGTCTCCCGCTTCCGGGGCTCGTGGTCGCCGGTGAGGGGTGGCGAGTCCATCTACATGTGCGCCATGCCGGCGAACAGCTTGCCGCGCAGGTCCCCGGGGTGGCCCTTCGTCGCGACCCAGACCCGGTAGCGGCCCGGCTTAGCCTCGATCAGCTGGAGGGACTTCTTCGGCACCATCGCGCAGCCGCTGGCACGGTACATGTGGCCGAGGTGGGCGACGATCATCCCGTGCCTGTCGCGGACGGTCGCCCTGAGGACGTGCATCGTGTGGAGCTCGAACTTCCAGCAGAGCCGGTGCTTCTTCGCGTGCGCCTGGAGGTTGACGATGCCGTGCTCGCCCATGCCCGACAGCCGCGCGCCGAGCCGGGGGTGCATCCCGGCCGTCGCCACCGGGACGGCGGCGAGCGCCGCTGCGACGACAGCCGCGACGGCGAATCTCTTCGACAGCATCAGTACTCCTTTTCGACGCAAGGACTCCGACGGTTCGAAGCATCCGCCCCCGGGATTGCCGTGGGGTTAGCGGGCCCTTACGGGTTCCTTAAATCGCGCCGGTGCTCAGGAAGCGGCGAGCCGTTCGCTCGCCGCCGCCGTGTGCCTCGCAGCCCAGGGTGGCGGCACGACGAGCACCGGCCTGCCGGCGGTGTGGCAGAGGGCCCGGGCGACGCTGCCCATGAGGGCGGCCGTGAAGCCGGAGTGGCCGTGCGTTCCGACCACGATCAGGTCGGCGTCGAGATCCTCGGCCGCCTCCTCGATCAAGGTGGCCACGTCCCTGTTGCTCGTACGGATCTCGATCGACGCGTCGATCCCGGAGCGTCGCAGCTCCTCGACCTGCCGCTCGATCTTTTCCTCCAGCTCGGGTTGATCGGCGAGGAACGGGCCGCCGCTAAAGCCGCGAAGAAGCTCGATCGCATGCACGGCGACGATCCGCGAGCCGTGATGCCTCGCGAGCTCGCGCGCGTGCTCGAGCGCGCCGTCGGCGAGCTCGGAGGCGTCGGTCGCCCAGACGATGGTCTCGAACATCGTTCGGTCCTTTCCTCGTTGCACCGAGCATCCGCGTGTCGTCGCGGCGCCGCATCGGTCGCCGCACGGACGCCGGGTGCGGCTATCCCGCGACGCCGCTGCGGCCTTGTTTGCCGCGGCGAAACCCCGTACGTATCCTCGGCGCGTGGCCGTGGTCGAGGTGGAGGGGCTCGCGCGGACCTACCGCACGAGCACGGGGACCTTGCGCCGTCGGCCGCACTGCGCTCGTGCCGGCCTCCGCCGTGCGCGAGCGCGCCGGACCGCCCTCTCGTCCAGAGCATCGAAAGCCAAGACAGCACGGAGTCGCCGGGAGACCACGCTCTCCCGGCGGCGGAGTTCCTTCATCCCGCGGAAACGCGCAGCGTTTCCGCGGTTACAGCGAGCGGGTGCGCAACACCCGCTCGCTACCTAGAATGTCGGCCGTGGCCACTGCCCAGTCCGCCACGGCCGACGCGCTCGAGCAGTACCGCCGCGAGCTGACCGGCTACTGCTACCGCATGCTCGGCTCCGCCTTCGAGGCGGAGGACGCCGTGCAGGAGACGATGCTGCGCGCCTGGCGGTCGCTCGAGCGGTTCGAGGGACGCTCGGCGCTCAGGTCGTGGCTGTACAAGATCGCCACAAACGTCTGCTTCGACTCGCTGGCCGGACGGGAGAAGCGCGCGCGTCCGATGGATCTCGGCCCGGCGCAGGAGCCGCTGTTCGAGAACCTCGCGGAGCTGCCGGAGGTGACGTGGATCACGCCGCTGCCGACGCCGGACGAGCTCGCGGAGCAGCGCGAGACGCTGCGGCTCGCATTCGTGGCCGCCCTTCAGCACCTCCCGGCGAAGCAGCGGGCGGCGCTCATCCTCTGCGAGGTCCTGAAATGGCAGGCGAGCGAGGCGGCCGAGCTGCTCGAGACCACCGTCGCCTCGATCAACAGCGCGTTGCAGCGCGCACGCGCGACGCTCGCGACGGCGGACATCGCGGCTCCCTCCGAGCTCGACGACGAGACCCGCGCGCTGCTCGATCGCTACGTGTCGGCCTTCGAGGCGTACGACATCGACCGGCTGACGGAGCTCCTGCACGAGGACGCCGTCCAGTCCATGCCGCCGATCAGCCTCTGGCTCGAGGGACGCGACGACATCTTCACGTGGTGGTTCGGCCCGGGCATCGGCTGCAAGGGCTCGAAGCTCGTGCCGGTCGGCCTCGTCAACGGGATGCCCGCCTGGGGCCAGTACAAGCCCGACCCGGACGCGGGCGGCCACGCGCCGTGGGCGCTCATCGTCCCCGAGGTGTCAGACGGCCGGATCTCCGAGCTCACGTTCTTTCTCGACACCGAGCGTCTCTTCCCGCTCTTCGGGCTGCCCGACCGCGTCGCGTAGCCCGCAGAGGTCGAGCAGCTCCCACAGCTCGCGCGGCGCGCGGACGAGGCGCGCCCCCGTGCGAAGCCGGAGGCGCGCCAGGAGATCGACCGTCCGCAGGTCGAGCGTCGTGATCAGCCGAGCGGCTGGACGACGATGAGCGAGTTGCCGTCCGGGTCGCGGAGCCAGAACATCGGCGGGACGGCGCCGCCGTAGCGGCTGACCTCGTCGTCGACGTCGGCGCCCGCGGCCTTCAGCGCGGCATGGGCTCCGTCGACGTCGCCCGTGTCGAGGCAGATCCCCGTCTGGCTGCCGCCCGGCTCCTCGTCCTGCGGCGGCGGCGCGAGCGCGATCGTCGTCTCCGCTCCGGAGATCGCGACCTCGACCCAGCGCATGCCCGGGCCCATCGGCTCGTCGACGACCTTCTCGAACCCGAGCGTGCCGACGTAGAAGTCGATCGCCCGGTCGGTGTCGGCGACGGTCACGCAGACGCGGCCGACCTTGCTGATGCCGAGCTTCGAGGTGACGGTGGACATCGTTTGCCTCCTTGGTTGGTGTCGCAACTACGACCGGCGCTGCGGCCGAGACTCATCGCCATCCGCGAAGCCCCCGATGTATGTTCACGGGGCCGAGGTGAACCTGGGACCGAGTGGGAGATCCGACCGACATCGCCGTGGTAATTGCGCCGGAGGCGCTCGAGGATCTGGTCGCCACACTGGCCCGCCGCGGCTTCCGCATCCTCGGGCCGACCGTCCGCGACGGCGCGATCGTCTACGACGAGCTCGAGAGCGCCGCGGCTCTGCCGTCGGGCTGGACCGACCGGCAGGAAGCGGGGACGTACCGGCTCGAGCGCCGCGAGGACGAGGCGAGATTCGGCTACGCGGTCGGGCCGCACTCATGGAAGCAGTTCCTCTTTCCGGCGCGCCTGCGGCTCTGGCGGGCCCAGCTGAACGGCGTCGCGAACGGCGGCGCGCCCCAGGTCGAGGAGGAGCCGCCCGACGAGACGCCGCTCGCCTTCATCGGCGTGCGCGCGTGCGAGCTGAACGCGATCGCAATTCAGGACCGCGTCTTCACGGGCGGCAAGTTCGTCGACCGCGACTACGCGGCCCGGCGACGCGGGATCTTCGTCGTCGCGGTCAACTGCGGCGAGCCCGGCGGGACGTGCTTCTGCGTCTCGATGGACACGGGCCCGCGCGTCGAGCAGGGCCACGACCTCGCGCTGACCGAGCTGCTCGAAGGCGAGCACCGCTTCCTCGTCGAGGCCGGCAGCGCGGCCGGAGCCGAGGTGCTCGCCGAGCTGCCCTCCCGCCCGGCCGAAGACGCGGATCTCGCGGCGGCCACGGCCGTGGTCGATTCCACCGCTGCGCGCATGGGACGCACGATGGAGAGCGCCGACCTTCGCGACCTGCTCGCGGACAAGCTCGAGCACGCGCGCTGGGACGACGTGGCCGAGCGCTGCCTCACGTGCGGCAACTGCACGCTCGTCTGTCCAACCTGCTTCTGCTCGTCGATCGAGGACACGAGCGACCTCGCCGGCGCCGAGACCGAGCGCACCCGCGTCTGGGACTCGTGCTTCTCGCTCGACTACTCGTACATCCACGGCGGTAACATCCGCGCCTCCGCGCGCTCGCGCTACCGGCAGTGGCTCACCCACAAGCTCGGCACGTGGGTCGACCAGTTCGGCACGTCCGGTTGCGTCGGCTGCGGCCGCTGCATCACGTGGTGCCCGGTCGGGATCGACATCACCGAGGAGGTCGCCGCCCTGCGAGGGAAGGAGATCCATGCCTAGGCTGCTGGAGGACGTCCTCGCCGAGGTTCCGTTCTTCGCGGCGATGCCCGCCGAGGAGCGCACCACGATCGCCGGGTGCGGCCGCCACGTCCGCTTCGTCGCCGGGGAGACGATCATGCGCCAAGGCGACCCTGCCGACCGCTTCTACCTCGTGCGGCACGGCGAGGTGGCGATCGGCAACTTCGTCCCGCCGCGCGGCGAGATGGTGATCGAGACGCTCGAGCCCGGCGACGTGCTCGGCTGGTCGTGGCTCTTCCCGCCGTACCGCGCGCACTTCGACGCGCGTGCGCTCACCCTCGTCCGGGCCACCGAGTTCGACGGCGCCTGCCTGCGCGACAAGTGCGCCGCCGACCCCGCGCTCGGCTACGACGTCGTCGGCCGCTTCGCCGGCGTGCTGATCGAGCGCCTCCAGTGGACACGGCTCCGGCTCCTCGACCTCTATGGCAACGGCAGCGCTCACTGAACCGGACGCGGCGGGCGCGTTCGTCCCGCAGCCGTTCCGCGTCGCCGACCGGCGCCGCGACACCGTCGACACCTGGACGCTCGCGTTGGAGCCGCTCGCGGAAGGGTTCGCGGCCGAGCCGGGGCAGTTCGCGATGGTGTACGCGTTCGGCATCGGCGAGGTGCCGATCTCGCTGAGCGGCCCGCCCGCCCGTGCGGGCGACGCCGTCGGCCTCACGGTGCGCGCGGTCGGCGCGGTGACCCAGGCGATCTGCGACGCGGAGCCGGGTGCCGTGCTCGGCCTGCGCGGCCCGCTCGGGAACAGCTGGCCGGTCGCCGACGCCTCCGGCGGCGACGTCGTGGTCGTCGCGGGCGGCATCGGGCTCGCGCCGCTGCGCGGCGCCGTCCTCCACACGCTCGAACACCGCGAGCGGTACGGATCGGCGTGCGTGCTGTACGGCGCGCGGACACCGGGTGATCTCCTCTACACCGACGAGCTCGCGCGCTGGGGCGCGTCGCTCACCGTCGAGCTCACGGTCGACGCGGCCGGCCCGGGGTGGGAGGGACGGGTCGGCGTCGTGCCGCAGCTCGTCGAGCGGGCGCCCTTCGACGCCGAGGAGGCGACGGCGCTCGTCTGCGGGCCCGAGGTGATGATGCATTTCGTCGTGGAGGCGTTGCGCGCGCGGGGCGTGCCGGACGAGCGAATCGTCCTCTCGCTCGAGCGCGACATGCGCTGCGGCGTCGGCCTCTGCGGCCACTGCCAGCTCGGGCCGACGCTCATCTGCCGCGACGGGCCCATCTACTCCCAGGCCGAGGCCGGTCACCTGCTGGAGGTGCGGGAGCTGTGAAGCCCAAGCTCGCCGTCTGGAAGTTCGCCTCGTGCGACGGGTGCCAGCTCTCGCTGCTCGACCTCGAGGACGAGCTGCTCGCCCTGGCCGACGCGGTGGAGATCGCCGACTTCCGGGAGGCGACGAGCGCCGTGGCCGAGGGACCGTACGACCTCTCGCTCGTCGAGGGCTCCATCACGACCCCTCACGACGCCGAGCGGATCCAGGAGGTCCGGCGAGCCTCGAAGGCGCTCGTCACGATCGGCGCCTGCGCGACCGCCGGCGGGATCCAGGCGCTGCGCAACTTCGCCGACGTCGAGGAGTTCACCCGCATCGTGTACGCGTCGCCGGAGTACATCTCGACGCTCGCCACGTCGACGCCGATCGCGTCGCACGTCACCGTCGACTTCGAGCTGCGCGGCTGCCCGATCGACAAGCGCCAGCTGCTCGAGGTCGTGACGGCGCTTCTCAACGGGCGGCGTCCCGGAATCCCGTCGACGAGCGTGTGCATGGAGTGCAAGCGGCGCGGCGTCGTGTGCGTGATGGTCGCGCGCGGCACGCCCTGCCTCGGTCCGGTGACGCAGGCCGGCTGCGGGGCGCTCTGCCCGTCGTACGACCGCGGCTGCTTCGGCTGCTTCGGCCCGATGGAGAGCCCGAACACGGGCGCGCTCGTCCCGCTCCTGCGCCGGCTAGGCCGCAGCGACCGCGACGTCGAGCGTCTCTTCCAGACCTTCAACAGCGGCGCGGAGCCGTTTCGGAAGGCGGCCGAGCATGTCTAGGACCAGCCACTCGCCCAGCGCGCCCGGCCGGCGCGTGGTCATTCCGAAATGAGTTCTGAACGGCGCACGATCGTGACCGACTACCTCGCGCGGGTCGAGGGTGAGGGTGCGATGACGGTCCGGCTCGACGGCGACCAGGTGGAGCACGTCGAGCTGCGGATCTTCGAGCCGCCGCGCTTCTTCGAGGCGTTTCTCCGCGGCCGCTCCTTCCTCGAGCCGCCGGACATCACAGCCCGCATCTGCGGCATCTGTCCCGTCGCCTACCAGACGAGCGCCGTCAACGCGATCGAGAGCCTGTGCGGCGTGGAGGTGCCCGAACCGATCCGCCTTCTGCGCCGCCTCCTCTACTGCGGCGAGTGGATCGAGAGCCACGCGCTGCACGTCTACATGCTCCACGCGCCCGACTTCCTCGGCTACGCGAGCGCGATCGAGCTCGCCCGCGACGCGCCGAAGGCGGTCGAGCGCGGGCTGGCGCTCAAGCGGACCGGCAACGAGCTGATGACGCTCGTCGGCGGCCGTGAGATCCATCCGATCAACGTGCGGGTCGGCGGCTTCTACCGAGCGCCCACGCGCCGCGAGCTCCGCACGCTCGTCGAGCCGCTCGAGCGGGCGCGTGAGGCGGCCCTCGAGACGGTGCGGTGGACGGCCGGCTTCGAATTCCCGGAACGCGTCGTCGACTGCGACCTCGTGGCCCTGTCGGAGCCGGGGGAGTACGCGATCGAGCGCGGCCGGATCGTCTCGAGCGGCGGGCTCGACCTCGCGCCGGCGGAGTACGACGAGCACTTCGAGGAGCTGCACGTCGAGCGCTCGAACGCGCTCCAGTCGCAGCTGCGCGGTGGCGGCACGTACCTCTGCGGCCCGCTCGCGCGCTACTCGCTCAACTCGGCCCAGCTCTCGCCGCTGGCGCGCGAGGCGGCGGCGGATGCGGGTCTCGGCGACGAGTGCCGCGATCCGTTCCGCAGCATCGTCGTGCGCAGCGTCGAGCTCGTCCACGCCTGCGACGAGTCGCTGAGGTTGATCGAGGCGTACGAGGCGCCGGACCGGCCGGCCGAGCCGGTCGAGCCCGTCGCGGGCACCGGCTACGGCGTGAGCGAGGCGCCCCGCGGGCTGCTCTACCACCGTTACCGGATCGACGCGGAAGGGACGATCCTCGACGCGAAGATCGTCCCGCCAACCTCCCAGAACCAGCTCGCGATCGAGGACGACCTCCGCGACGTCGTGGCGCGCAACACCCGCCTCGACGACGACGCGCTGCGAGGCCTCTGCGAGCAGACGATTCGCAACTACGACCCGTGCATCTCGTGCGCGACCCACTTCCTCGACCTCGAGGTGGAACGCACGTGACCCGCACCGTGGTGATCGGGGTCGGGAACCAGATGCGCGGGGACGACGCGGCCGGGGTCGCGGTTGCCGAGCGCCTCCGCCCGCGCGTGCCCGAGGGCGTCGAGGTGGTCGCCTGCAACGAGGAGCCGAGCCGGCTGATCGAGGCGTGGGAGGGCGCGGAAAGCGTCGTGCTCGTCGACACGGTCTCGTCCGGCGCCGCCCCCGGCACACTCCATCGCTTCGACGCGGGCGCAGAGGCCGTCCCGGCGCGCACCTTCCGCTCGTCGACGCATGCGATCGGGATCGCCGACACGATCGAGCTGGCGCGCGCGCTCGGCCGGCTGCCGCGCCGCGTCCGCGTCTACGGCATCGAGGCGGGCGGCTTCGCGACCGGCGCAGAGCTCACGCCGGCCGTCGAGTCCGCGGTCGCCTTTCTCGTGAAGGACGTCCTGGCCGACCTGGAGGAGGAGCGATGCACGAGCGCGCGTTGATGGCCGACCTGATGCGGGAGATCGAGGCGGTCGCCCGCGCCGACGGCGCCGGCCGCGTGACGCGCGTGTCGGTACGACTCGGCGCGCTCTCGCACTTCACGCCCGAGCATTTCCGTGAGCACTTCCTCGACGCCTCGCGCGGCACGCTCGCCGAGGGCGCTGCGGTCGACACCGTCCTCGAGGACGATCTCGACGACCCGCGCGCAGCCGGCGTCGTGCTCGAGAGCGTCGAGGTCGAGGTGCCCGAGTCGGAGGCGACCGGCTGATGTGCATCGGGACGACGACGGTACTCGCCGAGACGTGGGAGGAAGCAGGCGCTCGCGCCGGTCGGCTCGCCGACGGGCGCGTCGTCTCGCTCGCCTTCCTCCCCGAGGCCCGGGCCGGCGACGTCGTGCTGCTCCACCTCGGCATCCCCGTCGAGGTCCTCGCTCCAGAGCCCACCGACCCGGAAGGAGTCGTCGCATGAGCCGTCGCAGCGCAGGAATCGCCCTCGCCTTCGCGACCGCCTGCATCAGCGGGGTCTCGATCTGGGTGAACGGCCACGCCGTCTCGCACTTCGCGAACGCGACCGTCTACACGACGGCAAAGGACGGCGTGGCGGGCGCATTGCTCCTCCTGCTCGCGCTCACCCGGCCGGTGCGGTCCTCCGCTGCCGCAGCGTCGATCCCCGGCCGTCGCCGGCTCGCCGGCCTGGCGGCGGTCGCGGTCGTCGGCGGCAGCGTCCCCTTCGTCCTCTTCTTCGAGGGCCTGCAGCGCGCCGAGGCGACACAGGCCTCGTTCCTGCAGAAGACGCTCGTCGTCTGGGTCGCGCTGCTCGCCGTGCCGCTCCTGAAGGAGCGCGTGCGCGGGCCGCACCTGCTCGCGATCGGGCTGCTCCTCGCCGGTCAGGCGTGGCTGGCCGGGAGCGCAGGGCGCGTCGTCTTCGGGGAAGGTGAGGCGATGATCCTCGCGGCGACGTTGCTCTGGGCGGTCGAGGTCGTGCTCGTGAAGCGGCTGCTCGCAGGGATCTCGCCGCGGGTGCTCGCGGCCGCGCGGATGGGGCTCGGCACGGCACTGCTCGTCGGCTGGCTCGCCGTCACCGGCCGGGCCGCGGCGCTCGGCGGCTTCGACGTGGCGCAGTGGCGGTGGATCGTGCTCACAGGCCTTCTCCTGACCGGGTATGTGGCGACCTGGTACGCGGCGCTCGCGCGCGCGCAGGCCGTGGACGTGACCGCGGTCCTCGTCTTCGGGGCCGTCATCACCGCCGCCCTCTCGAGCGGAGCGGACGGGGTCGCTCCGAGCCCGGTCGGGATCGCGCTCGTGACCGTAGGGGCGCTGCTCGCCGGGGCGCTCGGCCTGCGAAGGCGGCTGGAGGCCGGCGCCACGTGAGCGTCGCTCGCTTTTGGCTCGCTCCCGTGGGGGAAACCATGTTTCCCCCACGTTGCCCCCTTCTTTTGTTCCGAGTGGAGGAACCTCCCGGTTCCCCCACGCCCCCTCCACGCGCTCATTGGGCGGAGGTCGCCCAATGAGCGACCACGCCGGCGCGCTCCTCTTCGCGCGCTACGCCTACCCGCCGAACGCGCTCGGGCTCTGCGGGGCCGACGCCCCGGCGACGCTGCTCGAGTACGGCGACGCCGGCGCGTCCGACGGCGGGCTCGCGGAGCTCGCACGCACCTTCGACGGCGCCTGGCCGTACCTGACGCTGATCGCGGAGGCGAACCGGATCGAGGATCCGCTCGACCCGCGGGTCGTCGAGGCGTACTGGGTCGGCAACGAGCTGCTCTCACGCGTGCGGCCGGGAACGCTCGCGCGGCACGTGCGAGAGCGCTTCCGCGGCCGGATCGGCAAGGCGGGAGAAAGCCTGCCCGGTGTCGTGGCCGCCGGAGCCGTGCCGCACCACTGCTTCCACGTCTTCGCCGTCTACCCGTGGCTCGGGCTGCTACGCGGCGGCGTCGTCGACGAGCCGCTGCGCGTGCTCGACCAGTGCCGGACGACGCCGGCTCTCGTCCTCGCGGTGGAGAACGAGACGGCGGACGTCCTCGCCCAGCCCCTGCTCTGGGAGGACGGCCGGCTGCGACTCGGCGAGCCGCAGTCGCGCCGCGTGCGCTGGCGCGACGGCGGTCGTGCCTTCGCGCGCCCGCAGCCGGGCGACCTCGTCTCCCTGCACTGGGACTTCGTGTGTGACGTACTCACGACCGAGACGGCGGCGCGCCTCGCCGCCGTCACGCGGCGCGTGCTCGCCGCGGTCCAACCCGCAGAAACGCTTTGCGTTTCCGCGGGGTGAATGAACTGCGCCGCCGGGAGAGCGCGGTCTCCCGGCGGCTCCGTGCTGTTTCTTGCTGTTGGATCCCTGGACGAGAGGCCTGCCTCGTGCGCCCGCGCGCGGCGGAGGCCGGCGCGAGCGCGGTTCGGCCTCCGGCCAAGTTCCCGCTTACGCGGATCCGCTTGGCCTCCGGCCTTTGGCCGCGCTTTGGTTCAACGTCTCGAACCGTGCTCGCGAACCCTGCGCCAGCCCTCACTTGCGACTTGACAGGCGCTGACTGCTGTGAGACGTTACGCGGCGTCAGAGCCCGGGAACTGCGCAAGCGGTTCGCGGGCTTTGGCACTTCCGGCCCTCATTCGCGGCTTCTCTTTCTGGGAGACTGTGGGCATGGATCTCGACGGCGCGTACGTCTGGATCACGACGCGGAAGCTGAAGCCCGGCTCGCGCGAGGAGTTCAGCCGCTCCTGGCGGCCGAGTGAGTTCCCCGAGGGGATGCTGAGGGCGTTCGAGCTCGTCTCGCCCGACGGCAACGAGGTGGTGGGCGTCTCCGTCTGGGACTCGATCGAGTCGCGCGACGACTACCGGCGGTCCGAGGTGGAGTCGGAGCGGCGGCGGGCGATGGCGCCCTACGTCCTCGAGGAGGTCTCCGGCTTCTACGTCGGGCGGGAGCTCAAGATCCCGCGCGGTTGAGCTGGGCTCGATTGAGCTCGGCCAGGCCGCGTGCGACGCCGGCGGCTGCGCGGGCGAGCTCGGCAGCGGCCCGGGCGTCTCCGGCCACGCTCGCGCTCACCTGCTCGGCTGCGCGCAGCGCGAGCTCGACGATCTCGTCGGCGTGTCGCGCGATCTCCTCGGGCACGCGGACGATCTCGGCCCGGTTCTCCTCGCTTCGGTCGGCCATGAAGGCGCTGTACGCGGCCGCGTCCGCGTCTCCGAGCCGGACGAGCTCGGCCGCGAGCGTGTGAGCGCGCCCGGCGCCGGCCTCGTCTTCCGCGTAGCGCATGGAGAGCTCGGCGAGGGCGGCTGCGAGTGCCGCGGTGAGCGCCGTCGCCGCGCCACTCGCGGGCGCCGGCGTCCGCTCGCCGATCGCGGCGAGGAGCTCGTCCACCCGGAGCTCGTCGAGCCCGGCCACTAGCCGCCCGGCTCCGCCCGTCTCCGCACGAGGAACTGCGCCGCGCGCACGCCGGTCCGAGTGCCGGACTTCGCTGCCATACATTCCATATCGCGGAACATGCGTTCCGCGATTATCACGTCGCGTAGAGGCTACGGTCGGTCCGTGCTCATTCGCGGAGCGGAGGATCGGGACGACGAAGCGCTCGCGCAGCTGCTCCTGGAAGCGGACGACGCGCGCGTGATCTCGGCCGAGGGGATCCGGCACATGCGCCGCGTGCAGCCGGAGCGCGCCCGCGTCGTCCAGCTCGTCGCCGAGGCCGACGGTGTGGTGCTGGCCGCCGGCAGGGCGGGCCTGGACACCTGGACGACGACGGAGGGTGCGTCGTGGGCGAGCGTCACGGTCGGTTCGGCCCACCGGCGGCAGGGGATCGGAGACGCCCTCGGCCGGCGGCTCGTCGACCACCTCCGCGAGATCGGCGGGACGAAGGCCACGTCGTTCTTCCGCTGGACGGAGGAGGGCGAGCGGTGGGCGACCGAGCGCGGGTGGTCCCTGGTGCTCCGCGGGCCGCTGATCGCGGTCGACCCTCGGATCGTGCCCGAGCCGTCGCTCCCGGCCGGTTACCGGTGCGTGCCGATGACCGAGGTGGGGCCGGAGGGCGTGTACGAGGCCGTCAGGGCGACGGCCATGGACGAGCCCGGGCCGGTCCGCCACGACGACGTCCGGTTCGACGACTTCCTCTGCGAGTGGGACGAGCCGGATGCCGATCTCGAGTCGAGCACGGCGGTGCTCGACGAGAGCGGCAGCGTTGCCGCCTTCACCCTCCTCAACGTCTCCGGCGAGCGTGCCCAGCACGGGTTCACGGGCACGGTGCGCGAGCATCGAGGACGCGGGCTCGCGACGGCGGCGAAGCGGCAGGCGCTGCGGAAGGCCGCAGCGCGCGGGGTGACACGCGTCACGACGTCGAACGCGGAGGAGAACGCCGCGATGCGGGCGATCAACCGGAAGCTCGGCTTCGAGCAGATCGGCGAGCACGTGATCTTCGGCCGCGACCTCTGACGGTCGGCGCCCCGGCGGCGGCTCGAGAGAGACGATCAGGTCGCGGATCCCACCGGCCGTTGCGGTACAAAGCGGAATAGACCGGCGTGGCGACGACGACACCCTCCTCCCTCGAGATCGCGCAACGCGCCGAGCTTCGGCCGATCGCCGAGGTCGCGGACGCTGCGGGGCTCGAGCCCGACGAGCTCGACCCGTACGGCCGGTACAAGGCGAAGGTCTCGCTCTCGGTGCTCGACCGGCTGGCCGGCCGCCCCGACGCGAAGCTCGTCTGCGTCACGGCGATCACGCCGACGAAGTTCGGGGAGGGGAAGACGACGACCGCGGTCGCGCTCACGCAGGGGCTCGGCGCGATCGGCCGCAAGCCCGTGCTCTGCCTCCGAGAGGCGTCGCTCGGCCCGGTGTTCGGGGTCAAGGGCGGGGCCGCGGGCGCGGGTTACGCGCAGGTCGTGCCGATGGAGGACCTGAACCTCCACTTCACCGGCGACATCCACGCGATCGGCGCCGCGAACAACCTCCTCGCGGCGATGCTCGAAGCCCACCTGCTGCACGGGAACGAGCTCGGCATCGACCCGCTCTCGATCTCGTGGCGGCGCTGCGTCGACATCAACGACCGCGCGTTGCGTGACGTCGTGGTCGGCCTCGGCGGGCGCGCGAACGGGTATCCGCGCCAAACCGGGTTCGACATCACCGCGGCCTCGGAGGTGATGGCGATCGTCGCGGTCGCCCGCGACCTTCAGGACCTCCGCGCGCGGCTCGGCGCGATCACGGTCGGCTCGACGCACGAGGGCGAGCCCGTGACCGCCGAGCAGCTGCAGGCGGCCGGCGCGATGACGGTCCTGCTCAAGGAGACGATCAAGCCGAACCTCGTTCAGACCCTCGAGGGCCAGCCGGCGTTCGTGCACTGCGGGCCGTTCGCAAACATCGCCCACGGCAACAACTCGCTCGTCGCCGACCGGATCGCGCTCAAGCTCGGCGACATCGTCGTGACCGAGTCGGGCTTCGGCGCCGACATGGGCATGGAGAAGTTCTTCGACATCGTGTGTCGCGTCGGCAACCTCACGCCCAGCGCGGTCGTCCTCGTCGCCACCGTGAAGGCGCTGAAGCACCACAGCGGCAACCCGGACGGAGGGGCGGAGGCGATCGCCGCCGGGTCGGCGAACATGATCCGCCACCTCGCCATGATCCGCGAGTTCGGGCTCGACGCCGTCGTGGCCGTCAACCGCTTCCGGGACGACGCCGACGAGGAGATCGAGCAGGTCCGCGAGATCGCGCTCGCGAACGGCGCGTTCGCGGCCGAGGCGAACGACGCTGTGGTCAAGGGCGGCGAGGGCGCGACCGCGCTCGCGAAGGCCGTGGTCGCCGCGACCGAGCAGCCTTCGAGCTTCGCGCCGGTCTATCCGCTCGACGAGGAGATAGAGCGGAAGATCGAGGCGATCGTGACGCGCGTCTACGGCGGCGACGGGATCCTCCTCCAGCCGGCGGCGCGCAAGAAGATCGCCGAGCTGGAGCGCGTCGGCTTCGACCGGCTCCCCATCTGCATGGCGAAGACGCATCTCTCGCTCTCGCACGATCCGACGCTCGCGAACGCGCCCACCGGCTTCACGGTCACCGTGCGCGACATCCGGGCGTACACCGGCGCCGGCTGGCTCGTCGCGCTCTGCGGCGACATGCAGACGATGCCCGGCTACGGACGCACGCCGGCCGCCCACGCCGTCGACATCGACGACGAGGGAAAGACCGTCGGGCTCTTCTAGGACCAGAGACCCGTCCGGCGGACCGCGAAAGGTCTAGATTTCGCGTATGGCGATGAAGTACGAGAGGCTGACGACGCCACTCGTGCGAGAGGACGGGCAGCTGCGGGCTGCGAGCTGGGACGAGGCGCTCGACCGCGCCGCGGCCGGCTTCCGCGGAGCGCTCGACGAAGACGCGTCGACCGGCGTCTTCAGCTGCTCCAAGGCGACGAACGAGCTGAACTTCGCCACGCAGAAGTTCGCCCGCGTCGTCCTCGGCACGAACAACGTCGACAGCTGCAACCGAACCTGACACGCGCCCAGCGTCGTCGGTCTGGCGACGGTGTTCGGTGCGGGCGGCGGGACGAGCTCCTACGAGGAGACCCGCGCCGCGGACCTGATCGTCCTCTGGGGCTCGAACGCACGCGAGGCGCACCCGATCTTCTTCCACCACGTGCTCAAGGCCGTGAACAACGGCGCGCGGCTCATGGTCGTCGACCCGCGGCGCACCCCGTCGGCGCAGTGGGCCGACCTCTGGCTCGGGCTCGACGTCGGCACCGACATCCCGCTCGCGAACGCTGTCGGGCGCGAGATCATCGAGGCGGGGCTCGTGGACACGGAGTTCGTCGAACGCGCGACCAGCGGCTTCGAGGAGTACCGCGCCTCGGTCGAGCCGTGGACGCTCGACGAGGCGGAGCGCCTCACGGGCGTCCCGGCGGACGCGATCCGCGAGCTCGCGCACGCGTACGGCAACGCACAGAACGCGCAGCTCTGCTGGACGCTCGGGATCACCGAGCACCACAACGCCGTCGACAACGTCTTCGCGCTCATCAACCTCGCGCTCCTGACCGGCAAGGTCGGCAAGTGGGGCTCGGGCCTGCAGCCGCTGCGCGGCCAGAACAACGTGCAGGGCGGGGGAGACATGGGCGCGATCCCGAACCGGCTGCCCGGCTTCCAGGACGTCCTCGACGACGGCATTCGCGCGAGGTTCGACGCCGCCTGGAGCTCGGCCGTCCCGTCAAAGCCCGGGCTCCACCTGACGGGGATGTTCGAGGCGATGGAGCGTGGAGAGCTGCGCGCGCTCTACGTCGTCGGCGAGAACCCGGCGCAGGGAGAGGCGGACCAGCAGCGCGCCGAGCGCCTGCTCGACGGCCTCGACCACCTCGTCGTCCAGGACCTCTTCCTCACGCGCACCGCCGGGTTCGCCGACGTCGTCCTCCCGGCGGCGGCCACGCTCGGCGAGGCCGAGGGCACCGTCACCTCGAGCGAGCGCCGCGTGCAACGCGTGCGCAAGGCGTACGACCCGCCCGCCGGAGCGCGCGACGACATCGAGATCGTCTACGAGCTCGCGCGCCGCATGGGCCACGACCTCGGCTCGGCGGGCGCCGAGGACGTCTGGAACGAGCTGCGCTCGCTCTCGCCGATGCACGCGGGCATGAGCTATCCGCGGCTCGAGGCGCTCGGCGGCATCCAGTGGCCGTGCCCGGACGACGAGGACCCCGGCGCGCTCTTCCTGCACGGCCGTCTCTGGGACGACGTCGTCGAGGACCGCGCGCCGTTCCAGCCGGTCGAGCACGACCCACCGGTGGACACGCTCGACGACGACTTCCCGCTGCGCCTCACGACCGGCCGCAGGCTCGAGTCCTACAACACGGGCGTCCAGTCGGGCGGCTTCTCGTCTCCGCTGCATGTCGGCGGCGAGGCGATCCTGCTCGCGCCCGAGGACGGCGAGCGCTACGGCGTCGCCGACGGCGGCCGGGCGAGGGTCGTCTCGCGGCGCGGTGCGGTCGAGGCGCCCGTTCGCTACGACGCGAACCTCCGGCCGGGCCTCGCGTTCATGAACCTCCACTTCCCCGACGAGGTCGCGACGAACGTGCTCACGATCGACGCCACGGATCCGAGGTCGGGCACGGCCGAGTTCAAGGCGACCGCTATCCGGGTGGAGGCTGTCTAGTTGGACCTGAAGCTGCTCGACGCCGAACCGACCGACGCCGAGCGCGAGGCGATCGACGCCGTCGTCGGCGCCGAGCCGCCGAGCGGAAACCGCGTCGCCCGGCGCGACCGGACGCGGCGCCACCTCCTTCTGCCGGCCCTGCGCGCCGCGCAACGGCGCGCCGGCTGGGTCACGCCGGGCGCGCTCGGCTATACGTCGCGCCGCCTCGACGTGCCCCCGGCCGACGCGTACGGCGTCGCGACCTTCTACGCGCTGCTCACGCTCGAGGAGCGTCCGGCGGAGGCGCTCCACGTCTGCACAGACCTCTCGTGCCGCCTCGCCGGGGCGGAGGTGCCCGAGGGGGCTTTCCCGTCGCCGTGCCTCGGCCTGTGCGAGCGGGCGCCCGCCGCGCTGCGGACGGTCGCGGGCCCGGAGCCCCGCGAGGAGCAGATCCCGCCCACGTCTCCGCCGCTGCCGCAGACGTCCCGTCTGAAGCTCCTGCGCCGCATCGCCGAGGGCGTCGACCCGGAGATCGCTCCCACCGGCTTCCCAGCGCTCGAGCGTGCGCGCGAACTCGGCCCCGAGCGCGTGATCGAGCTCGTGAAGGCGTCTTCGCTGCTCGGCCGTGGCGGCGCGGCCTTCCCGACCGGCGTGAAGTGGGAGGCCGTGGCGCGCCAGCCGGCGCAGCCGCACTACCTCGTCTGCAACGCCGACGAGTCGGAGCCGGGGACCTTCAAGGACCGGGTGTTGATGGAGCAGGACCCGTTCGGGTTGGTCGAGGCGATGGGGATCGCCGCCTACGCGACCGGCTGCGAGCGCGCGTTCGTCTACGTGCGCGCGGAGTACCCGCTCGCGCACGAGCGGCTGCAGAACGCGATCGACCGCTCGGACGTCGGGGTTGAGATCGAGCTTCGGAGCGGCGCCGGCGCGTACGTCTGCGGGGAGGAGACGGCGCTCTTCCAGTCGATCGAGGGCTACCGCGGCGAGCCGCGCAACAAGCCGCCCTTCCCGGTCGAGTTCGGGCTGTACGGCAAGCCGACCGTGGTGAACAACGTCGAGACGCTCCTCAACGTGCCGCACGTCGTGCTCGGCGGCGACCCGCGCGACACGCGGCTCTTCTGCGTCTCGGGCCACGTCGCGCGCCCGGGCCTGTACGAGCTCGAGCTCGGCACGCCGCTCGCCGAGCTCCTCGAGCTCGCGGGCGCCGAGCCGCCGAAGGCCGTCCTCCTCGGCGGCGCCGCCGGCTCGTTCCTCCGGCCCGACCAGCTCGACCTGCCGCTCTCCTTCGAGGCCGCCCGCGACGCCGGCGTCACCCTCGGCTCGGGCGTCGTGATCGTCTACGGCGAGCAAGGCGACCTCGTCGACGCCGTCCTCCGCATCGCCGAGTTCTTCCGGGACGAGTCGTGCGGGCAGTGCGTCCCCTGCCGCATCGGTACCGTGCGGCAGGAGGAGGCGCTGCACCGGCTCGCCTCGGGCAAGACGAACGGGGACGAGATTCGCGTGCTCGCCGACCTGACGCAGGTGATGCGCGACGCGTCGATCTGCGGCCTCGGCCAGACGGCGGCGAACGCCGTGGACTCGGCGATCCACAACCTCGGGGTGCTCGCGTGAAGATCACCATCGACGGCGTCACGACCGACGTCCCCGAGCCGGCTCGACCATCCTCGACGCCGCGCGGCAGATGGGGATCGACACGCCGACGCTCTGCTACGGGGACACGCTGACGCCGGTGAACGCGTGCCGCGTCTGCGTCGTCGAGCTCGAGAGCGCGCGTGCGCTCGTCCCCGCGTGCTCGCGCAAGGTCGAGGACGGGATGGTCGTGCACACCGACTCCGAGCGCGTGCGAACGAGCCGGCGGCTGGTGCTCGAGCTGCTCGGCTCGGCCGCCGATCTCTCCACCGCGCCGGAGGCGCTCGAGTACATCGAGCGGTACGAGGCCCTGCCGGACCGGTTCGGGCCCGACTCGCTCACGGTCGCGCAGGCGGTGAAGGTCGACAACGACCTTTATGTCCGCGACTACTCGAAGTGCATCCTCTGTTACAAGTGCGTCGAGGCCTGCGGGGTCGACCACCAGAACACGTTCGCGATCACCGTCGCCGGGCGCGGCTTCGGGGCGCACATCTCGACCGAGCTCGACGTGCCGCTGCCCGACTCGGCGTGCGTCTACTGCGGCAACTGCGTCGCCGTCTGCCCGACCGGCGCGTTGATGGCGAAGAGCGAGTTCGACCTGCGGGAGGCAGGCGACTGGCGTGAGGAGGAGCAGACCGAGGTGGACACCGTCTGCCCGTACTGCGGTGTCGGCTGCAACGTCACGCTCCACGTCCAGGACGACGCGATCGTGAAGGTGACGTCGCCCGACGACCACGACGTGACCCGCGGAAACCTCTGCATCAAGGGCCGCTACGGCTACCGCTACGTGCAGAACCGCGGGCCTGCGTGACGGTCGAGCTCGGCTCGGTCGAGGAGCTCGAGCCGGCTCTCGCGAGGGAGGCGTTCGACGTCGCGCGCGTCTATGTCGGCTACGGCTCGTGCGCGCCTTCCGCGCCGGAGCCGTGCCGCCTGCCGAAGGTCGCGTACTCGCTCGACCGGCCGCGGGCTCCCACCGGCTCCTTCTGGACGGGCGAGTGGCACGAGACGTGGACCCCGGCCGCGTACACCGCCGCGATCGAGACCGTGCGGGCGGCCATCCGCGAGGGTGACGTCTACCAGGTCAACCTCGTCCAGCATCTCTCGGCCGACTTTGCCGGCGACCCGCTTGCGCTCGCGGCCGCACTCGCGCCGCTCCGGCCGCTCGAGCCGGCTGCGCTGGAGGGTGACGGCTGGACGATCGTCTCCGCCTCGCCGGAGCTGCTGCTGCAGAAGCGCGGCCGGATCGTCCGCACCTCGCCGATCAAGGGGACGCGGCCCGCCGGCGTGCCGATCTCCTCGGCGAAGGACGCCGCCGAGCACGTGATGATCGTCGACCTCGAGCGCAACGACCTGGCCCGGGTCTGCGTCCCCGGCAGCGTCCACTGGCCCGAGCTGCTCGTCGAGCGCCAGCTCGCCGGCGTGACGCATCTCGTCGCCACCGTCGAGGGCGAGCTGCGGCCGGAGGTGACGCTCAGCGAGCTGCTCGCCGCCGTGCTGCCCGGCGGCTCGGTCACCGGCTGCCCCAAGAGCAGCGCGCTCGAGCTGATCGCCTCGCTCGAGCCGGTCGGGCGCGGCGCGTCGATGGGGGCGCTCGGCCGCATCTACGCGAACGGCGATCTCGACCTCGTCCTCACGATCCGCACCTTCGCCGTCGTCGACGGCGCGGTCCACCTCTGGGCCGGCGGGGGCATCGTCTGGGACTCGGAGGCCCGCGCCGAGATCGAGGAGTCGTGGGTGAAGGCGCGGCCGCTCCTGACGCTCGCGGGACATGTCTCATCGAGCCCTGCCGCAACCGGCCACGTCCGGAACCAGGTTCCGGACGTGGCCGGGGCGGCCATGACCTGATGGACGTGCTCGCCGTTGCCGTTGCCGGACGCGGGCTCGTCGATCCGGGCGATCCAGTCTTCGCGGCGGACGACGACGCGCTCCTGCGCGGGCGCTCCGTGTTCGAGACGGCGCGCGTGTACGGCGGCCGGCCGTTCCTGCTCGCCGAGCACCTCGTGCGGCTCGCCGCTTCGGCGGAGCGCCTTCGTCTGCCGCCTCCGGACGCCGCCGAGTGCGAGCGGCTCGTCGAGCTCGTGATCGGCGCCTGCGAGCAGAGCGAGCTCGCGCTGCGCCTCTACTGGACCGGCCGGACACTCGTCGCCACGGCGGCGCCGCTCGACCCGACGCTGGAGGCGCTCCGTTCCCGCGGGCTGAGGCTCGCGACCATGCAGTGGTCGACCGGCGCCCTCGCGACCGCGAAGTCCACGAGCTACGCCGAGAACATGGCGGCTCAGGACACGGCCGTCGCCCGCGGCGCCGACGACGCCCTGCTCGTCGCAGGCGACGGCACGGTGCTCGAGGCTCCCACCGCGAACGTCTGGTGGCGGGAGGGCGACCTCCTGGTGACGCCCTCGCTCGACTTGCCGATCCTCGCCGGGGTGACGCGGGCGCTCCTGCTCGACCTCGCCGAGCGGGAGACCGTCGAGGGCGTGTTCCCGCTCACGCGGCTCCTCGCCGCAGACGAGGTGTTCCTCTGCTCGTCGATCCGCGAGGTGATGCCGGTCGCGTCCGTGGACAGCATGACCTTCGGCCTCGGCCCGGCGGCGCACGAGCTGCAGGAGGCGCTGCGCCGGCTCGCCAGATCGTGACGGCGCCGCGGGCTGCGGCTCAGCCTCTCGCCGCGAGCTTCTGCAATGCCGCGTCGATGCGCGCGAAGCCGCCCTTCGCTCCCTCCTCGACGCCGTACTGCATCGCTGTGTCGCGTTCCCCGGTCGTGGCGAAGACCATCGTCTGGGTCAGCTTCGTCCGCTCGCCGAGATCTTCGAACTCCAGCGTCTGGAGATGGTTCTGGAACGTCTGCACGAGCCGCTTGGGCGGCTCGACCTCCCGGAACTCGCCCTCGACGGGGCCGAACGCCGTGTTGAAGCGCCAGGTGCCGCCCGGCCGGACGTCCATCTCCTCGACGACCGTGCCCTCGCCCCACCATTCGGGGATCAGGTCCGGGTCCGTCCAGATGGAGAAGACATGCTCGCGCGGCGCGTCGAAGACGCGCTCGACGCGGATCTCGAGCTCGCTCGGCTGGGTGGCGACCGTCTCGTTCATCCGCTCACCGCCTGCTTCACGAGCTTTGCGATCGTCGCCTCGTCGGCCTTCGTCAGCTTCGTCGTCAGCGCGTAGGCGACGGGCCACATCGTTCCCTCGTCGAGGTTCGATGCGTCCTGGAAGCCGAGCATCGCGTACCGCTCCTTGAACTTCGCCGCGTCGCGGAAGAAGAGCACGACCTTGCCGTCCTTGTTCGCGTAGGCGGGCATCCCGTACCACGTCTTCGGCGTGAGGCCGGGGGCGGTCTTCGTAGCGATGGCATGGATCCGCCGGCCGAGCGCGCGGTCGTCCGGCTTCATCTTCGCGAGCGCGGCCTGCACCGCCTCCTCGCCCTCGGCGGCTGCCTTCAGTTCCTTGGCGCGCGCTCTCATCGCAGCCTTCTCCTCGGCGGAGAAGCCTTGCTTGCTCTTCGTCGGGCTCATCGTGCTCCTTTCGTGCGTTCGACGACCTGGGCGAACCGATCGAGTCGCTGCAGCCACGTGCTGATGCCCTCGAAGGCGTAGGGGGCGAGCATGCACGTGCGGACCCGGCCGACCTTTTCCGTCGTGACGAGCTCCGCCTCCTCGAGCAGCCGGATGTGCTTCTTCATCCCGGTCAGCGACATGCCGAACGGCTCGGCGAGCTCGCTGACCGTCGCACTGCCGGCGCCGAGTCGTTCGAGGACGGCGCGACGGGTCGGATCCGCGAGGGCTGCGAAGGCGCGGTCGGCGCTCGTCTGATACTGAACCATACAGTTCACTATAACAGCGCCCGGTGGGCCGGCGGTCGTATGCTCGCCGCATGGGACTCCGGAAGACCTTGTTCGCCCTGACCTACGACCGGATGTCGCACAGGAGCGAGGAAGCGGGAGTGCGCGCCCTGCGGCAGGGCCTGCTGGCCGAGGCGAGCGGCTCCGTCCTCGAGATCGGCGCCGGGACCGGCGCGAACCTGCGGCACTACGAGGAGAGGGTCGAATCGCTCGTGCTCACAGAACCCGAGCCGGCGATGCTCCGACGGCTGGAGAGGAAGGCTCGGGAGCAGGCGCCGCTCGCGAAGGTGCTGCGCGCACCGGCCGAGGATCTGCCCTTCGAGGATGCCAGCTTCGACACGGTCGTCTCGACGCTCGTGCTCTGCGGCGTCGACGACCAGGTGGGTCGCTGGAGGAGATCCGGCGCGTCCTCCGCCCCGGCGGGCGCCTCCTGTTCCTCGAGCACGTGCGGTCGGACGACCCGCAGCTCGCGCGCTTCCAGGACCGGATCAACTGGCTCAACCGCCTCGTCGTCGACTGCGACTGCAACCGGCCGACGCTGACGCGGATCGAGGCGGCGAGGTTCACGATCTCCCGGGTCGAGCGGACGAGGATGCCGAACGTGCCGAGGTTCGTCCGGCCGTTGATCGTCGGAGAGGCGGTGGCGGACTAGTCAGGTCGGACGCTTCCGGCGGCGCGCGCGGCGCGGCTCCGAGCACCTCTGGCATAGGCTGCAGGCGATGCGTCGTGCGCTCGCCGCGTCTGCCGGGCTGGCCCTCGCCGGTCGCGGCCTCTACCGGCTTGTCGCCCGCGGCCGGCTCACGCTCGACACGGGGATCGGGCGGAGGGTGCGCCCGCTCGGCCCGGTCGACTTCCCCATCGCCGCGCCGCGCGAGGTCGTCTTCGACGTGATCGCGACCCCGTATCTCGGCCGGACGCCGAGAGCGCTGGAGGACGAGCTCGTGGTCTGGGAGCGCGGTTCCGACATGGTGCTCGCAGCCCACTTCACCGAGGTCAGGTGCGGCACGACGACGACCGTCGAGACCGTGCGCTTCGAGCGCCCCGGCCGGATCGACTTTCGCGTCCTCCGCGGCCCCGTCCCGCACGTCGTCGAGTCGTTCCTGCTCGACGAGGAGGAGCCGGGGACGCGGTTGCGCTGGCAGGGTGAGCTCGGCACCGACTTCTGGGCCGCGGGGGAGTGGTGGGGAGGGCGCGTCGCGCGACAGTGGGAACGAGCCGTCCGTCGCTCGATCGCCGCTGTCACCGCCGAGGCCGAGCGTCTTGCGGCCCGCGGAGCCGGCTCGGGCGTCCCCTAGTTGCCGGGCCGCACGAGTCCGGCCCGCTTCTTGCAAGGCGGTAAATTCGCTGTCAGAAACCGTCTTTGGCGGAGGCGCCGAGCCCAAAGATAGGCCGGTATCCGAGCGAGGAGGTGTCGAATCATGCGGCTGAGACTGACGGTCGCGTTCGCGATTGCCGGAGCCGCGCTGGTGGCGGCAGTGCCTGCCTCGGCGAAGACCGGCAAAGGGTTCCTCTTCCACGACGGCGATGTCGTGGGCACGGTGGTCGTCCCGGCTCACGTGGCCCCGGGCAGCGGCCGCGATCCGTTCTTCAAGGTCACGAACGGCGTTCCGGATCAGCTCGGAATCGCGGGCGTCGCACCTGGGGACGGCCCCTACCACGGAGGAGACTGGGAGGTCTTCACCGTGACCTTCAACGTCAACCCGTACCTGCTCACTTCTGACGAGGCCGTCATGCAGGCGGAGACGGCGGGCGACGTGACCGTCACCGGGTGCCGGACGCGGACTTCCGGTGCCCGATCACGACCGAATAGCCCGGAGCCGTCGGGGAAGGGTGCCGCAGCCGTCCGGTGCCCTTCCTTGGCGGTGAATGCGCCGGATTTCCCGCGCCGCTATTCATCGCACGCCATTCCCGACTGGGGTAGGGTCCCCGCGCAAGCTCGAGTTTGGGAGGCGCGTGGCAGAGGTCGTATTCGACGGAGTCACGAAGGTGTACGGCGACGGCACGAAGGCCGTCGACTCGCTGGCGCTGGACGTCTCCGACGGGGAGTTCGTCGTCCTGGTGGGCCCGTCGGGGTGCGGTAAGACCACCGCGCTGCGGATGGTGGCCGGGCTGGAGGAGATCTCCGCCGGCGTGCTGCGGATCGGCGAGCGCGTCGTCAACCATGTCCCGTCGCGCGACCGCGACATCGCGATGGTCTTCCAGAGCTACGCGCTCTATCCGCATCTCTCGGTCTACGACAACATCGCCTTCGGCCTCAAGGTCAAGAAGGTGCCGAAGACGGAAATCGACCGGCGGGTGCGCAATGCAGCGCACGTCCTGGGCCTCGAGCAGTTCCTGAAGCGCAAGCCGCGTGCCCTGTCGGGCGGCCAGCGCCAGCGTGTCGCGATGGGTCGCGCGATCGTGCGCGAACCGGCGGCGTTCCTCATGGACGAGCCGCTGTCGAACCTCGATGCCAAGCTGCGCGTGCAGATGCGGGCCGAGGTGAGCCGGCTCCAGCGCGACCTCGGCACGACCACGATCTACGTCACGCACGACCAGGTCGAGGCGATGACGATGGGGGACCGCGTCGCCGTGATGCGGAAGGGCGAGCTGCTGCAGGTCGCCGATCCGCAGACCCTCTACGACCGGCCCGTCAACCTCTTCGTCGGCGGGTTCATCGGCTCGCCGGCGATGAACATGATCGAGGGGACGGTCGCCCGGGCGAACGGGGGCCTCGCGGTCGACGTCGGCAACCAACACCTCAAGCTCGACGAGGCGACGCTCGCGGCCCGGCCGGGCCTTCGCTCCTACGAAGGGCGGCGCATCATCGTGGGCATCCGGCCGGAGGACCTCGAGGACACGTCTCTCGAGCCCGACACACCCTCGGACCGGCGTCTGCGCGGTGTCGTGGAGCTGCGCGAGGCACTCGGCTCCGAGCTGATGGTGCATTTCACGGTGGAGGGCACGCGTGCGGCCCTGACCGACGACGTCAGGGAGCTGGCCGAGGAGGCGGGCGCAACCGGCAAGGGGCCCGAACTCGAGAGCAGCGGCTCCGGCGCGCTGCTCGTCGGCCGCTTCGGCGCGCGAGCATCTGTCGCGGAGGGGAAGCCCGTCGAGGTGGCGGTCGACACCCGGGCACTGCATTTCTTCGACGAGGACACGAGCCAGGGGATCTACGACGGGGATACGAGCGAGAAAGGAGCATCAGCGTGAGGCGGAGTTTGAGGGCAGGGAAAGCGCGCGCGGCGCGCCTGACAGCCATGGCCGCGGTGCTGGCGGGGCTTCTGGCCGTCGCGGCCGGGTGTGGCGGAGGCGGGAGCAAGTCCGGCGGATCGACGTCGACCGGGAGCTCGAGCGTCTCCGGCAAGGTCAAGGTCTGGGGGATCTGGACGGCGGAGGAGCAGAAGGCGTTCGAGAAGGTGATCGCCGGCTTCAACAAGCAGTACCCGAACGTCACGGTCAACTATTCGTCGAAGGGCAACGACATCCCGACGGTGCTCTCCACGGCCATCGCCGGCGGGAACCCGCCCGACGTCGCCGACGTCGCCCAGCCGGGCCTCGTCAGCCAGCTCGTCCAGCAGGGCCATCTGAAGCCGATCACGTACGCGCAGGGAGTGATCTCGCAGAACTTCACCCCCGCGTTCGCCCGCCTGGGCAAGGTCAACGGCAAGCTGTACGCCCTGCTCTACAAGGCGTCCAACAAGTCGACCCTCTGGTACAACGTGCCGGTCCTCAAGCAGGCGGGAGTCTCGGCGCCGAAGACGTGGTCGCAGCTGACGAGCGCCGCGTCGACGATCAAGGCGTCGGGGACGCCTGCCTACTCGATCTGCGGAGCGAACGGCTGGACCCTCACCGACCTGTTCGAGAACATCTACCTGCGCACGTGGGGGCCGGCGAAGTACAACGAGCTCTCTGATCACATGCTCAAGTGGACCGACTCGTCGGTGACGAAGGCGCTCCAGTACATGGCGCAGATCGTCGGCGACAGCTCGAACCTCTACGGCGGCACGAGCGGGGCACTGCAGACCGACTTCCCGACGTGCGTCGACTACGTCTACTCGACGCCGCCCAAGGCGGCGATGGTGCTAGAGGCCGACTTCGTCGCCAACGAGATCCTGCAGGCGACGAAGGCGAAGCCGAAGACGGACTTCAACGTCGTCCCGTTCCCGGCGATCACGCCCGGGGCGAATGCGAGCGCCATCGAGACGAGCGGCGACGAGATCATCACCTTCCGCGACACCCCGGCGATCGAGGCTTTCGTGAAGTACCTCGCCACGCCGGAGGCAGCGGAGATCTGGGCCAAGCTCGGCGGCTTCGGCACGGGCAACCTGCACGTGCCCGCGAGCGTCTACCCGGACCCGATCACACGGGCGACGGAGGCGCCGATCTCGCAGGCGAAGGCGGCGGTGTTCGACATGTCCGACCAGCAGCCGGCGTCGTTCGGCTCGACGACCGGCCAGGGCGAGTGGGGGATCTTCCAGAAGTTCCTCCAGCACCCGACGGACATCTCGGGCATCCAGCAGCAGCTCGAGAGTGCCGCGACGAAGGCGTACAAGAAGGGGAGCTAACAGGCGCGTGACCGACGCGTCGATCACGGCGGAGCCGCCCCCCGGGGCGGCTCCGCCGCAGGCTTCGGAGGACAGGCCCTCCCGCTATCTGACCGGAGGGCTCTTCCTCGTGCCCGCGCTCGTCCTGCTCGGGGTCTGGCTGCTCTATCCGACCGTCTACACGATCGTCCGCAGCTTGTTCGGCACGTCGGGCTACCTCGGCCACTGGGTCGGGATCGACAACTACAAGACGATGTTCACGACGTCGACCCTCAAGACGGCGATCAAGAACAACGCGATCTGGGTCGGCGTCGTGCCCGCCTTCGTCACTGCGATCGGGCTCCTCTTCGCCGTCCTGACCGAACGCGTCCGCTGGGCGGTCGCCTTCAAGACGGTCGTCTTCCTGCCGATGGCGATCTCGGCCTTCGCCACCGGCGTGACCTGGCGGATCATGTATGCGCAGAATCCGGACCAGGGCGCGATCAATGCTCTCGGGCGCACGGTCTCGGACGCGTTCTCGCCGGCCGGCGTCCTCGCGAGCGCCAGCCCGTCGACGCCGACGCTCCAGCAGGGCAAGGGCGGCGCGATGGTGCTGAGGACGCCGCTCCACCCGGGCGGCGTCGCCCTGCTCGGCCTGACCGGCATCGCTCCGCAGGACATGCCCACGGGCGCACAGCAGGCGGTCGAGCCGGCGGCGAAGCCCGGCGACGTCGTCGGCACCGTCTGGCGCGACTTCAAGCCCGGCGGCGGCAAGGCCGGAGTCGTCGAGCAGGGAGAGCTCGGGATTCCCGGGGTGACGGTCGAGCTCAAGGATTCGTCCGGCAAGGTCGTGCAGAGGGCGAAGACCGGCGCGAACGGCGCCTTCGACTTCACGAACGTCGCGGCGGGGACGTACAACGCCGGGATCGGCAGCCAGACCTTCGCGAAATCGTACGGGGGCGCCTCGTGGCTCGGGCCGAGCCTCATCACCCCCGCGCTCCTCATCGCCTACATCTGGATCTGGGCCGGCTTCGCCATGGTCGTGATCGCCGCCGGCCTCGCGGCGATGCCACGGGACGTGCTAGAGGCTGCGCGAACCGACGGCGCGACCGAGTTCCAGGTCTTCCGCCGCGTCACGGTTCCTCTGCTCGCGCCGGTCCTCAGCGTCGTCTTCATCACGATGATCATCAACGTCCTCAAGGTGTTCGACATCGTGATCGCGCTCGCGCCGGAGTCGGTGCGCTCGAACGCGAATGTGCTCGCGCTCGCGATGTGGACGACCGCGTTCCAGGGGGGCGGGAACTTCGGCGTCGGTTCGGCGATCGCCGTCTTCATCTTCCTGCTCGTCATCCCCGTGCTCGCCCTCAACATCCGGCGCTTCAGGAGAGAGGTCTGATGGCCGCCGCCGCGACCGAGACCGTCGTGGTCCGCTCTCCCCACGACACCACCGCCGCGAAGATCCTGCGCGCGCTCGCGAAGACGCCGCTCCAGCTCCTGCTCATCGTGGTCGGCCTGCTCTGGCTCGTGCCGGCCATCGGCCTCTTCATCACCTCGATCCTGCCCGGGACCGAGACCGCCACCGCCGGCTGGTGGAAGATCTTCGCCCACCCGAGCCTCGCGACGTTCTCGAACTACACCGCCCTCTTCCACAACGCCGGACTGACGGGAGCCCTCAAGACCACGGCCTACATCGCCGTCGGCAACACCGTGCTCGTCGTCATCGTCGCCGCCCTCGCCGGCTATGCGTTCGCCTGGCTCGACTTCCCCGGCCGCGACTGGCTCTTCATCGGCGTGATCGGCCTTCTCGTCGTGCCGCTGCAGATGGCGCTGATCCCGATGTTCAGGCTCTACGACACGTTCGGGATCGGCGGGACGGCGCTCAGCGTGATCCTCTTCCACGCCGCGTTCGGCCTGCCCTTCGCCGTCTTCCTGCTGCGCAACTTCTTCATCGGGATACCGAAGGACATCCTCGAATCGGCCCGCATCGACGGCGCGAGCGAGATCTGGATCTTTCTCCGCCTGATCCTGCCGCTCGGCCTCCCCGCGATCGCCTCGCTCGCCATCTTCCAGTTCCTCTGGACGTGGAACGACCTCATCGTCTCGCTCACCTTCAGCGTGACGACGATCAACGTCTGGATCTTCGGCCAGCTCCGCCAGTTCTCGTCGAGCGTCGACATCATCGCGCCGGCCTCGTTCCTCTCGCTCATCGTTCCGCTCGTGGTCTTCTTCGCCTTCCAGCGCTACTTCGTCCAGGGCCTGCTCGCCGGCTCGGTGAAATGACCCGCGTCGCCGTCGTCGGATCCGGCCTCGCCGGGTTCACGGCGTACCAGACGCTGCGCCGGGCGTTCGAGCCGGGGGAGATCGCGGTCTTCGGGACGGACGCCGACCCGGCGGCGGTCTGGCGCGTCCGCGCCGCCGCGATCCGGCAGCGGGAGATGCGCTCCGAGAGCGACGGGCACTGCCTGCCGACGACGTTCCCCGGGCTCGCGTTCGCGAGCGTCCGCCGGCGCCGCTCGCTTCGGCCGCTGCTCGAGTCGCTGCTCGACCGCTACCACCCGACGGTCGACGAGTTCCTCTCCCACGTCGAACGGCTGCGCGAGCGGAGCGGCTGGGACGAGAGCCTCGTCCCGCGCCGCCTCGAGCGGGTGAGCGCCGTGGACGACGGGTTCGACCTGGACGGCGACCACTTCCGGCACGTGCTCCTCGCGCCCGGCCATCCGGGGCTCAACGTCCCGGACGAGCTGCGCGACGACCCGCGCGTCGTCCACTCGTACGAGCCGCACGACTACGCAGCGACGGTGACGGTCGTCGGGGCGGGCCTCGCCGCCGCGACCGAGTGGCTGAACGCGCTCGACGCCGGGGCCGAGGTCGTCTCGGTACGCCGGCGGGAGCCGGTGCGGCGCGCGCTCAACGTGCCGCGCCACTACTTCTCCCGCCGCGGGCTCGCCGGCTTTCACCGTCTGCCGCCGCGCGAGCGCGTCGAGCGGCTCCGCGCGCTGGCGGTACCGTCCTACCCCGCGGGCGACCGCTGGGACTGGCCGCTCGAGTGTGCGGAGCGCGAAGGGCGCTTCCGCGTCGAGGCGTCGGTGAACGGGAGTGCGCAGGTCATCTGTGCGACCGGCTTTCGGCGCGGCTTCCGGCACGATCTGCTGCTCGCGCGTCTCGTCGCCGACCACGACCTCGAGACGGTGGAGGACTGGCTCGTGCTCGACGCCGACTCGACCGTGCCGCGGCTGAGCGACGCACGGCGGACGGTCGCCGTCGCGGGGGCACCCGCGCAGTGGGCGTTCCCTGCCGCCGACACCCTCGCCGGCGCGCGCTATGCGGCCCATCGCTTCCTGCGGAGGATCGAGTCGTGTCCTACACGCTGAGGGGACGCGTCGAGTCGCGCCTCGCTGCGCTCGTGCCGGTGCTGGCCGGCGCCTGCGCGCTCGCGGGCGCGCTGCATCACTGGTGGCCGGTCGAGCTCGTCGCGCTGATGGCGGCCGTCGGGATCGCCCTCGATCTCGAGCTCTGGCACCGGCTGCTCCCGTACCAGCCGGCCTGGGCGGCGGTTGCGCTAGGCGCGGTCGAGCTCGGGGCGCTGATGGCGATCGTCTACGGGCTCGGCCTGCACGCGCCGCTCTGGCCGGCGCTCGCGCTCTTCGGCGCCGGCTGGCTCGCGTCCGTCGTCTTCGGGCAGGCGGGCTTTCCGCTCCTGCGGCTCGGCTACGCCGAGGACGGGGGAGAGCTCGGAAGGGTCGGCCGGGTTGCGGCGGTCGCCGTCGTCCTCGCGTTCGTCGGCTCGGCGGCGACGTGGTATGCCCGGCTCCCGCCGGTCGTCCATCTGAGCGCAGGCGTCCACCAGGGGCCCCTCGTGATCACGCAGCGCGAGGTGCTCGAGGGGGACCCGGGCGCCGTCGTCCGCGGCGGTATCGTCGTCGCGCACGACGACGTCGAGATCCGGAACCTGACCGTCGTCGGCGGCGAGAACGGGATCACCGTCGACGGCGTCGACGGCACGGTCATCGACGGCGTGACCGTGGAGGGCGCGAAGCTCGACGGCATCCACGTCCGGCTGGCGGGCGTCGTCATCCGCAACTGCACGGTCGACATGCTCGGAAACCGGCTGGGCCAGGGCATCGACATCTCGTTCAACATGGACCTGGGGATGAGCATGGTCGAGGGCTGCACCGTGATCGGAGGCCAGGAGGGGATCACGACCCATTCCTCGATGACCGACATCATGGGGAACACGGTCAGCCGCACGACCGGCAAGGCGATCGCCGTCGGCGAGATGTCGATGGGGATGGCCTCCCGTAACACGGTCCGCGACGCGCTCGGCGTCGGGCTGTACTGCGGCGATCGCTCGATGTGCATGTTCGACCACAACACCGTCGTCGGCACACGTCCCGACGCCGCCTCCGGCCTGCGCACCAGACGCGGCTTCGCCGTCCTCGCCGACTTCCAGTCCGAGGTAGACCTGTGGCAGAACAGGCTCGTCGCCAATCCCGTCGCCATGGGAGCGGTCACGAACTCGACGCTGAAGAGGACGTCACGACGGGACTGGTGAGCCGGCCCTACAACTACGAGCACTTCGACGCGTACGTAGAAAGCGGCGACGACGAGCGCGAGTTCGGCGCCTTCCCCGGCATGCTTCACGCCGGAGAGCGGGCTCCCGACGGCGAGCTGCTGCTGCTCGACGGCGAGCGCGTCCGCCTGTCGGAGCTCTGGCGCCGGAGCGGCGTCGTGCTCGAGTTCGGCTCCTTCACCTGACCGTACTGCGCGGCAGAGGGTCCTCTGCTCGACGAGCTCGCGGCGAGGCACGGCGGCTACGGCTGGTACTTCGTCTACACGCGCGAGGCGCACCCGGGCGAGCACCTCGCCGCCCACGCCGGCTTCGAGGAGAAGCTCGCCGCCGCGCGGCGGCTCCGGGACGAGCTCGGCATCACGCGGCCGATCCTCGTCGACGATCACGAGGGCACCGTGCACACGGCGTACGGCCTGCTGCCGAACATGTCGTGGGTGCTCGATCGCGGCGGAACGATCAGCTACAAGGCGATGTGGACCTCCGCGGCGCGGGTCGGCGACTTCCTCGACCGGCAGCAGGCCCAGCCGGGCGGGCTCGCCGCCGCGACCTTCCACACCGAGCAGCTCGAGGTCGTCCCCCGCGACCGCGACGCCTTCCGGCGCGGCCTCGAGCGCAACGGTCCGCGCGCGGCGACCGAGTTCGCGCGGGCGGAGGCGATCTGGGCGGAGCGCGCACGCGCCGGGACGCCCTAGCCCGGCTCGTCCTGCGAGCCGCTGATCAGGCGCGCACCGCGCCCGTGGGTCAGGAAGGAGAAGCCCCAGCGGATCAGGACGAGCAGGCGGTTCTGGAAGCCGATCAGGTACCAGAGGTGGACGACGAGCCACGTCGCCCAGGCGAGAAAGCCGCTGAGCCGGATCCCGCGGATGTCCGCGACGGCGGCTGCACGGCCGATCGTGGCCAGATTCCCCTTGTCGTGGTAGCGGAACGGCCCGTGCCGGCGGCCGCCGAGCCGGGCGCGAACGACCTTCGCGACGTAGCGCCCCTGTTGCATCGCGACGGGAGCGACGCCGGGTAGCTGCTGCGTCCCGCCGGCCGGGTCGCGGACGCGGACCATGTCCCCGATCGCGAACACCCCGGGATGTCCGGGCAGTGTGAGGTCGGCCTCGACCGTGGCCCTGCCGGCCCGGTCGCGCTCCGCTCCCGAGAGCTCGCCGAGCCGGCCGGCCAGCTCCGACGCGGTGACGCCGGCGGCCCAGATCACGACACGGCTGGGGATGCGCTCGGTCGCCGAGCTTCCGTCGTCGAGCGTCACGCCGTCGGAGTCGATGCCGACGACCGTGCGGCCGGTGAGGACGGTCACGCCGAGCCGCCGCAGAGAGCGCTCGGCCTTTGCAGACAGCGAGGGTGGGAAGGTTGTCAGCACGCGATCTGCCGCCTCGACGAGGACGATCCGGGTGCCGCGCGGGTCGATCTTGCGAAAGTCGCGCCGCATGGTGTCGCGCGCCAGTTCGGCGATCTGGCCTGCCATCTCCACGCCGGTCGGGCCGGCGCCGACGACGACGAAGGTGAGCCACGCATCGCGGTCTCCCGCGTCCGGGGCCGCTTCCGCCGCCTCGAACGCGGCGAGCAGGCGGCTGCGGGCTGCGAGCGCGCTCTCGATCGACTTCACCTCCACGGCGTACGCGCGCCAGTCGTCGTGCCCGAAGTAGGAGTAGTGCGAGCCGCCGGCGACGACGAGGCTGTCGTAGCGCAGGCGTTCGGGGACGGGGACGCCCGAGACGGAGCCGAGCACCAGCTCGTGGGCGTCGAGGTCGAAGTCGCGGACCTCCGCGAGCAGCACCCGGACACTCCGCGCACGCTTGAAGATCGAGCGGAGGGGATAGGCGACCTCGCCGGGTGAGAGCGCGCCGGTCGCCACCTGATAGGTCAGCGGCTGGAAGAGGTGGAAGTTGCGGCGGTCGACGAGCGTGACCTGGACAGGAGCGCGCCGGAGCCCGTCCACGACGCGGAGACCGCCGAAGCCGCCGCCGACGACCACCACGTGATGCGCAGCGTTGTCCATCGTCGTCGGCCCGGTCGCGGCTAGACGGCGGCGGCCGTCCGCTCGGCGTCGTTCAGATACTGGTGCACGAACGCGATCGCCATGCTGCCCTCGCCCACGGCGGAGGCCACGCGCTTGACCGGTCCCGACCGGACGTCGCCGCACGCGAAGATGCCGGGGACGCTCGTCTCGAGCAGATACGGGTCGCGTTCGAGCGGCCAGGCGCCGCCGGCCGGCACTTCGGCGCCGGTGAGTACGTAGCCGCGGGCGTCGAGGGCGATCTCCGGCGGGAGCCACGCGGTCTCGGCGTCGGCGCCGATGAAGAGGAACAGCCCCCCGGACGCGAGTCGGACACGATCCTCGCCGCCGGCCACGCTCAGGTCGATCGCCTCGAGCGAGTCCTCGCCCAGCGCCGCCACGACCTCCGTACGGAAGCGCACGTCGATGTTCGGCCGCGCCGCGAGCTGGTTGACGAGGTACTGCGACATGCTCCCCGCAAGGCTCCCCCCGCGACAGAGGATCGTCACGGTGCGGGCGTGCTCGGAGAAGAAGAGCGCCGCCTGGCCGGCCGAGTTGCCGGCGCCGACGATGTGGATGTCGAGCCCGTGCGCGTTCGGCCCCTCGCTGCGGGCGGCGCCGTAGAAGACGCCGTTGCCCACGAGATGCTCGAAGCCCTCGACCCCGAGCCGCCGCCAGGCAACGCCGCACGCGAGGATGATCGTCCTCGCCCGCAACACGTCGCCGCCGTCGAGGTGAACCTGCCGCGTCGTCGAGTCGAGGCGCTTGATCGTGCGCGTGACGAGGATCTCCGCACCCAACCGCCGCGCCTGCTGCAGCGCGCGGCTCGCGAGCTCGTCGCCGGAGACCCCCGAGGGGAAGCCGAGGTAGTTCTCGATCCGCGACGAGGTTCCGGCCTGGCCTCCGGGCGCCTCTCGCTCGACCACGAGTGTGCGCAGTCCTTCCGACGCGCCGTAGACGGCCGCGGCGAGCCCGGACGGCCCCGCTCCGATCACCACCGTGTCGTACTCGGGCGCCTCGGGCTCGGTGCCGAGGCCGAGCAGCTCGGCGACGCGGCGGAGCTCCGGGCGCACCACCGTCTTGCCGTCCGCGAGCCGGATCGCCGGCTGGTCGGCCTCCGCCGGCAGCGGCCCCTCCCAGCGCTCTGCCGCGTCCGGTGCGTCCGGGCGAACCCAGGAGAAGCTGATCTGGTTGCGGTGGAGGAAATGGCGGAGCTGCGTGCAGCCGGGGTCGGAGCGGTTGCCGACGACGGTCGCCCTCGGAGCCGGAGCGTGCGAGGCGATTCCCTGGAGCCCGCGGTCGCCTCCCATCCGGAACTGGGCGAGCGCGCCCACCGTCTTGGAGACGATCGGGTCGACGGCGGCGATCAGGTGGTACTCGGACGCCGGAATACGCAACACGCGCGACCGCTCGGCCGCCCGGAATCCCACCGGGAACGACGTTCCGAGGACGATCGGCACCTCGCCGAAGACGTCGCCGGGGAGTCGCTCGCCGACGGTGCGCTCGACGCCGTCGACCGTCTTCACGACCTCGATCCGGCCCTCGAGCACCGCGAAGAGCGCCTGGTCGTCTCCCTCGTTCGCCGCGTACTCGCCCGAGACGAGGATCACGTCGGCGGCGGCGCGCGCCAGCCGCTCCTGCCGCTCGGAGCCGAGCATCGCGAAGACCTCGATCCCGGCGATCTCCTCTGCCGTCACCACGAGACCCACACCCTATCCCGGCCTCGTCGGGCGCCAAGCGACGCGGGTCGTGCCCGACCGGCGACGGCAGCAGATCGGGCTCCGGCGACTCGATGGTGAGCGGCCGCGGTGGGCACTGCGGCCGGCTCGAGCGACAGCCGGTTGCGCGCCCGCGCCAACCTATTCGCCGCTAGTCGCGTCAAAAGTGATGAAACATGCGAGCACCTCTCCACCGGGATCCGCCGCAGGCCCCACCACGCAGGTTGTGGCGATGACGGGTCTCGACCCCACTCTCGTCCCCGGTCCGCTTCAGCCGGAGTTCGCCTCGAGCGCGGCCTCGCGCGAGCTTGCGTCGAGTTGGCGGGGGCTGACCCGCGCCGCCACGTTCGTCGCGCTCCTGACGAGCCCCGCGCTCGTCGCGTTCTTCATCCGCCAGGACCACTGGCCGCTGTGGAAGGCCCTGCTCGTCACCCTCGTGATCGTGGTCGCGTTCCGCGGCCTCGTCGACCTGCTGTTCCGGCGGTTCATCCCGTGGCCGAGCCTCTTCGGCCTCGAGAGCCAGCAGCACCGTGAGGACGACGTGCTCGGCCGGCGGCGCGCCTGGTTCTGGCACTTCTGGCTCCGGATCGGCGTCGCCGTCGTGCTGCTCGTCACCGTCATCTGGCTGGCCCGTGGCGGCTCGTGGACCGGCAGCTTCGCGTCGATCGGGCACGGCGCTGGCCGCATCTTCAGCAACACGGGCCTCTGGATCCAGGTCGTCTTCGTCTTCTTCCTCTTCATCGCCAACTTCGCGATCCTGCTCGGTCCCCTGCTCCTCATGAACCTGGCGCAGATGCGCGCGTTCGAGCCGGGGGACGCCGAATGGGGCGTCAAGCTCGAGGACGTCCGCGGACAGGCGGAGGCGAAGGAGGAGGTGCGGCGGGTCGTCTCGATCTGGCAGTCGGGCGAGGCCTTCGAGCGCGCGGGAGGCAAGCGCGAGCGGGGCCTTCTCTTCCTCGGCGCACCGGGGACGGGCAAGACGATGCTGGCCAAGGCGCTCGCGACCGGCTTCAACTCGCCGTTCGTCTCGATGCCCGGCTCGGGCTTCGCCGCGACCTTCATCGGCATCGACGCGATCGTCGTCCGCGTGCTCGCCCGGCGGGCGAAGAAGCTCGCGCGCAAGTGGGGCGGTCAGTGCATCGTCTTCATCGACGAGATCGACGCCGTCGGCATGCGGCGCCAGGCCGTGCAGCAGATGGCACCCGCCGCCGACCCGTACGGCTGGCACGACGTCAGCGACTTCTCGTTCTACGGCCCGTGGGGAGCACAGAATCCATCCGGCGACCTGGTCGTCGAGACGCGGCGGTGGCGCGAGCGGTTGTTCGAGCAGCGCGCGCCTTCGAGCTGGACGAACCCGATCGTGGACCGGATCGTCAACCAGGTTCCCGGCGGCATGCTCGGAGGCATGATGGGCGGCGGCCAGCTGGCGCTCAACCAGCTGCTCGTGGTGATGGACGGCATCGACAGCCCGCCGTTCCTGCGCCGCGTCCTGACGAACCGCATCAACACGTTGCTCGACGCCTCGTACATCGTGCCGCGCCGGCTGGGGAAGGTGCCCCTGCGGCTCCCGCGCGCGCGTCCCCGCCGCGAGCAGATCTACTTCATCGGCGCCACCAACGTGCCGCTCGACCGGCTCGATCCGGCACTGACGCGCCCGGGCCGCATGGGACGCCACGTCTCGTTCCGCACGCCGACGAAGGACGACCGGAAGGACGTCTTCGACCTCTACCTCGGCAAGGTGGCCCACGAGCCGGAGCTCGACTCGCCCGGGCGGCGCGACGAGATCGCACGGATCACGAACGGCTACTCCCCCGCGATGATCGACCAGGTCTGCTCGATGGCGCTGACGAACGCGCAGCACGAGGGCAGGGTCTCGTTCGGCTGGGAAGAGCTCGTGCAGGCGATGACGACGATCGAGTCGGGCACGGCGGTCAACGTCAGCTACCCCGAGCACGAGCTGCGCTCGGTCGCGATCCACGAGGCCGGTCACGCCGTGACCGCCCACGTCTACCGGCCCGACCTCGAGTCGAGCAGGCTCTCGACGCGGATGCGCGGCGGGGCGCTCGGGCATCACCAGACGTTCGAGCGGGAGGAGCGGTTCAGCCGCTGGCAGCACGAGGAGATGGGGACGCTCATCCACGTGCTCGGCGCGATGGCGGCGGAGAACGTGTTCTACGGCGAGAACACCGGGGGTGTCGGCGGCGACCTGCAGACCGCGACGGACACCGCGGCCTGGATGGTCGGCACGGCCGGCATGCGGCCGCTCCGCGTCGAGCTCAACGGCAACGTGCCGAAGGGAGAGGATCCCGACGAGGTGCGCGAGCGGATCATGCTGCGCTTCGAGCGGATCGGCCGCACGCTGATGAACCGCACTCGCGGCAGCGCCGACTTCCACGCCGATCCGATCGCGGCGATCCTCCGTGACCCCTTCAAGCAGTCCACGGCGGCGCAGATCCTCGGGCAGGCGTACGTCATCGCCGTGAACCTCGTCGCCGCCAACGAGCCCGCCGTCGACGCGATCGCGACGCGGCTTGCGGAGAAGCGCGAGCTGTACGGCGACGAGCTGGTGGAGCTCCTCAACGCGCAGGAGCTGGTGAAGCCGGAGCTCGACTACACGAAGGAGGAGACGTGGCCGAAGATGTAGTTGCCTCGGCGGCTCGGCCGGCCGCCGAACGGCCGACCCAGAGTCGCACGGAGCGGGCACACGCCTCCGCGTACTACAGCCGCTTCAGCCTCGCCTACATGCTCCTCATCATGCTCGCCGTAGGGGGCGTCGGAGGGCTGGTCCTGGTACTGCTGCGTCCGGACGTCGTGCGTGCGCCGGCGTGGTCGAAGTTCGTGCCGACCGGCTCGCCGATCGCGATGGAGCGGCAGATCGCGACGCAGGTCTCCTCCGAGTACAAGCAGTCGCCGGCAAGCAGGCTCGTCACCGTCTTCCCCGGGCCGCTCGAGGCGCCGCGCGTCATCCAGACGGACTCCGGCCCGACGAGCGTCCAGGTCACGATCTCGTCGATCGCCGTGGAACCCGACGTCTCGACGGGCAAGCACGAGGCGGGAGACTTCACCTTCTTCGACCCCGGCTCGACGGTCGGGTACGCAATGTGCGGCTTCGGCGGCTCCCAGCAGAACTGCGGAGTGGCGCCCACGACGGGAGGGAGCCCCGCGAAGCTGCTCCACCGTGAGGCACTCGAGCTCGCCCTCTACACCCTGAAGTACGTCCCGGGCACGAACGCGGTGATCACGTATCTACCGCCGCCCGCCAACCCGCAGGTGGCGGCGACGGCCGTGCTCATCGCGCGGAAGGACGTGAAGCCGAACCTCGAGCGCCCGCTCAAGCGAACGCTCACGCCGCAGCGGGTCTTCCTCGGCGCCCCGGTGCCCGACGCCACGCAGGTGGAGGAGCTGACCCGGTCGCGCGTGTTCACCTCCGACTACCAGACCTTGCCGAGCGACGGCACGGCCGTCCTCGTGCTCACGCAGGCGATTACCGCGGGCTGACCGGATACAGCAGCCCTACGCCGGCTGCTCTCCGAGCCCGATCCCGACGGTCAGCTCGCTTGCTCGTCGATCCGCGTCCCGGATGCATAGGCGCGGATGACGGGGAAGTCCTCTCGCGTTGCGGCAACGAGGCCGTGTCGCTCGAAGAGCGCGGCGCCCGGGCCGTCCGGACCGAAGAACTGGCGGAAGATGTCCTCCGAGGGGCAGGTGTCGAAGATCAGAAGGCCGTCGGGCGTCTTCGCCGCAGCGTGGAACCTGTGGTTCGCCTCAGGGATGTCGGCGAGCAGCGCGAGGTAGCGCTGTTCGAGATCGTCGGGATCTCCTTCGAACCGCCAGACGGAACCGTGCATCGGGCAACAAGTCTCGCACGCGCCGCGACCGCGGCCCTGGGCCGGCGTCGCTGCACAGGCTCTGAGATAGTGGTGTCCGTGGGGTCACCCCGGCGCTGAGAGGAGTTGCCATGCCGACGGTGTTCGGTTATCACGACGTCAAGGACACGGAGCATTGGCTTGCGTCGCCGAAGCGGGAGGAGTTCTTCGGGCCGCTCGGCGTCACGAACATTCGCACCTTCGTCGACCCGGAGCAGCCGACGCGGGTCGGCGTGCTGATGGACGTTTCCGACATGGACGCCGTGATGGCTGCGATGGAGAGCGAAGGGGCGGCGGAGGCGATGGCGTACGACGGGGTGTTGCCCGAGACGCTGGTGCTCCTCGTCGAGCGCCGGTAGCGGTCTGCGAGACCGCACGTTCGGGGTGGACCTGTGGGCGAGGGCCGCTACAGTGCGGGCACACGAGCGTCGCGACCCGCCGGCCGCCGGCCGCCGAGCCGTGGCGGGATCGGAGGCGCGATGCGGCCTCTCGACCGCGACACCGCGCACATCCGCCGGGCCGCCTGGCCGCAGCCGTGCTACCCGCGCCCGTGAGGACGCCGCTGCCGTCGGCCGGTCGTTCCGCACGCTCGTCGCTTGCGCCTGAGACGGCCGGCGAGGTGCGGCCGCAGCTGCGCGGAACGCTCCACCAGGTCGGCTTCGTCGTCGCCTGCGCCGTCGGCACCGCGTTCGTCACGGTGGTCGACGGACGGCGACTCGTAGCGGCGGCGGTCTTCGCAGGCGCGGCCGTCACCATGCTGGGCACGAGCGCGCTCTACCACCGCGTTACCTGGAGCCCCCGTGCCCGTCTACGGATGCGCCGGCTCGACCACGCCGGCATCTATCTGCTGATCGCGGGCACCTACACATCCGTGGGTCTGATCGGCCTCCACGGCAGCCTGCAGCACGTCGTGCTCGGCGTGGTGTGGGGCGGAGCCGGAGCCGCGATCCTCGCCAAGCTCTGCTGGGTCGATGCACCGAGGTGGCTTTCCGCCGTCGTGGGCGTCGCGCTCGGCTGGGTCGGGATCGTCGCCCTGCCTGAACTCGCACGAACGACAGGGCCGGCAGCCGTCGCGCTGCTCGGGGCAGGCGGCCTCGCCTACACGGCCGGCGCGCTCGTCTACGCGCGCCGCAAGCCTGACCCCCTACCGACGGTCTTCGGCTACCACGAGATCTTCCACGCGCTGACGCTGGTCGCGCTCGCGTGCCAGTACGTCGCGATCGCGTTCTTCGTCGTTCGCGTCGGCTGAATCCGCCTCCCCGTCTCGCGACCGAGGAGTCCGGTTCACCTCACCGGCTCCACCGTGACGCTGGTGATCTGGGCGTGGTGGTCGATCGATACGACCAGTCGCCGCTGCGCGCTTCCGCGTGCGACCCAGCGGAGGACGAAGTGCAGGCGATGGGGGCGGGAGATCACCGCCTGCATGCCCGTGCGCGTCTCGATCCGGTATCCCTGCGCCTCTCGCTGTGTCAAGAACGCGTCGAACGCCCGCGCGCGTGCATCGTCAGCTGCCGCCGCTGTCATCGCCGGGCGCGGCGCAACTTGACGCGCCGGAGAATGCTCACCGCGGCCGCCGGCGCCGCGAGATCATGTATCCGGTTCCTCCTCGGAGGTGCTGCTGTCGTCTCCGTTCGCAGCGACGTCGCCGGCAGCGGCGCGTTGAGCGGCAGCCTCCGCCTTCTTCTCCCGCTTCCGCTCGCGACGCTCCTTCACCGCGAGCTCGCGTGCCCGCTTCGCGTGCGTCTGTTGCTTCCTCTTCGTCGCCATCCGCCCGCTCCTTTCAGGGGCTCGAGCGGCAGCTGCAGGCTGGCCGCCGTCGCAGCTGCCGTCGCTCGTGCCTATGCGGACGCAAGGGCGACGTTCGTCGCCTGCGGCCCCTTCTCGCCCTGCTCGCGCTCGTACTCGACCTTCGCATTCTCGGCGAGCGTCTTGTAGCCCTCGCCGACGATCGCGCTGTGGTGAACGAACAGGTCCTCGCCGCCCTCGTCGGGGGTGATGAACCCGTACCCCTTGTCGGCGTTGAACCACTTCACGGTTCCGGTTGCCATAGATAAAACACCTCCTCTGCTACTCAGGAACGGGCAGAGGAGGCACACCGTGCGCATCCGGTACTCGCTCAGATAGTGGGCCGAGCCTAGCAGCAAAATGCGGAAACCGGCGGTTCGCCTCTCCCTGGGTCAGAGGCGAGGCGCGCATGGAATGACGAGCGCCAGTTGCCTCGCCAAACGCCGATGCAGAAGCCCCGGTGAGGCTCCGTGGTGTACGTGGGGCGTCCGCGCAAACCGCCTCCACGAGCTGATGGCGGGAGACGGCGGCGCCGCGGGCCAGCAGCAGCTTCGCGAGCAGCGCCCGCTGCTTCGGCGCCCCGAGGCGTGCGGCTCGCCCCTCGACGAGGACCTCGATCAGGCCAAGGATCCGGAACTCGTCCACCGCAAGCAATGAGCCCGATCGTACGCAACGAGCGCGAGTGCGCCTTCCGCCGGCGACCATGGAGAGCTTTCCGGCCCCGGCGCCGGCAGCGGTGTGTGGCGCGCGTGCCGCCCGGGCCGGGTATACACGAGCCGTGAGCGCCGCCTCGGTCGGGTTGCAAGAGGAGATTGTGGCTTGTCTGTTCGATCTCGACGGCGTGCTCACCGACACGGCGCGCCTGCACGCGGCGGCCTGGAAGGAGATGTTCGACACGTACCTCCATGCGCGGGCGGCGCGAACCGGTGCATCGTTCCTGCCCTTCGACGCGGTCGCCGACTACGACGAGTACGTGGACGGGAGGCCTCGCTACGAGGGCGTGCGCGCCTTCCTCGGCTCCCGCAAGATCGATCTGCCGCCGGGCGAGCCGACCGATCCTCCCGGGACCGAGACGATCGCGGGACTGGGCAACCGCAAGAATGAGCTGGTGCTTGCGCGCATCCGCGCCGGTGGCGTCGAGGCGTACCCGGGATCTGTCCGCTACCTCCACGCGGTGCGCGAGGCCCGTTTGCGCTGCGCCGTCGTCTCCTCGAGCGCGAACTGCCGCGAGGTACTCGAATCGGCCGGCATCGCCTCGCTCTTCGACGCGCATGTCGACGGCATAGTCGCCGCCAGAGAAGGGCTGCGAGGCAAGCCCGCGCCGGACACGTTCCTCGCGGCCGCGCGCGAGCTCGGCGTCGAGGCACGCCGGGCGGCGGTGTTCGAGGACGCCCTCGCCGGCGTCGCCGCGGGCCGCTCGGGTGGGTTCGGCGTCGTCGTCGGGGTCGATCGCGCCGGCCAGGCGGACGCGCTCCGCGAGCACGGCGCCGATGTCGTCGTTTCCGACCTCGCCGACCTGCTCGAGCGTCCGTGAGCACGCGTCCGTCGTTCACCTTCGAGCCCTGGGCGTTGCGCGAGACGGACCTCAATCTCGAGGTGCTCGCGCGGACGGAGTCGCTGTTCGCGCTCGGGAACGGCCACATCGGCCTGCGCGCGAACCTCGACGAGGGCGAGCCGGCCGCGATTCCGGGCAGCTACTTCAACTCGTTCTACGAGCTGCGCCCGCTCCCGCAGGCTGAGACGGCGTACGGCAATCCCGAGTCGGGCCAGACGATCGCGAACATCACCGACGGCAAGCTGATCCGCCTGCTCGTCAACGACGAGACCTTCGACGTCCGTTACGGACGCCTCCACGCCCATGAGCGCGTGCTCGACCTTCGCGCGGGCACCCTGAACCGGGCGCTGACGTGGGAATCGCCCGCGGGGGACACGGTCCGGGTTCGCTCCACGCGGCTTGTCTCGTTCGTGCAGCGCTCGGTCGCCGCGATCCTGTACGAGGTCGAAGCCGTCGGAGGCCCGGTGCGGGTGGTCGTGCAGTCGGAGCTGGTCGCAAACGACGCCCAGAGGGAAGCCCATGCCGACGATCCGCGTGCGGCGGCCCTGCTCGACGCGCCGCTCGTCGCCGAGCAGTCGTTCCAGCACGACGCCCGTGTGGTGCTCGTGCACTCGACGAGGGAGAGCAAGCTGCGGCTGGCCGCGGGCATGGACCATTTCGTCGAGGGCCCGGAGGGAACCGAGACCGCCGGCGAGAGCGGACCGGACACCGGCCGTGTCACCGTCGCGAGCGACCTCGAGCACGGGGAGCGCCTGCGGGTGATCAAGCTCCTCGCCTACGGCGCCTCGAGCCGGCGCTCGCTGCTGTCGGTGCGCGACGAGGTCGTCGGCGCGCTCGCCGAGGCTCGTCACACCGGCTGGGACGGGCTCCTCGACGGCCAGCGCGCCTACCTGGACGAGTTCTGGGAGCGCGCCGACGTAGAGCTCGAGGGCGACATCGAGCTCCAGCAGGCGATTCGCTTCGGGCTCTTCCACACGCTGCAGGCCGGAGCGCGCGCCGAGCAGCGTGCCATCGCCGCCAAGGGACTGACCGGCCCCGGGTACGACGGGCACACCTTCTGGGACACGGAGCGCTTCGTCCTGCCCGTGCTCACCTACACGGCGCCCGCGACCGCCGGCGATGCGCTCCGCTGGCGGCACGCGACACTCGACCTGGCGCGCGAACGGGCGCGCCAGCTCGGACTCGCGGGAGCGGCGTTCCCGTGGCGCACGATCCGGGGCCAGGAAAGCTCGGGCTACTGGCCGGCGGGGACGGCCGCATTCCACATCGGGGCCGACATCGCAGACGCCGTCACGCGCTACCAGGCGGCAACCGAGGACGACGAGTTCGAACGTGAGGTGGGATTGGACCTGCTCGTCGAAACCGCACGGCTCTGGAGCTCGCTCGGCCATCACGACCCGCAAGGACGGTTTCGCATCGACGGCGTGACCGGGCCCGACGAGTACAGCGCGCTCGCCGACAACAACGTCTACACCAACCTGCTCGCACAGCGGAACCTGCGAGCCGCAGCCGACGCCGTCGCTCGCCACCCCCGCAACGCCGCGCAGCTCGGGGCCGACTTCGAAGAGGCCGCTGCCTGGCGCGACGCGGCGAACGCGATGGTCATCCCGTGGGACGAGGCGCTGGGCGTCCATCCGCAATCGGAAGGGTTCACCAGCCACCAGCGCTGGGACTTCGAAGGAACGACGCCGGAGCAGTATCCGCTCCTGTTCCACTTCCCGTACTTCGACATCTATCGCAAGCAGGTCGTCAAGCAGGCCGATCTGGTGCTCGCGCTTCACTGGTGCGGCGACGCCTTCACCGACGAGGAGAAGGCACGCGACTTCGCCTACTACGAAGCCCTCACGGTGCGGGACTCCTCGCTCTCCGCCTGCACACAGGCCGTGATCGCCGCCGAGGTCGGCCACCTCGAGCTCGCCTACGACTATCTGGGCGAGGCCGCGCTCATGGACCTGCACGATCTCGAGCACAACACGGGCGACGGCCTCCACATCGCCTCGCTCGCCGGGGCCTGGCTCGCGGTCGTCGCCGGCTTCGGCGGCATGCGCGACCACGACGGCAAGCTCGGCTTCGCGCCTCGTCTGCCCGCCCGGCTCGAGCGGCTCTCCTTCGGCATCGTCTACAAGGGCAGGCGGCTGAAGGTCGAGGTGGGCAAGGAGGAGGCGACCTACACGCTCGCAGACGGCGAGCCGCTCGAGCTCGGACACCACGGCCGCACGATCACCCTCACCGCGGCGGGTCCGTCGACCGAGCCGATCCCGCCACCCGCCGACCGGGCCGCGCCGACTCAGCCCGCCGGTCGAGCGCCCCGTTCCCGCGCCGCCTGAACGGCACGTAACCGCCGGCGAGGCTCAGGGCGCGGTTCGCCCGTTGCTCTGCGCGACCACCCGTGCGTAGCTTTCCCTGTCGCCGATCATGTGCTCGAGCGCGTACCAGCTGTAGACGAGCCCGGGCACGATGAGCAGGACGAGCGTGGCGAGGGTCGTGCCGCCGGCGGCCCAGATCTCGGCGTTCATCAGGCGGCGAGCGAAGCCTCCGGCTCCGCCTCGATCGCGGCTTCTGCCGTCTCGCGCGCGAGCCCATCGTCGGCGCCCAAGCGGTCCTCGGCGAGGCGCGGCGGTTCATGGCGCTCGCTCGTACAGTCGCCCGGCGATCGTCAACGGCGTCGCCGGCGCCGTCGTCGGGCGGCCGGACGGAACGGTGTTCTCGGTCGCCGCGCTCACTGTCGCGAACGGCCGCATCACTGCGATCGACTTCGTCGTCGACCCGGCGAAGCTCGCACACCTGTCCCTGGCGTGAGTCGTCGTGGCGCGCCGGGTGCTCAGGCTGAACCGGGCGACCAGTGCAGCGGTCTTACGTCTTGGCCAGGTGATAGACGGTCGGTCTCGCCTTGCGGACCGGGGGCGGGACCTTGGCGTCCGAGAGTTGCAGCACGTCGTGGCTTTCCACCAGTCGCCAGGCCGGGCTGAAGAGCCGCTCGACATGCTCGCGGTCCATCCCCCGGGGCAGGACCATCCGGCGGTCGCGGGCGAAGGCCAGAAAGACGAGTGTGGCATCGTCGGCGGCCAGCGAGGCGATGCCTTGGGCGGCCTTCGCCGCCTGCTCGTCGGGGAAGCCCTGGATGCAGCCGAGGTCGTAGATCAGCGAATATCCGGACGGCCCGCCGAGTGCGGCGAGATCGGTTACGTCACCGACGATCCAGCGGACATCCGCGTCCTCGTCGGCAGCGTTCTGGCGGGCCTTGTCGATCGCGCGCTGTTCCAGGTCGACGGCTGTGACATCCCAGCCGTTCTTGGCGAGGTAGATGGCATCGCGGCCCTTGCCGCAGCCCAGATCGAGAGCGCGGCGGCCGCGGCCCGCCAGGTCGCCGTCGAGCACCCGTTCGATGATCTCGGGCCCGGGGGCACGATCCCAGGGCGTGATCCCGAGGCGGTAGGCCAGCCGGTAGGACAGCACGCGCGCCATGCTGTCAGGCCCGGCAGATGTCGTCAACCAGCCCCACCGCTCGTGCCGTGGGCCAAGGATCCGGAACTCGTCCACCGCAAGCGGCCCTTAGGGCTCGCTCGTGAGCGTGTCCGCGCGGAAGGGAACGGCGGCGCGGGAGATCGCGCCGAGGGGCCCGGAGCGAAGGTAGTGGTCGAGGAAGGCGATCGACACGCGCTCGACCGCTGCCAGACGGGGCCCGGGCACCGTATAGGGGCCGAGGTGGCCGGCGCGTCGGAGGAGCAGAAGGAACTTCGGCCGGCCGACCGCGCCGTAGAGGTCGCGCGTGTACACCGGGGGGTTGATGCGATCAGCCGTTCCCTGCACGGCGAGGAGCGGCGGGGTATGCGAGACCAGCGGTACGTGCCGACCGAGTTCGGCGCCGGACAGGATCACCGCCGCCCGCACGCGGCGGTCGCGCCACGGTCGCTCGTAGGCCGTGGCAAACGCGGTCTCTGCGCCGTCGGACTGCCCGGCGACGGCGATTCGCCTCCGGTCGACGAGGCCGTAGAGCGGGCTTTCCGTCGACCTGCTCGCCGCGAGGAGCCGCGTGATGACGAAGCTCATGTCGCGCGGCTGGTTCACGATGTCCTTTTCAGCCGGCCCGCCCGGTGCGTTCGCATTCCCGAGCGGGAAGACCGGCGCGGCGACGAGGTAGCCCGCGGCCGCCCAGGCTCGCAGCAGCCGCCGATAGCGGAGCGGCGTCGTCGCGAACCCGTGCCCGAAGACGACGAGCGGCCAAGGACCGTCGCCGTCCGCGGCCGGCGGGTACGAAAGGTGGGTCGTCACCGGCCTGGCAACGCGCCTGCCTCCCGGCAAGCGGATCGTCCGGGAAGTGTCCACGAGACGGAGGACCGAAGGCAGCTCTGCGCGGCGTGCGGACACCCTGGGGAGCGACGACGCGGGCGGTACGGACGTGGCGATCCAAGACGCGGACGCGACGAGAACGATCACCCACCTCCCGACTCCAAACACCGACGACAGGGTGCCCCACTCCCTTCGCGACCGCAAGCAAAAGCGCAGCAGCACTCGCCGGCAGGTCCGACGCAAGCTCTCATCCTCGGCCGTGAGAATCGTCTCGATGCGCAAGTCCGGTCCTCTTCGCTCGCGCGTTGGACGCTGATCCGCTCGGTACCCACCCCCACGAACGCTCCAGCCCGCGGTTCCCGGGGAAACCGCAGTCGGCTACGCCGCTGGAGTCGCCGGTTCGCACTGGCACTGCTCGTGCTTGTCGTCGGGGTCACGCTGGCGGCGTTCATGTTCGACCTTGCGACGGACGGTGGCGAGCAGCCGGCGGGCTCGCTCTACTCTGGCCCCTTCCTGCGCGTTGACGGGACCCTGCTCGCCTACCGCAGCTGGGGGCGCACAGGCTCGCCGCTCGTGCTGCTCGGCGGCGCCGCCGAGCCGTCGTGGGTCTGGCACGAGGTTGGGCCGCGCCTCGCCCGGCAGGGCCACCGTGTCTTCGCGCTCGACCTGCCGCCCTTCGGCTACAGCCAGCGCCACGGCCCCTACACGATGGCGCACTGGCTCCAGCTCCTCCGGGGGTTCGAGCAACGCCTCCACGTCGATCGTCCCGTGCTCGTCGGCCACTCGCTCGGCGCCGGCGTCGCCGCGGCAGCCGGAGTCGCGCACCCCCGCGAGGTCGCGGGCGTCGTCCTCCTCGATGGAGACGCCCTCGCCTTCGGCGGCAACCGCGGTTGGCTCTCCGACCTGCTCGTCTACCCGTACTACACCGCCCTCTACCGAATCGTCACCGGCTCGGATTGGATCGTCGGTCGCGTTCTCCGTAACGCCTGGGGCCCCAACGCTCCCCATCCCAGCCACACAACGCTCGCGCAGTTCGAACGCCCCTTCCGTGTCCGAGGAACCGAGGCGGCGCTCAAGCAACTCCTCGCGGGCGGCATTCCCGGCGTCACCCTGATCCAACTCACCCACCTACGCGTCCCTCGCGCTGTGATCTGGGGCGCGAACGACACCGTCGACTCCCTCAGCAGCGGCCGCGCCACCGCCGCCGCCCTCAACACCCAGCTCCAGACCATCGCCCGGGCAGGTCACCTCTCCATGCTCGCCCGACCCGACGCCACCGCCAACCGCATTCTCCGCTTCATCGCAACATCCGCCGTCCCAGGGCGCAACAGGCGCCGCTAGACCAGCAGCCCTGCGCTGCAATAGGAACTCGGCGTCCCGGCGGCAGGATCTATTCATGCGCCGTTCATCGAGCGTTGCTCGACTTGGCGTATGAGCGAAGCCGTTGGGGTCAGACAGCGGGTTGCGGGTCGTGACGCGCTCGCTGCGCGCATGCGCAAGCTCACGGGCGCCGCCGTCGCCGTTTCGGCGCTTCTCAGCGGAGTCTTCGCGGGATTGGCGGCCGCCTCCGCCCCCGGGCACAAGTTGCAGCCGGGCAAGACGACGCGGCCGGCGTCGAAGATGCCGCGCCAGGTCGCTGCCGTCCGCACGGGCACGGCGATTCCGCCGTTGCCGCCGCCTCCAGGCCCCGGCAACCTACGTGCTGCCCCGCCTGAACCCGCGCCGGCTCCCACTCCGACGCAGGCGCCGCCCGTTGTCGTCTCCGGCGGCTCGTGATCGCCACCGCACGGCTCCGCGCGCTCGGGACCGGCGTCGTCCTCTGCGTCACCGATCCGGCCGCACTTCCGCTTGCCCGCCGCGAGCTCGTCCGTGAGCTCCGCGCAGTCGACCTGCTCGCAAGCCGCTTTCGCGACGACTCCGAGCTGACGACCCTGAACTGCCGCGCCGGCCAGCGCGTACGTGTCTCCCGCCGCCTCTTCGACGCCGTCGTGCTTGCGATCGAGGTCGCGCGCCGCACCGGCGGGCTCGTCGATCCCACCGTCGGCCGGGCGCTTCTCCTCGCCGGCTACGACCGCACGTTCACAGCCGTCCGCGCCCGCGATGGGAGCTTCCTCGCCGTCTCGCACCGCTCGCCGGGTTGGGGGAGTGTTCGGCTCGACCCGGAGCGTCTCGAGATCTGCGTCCCCCGCGGTGTTGAGCTCGATCTCGGCTCCACGGCGAAGGCCGCGGCCGCGGACGCTGTGGCTGCGGCGATTCACCGGGTCACCGGCACGGGGGTGCTCGTCTCGCTCGGCGGCGATGTCGCCGTCGCGGGACCCGTGCCCTCCGGCGGCTGGCCGATCCGCATCGCCGACCACCACGACGCACCGATCGCCTCCAGCGGGCCGGTCGTCGCGCTCGCCGGGGGCGGTCTCGCCACCTCGGGTGTAGCCGCACGCCGCTGGCGCGTGCGTGGCGGCGAGCGCCACCACATCATCGACCCGCGCACCGGCAGCTCGGCCGTCACGCCGTGGCGCACGGTCACGGTCACCGGCGCGAACTGCGTCGACGCAAATGCGGCGAGCACGGCAGCGGTCGTTCTCGGCGCAGACGCACCCCCTTGGCTCGCGCTCGGCGGGTTCTCCGCGCGCCTTGCCCGTCACGACGGCTCCGTGCTGTTCGTCGGCGATTGGCCCCGGACGGAGGTGGAGGCAGCGTGATCGCGACCACCGGGCCGACGACGCTCTGGTACCTCTCGCGCGGCACGGGCGTTGTCTCGCTCCTGCTCCTCACCGCCGCCGTCGTGCTCGGTGTGGCCGGTCCGCTCCGCGCGCGGCCTCGTGTCCTTCTCGCGGGGCTCCATCGCAGCGTGCCGCTGCTTGCGGTCGCGTTCGTCGCCGCGCATGTGTTGACGACGGTTGCCGACGGCTATGCCCCGATCGGTGTGAAGGACGCGATCCTTCCGTTCCTCTCCCCGTACCGCCCGCTGTGGCTCGGGCTCGGGACGGTGGCCTTCGACCTCCTGCTCGCGCTCGTCGCGACGAGTCTGCTGCGCGCACGGATCGGCCTGCGCGGCTGGCGTGCCGTGCACTGGCTCGCCTACGTGTCGTGGCCGGTCGCGCTCGTGCACGGGCTCGGCACCGGCTCGGACGCGAAGTCCGGCTGGCTGCTCGTCCTCTGTGCGTTCTGCATGCTCGCAGTCGCCGTCGCGGTCGTCTTGCGGGTGCTGCAGACCCCGGGAGTCGAGGGCGGTCGGCGGCTCGTCGTGCTCGGAGCAGTGCCGGCGGTCGTGCTCGTCCTCTTCATCTGGGCGACGACGGGGCCGCTGCAGCGCGGCTGGGCACTTCGGGCCGGCACGCCGGTCTCGCTGATCCCGGCGGCCGCCCGCAGCCGGTCGTCCGGGGCGAAGAAGGCACCTCCGCCGGTGCAGCAGCACGCTCCGGCGACGCCGCTGCCCTACACCGCGACCGTCACCGGCTCGCTTACGCAGTCGCAGCCCAACTCCTCGGGGATCGCGACCGTGCAGATCGACGCGCGCACCTCCGGTCCGGTCGCGGGGAGGCTGCGAGCGACGCTGTACGGCCTCCCGCTCGAAGGGGGCGGTCTCTCGATGGACAGCAGCGATGTCGCCTACGCCACGGCGGGCAGTCCGGCGGCCTACCGGGGGCCGGTCGTCGCGCTGGCGGGGACGCACATCACCGCGGTCGTCGCCGACGCAGGGGGTAGGCACCTCCGCCTGGAGCTCGATCTACGGGTCGACCCCTCCTCCGGCTCGGTGGGGGGGACGCTGCGCGTGCACCACTCGGGGGGCCCCGCGGCATGAGCGTCTCCGTCTCTCGTCTCCTGCGCGGTCTGCACGCCGATGGATGGCCGGTGACGATCGAGGAGCACCTGCATCTGCACGGACCGCTGCCCGGACGGATCGATCGTGGGTCGTTGCTCGACGCCGTAGAGCGGAGCGGGCTGCGCGGTCGTGGCGGCGCCGGCTTCCCGACGGTGCTGAAGCTCCGCACGGTCGCGGGCCGCCGCGGACGGAAAGTCGTGCTCGCGAACGGCGTCGAGGGCGAGCCGCCGAGCGGGAAGGACAAGGTGCTCCTCCGACACGTGCCGCACCTGGTTCTGGACGGTGTCGAGGTCGCCGCCGCCGCTGTCGGTGCCGACCAGGCGGTCGTCGCGGTCTCCGTGGCGGCGAGCGCAGAGCTCGCCGTGCTCCAGCGCGCGCTCCGCGAGCGGCGGTCGGACAGCGTCGAGATCGAGGCCGTGGCAGTTCCCGACGCGTTCGTCGCCGGCGAGGAGACGGCACTCGTCAACGCCATCTCCGGCGGTCCGGCTCGGCCGACTGCGACGCCGCCGCGACCCTTCGAGCGCGGGATCGGCGGCAGGCCCACCCTCGTCCAGAACACCGAGACGCTCGCCCAGCTCGCGCTGATCGCCCGCCGGGGCCCAGACTGGTTCCGCGAGATCGGCACGCGCGACGAACCCGGTAGCGCGCTCGTCACCCTTTCCGGCGCGGTTCAGCTGCCCGGTGTGTACGAGGTCCCGCTCGGCACGCCGCTCCGCGAGCTCGTCGCCGAGGCGGGCGGGACGACGACGCCGCCCCGTGCCGTCCTCGTGGGCGGCTACTTCGGATCCTGGCTCGACGCCGACACCGCGTTCGGGTGCGACCTCAGCGAGGCGTCTCTTGGTGCTGTCGGAGCCATGCTCGGCGCCCGGGCGATCGTAGTCCTGCCGGAGGGCTCGTGCGCGCTCGCCGAGGTCGCGCGCGTGAGCCGCTTCCTTGCCGACGAGAGCGCCGGCCAGTGCGGCCCGTGCGTCCACGGGCTCGACGCGATTGCTCGCGCGGTGGTCTCGCTGTCGCGGTCGGAGGGCCTTGAAGGCGAGCTCCGGATCCGACGCTGGCTCGAGCAGGTGGACGGTCGCGGCGGCTGCCGGCACCCGGACGGCGCGGCACGGTTCATCGGGAGCGCGCTCGATGTGTTCGCCGACGAGATCGCGCTGCATACGCGCGGCGGGCGCTGCGCCGGGCGCGACCTCTGGCTGTTGCCGGTCGAGCGCCCGGGCGAGCGGAGAGCCGCGTGAGTTCCCGCCTGCGCGTGAATCCGATCGCTTGTGACGGCCATGCTCTGTGTGCCGAGCTCTTCCCGGAGCGCGTCTCCCTCGACGACTGGGGCTACCCGCTGATCGACGGCTCGCCGATCCCGCGCTCGCTCGAGCAGCACGCGCGGCGGGCGGTCGACGCATGCCCCGTGCTTGCGCTGCGGCTCGAGCAGCTCGCACGCCGCGACTGACGTCCGAATACGTCCACCGCCGCTCTCGGGGTGATTCCGCTCTGGGCGACGGCGCTTCCTGCAGCTCCGTCAGTCGCCGCCCTCGGTCTCGCGCGCTGGGCAAATCGGCGCGGCTCACCTCGCGACCGCTGCTGCGGTTTGCTTGCGCTAGCGCATCGGGTGGTTCATCGGCCCATGACGCAGCCGTTGCCGGTGGTCGCAGCAGTTCACCGCGCCGGGCTTGCTCACGCCGGCACCGCCGCCGTGCGCTCCCGCTTGGCACGCGACGCCCGGGCTTGCCGCTTGGACGCCGACAATTCGACCTTCCTGAGCCGAATCGACCGTGGCGTGACCTCCACCGCTTCGTCGTCGCGGATGAACTCGAGCGCCTGCTCGAGCGACAGCGGCCGCGGCGGGATCAAGCGAACGAGATCGTCGGCGGACGAGGCGCGCATGTTCGTCAGCTTCTTCGGCTTCGATGCGTTCACGTCGAGGTCGTTGTCGCGCGCGTTCTCGCCGACGACCATTCCCTCGTACAACGCATCCCCGGGCGAGATGAAGAGCGACCCACGCTCCTGAAGGTTGGCGATCGCAAACGCGGTTGCCTGACCGCCCCGGTCGGCGACGAGGCTGCCGCTCGGTCGCGTGCGCAACTCGCCGTGCCACGGCTCCCACGCCTCGAAGACGTGATGCAGGATCCCGGTGCCGCGCGACTCGGTGAGGAACTCGGTGCGAAAGCCGATCAGCGCCCGGGCGGGAACGAGGTATTCCATGCGCGCCCAGCCGGTGCCGTGATTCACCATCTGCTGCAACCGGCCCTTGCGCAGCGCGAGCAGCTGTGTGATGACGCCGATGAACTCCTCCGGAATGTCGATCGCGACGCGCTCGACCGGCTCGAGCCGCTTCCCGTCGACCTCCTTCGTCAGCACCTCCGGCTTTCCGACCGTCAGCTCGAAGCCCTCGCGGCGCATCAGCTCGACGAGGATCGCGAGCTGCAGCTCGCCGCGTCCGTGCACTTCCCAGGCATCGGGCCGCGCCGTCGGAAGCACGCGCAGCGATACGTTGCCGACGAGCTCCGCGTCGAGCCGCGCCTTCACCTCGCTTGCGGTCAGCCGGGTTCCCTCTGTGCCGGCGAGCGGACTCGTGTTGATGCCGATCGTCACCGACAGGCTCGGCTCGTCGACGGTCGTCACGGGTAGCGGCCGCGGATCGTCGGGATCGGCGATCGTCTCGCCGATCGTCACCTCGGGCAGGCCGGCGAGCGCGACGATCTCGCCGGGACCTGCCTCGTCGGCGGGGACGCGATCGAGCGCCTCGGTGACGTACAGCTCGGTCACGCGCGCCTGCTGAATCGTGCCGTCGGAGCGGCACCAGGCGATCGGCGCGCCTTTGCGCAATGTCCCGTGGCGGATGCGGAGCAGCGCGAGCCGTCCGACGTACGGGCTTGCGTCGAGGTTTGTGACGAGCGCTTGCAGCGGGTGCTCGGGGTCGTGGCTCGGCGCGGGGATCGTCTCGAGCAGTGTCGTGAAGAGCGGGCCGAGGTCGGCTGCGAGCTCGTCGGCCGCAAGACCGGCACGGCCGGCGCGCGCGTTCGCGTACACGATCGGAAACTCGATCTGCGTGCTGTCGGCGTCGAGGTCGAGAAAGAGCTCGTACACCTCGTTCACGACCTCGGCGGGCCGTGCGTCGCTGCGATCGATCTTGTTGATCACGAGCACGATCGGCAGCTTCAGCTCCAGGGCCTTGCGGAGCACGAAGCGTGTCTGTGGCAGCGGTCCTTCGGATGCGTCGACGAGCAGCAGCACGCCGTCGACCATCGTCAGTGCGCGCTCGACCTCTCCCCCGAAGTCGGCGTGGCCGGGTGTGTCGACGATGTTGATCTTCGTGTCGCCGAGCGAGACCGCCGTGTTCTTGGCGAGGATCGTGATGCCCTTTTCTCGCTCGAGATCCATCGAATCCATCACGCGCTCGGCGATGTCCTGGTTTTCGCGGAACGAGCCCGACTGCCAGAGCATCGCGTCGACCAGCGTCGTCTTGCCGTGGTCGACGTGCGCGATGATCGCGACGTTGCGAAGCTCGTTGCGCCGAGCGGGCACCGTTAGATCCCGGAGGCTGCGAATGCTGCCGCGTGGCCGAGCGTCTTCGCGAGCACGCTGACGTCGCGGCGCTGCTCGGGCAGGACGAGCGTCACGCCGATGCCGCTCCGTCCGGCGCGGCCCGTTCGGCCGATGCGATGAACGTAGTCGTCCGCTGTGCGTGGCGGGTCGAAGTTGATCACGTGCGTGATGTCGTCGACGTCGAGCCCGCGCGCGGCGAGGTCGGTGGCGATCAGCGTCGAGACGCGCCCCGATCCGAACTGTGCGAGTGAACGCTCGCGCGCATTCTGAGACAGGTTGCCGTGGAGCACCGCAGCGCGCATGTCGTGCACGCGAACGAGCTTGCGGGCCAGCTTGTCGGCGCCGTACTTGGTGCGGACGAAGACCAGCGCCAGGCCGCGCTCGCGACGAAGCTGCCCGGCGAGTTGCTCGAGCTTGTCGTCGCTCGTCACGGCGACGAACTCGTGCTCGACGTCGCCGCGCACGTGCTCGATCTGCGCGCCGGTCGTGAACCGCGCTGCGTTGTTCGTGTACGTCCGGGCGAGGTCGGCGACGGGACCGTCGAGCGTGGCCGAGAAGAGCAGCGTCTGCCGGTTCCGCGGCATCCGCTCGAGGATCTCGTCGACCTGCGGGCGAAAGCCCATGTCGAGCATGCGATCGGCTTCGTCGAGCACGAGCACCCGCACCGCCGCGAGCGAGACGAGCCTGCGCTGCAAGAGATCGTCGAGACGACCGGGCGTGGCGACGAGCACGTCGGCGCCATGTGCGCGCTTCGCCTGGCCGCCGACCGACGTGCCGCCGTAGACGGCGGCGATCCGCAGCTTGCGCGCCCTGGCGAGCGGCTGCAGCTCCTCGACGATCTGCGAGGCGAGCTCGCGCGTGGGGACGAGCACGAGCGCGGCCGGATGACCGCCGGCGCCCGCGATGCGGTCGATCAGCGGGATACCGAAAGCGAGTGTCTTGCCCGAGCCCGTCGGCGACGCCGCAAGGACGTCGACGCCGGCGAGGGCGTCGGGCAAGACGAGCGCCTGGATGGCGAACGGCGACCGGATGCCGCGACGCGAGAGCGCCTCGACAACGGGGGCGCTCGCACCGAGCGCGGTGAATGACTTCGTCATGTGGTTCCTTCCTTGTGAAGCAGGGTTCGAGATACGAGAGACTCGAAACGCCTGCATTCAGGAGGAACGAGAAGCTGGATCTCCGGACGCCGATCCGGCGGCCGCGACCCCAAGGTAGCAGTCGGTTCCGCTACAACGGCTGTGTGGATTCACCCGATTCCCCTCGTTCGTGGCGCGGCGTCCTCGACGCCTACGCGCAACCGCGGCTCGACCGGAGCCTGCTCGACCTTGCCACCTCGGTCGTTCCGTACCTCGCCCTGCTCGTCGCGATGACGCTCGCGTTGCGCATCTCGGTCGTGCTTTCGCTCGCGCTCGCCGTTCCCGCCGCGGGCTTTCTGATCCGCACGTTCATCGTCTTCCACGACTGCACACACGGTTCGTTCCTGCGCTCGCGCCGCTGGAACGACGCGCTCGGCGTGGCGCTGGGCTTGCTCGTCTGGCTGCCGTACCGTGGCTGGCAGCACGAGCATGCGGTGCACCACGCGACGGCCGGAGATCTCGACCGCCGCGGGGTGGGGGACATCGCGACGCTGACGGTCGCCGAGTACAACGCGCTTCCCGTCCGGCGGCGGATCGGGTACCGGCTCTTCCGTAACCCGATCGTCATGTTCGGGCTCGGCTGGCTGTTCGTGCTCGTGCTGAAGCCGCGCTTCGTGCCGGGTGGATCTCGGCCGCGCGTCCGCAACAGCGTGCTGGCGACAAACCTCGCGCTGGCCCTGATCGTGGCCGCGCTCTGCCTGACCATCGGCTGGCGCGACTACCTGCTCGTCCAGGGCCCCGTGTTCTTCGTCAGCGGGGCGGTCGGGATCTGGCTGTTCTACGTGCAGCACCAGTTCGAAGACACCTACTGGCAGGCGCATGCCGACTGGCGCTACGACCACGCCGCACTCGCGGGCAGCTCGTACCTGAAGCTGCCCGGCGTGCTGCGCTTCTTCACCGGCAACATCGGCTTCCACCACGTGCATCACCTCAGTGTCGGCATCCCGAACTACAACCTGCCGGCCGCGCACGACGAGACCGATCGGCTGCACTCGGTGCCGCAGCTCACGCTGCGTGAAGGTCTGCGCGCGCCGCGGCTGAAGCTGTGGGACGAGCGGCGAGGCCGGCTCGTGACCTTCCGCGAAGCGCGCGCTCCCTCGTAGCTGTCCGCCTTGCGCGGGTCGTCGCCCGCTCGGCGCGAGGGTGAACTCGCCTGCGTCCCGCTCTCACCGGTCCCTGGCCGGCGGAGGAAGGAGCGCCTGACGCGCGATCGCCGCGAGCATCCCCCGGAAGACGAGCTTGTGTAGCGGCAGCAGGGCATACCAGTACGCGAGCCCGGCGAGCCCGACAGGGTCGTAGATCGCGGTCTGGCGGATGAGCGAGCTCTGGTCGTCGCCGTCGACCTCGAACTGCAGCCAGGCGCGGCCGGGCAGGCGCATCTCCGCGCGCAGCCGCAGCAGCCGGTCGGGCTCGTAGGCCTCCACGCGCCAGAAGTCCAGCGTCGAGCCGACGATCGGCGTCTCGGGATCGCGGCGGCCCCGGCGCAGCCCGACGCCGCCGGCGAGCAGGTCGAGGAAGCCGCGCAGCTGCCACAGGCCGTTGCCGTAGTACCAGCCTGTGCTGCCACCGATCCGGCGAATCGGTGCGAACGCTCGCGCGGACGGCACGGCAACCTCGATCACGCGTGAGTCGAGCAACCGCCCCCGCGCGCGACCTCCGCCCTCGCGACCGCTGCCCTCGCCTGCGCTGAGCGCGTCCGACCAGAGCGTCTCCGCCAGCTCGCGGTCCTCGTTTGCCAGCGAGCGGGCGATCGCTTCGCGGTAGCCGCGAGGCCGGACGCCGAAGCGCTCGTCGGCGCTGTGGTCGCGGACGATCGTCTCGTTCGGCAGGCTCTCGATCAGCGTGCGCCCCACACGGGCGTACACGGGTGTCACGAGCCCGAGCCAGAGGCTCGAGAGCCTCGGTGTTAGCACCGGGACGCGGACGAGCAACCGGCGCAGGCCACGTTGGCGCGCGTACTCGCGCATCAGCTCCCCGTAGGTGGCGACGTCGGCGCCGCCGATCTCGAACACCTCGCTCCCGCGCCAGTCGAGGTCGAGCGCCTCGACGAGGTAGGCGACGACGTCTTCGATCGCGATCGGCTGCGCCCGCGTCCAGACCCAGCGTGGCGTCACGAGCAGCGGCAGCCGCTCGACGAGCGCGCGGATCATCTCGAAGGAGAGGCTGCCCGAGCCGAGCACGATCGAGGCCCGGAACTCGATCGTCTCGACGCCGGTCGAGGCGAGGATGCGCCCGACCTCCTGCCTGCTCGTGAGGTGGCTGGAGAGGCCGGCGCCCTCGCCGAGCCCGCCCAGGTAGACGATCCGGCCGAGGCCCGCCTCGCGGGCGACTCGCGCGAAGGTGGCGGCTGCGCGCCGGTCGCGCTCTTCGAACTCGCGCGAGCCGAGCGAGTGGATCAGGTAGTAGGCGGTCTCCACGCCGTCGAGCGCGCGGCGGACGGAATCGGTGTCGAGCGCGTCGCCGGCAACGGTCTCGAGCCCGGGCGCGGCCGACAGGGCCTCCGGCCGCCGGGCCAGGCAGCGCACGCGCTCGCCGCGCTCGAGCAGCGCGTGCAGGAGCCGCCCGCCGACGTAGCCGGTCGCGCCCGTGAGCAGGATCGGAGGCCGGGTGCCCTTCCCGGACATCAGCCGGGTGCCGCCATCTCGTTCGCGGCGGCGCCGAAGAGGAGAAGCGCCACCGCCCAACGATCGCACAGGCGGCCCTGGACGACGGTCTCGCGCTGTTGGCCACTGCCGAGCCGCAGTAGGCTCAAGGGCATGGAAGACAGGGCGCTTCGGCGCGGTAACGCCCTGCTGGCGGCGCTCCACGCGGGGCAGGCGGCGGTGATTCTCGCGCTCTCGACCGACTTCTCGCTTCCGGTGACCGGCGCCTTCATGGAGGGCCAGCCGGGGAGCGGGCTGCCGAAGCAGGACGTGCTCTTCAACCTCCGCATCGGCCCGCTCGTGGGCGCGTTCTTGTTGCTCGCCGCGATCGACCACGCCCTCGTCGCGCTTCCGCCGTTCCGCGCGCGCTACGAGCGGTGCCTCGCTGCGGGCTTCAACCCGTTCCGCTGGCTCGAGTACTCGCTGTCGGCATCGGTGATGGTCGTCCTGATCGCGATGCTGACCGGCATTGCCGACTACGTCGCGTTGCTCGCCCTCTTCGCCGCGAACGCGGCGATGATCTTCCTCGGCTGGCTGATGGAGCTGCTCAACCCGCCGGATCGTGCCCGGACGCGCTGGCTGCCCTTCGTATTCGGCTGCGTCGTCGGCGCCGTGGCGTGGATCGCGATCGCGGTGGAGATCGGCGTCTCGGCGGGACGCGGCCACGCTCCGCCGACCTTCGTCTACGCGATCTTCGTCTCGCTCTTCGTCCTGTTCAACAGCTTCGCCGTGAACCAGGCCCTGCAGTATGCGCGGGTCGGGCGCTGGCGCGATTACCGCTACGGCGAGCGCTGGTATCTCTGGTTGAGCCTCGTCGCGAAGAGCCTGCTCGCCTGGCAGGTCTTCGCGAACGTGCTCGTGCTCTGACCGAGCGGGCACCACGGCGCACTTGCCGGCGCAGCGCCGCTACAAGGGCGACCGCTCCAGCCGTTGGTTCCGGACCTGAGCGAGTTCGAGCGTGAAGTGGACGCTGGCCGCGCCGTCGGTGACGCGTCGGGGGGTGTCGCGATCGTGTCGATGTAGACGTCGCCCGTGAACCAGTCGGCCGGGCTGGGGAGGGTCTCGGTGACGTTGCGGTCCTCGGGCGCTACGCGCGCCTTGTGCGCATGACGCTGCTGCGTATCAACACTCCGGCCGCGATACACGGCGCGATCAGCGAGGCGACAAGAAACGGCGGTCCCGAGTTCCAGGGCGTCGCCAGGAACCAGCCGACAAGGGGCAACGTGCCGAGGGCCACAGCAGAGGCTTGCCATTTCGATCGAGATGCGGAGAAGAAAAGCGCAACTGCTCCGAGTAGCACGAACGATCCCTCGCCGATCGAGACGCCCCGTTCGTAGCCGTGCTTGGCCGCAAGCCGGAAGCATCCCGCTGCGAAGAGCGCGTAGATGAGCCCGACCGCTGCGAGCGGTATGCGCATCGCGGGCTTCACTTGTCGAGCCTATCGCGACGAGGGCAGCTGAATCTGGCGACGAGCCGCGTTCTGTTTACCGCCGAGACTACGGGTGCCCCTGCATTAGCAGGACTTTCTCAGGAGCTCTCCCACGGACTCGAACCGTCGACCCCCTCCTCAGCATGAACGTGGGGAGGGGGTCGAATTCATGCGGGATCCCGCGTGGTGGTGCGGCTTAGCGTGCGTCGCGAATAGCCGCGTTTCGCCGGGTCTTGCGTGGCCTGCGACCCGAGTGCGACCTCGCGCCGTGTCAGGGGCCGATCATGTGCTTGGCCTCGAACCACTCGGTCGGTGGCGGGCCTGCGGGCATCTCTTCGCCGAGCGCTTCTTTGACGGCCGGCAGGATGCGTTCCTCGGCGAAGCGCTCGAACGCCTCCTTCGACTCCCAGATGCTGACGGCCTTCCAGCGGCCGTCGACCTCCCCGGCGGCTCGAAGGAGCAGTCCGTCCGGCTTCTGGTCGCCGATGATCGCGGCGACTTTCTCGTGATCGTCCCAGGTCCCGTGGACGGCGTGCTGGATCTGGACCCATGCCATGCGTGTCACCTCCGTCGTTCGAGTGCGCGCGACCGTAGCTGCGCTGTCCGAGCCGGGTCGTCAGGGGAATCCCCGAAAGCAGGTCGAGTTCAGGGGTGCCCCTGAGCGCTCCGCTGCGACGATCAGCCGACGATGCGCGTGCTTGTGGTCGATGACAGTCCGAGTTTCCGGGGGCTAGCGAAACAACTGCTCGCGAGGGCGGGTTTCGCCGTGGTGGGGGAGGCCGCGGATGCCGAAACCGCTCTGAGCGAGACGGAACGGCTCCAGCCGGACGCGCTGCTGCTCGACATCGTCCTGCCGGACCGTTCGGGGCTTGACGTGGCGCAGGAGCTCGCGCTCTCGCGGAACCGGCCGCGTGTGGTCTTGACTTCGAGCCGTGGCAGATCAGACTTCGGAGATTCGTTCGAGTGGCCTCCGGGATGCAGCTTTCTGCCGAAACACGAGCTGACGGTGGCGCGTCTGCAAGACGCGCTACGGCCGCAGTGACGGCACGCAGCTTGCGCCTCGCGACCTACGGCCTCGCAGTGTTGACGCTCGGCCTCTGGATGGTGGACATCGTCCGTCAGCTGCAGCTCGGTGTGGCGGATTCCGGCCTGGTCTTCTATGCCGTCGCGGGCGTGGCCGCTGTTGTCGTCGCAGCGGCGGTCGCTCGACAGGTGGGGCGTGAGCGCATGGCTTTGTTGATCGCGGTCTGGCTCGTGATCTCCGTCCTCGATGACCTAGCGGTCGACTGGCCCGTTTCGCGGACGGCCGCGACTGTGTGGATGCTGGCCCACGGGCTGGCGCCGGCGGCTTACGGGTTGATGGTGCTCGCCTATCCGTCCGGGCGCCTCCGCGCCCCAGGCGAACGCCTGCTGGTGGCGCTCGCCGCGTTCGTCGGCCTCGTCTGGATGGGCGCGCCATTGCTGTTCTTCCGGCCCGGCTCGTGCTCAGCCTGCGCGCCGCGTGTCTCCTCGCTGTTCTACACGGGCCATACCTTCGACTACCTCCCGGTGGGGCAGGCCTCGTGGACCGCGTTCATCGTCATCGGCGTCTTCTTCGTGGTCCTGCTGGTGCGGCGGCTACGCGCCGCTCCTCCGGGAGCGCAGTTGACGCTGCTGCCGCTGGGGCTCGCGGTTTTCTTCACGGCTGCCGAGTTCGTCGCGCAGCGCGTCGTCTGGCTCGGCGGTTGGCAGAGCCCGGGTGGGGCGCTGGACTGGGTCGACCGCCTGAACGCGCTTGTCCTGCCGCTCGCGATCTTCGTGGGCCTCGCAGCGATTCGCCGCCGCCGTGGCCCGCTGGGAGACCTGGTGGTCGAACTCGATCAGGCTCGCCCGGGGGAGGTAGGTCGCGCGCTGGCGCGGACGCTCGGCGACCCGACGCTGGAGCTCGCGCTCTGGCTCCCGGAGCGCGGCGCGTTCGTCGACGAGGCAGGGGTGGCGGTGGACACGAGCGCGATCCCGCAGGGCCGCGCCGTTACGACGATCGGGCCGCGGGGCGATCCGTTGGCTGCGCTCATCCACGACGAGCGGCTGTTGGGGCAGCGATCGCTGCTCGAGGCCGCCGGCTCCGCCGCGCGGCTGGCGCTCGAGAACACCCGCCTCCAGGCCGAGCTACGGTCGCAACTCGCCGAGCTGCGGGCGTCCCGGGCACGCATTGTCGGCGCCGCGGACGCCGAGAGGCGCCGGCTCGAGCGCGACTTGCACGACGGCGCACAGCAGCGGCTGCTCGCTCTGGGGCTCGCCCTACAGCTCCTCCGCGACGGCGACGGTGACCAGGAGCTGCTCTCCCAGGCCGAAGCGGAGCTGCAGACTGCACTGCGCGAGTTGCGCAACCTCGCCCGCGGTATCCATCCGACGATCCTGAGCGAGCAGGGCCTCGGCCCGGCGGTGCGAAGCCTCGGCGACCGCGCCCCAGTGCCCGTTCGGGTCGAGGCAGTTGACGAGCGCTATCCCGCGTCGGTCGAGACGACGGCCTACTTCGTGATTGCGGAAGCGCTGGCGAACATCTCCAAGCATTCCCAGGCCCGTTCCGCCGTGGTCTCGTTCGGCCGCGAGAACGGGAGGTTGATGGTGGACGTCACCGACGACGGCCGCGGCGGAGCAGTAGCCCGCCCGGGCGGTGGGCTGCAGGGGCTCTCGGACAGGGTCGCTGCCGCTGGCGGCACGCTGACGATTGCCAGCGATGCGGACGCGGGGACCGTGCTCCATGCCGAGGTTCCATGCGACTCGTGATCGCCGACGACTCCGCTGTCGTTCGCGATGGGCTGCTCCACGCGCTGCAGGCGCATGGGCACGAAGTGGTCGGCACCGCCGCCAACGGCGCAGAGCTTCTTGATTGCGTGCAGCGCGAGCGGCCCCAGGTGGCGCTGGTCGACATCCGCATGCCTCCCACCCACACGAGCGAAGGCCTCGACGCGGCGTCGACCATACGCAAGCGCGCCCCCGACGTCGCAGTCCTGGTGCTCTCCCAGTACGTCGACGTCGACTATGCGCTCACATTGCTGCGCGAGAGCCCCGCGCGGAGCGGCTATGTCCTCAAGGACCGCGTCGCGGAGCTGACGACACTGCTCGACGCGATCGAGCGAGTCGCGCGCGGCGAGACCGTGGTCGATCCGGAGCTCGTCGACCTCCTGTTGCACCGTCCCGCGACCGAGACCCGGCTCGCGGAGCTCAGCGAGCGCGAGCGAACCGTGCTCGGGCTCCTCGCAGAGGGCCTCAGCGACCGTGCGATCGCCGCCCGTCTCTGGCTCACGCAGAAGACCGTCGAGACTCACGTCCGCCACATCCTCGCCAAGCTCGCACTTCCGCCCGACGCCGACCACAACCGGCGCGTGCTCGCCGTACTCACGTTCCTCCGAAGTCAGGGCTGACCCTGAACAGCCGCGATCTTCAGGGATCCCCCTGACGACCGCACGCAGGCTGGCGCCTAACCTCGCCCGCCATGAGAGGGCCGCAGTTCCTCGTCTCTGTCTCGGTCGTCCTGTTTTCGATCGTCGGGTTGGCCGTCGTGTCGGCCTGCGGCTCGTCGAAGCACGCGGTAAGTAAAGGCCCGCCGGCCCCGAGCGGCGATCTCTACCAGCCGCGGAAACCGTTGCCTCAGCGACCGCCCGGCACATTGATCTGGGCCGAGAAGGTGCCGCTGCCGCTGAACCCTCCCGCGACCGTCTGGCGAATCCTGTACCACTCGCGCAGCCTGGCGGGGAAGGACATCGCCGTCTCAGGCTTTGCCATCGTCCCGACGTCTGCAGCGCCGAGCGGTCGGCGTCCGGTGTACGCGTGGGCGCATGGCTCGGCCGGTCAGGCCGACCGTTGCGCGCCCTCGCACGACGTCAAGGGCAACCTGCCACCGTACGGCGGTCTCTTGGTCGCGCGCGGCGCGGAGCTGGTGGCGACCGACTACGAAGGACTCGGCACGCCCGGTGAACCGACGCCGTACGTCGGGATCGCCGAGGGCCACGCGGTTCTCGACAGCGTGCGCGCAGCGAAGCAGCTGCCGGGCACGGGGCGCCTCGGCCCCGTCCTGCTCGCCGGTCAATCGCAGGGAGGTGGCGCTGCGCTCTGGGCCGCACAGCTTGCCCACGCGTACGCGCCGCGCCTCGACGTTCGTGGCGTCGTCGCTCTCGCGCCCGCCGCTCAGCTCACCACAATCGTGAAGAACCTCGGCAAGGCGCCGTTCAACCAGTACCTCGGCGAAGCGCTCTGGGCCGTCGATGGGCTCGACGCCGGCTACCCAGCGCTCGACCTCGCCCGGCTCCTGACTCACGCCGCTCGCGTCAATCTCGTGCAAGTTTCAAAGGAATGCGCGAGCGAGACGATCGCGCGCTGGCGGGGAAAACCGGTCAGCGCGGTCTTCGCCCGAGACCCGCTGTCGATCCACTCCCTCGTCAAGGTCCTCGACGAGAACTCGCCGGGTGCAACCGACCCGCAAGTGCCTATCTTCCTCGCACAGGGAAGCCGCGATGAACAAATCCCCGTCAGCGTCTCAGTTGAGCTCGCGGCCCGTTACTGCAGGCTCCGCGCCACCGTGATCCGCCGCGTCTACCGCGGCGTTGACCACAACGGCGTGATCGACGCGGCAAGCAAGGACGTCCTCGCCTGGATGCGCGATCGAATCCGCGGACGGCCTGCGCCCTCCAGCTGCTGAAGCTCGGAGGCGAAAGGCGATCCGACACTCATGCTGTGCGGGCCCCCGGCGTCGGCCTGCCGCCGCTTCCCGGAACGCCCGGCTTCGAGAACAGGGCGCCGTCCTTTGAGTTCCTGGTCTTCGAGTACGCGACGGGTACCTTCATCGGAACCCGGCACCTGCTCGGGCCCGACATCTACGACCGCGGAGGGTCGCCGTGGCCGGGTCGTGTATGACGGTGCGACCCTGGGCGACCTGTTCGCGTTCATGCCAGGTCGTCGGCAGCGGAGCCCTCGCGTGGCTCCGTCAAGGAGAGGTTGTAGGACGAGCGGAGTCGGGTGGTGCGTAGCATCCGGGAATGCTTCCTGAGGGGGTGTATCACTGGACGGCGACGCATCCCGAGTGGGAAGGGCCGGTGTCGGCGTACGCGATCGATGACGGCCAGCGGCTGGTCCTGATTGACCCGATTGCTGTTCCGGACGCGGTTCGGGCGCTGTTCGGGTCGCGCGAGGTGGTCACGATGCTCACCTCCACGTGGCATGAGCGCGACGCGGCGTCGCTCGGCTTTCCGGTGTGGGCGCCGGCGCCGGATCGGCCCGAGGATCAGCTCGTCCCGGCGACGCGCTACGCGATCGGCGACTCGCTGTTCGGGATGGAGGCGTATCCCGGCCGGGAGGGCCAGCTCGATCTCGTGCTCTGGTGCGAGCGCATTCGCGCGGTGATCGCCGGAGACACCGTGATCGATCTGGGCAACGGGCTGGAGATCCCCGCGAGCTGGCTGCCGGAAGGGGTCACGGTCGAGCAGGTCGCGGCCGGGCTGAGGCCGCTGCTGGACAAGCCCGTGGAGTTCGTGTTGCCGACGCACGGCGAGCCCACCGACCGCGCCGCTCTCGAACACGCCCTCACCTGACCGAGCGACGATGACGGGGGGCGGGATACCCGAGAAGAGCGCTCGAGGTGTCGGTCCTGTCGTGCGCTCGCCCGGCCCTGTGTGTTGGTTGCCGGCGGGCTAGGCTGCGCCGGCGGTGGCGACGGGGTATACGGTCAAGCGTCTGGATGAGTCGAGCTGGGATGCGTTCGCCAGGCTCGTCGAGGCGAACAACGGCATCTTCGGCGGGTGCTGGTGCATGGGCTTTCATCTCGATGACGGCCGCGATGCGGTGTTGAACCGCGAGCACAAGCTCGCACGAGTACGGGCGGGCAGGGCACATGCGGCGCTTGTGTTCGCCGGCGACGACTGTCTGGGCTGGTGCCAGTTCGGTGCGCCGGACGAGTTACCGAAGATCAAGAACAGGGGGCCTACGAGAAGACCCTCGCGACCCTGCCGGACTGGCGGATCGCCTGCAACTTCGTCGGTAAGGGACACCGCCGCCAGGGCGTCGCCACTGCGGCGCTCGCCGGGGCGCTCGACTTGATCGCAGGTCTCGGCGGCGGCAAAGTCGAGGGCTATCCCGAGGGCGCGGGGTCGGTTCCTGCCGGCTTCCTGTTCAATGGCGTCCTCTCGACGTACGAGAGGCTGGGATTCGTCCGCGACCGCAAGATCGGCAAGCATCGCTGGGTCGTCACCAAGGTGGTCGAGCCAACGTCGTAGGCGACTTCAGTTGCGGCGCGACAATCGCTCATACCCGCGTCGGGAGCCGCGATGACGAGCATTCAGCCCGAGTTGTGGGTCGAGATGCCGCTCTGACTCCCGTGCGATCCGCGTGCGACCTTGCCGCTCCCGCACAGCGCCATTCATGCCCGCCCGGTGGCCAGAAACACCTGCAAATCGAGAGATCCTGTTGCGGCGGACGATTTGCAGGGCTTTTCAAGCCCTCTGACGGACTCGAACCGTCGACCCTCTCCGTACCATGAACGTGAGGAGGGGCCGATTCATGCGGGTCTGCCGGTAGTGCAGCGGGATTCGCGTTGTCGGCAGGCGCCGCGGATCCTCGCGTCTTGCATGGTCGTGCGACCTTGGTGCGACCTCGCCAGTGGGTTCACTATGTCCACGGGGCCAGCTCGCTTGCCTCTTTGACGATCAGTCCTGGTCAGCTCCGATCTCGGCGTGAGGCGTGACGACGCTGCACGAGTCTGGCCACTCTTGGCGGGCCAACCGCTGCACTCCTGCGTTGGCGTGGGAAGCTCTCGGCATGGCGACGAGTTTCGGCGTGTCCCCGGTAGAGGGGCTGGTGGGGCGGGAGGCCGAGCTCGCACTGGCTGGGGCTGCAGTTCGTGAGCTCGGCGAGGGGCGGGCGTCGGTGCTCGCGATCGAAGGGGAGGCGGGGATCGGCAAGACCCGGTTGGTGCAGAGCATCGTCCAGAACGCGCGTTCACGCGAGGTGGCCGTGTTCGCGGGGCAGGCTCATCCCTTTGAGAGCACCCGTCCGTTCGGCGTGGTCGCGACGGCGCTGGGTTTGAGCCGGCGGTCGGCGGACCCGCAGAAGGCTGCGATCGGCGCGCTGCTCGCCGGCGATGGCGCCGTCGGGGATGTCCAGTACCGGGTCGTCGAGGAGATCGTGGATCTGGTCGAGACGTCGAGCGCGGAACGCCCGCTGCTGCTGGTCGCCGAAGATCTTCATTGGTCGGACAGCGCCAGTCTGTTGGCGATCCTGTCGCTGGTACGGCAGCTGCCGCTGGCGGCGTTGCTTGTTCTGGTGACGGCTCGGCCGTCGCCGCTGCCGGCCGAGGTGGCTCGGCTGCTCGATGATCTGGCCGCCGGGGGCGCGCGCACCGTGCAGCTCCAGCCTCTGACCCCCGACGAGGTAGCCGTGCTTGCCGGCGAAGTGCTTGCGGCCTCTCCTGGTCCTGCCCTGACCGCGATGCTGGCGAAGGCCGGCGGGAATCCGTTGTGGACGGTGGCAATGCTGCGCTCGCTGGTCGATGGAGGAATGCTGCGCCGCGACGGAGACGCGGTCGAGCCGACGACTTTCGAGCTGCCCGCGTCGCTGAGTGATCTGGTGGTTCGGCGTCTGCGGCACCTGCCGGCCGCAACGCTCGAGTTGCTGCAGGTGACGGCGGTGCTGGGCGATGCCGTGTCGCTTCGCGATGTCGCCGCCGTCGCCGGCCGGCCGTCGGCCGAGGTGGTCGGGCAGCTGCGTGACGCGTTCGAGGCGCAGCTTCTCGACGAGGCGGACGAGCGGGTCGTGTTCCGGCATCAGCTCGTGCACGAGGCGATCTACCGGCACGTGCCGCCGCCGGCGCGCCGTCTTCTGCATCGTGAGGCAGCGGTGGCGCTGATGGCGGCGGGCGCGGATGCGCTGGATGTGGCGGATCATCTGATGCTGGGAGCAGAGCGTGGTGACGAGCGGGCGGTGGCATGGTTGCGCGACGCCGCCCGTGAGGCATCGGCACGGGCGCCCCTGGTCGCCGTCGAGCTCATAGGCGGCGCCGAGGCGCTGCTGCCGGAGGGTCACCGCGACGCGGATCTGGTGGCGTCCGAGGTGGTGCAGGCCCTGCTCCGCGCCGGGAAGGTGGCCGAGGCGTCAGCCCGTGCGGAAGCGCTGCTCGCGCGGCAGCATGCCGCCGAGGTGGACACCCCGTTGCGCCTCGCGCTCGTCGGCGCGCTGGCTCTCCAAAACCGCGCCGCCGAGCTGACCGCCCTGGTGGAGACTAGCCTCGCCGGCCCGGGGCTTCGGCCCTCCGAGCAGGTGCTGATGCTGGCCCAGCAGAGCTGGGCTCTGACGTATAGCGACGATCCGCGGGCAGGCGAAGAGGCCGCCGGCCGGGCGCTGGCCATCGCCGAGCAGGAGGGTGATGCGGCGATGACGGTGTGGGCGCTGACGGCGTTGAAGGTGGCGGTGGGGCGGCAAGGCCGCTACGGCGAGGCGCTGGCGCACGCCCGGCGCGCCGCCGTCCTGGCTGCCGCGTCGCCCGACACGAGATCGATGCCACTGCAGCCGAAGTTCTTCCTCGGCCTGGCGCTGGTCGACTCCGACCTGATCGAAGAGGCGCGAGCCGCCTTCCGGGAGGCGCTCGACGACGAGTTCGGCTCGGGATGGTGGTTCTCCGAGACGCTGCTGGCCGACGCCCAGGCGCAGTTCGTGATCGGGGAGTGGGAGGACGCGGTGCCCGGTCTGATCGCCGGCGGCGACGCTGCAGAGGAGAAGGGCAATCAGCTTCTGGTCTCGCAGTCGCTGGCCTACCGGGCGATCATCGCGACGGCGAAGGGCGATCACCAGGCCGCGAACGAGCTGGCCGCCGCAATCCCTCTCTCGTTGGAGGGCGACCAGCTGAGTTACAACGCAGGCATCCTCGCCTTCGCGGTCGCGGGGCTGAAGGCGGCCGAGGGCGACCGGCAGGGCGCCTACGACCTGTTGCTGCGCTGCTGGCGGTTCGACGCAACAAGGGAGAACCGCTTCTATCACCGCTGGCTCGCTCCCGATCTCGTCCGCCTGGCCCTGGCGCTGAGGCATCGTGACGTGGCCTCCGAGGTGGCCGAGACTGTCGCCGCGGGAGTTGCGCTGGCGCCGGACGTGCCGACGGTGCGCAGTCTGGCGCTTCGCTGCCGGGGACTGGTCGACGGCGAGGTCGAGCCGCTACTCGAGGCGGTCGCGTTTGCGCGCCAGGCGCCGCTTGTGATCGAGCATGCCGGCGCCTGCGAGGACGCGGCGAGGCTGCTCGCCCAGTCCGGGCGGCGGAACGAGGCGGCGGCGCTGCTGGCCGAGGCACTCGAACGCTACGAGCAGGCGGGAGCCGCTGCCTGGGAACGCCGCGTCCGGGCGCAGATGCGGACCGTCGGCGCCCGTCCCGGCGCGCGCGGTTCGAGACAGCGGCCGGCGCACGGCTGGGAGAGCCTCACCCCGACCGAGCAGGCGGTGTCGCGGCTCGTCGCCGAAGGCCTGACGAACAGCGCTGTCGCCAAACGGCTGTACATCTCGCCGCACACCGTCAACACTCACCTCCGGCACGCCTTCGCGAAACTGGGCGTATCGAACCGGGTCGCGCTCGCCACCGAGGTACATCGCGTGATCGAGTGATGTCTCCACGGCGGGCGACGAGGACAATCACGCCTCCGGCACGCACCACGAACGGGAGGTGTCATGAGGTTCCTCGTCGTTGCGACACAGAAGTTCCCCGCTCCCCCCGAGATCGTCCCCAGCCTGATCGACGCGGCGGAGAAGTGGCAGGAGCGCTACAGCGACAAGTTGGAAGCGTTCGGGCTCTTCCCGGGCGGCGGCGGCTTCGGTATCGCCGACGTCTCGGACGAGGCCGAGCTGCACCAGATCGTCTTCGAGAACCCGTTCACGCCCTTCTCGGACTACGAGATCAAGGTGATCGTCGACGCCCCGACCGCCTGGCGGCAGGCTCGCGAGGCCTTCGCCGCGATGTCGGCGTCCGGGTAGTGAGGGAGTAACACACGGTGACGGTTGATCAGAACAAGGCAGTCGTGCGGCGGTTCACCAGGGAGGTGTTGAGCGGCGGTCAGCTCGATCGGGTCGACGAGTTGTGCGCGCCGAGCTATATGAACCGGGCGTTCGATGCCGACCTGCCGACGTTCAAGCAGATGCTGGCTGGGCTGGCGGCGGCGTTGCCCGAGCGCCACCTCGACGTCGAGGAGCTGATCGCCGAGGCGGACGCCGTGGTGGCCCGCTTTACGCTTGAGATGCGCGACGCGGCCGGAAAGACGATCTCCGTTCGCGGCCTGACCTACTACCGGCTCGCCGACGGGAAGATCGTCGAAGACGACCCGATCACGTCCCCCGATCTGGCGCAGGAGCTCGGCCCGCTCATCGCCCCGGCGCGAGCCTGAAAACGGAGGATCCAATGGACCATGCGGCCACGATGAGACGCCTGTACGAGCTGATCAGCGCGGGCGACATCGACGGGTTCGGCGACCACGTCGCCGAGGACTTCGTCGAGCACGAGGAGACCCCCGGCTTCGAACCGAGCAGAGAGGGGGTCAAGCAGATGTTTCGCATGTATCGGGCAGCGTTTCCCGATCTGCGCCTGGAGGCCGAGGACGTGCTCGTAAGCGGTGACAAGGTCGTCGCGCGCGTCCGAGCGACCGGAACGCACCAGGGTGAGTTCATGGGGATGCCGGGGGCCGGCAAGAGCGTCGACGTGCAGCTGATCGACATCATCCGCTTCGGCGAAGACGGTCTCGCCCACGAACATTGGGGCGTCCTCGACGCGCTCGGAATGATGCAGCAGCTCGGCGCGATCCCGGCTCCGGCTCCGGCCTAGAAACCGCGAGGGATGGGAGCAGAGCATGTGGGCGCGCGTTGCAAGGTTCGACGGGGATCCGGCCGATGTCGACACACGGCTCGAAAGGCTTGGCCCAGTTCTGCAGGCGGGCGCGCTGCCGCCTGAGCTCGCCGAGGCCAAGTTCCTGATGCTCGTCGACCGAGACTCGGGCGGCATGCTCGGGGTGACGCTGTTCGAGAGCGAGGACGCGATGCGCAAGGCAGACGCGGTGATGAACGCGGGGCCGGGAAACGCCGGCAGCCGCTCCGCCGTCGAGTTCTACGAGGTGCCGCTCCACCGGCTGTGAGATGCCGCCGGTGGGGACATCCCGACGCTGAAAGGAGTCTCGTCTGATCGAGCGCTAGCCGTAGGCATGACGCGTCGTGAGCCATCGGAAGCAGTCGATGGCCTGGGCGCCCACGATCGCACGTGCACCGATCAAGGACGACTGGAGGAACGCGATGAGCACGCAGATCCACGAGCCCGGCGAGGGCATCCGCACAATCGACATGGGCGGCAGCGTCATGACTCCGAAGGCCGACGGCACGACCACCGGTGACGCGTTCGTGGTCGCCGAGGCCACGCTGCAGCCGGGCGGCTTCGAACCGCCGCTGCATCTCCACCGCGAGATGGCCGAGTGCCTCTACCTGCTTTCCGGCCGCCTCGACCTCCAGGTCGGCGACGATTGTCGGATCGTCGCCCCCGGCACATTCATCGGCATCCCTGCAGGGGTCGCGCACACGATGGCGGTCGTCGGTGACGAGCCGGTCAAGATGCTGATGATCCTCTCGAACCCCGCCCGCGCACTCCAGATGGTCGACACACTCGAGCAGGCGTTCGCCAACGGCGAGCCCGACCCCGAGACGGTTGGCCCGCTGCTCGCCCAGATCGACATGGAGATACTCGCCCCGGCCGCGTCGTAGCGAAGCGAAAGGGCCTGTAAATCGAGGCAGCGGACGAGGGGACGTGACCCCTCCTTACCTGTCGCCCCTTCACCACGCGGACCGCCGAGACGATTCGGTCGCGACCGTCTCCGCGGATGGTGCTACCTATGCCTGCGCGGCGCGCAGACGCTCGCGCACACCGACTCGTGCCCGTTCGAGGATCCCCGGGTCGCCGAACAGCGGATAGGCCAGGTTCGCCGTCACGACGAGCGCGTTCGCCTCGAATGCGAGCTGTGCGGCGTCGACGTCGGGGCGCAGCTCGCCGAGCAGCCGCGCCTCTTCGACCGCGGCCTCGATCGCGCCCACCCAGCGTGCGACGGACTCGGCGATCCGATCACGCACCGGGCCCGGCCGGACGTTCATCTCGGACGAGGCGGCGGTGAAGAAGCAGCCGCCGGGAAAGACGCCGCGCTTGACGTGCGACAGGAATGCGTCGCAGAGCGCGACCACGCGCGCCGTCCCTGCCGGCGCCGAGGCAGCCTTCGCGATCACTTCGCGGTCGAAGATCTCGTCTGCGGTCGCGATCGTGGCGAGCTGCAGTTCCAGCTTCGAGCGGAAGTGCGCGTAGAGGCCGCTCTTGCTCATCCCGACGGAATCGGCGAGCCGCCCGATCGAGAGCCCCTCGAGCCCCTCCACGCTCGCCAGTCGCGCGGCCGCTTCGAGAATCGCCCGGCGTGTCCGTTCGCCCGGCGCCGTCATTTCGCTTGACTCAATAGCACGATCGGTCGTATCCTACCGAGAGTCGCACGACCGACCGTGCTACTAGCGGAGGAGGCGGTATGAACGGAAAGGTGCTGATCAACCTGGCGACTGGGCTCGAGGATGCGGAGCGAGTACTCGTCGCGTTCCTCGTCGCGACAGCGGCGCTCGAGCAGGGTCGCGAGGTCGTGATCTGGGCGACAAAGGACGCGGTCCGGCTCGGGCTGCCCGGCGAGGCCGCGGGCGTCGCATGCAAGGGCTGTCCGCCGCTCGAGCGCCTCTTCGAGCAGTTCGCAGAGGGCGACGGGCAGCTCTGGCTCTGCCCGATCTGCGTCTCGGCGCGGGACCTCGATGACGCCGAGAAGGCACCGAACGTGTCGATCGCCGGCGCGACGCCGACCCTCGAGTGGGCCGGAGCCGACGCACTGGTCTTCAGCTATTGAGGCTGGGTGGCTGGAACAACACAGCCGGTCCGTGAAGCCCGCGGACGGACTCGAACCGTCGACCCCCTCCTTACCATATCCTTGTGCGCGCAACTAACCGCAACCGACGGCGGCGGTTCTGGCTTGTTTGAGCCGGTGTTGGGCCTGCGCGATTCGCTGCCGGCTGCCGCGGTTTGCCCCCGCTCTGCTCCATAAGTGCTCCATCCTCGGCGTGGAGAGGGGGTCGACGGCAGCACGATATCGTGGTATCGTGATACCGAGGTGAGTGCTGATGGCTGACCAGAAGAACATGACGTTGCGCCTATCGGCCGTGCAGGCGGACGAGCTGGAGGCGGTCGCGCGGGCAGAGGGGATCAGCGTCTCCGATGCGGTCCGGGAGGCGATCACCGAGCACATCGAGCGCAAGCGGAAGGACAAGGCTTTTCGTGAGCGGCTGCGCGCGATGATGGAGCGCGATCGCGAGATCCTCGAGCGGCTCGCCCGCTGACGCTTGACGGAGTACCTCGACCTCGCCGACTACCTGCTGATCGCGGAAGCCGTACTCGGTGTGCCGGCCGAGGAGATCGCGCGCTGGCCCGGGATCGCGCTCGCCGACTCCGCCCTTTACGCACCCGGCGCGGGCTTCGGCGGAGTCGAGCTGTACCCGGATGTGTTCGACAAGGCCGCCGTCCTCTGCGCGCGCCTGGCGCGCAATCACCCGCTCCCGGACGGGAACAAACGCGTCGCCTACCTGGCGCTGCTCGAGTTCCTGGCCCGGAACGAGATCGAGTGGGCGCCGCCGTCGGTGGACGAGACCGTGGCGACGATCGAGCGCGTCGCCTCCGGAACGATCTCGGAGCGCGAGTTCGCGGACTGGCTGCGGTCGACGAGGGCCTGAGCTCGGAGCTCAGCGAGCGAGTCGGCCGCTCCCTGTCGCGCAGAGGTCAAGCATGGCTTTACCTTCGCGGACTGCGGCTCTATCCCCGCGGAGTCACCGGCGACGCCGAACGCTGCCTGCGGGGCAGTAGGCTCGCTCATCGTGTCGCGCCCGGAGGTCGAGTTCGCCGCCAGCGTGGTCGAGCGGTACGCCGCCGCCAAGGTCACGCCGGAAGTGCAAGACGATGCCCGGCTCGAAGTCGAGACGGTGGCTAGCTCGATCACGATCTGGGAGTCTCAAAGGCTGGAGCGCGCGCAACGAGCCGGAGCTTGTCCCCACTGGCAACATTTCCAGAGGGTTCGCGACGTGGGAGCTCCATAAAGTGCTCCATACCCACCGCAAACTGCCGACGTTGCAAGTCGTGATGATCGCAAACACGCCCACGTGCGGGGATTTTGCAGAGCCCTCTGACGGACTCGAACCGTCGACCCCCTCCTTACCATGAGCGACGAGGCGGGAACCCGCGGGCACAGCCGGGAAGGTGCGGGCACGAAAGCCGCGCAACAGGAAGGAATCGCCCGAAGATGACTAAACGCGCGTGCCCGTCGGTGCCTGGGCTGGTGTTCCCTCAGTGTTCCCTTCACGTGTCGCCTAGATGGGCGACACATTGCACGGCGGCGCGGGCGATCGTCCCCGCGGGATTCGCGGTACGTGGACGGACTCAACCATGCAGGGTGGGCCGGTAGGTGAGTTCTTGGATGTTGCCGTCGAGCGTTCGAGTCTCGAGCAGCTCGAGGTCGAAGTCGGCCGCATCTTGGAAGATCGCATCCGATCCGTTCTGGCCGGTGATCACAGGGAAGAGGGTCACCTGGACGCGGTCGACCAGGCCGGCGGCCATCAGCGCCCGATTCATCGACAGGCTCCCGTGCGAGCGCAGCGGCACCTCGGACTCCAGCTTGAGCCCGGTGACGACATCGACCGCGTCACCGCTCAGCAGGGTCGCGTCCGGCCAGTCAAGCGGTTCTTCCAGGGTGTTCGACACGATGATCGCCGGCTGGGCCACCATCCGGGTGACCCACGGGTCCCTCACTTCGGACTCCTCGGTACTCGAGGCCAGCATCGATGCGAATAGCCGATAGGTGTTGGCGCCGAAGACCATCCGCTGCTCCTCGCTGTACAAGGCGAGGCGGTGGTCGAGCAGCTCAGGGCCCTGCTTGCCCCAGTAGCCGCCCCAGTCGCCACCGTTGGCGGAGCCGAAGCCATCGAGGCTGGAAAAGACGTCGAAGGTGTAGGTAGCGGTCATGATGCTCTCCTCGAGTGCGTTGATCGGTCGTGGATACAGACTGGAACCCACGCCAAGAGTCATCGCGGTTTGACGCCGTGACTCCGGCCGCTCCGATTGCCGGCGTGAGCGAGGCTTTCCGCTGCCGTTGCGGGGATCCTCGAGTGCCTGCGGACGCTTCCGGGAGCCTGGTGCGGGATCACTGCGGGGTGCTCAGGGCAACGGCCCATTCGCGAGCTTTCCCGGTGAGGCGGCCCCGCGCGGGTGCCCAGCCCCGGTGATAGCTTGACGCCCGTGCGGCCTGCGAGCCGTTCCCGGCCTGGAGCGCGGTGGATGCTGGTGGCCGTGATCGTCGTTGTGGTGGTGCTGATCGTCCTGATCAGCGGCGGCTCGTCGCCGACTACCGGTTACGACGTCTCCTATCCGCAGTGCTCGGGTTCGTACCCGTCGAATCCGTTGTTCGGGATCGTCGGTGTCAATGGCGGGTTGGCGAACACCGCGAACCGGTGTCTCAGTGGAGAGCTACGCTGGGCGCGCGACACGCCGGGGCAGAAGCGCCCGAAGCAGCCGCCCCTTTCGCTGTACATCGACACCGGTAACCCGGGCGGGCATCAGGTCGCGGACTGGCCTAGCGGCGGCACCGCGCCGGCACGGTTCCTGTAGTGCCTTCTCGAGTTCGCGTTGCGTCTGGTGGGAATCGCCCAGGATCGTCATGCCGTTTGCGAATGCCCATGCTGCGCGCGCCAGGTCGGAGTCGCGGTTGACTGCTTCGTAGGTTGGTAGGGCGGCGCGGTTCCCGACTCCGACTGCGAGCAGATCCTGATCACCTTGTTGGCTGCTGGTGTCCTCGGCGGGCGGAAGCTGGGAGGGTGCATGCACTCCGCGTGGGCGCCCTCGCTTGAGCTGAGGACTATGCGCGGGCGTATCTGATGTGAGTCACCCCTGGCGCCTCGACCGATTCGATCTGCTCGAGCTTTGCATCACCCGGCTTTTCGAACAGTCGGGCGCCGCCACCGAGCAGGATCGGCACGACCGAGACGACGATCTCGTCGAGCAAGCCCTTCGCGAGGTACTGCTGCGCGACGGACGCCCCGCCCCCGAGAGACACGTCCTTCTCGCCCGCTGCTGCGCGCGCCTGTTCGAGCGCTGACTCGATCCCGTCTGTGACGAAGTGGAACGTCGTCCCGTCGTGCATCTCCAGCGGCGCGCGTGGATGGCTGGTGAGCACGAAGACCGGATGGTGGAAGGGCGGATCGTCTCCCCACCAACCCTTCCACGACTCGTCCCACGCTCCCGGGCCGCCGCCGAACATGTTCCGGCCCATGATGGTCGCGCCGGCGCCGCCCAGGATGTCCTCGGCGAACGGCGTGCTCGCGTTGACCTCGCCGCCTTCCTCGCCGTGGCCGTCGCGGAACACCTTGAGCGGGTACAGCCACTCATGGAGCTTCTCACCGCCGACCCCGAGCGGATGCTCCGGCGACTGGTCCGGGCCGGCGACGAAACCGTCGATCGACATCGTGATGTTCAGCTTCAGCTTGCTCATCGATCCTCCCTCTGTCGTCATGCTCGTAGGACAGCCCAGCGCGCCCGAAGATTGGGTCAGGGAAGGAAACCTTTGCCCGTTGCTTGTTCCCGGTGCCTGCGTGGTGGCCAGTGTGCGGCCGCACTCTCCAGGCACGCTCTTCGTTACGCCTTGAGTATCGGTCGAGTTTGAGTCGGTTGGCCAGGGTTAGTAGGGTCCGCGAGTATCGCCCTGCGCTGCTTCTCTAGCTCCGGGCTTTGGTGTGCACTCGGACGGGGGAAGCGAACATGCCATACGAGGTGAGAACGGATCGCAGCTGGCCTTCTGAGCGCGAGGTTGCGGCTGAGGTGCCGATCGAGGTCGATGCGGACCGGGCCTTCAGGGTGCTCGACTCGGTGCCGTTTTGGTTCCATACGTTCGCTTTGAACCGGGGCCTCGGCTTGTACACATCGGGGGCGGCCCGCGACCATGGCTACAGGCTCGCTTCGATCCCCGGTTCCTTCGCCGGTCTTCGCGTTCTCGATGTCGGAGCGTTCGATGGTTTCTACAGCTTCCTCGCCGAGGCACGGGGAGCGAAACGAGTAGTTGCGATCGACAACGAGCAGTACGTTCACTGGGTGCGGGACCGCTGGAAGGTGAGACTCGAAGGTGGCGAGGGCTTCGACGCGATCCACGCTCTGCTGGGCTCCGAGATCGAGTATCAACGTACGGACGCCTACGCCCTCGACAGCAGCGCAGAGCGCTTCGACTTCATCTTCTGCTTCGGCATCCTGCACCGAGTCGAGGATCCACTGGGGCTACTCCGCGTTCTCGCCAGCCGGCTTACCAAAGGTGGTCGGATACTGATCGAGACATACGGAATGCTCGACAATGGCGGTAGTGAAGACGGCGCCCCGCGCGCTGCCACATCAGGTGCCGTCTACCCGCACGACCGCTTCGTCTACTGGCAGTTCTCGAGCAGCGCGCTCGCCAACCTCGCCGCACTGATCGACGGTTCAAGCTTCGAACTGCACGCGACACCTATCGTCGACGGGCATCCCCGCATCATTGGCACCATGAGCTCGCACGACGCCTGGTCGACGGCGAGGTAGCGGAGCGGCTGGGTCACGACGGCGGCCAGGAAGACTGTCTGGCCCTCCTCAGCGGGACTGGCGGGCGGAGCCACGAGCCGAGACTGCTCTCGCACGGTCTGTCCGCGACAAGCGCCCGCCCGGCAGACGTAGGCTTCGGCCGTGGACGCCGAACGGGCACGAGCGCTCCTCCAGGCCGAGCGGGCGAGAATCGAGCGGGCGCTCACCGGGGCGGCGCATCAGGACGACTCCGAGGAGGCCGACGACCAGGATCCGGGAAACCTCGCGGCCGACCTCTATCAGGACGAGCTCGACGAGGGTCTACGCGACGATTTCCAGGCCCGGCTGGCAGCGGTGGAGCGCGCCGAATCGCGGCTCGCGGCCGGCACGTACGGCCTGTCGGTAAAGAGCGGAAAGGCGATCCCGGACAGGCGGCTCGAAGCTCAGCCGACTGCCGAGCTGACCATGGAAGAAGAGCGCGCAGAGGAAGGCGGATAGGAGGTTCGGTGGAAGACCCGCACATTCACGGTGCGATCGACCGGATGGTTGCCGAGGAACACGAGCTCTGGCAGCGTGAGTCGGCAGGGGAGGCGACGGACGCCGACCGCCGACGGCTCGAGGAGATACGCCTATCGCTGGACCAGTGTTGGGATCTCCTGCGGCAACGGCGAGCGCGCCGCGAGGCCGGCCAGAACCCCGACAGCACCGAGCTGAGAGCCCCCGACATCGTCGAGCGCTACCAGCAGTAGACCAGGCAGCCGACCGCCGCGGACGTTCGGCCACCGGCCTCATCTAGGGCTGTCAAGGCTTGGGCGTGACTTGGTGGTTCCTACGATCGGAGGCGGTGAATCTCAAGCACCGCCTAGACTTACCGTCGCCCGAAGTTTCCGCAAAGAGCGGATCTCTGTTCTGCTGTCAGGACAGGAAGTGCCGCAAATAGCGGAAACGGGTGGTTGACGGTCGAAGCGGTTGGCGGCAGCATGCGAGTCGCGTCGAGCACGGAGCGGGACTAGACCGAAGCTTTCGGGCGGTGAGCTAGGCGGAAGCCGAATGCATTGCTCGGAGGTGGACGAAACCGCCACCGGCTCGGCGAGTTCTTGGTCCGAGTCGGTTCCGCAGCGGTTCCGGCTGCGGACGGAGGCGTCTTGCGTAGTCCTAGCCGCCTGCGCCGAACCCGTCGACGCGCTCGGGATGGATCTGGATGATCACGCGCTGCTCGCCGGGTCCGAGGTAGGGGTATTTGTCTTGGCCGAGGTACTTCCTCGCGAGCATGTCGATGTGCTCGAGCGCGCCCTCGTCGACGATCTTGGCCGGGCCGCTGACCATCACGTAGCCGGACTGCTGGTCCTCGGCGGGGAGGACGGTGACGGTCGCTCGTGGGTCGCGCTCGATGTTGGTGACCTTGGTCCTGCCTCGGGCGCTGTTGACGAGGACGTTCTCGCCGTCGTAGTCGATCCAGACCGGCGTCGCCTGCGGCGATCCGTCCTCGCGGATGGTGGCGATCACGCCCCAGTTGCGGTCGGTGAAGAGCTTCGCCTGCTTGTCGCTCAGCCTGGCCATCGACCAGCCTCCTCGGGTCGGGTCTACGGAACTCCGGCAGTAAGTCGCGTCTCGGAGTGGACGATGGGCGCCACCTGGGTTCCGAAGAGCTCGATTGCTCGCATGATGTCGGCGTGGGAGACGGCGCCGATGCCGATGTGGGCGAGGTAGCGCTCGGGCTCGAAGGTCTGGTGGAACGAGATGATCTTCTCGGCGACTTCCTCGGGCGAGCCGAGTGCGAGGGGGCCGGACGGAGCTGCGAGTGCCTCGAGCTCGGTACGTCCTGAGGGAGGCCAGCCGCGCTCCCGGCCTACCCGGTTCATCACGTCCAGGTACGGCGCGGAGAAGGCTGCGTCGGCCTGTTCGCGCGAATCCGCGATGAACGCGTGAGTGTTGATGGCGATGCGCGGCTCGCCGACTTGTCCGGTTTTGGCCCAGGCATGTCGGTAGAGATCGACGAAGGGCCCGAAGCGGGCTGTTTGGCCGCCGATGATCGCGAGTGCCAGTGGTAGTCCGAGGTTTGCCGCCCGCACGACGGACTCGGGGCTGCCGCCGACGGCGACCCAGATGGGAAGTTGATCCTGTACGGGCCGTGGCCAGACGATCGCGTCCTCGAGAGGCGCGCGATGCTTTCCCTGCCAGGTGACGCGCTCGTTGTCGCGGATCGCGAGCAGCAGCTCGAGCTTCTCGGTGAACAGCTCGTCGTAGTCGCGCAGGTCGTAGCCGAACAAGGGGAACGACTCGATGAACGAACCACGTCCGGCCATGATCTCTGCTCGACCGCCGGAGATCAGGTCGACGTGCGCGAACTGCTCGAAGATCCGGACCGGGTCGTCGGAGGAGAGGACACTGACGGCGCTCGAGAGCCGGATCTGCTTCGTGACGGCGGCGATCGCGGCCAGTGCAGTCGTCGGTGACGAGACGAGGTAGTCGGGCCGGTGATGCTCGCCAACGGCGAAGACCTTCAAGCCGAGCTCGTCCGCGAGCCTGGCTTCCTCGAGGAGATCGCGCATGCGTTCCGCGGGACTGAGACCGGGGTGGAGGTCGGCGAAAGTGACGAGTCCGAGGTCCATCGGAACACTCAAACGAAGATTGCGTCCACAAGTATTCCCTCGGTCACCCAAAACCTGTCCCCAGGACCTGACTCGAACCGTCGACCCCTCCTTACCATGAACATGAGGAGGGCACAGTGGGCCGGCCTCAGCCGTCTCCCGACCTCGGTATAAGACGTCCGACAGCGCCGCTAGCATTGGCGAACGTACGTTCGCCAATGAGAACGTTCTGACCGCAACAGACGCCTACCGCGAAGAGGGAGCAGAGTGACTGAGCAGGCAGCAGCGCTCGCGCTAGTCGCGCGGGCTCGGGCCGAGTGGTACCTCGTATCGCAGCTCCTCGACGTGACCGGGAGCGCGCGCCGCGTCATCGAGCGCGACTGGACGGGATTCGAGCCGCCGGAGCTCATGGCTGCGGTCACGGACGACCCGGTGTCCGACGAGGACGTTGACCGCTATCAGCGGCTCATCAGCGAGCTGGAGGCCGAAGGCGTGTCGCTGGTCACGGTGCTCGACGACGCGTACCCGACGAACCTCCGGATGATCTACAACCGTCCGCCGTTCCTGTTCGTGCGCGGGGTGCTCCGGTCTGAGGACGATCGCGCGATCGCCGTCGTGGGGACGCGACGCTCGTCTGACGAGGGCCGTGCGCTCGCCGGGCGGCTCGCTCGCGAGCTCGCGACGGGCGGCGTCACGGTGCTTTCGGGACTGGCGCTCGGCATCGACGGTGCCGCGCACCAGGCGGCCCTTGAGGCGGGAGGCCGTACGGTCGCCGTCGTAGGGACGGGCATTCGACGCACCTATCCACGCGAGCACGCCGCGCTAGCCGAGCAGATCGTCGAGTCCGGAGGGGCGATCGTCTCGCAGTTTTGGCCGGACGCGCCGCCGACGCGGTGGTCGTTCCCCATGCGCAACATCACCATGAGTGGAATGGCGATCGGCACGGTCGTCGTCGAGGCGTCGAAGACGAGCGGGGCGAAGAATCAGGCGCGCGAGGCGCTCGAGCACGGGAAGCGGCTCTTCCTCGTGGACTCCCTCGTCATGCAGGAGCCGTGGGCTCGCGACTACGCGCAGCGTCCGGGAGCGCAGGTCATGAACTCTGTCGGCGACGTCATCGAGGCGCTCGACAAGGACCTGACGCCCGTGCAGCAGCTCACGCTCACCTAGGCGGTCGCGTGCCCACAGTCGAGGAGGTCACCGATCCGCACCTCGGCACGTACACGCCCCCCGCCGCGGTCGGGCGTAGGTGTATGCCGGATTTGCCATTCGTGGACGGGGACTCGGGGCGACGGTTCCCGCTACGACATCTGCTCGAGTTGCCGGGATACCCGAAGGGTGACGCGCCCGCTGAGTCTCATCGTCCCGTTTTCACTCGACGTAGTGACCGGGCAGTTCCACGGCGTGCTCTGGGGCTACAAGAACTCAAGGATCGAGAGCGCGCGGGCGCGCCTCAGCATCCAGGTCGCGGCGATCATTTCCCGCTTTCTTCGTGACCACGGCGGATGCATTCGCCCGGTCGCTGGCCGCGAGTGGGATACCGTGACGATCGTCCCGTCCTCCGGGGATCGCGCCGGCACACATCCGCTCGAGATGGCGGTCAGCATGGGGCGGGCGCAACGGGATCTCTACTTGTCGCTGCTCGAGAGAACGGAGGTCGAGCTCGGCCACCGGCACGCCGACGAATCCGCGTATCGGGTGACCCAGGAGGTCGGAGGCCGGCGCATCCTGCTGATCGACGACACGTTCACGACCGGCGCCCGACTCCAGTCCGCCGCGTCCGCGCTCTCGCTCGCCGGCGCAGATGTTGTCGCCGGGGTCGTGGTGGGACGAGTCGTGCGTCCCGACTACGCACCGGAGGCGCAGGCCCTATGGGAGGAGCAGCGCGCGCTCCGTTTCGACTTCGGCGAGTGCTGCCTCGGCGAAGAAGCCCTGTCCTAACGGGACAGTAGATGGCGAGACGCCGAAAACCGCCGCCGGCGGCGCGCTCTCGCAGCGGGCCCGAAGCGCGGCACGAAGTACGGACGACCCGGCCCTAAGCGGCAGCTCCTATCGAACGCGCGCTCTCAGCCCGCGACGGCGCTCGCTGGCGATATCCAAGACGAGGCTCGTCAGAGCCTCCGCGAGGTGGAGCGCCGCGATTAGCTCAGAACGTGGAGACGACCTGCTCCGGCGTGTCGGCCTCGGAGCACCGCTTGAGCTCGAGCTGCGCGTCCAGGGCGAGAATCGCGAACCACTGCTCGACCAGCACGCGCACCTGCCCCCAGTGGCAGGGCGGCTATCGGAGGCGTTCGGCGAGCGAGGAGTGGCGCGTTCGTCCTTCCCCTCGCGCGACCGCGGTCAGGAGCGCCCGCTGCTCGCCGGCGAGTACGCAGAGCCGCTGAGCGCGCGTCACGGCGGTGTAGAGGAGGGGCCGCGACAGCATCACGTGGTACTGGGACGACCAGGGCGCGACGACGGCCGGGAACTGGGAGCCTTGCGCGCGGTGGATCGTGAGCGCCCAGGCGAGCTGGTACGTCTCGAGCGCCGACGCGGGGACGACGACCTCTCGCTCGCCGTCGTCGAGCGAGAGCAGCGCCTCGCCCTCCTCCTCGTCCCACGCAAGGACGAACGCGACCTCGCCGTTCATCACCTCGCGCTCGGGGGTGTAGTCGTTGCGGGTCTGGACGATGCGCGAGCCGACCCGGAGTTCGCGGACGACGGGCGTTCCGCTCGGGTTGAGGCGCCGCTCGAGCTCCGCGTTCAACTCGATCAGCCCCACGATTCCACGCCGCATCGGGACGAGCGTCATCACCTCGGTGCGCGGGTCGAAGCCGCGCCGGGGCAGTGCCTCGCAGACGAGCTCGAGCACCGCTTCCCGCAGGGGCTCGGGGCCGCTGCGCGAGATCCAGAAGAAGTCCTCGTCGAGCTCCTGCTCTCCGAGCTCGGCGTGCGCCTCGGCGAGTGAGAGGAAAGGCGGCCGGCCCTCGTTGATGCGGCGCGCGCTGCGGACGATGAGAGAGCGCGCAGCCTGGCGGTAGATGGCGGTCAGGTGGATGCGCGGCGCCGCGTCACTCTCGACGAGGTCGGCGAGCACGCGGCCCGGGCCGATCGGCGGCAGCTGGTCTGTGTCGCCGACGAGCAGGACGTGGCAGTCGCCGGCGGCGCGAAAGAGCGCATCGGCGAGCTCGAGCGAGAGCATCGACGCCTCGTCGACAATCACGAGCTCGAAGTTGTTCGAGAGCGGATCGTCCTCGTCGCGCAGAAACCTGTCCTCGGTCGGCGAGTAGCCGAGCGCGCGGTGGATCGTCAGCGCGTCGTGGCCGGTCAGGTCGCGCATCCGCCGCGCCGCCTTCCCCGTCGGCGCGCAGAGCAGGACGCGGACGCCGGCGCGACGCGCCAGCTCGACGACGACGCGCTGCGTATGCGTCTTGCCGGCCCCCGGGAGCCCGGTGAGGAGAACGAGCGGCCGGGTGCGGACGAGCTCGACGATCTGCCACTGCTCGTCCGACACCTCGATCCGCTCCGGCCGCCCCGGAGGGTCGAACAGCTCACCGTCGGGCGCCGCCGCACGCTCCGCAAGCGCAGCAGCGAGGCTCGTCTCGGCCTCCCACAGCTCGGCGAGGTAGGCGCGCTCGCGCTCGACCACGACCTCGTCCTCGCGTGCCAGCCGGGCGAGCGCCGTCTCGAGCGGTTCCGCGTCGTGCACCTCGAGCAGCCGCGCCGCCGCCTGCCACAGCTCCGGCAGCGGCAGAAAGACGTTGCCGTTGCCGTCCGCCTCGCCGAGCGCGAAGAGGAGGCCGGCGCGCAGCCGCTGCGGCGCGTCGAGCTCGATGCCGAGCGAGCGCGCGATGCGGTCGGCTACGCGGAAGCCGATCCGCGGCACCTCGGTCAGCCGGTACGGATCATCCTCGAGCACGGCGATCACATCCGTCCCGTACGTGCGGACGAGCCGCGCGGCGAGGCCCGCACCAATCCCGTGGGAGAAGAGGAACGCCTCGACCTCGCGGATCGCGGCGACCTCGCGCCACGCCTCGACCGCCCGCTCCATCGCGCGGCGCGAGATCGCGCGACCCGCCTTCGTCCGCACCTCGCGCAGCCGCTCCGGGTCGCGGTCGAGCTCGGAGAAGACGTGCTCGGCGCCGAAATGCTCCACGATCGCGCGCGCGAAGGTCGGGCCGATGCCGGGGACGCGGCGCCGCAACCAGAGCGCGACACCCTCCGCCGTCTGCGGCAGGGTCGAGCGGAAGGACTCGACGCAGAACTGCCAGCCGTAACGCGCGTGCCGCTCGACCGCGCCGGCGACAACGATGCTCTCCCCGGCGGCGACGTGGCCGAGCGCGCCGCGCAGCGTGAGCGGTCGCCCGTTCTCGAGCGACGCCAACCAGATCGCGAACTCCCCGTCCGGCGAGACCCAGCGCGGCCCGCCGGCCGCGAGGGTCACCGCGAGCTCGCGCGCCTCCGGATCGACCGGCGGCTCGTCCTCGAGCGTCCACACGCCCTCGAGGCTACTCGGGTATGGCGCGGCGCCTCCGGGCACGCGCGACCACAACATGATCTCGTCGCCTCGCGCGGCGCAGGTCGAATAACTGCTGCAAGGCGCCCCTTCTACTCCGTCCGCGTGAGCGCCTCCTGCCTAAAGAGGGGCTCAAATGTTCCCTAATGTTCCCTCAGCGTTCCCTCCCGCGCCTGGACAGGCAACATAGATCGCAAAAACTAGCCCATTTGCAGGGTGTTCTTCAAG
>CAWCLA010000002.1:0-933205 GCA_963796265.1 uncultured Actinomycetes bacterium | reverse complement strand
GACGCCGATTTCTTGCCCGTTTTCGCACGCCCCAAGGGAGGCTGTTCTTCTTGACCACCACGGTCGCTTCGCCCCGCGCTCGTACGTCGTTCAGCCGGCTCGAGCACGTTCTCGACCTACCGAACCTCATCGACATCCAGAAGGCCTCGTTCGAATGGTTCATGACGAGGGACTGCGGGAGACGATCGACGACATCTCGCCGATCGAGGACTACACCGGCACGCTCGCCGTCGAGTTCGGCGAGTACGAGTTCGGCGAGCCGCAGTTCTCGATCAAGGAGTGCCGCGAGAAGGACCTGACCTACCAGGCCCCGCTCAAGATGAAGGTCCGCTTCGTGAACAAGGACACGGGCGAGATCCGCGAGCAGACGCGTCTTCATGGGCGACTTCCCGATGATGACCGAGTTCGGCACGTTCATCATCAACGGCACCGAGCGCGTGATCGTGACGCAGCTCGTCCGCTCGCCGGGCGCCTACCTGATGGAGCCGAAGGACCCGACGAAGCAGGTCTTCACGGCGAACCTCATGCCGAGCCGCGGCTCGTGGCTCGAGCTCGAGATCGACAAGAAGGGCATCGTCTACGCCCGCATCGACCGCAAGCGGAAGCTGCCGATCACGACGCTTCTGCGCGCGCTCCCGGCCGAGGATCCCGTCGACCGGCTTCGCGCTCGACACGTCGTCGAACGAGGCGATCCTCGCCCTCTTCGACAACTCGCCGTACATCGTCAACACGCTCGACAAGGACCCCTCGACGCGCGAGGAGGAGGCGCTGATCGAGGTCTTCAAGAAGCAGCGGCCGGGCGAGCCGCCGACGCTCGACAACGCGCGCAACCTGCTGCGCTCCCTGTTCTTCGACCCGAAGCGCTACGACCTGACGAAGGTCGGCCGCTACAAGCTCAACCAGCGGCTCGGCGTCGAGCGTCCCCGAGGACATCCGCGTCCTCACGACCGAGGACATCGTCGCGCTCGTCCGCAAGCTGCTCGAGCTGCCGGTCAAGCTCGGCGTCCCCGAGGACTCGAAGGACTTCGCCGCCGACGCCATCGCGCTCTCCGCGGGCGCCGATCGCCAACGACCTCGACGAGTACGAGCACTTCGGCAACCGGCGCCTGCGCACGGTCGGCGAGCTGATCCAGGAGGCGTTCCGCGTCGGCCTCTACCGGATGGAGCGCGTCGTCCGCGAGCGGATGACGACCGAGGACGTCGACACGATCACGCCGCAGACGATCATCAACATCCGGCCCGTCGTCGCGGCGCTGAAGGAGTTCTTCGGCTCCTCGCAGCTGTCGCAGTTCATGGACCAGACGAACTCGCTCGCCGGCCTCACGCACCGGCGCCGCCTCTCGGCGCTCGGCGCCGGCGGCCTCACCCGCGAGCGCGCGCCGATCGAGGTGCGCGACGTCCACCCGACCCACTACGGGCGCATGTGCCCGATCGAGACGCCGGAGGGCCCGAACATCGGCCTGATCGGCTACCTCGCGTCGTACGCGACGGTCTCGGAGTTCGGCTTCATCCAGACGCCGTACCGGAAGGTCGCGAACGGCAAGGTCACGCGACGAGATCGTCTACCTCGACGCCGTCGAGGAGTCGCAGCTACGTGATCGCCCAGGCGAGCGCGCTGCTCGACAAGAACGGCAAGTTCGTCAACGACGCCGTCCTCTGCCGCTCGTCGCGAGGGCGAGGCCGTGATGGCGGCGGCGAAGGACGTCGACCTGATGGACGTCTCGCCGGCGCAGATCGTCTCGGTCTCGACGGCGCTGATCCCGTTCCTCGAGCACAACGACGCGAACCGCGCGCTGATGGGCGCGAACATGCAGCGCCAGGCGGTGCCGCTGCTCGATCCGCGCAGGCGCCGCTCGTCGGCACCGGGCTCGAGTACCGCGCCGCAGTCGACTCGGGCGACGTCGTCGTCGCGTCGCGGCCCGGCACCGTCGTCGACGTCGACGCCGAGCGGGTCGTCGTCGAGACGAAGGACGGCAAGGACGACTACCCGCTGACGAAGTTCATGCGCTCGAACCAGGGCACGCTCATCCACCACAAGCCGATCGTGCGCCTGGGCGACAAGCTGAAGGCGGGCGAGGTGCTCGCCGACGGCAGCTCGACCGACAGGGCGAGCTCGCGCTCGGCGCGAACCTCCTCGTCGCGTTCATGCCGTTCGAGGGCTTCAACTTCGAGGACGCGATCGTGATCTCGGAGCGGCTCGTCAAGGACGACATCCTCACGTCGATCCACATCCACGAGTACGAGATCGACGCGCGCTCGACGAAGCTCGGCGACGAGGAGATCACGCGCGACATCCCGAACCGCTCGGAGGAGTCGCTGTCGCAGCTCGACGAGCGCGGCGTCGTGCGGATCGGCGCCGAGGTCGGCGCGGGCGACCTGCTCGTCGGCAAGGTCACGCCGAAGGGCGAGACCGAGCTGACGGCCGAGGAGAAGCTGATCCGCGCGATCTTCAAGGAGAAGGCGCGCGAGGTCCGCGACACGTGCCTCAAGGTGCCGCACGGCGAGGGCGGCGTCGTGATCGACGTGAAGACGTTCTCGCGCGAGGACGGCGACGACCTGTCGCCGGGCGTGAACGAGCTCGTCCGCGTCTACGTCGCGACGAAGCGCAAGATCGCGGAGGGCGACAAGCTCGCCGGCCGCCACGGCAACAAGGGCGTCATCTCGAAGATCGTCCCCGAGGAGGACATGCCGTTCCTGCCGGACGGCCGCCCGGTCGACATCGTGCTCAACCCGCTCGGCGTGCCGAGCCGGATGAACATCGGCCAGGTGCTCGAGACGCACCTCGGCTGGGCCGCGGCGCACGGCGTCTTCGCCGAGAACGGCGTCGGCGAGACGGCGAGGTCGACTGGCGCCACCGCCGCCAGGTGCTCAACGGCGGCAACCCGACCGCGGTCGCGTCGCCGGTCTTCGACGGCGCCACGCCCGACGACGTCGACGAGGCGCTGATCGAGTGGACGAAGCAGAACCCCGACTCGCCGATCCAGTTCCTCGTCGACCCGAAGCGGCCCGCGGGACGCCAGTGCTCCGGGAAGGTGCAGCTCTACAACGGCCGCAGCGGCGAGCCGTTCGAGCAGAAGGTCACGATCGGCTACATGTACATCCTCAAGCTGCTCCACCTCGTCGACGACAAGATCCACGCGCGCTCGACCGGCCCGTACTCGCTCGTCACCCAGCAGCCGCTGGGCGGCAAGGCGCAGTTCGGCGGCCAGCGCTTCGGCGAGATGGAGGTGTGGGCGCTCGAGGCCTACGGCGCCGCGTACACGCTGCAGGAGATGCTGACCATCAAGTCCGACGACACCGTCGGGCGCGTGAAGGCCTACGAGGCGATCGTCAAGGGCGAGAACATCGCCGAGCCGTCGATCCCCGAGTCCTTCAAGGTGCTCCTGAAGGAGATGCAGTCGCTCGCCCTCGACGTCCACGTCCTCTCGGACGAGGGCCGCGAGGTCGAGGTGCGGGAGGAGGAGGACGAGCTGCTCCGCGCCGCGGAGGAGCTCGGCATCGACCTCTCGCCCGGCTCGCTCCGCGCCGTCGGCCGCGAGCCGACCGCCGAGGAGGACGAGGAGGGCCAGGAGCGCGTCGACCAGGACGGCGAGCTGACGCTGCCGGCCGACGAGGCGCTCGGCGACCTCGAGGACGTCGAGGTCTCCGACGAGCAGGAGGCCAAGGAGGAGGCCGACGCGGAGGTCGGGCCGCTCGGCGACGCCGGAGCTCGCCGACCTGGAGCTCGAAGACTGAATACGAGAGCCGCGACTACGCGAAAGAGGAGAACACTTGATCGACATCAACGACTTCGACGCGATCCGGATCGGCCTCGCCTCGCCGAAGCAGATCCGCGACTGGTCCTCCGGCGAGGTCACCAAGCCGGAGACGATCAACTACCGCACGCTCAAGCCCGAGCGCGACGGCCTGTTCTGCGAGCGCATCTTCGGGCCGACGCGCGACTGGGAGTGCTACTGCGGCAAGTACAAGCGCGTCCGCTACAAGGGCATCATCTGCGAGCGCTGCGGCGTCGAGGTGACGCGGCAGAAGGTGCGGCGCGAGCGCATGGGCCACATCGACCTCGCGGCGCCCGTCTCGCACATCTGGTTCTTCAAGGGCGTCCCGAGCCGGATCGGCTACCTCCTCGACATCGCGCCGCGCGAGCTCGAGAAGGTGCTCTACTTCGCCGCCTCGATCGTCACGGCCGTCGACGCCGAGAAGCGCGCCGACCGACCTGAACGGGCTCGAGGACCAGGTGCAAGGCCGAGGCCGAGCGGATCGACGTCGACCGCGACGAGGCGCTCGCCGCGCTCGAGGACCGGCTCGCCCGCCGCCGCGACTACTTCGCCGAAGGGCAAGGAGCGGAACTTCGACGAGGACGACGACTTCTGGGGCCGCGGCCTCTCGACCTGGGCGGAGGAGCAGGCGCTGCCGCCGCTCGAGGAGGCGCGCGACGCTCGTCGGCGGGCTCTTCGTCGAGCTCGTCCCCAAGATCACGACCGAGGACTCGAAGAAGATCCGCGAGCTCGTCCGCAACTCCGCGATCCGCGACGACCGCCGCCTGACGCCGCGCGAGCTCGAGAAGGTCGCGCCGCCGGCCGAGCAGATCAAGGCGGCGCATCGCGCCGCTCGAGAAGGAGCCGAGAAGGCGACCGGCTCGAAGAAGGGCGCGGTCACGAAGCACATCCACCGGATCGTCGAGGGGCTGCTCGCGGGCGGCGAGCTGAACGAGGAGGACGCCGGCGCTCACCGAGGGCGTCGACCGGAAGAACCTCGAGAAGGCGCGCGAGCTCGGCAACGGCCTGCTCGCCGACGTGCTCGAGACCGCCGACGCCGAGACGCGACCTGCGCGAGCTGACGAACGACCTCTGCCTGCGCACGGACGGCCGGATCCAGAAGGAGGATCTCGACGCGATCGTCCAGTGGGCGCTGAAGGTGCGCGAGATGTACCTCGACATCGAGTCGCGCCGCGAGGACGCGCGCGAGGCCGCCGTCGACGCCGTGAACCGGCTCGAGGAGACGTGGCGGCTGTTCCGCGAGCTCGAGCCGAAGCTGATCGTCAACGACGAGCAGATCTTCCGCGAGCTGAAGGACCGCTTCGGCTCGCCGTACGGGTTCGGCGTCTACTTCAGCGGCGGCATGGGCGCGGAGGCGATCCGCGAGCTGCTCAAGGACCTCGACCTCGACGCCGAGGCCGCGATCGCTGCGCGAGACGATCCGCACCGTCGAAGGGCCAGAAGCAGCAGCGGGCGATCAAGCGGCTCAAGGTCGTCAACGCCTTCATCACGAGCGAGAACCGGCCGGAGTGGATGATCCTCGAGGCGATCCCGGTCATCCCGCCGGAGCTGCGCCCGATGGTGCAGCTCGACGGCGGCCGCTTCGCGACGTCCGACCTCAACGACCTCTACCGCCGCGTCATCAACCGGAACAACCGGCTGAAGCGGCTGCTCGACCTCGGCGCGCCGGAGATCATCGTCAACAACGAGAAGCGGATGCTGCAGGAGGCCGTCGACGCGCTGTTCGACAACGGCCGCCGCGGCCGCGCCGTGACCGGCCCGGGCAACCGGCCGCTCAAGTCGCTCTCCGACATGCTCAAGGGCAAGCAGGGCCGCTTCCGCCAGAACCTGCTCGGCAAGCGCGTCGACTACTCGGGCCGCTCGGTGATCGTCGCCGGCCCGCACCTGCGGCTGCACCAGTGCGGCCTGCCGAAGCTGATGGCGCTCGAGCTCTTCAAGCCGTTCATCATGAGCCGGCTCGTCGAGCGGAAGATCGTCCAGAACATCAAGGCGGCGAAGCGGTACGTCGACCAGATGCACGCCGAGGTCTGGGACATCCTCGAGGAGGTCATCGCAGGAGCACCCGGTGCTGCTCAACCGCGCGCCGACGCTGCACCGGCTCGGCATCCAGGCGTTCGAGCCGACGCTCGTCGAGGGCAAGGCGATCCAGGTGCATCCGCTCGTCTGCCACGCCTTCAACGCGGACTTCGACGGCGACCAGATGGCGGTGCACGTGCCGCTGTCGGCGGAGGCGCAGGCCGAGGCGCGGATCCTGATGCTGTCCGCGAACAACATCCTCTCCCCGGCGCACGGGCACGCCGCTCGCGACGCCGACGCAGGACATGGTGCTCGGCATCTACTACCTCACGTACTCCGACCAGGACCTCGAGCGCGTCGCCGTCGAGAAGCTCAAGCCGCGGCCGCCCCGCTTCCGCACCGAGGAGGAGGTCGAGTTCGCGCGTCGAGGCCGGGCAGGTCGGGCTCCAGCAGCCGATCGAGTACCGCTGGAACGGACGAGCTCGTCCTCACGACGCCGGGCCGCGTGATCTTCAACGCGGAGGTCGACCGCGCCCTCACGAGGCGCTCGGCGCAGAACGGCGACGCGAGCGGGCCGAACCACGAGTACATCAACCGGACGCTCTCGAAGAGGGAGCTCGGCGACGTTCATCTCCGAGCTCGTCGACGCGCACGGCGCGCACACGATCGCCCGCGTCCTCGACACGATCAAGGACCTCGGCTTCCGCTACGCGCACGCGCGCCGGCGTGACGATCTCGAAGAACGACATCGTCATCCCGCCGGAGAAGGAGAAGATCCTCGCCGGGTACGAGGATCGCGTCGGCGAGGTCGAGGACGCGTACGAGCGCGGCCTGATCACCGAGGAGGAGCGCCACGAGCAGATCGTGAACGTCTGGACGGAGGCGACCGACGAGGTCGCCGACGCGATGGAGGACAACGCTCAACGAGCTGAACCCGATCTACATGATGGCCAACTCCGGCGCCCGCGGCTCGTTCAAGCAGATCCGCCAGCTCGCCGGCATGCGCGGCCTGATGGCGAATCCGAAGGGCGAGATCATCGAGCGCCCGATCAAGGCCAACTTCATGGAGGGCCTGTCGGTGCTCGAGTACTTCATCTCGACCCACGGCGCCCGCAAGGGCCTCGCCGACACCGCGCTGCGCACCGCCGACTCGGGCTACCTGACGCGCCGCCTCGTCGACGTCTCCCAGGACGTGATCATCCGCGAGGAGGACTGCAAGACGAAGGAGCTGCGTCGACCTGCCGATCTTCCTTCCGGACGGGCTGAACAAGTCCGTCACCGGCCGGGTCCTCGCGCGAGGACGTCCACAAGCCGCTCGCTCAGCGGCAAGCCCGGCAAGACGGTCGTCGCCGAGAAGGGCGAGGAGATCACCACGCCGCGCCTGCGCGAGATCGTCGACGGGCTCGGCGAGGCCGCCGAGGACTCTCCCTCCCCGTCCGCTCGGTGCTCAAGTGCAAGGCCGAGACCGGCGTCTGCCGGCCTGCTACGGCACGTTCCTCGCGACGGGCGACCTGTCGCGAGATCGGCGACGCGGTCGGGATCATCGCCGCGCAGTCGATCGGCGAGCCGGGCACGCAGCTGACGATGCGGACGTTCCACACCGGCGGCGTCGCCGGCGCGGACATCACGCACGGCCTGCCCGCGCGTCGTCGAGATCTTCGAGGCGCGCAACCCGAAGGGCGCGGCGCGCGCTCGCCGAGTCGCGGGCCGCGTGCGCGTCGAGGAGACGGAGCGGGAGCCCCAGGTCACGATCGTCCCCGAGAGCGGCGACGAGGAGGGCGAGCTGCTCGAGTCACTCAGCTGCCGCGCCGGACGCGGCTGCTGGTGGCGCAGGGCCAGGTCGTCGAGGCCGGCGACCCGCTGCACGAGGGCTCGCTCACCCCGGCGGAGCTCCTGCGGCTCAAGGGCTACACCGCGACCGAGCTCTACCTCGTCGGCGAGGTGCAGAAGGTCTACAAGTCGCAGGGCGTCGACATCCACGACAAGCACATCGAGCTGATCGTGCGGCAGATGCTGAAGAAGGTGCGGGTCGAGAGGCCGGCGACACCGAGCTCCTGCCCGGCCAGCTCGTCGACAAGGTCGCGTTCGAGCGCGAGAACACGCGCGTGAAGAAGGCGAAGAAGGAGCAGGCGACGTTCGAGCCGGTCATCCTCGGGCATCACGAAGGCGTCGCTCGCGACGGAGTCCTTCCTCTCCGCCGCCTCCTTCCAGGAGACGACGAAGGTGCTCACCGACGCCTCGATCGAGGGCAAGGTCGACCGCCTGCTCGGGCTGAAGGAGAACGTGATCATCGGCAAGCTGATCCCGGCGGCGACCGGCCTCAAGCGCTACCGGACGATCGAGATCGGCCCCTCGGAGAAGGTGCCGGCGGCGCTCTACACGCGCCCGGAGACCGAGGCGCAGCTGCTGGCCGCGCTCGAGGAGATCGGCTCCGACGGCGGCGACTCGACCTGGCCGCGCTCGGCATCACCTTCGGCGGCCAGCCGGACCTGAACGACGAGGCGAAGCCGCGCGACGCGCTCGAGGCCGAGGAGATCCCCGAGACGGACTCGCCGCTCGACGACTAGAGGCAGGTGCCCGGCATCGGAAGGTGCCGGTCACCCCTCTTTCTCTTCTCCGCGGAGGAGTCTCCCCGGGCCCCCGTGCTGCAAGGGCCGGCTCGGGCTGCCTGGGGTCGAGCGCTCTGCCTGCGACCGCCCTTGCCGCTGGTGAGGGGTCGCGTCCGGTCAGGTCCACCTTACGAGGTATTGCGCGAACCGCCGCCGGATCCTGTAGGTGGGGATGATCCGGCGGCGGTCGTGTACTTGGGTCGCTTCGACGAGCACGCGGAGTAGTTCCTTGGCCTGTTCCGGGTTCTCGCGCGACGATCGCTTCGAGCTGATCTGCGAGCCCTTGGAGTGCGGCGCCGTCGGGCGGCGTGTGGGCCTGTCTGGCGAGGCGGGCGGCGAGGTCGGTTTCTCCTTCGCCCAGCGCTTCGAGGCGGTCACGGTGGCCGCGGACGCGGTCTTGGAGAGGTCGGCGGCGAGCCGTCGGTCTTCGAGTCCCTCGAACTAGCGTTCCAGCTTGCCTTCGACGCGTGCGATCTCCGCACGTGTCGATGCGAGTTGTTCCTCGAGTTCGCGGCAGCTCGCTTTCGGTGCACACGCCGCCAGGTCGGCGAGCGCCTGCTTGATCACATCGCCGTCGCGGTACAGCTCTGCGAGTTGGGTGAGGACGGCGGCTTCGAGCCGGTCCTTGGGGAGCCGGTCGCCGGTGCATTGGCCGGGCCGTACTTGTAGCGGGTGGAGCAGGCGTAGTAGGTGTAGCGGCCGTTGCGTCCGTGCGCTGAGGTGCCGACGTAGGCGCGACCGCAGTGGTGACAACGGACGAGTCCGGAGAGAAGGAAGTCGCTGGGGTTGCCGCGCGCAGCGACGCGTCTTCGCTGCGGCGTCGGAGGATCTCCTGCGCCTTGCTCGAAGGTGTCGTCGTCGACGAGCGGCTGGTGCAGGCCGGGGATGCGTCTCCCCGTTCCAGCGGACGAGGCTGCGGTACGCGGGGTTGGCGAGGATCAGTTGCAGCGCGTTCGGCGACCAGCCCTGCTTGCGCGGCGGCGGTGCTGCCTTCCCGCTTCGAGCGCGCGCGCGATCGCCGTCGTGCCGAGCTCCCCCTTCCGCATAGAGGTCGAAGATGCGCCGTACGATCGGCGCCTTCACCGGATCCGGAACGAGCAGCTTCGTGTCTTTGTCGCGGGTGTAGCCGTAGGGGGTGCGGCCGCTCATCCATTTGCCTTCGCGGACGCGGCGTTCGAGTCCCGCGGTGACGCGGTCGACGATGGTGGCGTGTTCGAACTCGGCGAAGACGCCGAGCATCTGCAGCATCATCCGCCCTGCCGGTGAGCCGGTATCGAACGGCTCGGTCGCCGACTTCAAGACGACGCCGAGCTGACCCAGTTCCTCGCACAGCCCGGCAAGCTGACGCACCTTCCGTGAGAGCCGGTCGACGCTGTAGACCAACAGCAGGTCGATCCGCTTCTCGCGCGCGAGGTCGAGTGCCTGCTTGGAGTCCGGGGCGGTCGAGGCTGGTGCCGGAAGCCTGGTCTTCGTAGGCGGCGACGATCCGCCAGTTCTCCATCGCCTCGCAGTAGCGCTCCAACCGTTCCCGCTGCGTCTTCAGCGAGGTCGGCTGATGATCTTCGTCGGTCGAGATCCGCTGGTAGAGACAGACCCGCATCATCGGCAACCCCCTTGTCTCGTCGCCGCCCATGAGGCCATCGATCCCGGCAGACGTCAAGTCGCCGCGAGAGCGGCCGGATGTCGCATACAGGCCTCCCCGCCCTGGTAGTTCGACCAGGCCTGAATGCAACATTTGCGCCGCATGGTTACGCGGTTTGCGAGGCCACCTGGGCGAATTGCTGGACCTGCTCACGTTCCTCCTCCACGAGGGCGAGGCGGTCGTGGGTGCCGGCTTCAAGCTCGGCCGGGACCGCTCCTCCCAGGGGCCGAGGTCGCTCTGCCGCAGAAGGGACAGCGGGAGGCGGGCTGCGGAACGGGGAGCCGTACTGGTCGCGGCCGATTCGCCGTCGGGGTAGGCGATCTCGTTGCAGCGGCGACAAGCCGCAGCCGCTCGCGATCGATGATCGGGTACAGCGCCGCTGCCCCGTGCGCGATCCGTGTCGCGAGGCCGAGCTGATGCTTCCGCGCGTGGGCTTCCTGGTCGCGGCGGTCAAGGTACGCGACGCGCGAGCGTTCCTGTTCCTGGCGTTACTCTGGTTTCGCTGTGCGGAGCTCTCCCCCCCACGACGGTGGCGGCGCTCAGCAGCTGGCCGTTATCGAGTTCGCGCCCCAGTCGGCGCAGCGTCGGTCCCGCCCCGTAGCGGCGGGAAAGCTCATCCACTGGTGCGCGCTGCCGACGCCGGTACCTCTCGACGAGCAACTCGACCGTGTCGAGGTCGCGCACGGTCGGCGGGACCGGTTCCCGCGTGGGCCGGCCTCGAGCGGGTCGTCGCCGAGCTGGCGAACGAACCCGGCGAAGGCGTCCCGCTCGACCTCGCTCATCCCGCCCCGCGAGGCGAGCAGCAGCCGCAGCGCCGCCGCGCCCGGCTCTCCGAACTGGTCGAGGTGCTCCTCGTGGAAGCGCAGCGCGCTTGTCCCGCAGATGAGCACGCCCGCTTCCGGGTGTCAGCGCAGCCGCTCGCGCTCGGTCCTCACGCGCACGCTCCTCCGCTTCCTCTTTCTCACGCCGAGCGTCGTATGCTACCCGCGCCTTGTTCGAGGCAGTCGCTCGAGCATCAGGCCGCCGCCGGCGAGCGCGAGGTCGTCCCAGCACGCCTCGGCGAGCGTCCGCTCGGGTTCGCGTGCGTGTGCGCAGGCGGCTGCGGCGAAGCATTCGAGTAGTAGCGGCGGCTGTAGTAGTTGCCGCGCCCGTGCTTGTCGAGTTGGCGCGCCCGAGGATCTTCAGGAATGCGAGCGCCCGTGTCTCGGTCGTGGTGAGGAAGAGCAGGCAGGGCAGAACGGATACGACTTCGTCCAACAGGCGCCTGGGCGGCGTACGCCGCGTAGCCGATCGCTTTCGTCTTCAGCCGCGCGTGGCTCATCGTCCCGAGGTCCAGCTCGACGAACGCGAGTAGCCCTCGGCCGTTGTCGTCGTCGGAGGTGGATGAGGGCGTCGGGGGCGAGCGCCCGCTCGCGCCCGTTGCGCCCGAACACCTCCCGCGCCTCGCCCTCGCGCTTGAACTCGTGCAGGTGCAGACCGACGGTCGGCGCCTGCACCGCCAGGAGCGACGTACAGCTCGGAGAGTCGTTCGGCGTGGTGGAGGAACTGCGGGTCGGCCCCGCCCGCTCGCCGCCGCGCGTGACCGGCTCGCCACCCACGAACGCGTCCGAGGCGCGCGTCGGCCAGTAGTGGAACGGAGCGGATCCCTTGTCGCGAAGGGACGGCTCCGACCGACAAGACCGAGCTTGGTCAGGCGTTCGGTGCGGTAGCGAAGCGTTCGAGCAGGTGTGTCGGCGAGGAGCCGTTCGAGCTGGGTTTGCGTCAGCACGCGCTGCTCGCAGAGCAGCGTCAGCAGACGCCGATCGATATCGGTCACGGTCGCCAGTGCGTCGCGCCGGCTCAGCCGGCCGGCGTGCCCGCGGCCACCACGCATCTGGGAATCGATCAGGACTGCACCTCCTTGTACAGTCGGCGCCCACCACTCCCGCGAACATCGGCGTTACTGCGCGCGAATCGGCGACCAGATGGCTTGCCAGTCACGGCCGGACCGACTGGCAAAGCGAGGAGCGGCGTTCACGCCGCCCTCCGCAGCGAGCTAGACGAACGCTGCCGCCGCAACGCGGCAGCGAACAGAGCGGTCAACAACTCGATCGCTTGCGCTTCTTGGGCAGCGGCGAGCGACTCGACCCTCGCCGGGCCGAGCCTGATCACACCGTCATCGATTGCCCTGGGGCGCAGCGGCACACCTTGCCGCCGCTGTGTTGCGCGTCGTGATCGTCCATCGGTTGTCGACGCGCCGGCAGAGGAGCCAGACATCAACGCCCTAGCCGCGCTCTAGCGGACACGCCCGCGGCCGGGAACGCCGTCGAGGAACTATCCCTCTACATAGAGAGGCCATTTTCGACCCCAAGAAATCACCGGCCGGCGCGAGGACTTACGAGACCTTTACGCCCAAGCCGCGAGTCGGTCCCGGGTCAGCGGCGTGTCGGTGGCGGGTCAGCACTCGTCCTCGCTCCGCTCGGCGTATGAGAGTCGGCGCATGCGTGTTGACAGGTACCGGGGGCGCGCCGGCCGTTACCTCTCCTCCTCGTGGGGGAGGGCTGCTGTCACGGCGGTGGTTATCTCGCGGGTGTCGGGTAGGAGTCTCGTGATCTCGCGGGCGCGTTCGTCGGGGCTCTCGAAGAGGGCGATGAGTAGGTGCCCCGTGGTGAGCGTTCGGTAACCGAGACGCTCGGCGATCACAAGCACGTCCTCGGCAACGATACGTCGTGCCTCCGGGCTGAAGATCCACGCCTCGTGGCCGCTGCGGGGGTGACGATGCGAGCGTGTTGATGAATTCACTGGCAGGTTTGGCCGACGAGGCTCAACGAGTCTACTGCCTGGATCTTCCAGCCGCCGCGCGAGCGGACGCTCGCGGCTACGCCGGCTTTCGCGTCGAGGATGCCGAACAGGAGGTGCACCGGTTCCACATAGGGATCATTGAGTCGGTTCGCCTGCTCGATTCCGGCGTCGATCGCCACCCGAGCCTGCGAGGTGAAGCGCTCGAAGATTGGCGGGATCGGTCCCGGACTGGGCGGTGTCCTGCCGGAGGCTGCGAGTTGGGCCGCGTGCCGCCGCAACGAGTACATCTCCGAGCGGAGGGCGGATCGCCGGAAAGCGCGCGTCGACGAGCGCCTGGAGGTCTGCGATCCCGACCTCCCCAAGGATCCGGCGCGGTAGCTCCGTCTCGCCGAAGGCGAGCAAGAGGTGTTCCGTGCTCGGGCCGAGGATGCCCCGAGTGGCCGCCGCGTCGATCGCGGAGCGCAACACCTCCTCGCTTGCGTGAGAGCGGCGGGGCTGCAGCTCCAGCTTCGGCCCCGAATCCATTGATGCGGACGATCGCGTCGTGGATCGCACGAGCGAGGCCGGGCAGCAGGGTCTCGCCTCTCCCACGGCGGCTGGCGGCAAGCAGCAGATGCTCGGGGTCCGACCCAGGCGTGGCTCAACATTCGCGCTTCGTCCTCGGCCAGCAGGATTGCGTTGTATGCCTGATCCGTGAACCATCCCAGCGAGTCCTCGGGCCAGGGCGGCAGCGGCATCCCACTCATCGGCCGGAGCGGCCGCCACCGCTCGCCTTGCGAATCCAAGAGCGCCCGACGTGCTTCTGTGTACTTCTCGCCGGTCGCCTCCATGCGCGCACCGGACCTCGCGCTTCGATCGTACTGTTCTGCGTCATGTCAACTCCTTCTGCTGGCCAGATCCCACGCCTCCGGCTGAGCTCAGGAGCTTGACGGGCCCGAGACGAAGTCCCTTGCTCCATCATCGCCGGCTCGCGCGTGGGACGAGATCAGCTCAGAGGACGCGCTTGGGAAGTAGCGCCGAGCCAGAATACTCTCCGCTCGGCTGAGCGTCCAGCGACCGAATCTAGCCGGATACTGAGCGCGCGGCTGCAGATGTCTGACCGGCCTCGCCATTCGGTGGAGCTAGTCGCCGCCCTCGTCGCAACACCCGGGGCCCTTGCGGGAGAGGCCGCAGCCCAGGCGTAGGGCTCTGCGTACCGTGGTTAATCGCTAGCCATGACGTTTGACAAGAGAGTGCGCTCGTGATTGGCTTGGAGCGAGCCCACATGCCGGTTGGCGAGAGAGGAGCCGATCGCTTGCCCAAGCGTTCTCAACCTCTGCGGCACGGAGATCCTGACGCTACACCAGCCCAGGCTCCAACTTTGTCGGGCCGCCAGCGCGAGGTGCTCGATCTGGTCGCCGTAGGCCTCACTGATCGAGAGATCGGCAATGAACTCGGCATCTCCGCACGGACTGTCCGCATGCACTGTGACGCACTTCGGTGGAAGTTCAACGTGACGCAGCGACGCCAGCTTCTCCGGATTTATCACGAGGACGCTGCGCGGTACTAGCCCGGACCCCGGTGATCTCGGTGAAGGGAGCGGCAGCAAGCACACCTGAGGGTCCGATTGAATCTACGAGTGGTCCTGTCTCCTCGACTGCGTAGACAAGGGGTTTTGCTCCAAGGAGAAGATGTCGGAGTCGACTAGATCACCGGGCGCGACGTCCGGATAGAGGGCTGCCGGCTCCTTCAGACGCTCGCGCACAGCGAGCACGACTCCATTCCTCGGATTGAGCACGACCTCACTTTGGGTCACGCCGTCTCTCGCGCAGAATACGTCCGCGGGTAGACCGCCGGCGATCGCGGCGCGTCCGCAAACGGAAAGCCCGGAAAGCGATCCCATTGCCCTAATAAGTGCTTGTCGAGCGCGGGGAGAGATGGGGGCCACAGCGAGGACGAACCCGTACTGCCGCAGCAGCACCGCTGGTGCTACCGGTTTTCCAATTGGAACGCCGAGCAGGCTCCGGAACTTCCGTACCACGGCCGAAGGGCGACGCGGGAGCTCGCGAGCCGCGCGGTATGTCAGGACGGCACCCTGCGGGGCGAAACTAAAGGCTTGTTGCGGCTCCGTCCACCTGTATGCGGTTCGTCGTTCGTTGGGAACGTGCGGTGAGCCTGCATCTTTCCAGTGCCGCCAGGCGGTTTGCGACGTGAATCTGGCCGGCTTCACTACCCAAAGATGGTCGATGGCCGACGAGTTAGGCAGAACCTGAACGCTACGCAAGACGGTCATCGCCGTTGTGTAGGAAGTCGAAGAGCCTGCGTTCGTGATCTCGAGGATGTATTCCAGATCGCGGAATTGAACTGGGGCCTTACTTCTGAAATCAGGACTCGCCATTCTCGACGCGATCATGTCAAGGAGGCGTGCAGCTCGAGAGGGCGCTCGCATTCCAGGAGGGACACTCTGGACTGCCCGATGGCAACCTGCTGTCGTGCAAAGATGAGAGACCTGAGCCGACCCACCGCACGCGGCGAGTCCGAGCGCTACTGCTGCGGCGATGAGAGCGCCCGACAACCGAGCGTTGCGCTGGCGGGACTCCGCATGAGACGCGACTAGAGCAAGCGGAGCCCGCCAACACAGCAGTCGAGTCAAGAACAAGTGCTGATCGTGAGTAGGTTATACGAGGAAATCGAGTCGTTCATATTCGACCCGTCGGGCCAGTAGTAGAGGCTCAAGTGCTGGATCGCAGCTTGCCCCTTATAGCAGTATCCATTCCCCGAAGGGGGGTAGTCCTTGTCGAGATAGCTCACATACACGGAGCGATTGTTGTAGAAGGAACTCGTGTTGTCGTCATTTCCGGGCTCTACGTCATGCCACGCGTCCTTTGTCTGTGAGCCATAGACCCAGAGCGATCCTGAATAGCTGCCGTCCACCCAGAGGCAGAGATGGTTGGACGTGCAATCAGTGATGGCGAGGGGGTTGGTTGCCGCAGTAGGGGGCGCATCTAGCGGTCCCTGCCAAGCGGGAACCGACGCGGGTCCACCGGATGCACTTGATGAAGGGGCGATAATTGCCACTAGGAGAGCTACAGCGGCCGCGATGACCGTAATAGCGATCGGGTGTCGTTTCATAATTCCTCCCTCCCGCGAGTACAACTCGCGCTGGTGGTCGCTGCGGACGGAGTGTCCGCGCCCTGACAACCGAATCACCTACAGCTTTGCGACGCAAGATGCGTCTTGCCGACATGACAGTCAGTGACATGGCAGGAGGTGACGGACCAGCTTTCACGCGGACGCCGGTCCCAAGAGTCTCACGAAGAGTGACAGCCCAGCCGCCGGTCGCGGCCGGGCCATCGCTCCAACCAGGCTTTAGTGAGTTTGAACGACCGTCGTGCCGTCGGCGAAGTGGGCGGTGAGGGAAGCCATTGGCCCGTACAGAGGATCCGGCGATTCAGTTTGGTACGTCCACACGTTGTGTTTCACGGGTACCGTGACTTCCTGCCCATCCTCGTTGAACGACACTGTGGTCACGCCGTCAAGCGCGACGCCGACGAGCGTCCAGGGGCCTCCGCCCTCGGTGTAGGCGAAGACCGTTGATGGATGCGAAGCGCTGAGCGGGTCATCGCAGTTCCACTCTGGTGAGGGCGGGCCGACGACGAAGCACAGACTGTTCGATTTGGTGGTAATGACGTAGATGTTTTGTCCGCTCGGAATCTGACCGACGACACGAGCAGTGTTGAACAGTAGGCCGCCGATGACAGGCATACAGTGCGGCGGCGGTCCGTCGGGCAAGTGGCTGCAGTCCTGCCCCTCCATGTACGCCCGTGTCGCCGGGTCGATCACGTCCGCGCCAATCTGCGGATGTTGCGCAGCACTGATGCCGTTGAACGCGCCGAACCCGTCCGCGATCGCTACGCCGGCCAGGCCGAGCACGATTGCCAAAGTCGCCGCGAATGCGAGCGGCCGGAAGCGGCGGATCCCCGTGGTGCGGGTCGTGTGTTCGGGTTCGGCGGTCCCGCGTAGGCGTTGAGAACGGATTGGAGTTCCTCCAGCGAAACGAGCTCTTCGTTACGGGTGGTCATTCAGGCGCCTCCTGTGTTCCACCGTCGGCCTGTAACCGGCCTCGGCGAGGATCCGGGTCAGAGACCTGCGCGCGTCGTGAAGATTCGACTTGACGGTTCCGAGAGCAGCCGAGAACGGCAGCCGCGTCCTCTTCGCTCAGTCCGGCTTGCAGGCGCAGCACGGCTGTCGCCCGAAGTCGAGGCGGCAGCGCGTCGAACGCGTTCCGCAGCGCGGCCGCACGCTCGTCATTGGGCGCACTCCCGAGCAGGTCGGGGCCGAGAGGCGCCCGGCGAAAGCGAAGCAGGCGCTCCATGCGTGCCACCCTCACCGCATGACGGGTGGCGATCCTGAGCGCCCATACCTTCGCCGCCTCCGGATCGCGCAGGCTGCCGATATCGCGGCTGATGTCAAGGAGGGCGTCCTGAGCTGCGTCCTCGGCTGCCCAGGACCCCGGCCTACGATCAGCCGCGCAGTCTGCACGATCAGGGGCCGTAACTCTGCCAGCAGCTCGTTGAGTGCAGCTGGGCCCACCGTGTGCGCGGCGAGCGAGAGCGGCCGTACCGGATGCTACGTTCATGTCGTTCACTAAGGGGAGACTCCGACCCCAAAGGTTGGGTCGTCGAGCGGCAAGTTGCAACCTCACCACCCGGCACAACGCTCATACGATCGATGAACAATCACGAGCGTCGCCGCCGATCGCGCTCGTGCGGTGAGCGAAGCTACGTCGCCCGTCTTGTCAGCATGGCTTAACGATTGCTACGCCAGGCGTCAAGTAGAGGTCCCTGCCGCCGTATCACATTTCAACAGCCAATGGTCTGCCCGACTATCTCGAGCAGCACCTGGTTCGCGAATACTCGGTTCGGCCCACCTTGGCGCACTGCGCGGGCATTGCGCTGACCGGCCTACAGGCCGAGGACGAGCATCAGCGCCTCGTCCACGGCTCGCAGCTCCTGCGCGTCGAGCCGTCCTGCAGGTCGCCCGAGCCTCTCGGGATCGACGACCGTCGTCTGCTCGGCCAGCACACGCGTCTCTTGTCCCGCGAGACGAATAGTCGGCCGGAAGCTTGCCGCGCGGGCATTCGTCGAAGTTGGGGAGACGAGCAGCGTGCTGAGGCCGAGGAACTCCTCGGCCTGCACGACGACCGCGTACCGCGCGCCTTGTTGCTCATGTCCGCGCGCGTGCCGCGGGGGCGGGAGCCGGAAGATCTCGCCGTGGACCATCAACCGCCCGGCGGCGCGGGTGCGAGTTCAGCCAACTGCTCGCGAATGACCCGCATCTCCTCGCGATCGTGCTCGTCCGCGGCGAGCATCCGTACCTCGTCCCGGACGGCTAGCGGAGCCGTCGGCGGGCGGCTGCCTCGCGAAGGGCCATCCGCACCGCCTCGGAGTCGCTGCATCCGCCGGCGCGCACGATCTCGAGAGCCGCCGCTGAAGCGTCATCGAGACGAACGTGCAGTGACCGGGCCACGCCTCGACCGTAGCACATAACGTGCTACAGAAGCCTCGCGGCTCGGATACGAAAGGCATGCGAGAACGCGGCGTAGGCTGCGGACATAGAGGGGGTGATGGAATCGCGGCACGGCAGGTCTGCGAGAAGCTCGGCCGACGCGGCCGGACATGCGCTCCTCTGGGACCGGTACGCGCAGCGGATCTACCGCTACTGCTTCAGGCGAACGGCCGACCACGAGCTCGCGGAGGATCTGACCTCCGTCGTCTTCCTCGAGGCCTGGCGCCGCCGGTCGAAGGTGGAGATCGCCCCCGAGTCCGAGCTGCCGTGGCTCTACGGCGTCGCGGCGAACGTGCTGCGCAACCAGTGGCGCAGCCGGCGCCGCTACCGCGCGGCGCTCGCGCGGCTGCCGCGGCCGCGGGACGAGGGCGACCTCGCGCAGGACGCGGTCGAGCGGCTCGACGACGCAGCGCGGATGGCGAGGCTCGCCGAGCAGCTCCGCTCGCTGCCGCTGGTCGAGCAGGAGGCGCTGACTCTCTGCGGCTGGGAGGAGCTGACGCCGAAGGAGGCGGCGGTCGCCCTCGGCGTCCCCGAGGCCACCGTCCGCACGCGGCTCCACCGCGCGCGCAAGCGCCTGCGCGCGCTCGAAGAAGGCGACGATTGCCCGTCCCCGGCGGTCGTGCCACGAGTCGAAGGAGAAGGGTCATGAGCGAGCTGTTTCTCGATCCGCCCAGCGCGGCGATGAGCGATGCGGCTTTCGGCCGCCGCCGCGCGCATCTGATCGCCGAGCTGGAACGGCCGACGCCGCGGAGGATTCGTCCGGCGCTCGTGGCAGTGGCGGTCGTCGTGCTCGGGTTGCTCGCGTTCGCCCCGGTCGGCGGAGCAAACCTCGTCCACCGCGTCGCCACCGGCCTCGGCGACATCTGGTCGTCGCCTGCGCCGCCCACCAAGTTTCCCGCAGACGTGCAGAGCTTCGCCCAGGACGTGCCGGACGTACCGCCGGGAATCACGTACAAGGGCGGCACTCCGCTCCCCGGCGAGGCCCGCGACCTCGCGAGCGGTCTGGGCCCGGCCGGCGACACGATCACCGCCTTCCCGACCACGAGCGGCGAGGTCTGCTACATGATCCAGGGCGCCGGCAGCTGCGCCAACCTCGAGAAGTGGCCGTGGAACACCGTCGGCTTCACGTTCGGGATCTTCTCGACGCGGGCCGACGGAGCCCGCATCTACGGCATCGCTTCCGACAAGGTCGTCTCGCTGAGCGTCGAGATCGGCGATCTCGAGCATCCGGCGATCCTGGAGAACAACGCCCTCTACTACGCGCTTCCGCCGGGCGTCCACGAGAGCGACATCCAGCAGATCTCCGCGACCTGGCAGGACGGCAGCGTCCACTCCGTCCCGGTCGACACCCACTGGAACCCACCGTCCGGATGACGTAAAGCCGGACGCGCCACAGCGCGAGTCGCCGGTCTCTCTGCTACACCAGCGGTGGGTGAAGAGGGTCCTCCTGTCCGTGCTCGCCGCCGGCGCGGTGTCGCTTCTGTCCGCCGGCGGCGCCGCTTCCGACCCGTCCTGGGCCGGCCAGTGCGGCGTACCCGCACAGCAGACCGTGTGGGGGGAGTACGGCTGGCCGACCCTGCTGCCGATCCTCGCACGCAAGGGAACGCTCATCGCCGTGACGCAGCATCCGGGCAGCGACTATTCCGCCCAGGCGCGCGCCCGCGGCGCCGCGACCTACTCGTTCGACCTGAAGCTCAAGAACAAGGTCGGGACGCCGAACGCGCCCGCCGACCCCTCCACGATCGGCGATGCCGCGCTGAACGAGTTCCGGCTCGCCCAGGGCCGCACCACGTGCTCGACGCCCCTGATCGTCGAGAACGAGCTCTTCGGCGCGACGGCGCCCACGCCCTGGAACGACACGACCGCCCAGTACCGCGCGAACGTGCTCGAGTTCCTCCTGGATCTCAAGGACCTCGGGGCGCACCCCGTCCTGCTCGTCAGCGCGGCGCCGTACGCGACCAGCCCAGAGGCCGTCTCCTGGTGGCGCTCCGTCGCCAAGGTCGCGGACATCGTGCGGGAGGTCTACATCCCCGCCACCAACGTCTGGCCGCTCGGCCCGGTCGTCGGCAACCGCTTCCTACGGCAGCACTATCGCACCGCCGTGACCGACTTCACCTCGATGGGCATCCCGGCGAACAAGCTCGGCATCATGCTCAGCTTCCTCAGCCAGAAGGGCGTCGGCGGACGCAACGGCCTCCGACCCGCGTCGGCCTGGTACCAGGTGGTGAAGTGGTACGCGCTCTCCGCGAAGCGGGTCGCGGCCGAGTTCCACCTCGGCTCCGTCTTCTCGTGGGGCTGGCAGGAGTGGAACAGCAAGGAGGTTGACCCGACGAAGCCGGACGCGGCCTGCGTCTGGCTGTGGGCGCGGAGTACCAGCCTCTGCGACGCGCCGAAGATGCTCGGCAAGAAGTTCGACAGCTCGCTCACCGACGGCCAGCTGCTCCTTCCGCGGGGCGCGATCTGCAGCGTGCCGCCGCTCGGCACGATCCGCGCCGGCGAGCTCCACGCGCTGCAGGCGCTCACGGGCGATCACGAGGCGGCGCTGAGCGCCGTGTTCGCCCGCGTCGTCGAGCAGGCGTGGGCGCCCGTCTCGCACCGGGACGTGCTCGCCGCGGAGCGAGCGGTGATCGCCGCGTCTTTCCACGGCAGCCGGGCCGCCTACCGTGTGGCGCTACGGCAGGCGCATACGAGCGTCAGCGTCGCGCGCGACGTGCTCGCCGACGAGCTTCGACGCGCCCTGCTCGCGGGGCGGCGTCACGTCGGCGCGCCGAAGTCCGGGGACGTCTCCGCCTTCTACGCCGACTACCCCGACCTGCTCGTCCGCCGCGTCAAGGTCTCGCCGTCGCCGCCCTGGCTGGGCGGGCACGGGAGGGGGTACGCGCTCTCCGAGGCGGCGCCGGAGCAGCTCTTCACCATGGGCACCGGAAAGAAGGCGAACATCGAGACACTGCTCGGGACGTACAAGGTGCATGCCCTCGGGCCCGCGGAGCCGCTCGGCTCGCTGCCGCTCTCCTCCATGCGCCCGGCGATCGCCGCCGCTCTGAGCGGCTACGAGCATGCGCAGGCGTACGAGCGCTGGACGATCGCGCAGCAGAACGTCGTCCTCGGCCGGACGACCTGCCGGCGCGACGTGCTGCCCCAGCCCTCGGCCATCGACCTCACCCAGTACCTCCCCTTCCTCCGCCTCCAGTAGCCCGTCCCCGGGCGGCGTCGGCTCCCGGGCGGCGGAGCCGCCCTCCGCCGACGCCTGACGCCGCTCGCTGCAGGATGCTTCGCTCGCGCCGCTCGGTCGTACTACGTGTACTGCCCTTCGCGCCGCTCGCTCGCCTCCTTTCCGAGCGTCGCCCCGGGAACGGGCTCGACGCAGGTCCCGGGCGGGGCGGCGTCGGCTCCCGCCCGGCGAAGCCGGGCTTCGCGAGCCGCCTGACGCCGCTCGCTGCAGGATGCTTCGCTCGCGCCGCTCGGTCGTACTACGTGTACTGCCCTTCGCGCCGCTCGCTCGCCTCCTTTCCGAGCGTCGCCCCGGGAACGGGCTCGACGCCGTTCCCGGGCGGGCGGCGTCGGCTCCCGGGCGGCGGAGCCGGCCTCCGCGAGCCGCCTGACACCCCGTGAACGGCCTCGACGCCGTAGCCTTCGCACATGCTCGAGAAGCTCTGGGGCAACATCCCGGTTGGCCCCGAGACCCAGGGCGTGCAGGTCGTGGGAGCCCTGGGGCGCCGCTGGCTGCACGTCGTCGCACGCTACGTGCCCCTGCCGCCGGCCGCCCGCGCGGCGCTCCACCGGCGGCGCGGCGTCGGCGTCGGGCGGCGCGTCTTCATCGGGAGCGAGGTCTTCATCGACGACGCCGTCCCCTCCTCGGTGACGCTCGAGGACGACGTGACGGTGATCGCCCAGACGACGATCCTCGGGCACACGTACTACCCGCGCCACTTCCACCGGCTGCTCGGGGACGAGACGACGCGGGCCGGCCTGCGGACGACGATCCGCCGCGGCGCATATCTCGGCCTCCGCAGCACGATCCTGGCCGGCGTGACGGTGGGGGAGTACGCGATCGTCGGCGCCGGCAGCGTCGTGACCGAGGACGTGGCGCCCTACACGATGGTGGCCGGGGTGCCCGCGCGCGTGATCCGCGAGTACGGCCCCGGACGACATCCCGTAGCCCGCGCGAAGAGCTGCGCTCTTCGCGCGCCCGCTACGCGCTCTCCTTGCCCGCGTGCTTGGCGGCGTAGAGCGGCTCGGTCGCCACGCTCGAACAGGCTCGTGGGGCCGTCGTTCGCGCTGGAGGTCCGCCGTGCCCGCCGAGATCAGACGCGGCCGGCCCGCGCGATCGGCTGCGACGAGACCGCCCGCTGGATCCGCCCGACGAGCTGGCGGGCCTCGCCCGACCTCGCCTCGGGGACGATCACGGCGAACTCGTCGCCGCCCACCCGGCACGGGATGTCGGCCGAGCGCACGACCTGCCGGATGCGCTCGGCGATCTCGCGCGAGCACTGCGTCCCCGGCGAGGTGGCCGATCCGGTCGTTGATCTCCTTGAAGCCGTCGACGTCGACGATCACGAGCGAGAGCCGCCGCTGGTATCGCTGGGCGCGGTCGACCTCGCGGCCGAGCGTCTCGTAGAAGTAGCGGCGGTTGTGGAGGCCTGTCAGGGAGTCGAGGTCGGCGAGCTGCCGCGCCTCGCGGAAGCGGCGCGCGTTCTCGATCGCCGGTCGCGACGCGCTCGCGCGAGCTCCTCGAGCCGGCGCACGTCGTCGTCGCCGAATCGGACCTCGGCGGTCGCGCGAGAAGACGCCGAGCCAGCCGATCCTGCCGCTGCGGCCGCGAGCGGGCACGCCGAGCGCCTCGTGCACGCTCCGGCGCGCATCCTCCTCCGCGTACAGGTACGAGAGCTCGACCGCCCGCGCGTCCCGCCGCTCCGGCGGTCCCGTGAAGATCCGGCCGCGTCCTCCTCGCCTTCCTCGCGGTCCAGGCCGATCGAGCCGAGCAGGCGCTCGTCGCCGTCGCCGTCCGGTTCGAGCTCGACGACGGCCGCGTCGACCTTCGGAAGCCCGGCGGCGGCCTCCAGCGTGGAGCCGAGCACGTCGTCGAGCTCGATCGTCCCGGCGATCTGGCCGAGGAACCGGTTGCGCTGCGCCTCCTCCTCGGCGCGGCTCACGGCGCGTCGACAGCTCGCGGCGCGAGCTCCTCGAGCCGTGCCTCCAGCGCCTCCACGGTCGCGGCCGACCTGCGCCTCGACGTCGCGCGGGTCGCGGCGGCGCAGCCGACGAGAGAGCCCGACGCGCCACGAGCGAGGCAGACGCCAAGCGCCACCGCAAGACCTTTATGGATAGCCAGTGCATTCGCAGTTGTAGTCGGCAAATTGCGAGTTTCTGTAGTGGCGCGCAACCTTAGGTTCGGTCCGGGGCTCGCGAGCACTAGCCGATTTGGCAGGTTTCTGGCCGATCTGGGCGGTTTGACGCTCCGCGGTCTTCGCTACCATGCCGCGGTCCGGTTGGCAGGGGCGATTTGCCCCGGCCGACCGTTGTTTGTGAGCGAAACGGGACTCTTTGCCGACCGTCAATCAGCTCGTCAGGAAGGGTCGCAAGGCCCCGAAGGCGAAGACGAAGACGCCTGCGCTCGCGCGGCGCGCCGCAGAAGCGCGGCGTCTGCACGCGCGTCTACACGACGACGCCGAAGAAGCCGAACTCGGCGCTGCGCAAGGTCGCGCGCGTCCGCCTGACGAACGGGATGGAGGTCACGCCTACATCCCGGGCGAGGGCCACAACCTGCAGGAGCACTCCGTCGTGCTCATCCGCGGCGGCCGCGTCAAGGACCTGCCGGGCTATCCGCTACAAGGTCATCCGCGCGGCGCTCGACACCGCGCGGCGTCTCCGACCGCAAGCAGGGCGCGCTCGAAGTACGGCGCGAAGCGGGGCTCGTAGATGCCGCGCCGCGCAGAGATCCAGGTCCGCGACGGTCGACCCCGACCCCGTCTACGGCTCGCCGCTCGTCTCGCAGGTCATCAACAAGGTCATGCTCGACGGCAAGAAGTCGATCGCCGAGCAGATCGTCTACGACGCGCTCGAGACCGTCGGCGACGAAGACCGGCCGCCCGCCGGTCGAGGTGCTCGAGCAGGCGGTCAAGACGGTCACGCCGGTGCTCGAGGTGCGCAGCCGCCGCGTCGGCGGCGCGAACTACCAGGTGCCCGTCGAGGTGCCGCAGCGCCGCGCGCGCACGCTCGCGGTGCGCTGGCTCGTCACCTACGCGCGCGAGCGGCGCGAGAAGGGCATGCCGCGAGCAAGCTCGCCGGCGAGATCCTCGACGCGCTCAACCAGCAGGGCGGCGCGTTCAAGCGGAAGGACGACATCTACCGGATGGCGCAGGCCAACAAGGCCTTCGCGCACTACCGCTGGTAGACGGACGGAAGGAAGACTTGAGCACGAAGACGACAGAAGCAGGCTCGCGCTCGACCGCGTCCGGAACATCGGGATCATGGCCCACATCGACGCGGGCAAGACGACGACGACCGAGCGGATCCTCTACTACACCGGCCGCACCCACAAGATGGGCGAGGTGCACGAGGGCGCCGCGACGATGGACTGGATGGCCCAGGAGCAGGAGCGCGGCATCACGATCACGTCGGCCGCGACGACGGCGTTCTGGCGCGACCATCGCATCAACATCATCGATACGCCCGGGCACGTGGACTTTACGGTCGAGGTCGAGCGCAGCCTGCGCGTGCTCGACGGCGCGGTCGCCGTCTTCGACTCGGTCGCCGGCGTGCAGCCGCAGTCCGAGACGGTCTGGCGGCAGGCCGACAAGTACAGGGTGCCGCGCATCGCCTTCATCAACAAGATGGACCGCACCGGCGCGGACTTCTTCGCCGCCGTGCAGTCGATGGTCGACCGGCTCGGCGCGCAACCCGGTGCCGGTGCAGCTCCCGATCGGCCAGGAGGAGCACTTCCGCGGCGTCGTCGACCTCGTCGAGATGCAGGCGATCGTCTACGAGGACGACCTCGGCACGGAGCTCGACGTCGGCGAGATCCCGGCCGAGCTCGCCGAGCAGGCGCACGAGTACCACCACCAGCTGATCGACGCGATCGCCGAGCTACGACGACGAGCTGATCGAGACCTACCTCGAGGACGAGTCCTCGGTGACGCCGGACATGATCCGCCGCGCCGCTGCGCAAGGCGACGCTCGCGATCGCGATCACGCCCGTCCTGCTCGGCTCCGCCTTCAAGAACAAGGGCGTGCAGCCGCTGCTCGACGCCGTCGTCGACTACCTGCCGAGCCCGCTCGACGTGCCGCCGGTGCACGGGCTCGACCCGCGACCGAGCACGAGCTCGACGCGGCACGCCGACCCGAAGGAGCCGTTCTCGGCGCTCGCCTTCAAGGTCATGTCCGACCCGTACGTCGGCAAGCTCACCTACTTCCGCGTCTACTCCGGGCACGCTCAAGGCCGGCGACCGCGTCGTCAACACGACCACCGGCCGGACCGAGCGCGATCGGCCGCATCCTCCAGATGCACGCGAACCACCGCGAGGAGCGCGAGGAGATCGGCGCCGGCGAGATCGCCGCCGCCGTCGGGCTCAAGGCGACGACGACCGGCGACACGCTCGCCACCGACACCGCGCCGATCCTGCTCGAGTCGATGACCTTCCCGGAGCCGGTGATCGCGGTCGCGATCGAGCCGAAGACGAAGGCCGACCAGGACAAGCTCGCGGCCGGGCCTCGCAGCGCCTCGCCGAGGAGGACCCGACCTTCCGCGTGCGCACCGACGAGGAGACCGGCCAGACGCTCATCTCCGGCATGGGCGAGCTGCACCTCGAGATCATCGTCGACCGCCTCATGCGCGAGTTCAAGGTCGACGCGAACGTCGGCCGCCCGCAGGTCGCCTACCGCGAGACGGTCGGCAAGCCGCGCCGAGAAGATCCAGGGCAGGTTCGTCCGCCAGACCGGCGGCCGGGCCAGTACGGCCACGCCGTGATCAACCTCGAGCCCGCACGAGCCGGGCGAGGGCTACGAGTTCGTCGACAAGATCGTCGGCGGCAAGATCCCGAGGGAGTACATCCCGTCCGTCGACCCGGCATCCAGGAGGCGATGGAGCTCGGGCATCCTCGCCGGCTACCCGGTCGTGGACATCAGGGTCGAGCTCGTCGACGGGTCGTACCACGACGTCGACTCGAGCGAGATGGCGTTCAAGATCGCCGGCTCGATGGCCTTCAAGGAGGCGATGAAGCGGGCGAAGCCGAAGCTGCTCGAGCCGGTCATGGCCGTCGAGGTCGTCGACGCCGGAGGACTACCTCGGCGACGTCATGGGCAACCTCAACTGCCGCCGCGGCCGGGTCGAGGGCATGGAGCCGCGCGGCAACGCCCAGGTCGATCAAGGCCATGCGTGCCGCTGGCGGAGATGTTCGGCTACGCGACCGACCTGCGCTCGATGACGCAGGGCCGGGCCACGTTCCACCATGCAGTTCGATCGCTACGAGGAAGTGCCTCAGTCGATCGCGGGCGAGATCATCGCCGCCCAGAGCTGAGCAGCTAGGAAGGAGACGGAGGAGCCACAATGGCCAAGCAGAAGTTCGAGCGCACGAAGCCGCACGTCAACGTCGGCACGATCGGTCACATCGACCACGGCAAGACGACCCTGACCGCGGCGATCACGAAGGTGCTCGCCGAGCAGGGCACGAACACCGACGATGCGCGACTTCGACGTCGATCGACAACGCTCCCGAGGAGCGCCAGCGCGGCATCACGATCAACACCGCGCACGTCGAGTACGAGACGGCGAACCGCCACTACGCGCACGTCGACTGCCCGGGCCACGCCGACTACATCAAGAACATGATCACGGGCGCCGCCCAGATGGACGGCGCGATCCTCGTCGTCTCGGCCGCCGACGGCCCGATGCCGCAGACGCGCGAGCACATCCTGCTCGCCCGCCAGGTCGAGGTGCCGTACATCGTCGTCGCCCTGAACAAGGCCGACATGGTCGACGACCCGGAGCTGCTCGAGCTCGTCGAGATGGAGGTGCGCGAGCTGCTCTCCAGGTACGAGTTCCCGGGCGACGACATCCCGATCGTCCAGGTCTCGGCGCTGAAGGCGCTCGAGGGCGACGCCGAGTGGACGCCGAAGATCCTCGAGCTGATGGAGGCCGTCGACGGCTACATCCCGGAGCCGCAGCGCGACATCGACAAGCCGTTCCTGATGCCGATCGAGGACGTGTTCACGATCACCGGCCGCGGCACCGTCGTCACCGGCCGCATCGAGCAGGGCCAGATCAAGATCGGCGACGAGGTCGAGATCGTCGGCATCCACCCCGAGACCGACGAAGACGGTCGTCACCGGCGTCGAGATGTTCAACAAGACCCTCGACTTCGCCCAGGCGGGCGACAACGCCGGCGCGCTGCTGCGCGGCGTCAAGCGCGAGGAGGTCGAGCGCGGCCAGGTGCTCGCGAAGCCCGGCTCGATCACGCCGCACACGCACTTCAAGGCCGAGGTCTACGTGCTCTCGAAGGACGAGGGCGGCCGCCACACGCCGTTCTTCAACGGCTACCGGCCGCAGTTCTACTTCCGCACGACCGACGTGACCGGCTCGATCAAGCTCCCGAGGGCCAGGAGATGGTCATGCCGGGCGACAACACGAACATGGAGATCGAGCTGATCCAGCCGATCGCCATGGACCAGGGCCTCCGGTTCGCGATCCGCGAGGGCGGCCGCACCGTCGGCGCGGGCGTCGTCACCGAGATCATCAAGTAGGAAGGACGGAGAGGAGGCGCCGGTGCCTCAGCAGAAGATCCGCATCCGGCTGAAGGGCTACGACCACCAGCAGCTCGACCAGTCGGCGCGCGACATCGTCGAGACGGCCCAGCGCACCGGCGCGACCATCACCGGCCCCGTGCCCCTGCCCACCGAGAAGAACGTCTACTGCGTGATCCGCAGCCCCGTTCAAGGACAAGGACTCGCGCGAGCACTTCGAGGTGCGCACGCACAAGCGCCTGATCGACATCCACAGCCCCACGCCGAAGACGGTCGACTCGCTCATGCGGCTCGACCTCCCGGCCGGCGTCGACATCGAGATCAAGCTCTGAGCGATGAAGGGCATCGTCGGACGCAAGCTGGGCATGACGCCAGGTCTTCGACCCGGAGAGCGGCGCGGTCACGCCGGTCACCGTGATCGAGGCCGGGCCCTGCCCGGTCGTCGCAGGTGCACGACCGTCGAGACGCGACGGCTACGAGGCCGTCCAGCTCGCCTTCGACCCGGTCGCGGAGCGCAAGGTCTCGAAGGCCGAGCTCGGGCACCTCGCGAAGGCCGGCGTCGCGCGCGCACCGCCACCTCGTCGAGTTCCGCGGGCCGAGCGAGCTCGTGCGCCGGCGAGACGGTCACCGTCGAGGCCTTCCAGCCCGGCGACCGGGTCAAGGTCGCCGGGATCTCGATCGGCAAGGGCTTCGCCGGGCACGATCAAGCGCCACAACTTCAACCGCGGCCCGAAGACCCACGGCTCGCACAACATCCGCAAGCCGGGCTCGATCGGCGCCTCGGCGACGCCGTCGCGCGTCTTCAAGGGCATGCGGATGGCCGGCCACATGGGCGGCAAGCGCGTCACGCAGGTCGGGCTCATCGTCCACGACGTCGACGCCGAGCGGAACCTGCTGCTCGTGAAGGGCGCCGTCCCCGGCCCGAAGAACGGCCTCGTCGAGGTCAGGGAGGACGTCGGCTGATGGCCGCGCCGAAGGCACCGCTGCTCGACGCCGCCGGCAAGGCGACCGAGGACGTCTCGCTCGAGGAGGCCGTCTTCGGCGCCGAGGTGAAGCCGCACCTCGTGCACGAGACCGTGCGCGCCGAGCTGAACGCCCGCCGCGCCGGGCACGCGCGCCGCGAAGAGCCGCGGCCTCGTCTCCGGCGGGCGCGCGAAGCCGTGGCGCCAGAAGGGCACGGGCCGCGCCCGCGCGGGCACGACGCGCGCGCCGCAGTGCGACCGGCGGCGGCGTCGCCTTCCCGCCGCGCCGCGCAGCTTCGAGCGTCAAGGTCAACCGCAAGGTTCGGCGCGCCGCGCTGCGCGGCGCGCTCTCGCGCCACGCCGCCGCGGGCACGCTCGGCGCTCGTCGACGGCGCCGCCTTCGACGACGCCGTCGACGAAGGAGCGCGGCCGCGCTGCTCGCCGCGTGGGGCAAGGACGCGCCCGTCGTCGTGGTCGCGCCCGAGGAGGAGGAGGCGCTGATCAAGTCGTTCCGCAACCTCGACCGCGTCGCTCGTCGCCCCGTCGCGAGCTCGAGGTCGCCGCCGTCGTGTGGGCGCGCTCGCTGCTCGTCAGCGCAGGCGGCGCTCGAGCTGCGTGCGCAGGGGAGCGGCGGACGAGGAGTCGCGCATGAGCCTGACGCACGAGGTCCTGCTCGCGCCCGTCGTCTCCGAGAAGAGCTACTGGCTGATCGACGACCGCAAGTACACGTTCCAGGTGCACAAGGACGCGCACAAGACGCAGATCCGCCAGGCCGTCGAGCAGCTCTTCGACGTCAAGGTCGTCGGCGTGAACATCCTCAAGGTGCAGCCGAAGCCGAAGCGGCGCGGCCTGCACGCGCGGCATGCGGCCCGGCTGGAAGAAGGCCATCGTCGCAGCTCGCGCGAGGGCGACACGATCGAGATCTTCGAGGGGGCGCAGGTCTGAGCGAATGCCGGCATGCCAGTCAAGAAGTACAAGCCCACCAGCGCCGGGCCGCCGGTTCATGACCGTCTCGACCTTCGACGAGGTCACGAAGTCCGAGCCCGAGAAGAGCCTCACCGAGCCGCTGAAGAAGAAGGGCGGCCGCAACAACTACGGCCGGATCACGACGCGCCACCAGGGCGGCGGCCACAAGCGCCGCTACCGGGTCATCGACTTCAAGCGCCGCAAGGACGGCGTGCCGGCGAAGGTCGCCGCGATCGAGTACGACCCGAACCGGTCGGCGCGCATCGCGCTGCTCCACTACGCCGACGGCGCGAAGGCGCTACATCCTCGCGCCGGCGCGGCTCGAGGTCGGCGCGATGGTCGAGTCCGGTCCCGAGCCGACATCAAGCCCGGCAACGCGCTGCCGCTCGCGAACATCCCGACCGGCACGCTCGTGCACAACGTCGAGCTGAAGCCCGGCCGCGGCGGCGCAGCTCGCCCGCAGCGCCGGCTCGGGCGTGCAGCTCGTCGCGAAGGACGACGGCTACGGCGTCCTGCGCCTGCCCTCGGGCGAGATGCGCCGCGTGCCGCTCACCTGCCGCGCTACCGTCGGCCAGGTCGGCAACGCCGACCACGAGAACGTCACGGGCGGCAAGGCCGGCCGGAGCCGCTGGCTGGGCAAGCGCCCGGCCGTGCGCGGCTCGGCGATGAACCCGGTCGACCACCCGCACGGCGGCGGCGAGGGCAAGTCGAAGGGCGGCCGCCACCCGGTCACGCCGTGGGGCGTGCCGACGCTCGGCAAGCGCACCCGCAGCAAGCACAAGGAATCCGACAAGTTGATCGTCCGCGGCCGCCGCCGCGGCAAGGAGAAGCGCTAGATGAGCCGATCGTCGAAGAAGGGGCCGTTCGTCGAGGAGCGGCTGATGAGCCGCATCGAGGCAGATGAACGCGGCCGGCGAGAAGCGGATGATCCGCACCTGGTCGCGCACGTCCACGGTCTTCCCGGAGATGGTCGGGCACACGATCGCCGTCCACGACGGCCGCAAGCACGTGCCGGTGTTCATCACCGAGCAGATGGTCGGCCACAAGCTCGGCGAGTTCGCGCCGACGCGGACTCTTCCGCGGCCACGCCGGCGACCGGCAGGCGAGGTGAAGAGGCGGTAATGGCCGCGGCCGAGACACGAGGCAGGAGGTGCGCGCGGAGGCGAAGTGGGTTCGACGTCTCGCGCGCGGAAGGCGCGGCTGGTGCCGAGCACATCCGCGGCCGCAGCGTGCCCGAGGCGCGCACCGTGCTCGCCTTCAGCACGCGCGCCGCCGCGCGCGAGATCGAGAACGTGCTGCGCTCGGCGGTCGCGAACGCCGAGGCCAACCACGGCCTGAGTCGGCGACGAGCTGCTCGTGTCGCAGCGTACGCCGACGAGGGCCCGACGATCAAGCGCTGGCGCGCCGCGCGCGCGCGGCCGCGTCGCGCCGCATCCAGCAAGCGCACCTGCCACATCACGATCCTGCTCGCCCAGAGCTCGAGGCGCGCGGCTGCCCGCCGCCGCAAGGCCGCGGAGGCCGGCGGAGGCGGCGCCGAAGCCGGCGAGCGGCCGAGGCCGAGGCGGCCGCGGCCGAGGCGCCGAGCCGAGAGCGAGGTCGAGGCGCCGAGGACGAAGCCGAAGCGCCGAGGAAGCCGCGTCGCCGCGAAGCCGAAGACGACGAGGAGGGACGAGCTAGATGGGACAGAAGATCCATCCCGGCGGCCTGCGCGTCGGCGTCATCCACGACTGGAAGTCGAACTGGTACACCGGCAAGAAGGAGTTCGCGGCGTACCTGCTCGAGGACGTCAAGATCCGCGAGCACATCTACGGCAAGCTCTCCCACGCCGGCCTGTCCGACATCCTGATCCGCAAGGACAAGCAGCGGATCACGGTCGACATCTACACGGCCCGGCCGGGCATCGTGATCGGCAAGTCCGGGGTCGAGGTCGACGCGCTGCGGCATGAGCTGCACGCGATCACCCAGAAGAACGTCCACATCAACATCAACGAGATCAAGCGGCCCGAGCTCGACGCCAAGCTCGTCGCCCAGTCGATCGCCGAGCAGCTCGAGAACCGCGTCAGCTTCCGCCGCGCGATGAAGCGCTCGCTCGCGTCGGCGATGCGCTCGGGCGCGCAGGGCATCAAGATCCGGTGCGGCGGCCGCCTGGGCGGCGGCGAGATGAGCCGCTCGGAGACGTACTCCGAGGGCCGCGTGCCGCTGCACACGATCCGCGCCGACATCGACTACGGCTTCGCCGAGGCCAAGACGACCTACGGCCGCATCGGCGTGAAGGTCTGGATCAACAAGGGCGAGATCATGCCCGAGGGCTACGAGGCGTCTCGCAGCGACGACGCGGCTCGGCGAGCAGGACCAGGCGCGCCGCCGCGGCGGCGCGCGAGGGCCTCGGCGCCTCGCGCGAGTGCGGCGCGGCCGCCGGCCGACCGCGAGGGCCTCGGGCCGGTGCGGCGCGCGGGCGCGGCGGCGGCCGGGCGGCGGCGGCGCGGCCGCGGCAGGCCGCGGCGCGGCGGCGCGGCGGCCCGCGCGCAGGCCGGCGAGCGCAGCCGCGCACCGACGAGACCGGCCGACGCCCGCCGAGGGCCGCGAGCAGCCGCCCGTCGAGCCGCAGGTCGAGACGCGTCGAGGCGCCCGTCCCGAGGCGGCGCCGACACGACCACAGCCGAAGACCATGCCGAGGACGCCGACGCAAGCTCGACGAGCCCGGCGAGCCGAGCGACGCGGAAGGCGACGGCTGATGCTGCTGCCGAAGAAGACGAAGTTCCGCAAGGTACCACCGCGGCCGCCGCCGCGGCCCGCGAAGGGCCAGACCGCGGTGCAGTTCGGCGACTTCGGGCTGAAGGCGCTCGAGGCCGGCTGGATCACGAACCGCCAGATCGAGGCCGCCCGGATCGCGATGACGCGCAAGATCAAGCGCGGCGGCAAGGTCTGGATCAACGTCTTCCCGGACAAGCCGGTGACCAAGAAGCCGGCCGAGACGCGCATGGGCTCCGGCAAGGGCTCGCCCGAGGACTGGGTGGCCGTGATCAAGCCGGGCCGCGTCATGTTCGAGCTCGCCGGCGTCCCGGAGCCGCTCGCCAAGGAGGCGCTGCGCCTCGCCGGCCAGAAGCTGCCCGTGAAGACGAAGGTCGTGAAGCGGGAGGCTGATCTCTTTGAAGAGCTAGGAGCTGCGAGACCTGACCGACGACGAGCTGCGAGCGGAAGCTCGCCGACACGCGGCAAGAGCTGTTCAACCTGCGCTTCCAGTCGGCGACCGGCGCGCTCGAGAACCCGGCGCGCATCCAGCTGGCGAAGCGCGAGATCGCCCGCATCCTCACCGTTCGTGAACGAGCGCGAAGCAACGTTGGAGAGGAAGGTAGATGGCTGACGAGACGAAGAAGAAGCAGAGACGACGAGACCGAGGCCGAGCCGGGGCGGAGGAGCGCCGCGCCGAGGAGGCAGCGCCGCGGAGGCCGAGGCGGCGCCGCAGCGGAGGCGGCCGCCGAGCCGAGCCGGACGCAGAGGCGGCCGCGGAGCCGAGCCGAGGCGCGCCGCGGAGGCCGAGCCTGAGCCGAGCAGGAGCCCGCGGCGTCGGCGGAGCCCGACGCCGAGCCGAGGAGCCCGCCGCGAGCCCGAGCGCGGCTGCCGAGGCCGAGCCCGAGGCCGCCGACGGAGCCGCGCGGCCGCAGAGGCGGCAACCGAGGCGGCGCCCGCGGCCGGCCGAGCCGAAGCGCAAGAAGAAGCGGCTCCCCCGGCGCCTGCGCCGCGCAGCGCCCGAAGCCGAGCGCGAGCGACCGGCGAAGCGCAAGCCGATCGTCCGCCTGCCGAAGCCCGAGCACGAGCGCGGCCGCCGCCAGGAGCGCCGCGGCGTCGTCGTCTCGAGCGCGATGGACAAGACGATCGTCGTCAAGGTCGACACGATCAAGGCGCATCCGAGGTACAAGAAGGTCGTTCGCCGCTCGCCCAAGTTCCACGCGCACGACGAGGAGAACGCGGCCAAGGTCGGCGACGTCGTCCGGATCGTCGAGACGCGGCCGCTCTCGAAGACGAAGAGCTGGCGGCTCGCCGAGATCGTCGAGGTGCGAAGTAATGCGACAGTGATCCAGCAGGAGTCCCGCTGCGGTGGCCGACAACACCGGCGCCCGCGAGCTGCTCTGCATCCGCGTGATGGGCGGCTCGAAGCGCCGCTATGCCCGCGTCGGCGACATCATCGTCGGCACCGTCAAGACCGCCACGCCGCAGGGCGCGGTCAAGAAGGGCGAGGTCGTCAAGGCCGTCGTCGTGCGCACGAAGAAGCCGTACGGCCGCGACGACGGCACGCTGATCGCGTTCGACGAGAACGCGGCCGTGATCATCGACAACCAGAACAACCCGCGCGGCACGCGCATCTTCGGCCCGGTCGCGCGCGAGCTGCGCGAGAAGAACTTCATGAAGATCGTCTGCCTCGCCCCGGAGGTGCTCTAGGATGGCCAGACGCATGAAGGTGAAGAAGGGCGACCTCGTCCAGGTGATCGCCGGCAAGGACCGCGGCAAGCAGGGCCGCGTCGTCGAGGCGCGCCCCGAGCGAGCGGCCGCGTCGTCGTCGAGAACCTCAACCTCGTGAAGCGGCACACGCCGGCCGCGCCCGATCGCGAACGCGAGCCGGATGGGCGGCACGCAGATCACGCCGGGCGGCGTCATCGAGAAGCCGGCGCCGCTGCCGGTGTCGAACGTGATGGTCGTCTGCCCGACGTGCAAGCGGCCGACCCGCGTCGGCATGCACTCAGAGGACGGTCAAGGGCGAGCAGTCAAGGTGCGCGTCTGCAAGCGCGCGGACTGCGGCCAGGAGATCGACACGTGATGCGCCGACGGCCGACGACGTACGTGCCGCGCCTGAAGGAGCTCTACGAGCGACGAGCTCCGGCCGCGCCTCAAGGACGAGCTCGGGCTCGACTCGATCATGCAGGTCCCGCGCATCGCGAAGATCACGCTCAACATGGGCGTGGGCGAGGCGAAGACCGACACGAAGCTGCTCGACGCCGCGCTCGAGGAGCTGACGACGATCGCCGGCCAGCGCGCCCAGATCCGCCGCGCGCGCAAGTCGATCGCGCAGCTTCAAGCTCCGCGAGGGGATGCCGATCGGCGCGCGGGTGACGCTGCGCGGCGACCGCATGTACGAGTTCCTCGACCGGCTGGTCTCGATCGCGCTGCCGCGCATCCGCGACTTCCGCGGCCTCAACCCGAACTCGTTCGACGGCCGCGGCAACTACTCGCTCGGCATCCGCGAGCAGATCATCTTCCCGGAGATCGACTACGACGACGTCCACAGATCCGCGGGCTCGACGTCGCGATCACGACCACCGCCGAGACCGACGAGGACGGCGCGCGCGCTCCTCCGCGGCGCTCGGCCTGCCGTTCGCGCGACGGCGAGAGGGAGGAGCAGTAATGGCCAAGAAGTCGCTCGTCGTCAAGCAGCCGCGCGCCGCAGAAGTACAAGGTGCGCGACTACACGCGCTGCAACCGGTGCGGCCGGCCGCGCGCCGTCTTCCGCAAGTTCGGGCTCTGCCGGATCTGCCTGCGCGAGCTCGCGCACCAGGGCGCGATCCCCGGCATGACGAAGGAGCTGGTAGGAGAGACGAAGATGCTGACCGATCCGATCGCCGACATGCTCACCCGCATCCGCAACGCCAACAAGGCGCTGCACGAGCACGCGAGATGCCGCCTCGCGGATGAAGGTCGAGATCGCCCGCCTCCTGAAGGAGGAGGGCTACATCAGCGACTACCGCGTCGAGAAGGGCGAGCCCTTCGACACGCTCGTCGTCGAGCTCAAGTACGGCCGCAACCGCGAGCGGGTCATCACCGGACCTGAAGCGGGTCTCCAAGCCGGGCCGCCGCGTCTACGCGCGCAAGGACCGCCTGCCGCGCGTGCTCGGCGGCATGGGCATCGCGATCCTGTCCACGTCGAGCGGTCGCGTCACCAGCCGCACCGCCGCAGGAGCGCGGCATCGGCGGCGAGGTCTCGCTTCGTCTGGTGAGTGCAGCTCGACAGTGAGCAGAATCGGCAACGCACCCATCCCGTCCCGGACGGCGTCAACGTCACGATCGAGCCTGGCCGCGTCACGGTCAACGGCCCGCTCGGCGAGCTGCAGCAGCAGGTCCCGGCGCGGATGAAGATCGAGCAGCGACGACGGCGAGGTCGTCGTCACGCGGCCGACCGAGCGCGGCGAGGATCGCGCGCTGCACGGCCTGACGCGCACGCTCGTCGCGAACATGGTCCAGGGCGTCACCAAGGGCTTCGAGAAGCGCCTCGAGATCCAGGGCGTCGGCTACCGCGCCGCGCTGCAGGGCACCGACCTCGAGCTCAACGTCGGCTACTCGCACCCGGTCACGATCGAGCCGCGCGACCGGGCATCACCTTCGAGGTGCCGGCGCCGACCCAGATCGTCGTCAAGGGCATCGACAAGCAGCATGGTCGGCCAGACCGCCGCGGAGATCCGCAAGGTGCGCCCGCCCGAGCCGTACAAGGGCAAGGGCATCCGCTACGAGGGCGAGTACGTCCGCCGGAAGGTCGGGAAGCGTGCATGAGCACGCTCACCGTCAGCGGAAGGCAGCGCCGCCAGCGGCGCCACCGGCGCGTGCGCGGCGAAGGTCGCGCGGCACCGCCGAGCGGCCGCGTCTCGTCGTCTTCCGCTCCAACCGCGGCATCGAGGCGCAGCTCGTCGACGACGACGCGGGCCGGACGCTCGCCGCGGCGTCGCAGCTCGCGCTCGCCGAAGTCGTTCAAGGGCGACGAAGACCGACGCAGGCGGCGGCGGTCGGCAAGCTGCTCGCCGCGAGCGGCGAAGAAGGCCGGCATCGAGCGTGCGTCTTCGACCGCGGCGGCTACCTCTACCACGGACGCGTGAAGGCGCTCGCCGACGGCGCGCGCGAAGGAGGCCTCCAGTTTCTGAGTCGGCAGTCGAGTACACCGAGACGCGCGAGCTCAAGGAGCGCGTCGTCGAGATCAACCGCGTCGCGAAGGTCGTCAAGGGCGGCCGGCGCTTCTCCTTCACCGCGCTCGTCGTCGTCGGCGACGAGGTCGACCGCGTCGGCGTCGGCTACGGCAAGGCGCGCGAGGTTCCGCTCGCGATCACCAAGGCCGTCGAGGACGCGAAGAAGAACCTCTTCACGATCCCGAAGCACGGCTCGACGATCACGCACGAGGTGCTCGGCCGCTTCGACGCGGCGCGGGTGCTGCTGCGTCCGGCCTCGCGAGGGAACCGGCGTCATCGCCGGCGGCGGCGTGCGCGCCGTGCTCGAGCTCGGCGGCGTCCGCAACGTGCTCGCGAAGAGCCTCGGCACGACGAACCCGATCAACATGGCGAAGGCGACGGTCGCCGCGCTGCAGGACCTGCGCCGGCCCGAGGACGTCGCGAGGATCCGCGGCAAGCGGATCAGCGAGGTCCTGCCGCTGCCGGCGAAACCCGCCGAGGCTCGAGGCCCGCTCGAGGAGGCCGTCGCGCAGCCGTCGTCGAGGCGGAGCCCGCGCCGTCGAGGAGCGCCGGCCGTCGAGGAGACGCCCGCGGCGCTGAGCCCGCGAGGCCGAGGCGGCCGCGAGCCGAGCCCGCGGCGAGCCGCCGAAGCTCCCGCCGAGCCGGAGGCGCCCGCGGAGCCGGCGCCGAGGAGAAGCCGAAGCCGAAGCGGCGCACGCTGCGCCGGAAGAAGGCGATCGTAATGGCGAAGCTGCGGATCACGCAGGTCCGGTCCAGATCGGGCAGACCGAGCGCCATCGCGGTACCCTGCGCGCGCTCGGGCTCGGCACGATCGGCCGCAGCGCCGAGCACGAGGAGTCGCCGGTGCTCGCCGGCATGCTCCGCAAGGTCCGCCACCTCGTGAAGATCGAGGACGCCTGACGCAGATGCCCGAGAAGCAGCTGAACCTCTCCAACCTCTCGCCCGCGCAGCCGCGCGAGGACCGCAAGCGCGTCGGCCGCGGCCTCGGCTCCGGCAAGGGCCGCTACTCCGGCCGCGGCATCAAGGGCCAGAAGTCGCGCTCGGGCTCGCACAAGATGCGCGCCGGCTTCGAGGGCGGCCAGACGCCGATCTACATGCGGCTCGGCAAGCTGCGCGGCGCGACGTCGAAGGACGCGATGCCGATCGGCCCGTTCCGCACCTACACGCATCCCGTCAACCTCCGCGACCTCGACCGCTTCGACGCCGGCGACGAGGTGACGCCCGAGACGCTCGTCGCGAAGCGCCTGATCAAGAACACGCGTACCGACGTGAAGCTGCTCGGCGTCGGCGAGGTGACGAAGAAGCTCACGGTGCGCGTCCACGCGATCTCGGCCTCGGCGCGGGAGAAGATCGAGGCAGCCGGCGGCACCGTCGAGCTCCTGCGCGAGCCGAAGGCAGAACGAAGAAGCGCCGCCGCAAGGCGAAGCCCGCCGCGCCGAGGAGCCCGAGACCACGGCGGAGGAGCAGCCCGAGGCGCCGCCGAGGAAGCAGCCCGCGCGCCGAGGCCGAGGAGACGGAAGGAACGGAGGACTAGCGTGTTCTCCTGGCTCGCCAACGCCTGGCGCGTCCCCGAGCTACGCCGGCGCCTCCTCTTCACGGCCGGCGTGCTCGCCGTCTACCGGTTCGGCTCGTGGGTGCCCGCGCCGGGCGTCAACCAGCAGGCGCTGCAGACTTCTTCGGCGGCCAGGGCGGCAACGGCGTGCTCGGCCTGCTGAACCTCTTCTCCGGGCTCGGCGCTCTCGCGCTTCTCGCTCTTCGCGCTCGGGATCATGCCGTACGTCACGGCCTCGATCATCTTCCAGCTCCTCGCGGTCGTCGTCCCGTCGCTCGAGCGGCTGCAGAAGGAGGGCGAGGCGGGCTACGCGAAGATCACGCAGTACACCCGCTATCTCACCGTCGCGCTCGCCGCGGCGCAGGCGACCGGCTACGCGTTCCTCTTCAAGCAGAGCGGCGCGCTGCCGAACGTCGAACGCCGGCCGGCTGGTCATCATCATCCTCACGCTCACCGCCGGCACGACGCTGCTGATGTGGATGGGCGAGCAGATCACGAAGCGCGGCATCGGCAACGGGATCTCGCTCCTGATCTTCGCGTCGATCCTCGCCTACGCCCCGGCGGGGATCAGCGGCTGGATCAACGGCGGCACGTCGGCCCGCCTCTTCTTCCCGCTCGTCGCGATCGGCGATCGTCGTCGCGGTCGTCTTCGTGATGGAGGGCCAGCGGCGGATCCCGATCCAGTACGCGCGGCGCCAGCTCGGCAACCGGCAGACGACCGGCGGCTCGACCTACATGCCGCTCAGCGTCGTACATGGCCGGCGTGATCCCGATCATCTTCGCCGCGGCGATCCTCGCCGTCCCGCAGACCGTCGGGAGCTTCAAGCCCGCAGTGGAACAACTGGCTCACGGTCAACTTCGGCTACGCGAGCTGGAAGTACCTGCTCGCTCGAGGCGCTCCTGATCATCGTGATGACGTACTTCTACACGTCGGTCGTCTTCAACCCGGTCGACCAGGCCGACAACCTGCGCAAGTACAACGGCTACATCCCCGGCATCCGGCCCGGCCCGCCGACCGCCGCCTACTTCGACCGCGTGCTCAACCGGCTGACGCTTCCCGGGCGCGCTCTTCCTCGCGGCCGTCGCCGTCGCGCCGTCGATCTTCATCGCGCACTTCCACTTCTCGCAGGCGACCTACCGCGCCCTCGGCGGCACGTCGGTCCTCATCGTCGTCGGCGTGGCGCTCCAGACGATGCGACAGATGGAGTCGCAGATGGTCATGCGCCACTACGAAGGGTTCCTACGCTGAACATCCTGGTGCTGGGCCCGCAGGGCTCCGGCAAGGGCACGCAGGCGCAGCGGATCACGGCGATGTACGGGATTCCGCACATCGCGACCGGGGACATGATCCGTGAGATGAGGGAGCTGCCGACGCCGGTCGGGTCGCGAGCTGAAGGAGGTCTACGACCGCGGCGACCTCGTCTCCGACGACCTGATGATCCGCCTGATCCGCGACCGGCTCTCGCGCGGCGACACCGTCGGCGGGTTCGTCCTCGACGGCTTCCCGCGCACGATGCCCCAGGCCGAGGCGCTCGACGACGCTCCTGCGGAGCTCGGACGCGGACTCGACGTCGTCTTCGACTTCCAGGTGCCGGACCGCGCGGTGCTCCTGCAGCGGCTGCTCGGCCGGGCAGCGGAGGAGGGCCGCTCCGACGACACGCCGGAGGCGATCGAGCGGCGCCTCGAGCTCTACGAGCGCGAGACCGCGCCGCTCGTCGAGTACTACCGCTCGAGCCGGAGCAACGTCGTCGGCATCCACGCCGACCGCACCGTCGGCGAGGTCTTCCACGAGATCGAGCAGTCGCTCGAGGAAGTTCAGCGCCACCGCACGGTCGAGGCTAGCGTCGTGATCGTCCGCAAGTCCGAGGCCGAGATCGAGGGGATGGCGCGCGCCGGCGCGCTTCTCGTCGGAGACGCTCGCGCTCGTCGCCGAGCACCTGGAGCCGGGCGTCGAGATGCGCGAGCTCGACCGCATCGCAGACGAGCACATCGAGGCGAACGGGCGGCACCCGACCTCGAAGGGCTACAAGGGCTTTCCGGCCGCGCTCTGCATCTCGCCGAACTCGATGGTCGTGCACGGGATCCCCGACGGGTACCGGGCACGCGAAGGCGACCTGATCTCGGTCGACCTCGGCGTCACGCTCGACGGGCTCGTCGCCGACAGCGCCGTGACCCTGCCCGTCGGCGAGATCTCGCCCGAGGCGCAGCGGCTGCTCGACGTCTGCCGGGAGGCGCTCGCGGCCGGAATCGAGCAGGCACGCGTCGGCCACCGGCTCTCCGACATCTCGCACGCGGTCCAGAGTGTCGTCGAAGGGCGCTGGCTTCTCGGTCGTGCGCAGCCTCGTCGGTCACGGCGTCGGCCGCTCGTACCACGAGGATCCCCAGATCCCGAACTACGGCCCGCCGGGCCGCGGGCCGCTGCTCCAGGAGGGCATGACGCTCGCGATCGAGCCGATGATCACGGCCGGCGAGCCCGACGTCTACGTCCACGCCGACGAGTGGTCCATCTCCTCGGTCGACGAGTCCCTCGCCGCCCATTTCGAGCACACCGTCGCGGTCACCGCCGAGGGGCCGCGGATCCTCACGTCGGCCGGAGCCGCTCTGCTACGATGATCGCCTTCCGCGCACGGCTCTGCCGTGCGCGTGCGTACGTCTGAGACCCCTATTCACCGAAGGGATTTTGCCTACCAAGGAAGAGAAGATCGAGGTCGAAGGAGAGGTTGTCGAAGCGCTCCCGAGCACGATGTTCCGGGTGCAGCTCGACGGGGGCCACTCCGTGCTCGCGACCATCTCCGGGAAGATGCGGAAGCACTACATCCGGATCCTCCCGGGCGACAAGGTCAAGGTCGAGCTGAGTCCCTACGACCTCAATCGCGGCCGGATCACCTACCGGCACCGCTGACACACACGATGAAAGTCCGTCCCTCCGTCAAGCCCATGTGCGAGCGCTGCCGCGTGATCAAGCGGCACGGCACGACCATGGTCATCTGCACCAACCCTCGGCACAAGCAAAGGCAGGGCTGAGCCATCGCACGTATCGCCGGAGTCAACCTTCCGAACCAGAAGCGCCTCGAGATCGGGCTGACGTACATCTACGGAATCGGCCAGCCGACCGCGCGCAAGGTCGCCGTCGAGCTCGGTCTCAACCCGGACACGAAGGTCAAGGATCTCACCGACGAAGAGGTCACGAAGCTTCGCAACTACATCGATTCGGACCTCGAGGTCGAGGGCGACCTGCGGCGCGACCGGCAACAGGCGATCAAGCGGCTTTCCGAGATCGGCGCCTACCGGGGGATGCGGCATCGGCGCGGCCTGCCGGTGAACGGGCAGCGGACGAAGACGAACGCGCGCACCCGCAAGGGCCCGAAGAAGACCGTCGGACGCGGAAAGAAGGCGAAGTAGCGTGGCGCCTCCCCGTCGTGCAACGGCCACGCGCGGCCGCACGCGCCGTCGCGTCCGGAAGAACATCGCGATCGGCCAGGCTCACATCAAGACGAGCTTCAACAACACGATCGTCGCGCTCACCGATCGCGAGGGCAACGTCATCGCCTGGGAGTCGGCCGGCTCCGCCGGCTTCAAGGGCTCCCGCAAGTCGACGCCGTTCGCCGCGCAGGTGACCGCCGACTCGGCGGCGCGGAAGGGGATGGAGCACGGGCTCCAGAAGGTCGAGGTCTTCGTCAAGGGCCCGGGCTCGGGTCGCGAGACCGCGATCCGCTCGCTCCAGGCCGCCGGGCTCGAGATCCTGTCCGTGAAGGACGTGACGCCGCAGGCGCACAACGGGGTTCGGCCGCGGAAGCGGAGGCGCGTCTGATGGCGCGCGATCTCGGGCCGAAGTGCCGCATCTGCCGCCGCGAGGGGATGAAGCTCTTCCTCAAGGGCGAGCGCTGCCTGACGGAGAAGTGCGCGATCGAGCGCCGCTCGTACCCGCCGGGCGAGCACGGCCGCGGCCGCATCAAGCAGAGCGAGTACCTGTTGCAGCTGCGCGAGAAGCAGAAGGCGCGCCGCTACTACGGCCTGCTCGAGAAGCAGTTCCGCACCTACTACGAGAAGGCTGCCAAGCGCTCCGGCGTCACCGGCGAGGAGCTGCTGCGGATGCTCGAGACCCGGCTCGACAACGTCGTCTACCGCCTCGGCTTCGCCGCTTCCCGGGCCCAGGCGCGACAACTCGTCCGCCACGGCCACTTCCAGGTCAACGGGCGGCGGGTCAACATCCCGAGCTACCAGGTGCGGCCGAACGACGTCGTCACCGTCGTGCCGAGCTCCTCGGCGCAGCAGGTGATTCGCGACGCGACCGATCTCGTCTCGACGGTCGCTCCGTGGCTCCAGGCCGATCACGACGGGCTCACCGGCAAGGTGCTGAAGCAGCCCGAGCGGGACGAGATCGACACGCCGGTGCAGGAGAGCCTGATCGTGGAGCTCTACTCGAAGTAACGGAAAGAGGGAATTCTCTTGGCGACACGCGAAATGGACTTCCAGATCCCCAAGATCGTCCACGAGGACGTCGACGATCACCGCGGGGTCTTCGGGATCGAGCCGCTCGACCGCGGATTCGGTCACACTTTCGGCAACTCGTTGCGGCGCGTGCTGCTCTCCTCGCTGGAGGGCGCCGCCGTCACGTCGGTGAAGGTCGAGGGCACGGCGCACGAGTTCACGACTCTGCCCGGTGTCCGCGAGGACGTCACCGACATCATCCTCAACCTCAAGAATCTCGTCGCGCGTCTGCACGGCGAATCGCCCGAGATCGAGGTGCACATCGCGAAAAAGGGCCCGGGCTCGGTCACGGCAGCCGACATCGAGGCGCCGGCCGACCTCGAGATCCTCAACCCGGAGCTCGAGATCGCGAACCTGTCCGACAAGGGCAGGCTCGAGGTGACGCTGACGATCGGTCGCGGCCGCGGCTACTCGCCGGCCGAGCTGAACCGGGGTCAGCAGCACACGATCGGCGTCATCCCGATGGACTCGATCTTCTCGCCGGTGCGCCGCGTCGCATACCAGGTCGAGGCGGCCCGCGTCGGTCAGCGGACCGACTACGACAAGCTCATGCTCGACATCACGACCGACGGCTCGGTCGAGCCGAAGGATGCACTCGCGGAGGCCGCCGAGATCCTGATCCGGCAGCTCGCGATCTTCACCGACCTCGACCGCATCGAGGGGTTCGGTGAGCCCGCGCCGGTCGACGGCGGCGTCACGCCCGAGGCTGCCCTCGCCCACGGGATGGAGAACTTCCCGATCGAGGAGCTCGAGCTCGGCGTCCGCTCGTACAACTGCCTGAAGCGGGTCGGGATCGAGACGATCGGCGACCTCGTGATGAAGACGGAGCAGGAGCTGGCCGCGATCCCGAACTTCGGCAAGAAGTCGATCGAGGAGGTGCGCGAGACGCTCGCGCAGCACGGCCTTCACCTCCGCGGCGAGAACGGCTCCGGCGGCTTCGAGTAGAGAGAGGGGGAGGCGATGCGCCACGCCCGCACAGGCAAGAAGCTCGGCCGCGACTCGGCGCACCGCAAGGCGCTCTACTCGAACCTCACGTGCTCGCTCATCGAGCACGGCCGGATCCGGACGACCGAGGCGAAGGCGAAGGCGGTGAAGCCGTTCGCCGAGCAGATGATCACGCTCGGCCGGCGTGGTGACCTTCACGCCCGCCGGCAGGCGCTCGCCGTGCTTCGCTCGCAGGAGATCGTGCACAAGCTCTTCGCCGACGTCGGCCCGCGGATGGCGGACCGGCCCGGAGGCTACTCCCGGATCATCAAGCTTGGCCATCGTGCGGGCGACGCCGCCGAGATGGTCTATCTGGAGCTCGTGGACTTCGAGCCGTAGGCTCGAAGTCCACGAGGAGAGACAGAAGTCCGCAGCCCGGAGACGCGGTCTCCGGACTGCTTCGTGCTGAGAGCTTGTCTTGCTGGTTCTCGGGCGGAGCGGATGCCTTGTGGCGCGCGCCGCGTCGGCCTCCGCCGAAGTCCGCCTACGGCGGGTCTTCCGCTCCGGCCTGGACAGCTAACTGCCGATCGGGGCGCCCAGCACGCTCCCGAGACCTGCGCTGATCGCCGCGATGAGGATGCCCGCGAACGTGACGATGCCCAGGGCCCGGACGAACGTGTCCTGGAAGAAGCGGTAGCGGAAGTACGCGAGCATCAGGAGCTCGAACGCCACCACGGCGACGGCGAAGAAGAGCGCCACGTGGTAGTTGGAGATCAGGAAGGGCAGCGAGTGGAGAATCCCGCCGACGAACGTTCCGCCGCCCGTGATCGACCCGCGGACCCAGGGGCTACCGCGGCCGGTGAGCTCTCCCGTATCGGAGAGCGCCTCGGAGAAGCCCATGCTGATCGCGGCGCCGAGTGACGTCGCGAGGCCGGCGATGAACGCGTAGCGCGTGTCGTGCGAGGCGAGGACGACGGCGAAGATCGGCGCGAGCGTCGAGAGCGAGCCGTCGATGAGGCCGACCATCGCCGGCTGGACGCGCTGGAGGAGGAAGGCGTGCTCGGTCGACATCGTATAGAGTATACCAAACAGTGTGCAAACTAATAGAGCATAAGGCAGACCTGACAAATCCAGTGAGGATGCCCTGACGTGCGCCTCATCCTGACGCTCGAGTACGACGGCACCCCGTTCCACGGGTGGGCGACGCAGCCGGGGCTGCCGACCGTGGAGGCGGCCCTCCGGACGGCGCTCGCCGAGACGTTCGCGTCGGTCGAGCGCCTCGTCGTCGCCGGGCGGACCGACTCGGGCGTCCACGCGCTCGGCCAGGTCGTCTCCGTCGACGTCGAGGACGGGCCGCCGCCTGATCGCACCGCCGCGGCGCTCAACCCGCGCCTGCCCGACGAGATCGCCGTCGCCTCGGCCGTCACGGCGCCGGACGACTTCCATGCGCGGCACTCCGCACGCTCCCGCAGCTATCGCTACCGGCTTTTCACCCGCTCGACGCCGTCGCCCTTCGAGGTGCGACGAAGCTGGTGGCTGCCGCGGCCGCTCGACGAGGACGCGCTGGGCGCGGCAGCCGCAGAGCTATCCGGGGAGCACGACTTCCGCGCATTCACGCCGGCGCAGACGCAGCACGAGGTCTTCGTCCGCGTCGTCGAGCGTGCTGGGTGGATCCGGCGCGGCGACCACCTCGACTTCGAGATCACGGCCGGCAGCTACCTCCGTCACATGGTGCGCAGCCTCGTCGGGACGATGGTCGAGGCGCCGGCGTCGATTCCCGGGCTGCTCGACGGGAGCGACCGCTCGGAGGCCGGGGCCACGGCGCCACCGTGGGGCCTCTACCTCGTCTCAGTCGCCTACTAGGAAGGTCGCGATCTCGCCCGGCGCGAGCTCGAGGCCTCCGTCGACGTCTTCCTCCTCGTCGAGCCGGATGCGTCGGGCGGGCAGGCTGAGGGTCAGCGCCTCCGGCTGCGGGTTCGGGTTGAAGACGCGCAGGACGATGCCTCGCCCGTCCTCGGCCGCCTTGAGGCAGGAGAAGACGACGTCACCGGCGAGCTCGAGCGGCGGCTCGAACGGGTCGCCACGGAGGAAGTCGGTGCGGTAGTCCTGGCCTGCGCGGACGAGCTGCGCGTTCGAGAGGCTGTCTCCGTCGAAGCGTAGGGCGTACTCGAAGACGTGCCGCCCACGGCACTGGCCGTCCGGCGTCGCGATGTCCGGCCCTGCGGCGGTCGGGCGGGTCGCGAGGCCCGCGGGCCTCGAGATCGTGCCCACGGAACGCAGGAGCGTCAGGCGCAGCCCCTCCGCCGACGCCTCGTACTCGGGTAGCCCCTTCGTCAACAGGACGAGCGGTCCGAGCGCGAGCGAGCCGAGCGTGTGGGCGGTCGGCACCGGCGGCTCGACCCACGGCGCGCGCGGCGCTGGGGGCACGAGTGGCCGCCGGACGACTACGAACTGGCTCTCGGCCCGGATCTCGTCGGCCCCGCTGTCGGAGCGGATGAGCACGCGCAGCCGGTGATCCTCCGCCTCGTTCTCGACGACGCTGGTCAGCTCGAGGCGGTCGAGCCCCGAGGCGGCCCGGATGGTCGTCTCGATCCGTACGCCCGGGAGCTCGTGCTCGAGCACCTGCACATTGCCCTCGCGCCGGGACGAGACCAACCGAGCCGACGTGGTCTTACCCCCAGGGCAAAACGTGTACAGGTCCCCGACATCGGGCTCGCCCTCGAAGGCGAGTAGGTCCGCGATTGGCTCGAGGTCCTTCCGCGGCCCTCGGAAAGGGATCGGTTCCGGGCGTAGTCCGCAGAAGCCGTCGAGCTCGAGGAGCTGCCCGTCCACGCGCCGGCGGCGCGGGAACGGAAGCGTGTTGACGAGCGCGCCGCCGACGCCGAGCGCCTCCCGCTCGGCGTAGTCGAGCGTCCGGTCGAGCTGCTCGTAGCGGACGAGCATGTCGCGGTGCACCTCGTCGCACGAGCAGCCGCAGATCGAGTCGTGCGGATGGTTACGGAGCAGGTCGCGCCACGCGAGTCGAAGATCGTCGGCGGGATACGGCGCAGCCCCGCGGAGCGTGCGCAGCGCCGCCGCGGTCTCGATCGAGAGTAGGCGGCGCTCGGCCCGCTCGTTCGCCTGCTTGAGATAGATCCGGGCCGAGTTGGCACCGCGGAGGACGTTCTGGAGCCGGCTGCCCACGAGCTCGCCTTCGTGCACGGGCAGTCCCTCCGTCCCCGGTGCGTGCTCGTCGTAGCGGCCGATCCGGAACGCCGCGTCGAACGTCTGCTCGAGCTCGGCGAGGATCTCCGGCAGCTCGGGCTCGACCGGCAGGTGGTCGGATCCGTTCGCGAGCACGATCTCGTCCCCGTCCGCGTTGCGCACGAGATCGCCGAAGTGCTCGACGATCGCGCGCAGGCGCTCCGAGGCGTCGTGGTACCAGGTCAGACGCGCGAAGTTGTCGTAGTGCGGGAGCATCTGGCACGCGACGACCTCTGCCGGGCCGGCGCGCCAGCGGAAGACGACCCCGGCGTCGTCGAGCTCGTCGCCCAGCCCGCGCGAGAAGAGGAAGGTGCGGATGCCGAAGCCGGCGAGGATCTGCGGCAGCTGTGCCGGATGGCCGAAGCTGTCGGGCAGGTAGCCGGCGCGGCTCGGCTCGACTCCGAAGCGGCGGCAGACCCGCCGCCCGAGCAGGAGGTTGCGAACGAGCGACTCGCCGCCGACGAGGATCTCGTCCGGGAGGACGTAGGACGGGCCGACCTCGAGGCGTCCCGCGGCGAGCAGAGCCCGCAGCCGGCCCTCGTTCTCGGGTCGTACCTCGACATAGTCCTCGAGCACGATCGCCTGGCCGTCGAGCGTGAACGACGTGAAGGAGGCGTCGTGTTCGAGCGTGTCCAGGACGCCGTCCACCACGGCGCCGAGCCGCAGCCGGAACTGCTCGAAAGGGAGGTACCACTCCCGGTCCCAGTGCGTGTGGGGGACGACGAGATAGCGAAAGTCCGACACTTCGGGCACGGGCCGGAGCCTAACGGCGGCGCCGATACGATCGACGCATGCGCTTCGAGACCGTCCTCTTCGACCTCGACGGCACGGTCGTCGACTCCGGAGCGATCATCCTCGCCTCGATGCGGCACGCGACGAGAGAGGTGCTCGGCCGCGACTACTCCGACGAGGAGCTGCTGCAGGCGGTCGGCGGCCCCGGCCTCGAGGCGCAGATGCACGCGCTCGCGCCGGAACGCGTCGACGAGCTCGTCGACGTCTACCGCGCGCACAACTATCCGCTCCACGACGATCTCGAGGCCTGCGCGGGGATGCAGGACGTGCTCGTCCGGCTCTGGGACGAGGGTCGCCGCCTCGGCGTCGTCACAGCGAAGCGCCGCGACACCGTCGAGCTCGCCTTCGCGAGCGTCCCACTCGGCCACCTCTTCGAGACGATCGTCGGCGGGGACGAGACGGAGCGGCACAAGCCCGACCCCGAGCCGCTCCTCCTCGGCGCCGAGCGACTGGGGGCCGAGCCGGCGGAGACGGCCTACGTCGGGGACTCCCCCTTCGACGTCCGGGCGGCGAAGGCGGCGGGGATGTTCGCAGTCGCCGTGACCTGGGGCGGGATCCACGACCGCTCGCGCCTCGAGGCGGAGCAGCCGGACGCGATCGTCGACGAGGCCGAGGAGCTGCTTGGCGTCCTCTAAGGTCGGAACCGCCGGCGCGCGCGCCGCGGAGCTGCGCGACATCCTCGGCCGCGCGCTCATCGCGTACCACGTCGAGGACGCTCCGATCATGGAGGACGCGGCCTACGACGCCCTCTTCGACGAGCTGCTCGCGCTCGAGGCGGAGCATCCCGAGCTCGTCGCGCCCGACTCGCCGACGCGGCGGGTCGGCGGCCTGTCGGACCGCTTCGAGAAGGTTCGGCACCTCGAGCCGATGGGCTCGCTCGAGAAGGTGACGACCGAAGAGGGCCTACGGAAATGGGACGACGACGTCCGCAAACGCCTCGGCACCGGCGAGCCGGTTGCGTATGTTCTCGAGCCGAAGATCGACGGGCTCGCGGTCAACCTGACCTACGAGAACGGCGTGCTCGTACGCGGCGCCACCCGCGGTGACGGAGTACAAGGGGAGGACGTCTCGCCGAACCTGCGCACGATCAAGGCGATCCCGTTGCGCCTGAACGGCGACGTGCCGGCTGTGATCGAGGTCCGCGGCGAGGTGTACCTGCCCCTCACCGGGTTCCGGGAGCTGAACGAGCGGCTCGCCGGAACGACTCAGAAGCTCGCGCCGAATCCGCGCAACGCAGCAGCAGGAAGCCTTCGCCAGAAGAACTCGGCGATCACCGCCGACCGACCGCTGTCGATCTGGGTGTACGGAGCCGGCCACCGCGAAGGCGTCGAGTTCGAGACGCAGTTCGGGATGCTCGAGTGGCTGCACGAGCACGGCCTGCGCACGAATCCGTATGCCGAGCGGCTCGAGTCGATCCAGGAGGTCGCCGCCGCGTGCGTCGAATGGGAGAAACGCCGCGCCGAGCTCGACTACGAGATCGACGGCGTCGTGATCAAGGTCGACTCCCTCGACCAGCAGCGACGGCTCGGCGTCCTGCACTCACGCCCGCGCTGGGCCCGCGCCTACAAGTGGGCGCCGCTGACGGCGGTGACGCGGCTGCTCGAGATTCACATCCGTGTGGGCCGGACCGGTGCTCTGAACCCGTGGGCGATAATGGAGCCGGTGCAGGTCGGCGGCGTCACGGTCACCCGCGCAACGCTGCACAACGAAGAGGACATCAACCGCAAGCAGATCCGCGAGGGCGACGACGTCGTCGTCCAACGCGCCGGCGACGTCATTCCCCAGATCGTCGGCCCCGCAGGCCCGCATCGGCGGGGGACCAGGGAGTTCCGGATGCCGGCGCACTGCCCGCTCTGCGGCACCGAGATCGTGAAGCCCGAGGGCGAGGCGATGCACCGCTGCCCGAACCGCGCCTGCCTGTCGCGCGGCCTCGAGACGCTGATCAACTGGACGGGCGTCGCCGACATCGACGGCGTCGGCGAGCAGACGATCCGCATCCTGTGGGAGAAAGGCCTGGTTCGCTCGCTGCCCGATCTCTACCGCCTGACGAAGGAGCAGCTCCTCGAGCTCGAGGGGTTCGCGGAGATCTCCGCGAGCGCGGCGATCGAGTCGATCCGGCGCTCGAAGCAGGTGCCCTTCTCACGGGTCCTGCTCGGCCTCAACATCCCCGGGATCGGCTGGGTGCTCGCGCGCAGCCTCGCGAGCCACTTCGGCACGGTCGACCGGCTGATCGCGGCGACTCCCGAGGAGGTCGCCGAGGTCGAGGGCTTCGGCCCGGACCGCGCCGAGGACGTCGTCGAATGGTTCGCGGACGAGCAGAACCGCGCGCTGGTCCAGGAGCTCCGCGACCTCGACCTTCGCTTCGAGCTCAGCGCCGAGGAGCGGCCGCGCGAAGGCCCGCTCACCGGCCGCACGTACGTCATCACCGGCACGCTCGAGCGTTTCTCCCGCGACGACGCGAAGGCGCGGCTCGAGGCGCTCGGAGCAAAGGTGACCGATTCCGTCTCGACGAAGACGACGGGGCTCATCGTCGGGGAGGAGCCGGGCGCGTCGAAGCTGACGAAAGCGCAGAAGTCGGACGTGCCGATCCTCGTGGAGGCGGATCTGCTCGGCCTGCTCGGCGAGTCCTAGGCGGCACCGGCACCGCGGGCGAGTATCTGGGCGAACCGGTCTTGCGACCGTTCCGCGTTGCGTGCTCGCACCGGGTGGCCGTTCTCGAGGATGGAGAAGACGTAGTGGTCGCCGACGTAGCCCGAAAGCGACGAGGAGTTGTCGGTCGTTCCCGTCTTCGCGCGCACGAGGCCGCGCGCCGGACCGCTGCGCATGCGGTGCTCGAGCGTTCCGGTCCTGCCGGCGACCGGAAGCGCGGCGACGGCGTAGGGCCGCAGGTCGGGATCGAGCCACATCGTGCGCAGGAGCGTGGCGAGCCCGTTCGACGTCCAGCGGTCGCCGAGCGAGAGACCGGAGCCGTCGACCATGCGCACGCCGGCGAGCGGCACGCCGGCGGCGCCGAGCAGCGGCCGCGCCACTGCGACCCCTGCGGCGGCCGAGCCGCCACGACCCTGCACGGCGCCGATCTCCTTCAGCAACATCTCGGCGTAGAAGTTGTCGCTGAAAAGGTCCATGTGGCGCAGGAGAGCGGAGAGTGGAGGGGACTCGACGTCCGCAAGAGAGGCCGCCCCCTCCGAGGCAACACCGACGGTGGCGCCGCCGTGCACGGTGACGCCGGCGCGGCGCAGGTCGTGCCGGAAGAGCTGCGCTGCGTAGAGCGCCGGGCGGCCTGTCTCGTAGCGCCCGGTCCAGCCGCGGTCGACGATCAGCGCCGACAGCGCGGGCGACTCGTGGAGGTAGAACTTCGCCTTCCAGCCGGCTCCGGTACGCCGCGTGTCGAACCAGCTCTCGTCGCCGAGGATCCGGCCGCTGACGTGTCTGATCCCGGTCGCGGCCACCTGGCGCGCGAGCGAGTTGACCTGGGAGGCCGACAGCGCCGGGTCGCCGTAGCCCTTGAGCACGAGGTTCCCCTGCCACGTCGCTCCGCTCTGCTGCCCATCGCCGAGCACGTCCGTCTCGATGCGGAAGGACGGCCCGAGCGCGGTCAGCGCCGCATACGTCGTCGCGAGCTTCTCGTTCGACGCGGGCCGGAGAGCCAGACGGGCGTTCTCGGCGAAGAGCGTGCGGCCGGTGTCGAGGTCGAGGACGATCGCGCCCGTCCGGGCCGGGCTCACGCGGGGCGCCCGGAGCGCCTGGGCGAGCCGCTGCCGGAAGGCGTCGTGCGACCCTGCCTGCGCAGCCGGCACGCCGACGAGGGCGACGATCGCCACGATTGCGGCACCTGGACGGAGACACAAAGCCTTTCCATTTTTCAAGCGAGGCTGCAAACGTCAAGCCCCGTGGGCCGCCCCACTCCGGAAGATGGGCCGGGCGGCCCATTCCCGCCGTTGCTTCGCCGTCAGATAATCGTGGGCCGATGCCGCTGCGGGACGAGATCACGGAGTTGCTCAGCCTGCCCGAGCAGGGGGCCGGGGCCCCGACCCTCGCTGCGCTCGAGGCGACGCTGACGGACGGCTACGCCGTGGCGCTCGCGCTCGAGGCGGAGCGGTCGCGGATCGAGCGCCGGCTCGGCGAGGTCGTGCGCGACGCGGGCGAGGTGTCCGCGCACAGCGTCGCCGCCGAGCTCGTCGACCTCTCCGAACGTCTCGACACTGCCGACGGCGAGCTCACACGGCTCCGCGCACTCCTGCGCAGCCTCCAAGCCCGTGCTCGTGCCGTTCGCGGCTCGAGGTAGCCGATGTCGCGTCGAGCCGCCGTGGAACCTCGCTGTTCGCGCGCGACCTAGACGATTCCGCTGCGAACGGCGTAGACGGCCGCCTGGATGCGGTTGTCGATCTGAAGCTTCATGAGGATGTTCGAGATGTGGTTCTTGACCGTCTTCGGGCTGATGTGGAGCTCGGCGGCGATGACGGCGTTGTCCTTGCCGTTCGCGATCAGCTTCAGCACCTCGATCTCGCGCTCGGAGAGCTCGGCGCGGATCATCTCCTCGATCGCCGGCTGCGCGCTCGTGGCGCGGATCCGCTGGAGCATCTTCGCCGCGATGTGCGGGGAGATGAGCGCCTCGCCGCGCGCCGCCGCCCGGATCCCCGAGACGAGCTCCTGGATCGTCGCGTCCTTGAGGAGGTAGCCGCACGCGCCCGCGAGGACCGCGTCGGTGACGTCCGAGTCCTCGTCCGAGATCGTGAGCATGACGACCCGCGTGAGCGGCGAGACCTCCGCGATGTGGCGGGTCGCCTCGACGCCGCCCATCGCCGGCATGTTGAGGTCCATGACGACGACATCGGGTGTGAGATCGCGGACGTGCGCCACCGCTTCGCTGCCCGTCGCCGCCTCCCCGACGATCACGACGTCCTGCTCCTCGAGCAGATTCCGCAGGCCGGTGCGGAAGAGGTCGTGGTCGTCGACGAGGAGTACGCGGAGCGCCTCAGCCTGCCGTTCTTCCGATCTCTCCCCGAGCTCCGGCACCGCGAATCCCCCTCTCGCGCCGCCAGTCTAGTCAGCCGGGGCGAAGAGCTGCGCTCTTCGCCCCGGGGTGGAGAGGAACTGCGCTGGCGTCGAGCCGCTCTTCCGCTTCAGGGTTCGCGAAGCGCCCTGCACCTCAACCGAGCGAAGGGCCGGAGGCCCAGACGGCCGCGTAGCGACGTTTAGCCGGAGGCCGCACCGCGCTCGCGCCGGCCTCCGCCGCGTGCGAGCGCACGAGGCAGCGGTCCCGTCCAGAGTTCTCGAAGCAGGTAACTGCACGGAGCGGGCCGGAAACCGCGCTTACCGGCCCGCGCAGTTCCTTCCCACCCGCGGAAACGTGCAGCGTTTCCGCGGCGCTAGTAGATCGTGATGGTGACCGTGCGGCGGCCCCAGGCCGCGCACTCGGCATACGTCGGGAACCAGAGGTCGATGATGCGCCCGCGGATGGCGCTGCCGACGTCGGCAGCGACGCCGTTGCCGTAGCCGGGGATCTGCATCCGGCTGCCGAGCGGGATGACGGAGGGATCGACCGCCACGACGCCGTGGCCCACGGGCATCCCGGTTGCCGTCTTGCCCGGCAGGTCGTAGCACGTGGCGCTGACGACGAGCTGCCGCCCGCTCGCCGGGGGAGGTGTCGGCGGCTGCAGGTGCTGCGACTTCTGCTGGGCCGCGTGTGCAGTCGCCACGACGCTCCGCACCTGCGTCGCCCCGAGCTGGGCCTGAGTGCGGAGAGAGGAGACGTACGTGAGCCGGGTCGCGGCCGCGCTTGCGAGGCTCCGCTCGGCCTGTCGCGCGGTTGCGAGCGAGCGTGCGAGCCTGCGTCCCTCCGCGGCGAGGCGCTGCTGCGCCCCGACCAGACGACGGTAGGCAGCGGTCGCCGCAGCGATGATCTGCCGGCTCTGGTCGGCGACGCGCGACAGCGCGTCGAGCTGCCTGAGCCCCTTCGTGAGTGACTGCGCTCCGAGTACGACCGCGACCGGGTCGACATTGCCTCGCTCGTAGAGCGCGCGGAGGTCCAGGGCGAGCCGTTGCTGCCCGGTCTCGAGCGCCGCCTGGGCGGCGGCCAGCTCCTGCCGGAGCGATACGCGCCGCTGCCGTAGCGCGGTTGCCGCAGCTCCGAGCGACTCGACCCGTGCGTGCCACGCATGGAGCTGCGAGTCGAGCGCGTACAGGCCGAGCAGGGCCTGATGGGCTGGGGTATCCGGTTGTTGCGCGACGCCTTGCGGGCTGCGATTCCCCAGGCGTGGAGCCGCGAGCGCGGCCGAGGCGGCGAGGAGGCTGAGCACCGCTGCGAGAGCTGCGAACCGCGCAGTGCGGGATCTGGTCGGCCCGAGCACGTCGCCGGACCGTAATCGAACGGGCTACTTTGTGCAGAGGGTTCCGGAGCCCCTGTCGAAGGCGTTATGCCAAATTGCAGGATTTTCCTGACCGGTTCAGCCTTGCGGGTGTCCGGCAGGCTTGTTAGCGTCCCCACCTTGTGACGGGTGGGAGGACGTCATTGCGCGTGCCGAGGCGGCGGGCGGCGATCTCGGTGCTGCTGATCGGCCTGTCTCTGGCAGGCCTGCTCGGCGCGACAGCGCCGGGAGCGCGCGCGGACCAGATCCGCGCCAAGCGGGCGCAGGCTCGGGTCGTGCTCGACCGGCTGCAGCAGCTCGAGGCGGCCGAGGGGCGGGCGAACAGCCGCCTCCAGATCGCAAGTGCGAAGCTCCGGCACGTCGAGCACGAACTCGGCGTCAACAGCCAGGCGCTCGGTGTCGCTCGCGGGAATCTCACCCGTGCGCAGCACGCACTCGCGCAGCGGCTGGTCGCGATCTACACGACGCAGGACGAGCAGTCGTCGCTCGCAGTCATCCTCGGGTCGCGCAGCCTCGACGACCTCATCTCCCGGATCGAGACGGTGAACTCGGTCTCGAAGCAGGACACGGCGCTCGTCCGCGAGGTGCTCTCGTTCCGCCATCAGGTCGTGCGGCGCCGGATACTCCTGCGCGGCGAGCGCGTGCGGCAGCACCGGCTCGTCGCCGTGCGCGCGGCGGAGCGGAACCGGATCCAGTCGAACGTCTCCACCGCGCAGCGGCTCTATGCCTCCGTGCGGTCGCAGCTCCAGACGATGATCGCCCAGCAGCAGGCCCGCCAGCTCGCGGCCGCCCGGCAGGCGCGGGCCGCGGCGCAGATGCAGGCACACTCCCCGCTCGGCAGCTTCGGGGTCGGAGATCCGACCGGCGGCTCGGTGCCTTCGACGCACTACAGCGGCGTCGTCGGGATCGCGATGCAGTACCTCGGCGTCCAGTACGTGTGGGGCGGCGCGAGCCCGAGCGGCTTCGACTGCTCCGGCTTCGTCATGTACGTCTTCGCCCAGGTTGGCATCTCGCTCCCGCACTACACGGTCGCGCAGTACGGCTACCCCAACGCAGTCTCGGTCCCGCGCGACCAGCTCCAGCCCGGCGATCTCGTCTTCTTCGCCGGCCTCGGCCACGTCGGGATCTACGTCGGCAACGGCCAGTTCATCCACGCGCCGCACACGGGCGACGTCGTCCGCATCGACAGCCTGAGCGAGGGCTGGTACGCCTCGGAGTACGACGGCGCGAAGCGGATCCTCGGCTAGCCCCTAGTAGCCCGCGTACAGCCGTTCGATCTCCTCGGTGAAGTGCTCGTGGATGACCTTGCGACGCAGCTTCAGCGTCGGGGTCACCTCTCCCTCTTCCTGGGAGAAGTCGCGCGGGAGGATCACGAAGCGCTTGATCTGCTCGACTCGAGTGCGGTCGCGGTTGACGTCGTCGACGAGCTCCTGCGCGAGGGCCTGCGGGTCACGGCCGCTCGAAGCGACTTCTGCCTCGTCCAGGGTCAGGAGCGCCGTCACGTACGGGCGGCGGTCGCCGACGACGATCGCCTGCGAGACGAAGCGCGAGGCCTTGAGCGCGTTCTCGAGATTCTGCGGTGCGATGTTCTTGCCGCCGGCCGTGATGATGAGGTCCTTCTTCCGGTCTGTGATCCTCAGGAAGCCCTGCGCGTCGACCTCGCCGACGTCGCCCGTCCGTAGCCAGCCGGCGTCGGTCAGGGCCGCCGCGGTCGCCTCCGGCTCCTTGTAGTAGCCCGTGAAGACGGAATCGCTGCGGATCAGGATCTCGCCGTCCTCGGCGAGACGGATCTCGGCTCCGTCGACAGGACGGCCGACGGTGCCGATCCGGAAGTCCTCCGGCTCGTTGACCGTCGCGGAGCTGGCCGTCTCGGTCAGGCCGTAGCCCTCGACGACCGGCACGCCGAGCGCGTGGAAAAACTCCATCACGTCGGTGGAGAGGGGCGCCGCTCCCGAGATCCCGAGGCGCAGGCGGCCGCCGAGCCGCTCGCGCACCTTGGCGAACACGAGGCGGTCGGCCAGCCGCTCCCGGAGCGCGAGGGTTCGTGGTACGCGGCCCGTCTCCCGGCGGGCGCGGCTCGTGCGGGCGCCGACACCGAGCGCCCAGAGGCCGATCCGCCGGCGCAGCCCGCCGGCGCGCTCGATCTCGCCGAGCGTGTTCGCGTGGACCTTCTCGTAGACGCGCGGGACGGCGGGAAGGATGGTGGGGCGCACGGCCGCGAGCGCCTCCGGCACGCGCGTGACGTCGGCGACGAGCGCGATGGTCGCGCCGCGGAACGACGCCGCCTGGTGGGCGAGCCGCCCGTAGCTGTGGGCGAGCGGCAGGAAGAGGAGCACGACGTCTCCGGGGTGCTGCAGCCCTTCCACCACGCAGGTTGCGGCCGTGACGAGGTTGCGGTGGGTGAGCATGCAGCCCTTGGGCGGCCCGGTCGTGCCCGAGGTGTAGATGAGCGTCGCGAGGTCGCCCTCCTCGACCGGCTCGGGTCGCAGATGCTTCGCCAGCCGTCCGTCGGCCTCGAGCTTCGCGAGCCAGTCGAACGGGATCACCTCGCGCAGCGCGGGCAGCCCGCCGCGGACCGAGACGAGCTTCCGGGTCTGTTCCTCGTCCTCCGCGAAGGCGAGCACGGCCTCGCAGTGCCCGAGGACGTACTCGCACTCCTTCGCCGAGCTCGTCGGGTAGAGGCCGACGACAACGGCGCCGATCGACATCACGGCCCAGTCGAGGAGGATCCAGTCGAGACGCGTCCGCGAGAGCACCGCGACCCGGTCGCCGTGTCGCACGCCGCGCGCGAGCAGTCCATGTGCGAGCGCGTCGACCCGCTCCGCGGCTTCCTGCCACGAGACCGGCCGCCAATCGTCGGCCCGCTCCTCGAGGTACGCGGGCTCGGGGGGCGCGTCGCGGACGGCGTCGCGCCAGAGCTCGGGCGCGGTGCGCCGCTCCATATCGGGATCCTAGAGCGAGCGGGTGCTGCGCACCCGCTCGCTCTAGGACGCGAGGGAACTACGCCAACGGGAGAGCGCGGTCTCCCGTTGGCTCCGTGCTGAGAGCACATGAGGGCCACGCAGGTTCGAGCCGCGTTGCCGTCGCGAGCGCGCATGCCTGCGGCGTGCGCGCTCGCTACTCCGCGGCGGCGTAACGCACCGTTACGCCGCCGCCCTCGCGCCAGGAGGTTCGGAGCGTTCAAACCAAGGAGCGGGCCGACTGCGCCAGCAAGCGAGACGGCGGCCTCGCTCGCCAGGAAGGGAAGGCGATGAAAAACGAGAATTCGGGCAGTCCCTAACTAAACTGGACCTCCAATGCGGACCATCTGGAACGGATCGATCAGCTTCGGCCTCGTCAACATCCCCGTCGGGCTCGCGCTCGCGACCCAGCGGCAGGACGTCTCGTTCCGCACGCTCCACCGCGAGTGCGGCACGCCGATCAAGCAGAAGCGCTGGTGCCCGGTGCACGAGCGCGACGTCGAGCCCGACGAGCTCGTCAAGGGCTGGGAGTTCGCGAAGGGCCAGTACGTCCTCGTCGAGGAGGCCGACCTCGAGGCGGCTGCGCTGCAACGGTCGCAGTCGATCGCGATTCTCCGCTTCGTCCGGCTCGCGGACGTCGATCCCGTCTACTTCGACCGCACGTACTACCTCGCACCGGCCGGCGGCGAGGCGCAGCGGCGGCCCTACGTCCTCCTGCTGCGCGCGATGGAGGAGTCGGGCATGGCGGCGGTCGGCAAGTTCGTCCTCTGGGGCAAGGAGAACCTCTGCCTCATCCGCGCCAAGGCGGGCGCGCTGCTGCTCGAGACGCTCTTCTTCGCCGAGGACGTGCGGGCGAAGGACGAGATCGAGGAGGCCGTCGTCGCGACCGACGTGCAGGAGGCCGAGCTGAAGCTCGCCGAGCAGGTGATCTCGAGCCTCGCGGGCGAGTGGGTGCCCGAGGACTTCGAGAACGACTACCGCCGCGACCTCGCGCAGATGCTCGAGGCGAAGCTCGCCGGCCAGGAGATCGTCGCGCCGGAGCCGGTGGCCGATGCGCCGGTCATCGACCTGATGGAGGCGCTGCGTCAGAGTGTCGCCGACGCGCAGAGCCGCCGCTCGGCCGAGGGCTCGAAGGACGGGAAAGCCGACGCGAAGGCCGGCTCCCGGTCTCGCAAGGCGACGGCGCGTAAGAGCGCCTGACGCCCGATCGAACGCTGCGCTCTACGCCGCCGGCTGCTGCGCGCCGAGTGCCTGCAGCTGCGCCTGGAAGAGGTACTTGTCGATCTTCCCCTGGTAGATCGGCACGCCCTCTTCGACGCACACCCGGATCACCTCCTGCGTCTCGAGGCCGAGCTCCTTGGACAGTTCTTCCGGCGTGAGGTGATTCGCCATCGGTTGGGCTCCTTCCGTGGTACGAAAAAACCCGCCGCGCGGAAACGCGCTGGCGGGCTAAGTCGCACCCTCGCTTGTCGTCGTTCCGGGCCTCACAGTGTTCGTCTCACCGGGCCCGCCTCGCAGAGACTTCCATCAGGCAAAGAATATGCCCTGATGCCGACGGAGGGCAAACGGATCGACGGCTTCGAGGAGCGGGACGTCGAGTCGGGAGGAGCGCGGCTCGCGTACGCCGTCGGCGGCCCGGTCGATGACGCTGCCCCACCGCTCGTGCTCGTGCACGGGCTCGGCGGGACGATCGAGAACTGGCGTGGGATCGCTCCGGAGCTCGCAGCGCGTCACCGCGTGCTCGTTCCCGATCTGCCGGGCCACGGGCGGTCGTCGTTGCTGCCGGAGGCGCGCCATCTCGATGCGGTCGCGAACGCCGTCCTCGGGATCGTGGACCGGGAGGAGCTGCGGGGCGCCGTGTGGATCGGTCACTCTCTCGGTGGCGTCGTCGCCCTTCGCGCGGCGGTGCTTCGACCCGATGCCGTGCGCGGGCTCGTCCTCGCCGGCGCGGCCGGGATCGGCTCGACGTCCCACGCCGCCGAGGTCACGGTGACCGTGCTCGGCGCCACCCGTCCGGGACGTCTGATCGCGCCCTTCCGCCACGTTTGGGCGCGTTCTCGGCTCGGCCGCCGGGTCGTGTTCGGCTGGTGGGGCGCGGCCGATCCCGCCGCGCTCGATCCGGAGCTCGCCGAGGCGTTCCTCGTCGGGCCGGCGCATCACACCGACACGCGGCAGGCCGGCCGCGCCCTGCTCGCCTCGGACCCGCGCACCGAGCTCGACCGCGTCACCTGTCCCTGTCTCTGTCTCTGGGGAGCGAGCGACAACTGGGTCCGGCTCGAGGACGGGATGGAGTACGCGCGCCGCCTGCGCGTGCCGCTGCGTTCGATCGCCGGGTGCGGCCACCTTCTGATCGGCGAGCGGCCGGATGCCTGCCTCGCCGCGATCCGCGAGTTCGTGGCTTCGGTCGACTAGCCGGCGGCTGCGGGGGCCTCGAACGGGATCACGTCGGCTCCGGCGTCGTCCTCCTCGTCACGCCGCGGCCCTCCGCCGAGGAACTCGATCCGCCGTGCGACCACTTCGATCGCGCTGCGCCGCTTGCCTTCCTCCTCCCACGAGCGGGACCTGAGCCGCCCGTCGACCGCGATCCGGCGTCCCTTGCCGAGGTACTCGGCGCACAGCTCCGCCTGCCGGTCCCAGGCCGACACGTTCACGAAGTCCGCGCCGCCGTCCCGGCTGCCACGGTCGACGGCGAGCAGGAAGCTCGCCACCCTCTTGTCGGGCCCGACCTCGCGCAGCTCGACCTCGGTCGCGAGGTTGCCGATCAGCGTCACAACGTTCACGTTTGCCTCCGTCGTCGCTCGTCCCGAAGCTACGCCGCAAGCCCTCACGGAGGGGTGTCGCCCCGGTAAGAGCTTCCTGACTTTGCGGGTATGCTCGGCGGGCGATGGGCCTCTTCTCCGGACTGACTGGCTTCGGCGGCCGCGATATGGCGGTGGACCTCGGGACCGCGAACACGCTCGTCTACGTGCGCGGACGCGGGATCGTCCTCTCCGAGCCGTCGGTCGTCGCCATCGACCAGCGCTCGGGCGAGGTGCATGCGGTCGGCGTCGAGGCGAAGCGCATGCTCGGCCGGACGCCGGGGACGATCCAGGCGATCCGGCCCCTGAAGGACGGTGTGATCGCCGACTTCGACGTCACCGAGCAGATGCTGCGCCACTTCATCCAGAAGGTGCACCAGCACCGCTTCGCACACCCTCGCGTCGTGGTCTGCGTTCCGTCCGGCGTGACCGGGGTCGAGAAGCGGGCCGTCGAGGAGGCGACCCTCTCGGCCGGCGCGCGCCAGGCGTACCTGATCGAGGAGCCCATGGCGGCTGCGATCGGCGCGGGGCTCCCCGTCGCCGAGCCGACCGGGAACATGATCGTCGACATCGGGGGCGGCACGACCGAGGTCGCGGTCATCTCGCTCGGCGGGATCGTCGTCTCGCAGTCGCTGCGCGTGGGCGGCGACGAGATGGACGAGGCGATCATCAACCACATCAAGCGTGACTACAAGCTCCTCATCGGCCAGCAGACGGCGGAGGAGATCAAGCTCGAGATCGGCTCCGCCTGGGACATCAAGGAGGAGCTGCAGGCCGAGGTGCGCGGCCGCGACATGCTGACGGGCCTGCCGAAGACGGTGATCCTCACGTCGGAGGAGGTGCGGCGCGCGCTCGACGAGCCGGTCACGCAGATCATCGAGGCGATCAAGTCGACGCTCGACAAGACGCCGCCCGAGCTCGCCGCGGACATCATGGACCGCGGAATCGTCCTCGCCGGCGGGGGCTCGCTCCTCACCGGGCTCGACGAGAGGCTCCGGCACGAGACCCAGATGCCGGTCCATCTCGCCGAGAGCCCTCTCACGTGCGTCGCCGTCGGCTCCGGTCGCAGCCTCGAGGAGTTCGAGGCCATCCACCGGAGCAACAGGGCCCGTAGCCGCAACGGGCGCCGCTACTAGCGCCCCCGCGCGGAAACACTGCGCGTTGCCGCGCAGTGAAGGAACTGCGCGGGCCGGAAAGCGCGGTTTCCGGCCCGCTCCGTGCTGTTGCCGGCTTTCGATGCTCTCGCTGGGAGGCTGCTCTGGTGCGCTCGCGCGCGGCGGAGGCCGGCGCGAGCGCAGTGCGGCCTCCGGCCAAGTCCCCGCTCCGCGGATCTGCTTGGCCTCCGGCCCTTCGCCCGGCGTGTAGGTCAAACGTTTCGAGTCCCACCGTTCGCCCAGCCAGCGAGCCCGCTGGGGACCGCGGTACCCTGTTGCGGTGGCTCCACCCAGTCGCAGCTCGCGCGCGGCGGTGCTCGCCTCGTCGGTCCAGCGCTCGAAGCCGACTCCGTACCCCTCGAAGGCTCGCAGCGCGCTCCTTCGCCGGACGATCGTCGTCGTCCTCGTCCTCGTGGCGCTCACGCTCGTGACGATCTCCTTCCGCTCGCCGACGGCGGGAGCGCTCCACGACCTCCAGGGAGCCGGCTCGTCGGCGCTGCGCCCCTTCCAGATCGCCGCCACACGGGTCGCGCGGCCGTTCAGGGACGCCTACGACTACGTCGCCAGCCTCGCGAACGCAAAGGCCGAGAACAAGCGCCTGAGGCTGCAGAACCAGGAGCTGAAGAGGGACGTGCTCATCACGGCGGCGAAGCTCGCGAAGTACCCCGCCTACGAGAAGCTCCTGCGCCTCGAGCAGGGCCCGAGGTATCCGAAGGACTACCGCACCGTCAACGCCCAGGTCGTCTCCAGCCCCGGCGGCCCGTTCACGCACACGGTGACGATCGCCGCGGGCTCTGCCGAGGGCATTCGGCTCAACTCGCCGGTCGTGAGCGGGGGCGGCCTGGTGGGGCTCGTATCGAACGTGTTCTCGCATACGGCGAAGGTGACGCTGCTCACCGACACCGAGAGCTACGTTCGCGCCCGCGACCTCCGTCGCGACGTGCGCGGAGGGATCAAGGCGGGGCCGGGAGGCACGCTCATCCTGACCGAGGTCCCGAAGCAGGACCGGGTCGAGCAGGGCGACTGGATCGTCACCGACGGGACGCACAGCGCGCGCTATCCGGACATCTACCCGTACGGCATCCCGATCGGCCGGGTCACGTCCGCCGGCGCCGTCGACACGGCGACCTTCCTCCAGGTGCAGGTGCAGCCGGCCGCGAACCTCGGCTCGCTCGACGCAGTCGGCGTGCTCGTCTCGACCAAGCCGCGCCGATGACCTTCGCCGACGGCGTCAAGGCTGCCGTCCTGCTCTTCGTGGTGGCGATCGCGCAGGTCTCGATCTTCTCCGAGATCCATGTCTTCGGCGCCGTCCCGGACCTCCTGCTCGTCTCGCTCGTCGCCCTCGCGTTGCTGCGTGGAAGCGTTCCCGGAGCGTTCGGCGGCTTCTTCGCGGGGCTTCTCGTCGACACCGCGAACCTCGGCACGCTCGGTCTCACGTCGCTCGTGCTGACGCTCGTCGGCTACTGGGTCGGCCGCTACGGCGAGACCACCGGCCGCGACCGGGCCCACGCACCGTTCCTCTCCGTCGCGGCCGTCACCGTCCTCTACGGGCTCGGTCTGCTCGTCGTCCATTTCGTGCTCGGGGAGAGCGCGCCGGCGGGGGCCGTCGTGCGCAGCCTGATCCCGGCCATCGTGCTCAACCTGATCCTCACCGCGCCCGTCTACGCGATCGCGCGGCGGCTGCTGCGGCCCGTGCAGCGCGAGGAGCTGTCGGCGGAGGTGCAGCTCCTTGGCTAGCACGACGGCTCCGCCGCCCGCATCGCCTCCGTCCCGGCGCAGACGCGCGGAGGAGGAACCCGACACGCAACGGGCCCCGACCGAGCCTTACCGGCTGACGCCGAAGCTCGCGCGCCGGGTGGGGCTGCTCGGCGCCCTCGTCGTGATCGGCTTCGCGGCCCTCGTCCTGCGATTGTGGGCGCTGCAGGTGCTCGCCGGGACGCAGTACGCCGCCCAGGCGCACGCCAACCAGCTACGCACCGTGCGCGTCGCGGCACCGCGCGGGCTGATCGTCGACCGGAACAGCGACGTCCTCGTCACGAACCAGCAGGTCACGTCGGTGGAGCTCTGGCCCTCCGGGCTGCCGAAGATCTACTCCCGCCGGGTGACCGAGCTCCGCGAGCTCGCCCGCCTGACGCGCGTGAACGTGCGCCAGTTGACCCGGCAGATCCTGCAACGGCGGGAAGCGGGCGACACGCTCGACCCGATCGTCGTCCGCCGCCAGGCGCCGGGCCCGATGCTGACGTATCTCGAGGAGCGGGCCGGCGACTTCCCGGGCATGACGCTCGCGCGGAGCTATGTTCGCCGCTACCCGCACGGAGCGCTCGCGACGCAGCTGCTCGGCTACGTCGCGCAGATCTCCCCGCCGGAGCTGAAGGCGCTCGGGCAGGACGGCTACCAGCCCGGCGATGCGATCGGCCAGACCGGGGTCGAGGCGGCGTACGACAAGTACCTGTTCGGCGTCGCGGGCTCGGCGCGCGTCCGGGTCGACTCCCTCGGCCGGGCGCTCAGCGCGAGGACGCTCACGACACAGCCGCAGCCGGGGCAGACGGTTCGCCTGACGATCGACACGGGCCTGCAGCTCGCCGCCAAGAACGCGCTCTCCTACGGCATCCAGCTCGCCCGCAACAACCACCTGTGGGCGGCGGACGGTGGCGCGATCGTCGCGCTCAACCCGAAGGACGGATCGATTCTCGCACTCGCGTCCTCGCCGACGTACGACCCGTCGGTCTACTCCGGCCGTGTGACCCAGAAGGCGCTGAACGCACACGGGCTCGGGACGCAGCAGTCGGCGCTCGACAAGAACTACCCGGGACTCAACCGCGCTCTCGACGGCACGTATCCACCGGGCTCGGCGTTCAAGCCGCTCACCGCGATCGCGGCGCTCGAGGAGCACGTGATCAAGCCGTACGCGTTCTACCCGTGCACGGGGACCTATACGTCACCGGCGGACCACTCGCACCACGTCTTCCACAACTGGGACCCGAACGTCAACGAGGGCATGGCTCTTCCGACGGCGCTCGCCCGGTCGTGCGACACCTACTTCTACGGTGTCGGCAACGCCTTCTACGAGCTGGGGCCCAACCGTGGCCAGCCGCTCCAGCGCTGGGCGCGCGCCTTCGGCTTCGGCCGGACGAGCGGCAGCGGCCTCGGGGTCGAGCAGCCCGGGCTCGTGCCGACGATCGGCTGGAAGCACCGCACGTGGACGCGCGCGACCGACCGCTGTTGCTGGCAGGTCGACCGCCTCTGGAAGCCGGGCGACTCGATCACGCTCGCGATCGGCCAGGGCGACCTCACCGTGACGCCGCTCCAGATGGCCCGCTTCTACGCCGCGATCGCGAACGGCGGCAAGCTCGTGACGCCGCACGTCCTGATGGACGTCGAGAACCCGAACCACACGATCGTGCCGACGGCCGCGCCGCCTGCTCCGCGGCCGGTCCCGAACCTCGATCCGTCCGTGCTCGCGCCCGTGCGGCAGGGCCTCCTCGAGGCAACGCACGACCCCCTCGGCACCTCCTACGGCGTCTTCGGCAACTTTCCGTACGCGATCGCCGGCAAGACGGGAACCGCGCAGAAGATCGTCCAGCTCCCGGGGTATACGGGAGAACAGGACCAGTCGTGGTGGTGCGGCTATGGTCCGGCGAACGACCCGAAGCTCGTCGTCTGCGCCGTGATCGAGAACGGCGGCGAGGGCGGCTCGGCCGCGGCCCCGGCGGCCGAGAAGGTCTTCGCGAAGTTCTTCCACGTCAAGGCGACACCGCTGGGATACATCCACTCCGACTGATGCTCGAGTACGCGGGATCACAGCGAGCAGGACTACGCGCCGAGCGCGAGGCTCCACGCCTGCTCAGCGTCGTTCGCTCCCTCGACTGGGTCCTGCTCGTGGGCGTGGCAGCGCTCGTCCTCGTCGGCCTGTGGGGCGTCGCGGGCGTCACGAAGTTCGCGAACCCGAACAATCCGAGCTACTACCTCGACCGCCAGATCCTCTACGCGTGCGTGGGCGCCGTCGTGCTCGTGGCCGCTGCGCTCGTCGATCCGGACCTCTATCGGCGCTACTGGCGCGCGATCTTCATCGGCACGGCCGTGGTGATCGCGGGCGTGCTGCTCATCGGCCACGCGGCGCGCGGCTCGACGCGGTGGATCAGCCTCGGCTTCTTCACCTTCCAGCCGTCGGAGTTCGGGAAGCTCCTGTTCGTCCTCGCGCTCGCGGGGATGCTGGCCGAGCGCCAGCGTCTCGTCGGCATCTGGGAGACGACGCTGAGGGTCGTGGGCTTCGGCCTCCTGCCGGTGGTGCTCGTCTTCGCCCAGCCCGACCTCGGCACCGCGCTCGTCTACCTCGCGGCGCTCGGCGCGATGCTCTTCGTCGCCGGGGTGCCGTGGCGGCACCTCGCCGTCCTGGGCAGCGTCGTCGTGCTCGTCGCGGTCGGCGTCCTCTGGGCGGGCCCCGCCGCCGGAGTCACCGTGCTCAAGGGCTACCAGCAGCAGCGCCTGACCTGCTTCACGCATCCGTCGGCTTGTCCCGCCGCGGCCGGGTACAACCTCGACCAGTCGATCACGACCGTTGGGTCCGGACAGATCCGCGGACGCGGCCCGAACGGCTCGACCCAGGTCAACCTCGGCTTCCTGCCGGAGAGCGGGACCGACTTCGTCTTCGCGGGCTTCGCCGAGCAGAGGGGCTTCGTCGGTGCCGCGCTCCTGCTCGCGCTCTATCTCCTCGTGCTCTGGCGCGGCTTGCGCGTCGTCACCGTCGCGCGCGATCTGTTCTCGGCGGTCGTCGCCGGCGGAATCGTCGTGGCGCTCCTCTTCCAGATCTTCGTCAACGTGGGGATGACGATGGGGATCGCCCCGATCACCGGGATCCCCTTGCCGTTCGTCAGCGTCGGCGGCTCGTCCCTCATCGCGAACCTCGCGGCGATGGGCGTGCTGCTCGCGATCCACGCCCGCGGCCGCGTCTCGCGCTACTCGCGGCGCCGTTGATCGCGCTTCCGGTCATGGCCGGGGCGATCCGGAAGTTGCTCAGGGAGATCGAGTCGTCGGCGCACGGGGAGCACGTGCTCGCCGTGGGTGGGGCGAGTGACCTCGCGCCGGTGCTGCGGCAGCAGTTCCTCCGCGGCGGCCCGGAGCCGGGAGCCGTGCGGCTCGGCGGCCCGGAGACCGCTGACGTGTACGTCCACGTCTTCGCGGGTGCGCCGGGCGACGAGGACGAGGACGCGCTGCGGCGTGCGCGACGGGCGCACGTGCCGTCGATCGCGGTCGCGGTGGGAGCGTCCGGAGAGGCGATCCCGTACGTCCTCGCGACCGACGTCGTGTGGATCGCCGCCGGCCACGACTTTCCGCTCGAGGCGATCGCACGCGCGGTCGCCGCACGGCTGGGCGAGGCCGGTGCTCCGCTCGCGGCGCGCGTTCCGGTCCTCCGCGAAGCCGTCTGCGAGCGGCTCGTGGCCTCGATCGCGCGGAAGAACGGTCTGCTCGGGGCCGCGGTGTGGATCCCCGGCGCCGACCTGCCTGTGCTGGCGCTGCACGAGCTCCGGCTCGTGCTCCGCCTCGCGCAGGCCCATGGCATGGGCGGCGGTCGGGAGCGGCTGCCCGAGCTCGCGGCGACGGTCGCCGCCGGCTTCGGGCTGCGTGCGCTCGCACGCGTGCTTCTCGACTCCGTGCCCGTGGCCGGGTGGGCGCTGAAAGGCGCGGTCGGCTACGCCGGTACCCGTGCGCTGGGGGAGGCAATGCGGCTCCGCGTGGCGCTCGGCTCTACGCTGCGGCCGGCCTGAGCCGTGCGCGTCTGGCCTTGATCGCGCGCAGGCGCTGCGTCAGGCGAGCCCAGGCCCAGGGCTCGATCTCGCGGTAGCGGCTCTCCCCCTGGGTCCGGGTCGCCTCGAGGTACTCGAACCACGCATCGGCCTCCTCGATCATCAGGAGCTCTTCGGCCTCGCGTTTCGCCGCCACCAACTCACCTCCCGGTCGTGAATGGCCGGATCGTAGGTCCGGGCTCGGACGGACTCCGGCGAGAGCGGTTGCTACCCTGGGCACGAGGCCATGCCAAGCCTTTTCACTGACAACGAGCGCGCGCGCACCCCGAACGGGGCTGCCGGCGCGCGCCAATCCGAAGGAGCTTTTTCTTGCCCTGGTTCCGTATCCGGAAGAAGAAATCTTCCGAGCGTTCCGCTGACGTACCCGAGCTCGAGCCTAAGCCCGAGCCCGAGCTGACCCACCCGGCCGCCGAGGCGGCCGGCACCGAACCGACCGATCCCACCAGGCCGAAGCGCCGCCGCGGCAGCCGCGGTGGGCGTGGACGCAAGAAGCCCGGCTCCGCCGCGGGCGCGACGGCGCCCGAGCGGAAGGAGAAGGGCGAACAGACGCAACCCAAACGGCGCGAGCTCTCGCAGCGGCAGGAGCGCCGCCGCGACCAGGGGTCGCGCCGCCGCCGCGAGCCGCAGCGCCGAGCGCCGCTCCCCGCCGCGAAGCGAGAGCTGCTCGTCTCCGTCGACGTCGGCGAACGCCGGGTCGCCATCCTCGAGGACGAGCAGGTCGCCGAGGTCTATCTCGAGCGCCCCGAGCGCCGCTCGATCGCAGGCAACATCTACCTCGGCCAGGTCGACAACGTCCTGCCCGGGATGGAGGCGGCCTTCGTCGAGATCGGCCTCGAGAAGAACGGCTTTCTCTACGTCGACGAGATCGTGGGCCCCGAGCTCGAGAGGGGGCACGGCCGCAAGATCCAGGACCTGATCTCACGCGGGCAGACGATCCTCGTCCAGGCCGTCAAGGACCCGATGAAGACGAAGGGCGCACGGCTGACGACGCAGATCTCGCTGCCCGGCCGGTTTGTCGTCCTCGTCCCGCAGGGGGAAGGTCTCGGTGTCTCGCGCCGGCTCGACGACGACGAGCGCAACCGTCTCAAGGACATCCTCAAGCGCCTCGACGTGAAGGAGGGCGGAGTCATCGTCCGCACCGCTGCCGAGGGTGCGTCCGAGGAGGACATCGAGCGCGACCTTGTCTTCCTCCAGCGGCTCTGGCGCTCGATCCAGGCGAAGGCGAAGAGCGCGAACGCGCCGGAGCTCGTGTACCAGGAGGCGGAGCTGCCGCTGCGCGTCGTCCGCGACCTCTTCACCGGCGACTTCGAGAAGGCGTACCTCGACGACGAGCGCACGTACCGGCGCGTCGTCGGCTACCTCAAGAAGACGTCGCCGCACATGGTCGAGCGCGTCGTCCGGTACAAGGAGAAGACGCCGCTCATGGACGCCTTCGGCGTCGAGCAGGAGATCAAGTCGACGATCGGCCGCCGTGTCGATCTTCCCTCGGGCGGCTACCTCATCTTCGACTACGCCGAGGCATTCACCGTGATCGACGTCAACACGGGCCGCTACGTGGGTTCTCGCGGCAAGAACGCGGGCGGACGGCTCGAGGACACGATCACGAAGAACAACCTCGAGGCGGTGAAGGAGGTCGTCCGGCAGCTACGGCTGCGCGACATCGGCGGGATCATCGTCATCGACTTCATCGACATGGCCAACCCGAAGAACCGGGCGACGGTCGAGGAGGCTCTGCGGACGGAGCTCGAGCGCGACCGGACCAAGACGTACGTCGTCGAGATCTCGCCGCTCGGCCTCGTCGAGATGACGCGCCAGAACGTGACCGACGGGCCCCGCGAGGTGATGACCCGCAAGTGCCCCACCTGCGGCGGCGACGGGATCGTCTACTCCGAGGCGTCGGCGGCGATCGACGTCGAACGGCGGCTGCGCGCGCTGGCCACCGGCTCGCGGGCGCAGGCGTTCCGGGTCGAGCTCGCGGATGCGATCGCGAGCGCGCTCGTCGGCCCGGGCGCGAGGCGGCTGCTCGAGCTCGAGGCGCTGACGAAGAAGCGCTTCTTCCTCGACGGCAAGCCACAGACGCACCTCGACCACTTCGTCGTCCTCAGCGAGGGGAAGCTCGCCGACCTGGCGCCGCCCGCACCCGTCGCGGAGGAGTCCGAGGTCATGCTGCAGCTCGTCGAGGTCGACCGCCACGACGGCGCGGCGGCTGTCGGCAAGCTCGACGGGCTCGACGTCGTCGTCGCCGATGCGGCCTCGCTCGTCGGCAAGCGGGTCAAGGTGCGCGTCGAGCGCGTCCTCGACAGCCGCGCCTACGCGGTGCCGATCCGGAAGACGAAGGAGGCTCCCGAGCCTCTGACGGCGGAGGGCGAGGCCGAGAAGCCGACCCGCAAGCCGCCGGCGCGCAAGGGCGCGGCACAGGCCACAGAGAAGCCCGAGCACTCCGTTGCCGAGGAGCCGGTGGCCGCGGAGGCCGCGGAGGAGCCCGAGGCATCGAGCGAGACCGAGGAAACGGCGGAAGCCGAGGCCGAGGAGGCTCCGAAGCCGAAGAAGAAGACGCGGCGCGGCTCGCGCGGTGGCCGCAACCGGAAGAAGACCACGACGCCGGGAGCGGCCGATGCGGAGCTGGAGGCGGGAGGAGCCGGGGAGAAATCCTCCGAGTCGCCGCGCGGCGTGACGATCCACGTTCCCGGTGAGGCTCTCGGCCGCGACGGCTCGGTCGAGCCCGCGGAGAAGCCGCCCGCGAAGCCGGCCAAGCCCGAGCCCAAGCCCGAGCTCGAGGCCGGGGCCGAGCCCGAGCCCGAGCCCGAGGCCGAGCCCGAGGTCGCTGTCGCGGCCGACGGCTCGGAGGCGGCGCCGAAGCCGAAGAAGAAGACGCGGCGCGGCTCGCGCGGCGGCCGCAACCGGAAGAAGAAGCCGGCCACCGCTTCCCAGAACGGCGCCGAGGCGGCGCCCGCCGAGCTGCCGTCCGTCGAGCCGTCGCCGGCCAAGCCCGACGAGGCCCGCGAGGCGGAGCCGTCTTCGGCCGACGGCGAGTTCGAGTACGTGCCGATGTCCGAGTGGGCGGACGAGCTCGACTCGAAGAGTTAGAGCTCGGCTCGGAATGACGACGCGGCCCGTGCTGCAGTTCCGAACCGAGTTGTTGGCTACACTGCCGACTCGCGGGCGTCAGGCCCGCGTTTCCACGCCATGAGCTCGTACGCGATCATCAGCCTCGGTGGCAAGCAGTACCGCGTCCGCGAGGGCGAGCGGCTGCTCGTCGACCGCCTGCGCGCGGACGAGGGCGCGACCGTCGAGCCGCGCGTGCTGCTCGTCGGCGGTGGCGGCGCCCCGGATCTCGCGCCCTCCACGACCGTGACCGCGCGTGTCGTCGGGCACGAGCTCGGCAAGAAGATCCGCATCGGCAAGTACCGCAAGCGCACGGGCTACCGCAAGCACACCGGCCACCGCAGCCGGCTCACGCGGATCGAGATCGAGTCGATCGGCGGTGCGAAGAGCGCGAAGGCGGCCGCGAAGCCGAAGGCGGAGAGGGCCGAGCCGGCCGCGACGCCCACACCGGCAACGGCCGAGGCGGCGCTGCCGGAGGGATATGCGTCGATGACGATCGCGCAGCTCACGGAGGCGACGGGCGGCTGGAGCCGCGACCAGATCGAGGCGGCGCTCGAGCACGAGCGCTCCGGCAAGGCCCGCAAAGGCGCGCTTGCCGCCCTGGAATCCGCTCTCGAGGAGAAGAAGACGTAATGGCGCACAAGAAGGGACTCGGCTCGTCGCGGAACGGCCGCGACTCGAACCCGAAGATGCTCGGCGTGAAGCTCTTCGCCGGCCAAGACGTGTCGGCGGGGATGATCCTCGTCCGCCAGCGCGGCACGCGCTTCCGCCCCGGCCCGGGGACCGGGATCGGCAAGGACGACACGATCTTCGCGCGGCGCGACGGCAAGGTCGCGTTCCGGACGAGCGGCGAGCGCCGCTTCGTGTCGGTCGTCGACTAGCGGCCCATGTTCCACGACCGGGCGCGGTTGACGGCCGTCGCCGGCCGCGGCGGTGACGGCTCGATCCATTTCCGGCGCGAGAAGTACGTCCCGCGTGGCGGGCCGGACGGCGGCGACGGCGGCGCCGGCGGCGACGTCGTGCTCGTCGCAGACCCGCGCCGGCGCGACCTCTCCGGCATCCGGTCGAACCAGAAGCTGCGCGCGGGCCGCGGCGGAGCCGGCGGCGGTCGTCTCTCGAACGGTGCGCGCGGGGACGATGCGCTACTCGCCGTCCCGGTCGGGACACAGGTCTTCGACGGCGACGAGCTCGTCGCCGACCTCGCGCATTCGGGCGCACGCGTCGTCGTCGCCGAGGGGGGCGTGGGCGGCCGCGGCAACAAGCACTTCGCCGGGCCGAGTCGGCAGACGCCGCGCTTCGCCGAGGTCGGCCTCCCCGGCGACGAGCGCGAGCTCGAGCTTCGGCTGAAGCTCCTCGCCGACGCCGCCCTCGTCGGCCTGCCGAACGCCGGCAAGTCGTCGCTCCTCACCCGGATCTCGAATGCGCGGCCGAAGGTGGCCGAATACCCGTTCACGACCCTCTCGCCGGTGCTCGGGACGGTGGAGGCAGCCGACGGACGACAGCTCGTCGTCGCCGACGTGCCGGGGCTGATCGAAGGCGCGAGCGAGGGCGTCGGGCTCGGGCACGAGTTCCTCGCCCACCTCGAGCGCGCGCGGGTGCTCGTGCACGTCATCGACTCGGCAGAGGACGACGCGGACGAGCGCTGGCGCACGATCGACGCCGAGCTCTCTGCCTACGGCGCAGGGCTCGACGAGCGGCCGCAGATCGTCGTCCTCAACAAGATCGACCTGCGGCCCGAGCGACCGGCGTTCGACGTCGAGGACGAGCGGATCCTCCACGTCCTTCGTGTCTCCGCCGCGACCGGCGCGGGGCTCGACGAGCTGCGCAAGACGCTGTTCGGGCTCCTCCCGAAGGAGACGGACGAGGCTTCGGTCCAGCCCGCGGAGGCGATCGTCGACTTCCTCGTCTACCGGCCGCGACCCGCACGGCGCGGATTCCGCGTCTACCGGACGGAGCGCGGCTTCAGGGTCACGGGCACGCCCCCGGACGAGGAAGAGCTCGAGGCGATCCTTCGTGCCGCAGGCGCGCGCGCCGGCGACGAGGTCGAGCTGGGGGAGGAGCTGCTCGAATGGGAGTAGTGCTCTACGGCGGCGCCTTCGACCCGCCGCACCTCGGTCACATCGCCGTCGCCGCTGCCGCGCGGAAGCGCTTCGGCGTCGAGCGGCTCGTCGTCCTCGTGAGCGAGCGGCCCACGCATCGCACGGTCCACGCGTCTGCCGAGGATCGTCTCGCGCTCGCGCTCGCCGCGTTCCCCGCCGACGACGTCCGCCTCGATCCGTACGCGCGCACCGTCGAGCTGCTCCGCGCCGAGCGCTTCGACGACCCGGTGTTCGTCGTCGGCGCCGACCAGTTCCGCGGCTTTCTCGATTGGAGCGAGCCCGACGAGCTGCTTGCGCGGACGCGGATCGCGGTCGCCGCGCGGCCGGGCTTCCCGCAGCAGGACCTCGACCGCGTGCTCGAGCAGATCGGCCGGCCGGAGCGCGTCCTCTTCTTCGAGATCGAGCCGAACCCGGCTGCCTCGACGGCCGTCCGGGCGCGCGTCGCCGCCGGAGAGCCGCTCGACGGGCTTGTGCCGGACGCGGTCGCGCGGCTCGTCGCCGAGCGCGGCCTCTACCGTTCTTGAGTCGCGGGATACACTGGAGCCAGCGATCCGAGGACACGAGCAGACACTGACCGCCCTGGAACAGGCCCGCCGCATTGCCGCTCTCGCTCGCGAGAAGCTGGCAGAGGACATCGTGATCCTCGACATGCGGCCCGAGTGCTCCTTCACGGACTACTTCGTGATCGCGACCGGGCGCAACGCGCGGCAGACCGCCGCGATCTGGGACGAGGTGCACGCGCGCCTGAAGCAGGAGGGGCGGCTGCTGCCCGGGAGCGTGGACGGCGTGCGCGAGGGCGCCTGGATCGTGGCCGACTACCTCGACGTCGTTCTGCACGTGTTCACGCCGGAGGCGCGCGGCTACTACCGGCTCGAGGAGCTGTGGAGCGACGTGCCGGCCGTCGCGCTCGACGCCGCCGCCGTCTAGGACGCCCGCTACGCGGGCCGGATCCCGCGGCGGGTGAGCAGGATGTTGCCGACCTGCCGCGGCAGCCCGTGCACGAGCTTCCCCCCGAGGCGGAGGTCGAGGTTGGGCGGGTTGCCGATCCGGATCCAGACCGGTCCGTGCTTCAGGCTCACGGGCAGCGTCTTGCCTTCGAGGAGGGTGCCTTCGTAGACGGTCGAGCCGCTCGCGCTGCCCGCGCGCACCCAGAGCCACGAGGCGCCCCGCGAGGCAACGAGCGTGGCCCGGCTCGGCAGCGGGGAGGAGACGTGTTTCTCGTGGTGCTTCTTCTTCGGCGCCGGGTTGGAGCCGGTCGTGGGCGGAGCTGTCGTCGTCGGCGGCGCTCCCTGCTTCTTGCCCGAGCCGCCGCTCAGCTGCCACGCGGTGACCGCGGCGATGATGGCGACGACCACGCCGACCGCGAGCAACGGGCGCAGGAGCCCGCTGTGGCCGAGGCTCAGGCTCGGGCGTGCGAGTCGCTCCGGAACGAGCAACGGTTCCTCGGGAGCGAAGCGGTTGTTGTACTCGTCGACGTAGAGGCTCCCGTCGAGGCCGAGATAGTCGGCGTACGTGCGCAGGAAGCCCTTCACGTAGGCGTCGCCGGGCAGGAGCTCCCAGCGCTCCTCCTCGAGTGCCTGGAGGTAGCGGTCGCGGATCCGGATCGCCTTCTGGACGTCGGCGGGCGTGAGATTGCGCTTCAGGCGTGCCTCGCGCAGACTCCCACCGATCTCGAACATGCTTCATTGTCACGAATGCCGCGCGCGCTCGCCAATCGGCTTCGCGGCGGAGGACTCCTCGGGCAGCTCGCGGCTAGACTGGGTCGAGACAACGGGGCCGTAGCTCAGCTGGGAGAGCGTCTGGCTGGCAGCCAGAAGGTCAGGGGTTCGAGCCCCCTCGGCTCCATAGACTCGCCACCATGAGCCACGAGAGCGCCGAGCTCCTTCTCCGCGGCTACCACGCGTTCGTCGACGGAGACCTCGACGCGATCGAGACGATGCTCGATCCCGACGTGGAGTGGGTGGCCGCCGGCTCCTCGGACGCGATTCTCGTCAGCCGCGAGCGCGTACTGGAAGTGCTCGCCGACCGGGTCGCCGAGGACTACCACGTCGTCGTCGACCGGGCGATCGGACTCACCGACCGCGCTGTCGTGAGCATGCGCTTCTCGCGGATCGAGCTCGATCCGTCCGACGAGCGGCCGCTGCAGAGCCGCCGCTCGTACCTCCTCGGCCGCTGGGCCGCCGTCGTCCACATGCGCGACGGCCGGGTGGTGCGCGTCGAGGAGCATCCGCACCTCGAGGCGGCGCTCGACGCGGCGGGGCTCGAAGTCGAGTAGGTACAATCCGAATACCTACTACAGCTTGGAGTGTGAGTCTGCCTTGACTGATCTCTTGCTCGTCCCGCTCGAGGACACCGTCGTCTTCCCGGGTATGAACGTCACCCTCACCGTCGACGTCGGCGACGAGGACCGCGTCGTCCTCGTGCCGCGTCACGAGAACGAGTACGCCGCCGTCGGAACAGTCGCCGAGGTCGCCGAGCACGTGCACATCCGCGGCGGCGTGCACGCCGTCAGCCTCGAGGGCCTGCATCGCGGCGTCATCGGCGCAGCCCACACCGACGCCCTCGGGCTGCTCCGCGCCGAGGTCGAGGAGCGCCCGGACGAAAGCCCGCCCCGAGTGCAGACGCGCGAGCTCGAGCGCGAGTACCGCGCCGTCGTCGAGGAGATCCTCGACCTGCGCGGCGCCGATGACCGCGTGCGGGAGTTCCTGCGCGCGATCAGCGAGCCGGGCGCCCTCGCGGACACGTGCGCGTACGCGCCGGACGTGACCTTCGCGCAGCGCGTCGAGCTGCTCGAGACCGTCGACGTCGTGGAGCGGCTGAAGGTCGCCCTCGAGCTACAGCGCGAGCGGCTCGCCGAGCTGCAGGTGCGCCGGCGCATCCGCGACGACGTCGAGGAGGGCGCGCAGAAGCAGCAGCGCGAATGGTTCCTCCGCCAGCAGATGAACTCGATCCGCAAGGAGCTCGGCGAGGACGAGGGCTCGATCGTCGAGGAGTACCGGACGAAGATCGAGGAGGCCGGGATGCCCGAGGACGTGCGCGCCCAGGCCGAGCGCGAGCTGCGGCGCCTCGAGACGATGGGCGACTCGAGCGGCGAGGCGTCGATGATCCGCACCTACCTCGACTGGCTCGTCTCCGTCCCGTGGTCGAAGCGGAGCGACGAGACGCTCGACCCGCGGGGGGCGAGGGAGGTGCTCGACGCCGACCACGCCGGCCTCGAGGACGTGAAGGACCGCATCGTCGAGTACCTCGCTGTGCGCAAGCTGCGCGAGGATCGCGGGATCCCCAACGACAAGCGCTCGGGCGCGATCCTGACGCTGATCGGCCCGCCCGGCACGGGCAAGACGTCGATCGGCGAGTCGGTCGCCCGCGCGCTCAACCGCGAGTTCGTGCGGATGTCGCTCGGCGGAATCCGCGACGAGGCGGAGATCCGCGGGCACCGGCGCACGTACATCGGCGCGCTGCCGGGCCGGCTCGTCCGCGCGCTGCGCGACGCCGGCACGATGAACCCGGTCGTCCTCCTCGACGAGGTCGACAAGGTCGGCGCCGACTGGCGCGGCGACCCGTCCGCAGCTCTGCTCGAGGTGCTCGACCCGGCGCAGAACCACTCGTTCCGCGACCACTACCTCGACGTCGAGCTCGATCTCTCCGAGGTGTTCTTCATCGCGACCGCGAACGTCGCCGACACGATCCCCGGCCCGCTGCTCGACCGGATGGAGGTCATCCGCTTCGACGGCTACACCGTCGACGAGAAGACCGCGATCGCACGGGGCTACCTCTGGCCGCGGCAGGTCGAGCGGAACGGGCTGCGCGAGGACGAGGCGACCGTCTCGGACGAGACGATCCAGCTCGTCGTCTCGGAGTACACGCGCGAGGCGGGCGTTCGGCAGCTCGAGCGCGAGCTCGGGACGATCCTCCGCAAGACGGCGACGCGCATCGCCGCCGGCCAGGTCGAGGCGCCGGTGGAGGTCGACCTCGACGTCGTGCGGGATGCGCTCGGCCGCCAGAAGTTCTTCCAGGAGGCTGCGGAGCGGACCGCTGTGCCCGGCGTCGCCACCGGCCTGGCCGTGACCGGCACCGGCGGCGAGGTCCTCTTCGTCGAGGCCACCTCGATGGACGGAGCGAACGGCGAGCTCGTCCTCACCGGCCAGCTCGGCGACGTGATGAAGGAGTCGGCGCGCATCGCTCTCTCGTACGTCCAGTCGCACGTCGACGAGCTCGGGATCGACCCGGATGCGTTCAAGGACCGCTCCTTCCACGTGCACGTCCCGGCCGGCGCGATTCCGAAGGACGGTCCCAGTGCCGGCATCACGATGACGACCGCGCTCGCGTCGCTCCTGTCGGGTCGGCCGGTGAAGCACACGGTCGGGATGACCGGCGAGGTGACGCTCCAGGGTCGCGTCCTGCAGATCGGCGGGCTGAAGCAGAAGGTGCTCGCGGCACACGCGGCGGGCCTCACCGACGTGATCGTCCCCGAGCGGAACCGGGCCGACCTCGACGACGTGCCGGAGGACGTGCGCCAGACGCTGCGCTTCCATCCGGTGATGACGCTCGGCGAGGTGCTCGAGCTCGCCCTCGAGCCGAAGGCGAAGCCGAGCCTCCATGCGGTGTAACCAGTGCCGGCCGCTGCCCGCGGAGGTCGCCCGCGCGGCCGATCTCCTCGGGCGGCGCTGGACGCTCGCGATTCTCTGGGCGGCTGCCGAAGCCGGCGCCGTCCGCTTCAACGAGTTCAAGCAGACGCTCGAGGGCATCCCGCCGCGCACGCTGGCTGCGCGGCTCGTCGAGCTCGAGAAGGCGGGAGTGCTCGAACGGCAGGTCTTCGACTCGCGCCCGCCGCGCGTCGAGTACCGGCTCACCGAGGCGGGGCGGCGTCTCCGCTACGTCGTCGAAGCCCTCGATGCGTGGGCGGCCTCGGCCTGACCGGTCTCGGCATGTCCGGTGCCCGGCACCGAGACGTGTCCTCGAAGGACATGTCTAGGCCGGTGCCATCGCGGCGATCTCGCGCTCGCGCGCGAGGCGCTCGAGCGCCTTCGTCTCGATCTGGCGCACCCGTTCGCGCGTGAGGCCCAGCTGGCGGCCGATGCGCTCGAGGGACTTCGGGTCCTCGTCGCCGTTCAGCCCGTAGCGGAGCTTGATCACCTGCTTCTCACGGTCGGGGAGCTTCTCGACTGCGCCGCGGAGCGCGGTCTCGCTCAGCCCGACGACGACCTCCTCCTCGACGTCCCGCTTGTCGGTGGCGACGATGTCGCCGAACGCGGTCTCGCTCTCGTCGCCGAGCGGCTTGTCGAGGCTCGCCACCGCCCGCGCCGCCGCTCGCACCTCGCGAACGTGCTTGAGCGACAGCTTCGCCGTCCTGGCCACCTCCTCGTCGGTCGGCGGCCGCTCGAGCTTCACCGTCAGCTCCCGCTCGGCGCGAGCGATCTTCTGCTCGCGCTCCACGATGTGGACGGGAATCCGGATCGTGCGCGACTTGTTCGCGACCCCACGCTGCACCGCCTGGCGGATCCACCACGTCGCGTACGTCGAGAACTTGTAGCCGCGCCGCCAGTCGAACTTCTCGACCGCGCGGATCAGTCCGATGATCCCTTCCTGGATCAGGTCGAGCAACGAGAGCCCGTGGCCCTGGTACTTCTTGGCGATCGAGACCACGAGGCGGAGGTTCGAATTGATCATCCTGTCCTTCGCCTGCCCGTCGCCGCGCTCGATGCGCTTGGCGAGCTCCACCTCCTCGGCGGCGGTCAGCAGGGGGTAGCGGCCGGCCTCGTTGAGGAAGAGCTGGATCGAGTCTGTCGTCATCGCGGCGACCGTCTCGTTCGAGAAGTGCGTCTCGGCGACGTCCGGCAGGCTGCAGTCGTCGGTGAGCTCGATCCCGTGCTCCTCGAAATGCTCGTACATCGACGAGATCTCCTCCTCGTCGAGCTCGAGCTCGGTCAGGACCTGCGTGAACGCAGACAGGTTGACGCAGCCGACCTCCTCGGCGTGCTCCAGCAGCGCGCGAAGCTGGTCATGGCTCATCTCTTCGCTATTGCCTCGACTCCCGATTCGGTAACGCCGAGGACGTTTTCGGCGCCTCGCTGGGTAGACTCAGACGCGGTGAAGGCGCCGGACACGCTCTGGGAGCTTGTCTTCCTCATGGTGATCCTCAAGATCCCCATCGCGTATCTCTGCTACGTGGTCTGGTATGCGATCAAGGCTGAGCCGCGCGGACGCGGCGGCCCCGCCGGCGTCCGCGTGAACCCTGACCCGCCCCTCGACTTCGACCGCTTTCGCCGCGCGCCGCGCCGCCGGCCGCAGCGCCCGCACGGAGGCCCCGTCCGGGTCTACGCACGCACGGCGCGCGCCGCCGTTGCCCGCGCAGATAGGATCGCCGGCCGTTGAACGCAAGAAGCGAGATCCTGCACCGGGATGAGGGGCGGCGCCCGGCGGAGACCGTCGCCGGCTACCTCGCGGCGATGGCGATCTTCGTGAGCGCCGTCGGCATCGCGTGGCATCCGCTGCGCCTGATCCTGCCCTCGCTCGCGATCGCCCTCGTCGCCTCGGGGATGGCCGGGCCGGGGAAGCGCCTTCCGCTCGCGGCCGTGCTGATCAGCGCGGTCTGCCTCTTCTTCGGCTTCGCGGTCGCCGTGGTCACGAGCCACGCGCTCTGGTAGTCGCAGCACCGCTGCTACAACAGGCGTGGACATGGGGCGTGCCGACGTCGACGGGCTGAACAGCGGCTACGCAGCGCTGCTCCTCGAGCAGTATCTCGACAACCCCGGCGCGGTCCCGGAGGAGTGGCGCGACCTGTTCGAGAGCGAGCCGGAGGCTCTGCTGCGCCGCCAGCCCGGCCTCGCGCGCCTGCTCGAGCGCCTCGCCGTCGCCGGGGACGGCCATGCGACGCAGGTCGCCCCGCCGCCGACGGCGCCCACACCTGCGCCCTCACCGGCACCGGCGCCCGCGCCCGTGGACGAGGAGCTGCTCGGCGGCGTCGCCGCCGCGATGGCGCTCGTCAAGGCGATCCGGATGCACGGTCATCTCGCGGCACAGCTCGACCCGCTCGGCTCGGAACCGCGCGGCGACCCGGCTCTCGAACCCGAGCGCCTGATCCCGAAGTTGACGCCGGAGCTGCAGGCCCGCATCCCCGCCTCGCTCCTCCGCCTCCACGTCGAGGGCGACACGCTCGCCGCTGCCCTGCCCCGGCTGCTCGAGACGTACACCGGCGCGATCGCGTACGAGATCGAGCACATCTCCGACCACGAGGAGCGCGTCTGGCTACGGCAGGCGATCGAGTCCGGCCGCTACCGGCGTCCTGTCTCGGGTGACGAGCGTGTGCGGCTGCTCACCCGGCTGAGCCAGGTAGAGGGGATGGAGCGCTACCTGCGACGCGCCTTCCTCGGCCAGAAGCAGTTCTCCGTCGAAGGGCTCGACGTGATGATCCCGATGCTCGACGATGCGATCGAGCTCGCCGCCGCGGACGGCGCCCACGAGGTCGTCGTCGGAATGGCGCACCGCGGGCGGCTCAACGTCCTCGCGCACATCGTCGGGCGCCCGTACGAGACGATCCTGCGCGAGTTCGAGGGCGAGCGGACGATCGAGGCCGTCGTGTCGAGTGAGGAGGGGGGAAGCGGCGACGTCAAGTACCACCTCGGCGCTCAGGGGACGCGCTCGACGCCCACGGGAGACATCACGATCACGCTCGTCTCAAATCCGAGCCACCTCGAGGCGGTCGACCCGGTCGTCGAGGGGAGAACACGCGCTGAGCAGACCGACCGCTCGTCGAGGCAGGGCTACCACGACCCGAGCGTCGCGCTCGCGGTCCTCATCCACGGCGACGCGTCGTTCGCCGGCCAGGGCAGCGTCGCGGAGACTCTCAACCTCCAGGCGCTCGCGGGCTACTCGACCGGCGGCACCCTCCACCTCATCGCCAACAACCAGGTCGGCTTCACGACCGAGCCGGAGAGCGGCCGCTCGACGCGCTACTCGAGCGATCTCGCCAAGGGCTTCGACATCCCCATCATCCACGTGAACGCCGACGACCCGGAGGCGGCGCTCGCAGCGGTCCGGCTCGCGCTCGCGTACCGGCGCCGCTTCGGCCACGACGTCGTCGTCGACCTCGTTGGCTACCGGCGGCACGGCCACAACGAGCAGGACGAGGCGGCGTACACGCAGCCGCTCCTCGCAGCCGCGATCGAGGCGCATCCGACCGTCCGGGAGCAGTTCGCGACGGGTCTCGTGGCCGAGGGGATTCTCACCCAGGAGCAGGCGGACGCGGTCGAGGAAGAAGTCGTGGTGGCGCTGCGCCAGGCCCATGAGGCGCTGAAGGAGACGTTCGGACAGCCGCAACCTGCGCGGCTCGACGACACGCACATCCCCGCCGCGACGGGCGACGAGGTCGTGACTGCCGTGGCCGCCGACCGGCTGCGTGCGCTCAACGAGCAGCTGCTCCGCGTCCCCGACGGTTTCGCGCCCCACCCGAAGCTCATGCGACAGCTCGACCGGCGGCGCGAGACAATCGAACAGGGAGGGATCGACTGGGGCCAGGCGGAGGCGCTCGCGTTCGCCTCGCTTCTCGTCGAGGGGATCCCGATCCGGCTCACCGGGCAGGACACCGAGCGCGGCACCTTCTCCCACCGCCACGACGTCCTCCACGAGATCAACACGGGCGCGACGTACACGCCGCTCCAGCATCTCGACGACGCCGGCGCGGCCTGCGAGATCTACAACTCGCCGCTCTCGGAGTACGCCTGCCTCGGCTTCGAGTACGGCTACGCGGCGGCGGCGCCGGAGGCGCTCGTCCTGTGGGAGGCGCAGTTCGGCGACTTCGTCAACGGCGCGCAGATCGTCATCGACCAGTTCATCGCCGCCGGCCTCACGAAGTGGCGGGAGTCGACCCGCCTGACGCTCCTCCTGCCGCACGGCTACGAGGGCAACGGGCCGGAGCACTCGAGCGCCCGCCTCGAGCGCTTTCTCCAGCTCGCGGCGCAGGAGAACCTCCGGATCGTGAACTGCACGACATCCGGCCAGTACTTCCACCTGCTGCGGCGGCAGGCGCTCGACGCCACGGCGCGGCCGCTCGTCGTCTTGACGCCGAAGGGCCTGCTGCGGCTCAAGCCGGCCGGCTCGACGCTGGAAGACCTCGCGAGCGGCGAGTTCCGACCGCTCCTCGACGACGCGAGGTCCGACCGCGAGCGCGTCGAGCGGCTCGTGCTCTGCCAGGGGAAGATCTATTACGACATCGCCGGTCACGAGGAGCGCGGAAAGGCGGCCCGCGTCGCCGTCGCCCGGCTCGAGCAGCTCTACCCGTTCCCGGTCGAGCCGGCCAGGGCCGTGGTCGCCGGGTACCCGAATCTTCGCGAGGTGGTCTGGGCGCAGGAGGAGCCCCAGAACATGGGCGCCTGGCGCGCGATTCGCCACCGGCTGGAGGAGACGAAGCCGGAGGGCGTGCCGCTCCTCTACGTCGGCCGGCCGTGGCGGGCGAGCCCGAGCGAGGGCTATCCGACCGCCCACCTGCGCGAGCAGGACCGGATCGTGCGCGCCGCACTCGGTCTGTAGGCGGCCTCGCTACGCCCGGCCGTGAGGGCGGGGCCGGGTGCTACCGGCGGCGGCGGGCCGTCTTTGCCGCGCGGGCGGCGAGCTTCGGCCCGTGCTGCCGCGCGAGCTTCATGAGCTGGCGGCGCTGCTGCGGGGGCAGGCGGCGCCACACGTCCCACGCTGCGATGGTGAGGGCCCACGGCGTGGGGCGGAACCTCCGAAACCGGCCAGCCATCCCCGGATCCTCGCAGATACCGGCTGCACCTGCGGCATCCCGGCGCGTCGCCGAAGGCGGTGCCGCTCCCGAGCAGCAGGCGCGCGGCGTGCGGGCCGTGTGGCGGCTTGGTGTGCGTCGCGGCGACCGGATGCAGCGCTCGCACGCTCCTTCCGGCTCATGCCGTTCCCTCCTCCCGCCGACAACATCCCCGAAGGGAGTATCGGCAGGAGGGATTTTTCGCTTGATCTCGGGAAGGCCCGGGTGAGCAGCTTCAAGTTCAAGCTCGTCGCGTATTTCGTGCTGCTTTCGCTCGTGCCGCTGGCGGCTACGTACTGGGGGTTCAGCACCGTTGCCAGCTCGGGCTCCTCGCGCCAGGTCGGCCTACGGCAGGAGTCCGAGCTCCGCGCTGCGCTCACGCTGTATCAGGAGCAGACCGACCGCGCTCAGGCGGAGGCCCAGCGGCTCGCGCGCTCGCGGCAGCTCCAGCGCGCTCTCGAGCGAGGCGACCGCCGGGCGCTCCAGCGGATCCTGGCGGGAAGGCGGTCGCTGTACGTCCTCGGCAGCCGCGGCCTCCGCGCCGGCAGAACGCAAGGTCTCGCAGCTCGACTGCCCGTCGACGTCGTCACCGGGACGAAGCGGCTGGGCGAGGTCGTTGCGACGGTGCCGCTCGACATCGGTCTCGTCACCCGCCTACGCCACGGGGCGGCGCTCGACGCCGGCGACGTTCTCGTCCTGCTCGAGGGAACGCGGATCGTGGTCTCGGCACCGCCGCTCCACGGCTACGTCTCCGTCGTGGCGGGGAGGAGCGAGACCGTTCGGGTCGCGGGTATCCGCTACCGCGCGCTCGCCGCGCCTGCGCTTCCCGGAGTCCCTGCCGTCCGGCTCGCCGTCCTGACGCAGAAGTCGGTGATCGCAGCGGCCGACGCGCGAACGCGCGACCGGCTCGTTCTCTGGCTGCTCACGTGCCTGGCGCTCGTCGGCGTCGTCGCCTACCTCCAGGGACGGTCGATCGTCCGCAATCTCCGCCGCTTCGCCACGGCTGCGCGCGAGATCGCGCGCGGGAGCCTCCACGAGCGCGTCCCCGTCCGCGGACACGACGAGTTCGCGGAGCTCGGCGCTGCGCTCAACGACATGGCCGCGCAGCTCGAGGAACGGCTCGCCGAGCTCGAAGCCGAACGCGGGCGCGTGCGCGAGGCGTTGGCGCGCTTCGGCGAGGCGCTCGCCGCGACTCACGACCCGGACCAGCTGCTCCGCATCGTGGCGGCGGCGGCCGCCGAGGCGACCTCCGCCCGAGGCTGCCGGATCGTTTCGGACTATGGCACCGTCGTCGAGAGCGGCGATGCGAACGCCCACGGCGAACGGCTGAACCTGCCGCTCCTGGCAGCTCACGAGCGCTTCGGGACGCTCGAGCTCGTGGGCGACTCGTTCAGCAAGACGCAGCGGCTGAATGCCGCGTCGCTCGTGGCCCATGCGGTTATCGCGCTCGAGAACGCCCGCCTGCACAAGATGGTCGAGCGCCAGGCGCTCGTCGACGGCCTCACCGGCCTCGCAAACCGCCGCGCCTGCGCCGTCGCGCTCCAGGCCGAGACGGCCCGTGCCGAGCGCCTCGAGACGCCGCTCTCGGTCGTCCTCGCCGACCTGGACGGCTTCAAGGACGTGAACGACGCGCACGGCCACGCCGTCGGGGACGAGGTGCTGCGCGCCTTCGGCGACATCGTCCGCGAGACGCTTCGCGACTCGGACGTCGCGGGACGCTGGGGCGGGGAGGAGTTCCTCCTCCTGCTCCCCGGCGCCGACGAGGATGGCGCGACCCAGCTCGCCGAGCGCGTTCGTGCCGGCCTCGCCGCCCGAAGCATCCCGAGCGCCGCCGGCCTCCGGGTGACCGCGAGCTTCGGGGTGGCCGAGTACGCGCCGCACGCGGGGACGGAGCAGCTCGTCACCGCCGCCGACGGAGCCCTGTACCGGGCGAAGCGCGCCGGGAAGGACCGCGTCGAGCGACACGGTGCAGGGGATGGCTCGACGCTCTCGAACGAGAAAGCCGCTGCAATCCCGGTTATCATTCCCGCGAGCGACGAGCACGACCCACGGGAGGACGATTCATGCCGGTAGAGACACCGTCTATCTTCACGCAGGTCATCAAGGAGCACCTCGACCTGAAGGAACGAAACGCGCGGCTCGGCGACACGATGCCGATCGACCACTACAAGGGCGAGGATCCGTTCGGGAACCATCCGCTCTTCAAGAGCGAGAAGCAGGCGCGAATCGAGGAGACGATGGACGGCGTCGAGCCGGACTTCAGCGATGCGAGCCTCGAGAACGTCGGCGTCTGGCCGGGCGAGGAGCCGTACGAGGAGGTCACGGCCGAGACGCGGGAGAAGACGGCGGTGGCGCCGGTGGTCGAGGATTCCGCCTTCTGGGGCAACGGCGGCGCCCGCGACTTCGACTGGGGCGACTAGAAGAACCGAGCTAAGAGCTCCGCTCTCCGCTCGATCTGGCCGAACTATGCGTGGCCGAGAGCGCGGTCTCGACCGCGCTCCGTGCCGTTGGGTGTTCGCTGCCGGACGAGGCCGGAGGCGGAATCCGGCAGCCCGGGGGCTTCCCAGGCGGCCACCCGGCGATTCATCGGAGTATGCGATCACCCCCACGAGGGATCGGCGCGGGGCGCCTCGCACCGATGCTTCGTACGTCCGGCTGCGGTCAACCCTTCGGGGGCTTCTAACGGTGTATCTCAATTGCGATCGGTCGGGGGATCGGTGGTAGCTCGGCCGAGTCATCTCCGGCTGCTCGACGTCGACGTCCATCCCGGCGATCCGACGCTCGTGGAGTCGTACCGGCGTCTCGCCGACGTCTTCCACGAGGTCCTCGCGGAGCAGACCCTCGACGCGCTGCTCGTCCGCATCGCCGACACCGTCGGCGGTCTGATCCCCCACGACACGCTGAGCATCTACGAGGCCGACGAGGCCAAGCGAGTGCTGAAGCCCGTGCTCGTCCGCGACGTGTACGCCGACGAGATCATGAGCACGACGATCAGCTTCGCCGAGGGCATCACCGGCTGGGCCGCGCGGAACCGCGAGGCCGTGCTCTCGAACCAGGCGCACCTCGACTCTCGGGTGCGCACCGTGCCGGGGACCCCCCTCGAGCCCGAGGCGCTGATCTGCGTCCCGCTCATCGCTCGCGACAGCATCAAGGGCGCGCTCAACATCTATCGCGAGGGCGAGGCCGTCGCCTTCACCGAGATGGAGTTCGAGATCGCGAAGCGGTTCGGCGACGCGGCCGCCCTCGCGCTCGACAACGCGGAGATCCGGGCACGGCTCGAGCATCAGGCCCGCACCGACTCGCTCACCGGCCTCTTCAACCACAGCGTCTTCTACGAGCGGCTGCTCGGCTCGCTGCAGGAGGCAAGCCGCACGCACCTGCCGATCGCGGTGCTCATGCTCGACATCGACGACTTCAAGCGCGTCAACGACGTCCACGGTCACGGGGTCGGTGACGAGCTGCTCCGCTTTCTCGCAGAGGCGCTGCGCGCCATCGTCCGCCCCGAGGACGTCATCTGCCGGCTCGGCGGCGAGGAGTTCGCCGTCGTCATGGACGGGTGCGGGGGCGAGGACGCCGTCCGCGTGGCCGAGCGGGTGCAGACCCGGCTCGCTGCCGTCGACTTCCCGGGAATCGGTCGGATGACGGTCTCGGTCGGGCTCGCCCTCGGTCCCGAGCACGCGATGAACCCGCGCGAGCTCGCGGCGTGCGCCGAAGCCGCGATGATGACGGCCAAGGCACAGGGGAAGAACCAGGTCGTGCTCTACGCCGACGACGAGACGAAGCGTCCCGACACGCCGAGCATCGACCGGGACGTGCGCTCGATCGCACACCTGAAGATGCTGCAGAGCCTCAGCGGGAAGCTGAACCGGCTGAACGACGTCCGCGAGATCGGCGACGCGATCGCCGTGGAGCTGCGGGCACTCGTCGACTACCACAACTGCCGTGTCTTCGTCACCGACGGCGACGAGCTCGTACCGGTCGCGTTCCGCGGCGAGCTCACGTCCAGCGCGGCCTCCCTCTCGCTCGAGATCCTGCGGAAACGGGTCGGCGAGGGCGTAACCGGTCGCTGCGCGGAGCTCGGCGAGTCGATCGTCGTCGGCGACGCCGCCAATTGCGAGTTCGGGGATCTGATCGAGGGAACCGACCCCATCGAGGAGTCTCTCCTTGCCGTGCCACTTCGTTACGGAACACGCGTGGTCGGCGTAACCGTCATCTCGAAGCTCGGCCTGAACCAGTTCGACGAAGACGACGTGCGCCTGCTCGAGGTGCTTGCGGGCCACGCAGCGGTGGCCGTCGAGAACGCGAGCCTCTACGAGGCGGCGCGCCGCGAGGCGCAGAGCGCGACCGCGCTGCTCGAGTTCAGCCGCGAGCTGGCGGCGGCCTCGGGGCCGGAGGAGATCGCAGAGGTCGCGGTCGATCTGGCTGCGTCGATCATCGGTTCGTCGCGAACTGTGCTCTGGCTCGAGGGCGATGGCGGCCGCCTCGTTCCCCAGGCGTTTCACGGAGTCGACGCCGAGCACCGCTCGCAACTGGAGGCGCTCGAGATTTCGGCTACGGAGCTGGAGGGCCGTCGCGAGCCGTACTTCAGCCCTCCGGGCGACTACGAGAAGTTCCTCGACGCCCCGCCGCTTCCAGGTGTCACCTACGCCGTGGCGCCGTTCGAGCTGAACCGACGGGTGGCCTGCATCACCGCGGTCGTCCCAGACGACGACTTCGGCGAGCGCGAGCTACGACTGCTCGCCGGCATCGCCCAACAGGCGAAGCTCGCTCTCGCCAACGCCTCGAGCTACGAGGGCCTCGAGCGCACATTCGTCTCCACCGTGGAGGCGCTCGCGAACGCCCTCGAGGCGAACGACGAGTACACGTCGGCGCACGCGCGCTGGATCACGGACCTCTCGCTCCGCGTCGGCCGGGAGATCGGTCTCGACGAGCCCACCCTGAAGCGCCTGGAGCTCAGCGCGCTCCTCCACGACATCGGCAAGATCGGAATCCCGAGCGACGTGCTCGCGAAGCCCGGCCGGCTCACGGCGACGGAGCGGGCGCTCGTCCAGACGCATCCGGAGCTCGGCGAGCGGATCATCGCGCCGATCGACCGGCTCCAGGAGGTGCGGCCGATCGTCCGCCACTGCCACGAGCGCTGGGACGGCCGTGGCTATCCGGACCGTGCTGCCGGCGAGGACATCCCGCTCGAGGCGCGGATCATCTTCGTCTGCGACGCATACCACGCGATGACGAGCGACCGGCCGTATCGCCGCCGCCTCAGCCATCGCGAGGCGCTGCGCCGGCTCGCGCAGGGAGCCGGCAGCCAGTTCGACCCGAAGGTCGTCGAGGTGGCACTGCGCGTTCTCGCCCAGACCGACCCGGAGCAGGCGACCTAACCCGCAGCTGCGAGCTCCGGCTCGCCGCCCTCGAGCGTGTGCGCCAGGCGGCGGAACGGGCCGTCGACGGCGAGCAGCTCCTTCTCCCTGCCGCGCTGCACGATGTTGCCGTGCTCCACGACGAGGATCTCCTCGGCGCGCCGGACGGTCGACAGGCGGTGGGCGATGATGATCGACGTGCGGCCGTGCAGGAGCCGGTCGAGGGCGCGTTCGATCAGCACTTCGGTCGGGCGGTCGATGTTCGAGGTGGCCTCGTCGAGCACGAGGATGCGCGGGTCGGCGAGCAGCGCCCGGGCGATCGAGATGAGCTGGCGCTCGCCCGAAGAGAGCCCCGCGCCGCCCTCACGCACCGCGTGCTGGAGGCCTCCGGAGAGCCGCGCCGCCACTCGGTCTACCCCCACCGCGGCGGCCGCGGCCTCGACCTCTTCGTCGGTCGCATCCGGCTTCGCGAAGCGGATGTTCGACGCGATCGTGCCGCTGAAGAGAAACGGATCCTGGAGCACCACGCCGAGCTGGCGCCGGTACGAGCGGAGCTGGACGTCACGCAGGTCGTGCCCGTCGATGCGGACCGCTCCCCGGTCGGGGTCGTAGTGCCGGCCGATCAGCCGCGCGAGGGTCGACTTCCCGTGACCCGACTCGCCGACGAGCGCGAAGCAGCCGCCGGGTGGAACGCGGAAGGAGACACCGTGCAGGACGGGATCCTTGCCGTAGGCGAACACGATGTCGTCGAGCTCGAGGTCGCCCTCGAGGCGAGCCAGCGGCTGCGCGCCGGGCCGGTCGCGGATCTCCGGCTCCTCGTCGAGGATCGTCGCGATCTTCACCATCGCCGCGCCGGCCGACTGGAGCTGTCCGTACACATCCGACAGTTCCTGCAACGGCTGAAAGACGAGCTGCAGGAGGTAGATCGCCGTGATCAGCGTCCCGATCGTCAGCGTGTCGCGTTGGTACAGGTGCGAGCCGAAGTAGAGGACGGCGCTCATCGCGAGCACCCCGAGGAACTCGATCGACGGGAAGAAGACGGAGAAGATCTTCTGGACGTACGTCGCCTGCGCCCGGTTCGCGTCGTTGAGCGCGTCGAACTCGGCCTGGAAGCGGCGCTCGCGGTTGAACGCCTGCACGACGGCCATCCCCGCCACCGACTCGGCGATCTGCGCCGTCACGGCTGCGATCCGGTTCCGCTGCTCGACGTTAGCTGCGTGCGAGACGCGCTGGAACCAGCGCGAGAGGATGAGCGCGGGGGGCAGGACGGCGAGCGAGATGAGGCCGAGCCGCCAGTCGGCGATCAGCAGCGCGGCGACCGCGACCGGCAGGAGGATGACGTTCGAGACGAGGGTGGGCATCCCCTGGGAGAGCGTGTCCGAGACGGCGTCGACGTCGCTCGTCAGGCGCGCGATGATCCAGCCGGCCTTCTGCTGCGAGAAGTAGCGGAGCGAGAGTCCGGTGAGGTGGTCGAAGAGGTCACGCCGCAGGCCGATCACGATCGCCTGGCCGATCGTCGCGAGGCCGCGGATCAGTATCGCCTGGAGGATCCAGCCGGCCGCTGCGACGCCGAGATAGATCGCGACGACGATCGTGAGGTGGTGCTTGTTGCCGGGGGGCGTGATGCCCTGGTCGATCGCGTTGCGGACGAGCAGCCAGCCGCCGGTTTGCGCGGCCGCATTGCCCGCCCCGACGAGCACCATCAGCGTGGCTAAGAGCTTCCGGCCCTCGAGGTACCTGGTCAGTCTCCTCATGCGGCGATCACCTCGTCGCCGAAGAGAGCGGCGAACGGGCCACCGGCCGCAAGTAGGTCGCGCGGCTTGCCCGCCTCCACGACGTGGCCGTCGACGAGCACGACCGCGCGGTCGGCGATCTCTACGGTCGAGAGCCGTTGGGTCGCCACGAGCACCGTGCGGCCCGCGAGTGCGGGGCGGAGGAGCTTGACGAGGCGCCGCTCGCCGAACTGGTCGACCTGAGAGAGGGGATCGTCGAGGACGACGACGCGCGCTCCCGTCACGAGCGCGCGCGCAAGCGCGACGCGCTGCCGCTGGCCGCCGGAGAGGTTGATGCCTCGCTCTCCGATCAGCGTGTCGTAGCCGTCCGGGAGATCCGGCCCGAAGGAGTCGACGCCGGCGGCCGCACAGGCGGCGAGCACGTCGTCCCAGTCGGCGTCCTCCCGGCCGGAGATGAGGTTCTCGCGGAGCGGCACGGAGAAGAGGACCGGTCTCTGCGTGACGAGCGCGACCGAGCTGCGAAGCTCCGCGATCGGGATGTCGCGCGTGTCGACGCCGCCGACGAGCACCCGGCCGCCGGTCGGGTCGTAGAAGCGGGGAAGGAGGTTGAGGAGCGAGGTCTTGCCCGCACCGGTCGCGCCGCAGACGGCGACGATCTCGCCGGGCTCGAGCTCGAGGTCGAGGTCGCTGAGGACGTCGACCTCGCCGCCGTACGCGAAGCGAACGCCTTCGAAGCGGACGCCGAGCTCGCCGTCCGGAAGATGCTTTGGCTGCTTCGGCTCGGGGAGCGGCTCGATTCCCTCGAGCCAGGCGAAGCTGCGCCCCGCCGAGGCAAGCGCCCGCTGGGCGAGGTTCATGATCCAGCCGATCGCCTCGAGCGGCCAGACGAGCTGGATGAGCAGCGTCTCGAAGAGGACGAACTGGCCGATCGAGAGGTCGCCGTCGATCACCGCGCGCCCGCCGAAGAAGACGACGGCGGCGATCGAGAGCCCGGGCAGGTAGTAGAGGCCCGGCAGGTGGCGCGATTCGACTCCGGCCTGCCGCAGAACGGTCGAGCGGACGCCCTCCGCCTTGTCGCCGAAACGCTCGCGCACGTCGTCCTCGCGGCCGAACGCCTGCACCATCTCGATCCCCACAACCGCCTCGTCGGCCGCCTCCGTCACGTCGCCCTTCCGCTCCTGGACCTGGCGCGAGAGCGGCGAGACGCGTCGCGCGAAGCGGAAGGCGAGCAGCGTGATCGGCGGCATCGCGACGGCGGTGTAGAGCGCCAGCCTCGCATCCACGAGCACGAGGACGATCGCCGCGGCGGTGATCATCATCACGCTCTGCATCCCCTGGACGAGGCCCCAGCCGATGAAGTAGCGGATCGGGTAGAGGTCGTTCGTCGCGCGAGAGAGCACCTGGCCCGTCGCGTGCCGGTCGTAGAAGGCGCGCGGGTAGCGCAGGTATGCGCGGTAGAGGAGCTCGCGCATCTGCGCCTCGATCCGGACCCCGATGCGGGCGGTCGCGAACCGCCGGTTGAAGTTGATGACGAAGCGGAGCGCGGCGAGGCCGACGATGATCAGGAGGTACGGCCAGAGCGGCTGCCGATGATGATTGGCGGCGGGGACGATCGAGTCGTCGATCGCGTGCTGGATGAGGATCGGGATCGCGATCGAGATGAGCGAGTAGAAGAACGAGCACGTGAGCCCGAACACGCCGAGCTTCCACTGGCCGCGCCAGAGCCGGAGCAACCTGCGGAAGGTCGGCAGCAGGCCGAGGTCGGGTGGGTCGACGGGGTTTACGTACGTGGACATGACGAAGCGGCCCGGCGCAGCTTGCTTCGCGCGGGCGAACTCCGACGATACCAGCGCGACTGGAGGCTCTCTAGCTGCGTTTCTTGAGCCGCGGGTCCGCGAGCATGCTGCTGCGACGGCGCTTCGCGCCGGCGGCCGGCTCGAGGTCCGGCTCGCCGGGCGGCTCCGGCAGCGGAGTCGGAGGCGGCGGCTCATCTTCGGGCTTCGGTTCGCGCGAGGGCTCCGGTTCGGCCGGGGCCTTGCCGGTGATCCGCGCGCGCTCCTCCTCGAGCTGGACGCGTAGCCCGGCGAGCTCCCGCTCGACTTTCCGAATCGTCTGCTCGCGCTCGTCGAGCCGCTCACGCTCGGCCTTGGCGAGCGCGAGCTCCTGCACGGCCTCCCGCTCGCGCTTCTCGGCGTCTGCGATTGCGCGGGCGAGCTCGTCCGAGCGATCGGGGCCGACGGCTGCGGCGGTTCGCCGGCGGCCCTGTCGGCCCGCGACCTCGAGTCGTAGCTGGTCGAGCTCCTTCTCGCGCTTGGCGACGTTCTGCGCGTGCTCGCGCAGGGCGCGCTTCATCTCGTCGACCTCCGCGAGCGCCTGCTCGTAGCGGCCCCGCATGTCAAGCCCGTCGGTCACAGGGGAAGTGTGGCGTCCATTTCGGCTGGTGGCAACCATCAACCGGAGCTAGAGCTCGCGGCGCGTGACGATGGGGCCCGGGGCGTCGACCTCGCAGAAGCCGGCGGCGAGCCAGAACGGCAGCGCCTCGGGGTTGTCCGGGTGAACCTTGGCGACGAGGTGGCGGACCCCCGCGGCGCGGGCGAGCTCGGCGAGGATCTCGACGGCGGCCCGCCCGACGCCGCTGCGGCGGCGTTCCGGCACGACCGTGAACTCCGCGATGTCCCAGCCGTTGCCCTGGACGCGGACGAGGCAAAGGCCGGCGGTGTCGCCGGCCGCCTCGATGAGGAACGGCAGGCGCTCGGTCTCCTGCCAGTAGGCCCCGAAGTAGGGGTACGGCTCCGTCCGGCCGTCGAACTCGAACAGGTAGTCCGCGAGCAGGCGCCGCACCTCCTCGCGATCCTCGCGACCGGCTTCACGAAGCGTCACGTCCACGCGCGGACGGTACAGAGATGATGGGCCGGTGGGCGAGGGCGACGCACGCCGACGGAAGCAACGCAGCTAGCGTTGCGCCTGCGTTGAGCGGCGCCGAGATTGAGCGCGCTTGGGGTGTTTCCGGAGTGCCGGACATCGAGCGCGGCAGGCTGCTAGGCCCGGGGCGGCGGTGTCTGCCTTGGTGACGGCGGAGGAGATCGATCGGATTGCAGTGTTCGCGGACCTCGAGCCGGTCGAACGCGACCGGCTCGCCCGGGTCGTGTCGGACATCACGCTCGCTCCCGGAGAGTCCGCCGTACACGAGGGTGATGCACGCGCGTTGTTCGGCGTCCTCGCGGGTCGACTCGAGGTGATCAGGCGCGCCGACGGCGTGGAGACCGTGATCGGCGAGCGGAAGCCAGGAGAGGTCTTCGGGGAGATGTCGATCGCGTTCGGCATGCTGCACCCCGGCGGGTTCCGGGCAGCGGAGGCCTCACGTGTGTTCCGGATCGAGCTGGACGACTACCAGGCGCTCGTCGCCGTGGCGCCCGCGATCGGGGAGCGGGTTGGCGCCCTGGCGATGAACCGGATGACGGGGGCCAGAGGCCTCCAAGCCCGTGCGTCCGCACCGACCCCGTTCCGAGCGGTCGTCCTCGGCCACCGCCGGGATGCGTCGTGCGCGGAGCTGAGGCGGTTCCTCGAGCACAACCAGATCCGGTTCAGATGGCTCCAGCCGGGTGTCCCCGCCGATGTTGCGGAATGGGCCGGAGCGTTACCGACGGAGGGTGACTATCCGGCGATTCGTGTCGTCGATGGGAAGACGGTCGTGCGGCCGCAGTTGCGCCGGGTGGCGGAGCTGCTCGACATCCCGACCGAGCCACAGGCCGCGGAGTACGACGCGGTGATCGTCGGCGCCGGGCCTGCCGGCCTGGCAGCCGCCGTCTATGGCGCGTCCGAGGGGCTTCGGACGATCGTGATCGAGCGCGAGGCGCCCGGTGGCCAGGCAGGCACGTCTTCCCGGATCGAGAACTACCTCGGCTTCCCCTCCGGAGTTTCCGGCGACGAGCTGGCGAGTCGGGCGCTCCAGCAAGCGAGGAGGCTCGGCGCCGAGATCCTCGTCACCCGGTCGATCACGCGCATCGACCCCGTAAGCCATCAGGCTCACCTCGACGGCGGCGACGTTCTCAACGCTCGCACGATCATTCTCGCCTGCGGCGTCTCCTGGAGGCACCTCGCAGTCGAGGGCTTCGACCGCCTTGCCGGCAGGGGCGTCTTCTACGGAGCCGCACGCAGCGAAGCAGCGAACACCCACGGCCTCGACATCCACATCATCGGCGCTGGCAACTCAGCCGGCCAGGCAGCGATGTTCTTCTCGGCCCACGCCCGAAGCGTGACAATCCTCTACCGCGGCGAGACGCTGGAGAAGAGCATGTCGCGCTATCTCGTCGAGCAGCTCGCCACCCGCGCGAACATCCAGGTGGAGTATCGAGCGGAGGTAGTCGGCGCGCACGGGGACGTCTCTCTGGAGGCGATCGACATCCACAACGCCGCGACTGGCTCGACGACCCGGCGGGAGTCGGGCGGGTTGTTCATCTTCATCGGTGCCGACGCCGAGACCGCTTGGCTCCCGGAGGAGATCGCGCTCGACCCAAAGGGCTACGTGCTCACGGGCTTCGACGTCAGCGCCGCCGGACGGTGGCAGCTCGACCGGGACCCCTTCCTCCTGGAGACGAGTGTCCCGGGCATCCTCGCCTGCGGAGACGTTCGGTTCAGTCCCGTCAAGCGCGTCGCCGCCGCGGTCGGTGAAGGCAGCATGTCCATCGCCTTCGTACATCAGTACCTCGCACAGACCGGAGCCTGAGGGCGAGCCCGGAGTCGCACTATGGCGCCAACGCCCGTATCTGGCGCCTCGTACTCCCCGGGAGGATGATGGAGCGTACCGGGATCGAACCGGTGACCTCCGGCTTGCAAAGCCGGCGCTCTCCCAGCTGAGCTAACGCCCCGAGAGAGCTTCAGTGTAGAGCGAGCCCCGGCTCAGGCCGCGCGCTCGAGGCGCTCCTCGACCCGCGCCCGGGCGACGATGGAGTCGCGGTCGCCGAAGCGCAGTCGTGCCCGGACGGCCCGGTGCTCGTCCCAGAGGCGGTCGAGCTGGGCGTCGATCGCGTGGATCTCGGCCCGCACCTCCGGGTCGTGCCGGTCGGAGAGCCGGTGCCAGAGCTCGGTGCGGTCCTCGCTCAGGCGCTCGATCTCCTCGTGGATCTCGTCGAGAGTTCGCATGAAGTTCCTCAACGGACGGCATGCCCCCGGCATTCCGTCCGAATCCTCAGCGTTAGCGGAGGTGATACCCGGCCGGGCGCCGGCCGGCGAGAAGCAGCACGAGGCCCGTCGCCAGGCCGAAAGCGAAGCCGCCGATGTGGGCGAAGAAGGCGACGCCGCCGCCGGCCTCCGGGTGAACCAGCGAGAGGCCGCCGGTCCACGCTTGCAGCGCGATCCAGATGCCGAGGAACCAGAAAGCCGGGATCTCCCGGAGGAGAATGATCCCGAAGAAGATCACCGTCAGCACCCGCGCGCGCGGGAGGAGGACGAAGTAGGCGCCGAGGACGCCCGCGATCGCCCCGCTCGCGCCGATGTTCGGGATGCTTGCCCCCTGCACGCCGGCGAACTCCAGGGTGACGGCGCTCTGCACCGCCATCGCGACGATGCCGGCGGCGAGGTACCAGCCGAGAAAGCCGACGTGGCCGAGCGCGTCCTCGACGTTGTTGCCGAAGATCCAGAAGAAGAGCATGTTGCCGAGGATGTGCTCCCAGCTCGCGTGCATGAACATCCCGGTGAAGACGCCCTCGTACCAGGGCAGGGCATGGAAGCCCGGCGGCAGGTGGCACGGCCCGTGTAGCGCGCACGGGTAGAAGCCGTCGCGGAACACGTGCACGTCGACGCCGGGAGTCTTCAGCTCCCAGAACCACACGAGGAAGTTCGCGACGATCAGCCCGACCGTGACGAACGGGGTCGTCCGGCCGGGGACGCTGTCGCGGAGCGGAAGCATCGACGAGCCGGGTCAGGCGGCGGCGAGCGCCTCGCGGATCCGGTCGCCGACGGCGGCGAGCTCGAGCGTCTCGCCGGTGACCTCGTGGAGAATCTCGTCTGCGGTCGGCTTCTGGCCCTCGGCCCACAGCTCCCGCAGGAGCGAGCCCGCCTCGCGGCGCGAGAACCAGGCGTTGCCGAACCGCTCCCGGAGGTGGGCGCGCAGCTGCGCCTCGAGCGCCCAGGCGCGCAGGTATTGCGAGGCGTAGAAGCCGTCGTCGATGTCGCCGAGGTAATCGGCCGCCGCGGGCTCGACCTTCGTCGCGTCGCCGAGAAGCTCGACATAGCGTGGCCGGAGCGCCGGCAGGTCCTCCGCCGTGTGGAACTCGAGCTCGTAGAGGAGCTTCGCGCAGTAGCGGCGGACGACCCAGAGGAGCTCGGTCGCGCCCTCCGCGGCGTACTCGTGCGGGCGGGGGAAGTCGAGGCGCCGCTCGAGCCAGACCGGATCGATCGTCAGATGCTCGAGCAGCATCGCCCACCCTTCCGTGACCGCGTTGTCCCCGAGCCGCCGTTCCTCCGGCGAGAGAGCCGCCGACGTGTGGGCGAAATGCTCGGTGTGGCCAGCCTCGTGGAAGAGCGTCCGCCAGTCGGCAGGGCCGCCCTGCGGCTTCATCACGAGGACGACGCGGCCCGGCACCTCGATCGGCGAGCAGAATGCGCGCGGATCCTTGTTCGGGCGCTCGTCGAGGTCGAGCTCGACGTTCTGCTGCCCGCGCAGGTCGATGCCGAGATCTGCGAGCGTCCCCTCGAGGGCGGGCAGCATTGCGTCCGGCGGGAAGGCGTCGTCCCAGCCGGCGCCGCGCCACGCGCGCGCCACGTCCCAGCGCGCGATCTCTCCGAGCCCCATCCCAACGCGCGAGCGGAAGAACCGGTCGCCCGCCTCCTCCCAGAGATCCTCCGTGTCGGCGAGAAGGCGCCGGCACTGCTCGGCGAGGTCGTCGAGGGGGAAGCCGAAGCTCCGGTACAGCTCTACGTGGTCCGCGGCGCCGAGCCGCTGGGTCTCGCGCTGGACGACCTGCGCCGCGTGGAGCTCGAGCGCGTTCAGGTGCTCCTCGGTCAGCTCGTTCCTGGCTGCCTCCATCCGCCGCCGGACGTCGCGGTCCTCCTCGTTGCCCACCCGCGGCTTGAGCATGCGGAACGGGATCTCCTCGCCGTCGACGGTCGCGGTCAGCGTCGCCTCGAGCTCCGCCACACGCTCGGCCTCCTCGCTCACGAAGTTGGCGAGATAGCCCTCGCAGGCGAATTTCCACAGCTCGCGGCGACGGCGGTCGCCGTCGACGGAGGCCCCGAGCGCCAGCGCCGTGTCGAGCTGCGTCAGACGCTCGTGGCGCTCGTAGATCGGCGCGAGGTCATACGTCTCCTTGAGCCCGGCGAAGTGGAGGTACGTCTCCTCGTCGAGCTCCGCGAGGAAGCGGTCGGCGTCCGCGCTGAGCGCGTCGATCTCTCCTTGCTGGAGCGGCTCCGCCATGCGGGTTCGTAGGATAGACCCGTGCGGGAGATTTCCCTCAGGACCGAGCGCAAGACACAGCTGATCGAGATCACCGAGCTCGTCCGCGACGCGCTCGAAGGAACGAACGGGGCCTCGGCCGCGCTCGTCTACGTCCCGCATACGACGGCGGGCGTCGCGATCAACGAGCGCATCGACCCCGAGCTCGTGACCGACCTCGAGAACGCATTCCAGCGCGTCGTCGGCGACGACTGGGAGTGGCGCCACGAGGATGCGGACGGCCCTAACGCGCCGTCTCACGCCCGCGCGTCGCTCGCCTCGAGCCCGCAGGTCCTCATCCCGCTTCGCGACGAGGGTCTCGCGCTCGGCACGTACCAGGGCGTCTTCTTCTGCGAGTTCGACGGGCCCCGCGAGCGCAAGGTCTACGTCACGACGCTCGCTTGACCGCGCGGCACGCGGCCGCCGCTACGGTGCGCCCATGGCCGCGCCGGTGACGAAGGGGGAGGAGCTCGAGCTCGACGTCGACTCGCTCGCGTACGGGGGGAACGGGGTTGCGCGCCTCGACGGCTTCGTCGTCTTCGTGCGGCGCGGGTTGCCCGGCGACCGCGTCAGGGCGCGGGTCACCAAGGTCAAGCGCAACCACGCCGAGGCGCTCGCGACCGAGGTGCTCCGCCCGGGGCCCGAGCGGGTCGAGGCGCCGTGCTCGCACTTCCCCGCGTGCGGTGGGTGCCGCTTCCAGGATCTCGCCTACGACGCGCAACTCGAGCAGAAGCAGCTCCAGGTGCGCGACGCGCTCCAACGGCTCGCCGGCATCGCCGAGCCGCCGCTCGAGCAGATCGTCCCGTGCGAGCCGGAGATCTTCCACTACCGCAACAAGCTCGAGTACTCCTTCACCGCGACGCCCGCGGGTCCGGCGCTCGGCTTCCACCGGGCCGGCCGCTGGGACGAGGTGCTCGAGGTCGAGCGCTGCTGGCTCGTCGACGAGCTCGGCAACGGGATCCGCGACGCCGTTCGCGACTGGGCGCGCGAGGAGGGGCTCGAGCCGTACTCGCAGGCCGACGGCAGCGGCTACCTACGGCATCTCGTCGTCCGGCAGGGCCGCAACACCGGGCAGGCGCTCGTCCAGCTCGTGACCGCGCCGGGGGAGAGATTCGAGACCGGCTACCTCGTCGACGTCCTCCGCCGCTTCCCGGAGGTGCGCTCGATCCACTGGGCGGTGAACGACACCCCCGCGGAGGTGACGAACCTGCCGACGCGGCTCCTCTGGGGCGAGGAGTGGATCGAGGAGGAGCTCGGCGGGTTCCGCTTCCGCGTCCGCCCGAACGCGTTCCTCCAGACGAACACGGCCATGGCCGAGCGGCTCTACGCCCTCGCCCGCGACGCCGCAGGCCTCACCGGCAGCGAGACGGTCTGGGACCTCTACTGCGGGATCGGCACGATCGGGCTCTCGCTCGCGCGCGACGCCCTGACGGTCTGGGGGATCGAGGTCTCCGAGGAGTCCGTCGCGTGCGCACTCGAGAACGCCGAGCTCAACGGGGTCGCCAACGCAGCCTTCTTCGCCGGCAACGTCGGCGAAGCCGTCGAGGAGCTGCTCGAACGCTCAGGGCCTCCGGCCGTCGTCGTGGTCGACCCGCCGCGGGCGGGGCTGGCGGGAAAGGCGCTGCGCCGGCTCGGACGCATCGGCGCGCCGCGGCTCGTCTACGTCTCGTGCAACCCGACGACGCTCGCGGGCGATGTGAAGGCGCTTCGGGAGGAACACGGCTACGAGCTGCGGCGCGTGACGCCGGTGGACATGTTCCCGCATACGCCGCACGTCGAGTGCGTCGCGCTGCTCGAGCTAGACCGCATGCCGGCGGCGTAGCCGCCGCCAGAGGAGATCGCCGTTCGGGAGCAGGAAGCCCACCGAGAGGAAGGGCAGCGCCGGCAGGCCGTTGACCTCCGCGAGGTTGGCGACCACGAGCGTCAGCGCGTACATCCCGGTCATCGCGAGCCACGTCCACGCGGGCCGGAGCCCCCACCGCACCGTCGCCGCAAGGAAAAGGGCGTAGAAGAGGATGTCGGGTGGCCCGAGGTCGGCTGCACGGCCGCCCGGCGCGACGAACGCGACCGCGACGGCCGAGTACACCTCGATGTGGTGGTTGACGATGGCCTTCGTCGGCCCGGCGGCAACCGAGATCGCGTCGACGAACGGGATGATCGCTCCGACGACGACCACCCAGCTCAGCTCCTCGAAGAACCAGAGGAAGATCCACCCCGTGCACGTGTAGGCCCCGAGCTTCGCGAAGTTCGAGATGAGGTGGAAGCCCGCCTCCCAGGTCCCGAAGGCGGTGATCCCGAAGACGATCGCGGACACTACGACCGTCCACCGTCGCGTCCAGAACGGGAGCGCGAGGAGGATCAGCCCCAGCGTCGCGGGCAGGACGCCGGCCGAGACGATCGCGACGGTCGGCCAGAGCCCGACCGGCCCCACGTGCTCCGCGACGGCGTACCACGTCGCCACTGCGGCGGCGAGGACGACGAACGCCTCGGCGCGGCGGCGCGGGCGCGCGGCGACGGCCATCAGTACGGGGGTGTCTGGCTCCACCACTCGCCGAGCACCTTGAAGGCGTTCCAGAACGCCGTCTTCGCCGGCTGCTCGTCGAGCGACTCGTCGATGTCGGGCGTGACGAGCGCCTGGATCGTCGGCGTGTACTCCTGGAGCTCGCCCTCGACCGGCTTCAGCTCGCGCGAGAGCGGGAAGCGCACGGCATTGAGGAAGAGGCGTGCGGGGTCGCCCATCGCGATCACGAGCTTCGGCTGCACGATGTGCAGCTCCCGCAGGAGGAACGGCCGCGACTCCTCCTCGTCGCCGTCCGCGAACTTGAGGCAGTTCGTCCCGTAGATCGCCATCGGGTCGACATGGAGGCGCTGCAGCGACTTGAGGAGCGCGTTCCCGGCCCGGCCGTAGAAGGCGACGCCCTCCTGCAGCTCCGCCGCCTGCGGCGAGTGCTTGAGGAGGAAGACGTCGGCGAGCGGATGACCCGAGCCCAGCACGGGGACGCGCGTGCCTCCCGCCGCCTGCGTGAGCTCGTCACCGAGGGCGTTGCTCTCGGTGATCGCCTTTTGCAGGTACTTCTCGTAGATCTCGTCCGTCGCCACGGTCACGGAAGGGGTCGGCTGAACATCACGAAGGGCGGCTCCACCATGCCGGACGGTCCTTCGACGCGTCCAGGTGGGTGCCTGCCTCCACACCAGGCCAACGGCGGTCGCCGGGGCGACGCTCCTCGCCTAGCGCACCCGCTCCTTCGCCTGCGCCACCCATTTGAGCCCCTGCAGGTAGACGAGAGACCTCGGGCGTCGTAGCACCTCGGCGTCGTGGAGCGAGACGAGGAACTCCTCGGGCCCGCTGAAGCGCCGCATCCGGACGGCGCCGGTGCCGACGCCGGCGAGGACGTGCGCGTCGGATCCAGCTCCCGGCGTGAGGTTGTACTTGCGGGCGAAGCGGAGCGCCTCCTCGTTGTACGCCTCGAAGAGCAGCCGCGCGTTGTAGACCTCGAGCACGTCGATCTCGGCGAGGTGTCGGTGGAGCGTCGCCGGCCTCGGGATCGCGTGCAGGCGGTCGAACGGGTGCGGGAGGTAGACGAGTCCTCCCTGCGCGCGGATCGCTGCGACCGTCTCGCCGAAGGACATCCCCCGCGGGATCTCGTCGCGCAGGAAGAGCCCGATCACCTCGCCCTGGTCCCCTGTCTTCACCTCTTCGCCCGGGATGACGACGAGACGGCGCCCCCGGGCGCGCTCGACCGCCTCGAGCGCGCCGCCGAAGACATTGTGGTCGGTGACGGCGATCGCGCCGAGACCCTGCGCCTCGGCATGGTCGAGCAGCTCGCCGACGTCGATCGAGCAGTCGTGCGACCAGCTCGTGTGCAGGTGGAGGTCCGCGACGATCCAGTCGCGCTCCTCGAGGGGCGGGCGGGTGGTGTGGCTGCGCCGGCGGGCGGCGAGCCGTCCGTAGACTTCCTCGACGCGGTCGGCGAGCGCCTCCGCAGTCTGCGACTCGGCCGCCGCGAGGCTCTCGGTGGCGCGGCCGGTGCGGAACTTTTCGTCCTCGATCATCCGCGCCGTCTCGGCGGCGGCGAGCTCGGGCTGCGCGGCGCGGCCCGGCGGAGATGCGATCGCGGCGCCCGCGTTCTGCGCCTCCGCGACGAGCCGCGGCAGCCCTTCGGCGGCGGGGACGAAGATCGCGGCGGGACGGAGCAGCTCGGCACGGGCGGCGCCGGTGCGGGCGGTGCGGACTCGCATCCTCCCGCGCAACCGCGGCGAGACCCCGGGCCGGGAGGCGGGGCTCCGCGTTCGCAGGAGCACGAGTTCCCAGCCCGGCTGCTGTACGAGCTCGCGCACGAGCGCGCGCAGGAGCGGTCGTTCCGTCTGGCGCCACTCCACCACCACGAGGTTCCGCTTCTCGTCGGGTGCGAAGAGCTCGGAATCGACCCCGTGCGGCACGAGCTCGTAGCGGCCGGGGAAGCGAACGGCAGCGGCCTCCGCGATCTCCTCGCTCGTGGCGAGGAGCGCGTCCACGCGGGCGAGCAGCCGCTCGCGCTGCGCGCGGCTCGGCGGATAGCCGAGCCGTTCCGCCGAGAAGAAGGTCGCGGCTGTGAGCGCCGCGGAGTCGCGGAGCGCGAGGTACGAGAGGCTCGGCAGGCCCGGCTCGAAGCCGTGTACGACGTCGAAGCCGCCGCGGGCGAGCGCGAGCGAGAGGCTCGCGCGGACGCCGACCGGCACTCCCATCCGGCTGCGCCGGGAGATCGGCACGGCCGGGCCGATCGCGATCAGCTCCGGGTCGTCGAAGGTGCCGAGCAGCGCGCGCCGCCCGGCTGCGAGGTCGCGGGCACGATTCGAAGGCGCCAGGATCGTGGCCACGTGGCCGCGGCGCCGCAGCTCGCGTGCGAGCACGTCCACGTGCTCGTTCACGTCGTGCGGCTGCGACCAGGCGAACGGCGTGACGAGCGCGATGCGCACGTCGATCGAGTCTAGTGCTCGCCCGACGGTGCGAGCTCGAGCAGCATCTCGTGCTGGCGGATGACGACCGTCGCGCCGAGAGCGTCCAACGCCGTCACGGCCGGATCGTCAGCGGGCAGGTTGAGGACGCTGACTGGGCCGAGGCGGCGGAGCCAGCGCAGAAGGGGTTCCGCCTCGCCCGCAAGCTGCAGCAGCTGCACCGTCCCGCCGCCCGGGTCGCCGGCGCGGAACAGGGCGACGCCGTCGTCCGTCACGAGCCCGCGGGCGTCTCTATAGTGCTCGACCGTCTCGTCGGCGCGCTGCCACGGCTCGCGTTCTGTCCGCAGCTCGCGAAGGCGAGCCCGGGCCTCCGTCGCCGGTACCTCGAGTGCCGTCGATTCGGCTTCCTCGTCTGCGGCGAGAGACCACACCTCGACGTCGCGCACGGTCCGGTAGCCGAGCTTCGCGTAGAGGGCGAGGGCACCCGTGTTCTCGACGATGACCTCGAGCCAGACGCGCCGTACGCCTCGCTCCCGAGCCTGCTCGTGGAGCGCGCGCATGAGCGTCTCGCCGACGCCCGAGCGCCTCGCCGGCGGCACGACGCCGACGCCGCCGATCCAGGCGTCCTCGCCGCGCACGCCGAGGTTGCCGAGGCCCACGCCGGAGCCGTCGCGGTCCGCCACGAGCGACGCATCGAGGTCGAGGTCGAACGCCTCGTCCATGAACACGAGCATCGCCTCGTCCACATGGAACGGGACGAGGTAGCCCTCGTACGCCGCGTTGAAGAGCTCTGCTCGCTCGCCGGGCGATAGCGAGCGCGCCGACCGGAGCTCCGGGCCGTACGTCACGCCGGGTCTCGCAAGTCCCGTCCGCTCCCGTGGGTACGCATGCCGTGAGTGCGGCAACCGCGGGCGGTGTCGGCGACTCTCGCCGCGGCCGCCCGCAGTGCCATCGGTTCCTAGACCTCCGCCTGCGCCTTCTGCTCGGCGGCGACGCGGGCGTTCTGGCGGATGAACTCCTCGGTGAGCTCGTGTGCCTCGTCGTCGACGATCTGCTGCGGCGGCGACTTCATGAGGTACGAGCTCGGCCCGACGAGTGCGCCGGCGACGCCGTTGTTCAGCGCGAGCTTCGACAGCCGCACGGCGTCGATCACGATTCCGGCCGAGTTGGGCGAGTCCCAGACCTCGAGCTTGAGCTCTACGTTGAGCGGTACGTCGCCGAACGCCGAGCCCTCCATCCGGATGTAGGCCCACTTGCGGTCGGTCAGCCACGGCACGTAGTCGGACGGGCCGACGTGGACGTTCCCCGCACCGAGGTCGTAGTCGAGCATCGACGTGACGGCGTTCGTCTTCGAGATCTTCTTCGACTCCAGCCGCTCCCGCTCGAGCATGTTGAGGAAGTCGGAGTTGCCGCCGACGTTGAGCTGCATTGTCTTGTCGAGATGCACGCCGCGTTCGCGGAAGAGCGAGGTGAGGACGCGGTGGGTGATCGTCGCGCCGACCTGCGACTTGATGTCGTCGCCGATGATCGGCAGGCCCCGCTCCTCGAACCGCTTCCCCCAGTAGTCCTCGCGGGCGATGAAGACGGGCATGCAGTTCACCATCGCGCAGCCGGCCTCGAGGATCTGCTCGGCGTACCACTTCGTCGCCGCCTCGGAGCCGACCGGGAGGTAGTTCACGACGACGTCGGTCTTCGTCTCCTTGAGGATCCCGACGACGTCGTCGGTCTTGCCGTGCGCTTTCTCGACGACCTGTGAGAGGTACTTGCCGAGGCCGTCGTGCGTCATCCCGCGCGAGACCCTGATGCCGGTCTGCGGGACGTCCGCGAACTTGATGGTGTCGTTCGGATGCGCCCACATCGCGTCGGCGAGATCCTCGCCGACCTTGCCCTTGACCACGTCGAACGCGGCCGTGAACTCGACGTCGCGGACGTGGTACCCGCCGAGGTTGACGTGCATGAGGCCGGGGACGAACTGGTCGTCCGGCGCGTTCTTGTAGTACTCGACGCCCTGGAGCAGCGAGTTCGCGCAGTTCCCGACGCCGACGATCGCGACGCGGACCTTGCCGTCGTCGAGGCGTGCCCTACCGTTGGTCGATGCCACTGGTTCCTCCGGATGAGAGTTGCTTGCGGACGTGCAGGATGCGCTGGACGACGGTGAGCCAGGCGGTGGCGGCGAGCGCGAGGATCGCCCACGGAAGGCCTCCCCACGGTGCGAAGACGAGCCCGGCGGTGATGAGCACGACGCGCTCGGCGCGCGAGCCCAGGCCGACGTCGCCGCTCAGTCCGAGTGCCTCGGCGCGGGCGCGCGTGTACGAGACGAGGAACGAGCCGACGACCGCGGCGACCGCGAGCACGACCGCCCAGTCCCTGCCGTGGCGGGAGAAGACGAGCGCGATCGCGGCGAGCATCGCACCCTCGCCTACGCGGTCTGTCGTGGAGTCGATGAAGGCGCCGAACGGGGTCGTCTTGCCGCCTACGCGTGCGAGCGCGCCGTCGAGGATGTCGAGCAGCGAACCGACGACGAAGATCCCGGCGGCCAGCCAGAAGACGAGGAGCTTCGCGTGCTCCTCGAAGGGGACGAGGACCGACGCCGCGAGGCAGAGCGAGACGCCGGTCGTCGTGAGGACGTTCGGCGTGACGCCGGTGCGGGCCAGGCTCGTGACCGAGCGGCCGGCGAGAGAGCGGGCTCCCCGCGTGTAGCCGTGCTTGACGCGGCGGAGTCTTGGAGTTGCATTCGTCTCCAACATCGCAATCCTGCTATGCCTGACTATAGCAGGTTTGCGATAACCAGGCCGAGCGCGCGGAGCCGCGTGACCACCCGCCGCGTCCAGGTTGTGACGAGCAGCGACGCGAGCGCTACGCCGATCCCGGCGAACACGTCGAGGAGGTAGTGGTTCGCCGTCGCGATCACGCAGAACCAGACCCAGACCGGCCAGAGCGCCCAGAGCGCCTTCGCCCAGACCGTCCGGGACGTGGAGACGAGGAACCAGCCGACGATCAGAGCGTCCGCGGCGTGCAGGCTCGGCATCGCCGCATACGGGTTCCCCAGTGTCTGCAGGAGCGCGCTCGAGTGGTTGACGCCGGCCACGAACCCCTCGTTCGGGAACATCCAGGGCGGGGCGGTCGGCATCACGGCGAAGCCGACGAGACCGATGAGGTTGGCGAGGAGGATCGTGTTGCGGAAGTGCCTGAACCGCTCGTGCCGGCGCAGATAGACCCAGAGCAGCGCGAGGCCGATCACAGTGAACTCCGAGTTCCAGTACGTCCAGGCCGCGGCGGTCAGCAGCAGCGAGGACGAGTCGGCGATCCGCTCGACCGTCAGCTCGAAGAGGTGGTGCGTCAGCCGCTGCTCGAGCGAGATCACGCGCAGGCCGTTGCCGAACGCCTTGCCGGGCGTGCTGTTCGTCAGGTGCCGGACGGCGAGGTACGAGAAGTAGAAGCCGAACCAGATGACGAGCTGGATCCCGAAGTCCCGCCACCCATGCGGCAGCACCCTCCGGCCCAGAGCCACCACCCGCTCCACGTCGCTAATCCTAACGGTGTCGGAGGAGGGCCCCGTCAGCCGCCGATGTACGACATCTCGACCTTCGGCAAGGCCGCCGTTTCCGCCGTCCTCAGCTCCGAATAGCGGTCGGTGCGGCGCGTCCAGATCGAGCGGAGCTGCTCGGCGAGCTCCTCGTCGGAGGCGCCGAGGCGCAGCGGCGCACGCAGATCGTGGCCGCGTGCGGCGAACAGACAGGTGTAGAGCCGTCCCTCGGCCGAGAGCCGCGCCCGGGAGCAACCGCCGCAGAAGGGCTGCGTGACCGACGCGACGACGCCGACCTCGCCGGCGCCGTCGGCGTAGCGCCAGCGCCGCGCGGTCGCGTCGGGCCGCTCGGCGGCAACGGGCTCGAGCGGCCAGCGCGCCGAGATGCGCCGGACGATCTCCTCGGCGCTCACGACGTCCTCCAGCCGCCAGCCGTTCGTCGAGCCGACGTCCATGTACTCGATGAAGCGGAGGACGTGCCCGCTGCCGCGGAAGTGCTCTGCGAGCGCAAGCGCGTCGCCGTCGTTCACCCCGCGCTTCAGGACGGCGTTGACCTTCACCGGCAGCCCGGTCGCGGCCGCCGCGTCGATTCCCTCGAGCACCCGCTGCACCGGGAAGTCGACGTCGTTCATCGCGCGGAAGGCAGCGTCGTCGAGCGAGTCGAGGCTGACCGTCACCCGACTCAGGCCCGCTGCGGCCAGCGTCTCAGCCTTCTGTGCGAGCAGCGAGCCGTTCGTCGTCAGGGCGAGCTCGAGCCGGTCTCCCGCCGGTGTCTCGATTGCCGCGAGCAGCTCGACGAGATGCTCGACGTTGCGGCGCACGAGCGGCTCGCCGCCGGTGATGCGGATCGTGCGGATCCCGAGCCCGGCGAAGACGCCGGCGACCCGAGCCAGCTCTTCCAGCGAGAGCAGCTCGCGGCGCTCGAGGAACGCGTAGTCGCGGCCGAAGACCTCCTTCGGCATGCAGTAGACGCACCGGAAGTTGCAGCGGTCGGTGATCGAGATCCGGAGCGTCTCGAGGGGACGTCCCAGGCGATCGAGCAGCGGCTCCATGCCCTCAGTATGCGTGTCAGGGCTCAGCCCACACCCGCGCGAGCTCGACGAGTGTCGCGGCGGCGAGGCCCATGTCCTCGACGCAGATCCACTCGCGCTCGCTGTGCGCGTCGTGTCCGCCGGTGAACACGTTCGCCGTGGGCAGCCCCATCTCGGTCAGCGCCGAGCCGTCGGTGCCGCCGCGGATCGCCGTCTGCTTGGGTTCGAGCCCGACGCGGCGGATCGCCTCCTCGAGGTTGGTGACGATCTCCGGATGCTGCTGGAGCCCGTCCCGGGTGTTGAGGTACTGGATGTGGTCCTCCACCTCGATCGTGCAACGCGGCTCGGCGCCCGCCACGTCCTCGGCGAGGTCGCGCAGGAAGGCGACGTGCTCGGCGAGACGTTGGCTGTCGAAGTCGCGGGCGATGAAGCGCAGCTCGACGTGCAGCGAGTCGCCCTGCACGAGAACGGGGTGGACGTACCCCTCGCGTCCCTCGGTCGTCTCGGGAGAGAGCCGGTCCCCGGGCAGGCGGGAGAGGATCTCGGCTGCAAGCTTGATCGCGTTGACGAGCTCACCCTTGGCCCAGCCGGGATGGATGGCGCGCCCCCGGATGTGCATCCGCACCCGCGCGGCCGAGAACGTCTCCGCCTGCAGCTCGCCGGCGGTCGAGCCGTCGACGGTGTAGGCCGCCGCCGCGCCGAAGCTCTCGACCGGGAAATGGACGACGCCGCGGCCGACCTCCTCGTCGGGGTTGAACGCGACCTTGACCGGCCCGTGCGGGAACTGCGGCTCCGAGGCGAGATATGCGATCGCGGCCATGATCTCCGCCACGCCGGCCTTGTCGTCGGCCCCGAGGAGCGTCGTTCCGTCGGTCGTGATCAGCTCGTGTCCGACGTGGCTCGCGAGCTCGGGCGACTCTTCCGGGCGGATCGCGTGGCCGGATTCGCCGAGCTTGATCTCGCCGCCGTCGTACCGGGCGCGCCGAGGCGAGACGCCGGCGCCGCTCACCTCGCGCGCGGTGTCGACGTGGCCGAACAGCGCAATCGCCGGGACGACGTGCCCGACCGTCGCCGGCAGGGTCGCCGTCACGTAGCCGTGCGCGTCCATCGCAGCGTCGGCGAGCCCCGCCTGCTCCAGCTCGTCGCGAAGGAGCCGCAACAGCACGAGCTGTCCCTCGGTGCTCGGGTACGTCTCCGACTCCTCATCCGACTGCGTGTCGATGCGGACGTAGCGGAGGAAGCGCTCGGCGGCGTCCTCCGCGAGCCGGGCGGCGAGCGTCGTCTCCCCGGGCATCGCGCGAGTGTACGTTCGGGGAGTGCGCGTGCGTCTCGTCCAGCTGTACAGCGGCCTCGTCCTCTACGGCGTCAGCTCGTCGCTGCTCGTCCTCGCCGGCCTCGGTCTCGACCCGTGGGATGTCTTCCACCAGGGACTCGCCCGCCAGACCTCGGTCGCGATCGGGACGTGGGCGATCCTCGTCGGCGCTGCCGTGCTACTGCTCTGGATCCCGCTGCGGCAGCGGCCGGGGATCGGCACGCTGAGCAACGTCGTCCTCGTCGGCGGGACGATGGACGTCGTGCTCGGGCACGTGCATCCGCCTCACGCCATGGCGACCCGCGTCGCCTGCCTCGTGTGCGGGGTGTTCCTGAACGGAGTCGCAACCGGCGCGTACATCGGCGCCGGGCTCGGGCCCGGGCCGCGTGACGGCCTGATGACCGGGCTCGCGGCGCGCGGACATTCGATCCGGCTCGTCCGCACGGGACTCGAGCTGGCGGTGCTCGCCACCGGGTGGCTCCTCGGGGGCACGGTCGGCGTCGGCACCGTCGTCTACGCACTCGCGATCGGGCCGCTCGCGCACGTGTTCGTCCCGCTCTTCGCGCGGGGCAGGCCGACGCCCGAGCACGCGCTGGAGGCCGTATAGCCGCCGTCGGGCTCGCGCTCGCCTCGGCGGTGCTCTTCGGCGCGATGAGCGTGGCGCTGCGGATGGCGCTCGAGCGCGATCCGGACGTGGCGCTGGCCACGATCGCTACCGCCGGGACGGCGCTCGGCGTCGCGCTCGTCGCCGCCGTGGCCGAGCAGCCTGCGCGCGGCCTTCATCTCCCGTCCGCCTGGCCGTTCGTCCTCGTGGGCCTGCTCTCCCCCGGCGCCGCGCAGATCCTCGTCACGCTCGCAATTCGCGAGTCCGGCGCTTCACGGGTCTCGATGGTCTTCGGCACGGCGCCCCTCGTCTCGGTGACGATCGCGCTCGTCTTCCTCGGCGAGCCCGTCCGCGTGCCGCTCCTGGCGGGCGCGGTCCTCGTCGTCGCCGGGGGAGTGGAGCTCGCCCGCGAGCGCGAGCGCCCCGCGCACCTGAACCGGCTCGGTCTCGTGGCCGCGTTCGCCGGCGCGACCCTGTTCGCGACGAGGGACAACGTCGTCCGTCACCTCGCCAGCGGGAGAACAGCCGTACCGCCCGCGGTCGCCGCCACGGCCGCGCTGCTCGGCGGCATGCTCCTCATCGCCGTCTGGGCACGCGAGGGGATCGGGCGCCGGTGGCTCCGCTTCCTGCCCGCGGGCCTGCTCTTCGGCGGTTCCTACGTCGCGCTCTTCGAGGCGTACTACCGCGGCCGGGTCACGGTCGTCGCCCCGCTCGTGGCGATCGAGTCCCTCGTCGGGGTGGCGCTCTCGGCGCTCCTCCTGCGCGACTCGGAGCTCGTGGGGAGGAGGCTCGTGTTCGGCGCGGGTCTCATCGTCGCGGGCGGCGCGCTGATCGGCGCATTTCGCTAGACGGTCGTCTACTTCGAGAGCCCGCGCTCGTCGATCTGGAGCTTGATCCACAGCCTCCGCCTATATCTGCTATAAACAGGCTGAGATTTTCTCTCAACGAGGAGGCAGGAACACACCATGGCAAAGACCATCGGCATCGACCTGGGCACGACGAACTCGTGCATGGCCGTGCTCGAGGGCGGCGAGCCGACCGTCATCCCGAATGCCGAGGGCGGGCGCACGACGCCGTCCGTCGTCGCGTTCACGAAGGACGGCCAGCGGCTCGTCGGCGCCCCCGCGCGGCGGCAGCAGGTCACGAACCCGCAGAACACGATCTTCTCGATCAAGCGCTTCATGGGGCGCAAGTTCGATGAGGTGACCGAGGAGATGACGATCGTCGCGTACGAGGTCGTCCAGGGCCCGAACGGCGACGTGCGCGTCAAGGCGGAGGGCAAGGAGTACGCCCCGCCGGAGATCAGCGCGATGATCCTCCAGAAGCTCAAGCACGACGCGGAGGCATACCTCGGCGAGACCGTGACGGACGCCGTCATCACCGTCCCCGCGTACTTCAACAACGCGCAGCGCGAGGCGACGAAGGACGCCGGCAAGATCGCCGGCCTCAACGTCCTCCGCATCATCAACGAGCCGACCGCGGCCTCGCTCGCGTACGGGCTCGACAAGGAGTCCGATCAGACGATCCTCGTCTTCGACCTCGGCGGCGGCACGTTCGACGTGTCGGTGCTCGAGCTCGGCGACGGCGTCTTCGAGGTCAAGTCGACCGCGGGCGACAACCATCTCGGCGGCGACAACTTCGACAAGGCCGTCGTCGACTGGATGGTCGCCGAGTTCAAGCGCGACCAGGGCATCGACCTTGCGGCCGACCGCATGGCGCTCCAGCGCCTCTACGAGGCCGCGGAGAAGGCGAAGATCGAGCTGTCGTCCACGATGACGACGCAGATCAATCTTCCGTTCGTCACCGCGACGCCGGAGGGGCCGAAGCATCTCGACCTCCAGCTCACTCGGGCGAAGCTCGAGGAGATCACGGCCGACCTGCTCGAGCGGACGGTCGGTCCGACGAAGCAGGCGCTCTCCGACGCCGGTCTCGACGCCTCGAAGATCGAGCACGTCGTCCTCGTCGGCGGCATGACCCGTATGCCGGCCGTGCAGGAGAAGGTCAAGGAGCTGATCGGCTCCGAGCCGCACAAGGGCGTCAACCCCGACGAGGTCGTCGCCGTCGGCGCCGCGCTTCAGGCCGGCGTGCTCAAGGGGGAGGTCAAGGACATCCTCTTGCTCGACGTCACCCCGCTCTCGCTCGGGATCAAGACGAAGGGCGAGGTGATGACGAAGCTGATCGAGCGCAACACGACCATCCCGACGAAGAAGTCCGAGGTCTTCACCACCGCGGACGACAACCAGCCCTCCGTCGAGATCCAGGTGCTGCAGGGCGAGTCGGAGATGGCGGCGTTCAACAAGACGCTGGGCCTCTTCCAGCTCGTCGGGATCCCGCCGGCGCCGCGCGGGATGCCGCAGATCGAGGTCACCTTCGACATCGACGCGAACGGGATCATCAACGTCTCCGCGAAGGATCTCGGCACCGGCAACGAGCAGCAGATCCGCATCGAGGGCGGCTCCGGCCTGACCGAGCAGGAGGTTCAGGACATGATCCGCAGCGCGGAGGCCCACGGCGAGGAGGCGCACCGGTTGCGCGAGGAGGCGGACACGAAGAACCTCGCCGAGACGCTCGCCTACCAGACGGAGCGCTCGCTCTCCGAGCACCGCGACAAGCTCGACGAGTCGGAGGCCTCGACGATCGAGGGTCGGGTCATGGAGCTCCGCCAGGCGCTCGAGGGCGACGACCTCGTCGAGATCCGCGCCAAGATGGACACGCTGCAGGAGGCCTCGCACAAGCTCGCGGAGGCGGTCTACGCCGACGCGACAGCGCAGGCGCAGGCGTCCGCGGGTGGCAACGGCGAGGCGGCACCCGGCGGTGCTGATGAGGCAGGGGGCGACGAAGTGGTCGAGGAGGGCGAGTACGAGGTCGTCGACGAGGAGGCGCCCACCTCGTGAGTGAGGAGCAACAGGAGCAGCCGGAGCGGGTCGAGGAGGAGGCCGAGCAGGAGGCCGACGACCGCCTGCTCCGGCTCGCCGCCGACTTCGAGAACTACAAGAAGCGGGCGGCGCGCGAGCGGCTGGAGTACGTCGCTCTCGCGAACGAGCGGCTGATCGGCGAGCTCCTCCCGATCCTCGACGACCTGGAGCGGGCGCTGAGCGCCGCCGAGCAGCATGAGGAGGCGCAACTCGAGGAGGGCGTCCGCCTCGTCCACCGCTCGCTCGCCGCGCTGCTCGAGCGGCACGGCGTGACGCCGATCTCCACGGACGGCAAGTTCGACCCGCACATGCACGAGGCGCTCGCCTCACAGCCGTCGGAGGCGGAGGAAGGCTCGGTGCTCGACGTCGTTCAGAGGGGTTACAGGCTCGGCGACCGCGTCGTCCGGCCCGCCCGGGTCGTCGTCGCCGCGCCGCCGGCGCCGCGGGAGGTCGACGAGGCGGATGCCTGAGTCCTTCTACGACACGCTCGAAGTGAAGAAGGGCGCCTCGGCCGACGAGATCAAGAAGGCGTACCGGAAGCTCGCGCGACGGCATCACCCCGACGCGAACCAGGGCGACAAGGCCGCGGAGGAGCGCTTCAAGCAGGTGCAGACGGCGTATGACGTCCTCTCCGACCCGGAGAAGCGCAAGGCGTACGACCGCTTCGGCTCGACGAACGGCCGCGGCGCGCCGGGGCCCGGTGGCGCCAACGTCGACTTCGGCGACTTCGAATGGAGCGGCGACCTCGGCGACATCCTCGGCGGCATCTTCGGCAACCTCGGCGGCGCTGCACGCGGCGGCCGCGGACGTGCGCGGACTCAGCCGATCCGGGGCGCCGACGTCGAGACGGAGGTGCGCCTCTCCTTCGAGGACTCGCTGCGCGGCGCCGAGGCGAAGGTGCCGGTCGAGCTGACGGTCGCCTGCTCGACGTGCGGCGGGACGGGCGCCGAGCCTGGCACGGCCCCCGTCATCTGCCCCGAGTGCAACGGCCGGGGGGTCAAGGCCGAGAGCCAGGGCCTCTTCGCGCTCTCGCAGCCGTGCCCGCGCTGCCGCGGCAACGGCACCGTGATCGAGAAGCCGTGCCGCAAGTGCAAAGGCTCGGGACGCGAGCGCCGGCTGCGTACGTACACCGTCAAGATCAAGCCGGGCGTCAAGGACGGCACGAAGATCCGCCTCAAGGGGAAGGGCGAGGCCGGACAGCACGGCGGCCCGAACGGCGACCTGGTCGTCCTCACGCGGGTCGAGCCGTCGCCGACGTACGAGCGGCGCGGCGACGACCTCGTCGTCCAGGTGCCGGTCTCCTTCCCGACCGCCGCGCTTGGCGGCAAGGTCGAGGTGCCGACCCCGGACGGCACGGTCTCGCTCAAGATTCCCGCCGGCTCCGAGGACGGCAAGCTCCTGCGGATCAAGGGCCGCGGCGCGCCGAAGCTGAGCGGCTCGGGCAAGGGCGACGTGCTCGCGCGCGTCCGCATCCAGGTGCCGAAGCGCGTGAACAAGAAGGAGCGCGAGCTCCTCGAAGAGCTGCAGAAGGTGGTGGGCTGATGGACGACGACCTCCTCGAGCAGGGGCCGCGGCAGGCGCCCGAGCCGGAGACGGCGGAGGAGCGCTCGCACCGCACGGGCCTGAAAACGGCCGGCGGTGGCGTGGCCGCGGGAGGGATCGGGCTCGCGAAGGCCGGAATCCTCGGCAAGTTCTTCCTCTGGCTCTTCGTGTGGAACGGCGTCAGCTCGGCGCTCCGCATCGGCGGTTGGATCGGGATCCTGCTGATCGTCGCGATCGGCGGCGGCACGATGCTGTACCGGCGGAGGCACGCCTGATGGACATGCCGGATCGGCCGATCTACATGATCTCGGTCGCCGCCGACCTCGTCGGCATGCACCCGCAGACGCTGCGGATGTACGAGGCGAAGGGTCTCGTGCGCCCGCACCGGACGCCGGGCGGCACGCGGATCTACTCCGAGGCGGACGTCGAGCGGCTCCGCATCGTGCAGCGGCTCACGACCGAGCTCGGGCTCAACCTCGCCGGCGTCGAGCTCGTCTTGCGGCTCGAGGACGAGCTCCGCAAGGCGCACGCGCAGATCGAGCGCCTGCGACGCGAGCTCCGCACCGAGGTGCAGAAGGTTCACAAGGAATACCGCCGCGACCTCGTGCTCCTCGGCGAGGCGCGGCTCCCGGAAAGGCAGTGACCGCGTAGATGGACTTCAACAAGCTCACGATCAAGTCGCAGGAGGCGGTCGCGGCCGCACAGGAGCTCGCGCGCCGGAGCGGCAACCCGGAGCTCTATCCCGAGCATCTGCTGCTCGCGCTCCTCGACCAGGAGTTGCCGCGCGAGCTCGTTACCGACGCGGACGCGCTGCGCGCGCAGGCCGAGGCGACGCTTGCGCAGAAGCCGCGCATCGAGGGCTCGCAGCAGCAGCCGGGCGTCTCCGCCGCGTTCTCCAGGGTGCTCGACCGCGCGTTCGACGAGGCGAAGCGGATGGAGGACGAGTACGTCGCGGCGCAGCATCTCCTGCTCGCGCTCGACGTCGTTCCCCGGGAGCAGCTGCTCGCGAAGATCGCAGAGGTCACCGCCGGCCGCCGGGTCACCTCGCCCGATCCCGAGGGCACGTACCAGGCGCTCTCGAAGTTCGGCCGCGACCTGACCGAGGCGGCGGAGTCGGGGAAGCTCGACCCGGTCATCGGCCGCGACGAGGAGATCCGCCGCGTGATCCAGGTGCTCTCGCGCCGGACGAAGAACAACCCCGTCCTCATCGGAGAGCCGGGCGTCGGCAAGACCGCGATCGTCGAGGGCCTCGCGCAGCGGATCGTCGCGGGCGACGTCCCCGAGTCGCTGAAGGGGAAGCGTGTCTGGGCGCTCGACATCGGCGGCCTGCTCGCAGGCTCGAAGTACCGCGGCGAGTTCGAGGAGCGGCTCAAGGCGGTGCTCGAGGAGATCGTGAACGCAGAGGGCCAGCTCATCCTGTTCATCGACGAGCTGCACGTGATCGTCGGCGCGGGCGCGGCCGAGGGCGCCGTCGACGCGGCGAACATGCTCAAGCCGATGCTCGCGCGCGGCGAGCTCCGCTGCGTCGGCGCGACGACGCTCGACGAGTACCGCAAGCACATCGAGCGCGACGCCGCGCTCGAGCGCCGCTTCCAGCCGGTCTTCGTCGGCGAGCCCACCGTCGGCGACACGATCGCGATCCTCCGCGGCCTGAAGGAGCGCTACGAGGCGCACCACAAGGTGCGGATCCGCGACTCCGCGCTCGTTGCCGCGGCCGTCCTGTCGGGCCGCTACATCTCCGATCGGCAGCTGCCCGACAAGGCGATCGACCTCGTCGACGAGGCCGCCTCCCGCCTCAAGATGGAGATCGAGTCGTCGCCGGTCGAGCTCGACGAGGCGAACCGGCGCGTGACGCAGCTCGAGATCGAGCTCGCCGCGATGGGGGGCGAAGCGGAGGAGGTGCGTGCGCCGCTCGAGGCAGAGCTCGCCGAGGCGAAGGAGCGGCGCGACGGGCTCGCCGCGCGCTGGGCGCGCGAGAAGGAGGCGCTCGACCGCATCGGCGAGATCACGCAACGCATCGACGCGCTGCGGATGGAGGCCGAGCGCGAGGAGCGCGCCGGGAACCTTCAGCGCGTCGCCGAGATCCGTTACGGCGAGCTGCCCGCACTCGAGAAGGAGCTCTCCGAACGGGACTCTCAGCAGGCGGGGTCGATGGTCAAGGAGGAGGTGGACGAGGACGACGTCGCCGCCGTCGTGGCACGCTGGACGGGCATTCCCGTCGATAGGCTGCTCGAAGGCGAGACCGAGAAGCTCGTCCAGATGGAGTCGCGGCTGCACCGCCGCGTGGTCGGCCAGGACGAGGCGGTCAGCGCTGTTGCAAATGCTCTCAGGCGCGCACGCACCGGCCTGCAGGACCCGAACCGGCCGATCGGCTCCTTCGTCTTCCTCGGTCCGACCGGAGTCGGCAAGACCGAGCTCGCCCGCGCGCTCGCCGAGTTCATGTTCGACGACGAGCACGCGATGGTGAGGCTCGACATGAGCGAGTACCAGGAGCGGCACACGGTCGCGCGGCTGATCGGCGCCCCGCCCGGCTACATCGGCTACGACGAGGGCGGCCAGCTCACCGAGGCGGTGCGGCGGCGGCCGTACAGCGTGATCCTCCTCGACGAGATCGAGAAGGCGCACGCGGAGGTCTTCGACGTCCTCCTGCAGGTGCTCGACGACGGGCGCCTCACCGACGGCCAGGGCCGCACGGTCGACTTCCGCAACGCCGTCCTGATCATGACCTCGAACGTCCGCTCGGCCGAGGCGCTGCGCGACGTCTTCCGGCCGGAGTTCCTGAACCGGATCGACGAGGTGATCGAGCTCCAGCCGCTCTCGAAGGAGCAGATCGCGGAGATCGTCGAGCTGCAGCTCGGACGGTTGCGCGAGCGGCTCGCCGAGCGGCGGATCGAGCTCGAGCTGACCGCGGCCGCGAAGGAGGCGCTCGCCGAGGCGGGCTGGGAACCGGCGTACGGCGCGCGGCCGCTCAAGCGCGCGATCCAGCGGCTCGTCGAGAACCCGCTTGCGCTTCGCCTGCTCGAGGGCGACTTCGCCGACGGCGACACGATCCGCGTGGACGTGGAGGACGGCGAGATCCGCTTCGAGAAGGCCGGAGCGGCCGCTGCGGCCGCTGCCTAGCCGGTTCGTCCTAGCTGGCGCCGAAGATCTCGAACGACGCGCTCCAGGCCGGAGCCGGTCGCAGCCGGTCCGGGTCGGCGGCCCGGCGCTCGCCGACGGCGGCGAACGCGCGCTGCAGCGCGTCCTCGTCGTCCACGAGGATCACGCTCAGCCGCCGGCCGGTCTCGTGGTCGGCGAGCCAGTACGCCTTGACTCCCGCCTCCTGGAATGCGGGCACGACCTCGTCCAGGACGTGCGAGACGCCGGCCTCGAGCTCCTCGGGCGACTCGTTCTCGAAATACGTGACCTGTGCTCTCATGCCGCGATCCTCGCACGGCACGGACTACTGGTGCGTCATGAGCCAGGCGAGTAGCCGCGACCACACTCGCCGCGCGAGAGGCGCCTGCTCGAGCAGGTCCCAGCCGTGGGTGGAGCCCGGGTAGAGCGTGAGCTGTTTGTCCCGGGACCCGGCGGCGCGGATCATCTGGTTCGCCGCGGCTGCATCGAGGTAGTAGTCCTGCCGCGAGGCGAGCACGAGCAAGGGTGCTCGCAGCCGCCGGACGCCGGCGAGGGCATCGAGGGCGTGGGCGGGAAGCTCGAGCTCCCCCGAGAGGCTCACGAAGCCGGCCACGCCGTGCAGTCGGGCGCCCTCGCTGAGGGCCGCCGCGCCGCCGAACGAGGCGCCGACGACGAAGACCTTGTCCGCGCCGTCCGCATGCAGCTCGTCGACCGCCGCCTATAGGTCGGGGGCGAAGTCGTCGGCCGTGCGATTCGGAGCGCTCGCCGACGGCGGGAAGCCGCGGAAGTCGAACGCAAGCACCCGCAACCCGTGGGAGACGAAGGCCGGCACTGCCGGCAGCCACCCGCAGAGGCCGCCGGGAGACTCGTGCGCGAGCACGACTCCCGTGGACCCGGTGCCTGCGGTGAATGCGAACAGCCGCACGTGGTCGGAGGTCCGTAGCCACGAGGTTTGCGTCTGCAGCCCGTGCGGGAGCGAGCCGCAGACCCGCGAGAGAGGCGGGCCGGCGGGACGCGGCGCCGCGTGCCGGCCACCGCCGTACGCCGCGGGCGCGAGCGCCGCGACGAGGATCCCCACACCGCCCAGCCAACGACGGCCCACGCCGCGAGCCTAGCCGGAGATACGGTGCGCTTCCTGATGCTCGTCGTCGCCGCCACCGAGCGCGAGCTCGCACTTCTCGACGGGATCGACACCTTCTGCTGCGGGATCGGCCCCGTCGAGGCGGCGCTGCGGACTGCTCGCGCTCTCGAGGAGCGGCGGCCCGAGGTCGTCGTCCACGCCGGGATCGCGGGCTCGCGGACCCTCGAGCCGCCCGCGCTCGTGCTCGGCAGGGAGGCCGTCTACTGCGACGTGATCGACCCCTCGTCGACGCTGCCGCGCGTCGACCGCGTTCGTCCCGACGCCGCGCTGCTCGAGCGGGCCCGCGCCGCGCTGCCCGAGGCGCACGTCCTGCCGATCGCCACCTGCGCGAGGGTGGGCGGAGGCACGGGGTACGACGTCGAGGCGATGGAGGGCTTCGGCGTCCTGCGCGCCTGTGAGCTCGCCGGTGTGCCTGCCGTCGAGCTCCGTGCCATCTCGAACTCGCCGGACGAGGAGGACCGCACGCGCTGGCGCTTCGACGAGGCGTTCGCGGCTCTGGCGGCGGCGCTAGAGCGACTCGACGTCGTCTAGGAACTCGGCGTTCCCGTGGCGGGTGGGCGCGCCGTAGGCGAGGAAGAGGATCTCCTCGTCGGTCTCGTTGCGCGGCTGGAGCGCCGTGCCGGAGTGGACGACGACGACTCCGCCGGGTTCGACGTCCACCCGCTCCCACGGATCGCCGAGCAGCATCGTCAGCGTGCCGCGCAGCGGGACGAAGACCTCCTCCTGATCCGGGTCGAGGTGACGGCGCCCGCGCGTGTGCGCCGCGTAGCGCCACATCCGCGCCCGCGACTCGTTCATGTTCGCGGGCTCCGTCAGCGAGGCGGCCCGGCGCGGCTCCTGGCCCTCGTGACCCGGCCGCTCCTCCCAGGCGAGATCCCGCTCGTGCACGACGTCCCAGCCCACGGGGCGACGATACCCTCCGGCGAGTGGCCGAGCCACGCCCAGCGGCACTACCGCCCGCCGAGCGCACGGTCGGGCAGGTCGTCGCCGAGACGATCCGGTTCTACGGCGAACACTTCTGGGCTTGCCTCTCGCTCGGCGTCGCGCCGGCGGCGCTCGCCGTCGTCGGGGCGAACGTCTCTCGGTGGACGGCGCTCGTCCTGTCGCCGACCCTCTTCGGGGCCCTGCTGAGCGCGACCTTCGTCGGTGCGAGCGTGCTCGTGCTCGAGCGCCGTCCATCCCGGCGGCGGCTCGCCGTTGCCTGGCTCGTCGGCTGGGTCGTCTTCGTGCCGGTGCCGTTCCTCGTCCTCGCCTTCGTCCTGCCGGGACTCGCGTGGCTCGCGGGCCTCGGTCTGGTCGTCCCGGTGCTCGTCGTCGAGGACGTCCCGCTGCGCAGGGCGCTCGCTCGCGCCTGGCGGCTCGGGCGCGCCGACTACCTCCACGCCCTCGGGTCGCTCGCGACGCTCGCGACCGTCGTCTTCCTCACGCAGGCGGTGCTCGCCTTCATCCTGCGCGGCTTCGGCGGCGCGGCCGTCTCGACGGCGTTCTTCCTCGCGAGCATCGTCGTCTCGCCGCTCCTCTTCGTCGGGGCGGCATTGCTGTACGTCGACCAGGCCGCGAGGGTCGAGTAGGGTCTCGCCATGCCGATCTACATCCTGCTCTCGCGCCTCTCGCAGCAGGGCGTGCAGACGCTCCAGAGCAACCCGTCCCGCCTGCACGAGGTCAACCGCGACGTCGAGGAGCTCGGGGCGAAGGTGCTGCACCAGTGGGCCACGCTCGGCGAGTTCGACTTCGTCAACGTCGTCGAGGCGCCCGACACGGCGACGATCGCGAAGGTCTCGGTCGCCCTTGGCGCCCGCGGGTCGACCCGGGTCCAGACGCTCCCGGCGCTCACGATCGACGACTTCGTCGGCACGATCTCATAGTCCGGAACCGACGCGCCCGGAACCGGGTTCCGGACACGTTCGGAAAGGTCAGTCGGCGACCGCGACCCGGCGGACGGTGACGCCCCAGGCCGCGCCGCTGGCAAACAGCTCGTCGGGATCGATCTCGCCCGCCCAGCCGAGGAAGTGCGGCTCCGGGTCGTCGTCCGTGCAGCCGTAGATCGCGGCCTGCACCTCCGGCGCGGGCGGTTCGTTCTTCGTGCGCGCCGCCTCTTCGGCCCGGCGCTCCGCCTCCTCCGCCGCAGGCCCTTCCATGTAGCCGCGAGGCATGTCCCAAACGTACACGGCCGGTGCCAGGTGCCAGCCCTGTCCAGAGGGGACGGGTACGCTCGCCCGCGTGGCGCACGCGCTCGCCGTCCACGCGCTCGAGAAGCGCTACGGGCCCGTCGAGGCGCTCAAGGGCGTCGACCTCACCGTGGAGGAGGGCGAGCTCGTGGGTCTTCTCGGCCCGAACGGCGCCGGTAAGTCGACGCTCGTGAAGATCGCGGTCGGGCTCGTCCGCGCCACCCGCGGGGGGGCCGAGGTCGTGGGCGCCCGCGCAGGCTCGCGCGCCGCACGGGAAGAGCTCGGCTACCTCGCCGAGCTCTTCCGCTTCCCGGGCTGGTACACGGCAGACGAGGTGCTCGCCCTCCACCAGCGGCTCGCGCGCTCCGACGGCGGCGCAGCGGAGAGGAAGCGGCTGCTCGAGCGCGTCGCCCTCGCCGACGCGTGCGACCGTCGGGTGGACGGCATGTCGAAGGGGATGCAGCAGCGGCTCGGCATCGCGCAGGCGCTCGTCGGCTCGCCGCGCGTCCTCGTCCTCGACGAGCCCACGTCGGCGCTCGACCCGGCCGGGCGCCGCGTCGTGCGCGTGCTCCTCGAGGAGCTGCGCGACCGGGGCGCGTCCGTCCTCCTCAACTCGCACCTGCTCTCCGAGATCGAGCTCGTCTGCGACCGTGTCGCGATCCTCCGCGCCGGTGAGGTCGTCGCCGCCGGCTCGCCCGCCGAGCTGTCGAGGCCGCGCGGCGTCGAGCTCGAGACCGACGAAGGGGTTCGCATGGTCGAGGGCGCGACGCGGGACGACGCGGCACGCCTCGTTGCCGAAGCCGTCGCCGCCGGCCGGCGCGTCTACGGCGTACGGGTCCTGACGTCCACCCTCGAGGACACGTATCTCGAAGCGGTCGGGGACGAGGTCTCGTGAGCGTGGTGCTGACCATCGCGGGCTACGGCTTTCGCGAGGCGGTGCGGCGGAAGGTGTTCACCGTGGTCGTCCTGCTGACGGCCGTCTTCCTCGGGCTCTTCTGGCTCGCGAACCACTTCGTCTTCACCCGGCTCTCGACCATCACGCCGCCGCCCGACGTCAACGTCGACACGCGCACCTTCGCCGGCGCCTTCCTGCTCGGTCTCGCGATGTTCGCGACGCTCTTCCTCGGTGTCGTGCTCGCGGTGTTCCTCACGCTCGGCGTCGTCTCGGGAGACGCGGAGCGCGGCCTGCTCCAGCCGCTCGTCGTGCGCCCGATCGGCCGGACGACACTCCTGCTCTCGCGCTTTCTCGGTGCGGCCGCGGTCTGCATCGTCTACGTGCTTGCGGTGTACGGGATCGCTCTGGCGATCATCGACGTGACCGGCCACTGGACCCCTCCGGCGAAGGTGGCGCCGGGCCTCGAGCTCGCGGGCGGGGTCGTGATCGTGATCGCCCTCTCGATCCTCGGCTCCGTCGTCCTCTCCTCGACGGCGAACGGGATCGCGGTCTTCATGCTCTTCGGCGCGGGGCTCGTCGCCGGGTTGCTCGGCACGATCGGACACGCGCTGAACTCGCACGCGATCCAGCACGCCTCGAAGGTCGCGGCCTGGGCGTTGCCGTTCGAGGCCCTCTATCAGGACGGGCTGCGGCTGATCTCGAGCAACGCGAACGGGCTCACGGGCTTCCTCCTCCAGCTCGGCCCCTTCGGCGGCGCCTACGTGCACGGCTGGGGGATCCGCGTCTGGGCCGTCGGGTACCTCTGCGTGGCGCTCGCCCTCGGCGTCGCCGCGTTCTCGCGGCGCGACCTCTAGCTGGACGTCGCGAGCGCGACGGCGACCTCGCCCGCGAGGCGCGCGTTCCGGGCGACGAGCGCCTTGTTCGCGGCCTCGGTGCGGCCGCCGCTGGAGCGGTGGAGGTGCGCGAGGACGTACGGCGTGACCGCCTGGCCGCTCACTCCCGCCGCCGCCGCGGCCGCAAGCGCCCCCTCGAGCAGCGGCTCCACGTCGTCGAGCGGCTCGTCCGGCGGCCGGCCGAGCAGGAGCCCGGCGCCGCCCAGACGCCAGTGCTCCCGGGCAACGCGGGCCGCCTCCTCCGCCGACTCGACCCGCGCCGAGACCGGCGGCCCGCCTGCGGCCGCGTAGAAGAGGGGCAGCGTGTCGACGCGGAACCCGAGCACGGGCACGCCGAGGGACTCGAGCAGCTCCGCCGTCGCGGGCACGTCGAGGAGCGACTTCACGCCCGCCGAGACGACGATCGCCGGCGTTCGCGCGAGGTGTGCGAGGTCGGCCGAGATGTCGGGCGGATGCGGGAACCCGCGGTGGACGCCGCCGATCCCGCCGGTCGCGAGCACGTGGACGCTTGCCGCCCGTGCGACGACGAGCGTCCCTCCGACGGTCGTCGCGCCGATCGCGCCCTGGACGGCGGCGGCCGCGAGGTCGCGCGGCCCGGTCTTGCGCGCCTCCGGCCCGAAGCGGGCGAGCTCGGAGGCCGTCAGTCCGACCCGCACCTCCCCGTCGAGGATCCCGACGGTGGCGGGGACGGCGCCCGCGTCGCGCACCTGCCGCTCGGACTCGAGCCCGACCTCGACACCTTCTCCGGGAGGGAAGCCGTGCGCGACGAGCGTCGTCTCGAGCGCGACGACCGCGCCGCCGGCGGCGAGCGCCTCGCGCACGTCGTCCGCCACGCGGATCACGCCGACCGCTCCATCTCCACGAAGCGGCTCTCCTCGCTCCGCGGTGCCTCGTGGAAGCCCGCGCGCCGGTACGCGCGGAGCGCCCGCTCGTTCCAGCGCGCGACCCAGAGCCTGAACCTCCGCGGCCGCCACTCCCGGCGCGCGTAGTCGAGCCCGGCCGCGATGAACGGCTGCGCGAGGCCGCGGCCCGTCAGGTCGGGACGCATGCCGAGGCCGAGGCGCACCTCGTGTCCCTCGGGGACGAAATTGAAGAAGCCGACGAGCTCGCCGTCGTCGTCGACGACCGCGCGGAGGTGCGTCCGGAGGGCCGGGTTCGCGAACAGCTCGACGCGCCGCGGGTCGGTCGAGGTGTCGTACCACTCGTACGGGAACTCGTACCGCCAGCCCGCGATCGCCGCCGCCTGCTCGTCGCTCAGGGCCTCGACCTTCACGGCAGCGACCCTACTTTCGCGACACAGCGCCCGGCTGCGTCGAGGCCGCGCCGCGCCGCCTCCTCGGGGGAGCCTCCTAGCAGGAAGCCTGCGGCGAGCGCGTCTCCGGCGCCGGTGGGATCCACGACCTCGGCCTCGACGGCGGCGAAGTCGAGCTTCGCGTCCGCGGTGACGACCGTGCAGCCGCGTCCGCCGCGCTTCAGCACGCCGAGCGGGGCCGTCAGGTATGCGCCGCCGAGCAGCTCCCATTCCGCCTCGGTCGCGAAGAGGACGTCCGGAGCGAGCTCGTCGAGGAGTTCGCGGAAGCGAACCGGCCCGTAGCTGCGAATCTCGGTCCAGGCTGCGACGTCGACCGAGACCTGCGTCCCCTGCTCGCGCGCGAGCCGGGCCGCGAGGAGCGCCGTGGACGCGATCGGCTCGCGCAGGAGCGCGTATCCCGAGAGGTGGAGGACGTCGCACGCGAGCCAGGCGGCGTCGAGCTCCTCCGGTGCGAGCGACGGCGCCACGCCGCGGTCGGAGGCGAGCGCACGATCGCCGTCGTGGACGACGGAGACCACGACGCCCGTCACGCCGGCGGGCGGGGGGCCGACGAGCTCGACGCCGTGCCCGGCGAGCTCCCGCGAGACGAGCTCGCCGGTCGGGTCGTCGCCGCGCTTCGCGATACAGCGCGCCTGCGCCCCGAGCGCGGCCGCCCAGACGGCGACGTTGGCCGCCTGGCCGCCGGCTCCCGCCCGGTTCGACGCGCGCACGTCGCCGCCCGGAGCGAGCGGCTCCGAGAGCAGCACGACCACGTCGAGGAGTACGTCACCGAGCGTTGCGATGCGCAAGGCACAATCGTCCCATGGAAGCGGGGAAGAGACGGTGGAGAGCGAGGGACTTCGTGCTGGGCGGCCTCGTCGGCGCCTCGGCGGCGGTCGCGACGGCTCGCCGCCGCCGGGGGCTCTTGCGGCGCCGCGACCAGCGGTGGGAACAGCCGGCGGGCCTCGCCGCCTTCGAGGGCGCACCCTGCTTCGAGGAGCTGCTCGAGGAGGGCGCGGCGGAGCGTGAACGGTGAACCCTTCGTTTCGCGCCGCAATTCGGCGAGAATGGATGAGTTGATGGCCCGCCCGGTCCGCCTCGTCGCCCTGCTCGCCGTGCTCGCCGCGGTCGCAGTCGCGCTCGCCGCGGCGCGGCCCGCGTCGGCGCGCCTGTCGCCGCTCGGCGAGTCGTTCCGGGTCGTCGTCGTCGACCGGATGAGCGACGCGACGTTCGCCTCGCTCGCCGAACGCGGCGCCGTCGGGCTGATGCGGCCCGGCTACGGGCCGACGACGAACCGCCGGCGGGCGCTCGCGGAGCTCGTGCGCGGGGCGGAGGTGAACGCGCGGCTCGGCGGCGTTCCGAAGGGCAAGCCCCTGATCGACGCCGACAAGGCGAGCGTCTTCCCGAACTGCCACCTGTGCATCGTCGTGCAGTTGCCGCCGCGCGGCGCGCCGACCTCGAACGACCGGCTCTTCCGCATCGCGGTCCTCGGCCACGGCTTCCACGGGCTGCTCACCTCCCCGACGACACACATCCCCGGCCTCGTCTCCGTCGTGGACGTGGCGCCGACCGCGTTGGGCGGCCACGTCTCGACGACCCTTTCGTGGACGCGGTCGCAGAACGCCGTGGGTCAGCTGTCGCGTCTCGGCGGTGCGATCGGCTCGAACAACCGGCTCAAGTTCGCGGTCCTCTTCATCCTCGCCGGCCTGCTGCTCGCCCTTGCGCTGCTCGGCCTCCGCGCCGCGGTCACCGCGGTCCCGGCTGCGCTGCTCGTCAACCTCGCCCTCGGGGTCGGGCAGGTCTCGAACGAGGTGCTTCTGTGCGCGGCGGTCTCGGCCGGCACGGTGCTCGTCGCGCTCGCGCTCGCGCGCGCGTGCCGCGGCGAAGCCGCGCTCCTCGCGCTCTACGGCGGGGTCGTCGCCCTGTACGCCCTCGTCATGGTTCGGCGGCCGGAGTGGCAGGCGGTCAACCCGTTCGGCCCGACCCAGAACTCGCGTTTCTGGGGCTTCGGCAACCAGGTCGAGACCCTGCTGCTCGCTCCGCTCCTCGCGGGAGCGTTTCTCGCGCGCCGGCGCTTCGGCCTCGTCGGCTTCCTCCTCTTCGGATTCTTCGGCCTCTTCGTGATGACGGACAACCGGTTTGGCGCGGACGGCGGCGGCGCGATCGTGCTCGGTATCGCCCTTGCGGTGCTCGGCACGCGACTTTTCCGGCTCGGGGCGCGCGGCTTCGTCGGGCTGCTCGCGTCCTCGGCGCTCGCCGTGCTGTGGATCGTGTCGCGCGGCCTGGCGCAGCCGGGCCCGAACCACCTGCGTAGCGCGTTCGCGCACGGCGGCGGCGGACTGCTCGCCTCGCTCGAGAGCCGGGTGCCGCTCTCGTACGTGCCCGCGCTCCACGCGTGGGAGCTCGTGGCCCCTCTCCTGCTCGTCCTCGCCGTCTCGTTCGTGCTCGCCTGGCGCGCGGCGCGGCAGCGGTCGACGCGAGACATCCTCCTCGCCTTCGGCGTCGCAATCGCGACATCGCTCCTCATCAACGACTCCGCCGGGTACGAGCTCGCAGCCGGGATCGCGGTGGTGGGCAGCTTCGCCCGCTTCGCCCCGGCCCCGGCGCCGGTGCGCGTCCGTCGCCGTGTTCTCGCGCGGGGGAGGCTCGAGCCCGAGCCGGTGCCGAGCGAGTCTCCGCCCGGCTGATTCCGGCTGCGTCGCTGGTACCGTCCGCAGCCGTGCCGATCTACGAGTACCGCTGCCCCGACGGCCATCACTTCGAGCGCTTCCAGGCCATGACGGCGCCCGCGCCCGAGAAATGCGACGTCTGCGGCGCGTCCCCGGTCGAGCTCGTCCTCTACCCGGTCGCGATCCACTACAAGGGCTCCGGCTTCTACACGACCGACTACGGCAAGGGAAAGGCCGGGAAGAAGGACGGCGACGGCGGGTCGTCCGGTGGTGAGGGCAAGGCCGGCGAGAGCGGCAAGAGTGAGACGAAGCCGGCGGAGAAGAAGGCCGCGGCGAGCGGCGACTAGCGCCTCGGCCCGAGGAGGCGCTGCACGCGGACGAGGAAGCGACCGCCGACGAGCGGAGCCTGCTTTCGACCGCGGATGCTGAACGAGATCGCGTTGCAAGGGCCCGAGGTCCCGCCGTCGTACTCGACGGCGGCCCGCGCGAGCACGGTTCCGGCGGCGCCTCGGAACTCGATCGTGATCAGCGGGCCCCTGACGAGCGGGCAGGGGTAGGTGACACCCGGTTGGGCGACCGGCAGCCGGTCGAACCAGCGGACGATCCGCGCGACGTGCACCGGGTCGCTCACGCGGTGCAGGAGCCGCTGCGGGTTCCGTATGACGATCTCGCGCACGCCCGCCGGGACGACCTCGTCTCTCGGCCGCGTCACGACCCAGACGTCCTGAGCGTCCACGCGGATGCCCGTCCACCCGCCCGGCAGCGCGGCCATGGTCACGAGCACGATTCGCGTCGAGAGCCGTCCGGGAAGCGCCCGGAAGGCGAAGCCCAGTCCGTGCGCGCTCGTGCCGGTGCTCTGCACCTGCAGCCGCGACCCGCGCGGGACGTGCGTGCTTGCGAAGGCGACCACCCGGTCGAGCGGTTCCTGCACGCGCCAGAGGGCGTGCTCGTCGACGAGCTCCCTCGTTCCCGGCTGCTGGAAGGGATGCCGCAGTGCCGCCGGCGCTGCGGCCGACTGCTGCGCGCCTTCGGGCAGCACGACGCGGCGGAGGAGTTGCCGGGCGTCGCGGTGCGCGAGGGCCTGGTTGCGGAGTGTCGTCGGCGGAGCGCCCAGAGCGAGCGCGGCCGCGAGCAGAGCGAAGACAGCGGAAGCCATTGCAACGACGATACGGCGCCGGGGCGCCGTGCCGTCACATCGTTACCCCGAGCTGAACGAGTTGCCCACGATGCAGCCGGGCGCGTAGGGCTGGCCCTTGGGCGGCGGCTGCGGCGCCGACTGTCCGAGCACCTCGTCGATGACGCGGATGTTCTCCGAACTGCCGACGATGTAGTCGCCGCCGCCGATCGTCTCCGCCGTCCCCCCGAGCCGGCAGTGGATCGACTTGCCCGCCCGGAACTTCACCCACGCGAGCTGGAGCAGCTTCCACGTCGAGAGATCGGTCGCGATCGGCTCGAGCAGCGAGCCACCGTTGAAGGGCAGCGAGAAGAACTGCGACGGGCTCGACAGCTTGCTCAGCGTCGCCTGCTCGACGAGCTGCTGGTCGTGCTGGCGGTTGAAGTCCGTCCACGACGGGTCGAGCTGGTTCTCGCGGATCCGGGAGAAGATGAGCGCCTGGTGCCCGTCCATGTGCGTCGGGCCCTTGTGGAAGCGCCAGCCCTGCCACTGCGAGCAGCGCGCCGTCGTCGCGTACGGGCAGTCGAACCGGTTCGAGCGGATGTTCTCGGGCACGTTCACGGTGATCCCGCCGACCGCGTCGATGAGCTTCTCGAACTGGTTGAAGTCGACGATCACGACGTGGTTGACCGGCAGCGCCGAGCCGACGAGCGCGTCGACCGTGCGCACTGCGAGCTTCGGCCCGCCGAACTGCATCGCCGCGTTGAGCTTCTGCGCGCCGTAGCCGGGAACCTCCGTTCGGAGGTCGCGCGGAATCGAGACGTAGAACAGCCGGTGCCGTCCTGGATCGGTGTGGAGGAGCGTGATCGAGTCGGAGTGCTGGTCGCTGCCGCGGCCGGAGCTGCCCCGGCCGGTCGCGTGGTCGGTGCCGAGCAGGAGGATCGTCGTCGGGCTCGACAAGAGGAGGCCCTTGTCGGGGGTGAGCACGCCTCCCACGCCCTTCGGCAGGCGTTTGTTCGCCGAGCTCACGCCGCTCGAGACCGAGAGGTACCCGGCCGCACCCCAGGCGGCGAAGAAGAGGACCACGCCGAGGATCGCGACGAGCGTCCAGCGCCGCCACGTCCAGCCGAGCCAGAGACGGCGGCGGCGGCGAGGCGGGCGCTCGACGACCTTGCCCGGGCCCTGACCGTCGCTGCGGACCGCCCGCCGCGACTCCCGCTCGCGCCGCGCCAGCGGCACTTTCCCCTTTGCCCGGCCGCCGCGATAGATGCGATACGGCTTCTCCCCGGAGGCGGCCATGCGGGGGTTTACGGTACCCACTGTGCAGGCGGGCCATGCGATCGGGGTGGATCTCGGCGGCACGAAGATTCTCGCCGGCGTCGTGGCCCGCGACGGGAGCGTCGTCCGCCGGCACGAGCGGGCGACGCCGCAGGATTCCCAGGATCACGTCCTCGCCGAGCTCGAGGCAGCGGTCGCCGAGCTGCTGGACGACTCCGTCGTCGCGGTCGGCTTCGGCGCGCCGTCGCCGATCGACCAGGCGCGGGGAGTCGTCGTCCGCTGCGTCAACCTCCCGCTCGAGGACGCGCCGCTCCGCGACCGGATGCACGAGCGGTTCGGGCGTCCGGTCGGCCTCGACAACGACGCGAACGCCGCAGCGATCGGCGAGTGGCAAGCCGGGGCGGGGCGCGGCGTGGACGACATCGTGATGCTCACACTCGGGACCGGCGTGGGGGGCGGGGTCATCTCCGCGGGCAAGCCGATTCGCGGCTGGAACGGCGCCGGCGCCGAGCTCGGCCACGTCGTGATCGTCGACGGCGGCCGTCCGTGCCAGGGCGCCTGCACGGGACGCGGCCATCTGGAGGCCTACGTGAGCGGCAGCGCCGCGACGGCTGCGGCGCGCGAGGCGTTCGGCCCGGCGGCCGACGCGCATCGGCTCGTGCGGCTCGCGGAAGAGGGCGACGCGAAGGCGGCGGAGCTGCTCGACGAGATCGGCCGCCACCTCGGCTCCGGGATCGGCTCGTTCGTCAACGTCTTCGGTCCGCAGCTCGTCGTCCTCGGCGGCGGCTTCGGCGTCGCCGCCTACGACCGCCTGCGCGGACCGGCGGAGGAGGTCGCGTGGCGCGAGGCCCTCGAGCCGATGCGGAGCACCGTGCGCCTCGCGAAGGCCGAGCTCGGCACGGCCGCCGGCCTGATCGGCGCCGCCTTCGTGGGCTTCGAGGAGCTCGATGCGGCGTGAACCCGGGCGACGTCGTCCTCTTCCGCAGCGTGTACGACGACCGGGTCCAGTCCTGTGGGCCCGTGCGCTACGTCGGCGAGAGCGACGGCCGGCACGTGCTCTACACCCAGCCGGGCGATGAGCATCGGCGCCGCGGCACTTGGAGCGTCTGGGCGCGGGACGCCGTGCCGCAACCGCACCGATGGGAGCGCACCCACGTCCTCTGGTTCGTGCGCGAGCGGGACCTGCACGGGCTCGCGCTCTTCTGGGGCGAGAAGTGGCGCTTCCTCGGCTGGTACGTCAACCTCCAGGCGCCGCTCGCCATTCGCGGCGAGCACTTCGACACCACCGACTGGGCGCTCGACGTCTGGGTCGAGCCGGATGGACGCTGGGAGTGGAAGGACGAGGATCACTTCGCGGCGGCGATTCGTCGTGGCTTCCTCGACGAAGCCACCGCTTCGGAGGTGCGCGCGGAAGGGGAGCGGGTGATCGCTGAGAAGCCGTGGCCGACCGGGTGGGAGGACTGGCGGCCGCCGTCGCACTGGGAGCCGCTCTCGTTGCCCGAGGACTGGCATGTCGTCTGAGCCGCGCCTCTGATGCCGCTCGCCGTCTGCGCGACTCCGATCGGGAACCTCGAGGACGTGACCCTCCGCGTCCTCGCCGAGCTCGCCTCGGCCGACGTCGTCCTCTGCGAGGACACGCGCCACACGCGCGTCCTGCTCGAGCGCCATGGCATCGCGGCCCGCCTGCTCTCGTACCACGAGCACAACGAGGCGAAGCGGACGGCCGAGCTTCTGCCGCGGCTCGAGGCGGGGGAGCGGGTCGCGCTCGTGTCTGACGCCGGGATGCCGGGCGTGTCCGATCCCGGCGCGCGGCTCGTGCGCTCCGCGCTCGATGCGGGCGTCGAGGTGGCGGTGCTGCCGGGGCCTTCCGCGGTCGAGACGGCGCTCGTCGCCTCCGGGCTCGTCGCCGGGCAGTACAGCTTTCTCGGCTTCCTCCCGCGCGGCGAGAGCAGGCTCGCGGCCCTGTGGAAGGAGCTGCGCGGCCGGCCGTGGCCGGCGATCGCCTTCGAGTCGCCGCAGCGGCTGCCGGCCACGCTGCGCTCGCTCGCGGCATCCGATCCCGGGCGGCAGGTCGCCGTCTGCCGCGAGCTCACGAAGCGGTTCGAGGAGGTCGTGCGGGGGACGGCGGCCGAGCTCGCGAAGCGGTTCGCCGTGCCGCCGAAGGGCGAGATCACGCTCGTCCTCGGGCCGGCCGGGGTGCGAGACGACGCCGCCGAGAGCGAGGAGCGCGCGCTCGCTGCCGTCGCCGAGCTCGTGGACGCCGGAGTCCCCCGGCGGCGGGCCGCAGAGATCGTCTCGGGGCTCGTCGGCATCCCGCGAAACCGGCTCTACAAACGATCGTTGTAAGCAGAGTTGACAACGACCGCGAGGCGCGCTAGCCTGGCCTGAGTGTTGCTCGGTCTGAAAACAGTCGCACGCGTCGCTCTGCCTCTCTTCGTCTTTCTGGCCTGCGCGCCGGTCGCTCGTGCGTGGAGCTGGCCCGTACAGGGGCCGGTGCTGCAGCCCTTCGCCTACGACGAGGCGGACCCGTACGTCGCGGGCGCCCATCGGGGCATCGACATCGGCGCCGACGCTGCGGGCGAGGCCGTAGTCGCGCCGGCGGCAGGCACGGTCGGTTTCGCGGGATGGGTGCCGACGAGCGGCGAGACCGTCACGATCGTGACGGCGGACGGGTACTCCGTCACGCTGACCCATCTGGGGTCGCTCGCGGTCGCCAAGGGCGCGACCGTGGCCGAGGGAGACCCGGTCGGCACGATCGGCCCGAGCGGGACGGCGGAGGTGGCCGGTCCCTACGTTCACCTCGGGATCCGCGTCGCCGCCGATCCGAACGGGTACGTCGATCCGCTGGGCCTGCTGCCGGCGCCAACCACGGAGACCCCGCCGGCGCAGACCGGTTCCCCCGCGCCGCAGCCAAGCACGAGCAGTGGGTCGTCGGCCGCCCCGGCGAGTGCGCCCGCGCCCGTGGCGGTGGTGCCGACAAGCGCGCCCCAGGCGACCGAGACGGCATCGACGACCGGGGAAAGCCGGGTTCGTGTCTCGCGTCATGGAAGGGGGCGTGCTCGGGCAGGAGGCGCAGACGCGCGACCCGCTCGGCCGGCACAGCCGCGGCCTGTGCTGCATCCCGCGCACGCAGCCGTTCACCGACCCCCGCACGCGGCAGCTCACCCGCGCGTCAGCTCGCCGACGGGCTCCCGGCGGCGGCCGGTCGCCGAGGCGGAGGCTCCCGCCGAGCCGACCGGTCTCGGCGCCGGCCACGAGCCTCGGCCCGGCGTGAACGACCCGACGCCGCTGCGGAGATCCAGACCTCGCGCGCCCTCTGTGCTGCTTCCGCTCGTCTGCAACGGCATAGCGGCGCTCGTCGCCCTCGCGGCAGCATTCGCGGCGGCGTCCGGCCGGCGCCGCGGCCGGGCCGGCGTGAGCCCGGCGGGCGCGCAGGTTCTCCATCTGCCGCGGCGGCTCCGCGAGCACCGGCGCGCGGCCTGAGCGCGGAGAGCGCACGCAAGAAGGCCCCAACGGCGCTCGTATCATGGACGTGTGCGCTTCTACCTGACAACACCGATCTACTACGTCAACTCGACGCCGACGCTCGGGAACGCGTATACGACTGCGATCGGGGACATGCTCGTCCGCCACCAGCGCCAGCGAGGCGCCGACACCTTCTTCCTCACCGGCGTCGACGAGCACGCCACGAAGGTCTGGCGCGTCGCCGAGGAGCAGGGGCTCGAGGCCCAGGAGTACGCCGACCGCATCGCCGTCCCGTGGCGCGAGCTTGCGCCGCGGTTCAACGCCGACGTCGATTTCTTCATCCGCACGAGCGACGACGGCCACAAGCGCTTCGTCCGCGACTTCCTGCAGCGGATGTACGACAACGGCGACGTCTACGAGGACGTCTACGCCGGGCTCTACTGCGTCGGCTGCGAGGCCTTCAAGACCGAGGACGAGCTCACGCCCGACGGGCTCTGCCCGGACCATCTCGTGCCGCCGGAGTGGATCGAGGAGAAGAACTGGTTCTTCCGGCTCTCCGCCTACCAGGACCGGCTGCTCGCGCTCTACGACGAGCGCCCCGACTTCGTCCGGCCGGACTTCCGTTACAACGAGGCGCGCTCGTTCATCGCCGGCGGCCTTCGCGACTTCAGCATCTCGCGCGCCGGCCAGCCGTGGGGGATCCCGCTCCCGTGGGACGAGAGCCAGGTCGCCTACGTCTGGGCGGACGCGCTCACGAACTACCTCAGCGCGCTCACCTACGCGCGCGAGGGCGAGGATCTCCGCGAGCGCTACTGGCCGGCCGTGCACCACCTGCTGGGCAAGGACATCCTCCGCTTCCACTGCGTCTACTGGCCGGCGATGCTTCTCTCGGCCGGCTACGAGCCGCCACAGCAGCTCTTCGTCCACGGGTATCTGCTCCTCGACGACCGCAAGATCTCGAAGTCGCTCGGCAACGCGGTCGACCCGCTCGAGCTCATCGACGTCTACGGCGCCGACGCGCTGCGCTACTGGATGGCGCGCGCGATCTCGTTCGGGCAGGACGGCAGCGCCTCCATCGACGGGATCCGCGAGCGCTACGACAACGAGCTCGCCAACGACCTCGGCAACCTCCTCTCGCGCACGACCGCGATGGTCGCCCAGTACCGCGCCGGCAGCCTGCGCCGCGGCGACGCCGAGCCCCCACTCGACCTCGAGGCGCTCGGCACGAGGGTGAGTGAGCGGCTCGACCGCTTCGACGTCACCGGTGCGCTCGACACGGTCTGGGAGGGCGTGCGGGCGCTGAACCAGTACGTCACTGCCGAGGCGCCGTGGCAGCTCGCAAAGGACGAGGCCAACGCCGCTCGGCTCGACGGCGTTCTCTACAACCTCGTGGACGGCCTGACCGCTCTCGCCGTCGCGCTCGCTCCGTTCCTGCCGGAGACGGCGCCGCGCATCCTCGCGGCGCTCTGCCAGCCGGACGACCTCGCCTGGGATCGTGTGCGAGGCGGCGTCGCGGAGGAGGTCGACGGGATCGTCGCCGCGAAGCCGCTCTTCCCGCGGATCGCGCTTCCCGCGCCGGCGTGATCGACACGCACGCGCACCTCTCCTCGCTCGACGACGCCGACGAGGCGGTCGAGCGTGCCGCCGCGGCGGGTGTGACCCGCATCCTCACCGTCGGCACGGATCTCGACGACTGCCAGCGCGCGCTCTCGCTCGCCGAGCGGCACGACGGCGTGTTCGCGATCCTCGGCATCCACCCGCACGGGGCGGCAACCGCGACGGACGCGGACCTCGCCGCATTGCGCGAGCTGCTCGAGCACCCGCAAGCGATCGCGGTCGGCGAGACCGGGCTCGACTGGTACCGCGACTACGCGCCGCGCGAGGACCAGCGCCGCCTCTTCGCCGCCGAGCTCGAGCTCGCGTCCGAGCTCGGGAAGCCGGTCGTGATCCACACGCGCGCCGCCGACGACGACACGCTCGCCGCGCTCACCGGCTTCGCGGGCACGGTCGTCCTCCACTGCTTCTCGGCGCCGCGGCTGCTCGCGACCGCGCTCGAGCGCGGCTGGTACGTCTCGTTCGCCGGCAACGCGACCTTCCCCAAGGCCGTCGACCTCCGCCTCGCCGCGACCGAGGTTCCGGCGGAGCGCATTCTCGCCGAGACCGACTCGCCCTACCTCGCTCCCCAGCCCGTGCGCGGCAAGCGGAACGAGCCGGCGAATGTCGTCCACACGCTCGCCGCGCTCGCACGGGCCCGCGGCGAGGAGCCGGCCGAGCTCGAGCGCCGGATCGAGCAGAACGCCTCGGAATGCTTCTCGTTGCCGTGAGCACGCGGCCGAAAAGGGCGTACGGCCAGCACTTCCTGCGCGATCCGAACATCCTCGACGTGATCGGCCGGCTCGCCGAGCTCGAGCCCGAAGACGTCGTCCTCGAGATCGGCCCGGGGCAGGGAGTGCTCACGCGCTACCTCGCCGCGCGCGTCCATCGCGTGCACGCCGTCGAGATCGACCGCGCGCTCGAGCCGGCTCTCACGAGCCTCGCGGACAACGTCGACGTCGTCTTTGGCGACGCGCTCGAGGTCGCGCTTCCCCAGGATGCGACGAAACTCGTCGCGAACCTCCCGTACAACGTGGCGACTCCCGTCGTCGTGGAGAGCCTCGACGGGCTGCCGAACATCCGTCTCTGGTGCGTGATGGTGCAGCGGGAGGTCGCCGACAGGCTGTTCGCGGCGCCGGGGACGAAGGCGTACGGAGCCGTCTCGGTGCTCGTCCAGCTCGCCGCCGAGCGGACGGGCTTCCATCCGGTCTCGCGGACCGTCTTCAGGCCGCAGCCGAACGTCGACTCGGCGCTCGTCGCCTTCCGCCGCACCGGGCTTCCCGCGGATTACCGCCGCGTGAAGGACGTCGTCACCGCCGCCTTTGCGCACCGGCGCAAGACGCTCCCGAACTCGCTCGCTCTCGCCGGGCTCGCCTCGAGGGAGCAGGCAGCGGAGGCGCTTGCGGCGATCCGCCGTCCGGCTGAGACGCGTGCCGAGGCGCTCGCACCCGACGAGCTCGTTGCGCTCGCGCGGAAGCTGCCGGAGTGAGAGCCCCAGCGCCCGCCAAGATCAACCTCGCGCTCGTCGTCGGGCCGCTGCGCGACGACGGCAAGCACGAGATCCTGACCGTCCTGCAGCGGGTCGACCTCGTCGACCGGATCGAGCTGGAGGAGGGTGCGAAGCTCTGGGTCGAGGGGTTCGCGGGCGACACCCTCGTCGCCACTGCGCTCCGCGCGCTCGCCCGGGCCGCCGGCGTCGAGCCGCGCTGGCGTGTCCGGATCGAGAAGCGGATTCCGGTTGCCGCGGGCCTCGGCGGAGGCAGCTCCGACGCAGCGACTGCGCTCCGGCTCGCGAACGAGACGCTGCCCGAGCCGCTCGCGGCCCAGGAGCTGCTCCGGATCGCAGCGACCGTCGGCGCCGACGTCCCGTTCTTCCTCGCCGAGGGCCCGCAGCTCGGCTCCGGGGACGGGAGCGAGCTCGCGCCGCTCGACCTGCCGCAGGACTTCTGGGTCGTCGTCCTGCTCCCGCGCGGCGCGGCCAAGACCTCGACCGCGGACGTGTACGCCGACTTCGACGCGCGGAAGGATGCCGTCGGCTTCGCCGAACGGCGGCAGGCGCTCCTCGACGGGCTCGCGCAGGTCGAGCGGCCGCGCGATCTCGCCGCGCTGCCGCCGAACGACCTCCTGAGCTCGTCATTGACCGAGGCGATCAGGGCCGGAGGCGCCTTCCGCGCCGACGTCTCCGGGGCCGGCCCGGCCCTGTACGGCCTCTTCCACAACCGCCGCGAGGCCGACGCGGAGAGACGTCGGCTGCGCCGTCACGGCAGGACCTGGCTCGCGGCACCTGCGTGGTACGGTTGACGGCCTTGTCTTCGCAGGCGATCGAAGGCTCGCGCGGACCGACCGGCTGGCTGCACCGCCATCGGTTCCGCATCGTTCTCTGGATTGCGGTGATCGAGGGGGTCGTCGCGTGGGCGACGCACGGGCTCCACGTCGCGACGATCGTCGTCCTCGGCGTGATCGCGTTCGCGTGCCTCATGGTGTACCGCTTCGCGCAGGAGCGGACGCACTCGTCGCTCCTGCACCAGCTCACGTGGCTGCTCGCCGCGTCGCAGCTCGGCGCCACGATCCTCGTCGCCGCCGGCTACATCCTCTTCAGCGCGCTCATCGTCCTGCTCGTGATCTTCGCGCTCGTCGCCCTCGGCCTGCTCCTGCTCGAGCACCGCTAGACTTCCGTGCCCAGCGCGGGTGCCAGTACGGAAACGCTGGGGCGTAGCCAAGTGGTAAGGCAACGGGTTTTCGCCGTGGGGGAGCCCATGGTTCCGCCACGATCCCCCTCCTTCTAGACTCCGACCGGACAGACTTTGGGGCGTAGCCAAGAGGTAAGGCAACGGGTTTTGGTCCCGTGATCCCAGGTTCGAATCCTGGCGCCCCAGCCACCTCTCCCTGACATGGCAGACGAGCTCGCAGCAGTCGTGATGGCCGGCGGCATCGGCACGCGAATCACCGTGGGGGAACCCATGGTTCCCCCACGAGCCCCCTCCTTCTCTCACTGACGTGGCAGACGAGCTCGCAGCAGTCGTGATGGCCGGCGGCATCGGCACGCGAATCACCGTGGGGGAACCCATGGTTCCCCCACGAGCCCCCTCCTTCTCTCACTGACGTGGCAGACGAGCTCGCAGCAGTCGTGATGGCCGGCGGCGTCGGCACGCGCATGAAGAGCGCGACGCCGAAGCACCTGCACCCGCTGCTCGGCCGGCGGCTGGTCGACTGGGTCGTCGACGCGGCGCGGGAGGCCGGCGTCGACCGGCTCGTCGTCGTGGCCTCACCGCAGACGCGCGACCTGCTCGACGGTGTCGAGGTCGTCGTGCAGGAGGAGCCGCTCGGCACCGGCGACGCCGTCCGCTGCGCGCGCGCTGCGCTCGAGGGCTTCGGCGGCGACGTCCTCGTCTTGAACGGCGACGTCCCGGCCCTCCGACCCGAGACGATCCGCGCGCTCGTCGAGACGCACCGTGACGCTGACGCAGCGGCGACCGTCCTCTCCTTCGAGCCGGCGGACGCACGCGACTACGGGCGGATTGTTCGGGACGGCGACGGGCGGCTCGCCCGGATCGTCGAGGCCGCGGACGCCTCCGCCGACGAGCTCGCCGTGCGCGAGGTCAACTCCGGCATCTACGTCTTCAGCGCGGAGCGGCTCTGGCCCGTGCTCGAGCGGCTCGCCCCGCACAACGCCCAGGGCGAGCTCTACGTGACTGACGCGCTCGGGCTGCTCGTGGGCGACGGCGAGACGTGTGCCGTCCAGCCCGCCGAGGATCCGCTCGAAGCGGAGGGCGTGAACACCCGCGTCGAGCTCGCGCTCGCGGCCGCGGCGCTCCGCGATCGGATCAACGAGGCGCACATGCTCGCGGGGGTGACGATCGTCGACCCGGCGTCGACCTGGATCGAGGCGGGAGTGGAGATCGAGCCCGACGTCGTCGTGCATCCCCACACCGTGATTCGCGGCGGTGTCCGGATCGAGAGCGGCGCGGAGATCGGGCCCTTCGCCTATGTTCGCTCCGTGAGCGTGATCGGGGAGGGAGCGAAGGTCGGCACCTTCGTCGAGGTCAAGAACACGGCGCTCGGAGCCGGCGCGAAGGTTCCGCATCTGTCGTACATCGGTGACGCCGAGGTGGGGGAGGGGACGAACGTCGCGGCCGGGAACATCACGGCGAACTTCAGCCACGTTCCGGGCGAGCCCAAGAAGCGAACACGGATCGGGAGCAACGTCAGAACCGGCGTCGACGACACGTTCCTCGCTCCTGTCGAGATCGGCGACGACGCGTGGATTGCACCGGGCGCGGTGATCACGGATGATGTCCCTCCCGGATCGCTGGCCGGATTTCCGCCACGGCAGACGACGAAAGAAGGGTGGGTCTACGAGAAGCATGGAAAGTCCGACGGCGACTGAACTGGCCCTGCCCGGGCTGGAAGGGGGTGTCGTCACGAGCGACCCCACCCCGCAGCACTTCATCGTCCGCGGCCCCCAGAAGCGGCTGATGGTCTTCTCCGGCCGCTCGCACCCCGAGCTCGCGCGGTCGATGGCGGAGAAGCTGGGAGTCGAGCTCGGCGACGTCGAGCTCAGCACGTTCCCCAACGACGAGACGTACTGCCGCTATCTCGAGTCGATCCGCGGCGCCGACGTCTTCATCGTGCAGACCGGCGCCCCGCCCGTGGACAAGAACCTCATGGAGCTCGTGCTCATGATCCAGGCGGCGAAGCTCGCGTCGGCGAAGCGGATCACGGCCGTGATCCCCTGGTTCCCCTATTCGCGGCAAGACCGGAAGGCGAAGCCGCGCGAGCCGATCTCGGCCCGGCTCGTCGCCGACATGCTCCAGCTCGCCGGCGTCGACCGGGTCCTCACGATGGACCTGCACGCCGGCCAGATCCAGGGCTTCTTCACGATCCCGGTCGACCACATGACCGCGCTGCAGCTGTTCGCGACCCATTTCCGCGACCTCGGCCTCACGGGCGAGGGTGTCGCAGCGGTGGCTCCGGACGCCGGCCGCGCGAAGCACGCCGTGCGCTTCGCGGAGATGATCGAGGCGAGCTTCGCGATCATGCACAAGATGCGGATCGCGGCCGATCAGGTCGAGATCACCGAGGTCACGGGGAAGGTGCGCGACAAGGTCGCGATCGTCGGCGACGACGTCGCCACGACCGGCGGCACGCTCATCGCCGGCGCGCGGGCTCTGAAGGAGCACGGCGCGACCGAGGTGAACGTCTTCGTCACCCACGCGCTCTTCTCCGACGACGCGCTCGAGCGGATCGGATCCTCGGAGATCGACCGTATCGTCGTCACGGACTCGATCCCGGTCGACCCGCGCAAGCGGCCCCACAACATGACCGTCCTCAGCGTGTCGGGCCTGCTCGCCGAGGCGATCATGAACGTCTTCGCCGACGACTCGGTCTCCGCGATCTTCGGCGGAGAGAACCAGCTGTTCTAGAGCACCCCTGACCGCTGTTCGGGAGGCTGTTGAAGGTCGAGGCCGTTGTAGCGCGCGCGGGATGTCGCGCAGAGGTGGCGACGACCGTCGGGTTCGGTGGCGAAATGACGGCGGTAGCAGCCCTCACGGTTGAGGTGAACGGGCCGGCCGCAACTCGGGCACTCGCGCGCCCGGAGGTCGGAGCGGACTAGAAGCGCCATACATCTCGCCTCCTCTAGGCTCGAACTCAATGCTGCCGCATGGCCGAGCGCCCAAATGAGCGCACGACGAAGGTCAAGCCAGAGGAGTCACAGTCGGAGAGGAGGTGCAGGCCTCGACGGCTTCAACAACTAGAGCCAACCTGCCGACTCCCACTATAGCAGGTTTGATATCTACCGCCCGCTTGGCTCGGCACCCCTGCGAGCCGGGTGTTCACCGTGGCCCCTTGACCTCGTCCCGGTCGAGGAGGAGGACTCGCCGCTTGTGGGGCTACTGAGGGTCGAAGCGGCTTGACTGGCAACGCCGGATCGCGGAGGATCCGCTCGCGGGGTTATCCACAGGGGAAGAAGGGGGAAGGACTAGTGCGGAAGGTCGTTACGCTTGCGGCTGTCTGTGCCGCTGCGGCGCTCGTGGCAACGTTCGGTGCCAAGACCGCGTCGGCTAACTACGGGAGCACGGCGCAGTATCAAGCGGCACTCTCCTTGAATTGCGACAACAAGTCGGCTCCGTTCTGCACCCAGGTAGTCGGACTCGGTGGCGTCTGGAGTTGGTTCGCGTTCAACAACGATGGTACGTTCGACTCGACGGAGACGTTCTGCGGTCACAACGACCCGATCTTCGGGAGTGGGGCGTTCCACTTCAACGGCGACGGCGAGTGGACGGTCATGCCGGCTTCGCCGGAAGCACCCCCGTTCGGTCAGACCGACGACTTCTGGGTTAACTACAACGACGGCAACGGCTGGCAGGACTCCCAGGTGCCCTACCCAGGAGCCGGTGCTTCGCATCACTACAGCGTCAAGCCGGCACCCGGCATCTCCGCCATGGCGCAGGTCTCCTACATCCCGGGACGGTAGCGACCCGAAAGAAGCCGCGATCCGCTCACGCCTGCCGTTCCAGGCGTGAGCGGCCGGCTTGAAATGGAGGCCGCCCAGACATGACGGGACGGGCTGGACGGCCTCGCGAGAACCAGCTGTTCTAGAACCTCCCAGCAACCACCACGCCGGATCGCGGGCCGACTGCAAACGAACTGCTAACTCGGCCCGCTCGCGCAGGCTCTCGTCGAACGCCTCCGGCTGCCGCTTCCGCGTCCTCGACGTTGTCCCGTTCGAGGAAGAGGACGGGTCGCCCTTCGTCGGGCTGCTACAGATTGAGGCGAAGTAGCCCGATCCGGGCGAGCGCCTTGTTGGTTGTCTGCGTCTTCTCCCGGATGGTGGATCCGGGTTTGCGCTGACCCGCGCTTCGTAGGGCCAATGCGAGAATGGATGTCTTCAAAGGAGGAGCGATGAGCGTGTTATGGATGCTTGCCACGGCGGCTCTTGTGCTCCTCGTACTCGCAGCTGTGGCGAGGCGGCTGGGGCGCCACGAGGATCAGTTCCGCGATCCCCCCAGCCACGAGCGGCGCTGGGAGAGCCCACACCTGGAGTCGCGCGACGAGTACGAACTGACGCACGACACGGGAGCCCCGCACCTGGAGTCGCGCAGCGAGTACGAGCGAACGCACGTGTCGGCCTAACCTGAGCGCGAGCGGGGCCGGCTGCCCGTGTTCCCGTGTTCAAGAGAAGAGTCGTTTGACATTGTCCCGTTCGAGGAGGAGGACGAGTCGCTGTTCGTGGGGCTGCTACAGGTTGACGTGGCTTAGGCCGGCTGGGTCCTGACCGTCCGAGAACCAGCTGTTTTTGGCCCCTCACGCCGGCGTAGACTCGGCTCATCGTGCGCTGGCGACGGGAGCAGTCCGAGGAGCCCGAGACGGATCCGGCGCCGGCAGCCGACGGCGAGGAAGTGCTTCCGTGCGGTCGTTGCGGAGCGCCGTTGAGGTTCCTGGGCGACAAGGACTTTCACGAAGGGACGCGGGCGTGGGGCTTCGTGCTCGGCGACCTGGGCGAGTTGTTCACGGGTGGCGAGAAGCTCGAGATGTGGGCGTGTGAGAAGTGCGGCCACGTCGAGGTCTTTCCTACCCGGCATCGGATGACGTACGGCGACGCCGCTCCTCCCGGTACCTCGGCGCACGCCCCGCCGTTCTAACGGACTGCGATCCTCTCCGAACGGCCTGAGAGGTCCTGGACGTCCTACCGAGGCGGGGCCGTGCGTGCGCAAGGATCCTGTGATCGTGCGGGGTGGAATTGCCAAGTCGTATCCCGCGGCAGTGCTCGTACTCGGGGTCTTGGCCGCGTTGCTGTACGTCGCTCCCGCGCTCGGCGGTCAGGGGGCGGGCCAGGCGGTCGCCACGTTCCCGGCGGCGGGGACGCTGCGGATCCCGGCCGTTCGCGTTCGTGCGCACCCCAACCCTGATGCGAAGGCGATCAGGCTCATGCACCAGTTCCGGCGCGACTACCGGCGCCAGGAGGTGTTGGCGGTGGCGGGCCGTGTCGGCTCGAACGGGCAGCGGTGGTTCCGGATCAGCGTCCCGGGACGGCCGAACGGCAGGATGGGGTGGGTCCCGGCGTGGTCGGTGAATCTGCGGCCGACGGTCGCGAAGGTCGTCGTGCACCGGCGCTCGCGGAAGATCGACCTCTTCTGGCACGGCAAGCGGGTCTGGCGCGCGATCATCGCGGTCGGCGCGCCCCGCATGGAGACACCGCTCGGCCTCTACTACGCGGCTGCGCGCTTCGTCCCCCGCGGCGACCCGTACCTCTCGGTCTTCGCGGTCGAGACGAGCGGCTACTCGAAGCTGACGGAGTGGCCCGGCGGCGGCGTCTTCGGCATCCACGGCACTCCCGAGCCGTGGCTCCTCGGCAAGGCCGTCTCGCACGGCTGCATCCGTGTCTCGGCGCAGACCGCACGCAAGCTCCGCCGCTACGTGCCGCTCGGCACGCCGATCTTCATCACGAACACGTAACCGGTCGATCGCCCGAGCGGCGGCGCTCGCCGCGTTTAGGCTTGTTTCGTGGCGACGTGCGGCAGTTGCGGATCGGTCAACCGCGAAGGCAGGAAGTTCTGTGCCGAGTGCGGTGAGCCGCTCGCGGTCGCCTGCCCCTCGTGCGGGGCTGCGAACGAGCCGGGCGAGCGCTTCTGCGGGGAGTGCGGCACGGCGCTCGGCGACGTCGCGACGGCCGGAGCTGCGACCGCGGCACCGTCCGCTCCTCCCAGCGCGGTGGAGCCGGTCGCGGAGCGCAGGCTCGTGTCGGTGCTGTTCGCGGACCTCGTCGGCTTCACGAGCCTGTCCGAGTCGCGCGATCCGGAGGAGGTGCGGGAGCTGCTCTCGCGCTACTTCGACACGTGCCGGCGCCTGGTCGAGCTGTACGGCGGGGTCGTGGAGAAGTTCATCGGCGACGCGGTGATGGCGGTGTGGGGGACGCCGGTGGCGACGGAGGACGACGCCGAACGGGCCGTCCGCGCGGCGCTCGATCTCGTCGCGGCCGTCCAGGCGCTGGGGCAGGAGGCCGGCATCGACGAGCTGAGCGCGCGGGCCGGCGTGATGACCGGAGAGGCGGCGGTGAACCTCGCGGCCGCCGGCGAGGGAATGGTGGCGGGCGACCTCGTCAACACCGCTTCCCGCGTGCAGTCGGCGGCGGACCCCGGATCGGTCTTCGTGGGCGAGGCGGCGCGGCGGACGACGGAGGGGATCATCGTCTACGAGCCTGCCGGGAGCTTCGAGCTGAAGGGCAAGGAGGGCGAGACTCCGCTGTGGCGCGCGTCGCGCGTGGTGTCCGGTCGGGGTGGTGCGCTGAAATCGGAAGGGCTCGAGGCCCCCTTCGTCGGCCGCGAGCGCGAGCTGCGCCAGATCAAGGACCTCTTCCACGTATCCGCGGAGGAGCAGCGGGCGCAGCTGATCTCGGTGGCCGGCATTGCCGGGATCGGCAAGTCGCGGCTGGCCTGGGAGTTCTACAAGTACTTCGACGGGATCGCCCAGACGATCTACTGGCATCGCGGCCGCTGTCTTTCCTATGGCGAGGGTGTCACGTACTGGGCGCTCGCGGACATGGTGCGGTGGCGCTGCGGGATCGCCGAGGACGAGGGGCTGGACGAGGCGCTGCGGAAGTTGCACGCGGCGCTGGAGGAGCACCTGCTCGATCCGGAGGAGCGAGGCTTCGTCGAGCCGAGGCTGGCGCAGCTGCTCGGTCTCGCAGAGGGAGCGTCGCACGAGCGGCAGGATCTGTTCGCGGCCTGGCGGCTGTTCTTCGAGCGGCTGGCGGACACGTATCCGACGGTGCTGGCCTTCGAGGACATGCACTGGGCCGACAGCTCTTTGCTCGACTTCGTCGAGTACCTGCTCGAGTGGTCGCGCGACAAACCCTTGTTCGTGGTCACGCTCGCTCGCCCGGAGCTGTTGGAGAAGCGGCCGACCTGGGGCGCCGGGCATCGCAACTTCACCTCGATGTACCTGGAGCCGCTCTCGGAGCAGGCGATGCAGGAGCTGCTGGTCGGGCTGGTGCCGGGGCTCCCCGCGGCGCTCCGTGACCGGATTCTCGCGCGGGCCGAGGGCGTTCCGCTCTACGCGGTGGAGACGGTGCGGATGCTGCTCGACCGTGGCCTTCTGGTCGACGACGGCTCCAGCTACAAGCTCGTCGGGGAGGTTGAGACGCTCGAGGTGCCCGAGACGCTGCACGCCCTGATCGCAGCCCGCCTCGACGGGCTCGCGCCCGAGGAGCGCAGGCTGGTCGGCGACGCCGCCGTGCTCGGCAAGACGTTCACGCCGCACTCCCTGGCAGCACTCAGCGGCCTCGAGACGGACCAGTTGGAGGGGCTGCTCACGGGCCTCGTGCGGCGGGAGGTACTCGGCCTGCAGTCCGATCCGCGCTCGCCCGAGCAGGGCCAGTACACGTTCCTGCAGGACCTGCTCCGCCACGTCGCCTACGAGACGCTGCCCAAGCGAGAGCGTCGCGAGAAGCATCTGGCGGCCGCCGAGCACCTCACCGCCACTCTCGGCGAGGACGAGGTCGCCGAGGTGATCGCCTCGCACCTGCTCGACGCCTACCGGATCGACCCCGACGCCGCCGACAGCGAGGGCCTGCCGCGGCGCGCGTACGAGGCGCTGCTGCTCGCGGGCTCCCGCGCCTCGTCGCTCGGAGCGTCGGCGGAAGCTCGCCGCTACTTCGAGCAGGCCGCCGGGCTCGCGACGGAGCCTCGCGAGCGGGCCGCCGCTCTGAGCCGGGCAGGGGAGATGGCCCTGGCAGCGGGAGACAGCGAAGCCTCGTACGGGCATTTCGAGCAGGCGGTCGGCCTGTACGAGTCCGTCGGCGACACGCATGCCGCAGCCCGCGTCTCGGGCTGGCTCGGGGTCGTGGAGGCTCGCCGCGGCCGGCTCGACCAGGCGATCGACCGGCTGGAGCAGGCGTACGCCCTCATCGGTGAGGACGAGCCCGACGCCGACCTTGCGTTCGTCGTCTTCCGACTCGGAGGCGCGCACTTCTTCGCCGGGAACCTCGAACGCGCAGCCGAGCTGGTCGAGCGTGGCCTCGACATCGCCGAGGCGCTCCAGCTTCCCGACCAGCTCGCACGCGGCTGGACCGGGAAGGCGATCCAGCTCATACCGCGGCGCCCTCGGGAAGCCCGGGGTCTCCTGCAGCTCGCACTCGATCTGAATCTTGCGAACGAGCAGTACGACCATGCTGGCGTCGTCTGCGTCAACCTCTCTGAGCTCGGTCTGCGGCGCGACCGCTACGGCGAATCGCTGACCCACCTCGAGCAAGGGGTCGAGCTCGCACGCCGGATGGGCGACCGGTCTCTCGAGTGGGCGATTCTCGCCGAGATGACGTACGCGCTCGCCATGCTCGCGCGCTGGGACGAGGTGCTCGCACGGTTGGCCGAGATCCCGGACGAGCAGCTGAACGCGAACGTGCAGGTCGCGAGCGTGTTGAACGGCGTGGTGGAGATCCAGGTTCACCGGGGCCGGCTGGAGGAGGCGCGACAGCTGCTCGGGAGCTTCGAAGAGCTCGGGCGCTCCGACGAGGTGCAGGTGCGAGGTGGCTACCAGGCAGCACTTGCCGCGCTCCGTCTTGCCGAGGGGGATCATCAGGCGGCGCTCACCGCCGCCGAGCAGGCGGTCGCCACCCGCGAGGCCGTCGGCCTCGGCGCCCAGGGCCCCAAGCTCGGCTTCCTGCATGCGCTCGAAGCGCTGCACGGACTCGGCGATCTCGGGCGGGCGGGCGAGCTGCTCGAGCTCGTCGGCGGGCTGCCTCCGGGCCTGCGGCCGCCGCTCCTCGAGGCGACCGTCGAGCGCTTCCGCGCGCACCTCGCTGCGGAGGATCCCGGCGCGGACCGGCACTTCACCGCCGCCGCCGCTCAGCTGCACGCCCTCGAGCTCCCGTTCCATCTCGCCGTCGTCCAGCTCGAGTACGGCGAGTGGCTGATCGCACGGGGACACCCGGGCGACGCGCAGCCGCTGCTCGCGGAGGCGCGGGAGACGTTCGAGCGGCTGGAGGCGCAGCCCTGGCTCGAGCGCCTCGACTCGGTGGCGCCCGGCGCGGCCGCCGGAGTCCCGGTCTAGGAGGCCGCCTCGGCGACGCGCCGGCGCGCGAGCCGGTCGGCGGCTTCGGCGGGCGTGACGCCCTCCGCCTCAGCCTCGGCGAAGAGCGTGCGCAGCGTGTCGCCGATCCCGGCGAGCCCCTCCTCGAGCCGCGCCTCGTCCCAGCCCTCGTCCTCGAGCCCGATGAGCTGGATGATCCCGCCGGCGCTGACGACGAAGTCGGGTGCGTAGAGGATGCCCCGCTCCTGCAACCGCTCTGCGTCCCCGGGCTCCGCGAGCTGGTTGTTCGCGCAACCCGTCACGGCGCGGCAGGCGAGGCCGGGGATCGAATCGGCGTTCAGCATGCCGCCGACCGCGCACGGCGAGTAGACGTCCACCTCGGTCGCGAGCGCCCGTTCGGGCGGGACGGTCTCGCAGCCCGTCGCCGCGGCGCGCGCCTCGTCGACGTCGCTGACGAGCACGCGTGCGCCGGACTCGGCCAGCTCGCGCGCGAGAACGGCTCCCACGGAGCCCGCGCCCTGCACGAGGACGCTGCGGCCGGCGAGCTCCGGCGAGCCGAAGACGTGCTCGACCGTTGCGCGGATCGCATGCAGCGCGCCGCGCGCGGTACCGCGGCCGCTGTTGCCGCCCCCGTGGGTCGTCCCGTAGACCCACGGACACGTCTCGGCGACGACGTCGAGATCCTCCGGCGCGATGTTCATGTCGCCGGCGGTCCGGTAGCTGCCGCCGAGCGACGCGACGAGCTCGCCGTACCGCCGCAGCAGCCGCCGGCGCGGCTCGCCCGTCGGCAGCTCCGGTACCGCGAGTACCGCCTTCCCGCCGCCGCGCGGCATCCCGGCCGCGGCCATCTTCCACGTCATCGCCGCCGAGAGGCGCATCGCGTCCGCGAGGCCGTCGGCGGGAGCGGGATAGACGCGCATCCGCGTGCCGCCGCCGGCCGGGCCGCGCGCGGTCGAATGGAGGCAGACGAACATCCACGTCCCGCTCTCGGGGTCGAAGCGGACGACCGCGTGCTCGCCGTCCCAGCCCGCCAGGAGGTCTTCGAAGTCCATGCGGCGGACGGTACCGGAGCACCTCTCGGCTACACTCCGCCGCCGGAATGGCCGGAGAACGGACGAAGCTCGTCGTCGCCCAGCGCGAGGGGCTCGGCTCTGCCGAGTCGCGTCGCCTGCGCAGGGAGGGCCTCGTGCCGGGCGTCCTCTACGGCAACGGCGAGCCCGTCGCGATCTCCATCGCCGAGCGGGAGCTCCGGCGCGCTCTCACCGGCGCCGCGGGCCTGCACGCGATCCTCGACGTCGAGATCGACGGGGAGGGGCAGACGCATGCCTCGATCCTCAAGGAGTACCAGGTCGATCCGGTGCGCGGCGGCGTCACGCACATCGACCTCCATGAGGTGCGGCTCGACAAGCCGATCCGCGCCTCGGTCTCCGTCGAGCTCCTCGGCGCCGACGATGCGCCCGGCGTCCGCGAGGGCGGCGTGCTCTCGCAGCCGCTGCGCGAGGTGTGGGTGGAGGCGCTGCCGCTCGAGGTTCCCGAGCATCTCGAACTCGACGTCTCCGGCATGGAGATCGGCGGGACGCTGCGCATCTCGGACCTCGCCACGCCGGGAAACGCGACGCTGCTCGACGATCCGGAGATGGTCGTCGCCACCGTCACCGCGCCGACGAAGGTCGTCGAGCCCGAGCCGACGGAGGAGGAGCTCGCCGCGTTGGAGGCCGAGGCGGCCGAGGGCGAGGAGCCCGCGGAGGGCGAGGCTGGGGAAGGTGCGGCCGAGCCGGAGGCGGAGGCTTCCGGCGACGACAGCACCGAAGAGGGCTGAGCCATGCGGCTCTGGCCGCGCCGGCACGGCTCCTCGCTCGATCTGCTCGTCGTCGGGCTGGGGAACCCGGGCCGCGAGTACGAGCGAAACCGCCACAACGTCGGCGCGATGGTCGCGGATGAGCTCGCGCGGCGGCACGGCGGCTCCTGGCGCTCGAAGTTCTCGGCCCGGATCGCGGAGGTCCGGCTCGAGGGCCACAAGCTCGCCCTCCTCAAACCGGAGACGTACATGAACGAGTCGGGCCGCTCGGTCGGCGCCGCGGCGTCCTTCTTCAAGCTCGCCCCCGATGCGGTCCTCGTCGTCCACGACGAGAGCGACCTCGAGCTCGGCCGGCTCCAGCTCCGGCTGGGCGGCGGCCTCGCGGGGCACAACGGCCTCCGCTCGGTCGCGCAGCACCTGAAGACGCAGGACTTCCTGCGCCTCCGCGTCGGCGTCGGGAGGCCCGAGCGCGGCGATCCGCGCCCCCTCGCGGACTGGGTGCTCGCGAACTTCGCGCCGCACGAGGACGCGGAGGCGCTCGTCGCGCGGGCGGCTGACGCCGTCGAGACCCTCGACGCAGAGGGCGTCGAGCGGGCGCAGGTCCAGGTCAACCGGCACTAGCGAACCGCGAGGACGGGCCCGCGCGCGGTGACGCCGACGATGAGATCCGGCGCGACGCGGAGTCGTAGGCCGTGGTTACCCTCGAAAGGAGAATCGTGCTCGCGCGTCTTGCCCATGTCGTCGCCCGGAATCGCTGGAAGGTCATCGGCGCCTGGATCGTCCTCACGCTCTTCGGCGCATTCGCGGCCGGGCAGGTGTCGAAGCGCTGGTACCAGAGCTTCTCGATCCCGGGCAAGTCTGCCTACGAGGCGAACCAGCGCACGCTGAAGGCGTTCGGCACCGGCGTCCGGCCGCCGGACGTCGTCGTCTTCCACACCTCGGGCGACGCGACGAAGAGCTCCGCGATCGCCGCAGCGATGCAGCGGGCGGCCGCGGCGATGCCGGGCGCACGGACGAGCTCGTACTTCTCGACGCACGACCTCATGTACGTGTCGCAGGACCGCCACACGACGTTCGAGGAGATCTACCCGCCGGGAGTGGCGACATTCTCGACCACGAGCGGCGCCGCGGCCGTGCGGGCGGCCGCCGCACGCGGGCTCCCGAGCGGGATCCAGGTCGAGGTAACCGGCCACGACCCTCTCGAAGAGGCGAGCTCGCACGGCTCGGGCGGCGGGAACGTCCTCGTCGAGGCGATGGTCGGCGGCCTCGGCGCGCTCGTGATCCTCCTCTTCGTCTTCGGCACGCTCCCCGCGATCCTGATCCCGGTCGCCGTCGCGGCGGCCGCGATCCTCAACACGTTCACGCTCGTCTGGGCGCTCACGTACATCACGAACGTGTCGATCATCGTCGAGTTCCTGATCGCGCTCGTCGGCCTCGGCGTCGCGATCGACTACGCGCTGCTGATGATCTTCCGCTTCCGCGACGAGCTACGGGAGGGGGAGGACGTCGAGACCGCCCTTGTCGAGACGATGACCCACGCCGGCCGTTCGGTGATCGTCTCCGGGTCGACCGTCGCCGTGGGTCTCCTGTCGATGGTCATCCTGCCGCTGCCGTTCATCCGCTCGATCGGAATCGGCGGGATGCTGATCCCGGCCGTCTCGGTGCTCGCCGCGATCACGCTGATGCCGGCGCTGCTCGCGGTGCTCGGCGAGCGGATCAACAGCGTGCGGATGCTGCCGAAGCGGCTCGTCGACCGCGGCCATCCCGAGGACGGAGCCTGGGGGCGCTGGGCGCGCTTCGTCCTGCGGCGCCCGTGGGCGATCGCGGCGATCGGCGCGGCGATCGTGGCCGTCCTCGTCGTGCTCGGCGTCCAGCTGAACCCGAACGAGTCGCAGCTGAAGAACTTCCCGGGCACCGGCACCGCCATCGCCGGGCGCACGCTGCTCGCGAACGCCGGCCTCTCGCCCGGCGTGATGAAGCCGTTCGTGACGCTCGTCGAGCACGGCGGTGACGCCCGGGCCGTCGCGGCGAGTGAGCGGCACGTGGCCGGCATCGTCGGCGCGACGGTTCCGCCGGGCCCCGGTTGGCACCGCGGGCAGGACACGCTCGTCGAGGCGTTTCCCGCGATCGACGGGGCGGCCCCCGGGATCCAGGGGATCATCAACCGGGTCAACGGCGTGCTGCCGGCAACCGGCGCGGCGCTCGGCGGTGTGCCGGCGGTCGATCGCGACTTCGTGCACGCCGTCTACGGGAACTTCCCGTACGTCCTCGCCTTCGTGCTCGTGCTGACCCTCGTGCTGCTGACGCGGGCCTTCCGGTCGATCGTGCTGCCGATCAAGGCCGCGATCCTCAACCTCGTCTCGCTCGGCGCGGCGTTCGGGATCGTCGTCTTCATCTTCCAGCAGGGCCACGGCTCGTCGCTCTGGAACATCACGGCGACGCAGGCGATCACCGCGTGGATTCCGCTGATGATCTTCGCCTTTCTCTTCGGGCTCTCGATGGACTACGAGGTCTTCATGCTCACGCGGATGCGCGAGGCGTACGACGAGACGGGGTCCACCGAGGGCGCGATCGAGCTCGGGCTCGCGCGGACCGGGAAGCTCGTCACGAGCGCGGCCCTCATCCTCATGTTCGCGTTTCTCGTCCTCTCGTCGAGCCCGGGCTTCGAGATCAAGGAGTTCGCGATCGGCCTGGCGGCGGGGATCATCTTCGACGCGACCGTGATCCGGGCGCTGCTCGTGCCCGCGCTCATGCGTCTGCTCGGGCGGGCGAACTGGTGGCTGCCGCACTGGACCCGGCGCGCGCTGTTCATTGGCGAGGAGCGCCGGGCCGAGCCGATGCTAGAGGGGTGAGAGCGCGGGCTCCGGCTCGTCGTGCCGGAGCACGCTCCTCACCTCCGGCACGAACGCGACGACGACGAGGTTCGGCACGCACATGAGCGTTCCCGCGACGAGGAGGGTGGTGGGCGTGCCGATGCCGGCCGCCACGGCGCCGGCGAGTGCCTGTCCGGCCGGCATCAGGCCGATCGAGAGGAGCTGGTCGATCGACGACACGCGGGCGAGGCGATCGGGCTGCACCTCCTGCTGTATCGCCGTCTCCCAGAGCGCGTTGCCGACGAGGATGCAGGCGCCGAGGACCGCGCCCGCGAGCATGATCACAGGCAGAGGAAACGGCCGGACGAGCGTAAACGGCAGCACCCCGCACAGCGACCAGATCGCGAAGGCCGTTGCGACGGGATGCTCCGGCCGGATCCGATAGGCGACGAGCCCGCCGAGCAACCCGCCGGCCGGGATCGACGTGAGGATCAGGCTCCAGCCGACGGAACCGTGGAGATGACGTTCGGCCACGAACGGGCCGAGCACGAGATAGATCCCGATCCCGACGTTGCCGAGGGCGAAGCCGAGGAAGCCGGCCGTGAGCCAGCGGTGTCGCCGCACCTCGCGCCAGCCGTCGGCGACGTCGCGCCAGAAGCGTTGCCGTGCAGGACGCTCGTAGTCGGCAACTCGCATGGCGGTCACGAACGTCACGCTGACGAGGAAGCTCGCGGCGTCGACCGCGAAGCACCATCCCGGCCCGGCGGAGGCGACGATCACGCCCGCGACCACGGGGCCGAAGATGTTCGCCGCGCTCTGGGACATCGACAGCAGCGAGTTCGCCTTCTGGAGGTTCCGGGCGCTGACCGCCTGCGGCAGGAGCGCTGTCGAGGCGGGGCCGAAGAAGCCTGCACCCACACCGGCCGCAGACTGGAGGGCTGCGATCTGCCAGACGTGGGCGGCGCCCGAGAGGAGGAGCGCGGCGGTCGCGGCCTCGGTGCCGAAGCGCAGCAGGTCGGCGGAGACCAACACGGCGCGGCGAGGCAGCCGGTCTGCCCAGACGCCGCCAGCGATCGTGGACATGCCGATCGCGACGAAGCGAGAGGCGAGGACGAGGCCGAGAGCCACGCCGCCTCCGTGGATCCGGATCACGGCGAACGCGAGCGCCACCGGGATGAGGGCGTCGCCGACCGACGACCCTGTCCGGGCGAGCCAGAACAACCTGAACGGACGCTCTTTCAGCGGTCCGAGGCGACCGACCCCGCGCACGTCCTGGAGCGTAAGCCCTGAGGCATCCGGTTACCATCGGAATCCGCGGAACCCGCCGGTTCCGCCGTTCGTCATGGACCGTCCGGTACTCCACGCGTTCGTCCGGGAGCTCGTCGAGCACGAGCGTCTCGGCGAGCTCGCGGCCGCGCTCCCCACGCGCGCCCGCGTCTCGGAGTCGGCGCTGCCGCTCCTCCTCGCCTCGCTCCACGAGCGGCTGCAGCTGAATGCCGGAAGCGTCGCCGGCGAAGCTGTCGACGCCCCCCGGGAAGATCCGGCCTCCGGCGACCGTCGGGGCCTCGTCGTCTTGCTGCCGGAGGACGCGGACGCGCGCGACGCCGCCGAGGGTGCGGCCTGGTTCCTCGGCGAGGAGGCGGTCGGCCTGCTGCCGAGCCGCGGCCTCACGTGGGAGTCGGGACTCGCGCCTCCGCCGCACCTCGTCGGCGAGCGCGCGCGCGCGTTGCACGTGCTCGCGCGGGGCGGGCTCGTCTGCGCCTCGGCGAGGGCACTCGCCGAAGGGCTGCCGCCGGCAGAGGCCCGGACGAAGCCGGTCGAGCTGCGCCCCGCTCTCGAGCCCGGAGTCGAGGGCCTGGCGGAGTCGCTGGCGCTCGCAGGCTACGAGCGCGTGGAGCGCGTCGACGACCGGGGCCAGTTCGCGGTGCGAGGCGGCATCGTCGACGTCTTCCCGACGACCGGCCGCGAGCCGCTGCGGATCGAGTTCTTCGGCGACGAGATCGAGTCGGTGCGTGCCTTCTCGCCGTTCACGCAGCGCGCGCTCCACCCGGTGGCGGAGGCGACGCTGTACCCGGCGGCCGAGCGCCGAGTGGACACTGTCGAGCTCGGTAACAGCCGGTTGCTTGCGGAGGAGGGCCAGGAGGCGGCCCCTCTGCCGGTGCCGGACGACCTGGTGCCGCCGCTCGACCGCCCGCCCGACCTCGTCTTCCAGCCGGACGGCGTGCGCCGCGTCTGGGAGGAGGACGGCATCCTCGACCCGCCGTCTCTCGCCGGCTCGACGGAGCTCGATCCGTTCCCGCAGGCCCAGCCCTACGCGTTCGAGGCGCAGCGGCCCGCGATCGCCGCCCGCGGTCTCGCCGAGGCCGAGAGCGAGCTCGCGGCGCTGATCCGCTCGGGCCAGCGCGTCGTCGTCGCCTTTCCGCACCGGGGCGAGGCGCTGCGGACGCAGAACCTCCTCCGCCGCGTCGAGGCGCGCGTGCTCGAGCCGGGAGAGGAGCTGCCCGAGGAACCCGAGCTCCTCTTCGCCGTGGCCCCGGCCCGCCGCGGCTTCGTCTGGCGCGACCTCGGCCTCGTCCTCCTGCCCGACCACCAGGTCTTCCGCCGTCGCGCGCCGCGTGAGCGCCGCCTCGGCGGCCGGGCGCTCCAGTCCTTCGCCGATCTCCGCACCGGCGACTACGTCGTGCACGAGGACCACGGCGTTGGCCGCCTCCTGGGGTTCGAGACGAACACGATCGCCGGCGTCACGCGCGACTACCTCCTGCTCGCCTTCCGCGGCGAGGACCGGCTCTACGTCCCGCACGAGCAGCTCGGGAAGGTCTCCCGCTTCGTCGGCGCGGACGGCTCGGCGCCGGCGCTCTCGAAGCTCGGCGGCAAGGCGTGGCAGACGCTCAAGTCCCGCGCGCGGGAGTCGGTCCGCGAGCTCGCCGGGGACCTGATCCAGCTCTACGCCCAGCGGCAGACGCGCGAGGGAGTCGCCTACGACCTCTCCCACGAATGGCTGCCGCAGCTCGAAACGAGCTTCCCCTATCGCGAGACGCCGGACCAGGAGGCAGCGATCGAGGCTGTGAAGGAGGATCTCGAGGCGCCGCGCCCGATGGACAGGCTCGTCTGCGGAGACGTCGGCTTCGGGAAGACCGAGGTCGCGGTGCGGGCGGCGTTCGCCGTCGCCGTGAACGGCCGCCAGGCGCTGTTCCTCGCGCCGACGACGATCCTCGCCGAGCAGCACTTCAACACGTTCCGCGAGCGCTTCCGCGACTTTCCGGTGCGGGTCGAGATGGTCTCACGGTTCGTGCCGCCGAAGGAGACGAGGCGGATCCTCGCCGACTTCAGCGCGGGCAAGGTCGACGTGCTCATCGGGACCCACAGGATCCTCAGCCGCGACGTGATCCCGAAGGAGCTCGGGCTCGTGATCCTCGACGAGGAGCAGCGCTTCGGCGTCGCGCAGAAGGAGCTCCTCAAGTCGCTGCGGCTCGAGGTCGACGTGCTCACGCTGAGCGCGACCCCGATCCCGCGCACGCTCCACCTCTCGCTCGCGGGCATGCGCGACATCTCGATCATCGAGACGCCGCCCGAAGGGCGCCGGCCGATCCGCACGACCGTGGGCGAGTACGACGAGGAGCTGGTGAAGCTCGCGCTCGAGCGCGAGGCGGAGCGCGAAGGACAGGCGTTCTTCCTCCACAACCGCGTCGAGTCGATCGAGGAGCGGGCGGCGCAGCTGCAGCAGCTCTGCCCGAAGCTGCGCTTCCTCGTCGCGCACGGTCAGATGCGCGAGAAGGAGCTCGAGGAGCGGATGCACGCCTTCCTGCGCGGCGACGCCGACGTCCTCGTCTCGACGACGATCATCGAGTCGGGGCTCGACATCCCGCAGGCGAACACGCTCGTGGTCGAGCGGGCCGACACCCTCGGCCTCGCGCAGCTCTACCAGATCCGCGGCCGCGTCGGCCGCTCCGATGCCACGGCCTTCGCCTACCTCTTCTATCCGGACGCGCGCGAGCTGACGCCCGAGGCGCGTGCCCGGCTCGCGACGCTCGCCGACCACACCGAGCTCGGCGCCGGCTTCGCGATCGCGATGCGCGACCTCGAGATCCGCGGCGCGGGGGAGCTGCTCGGTGCCGAGCAGTCCGGCCACGTCGCCGCCGTCGGCTTCGAGCTCTACGTCGAGCTCCTGAACGAGGCCGTTGCCGAGCTCCAGGGCGCCAAGCGGGTGGCCGTGCGGCCCGTGAGGGTCGACGCGCGGGTCGACGCCTACGTCCCCGCCACCTACGTCGACTCGGAGGCGCTCCGGATCGACGTCCATCGACGGCTTGCGCTCGCAGAGACCGAGGACGAGCTGCGCGAGCTCCAGGCGGCGCTCGAAGACCGCTACGGGCCGCTGCCCGAGCCGGTCGAGAACCTCCTCCGGATCCAGGAGGCGAAGATCAAGGTCGCGCTGCTCGGCGCCGACTACCTCGTCTTCCAGGGCGGCAAGGCGACCGTGGGTCGGCTCGTGCTCGGCTCCGGGGAGCTCCGCGAGCTGCGCGACCGGGCGAAGACCGCCGTCTACGTCTCGGTTAAGCAGGAGGTAAGCATGCGCGGGCAGGAGCAAATCGCGCAGGCGGTCGAGCTTGTCGATGCTATCTTGGACGCGCGTCGGGCGGCCTGAGACCGCCTTCCGTCTCACCGGCGCTCCCGCGACATCGACCTCACTGGATGGAAATGAAGACTCGCTTGCTCCTCGTGCCCCTGACTCTGGCGCTCGTCGCCGCGCTTGCCGCCGGGTGCGGCGGCGGCGGCTCCGGCTCCCTCCCTGCCGACGCGATCGCCAAGGTCGGCTCCACCACGATCTCGAAGTCCACCTTCAGCTCCCTGATGGACGTGGCCTTCGCGCGCTACAAGGCGCAGGGACAGTCGGCGCCGAAGGTCGGCACTCCCGCCTACTCACAGCTTCGCGACCAGGCTGTCACGTTCCTCGTGCAGGAGGAGGAGCTGACGCAGGAGGGCACGAAGCTCGGCGTGACGGTGACGCAGAAGGACATCGTCGCCCGTCTGGCGCAGATCAGGACGACGTACTACAAGGGCAGCGAGAAGAAGCTCGAGGCCGCGCTGAAGACGGACCACATCTCCCTCGCCCAGCTCGAGCAGTACAACCTCCGGCCGAGCCTGCTCAGCACGAAGCTCGAGGACAAGGTGACGTCGAACGTCAAGGTGTCGCAGTCCGCCGCGCAGACCTACTACAACCAGAACAAGTCGTCCTTCACGACCCCCCCGACGCGCGAGGTGCGGCACATCCTCGTCAACAGCAAGACCCTCGCCGACCAGATCGAGGCGAAGCTGAAGAGCGGCACGAGCTTCGCCAGCCTGGCGAAGAAGTACTCGAAGGACACGGCTTCGGCGCAGCAGGGCGGCAAGCTCTGCGTCGCGCACGGCGGCACGAGCGGCGCGTGCCAGCAAACCGTCCCGCCCTTCGACAAGGCCGCGTTCGCGCTCGGCGCGAACGAGATCTCGCAGCCGGTGCACAGCGTCTACGGCTGGCACATCATCCAGGCGCTCGGCCCGGTCAAGCCGGCCCACACGCAGACCTTCAAGGAGGTCGAGGCGCAGATCCAGTCGAGTCTCGCCCAGCAGCAGAAGCAGGTCGCGTGGTCGAACTGGCTCGCGAAGGTGAAGAAGGACTACGCGAACAAGGTCACCTTCCAGACGGGCTACGAACCGGCGGCGACGACGACCGGCACGACGACCGCCCCCACGACGACTGGCTGAGTTGGCGAGCCAGGCGGGCGAGCAGCCGGCCCAGGCCCTGCTCGAGTTGCAGCGCCTGACCGAGCGGCTGCGTCGCGACTGCCCGTGGGACCGCGAGCAGACGGCGGCGACGATCGTCCCGCACACGGTCGAGGAGTCGTACGAGGTCGCCGACGCGGCATTCGCGGGCGACGACGAGAAGCTGCTCGACGAGCTCGGCGATCTTCTCTTCCAGGTCTACTTCCTCGCGCTCCTGCTCGAGGAGCGCGGCGTGGGCGACCTGGCGCAGGTGGCGCGCGGCGTGCACGCGAAGCTCGTGCGGCGACACCCGCACGTCTTCGGCGACGCGAAGGCTGGAAGCGTCGGTGGCGGAGCCGCCGGCGCTCGGCCGGAAGACCGCGATGTCTCCGGCGTCGCAGGGGCCCTCACCGCGGAAAGGGTCCGCTCGAACTGGGAGCGCATCAAGCGCGAGCAGGAGGGCCGTGAGGGCATCTTCCACGACGTCGGTGAGGGGCTTCCGGGTCTCCTCTACGCACGCAAGATCCAGGTGCGCGCGAAGGCCGTCGGCTTCGAGTACCCCGATCTCGCCGGTGCGCTCGCCGATCTCGCCGACGAGCTGCGGGAGCTCGAGGAGGCTCCTTCCGGGGACGAGCTCGGCGACGTGCTCTTCGCCGCCGTCAACGTCGCGCGCAGGCTCGAGGTCGATCCCGAGCTCGAGGTGCGCCGGGCGGCCCAGCGGTTTCGCCGCCGGGTCGAGGCGGCCGAGGCGCTCGCGGCGGAGACCGGGGAGAATTGGAGCGAGCTGCCGCTCGAGCGGCAGGACCACTGGTTCGACCAGGCCAAGGAACAGACGCAATGAGCCGGATCTCCGAGGTCCACGCCCGCCAGATCCTCGACTCGCGGGGCAACCCGACGGTCGAGGTCGACGTCCGCCTCGAGTCTGGCGCATCCGGCCGCGCCGCCGTGCCGTCTGGCGCGTCGACCGGCGTGCACGAGGCGGTCGAGCTGCGCGACGGCGGCTCCGCCTTCGGCGGCAAAGGCGTCTCCCGTGCCGTTGCGAACGTCCGCGGGGAGATCGCCGAAGCGGTCGCGGGGATGGACGCCGCGGACCAGGAGGCGCTCGACCGGCGGCTGATCGAGCTCGACGGGACGCCGAACAAGGGCCGGCTCGGGGCGAACTCCGTACTCGGCGTCTCGCTCGCCAGCGCGAAGGCGGCGGCGACGGACGCAGGCGTCTCGCTCTTCCGCCATCTCGGTGGCGAGGGGGCGACGATCCTGCCGGTGCCGATGCTGAACGTCATCAACGGCGGCGTCCACGCCGACAACTCGATCGACCTGCAGGAGTTCATGCTCGTCCCCGCCGGAGCAGAGAGCTTCTCGGAGGCGCTGCGGGTCGCTGCGGAGACGTACCACGAGCTGAAGAAGCTGCTCGGAGAGCGCGGGCTCTCGACCGCGGTCGGGGACGAGGGCGGCTTCGCGCCCGATCTCTCCTCGAGCGAGGCCGCGATCGAGGCGATTCTCGACGCCGCCGGGAGGGCCGGGCATCGCGAGCGGGTCGCGATCGCCCTCGACCCCGCCTCGACCGAGCTCTTCACCGACGGCCGCTACCGGTTCGAGGGCCGCGAGCTCGGCCCCGAGGAGATGCCCGACTTCTACGCCGGCCTCGCGGATCGCTTTCCGGCGATCGTCTCGCTCGAGGACGGCAACGCCGAGGACGACTGGGAGGGCTGGCGCGCCACGACCGAGCGGCTGGGCGGCCGTCTCCAGCTCGTCGGCGACGACAACTTCGTCACGAACCCCGTGCGGCTGCAGGAGGGGATCGAACGTGGCATCGCCAACTCGATCCTCATCAAGCTCAACCAGATCGGCACGCTGACCGAGACGATCGAGACCGTGCGCCTCGCGCAGGCGAACGGCTACACCGCGGTCGTCTCCCACCGCTCGGGCGAGACGGAGGACGCGACGATCGCCGACCTCGTCGTCGCGCTCGGCACGGGCCAGATCAAGACGGGCGCACCGGCGCGGAGCGACCGCGTCGCGAAGTACAACCAGCTCCTCCGCATCGAGGAGGAGCTGGGCGAGCGGGCGGTCTACCCCGGCTGGGACGCGTTTCCGCGCGCCGGGCGCTAGATAGTCTGGCTCCATGCCGGTGGACCGCCGGACGAAGATCGTGGCGACGCTCGGACCGGCGTCGGCCTCGCGGGAGCGCATCCGCGCGCTCATCGCCGCCGGCGTCGATGCCGTCCGCTTCAACCTCTCGCACGGCACGCATGCCGAGCACTCCGAGCGCGCCTGGCTCGTGCGGGAGATCGCGGCCGAGGCCGGTCGCCCGGTGGCGCTGATCGGCGACCTGCAGGGGCCGAAGCTGCGGATCGGGGAGTTGAAGGAACCGGTCGTCCTCCACACCGGCGACCAGGTCACCGTCTGCGCGGAGGAGTCGGCGACCGACAGCGAGCTCCCGATCGCGCCGGCGGTGATCGGCGACGTCCTCGAGCCGGGCCACGAGGTGCTGATCGACGACGGGCTCGTTCGGCTCCGCGTCGACGAGGTCGAACGCGGTCGCGCGAGCTGCGCGGTGATGGTCGGCGGCCTCGTGAGCTCGCACAAGGGCGTCAACCTCCCCGGCGTCCCGGTGCCCATCCCGTCGCTCACCCGCAAGGACCTCGCCGACCTCGAGTGGGCCGTGAAGACGGGCGTCGACTTCGTCGCCCTGTCCTTCATCCGGTCGCCCGCCGACGTCCGCGACCTGCGTGCCCTTCTCGGGCAGGCGGGCTCGCGCGCCCACGTGATCGCGAAGATCGAGAAGTCGGAGGCGGTCGACGTCCTCGACGACGTGCTCGCCGAGACCGACGCGGTGATGGTCGCACGCGGCGATCTCGGCGTGGAGATCGGGCCGGCGCTCGTGCCGCTCGTCCAGAAGCGGATCATCCTGAAGTCGCTCGAGCGCGGCAAGCCCGTGATCACGGCCACGCAGATGCTGGAGACGATGGTGCACTCGCCCGAGCCGACGCGGGCCGAGGCGAGCGACGTCGCGAACGCCATCCTCGACGGCACCTCGGCGGTGATGCTCTCCGGCGAGACGGCGGTGGGGGAGTACCCGGTCGAGGCCGTCGCGTACATGGACCGGATCGCGCGTGCCGTCGAGCCGAGCCTCGACTACCGGCACGAGCTGCCGGAGGCGACCGACAACCCGACGATCGGCCAGGCGATGTCGAACGCCGCGTGCGACCTCGCCGAGGCGCTGCAGGCGAGGGCGCTCCTCGTCCCCACGTTCACCGGGCGGACCGCGAACGCCGTCGCACGGCTGCGGCCGCGCCGGCCGATCGTCGCGCTGACGCACGTCGACTGGGCGATGCGCCAGCTCGCGCTCGAGTGGGGCGTGACACCGCTCCTGATCTCCGAGACCGGAGACGTCGAGGAGCTGTGGCGGCTCGCCGTCGAGGCGGCGCGCGACGCCGGGATCGTCGAGAGCGGCGACACCGTCGTGACCACCGCCGGAACCGCCGTCAACATCCCCGGCACCACGAACGTGATCAAGGTCGACGTCGTCGGGTAGCGAAGGACCGTGCCGCCGGCCGCAGAACTTCGGCTGGATGGCTGCGAGGAAAAAGCGCCGCCGGCGCCTCGGTGGGCCCGTGCTCCGTCGCTGGTTCGCGGTCGGGGCGCTCCTGCTCGTGGGGCTCCTCTACTACCGGCCGCTGCACGACTACGTGGAGGCGCGCTCGCAACAGGCGTCCCGGGTAGCGGCCGTGCGCCAGCTGCAGAAGCAGCAGGCGGCGCTGAAGAGGCGCCTCCGGCGGGCGTCGTCGCTTCCCGTCCTCGCGAGCGAGGCGCGCGCGCTCGGCTACATCCGGCCGGGCGAGCACCTCTTCATCGTCAAGGACATCCCGCAGTGGCGCCGCAGGCATCATGCTGCCTCGCGTGGTCACCGACGCTGACCGGGAGGTCGTAGCGCGCCAGCTCGGGCGTGAGCCGCGGACGCTCCACCGCGTCGCCGTACGCTGCCCGTTCGGCGCTCCGGCCGTCACCGAGCAGAGCCCCTACGGCGCCGACGGCGAGCCGTTCCCGACGACGTACTACGTCACCTGCCGCCATCTGGTCGCCGCGGTGTCTCGGCTCGAGGCCGCGGGAGGCGTCGAACGCTGGAGCGACACGGTGCGCGCCGAGCCGGCGCTCGCCGCCAGTCTCGCGGCCGGCGACGAGGAGCAGCGCCGCCTGCGGCGAGAACTCGCCGGTGACGCCACCGGCAGCGACGGTGGCGCTTCGCTCGAATACGGGATCGGGGGCTCGAGGCGGAGCGGCAGCCTTAAGTGCCTCCACGCGCACGCCGCGTTCGCCCTCGCGCGCCCCGGCTACGAGCTCGGCGAGCGAATCCTCGCGGAGGTCGAGCCGCGCTGGCCCGAACGGTGCTGCTCTCGGTGACCCGGATCCTGTGAGCCAGGTCGAGGTAGCACGGCAGGAGTGGCACGACGGCACGCGTCGGCTCGAGGCCGTCTGCGAGGAAGGGCGCCGCTACCGGCAGCTGCTCGAGCTGCTCGAGGTCGTGCTCGACGAGCTGCGCAAGCGGATCGGGCAGACCTACACCCTGCGGGAGCTCGTCGCCGCCTACGGCGAGTCCGAACGCTGGGCACGCGAGGTGCTCGACGAACGCGCGCCCGTGCCGGGCTGGCCGCGCGACCTCACAACCGTCCTCGCCGCCGCCTTCGACGCGTACCAGCGGGGCGCTGTCGACTATAGTCGACCATAAACCGTGAGGATCTGCGCGAACACGCATATCAGGTGTAGAAAGCAGAAGATTTGGTCAACTTCCCACGGATGGGCTACGGAGACGACACCGGACGCAGCGAACCCGAGTGGCTGACCCTCGGGCAGGCGGCGCGCTTCCTCGGCGTCGCCCAGAGCACGATCCGCAAGTGGTCGGATCAGGGTCGCGTGCCGGCCTTCTACACGCCCGGCGGCCACCGGCGCTTCCGGCGCGGCGACCTCGAGACGTTCCTGGCCCGCTCCGGTCCTGGGCGCCAGCAGGTGGGCCCGACCATCCTCCTCGTCGACGACGACGACCGGGTGCGCGAGCTCGTCCGGATCGAGCTCGAGCGGCAGGGCTACGACGTGCGGGAGGCGGCGAGCGCCGACGACGGCCTCTCCGCGATCGAGACCCGCAAGCCCGACCTCGTCCTCCTCGACGTGATGATGCCGCACGTCGACGGCTGGGAGATGCTGCGGCGCATCCAGGAGCGCCACGGCGCCGGCGCGATTCCCGTGCTGATGTTCAGCGGTCAGGTGGACGAGCAGGCAAGACGGCACGCCGCATCGCGCGGCGCCCGCGGCTTCGTCGGCAAGCCGTTCGACCTCGAGGAGCTCGTCGAGCAGACGAAGGCGATCGTTCCCCTCTAGCCCGCGGAAACGCTGCGCGTTTCCGCGGTGTTGAAGGAACTGCGCCGCCGGGAGAGCGTGGTCTGCCGGCGGCTCCGTCGGCCCTTTGCCCGGTTGGGGTTCAAACGTCAACCCTTCGGTTCTACTCGGGTGAAGAGCGAAGGTCTTCACCCGGAAGCAAGAGGGCGATCGGCACGACTGTGGCAAGCGCCGCTGCGAAGAGCGCCATCGCCCAGCGCGCCGAGGCCTCGCCGATCACGAAGCCGCTCGCCAGCGGAGCGAGCGCGGCCAGTGCCGTCGCGACCTGGATGATGCCGTTGTTGGCTCGGCCGTGCAGCGCGGGCGGCGTCCGCCGCAACATCATCGAGAAGAGGGCCGCGTTCGTAGCCGGCGCGAGCACGAGCGGCACCGCGAGCGGGAGCGCGACTGCAGGAGACGGGATGACCGCAGCGGCGACGAGCATCAGGAGGGCGCCGGCGACGGTGAGGAGGAGCACTGACTGCCGCACGGACAGGCGGCGGCCGATCTGCGGCGCGACGACCGCGCCGACGATGCCGCCCACCATGATCACCGCTTCGGCGCTGCCGATAACCGTCGCCGAGACGCCGTTGCGGCGGAGCCCGAGGATGACCGTGAACATCGCCCCGTTGAAGGCGAAGTTGATCAGGGGCGCCTGGATCAGGACGGCGCGCAGGAGCGAGTCCTGCCAGAGAAGCTTCAGGCCCTCGAACGCCTCCACCCACAGACCGCGCCGCGCGTCCGTCCCGGCCGGGGATGTGAAGACGCCTCTCAGCCCGCGGGAGGTGACGGCCGAGATCCCGTAGGAGACGGCGTCGGCGACGAAGGGGATGGAGCGTCCGAGCCCGTAGAGAAGCCCGCCGAGTGGTGGCCCGGCGAGGTTGGCCGCGTACTGGCGGCCCTCGCTGACCGCCCAGGCCGCCTCGAGCTGCTCGTCGGCGACGATCAGGGGCAGTGCGGCCATCGAGGCCGGCGTGAACAGCGTGTCCCCGACCCGGTCGATCATCGCCACGACCATGACGACCGGCCACGCCACTGCGTGCACCAGCACGAGCGCCGCCAGCGTGGCGAGCGCCACGGCACGCACCGCGTCGCAGAGAACCATCGTGCGGCGCCGATCGAGCCGGTCGACGAGTGCGCCCGCAGGCAGCCTCACGGCGAAGGCGGCCACGCTCGCAGCCGTTCCGACCACTCCCGCGACGAGCGCCGAGTGGCTCAGCGCGAGCACTAGCAACGGGTAGGCGAGTGCCCCGATCTGCGACCCGAGATCGGACAGCACCTGCCCGATCCAGAGCAGGCGGAAGTTGCGGTTCGCCCGTAGCGCACCCAGAGCGGCGGGCGGATGCGCCGGATCCGGAGTCGTCGCCAAATGAGCTTCGCGAAGAGCCTAGGGAAGGTCCTCTGCCGTACGTAGGAGGCCGGCGCCGAGCAGGCCGAGTGCCGCGAGGAGGCTGACGTAGAGCCCGACCCCGCGGGCGGTCGAGACGAAATACACGTCCGGGACGGAGATCAGCCGGATCAGGACGAAGATCACCGCGAGCGCGCCGAGCGCGACGAGCAGCAGCCGGTCGGGCACGGCGGCAGGCAGCAGGATCCCGGACTCCCGCGACGCCTCGAGGATCAACGTCGCGAGCCCGACGAAGAAGACGAGCTTCCCGAGCACACCCGAGTGCCAGCCGGTCACCGACAGCGTCAACCCGTTGGGCAGCGTCCCGGCGTACCAGTCGGTGAAGGCGGAGACGCCGAGGACGAGCCCGGAGACCCACGCGAGCCGTGCTCCCCAGCTCCCCACGACCGGCGTCGTGCGCTCCGGCCGCGGCGGCCGGCGTTGGGGTCGCATCCGAAACGGCCGTGCTGGATCGGGCGCTTGCACAGGCGCAGTATGGGCACAAAACGGATCGGGCGCGGAACGGTCTGGGAGAGCCGCGGGCCTCGCGAGTCGCGCCGCCGCGATCAGAACGCGCTTCGAAACGAAGCACGGGCCGTCGCGCTGGACTGGAGAGGCGCCCCGGCCCGTCGCCGGCGTCCTCCGGCCGGAATACTTCCGAACCGTGAGCAGTCTGCTCGATCGGGGCTCTCCGCAGGGCGGATCGAGCGGCGCGCGCGTGCCGGCGCCGTCGCTTGCGATCGTCGTGCGCGCGATCGCTGCGGCGGCAGTCTCGGCGAGCTCGCCGGACGCGCTGCTGGAGCTGGCGAACGCCGCACGAGCCGTCGCCGGCGCCGAGATCGCGCTCGTTCGCGCGTTGGGGGAGAGCTCCGAGCGGCTCGAGGCGGTGGCCGTCGCCGCGCCGCCGGCGCTCGCCGCCGAGCTCGAAGGAACCGTGCTGCAGGCGGCGGAGCTTCCCGGCTCGCCGCTCGACGACCTCGGCGAGGCGCCGGCCGTGGTGCGCCGGATCGCGGAGCGCTGTGGGGCGACGCAGCTTCTCCTCGTGCCGGCGCGTGCGACGGGCTACGCGGTCTCGCTCGAGCTGTTCCGTTCAGGCGAGCCGTTCGACGCGGAGCAGCGTCTCGCCGCGGAGCTGTGCGCGGCCCAGGCGGCTCTCGTCCTGCGTGCCTTCGCGGCAGGCGGGGACGCATCCTCGCTGGCTCGCCCCGCGCTCGAGCTGGCCGGTGAGGCGCTCGCGGCGGCGCTCCACGAGCAGGACGCCGCAGCCGAGGTCGTGCGGCTTGCCGCGGGCGTTGCCGGCGCGTCGGCAGCGATCCTCTGGGAGAGCGGCGAGGACGGCATCGCTCCCGCTGCCTCCTGGGGCGTCGGCGCGGACGCGGATCTTGGCGCGGCGCGCGAGGTCGCCGAGCGCACGCTCGCCGAGCCGGGGCCGGTTCGTGCGCGTGCCGCCGGGGTCGCGCGGGATCTCGGCGTCTCGACGACACTCCCGCTCGGCAGACCTCCGCTCGGCGTCCTCCAGCTGTTCCACCCCGCAGGGGAGGAGCCGGATGCGCAGCAGCTCACGCGACTCGCCACGTTCGGCGTCCGTGCGGCGCACGCGCTCCGGACGGGCGAGCGCGCTCGCCTCCTGGCTCTCGAGCTCGAGCGGACGCAGGCGCTGCTCGAGGTGATCGCGCAGGCGACGGCAGAGCTGTCCGTCTCGCACACGCTCGAGACGGCCGTCGAGCGGGTCGGAGAGCTTCTCGGAGTCGACCGGGTGGCCGTCTACCTGCGCGGCTCGGGTCAGGCCGAGCTCGAGGAGGCGGCGAGCCGCGGCCTCGCCGGCCCTCACGCCCAGGTCGCCGACAGGCTGCTCGACGTCGCGCTCGGCCCTGCACGCGATCGGGGCGTGCTCGAGGTCGCGGACGTCCCGCGGGACCCGCGGCTCGCGGCGGCGGCGGCGGCCGCGCTCCAGACCGGCATCGGATCGGCGCTCGCCGTCCCGCTCGTCGCGCGCGGCGAGGTCGTCGGGCTGCTCGCGGCGTATCCGGCCGGGTCGCCCGTGACGGGCGAGCACGAGACTGCGCTGCTCGCCGCGCTTGCGGGGCAGCTCGCGGTCGCCGTCCAGAACGCACAGCTCCACGAGCAGACGACCCGTCTCGGGGAAGAGCGGGAGGCGGCGCTCGCCGCCGAGCGGGCGGCGGCTCGGCGGCTTCGCGCCCTCTACGAGGTGTCGCGCTCGTTCGCGCAGAGCCTCTCCCTCGATGAGACGCTCGCAGCCCTCGCGCGCACCGTCGTCGAGGTGCTCGATCTCGACGCCGCGGTGGTGCGGATGCCGGACGACCGGCGCGAGCAGCTCTTGCCGCGGGCGATCCACATCCGCGAGTTGCCGTTTGCAGAGGCGGTCCGGACGATCCTGGCCCAGCCGGTGCCGTTCGGCCAGCACAACGTGCAGCGCCTCTTCCGCGATCGGCGCGGCTTCCGCCTGCGTCCCACACGTTCCCGCGGCGACCACTTCCTGGCGGCCCTCGTGCCGTTTCTCGAGAAGGGCTGGACGGCCGCGGTCGTTCCGGTCGCGCTGCCGAACGAGGTCGTCGCCTCGCTCGGCGTCTACTCCTTCAGGCCGGGCGAGCCACTCTCCGAGGAGACGGTCGACGCCGCCGCCGCGCTCGCGGCGCAGGCGGCCCTCGCGATCGACAACGCCCGCCTCTACCAGCAGCAGAAGCAGTTCGCCGACACGATGCAGCGGTCGCTCCTGCCGCGCTCGCGGCCGGTCGTCTCGGGGCTCGAGGTCGGCGAGCTGTACGAGCCGTCGGCGCGGGTGGACGTCGGCGGCGACGTCTACGATTTCCTCGTCCTCGACGACGGCCGGCTCGCGGTCGTGCTCGGGGACGTGACGGGGCACGGCGTCGACGCGACGGCGGACATGGCGATGGCGAAGTTCGTCTTCCGCTCGCTTGCGCGCGAGCATCCGGAGCCCGCCGATTTCCTCGCCTCCGCGAACGACGTGATCTGCAGCGAGATCGGCGCGGGCAAGTTCATCAGCATGTGCTACGTCGTCGTCGACGGCAGTAGCGGCACGGTCTCCGGCGCGAGCGCGGGCCACCCGTCGCCGCGGATCGTCCTCCCGGACGGGGTGACGCGGCCGCTCGAGGCACACGGCCTCGTGCTCGGGATCGACGCCGGCCAGGAGTACGCGGAATCCCAGACGGAGCTGCCGCGCGGCGCCTCGCTCGTCCTCTACACGGACGGCGTCGTCGAGGCTCGCCGGGACGGGGAGCTGTACGGCGACGAGCGTCTCGACGCGCTGCTCGCCGAGCGGCACGAGCTGCCCGCTCGCGCGCTCGCCGCCGCAGTCGCCGAGGACGCGCGCGAGTTCGCCGGCGGCGATCTCTCCGACGACCTCGCCGTCGTCGTCATCCGTCGGACGTGAGGCGCCTCCAGTTGCTGGTGCTCGCAGCGGGCGCCGGCTCGACGTCGACGGAGATCTGCGCCTCGCGGCTCCTCGCGCCGTACTTCGGTGCCTCGACGGTCGTGTGGGCCAACGTGATCGGCCTCGTTCTCGCCGCGCTCGCGCTCGGGTACTGGCTCGGCGGCCGCGTCGCCGACCGCCGGCCACAGGCCCAGGTGCTGGGCGGCATCGTGGTGGCCGCCGCCGCGCTCGTCGCGGTCGTCCCGTTCGCGGCCCGGCCGCTGCTCGACCTGACGGTGCGCGGCCTGGACAACGTCTCGACGGGAGCGATCGCCGGCTCGTTCCTCGGCTCGCTCGTGCTCTTCGCGCCCCCCGTCGTCCTGCTCGGGACGGCGGCTCCCTTCGCGATCCGGCTCGGGATCTCCGATGTCGCGGTCGCGGGAACGGTCGCCGGACGCCTGTACGCGCTCTCGACCGTGGGGAGCATCGCCGGCGTGTTCGTGCCGGCCATCGTCACGATCGAGCTCGTCGGGACGCAGCGGACGCTCGTGGGCACCGCCGTCGTGGTCGCGGCCGGCGGCGCCCTGCTCCTGCGCCGCCGCTGGGTCGTCGCGCCGGTCGCGCTCGCCGCCATGCTCGCCGTGCCGGCGGGGATCGTGAAGCCGGTGCCCGGGCTCCTCTACGAGAAGGAGTCGCAGTACCAGTTCGTCCAGGTCGTCCAGAAGGGGCCGGTGCGCGACCTCTATCTCAACGAGGGGATCGCGGTCCACTCTGAATGGCGGCTGCACACCGTGCTCACGGGCGACGAGTGGGACATGTTCCTTACCGTGCCGCCGCTGCTCGGGCGGGCCGTACGCAGCGTCGCGATCCTCGGCAACGCCGGCGGCACGACCGCGCGGGCGTACGGCGTCTTCTATCCCTCGGCGCGGGTCGACGGCGTCGAGCTGGATCCGGCCGTGACGGCCGCCGCGCGGCGGTACATGGGGCTGGGCCGGATCCGGCGCCTGCATGTGATCACCGCCGACGCCCGGCCCTTCCTCGAACGGACACACACGCGCTTCGACGCGATCCTGATCGACGCGTACCGCCAGCCGTACGTGCCGTTCTACCTCGCGACGCAGGAGTTCTTCCGCCTCGTGCACTCGCGCCTGCGGCCGGGCGGGATCGTCGCGCTGAACGTCGCGACGGTGCCCCACGACCACAGGCTGGCGAGGGACATCGCGGGAACGCTGCGCACCGTGTTTCCGCAGGTGCTGACGTGGCAGGCGCTGAAGCTGAACCGGCTCGTGCTCGGCTTCGAGCGGCCCATCTCCCGGCCGCGGCTGCGGGCGGCGGTCGCCCGCACGCCTGCGCGGATTCGGGTCTTGACGGGCCTGCTCGTCCGGCATGCGCGGCCGGCCGCGCCGAGCACGCAGCCGTGGACGGACGACCGCGCGCCTGCCGAGTGGGTGACCGACCGCATGATCCTCGAGTACGCGGCACGCGGTGGAAACCTGCACGAGAAGCTGCTGCCCACGGCTCCATGAGCGGAAGCGTCGCGGCCGGAGGCTAGAATCGAAGCCGATCCGTGGCCACCCGCGCCGGCTTCATCCTCTGCCTCGTCTTCTGCGCTCTCGTCGCCGGAACCGGCTACGCGCGCGCGGACGGCACGCCGCCGCCGCCGGCCGTGATCGCGGACGGCGTCCAGATCGGCTCCGTCGCCGTCGGCGGGATGACGGCACAGGATGCGACTACCGCCGTCCAGTCGGCGTACTTCGCGCCGGTCGTCGTGCACGTCGGCCATCGCAACTTCTCGGTCTCGCCGCACCACTTCCACACCGTCCTCGCCGCCGGGCCGGCCGTGCAGGCGGCGCTCACCGCGGCGCCGGACACGATCGTCGCGCTCACCCCGGCGTTCGACAAGGTCCGCGTTGTCAAGTGGGTGAGGGCCCTGGCCGCGAAGACCGCCCGGCCGGCTGTGGGGGGCAAGCTGCTCCTCCGGCGCAGTCGCCCGTTCTTCACCGGCGTCCGTCCGGGCCGCGCCCTCCGCCCGTTCGCGACGCGGATGCTGGTCCAGGACGCCATCCTCGCCGGCACACGTGCGACGGTCGTCGCGCCGCTGCGGAAGCTCACGGCCGCCGCGTCGAAGCCCGAGCCGGTCATCGTGATCCACCGTGGCTCGAACCGTCTCTACCTCTACAACGGCGTGCGGCTCGTACGCACCTTCCCCGTGGCCACGGGACAGCCGCTGTATCCGACCCCCCTCGGCCAGTTCGAGATCGTCGTCAAGGACGTCAACCCGTGGTGGTATCCGCCGACGCAGGACGCCTGGGCGAAGGGCCTCAAGCCCGTCCCGCCCGGCCCCGGCAACCCGCTCGGCACGCGCTGGATGGGGCTGAGCGCTCCGGGCGTGGGGATCCACGGCACCAGCGAGCCGTGGTCGATCGGGCACTCGGAGTCGCACGGTTGCATCCGGATGCAGGTGCCGTCGGCCGAGTGGCTGTTCAGCCGCGTGCGGATCGGGACGCCGGTCTTCGTCATCCCCTCGTAGCTCGGGCCGTGGAGGGGCCGCTCAAGCTCGGGGCGCAGGCGCTCGCGGTGGCCGCGGTCGGGCTGCTCGCGACCCTGCTCGTATGGAATCTGACCCACCAGGCGCCGCCGCCGAAGGTCGGCCGCCCCGCGCCAGCCTTCTTGCTCCACCGGCTGACGGGCGACGGCTCGCTCTCGCTCAGGTCGTTCCGCGGCAAGACCGTCGTGCTCAACTTCTTCGCGTCCTGGTGCGACCCGTGCAAGCGTGAGGCGCCGGTGCTCGAGCAGCTCTGGAAGCAGGACCGGAGCCGGGGTCTCGTCGTCCTCGGCGTAGACGCGAACGATTCGCGCGGCGACGCCAGGCGGTTCGTGCAGGCGCACGGTCTGACGTATCCGGTCGTCTTCGACCAGGGTGGGGCGGTCGCCTCGAACCGGTACGCCATCTCGGACCTGCCGGTGACCTACGTCCTCGACGCGAGGGGGAGGATCGTCGGCGGCCGGATTCTCGGTCCGGTGAACGAGCAGGTGCACTCGCAGGCGCTCCGCCGCTATGTCCAGGCGGCGCTGAAATCGTGACGCGCCTGAAGGCCACGGCCCAGCTCGTGGCGCTCGCCTGCGTGGCGGGACTGCTGGCGCTCCTCGTCTGGAAGCTCTCGCACGAGCAGCACGCGCCGGCGGTCGGCTCGATGGCGCCCGCCTTCAGGCTGCGTCGCCTCGACGGCAACGGCGAGGTCTCGCTCGCCTCGCTTCGCGGAAAGCCGGTCGTGCTGAACTTCTGGGCGTCGTGGTGCGTTCCGTGCAAGAGCGAGGCGGCCGCGCTCGAGCGCAATTGGACGCGCTACCGGGGCCGTGGCGTCGTCTTCCTCGGCATCGACTACCACGACCTCGCGTCCGACGCGCGAAACTTCGTCCGCGTGCATGCGCTGACGTTCACCATGCTCGACGACGGCTCGGGCCGGGTCACCGGCAGCTACGGGATCTCCCAGGTGCCGGAGACGTACGTCCTCAGCAAGCAGGGCCGGGTGCTCGCGCATCTCGCAGGCCCGATCACCGACCCCGGCTTCGCCGCCGAGTTTCGCAGCGCTCTGGCGAAGGCCGCCGCATGATGCTCCGCTTCCTGGCGGTCGTCGCGGCCGCGCTCGCGCTCGCGGGGCCGGCGGCGGCGTGTGCGCATCCGCGTACCTCGCTGGCGTACCTCGAGGGACAGGTCATGTGCCCGACCTGCCACACGACCCTCGACCAGTCCGACTCGGCGGCGGCGCAGCGGATCGAGCTGTTCATCTCGAGGCGGATCGCGCAGTGTGCGACCGCGCAGCAGATCGAGTCGGAGCTGGTCGCGAACTACGGGCCCGCGATTCTCGCCGCCCCGCCGCACAAGGGCTTCGACCTGCTCGCGTGGTGGCTGCCGATCGCCGGCGTCCTCGGCGGCGCGCTCGTGCTCGCGGTCGGTGTCTGGCGCTGGAGCCGCCGCCGGGATTCCGAGGGGCCGGAGGAGCCGCCGGGCTCCGGGCTCGACGAGGATACGGAGCGGCGCCTCGACGAGCTCCTGGCACGCTTCGACTGATGGGCGTCCGCCTCGCCGTCGCCTTCGCCGCCGGCTTCGCCTCCGTGATCACGCCGTGCGTGCTCCCGCTCGTGCCGGGCTACCTGTCCGCGCTTTCTAACGTCGAGCCCGGCGACCTCGGCGGGGTCGGGACCCCGCGTCGCGTCGTCGCGTCGAGCATCCCGTTCGTGCTCGGCTTCACCGTCGTCTTCGTCGCGCTCGGGGCGGGCGCTGCCGCGATCGGCAGCGTCGTCTCGGGCAACGCGCAGACCGAGATCGCCGGTTTCGTGCTCGTCGTGCTCGGGCTCGCCTTCGTCGGGCTGTTACCGGTGCCGGAGCGGGTCATGGCGCCCGGGTTGCTCACCGGAGCGCGCCGCCGCGGGTCGGGCGCGCTCCTTGGCGGCGCGTTCGCCGTCTGCGCCGCACCGTGCATCGGCACCGTGCTCGCCGCGGTGCTCGTGCTGGCGAGCAACACGGGAACGGTGCTCAAGGGGGCGGTGCTGCTCGCCGCATACGCGCTCGGTCTCGCTGCGGCGTTTCTCCTCGCGGGCGTCGCCTTCGCCCGTGCGATGGGCGCGTTCCGGTGGCTGCGCGACCGCTACACGGTGATCCAGGTCGTGAGCGGCATCGTCCTCGTCGTGCTCGGACTGCTTCTCTTCTTCCACCGCGACTGGTGGCTCCACGTCGCGCTCAACCGCGCGCTCGACGATCTCGGTCTGACGAAGCCGTAGCTACAGCCTCGGCGGCTCGAGGTCGAGCGAGCCCTCGGCGACCCTGGCCCGCGCCGCCTCGACCTGCGTGAGCACCCCGGCGATGTCGACCCCTCGGTGCGCCGGGGCGAACGGCGTGAGCCGCCGGGCCGCCTTTTCGAGCTGTCGCGCGGTCGCGACGGGACGGCCCCGCCCCGCCTGGTACCAGGCGACGGCGACGTGGACGAGGCCCTGGAAGAAGTCCCGCTCCTCGGCCGGCGCTGCGCGCCACGCCTCCTCGAGCTCCTCGTGCGCCTCGAAATAGCGCCCCTTGCGAATCGCTTCGAGCCCGCGCTTGAACGATGCATCCATCACGGTCTAACCTTCCCGTGTGGCGACGATCCTGCTGTGTGGGGTCGATCTCTTCATCCGGGGGAAGCTCGACGCGCTCCTGCCCGGCCATCGTCTCATCACGGTCGACCACACGGAGGACCCGGACCTCGTCCTGGCGGACGTCTCGCGGATCGATCCGGAAGAGGTGGCGGACACGTATCCCGACATTCCGATCGTCGGCTTCACGAACCACACCGACACGTCCGGCCTTCGCGCCGCCCATGCCGCCGGCTTCGACCAGGTGCTCGCGAAGTCGGCTCTCGGCGAGCGCATCGCCGAGCTCGTGACCGAGCTCGCTGCCGCTCCGGACCCGTGACGGTTGCGGATGCAGTAGCTCGCAGCCCGGATCTACAGTAGGGCGCGTGACGTACATCATCGCCGAGCCCTGCATCGACATCAAAGACCGCTCCTGCGTCGACGTCTGCCCCGTCGACTGCATCCACGAGGCCGACCGGATTCTCGTGATCGACCCCGAGGAGTGCATCGACTGCGGCGCCTGCGAGCCGGAGTGCCCGGTCGAGGCGATCTTCCCCGAGGACGCCCTGCCGGAGAAGTGGAACGCGTTCGTCGAGATCAACTACGCCTTCGACAAGGGAATGGGCGTCGTGAACGAGCTCACGCAGCGTTACGCCGACGACAACGACGTCCACAACGAGCCGATCGCGTAGGGAGGGGCGGCCCGGGTGAGGCCCCAGACGCTCGACCACGTCGCCTACTGGCTCGCGGACCGTGACGCCGTCGCGGAGTTCGCCGTTCGTCACCTCGGGCTGCACGTGATCGACCGGACGGACGCCTTCACGCTCGTCGGCGCGGACGCGCGGCGGGGGAAGCTGACCCTCTTCGCGGCCGACGGACCGCGGGAGCGCGGCGCGCTCGAGCACGTGGCCCTGCGCGTTCGTGACCTCGAGCATGCGCTCGCCGAGCTTCCCGACGATCTCGACGTCGAGCGCCGGCGGGAGGGCGAGGCGTACTTCGCTCTTGGCGAGGGCGTCGTGCTCGGCCTCGCCGAGGCGGCGACGGATCTCGACTACGACCTCGACCACGTCGCGCTCCGCTCGGCCGACCCGCAGGCGACCGCCTCGGAGTACGGCTCGCTGGGCTTCGGCGCTGCGGCGCCTGGCCCCTCCGGTTGCCCGCGCGCGGAGGTCGGCGGCGCGTGGATCGAGTTCCAGCCTGGTGAGCCCGGCACGCCGGAACGGCCGCTCCTCAACCACCTCGCCGTGCTCGTCGAGTCGGCCGACGAGCACCTCGCCGCCGTCCGCGATCTCGGCATCGAGATCGACGACGTCGTCGACGCCGCGAACACCCGCGCCGTGTTCGTCTGGGGCCCGGAGCGCGTGCGCATCGAGTACGTCGAGCACAAGCCGACGTTCTCGCTCACCTAGAACGGTCATGTCCCCCGCGGACACGGCGGGAACCAGGTTCCGGAGATGGCCGTAACGGCCACGGTTGCGGGCGCCGGGATGGCGGGGCTCGTCGCCGCCGCGCGCCTTCGCGAGCTTGGACACGAGCCCCGCGTGCTGGAGAAGGGGACGCGCCCGGGCGGCTCGATGCTCCTGTCCTCTTGCGTCGTCTGGCGGCATCTGGAGTGGGAGCAGTTCCAGGCCGAGTGCCTCGGCGGCGACGAGCGCCTGCAGCGGCTGGTCTGGGAACGGGTGGACGACGCGCTCGCGTGGCTCGAGTCGCTCGGTGCCGAGCCGGTGTGGCGCGACACGGAGAACCCGCTCACGACCGGCCGCCGCTACGACCCGCGCGCGCTGACACGGCTTCTCGCCGGAGCGGCCGGCGACGTGCAACTCGAAGAGCCGCTACCGCCGGACGCCGCGCCTCCCGTCCTGCTCGCGACCGGTGGGTTCGGCGGGCGCCTCGCACGCGAGCGCGGCTTGTTGCTGCGCGCGAACCCGTGGAGCGAGGGAGACGGCCTCGACTTCGCCCTGGCGCGCGGCGCCGCGACCACGAACGGCATGGACGAGTTCTACGGCCGCGCGATGCCCGCACCACCCGCGCGCATCGAGGAGGAGGACTTCGTCCCGCTCGCCCAGCTCTATGGACGCGAAGCCCGCGTCTTCACCGACGACTGGCGTGAGATCACGCCGCCGCAGGTCGCGTGGCACGAGAACGACCTCGCGCAGCTGATCGGCCCGCGCGCCTGGTACGTCGTCGCCGGGACGAACAGCCGCATCGAGGCCGCGCGGGCCGCCGGGGGCACGGTCGTGCAGCGCGAGGAAGGGCTCGCCGTCCACGTCGCCGCTGCGGTGACGCACACGATCGGCGGGCTGCAAGTGGGCGCGGATGCGCGCGTGACCGGCGCCGACGGCCTCTGGGCGGCCGGAGTCGACGTCGGCGGCCTCGCGAGCGGCGGCTACGCGAGCGGCCTCGCACAGGCACTCGTGCTCGGGCTCGCGGCCGCAGAGTCGATCGCCGGCTGCTAGGCGGACGCGCGACTCGGTGAGCCCGTCCGGCCGAGCAGCCGGCTGCGCGACGCACAGACGAGCGCGTGGTAGACGAGGGACAGCGCGCCCAATGCGATGCCCGCTTCGTGCTGGCCGGCGGCATACCAGCCCGCCGCGGCCAGCCCGGAGACGACAAGCTCTTGCGCGAGCCGGAGCGGCTCGGCCAGACGGCCGGTGCCGCGGAAGTCGACGGCTCCCCAGACGCCGAAGCCGGCGACGGGGGCTCCGATCATGAGCGCGATCCGGGTTCCGGTGCTGCTCCCCACGTGGTAGCCCCAGAAGCCGAGCGCGACGACGACCGCGATCTCCATCGCGACCCGCAGAACGAGGAGGATCCGTTCGCCGGCGGTCAAGTGCCGGCGACGCTCACGAGCTGATTCGGAACACGGGATGGTCGGGCGCGATCCGCTGCAGCTCTTCGGCGGGCGAGTCGGGCCCGACGCCCTGGAAGAACTGGCCGACCTCCCACTTCCACCGCCTGAGGTAGGCCCGCAGGATCGGCTCCTTCTCCGCGTCGGGGACCTCGGTCGCGGTGAAATGCTCGCGACGGCCGCCGAGCAGCAGATGCCCTTCTCCGGCGGCTCGCAGGTTGCGCACCCACTGGGTGTGGCCGCGCGGAGCCACGAGATAGCGAGCCCCCTCGAAGTCCAGCGGGTTCACCGGGTTGCGGCGGGGCTCTCCGCTCTTCCGGCCCTGCACCTCCAGGATTCGCGAGCCCCATGCGCTCAGGCCCAGCCGCGTCGCGCCGGCGATCAGCGGATTCATGACCTTCCGGTCGAACCACGTCGGCGGGCGGTAGTGCCGTGCGTCTCCTGTCGCGACGCTCACAGGAACATCGTACCATGATATTCCAGCGACGAGAAAGCGCCACGCGGCGCGGCGGTGCCCGGCTAGGCGCCGAGGTAGGCGCAGACGCGGCGATCGCCGGGCAGCGGCGAGGGCGCGAGCTTCGTCACGCGCAGCTGCTCCCCCTCGACCTCGACCCGCGCGCCGATCGCCGGCGGGTCGCCCTCCTGCTCGACGAGCTCGTAGCCGGACGGTTTCCAGACGAAGAGAAGATGCTGCCGGGCGCCGTCGCCGTCCACAGTCGCAACGTTATAGAAGCTCCCGCGGCCGGCGCTTCGCCCCCGCTCGCTCCGTGCGGGCTATCTGCGGAGCTCGAGCTGCATCGTCGTCCCGCTGACCTCGTGGTCGAGCGTGAGCGTCGCGCCGAGCGTGCGCGCGCGCTCGTTGAGGACCTCGAGCGCCCGCCGGCGCCGCTCGGTCGGCGCGTCGTCGCGGATCACGAGGTGCAGCGATCCCGGCACGTCCGCCGTGGCTGCGACCTCGAAGCGGGAGGGAGGCCCGCGGCGGATCGCCTCCTCGAGCGCCTCGCGCACGATCTGGTAGAGCGCAGCCTGTGTCCGCTCGCCGAGCGCGTCGATCAGCGTCACGTTGAGCGAGACCTCGATCCGGTGCTCGCGGCAGCGAGACTGCGCGAGCGCGTCGACCGCCGCGGTGAACCCATGGTCGCGCAACGCCACCGGCTCGAGGTTGAAGGAGAGGTCGCGGAGCTCGCCGACGGTCGTCCGCGTCCGGCTGAGGGCCCGGTCGAGGATCTCGCGTGCCTGCTCGAGGTCGCCGCGCCGGACGAGGTCGAGCGAGGCGTCGAGCATGAGCGCGACGCCGGCGAGCGACTGCACGGGCCCGTCGTGGAGGAAGAGCGCGATGCGGCGACGCTCGTCCTGCTCGGCTGCGAGGACGTGCTCGGCGAGATCGCGGTCGGTGTCCTCGACGGTCATGCCCCTGCCCTCGGGGCTGGTCGACGACCGCTTCACTAGTCGATGATCGCTTCGCGTAGTGCGATTGCGACCGCCTGCGTACGCGTGTCGGCCTCGAGCTTGGCGAGGATGTGGCGGACGTGGCTCTTCACCGTCTCCTGGCTGATGAAGAGCTGCGTCGCGACGTCGGCGTTCGACATGCCGTCGGCGAGGAGCTGGAGGATCTCGCGCTCCCGCGTCGTGAGCATGTCGTCCTTGCCGCGGCCGGTCAGGAAGGCCGGCATGAGCGCCGGGTCGACGTACCCCTCGCCGCGGGCGACCTTCTCGATCGCGCGCAGCAGCGTCTCGTGCGGCGCCTCCTTCAGGACGTAGCCCTTCGCGCCCGACTCGAGGCCGCGGCTGAGCAGGCTTCGCTCGCTGTAGGCGGTGAAGATGAGGACGGCGCTGTCGGGCACCTTGTCCGTCAGCTCCTTCGTCGCCTCGAGCCCGTCCATGCCGGGCATGCGGACGTCCATGATCACGACGTTCGGGCGCCGCCGCTCGGCGAGCGCGACGGCGGCCTCGCCGTCGGCCGCCTCGCCGATCACGCGGATGTGCGGCGCGCGGCTCAGCGAAAGCCGAAGCCCTTCGCGTACGACCTCGTGATCGTCCACGATCAGACAGGTGATCTCGGAGGCCGCCACGGCCAAGAGAGCATAGAACGGGAATCCGCTGTCACATAGCGGCGATTCGGAGCTGCTCGGCGAGCGGAGGCGGCTCTAGCCGCACGATCCGCCGGTCCCGAACGCCGTGGCTGCGGGCAAGCGCGCGGACTTTCTCCTTCACGGGCTTCGTGGCACGGCGGGGGAGATAGGCGCCGCGGCGGTACAGCCGCTCGTACTCGGGGAGCAGCTCGGGCCAGTCGCGGTCGAGCGCGGCGAGGAAGTGCTCCCGCGTTCCCTGGCGGAGGTAGAGAAGATTCGCCCAGATCGCAGTGGCTCCGGCCGCACGAGCTTCACGCACGACCTCGGCGAGCAGCTCCGGCCGGTCGCTCAGCCCCGGCAGGATCGGCGCCATGCCGACTCGCGTGTCGATCCCCGCCTCCACGAGGCGTGAGAGCGCGCGAAGGCGCTGCCGCGGCGGCGCCGTCCCGGGCTCCGTGCGCTGCCAGATCTCCTCGTCGAGCGTCGGGACGGAGAACATGACCGACACGTCGGCACGGCTCGCCGCCTCGGCGAGGACGTCGACGTCCCGCACGATCAGCGGCCCGCGCGTGATGATCGAGAACGGGCTCGCCGCCTCTGCGAACGCCTCGATGCAGGCGCGGCTGAGGCGGTAGCGGCCCTCGGCGGGCTGATACGGATCGGTGGCAGCTCCCACTGCAACCGCCTCCCGCTGCCAGGACTGCCGGGCGAGCTCTCGCCGCAACACCTCCGCGACGTTCGTCTTGACCCGGATGCTCGCGCCGTAGCGGTCGTCCCACGGCCTGTCGGCACGCGCTTCGAAGGCGCGGACGTAGCAGAACGTGCAGCGGTGGACGCAGCCCATGTACGGGTTGAGCGACCAGGTGAACGGCATCCCGCGCACGCGGCTGAGGGCGTTGCGGCACGGCTCCTCGCGGTACTCGGCGCGCATCCTCGGCAGAGGATAGCGAACATATGTTCGCTTCTGCTGGCGGTCGCCGGAGGCGTCCCTATACTCATGACGGAGAGTTGGACGAGAACCCTCCTAGTACCCACGCCCTCGAGGTGAGGGCGTGACACTCCTCTTCGAGCTGATCGGGGTTGCAGTCCTGATCCTGCTCAACGCGTTCTTCGTGGCCGCGGAGTACGGCCTCGTGACGGCGCGCCGGACCCGCATCATCGAGCTGCAGCACCAGGGGAACCGCCGGGCCCGCGACGTCCTCCGGATCACGGCGGATCCCGGTCGCTTCATCGCGGCGATGCAGCTCGGCGTCACCCTCACCTCTCTGGGCATCGGCGCCCTCGGCGAGGCGACGCTGTCCCGCGAGTTCAAGCACTGGATGGCGGCGATCCTCGCCATCGTCCTCGCCTACGCGATCCTCAGCTTCTTCCACGTCGTCGTCGGGGAGCTCGTGCCGAAGGGCACCGCGCTCGGGCATGCGGAGTCGACGGCCCTCTGGGTGTCGGCGCCGGTTCGCGCCTTCTTCGCCGTCTTCGGCCCGGTGATCTGGCTGCTGCGGCGCGCGACGGACCTGATCCTGCAGGGCTTCGGGCTCGAGCCGCCCGGCGCAGAACGGGACGTGCACTCCGAGGCCGAGCTGCGGATGCTCGTATCGCGCTCGACCGCGCAGGGGCAGATCGAGGAAGGCGAGCGGGAGATGATCGACAAGGTCTTCATCTTCGGCGACAAGGACGTGGCCGACGTGATGGTGGCGAAGCCCGACGTCACCGCCGTCTCGGTCGACCTCCCGCCCGAGGAGGCGCTCGCCGTCGTCCTCGACTCGCCGTACACCCGCTTCCCCGTCTACCGCGAGTCGCTCGACGACATCCTCGGTGTGCTCCACGTGCGCGACCTCTTCAGCGCGATCCACGATCGCGGGCTCGCGGCCGTCGATCTCGGAGGATTGCTGCGGTCCGCGTACGTCGTCCCCGAAACGAAGGACCTGGCGTCGCTCCTGCAGGAGTTCCGGCGGACGAACAGCCACTTCGCGGTGGTGGTCGACGAGTACGGAGCGATGGTCGGCATCGCGACCCTCGAGGACCTGCTCGAGGAGATCGTCGGCGAGATCGAGGACGAGTTCGACGTCCCCGAGGAGCCGGTCGAGCAGGTCGGCGAGGATACGTACCGCGTCGACGGGATGTTCTCGATCGACGACTTCAACACGCGCTTCGGCACCGAGCTGCCGGACGAGGACTTCCACACGGTTGCCGGGTTCGTCTTCGGCCAGCTCGGGCGGGCGCCGGAGCCGGGCGACGACGTCTCCCACGACGGGATGCGGTTCGACGTGCTCGAGGTGGAGGGGAACCGCATCGAGCGGATCGTCGTCACGTTTCTCGAGCAGCCGCAGCCGCGCAACCCTGCGGCGGACTACGTCGACGAGGACGACCTCGAGTAGCTGTCTCTTTCGGGCGTCGGTTCAGGCGCGTCCGTCTCAGCCGAGCTCGAGCGGCGCGATCGACCCTTCGGCGATCGTCCAGCCGGCGAGCTCGTCGCGCGCGACGGAGTAGATGACGTAGGGGCGGCCCTGCCAGAGCCCGACGTTCTCGACGTCCGTGCGGGAGGGACGAGCGGGCGCCGACACGTGCGAGTGGACGACCGCGAGCTCGTATCCCTCGTCCTCGAGGAACCAGAGATCGGGGTCGACCTCGAGCTCGAAGCGGTACGGCGACCCCGCGGCGTTGCGCGCAGGCTCGTAGCGGTCGGCGACGCCGTCGCGGAGGACGAGCAGGCCACAGCTCTCGTTCGGCAGCTCCTGTCGCGCGTGCTCGGCGAGCGCCTCGCGTACAGCAGGCGGAACTACCACCACAGCTTGCTCTCGTCGATCTCCGCGCCCTCCCAGAAGCCGGCGGAGAGGTACTTCCAGCCGCCGTCCGCGAGGACGCAGACGACGACACCCTCCTCGAGCTCGTCCGCGAGCCGTCGCGCGACATGAAGCACGGCGCCGCCCGAGACGCCGGCGAAGACGCCCTCGCGCTCGAGGAGCGCGCGCACGCCCGCGACCGCGTCGTCGTTCGAGACGAGCAGCTTGCGGTCGAGCTTCGAGACGTCGAGGATCGGCGGGACGTAGCCCTCGTCGAGCGAGCGGAGACCCATCACCGGGTCGCCCGGCAGCGGCTCGGCGCCGGCAACCACGACGTCGGGAAAGCTCTCGCGCAGCCGCGCGCCGGCGCCCATCAGCGTGCCGCCCGTGCCGAGCCCGGCGACGAAGACGTCGACACGGTCGAGCGCTTCGACGATCTCAGCGCCGGTCCCTTCGTAGTGGGCGCGCGGATTCGCGCCGTTCGCGTACTGGAACGGCATGAAGTAGCGCGGGTCCCGCTCGGCGAGCTCGAGCGCGAGGCGAACGGCGCCGTTCGAGCCCTGCTCGCCGGGTGAGTCGACGATCGTCGCGCCGTACAGCCGCAGGAGCCGCCGCCGCTCCTCCGTCGCGTTCTCGGGCAGGACGCACGTGAGCGGGTAGCCCTTGAGCTTCGCGACGAGCGCGAGCGCGATGCCGGTATTGCCGGACGTGGGCTCGAGCAGCTCGCCGCCGGGCTCGAGGTCTCCCGCTGCCTCCGCGGCCTCGATCATCGCGAGCGCGACGCGGTCCTTCGTCGAGCCGGTCGGGTTCTGCCCCTCGAGCTTCGCGTACAGCCGCACCGACGGCTTCGGCGTGAGGCGTCGCAGCTCGACGAGCGGGGTGTTGCCGACGAGCTCGAGCAGGGAGCCGGCCGTGCGGAGGCTAGAGATTCCGGGCCTCCGGCGGCTCGCTGAGTTCGGGAGGCCGAAGAAAGCAGTACGGAAATACGACCCCGAAAGGCATCGTGCGTCAGCGGGACGAGCCGTCGGCGGAGGCCGGCTCTGCCGGCCGGGAGCCGTCGGCGGCCGGTGGCTCGGAACCGCCGGCCATGGCGGGGAGCAGGATGACCGTAGAGCCGTCGTCGACCGACGTCTCGAGCCCGTCGAGCGTCCGGACGTCCTCCCCCTCGACGTAGACGTTCACGAACGACGCGATCTCGCCGTCCTCCTCGAGCTGCGGCCGCAGCGCGGGGAAGCGGTCCATCAGATCGTCGAGCAGCTCCCGCACCGTCTCGCCTTCGGCCGGCACGTGGCGCGCGCCGCCGACCTCGCCTCGCAGCATCGGTGGGATGCGGACGAGACTCATGTGGTGAGGTCTCCTCCCGGGCCCGGCCGCGCGTCGCCGGCCTTGCCGGCGACGCTTGCAGCCTCTGCCGGCCTTCCGCTGCAGAACTCGACGTAGTCGACGTACTCCGTGATCGTGGGGTTGTCGCCGCACACCGGGCAGGCGGGGTCGCGCCGGAGCGTGACCTCGCTGAACTCGGTCGAGAGCGCGTCGAACAGGAGCAGCCGCCCGGCGAGCGACTCGCCGATCCCGAGGCAGAGCTTGAGCGCCTCGCTTGCCTGCAGCGAGCCGACGATGCCGGGCAGGACGCCGAGCACGCCGCCCTCGGAGCAGCTCGGCGCGAGCTCGGGCGGCGGCGGCTGCGGGAAGAGGCACCGATAGCACGGCCCCTCGCCCGGGGTGAAGACCGTCGCCTGCCCCTCGAAGCGGTAGATCGAGCCGTGCACGAGCGGGATCCCGTGCCAGACGGCGGCGTCGTTGATCAGGTAGCGCGTCGGGAAGTTGTCGGCGCCGTCGACGATCACGTCCCAGCCGTCGGCGAGGATGCGCTCGACGTTCTCCGACGTCAGCCGGTCGAGATACGGCACGACCTCGACGTCGGGATTGAGCTCCGCGAGCGTCCGCTTCGCCGACTCCGCCTTCCACTCGCCGATCCGCGCCGTCGAATGGAGCACCTGGCGCTGGAGGTTCGAAGCGTCGACGCGGTCGTCGTCGACGATGCCGATCCGCCCGACGCCCGCGGCCGCGAGATAGAGGGCCGCCGGCGAGCCGAGGCCGCCCGCTCCGAGCAGGAGCACGCGCGAGTCGAGCAGCCTGAGCTGGCCTTCCTCGCCGACCTCCGGGATCAGGACGTGCCGGCTGTAGCGCTGCCGCTTCGCGGCGTCGAGTGAGCGCGGCAGCTCGGTCGGCAGGCCGCTGCGCTTCCAGTCGACGTAGCCGCCGGCGAGCGAGACGACGTTCTCGTAGCCGAGCTCCTCGAGCGACTTCGCCGCGAAGGCCGAGCGGTTGCCGACTGCGCAGTAGACGAGGAGCGGCTGGGCGTGATCCGGCGCCGCCTGCTCGATCCGAGACTCGAGGTTGCCGCGCGGGATGTGGATCGCGCCCGGAATCCGCCCCTCGGTCCACTCGTCGAGGTCGCGCACGTCGACGAGGAGGGGCCCGTCCCCGGTGGCGAGGATCTCACGCGCACGGGCGACGTCGACCTCGTCGATCTCGGACTTGACCTGCTGGAGGAGCTCGCGGTAACTCGGCATCGCTTTCGGAAAGATAGCGACCCGGTTCCTGGCTACGCTCGGGCCGTGGCCACGGAAGCAGGCCCTCTCGCGCCCGCTGCGGGCCGGCGCGTCCCCCTCGTCGTCACCCTGGCCGCGCTCGTCGCCGCTGCCGCCGTGGTCGGAGTGACGCTCCTGCAGACGCGCGGCGAGCGGACGACCGTGCCGGGCGCGGTCACGAAGGCACGACCGGGCCGGCCGCCGCTCCAGCTCGAGCTCGGGCTGCGGAGCGACCCGGAGGCACGGGCTCTCGCGCAGGCGCAGACGCTCCTCGATCGCAAGCGCAACCCAAAGCCCGCCAAGGCGGCGGCGATCTTCCGCCGCTACCGCTCGCCCGAGGCGCAGCTCGGTCTCGCCTTCACGACGTGGAGCGGGCCGACGAGCCTCGCGGCCGTGAAGCAGCTCGCGGCTGCGCACCCCCGCAATCCGGCCGTGCTGCTCAACCTCGGCTGGGCCGACTACCAGGCCGGCCGGAACGCGGACGCCGTGGCCGCGTGGCAGAAGACGGCGAGCGAGTTTCCCGACTCGCCGTACGGCGTCGACGCCGAGGACGCGCTCCATCCGAACGACTACCCCGGGCTGCCGTACCTCGTGCTCGACTTCGAGCCGCCCCCCGCGGTCCGGAAGCTGCCGGCGGCTCAGGCGCTAGCCGCGCTCAGGCGGGCCGCCGCGAAGCAGGACGCCAAGGCGAAGCTCCTCTACGGCGCCGCACTCTGGCGCCTCAAGCGTCCGTTCTCCGCCGAGCGCCAGTTCGCGGCGGCTGCGAAGCTCGCGCCGAACGATCCCGTCGTGCGCACCGTCGCAGCCGTTGGCGCCTTCACGAAGGCCGATCCGGTGAGGGCTTTCGGCCGGCTCGGCCCGCTCACTGGTCTCTTCCCGAAGTCGCCCGTCGTCCGCTTCCACCTCGGTCTCCTCCTCCTCTGGACGGGCGAGCGGACGAAGGCGGTAACGCAGCTGCGACTCACCGCCGCGGACGGGCCGCACACGATCTACGCGACGTACGCGGATGCGCTGCTCGCGCAGGTCGCAAAGCACGGGCCGTAAGTATGGGCCGTAAGTAAGGGAAATATGAGCCGAACGGCCTATGGCGCCGAACCCCGCGCGCATGGCATCGTGCGGAATCGCGAGGGAGGGGGACATGGCCGCAACGGTCACCGAAGGATCCTCGGTCGAGGTACTCGAGACCGAGGAGGCTCGAAACCTGCTCGACGCGGCGCACGCCGCCGGCCGGGTGAGTGTCGAGGAGGTCGCGCTCGCACTCGACGAGCTCGATCTCGAGCCGGCTCAGATCGAGGACGTCTACCGTGCGCTCGAGGAGTTGCAGGTCGAGGTCGTCGGCGCCGAGGAGACAACACAGGCGGAGGTGAAGGCCGAGCAGCCGCTCGACGCCGGCGTGCGCGAGGTCTCGACCGACGCGCTCCAGCTCTTTCTCAAGGACATCGGCAAGGTCGAGCTCCTGACCGCCGCCGAGGAGGTCGAGCTCGCAAAGCGGATCGAGCGCGGCGACCATCGCGCGAAGCAGGAGATGGTCGAGGCGAACCTCCGGCTCGTCGTCTCGATCGCGAAGCGCTACCGAAACCAGGGGCTCCCGTTCCTCGACCTGATCCAGGAGGGGACGATCGGCCTCGTCCGGGCCGCCGAGAAGTTCGATTGGCGCAAGGGCTACAAGTTCTCGACGTACGCGACGTGGTGGATCCGGCAGGCGGTGGCACGCGCGCTCGCCGACAAGGGGCGCACGATCCGGATGCCCGTCCACGTCGTCGAGAAGCTCAACAAGATCGTCCGGTCCGAGCGCAAGCTACGCGGCGAGCTTTGCCGCGAGCCGAGGTCCGAGGAGATCGCGACCGACGTCGACCTTCCCCTTGACGAGGTCGAGCAGATCCTCCGCACCTCGCAGGCTCCCATCTCCCTCGAGAAGCCGGTCGGCGACGACGAGGAGTCAGAGTTCGGCCACTTCCTCACCGACGAGAACGCGCCGCTGCCCGACGAGGCGGCGGACACCACGCTGCGCCAGGAGCTGCTGCACGACATCCTCGGCACGCTGGGCCACCGTGAGCGGCGGGTGCTCGAGCTGCGCTACGGGCTCGCCGGCGAGCAGCCGCGCACGCTCGACGAGGTCGGTCGCGCGTTCAACGTGACGCGCGAGCGGATCCGCCAGATCGAGAACCAGAGCCTGAAGAAGCTCCGCGCGCTCGTCGAGACGGGCTTCCTCAGGGACGTCGCCTGATCCCGGGCTGACGCACAGTTCCCGCCGCCTGGGCCGAGTGAGGACTCGAGAGGACCCGAGCTAGAAACCAAGCGGTATGCGCGTCCCGTCGATCTCGAGTACGAGCTCGATCGGATGTGGCTCCGCGGGACGGCGGGTCGGGACCCAGCCGCGTCCCGGGGGCGCGAGGATCAGGGTGCGGCCCTTCTCGCCGACGAAGGCGAGCCGGTTCGGCTCGTCGAGCTCGCCGTCCCACAGCTCCAAGCCCGCCGTCTCGAGGTCTGCGAGGAGAAGCCGCCGGTCGCCGACGACGCCGAGCTCCGAGAAGCCGACGAGCTCCCCGGCTGCGAAGGCTCCGGAAGGGCCCCCCTCGTCGAGCCCGTGGTGGGCGATGAGCTCGACGATGTTCCCGGCCGGATCGTGGAAGTAGACGGCGCGCGAGCCCCAGTCGTCGGAGTCGAACACGCCGCCGAGCAGCTCCACCCGCTCGTGTGTCCACGCGAGCGCCGCGTCGAAGCGGTCGCCCGGGACGAGGAGCGCGAAGTGGTAGAAGGGGTCGTCGCCGCCGGGCACGAAGCGCAGCCTGGTCTCGCCGATCCGGATCGCGTCCCGGTCGCCGGGCAGGCCGAGGACGTCGCGGTAGAAGCCTCCGAGCCCGACCGGGCCCGTGAGGACGACCTCGGCGAACCTCATCCGAGGAACTTCTCGAGCGAGCGCGCAACTCCCGTCGCGTCGAGCCCATGGGCGGCTCGATGCTCCGCGCCGGTGCCGTAATGGCGGAACTCGGCGTTCGGGACGCCGAGGGCGAGCAGCCGGTGCGGCCGGTCGCGCAGCGCGACGGCAACCTCCTGCGCCGAGGTGCCAGCGAGGTAGGGCTCGACGAGGACGACGTCCCTCCCGTCTCCGAGAGCGTCGCGCACCCCGTCGTGCGGAAATGGGCGCACGGTGGCAACGTACGCGACCGTGACGTCGCGGCCGACGGTGGCTGCAAGCACGGGCGTGAGCGTCGGGCCGACCGCTACGACGAGCGGCGCGCCCGGCGAGCCGCGCCGGAGCACGGTGAAGCCGCCTCCGTCGACGCGGGCATGGTTCGTCTCCTCGCTCAGCCGGACGTAGACGCGGCCGTCGCCGGCGAGTGCCTGTCGCAGGAGCCTGTCGAGCTCGTCGACATGGCCGGGAACGTGGACGGCCCAGCCGGGCAACGCCGCCACGAGCGCGACGTCCTCGGGAGCCTGGTGCGTGCGTCCCTCGTGCGCCGCGTCGTACGAGGCGGCGATGCTGACGAGGACGGCGCCGAGGTCGTTGTGGCCGAGGTCCAGCTTGAGCATCTCGTAGGGCCGCTCGACGAGGAAGGGCGTGTACGAGTGCGCGACCGGCCGGTAGCCCTCGAGCGCGAGGCCCGCGGCCACGCCGATCATCAGCTGCTCGCGGATGCCGACGTCGAAATGGCGTGGATGCTCGCCGATCGCCTCCGTCCCGATCTGCGCCGTGACGACCGCGACCCGCTCGTCCTCGTCGAGCGCCGCGCGGGTGAGCGCGTAGAAACGCTCGCGCAGCGTTGTCACTTCGCGGTCACCTCCGCCACGAGGCAGCGCGGCCGGGCGCCGTCGGGAGCGGGCATGAGCGCCGTCTCGAGCTCCTCGTGGTCGCGGCCGTTCACGCGCAACGCCGTCCAGCCCTCGAGCATGAAACGGCGCTCGACTCCTTCGGGCCAGCCGTGCGTGGCGGAGTCGTTGTCGATCACGATCGCGGTCAGCGAGGCGAGGCCGATCCGCCCCGCGTACTGCACCGCCTCCCAGTTCGACCCCTCCTCGAGCTCGGCGTCGCCGAGGAGGCAGAAGACGCGGCGGCCCGTGAGCGCCGAGCCGATCGCGACCGCGAGCCCGTGGCCGAGCGAGCCGCTCGAGAACTCGACGCCGGGCACGAGGACGCGGTCCGGATGGTGGCCGAGCGGGGAGTCGAAGGCGCCGAAACCGTCGAGGAGCTCGGGCGAGAGCAGCCCCTTCGCGGCGAGCACCGCGTAGTACGCGGCCGGGCCGTGCCCCTTCGAGAGGACGAAACGGTCGTCCGTCCCGAGGACGCGGTCGTAGAGCACCCAGAGGGCGTCGAGGGTCGAGTACGAGCTGCGGTCGTGCTTCTCGTCCCCGGCGAGCCGGGTGAGTAGCGCCGGCAGGTCGTCGTAGCCGAGTGTCTCCGTGGTGACCACGGCCACACCGTAGAACTTCAACTATGGTTCAAGTCAAATGGCGAGGGAGCTGACCATCGGCGAGCTGTCGGCGAGGAGCGGCGCCAGCCAGTCGGCGCTCCGCTTCTACGAGCGCGAGGGGCTCGTCTCCGCCCGCCGGACGGACGGCAACCAGCGGCGCTACCCGCCCGTCACCCTGCGCCGCGTTGCGCTCGTGCAGGCGGGGAGGGCGGCCGGCATCCCGCTCGAGCGGATCCGGAGCGCGCTCGACGAGCTGCCGCGCGGGAAGACGCCGACGAAGCGCGACTGGGAGCGGCTCTCGCGCAGCTGGCGGCGCGAGCTCGACGAGCGGATCGCGACGCTCGAGGCGGTCCGCGGGCGGCTGACGACGTGCATCGGCTGCGGCTGTTTGTCGCTGCGTACCTGCGCTCTGCTCAATCCCGGCGACGAGGCCGGTTCGCTCGGCGGCGGCGCGCACTATCTCCGTAGAGTCTCCCCTCGTGGAGGAAGCCTGGCGCGCCGAGCTGGCTGAGCTGATCGCGATCCCGAGCGTGAGCGCCGATCCGGCTCACCGCGAGGACGTGAAGCGCGCCGGCGAGTGGGTCTGCGAGTTCATCCGCCGCATCGGCGGCACCGCGGAGCTGACGCCGTTCGGGGAGCGGGAGCTCGCGCTCGGCGAGATCCCCGCGTCGAACGGCCGCGCAGACGCGCCGACCGTCCTCGTCTACAACCACTTCGACGTCCAGCCGCCCGCACCGCTCGAGCTCTGGGACTCCGACCCGTTCGCGCTCGACGTCCGCGGCGAGTGGGCGTACGGGCGCGGCATCGCGGACGACAAGGGCCAGCTCTGGATCGTCCTCCGCGCCGCGCAGCGGCTCGTCGAGGCCGGTGCCCTGCCCGTCAACCTCCGCTTCGCGTGCGACGGCGAGGAGGAGATCGGCGGTCACACGATCGCCGACTACGTCACGCAGGACGAGCGCGGCGCAGACGTCGCCGTGATCTTCGACGGCGGGATGCTGAGGCGCGACGTGCCGACGATCGAGCTCGCGACGCGTGGCCTCGTCGGCGTCGACGTCAAGGTGCGGACCGGCGCGCGCGACCTCCATTCCGGCATGTACGGCGGCGTCGCGCTCAATGCGGTCCACGTTCTCATGCGCTGCCTGGAGGCGGTGCTCGCCGGGCCGGACGGCCGCCTGCCCGAGCCGTTGCGCGAGGGGATCGCCCCGCCGACGGTCGAGGAGCTCGAGGCGTGGTCGCAGCTGCCGCCGGGCGCCGAGGCGCTCTCGGAGCAGGGGGCTCGGCCGCTCGACGCGAAGGCCGGCGAGGAGTTCTACGTCCGCACGTGGGCGGAGCCGTCGGCAGACGTGAACGGGATCCTGGGCGGCAAGCCCGGCGTCCGCAACACCACGCTCAGCGTCGAGGCGTCCGCCGAGTTCTCGTTGCGCCTGGCGCCGGGCCAGGACTTGGACACGGTCGGCGCCGCGGCGGAGCGGCTGCTGCGCGACGCAGCGCCGGAGGGAGCCGAGCTCGAGATCGCGTGGGCAGGCGCGAATCCGGGGATCGTGCGACCCGACGCACCCGCCATCCAGATCGCGCTCGAGGCGTTCGAGCAGGCCCTTGGCGTCCGGCCGCTCCTCACACGCGTCGGGGGCTCGATCCCGCTCATGCCCGCACTCGCGGAGCGGGGGATCGACACGGTGCTCAGCGGCTTCGCGCTGCCCGACTCGAACATCCACTCGCCGAACGAGCGTTTCCTCGTCCCGTACTTCGCGGCGGGGATCGACACCGTCGCCGCTCTCTTCACCGCGCTCGGACGCCTTAGTCCGGGCTGAAGAGCTGCGCTCTTCAGCCCGTGGGAGAAGGAACTCCGCGGGCCGGAAAGCGCGGTTTCCGGCCCGCTTCGTGCCGTTTCTGGCTTTAGATGCTCTGAACGAGTTGCCTGCCTCGTGCGCTCGCGCGCGGCGGAGGCCGGCGCGAGCGCAGTTCGGCCCCCGCGTACGCTCCGGTCTTTGGTCTGGTTGTGGTTCGAACACTTCGAACCAGAGCGCGGCCCAGGCGGCGGCGTAACGGGACGTTACGACGCCGCGGACCAGCGGGCGTGCACGCGAAGCCTGCGCGTTCGCGACGGAAGAACGGCTCGAACCCAGCGTCAGCCCTTATGCGCCCTCAGCACGGAGCCGCCGGGAGACCGCGCTCTTCCGGCGGCGCAGTTCCTTTGTCTCCGGGCGAAGAGCGAAGCTCTTCGCCCGAGCTTCGCGAGCTAGAGCCACTCGTGGCCGAACTCCCGCATCGCGTCGATGATCGGCAGGAGCGACGCGCCCTTCCCGGTCAGCCGGTACTCGACGCGCGGCGGCGTCTCGTCGTAGCTCTGCCGCTCGAGGATTCCGTCGGCCTCGAGCGCGCGGAGGCGCTCGGCCAGCGTGCGCGGGCTGATGCCCCGGCACGAGCGCTCGAGCTCCGAGAAGCGGCGCGGCCCCTCGGAGAGGTCGTGGACGAGGAGCGCCGTCCACTTCGCGCCGATGATCTCGGCCGTGGCCGCGACTGCGCAGGTGCCCGTCTCGTGCACCGGGTTCATCGTGCGAGCGCCCATCTCGCCTCGATTGTACGCCCGTTCCTACGGCTCGAAGATCCCCGTGGGCACGAAGCAGCCGACGACCCAGTTCGGCTGGTCGACGACCTCGTGGATCCGCAGGTCGCACGCGACGCTCGCGACTGCGTACGCCTCCTCTCGGTCGAGGCCCTGGCTCTCGCCGAGCCACCCGATCGTCGCCCGCACGGCGTCGCGCGCCGCCTCGAGGAGGTCCGGGCCGATGCCGGTGCACACGTGGTAGCTCGACCGTTCGTGCGCGGCCGGCGCATCCGGGGGCAGGTCGTACTGCGGCGCGTCGACGTGCACGTCCTTCCGCACGCCGAGCCGGAGGGTCACGTCCATCGCCGTCTCGATCGCCGTCCCGCATACCTCGCCGTCGCCCTGCGCGGCATGCGTGTCGCCGAGCGAGAAGAGCGCGCCCTCGACCCCGACCGGGAGGTAGAGCGTCGTGCCTGCGTTGAGGTGCCTGATGTCCATGTTCCCGCCCCAGCGCGACGGCGGGACGATCGAATGCGGGCCTGGCTCCGGCGGCGCGACGCCGAGCGTCCCCGGAAACGGACGGAACGGCAGGGTCACTTGCTGTGAGAAGCGGACGGCTCCGTCGGCCACCTCCGAGATGCGGAGCCATGGCTCGGGGAACTCCTCGCTGAGCAGCCCGAAGCCGGGGATGATCGCCGTCCAGCCCCAGCTCGGAGGGTGGAACTCGAGCAGCTCCACGGCGAGCGTGTCGCCCGGCCGGGCGCCCTTGACGTAGACGGGGCCGCTGACCGGGTTGACCTTGCCGAAGTCGAGCGCCGCTACGGCGGCTGCGGTCGAGCCCCGGGTTATCTGCTCGTCCGAGGCGTCACGGACGTGGAGGAGAATCGTCTCGCCCGACTCGATCTCGAGCGCGGGCTCGAGCGCGTTGTCCCAGGCGTACGCGAAGGCTTCCGGTCGCAGCTCGTGGATCGAGCCCGTGCGCATCGCGCCCATCTTCTCAATCCCAGGGCGGCGGGTTGTGCGTCCAGCGGCCGCCGAGCATCGCCGCGACGACCTGCACCTCCCGGAGCTCCTCGGGCTCGCAGGCGAGAGGGTCGCGGTCGAGCACGACGAGGTCCGCGTAGCGGCCGGGGACGAGCGTGCCCCGGACGCGCTCGTCGTGCGACAGCCACGCGGGCGCGACGCAAGTCGCGTGGAGGGTCTGCTCGAGGGTGAGCTTCTGGTCGTCGCGCCAGTGGTCGAGAACGGCGGCGACCACGCCCGCCCACGGCTCGAGCTCCTCGACCGGCGCGTCGGAGCCGTTCGCGAGGAGAGCGCCGGAGTCGAGGAGCGAGCGGAACGAGTACGTACGCTCGAGCCGGTCGGCCCAGTAGCGCCGGGCGAGCTCCTCGTCGGAGGGGGCGTGCGAGAACTGGACGGACGCGGCGACCCCGAGCTCCGCGAAGCGCGCGACGTCCTCCGGCGCGAGGCACTGCGCGTGCTCGATGCGCTGGCGCAGGCCACGAGGCTGCCACGCGTCCCGGGCGCGCTCGAATGCGTCGAGCGCGGCGCGGTTCGCCGCGTCGCCGATCGCGTGCACGGCCACCGGCCACCCGGCTTCGGCGCCCTCGCGGACGATCTCCTCGAGCTCCTCGCCGGTCGTGATCACGACGCCGCTCCCGTCGGACATCCAGGCGGTCTGGGAGCCGAGCGTCCCGTCCATGAACGTCTTGAGGTAGCCGAGCCGCAGGAGCGGCGAGCCGAGCCCGCTGTGCAGGCCGGCGGCGCGGAGGTCGCCGAGCCTGTCGGCGGGCGTGGACTGCCAGACGCGGAGGGGCAGGCCGCCCTGCTGCTCGAGCTGCTGCCAGAGGCCGATCGCGCCGAGCCAGCCGTCCTTGTCGTGCAGGGCCGTGACGCCGTGCGCCGCCGCGAGCCGCACGCCCTCGCGCATCGCCTCGAGGTACTCCTCGTCCGGCACACGCGCAAAGCGCCCCTTGAATCGCCACGCCGCCTCCTCGTAGAGGACGCCGGTCGGCTCGCCGCCCTCGTCGCGGACGACGACTCCGCCCTCGACCTCGAGGTCGCCGCCGGCGAGTGCGAGCGCGGCGGAGTTGAGCCAGAGGGCGTGGTAGTCCTTCGAGATCAGCATCGCCGGCCGCTCCGCTTCGATCTGGTCGAGCGCCTGCCGGGTCGGCGGGCCGTCGGGCCAGTCGGCGTCGCGCCAGCCCTGGCCGCGGAGCCAGCTCCCGTCGCCTGGGGCGGCGCGAAGGCGGTCGAGCGCCTCGGCGAGCGACGCGCAGCCGTCGAGCTGGACGTCGCGCCGCGCGAGCGCCCAGGTGGGGAAGTGGACATGCGAGTCGGTGAAGCCGGGGAGGACGCAGCGGCCGCCGAGGTCGACCGTCTCGGGGCTCGGCAACGAGGTCTCGTGCACGCCGACGCCGCCCGCGATCCGCTCTCCGGCGATCCAGAGCGAGGAGACGGTCGGCAGGGACGGGTCGAGCGTGCGGATCGTCCCGTTGCGGAGGATCACGGTGTCGAGGGTAATCGACGCTTCCCGTACGATCCTTTCCGCGATGCCCTGGGACGTCTTGAGCGACGAGCAGCGGGAGCTCCGCGACCTCGTCCGGCAGCTCGCGCGGGAGCGGATAGCGCCGCGCGCCGCCGAGATCGACGCCTCCCACGAGTTCCCGTGGGACGTCGTCGAGCTGTTCCGTGAGAACGACATCTTCGGTCTCTTCTTCGCGGAGGAGCACGGGGGGCTCGGCACCGGCACGCTCCTCTCGCTGGTCGCGATCGAGGAGGTGGCGAAGGTCTGCGCGACCTCGGCGCTCATCCTCTGCGTGCAGGAGCTCGGCTCGCTCGGCCTCAAGCTCGCCGGCAGCGACGAGCTGAAGGAGCGGTACCTGCCGAAGGTCGCCTCGGGTGAGTGGCTGCCCGCCTACGCGTTGACCGAGTCGGGCTCGGGCTCCGACTCGGCCGCGATGCGGACGACGGCGCGCCGTGACGGCGACGAGTACGTCCTCGACGGTTCGAAGCGCTTCATCACGAACGCGGGCGTGGCGAGTCTCTACACCGTCTTCGCCAAGACCGACCCGGAAGCGGGCCACGCCGGCATCTCCGCCTTCGTCGTCGAGGCCGACACGCCCGGCTTCGCGGTCGCCCGGCTCGAGCCGAAGATGGGCATCGCGGGCTCGACGACCGGCGAGCTGACCTTCGACGGCTGCCGCATCCCCGTCGGCAACCGCCTCGGCGAGGAGGGCGAGGGCTTCCGGATCGCGATGCGGATCCTCGACCGCTCCCGTCCCGGCGTCGCGGCGCAGGCGCTCGGCATCGCGCAGGGCGCGACGGACTATGCGCTCGAGTACGCGAAGACGCGGGAGACGATGGGCAAACCGATCGGCCAGCACCAGCTGATCCAGGCGAAGCTCGCCGACATGGAGACGGAGTGCGAGGCGGCGCGCGGCCTGCTCTACCGGTTCGGGCGCATGGCCGACGAGGGCGTCGAGGGGTCGGAGCTGACGAAGGTGTCGGCGATGGCGAAGCTCAAGTGCGGCGACGTCGCGATGGCCGCGACGACGGAGGCGGTGCAGATCCTCGGGGGCTACGGCTACATCAAGGAGTACCCCGTCGAGCGCTTCATGCGCGACGCGAAGATCACGCAGATCTACGAGGGGACGCAGGAGATCCAGCGGCTCGTGATCGCCCGCGAGATGCTCCGCGAGTCGCGCGCCTTCCTCCTCGCCGGCGTTGGCTGAGCTCTTCCGGCCGAGCGAACACGAGCCGCCGACGGCCGCGGAGTGGGACGAGGCGCGCGTCGAGGAGGCGATCCGAACGATCGTGGCCGACGCGGAGGCGGCCTTCGACGGCGGCCGCTGGCCGTTCCATCCCGCCGACGAGGTGGACGACATGCCGACGACGATCTACATGGGTGCCGCCGGCGTCATCTGGGCTCTGCACGAGCTCGGCTCGACCGGCTGGGAGAACGCCGCGGTCGCTCTACTCGATCGCTACCGCGAGGCCCCCGACTTCGGGGAGCAGGGGGTCGCCCGGAGCTACCTCGCAGGGGAGTGCGGGATCGCCCTCGTCGCCTTCCGCGTCACAGCCGACGCCGGGCTCGCCGACCGCGTCCACGAGCTCGTCGTCGCGGATCCCGAAGCCGAGACGGACGAGCTGCTGTGGGGCACGCCGGGCTCTCTCCTGGCGGCCGAGGCGATGCTCGCGTGGACGGGCAACCCACGCTGGGACGACGCGTGGAGCCTCTGCGCAGAGCGGGTGCTGGCGGCGCGTGACCCGGACGGCCTGTGGACGCAGCACATGTACGGCAGCACGACGCGGTATTTCGGCGTCGGCCATGGCTTCGCCGGTAACGCCCACGCGCTGGCGAACCGACAGCCGGTCGAGCGCGTCGACGAGATCCTCGCCGCCTACGCGCTCCGCGACGGCGAGCTTGCGAACTGGGCGCCGCTGCCAGACGCCAAGCCCGAGCAGATCCGCGTGCAGTGGTGCCACGGGGCCCCGGGCATCGTCGCGGCGCTGGGCGCTTGGATGGACCTCGAGCTCGCGCTCGCCGGCGGCGAGCTGACGTGGCGCGCCGGCCCGCTCGCGAAGGGCGCCGGTCTCTGCCACGGCACGGCGGGCAACGCATACGCGTTCCTCGTCCTCCATCGCCGCACTGGCGATGAGCTCTGGCTCGAGCGGGCGCGCACCTTCGCGCTCCACGCGATCGGCCAGTTGGAGCGGGAGCGCGCAGCGCACGGCCGCGGCCGCTACTCGCTCTTCACCGGCGACCTCGGCGTCGCGCTCTTCCTCCGCCACCTGCTGGACGGCGAGGAGCGCTTCCCGACGCTCGGGCCGTTCGCGCCGGTCGAACGATGAGTTCTCTCGGTCGGGTCCGTCTACGGAGAGATGGGAAGCGACCTGGGGAGGCATGTCATGTCGAAGGTGCTTGCGGGAATCACGATCTCGCTCGACGGGTTCATCACTGGGCCCGACGACCGGCTCGGAGCCGGGCTGGGAGACGGCGGCGAGCGGCTCCACTACTGGGTTTTCGGCGGTCCCTGGAGCTACGCGGACGGCGAACGCGGCGTTGCGAGCGACGTCGACAATGCGTACCTCGACGAGGTCTTCTCGTCGGGTGGCGCGATGATCTGCGGCCGCACGATGCACGACGTCGTGGACGGCTGGGGCGACGAGCCCGGCTTCGGGATGCCGATGTTCGTCGTCACGCATCGGCCTCACGACCCTGTCGTGAAGGGCGAAACCAGCTTCGACTTCGTGACGGACGGCATCGAGGCGGCGCTGGACAGGGCGCGCGACGCCGCGGGGGAAAGGAACGTCATCGTCATGGGCGGCGGCGATCTGCTCCGGCAGTATCTGGCCGCCGGGCTCGTGGACGAGCTCACGCTGACGATCGCCCCGGTCCTGCTCGGAGCGGGCAAGCGACTCTTTGACGGCATCTCCCGCACTGACATCGCGTTCGAACGGAAGGGCGTGGTCGAGTCGCCGTGGGCGACCCATCTCCGCTTCCGCATCGGCCGAGCCGGCGCCGGTACCGTCCGGACATGAGGCTCGACGGGATCCACCACGTGACGTGCATCACCGCCGACGCGCCCGGCAACGTCGACTTCTACACGCGCGTGCTCGGGCTGCGGCTCGTGAAGAAGTCCGTCAACCAGGACGACCCGACCGTCTACCACCTCTTCTACGCCGACGAGGAAGGGCACGCCGGCTCGGACATCACGTTCTTCGAATACCCGAACGCGCGGCCCGGCGAGGCAGGCGACGGGATGATCCACACGGTCGTCTGGCGGGTTGGGTCCGCGGACGCGCTCGAGTTCTGGGCAGACCGGCTGGGCGCGGAGGGCCACCTCGTCGAGCCGGACGGCGATTCACTTCGTTTCGCCAATCCGGAAGGGTTGCGGCACGAGCTCGTCGTCTCGCAGGTCGACGACGAGCCGCTCGTCGCGGTCCACCCCGAGATCCCGAGGGAGCTCGCGGTGCAGGGCTTCGAGGGCGTCCGCGCGTACGGCAGCACGAGGGCCGGGTTCCTGTCGGCGCTCGGTTTCGAGCAGCAGGAGGGCCGCTGGGACACGCGCGCCGACACACGCGGCGGCTGGATCGAGTACGCGGACGCGCCGGACGCGCCGGGCGTCGGCGGCGCCGGGACCGTGCACCACGTCGCCTGGGCTTCGACGATGGAGGACCACGAGGCGTGGCGCCAACGAGTTCTGGACGCCGGAGGCCGCTCAACCGACATCATCGACCGCTTCTGGTTCCGCTCGATCTACTTCCGCGAGCCGAGCGGCGTCCTGTTCGAGATCGCGACGCTCGGGCCGGGCTTCGCGACCGACGAGGATCCCGTCCACCTCGGCGAGAAGCTGATCCTGCCGCCCGCGTTCGAGCACCTGCGCGACCGCGTCGAGCCGGTGCTGACGCCGTTGCCCGATCCGCGGGCGAGCTGGGCTGCCGGCTAGCTCGCGCGCGCCGTTTGCTACCGAGACGTCACGGTGGCAGCCACCGTGCCGGATGCGTGCCGAAAGCGTGCCGCCTTCAGAGCGGCCGATGTCTGCCTACCGGCGTCACCGAGACGTCACGGTGGCAGCCACCGTGCCGGAACCGTGGCGGATGCATGCCGCGGGGGCGACGAGTACGAGGTCTACTTCCCCGGCTCCGGCAGCGAGGATGTGTCGACGACCTCGAAGTCGGCTCCGGTGAGCCGGCCGAGCGAGTGGAGGGCGTCGTTCGACCAGTGCCGGTTCGGTGCGCCGGAGACGTACCAGGGCGAGCCGTTGTCGGCGAGGATCATCCCGTAGCGCCGCAGCGCGCGCAGCACGACGCGCGCCTGCCGCGGGAACGAAGCCACGTTCACGGTCGCCTTCAGCCTGACGCGCAGCCCCATCGGTGGCAGGGACGGGTCGGTCGAGCTCGACGCGTAGTGGCGTGCGGGGTAGACGTAGGCTCGGCGCGTCTCGGGCGCGGTGAAGCGGAGCGCATGGTCGATCCTGCCGCGCGAGACCTCGTCCCAGCGGGCGAGGCCGGGGAAGATCGGCAGCCCGGCCGCGTCGGCCGACGTCCAGCCGGCCGGCCGGAGGTGGTTCGAGCCGAGGTTCCAGACGGAGCCCGAGCCGGCTGCCCAGCCGTGAGCCGTGCGGCGCAGGCCGTACAGCTCGTAGAGCCGGCAGCTGCTCCTGTCGACGAGAATCGCGTGCCGGTCGCCCGTCGCGTGCGGGCCTCCTTCGACGTGGACCGAGCGCGGAATCGGGTAGCGGACGCGGTCCGACTCGTCGGCGTACTCGAACGAGACGCGAGAGCGTGGCGTCTTCCGCGAGACGACGTCGAACGGGATCCCGATCGGCCCGCCGTTCCACCGGCCCGAGCCGAAGTCGGCGTGAACCGGTGCGTCGAGTCCGATCGAGGCGGTCAGCTGCGCGGAATCGGCCGCGACCGGCAGCCTGTCGACGCGCTGGTTCCAGGCGTTGCTCGCCGGGAAGACGGGGCAGTGCTGCGCGGCGGGGAGCCGCAGCGCCTGCGCGGACGCGCCGGGCAGGAGCAGTGCAGCGAGGGCGGCGGCGACTGGTGCGGCGACGGCCGGGCGGCGCATGGCCCCTTCATCGGCCGATCGGTGCGAGATACTGAACAGCGTGGTGACGGCACCTTTGCGGCGGGTGCTGGTCGTCGACGATGACGGCGACATCTGCCTTCTGCTCGAGGAGCTCCTGCGCGGGGCCGGCTACGACGTCGAGACCGCGAAGGACGGGCGCGCGGCCCTCCGCGTCTTCCACACGACTCGGTGCGACATCGTCGTCCTCGATGTCTCGATGCCGGAGCTCGACGGCTTCGAGACGCTCGAGCGGCTGCGCGACCTGAGCGACGTGCCGGTGATCCTGCTCACCGCGCGCAGCGGCGAGATCGACAAGGTGCGCGGCTTCCGGGCCGGCGCCGACGACTACGTCGTCAAGCCCTTCGGCCGCCGGGAGCTGCTCGCGCGGATCGAGGCGCTTCTGCGGCGCGCTCCGGAGCCGAAGCGCCTGGAGTACTACGACGACGGCACCGTCTCGATCGACTACGGACGCCGGCTCGTCCTCTGTCGCGGCGTGCCGGTCCGCCTCACCCCGCTCGAGTTCCGGCTGCTCGCGGCCTTTGTCGAGCATGCGGGCCAGGTGCTCTCGGCCGAGCAACTCGTCGAGCACGGGTGGGCACATGCGGCGGGCGTCTCGCGGGACCGGGTGAAGCTCTACGTCTCGTACCTGCGCAAGAAGCTCGGCCAGGCCGACGACTTCGAGCCGATCGAAACCGTGCGCGGCTTCGGCTACCGCTACGTCCCGCCGTCGGGCTGACCGGCCGGGAGCGTGACCATCACGCGGGTTCCCTCACCCTCGCGGCTCTGCAGGGAGATCGTGCCGCCGTGGGCCTCGACGATCGCGCGGGCGATGACCAGCCCGAGGCCGGTGCCGGGAATCGCGCGCCGGGTCGCCGTCGTGGCACGGTAGAAGCGGGAGAAGAGCTGGCCCAGCTCCCCGTGAGGAATGCCGATGCCGGTGTCCGCGACCTCCAGACGAGGCGTGCCACCGGCGGCGGTTGCCGAGACCATCACCGACCCGCCGGCAGGAGTGAACTTGATTGCGTTCGAGATCAGGTGGTCGAGCGCCTGCCCGAGCCGCGTCGCATCGGCTTCGAGCGGCGCCGGCCCGCCGACGTCGAGGCTGAGCTCGACCTCGGCCGTGGTCGCCGCCGGGCGCGCCGCCGCGACGGCCGCGGTTGCGAGCTCGCCGAGGTCGGTGGGCACGGGCCGGAGCTCGAGCCGTTCGGCCTCGATCTCCGCGACGAGGAGGAGGTCGTCGACGACCTGGCGCAGGCGGGCGTTGCCGCGGCGGATCGCCTCGACGTACCTGCGGCCGGGCGGTCCCAGCTCGTGCTCCTCGTCGGCGAGCATCTCGAGGAAGCCCGAGATCGACGTGAGCGGGGTGCGCAGCTCGTGCGAGACCGCGGCGAGGAACGCGTCGCGCAACCGCTCGAGGCGCCGATCCGCCGTGACCTCCCGTAGGGTCCAGATCCGGCCGATGAGAGTGCCGTTTGGCCGGAGCACCGGCGCGGTGTAGCCACGGAAGACCCGCCCGGTCTCCGCGAACTCGAACTCGTCCTCGCTCGCCGTGATACTGCTCGCCAGGTCGTGCATCCGCTCGCGGAAGCGAGCCGGCTCGGTCGTCGCGTCCGCGAGCGCGAGGAGCCGTTCCGTCACCGTCCCGTGGAGCGGAAGCCCCTGTTCCACGGCAAACCGGTGCAGCGGCGCGTTCGCGAAGTGCAGTCGGCCGCCGGCGTCCGTGAGGCAGATGCCGTCGACCGTGGAGTCGAGCAGCGCCTGCTGCAGCGCGCTCGTCGCCTGCAGCTCGAGCGCGTCCGACGAGATGCGGCGGGAGGAGAGGCCCGCGGCTGCTCCGACGCCCACGAGCGCAGCGACGCGCAGCGTCAGTGCGACCGGCCCGGCCGGCCCGCCCACCGTCTCGGTGGCCACCAGGTAGAGAGACATGGCTGCGAGACCGGCGAGGCTGCCGCCGCCCGGCCCGAGCTCGGCGCCGGCGAGGGCGACCCAGGGGACGAAGGCGATCGCGCCGATCCGCCCCGCGCCTCCGACGACGAGCATCGCAGCGAAGGTGCCGAGCAACCCGGCGCTCGCGAGTCCGAGCACGATCTTCGGCCGGTGCGTGATGCGGGCGAGCGTCCGGCGCAGTCTCGCGGGGAAGGCTCGGCGCTCGAGAAGGAAGATGTCCGCGGCCGCGCTCATCTCAGCGGGCCTTCCCGTCGGTCGCATCAGTGTTCTCGCTGCTGCCGAACGCGATCAGGAAGAAGACGACGAAGCCGGCCAGCAGGCCGAGTAGCAGCGGGGTGTGGAGGAAGCGCAGGACGAGCCACGCGTCTGGGATCCGCAGCAGCTTGGCGCCCACCACGTCGCTGTTCGTCGGACGCCATAGATCCGGCGCGCTGCGGTTGTCGCCCTTGGTCTTCCACCCCGTCCTGCCGTTGCCGCCGACGATCCGGTGGATCACGACGTGGCCAGCGCCCGGCTGTCCCTTCGGCACGCGGTAGGCGACGACCTCGCCCACGTGATAGCTCGAGCTGGTCTCGACGAGAACCAGGTCGCCCGTGAGCAGGTGCGGGAGCATGCTCGTGCCGCTCACGAGGACCCAACCCGCGCGCCCGCCGACCGCCTGTGGCAGGCAGAACCAAAGCAGCGCTACGACGAGCGCGAGTTGCGCCGCGATCACGGTCAGCGGCCGCGCGCGCGGCAACCCTCGCCGCACGGCAGCACGAGGCGGGAAGGGAACGGTGCTACTTCTCATAGCCGAGGGTCATCGAGGGACGCTTGCCCGCCGCGTTGTTCTCGGACGCGCCGACGGTGGACGTTGCGGTGCCGCTCGTGTCGCGAAGCTCCCAGCCCCAGAGCGTGCCCGACTTGATCGCCGCGTCGACGTCGCCGGTTACGGTGATGCTGACCGACCCGGGGGACGACGGCACGAAGGTCGCCGTCGCGGTGGGGCCGATCGTGAGGCCGGCGACGCCGTTCCAGTTGAGCGTCGACGGGCTCCAGCTGGAGTACACGGGAAAGAGCGAGATCGTGTCGTTCGACTTCGTCGTCACGTACAGCGTCAGCGTCGCGTTGTCGGCGCCTGCGGTGGTGGGGAGGCTGCAGCCGATCAGATCGAAGCGGATGAAGGCGTAGTCCTGCGATCCGGCGGCGCCGCCGATCGTCAGCGTCGTGTCGCTGCCGCCCGCGGTGCTCGTAGGGCTCCCCTGTTGGACGTAGGTGTCGCCGGCCGCCGAGGACGTCTGGTCGCAGGTCCCCTTCGTCGGCGTCCGGCTCCAGGCGTAGAGCTTGTTCGAGGAGATCCCGAGACCCGCGGCGTAGGCGACCCCGGCGAAGGCGACCGAGCCGATCACGATCGCGGCGGCGAGGCGGAGGGGCGTGATCGGGAAGCCGCGCACGAAGCTCCTATTCGGTGAGCGAGAGGGCGTAGGCGCTGACGCCCGCGCCGGGGACCGGGCCGAAACCTGCGACCGAAACGGTGCAGCCGCCGCTGCACGAGCCGACAAGCGCGCTCGCGCCGCCCAGGGCCGCACCGCCGGCGTCCTCGAGCGTCACCGCAAGGGTTTCTCCTGCACAGGCCTGTGGCACGTTCAGGACGTTGACCTGGGTGATGAGGCCCTGGTTGTCGACGTTGCGAGTCGCGGTGAGCGGGGACGAAGCGCAGCCCACGACTGCGACCCTTCCCGCGGAGAGCTGTCCGGTGCCGAGGCCGAGGCTCGCGGCGGCGGCGACTCCAACCGACAGCAACGCTGTGGTCGAGAAGAGTCCGACGATGGTGGTGAGCCGCTTCACGCACTACCTCCTGGAGACGGCGTGAGCGGGGCGCCTGACGGCACCCCGCTCGCAGTCCGCCGGTACGTCAGATCGAGCGTTACGAGACGGTGACGGCGACGCCGGTCACGGCGCTGGCGTCGATGGTGTTCGCAGACGGCGTGATGGCGATGCTCTGCGTCGTGCCGGATGCGGGTAGCGTCGCCGCGACGGCCGAGCCGACCGCGTTGTTGCTCCCGTTGTAGAAGGTCACGGAGAGGTTCTTGCTCAGGCAGCTTGCCGGGATGTTCGAGAGGTTGATGCCGTTGACGGCATAGCCCGGAACTCCGGAGTAGTACGCCGTCGTGTAGGCGAAGGTCAGGCCCGTGCCGCAGGAGGCGACCACCTTGGTGTCGGCGCCCAGGCCGCTCGTGTTGATGCCGAGCGACGCGGCAAAGCCGTACACGCTCGTAAAGACGGTGACGGCCACAACCGTCGCGAGAACGAGCTTTGTCGTCCGCGTGGCATCCAGGATCTTCCGCATGTCGTAGCTCCTCTGGTCTGGTTCGTACCGGCCGGACTCTTTGTCCGGTGACCAGAGGATCGTCCGGCGCCTTATGAAATCCACGGCGCCCGCGGTATGGATCCGGTATGGACGGATCATCCCCCGAAACGGGTACGGGAGGAGTGCAAGCGCCGCAGCCATGGGAAACTCTTCGGCCGAGGGGGCCCAAACCCAGAAGGGGGAAGATTCCCTTATCGGGCGGCCTCGGATAGGGGATCCTGCGCTAAAGCCGTGAGGGCGGGGTACCGCAGCCGCACCTCGTCGATGAACCCGGCCAGCCGGTCGGCGAGCTGCGGGTCGTCGAGCTCGAGCACGTTCTCGGCGTTGTCCTCCCCGGAGTGGGAGAGGTTGAAGCTGCCGACGAAGACGCGGTCGTCGGCGACGGTCACCTTCGCGTGCATGTAGTCGTGCACCGAGCCGGGGGCGTACGGCGTCGTGCGCTTGCCGGAGAACGGTGCGCGCGTGAGGGCCGTCCGCAGCAGCGGCGCCTTCCACTCCGCGCTCCCGCTCTCGTGCCACTGCGCGAGCACCTCGTGGATCTGGGTCGCGTCGACGACGCCGGCGAGGTCGACCTTCCCGTCGGAGGCGATCTGCGCGAGCGTCGCGAGGATCGGCGCCGAGCTGATCACGGGAGACGCGATCCGGACGCGGCGGCGGGCGGAGCCGATCGCCTTCGCGATGCGGTGTGCGAGCTTGTCGCCGCGGCCCGGGCAGAACCAGGCGCGCATCCCGTCCACCGGCGCAGTCTCGACGCGCCCGCTGTGCCCGACCTCGCGCGTCGTCCAGAGCTGCTCGAAGTCGTCGCGGTAGCGGGCCGCGATCGCCGCCGAGTCGACGGTGACGACGACGTTCTCCTCCCGCGTCCACGAGTCGGCGGTCCAGTTCGTCGATCCCGTCCAGACGGACGCGGCGTCGCGGACGACGTACTTGTGGTGCATGAGGTCGGGCACGCCGGGGATGGCCGCGGTCGGGAACGGGAGGGCCTCGAGGAGCTCCGGCTGCGTGATCGGCGGGGGCGGGCCGTTCTTTGGGTGGTCGACGTTGTAGGCGAGCCGGACGGCGACGCCGCGCGCAGCCGCGGCGGCCAGCGCGCCGTGCACGATCTCGCCGAGCGGCGGGGGCAGGTGGAAGTCGTAGATCGCGATGTCGAGCGTCCGCCCGGCGGCGGAGACGAAGTCGGCGAGGGCGTGCGCGGTCTCCTCTGCCGGCTGGCCGCCGTCCGTCAGCGTGCGGACTTCGATGCCATCCACTGGGCCTACGGCCGCCACCAGCCCGCAGCACGGGTTGCCTGGCCGCGCTGGACGGCTCGCTGCCGCGTCCTCGGTCGCGGCAGTAGCGCTGCTATCACCGCTCCCTGCGTCCTTGCATCGCACTCGTCCATCGCGGCCACTCAGCGCGTGGGCGTTCTGGCAGCGGCCTTGTGTGCCCTCTTCGCGGCCTGGTAGTCGGCGAGCGCCTGTGCCGAGTCGACGTCCCCGAGGGTCGGATGTGCCGGGACGAGCTCCTGCGCCGCCGGCACGCCGAAGCGCTTCGCGAGCACCGAGCCCAGCGACTTGATCTTCATCTCGCCGAAGCCCGGCAGCCCGGAGATGCGGCGGCGGAGGTCGGCGCCGTCCGCGGCCTCCGTCCAGAGGCGGGACGCGTCGCCGCCGTACTCGTCCACGACGGTCGCGGCGAGCTCGCGCACGCGCTCGGCCATCGAGCCCGGGAAGCGGTGAATGGCCGGCTTCTCGCGGAAGAGGGGTTCGAGATCGGCCGCCGCGACGGCGCGCGGCTCGAGCGTGCCGAGCCGCTGCTTCAGCCGGAGCGGTCCGAGAAACGCCTGCTGGACGGTGACCTGCTGGTCGAGCGCGAAGCCGACGAGGAGGGCGAACGGATCCTCCGCGAGCAGACGGCAGGCCTCCTCGTCGTCGGTGAACCAGAGCGCCTCGGGCACGGCTTGATCCTACGCAGACGCCTGCATGAGCGCGCGGCAGCGCTGGACGTACGGGGTCGCCCTCTGCTCCTCGAAGTACGCGAGCGCCGCGTCGAGGCGGGACGTGTCGCCGCGCTCGGCCGCTAGGAGCCCGGCCCACGCCTCGGGGAAGCGCGCGCCGATCCCACCGTAGATTTCGGCCGCGCGCAGGAGGTCGCCTGCCGTGGCTGCCCGCCCGGCCTCGAGCCAGGCGTGGCCCGGCACGCCCTCCATCAGCGCGAGATACTCCTCGCCGCGGTCGAGCTCGACGAGGTGGAGCGGAAGGTCGTACACCATTTCGTCCGGGGCGGCGGCGAGAGCCTCCGCGAGCAGTGAGTCGGCCTCGTCGTCCTGCCCGGCGGCCCGGAAGCTGAGCGCCCCGACCGTCAGGACCTGAGGCGCGACCTGTGCGTCGGATCCGCCCTCGCGCAAGCCCGCGAGCGCACGCTTTGCGTCGGCCATGGCCTCGTTGACCCGTCCGCGGATCAGCAGCGTCCAAGCGCGGGTCGCGAGCATCGGACGGAGCTGGTAGCCGAGCGTGGAGGCTTCGCGGCCGAGGAATGCATCGGCCGTGGCGAGCACGGCCTCGAGATCGCCGTGCAAGGAGGCGTCGTAGGCGAGCTCCGCCTCGTTCCACACGAGGGCCGTGGCGAAGCCGTACCGCTCGCAAAGAGCTCGCGCCTCGTGGATACGGGCCGAACCCTCGTCGAGACGGCCCACGCCCCACAGCATGTTCGCGAGGTTGTTGAGGGTGCTGTGGTGCTGGAAGACCGAGCCGGCGCGCTCAGCGCGCTCCACGCTGCGCTCGACGTCCTCGATTCCGCCGGGATCGCCGCTGTACACGCGCGCCATTCCGATCGTGTTGAGGCAGATCGCGGCCGTCTCGTCGTCGGCCGTCTCGTCGGCGAGCGCGAGCGCTTCACGTGCGAGCTCGAGCGCTTCTACCAGGTTGCGGTCGAGGATCCCGTAGGACCGGGAGACGCTCGCGAGCGCGCGCGCAGTCGACGCGACGGGCGGAGCCTGGCGCGCGAGCTCGAGTGCCCGGTCCCGCACCTCCCGCACGGCGGCGAGATCGCCGCGGTAGAAGAGGTCGCTGCACAGGAGCACCGCCGCCTCCGCGGCACGCCCCGGGTCTCCCTGGGCGAGGAACCTGTCGATCGCCGGCTCGAGGAGCTCGGCGGCGTCATCGCTGCCGATCAGGCGCCCGGCGTAGGCAGCGAGGAGCTGCAAGCCCGGCCTCTGCGGCTCCTCCGCGCCGGTGAGGGCGAGTGCCTCGAGCGCGAGCTCGTACGCCGCGGAGCCGGCTCCGAGTGAAAGTGCGCGCTGTGCCCCTTCGGTGAACGCCTTCCGCGCCGGCTCTCCGAGAGAGGCCGTGTCGATTCCGGCCGCCTCGGCGAGCGAGATCGCCTCCCGGTAGTGGTGGGCGAGCATCTCGGCGTGGTCCTCGGTCCTGTCGCCGGCGAGCGACACGAGCCACTCCGCGACGCGGCGGTGCTTCTCCGCGCGCTCGGCGCGCGGGATCTGGCCGTACGCAACGTCGCGGACGAGCGCGTGCAGGAAGGCGTACTGGGTCTCACCCGCGATCGAGGAGCGCCGGTCGCGGCGGATGAACTCCTTGCGCTCGAGCGCAGGGAGGACGCCCTCGTCCGCGCCGGCGAGGGCGCCCGGCCAGAAGACCTTGCCGACGACCGAAGCGTCCTGGAGGAGCGCCTTCTCGTCCGGCGCGAGCCCGTCGATGCGCGCTGCGATCAGGCCCTGCACGGTCTCGGGCAGCGCCAGGTCTCCTCCGCGGTGCTCGGCGAGCATCCGCGCGTACTCCTCGGCATAGAGCGGGTTCCCCTCGGCGCGCTGCAGGACCGCCTGCTGCGCCTCGGCGTCGAGCACGGGGCGATCGAGCAGTCGCTGGAGGAGGACGGCGGTCTCCTCGTCGGTCAGGGAGCCGATCGAGAGCGTGAAGGCGTTGCGCTTGCCACCGCCCCAACCGGGTCTGCGGTCGAGCAGCTCGGGGCGCGCCGTCCCCACGATCAGGAGTGGCACCGTGGTCGCCCAGTCGGCGAGGTGGTCGACGAAATCGAGCAGCCCGTCGTCGGCCCAGTGGAGATCCTCGAAGACGAGCACGAGCGGCCGCTGCTCGGCCGCTGCCTCGAGCAGCCGCCGCCAGGCCGCGAACGCCTCCTCGCGCTCGACGCGCTCCGTGCCCTCGAGCCCGACGAGGGGCCGGGTGTGGCGCGTGAGCCATTCTCGTTCCCGCTCCTCCTCGGAGAGCATGTCGACCATCGCGACGAGCTTCTCTTCCGCCGTCGCGGTGTCGTCGGACTCGAGGATCCCGGCATGCGCCTTGACGATCTCGCCGAGCGCCCAGAAGCTCACGCGCTCGCCATAGGGGAGCGAGCGTCCCTGCCGCCAGGAGATGATCTCCTCGTCGGCGTCCGTGATCTGGAACAGCTCGGCGACGAGGCGGCTCTTGCCGATCCCGGGAACCCCGACGAGCGTGACGAGCTGCGCCGACTGCTCCTTCCGGGCTTGCTCGAACGCGTCGGCCAGGAGGTTCCGCTCGCGCTCGCGACCGACGAGCGGGGTCCGCAGCTTCTGCTCCACGTCGCTGCCGAAGCGGGACAGTGCAGCGACCGCCTCCCAGACCTTGACCGGCTCGGACTTCCCCTTCGCCTCGACCGGCGGTGCGTCGCGGTACTCGATCACGTGGCGCGTCGCGCGGTACGTCGCCTCGCCGACGAGGATCCCGTTGACGGGCGCCGAGCCCTGCAACCGGGCGGCCGTGTTGACGACGTCGCCCGAGATCATCCCCTCGCCCTCGACTGCCCGCGCACCGAGCGCGACGAGCGCCTCGCCGGTGTGGACTGCGGTGCGGATCTCGAGGTCGTCGCCGATCGCCTCCCGGATCGCGAGCGCCGCCCGCACCGCGCGCTCGGGGTCGTCCTCGTGCGAGACCGGCGCGCCGAAGACGGCCATCACGGCGTCGCCGATGAACTTCTCGACCGTCCCCCCGTGGCGCTCGAGCTCCGCCCGCAGCTGCGCGTAGTAGGCGGAGAGAGTCGCGCGGACGTCCTCCGGGTCGAGCCCCTCGGCTCGTGCGGTCGAGCCGACGAGGTCGGTGAAGAGGATCGTGACGACCTTCCGCTCCTCCCGCGCGGGCGTCGCGGCCGTGGCGAGCGCGGCACCGCACATCCCGCAGAGCCGAAAGCCCTCGGGATTCTCCTGCCCGCAGGCGGCGCATACGACCATGCTCGTAACCGTAAACCCGTCAGCCGAGGCGGTCGAGAACCGCCGCCGGCAGGTGTCCGAGCCGGACGTAGCGTTCGAACGTCCCCCGCCAGCGCTCGGATTCGTCGGCGAACGGCTTCAGCCGGGCCGCGGCGGCGTCGAGATCGTCCTTCTCTAGAGCGGCGAGCGCCCCCGTGAGGGCGACCTGGTCCGGCGGCAGCCCGGCCGCGCGGGCGAGCTCGACCTCCTCGTCCGGGTCGGTCCGGTCGTCGAAGTCACGCCGCCTGCGGTACGTCGCGGCGAGACCGTGGAGACGGCGCAGCTCCCGGAGCGGCTCCTCGTGATTCTCGACGCGCAAGTCGAAGACGCGCTGCCACGGCTCCTGCTCGCGGTCGCCGGAGACGACGAGCAGGGTCGCGCTCTCGCGGCCGCGGAAGTCGCCGCCGGCTTCCTCGGCGGCGTCGAGCGCGGCGAGGAGCCGCTCTGCGAGCGAGCCCTCCGTCGCGCAGAACGTGTCCACCGCGGCGTGCCAGACGGCAGGTGACGCGAGCATGTTCCCCTGCGCAGAGACGCCGGGACGGCTGGCGGCGTTGGCGGCGCGGGTCGAGGAACTCGAGCAGCGGCTGAAGCGCGACTCGCGGAACTCGTCGTTGCCGCCGAGCCACGATCCGCCCTGGCTGGGGAAGCGAGGCAGGTCGCGCAGTACGGGGCGCAAGCAAGGCGCACAGCCCGGCCACGTCGGGCATGGACGCGCGCTGTTTGAGAGCGAACGGGTGCGGGAGGTCGTCGATCACTGGCCGCAGCGCTGCGGGTGCGGCCACGTCTTCGCCGAGGATGAACGTGAGCCGAGTGGTGCGCCGGCGCGGCACCAGGTGGCGGAGCTGCCGCCGCTTGCGGTCGAGATCAGCGAGCACCGCTTGCAGCGCGTTTGCTGCCCCGATTGCGGACGCACGGTGCGTGCCGAGCTGCCGGCCGGCGTACCGCGTGGCTGCTTCGGTCCGAAGCTGGAGGCGGCGATCGCAGCCCTGACCGTTCGCGACCGTCTTTCGCGTCGACAGATCATTGAGCTGATGGAGGAGCTGTTGGAAAGGGGCTCGGTCTGGCCGCAGTCGGGGATGCAGGCGGCGCCCGTGTGCGCGGCCGTCCGTCCGTCGGCTGCGAGGAAGGCGACCTGGCGGAAGTCGCGCTGCTCGTCCGCCTCGAGCAGCTCGGCGAGCGCATCCACGGGCGACGCGCCGGCTGCGAGCAGGTCGAGCCCTCGCGGGCCGTAGCCCCGCTCCGTGAACGACTGCGTGGCGACGGCGCCGACGCCCGGACGTGCCCAGGCGCACATGCCCACGCCGAACGCACGCGACTGCACAGCGACGCCGAGCTCGCCGCTCGCCTCGTCACGCCCCACGATCGAATACGTCACCGGGGCGAGCCTAGCGAGCCGGTGGCGCGGAACACACGTTCGGCGCTAGGCTCGACTCGTGGAGTCTTTGCAGGTCTTCCGGCCGGAGACGCGCGCCTGGTTCGAGCGGAACTTCGAGGCGCCGACGCCGGCGCAGGCGAAGGGCTGGCCCGCGATCGCGCAGGGCGGCCACGTCCTCGTCCAGGCGCCGACCGGCTCGGGGAAGACGCTCGCGGCCTTCCTCTATGCGATCGACCGGCTGACCGCGACTCCCGACCGGGGGCTCCGCGTCCTCTACGTCTCTCCGCTCAAGGCGCTCAACTACGACGTCGAGCGGAACCTCCGCGGGCCGCTCGCCGGCCTCCGCTCGGAGCTCCGCGTCGCCGTCCGCACCGGCGACACGCCGCAGAAGGAGCGCGCGGCGATGCTCCGCGAGCCGCCGGACATCCTGATCACGACGCCGGAGTCGCTCTTCCTGCTGCTCACCTCCCGCGCCCGCGAGCTGCTGCGCAGCGTCGACACGCTCATCCTCGACGAGGTGCACGCGGTCGCCGGGACGAAGCGCGGCGCCCACCTCGCGCTCTCGGTCGAGCGGCTCGAGGCGCTTGCGGCGCAACCGTTCCAGCGCATCGGGCTCTCGGCGACGCAGCGCCCGCTCGAGGAGATCGGCCGCTTCGTCAGTGGTGGATACGTCGGCGGCGAAGCCACCGACGTCAGCCGGAAAACCCCGGGCGCCGGAGGCGCCCGGTGGGGAGGGCGGCCGATCGAGCTCGTCGATGCCGGCGTCGCGAAGGAGCTCGACCTCGAGGTCGTCGTCCCCGTCGAGGACATGCGCGAGCCCGGCGACGCTCGGGAGGAGGGGCACGAGGCGCGCTCGATCTGGCCCTCGATCTACCCGGCGATCGTCGAGCTCGTCCGCGCGCATCGCTCGACGATCGTCTTCGTCAACAACCGCCGTCTCGCCGAGCGGCTCGCGCTGCGGCTCAACGAGGTGGCCGAGGAGGAAATCGCACTCGCGCACCACGGCTCGATCGCGCGCGAACAGCGGACGCAGATCGAGGAGGATCTGAAGGCAGGGCGGATCCCATGCCTCGTCGCGACCTCGTCGCTCGAGCTGGGGATAGACATGGGCGCCGTCGACCTCGTGATCCAGGTCGAGTCGCCGAAGTCGGTCGCGCGCGGCCTGCAGCGGATCGGGCGGTCGGGCCACTCGCTCGGCGCGGTCTCGCGCGGGCGGATCTTCCCCAAGTTCCGGGCCGACCTGCTCGAGTCGGCGGTCGTCGCGCAGCGGATGCGGAAGGGGCTGATCGAGGAGACGCAGATCCCGCGCAACCCGCTCGACGTCCTCGCGCAGCACGTCGTCGCGATCTGCGCCGACGAGGAGATCGAGGTGGCGGAGCTGCACCGGCTCGTCTGCCGTGCCTATCCCTTCGCCGACCTCTCGCGGTCTCAGCTCGAGAACGTCCTCGACATGCTGGCGGGCCGCTATCCGTCGGACGAGTTCGCCGAGCTGCGACCGCGCATCGTCTGGGACCGGACGGCGGGCGTCGTCCGCGGCCGGCCGGGTGCGCGCCGGCTCGCCGTCACGAACGCGGGCACGATCCCGGACCGCGGCCTCTTCGGCGTGTTCCTCGCCGGGGAGACCGGCGGGCGCGTGGGGGAGCTCGACGAGGAGATGGTCTACGAGGCGCGGGCCGGCCAGGTGATCGTCCTCGGCGCCTCGTCCTGGCGGATCGAGGAGATCACCCGCGACCGCGTGCTCGTCTCGCCGGCGCCGGGCGTGCCGGGCACGGTGCCGTTCTGGAAGGGCGAGGGCGTCGGCCGCCCGTACGAGCTCGGCGAGGCGATCGGCCGCTTCGCCCGCGAGCTGCTCGCCCAGTCGGAGCCGCACGTGCCGGATCTCGACGAGCGGGCCGAACGGAACCTCGTGGCCTTTCTCCGCGAGCAGGAGCGTGCGACGGGCGCGCTTCCCTCCGACCGCACCGTCGTCGTCGAGCGCTTTCGCGACGAGATCGGCGACTGGCGCGTCTGCATCCTCACGCCGTTCGGCGCCCGCGTCCACGCGCCGTGGGCGATGGCCGTCGGTGCGCGGCTGCGCGAGTCGCTCGGCCTCGAGGTGCAGTCGATCTGGTCGGACGACGGCATCGCCTTCCACCTGCCGGACGCCGACTCGCCGCCCGCGACCGACCTGCTCGTGCTCGACCCGGACGAGCTCGAGGAGCTCGTGCTCGCCGAGGTGGGGCAGACGGCGCTCTACGGCGCCCGCTTCCGCGAGAACGCCGCGCGGGCCCTCCTCATCCCGCGCCGCCGGCCCGGCGAGCGGACGCCGCTCTGGCAGCAGCGGCTCAAGGCGCAGGGTCTCCTCCAGGTCGCCCGGAAGTACGCGAGCTTCCCGATCGTGCTCGAGACGTACCGGGAGTGCCTGCAGGACGTGTTCGACCTGCCGGCGCTGAAGCGGCTGCTCGGGCGGCTGCGCGCGCGCGAGATCGACCTCGTCGACGTCGAGACCGCGACGGCCTCGCCGTACGCATCGTCGCTCCTCTTCGACTACATAGCGACGTACATGTACGAGGACGACACGCCGCCGGCGGAGCGGCGTGCGCAGGCGCTTTCGCTCGACCGCGACCTGCTGCGGGAGCTGCTCGGTCAGGAGGAGCTGCGAGAGCTCATCGACCCGTCGGCGCTCGCCGAGGTCGAGGCGTCGCTGCGGCCGTTCCCGCGCGACTCGGAGGCGCTCCACGACGTGCTGCGGCTGCGGGGCGACCTGCGAGTGGGCGAGTTCGACGAGTCTCATGCCGCGATCCTCGAGGCGGAGCGGCGCGCGATCCGCGTCCGCGTCGCCGGCGAGGAGCGGCTCGCGGCGGCCGAGGACGCGGGCCGCTATCGCGACGCGCTCGGCATCGTGCCACCCTCGGGCCTCCCCGCCGTGTTCCTCGAGCCGGTGGCCGACGCGCTCCGCTCGCTCGTGGCTCGCTGGGCACGCGGACGGGGGCCGTTCACGACCGCCGAGGCGTCGGCGTGGCTCGGCGTCGGCGTCGAGGAGGAGTTGCGGGAGCTCGAGCGCGAGGAGAAGCTCGTGCGCGGCGAGCTCCGGCCGGGCGGGAGCGAGCGGGAGTGGTGCGACCCGGATGTCCTGCGGCGGCTGCGCCGTGCCTCGCTGGCGGCTCTGCGGCGCGAGGTGGAGCCGGTGGAGCAGGCGGCGCTCGGCCGCTTCCTCCCGAGCTGGCACGGCATCGACCGTCGCGCGTCGCTCCGGGAGGCACTCGTCCCGCTGCAGGCGCTCGCGCTGCCGGTCGCGCTCTGGGAGGCCGAGGTGCTGCCGCGGCGGGTGCGCGACTACCGCCCCGAGCAGCTCGACCAGCTGTGCGCGTCCGGCGAGCTCGTCTGGGTGGGAGCCGGCCTCGACCGCGTCGCCGTCTTCTTCCGCGACGACGCGGCGCTGCTCGGGCGTCCGTCTGTGGCGCCCGGCCCGGAAGGGGAGGCGCACGAGTCGATTCGCTCAGCGCTCGCCGGCGGCGCCCTCTTCTGGGACGGGCTCCTCGGCGCGACCGGGCTCGACGACGCGACGGCGCTGCCGGCGCTGTGGGATCTCGTCTGGAGCGGCGAGGTGACGAACGACTCCTGGGCGCCGCTGCGTGCGGAGCGGCGCTATCAGCCGCCGCGCCCCGATCGGCGCGCGCGCCGCTTCTCGCGTACCCGCGCGCATCGGCCGACGGCGACGCAGGGGCGCTGGTCGCCGGCCGCCGGGCTCTTCGCCGGCGGCGAGCCCGACCGTCGCGCGTTCGCGGAGCTCCTGCTCGAGCGGCACGGCATCGTCGTCCGCGACGCCGTCCGCGCCGAGGGGATTCCCGGCGGGTACTCCGCGGTCTACGGGGAGCTGCGGGCGCTCGAGACGCTCGGCTCCTGCCGGCGCGGCTACTTCGTCGAGGGGCTCGGCGGCGCGCAGTTCGCGCTCGGCGGCGCCGTCGAGCGCCTGCGGGAGCTACGACCGCGCGACGGCGACGAGCCGGAGCCGCTCGTGCTCGCCGCCGCCGACCCGGCCCAGCCGTACGGCGCCGTCCTGCCGTGGCCGAAGCGCGCGGGGGCGCGGGCGGCCAGGGTGGCGGGAGCGCACGTCGTGCTGCTCGGCGGCGAGCCCGCGCTCTTCGTCGAACGCGGCGGCCGCTCGCTCGTCCCCCTCCGAGATCCGGACGAGGAATGGCTGCGGCCCGCGCTCGCTGCGCTCGTGGGGTTCGTCAGGCGTGGTGGGGCGAGACGGTTGGCGGTGGAGCGCTTCGACGGCGAGCCGGTCGCGGAGACGCTCGCCATGCCGCTGCTCGTCGAGGCCGGCTTCCTCGCCGGCCCGCGTCGCGCCGTCCTTCGCGCCTAGACCGGCTCGTGGGCCTGCGAGACTGACGGGGCCGTGTGGGTTGTGCGCGAGCTCTCGCGTTTGCTCGTCCGGGTCGGCGTCGCCGTGGCGGTCGCGAGTGCGATCGCCGGCGTGAAGGCGGCGGTGTCGGGCGGCCCGCTGTTGCACACGTGGAGGATCACGCTGTTCGCGCTTGCCGCAGTCATGTTGCTGCTCGCCGGCGCAGGTCGCGGCGCCAGCCACCGGCGCGTCAACCTGGGCATCGATCACGGCCCGACCTCGATCTTCCGGATCCCCGGACTCGAGCCGAAGCCGGACGAGCCTTCCCTCACTGCGAGTGCCGTCTTCGTCGGGAGCGCCCTCGTGCTCTTCGCACTCGCAATCCTCGTCTAGTGATGCCGGTTACAGCACCAGCTCAGGCCGGAACGAGCTTGTAGCCGGAACCGCGTACGGTCACTAGCCGCTCCGGCTGCGAGGGGTCGCGCTCGATCTTCCGGCGCAGATTCGAGATGTGCACCTCGCAGGCGTGCTCGTCGCCGACGTGCTGGCTCGCCCAGAGGTGCTGCATGAGCTCGCGGCGCGAGACGACCGCTTCGGGGTGCTCGGCGAGGAGGGAGAGGATCTTGAACTCCGAGAGCGTCAGGTGGATGCGCTCGCCGTCGACGAGCACCTCGTGCCGGCCGAGGTCGATCTGGAGGCCGCCGAGCTTTCGCACGGTCGAGCCGCCGCCCGCGCGGTCGAGCTCGCGGCGCCGCAGGATCGCGCGCACGCGACTGAGCAGCTCGGCGCTCGAGAACGGCTTCGTCACGTAGTCGTCCGCGCCGAGCTCGAGCCCGAGCACGCGGTCGGACTCCGCGTCTCGTGCGGTCAGCATGAGGATGGGGACGTCGCTCTCCGCCCGCAGGGCGCGGCACACGTCGACGCCCGAGAGCCCCGGCAGCATCACGTCGAGGACGACGAGCGAGTACCGGCCCGAGCGTCCGGACTCGAGCGCGGAGTTCCCGTCCCGCTCCTCGTCGACCTCGAACCCCTCGCGCCGCAGCGTGAACGCGACGACGTCGCGGACGCCGGCGTCGTCGTCGACGAGCAGGATCCGCTCGTCGTTGCCGGGCGCCGGGAGGACGCTCATGCGGCCGGCACCTCCTCCCGAACGCGCGCCGGGGCGAGCAGGATGCGGAAGACCGTCCCCTCGCCGGGGGACGAGTCGAGCTCGATGCGGCCCCCGAGCGAGCGGACGGACTCGCGCACGATGGCGAGGCCGAGGCCGAAGCCGTCGGCGTCGCGCTCGCCGCGGTAGAAGCGGTCGAAGACGTGACGCTGCGCCTCGGGCCTGATGCCGGGCCCCGAGTCCTCCACCTCGACGGTGACCGTGCTGCCGTCGCCGTACGCACGGAGGACGACCGAGCCGCGCGCCGTGTGCTTCGCGGCGTTCTCGCCGAGGTTGCGGAGCGCCTGCTCGAGCAGGTCGCGGTTCGCGTCGACCGCGAGGCCGTCCGGCACCTCGATGTCGACGGAGACGCCCTTGTGCGGCCGGAGCCCGGCCGCGACCTCCCGCACGAGCGGCGCAAGCTCGACCGCCTCGACGCGGGGCGTCTCCTGTCCCGAGTGCGCGCGGGCAAGCGTCAGCATCGCGCGGGCGAGCCTTGCGAGCCGGCCGGCCTCGCGCTCGATGTGGGCGAGGAACCGGTCGCGCTCCGCGGGATCCTCCTTCGCGCCGGCCTGCAGCACCTCGATGGCGCCGATGATCGTGGTCAGCGGCGTGCGCAGCTCGTGCGCCGCGTTCGAGACGAACTCGCGCTCGGCGAGCTCCCGTCGCTCCTGTTCGGTCAGGTCGTCGACCACGAGCAGAGCCCAGTCCGTCTCGGGCTGCGAGGGGATGCCGACGACGCCGTACGCCTGCTGCTCGTCGGGCGTCACGTGCACCTGCGTGACGGTCGCGAGCTCGTCGAACAGGCCCTGGGCGAACTCGCGGAGGCTGAAGCCCTCCCACGGCTCCGGTAGCGCGTCCCCCTCGCGCAGGCGGCCGCCGAGCAGCCGCCGCGCCTCGGCGTTCGCGAAGTGGACGACGAGGTCCTGGTCGATCGTGAGCACGCCCTCGTGCAGCCGCTCGAGCAGGAGGCGCAGACGGTCGCGCTCGGCCTCGACCCGGCGGAACGAGCGGCGCAGCTGGCGCCGCATCCGGTCGAAGCTCTGGGCGAGGGCGCCGAACTCGTCGCGGAAGCGATAGCCGAGCGGCGTCTCGAAGTCGCCGTGCGCGATCGCCTCGGCGGCCGCGCTCAGGCGGCGCAGCCGCAGCGCGATCAGCTGGGCGAAGAGGAGCCCGACGATGACGCCGATCACGCCGGCGATCACGCCTGCCTTGAGCGCCTGGTCGTTCACCGTCCCGATCGCGGCCGCGACGTCGGGCCGGGCCTTGACCGCCACGAGCGCTCCGGCGGGGTGCAGCGGCAGGCCGACGACGAAGATCGCGCCCTTGCCGTCCTCGCCCGCGAAACGCCTGCCGGCCAGGGCGGACTCGAGCGCCCGCCGCTCCAGTGTGGGCTGGTGGGTCTTCGGGCCCGCGTTCGCCGCAACAGCGGGCGTCCCGTTCGGCCGGTACACGTGCAGGTCGAGCTGCCTCTTGGTGGCGATCCTCGCGAGGCGGGCCTTGCTCACGGGGAGCGGGCCGATGCGCTGTGCGGCGCTGAACGCCGCCCCTGTCGTGGTGTCCTCGGCGTTCGTGCGGAGCGCGTTCTCGGAGCTCGCGGAGAACTGGGAGACGACGATCGCGGTCGACGTCGCGGCGACGACCGCGAAGGCCACCCCCAGCCACCAGCGAACTCCGATGAACAGTTTCGGCACGGCTCAATCGTAGGCTTCCCGCACGGCCCGAAGGGGATTCGGGCCCACGGTGCGTGTCGGTGCCCCGGCTGCCAGGTAGGAGGGAGCCCGCCGCCGTCGTAGGAGACGGTTCGCATGCGCGCGCCGCACCTCCACGACACGCTCCGCCGCTTCTGTCTCGGCGCCTTCGCGGTCTTCACGCGGGAGCTCGAGGACGGCGCCGACCTCCCGTTCGCTTTCGAGGAGCACGGCTCGTACGGTCGGCCGACGCTCTACGAGTACCGCCCGCTCGTGCGCGGCTTCGTCGAGGCGCGGGCGGAGCGGCTGTTCGCGCGGGTCGACGTGCAGGACGCGGTCGCCGATCTGCTGCGCGAGCCGGCCGCCCGGATCTTCGCCCACGCTTGCGAGGGCGACGTGCGGGACGAGCGCCGCGCGGTCTACCGCAGCGTGCTCGTTCCGCTCCTCGTCCGCACCGCCGAGGGCTGCGGCGGGTTCGACTGGGACGACACGGCTTTCACCCGCGCGTACGAGGATCTCGAGGGGTCGCTCTACGGCGAGGGTCACTCGTACGGGGCCGTCGCGCCGCTCGTCGGCCTCTCCGTCGGCACGCAGATCGAGCTGGGCGACGGGATCCGCGTGCGGGTCGCCGCCACCGGCGAGCTCGCGGCGATGTGGCCGGAGGCGGCGGGACTGCTGCCGCGAAACTTCGGGCGCGAGCCGGACCGGATCTGCGTGCTCGAGGTCGAGCGCTCGCTGGCGGGCGGGGCGGACGAGGCTCCCGACGCTCCCGGTGACCTGGCCGACGCGGTCACGGCTATCCGTCTCGCCACCGCGGCGCCGGTCGCGGCCGGGCCGGTCCTGTTCGAGCGGCTCGACTGGCGGCCGTACGGCATCCGGCCCGTTCTTCCGATCGCGGCGACCGCGCCTCCCGGCGAGCCGACGCGGCTCGATCCGTTCCGAGCGTCGGTGGCGAGTGACGTGCGCGTCCGCCTCGGCGCGGCCGACGACGACGCGCGTCTCGGTGACGCGCTCGACCGCTGGGAGCTCGCCCTCTTCCAGGCGGAGCCGTTCCGCGGCGAGCAGCTCCGGCATGCGCTCGAGGCCGCCCTCGGCGAGGGCGACGGAGCCTGGGCGGCCGCCATGCGCGGCGCCGCGTTGCTCGGCGCGACGCCGCAGGAGCGCGCCGGCCTCGCCGAGAAGCTCCGAGAGCCGACCTGCGAGCTGCTGCGCCGCCTGCTCGTCGCCGTGCTTCTGCACGGCGACCGCCTCGCACTCGTCCGCGAGCTCGACGAGACCCTCCTCGGAACGACGGGCGCAGCGGTCGCGGGTCTCCAGCAGCGCGCCAGCTAGCCGCAACAGACTCGTAACGGCTCGTCGCCTACGCTCGGGACATGGAGGAGGCGCGCGCGGTGCTCGCCCGGCTGGAGCGGATCGAAGCCCTCGAACGTGAGGGCGCGGACGTCCCGGCGCTCCTCGCCGAGCTGCGCGAGCTCGTGCGCGAGGCGACCACCTGGGCCGAGCGCGAGCGGGACCCGGTCGCGCGTGAGGCAGCCGCATCGCTCGCCGAGGCGCAGCGACGGGGCTTACATCGTCCTCACGAGGCGCGGGTACCGTCCGCGGTTGCGGCCGCACCGATCGAGTGACTCAGCTTCGTACTCGTCTCGCCGATAGATCGGTTGCAACTGCGGTGATGCGGCTCCTCTCAAACCGGAAGGTCCAGCTGGCCCTGAACGGCGGCTTTGGACTCGTCCTGCTCGCGGTCGCGTTCGTCAGCGTCCGCCACTTCGTGGGCGGCGGCTGGCCGATCCATCACGCCGACCCGGTGCTCGTGGTCGCGGCGGCCCTCCTCTTCCTCGCCGCCTACGCCTTCAAGGCATGGGGCTGGCAGCGGCTCTTCCAGGCGAACGAGCGGCCGACCGCGGGAGCCCTCGCCTTCGCCGGCGGCGCCGCATGCGTCGGCGGGATCGCGCTGCCGGGCCGCCTCGACGACGCGCTCCGGATCGCGATCGTGAAGCGCTTTCCCGGCACGAAGACGGGGCTCGGGACGCTCGGCCTGAGCCTGATCGTGCTCGGGATGCTCGACAACGCCGCGCTGACACCGCTCGCGTCGGTCGCTGCGGCGGGCTCGAGCCACTGGACGGCGCGCGCGGGCTTCGCCGTGGTCGCCGCAGCCGGCATCGCGGCGGCCGCGATCGTCGCCTTCCTGCCGCGGATCGCCCGCCTGCCGTTCGTGATGCGCCGGCGCTTCGGCGGCTGGCTCGCCGAGCACACGCAGTGCACGAAGCAGGCGTGGGCGGCGTGGCTGCTCATCTCGGTCTCGTGGAGCCTTCGCGGTCTCGCGGTCTTCCTGCTCCTCAACGCTCTCTCCATGCCGGGCTCGTTCGTGCTCGCGCTCGCCTTCCTCGTCGCCTCCGCCGCGTCGGCCGCTCTGCCGATTGCTCCGGCCGGCGCCGCGACCCAGGCCGGCGCGGGGGCTGCGATCCTCGCCCTCAGCGGCGTCGGCACGGCCCACGCGGTCGCGTTCGCGGTCGCCGCCCAGGCGCTCGTCATCGTCACCGGCGCCGCCGTGATGCTCGTTGTCGCGGCGTGGCAGTTGGCGCTACGCATGCGCGGGCCGCGCCTCGCCCACGCGACCTCCGCGGCCCCCGCGGCCTAGCCTGCTGCCGTCCCGGGCCCGCTGGCGACGAAGTCGCGACCTCGGACGAGGACGAGCGCGAGCAGTGCGCCCACGAAGAGGACGACCGCCGCGACGAGAAGGATCTCGTTCAGCCCGCTGATGAAGGCGGAGGACGCAAGCCTCCTCGTCTCGGCTCTGAGCTGCGGCGACGAGGTCTGCAGCCCCTGTTGAGCCGCTCCGGAGGCGACGGCCTGCGCAAAGTGGTGGAGGTGCGCGGCGGGCACCTTTCCCGACGCTGCGAGGTGAGAGGCGATTCGACTTTGGAAGATGGCGCCGAGCGCGGCAATGCCCGTCGCGATTCCGATCTGGCGGAAGGTGTTGTTGATCCCCGACGCCATCCCCGCCTGCCGTGGCTCGACGACGCTGACGGCGGTCGACGCGAGCGGGGCGTTGACGAAGCCGATGCCGGCGCCGCCGACGAGGAAGCCGGCGAGAAGAGTCGTCCATCCCGCGCCGAGCGTGATCCCGGACATGAGCAGGAGCGAGGTGCCGACGAGCGCGAGCCCTCCGCTGAGCAGGAAGCGCACCGGCATCCGCGCGGACAGCCGTCCCGCGAGCGGGGCCGTGACGAACGCGAGCAGTGAGAGCGGCAGGAAGCGAACGCCCGCGCCCATCGACGAGTAACCGAGCACGTCCTGCAGGTAGAGGGCGAGGTAGAGGAACTGCGAGAACATCCCCGCCGAGATCGCGAAGGCCGTGATCTGCGCGCCGGTGAACGTCGGGACGCGGAAGAGGCGGAAGTCGAACATCGGCCGCTCCTGCCGCATCTCGATCGCGGCGAAGGCGACGAGGAGGACTGCCGCGGTGGCGAAGAGGCCGACGATACGGCCGCTCGACCAGCCCCAGTCGGTTCCCCGGAACAAGCCGAGGATGAACGCGAACAGCCCTGCCGTGAGCGTGAGAAGGCCGGGAAGGTCGAAGCCGCCGTGCTCGTCGTCGCGCGACTCGTGCAGCTCGCGGATCCCGCCGGCGACGCAGGCGATGCCGATCGGGATGTTGACGAAGAAGATCCAGCGCCAGCCGACATACGTCGTGAGGGCTCCACCGACGAGCGGCCCGATCGCGACGGCCATCCCGACCGTCGCGCCCCAGATCCCGAAGGCGGTGCCGCGCTCGCGCCCGTGGAACTCCTGCGAGATGATCGCGAGCGAGACGGCGAACATCCCGGCGCCGCCGATCCCCTGCCCGCCGCGTGCGACGATCAGCCAGAGCGGGGAGGTGGCCGCGCCACAGAGCGCCGAGGCGGCGGTGAAGAGCGCGATCGCGACGAGAAAGACCCGCTTGCGCCCGAGCAGGTCGCCGAGCGAGCCGGCGTTGAGCATCGTCGCCGCGAGGGTGAGCGCGTACGCGTCCACCACCCACTGCAGGTCGGTGAAGGACGTGTGCAGCTCCTTTCGGATGTCCGGCAGCGCGACGTTGACTACCGTGATGTCGAGGAGCAGCATGAAGACGGCAACGCACACGACGGTGAGGACGCGCCATTTCCGCTCCATTCCGGGGAAACTAATCGAGAAGGAGTCGACTACGGAGCTGCGAAAGGTCAGCAGGGATGGCGCTCACGCGGTTACTGGCCCGTCCGCTCGCGCGGACGGCGGATAGCGGTCCGGTCATGGCCCGGGTGATCGCATTCGCCAACCAGAAGGGCGGCGTCGCGAAGACGACGACGACGCTCAACCTCGGCGTGGCACTCGTCGAGCAGGGTCTGCGGGTGCTCGCCGTCGACCTCGACCCGCAGGGGAACCTGACGATGTCGCAGGGCTGGAACCCCGACGAGATCGACCGCTCGATGTTCGACGTCCTCGTTCACCGGCTGCCGATCTCGGAGATCGTGCGCACGAGCGAGGTCGACGTCGCCGTCTCGTCCATCGACCTCGCGGGCGCGGAGCTCGCGCTCGCGTCGATGATCGGCCGCGAGCGGGCGCTCGAGAAGGCGCTCTCCCCGGTACGCGAGAACTACGACTTCGTCCTCATCGACACCCCGCCTTCGCTCGGCCTGCTCACGATCAACGCGCTCGTCGCGGCCGACGGCGTGATCGTCCCCGTGCAGTGCGAGTACCTCTCGCTGCGCGGGCTCGTGCAGCTCGAGAACACGCTGTCGATGATCCGCGAGAACCTCAACCCGAACGTCGGGATCCAGGGCATCCTCGCGACGATGTTCGACCGGCGGCTCCTCCACTCGCGCGAGGCCGTGGAGATCCTGAAGGAGAACTTCGGCGAGCTCGTCCTCAACACGAAGATCCGCAAGACGGTGCGCTACGCGGAGGCGCCGGTGAAGGGGCAGTCGATCTTCAAGTACGACCCCACAGGCGAGGCAGCCGGGATGTACCGTGACCTGGCGAAGGAGGTGCTCGATGGCGCGTCGGCGCGCCAGCATGCGTGAAGGGCCGCTAGCGGAGCTCTTCCGCGCGACCGAGGCGGCGCAGAAGCAGGCGGAGCAGCGCGGCGCGGCTGCAGAGCCGCCCGAGGACGCCGCGACCGCCGCTCCGGCGCCTTCCGAGACCGGGAAGGCTCCGGCCGAGGTCGACGAGCGGACGGTCGAGCACGTCCCGAGCTGGGAGGAGGCCGGCGTCGAGACGCCGGTGCCGCCCGCGCCGTCGCCCGACCCCTCGCCGGGTCCGCCGCTGCCCGATCCGCAGCCACCCGTCCCGACGCCCGAGCCCGATCCGCAGCCTCCGGCTCCGCCGCCGGACCTGCGGCCGGTCGAGCTGCCGCCGGTCTCCCGCTACCTCGAGCCGCTGCCGGAGTCGCCGGCCCGGTTGCACCGGGCGAGTGCCGACGCGGGGGCCTACCTCGCCGTGATCAAGGTCGTCGGCGTCGGCGGGGCCGGGCTCAACGCCGTCAACCGGATGATCGACGCGGGGATCAGCCAGGTCGAGTTCATCGCCGTCAACACCGACATCCAGCAGCTCCGCACGAGCGACGCAGCGGTCAAGATCCACATCGGCCGCGAGCTCACACAGGGGCTCGGCTCCGGTTCCGACCCCGACGTCGGGCGTCGCGCCGCGGACGAGTCGTACGACGAGCTGAAGCAGGAGCTGCGGGGCGCGGACATGGTCTTCGTCGCCGCCGGCGAGGGTGGCGGCACCGGCTCCGGCGCTGCACCGATCGTCGCCCGGATCGCGCGCGAGCTCGGCGCGCTCACGGTCGGGATCGTCACGACGCCGTTTCGCTTCGAAGGGACGAAGCGGCGCAGCCAGGCCGAGCAGGGGATCGCGCAGCTGCGCGCCGCGTGCGACACGACGATCGTGATCCCGAACGACCGGCTGCTCGAGGTGCTCGAGCGGTCGACGTCGATGCTCGACGCGTTCAAGGTGGCGGACGACGTCCTCCGCCAGGGCGTCCAGGGGATCTGCGACCTGATCACGATGCCGGGCCTGATCAACCTCGACTTCGCCGACGTGCGCACGATCATGTCCGACTCGGACACCGCCCTGATGGGCATCGGCTTCTCCTCCTCGAGCGGCGAGGGCCGGGCGAAGGAGGCCGCCGAGCGGGCGCTGCGCTCGCCCCTCATCGACGCGGAGATCACCGGCGCCCGGGGCATCCTCCTCTCGATCGCGGGAGGCGACGACCTGACGCTCGTCGAGGTGAACGAGGCAGCGGAGGTGATCCGCGCCGCCTCGACCGACGACACGAACATCATCTTCGGCGCGACCGTCGACGACCGGCTGAACGGGCAGGTGTGGGTGACCGTCGTCGCCACGGGATTCGGCGGCCGCGGCCGCCGGCCGCGCGGGGACGGCTGGGCGCCGCCCGCGGAGCAGAGCCGCTCGCCGGGCCGTGCAAGCGAGGACGAGGGCGGCGGTCTCGACGTCCCGTCCTTCCTCCGCACCTGACGGACACCCGGCGCCGGTGGACCCGTATCTCGCCATCGTCTCGAAGCGCGACGAGCGCGCGTACGCCGGCACGCCGCTTCCCGGCGAGGTGCGGCAGCGGATCCTCGACGCGGGCCGGCTCTCGGGCAGCTCGAAGAACCGGCAGCGGTGGGAGTTCGTCGTCGTGTCCGGCGCGGCGCAGGACCGGCTGGCGGAGGCGGTGTACGAGCCGGCGAACGTCCATTCGGCCCCGCTCGTCGTCGCGATCGTCGGCGAGGCGAGCGGCTTCGACGCAGGCCGCTGCGCTCAGAACATGATGCTCGCGGCGTGGGGCGACGGCGTCGTCTCGTGTCCGAACGGCGTGCGCGATGCCGACGCCGCGACGGAGATCTGCGGCGGCGACGTGCGCGCGATCCTCTCCTTCGGCTACCCGGCGCGACCGCGCGACCCCGCCAGCCGGAGCGCGGAGGAGTGGTCGGCGCTGGCCAATCGCAAGCCGCTCTCGGACCTCGTCCGCGAGGCCTCCGGCCGTTAACGGCCCGTCACTTGCTCGCCGGTGCCCCGGAGGGGCACCTCGGCGTCGCACCGGCGAAGGCGTCGAAGAGGCCGGTCGCGCTCACGTTGAAGGCGATCCGCACGGTCCCCGCCGCTCGAGTACGCAGGCTGAGCATTCCGTGCGCCGTGCGGGCGAGGCAGCCGGTGGACGCGTGCCAGTACGGCGACCAGCGGACCGCCACGCGGTACGTCCCTCCACGAGTGACGCGGACCAGAAGGCGTGACTCGCGGAGCGCGAGCACCTTGGGCGCTCCGGGCCCGGTCAGAATCTGCTGCGGTCGCGGCACGGCGTAGATCGAGACGTGCCGGGTCGCGAAGACCCGCCTCATGCCGGTCTCGCCGCCGCGGACGAGTCTCGCCTCGCGGCGCGAGGTGTAGTCGGGCGGCGCGTTCGTCAGGACGACGTAGGCGACACCGAGCCGGCGCAGCCAGGCGAGGTACTGGCGTGTGGTGAATCGCCGGTAGAGAAGTCCGTCGAAGGGGTAGTCGTCCTGCCTGAACCAGCCGCGGACGAGCGGGATGCCCGCTTCGGCGAGATAGAAGGCAGGCCAGTGGAGTGTCGTGTCGACCGCCTCGACGCGGTAGCCGGCTCCCAGGTGGGCGTGGAGATACGCGACGGGCGCGGTCCAGACCGCGGAATGGGACGAGCGATCGGAGGCGCTGCGCGCCCACCCTGCGGCGAGCGGCGAGACGTTCCACGCGCCGGCCAGCAGAACTGCCGCCAGTGCCACGGGCCAGGGGCGCCAGCGGCGGAGCGTGACGATGAGCAGCGCGAGCGGCAGCGCGAGGTAGCGAAGCCGGTTGACGTTGTCGCCGAGCCCGGAGGGGATGGCGAAGCTCAGAGCGACTACGGCCAGGTACACGCTGAGCACACCGCGGAGCACTCTCGCGCGCTCGTTGTGCCACACGAGCGCGATCCCGATGAGGCAGAACGCCGCGGCCGCCGCTGCCTCGTAAGCCGGGAAGGAGAGCGCACCGCCGATCGGGAAGAGCCGGAGCAGGAGAAACTCGGTTCCCGTGGCGACGACGAGCGCGCCCGCCGGCACCGCGTAGCGGCCGAGCGGCGGACGCCGGACGGCGAGAATTCCCCCCAGCACGACGTCCAGCAGGACGAGCGCCACGGGGCTTGCGGCGACGACGAGGAGTGTCAGTACGGCGCTCGTCCAGCGCCAACCCGCTCTGAGCGCGAGCAGTCCGAGCAGCGCGAGCGTGACGCCGAGCGCGAACGGCAGCTCTCCGGTGATCAGCGCCCCGGCCCAGACGAACGCGAAAGACCGGCTGGCCCAGCGTGCCGGGCGGCCCCATTCGCGCTCGAGCAGAAGCGCGAAAGCGGCGGCGGCGAGCGCGACCGTGAGCACGGCGAGTAACCGGATCCCGAGCACCCCGGCGAGCGGGTAGTAGAGGACGCTGTAGCCGACGAACGCGTAGCGCCCGGCGTACCAGAAGTTGTTCCAGAGCGTGAAGCCGTGCGCGAGGAAGAGCGACCGCTGATACTCGTGCGCGGCGAGGTCGCCGCCGGGCGGCGCAAGCCATACGAGGAGCGAGGCAGCCGCGGTCGCAATCCCCGCGCAGAGTGCCGGCTCGCGCGCGACCGGGAGCCACAGTCGCCACGACGCGCGTTCCGCGGCGACGGAGGACGCGTCGCTCATGTCGCAAGCGTACGCTCGCATCATGAGAGGAGCGCTGGCGGCCGGCCATCCGCTCACCGCCGAGGCGGGCGCGGACGTGTTGCGCGCGGGCGGGAACGCCGTCGACGCGTGCATCGCGGCGGCTGCGGTCTCGTGGGTCTGCGAGAGTCCGCTCACCGGCCCGGGCGGCGGCGGCTTCCTGCTCGTCCACCGGCAGAGCGAGGCACGCACGCGGCTGCTCGACTTCTTCGTCGCGGTGCCGGAGCGGCCGGCGGAGGGCGCGGAGCTGCTCGAGCTCGCGGTCGACTTCGACGGCGACACGCAGCAACTCTTCCGCACCGGCTCGGCCGCCGTCGCGGTTCCGGGCGCCGCGCTCGGCCTCTGGGAGGCGTACCGGCGCTTCGGCAGCGTGCCGTGGCCGGAGCTGCTCGCACCGGCGGCGAGGCTCGCCCGGGAGGGAGTCGTCCTCGACGAGCCGCGGGCCTATCTGCACGGGATCCTCGATCCGCTGCTCCGCCACTCGCCGGAGGGCGATGCGCTCTACGGGCCGGGACGCGCGCTCGGCGTGGGCGGGCGGTTCGCCATGCCTGAGCTTGCGGACACGCTCGACCGGATGGCGGCGGAGGGTGCCGGCTGTCTCTACCACGGCGAGCTCGCGCAGCGGATCGCCGGGCACGTCCCCATCACGCTCGACGATCTCGCCCGCTACGAGGTGATCGAGCGCGAGCCGCTCGAGGTGCGCTACCGCGACGGCGAGTTCAGGACGAATCCGCCGCCGGCTAGCGGTGGCTTCCTGCTCGCAGCCGGCCTCCAGGCGCTCGGCGAAGAGGAGCCGTCGCCGCGCACCGTCGCGCGGGCGATGGAGGCCATGCAGGCCGCGCGCGTGTCGGATGCGCTCGGCGGCACGACGCACCTCAGTGCGGTCGACTGCAACGGGGACGCGGCCTCGCTCTCCTCCTCGCTCGGCTCAGGCAGCGGCATCGTCGTTCCGGGGACCGGCATCCACCTCAACAACATGCTCGGCGAGATCCACCTCTTGGGCGGGGAGCGGCCCGGCGCTCGGCTGACTTCGCTGATGGCGCCGTCGATCCTGCTGCGGGAGGGACGGCCGCGGCTCGTCGTCGGCTCGGCCGGGAGCACGCGGCTCCACGGCGCGATTCTCCAGGTCGTCGCGAACGTCGCCGGGCGCGGGCTCGGGGTGGGGGCGGCGGTGGGAGCGGCGCGGATCCACGTCGAGGAGGGCGTCGCCCATTGCGAGGAGCCGGCGGGAGCGGACGAGCTCGAGGCGGCCGGCTACCCCGTCGTGCGCTGGCGCGAGCGGAACCTCTTCTTCGGAGGGGTCTCTGCGGTCGAGATCCGGGACGACGGCTCGCTCGCCGCCGCAGGCGACCCGCGGCGCGGCGGCGGTGCCGTGGTGGTCGCGTGAGCTTGCTCGGGCGGCCACCGGGGAGGGGGGTTCGGGGGAACCGGGAGGTTCCCCCTTGCGGCGTGCGCCGGCTTTGCCGGTGCGCGCCGGGGAAGCTGGTGGTCGCGTGAGCTTGCTCGGGCGGCCACCGGGGAGGGGGGTTCGGGGGAACCGGGAGGTTCCCCCTTGCGGCGTGCGCCGGCTTTGCCGGTGCGCGCCGGGGGAAGCTGGTGGTCGCGTGAGCTTGCTCGGGCGGCCACCGGGGTGGGGGACGTAGTGGACTTCCTGGTCCGTCACGCCGATCCGTCGGATGCCGAGCAGCTGACCCGGCTGGCCGACGACGTGAGTGCCGAGCCGGAGGGGTGGCTGATCAGCGTGGCCGGCGAGTGGCGGAGCGCCGGCGACGAGCGCCGCTTCCTCAAGGCGCTGCGACGGTACGCGCACGCGGCGGTCTTCGTCGCGGAGAGGCAGGACGGGACCCTCGTCGGCCGGCTCTCGGTCGGGCGCGATCCGCATCCCGCGAGCGCGCACGTCGCCGACATCGGCCTGATGGTCGCGCACGACGCGCGGCGGCAGGGCGTGGGGACGGCGCTCTTGCAGGCAGCCCTCGACTGGGCGCGTGAAGCCGGCGTCCGCAAGCTCGAGCTGCACGTGTTCCCGTGGAACGAGGCCGCGATCGCGCTCTACGAGGGGTTCGGCTTCGAGCGCGAGGGCTACCGCAAGGGCCACTACCGCCGAGGCGGCGATTTCGTCGACGCGATCCTGATGGCCTACGAGGTCGAGTAGCCGAACGCGACGGGGACGCCGCCGGCGAGAGTCTGGGCGACGACGCAGTAGCGCTCGGTCCGCTCGAGGAGCTTCTCGAGCTCCTCCTCGGATGCTCCCGAGGCGAGGTCGAAGCGGAGCCGGATCGCCGTGAAGCCCACGGAGGTGTCCCGGTCGACGCCCAGCGTGCCGCGGAAGTCGAGGTCGCCCTCGGCGTGGACGCTGCCCGAGACGTCGAGCTCCATCGACGTCGCGACCGAGCGCAGCGTGACGCCGGCGCAGGCGACGAGTGCCTCGAGCAGCATGTCGCCGGAGCAGGCGAGCGACCCGGTGCCGCCGGTGGCGGGGTGGAGGCCGGCCTCGACGAGCGCGCGCCCGGTCTGGACGGAGCACGCGATCTGCTCCTCGTCGAGCTTTCCCTCGGCCCGAAGAGTCACGAGCGCCGCCTCCGGCTCCCCGCGATAGCGGTCCTTGAGCGGCTTCTGCACCGCCTGCAGCTCGGCCCGGTCCACGGATCGCATCCTAGAACCCGTCGGCGGCCGCGGGGATCCGGAACAATCCCGCTGTGGCCGACCGGGTCGCTCTCGTCACCGGCGCGAACACGGGCATCGGGCTCGCGATCGCCGAGCGCCTCCTCGCCGACGGCTGGAAGCTCGGCTACGCGACGCAGGACGCCGAGGAGAAGCACGAGGGGCCGTTCGTCGAGCTGCGGACGAAATACGGCGACGAGGGGATCCACTGGGTCTGGGGCAGCATCGCCGACCCCGCCGTGCCGGAGCGCCTCGTTGCGGAGACGGTCGAGAAGCTCGGCCGGCTCGACGCGCTCGTCAACAACGCCGGCCTCTCCACCGCGAAGCCGTTCCTCGACCTGACAGTCGACGACTTCGATCTCACGTTCGGTGTCGACGTGCGCGGCAGCTTCCTCGCGGCGCAGTCGGCGGCGCGGCGGATGAAGGAGCAGGGCGGCGGCTCGATCGTGAACATCACGTCAGTCCACGAGCACATTCCGCGGCCCGGCTTCGCCGTCTACGCCGCGGCGAAGGCGGCGCTCGGGATGCTGAGCCGCAACATGGCCCTCGAGCTCGCGCAGTACGGGATCCGCGTCAATTCCGTCGCACCGGGTGTGATCGCGACGCCGCGCAACGAGGCGGACGCGCACCGGCTCGACCCGGAGGTGCCGCTCGGCCGGCCGGGCAAGCCGGAGGAGGTCGCGGCGCTCGTCGCGTGGCTCTGCTCGGAGGAGGCGACGTACGTAACCGGCTCGAGCTACGTCATCGACGGCGGCATGATCCAGCAGGTCGTCACCGTCCCCGCCTGAGACCGGCTCTTCGCCGTGTCTGCGGGCCGAAGGCTTTCGCGCCGATAGAACGCGCATGCACCTGCGGCGTGCGCACGCCTGGACCGCCGCCGCCGTGCAGCGGGCGGACGCCGCGCTCTACCGGGCGAAAGCGGCCGGCCGAGACCGGTTCGTGCTCACCGGGTAGCGCCGGCGCAGGTCGGGCAGACCAGCACGAGCAGCCCCGGCGGCGACACGGCCGCGTGCGCGAGCGTCCGGGAATTTTCCCTGAACCACAAGAGGAGGAGTAGGTTCGCAGACAACTTGCAGTGACGCAGAGGAGGCAGCCGTGAGCGAAGCCAAGAAGGTTCTCGAGCAGGCGATCGAACGCTGGAACGTCGTCGACCGGGAAGGATGGGCCGACCTCTACACCGACGATGTTGTCTACGAGGGGCCCGGGGGCTCGCGGATCTCGGGGTTGGCGAACCTGAAGGAGCACTACTTCGATGCGCTTGTGACGGCAGCGCCCGACCGCAGCAGTCGCGAGGTGATGCTCGTTGCCGAGGGCGAGCACGTTGTGGAGGAGGCGCGGTACGTCGCGACGCACACGGGCACCTGGCGCAATCCGGACGGTGCCGAGATTCCCGCCACCGGGAAGAAGCTGGACTTCCCGTTCGTCGGAGTGTTCCGGGTCGAAGGCGCCAAGATCAGCTCGATCCGCATCTACTACGACCAGGTCGAAGTCTTCACGCAGCTAGGACTGATGCCGGGAGCTACGTGACCTGACGCCGGGTTAGCGGGATCGCCGGCGCCTCCGGGCACCGCGAAGCCGTGAGGTCGTGCGGGGCCACAGCCGGCGCGGCCGACGCCGGGGCGACGCGGTCTCAGCGTCGCGTAGCTGGTTCCACAGCTCCTGCGTTCTCAGCGCCACCGAGACACGCTCGGCGTGATCGATCGCTCAGCTGTGATAGGTCGGGATAGAGACGGTCGGCACAGCCGAAAGCGTATGCGCACCCGTCGAACCTACGTGCCACCGGCGCCCGAGAGGCTCGCCCGGGCCGTCGTTCCCGAACGGCCGCTCGGCGCACCAGGCAGAATCCGCGGGTGGTCACGCACACGTTCGCAGGACTTGCGGTCTCCGACTACGCCGCCGCGTACGACTGGTACGTGCGCCTCCTCGGCCGACCCGCAGACATGTTCCCGCATGGCCGGGAAGCCGTCTGGCGGCTGACTCCCCACGGCTCGATCTACGTGGTCGAAGACCCGGAGCGCGCCGGTACCGGACTGGTCACCCTGGCCCTGGACGACCTCGACGCCCATGAGCGGCACCTGCGTGATGGCGGAGTGACCTTCACGGAGCAGGCTCACGGAGCTGCGCCCCGGCGCGTCGTGGTCAGAGACGTCGACGGCAACACGCTCACCTTCTTCCATGCCGTCGACGGCCAGAGTTGACGCGAACGGCCGGCGTTTGCAGTACGAGCCCTGCGTGAATCTCGGCCGGCACGAGACGGCGAGCTAGCCGGTGCGGCACGGCGACTACGGATCGCAGGTAGACTGCCCTCAGCGCGTTGGCTCTAGCTGTTGAAGCCGCCGAGGCTAAAGCACCTCCTCTCCGACTGTGACCCCTGGCCTGACCGCCGCAGTTCGCTCATTCGAGCGCGCTGCCCCGTGTGATTAGAGAAGGAGCACCACATGCATGCCACCATTCGTCGTTACGAAGGTGTCGACATGGCCCGCACGAACGAGGTCACCGGCAAGGTCAACGAGACGCTCGTACCGCAGCTCCGCAACCTCCCCGGCTTCGCCGGCTACTACCTGATCGAGGGCGGCAACGGGGTTCTCAGCTCGCTCGGTCTCTTCGAGACCTCCGAGCAGGCTGAGAAGTCGACGGAGCTCGTCTCCAAGTGGATCACCGACGAGAACCTCAGCTCGGCCATTCCGAACGCGCCGAAGCTGACAACCGGCAGGGTCGTCGCGCACAGCAACGGCGTCGCCGTCTCGTAACTCCACGCTGCCGCGTCATGGAGAGGGGCCCGGCTGAGCCGGACCCCTCTCTAGGCACTGCACGGTCAGCTGGGCGCTACCGGGGAAGGATATTCGTGGCCGGTGGCCCAGCCCTAGGCGGTGGAGAGCGGTTGCGGGACCTCCGCGGTTGGCGGGAGGAGTAGTAGGTGGCTCTCGACGACGGCGGAGGCGACGTCGCTGAGCTTGCGTCCGTTGTGCTGGGAGTGGTCGCGCAGCATGGTGAACGCCCGGTCGGCGTTGATCGAGTGGCGGGCCATCAGGATGCCCTTCGCCTGCTCGATCAGCGCGCGGCGCCCGAACGCCCCCTGGAGGCTCTCGTACTCCTTGAAGCGTTGGAGCGTGATGTCGATCGCGCTCTGTAGCTCCTCCGCGGTGCCGTCGATGATGTAAGCGAACACTCCACGCTTCGCTGCCTCGTGGATGTAGTTGGGGTCGTCGGCGTGCAGAATCGCGATCACCGGGCAGGACGCCTCGCGCACGATCTCCGAGATCAGCTCCAGCGCGTGGACCGAGCTCTCGCCCAGCCCGACCAGCGCCACGTCCGGACGCTCTCTCGCCGTGGCCGCCCCGACCTCCTTGACGTAGATCTCGCGGGCGATCACGTCGTGCCCCAGCCCAGTCACCACCTGCCCCAGCAACTCCAGCCGGTCACGCTTCTCGTTCGCGATCAGGACGCGCAGGTGTTGTGGCTCGGTCTCTGGCATGTGTCTCGAACAGGCCGGTTGATTGAAGGCCGGTTCATTTTACCTCCACGAGCGCCAGGGGTTGCTTTTCGGACTGAAAGTGGTACGGTCCGGACGACAGCACCGTAATAGTCGGTGCTGCGGAAGTGTCGCCGGGCCCCAAGTCGTGAGGCCCGGCTGAATGTCCTCCCACACGCGATGCGGGGCGGCGCGAATAGCGGCCGGGCCGACACGCACTGGTCGCCGGCCAAGACCTCGACCACGGGAGTTCGGCATGATCGACGTACACGCACTGTCGCTTCTCAGGCGCGCGACGAGGCGTCGAATGACTGTTCGCCGGCCGCGTCCGAGCCCGCGCACAGCCTGGACCTCCGAGGGCCTCCACCGGATCGACATCATCGCTCCGGACCCGGAGTGCGCCGCCCTCCTGTTGGAGTACGCCACCCCTTTGTTCCCGGCCGAGGTCGTGTCGGGCTCGTCGACGCCGGTCGTCCGCTTGCAGCCGCCGGCCGGAGCAGGCTGGGTGATCGAGCTCCTCTCGCTCGTCGAGCGCTGGTTGGAAACGACCCCGCTTCCCTGCGCCGAGGTGCTCTACGGCGGCCGCAGTTACCTCGTCCGTGCTCCACTCGACCTCGCGCGGTTCGTCGTGCCGGCGACGTCCGAGGTGGCCACACCGTAGGACGAAGCCCTCATGGCCTCCATCCAGCCTTCGACACCCGCACAGGACTCCACCCGCAGCGAGACCCCGGCGCCGCAGTCCGAGTCGCGGGCGGAACGCTTCCTTCGCCACGGACGGCGGGCGCGCCTCTACACCGGAGCAAGTGTGTTCGTCGCGCTGCTCGCCGTCCTGATCGTCCTCAGCTCGAAGAACACGCGCAGCGTCAAGCTCGACTGGGCGGTCGGCTCGACCCACGCGTCGCTCGTCTGGATCATCCTCGCGGCCGCCGTCATCGGCTGGCTGCTCGGAATCACGACGGCAGTCGTGTTCCACCACCGAACGCGGCGGCCGTAATGGCGCAGCGAGCTGCGCCACGCCGGGACGGGAAGCTCCGCGTCCGGGGGGAAACGATCTTGCGCTCCGTCTCCTCAGTGCGGGATTTGCGGCGCGCGAGGAACCACCAGAGCGGCGGCTTTCTCGATCGGCTTCGATGCGAATGCGCCCGGCTCGATTGCCGAGCGACCCTCCCTGCGGTCGCGCAAACGCATCGCAAGCGGCCCGAGCGGTTCATCGTCGCACCGCAACACACCGCCGGCGACACGGTCATCGCAGCCGCCGACCGGTTCTTCGTCGTCGAATCGTGCGGGCGTCCGCCGGTCTGAGTCCAAGGGCCGTCTGACCACGGAGCACCGACGATCCGAGCGTACGCTCGTGGCTCGGCACTGCTTGTGGACTTGAGGCTCAGCTCGCGGATCGCACTACTCAGAGCCGCTCTCGCCGCCGTTCGTTGAGCGTTCGGCGGAATGACGCGGCACGACGAGCGCTCCTCAGGGCCTGGCGGAGCACGACCCGGCCCGGCGTGTCGCCGGCGCCATGCTCGAGGGTCTGCGGGCGGAACGGGAAGTCCTCCGGCGTTACGGCCAGTCGGGCGCGAGGCTCGACGGCCGTCTCGCTGACGAGCTCCCTGCTCGACCCCGTCGGGCGGAACGACCCGGCAGGCAGGAGGTAGATCGTGCCGTCGCTCCACGAGTCGGGCGCGGCTGGCTCGGCGCCGATCGAGAACACGTAGCGGGAGCTGTCTCGCACGCGAACAGCCCAGTTGATGTAGCCGTAGCGAAGAGCTTCACGGCGGACGGTCGCGAAGTAGAGCGGCCAGATCGCGTCGTCGCTCGCGAAGACGGCGTCGACCGGCTTGCCGAAGGCATCGTTGTTCGCCCGCGTCCCGAGCACGTCGAGCCCGCCCTCGTTCGTGCCGTGGAGAAGGAGTCCGGAACCGACAGCGTGGTGCAGGAACCACCACTTCGGCTGTGGGAGGCTGTAGCCGATGTCGCCGCCATCGGGCGTTGCCGCGAGCAGCCGGTCGAACGCCACGCGATCGGCTTCCGTCAGTCGCGGGTGTGGCATGACGAGAAGCCGGTACGGATTGAGGCGGCTGCGCTCCGCCCATGCGTCGAACCGCCTCGCAAGGCGCTTCACGGGCTTGCTGAAGCGCGTCGTCTCGTACCTCGTCGCCCACGTTTCGCGGAGTGTCTGCCGCGGGTCCTCATCTCCTGCGCTACGAGGAGTCTTGAGGCCCCGGACCGCTAGCGCGCCACGAACCCGTGCAGCTCGTAGAGAGCTTGTCGATCGGGCGGTGGAGCGTTTTCTCCGGCCAGCTCTTCGACCAGAGGCATGAGACGCTCACGCATGAATCGTTCGCACTGGTCGCGCGTTTCCCACACCTCGAAGATGCGAAAGACGGAGGCGTCATCGTCGAAACCGGCTGTGTGGCAGATCGCGCCTTCGGGCCAGTTGTCCCGCACGCCGAGCCGATCGGTGATGGCGTCGTAGTTCACCGTGCTCCGGTCACCGTCCCGGATGGCGAACTCCTGCACGAATGCGATAGGCATGGTGGGCGCTCCTGAGTCGGGGTGGGAGTCTACGTCCACCCCCATCCGGTCTTCAAGTCAATGGCCCACGGCGACTACTCGTCCCGTGGGCGCTGTTTCGGACTGACCGCCGAGCGGACACTACTGACGAACGGCTTGCTGACCGCTCAGCCCGGCCGGGCGCTCCGGCGGCGGCGGAAGTAAGCTCACGTGTCTGCGAAGACAGATTCGCAAAGGGCTGGAGGTACCGCCGTGCGAGGAAGACTGCTGGCGGGTACACGTTTCTGCAACCTGCACAGGGCCTTCGAGTGTCTCCGTCCTCTGGCCGTGTGCTCGGCTCCTCGTAATCGGGGGGGTCTGACTGTGCTGTTTCTCCTGGCATTGATCTTCATCGAGCGTGATGTGCTTCCGGCCCTAGGTCGGGAGCAGACATCGCGCGGTAGGACGGGCTCCGGGGAGACGATGAGTTCTCGGCGGTCTGCGAGTCTGTATGTCGCGTGTGGACAACGAGCCGCGCAAGGTCTTGGCCAACGACTCGGGAGGCGGCGTGAAACTTCTTCTTACTTCGGGCGGCATCACGAACGCGAGCATCCACGAGGCGCTGGTTGACCTCCTGGGCAAGTCGATCGCCGAGTCCAATGCCCTCTGCATTCCGACCGCGATCTATGCCTTCCCCGGTGGCGCTGTCAGCGCATGGAAGCTGATCACCGGGCGCGCTGCCAGTCCCTTGTGCGAACTCGGTTGGAAGTCGCTGGGAGTGCTCGAACTCACCGCACTGCCCAGCATCGAAAGGACGCATTGGATCAACGAGGTCGAAGAGACCGACGCGCTTCTGGTGGGGGGAGGCGATCCGCTGTACCTGAACCACTGGATCCAGCAGTCCGGGCTGGCCGACCTCTTGCCGTCGCTGCGCGAGACGGTCTGGGTGGGAGTGAGCGGCGGGAGCCTGGTGATGGGACCCGGCGTCGGCGACGAGTTCGTCTACGGGAGTCCGCCGACCACCGGTGACGACCGAGCGCTGGGCCTGGTCGATTTCGCGCTGTTCCCGCACCTGGAGCATGAGGCGATGCCGGACCATTCGATGGCCGCTGCAGAGCGCTGGGCTGCCGGTCTGCCGGTGCCGGGGTACGGGATCGACGACGAGACCGCGATCAAAGTGGTCGACGGCACCGTCGAAGTCGTCTCCGAGGGACACTGGGAGCTGTTCAACGCCGTCCCGAACGCGAGCGAAGCGTCGTAGAAGAACATCGTGTGCTCGGCTGCGCCAGTCTTACCGACCTCTGAGCGACTCTCAGGACCGGATGGCACTCGACCTGATCGATCATCGGCGCGACCAGGACCACGATTCTGGCTGCCTGCTCTTGACCTACGGGGGATGGTGTTGGGGGCGCCGGCTGCCGACGAGTGTTACGTGACCCGCGCATCGGTCCCCTACCGGCGTACGTCTATCCGAGAGTTGTGGCCACCCTCTCAGGGTGCGTTTCTGTGGACGGCGGGATTCGCAGCTTCGGCCGGCGTCCTGTCTCTCTGGTTCGCACAGCGGGATCTGGAGACGTTACGCATCGGCAGTCTGCCGGTGCTGTTGTTGCTCGTGCCCGTGCTGCTGGTCGGTATGGGGTTTGGTCTCCGGGGCGGCCTGGGCGCCGCGGTCGCTGTTTCGGCGATCGTCTGGCTCGAACCGGATCGGTCGACTTCTTTGGCCGCGCCGCTCGCGATGTTCTTCTGGGCAGGCCTGGCGGCGGGACTGCTTGCCGAGCGCAACCGTCAGCTCGTCGCCGGATTATCGTCGGCGCTCGTCTCGTCGCGTGGTCTTGCCGCGAGCTTGGGACTCGTCACGGAATCGGTCGCCGACGGTCTCGTCACGATCGACGGAACCGGCACGATCACGACCTTCAACGCCGCGGCCGAGCTGATGTTCGGTTACGAGCGCAGCGAGATCGTCGGCGAGAACGTGTCGGTTCTGATGCCCGAACCGGACCGCAACCGGCACGACGGCTATATCGCTGCGTTCGTTCGCACTGGCGAGGCGAAGGTGCTGGGGAAAGGCGGTCGCGATGTAACGGCGGTTCGCAAGGACGGGACTGTGTTCCCGATCGCCCTCACGATGGGCGAGTCGATGCAGGATGGTGAACGGATCTTCGTCGGCGCGATCAGGGACGTCACCGAGCGAAAGTCGCGTGAAAAGGAACGGTGGCGGCACGAACAGACGCTCGAGCGACAAGTGAGCGAGCGAACAGCTGCGCTGACTGCGAGGACCCGGGAGCTCGAACGGGCGCAGGCCGAAACGCTTCGTGTGCTCGCGGCAGCTTCCGAGTACCGCGACGACCAGACGTTCCACCATGCGGAACGCGTCGGCGACATGGCCGCGCAGCTGGCCAGGATCCTCGGATTGAGCGACGACCAACAGCAGCTGATCCGCGGCGCCGCGCCGCTCCACGACCTCGGCAAGATCGGCGTCTCTGACAGGATCCTGCTCCACCCGGGCCAACTGAACCCCACCGACCGCGCCTCGATGCGCAAGCACACAACGATCGGCCACCGCATCGCTGGGCAGAGCCACTCGGACGTGCTCCAGGCCGCTGCCGAGATCGCTCTCACCCACCATGAATGGTGGGACGGCACCGGCTACCCACAACGGCTCAGAGGCAACGAGATACCCGTCAGCGGCCGGATCGTCGCGCTCGCAGACGTCTACGACGCCCTCACCCACCACCGCCCCTACAGGCGCGCATGGACACGCGAACGGGCAATCGCCGAAATCGAGCAGCTGAGCGGATCCCAATTCGCCCCGGACGTCGTCGCCGCATTCATCGAACTACAAGCCGCGAGCAACGACGCTGCAGGAGTAGACCAAGCGGCGTAAGCCGCTCACGGTATTGGGAATGACCTCCGAGCCTAGACTGTGGTTTTGGAGGAGATTGAGGAGTGAGGCGGTGGCAGGCTGTATTCGTTGTGCTCCTCGTCATGCTGGCAGGCGCGATCTTCTTGGTCGTGAAGTTCTTCGAGTTCGTCGGGAGCCAGAACTGACGCCTGGGCGAGTGCTCCGGAATGACCGCCGAGCGGGGACGGGGTCGACCCGCGCACCATCGTGGAGGTGTCGGGCTTCGACTGGAAATCGGAATATGGGATGCTTGACCGCAAAGAGATGTCGAGCGAGGAGTGACCGATGGCGTGGGTAGTGATCCAAAAAGCAACGGAGACGAGTTGGGCGGACTACGAGCGCGTCAACGAGGCTGTGGAGGCCGACGCGAATCCGCCCGAAGGCTTGATCGTCCATGCGGCAGGCGAGGAAAACGGATTGTGGCGGTCCGTCGAGGTGTGGGAGTCGCAAGCTGCGTTCGAGCGATTCATGGAGGCGAGGCTTCTACCGGCGGCCAGGCAGGCATTGGGCGACGCCGTTGTCGAGGCTGGACCGCCGCCCCAGGAGTCGTTCGAGGTCAAGCACCTCCTCAAGCCGTAGAGCAGACCTCCGAGGGCACGGGCGTGTTGCCCGCTGTAAGGGCCAACGGACCGTTTCACCTTTGAGCGGGTACGGATGGACTTGGACGCTCGCCTTCGCGAGCGTCCACACGCCCGACGCGGCGCTAGCGGCGTGCGACCCGGATGCCGGTGCCTGCGGCGCCGACCGCCGCGGCTGCGCCCGCCACCGTCCAGAGCAGCCCGTGGTTCGGCGGCACCGCGGACAGAGCGACGACGATCGCCGCCACCGCGAGACCGGCGAGGGCGAGGACGGCCAGTCCCGCGCCGCGCCGCCACGCAAGGTGCTCGTCGGAGCGGATCGGCCACCGCTCGTCGAGCGACCACGCAGTCAGCTCGCCGCAGAGCAGGAGCAGCACGGCGACGAGCGGCGCCGTCGCGTCGATGCGGTGGTGCTCCTCGCCGACGACGAACGCGACATACGTCGCGCCGCCGAGCCACAAGGCGGCGCCAAGGGCTCGACCGTCGTACGCGAGCGCGACCGCGAGCAGCAGAAGCCCGAGACCTGCGGTCGGGCTGAGCAGCCACGCGGTCGAGCCGGCGCGACCGAGCGCGTCCGCGAGAACGGCCCCGTACGCCGCCACCGCTCCGGCGGCCGTCGCTACGCGGGCCGGGCGAGGTGCCTGAATGCGTTCACCTCCTCGAGAGGGGCGGCGAGGGGCAGGCCCTCGCGCCAGGTGACGACGGGGACGCCCACCTGCTCGTACCGCCAGCGCAACGCGTCGCGCGAGAGCCGCCACAGGCGGTGGGCAAGCTCGGCGGACGAGGCAGGCTCAGGCTCGAGGAGCTCCAGTGGAGACACCTCGACCACGATCAGGTCGTAGCCGCGGGCGCGGAGGTCGAGCAGCGCGGCGGCCGTGCGGTCGTCCAGCAGAGGAGTGAGCGCGAGCACGAGTGCCTTCGGCGGCAGCGTCCTCGGCGGCAGCACGTCGACGTCGCGGAACGCGTAGCTGTGCACGATGTCACTCGTGAGCAGCGTGTCGACGATGCGGTAGAGCTGCCGCGCCCCCGACTCCGGTACCAGCCAGGAGAGGACGCCGCCGAAGCCGACGAGGCCCACCCGGTCTTTTCGTTGCAGGTAGCCGTGTGCGAGCGTCGCCGCGGCGCGCACCGCGCGGTCGTTCGTGCTGCGGCCGTGCGCGCGCACCTCCGCGAACGTGTCGAGAAACAGGACGACGTCGGTGTTCCGCTCGGGGTACTGCTCGTTCACCCAGAGCGTGCCGCGGAGCGCCGTCGCGCGCCAGTTGACCCGCCGCACGCGGTCCCCCGGCTGCCACGCGCGCAGGTCGGCGAACTCGATCCCCTCGCCCCGCGCCCTCGAGACCTGGTTGCCTGCGAACACCTGCGTCTCGAGCGGCGGGACGAGGGACCGGAGCGTCTCCTCGCTCGGGTACACGCGCAGCGGCTGCGCCTCGCCCGCGGCGTGCTCCCACGACCGCAAGCCGAGCAGGTCGCCGGCACGCACGAGCAGCGGCCCGACCGAGAACGCTCCCCAGCGCTCGCAGCGCAGCTTCAGCTCGATCGTCCGCTCCTCGCCGGCCCGAAGCACGAGCGCTCGCGCAGGACCCCCTTCCGCGCTCAGCTCCTGCGGCAGCGAGACGAGCAGGTCGAACCGGTCGACGCGCTTCACGGACGACAGCGCGATCGTCGCCGTCACCTCGTCCCCTTCGAGCACGCGTTCGCGGTCGAGCGACAGCCGGATCGAGACCTGCGGCTCGTGCCCGGCGACGGCGGCGACGAGCGCGAGCACGAAAGGGGCCGCGAGCGCGACCGGCTCGACACGGCCGAAGGCGAGACCCGCGACGAGCCCCGACGCCGCGAGGGCGGCGTACGCGGCCAGCCGCGAGGCGGTGAAGCCGGTCACGCGTCCGCGGTGCGGCGGCTGTCCTCCGCGGGCGGTGTCGGCACCGTCTCGAGCGCCTCCTCGACGACGTCCTCGCCGCGGAGCCGCTGCACCCACAGCTCCGGCCGCACCATCAGCCGGTGCGCGAGCGCGGGCACCGCGACCGCCTTCACGTCCTCGGGGGTGACGAAGTCGCGCCCGGCGAGCGCCGCCTTCGCACGCGACAGCTTGAGCAGGGCGATGCTGCCGCGCGGGCTCGCGCCCACCGCGAGCCGCCGCGACTCGCGCGTCGCCGTCACGAGATCGACGACATAGCCCTGGATCGCCGCCGAGACGTGCACCTGCTCGAGCGCGCGCTGCAGCTCCACGAGAGTCGCCGCGTCGACCACCGGCTCGAGCTCGACGTCGTCGACACCGCGCTCCAGGCGGCGCTCGAGCATCTCGATCTCGTCGTCGCGCTCCGGGTAGCCGATCGAGATGCGCACGAGGAACCGGTCGAGCTGGGCCTCGGGCAGGGGATACGTCCCCTCGTACTCGATCGGGTTCTGCGTCGCGAGCACGAGGAAGGGCGGCTCCAGCCGGTGTGTCGCGTTCTCGATCGTCACCTGGCGCTCCTGCATCGCCTCGAGGAGCGCGGCCTGGGTCTTCGGCGGGGCGCGGTTGATCTCGTCGGCGAGCAGAAGGTTGGCGAAGACCGGGCCGGGGCGGAACACGAACTCGGTCGTTCGCTGGTCGAAGATCTGCGAGCCCGTGACGTCGCCGGGCATGAGGTCGGGCGTGAACTGGATGCGGGCGAAGCGGAGCGAGGTCGCCTGCGCGAACGAACGCGCGATCAGCGTCTTGGCGAGTCCCGGGTAGTCCTCGAGCAGCACGTGGCCGTCGCTCAGCAGCGCGAGCAGGATCAGCTCGAGCGGGCCGCGCTTGCCGACGATCGCCTTCTCCACCTCGGCGAGGACCAGCTCGGCCCGCTGCCGCAGCTCCGCGAGCGCGGTCACAACGCCTCCACCCGCTCGATCAGGCCCACGACGCGCTCGTGCGGCACCCCGGGGCCGTGCCGGTCTGCGGGCTCCGGCCGGTCGGGACGCAGCAGCTCCCACGCAGCCTCGCCCAGGAGTGCCCGTGCCGCCTCCGGCCGCCGGTCGAGCTCGACGCCGTGGCGGGATGCGAGACGCGCAGCCGCCGCCGCGCGCAGGAGCGGCAGGAGCCTCCGGTGGGCGTGGGCGGCGTCTGCGACTCCGAGCACGAGCTCGCGCTCCATCCGCAGCAGCTCCACCGGCTGCGAGGCGGCGGGCGCCGGCCTGCGGAGGGCCGCCTCGAAGCGGCGAGTGCGCTGCGGCCGACCGCCGCCGTGGGAGTGGTGGACGAGCACGGCGAGGGCGATCGCGGCCGCCAGCACGATCCAGATCGCGAGCGCGCGCGAGGTCGAGAGCGGACGCAGCGCGAGCAGGGTCACGAGGGCCACGGTCGCCGTGCCCACCGGCACCGTCAGCCGCCGTGCGAGGCTCACGCCGGAGTCAGCTGCGAGGCGCGCAGCTCGTCGCGCACGGCGACGAGCGCGTCCACCGCCTCGTCCCTCATCGACGGTTCCGGCTCATGGTGGCTGAACCTAGCCCATTCGAAGAGATCCGTGAGTCGCCGGACGGCGGCGGCGCTCGTGTCGAGGGTGAGAAGCGCCCGCTCGACGTACTCGAGCGGGGCCTCGGCGGGCCTGCGCGGCAGCCCGGCTGCCGCGAGGGCGGTCTCCATCCGAGCGTAGGCGGCGACGATCGCACGGCGCAGGTCGGCATCGGACCGCAGGTCGTCGAGCGACTCGTCGAGCGCGGCTGCGAGTACCTCGGGCGCCCGGCGGCTCCGCTGCGTCGCAGGGCCGATACGCCGGCTCGTGGCAGCGGCGAGCACGCCGAGCCCGAGCAGCAGTCCGAGGACGATCGCGAGCTCGTCCCAGCGGAACTGCACGTGCCGCGGCGCCGGCGACCGGTGGTGCTTCGCGTTCTTGCCTGCGCCCGCCGTGGTGGTAGCCGTGCTCGTGGGAGTGGTCGACCCATTCGGATGCAGCAGGTGAAGGAGGTTGACATGGCGCCCGAGGAGCGTCAGGAACGTCGCCCCCCCGATCAGGATGGCGAGGGCGCGAAAGGTTCGGTTGTGATACGACGGACGTCGCTCGGGGTCCCGGCGGAGGAGGAAGAGCGCTCCGAACGCAACGATCGCCAGAAGCGCCTCGAGGATGAGAAACGACGTGAAGAGGTAGTCCCAGAACGTCGCGGGCAACCCGCTCCCCGAACCATCACCCCGCGAGCCGAGCGGCCGTCCGTCCGCCGCGATCGCGACGACCGCGAGGAGCGCGGTGACGACGAGAGCGAGCGGGACGAGGCGGCGGCGGACGATGCCTGGAGTCTCGCAGGACCGGCGTTCTACGCTCTTCGCGTGACCGTCGAGTCGGTGCGGCTCAGGCTGCTGCTCGTCGCTCCGCTGCGGCTCGCGTTGAGCGTCGGGTGGCTCGCCGCCGCCCGCGCCGCCGGCGGCGCAGCGGGCTCCACGCTGCTCGCGCCACTCTCGCCTTCAAGCCCGCGGCGCCGAGCTCTGTTCCGCAAGTGCCCGGCCCCGTGTCCTCGGGTCGGGTTCAGCTCGGCAGGATCACCCGCCGATGTGGACGCCCTTGCAGTTCTGCTTCGCCCAGGTGGTGAGGTGCGCTTCGGCCGCTCGCACCTTGGCGGTGTCGAGCGACTTCGCGGCCTTCGTGAGCGCCGCGACCTGGGCGGCCGACGGCGCGCTCGTCGAGCCGGGCTTGTAGCCGGACTTCTGGAGGGCGGAGACGAAGCCCGAGAACGCCGTCGCCATGGTCCTGAAGTCGTCGCGGATGTCGGACGGCGCCGCGTTCGCCAGCCCCTGCAAGATGTTCGCCTCGGAGTTGAGCGCGGTTGCGGGATTCCCTCCCGCCGCCGTGAGCGCGCTCTCCGCCTTCGCGGCGAGACCCGCGAGGTCCTGGCAGTTCTTCGCGCTCGCGAAGCTGGTCGAGCCCGACCCGCCGGAGGTCTCCGTCGTGGTCGCCATCGTCGAGTGGGTGGTTCCCCCGGACGAATTGGACGACGAGCTCTTCTTGCCTCCGCCGCCACAGCCGGCGGCGACGGCCACCAGCCCTGCGGCGAGAATCACGACGACAACGCGCACCGACCTCGACCTCATTTCGATCCCTCCGCCTTTCGGGTTCACGACCAGCCTCGCCGCGATCGTAAACCTCTCGTGCGCCGCTGCATAGGGCCAGAGCTCCGTCTCCCTGAATCTCTACGATCGGACTCCCGTGCCCGAAGCGCCGTTCGTCCACCTCCACGTCCACTCCGAGTATTCGATCCTCGACGGCGCCTGCCGGATCCCCGACCTGGCGAAGCGCGCCGCCGAGCTCGAGATGCCGGCGGTCGCGCTCACCGACCACGGCTCCCTCGCCGGAGCGGTCGACCTCTACAAGGCGGCCCGGAAGGAAGGGGTCAAGCCCGTGCTCGGCTGCGAAGTCTACGTCGCCGACGACCGCCACGCCCAGCAGAAGGGCTACGCGCACCTGACGCTCCTCGCCGAGTCGAACGAGGGCTACGCGAACCTGATCAAGCTCTCCTCGCTCGGCTACCTCGAGGGCTACTACTACAAGCCGCGCGTCGACTGGGAGCTGCTCTCCACGCACGGCGCCGGCCTCGTCGCGCTCTCGGGCTGCCTCTCCGGCCGGGTCTGCAAGGCGCTCGAGGAGAACCGGGCGACCGACGCCGAGGCGGAGCTCGAACGCCTCGAGCAGATCTTCGGGGCAGAAAGCGTCTACGTCGAGCTCCAGAACGCGCACCTCGACGTCCAGCAGCGGATCAACCCGCAGCTCGTCGCGCTCGCCGAAAGGCGCCGCCTGCCTCTCGTCGCGACCGGCGACGTCCACTACCTCCGGCACTCCGACGCGCGCGCCCACGAGGCGCTCCTCTGCATCCAGTCGGGCGACTCGCTCAAGAACCCCGACCACTGGCGCTTCGAGACCGACCACTTCTACTTCAAGACGCCCGACGAGATGGCCGCCGACTTCCCGGGCCGCGAGGACGCGCTGCGGCGGACGCTCGAGGTCGCCGAGCGCTGCAACGTCGAGATCGAGCTCGGACGGCTCCTGCTTCCCCGATATGAGACCCCTGAAGGCCGCGACGCCTTCGAGTACCTCGTCGAGCTCGTCGAGGCGGGTGCCGCGAGGCGCTACGAGACCGTCACGCCCGAGCTGCGGGAGCGCCTGCAGTTCGAGCTCAAGACGATCAAGGAGATGGGCTTCACCGACTACTTCCTGATCGTCTGGGACTTCATCCGCTTCGCGAAGACGCACGGCGTCTCGGTCGGCCCGGGCCGCGGCTCGTCGGCCGGCTCCCTCGTCGCCTACAGCCTCGAGATCACCGACATCGACCCGATCCGCTACGACCTCATGTTCGAGCGCTTCCTCAACCCGGGGCGCAAGTCGATGCCGGACATGGACATCGACTTCGCCGTTGAGGGCCGCGAGCGCGTCATCAACTACGTGCGCGAGAAGTACGGGCAGGACCGCGTCGCGCAGATCATCACCTTCGGGACTATGGCCGCCCGCGCCGCCGTCCGCGACGCCGGCCGCGTGCTCGAGCACCCGTACGGCGTCGTCGACCGGATCGCGAAGCTCATCCCGGAAGGACCCGGCCAGATGCTCGACGAGTGCCTCAAGCCGGGCGGCGAGCTGAGGCACGCCTACGACGCCGACCCGGTCGCGAAGGAGATCGTCGACCTCGCCAAGCCGCTCGAGGGGCTGACGCGACAGGACGGGATCCACGCCGCCGCGGTCGTGATCGGTGCCGAGCCGCTCACGAACATCGTCCCCGTCCAGCAGAAGGGCCGCGACGAGGAGGTCGTCACCCAGTTCTCCGGCACGGTGATCGAGTCGCTCGGGCTGCTCAAGATGGACTTCCTCGGCCTGCGCAACCTCGACGTGATCGACAAGGCGGTCGCGCTCGTCCCCGGACTCGACATCTCGACGATCCCGCTCGACGATGCGGGGACGTACGCGATGCTCGCGCGCGGCGAGTCGGCGGGCGTCTTCCAGTTCGAGTCGTCGGGGATGCGCGAGGCGCTGCGCCAGGTCAAGCCGACCGAGTTCGAGGACCTGATCGCGCTCAACGCGCTCTACCGCCCGGGCCCGATGGGGTACATCCCCGACTACGCGAACCGGAAGAACGGCCGCCAGGCCGTCCGCTACCTCGATCCGCGCCTCGAGCCGATCCTCCGCGAGACGTACGGCATCTGCGTCTATCAGGAGCAGTACATGCGCATCGCGCGCGACCTCGCGGGGTTCTCGATCACCGAGGCGGACGATCTCCGCAAGGCGATCGGCAAGAAGATCCGCGCGCTGATGGATTCACTCAAGGACAAGTTCGTCGAGGGGCTCGCCGAGCGCGACGTGACACCGGACATCGCGCGGCGGCTGTGGGAGGACGTCGAGCGGGCGGCCGACTACTCGTTCCCGAAGGCGCACGCGGCCTGCTACGCGCTCATCGCGTATCGCACCGCGTGGCTGCGTGCGAACCATCCGTGCGAGTACATGGCGGCGCTCATCTCCTCGGTGATGAACACGAAGGACCGCGTTCCGTTCTACGTCAACGCGTGCCAGGAGATGGAGATCGAGGTGCTGCCGCCCGACGTGAACTCCTCGCAGGTCGACTTCGCCGTCGTCGAGGGGAAGATCCGCTTCGGCCTCAACGCGGTGAAGAACGTCGGCGAGGCGACGTGCCGCGCGATCGTCGGGGCGCGGGAGGAGGGTGGCCCGTTCGCGTCGATCTGGGACTTCGCCGAGCGCGTCGACCCCGCCGTCGCGAACAAGCGCGCGCTCGAGTCGCTCGTGAGCTGCGGCGCTCTCGACTCGACCGCCGCATCGCGCAAGGGGATGCTCCACGTCCTCGAGGACGCGCTCTCCTGCGGCCAGAAGCAGCAGCAGGACCGGCTGCTCGGCCAGGCGTCGATCTTCGATCTTGGCGAGGAGCCGGCGGCGTCCGCGCAGCACCACGCCGTGATCCCGGAGGGCGAGTTCGAGAAGGCCGACCTGCTGCGGCTGGAGAAGGAGAGTCTCGGCCTCTACGTCTCCGAGCATCCGCTCAGCGCGATCCGCGACCAGCTGCGCCGCCGCACCGACGGCTCGCTCGCGCAACTCGAGCGGCGGCGCGACGGTGAGACCGTGCACGCGGGCGGCATCGTCGCCTCGCTGCGGACGACGACGACGAAGAAGGGCGAGCCGATGGCGTTCGTCCAGCTCGAGGACCTGACCGGCTCGGTCGAGGTCGTCGTCTTCAACTCGACGTACGCGGCCGCCCGCGAGCTTCTCGTCGAGGACATCGTGCTCGTCGTCAAGGGGCGCGTCGACCACCGCCAGCAGGGAGAGACGAAGCTCGTCGCGCTCGAGGTCTCCCTCTTCGAAGCGGCGCCCGAGCGGCGCGAGGTGCTCCTCAGGGTGGACGGCCGAATCGCTCCCGCCGGCTTGATCCAGGAGCTCGGCTCGGTCGTGCAGCAGTTCCCCGGGGAGGCTCTCGTCTACGTCGACGTCATCACGTCCTACGGCGAGAAGAAGCTGGAGCTCGGCGACGCCTACCGGGTGAATCCCGCTCCGGACTTTTTCGCAGAGGTACGCAGCCTGCTCGGCGCCGCTGCCGTCCAGTAGTCCTGCGAAATCCCCCCGGAGGGGGAGATCCATTTCTCTCCGGATCCCGAAAGTGAGAGACGGAGACTGCGGATGCCTGCGACCTACGACATCGTCGAGACGGAACTGGAGCGCGTGGAGCGCTGGCGCACCGCCGAGCTCATGCGCGTGGGCTTTGCGGGAGACGACGCCGTCGTTCTGGCGTCGCGGTTCGACGTCGACCTCCACGAGGCGATCGAGCTCGTCCGGCGCGGCTGCCCGCCCGACCTCGCGGTCCGCATCCTCGGCTAACGCGCTCGCAGCTAACGCGCCCGCCGCCGCCCGTGGGCACAATGGACGTTCGTGACCGGCGTCGTCCTCGGCTACATCCCCTCGCCAGCTAACGGCACGTTCAGCCTCGGGCCGCTCACGCTGCACATGTACGGCCTGATGCTGCTGCTCGGCATCGCCGGCTGCGCCTGGCTGACCGGCCGCCGCTGGGTGAGCTGGGGCGGGGACTGGGATCTCGTCTTCCGCGTCGCGCTCTGGGGCGTCATCGCCGGCGTCGTCGGCGCACGCGCCTACCACGACATCACGAGCTGGAACCAGGATCCGGCGATCCACCAGCATTGGTGGGGCTTCGCCGCGGTCTGGGACGGCGGTCTCGGCATCTGGGGTGCGATTCCGGCCGGCGCCGCAGCGGGCGCGGTGGTCGTGCGCCGCTCGGGGAACAGCGTCCGGCTGATGATGGACGCGGTAGCGCCGGGCCTCCTGCTCGCGCAGGGGATCGGCCGCTGGGGCAACTACTGGAACCAGGAGCTGTACGGCCGGCCGACGAGCCTGCCGTGGGCCCTGCGCATCGACAAGCTGCACCAGGGCGGGATCGAGCCTCGCTACCAGTCCTCGCGGAACTACGGCTACTACCAGCCGACCTTCCTCTACGAGTTCGCCTGGGACCTGGTCGGCGTCGGTCTCCTCGTCTGGCTCGACCGGCGCTTCACCCTCCGCCGACCTGCGCTGTTCGCCCTCTACGTCGCCTGGTACACGACGTTCCGCACGTTCGAGGAGGTCCTGCGGATCGATCCTTCCAACTACTTCCTCCACATGCGGATCAACTTCTGGGTCTCGCTCGGGATCTGGGTGCTGTCGGTCGCGTTCTTCGTCTGGTGGCAGTTCGTCCGCGAGCCGTCGGCGAAGTCCGCGGCGGAGGCGCGCCCCGTGGCGACGGGGCCGCGCATGGCCGTCCCCAAGGGCCGCGTCCGGTAACGCCTCTAGGGTCCGACCCGTGAACGGCGTAGGCCCGACGGAGCCGCCAGAGAGCGGAGGTGCCGGCTTGGCCGGCGCCGGAGCAGGCATCTCGGTCCGGGAGCTCGAGCTCGACCTCGACGCGTTCGAGGGGCCGTTCGACTTGCTGCTCGCGCTCGTCCTCAAGGAGGAGCTCGACCTGCGTGACGTCGACCTCGCCGGCATCGTCACCGCCTTCCTGGAGCGGCTCTCCGAGCGGGAGGAGCTCGACCTCGAGGCGTGCGGCGAGTTCCTCGTCCTCATCGCCGCGCTGCTCGAGCTGAAAGCGCGCGGTCTCTTCCCGCACGAGGCAGAGCTCGCCGAGCTCGAGCCGGAGGAGGCAGCGGAGGAGCTCGCGCGGCGGCTCGCGGAGTACCGGCGTGCCAAGGAGGCGGCCGCCTGGTTGCGCGAGCGCCTCGCGGCTGAGGGCGACCGCTTCTTCCGTCTCGGCCCGGCGCCGGTCGCGCCCAAGGCCGAGACTCCGCTCGCGCCGCAGGACCCGCAGAGGCTCGCGCAGGTTCTCCGCCTGCTCGCTGCGGAGCCGCCGGAAGTCTCCCTCTCGCACATGGGGCTGCGCTTCCCGCCCGTCTCACAGTTCCTCGAGCAGTTCCGCGCGCTGCTGCGCCGGCGCTCGCGCTTCGACTTCGAGACGGAGGTGGGAGAGTTGACGCGGCTCGAGCAGGCGTCGGCGTTCCTCGCGCTGCTCGAGCTTCGTCGCGTGGGCGAGCTCGCGATCGAGCAGGCCGCGCCGTTTGCGCCGATCCGTGTCAGCAAGACAACGCAGGAGAACACCGTCCGAAACGAAAGGACCGCCGCATGGACCGTCCGCTCCGCCTGATCCCCGCCGACCCGCTCGACAGACTCGCGCGGACGCTCGAGGCGCTGCTCGTCGTCGCGTCTGCGCCGCTCTCCGTCGAGGCGCTCGCCGCTGCTGCGGACGACGATCCGGAGCGTGTGGACGAGGCGTTGCAACTCGTCGGCGAGCGATTCGCCGAGGAGCGGAGCGGCATCGTCCTCGAGCGTGTCGCCGGTGGCTGGGCGTTCCGGGCCGCGCGGGAGGAGGCGGTCGCGTGCGCGCGCCTCTTCGAGCGGCCCGCGCAGCGGAACCTCTCCCAGGCGGCCCTCGAGACGCTCGCGATCGTCGCGTATCTCGGCCCCTGCTCGCGGCCCGACATCGCGCGGATCCGCGGTGTCGCCGCCGAGTCCTCCGTCGCGAATCTCCTCGAGCGCGGCCTGATCGCGGAGGCGGGCCGGGACAACGCGGTCGGCGGCGCCGTCCGCTACCGCACGACGCCGCTCTTCGAGCGCGTCTTCGGGCTCGAGAGCCTGTCGCAGCTTCCGCGCCTCGACGACGTCGGCGCCGACGCCGCCGCGATCCGCGACCGCCTCCACGCGGTCGCCGAGAAGCGCTCGGCCTAGACGCCCTCCCAAGACACGGCCGGAACCAGGTTCCGGACGGGGCCGGGAGAGCCGGGTCTCAGAGCTTCTTGATGATGTCTTCCGCCTCGTCCCGCGTGAAGGCGCGGAGGGTCTCGGTCTGCTCGGCGCCGTGATGGCTGAGCTTCGTCACGATCTCGAGAGCCGTGTCGTCGTCGGGAGCCTCGAAGACCTCGACGACGTCGTAGCGGCCGAGCGTCACCCACACACCGACGAGCTTGCCGCCGGCGTCCTCGATCTCCCGCTCGCCGTCCTCGATCCGGTCGCGCCACGCCGGCAGGCCCATGCGCCCCTGCGACGTCCAGCGGATGAGCGAGATGTAGTGCGGCACGCGACGATCCTGACAGGGAATCTCCGCACGCGTGTATCCGTGTCGGACCGGAGGCGCCCGCCCGCGGCCTGGGACATGCTTGACGTCGATGTTCGAGTTGTTCCAGACGAAGGGCTGCCTCCGCTGTCACGGCGTCCGGCAGCGGTTGGCCGCGCTCGGGATCGACTACGTCGCCCGCCAGGTGCCGCAGGATCCGGCGGACCGCGACGCGCTCGAGGCCGCGACGGGCGTGCGGACGGTCCCGGTGCTCCTCTTCGCGGACGGCTCGGTCCTCGACGGCGCCGAGCGAATCCTCGACTACCTCGCAACGTTGCCCGACGGCCGACTCGGGGCTCCGGAACTACTCTCCGCCGGGTGCGACTCAACGTCTTCCTCGCGCGAGCGGGAATCGCTTCTCGCCGGCGTGCCGATGAGCTGATCAAGGCCGGCCGCGTCACCGTCAACGGCGAGACGGGACAGCTCAACACCGTCGTCGGGGCGCGAGACCACGTCGAGGTCGACGGACGCGAGGTGGCGCGCCAACGCCTCGCCTACGTCCTCCTGCACAAGCCGGCCGGGGTGGTCACGACCGCGAGCGACCCGCAGCGGCGCCCGACGGTGGTGGAGCTCGTGCCACACGAGCCGCGTGTCGTCCCGGTGGGACGGCTCGACGCCGACACGACCGGGGCACTTCTGCTCACGAACGACGGGCAGCTCGCTCACCGGCTCGCCCACCCGCGCTACGGGGTCGAGAAGACGTACGTCGCCGAGGTCGAGGGCGACCCGGACGAGGACACGCTGCAGCGGCTGCGCGACGGCGTCGAGCTCGAAGACGGCCGCACCGCCCCGGCGCAGGCTCGCCGCCTCGGCCCCGGCCGCGTCGAGCTCGTCCTCCACGAAGGGCGCAAGCATCAGGTCAAGCGGATGCTCGCCGCCGCCGGCCACCCCGTGACTGCGTTGCACCGCTCGGGGTACGCCGGTCTGACGCTCGAGCGACTCGAGCCCGGCGAGTGTCGGGAGCTCGAGCCCTCCGAGGTCCGGCAGCTGGCCGGGCTGCGGGGCGCCGGAGGCGCCCCGCAGCGTTCTACCGGCCGCTGGTAGCCCTAGTGCGGCAGCGCGGCTGTGTGGCCCGATCAGGTCGTTCGCCTGGTTGCTCCAGTTCGTCGCCTGCGCGTCGCTGATCGTCCCGCCGTTGAACTCGGCCTCGAACAGCGCGTCCCTGATCGTCTTGGTGAGCGCCTCGCGCTGCGGCTCGAAGCTCCGCAGGAGGACCGGCCCCGCCGCCGGACGCCCGGGGCGGGACCGGGGATGTCGCAGCTCGCTACTTCGAAAGGAACTCGGTCATCGGCGTGACCTGAGCCGTGTCCGCGGTGAAGGCGAGCTTCGGCAGGTTCCAGACGTCCTCGATCGTGGCGAGGAGCGAGTAGTGGTTGTACGGCGTGTCGCTGACGTAACCGTGCGACTTCCCGCCGTGGTTGACGACGACGACCGCGGGCACGAGCCCGCCGCCGTACAGGCCGCCCGGCCACGCGGCGCTGATGTCCGGATCGCCTGCCGGCAGCACGGGCGAGTCGCAGCATCCGGCCGGCGAGCCCCAGCCGCCGTTCTGTGCGTTGCCGGTGTAGTCGCCCTCGTCCGAGACGACGAAGATCGCGTCCTGTCCCTCGTGCCACGAGGGGCTGGCCATGATCGCCTGCACCGTCTTCTGCACGAACGCGTCCGCGTTCTGCTTCAGGGCGATGTCGTTCGGGTCGTCGTTCGCGTTGTTGTACGGGCACGGCGCCTCGGGATGGCCCGCGACGGGGCTGTAGACGCCGCCGTGCATGTCGTTGCACTGGTCGGGGACGATGAACGCGAAGTTCGGCGTTGTCCTCGTCTTCGACAGGTCAGCCGCGAGGGCGGTGTACGGCTTGACGTTCGTCATCCGCGCCGGGTCGTTCCGGACGTCGTCGAAGAGGACGAACGGGTTGTGCTTCGACGCGTACAGCGGGTTCCCCGCCGTCGGCCAGTAGTCGGCCGTCTTGTCGCCGGGCGGCATGGCCTCCATGTACGCGCCCCACGTCTTGTGCGCCGCCTCGAGCTCGTCGACGAGGTTCACGTGGTCGAACCGGTTGTCCGGGCTGTCGTTGTTGACCCACCAGTTCGAGCCGGAGACGAGCGCGACGTAGTTCGGCTCGCTCGGGTGCGTGACGCCGTAGTAGTCGGACGCGCGTGCGTGGTGCTGCGCGAGCGACGTGATGTACGGCGCGTACGGATCGCCGATCACGCTCTGCTGCGAGTGGTTCTCGAGCATGATCACGAAGACGTGCCGGACGTCGCTGCCCCGATGCTCGGGATGGGCGCCGCCGCGGGTGGCGCCCGCCAGCTGCACCGTGATGAGCGCTGCGATACCGGCGGCCACGAGTGCCGCCACTGCCGTGAGCTTCTTCATCGACCTCCCCCTCGGTTGCGGTTTCGCTACGTGCCGCAGTCGGTGGGAAGAGCCCCTTGCCACGTCTCGCCGCGTGGGCGTCGCCCTGGTGGCGCCGCCGAGACGAAGCTGTGACCCCCCTTTGCGGGCGGAGAATTACAGACCGCGCGGCCGGGCTGCGCCGAAGAGGCGCCCGGCCTCGGCCTTGACGAAGCCCATCCGCTCGTACATCGCCTCGAGCGTCGGCTCGCTCGCACGCCGCGCCTTCTCCGCCCCGACCGCGAGCAGGCGCTGCAGCTCCCGCTCGTCCGCGCGGAGCTCCCGATAACGCTCCTGGATCGGCGCGAGGAGCGCTACGACCGCCTCGCCGACGTCCTCTTTGAACTGCCCGTAACCGGCCCCGTCGTAGCGGCCCTGCAGGTCCGCAACCGGATCGCCGCTGGCCACCGACAGAATCTCGAGCAAGTTCGAGATGCCTCCCTTCGTCTTGGGGTCGTGCCGGATCTCCCTCTCCGAATCCGTGACCGCGGCCTTGAACTTCTTCCGGATGACGTCGGGCTCGTCGATCAGCCGGATGACGCCCTGCGGCGCGCCGCGCGTCGTCGACATCAGCCGGTCCGGCTCCTGGAGGTTCTTGATCCGCGCGCCCTCCTCCGGATAGACGCCGCGAGGGATTGTGAAGGTCTCGCCGTAGCGCTGGTTGAAACGCTCGGCGACGTCGCGGGTGAGCTCGAGATGCTGGCGCTGGTCATCGCCGATCGGGACGATGTCGGTCTGGTAGAGGAGGATGTCGCCGGCCATCAGTACGGGGTACGTGAAGAGGCCGGCCGAGACGAAGTCCTGCTCCTCGGATTTCTCCTTGAACTGGGTCATCCGCCGTAGCTCGCCGAAGCTCGTAACGGCCCCCAGCAGCCAAGCCGCCTCGGCATGCGCCACGACGTGGCTCTGCGCGAAGACGGTCGAACGGTCCGGATCGAGGCCCGTCGCGAAAAGCATCGCAGCGCCCGACAGGGTCGCCTCGCGCAGCGCCTCCGGCTCGAAGGGCGTCGTGATCGAGTGGAGGTCGACGATGCAGAAGAACGCCTCTCCCTGCTCCTGCGTCGCGGCGTATTGGCGGTAGCCGCCGGAGTAGTTGCCGAGCGTCTTGTCGCCAGAAGCGCGGATGCCGGAGAAGACGCGCGGCTTCTCTGGCTTCGCTGCGGGTACGGGCTCTGCCATGGAGGCTGATTGTGCCTAACGGGCTCTAAGCTGTCGCGATGGCGATCACCGGCGCACCGGAGCTGCTCATCGTGATGGGCGCAAGTGCCACCTCCGAACAGGTGGACGAGGTCGTCGCGCGGCTCGACGAGGCCGGTTGCGCGGCGCTCGTCACGCCGGGCAGGGAGGCGACGGTGATCGGCGCGATCGGCGAGCGGGAGCTGCTCGCGGCGCTGCCGCTCGAGGGCTTCGCCGGCGTCGAGCAGGTGCTGCCGATCCTCAAGCCGTACAAGCTCGTCTCGCGCGAGCTTTCGCCCGATCCGACCGTGATCGAGGTGCGCGGCCGCCGCATCGGTGACGGCTATTTCGGCTTCATCGCCGGCCCGTGCACCGTCGAGACGCGTGAGCAGACGCTCGAGACGGCACGCGCCGTCGCCGCCGAGGGCGTGACTATGCTCCGCGGCGGCGCCTTCAAGCCGCGCACGTCGCCGTACGCCTTCCAGGGGCTGGGAGACGAGGCGCTCGAGATCCTCGCGGAGGCGCGAGCCGAAACCGGGCTCCCGCTCGTGACGGAGCTCATGGACCCGCGCCACGTCGAGTCCGTCGTCGGCGCGGCCGACGTGATCCAGATCGGCGCGCGCAACATGTCGAACTTCTCGCTCCTCTCGGAGGTCGGCCGCGCCCCGAAACCCGTCCTCCTCAAGCGCGGGCTTTCCTCGACCGTCGAGGACCTGCTGATGGCGGCGGAGTACATCGTCAAGGAGGGCAACTCCGAGGTGATCCTCTGCGAGCGCGGGATCAAGACGTTCGAGACGGCGACCCGCTTCACGCTCGACATCGGCGCGATTCCCGTGCTCAAGCAGGAGACGCACCTGCCCGTGATCGTCGACCCTTCCCATGCCGCGGGGCGGCGCGACCTCGTTCTGCCGCTCGCCCGGGCGGCAGTTGCGGCGGGCGCCGACGGGATCATCGTCGAGGTGCATCCGCGGCCGGAGGAGGCGCTCTGCGACGCCGCGCAACAGATCCCGACCGCCGAGTTCGGCGACTTCGCCGGCGAGATCCGCGCGCTCGCGTCCCTCATGGGCCGCACGATCGGTTGAGGATCGAGCCCGCCGCGTCAGTCGTCGGGCACGTCGTGGTGCCCGGGGACAAGTCCATCTCGCACCGCGCCGTCCTGCTCGGCGCGCTCTCGGAAGGGGAGACGCGCGTCCACGGCTTCGGCCGCTCAGGCGACACGCAGGCGACCGTCGACGCGGTGCGCGCGCTCGGCGTCGAGATCGACGACGTCGCCGACGACGATCTCGTCGTGCACGGCGCGGGGCTGCGAGGGCTCGGCCAACAGGTGGCCATGCCTGGCCCACCCGTGTTTTGTGCCAACTCCGGGACGCTCATGCGTCTTCTCGCCGGCGTTCTCGCGGGGCAGGAGGGTGAGTTCACGCTCGCCGGAGACGAGTCGCTCAGCGTGCGCCCCATGGAGCGGGTCGCCGCGCCGCTCCGGGGAATGGGGGCGACGGTGGAGACGACCGACGGCCACGCGCCGCTCGTCGTGCGGGGCTCGGGCGCCCTGCACGGGATCGAGATCGAGCCGGAGGTGGCGAGCGCGCAGGTGAAGTCCGCGATTCTCCTCGCGGGCCTCAACGCGGAAGGGCAGACGACGGTCGTCGAGAGCATCCCGACCCGCGACCACACGGAGCTGATGCTCGAGGCGGCAGGCGCCCAGGTGCGCCGCAGGGCAAGCGTGGTCTCGATCGAACCTGCGGGGGCGCTGCGCCTTGCCGAGGTCGACGTCCCCGGCGATTTCTCCTCTGCGGCGCCGCTTCTCGCCGCAGCGGCTCTTGTCCCGGGCAGCGACCTCACCATCCACGATCTCGGCGTCAACCCCCGCCGCACCGGGCTGCTCACGGTGCTCGAGCGGATGGGCGCCCGCGTCTCGGTGTTCGACCGGCGGCGCACCGGCGGAGAGCCGGTCGCGTCGGTGCAGGTGCAGCCTGGAGAGCTCATCGCGACGGAGGTGGGAGCCGGCGAGGTGCCCGGGCTCGTCGACGAGCTCCCGCTCGTCGCGCTCCTCGCTTCGCATGCGCGTGGCGAGACGCGCGTCTCCGGCGCGGCCGAGCTGCGCGTGAAGGAGACGGACCGCATCGAGGCGGTCACCGACGGCCTGAGGGCGCTCGGAGCACGGATCCACTCGCAGCCTGACGGCTGGACGATCACCGGCGTGCCCGCCCGCCTCCGCGGTGGCCGCCTCGACGCGCGTGGCGACCACCGGATCGCCATGCTCGGAGCCGTCGCCGGGCTCGCCTCGCGCGAGGGAGTGGCGGTCGAGGGCGCCGACACGGCGGCTATAAGCTTCCCCGGCTTCTACGAGCTCCTGGAGTCGGTGACGAGGCGGTGAAGCAGCAATGATCGTGGCGATCGACGGGCCCGCGGGTGCGGGAAAGAGCACGGTGGCGCGCGCGCTCGCGGAGCGGCTCGGCTTCCGCTACCTCGACACCGGCGCGATGTACCGGGCGCTCACGTGGCTCGCGATGAAGCGCGGGCTCGACCTGAGCGAGGCGGACGGGCTCGCGCAGCTCGCGGGAGAGAACCCCGTCCTCTTCACCGAGGACGACCGGGTCTGGATCGGGGGTACCGACGTCACCTCCTCGATCCGCGAGACCCGAGTCGACCGGATGGTTCCGGTCGTGGCCCGCCACCACGCCGTGCGCGAGGTGATGCGCGACCGGCAGCGCGAGCTCGGACGCGACGGCGACGTCGTGATCGAGGGCCGCGACATCGGCACCGTCGTCATCCCCGATGCGGAGGTGAAGGTGTTCCTCGTCGCCGAGCGCGACGAGCGCGCGAGGCGGCGCATGGCCGAGCGGCCCGGCATCGGCGCCGACGCGCTCGCGACCGACCTGCGGCTGCGCGACGAGAGCGACGCGGCGCGGATGCGGCCGGCGGCGGACGCGACGGAGATCGACACGACGAGTCTCGAGGTCGACGACGTCGTCGACCGGATCGAGGTGCTCGTGCGCAAGCGTTCCGCTGCGGCATGAAGTCGGAGGACGTCGTCTGGACGTTCGGGCGGCCGCTGCTCGGCTTCCCGACGGCGGTCGCGACGCGGCTCCGCTCCTACGGCACCGAGCGGATCCCGCGCAGCGGCGGCCTCGTCGTCGCGATCAACCACTTCCACTGGATCGACATCCCCTGCGTGGGCTACGTCTGCCGTCGCCATCTCTACTTTCTCGCCAAGGTCGAGGCGCACCGCGTGCCGGGACTTGGCTCGATCATCCGTGGCTTCGGCACCCTGTCGGTGCGCCGAGGCGAGTCGGACCGGGAGGCGGTTCGCCGGATGCGGTCGGTCGTCCGCGATGGAGAGGCGCTCGGCGTGTTCGTGGAGGGAACACGGCAGAGGAGCGGCCTCCCCGGGCACGTGCAGCCCGGCGCGGCGATGGTCGCGCTGCAGGAGGACGTGCCGCTGATCTGCGCCGCGATCCACGGCTCGCAGGACTGGCGGCTCGGCAGCCTCGCGCCGGTCTCGATCGCGTGGGGCGAGCCGATGCGCTTCGACGGCCTGCCGCGAGGCGGCAAGGGGTACCGCGAGGCCTCTGCGCGGGTCGAGGACGAGCTGTACCGCCTCTGGAGCTGGCTGCGCGACCTGCATGAGGCCGGGCGCCCGCGAGTCGCGGCTCCCCCGACGCGGGAGGACGCCGCGCCGGTCACGCTCCCGTGAGCGACGCACACGACATCGACGCGGACGAGCTGCCCGCGCCGCCTCCGCCGCCGCTCCTCGGCGCCGTGGCGATCATCGGCTTCCCGAACGTCGGCAAGTCGACGCTCGTGAACCGGCTGACCGAGACGCGCGCCGCGGTCGTGCACGAGTCCCCCGGCGTGACCCGCGACCGGAAAGAGCTCGTCTGCGAGTGGACGGGCAAGCGCTTCGTGCTCGTCGACACCGGCGGGGTCGACATCGCCGACCCGGCACCGCTGACGCGTGCGATCGCGCAGCAGGCGCGGGAGGCGGTCGCGGAAGCCGATCTCGTCCTCTTCGTCGTCGACGCGCGCGCCGGCGTCACCCCGGGCGACGAGGAGGTCGCGCAGATCCTGCGCGAGGCCCACAAGCCGGTGCTCGTGCTCGCGAACAAGATCGACGAGCCGCGCCAGGAGCCGCTCGCGCTCGAGCTGCACCGGCTCGGCCTGGGCGACCCGATCCCGATCTCGGCCCTGCACGGAACGGGCAGCGGCGACCTGCTCGACGAGATCGTCGCCGAGCTAGAGCGGCTCGCGCCCGCCGGGCGGCCCACGCTCTCGGACGACGCGATCCGCGTCGCGATCCTCGGCCGGCCGAACGTCGGCAAGTCGAGCCTCGTCAACGCGCTCCTCGGCCGGGAGCGCCTCATCGTGAGCGAGATTCCCGGCACGACCCGAGACGCCGTCGACACGGTGCTCGAACGCGGCGAGCGCACGTTCGTCCTGATCGACACGGCGGGGCTGCGCCGGAAGCGGCGGCACCGGCGGGGCATCGAGTTCTACTCCGAGCTGCGCTCGCTCGAGGCGGCGGAGCGGGCGGACGTCGCGCTCGTTCTCGTCGACGCGTCGGAGGGGATCGTGGAGCAGGACATCTCCGTCGCCGAGGTCGCCCGCCACGCCGACTGCTCGACGCTCGTCGTCTTCTCGAAGTGGGACGAGACGGCGATCGGCGTCGAAGATGCCCGCAGCGAGTTGCGGCGGCGCCTGCGCCAGCGGCCGGCGTTCGTCGCCGTCTCGTCGCACACGGGACGTGGCCTCGAACGGCTGCTCGACGGTGTCGCCGAGCTCTTCGACCGGCACACTGCGCGAATCCCGACGCCGGAGCTGAACCGCGCGCTCGCCGAGCTGCGCAAGGCGCGGCAGCCGCCGAGCGGCCGGCGCGGGCGCAGGCTGAACCTCCTCTACGGCGCCCAGATCAGGGTCCGCCCGCCGCGGTTCCGCATCTTCGTTAACGACCCCGGCCTCGTGACGCGCGACTACGGCTACTGGGTCGAGAACCGGCTCCGCGAGCGTTTCGGCCTCGAGGGCGTCCCCGTCTCGATCGACTTCGTGCGCAGGTCATGACGGCTCGCGGCCCCGGGAGCGGCTAGGGGTCCCGGCTGCGTTGGAGTGATTGGAGCCAAGGATCCGATCCGCCGCGAGCCGCCGGTGCTGAGATCCGGCGACGACGGGTTCGACGAGGCCCGGCGGCTGTGGAATGCCCGGTCCGATCTGCGGCCGGGCGGCATCGTGCGCTGCCGCGATGCCGGCGAGGCGGCGGCGGCGGTCGCCCTCGCGCGGGCGGAGGGGCTGCCGGTGTCGGTGAAGGGGGGCGGTCACGCCTACGCTGCGAACACCGTCGGAGAGGGCTCCCTGCTCGTCGACCTCTCGCTGCTGAAGGACGTCGAGGTCGACACGCAGGCGCGGACAGCCGTCGCCGGCGGGGGCGTGACCTGCGGCGAACTCGACGCTGCGACCCAGGCGTACGGGCTTGCCACCCCGCTCCCGACCGTCTCGTCCGTCGGCGTCGCCGGGGCGGCCCTGGGAGGCGGCTCGGGCTACCTCTCGCGGCGTTTCGGCCTCGCGCTCGACAACCTCGTCGCCGTCGAGGTGGTGACCGCCGACGGGAGGCGTCTCCGTGCGTCGGAGGAGCAGCAGCCGGACCTCTTCTGGGCGATGCGGGGCGCAGGCGCGAACTTCGGGATCGTCACGTCGCTGGAGTTCCGGCTGCACGACGTCGGGCCCGAAGTACTGGCTGGACAGATCATCTATCCCTTCGAAGGGGCGGCGGAGCTGTTGCGCGTCTTCCGCGGCTTCATCGCCGAAGCGCCACCGGAGCTCCAGTGCTACCCGTTCGCGCTCCGTATCCCTCCCGTGGAACCGTTCCCCGAGGAGTGGCACGGACGGCTCGGGCTCGACTTCGTCTTCTGCCACCTCGACCCGGCGGGAGAAGCGGCTGTCGAGCCCTTGCGCCACCTGGGCCAGACCATCCTCGAGGCCGTCGGCCCGGCGCCGTACACGGCCGTCCAGCAGAGCTTCGATGCGGGTCTCCCGGCGGGGCAGCGATACCACTCGAAGGCGCACTTCCTCGACGACCTGTCGGACGCGGCGATCGACACGTTCGTCACCTGGGTCGCCGGCATGCAGGGGACGTTCACGGTCGCGTACTTCGAGCCGCCCGCTCCGGCGGTCGCCGCGGTCGACCAGTCGGCGACGGCGTTTGCAGGACGGGCTCCCGGCTACGGCCTCCACATCCTCGCGGGCTGGACAGAGCCGGGCGACGACGCGGCTGTGATCGGGTGGGCGAACGGGTTCCACGAGGCGATGGCGGCGCACGCGTCCTCCTGGGTGTACGTCAACCTTCTGTCCGGGGACGAGCGCAGCCGGGTCCCCGCCGCCTACGGCGGCAACTACCCGCGCCTCGCCGAGCTCAAGGCGGAGTGGGACCCTGACAACGTCTTCCGGGCCAACCACAACATCGAGCCGGCACGCTAACCCGCGCTAGGCTCCGTCACGATGCGGTTCCTGGTCGCCGGCGCCGGCTCGTGGGGGACGGCGTTCACGGGCGTCCTGCTCGACCGCGGCCACGAGGTGGTGCTCGCGTGCCGCTCGCGCGAGCAGGCCGAGGCGATCGCGCGCACGGGCCGGAACCCGCGCTACCTGCAGGGCGTCGACCTGAGCGCGGCGGAGGCGGTGGCGCTCGCCGACGCCCCCGGCGACGTCGACGTCGCCGTCGTGGTCGTGCCGAGCCGCGCCTTCGCCCAGGTCGTGGAGGCGCTGCCGGGCACGGCGCCCGTGCTCAGCCTCGCGAAGGGGCTCGACCCCGAGACCGGCGAGCGCCTCTCCACGCGAGTCCGAGGGCGCTCGGTGGCGGTGCTCTCGGGCCCGAACATAGCGGGGGAGATCGCCGAGGGCCTGCCGACGGCGGCGGTGATCGCGAGCGAGGACGGCTTCCTCGCCGGCCAGCTCCAGCACGCCCTCAACTCGAGCCTCTTCCGCGCCTACGTCAATCCCGATCTCGTCGGAGTCGAGCTGTGCGCAGCGGCGAAGAACGTCATCGCGCTCGCGGCGGGCGGCGTCGACGGGCTGGGGCTCGGCGACAACGCGAAGGCCTCGCTCATCGCGCGTGGCCTCGCGGAGATGTCGCGGCTGGGGGAGGCCGCGGGAGCGCGGGCCGAGACCTTCGCCGGTCTCGCGGGCATCGGCGACCTCATCGTGACGTGCTGGAGCCGCCACGGCCGCAACCGGCATGCCGGCGAGCTGATCGCGCAGGGACTCACGCCCGAGCGGGCGGTCGCCGAGATCGGCCAGACGGTCGAGGGGCTGACGACGGCACCGATCCTGCGCGACCTCTCGCACCGCCTCGGGGTGGAGCTCCCGATCACCGAGGGCGTTTGCGCGGTTCTCTCCGGCCAGAGCATCACCGAGCTCGCGGCCGGCCTGATGGGGAGGGAGCCGACCGAGGAATAGCTGTCCAGGCGAAGAGCTGCGCGCTCTCGCGAACCCGGAGTTCCGTTACTCCAGCGGACGAGACCACAGGTCTCGTCGGCTAGCCTGCCGTCATGCCGAACCGCTCCTTCTCCTTCACGTCCGAGTCGGTCACGGAAGGCCATCCCGACAAGATGGCCGACCAGATCTCCGACTCCGTTCTCGACGCCGTCCTCGCCGACGATTCGCAGAGCCGCGTCGCCTGCGAGACGCTGATCACCACCGGCCTCGTCGTCGTCGCCGGCGAGATCACGACCGAGACGTACGTCGACATCCCGAAGCTCGTCCGCGACCGCATCCGCAAGATCGGCTACACGCGCGCGAAGTTCGGCTTCGACGCCGAGACGTGCGGCGTGGTCGTCGCGATCGACGAGCAGTCGCCCGACATCGCGCAGGGCGTCGAGCACTCGTACGAGGAGCAGCGCGGCGACAACGACCCGCTCGACCGCGAGGGGGCGGGAGACCAGGGGATGATGTTCGGCTACGCGTCGAACGAGACGGACGAGCTGATGCCGCTGCCGATCATGCTCGCGCACCGGCTCGCACACCGGCTCGCGGAGGTTCGCAAGGCCGACGTGCTTCCGTATCTCCGGCCCGACGGCAAGACGCAGGTGACCGTCCGGTACGAGCTCGACGAGCACGGGCGCCAGCGGCCCGTCGAGATCGAGCGGGTGCTCATCTCGACCCAGCACCGCGACGGGCTCGACTGCGAGACGCTGCTCAAGCCCGACCTGATCGAGCACGTGCTCGAGCCGATCCTGCCGAAGGATCTCTACGACCCGCGGCGGTTCGAGCACGACCGCGACTTCGTCTACTGCAACCCGACCGGGAAGTTCGTGATCGGCGGCCCGATGGGTGACACCGGCCTGACGGGCCGGAAGATCATCGTCGACACGTACGGCGGCGCCGCGCCGCACGGGGGAGGCGCCTTCTCGGGCAAGGACCCGACGAAGGTCGACCGCTCGGCCGCGTACGCGGCGCGCTGGGTGGCGAAGAACGTCGTCGCGGCGGGGCTCGCCGACCGCTGCCAGATCCAGGTCGCGTACGCGATCGGCGTCGCGCATCCGCTCTCGGTCCTCGTCGACACGTTCGGGACGGAGGCGATCCCCGTGCCGCGGATCGAGGAGCTGATCCGCGAGCACTTCGACCTGCGGCCGGCGGCCATCCTGCGCGACCTCGACCTCAGACGGCCTATCTACGCGAAGACGGCTGCGTACGGCCACTTCGGCCGCGAGGATGCGGGCTTCACCTGGGAGAACACCGACCGCGCAGAGCCGCTGCGCGAGGCTGCCGGTCTGGGAGCCGTTACGAAGGTCTGACGAAGAGCCCGGCGGCCGCCTTCTCGGAGATCGCCCGCTCGCCGACCTTCTCGATCGCCACGGTGAACTGATCCGCCGCCGGCTGGGCGGCCCGCAGGAGGATGCTCGTGCCCGGCACGAGGCCCTGGTCATAGAACCAGTGCAGGAGGTCGCCGTCGTGCTCGGCGAGGCGCACGATCGTCGCCCGCGTTCCGGCCGGCAACGACGCGAGCGGCAAGAGAGCGGCATTCTCGGACTGCTCGACCGCCGGGTCGACGGGCCAGCCGTGCGGGCAGCGCTGCGGGTGGCCGAGCTTGTCGTCGATCCGCTCGACCATCTCGTCGGTGAAGGTGTCGCCGAGCACGTCGGCGCGCTCGTGCGACTCGTAGGCCGTGTAGCCCATGAAATCCGTGAGGAGCCGCTCGATGATCCGGTGCTTGCGGACGACGCGCTCGGCCCGCTCGCGGCCGGTCTCGGTCAGGAGCGCCTCCTTGCGTGCGCCGCGCTCGATCAGGCCGTCGGCCTCGAGCCGCTTCAGCATCTCTCCGGCGGAGGCTCGCGAGACGTGGAGCATCTCGGCGACGCGCGAGGCGAGGGGAGGGGCGCCGGAGCCGTGCGGCGTGTACTCGCCGATCGGGAACGCGAGGAAGTAGATGGTCTCGAGGTACTCGTCGACTGAGTGGCCGGCGGCGGGCACGAGGCTATATTGCCCCGGAGCCACGGTGTAAGGGCACCCTTACAGGGGCAGTCAGGGACCGGACATGTCGACAGCACACATCTTTCTACTCGGCGCGATCGCGGGTGCGACGATCTTCCTCGGCCTGCCCGCCGGTCGCATGGAGAGCCTCGGCACCAATGCCCGCGCCGGAATGTCGTCCTTCGCGACCGGGATCCTCGTCTTCCTGCTCTGGGACGTGCTCTCAAATGCCGTCGACCCGATCCGGACGTCGCTTGACGCCCATCGCTGGGGGCGTTTCTCCGAGCTGAGCGTGCTCGGCGCGGTCGGCTTCGCGGCCGGACTGATGAGCCTCGTCTACTACGACGCCTGGATGAAGCGCCGGGCCGACCGGCGTTCTACGTCGCTGGTCGGGCCGGGCGCCGCCGCGGTCGACGAGTTCGTCGAGCGCGCGCGGCTGGACCTGACGAACCCGGCGGTGAGGCTCGCGTTGCTGATCGCGGTCGGGATCGGCGTGCACAACTTCGCCGAGGGGCTGGCGATCGGGCAGGCGGCCGCGGCCAGCGAGATCGGGCTCGCGGTGACGCTCATCATCGGCTTCGGGCTGCACAACGCGACCGAGGGGTTCGGGATCTGCGGGCCGCTGAGCGGCGCGGGGATCCTGCCGAGCTGGCGGCTGCTCGGGCTGTTCGGCCTGATCGGAGGGAGCCCGACGTTCCTCGGCACGGTCGTCGGTCAGGCGTGGGCGAGCGACGCCGTGTCCGTTGTCTTCTTCACCATCGCCGGCGGCTCGATCCTCTACGTCGTCCGGGAACTCTTCGCGGTCAATCGCAGGTACGGGCATCCGGTGCTCGTCACCTGGCTGCTCCTGGCCGGGATCCTGCTCGGCTTCGCGACGGACTTCGTCGTCACTGCCGCCGGCGTCTAGCGCTCGGACGCTCGGCGAGCCCGCTCGGGCGTGAGGACTGTGAGTTTGTGGCGGTCCCGTCTGGGGCTGTTGTCAGGTTGGTGCCGGTGCTCTTTGCTCGTGACTCGGTGAGAGGATGACCCCGCCGGTTGGTGGGTGTCTTGCGAGTGATGTGTCCGGGTGGAGTGTGGCCGGTGCCGGCCTGGTGCCCGCTTGCTGGCCTGATCAGAAGCCTGTCCGCCCTTTGGGGCGTGATCCGTCACAGTCTTGGCGCGCGCGGTTTGCCGCTCCAGGCCGACACCGTTGTGTCCCCCAACGCTCGGCTGGAGGTCGGTGAGAGATGCTCGCAGATCAGCTGGACTACGTGGTTGGTGTCGATCCGCACCGCGATTCGCAGGCGCTCGCGGTTGTCGAGGTCGTGACTGGGGCGGTCGTTTTCGAGACGACCGTTGCTGCAAGCGGCGTCGGCTACGCGGATGCGCTGAGGCTCGTCGACGCCCACGCCTCGGGGCGTCGTGCGTTCGCTGTGGAGGGGAGCGGTTCGTTCGGGGCCGGTCTGACCCGCTTTCTAACCGGTCATGGCGAGCGGGTGCTCGAGGTAAGCAGGCTGCGGCGGGAGCGCGGCTCCGGAGGCAAGACCGACGCGCTCGATGCTGTCCGCGCCGCTCGCAGCGTGCTTGCCCTGGAGCGGCCGGCGACGCCTCGGGCCGGCGGCGAGCGCCAGGCCTTGCAGGTGCTGGTGGCGGCACGCGAAGGAGCCGTCACCGCCAAATGCGCCGGACTGGCCCAGCTGCGCGACCTGCTGATCACGACCCCTGAACCGTTGCGCAGCGAGCTGCGGCAGCTCACACCCGCTCCGCTACTACGACGCCTGGCAGCCACTCGACCCGAGATTCGACGCGATCCCGAGCTCCGCGGCAGCCTGCTCGCGCTGCGCTCGGTCGCTCGACGCGTCCTGCAGCTGACAGCTGAGGAGCGCGAGCTGGGACGGCAGATCGAAGCACTCACACGCAAGCTCGCACCGCAACTCCTCGACCAGCCCGGCGTCGGCCCGCACGCCGTCGCCCAGCTTGTCCTCTCCTGGTCACACCATGGCCGCATCCACTCCGAAGCGGCCTTCGCGCGGCTCGCCGGCGTCGCACCGATCCCCGCCTCCTCCGGCCAGACCGTCCGCTACCGGCTCGACCGATCAGGCGACCGCAAACTGAACCGCGCACTGCACATGATCCTGGTCACACGGAAACGCCTCCATCCGCCAACCGTCGCCTACATCGAGCGACGCATCCAGGAAGGCAAAACCCGACGCGAGGCAAACCGCTGCCTCAAGCGTTACCTCGCCCGCAGCCTCTACCGGCTACTCGAACACGGACCGCCACTGGCGACTTGACAGACATAGAAGCATCGCTCGCGCAGCCGAGGGATTGGCCCGGGCGAGGCGTTGTCTCTCTACCGGGTGAGTGCGAGTATCGCCCGTGCGAAGCGTGTTGCTCGGGAGTGGATGAGCGGGCCCGCTGGGAGTTCGGTGACGAAGGCCGTCGAGCGTGGGAAGCGGTGGCTTTCCCAATTGGTGATGCTGCCGGGGTAGTCGGTCAGGCGTCGGAGGGGTAGCCCGATCAGGCGTCCGAAGATGCGCTCGAGATGGCGCGAGCCCTGCGAGTCGTCCACCAGGCCGAGCGGCTGGTGGAACCAGATCGCAAGCTGCGGTTTGACACGTAGCAGGAACCGGTGGAGCGCGCGGCTCTCCGGCTCGGAGAGTGGCCGCGGTCCGGAGTTGAAGTGGCCGCTGCCGCCTAGGTTTCGCCAGGCGTAGGGGAAGTTCCGGTTGAGGTCGACGCCATGCGCGTTGCCCGTCGTGGCCGCCGCCAGCCCGTCAGGGTTGACCGTCGGGACGAGCCAAAGGTCAACACCCGCCGGCGGCTGCAGCCTACGCATCGCGGTGACGATCGCTACGCCGGCCGGCTCGTCACCGTCGGTGCACCCGACCACGAGCACGGGCCTACCGCCGGACTCACCAACCCGGTACACATAGATCGGACGTCCACGAACCGAGCGGCCGATCAACTCGCGCCGGGCGGGCGAACCGCCTACCTTCCCGTGAGCCAGCCCGGTCAACGATCCCGTGACGATCAGCAACAACAACGCCGCCGCAACACCATTACTCGCGCGCATCGCGTCAGACTAGAGCCGCAGCACTATGCCGAGCTCTCAGCCTCGGCCCCAGGGATCATGCGATCGCGGCGAGGTTCTCCCGCCGAACCGGTCTGTGTTCATCAGGGCTCCTTTCGTCCGCGCTTCACCTGAGCCGACTGCGGCCGCGGCCGGGGATCATCGCGGAGCCCGCCGTGGCTACCCGAAGCGCTCCGCGAGCGCGGCCTCGACGTTCGCCGCCTGTGCTTCGGCGAGGTCGTCGGCCGCGGCCCGAGGCGGCGCGACGGAACGACCGGCCGCCCGCGCATCCTCGCGCGTCGCGCCGGCCGCGACCGCAGCGTGGAGCTGCCAGAGGTACGCGAGATCGGCCTCCGCGACGGCGAGGGCGCCGGAAGCGGTCAGCTCCGGCCCGTGTCCGGGCACGACGCGCGCCGGTGGATCGTTGCGCAGGAGGTCGATCAACGCCGCAAGCGTCCCACGGTAGGCGGCGGTCGACGTCACGAACGGGAACTCGACCGTGGAGAGGTGGTCGCCGACGGCGAGCAGGTCGAGGTCACGGCAGCGGAACGCGGTCCCGTCCGGCGTGTGGCCGGGCAGCGCGAGCGTCTCGAAGACGAACGGCCCGGCCTGGAGCGCAGCACCCGGGACGAACGTCCGGTCGGCGCGCGGCTCGCCCGCGATCTCGACCCCGCTCGCCGCCGCCCGCGCGGCCACCGCCGCGTCTCCGGCACGGGCGGCAAGCCGAGCTGCAGTCGCCTCGCTCATCGTCGCGGCGGCGTCCGGGAACGCGGCGATCCCGCAGACGTGATCCCAGTCGCCGTGCGTCGCCAGCACGTGCGTGACGCGGACGCCGAGGGCGTGCGCGCGCCCGGCGATGCGCGCCACCTCGTCCGCCGAGATTGCCGGATCGACGAGCACGGCCTCGGCGCCCTCGGCGAGCAGGAGCGACGACGTCTCCCAGAGCGCGCTCTCGAATCGCTCGACGACCACCGGCTCCACCCTATTCGCGGGGCGTGCGTGCGAGCATCCCCGCGTGAGGCTCGACGACCTCAGCCGGCTCGCGTCCCAGCTCGACGGCGTCTCCGAGAGCCGCCGCGGAGGGCTCCTCGACTGGCGCTACCACGGGCGCCTGGTCGCGCGGCAACTCGACGAGAGCCACGTCGTCATCCGGGCGTCGTTCGACTTTCGCGACTTCCTCCTCCACTCGTTCCCCGGGACGTTCTCGGTGCCCGAGCGATTCGCGAAGCACATGATGATCGTCGCGGACCTCGAGCACGGGAACCCGGATGCGGTCGAGGACGCGCTCATCGGCGCCTGGGAGCTTCAGTCGGGCAGGTGAGCTCGATCCTAGGACGCCCACTCGCGCTCGAGGATCGCGTAGACGAGCTCGCTCTGCCATTCGCCCTTCACCCACTCGTTCTCGACGAGGTGGGCTTCGAGGCGCATGCCGAGCTTCTCGAGCACCCGTGCCGAGGGAGTGTTTCGTGCCTCCGTTCGGCCGATCACCCGGTGCAGTCCCGCGGTCGCGAAGGCCCAGTCGAGGAGCGCGCGCGCCGCTTCCGTGGCAAACCCTTTCCCCTGGTGCCGGGGGTCGAAGGTGAAGCCGATCTCCGCGGTCCGGTCGCGCTCGCTGAGCCAGCCGAGACCGACGTCGCCGACCGTCGTCCCGGACGCGCGCTCGACGACCGCCGCGCTCAGCCAGTCGCCCTCGCGAGCCCACGACGCTCCGCCGATCTTGCGGGTCAGGAGGTCGCGCGTCTCCGCCGGTGACAACGGCTCCTGGTAGAGATAGCGAGCGACGTCTTCGTCGGACCGCATCGCGTGGAAGGCCTCGAAGTCGCCGGCGACGAACGGGCGCAGGCTCAGGCGGCTCGTCTCGAGGGGCCAGTCGGGCGACACGCTCCACGCTAGCCGCCGGCAAGGCTCCGACCAGCCTCGAGGCTACGCTCGCTGCCCGTGTCGCGCCTCGCCTCCGTCTACCCGATCGTCAGCGCCCGCTCGCTCTCGCGGCCCTTCACGTACGAGATCGGCGACGACGTGGGGAAGGGAGCCGTCCTCGCGATCCGCTTCGGCAACGCGCGGCGGCGCGGGGTCGTGGTCGACGCCGATACGGCGGCGCCGCCGGACGTCGAGCCGGTCGCGGCCGAGGGCGTGCTCGAGACGCTGTCGCCGGCGCTTGTCGACCTCGCTCTCTGGCTCGCGGACTACTACGGCTCGACGCCCGCCCGCGCGCTCGCGCTGATCGCGCCGCAGCAGCGCGCACGGCGCGGCGAGCGGCGCGAGGTGACCGCTGCGTCGGCTCTCGCGGCTGAGCCCGCGCCCGCCCGCCTTTCCGAGCCCCAGGAGCGCGCGCTCCAGCGCGTCGAGAGCCTGCTCACGAGCGGCGGCGGCAACGTCCTTCTGTCGGGCGCGACCGGCAGCGGGAAGACCGAGGTCTACATCCGGGCCTGCGAGGCCGCCGTCGCCGCCGGTCGGGGCGCGATCGTCCTCGTGCCCGAGATCGCGTTGACCCCGCAGACGCTGGGCCGCTTCCGGGCGCGCTTCGGCGACCGGGTCGCGCTCCTCCACTCCGGCCTCTCGGAGGCCGAGCGGCGGGATGAGCGGGAGCGGATCGTCGGCGGCGAGGCCTCGGTGGTGGTCGGAGCCCGCTCGGCCGTGTTCGCGCCGCTGCCGTCGCTCGGGGTGATCTGCATCGACGAGGAGCACGACGCGTCGTACAAGCAGGAGTCGGACCCGCGGTACGACGCCCGCACCGTCGCCGCGAAGCGGGCGGCGCTCGAGGGTGCGGTGGCGATCTTCGGCTCGGCCACGCCGCGGCCCGAGTCCTGGCACACGCTCGAGCGGCTCGAGCTCGGCGGCCGGATCGCCGCGCCCATGCCGACCGTCCGCGTCGTCGACCTGCGCCACGAGACCGGCTATCCGCTCTCGGCGCCGCTCCTCGCGGACCTCGGCCGGCTCGCGGAGGACGGCGGGAAGGGGATCCTCCTCCTCAACCGGCGCGGCGTCGCCCCCGCGCTCCACTGCCGCGCCTGCGGCGCCACCCGCCGCTGCCCCAACTGCGACGTCGCGTTCACCCTGCACGGGGACGGGACCCTCCGCTGCCACCACTGCGGCGCCCGCGAGCCCGCCGCGGAGACGTGCCCGGCGTGCGGCTCGCCCGAGCTCGCCCGCATCGGCGCGGGGACGCAGCGCCTCGAGCGCGAGCTCGAGCGCCACGTCCCCGAGCTCGAGCGGATCCGGCTCGACGCAGACGCGGTGGCGAAGCCCGAGCAGCTCCGGGACGCGCTCGAGCGGTTCGCCCGCGCCGAGCGCGCCGTCCTCGTCGGGACGCAGATGGTCGCGAAGGGGCATCACTTCGCCGGCGTCGAGCTCGCGGCGGTCGTCGACGCCGACACCGGGCTCGGCCTGCCCGACTTTCGCGCCGAGGAGCGGACGTTCCAGCTCCTCACCCAGCTCGCCGGCCGGAGCGGCCGCGACGCGCCGGGCCGCGTCCTCGTCCAGACGTTCCAGCCGGAGTCGCGCGCGGTCGTGCACGCAGCGCGCCACGACGTGGACGGATTTCTCGCGGGTGAGCTCGAACGCCGCCGCGCGCTCGGTTACCCGCCGTTCCGGCACCTCGTGCGCATCCTCGTCTCCGGTCCCGAAGCCGCCGACGCCACGCGTGCGCTCGAGGAGCTGAAGGCGGGGCTACCGGAGTTCGAGCTGCTCGGCCCGGCGCCGCTGCTGCGGCTGCGCGGCAGGCATCGAGCCCAGCTCGTCGGGAAGACCGACCGTCCGCGTGCGCTCGCCTCCCGCGCCGCGGCGCTGCTCGCGGCAGCCGCGCCGGCCATGCGCCGCGCCGGGCTCGCGGCGGTCGTCGACGTCGATCCGCAGTCGGTCTAGCGATACTTCCCAGCGTGACCGACGTCGTTCGCAGTGGCGGCTGCCTGTGCGGCGCCGTCCGCTACAAGCTCTACGGCGAGCCGTTCCACGTCGGGCGCTGTCACTGCGCCGACTGCCGCAAGGAGTCCGGCAGCACGTACACGATCTACGGACAGTGGTCGCGCGACGGGTTCGAGTCGAGCGGCGAGTACGCGACGTACGACGGACGCAGCTTCTGCTCGCGCTGCGGCTCGAGCCTGTTCACCCTCGATGAGTACGCCGTGGAGATCCGGCTCGGCTCGCTCGACGACGCACCGTTCGAGCTGCGGCCCGAGGCAGAGGTCTGGATCAAGCGGCGCGAGCCGTGGCTCCACGAAGTCGAAGGCGCCTCCCAGCACCGCGAGAACCGGCACTAGCGGCGATCAGTCGTCCGCGAGCCGCTGGAAGAGCAGGAAGTCGCGCCACCCGTCGTCGATGCGCAGGAAGCGGCGTGCGAGACCGATCTGTTCGAAGCCGTTCTTCTCGAGCACACGCTGCGAAGGGACGTTGTCGACGAGGGTCGCCGCCTCGACCCGGTGTAGGTCGAGGACTTCGAACGCGTACGCCAGGATCTCGCCGACCGCGCCGGTCGCGAGGCCGCGGCCGTTTCGGGCGTGATCGGTCCAGTAGCCGATCGTGCAGCTCTGGAGTGAATCGCGGACGATGTTGAAGAGGTTGATCGTGCCGGCGATCTCCTCGCCGTCGAGGATCGCGAACGGATGCGTGTCGTCCGCGAGTTGCCGTTCGAGCCGCTCGCGCTGGCCGTCGGCGGTGAAGAACACCGGGGGCCGGACCGGCTCGAACGGCGCGAGGAAGTCACGGTTCGCGGCGTACAGGGCGGCGAGCTCCGCCGCGTCGTCCGCGCGGAGCGGCCGAATCGTCACGCCACGAGCGCTGCCTGGCGGTCGGGCGGGAACCGGTCGAGGATCCAGCGCGCGTCGAGCGGCTCGCGTACGTACGGCCGGCCGTTGACGCGGACGAAGTCGCGGGTGCGCGGGTCCATGGCGAGCCGCGCCTCGGCGGGGAAGTTGCGGTTGTGGCGGGCGATCAGCTCGTTGACGAGGGCGAAGCTCCAGTTGCCGGCGAGCTCGCACCACGCGGCCGCGAACTCCGCCGTGTCCTCGAGCTCCCCGGCGAGCCTCCGCCACGCCTCCCCGAGCTGGCGCTCGTGCTGCTCGACGGCGTTCTCGATCGCTCGCAGCCGCCGCATCCAGACCGTCGGCCCGTCGAGCGACCGCACCGCCGCATCGGGGTCGGGCCGGAAGTTGCGCAGCCGCTGCCGGAGCGGGCGCCCGCGCACCGGGCTCGACTCGAGATCGGCCTCGAGGAGCTCGCGCTCGCGCCGCTCCCGCGGTGTCTCCGGGCGCGTCGCGCCCTGGCTCATGATCTCCCGCAGCGTCCTGGGATCCACCTGTGCGAGGGTACAGTCCGGCCCGATGGCGGAGACCGAGGGACAGATCAAGGACGAGCAGCTCGACGCCGAGCAGGAGGCGCGTCGGCGGGTAGCGCTCGCCCAGATCCGCCAGTACCCGGACGCGGCGCTGAAGATGGTCGCCCGTCCGGTGGAGGAATTCGACGACGACCTGCGGAGTCTGGCGGACCGGATGAAGCAGCTCATGATCGACTCCAGCGGGATCGGGCTCGCCGCGACCCAGGTCGGCGTGCTGCAGCGGTTGTTCGTCTTCCAGGCCGACGAGGACGAGATCGTCGCGCTCGTGAACCCGGAGATCGTCGAGCGCAGCGAGGAGACGATGGTCGACGACGAGGGCTGCCTCTCGATCCAGGGCGTGCTCCTGCCGGTCGAGCGGCCTGCGACGATCGTGATCGCCGGCCGGGACGAGCACGGCGCCGAGGTGCGGTACGAGCTCGACGAGCCCCACTCGCGTGTCGCCCAGCACGAGACAGACCATCTCGACGGCGTCCTGATCCTCGACCGGACGACGCCCGAGGCGCGGCGCGAGGCGCTCGCCGGCCTGCGCCCGCGCATCGTCATCGGCTAGGAGGCCGGTGGCGGCTCGCCGGATCGCGGTGGCCGCGACCGGGCCGTTCGGCGCGGACGTGCTCGAGCGGCTTTCACGGGAGCACGACGTGGGCCTGCTGCTGACGCGGCCCGACAGGCCGCAGGGGCGCGGTCGCCGCATCGCTCCGCCGCCGGCGAAGGAGGCGGGGGAGCGGCTCGGGATTCCGGTGGCGCAGCCGGCGAAGCTCGACGAGGCCGTCGAGCTCGACGCGGACACGGTCGTGGTCTGCGCTTACGGCCTCCTGATCCCGAACGTGCTTCTCGAGCGGGCGCTGTGGCTCAACGTCCATCCCTCGCTGCTGCCGCGCTGGCGCGGCGCGGCCCCGGTCGAGCGCGCGCTCATGGCCGGCGACGAGGAGACGGGCGTCACGATCCACCGCACCGTCGAAGCACTCGATGCAGGGCCGGTCGCGGCGCAGCGCGCGTTCCGCGTGGCGCCCGAGGACGACGCGGGCGCCGTGTACGCACGGGCCGCCGAGGTCGCCGCCGAGCTCCTGAGCGACGTGCTCGTGCAGGGCGAACCGAGCTTCGAGCCGCAGCTCGAGGAGGGCGTGACGTACGCCGAGAAGATCCGGCCGGAGGATCGCGACCTCGATCCCGACGCACCCGTCCGTGAGCTCGTGAACCGCGTCCGGGCCCTCTCGCCGCACATTGGGGCACGTCTGGGCGACCTGATCGTCTGGCAGGCGAGGGTGGGAGAGGACGGCTCCTTCGAGCCGGTCGAGGTGCAGCCCGCCGGCGGCCGTCGCATGGCGTACGACGCGTACCTGCGTGGGCGCCGATGACCTGGTGGCATGCCGTCGTCGAGTTGGAGCACGAGCTCATGAACCCGACGAGTGCGGACAAGATCCGGTTGCTCGGCGGGCGGCTCGGCCTCGGGCCCGGTTCGCACGTCCTCGACATCGCCTCCGGCCACGGTGGGCCGGCGCGCTCCTGCTTGCGCAGGAGTTCGAGTGCCGGGTCACCTGCGTCGAGCGCGCGCCAGAGTTCGTCGCCACCGCACGGGAACGCATCAGGCAGGCGGAGCTCGGGGATCGGATCGAGCTCGTCGAGGCCGACGCTTCGACGTTCGAGCTCGGCCGCTATGACGCCGCGCTCTGCCTCGGTGCGACGTTCGTCTACGGCGGGCTCGTCCCGACGCTCGAACGCCTCCGCGCGGCAGCGCCGCTCCTCGCGGTCGGCGAGCCGTACTGGCGCAGCTGGCCGCTGCCGCCGGAGCCCGAGTCGGAGGCAGACAGGCGGACCGACGAAGACCACTGGCTGCCGCTGCCGGAGGCCATCGAGCGTGCGGAGTCAACCGGCGTGCGCGTCGTTTCGCTCATCGCGTCCTCCGAAGACGACTGGGACCGCTACGAGTCGCTCCACTGGCAGACGCTCGATCGCTGGCTCGCGGCGAATCCGGGCCATCCGCAGGCGGGGGAGTTTCGCGCCCGCGGCGCCGCCGACCGCGACCGCTACCTGCGCTGGGAACGGGCCGTGATGGGCTGGGCCATCTTCGTCTGCCGCTCGTGATCAGCCCGGCCCGCCGGGTCGCGTGCGAAGTGCTGCTGCGCGTCTTCGAGCAGGACGCCTACGCGGATCGGGCCTTCCGCAGCGCTGTCGAGGGTCTCGACGAGCGGGAGCGGGCCTTCGCGCAGCGACTCGCCTACGGCTCGGTGCAGCGGGTGCGGACGCTCGACCACGCGATCGAGTCGCTCGGGCGGCGGCCGGTGCGCAAGCTCGACCCGCCGGTGCGGGCGGCCCTCCGGCTCGGCGCGTACCAGCTCGGGTACACCGACGTCGCGCAGCACGCGGCCGTGAACGAATCCGTCGAGCTCGTCCGCGCGGCACGGCTCGAGCGGGCGGTCCCGTTCACGAACGCCGTCCTGCGGCGGCTCGCCGGCGGGATGCGGCCGTTGCTCGAGTCGCTTCCCGACGGGCCGCTGAAGGAGTCGTACCCCGACTGGATCCACGGGACGTTCGTGCGCGTCCTCGGCGAGGAGGGCGCGCTCGCCCTCATGCGCGCGATGAACGAGCCGCTCGAGACGGTCGTCCGGCTCGTGCACGGCGAGCCCCCGCCCGGAGCCGAGGCGACCGACATTCCGGGCGCCTACCGCGTCGAGCGCGTCGACGAGGCGCTCGTGGCGGGAGGGAGGATCTGGCCGCAGAGCCGTGGCTCCCAGCTCGCCGGCCTCTGCCTCGGCTCGAGCGACGGCGAGCGGGTGCTCGACGTCTGCGCCGCGCCGGGCGGCAAGGGCGGACAGCTGCGCGGCGAGGTGACGGCCGTCGAGATCGACGCGGGACGCGCCCGCGAGCTGCGCGAGAACCTTGCGACGATGGGCCGCTCCGACGTCACCGTCGTCGAGGCGGACGGCACCGCGCTGCCGCCGGAGCTCGACGGCTTCGATCGCGCTCTCGTCGACGCCCCGTGCTCGGGCCTCGGCGTCCTCGCCCAGCGTCCCGACCTGCGCTGGCGCTCGACGCCGCTGCCGGAGCTGCAGCTCGCACTCCTTCGCTCCGCCGCCGAGCGGGTGCGGTACGGCGGCACGATCGTCTACTCCGTCTGCACGCTGAATCCGGACGAATGCGAAGCCGTGGTCGACGCGAGCGGGCTGCGCGTGCTGCCGCTCGGCGACGAGTGGCAGGCGTTCGCGCATCCGGCCCGGGCGGACTTCCTCCTCACGCTGCCGCACGTCCACCGCACGAGCGGGTTCTTCGTCGCTCGCCTCACCCGCGACTGACACGTCTTCTCGAGACACGTCTGGAACCAGGTTCCGGACGTGTCCGGTCTGGCATGGCAGTCGACTGCCGGGACTGCGTACGATCGCGGCGGCGCAAATGGCCTGGCGGGAATGGATCAGTACGGTCGAGGTCGAGCCGTCGCTGTACGCGGCGGACTTCGCGCGGCTCGGCGAGCAGATCGACCTGCTCCTCGGCGCCGAGTGCCGCGTCTTCCACTTCGACGTCGGCGACGGACATTTCGTCGAGCCGGTGACGATCGGCCCCGTCGTGCTCGCCTCGATCGCTCCGCTCGTGCACAGCGCCGGAGGGGTGCTCGACTGCCACCTGATGGTGGACAACCCGCTGCGCCACTTCCCGCAGATCGCCCGCGCCGGCGGCGACAGCGCGACCTTTCACTACGAAGTCGTCGACGACGTCCCCGCCACGATCGCCGCCGCCCGCGAGCACGGTCTCCAGGTGGGCGTCGCCTTCAACCCCGAGAGTGAGCCGGAGGACGTCGCCGCGGTCGCGGCGGACGCCGACCTCGTCCTCTGCATGAGCATCCACCCGGGTTACAGCGGCCAGAAGTTCAGGCCGGACGCCGTCGGCCGGATCCGACGGCTGCGCGCGGCCCTCCCGGACCACGTCCACGTCCAGGTCGACGGTGGAATCGACCACGAGACGATCGGCCCCGCGCGCGCGGCTGGCGCGACGCTCCTCGTCGCCGGCTCGGCCGTCTTCGGCGGCGAGGATCCGGCGCTCGCGTACCGCCGCCTCGTGCAGGCGCTCGCGTGAGCCACTTCGAGCGCGCGCTCGAGCTTGCCGAGCGTGGGCGGGGCAAGACCGGCGACCATCCCCTCGTCGGCGCCGTCGTCGTGCGCGACGGCTCGGTCGTGGGGGAAGGCTGGTACGAGTACGACGGCGTTCGTCACGCCGAGGTGATCGCGCTCGAGCAGGCGGGCGAGGCCGCGCGCGGCGCGACCCTCCACGTGACGCTCGAGCCGTGCTCTCACCACGGCCGTACGCCGCCGTGTGCCGACGCGGTCGTCGCCGCCGGGCTCGCACGCGTCGTCGTCGGCGCCCTCGACCCCAACCCGCTCGTCGACGGTAGCGGGATCGAGCGCGTTCGCGCCGCAGGCATCGAGGTGGAGCTGCTCGACGATCTCGCCGCGCGCCGGCAGAACGAGGCGTGGCGCGTGTGGAAGTCGCTCGGCCGGCCGTTCGTCACGTACAAGGCGGCGTTGACCCTCGACGGCCGCCTCACCGTGCCCGGCCGCCGCTGGGTGTCAGGGGAGGAGTCGAGGCGCCGGGTTCACGAGCTGCGGGCCGCCTCGGACGCGGTCGTGGTCGGGATGGGGACCGTGCGGGCCGACGCGCCCCGGCTCGACGCCCGCGGCGTCGACGCAGTCCGCCAGCCCCGCCGGCTCGCCTTCGGACGAGGCCCGTTGCCGGAGGAGTCGGAGCTCGAGCTGCGCAGCGGCCCGCTCGAGGAGGAGCTGCGCGCCCTCGCGGCCGAGGGAGTCCAGTCGCTCCTGCTCGAAGGTGGGCCGACGCTGGCGACAGCCTTTCTCGTAGCGGGCTCCGTCGACAAGCTTCTCCTCTTCGTCGCGCCCGTCCTGGCCGGCGAGGGGCCGCATATCCTCGGCGAGCTTGTCGCGCCGCTCGAGCTCCTGCACCTGCGGGCCGAGCCGTCCGGCGAGGACGTGCTGGTCGAGGCGTATCTGCACGAGCCGTAGCCGTCCAGGCGGTCGCGAGCGCGAAGAGCGGGCCCATGGGGAGTCGCTGCCACGGGCCCGCTGCGCTCACAGCGTGCCCCCGGCGCCGTCGCCGCGCGTCCGGGCCCTTGCTGACCTCGGTACGGCAAACCCGCATCGTTAGGCTAGGTCGGTGTTCACAGGCATCGTCCGCGAGCTCGGAACCGTGGCCGCCTTCGACGGGTCGCGGCTCGTCGTCACGGCGCCCGACACGGCAGCGGGCGCGGCGGTCGGCGACTCGGTGTCGGTCGCCGGTACCTGCCTCACGGTCGTGGAGACGGGGGAGGGACGCCTCGCATTCGACGTCGTCCCCGAGACGCTCTCGCGGACGGCGCTCGGCGGGCTCGAGAAGGGCGCCGCGGTGAACGTGGAGCCGTCCCTCCGCGTCGGCGACCAGCTCGGCGGCCATGTCGTGCAGGGCCATGTCGACGGCGTCGGGCGGGTCCGCTCCGTCGCACCCGCCGGGGACGGCCGCCGTATGTGGGTCGACGCGCCCGAAGCGGTCGTCCGCTACTGCCTCGAGAAAGGCTCGATCGCGGTGGACGGCGTCTCGCTCACCGTCGCCGCGCTCGACGACGACGGCGTCGAGGTCGCCCTGATCCCGCACACGCTCGTGGTGACGACGCTCGGCCGGCTCGAGCCGGGCGACGAGGTCAATCTCGAGGCGGACGTGCTCGGGAAGGTCGTCGAACGTCTCCTGGCGGCGAGGCTCTCGTGAGCTCCGCCGTCACCCCCTTCGCCTCGATCGAGGAGGCCGTCGAGGACGTCCGGAACGGGAAGATGGTGGTCGTCGTCGACGATCCCGAACGCGAGAACGAGGGCGATCTCGTGCTCGCGGCGCAGTTCGCGACGCCGGAGGCCGTCAACTTCATGGCGACGCACGCGCGGGGGCTGATCTGCCTCTGCCTGACGGGCGAGCGGTGCGAGCAGCTCGGTCTCGCTCCCATGACGCACAGGAACGAGGCGCGGCTCGGCACCGCCTTCACCGTGTCGGTCGAGGCGCGCGAGGGCGTGACGACCGGCATCTCGGCCGCCGACCGCGCGCACACGATCCACGTCGCGATCGACCCAGCGTCCACACCGCACGACCTCGTCCAGCCCGGCCATGTCTTCCCGCTGCGCGCGCGCGACGGCGGCGTTCTCGTCCGCGCCGGCCAGACCGAGGCGGCCGTCGATCTCGCCCGGCTCGCGGGGCTCGTCCCGGCCGGCGTCGTGTGCGAGATCATGAACGAAGACGGGACGATGGCCCGCGTTCCGGACCTCGTGCCGTACTGCGAGCGCCACGGTCTCCGGATGATCACCGTCGCCGACCTGATCGAGTACCGGCGGCGGACGGAGATGCTCGTCGAGCGTGTCGTCACGGTGCAGCTGCCGACGGAGTACGGCGCCTTCACGGCCACCGCCTTCCGCGAGACCCTCACCGGCCGCGAGCACCTCGCGCTCGTGATGGGCGAGGTCGCCGAAGACGTACTCGTCCGCGTCCATTCCGAGTGCCTCACCGGGGACGTCTTCCACTCGTTCCGCTGCGACTGCGGCGAGCAGCTCGAGGCCGCCGTCGCCGCCATCGCGGCCGAGGGGCGCGGCGTCCTCCTCTACATGGCGCAGGAGGGGCGTGGCATCGGCCTGCTCAACAAGCTCAAGGCGTACGAGCTGCAGGAGCACGGGCTCGACACCGTCGACGCGAATCTCGCTCTCGGCTTCGCCGCCGACGAGCGGGAGTGGGGGATCGGCAACCAGATCCTCGCCGACCTGGGGATCACGACGATGCGACTGCTCACGAACAACCCGAAGAAGGTCTCCGGTGTCGAGGCGTACGGGCTGAAGGTGACCGAGCAGGTGCCGATCGAGATGCCGCCCCACCCGGAGAACGTGCGCTATCTGGCCGCCAAGCGGGATAAGCTCGGACACAAGTTGCACCATCAGGATCTGAAGTTCGAGTCGGAGGTCGAATGAGCTCAACTGGGGGTTTCTGGCCTGGCGAGGCGCCGGCTGCCGGGCAGGAGAACGCGCAGGGGCAGGAGCCGGAGGCGCCGGCGACGGTCTCGGCGCCCCTCGGCTGGCCGGAGCTGCCCGTGCAGGAGGAGGCGGAGCGCAACGAGAGCGAGCCCGAGCCTGAGCCCGAGCCGGCGGTGACCGAGCCCGAGGCGGAGGCCGAAGCAGAGCCTGAGCCCGAGACGGAGACGGAGACGGAGACCGGAGACGGAGATCGAGTCCGAGCCCGAGGACGAGGAACCGGAGATCGCCGAGGTCCAACACGTCCCGGGCGAGCTCGACATTCCCGACGGCGTCGCCGTCCTCGAGGGCTCGCCCTCGGGCGCGGATCGAACGGTCGGGGTCGTCGTGTCCCGCTTCAACGGCGAGATCTCGAACCAGCTCCTGGAGTCGGCGCTCGAGGCGCTCGCGGCTGCCGGCGTGCCGGAGGACCGGATCACCGTGATGCCGGTGCCCGGCGCGTTCGAGCTCCCGATCGGGGCGATGGCGCTCGCGAAGACGCGCCGCTACTCGTGTGTGATCGGCCTCGGCTGCGTGATCCGCGGCGAGACGGCGCATTTCGAGTACGTGGCGGGTGAAGCCGCATCGGGCCTCCAGCTCGCCGGTCTCGAAACCGGTGTGCCCGTGGCTTTCGGCGTCCTCACGGTGGACACGGCCGAGCAGGCCGAAGCGCGCGTCGACAAGGGCGCCGGCGCCGCGCGCGCGGCCCTCGAGATGGCCGACCTGTTCGCCCAGGTCAGAGAACAGGCGAAGAGCGCCTAGCCGGAGCCTCGCGCGTTCGGGTGCCGCGGAAGGTCTACTCGAGACAAGTGCCTGGCAGCAGGGCGTGTCCCGCCTGTACGGCCGGCGCCTCGCTTGCGGGCGGCGCGCGGGGCCGGCTTGGCCGGCCAACCGTTCGGCTACACTCCGCCGCCGGATGTCGAAGGTTTGCTCGATTTGCGGGAAGAAGCCCGGTTTCGGTCATCACCGGAGCCATTCGATGGTGGCGACGAACCGGCGCTTCGAACCGAACCTCCAGCGCGTCCGCGTCCTCATCGGCGGCGCGCCGAAGCGCGCCTACGTCTGCACGCGCTGCCTCAAGGCCGGCAAGGTCCAGAAGGCGCTCTAGCGCGGTTCGCGCCACATCGGGCGCACGCGCACTCCGGGCAGGACCTCCACCTCGTCACGCGGCTCGAAGCCGAGGCGGGTGTAGAGCCGGGCGTTGTCCTCGCTCGACGCCTCGAGATAGGCGAGCAGCTGCTCGTCGTCGCAGCGCTGCAGCACCGGTTCGAGCAGGGCCGAGCCCCGACCCTGGCCTGTCGCCTCGGGCACGACGCCGACGGCGAAGAGGTACCAGTGCGGCTCCGGCGGGTGGATCCGGGCGAGCATGTTCAGGCCCCGGGACGCCCGGAGGAACTGCCGCGGGAAGAGGCGCAGATACTTGGGCAGCATGCGCAGCTGAGCCGAGAGCGGCTCGGGGTAGCCGCCGGGCCGGCGCCACATCGCCGCGCCGAGCCGGTCGGCGTCGAGCCAGACCTCGCCGTAGCCGCTGAACGCGAGCCCGCACTCGAGCTCGAAGTACCGCGTCATGCGCGCCGTCTGCTTCGTCCCCTCGCCCACGAACGCCGTGAGGACGGGGTCGCGCGCGAATGCGCGGGCGAGGAGTTCCGCGGCGACCCCGGCCTCCGTCTCGTTCGCGACCCTCGCCACCGCAGTCGCTAGCCCGGCCCGAACCGGAGGGCGCGCCCGGTCCCCGGCGCGAGTGGATGCGGCCGGCGGTTCTCCGCTCCCTTGATCCCGACCCGACCCCCGCCGTCGGCACACGGCTCGTCGTCGAATCGCGGCACCACGTGGAGGTGGGCATGCATCAGCTCGACCACGTCGTCGCTGCGCGGGAACGGCGTGCAGTAGAGCCCGTAGCCGTCGGGCGCGAGACGCTCGTCCCAGATTTTCTTCGCCGCGAGCAGGAGCTCGTGCACCGCCGTCCACTCCTCGAGGCTGAAGTCGAACGGCGACGCCTTGTGCGCGATCGGAACGATCACGCCGCTGCCGGGGAGGACGTCGGGCGGGTCGCGTGGATCGCGCGTCGAGGCGTAGACGCAGTGCTCGTTCTCGACGTAGAACTCCGCGGCGTCGCGCAGGAACTCGCGGTCGCAGAAGACGCAGCCGTCAGCCACCGGGCGGCTTCGGGACGTCGTAGATCAGCCACAGCTGCTCGCCCGTCTGTGAGGCCGTCGGCGCCTGCACGGTGATCTGGCCGAGCTCCGGGTACTCGCAGACCTCCGGCATCTGCGCATGCCGCGACGAGACCATCAGGTAGCGGCAGCGTCCCTCGCCGTCGTTGCGGAGCCCGTGCGCGCCCGCCGGCCCGACCGGGAAGATCACGACCTCGCCGCGCTCGACGAGCCGCTCGCCCTCTTCGGTCTTCAGCGTCATCTCGCCGTCGAGGACGACGAGCATCTCCTCCGAGGCGTGATGGAAGTGGTACGGGACGAAGTTGCCGGGCCCGAGCTCGTAGGCGGTGGCGCCGAGCTTCTCGCCCCGCGGCAGCTGCTTCGCGTTGCCGCCGCCGCCCGACCAGTCCTCGCCCTCGTCCCACTCGTCCGTCCAGATGTTGCCCTCGCTCATGCCGGGATTCTGGTACATCCGGGCGGTGCGGCTCGTTCAGCGTTTCCGCGAATGGCGGATCGATCGGATGACCGACCGGATCGCCAGGCGGCCACATGGCCGCAAGGCCCGAGCAACGTACGGGGCAGAGGACGCGCACTCCTTCCTCTGGGAGCCGGTTCTCGAGGCGCTCGCCCTCGGTCCCGACGACCGCCTGCTCGACGTCGGCTGCGGCGGTGGTGCCTTTCTCCGACGCGCACGCGAGTGCGGCTGCGCCGTCGCGGGTCTCGATCACAGCCGCGAGATGGTGCGTCTCGCGCGCGCCAAGACAGGGGCGCGGATCGAGCTCGCAGAGGTGACCGCCATGCCCTTCGCCGACGGCGAGTTCACCGCCGTCTCCTGTCTCGTTGCGTTCTTCTTCTTCGCCGATCCGGCCGCGGCGCTGCTCGAGATTCGGCGGGTCCTCGATCCGGAGCGTGGCCGGGTCGCGGTGATGACGACCGCTCCCGAGGCGAAGGGAACGCCGGCCGCCCCGTACCCGCTTGCGACCCGCGGCTACTTCCACGGCGACAAGGAGCTCGTCGCGCTCGCCGGCGAGGCCGGCTTCACACGCGCGCGGCTCGGCCATCGCAGCAATTGGGCCCAGCTCCTCGTCGCGCAACCGTAGGTCGCCGCGGCTGGTCCAAGATCGTGATGGAGGCAGGGCACGCGCTTTCCTCCCGGTTCGGGCGGATCACGATCTCGAGCGACGCGATCGCGCAGATCGTCGCGGAGACCGCGCTCGAGTGCTACGGCGTCGTGGGGATGAAGGGCTCGCTGCGCAGGCAGCTCGCCCGCGCCCGCGGCCGCCCGCCCGGGATCGAGATCGGCCGCGAAGGCGGCGAGGTGACGGTCGACGTCCACGTCGTCGTCGAGTACGGGCTCAACCTCGCCGAGGTCGCCTCGAGCGTCGGCAACCGCGTCGCCTACGAGATCGAGCGGCTGACCGGCCTGCCCGTGCGCGCGGTCGAGGTGCACGTCGACGACGTGCGGGCCGGCGGGAAGTGACGGCCGAGCGGGATCTCGAGCTCGTGCGCGGGCTCGTCGGCGCCGCGCTCGCCTCGCTCGAGACGAGTCGCAGCCGCATCGACGACCTCAACGTCTATCCCGTTCCCGACGGCGACACCGGCACCAACCTCACGCTGACCGTGCGGGCCGTGGCGGACGCGGTCGCGTCGGCGGAGGCGTCGGACCGGCCGGCGCTCGCGCACGCCGTCGCGCGGGCTGCGCTGATGGGCGCGCGCGGCAACTCCGGCGTCATCCTCTCCCAGATCGTGCGCGGCGCGGTCGACGTCCTCGCCTCCTCGACGAACGGGGTCGACCCGCGTCTCGCGGCTCGCGCGCTGCGCGGCGCCTCCGACGCCGCGTACCGTGCCGTGCGGCGCCCGGTCGAGGGGACGATGCTCTCGGTCGTCCGCGAGCTCGCGGAGGAGGCGGAGCGTCGCGTGGTCGAACCGGGGCCGCTCGGCGACCTGCTCGTCGAGCTCGTGCGGCACGGGGAGGAGGCGGTCGCGCGCACGCCCGAGCAGCTCGACGTCCTGCGCGAGGCGGGCGTCGTCGACGCCGGCGGCGCCGGGCTCGTCGAGCTCCTCCGTGGGCTGGCCGGCGCGGTCAGCGGCGAGGAGGTGGCGCCTGCGCCCGCTGCCGCCGCGCCCTCCGGTGCCGACGCGATCCACCTCGAGCCCTCGCGCTACCGCTACTGCACGGTCTTCGTGCTCGAGGGGGACGCGCTCGACCGCGACGGGCTCGAGGCAGAGCTCGAGGCGCTCGGCGACTCGCTCGTGGTCGTCGGCGACGAGACCGCGCTCAAGGTGCACGTCCACACCGACGATCCGGGAGCCGCGCTCTCTCTCGGCATCGGCGCGGGCACGATCGACGGCGTCGAGATCGCGAACATGCACGAGCAGCAGGAGCGGCGGGAGAGGCGCCTTTCGCTCGTCCCGTCCACACGCGTGAAGTGCGGCGTCGTCGTGGTAGTCGCGGGCGACGGGAACCGGCTCCTCTTCGAGACGCTCGCCGAGCCCGTCGGGACGATCCGGGTCGTCGAGGGCGGCCAGACCGCCAACCCGTCGACGGCGGAGCTCCTCGCGGCTCTCGAGGCGCTCGAGGCCGACGAGACGGTCATCCTGCCGAACAACCCGAACGTGCGGCTCGCGGCCCAGCACGCGGCCGAGCAGGCCCGGCTCCCCGCCGAGGTGGTGCCGACGGATTCGATTCCCGCCGGCCTCGCCGCGCTCGTCGTCTACGACGGGACGCGCGGAGCCGCAGAGAATGCGGCCGAGATGGCCGACGCCGCCGCGGCGGTCGCGACGGGTGAGGTCACGCGCGCTTCCCGCGACGTCCGGCTGAACGGGCTCGCGATCCGCCGCGGGGACTGGCTCGGGCTCGCGGGCGGCGAGCCGGTCGCGGGCGGAGACGACTTCGCCGACGTCACCCTCGGCGTCGTCGTGCGGCTCCTGGCGGAGCCGCGCACGCTGCTGACCCTCCTCACCGGCGCGGAGCCGCCGCCGCTCGACGGGCTCCTCGAACGGCTCGCGTCTGCGCATCCGGAGCTCGAAATCGAGGTGCACGAGGGCGGCCAGCCGCACTACCCGCTTCTGCTCGGCGCGGAATAGGCTGGCGGGAATGCGGCCGGTGCGGATCGTGCTCGTCGAGGACAACGACGTCTTCCGCGATGCGCTCGAGCTTCTGCTCGGGATGCGGGCCGACGTCGAGGTCGTCGCGTCCGTCGGCGACGGGGCCGCCGCCGTCTCCGCTGCGATCGAGCACCGGCCCGACGTCGTGCTGATGGACTACCGGCTCCCCGCGCTCGACGGCATCCAGGCGACGGCGCAGGTCGTGGCGGCGCTGCCGGAGGTGGCGGTCGTCGCGCTGACGGCGTCCGCGAACGCCGCGGAGCGCGAGGCGCTGGTCGAGGCCGGGGCGGTCGCCTGCCTCGCGAAGGACCAGGAGCTCGACGAGATCGTGGCCGCGATCCTGCACGCCGCCGCCCCCGCCGCCGGGTGAGGCTCACCGCCGAGAACACCGCCATCGTCCTCGACTCGACGGCCGACCTGCCGGACGCGGCCGAGCGCTTCCGAAGCTGGCGCGTCGTGCCGCTCTACGTCCGTTTCGGCGACGAGAGCCTGCGCGACGGCGTCGAGATCGACGCGGCCGAGTTCTACGACAGACTGCGCGAGGGGAGCGTCTTCCCGGCGACGTCGCAGCCCACGCCGGGCGACTTCCTCGCCTGCTACCGGGAGCTCGCCGCGTACGAGCGGATCCTCTCGCTTCACGTCTCGGCGCGCGTCTCCGGGACCTTTGCGAGCGCGGAGGCGGCCGCGGCGGAGCTGGGGGACGGGCGCGTGCGCGCGGTCGACACCGAGACGGCGTCCGCGTCGATCGGGATGCTCGCGCTCGCGATCCAACGGCGGCTCGAGCGCGGGACGAGCGACGAGGAGATCGACGCGCTCGTCGAGCGGTACCGGCGGGAGCGGGGCCTCCTGTTCACAGTCGACACGCTCGAGTTCCTTGCGCGTGGGGGACGCATCGGCAAGGCGGCCGCGTTCGCCGGCACGCTGCTGCACGTCAAGCCGATCCTCTCGATCCGCGACGGCGAGGTCGTGCCGGTGAACCGGGTGCGGGGCGAGCGGAAGGCGTTCGCCGAGCTCGCCGCGGCGCTCGAGGCAGAGACGCGGGACGAGCCGGGGTTCCGGCTGGCCGTCGCCCACGCCGCGGTGCCGGAGCGGGCGGCCGAGCTCGAGGCACTCGTCCGCGCGCGGCGGCCACGGGCCGAGCTGGAGCTCGTCGTGAGCCTCGGCGCCGTCATCGGCACCCATGCCGGTCCGGGCACCCTCGCCCTCTTCTGGTTCGCCGACGACGAGTGACCTGGCCGCGATCAGCGGCGGAACAGGCTAGGCCGCGCCCTCCTCGACCACGCTGATCGCTCCCATCGGGCAGGCCGCGGCGGCCTCCAGCACGGCCGGGTCGGTGCTCGCGCCGACCCGAAGCAACGCCTTGCCGTGGGAGTCGAGCTCGAAGACGTCGGGGGCGAGGTCGGCGCAGTCGCCGAAGCCGCTGCAGACCGAGCCGTCGATCACGATGCGAAACATCACGTGCTCCTTTCGGTTGCCGGTACCGGGCGCGCGGGCCGATAGAGCGCGCGCCAGGCGGTCGCGAACGCGACCGCGGCGACGGCGCCGACGTAGAGGTCGTGACTCCACGGCTGGGCCGAGTCGCTGCCGGCGAGCAGCCCGTGCACGGTCGCCAGGGCGAAGACGAGGTACGTGGCCCAGTGCAGCCGCCGCCACGTTCTCTGGCCGATGAGCCGGCGGAGCCGGAAGGAGACCGCGACGAGCACCATCAGCTCCGCCGCCACGACGCCGAGCGCGACGGCGGCCGGCCGGTAGGGCGACGCACCGGGGACGAGCAGCCCGAGGAGCGGCATCCGTACCGTCCGGTCGAGTGCGATCGTCACGCCGTGCGCCGCGATCGCGCCGAGTCCGAGCAGAGCGAGGAAGCGATGGAGATCCAGCACGGCCGCGGCCTTCACCGCCCGCCCGAAGGGGCGCGACTTGAGCACCAGCCCCGCGAGCGCCGACGCCGAGAGGAGGAGGTAGGCGGTGAACCCGCTCGAGCGGGCGAGCAGCCAGAGGGTGGGGTCGTTCTTCACGCGAGCGCTCCCGTCCGGATCGTGCGTCCGTCCCCCGTGACGAGGATGGCAGGGATGCCGAGGCGCTCCGCCTCCTCGCGCGCCGCGGCGGCGCCGGCGAGGAAGAGCGACTTCGCGGCGGTCTCTGCGGCCACGGCGTCGTGGGCTACCACGGTCACGCGGAGCAGGTCGCTCTCCGAGGGGAGGCCCGTGGCGGGGTCGATCAGGTGGTGGAGCTCGCGACCGGCGCGCCGCCAGCGACGGAGGTCGCGTCCCGAGGTCGCAAGGGCGCTGCCACCCGAGAGCTCGAGCGTGAGCGGCTCGGTCGCAGTCTCGACGGAGACGGTCCAGGCGCCCGCCCGCGAGGCTATGTCGCCACCGGCGTTGACGAGGCAGGGGCCCGCGGTGCCGAGGATCTCGGCCGCGCGTTCGCAGGCATAGCCCTTGCCGATGCCGCCGAGATCGAGCCGGACGTGCGGGGCGAGCCGGATGACGCCGTCGGCGACCTCGACTCCCGAGGGTCTGCGCGTCGGTGTGACTACTGGCGTGGCCCGCTCGGCAGGCACGAGCTCGAACGAGCGGTCGTAGCCGGCCGCGACGAGCGCGTCGTGGATCGTGATGTCGAAGCGCCCTGCCGTGCGCTCCGTTGCCGCGAGTGCGAGCTCGACGACGCGCAGGAGGTCGGGGCCGGCGGCGAGCCTGCCCGCGGCGTTGAGTCGCGAGAGCTCGGAGTCCGCGCGGAAGCGGGACAGGAGCGCCTCGAGGCGGCGAAACTCCTCCTCGGCCCCGGCGAGCGCGGCCGACGCCTCGTCGGCCTCGACGAGCAGCTCGATCTCGGTTCCCATCGCACGGAATCTGTGGCGCAGGAGAGCGGTCGAAAGCGCGTCCATCACAGGGATAGAGGCGAAGCGGGGAAGAAACCTGCGGTCTTGCGCAAGTTTCCGGGCCGAATCGCCTCTCTAGATATGCACGCGCCCACAGCCCGGGAGGAACCAATGTCACGCCTGCACTCCACGCTCATCGCCCTCGTTCTCGGCGCCCTCGCCGCTGCCGGCCTCTTCGCCGCAGTGAAGACCGTTCGGCTCGGACAGAAGATCGCGGCTCCGAAGGCCACCGTCGCGGCAAGACAGATCGCGTCCCGGCAGGCGAAGCTCGACCGCTGGAGCCGGAGCCTGCGGCAACAGCGGGCCAAGCGGCCACCGGCGCTGCCGAAGCTGCCGAAGTTCGCACCGGCCCCGGCTGCGACGACGGCGCCCGCAGCCCTTGCGGCCACGGCTGCGGCCGCGGCCTCGCCGGCGGTGAAGTACGTCCGGCCGAAGCCGGTCGTCAAGTATCACCGCGCCTCCAGCCCTTCCACCACTACTACCTCGACCCAGCAGGCGTCGTCCGACGACGGAGCGTCAGATGACTCGGGCTCGTCCGGCAGCGGGCACGAGGACGGCGGATCGACCGGGGGAGGGGGAGACTGACCGATGGGCTCGCGCGTGCTCCGTCTCTACATCGCCGCAGTCACGCTGCTCGTCTTCTTCGTCCTCTGGGCGCTGATCGCCGCGAGACCGTGGGCGACGACGGCATCGCGCCACGCGCTCGACCCGCGTCTCGTCGCCCTCGGGCGGCGGCAACGCCGGCTTCAGCGCGAGGCCGGAGTCGTCAAGCAGACCCTCGACCGGCGCTGGCGCGAGTACCGGGTGCGCCTGCGGCGGCGAGAGGCCCGGATCCGGCTGCTCGAGCGGCGGCACGCAGAGCAGGTCGCCGCCGCCCGCGCCGCGGCCGCGTCGACTCCGTCGTATGCCTCCACGAGCTTGGTCGCTGGGCCGGCATCGTCGTCCGCGCGCGTCGTCACGCTGCCGCCGCAGGTCAAGGTCGTGAACCTGCCGCCGGCCTCGTCGCCCGTCACGAGCTCCGGCAGCTCACACCCATGAGGGATGTAGCGTGTCCGGCAAGCGGTCGTAGGATGGGGAACGCCAACTGGAGCGCCCGGCCGATGAGTAGCCCCGCCGATCACCACGCTCCCGCAACCGGGCCTGACGGCACGATCGCGGCCCGCGTCGAGGAGCTCTACCGACGTCACGCGCCGCACGTGAAGGCCGTCTGCCGCTCCCTCCTGCGCGATCCGGTCGAGGCGGAGGACGCCCTGCAGCAGACCTTTCTCTCGACTCACCGTGCGCTCCTCAACGGCTCCGTGCCGCGCGATCCCGCCGCCTGGCTCGCGACCATCGCCCGGCACGAGTCGATCGCGCGGGTGCGGGCGCGGATGCGCGATCCTCTCCCGGTCGAACGCGAGGAGCGCGCAGCCGGCCCCGACGCCCACCAGGCGGCGGTGCGGAGCCACGAGACTGGTGAACTGCGCGACGCGCTCGCGGAGCTTCCGGCACAGCAGCGCGAGGCGATCCTCCTGCGCGAGGTGCGCGGGCTCTCGTATGAGGAGGTCGCGAGCACGCTCTCGGTGACGACCTCCGCCGTCGAGTCATTGCTCTTCCGCGCCCGTCGCACCCTGCAGTCCCGCCTGCGCGAGGCGCTCGCGGCGCTCACGCCTGCCGAGTTGGTGCAGCCGCTGCGCGAGCTCGCGGCGCGCCTGGCGGGAGGCGGGCTCGCCGGGCCGGCCGCGGCGAAGGTGGCAGCACTGGGCGTCGGGACGGCGGTCGTGACGGGCGGCGCCATCTCGGGCCCCACGGTGCTCGGGCTCGGCCACCCCCCGGCACCCGTCGTCAAGACGACCCATCCGGTGGGGCATCGAGCGTCGCCTCCCGCTTCCTCCCAGGTGTTCGCACTGCCTCCCGCAGCCTCCCCGGCTCCGCCGGTGCGGCAAGTGGCGGACGATTCGCAGCGACACGTTGCGCGGCTCCTGGACGACCGGTTGGACGCACGCTCTCCGAGCCCGGCGACGGGCGAGGCGTCCAACGCCGGCGAGGGGGAGCGGTCCGACGGCGCCGGTCGCACGGCTTCCGCGGTCGGAACCTCCGGGCCCGCGGGCGCTCGAGAGTCGGGTGACGGTGGCACGCTGAGGTACGCGACCGCCGTCTCGAATCGCTCGGGGACGGACACGAGCGACGATTCGAGCGGCGACACCGGCGGCTCGTCGTCGGATACGACGACGACCGGCTCCGGCAGCTCCGCCGACTGACGCCGCCTCTCGAACGCCGTATCGTCCGGTCCAGCCGGGATACTCCGGCAGACTCGGTGGCTCGGACGCAGACGATGACACGTGTCCGTCGACAGACGGTCTTTGCCAGCCTGGACCCGCCCGGATCCTGGCCGCCGACGCCCCGTGCCCTCCGGCCCGCGCGCCTGGAGCTCGGCCTCGACTCGCTGCCGGGCGTGGCTGCGGCGACGCAGCGAAAGCTCGGCCGGCTCGGCCTCGCGACCGTGCGCGACGTGCTCGAGCACCGGCCGCGCCGGTACGAGACCGCCGCGGACGAGGTGTCCATCGCGGCGCTTCGCCAGGGTGAGGAGGTCGTCGTCACCGGCCGCGTGCTCAAGGTCGAGAAGCGGCCGTTGCGGGGGCGGCGGCGGACGCGGATCGTCGCGCGCGTCGACGACGGCACGGCATCGGTCAGCGTCACGTGGTTCAACCAGCCGTGGCTCGCCGACCGGCTGCAGCCGGGAACGGAGATCCGGCTGCGCGGCAAGCTCGGGCGCTTCGGCTTCGAGCCCCGCTCCTACGACCTCGGCGACGAGGCGCGCGCGACTGCCGATTTCGCTCCCGTCTACCCGGCCGCGGAGGAGATCGCAGCCGCGACGGTCCGCCGGGTGGTGGACGCGGCGCTTCCGCTCGCGCTCCACCTCCCGGATCCGCTGCCGGCCGAGCTGCGAGAGCGCGAGGGGCTCGCGCTGAAGCGGGACGCGCTGGCCGCGGTCCACCGTCCCCGCGACCTCGAGGAGGCGGAGACCGGCAGGCAGCGGCTCGCGTTCGAGGAGCTGCTCGTCCTGCAGGTCGGCATCGCACGGCGCGCGGCGGAACGGGAGCGGACGCTTGCACCGGCGCTCGGCGAGCCGGGCGACCTCATCCGCCGCTACCGCGAGGCGCTTCCCTTCGCGCTCACGCCCTACCAGGAGCAGGCGATCCGCGAGCTCGACGACGACCTCGCGCGCACCGTCCCGATGCAGCGGCTCCTGCAGGGCGACGTCGGCTCCGGCAAGACCGTCGTCGCGCTCTACGCGCTCCTGCGCGCGGTGGAGAACGGCCGCCAGGGCGCGCTCATGGCGCCGACCGAGACGCTGGCCGAGCAGCATTTCCTCACCATTGCCGACCTCTGCCTCGAGCTCGGCGTCACCTGCGCCCTCGTCACGAGCTCGTCGGGCAAGCGGGCGCGCGAGGCTGCGCTCGGCGCCGACGTCGTCGTCGGCACGCATGCGCTCATCCAGGAGGGCTTCGAGCTGCGCGACCTCGCCGTCGCCGTCGTCGACGAGCAGCATCGCTTCGGCGTGGAGCAACGCTCCGCGCTCGTGGCCGGGCGTGCGCCACATCTCCTGCACATGACCGCGACGCCGATCCCGCGCACGCTCGCGCTCACCGTCTACGGCGACCTCGCGGTCTCGGAGATCGCGAAGCCGCCGGCGTCGCGGAAGTCCGTGATCACGAGCTGGATCGCGGAGGATCGAGCGTCGGAGGCGTACACGCGGCTGACACGGCTGCTGGGGGAGGGGCGGCAGGCGTACGTCGTGTGCCCGCTCATCGAGGCGTCCGAGACCTCGCTCGCGCGGGCGGCGGAGGAGGAGGCCGAGCGGCTGCGGCGGGCAGAGCTGCGCGACTTTCGCGTCGGCTGCCTCCACGGCCGGCTCAAGACGGCCGAGCGGCGTGACCTCATGGCCCGCTTCAAGGCGCGCGAGCTCGACGTGCTCGTCGCGACGACGGTGATCGAGGTCGGCGTCGACGTGCCGAACGCGACGGTGATGATCGTCCAGGAGGCCGACCGCTTCGGCCTCGCGCAGCTCCACCAGCTCCGCGGCCGGGTGGGGCGGGGAGCCGAGCAGTCGTACTGCCTGCTCGTCTCGCGGGCCAAGGAGGAGCTGACCGAGTCGGCGCACGCGCGGCTGCAGGCGCTCTGCGACATGAGCGACGGCTTCGAGCTCGCAGAGGTCGACCTCGAGCTGCGCGGCGGCGGCGCGCTCCTCGGCACCCGGCAATCCGGCCTCTCCGACCTTCGCTTCGCCCACCTCCGCCGCGACCGCGACCTCCTCGAGCGGGCGCGAGCTGCCCGAGACGCGCTCGTCTCCCACGGAGGCCCGCTCGCGGACGAGGTCGAGCGCCTGTTCGCGGGAGCGGAAGTGAGTGCCTGAGGAGCTCTCGATCGCGACGGCGATCGTGCGGCACGGCGACGAGATTCTCATGGTTCTCCAGGCCGGCCCCGGCGAGCAGCCCGCGTGGTCGATCCCCGGCGGCCGCGTCGAGCCCGGGGAGTTCGTCGTCGACGCGCTGATCCGCGAGGTGCGCGAGGAGACGGGAATCGAGGTCGTCGAGCCGGGCCGCATCGCGTTCCTCGCCCAGGTGGACGACCGGCGGGAGGGCTACTTCGCCACCGTCTGGACCTGGGATGTCACCGGCTGGCAAGGCGAGATCACCGTCGACGATCCTGACGGGTTCGTCCGGGAGGCGGCCTGGGTCACGCTCGAGGAGGCGGCCGCCCGCCTCGACCTGATCAGCTGGCAGCCGCTGACCGCGCGCTACCTGCGCGGCGAGCTCGAGGACCGTCCGCTCTGGCGGCGTCGCGTCCACGAGGATGGGCGCGAGGACCTTGCATAGGCTGCGTGCATGCCCCGGCCGACGCTCCTCCTGATCGACGTCCAGCGCGCGTTCGACGATCCGTCCTGGCCCGAGCGGAACAACCCGGACGCAGAGGCCCGGATCGCCGATCTGCTCGCCGCGTGGCGCGAGGAGGGTGCGCCGGTCGTCCACGTTCGCCACGAGAGCACCGAGTCGGAGGGCCTGTTCCGGCGCGGGACCGAGTCGTTCGAGTTCAAGCCGGAGGCGGTGCCGCACGCCGGTGAGCCCGTCGTCGAGAAGCTCGTGAACAGCGGCTTCATCGGAACCGATCTCGAGGAGCGGCTGCGGGCGGCGGCCGCGGAGACCGTCGTGATCGCAGGGCTGACGACCGACCACTGCTGCTCGACGACGGCGCGCATGGCCGGGAACCTCGGCTTCGAGACGTGGTTCGTCTCCGACGCCACCGCGACCCACGCCCGCGGCGCGTTCGACGCCGAGACGATCCACCGCACCGCGCTCGCCTCGATCGACGAGGAGTTCTGCGAGGTGCTCGACTCGGCCGAGGCGATCCGCCGGCTACGCGAGCCCGTCGAGTAACACGGCGAGCTCCTGCGGATGCGAGAGCATCGGGGAGTGGCCCGCGTCCAGCTCGAGCGGCTCGACGCCGAGGACGTCGCGGGCCAGATGGCGCTGCCACTCCGGCCGGATCACGGCATCCCGGGCGCAGACGACGTACACCGGATGCCGGACCGGCAGCGGATCTGCCTCGAAGGGCACCTGGCGCCGCAGCCTCGAGGCCAGCTGTGCGTGCTCGGGTGGATACTGGAGCTCGGGCGCCGCGATCGCGGGATCCGGGTAGTACGAGCGGCCGAGCTCGTCGCGTACGCGCCCGTCGCCGAAGCCCGGCACGAAGACGCCCGACCATCCCGTACCGCCCACGAGCGCGCAGAGGAAGACGTGCGTCGGCGCTTCGACGTAGGGGATCGTCATCCCGCCGAGGGAGTGGCCGACGACGACGTCGGCGGGAGGGACGGCGGCGGCGTACGCCGCGACCCCGGCCTCGACGTCCTCGCACGGGAGGTCGGGCGCATGGACGCTATGACCGCGCGCCTCGAGCTCCGCCCGCAGCGGATCCCAGCACCAGCCGCCGTGCCACGCTCCGTGGACGAGGGAGTAGGAGGCCATGCGACGATCCTCCCATGCGCGTGATCGCCGGCAGCCGGAAAGGGCACAAGCTCGCCGCGCCGCACGGTCTCGAGACCCGGCCGACGTCCGACCGTGTCCGCGAGAACGTCTTCAACCTCGTCGGGCCGGTCGACGGCGCGCGCGTGCTCGACCTCTTCGCGGGCTCCGGCGCGCTCGGGATCGAGGCCCTCTCCCGCGGCGCCGCGAGCGCCGTCTTCGTCGAGCACGATCCGGTGGCCGTGCGGACGATCGAGCGGAACCTCGACCGGCTGCGGCTGACGGGCGCCCGGGTCGTGTCCGCCGACGTACTCCGCACGATCGCGCAGGAGGCGACCGCGGGCGGGAAGTACGATCTCGTGCTGGTCGACCCTCCCTACGGCATGCTCACCGAGATCCAGCCTCACCTCGCGCGTCACCTGCCGCCGCTGCTCGCCGCGGACGGCCTTCTAGTTCTCGAGACCGACGCGCGGACGGAGCCGGCGCTGCCGCTCCAGGTGCGCACGAGCCGGAAGTACGGGCAGACGCGCGTGACGCTGTTCGAGGGACGGCCGTGATCACTGCGATCGCCCCTGGCTCGTACGACCCCGTAACGAACGGCCACGTCGACGTGATCGCGCGTGCAGCCGGCATCTTCGATCGCGTCGTCGTGGGCGTCCTCGGAATGCCGCACCACAAGGAGCCGATGTTCGCAGTCGAGGAGCGGGTCGAGTTCTTGCGTGGCGCCCTCTCCGGTCTCGGCAACGTCGAGATCGACGTCTTCCGGGAGCTCGTCGTCGACTTCGCACGGAAGTGGGACGCGAAGGCGATCGTCAAGGGGCTCCGCGTCATCTCGGACTTCGAGTGGGAGTTCCAGATGAACCAGCTCAATCGGACGCTGGCCCCGGAGGTCGAGACGGTCTACGTGATGGCGAGCCCGCAGGTGAGTTTCGTCTCCTCGAGCGGCGTGAAGGAGATCGCGGCCTTCGGCGGGGATGTGTCGGCGCTCGTGCCGGAGCCGGTGGCACGCCGCCTCGCGGAGCTCTTCCCGGACGGGCGGCCGGGGACGCCCGAGCGGCCCGGGGAATGACCGAAGTCGACGTCACCCTGCGCGACGGGCGCACGCTGCACGTCTTCGACGACGGCGATCCGGGCGGGAATGTCCTCGTCGAGCATCACGGGACGCCGGGCAGCGGTCTCCCGTATCCGCCGGACATCGAGCTCGCGCGCGAGCGCGGGCTGCGCCTCCTTCGTTACGACCGCGCCGGCTACGGCGGCTCGACGCCGAATCCCGGTCGCTCCGTCGTGGACGTCGTCGCCGACATCGAGGACGTGCTCGACTCGCTCGGCGTCGAGCGGTACGCGTCACTCGGCGGCTCCGGCGGCTGCCCGCACTCCCTTGCCTGCGGCGCGCGCTCGGAACGTTGCGTGGCGGCAGGCGCGATCGCCGCGCCCGCGCCCTATCCGGCCGAGGGTCTCGACTGGCTCGCCGGAATGGGCGAGCAGAACGTCGAGGAGTTCGATGCGGCGCTGGCAGGGCCGGAGAAGCTCGAGCCCTTCCTCGAGCGTGACGCCGCGGAGTTCGGCGCTGCGCAGCCCGAGCAGATCAAGGACGTGATGGCGACCGTGCTCCCGTCGGTCGACGCCGCCGTGCTCACGGGCGAGCGCGCTCGGCACTGGAAGCGCACTTCCGACCGATCCATCGTGCAGGGCATTGCCGGCTGGCGTGACGACGACCTCGCCTTCGTCAAGCCGTGGGGGTTCGAGCTCGACGAGATCCGCGTGCCGACGCTCCTCTGGCAGGGCGTGCAGGACAAGATGGTGCCCGTCGCCCACGGCCGCTGGCTCGCGGAACGCATCCCCGGCGTCGAGGCCCACATCAGCGAGGAGGACGGACACCTCTCGATCGCGGCGGGCCGTCTCGGCGAGATCTACTCCTGGCTCGCCGGCCGCTTCTAGAGAACGGGCACCCACCCGTCTCTTGTGGCCATGTCCCGGTGCCAGGCACCGAGACGTGGCCCGAAGAGGCAGAGGCGAGCCGAGAACAGCGGCGTTTGCTGCGGAATCCACGGTGCACTGCTCCATTCCGTTCTGGAGAATGAGGCTGTTCGACCGCGTCGGCCGCCTAGGGGGCTACACTCCCAGGCCAATGGACGTCCTTGTTCTGATCGACAAGCTCGACGACCTCGTCCACAACGCGAAGGCCGTCCCGCTCACCGACCAGGTGCGGATCGACCGCGAGGAGATCTACGACATCCTCGACCAGATGCGCGCGACGATCCCGGAGGAGATCAAGCAGGCCCGCTGGATCGTGAAGGAGCGGCAGGAGATGCTGGCCGAAGCGAAGCGCGAGGTCGACCGGCTGCTCGCCGAGGCGCGGGAACAGGCCGTGCGGGAGGCGTCGCAGACCGAGATCGTCAAGATCGCGGAGCGGCAGGCCGACGAGATCGTCGACGACGCCCGGCGCAGCGCACGCGAGATGAAGCTCGAGATGGAGGACTGGGCCGACAACCAGCTCGCCTCCCTCGAGGTGAACCTCGAACGCTTCCTCACCGCCGTCCGGCGTGGTCGCGAGCGGCTGCACGAGCGCTCGCAGGAGACGGTCGTCGCGGCACTCGGCGCCAACGGCGACGTCGCCGACGGCGAGCGCTTCTAGGCGACAGCCAGCTCGCGCGCCAGCTCGACGAACACCTGCGCCGCCGGCGAGCGGTAGCGGTCCCGGTGCCACGCGAGGACAAGCGACCGCGGCGGGATCCGCGAGCCGAACGGGAGCATCTTCACGGCGCGGTCGCTCGGATCGACGACGAGACTCGGCTCGATCGCGGCGCCCAGGCCCTCCGCGACGAGCGCGGCGAGCGTGCCGTTGTCGTCGGTGCGGAAGACGACGTTCAGCTCCGGGACCCGGCCTGCGAGGAACCGCTCGGGCTCGTCGGTGCTGCGGCGGCCGATCAGCGGCAGCTTCGCGACGTCGCGCAGCGACGGCGCCGCCTCGAGCTCCGCGAGCTCCGAGCGCGCCGAGACCAGCAGGACGTAGGGATCCTGCAGCAGCTCGGTCCACTCGAACGGCCCCTCCCCGAGGGGCAGGTCGGCGAAGGTCAGGTCGAGCTCGCCGTGCTCGAGCAGGCGCAGCAGGCCGGCGGCGTCGCTCTCCTCCCGGACGCGCACGCCCACGCGTGGCCACTGGGCGCGAAAGCGCCGGACGAGGGCGGGGAGGAGACGCGCGCCGACGCTCTGGTAGATGCCGACGCGGAGCGTCCCGGCGGCGCCCTCGGAGAGCGCCGCCATGTCTGCGCGGGCGGCGTCGAGCCGCGCGACGATCGCATCGGCGTGGCCGAGCAGGAGGAGGCCGGCCTCCGTCGGCTCGACGCGACGCGGGCCGCCGGGCCGGTCGAAGAGCCGCTGGCCGACGATGCGCTCGAGCTGCGCGATCTGCTGGCTGACCGCCGACTGCGTGTAGCCGAGCTCCCGCGCCGCGCCGCCGAAGGAGCCGGTGCGTACGACCGCCTCGAGAGCGGCGAGATGGCGCAACTCGACACCCAGCCAACTATCAGCATTCATGATTGATAACAACGATAACTCAACTTGTGCTGATCGAACGCGCACGGCACGATGGCGGCATGAGGACGAGGATCGCCAGCGCACTCGGGATCGTGTACGTCGTCTGGGGATCGACGTACCTCGCGATCGCCGTCGCCGACCGGACTCTGCCGCCGCTGCTGATGCTCGCGGTCCGCTTCGCGCTCGCCGGCGGGCTGCTCTACGGCTGGTCCGCGTGGCGCGGCGACGTGGCCGCCGCACGGCCGGGAAGGCGCGAGTGGACCGCTGCGGCGATCGTCGGCGGGCTGCTCCTCTTCGTCGACACCGGCGGCGTCGCCTGGGCCGAGCAGCGCGTCGCCTCGGGACTGACGGCTCTCCTCATCGCGGCCGTGCCGTTGTTCGCCGCCCTCCTCGACCGCACGTTCTTCGGGGTCCGGCTCTCGCTCGGCGCGCTCGCAGGGATCGCCACCGGGCTGCTCGGCGTCGCCCTGCTCGTGGGCCAGAGCGCGCACGTCGACCCGGTCGGCGCCGCCGTGATCCTCGGAGCCGCGCTGGCCTGGGCGGCAGGGTCGGCGTACGCGCGCGTCGCCCCGCTGCCCCCGGCGCCGTTCCTCTCGGCTGCGATGCAGATGCTCTGCGCCGCCGCGCTCCTCGCGATCGCGGGAGCCTCGATGGGAGAGATCGGACGAGTCCATCCGGCCGCGATCTCGGCTGAGTCTGTCGCCGCGTTCGGCTTCCTCGTCGTCTTCGGCTCCATCGTGGCGTTCACGGCGTACGGCTGGTTGCTGCAGAGCGGCGCCTCGAGCGTCCTCGTCTCGACCTACGCCTACGTCAATCCCGCCGTCGCGGTGCTGCTCGGCTGGCTGTTCGCGGGCGAGCACGTCGGGGGACGCGAGCTCGCGGCCGGAGCGGTCATTGTCGCCTCGGTCGGGATGCTCGTCCTCGCGCGGCACGCGCCGCACGAGGAGGCCGAGCCGCTGCCGGAGACCGTGGGGCCGTACCTCCGGCGCAAGGAGGCGCAGGAGCTGACGCTGCAGACGGGCCCGCGGCTCGCGGACCTCCGCCGCGCCGCCCCCTGAGTAGCGCGAGCCGCCGCGCTACGGTGGCGGCGTGACCATGTTCGACCTCCGTACGCTCCGCCTGCGCTCCGGCGACCAGGCCCGCGAGCCGGTCGAGATCGAGCTCGCGCCGCTCGTCCTCGGAGGCCAGACGTACGAGCCGCGGCCCAACCCCGCGCCCGCCGAGCTCACGGTCACGCGCGCGTCGAGCGGCACCGTGCTCGAGCTCGCGTTCGACCTCTCGCTCGAGGGCCCGTGCTTCCGCTGCCTCGCCGACGCCGAGCTCCAGCTCTCGCTCCGCCTGCGCGAGTACGAGGATGCCGATCCCGACGGCGACGACGACCTGCGGACGGAGTACCTCGAAGCCAACCGGCTCGACCTCTCCGCGTGGGCGCACGACGCGGTCGCGCTCGCCCTGCCGGACAAGATCCTCTGCCGGCCCGACTGCGCCGGACTCTGCCCCGTGTGCGGCAAGGATCTGAACGCCGAGCCGCACGAACACGTCGAGGAAGTCGCCGATCCGCGCTGGGAGAAGCTCAGCGAGCTGCGGCAGGAATGACGAACGGCGTCGTCGTCGTGATGGGCACGAAGCCGAGGCGCTCGAGGATCGGGCGGCTCGTCGGCAGCGCGTCGGAGTAGAGCCAGCGGTAGCCGCGCTCGCGCGCCAGCTCCGCGCGCTTCGCGACGGTCGCGCGGTAGAGGCCGCGGCCCCGGTACTCGGGCAGCGTGATGCCGCCGAACAGGCCGGCGAACTCGACGCCGTCCTCCAAGTCGACCCGCCCGCCCGAGACCGGCTTCCCGTCCACGAAGGCGACGACGGCGACAGCCTTCCCCGGAAGGTCGAAGCGGTCGCCGAAGACCTCGGCCGCGAGGTCGACGAACTCGTCGGTCACGAGGCGGAGCTCGACGTCCTCCGGCGGCGGCGGGATCGACGCCACCTCGGCGGCGACCACCGTCTCCTCCTCCTCGGGCACGAGCCCGGCTGCGACGAGACGCTGCGGGAGGTCGGCGGGCAGGTCGTGGGAGTAGTACTTCCACTCGACGTGCCCCGACAGCCCGCGCAGGCGCGCGACGAGCGCCTCGACGTCACCCTCTCCCGGCCACCAGAGCACCGCGTTCCAGCCGCCGCCGACGAACAGGCAGTCCGGCGCCGCCTGCCGCCGCATCTGCTCGTCGAAGAGCGCGAGGATCGCGGTCGCGTCCACGGGGGCAGGCTATAGTGGGCCGCCGGTCATGGCCGTCCCGAAGCGGAAAACCTCGAAGTCCCGCCGCGACAAGCGGCGTGCGACGCACGCGATCAGCGCGCCGAAGGTCAACGTCTGCCCGACGTGCGGCCAGCCGAAGCGCCCGCACCGCGTCTGCCCGACCTGCGGCACGTACAAGGGCCGCGAGATCGAGCCGCTCCGCGTCCAGGCTCCGTAATCTCTGCGGATATGACCGTCCCCTCGGGATGCGCCGACGGGTTCTCCGGAAGCCCGCTGAGTGTGCGGGGCCGGAGGGCACGGTGTGATTGACACGGGCCCGGAAGGCACCGTGCGCGTGGCTGTCGACGCGATGGGCAGCGACCGCGGCGCCGGCGCCGTCATCGAGGGCGCGCTCGCCGCGCGGACCGACGCTCTCGAGCCCGTCATCTTCGGCGCGGCGGAGCTCGACTCCCGCGGGCTGAAGCTCGTGCCGACGACGCAGGTCGTCGGCATGCACGAGAAGCCTGCGGATGCCTTCCGCACGAAGAGCGACAGCTCGCTCGTGCGCGCGGTGAAGGCGGTGGCCGACGGAGAGGCCGACGCGGTCGTGTCCCCCGGCAACACCGGAGCGATGCTCGCCGCGGGGCTCGTCCTGCTCCGGCGGGTGCCGGGAGTGCGTCGTCCGGCGATCGCGGTGCCGATCCCCGCGCGCAAGGGCCCGTCGATCCTCATCGACGCCGGTGCGAACGCCGACTGCCGGGCCGAGCACCTGCTCCAGTTCGCGACGATGGGCGCGGTCTTCGCCGAGGAGATCCTCGGAGTCGCCCGCCCGCAGGTACGGCTCCTCTCGATCGGCGAGGAGGCGGAGAAGGGGAACCAGCTCACGCTCGAGGCACACGCGCTGCTCGCCGCCTCCGATCTCGACTTCCGGGGCAACGCCGAGGGCCGCGACCTCCTCGAAGGCGCCGCCGACGTCCTCGTCACCGACGGCTTCACGGGCAACGTCGCCCTCAAGGCGGTAGAAGGGGCGGTCCGGACGCTGCTCGACTCGCTGCGCGAGGAGATCACGGCGAGCACGGCGGGAACCTTGGGCGGTTTCCTCATCCGCCCCGCCGCGCGGCGGCTGCGCGCGCGCCTCGACCCCGACGCGTACGGCGGCGCCTACCTCCTCGGCCTGCGCGGGCTCGTCGTGATCGCCCACGGGAACTCCTCCTCGACCGCGATCGCGAACGCGATCCGCCTCGCCGCGCGCGGCGTCGATCACGACGTCGTCGGCCGCCTCGCCGCCCGCCTGTCCCAGCCGCAGCAGGCGGAGATTGTATGATCGGCGCGCTTTCCACCCCGAGAGCACCAGGCTCCCCAACACGAAAGGTGACATGGCAGCTTCGCGCGAGGAAGTCTACGAGCGGGTCAAGGAGGTCCTCACCGAGCAGCTCGGCATCGACGAGGCAGACATCACCGAGGAGGCGTCCTTCCAGGAGGACCTCGACGCCGACTCCCTCGACCTCGTCGAGCTGATCATGGAGCTCGAGGATCAGTTCGGGATCAAGATCTCGGACGAGGACGCGCAGAAGATCCAGACCGTCGGCCAGGCGGTCGACTACGTCGCTTCGCACCAGTAGCCGCGGACCAGGACCTCGCACAGCTGATCGACGCGCTGCCGCCGGAGCTGGCGGAGCAAGTCTTCACGCACACGTCGTGGGCGAGCGAGCGCGGCGCCTCGTACGAGCGGCTCGAGTTTCTCGGCGACAGCGTCCTCGAGCTCGCTGTCGCGCACGCGCTCTTCACGCGCCATCCCGACTTCTCCGAGGGGCGTCTGGCGAAGGTGCGCTCCCACGTCGTCTCGCGCGCGACGTGCGCCGAGGTGGCGCACGAGCTCGAGCTCGGGAGGCGGCTCGTCGAGCGGGCTCCCGCGCAGGCGGACGACGAGTTCGAGCACCTCTCCCGGAACCGCAACGTGCTCGCCGCGGTCATCGAGGCGGCGCTGGGCGCCCTCTTCCTCCAGCACGGCTTCGCAGCGATCGAGGACGCGGTCGTCGCCGCCTTCTCGAAGCAGATCGAGCACGCCCTCACGACGCGCGTCGACCAGAAGACGGACCTGCAGGAGCTGCTCGCCCACAGCGGCCGCCACGTCACGTACGTCGAGATCTCGGTCGAGGGGCCGCCGCACGAGCGCAGCTTCACCTGCGCCGCGCTCGTCGATGGCGAGGAGCTGGGGCGTGGCGAGGGGCGGACGAAGAAGGCCGCAGAGCAGGAGGCGGCCCGCGAGGTGCTCGCGAAGCTCGACGCCGCACCCGAGGCCTAGTAGTTTCCCGCACCATGCCGGACTTCACATTGCTCAAGCAGATGCAGTCCGCCGTCTGGTCGGCGGGAGCCTTCGAGGAGGTCGCGGAGTCGATCCACGACATGCACGTCGACCTCGTCGAGGCGCTCGAGCCACAGCCGGGCGAGCGTTGGCTCGACGTCGGCTGCGGCGCCGGGAACCTCGCCGAGCTCGCCGCCGTCGCGGGCGCGAGTGTCACCGGGATCGACCTCTCGCCTCGCCTGATCGACGTCGCCAGGGCGCGCGCCGCGGCCGCCGGCTACGAGATCGAGTACCGCGTCGGCGATGCGGAGAACCTCGACGTCGAGGACGCGAGCTGCGACAAGGTCGTCTCGTCCGTGGGGATGATCTTCGCTCCAGACCACGAAGCCGTCGCCCGCGAGCTCGCGCGCGTGAGCGCTCCCGGCGGCCGGCTCGCCTTCTCGGCGTGGACTCCGGAGGGCACGGTCGGGGAGATGTTCAAGGTGTTCGGCGCCTTCCAGCCGCCGCTTCCGCCGGGCGCCGGAGCCCCGGTCGCCTGGGGTGAGGAGGACTACGTCCGTACGAGGCTCGGCGACGCGTTCGACCTGTCGATCGAGCGACGGATCTCGCGCTTCGAGGACGAGTCGCCCGAGCATGCATGGGAGTTCTTCGCGCCGCGCTTCGGGCCGGTCAAGACGATGCTCGAAAACCTCGATCTCGAGCGGCGAGACGAGTTCGAGCAGGTGGCACGGGAGCAGTTCGAGCGCGGCCGGCAGCCCGACGGGGCGTACGTCGACGAGCGGGAGTACCTCCTCGTCACCGGCACGCGCCGCTAGGGGCGGACGGCGGTCGGACGCCGGGCGGGCGCTATCCTGTCCGCCCTGATGGCCGAGCGGCGTCCGACGAACTCCGAGCTGCGTCTGCGGCGGCTCACGGCGGAGGAGGGGGATCCCGAGCCCCGTGGGATCCTCGAGATCTTCGACGACGGCGAGCCGGCGGACGAAGACGCTCCGCTCGCGCGCGGCGCGGACGACGAGCCGCGCGATTGAGCGCCGACGACGCTTTCGCGGCGGTCGCGCCAGAGGCATAGCGCGGGGAGGAGGCGGCGTCCGCGCCGCGCGGTAGCGTGCTCGGCGCGTGCACCTCCGGGCGATCAAGCTGCGCGGCTTCAAGTCGTTCCCCGAACCGGTCGAGATCCGCCTCGAGTCGGGTGTCGGCGTGATCGTCGGCCCGAACGGCTCGGGCAAGTCGAACGTCTCCGACGCGATCCGCTGGGCGGCGGGCTCGCTCAGCCCGACCGAGCTGAGGGCCGAGAGGCCGGACGACGTCCTCTTCGCCGGCGGGGGCCCGCGCGGCCCCGCCGAGGCCTGCGAGGTCGAGCTCGTCTTCGACAACGCCGACGGGGCGCTGCCCGTCGACTACGCGGAGCTCTCGGTGGCCCGACGGCTCCACCGCGGCGGCGAGGGCCAGTACCTCGTCAACCGGGCCGCGGTGCGGCGCCTCGACCTCGTCGAGCTGCTCGCCGACCTCGGGCTCGGCCAGGGGATGCATTCGATCATCAGCCAGGGCAAGGTCGAGGCGATCCTCGCCTCGCGTCCCGTCGAGCGGAGGGCGTTGATCGAGGAGGCGGCAGGGCTCGGCCGCTTCAAGGCGCGCCGCCACCGCGCGGAGCTCAAGCTCGCGCGAGTCGCGCTCGAGGTCGATCGCGCTCGCGACGTCGAGGCGGAGGTTCGGAAGCGGCTGCGGCCGCTCGCGCTCCAGGCGACGGCGGCCGAACGCGCGCAGAAGCTCAGGGTCGAGGTCGCGCGCCTGCGCGCGCGGATCGCCCAGCTCGACCTCGCGGAGCTCGACGTGCGTCTGGCGGAGCTCGAGACGCGGCGGAGCGCGGCCGCGTCCGGGCGCCACGACGTGGAGGAGAGACTCGAGGCGCTGCTCGCCGAGCGCGGTGGCGCGGAGGAGGAGCTCGCGGACGCCGCCGGTGCGCGCGAGCAGGCGCTGCAGGCGCTCTACCGGCTCCGCAGCGCGGCGGAACGGCTCGGGCTGCGACGCGAGTCGGCGACGGCGCTGCTCGCCGAGGCGCGGTCGCGGCACGAGGCGGCGGCGGCCGAGGCCGGCGATCCCGCGGCGGAGCTCGCCGGGCTCGAGCGGGCCTGGGAGGCCGCGGCGGCGACGGCGCAGGGGGCTGCCGTCGAGCGGGAGGCGGCGGCGGAGCGCGCGCGGCAGACGCTCGCGCGCCTGCTCCCGGCCGAGGCTTTCGTACGCGCCGAGCGGGAGGCGCGTCTCGACGAGCTGCTCGCGGAGCGGCGCGAGATCGAGCGCGAGCTGACCGGAGCGGCCGGCGAGCGCGAGGCGGCGCTCGCGGTCTCGTACGAGCTGCGGTCGCGCGTCGCGCGCCTCGCGGTGCAGCGGGAGTCAGCTGAAAGACTCACCAGCCGGCTCCGGGCAGAGCTGGCCGACGCGGAGGCGGAGGCTGCGCGCGGCGGCCGCTCTCCGCGCGAGCTGGAGCAGGAGGCACTCGACGCCCGAGCGCGGGCGAGGGAGGCGCTGCACGACCGCGACACGCTCGAGGAGCGGGCGCGGACCACGGCGGAGCGCCTCGCGGCGCTCGAGCGGTCGCTCGCCGAGCGCGAGGGGATCCCGCCGGCAGCCAGGGCACTGGCCGAGGAGGGGGAACGGCTCGTCCTCGGCGAGCTCGACGTCGAGGCCGGCTGCGAACGAGCTGTCGCAGCGGCGCTCGGACCGCGGGCGGCCGCGCTCCTGGCCGACGACGCCCACGCCGCCCTCGCGCTGCTCGAGCGTGCGGCGGAGCTCGGGCTCGGTTCGCTCCTCGTCGTCGCCGGACGGGACCCGCGCGAGCTCGTCGCCGAGCTTCCCGTCGTCGCGCGCGACGAGCTGCTCGCGTCGGCGACACCCGCGGTCACCGCGGACGGCTTCGGCTACGACCCGCGCTCCGGCGAGCTCTGGTACGCGGGCGAGACGGCGGAGGCCGTCCTCCTCGAGCTCGACACACGACGCCGCGCGCTGGCCGAGGAGGCGAAGACGCTCGCCGAGCAGGCGCGCTTCGCCGAACGGAAGGCGGCGGAGGCGGAGGAACGGGCCGTCGCCGCCGAGAGCGCGTTCGCGGCGGTCGCGCCTCAGCTGTCGATTCGTCGCGCCGACCGCGCCACACTGTCCTCGCTCGCCGCCGCGGCCAGACGTCTCGAGCAGGCCCTCGCCGGCCTCGACCCCCGCGTCGAGCGGATCGAGGCTCCTTTGCGCGCACGAGGCGAGGCGGGAGCGGAGCGGACCGGTGAGCTCGGCGAGCGGCTCCGGACGATCGCGGAGCGCGAGGCGGCGCTGCGGCAGGAGCTCGCAGAGGTCGTCGAGCGCATCGCCGCGACCGAGCGGGATCTGCTGCGACTCGGGGGCCGCGCGCCCGCTGTGGAGGGCGAGGCCGCCCGCGACGCGGCGATGCTGCGGGCGGAGGCGCAGGCGCTAGTGGCAGCGGCCGATGGCGCTGCGGCGGAGGCGTACGAGGCGGCCGAGCGGGCTCGCGCGGCAGAGACGGAACGCGTCGAGGCCGCAGTACGGGCGGGACGCCGCCGGGCACGGCCGCACGAGCTCGCGCGCGTCGTCGCCGCGGCCGGGCGGCTCGACGAGGCCCTGCTCGCCGCGGCCGGAGCCGCGGCGCGTTTCGAGGCCCCGCTTCGCGAGGATGTCGACGCGGGCGCGGCTCGCAGCGGCGAGCTCGGTGCCGAGCTGCGCCGGCTCGGCGCAGCCGAGGTCGAGCTGCGGCAGGAGCTCGCGGCCGCGTCCGAGGCCGCCTCGGCGGTCGAGGTCGAGGCTGCTCGGGTCGAGGCCGAGGCAGATGAGGCGCGCCGGCGCCTCGAGCACGCGCGACGGCTGGAAGCGACGACGGCGGAGCCGTCGTCCCCCGGCCAGAAGACAGGGTCGCCTGCTGCGCCCCCGGGGAATGAGCCCGCGGAGGGCGACGACCGGGAGCAACTCGTGGCCTCGCTCGAGCGACTCGAACGCCGTCGCGAGTCGCTCGGCCAGGTGAACCCGCTCGCCCACGAGGAGTACGAAGCCGAGAAGGTGCGGCTCGAGGAGCTCGCGGCCCAGCGGGCCGACCTCGAGGCGAGCCTCGCCGAGCTCGAGAAGCTCCGCACCGAGCTGACCGAAACGGTCGAGCGCCGCTTCGCAGAGACGTTCGACGCAGTGCAGCGCCACTTCGCGGACGTGACCGCGACCGTCTTCCCGGGCGGCGAGGGGCGGCTCTTCCTGACCGAGGCCGAAGAGGACGACGAGGAGCCCCCGGCCGACGAAGGCGGCCTTGCCGACGTCGCTTCCAGCCAGGGCGTCGAGGTCGAGCTGCGTCCGGCCGGGAAGCGCGTGCAGCGGCTCTCGCTCCTCTCCGGCGGCGAGAAGGCGCTGGGGGCGATCGCGTTCCTCTTTGCCCTGTTCCTCGCGCGGCCGTGCCCGTTCTACCTCCTCGACGAGGTCGAGGCCGCGCTCGACGACACGAACATCGGCCGCTTCGTCGAGCTCCTCCGCCGCTACTCGGACCGCGCCCAGTTCGTCGTGATCACGCACCAGAAGCGGACGATGGAGGCCGCTGACGTCCTCTACGGCGTGACGATGGGCGACGACGGCGTGTCGCAGGTCGTCTCGCGGCGCCTGCCGCGCGACGAGGCCCGGGCCGCGAGCGCCGCGTAGTGATGGCCGCCGCTAGGGCGCGGCTGGTCAGGACGAAGGGCGGGCTGATCCCCGCTGAGCGCGGCTGGTTCGTCGTCAACGCCGCCGAGGCACGCTGGAAGGAAACCGGCCCCTTCGGGATGTACTGCCCGTTCGAGGGCAAGCGCCCGTTCCTGCAGCTCGGCATCAACATCAGCGTGCTGCAGCCGGGGCAGAGCCTCGGCCGCTATCACGTCGAGCCGGGTCACGAGGAGAACTTCCTCGTCCTCGACGGCGAGTGCGTCCTCGTCGTCGAGGAGGAGGAGCAGCGCCTCGTTCGCTGGGACTTCTTCCATTGCCCGCCGGGCATCGCTCACATGATCGTGGGGAGCGGGGAGGGGCCTGCGACCGTCCTCTCCGTCGGCACGCGCGGCAGCGGGAAGGGCGTGTCTCGCGGCGTCACCTATCCGGTCTCGAAGGTCGCCGCCCGTCACGGGGTCTCGGTCGAGCGGGAGACGAGCGACCCCGTCGAGGCGTACGCCGACGTTCCCCGGTCGAAGCCGGTGCCGTACGGCGGCTGGCTCGACTGAGAACCGGTCAGGCGAGCGCGCGCTCGAGCGTGGCGCGATCCGCGGGCTCGCCGTGGGCCGGCAGGACGAGCTCGACGGGCAGCTCGAGCAGCGGACGGAGCCGCGCGGCGACATCCTCGCGCGTCACGTGCTTGCGGCCGCCCAGCTGGACGGCGAGCCCGTCACCGAAGTCGGAAAGGGAATCGCCGGTGACGACGACGCCGACGGACGGCAGCCAGAGGACGAGGTCGTTGTCTTCACGGCCCGCGTACGCCTCGATGCCGAACGGCCACGCTCCGGGGCCGTGGAACCGCCCTTCGCCGTCACCCGCGCGCAACCAGGCGAGGTCCTCGCTCTCCATGCCGCGTACGCGATCCGGGTCGACGCCGAACTTCTCGACCCAGTCCTGCCAGGTGTCTGCCGGCGGTGTGTGGACCGGGAGGCCGAGCCGGCGGGCGTCGCGCTCGTGGTACGGCGCCGTCAGGGCGACGGCGGTCGCGCGCTCGCGCAGCTCGTCGGGAACGGAGAGAGGGTCGAACAACACGAAGTCGTTTCCGAGCTCGATCCCGTAGGACGAAACGAGCTCGGGCCACCACTGTTCCTCGTTCCAGTCGGGATGAGGCGCTTGCCAGTGCCAGAGGCCGGGCCGAAGCTCGCGCATCCGGCGATCCTAGCGAGGCGGTCCGCGTAGGATCGCTCGCGATGGACGAACGCCTCGAGCGCTACGCGGAGCTCGTCGTCCGGGTCGGCGCGAACGTCCAGTCCGGCCAAGACGTCTTCCTCTTCGCGGCGGTGGAGCACCGCGACCTCGCGCGCGCACTCACGCGCCAGGCCTACCTCGCCGGCGCGTCGTACGTGCACGTCCTCTACAACGACGCGCACGGGCGCCGCGCGACGATCGAGCTCGGGCCGGACGAGGCGCTCACGTACTCGCCCGAGTGGCTGAAAGAGTTCGTGCGCTCGATGGAGGGCAACGCGATGATCGCGACCACGGGGGACGCGGAGCCGGACCTGCTCGCCGACCTCGACGGCGAGCGCATCGGCCGGGCGGTGCCGCAGGAGATCGTGCAGATCCGCATGGAGCAGATGGGCGCGAACACCGTCAACTGGTGCGGCATCGGTGCCGTGAACGAGGGCTGGGCGAGACAGGTCTTCGGCGAGCCGGACGTCGAGCGGCTGTGGGAGATGCTCGCCTTCTGCATGCGGCTGGACGAGCCCGACCCGGTGGCGGCCTGGCGCGAGCACCTCGCGCGTCTCGAGGAGCGGACGACGCGCCTGAACGAGCTTCACCCCGACGCGCTCCGCTATCGCGGGCCGGGCACCGACCTCACGGTGGGACTGTTGCCGAACGCTCGCTGGATGTCGGGCGCCTCCGACACCGCTGGCGGAATCTCGTACGTCGCGAACATGCCCACGGAGGAGATCTTCACCTCGCCCGACGCTCGTCGCACGGAAGGCACGATCCGCTCGACGCTGCCGCTCCCGCTTTCGGGCCAGGTCATCCGCGGGCTTGAGCTGACGTTCGAGGGTGGCCGCGCGGTCCGGGTCGAGGCGGAGACCGGCGCGGATCTCGTCCGGAGCCACTTCGCGACGATCGAGAACTGCGACCGGCTCGGCGAGGTCGCGCTCGTGACGAGCGAGTCTCGCGTCGGCCAGTCCGGGACCCTGTTCTACGACGCGCTGTTCGACGAGAACGCCACGTGCCACGTCGCCTACGGCACCGGCTTTCCCTTCCTCCTCGACGGCGAGCCCGGCGAGGGGCTGAACCTCGCCAACATGCACGTCGACTTCATGGTCGGCGGCCCCGAGCTCGAGGTCGACGCCGTGCTTGCGGACGGCACGGCGGTCCCGCTGATCAGGAACGAGGAGTGGCAACTGGCATGAACGACGAACGGCTCGAGCGCTACGCGGAGCTTGCGGTTCGCGTTGGCGCGAACGTGCAGCCCGGCCAGGCGGTCTTCGTCCAGCCGCTGGTCGAGCACGCGGAGCTCGGACGCGCGCTCGTCCGGCAGGCGTACAAGGCCGGCGCGTCGTACGTCCATCTTCTCTACGGCGACGAGCACATCCGGCGGGCGATGATCGAGCTCGGGCCGGACTCGGCCCTCACGTACTCGCCCCCGTGGGAGATCACCCTCACGGAGGCGGCGGCCGGCAATGCGACGATCGGGACCACGGGCAAGCCCGAGCCGCAGCTGCTCGCGGATCTCGACGGGGAGCGCATCGGCCGCGCGATCAAGACGCAGATCGCCGAGATCTACCAGCGCCAGCATCGGGAGAACACCGTCAACTGGTGCGGGGTCGGAGCGCCGAACGAAGGGTGGGCGAGGCAGGTCTTCGGCGAGCCGGACGTCGAGCGGCTATGGGAGAAGGTCGCGTTCTGCATGCGGCTCGACGAGGTGGACCCGGCGGCGGCCTGGCGCGAGCACCTCGACCGGCTGGACACGCGGGCGGCGTCGCTGACGGCGCTCCGGCCGGATGCGCTCCACTACCGCGGGCCCGGAACCGACCTCACGATCGGCCTGCTCCAGAGCGCGCGCTGGGGAAGCGCCCGCTTCCGCACGGCCGGCGGGATCGTCTACGTCGCGAACATGCCCACGGAGGAGATCTTCACCACCCCGGACTCCCGCCGCGCCGACGGGACGATCCGCTCCAGCAAGCCGCTTTCTCTCAACGGTCAGATCATCCGTGGCCTCGAGTTCACGTTCGAGAACGGGCGGATCGTCGGCGTCGAAGCCGAGCAGGGGGCCGAGCTCGTCCGCAGCCAGATCGCCACGAACGAGAACGCCGACCGGCTCGGCGAGGTCGCGCTCGTGACGAGCGAGTCTCGCGTCGGCCAGTCCGGCACACTCTTCTTCGACACGCTCTTCGACGAGAACGCGACGTGTCACATCGCGTACGGAATGGGGCTGCCGTACGCCTTCGACGGCGAGCCCGACCCGGCAACGAACGTCTGCAACATCCACGTGGACTTCATGGTCGGCGGACCGGAGCTCGACGTGGACGCGGTGCTCGCGGACGGCACGGAAGTCCCGCTCATCCGCGACGAGACCTGGCAGCTCGCCGTCTAAGGCGCCGGCGGCGACACGTCCTTGCGGCACATGTCCCCATTGGCCAGTGCCTGGCACCGAGACGTGGCTGCACGGCACTAGGCTGACGCGATGACGCGGAGCTGGCCGGAGCTGCTGGGCGAAACGGACGCGGCGCCGGTACCCGAGGAGGAGGACGGCGGCCGCTTCTTCTCGCGGCTGCGTGACTCGCTCTCGAAGTCGCGGCGCGCGCTCACCGGCGAGCTCGCCGCGGCCGCGTCGTTCGATCCCGGAGACGACGCGGACTGGGAGCGGCTCGAGGAGGCCCTGATCGCGGGCGACGTCGGCGTCCGCGCGACCGCGGAGCTCGTGCGGCGGCTCGAGGCGCGCGGCGAGCTCGCGAGCCTGAACACGGCGCTCGCGGAGGAGGTGGCCGAGCTCTTCGGCCCGCCCCCGGTTCTCGACGTCGCGCACGAGCCGGCGGTGATCCTCGTCGTCGGCGTCAACGGCACCGGGAAGACGACGACGATCGGCAAGCTCTCGGCCAGGCTCGTGGAGCACGGCCGCTCGGTCGTCGTCGCCGCGGCCGACACGTACCGCGCGGCGGCCGAGGAGCAGCTCGAGATCTGGGCGGAGCGGGCCGGCGCCGACTTCGTCGGTTCCGAGCGCGGGGCGGACCCGGCCGCGGTCGCCTACGACGCGGTGGGGGCCGCCGTTGCGCGCGGCCGCGACGTGGTCGTCGTCGACACGGCCGGCCGCCTCCACACGCAGGCGAACCTCATGGAGGAGCTCGCGAAGGTGTCGCGCGTCCTCGCCGGCCGCCTCGACGGAGCGCCCCACGAGACGCTGCTCGTCGTCGACGCGACGACGGGGCAGAACGGCGTCCAGCAGGCGCGGCTGTTCGGCGACGCGGTGGGTGTGACGGGAGTCGTCCTCACGAAGCTCGACGGCTCCGCGAAAGGCGGCGTCGCGATCCCGATCGCCTACGAGCTCGGCCTCCCGGTCAAGCTCGTCGGAGTCGGCGAGGCGCTCGAGGACCTCCAGCCGTTCGACCCGCGCGACTACGCCAGAGCCCTCGTAGCCGGCTGACGGCTATCCGTCGGGCGGCGAGAGCAACACGATGTAGCTGTGGATCGGGTTGCTCGCCTCGATGGAGACCTCGACCTTGTACTCCGCCTTCTCCGGGCCGGCTCCGTGTTTCTTGGCGTTCTCCCAGGCGTGCCACACGGCCGCCTCGAGATTGTGGCCCCTGCCCTTCCAGGGCGGGCCCTTTGGCTCCTCGCACATGCCGCACCTCCTCTCGCGCGGACCCTACTCCTGCGTGGACGCCTCTGCAGCGAGCTGCGCCGCCAGCCCGGCGCCGACGATGTTCCCCTTGCGCTCGTGGATCGCCTGCGCCCGGGCGGCGATGCCTGCCGCCTCCGCTGACGCGGCCTGCCGAAGCACGCGCGCGAGCGCGAGCAGGGCCGTGGCCTGGAGGTCGAGGAAGTCGGTAGGCGCCGCCAGCTCGACCGCCTCGCGGGCCAGCCGCTCTGCCTCCACCGCGTCGTCGCCAGGCGCCTGCACCTGGGCGCGTGCAACCCGCCACATCACCTGCGTCACGATGTCGTCCTCCCAGGCGTGTGACTCCGCGAAGCGGGCGAACTCCTCCGCGTCTGCGTAGCGGCCCTCCTGAGCCAGCACCGCTGCGAGGTAGGCGGCGAGAGTCGCCCGGACGTGTATTTCGTCGATCTCCTCGAGCATGCGGTACCCGGTCCGGAGCTCTTGCTCGGCGGCCTCGGCATCGCCGGCGAGGAGCTCGATCGTCGAGGCGTCGAGGGCCCGGATCGCGCGGCGGTGCACCATGCCGAGCTCGTCCCAGAGCGCCTGCGCTCGCGTCCACTGCTTGCGTGCCTCGCCGAACTCGCCGCGCATGGCGAGCAGAACCGCCAGCGAGTTGAGGATCGAGGCGGTGAGCAGCCGGTCGCCCTCGCTCTCGCGCAGGAAGAGATTCGCCCTGTCGATCGCAGCGTCGACCGGCGTCGGCCCGAGCTGGATCGCCTGCATCAGCGACGCCGCGGCCCAGGCCGCTTCGCGAGCGTCTCCCGCGCGCCGTGCGTGCTCGAGGGCGTGCTCGAGCGCGGCCGCGCGCTCGCCCCAGCGGCACGCGTTGACCGGCGGCTCGCTCAGCAGGTGCCATGCCTTCGCCACACCACTGTCGTCCCCGAGTGCCTCGAGAGCCGGAATCGCCTCCTCGGCGATGCGCTTGATCTCCTCCGTCGGCGTTTCCACGTTCGTGAAGATCCGGAAGAACTCACGCTCGACGAGCGTGCGTAGCTCGAGCCGCCGGTCGCCGCCGGCACGGGCCAGAGCGAGAGCCTCCTCGAGTGCGCCCTCCGCGGCCGCAAAGGCGCCCGACCTCATGAGGGCGATCGCGGCCTCGAGGAGGACGAAACCTCGCGAGTCGCTCGTCCTCGGCAACAGCGCGACTCCGCGCTCGAGCAGGTTGACCGCCGCCGGGACGTCGTCCCGCGCGAGTGCGCGGCTCCCGGCGGCCGCGAGCAGCTCGCCGGCCCGCGCGCCGAGAGCGCGTGCCTCGTCGTCGACCGCTCCGAGCTCGTCCCGGTAGCGGTAGGCCTGCTCGAGGTGATACCCGACCAGTTCTTCCCCGGCCTCGTGGAGTTCGACCCACCCGGCAAAGCGTTCGTGGAGCTCGGCGCGCGTCCGCTTGGGAATGCCGGCGTACGCCGCATCCCGGATCAGCGCGTGTCGAAAACGGAAGCCATCCTCCCCGGGGATGCTCGACACCGCGGGCTCGACGAGGTCGCGGCGGACGAGCCCGAGCAGCGTTGTTCCGAGCGTCGCTTCGTGGCGGCCGTCCAGAGCGGCCACAGCCCCGGGCCAGAACTCCTTGCCGACGATCGCGGCGCGCTCGAGCGTGTCCCGCTCGACCCGGTCGAGACGGTCGAGCCGGGCGGCGAGGAGGGCCTGGATCGTCGGCGGCAGTGCGACGAGCTCCGACGCCGAGCCCGACTCCTCGGCGAGCATCGCGACGAGCTGCTCGGTGTAGAGCGGATTCCCCTGCGCAACTTCCGCCACGCGCGCGCGGAGCTCCGGCGACAGACTGCCGCGGCCGTCGAGCGCGTCGAGAAGCTCGGTCGCCTCCCCGGCAGAGAGCGGCTCGAGCCGCACGAGCACGCCCTCCCACTGCGGCCGCTCCTCGAGCAGCTCGCCGCGCGCCACGCAGAGGAAGAGGATCGGTGCATCGCGGCTCCAGCGGCTCACGTGCTCGACGAGGTCGAGCAGCATCTGTTCTGCCCAGTGGACGTCCTCGAGGACGACGAGGAGTGGCCGCGCACGGGCGAGGGCCTCGAAGAGCCGCCGCATCGCCCAGAAGAGCTCCTCCGGCTGCGTGGCTCCACTGCCGCTCAGCACGCGGAGACGCTCGACGACGAGCGCGGCATCGGGCTCGTCCCCGATCGCCTCCGCCACGGCCTGCTCGCCGCCGAGGCGCCGGATCAGCTCCGTCAGCGGCCAGAACGTGATTCCGTCCCCGTAGGGAAGGCAGCGGCCGGAGACGACTGTCGCGTGCGCACCGACCTCGGCGACGAGCTCGGACACGAGCCGGGTCTTGCCGACGCCGGCCGCGCCGATCACCGTCACCAGCCGGCAGCCGCGGACGTTCGCGCTCGCGGTGAGCTCGTCCCGGAGAACCGCGAGCTCGCTCGTCCGGCCGACAAGCGGCGTGTCCCAGCGGCGGGCGAACGAGTCGGCGTCGGCGATGGCGGCCACCACGCGCCATGCCTCGACGGGACTGCTCTTTCCCTTGGCGGCGACGGCGGCGACGGGCTCGAGCTCGGTCCCGTGCCGCACGAGCCGCTGGGTGACCGCGCCGATCAGGATCTCGCCTCCCGCGGCTCCCTCCTCGAGTCGCTTCGCGGTGTTGACCGCATCGCCGGTGACGAGGGTCCCGGTCTCGTCGCCGGTCACGACCTCGCCGGTGTTGATCCCGATCCGGATTCGTAGCTCGGGTACGTCGCGTCCGGCGAGGGAGGCATTCAGGCGCTCGACGGCGCTTTGCATTTCCAAAGCCGCCCGCACCGCTCGTAGGGCATCGTCCTCGTGCGCGCGCGGCAAGCCGAAGACCGCCATGACGGCGTCGCCGACGAACTTCTCGACCGTGCCGCCGTGGCGCTCGATCCCCGCCCGCATCGCCTCGTACCAGGAGCCCATGAGCTCCCGCAGCGGCTCCGGATCGAGCCGCTCCCCCAGGGCGGTCGAACCGGCGAGGTCGCAGAAGAGGATGCTGACCGTCTTCCGCGCGGCGACGGCAGAGACCATGTGTGAAGTGTGACGCCGGGGCTGCCGAGATTCCAGCCCAGCTAGTCTGGCCCGCGATGTTCGACGCGCTGAGCGAGAAGCTCCAGAGCGCCCTCGGCGACCTCCGTGGGCGCGGTGTCCTCGACGAGGAGGTGATCTCCCGCGCCATGCGCGAGGTGCGCCTCGCCCTGCTCGAGGCGGACGTCAACTTCGGCGTCGTCAAGGACTTCGTCGCGCACGTGCGCGAGCGCGCGCTCGGCGAGGACGTGCGAAAGAGCCTCACACCCGGCCAGCAGGTCGTGAAGATCGTCCACGAGGAGCTGACCGAGCTCCTCGGCTCCAGCGACTCCCGGCTCGCCTTCTCGCAGCGGCCGCCGACGACGATCCTGCTCGCGGGCCTCCAGGGCTCGGGGAAGACGACCGCCGCCGCGAAGCTCGCTCTCCTGCTCGAGAAGGAAGGACGCAAGCCGGCGCTCGTGGCCGCCGACCTGCAGCGCCCGGCGGCGATCGACCAGCTCGCGCAACTCGGCGAGCAGGTGGGCGTTCCGGTGTACGCCGACGAGCGAGCCGACCCGGTCGAGGCCGTCCGGGCCGGGATCGAGCGGGCGCGCACGGACGACCGCGACGTCGTGATCCTCGACACCGCCGGCCGTCTCCACGTCGACGAGGCGCTCATGGAGGAGCTCGCCGCCGTCCGGCGCGAGGCGAAGCCGACGAACGTCCTGCTCGTCCTCGACGCGATGACGGGACAGGAGGCCGTCAACGTCGCGCAGGCCTTCCAGGAGCGGATCGACTTCGACGGCGTCGTCCTCACGAAGCTCGACGGCGACGCGCGCGGCGGCGCCGCCCTCTCCGTCCGCGCTGTCACCGGCCGGCCGATCAAGCTCGCCTCGCTCGGCGAGAAGCTCGACGCCCTCGACTGGTTCCACCCGGATCGGATGGCCTCGCGGATCCTCGGCATGGGCGATGTCCTGACGCTGATCGAGCGGGCCGAGGCGGCGATCGCCGACGACGAGAAGGAGAAGCTCGAGCGCCGCATGCTGAAGGGCGAGTTCAGCTTCGACGACTTCCTCTCGAGCTACAAGATGCTCCGTCGCATGGGGCCGCTTCAGGGCATCCTCAAGATGATCCCCGGCCTCGGCAGCCAGCTCGAGGGCCTCGACCAGGTTGACGAGCGCCAGCTCAAGCGGGTCGAGGGCATGATCCTCTCGATGACGCCGCACGAGCGGGGCGTCCCGCACGTCATCGACGCCTCTCGCCGCAAGCGGATCGCCGCCGGCTCGGGCACGACCGTGGAGCAGGTCAACCAGCTGCTCGAGGCGCGCAAGCAGATGGCGAAGATGATGAAGATGGCCGGATCGGGCAAGATGCCGCAGATCCCCGGCGCCGGCTCATCCGGCAGCGGCCTCCCGATGCAGGGGCCGCCGCGGCCCAGCGCCACCCGCAAGTCGAAATCCAAACGGAAGAAGAAAGCGAGAAGGTAGGCAAATGGCAGTGAAGCTCAGGCTGACGCGGGTCGGCTCGAAGAAGAATCCGATCTACCGCGTCGTCGCCGCCGATTCGCGCTCGCCGCGCGACGGCAAGTTCATCGAGATCGTCGGTCGTTACAACCCGCAGTCGGAGCCGTCGCTCATCGACCTCGACGAGGAGAAGGTGCGCGCATGGCTCGAGAAGGGCGCGCTGCCAACGGAGTCGGTGGCGAAGCTGCTCAAGGCCCAGGGCATCTCGTAGCGGTGGCCGAGCTCGTGGCCGAGCTTGCGCGCCGGCTCGTCGACGAGCCCGATGCCGTGCGGGTCGAGGAGGTCGAGGAAGCCGACGGCACGCTCCTCCTTCGGCTCCACGTCGCCGAGGCGGACGTCGGCAAGGTGATCGGTCGCCAGGGCCGGCTCGTCCGCGCGCTGCGCACGATCGTCCGCGCCGGCGGCGTCGAGGCGGGACGCAGGCTCCAGCTCGAGATCGTCGATTGAAGCGCCGTGGGCGTCGCCGCGCTCTACGACATCCACGGGAACCTCGCCGCCCTGGAGGCCGTGCTCGCCGAGATTCCGGACGACGCGACGATCGTCGTCGGGGGTGACGTCTGCGCCGGCGGCGACCGGCCGTCGGAGACGCTCGGGCGCCTGCGCGGGCTCGGCGGCCGCGTCCGCTGGGTGCGCGGCAACGCCGACCGCGAGCTCTATCCCGGCGAGGGCGGGCTCGTTCCGGAGGCGCTCGTCGAGGCGACGCGCGGCCGGCTCAGCGAGGACGAGATCGCCTTCCTCCACGGGCTACCCGAGACGCAGCAGGTCGGCGACGTCCTCTACTGCCACGCCTCGCCGCGCAACGACCTGGACATCTTCACCGAGCGGACGCCCGACGAGAGCATCGCCTTCCTCTTCGAGGGGCTCGACGCCGCAACGGTCGTCTGCGGGCACACGCACACGCAGTTCGAGCGCACGGTGGGGGGTATCCGCGTGGTCAACGCAGGGAGCGTCGGGATGGCCTACGAGAAGGAGCCGGGCGCGTACTGGCTGCTCGACCTCGTCCACCGGCGCACGCCGTACGACGGCGCCGAGCTGAAGGCGTCCCGCGAGGAAGCGGTCTCAGAGTTCACCGAGCGAGGCCTATGAGGGTCGCCGCCCTCTACGACGTCCACGCGAACCTGCCGGCCCTGGAGGCGGTGCTGGCGGAGGTCGAAGGGGAAGACGTGGACGCGATTGTGCTCGGGGGCGACTGCATCCATGGGCCGCAGCCGAAGGAGACGCTCGAGCGCCTGCGTGCGCTCGGCGAACGGGCGCTGTGGATCCGGGGAAACACCGACCGCCTCATCGCCGGCGATCCCGACAGCGACGGCTTGCATGCCTGGGTCGCGGAGAGGATCGGCAGCGCGAGCACGGCCTTTCTCGAGTTGCTGCCGCTGATGCGACGACTCGAGATCGACGGGCTCGGAGACGCACTGTTCTGCCACGCCACGCCCCGCAACGACGAGGAGATCGTGACGCCGCTGACGCCGGACGAGCGACTTGCGGAAATCCTGGAGGGCGTCGACGCCGACGTCGTCGTGGCCGGACACACGCACATCCAGCAAGACCGGATCGTGGGCAGTCGCCGCTGGATCAACGCCGGCTCCGTGGGTTTGCCGTACGAGGGCGACATCAAGGCGTTCTGGGCGCTCCTCGGCCCGGATGTCGAGCTTCGCCGGACGCCGTTCGACGTCTCGGCGGCGATTCGCGCCTTCGAGAGCGTCGGGCGCGAGGACACCGTCCAGTTCGTCGAGAACTTCCGCGTTGCCCCGTCGCGGCAGGAGGCAGCGGAATACTTCGAGTCGCTTGTCTGACCTCGTCCCGGTCGGCCGTGTCGGGAAGCCGCACGGCCTGGACGGCGGCTTCTTCGTCGAGCGCGCGAGCGAGCGGAAGGGCGTGTTCGCCGCGGGCGCGACGCTGTACGTGGGCGGGGAGCCGGCGAAGGTCGTCGCGCTGCGCCACGGCTCCGGCGGGCGACCGGTGATCCGCCTGGACCGCCACGCCGAGCGCGGAGCCGAGCTCGCCGTCGCGCGCGCGAGCCTGCCCAGGCTCGACGAGGAGGACGAGTTCTACGTCTTCCAGCTCGTCGGGCTCCAGGTGGAGGAGGAGGACGGACGGCTGCTCGGGCGCGTGCGCGAGGTACTCGAGTACCCTGCGAACGACGTGCTCGAGCTCGACTCCGGCGCGTCGCTGCCCCTCGTCGAGGCGTGCGTCCGGCAGGTGGATCTGGCCGGCGGGCGCATCGTTGTCGCCGCGGGGTTCGCAGACCCGGACTAAGCCCAGCTCGTGCGTATCGACATCTTCACTCTCGTTCCTCACGCCTATGCCTGGCTGACGGAGCAACGGCCGCTGGCGAGCGTCCTCGGCGGCGAGCTCGAGCTGCGGCTCTTCAACTACCGCGACACGACGCCGCTGCGTGCGGGGCAGGTCGACGACGAGCCGTACGGCGGCGGAGCGGGAATGGTGCTCCGCGTCGACGTCGTCGCCGCCGCGCTCGAATCCGCGTACGGCGATGCGCCGCCCGACCGGGTGATCGCACTCACGCCGCAGGGCAGGCAGCTGACCCAGGAGGTGGTCGAGGAGCTTGCGACCGAGCCGGCGATCACGCTCCTCTCGGCCCGCTTCGAGGGCTTCGACGAGCGCATCGTCGAGCACCTCGCGACCGACGCGCTCTCGGTCGGGCCGTACGTCCTCTCGAACGGCGACCTGCCGGCGATGGCGCTGCTCGACGCGGTGGCGCGGCGACTGCCCGGCGCGCTCGCCGAGGGATCCGGGGAGCTCGAGAGCTTTTCGGCCGAGCTCGGCGGCGGGCTCGAGTATCCGCACTACACCCGGCCGGCCGAGTTCCAGGGCTGGACGGTGCCCGACGTGCTGCTGTCGGGCGACCACGCGCGCGTCGACGCCTGGCGGCGGGAGCGGGTCCGATGAGCGACGACTGGGGCCGCTCTCGCCCGGGGCTCGGGGACGAGGACGAGAAGCGGGAGAAGGACGAGGACGACTGGGGCTGGGGCTGGCCCAGCCCCGAACAGCCCAGCCCCGAACAGCCCAGCGCCGAACAGCCCAGTCCCGAACAGCCCAGCGCCGAACAGCCCGATCGCGAGCAGCCCAGCCTCGACCAGCCCGGCTCCGCGCCGCCCGATGCCGATCGGCCCCGGCCCGACCCGATCTGGGAGTACACCCACTACGGCCAGACGCCGCCGCCGCCGGAGTCGCTCTCGGATGACGCCCGGGCGGCCGGGTTTCCCTCGTCGCGAACCCGCGATCCGCTGGCGCGCCTCTTCCCGGGCCTTCCCCGAAGCGTCCGCGTCACGCTCGACTGGATCCTCACCATCGTGGGCGCGATCCTGATCGTGTTCGCGCTCAAGCTCTGGGTCGTCAACCCCTACCGCATCCCGTCGTCGTCGATGGAGCCGGCGCTGAATTGTGCGAAGCCCGCGCTCGGGTGTCTCGGCGACTCGAGCGACCGTGTGCTCGCCTGCCGCATCTGTCTCGACTTCAGCTCGCCGTCGCGCGGCGACATCGTCGTCTTCAACACCCCGTCGAAGGCCGCGAGCGACTGCGGGGAGGGCGGCACGTTCGTGAAGCGCCTGATCGGTCTGCCCGGCGAGGCAGTGCGCGAGGACGACAACGGCTTCATCTGGATCCGCGGGCCCGACTCGAAGAAGTTCGTGAAGATCAAGGAGCCGTACCTCTCCGCGCAGCGCCGGTTGGCCGACAGCGCCCACTTCGGGCAGCTCTGGCACGTCCCGAAGGGGCAGTACTTCATGATGGGGGACAACCGCTCGCAGTCCTGCGACTCCCGCACGTGGGGCTCGGTCCCGCGCGACAAGCTGATCGGCACCGTCTTCTTCGTCTACTGGCCGCCCGACCGCATCGGCTTTCGCTAGCCGCGCGACAGCTGGGCCCTTGGACCGGGGATGACCGGCCTGCCGACCGAGACCTCGGAAGCCCACGGCGTCTCCGCGGTGACGCTGCTACATTGGCCGTCGGCCGTCAGGCCCCCTTTCCACGTCAGGCCCCTTTCGTGAGCAACGTCATCCAGGACCTCGAGCGCGCTCAGCTGCGCAACGTGCCGCGCTTCAAGGCGGGCGACACGGTGCGTGTCCACTTCCAGGTGATCGAGGGCACGCGACGCCGCGTGCAGGTCTTCGAGGGGATCGTGCTCAAGCGGCAGGGAGCCGGCGCGCGCGAGACGTTCACCGTGCGGAAGCAGTCGTTCGGCGTCGGCGTCGAGCGGACGTTCCCGCTCCACTCGCCGAAGATCGAGAAGATCGAGGTCGTCGCGATCGGCGACGTGAACCGCGCGAAGCTCTACTACCTGCGCGGCCGCGTCGGCAAGAAGGCGCGGGTCAGGGAGCGGCGCTACGGAGCCGGCTCGGAGCTGCCGCAGACCGTCGAGGCGACGCTTGCCGAGACCGAGGAGGAGCCGACGGCGACCGAGGCGGGCGACGCCGAGGAGCCCGAGGCCGGGGCCGAGCCCGTCGAGGCCGAGGCGGAAACGGTGGACGAGGAGCCGACGGCCGAGGAAGCTCCCGCCGACGAGCCGGTCGAGGATGCGCCGGCTGATGAAGAGCCCGAGGCTGCGGCCGAGCCGGAGCCCGAGCCGGAGCCTGAGCCCGAAGCAGCGCCCGCCGAGTAACGACTTCCCGGCGCCTTCCTCACCCGCATAGTCCTCAGCCGGATCGCGCGCTATCGTCGGCGCCGTGCAGAAGCGGACCGGCCAGAAGCTCCTCCGCTTCGATCGACGCCTCGGCGCACGCTTCGTCGCCGGCGCCGACGAGGCGGGCCGCGGCTCCCTCGCCGGCCCGCTCGTCGTGGCCGGCGTCCTGCTCGACTACGGCTCGCTGCGCGACCACCGCGTGCGGCCGCTCGGCTTCCTGAACGACTCGAAGCAGTGCTCGCCGGAACGGCGTGAGGAGCTGTTCCGTGCCGTCGTCGGCTGTGCCGAGCGGATCGCCGTGCGCGTGATCCCGCCGGGCGAGATCGACCGCAACGGCCTGCACCGCTCGAACCTCGCCGGCCTGCGGGCGATGCTCGAGGCGCTGTCACCGCCGGCGGAGGCGTTCCTCGTCGACGGCTTCCGCCTCGGCCCGACGGCCCCGGAGCACACGGCCGTCGTCGACGGAGACGGGAAGAGCGCGGCGATCGCGGCGGCCTCGATCGTCGCGAAGGTGACGCGCGACCGCCTGATGCATCGTCTCGATGCGCTCTATCCCGCCTACGGCTTCGCGCAGCACGTGGGCTACATCACGCCGGGCCACTCCGCCGCCGTGCGCGCCCGGGGGCCGTCGGCGGTGCACCGGCTCAGCTTCCAGGCGCTCTGCTACGAGAGCGTGGCGGAAGCCGTTGCCTAGAGCCGGCTCGGGCTGGGTCGCCGAGCGACGAGCCGTGCGCTGGTACCGGCTGCGGGGCTGGCGGATCCTCGGCGAGAACGTCTGGGCCGGCGGCAACGAGCTCGACCTGATCGTCCGGCGCGGACGGACGCTCCGCTTCGTCGAGGTGAAGGAGAAGAGGGGCGCGCGCTTCGGCGACCCGCTCGAGATGATCACGGCCGAGAAGCGGCGGCGGCTGCGCCGAGCAGCGGAGGCGTGGCTCGGTGCCCGCCCCGAGCTCGCGGGGCTGGCGGTCGGCTTCGACGTGATCGCCGTGCGCGAGGGCCGCCTGCAGCGGCTTCCGCAGGCGTTCTAGCCGGCGCGTCGAATCCCGCCGGGTGCCCGTCACGCAGGACGAGCTGTACGCGACGCTGGACCTCGACCTCTCCTGGTCCGAGGCGGCGCTCCCCGAGCGCGTGCGGACGAAGCACGTCCACCGCCTCCACCCGTACCACGGCAAGTTCATCCCCCAGCTCGTCGAGGCGCTGCTCGACCGCTATCTCGAGCCCGGCGACCACGTCCTCGACCCCTTCGCGGGGTCGGGGACGACGCTCGTCCAGGCGCTCGAGTCCGGGCGCGACGCGACGGGGGTGGACATCGCCGCCTTCAACTGCCTCCTCATGCGCGTCAAGACCGCCCCTTACGACCTCGCGGCGTTGGGAGAGGAGCTGCGGGAGATGTCGGTGCGCATCGAGTCGCTGCCGCAGCGCCGGGCGCGCGCAAGCGGCTACCTGCGGGCGTGGTACGCGCCGCGGGCGGCTGCGGAGCTTCTCGGCTTCCGCGACCTGATCCCGGAGTACCGGCATCGCGACGTCCTGCGCGTGATCCTGTCGCGGGCCGCGCGGTCGGCGCGGCGGGCCGCGCACTTCGACCTCGAGGCGCCCAAGGAGCCGCAGCGCGGGGAGTACTGGTGCCACAAGCACCGCCGCGAGTGCCGCCCGGTCTCCTCGGCTGCCGGCTTCCTCCGCCGCTACACGCTCGACACGCTCGCGCGCATCGAGGAGTTCGCGCACGTCCGCGACGCGGAGCGCGAGGGGACGGTGCTGCACGGCGACGCGCGAGAGATCGAGCTCGCCGGGCCGTACGACGGGATCCTCACCTCGCCGCCGTATCCGGGGCTGATCGACTACCACGAGCAGCACCGCTACGCGTACGAGCTGCTTGGGCTCGACGACCGGCGGGAGCGCGAGATTGGCGCCGCCGCCTCCGGGACGTCGCTCGCCTCGCTCGAGGCCTATCGCGCCGGCATTGCAGCCGTGCTCGCCCGCGCCACGGCCGCGCTGCGCCCGGGCGCACCGGTGCTCGTCGTCGTCAACGACCGGCGCTCCCTCTACCCGGAGATCCTCGAGCGCGCGGGCCTCCGGCTCGAGGCGCGGTTGCGCCGGCACGTCAACCGCCGCACGGGCCGGCGGGCGGGCGAGTACTTCGAGGACGTCCTCGTCGCGCGCGCGACCTGAGTCGACCGGCCGCGGGTGGCCGGCGCGCCGGCTCGAGTGAGAGCATCTGTGAGTCTGTGGCGGTCCCGTCTGGGGCTGTTGTCAGGTTGGTGCCGGTGCTCTTTGCTCGTGACTCGGTGAGAGGATGACCCCGCCGGTTGGTGGGTGTCTTGCGAGTGATGTGTCCGGGTGGAGTGTGGCCGGTGCCGGCCTGGTGCCCGCTTGCTGGCCTGATCAGAAGCCTGTCCGCCCTTTGGGGCGTGACCCGTCACAGTCTTGGCGCGCGCGGTTTGCCGCTCCAGGCCGACACCGTTGTGTCCCCCAACGCTCGGCTGGAGGTCGGTGAGAGATGCTCGCAGATCAGCTGGACTACGTGGTTGGTGTCGATCCGCACCGCGATTCGCAGGCGCTCGCGGTTGTCGAGGTCGTGACTGGGGCGGTCGTTTTCGAGACGACCGTTGCTGCAAGCGGCGTCGGCTACGCGGATGCGCTGAGGCTCGTCGACGCCCACGCCTCGGGGCGTCGTGCGTTCGCTGTGGAGGGGAGCGGTTCGTTCGGGGCCGGTCTGACCCGCTTTCTAACCGGTCATGGCGAGCGGGTGCTCGAGGTAAGCAGGCTGCGGCGGGAGCGCGGCTCCGGAGGCAAGACCGACGCGCTCGATGCTGTCCGCGCCGCTCGCAGCGTGCTTGCCCTGGAGCGGCCGGCGACGCCTCGGGCCGGCGGCGAGCGCCAGGCCTTGCAGGTGCTGGTGGCGGCACGCGAAGGAGCCGTCACCGCCAAATGCGCCGGACTGGCCCAGCTGCGCGACCTGCTGATCACGACCCCTGAACCGTTGCGCAGCGAGCTGCGGCAGCTCACACCCGCTCCGCTACTACGACGCCTGGCAGCCACTCGACCCGAGATTCGACGCGATCCCGAGCTCCGCGGCAGCCTGCTCGCGCTGCGCTCGGTCGCTCGACGCGTCCTGCAGCTGACAGCTGAGGAGCGCGAGCTGGGACGGCAGATCGAAGCACTCACACGCAAGCTCGCACCGCAACTCCTCGACCAGCCCGGCGTCGGCCCGCACGCCGTCGCCCAGCTTGTCCTCTCCTGGTCACACCATGGCCGCATCCACTCCGAAGCGGCCTTCGCGCGGCTCGCCGGCGTCGCACCGATCCCCGCCTCCTCCGGCCAGACCGTCCGCTACCGGCTCGACCGATCAGGCGACCGCAAACTGAACCGCGCACTGCACATGATCCTGGTCACACGGAAACGCCTCCATCCGCCAACCGTCGCCTACATCGAGCGACGCATCCAGGAAGGCAAAACCCGACGCGAGGCAAACCGCTGCCTCAAGCGTTACCTCGCCCGCAGCCTCTACCGGCTACTCGAACACGGACCGCCACTGGCGACTTGACAGACATAGAAGCATCGCTGGCCCAGCCTCGCGCCCTACCGTGCGACCGTGCGAGGGGCACGCTCATCACCAATTCAAGTGGCGATGCGGGATCGCCGATGCACGGGTATGACGTCTATGACCGCTTCTGGTCCGGGCAGGCCGCCGTGCGTGCGGGCCGGCCTGGGTGTGCGTGTTTCACGTGCTGGATGTGGGGCCCGTGATCCGCGTACCGGTTGAGGCGCCTGGCGCGGGCGAGGGAGCTCTGGGGCCGTTCCGGGCGATCGCGGAGCAGTCGTCGGATCTGTTGATGATCGTCGATGCGGAGCGGGTGGTGCGCTGGGCGAACGGGGCGTTCGAGCGGGTGTTGGGCTATCCGCCGGAGTCGCTGGTGGGGACGGACATTCTGCCGCTGACGCACCCGGACGATCTGCCGGCGCTGCTCGCGACGGTCGGGCCGGTGATGGAGCGGCCGGGCGCGACGGGGTCGGTCGACTACCGGGTGCGGGCCGCCGACGGGGCCTGGCACTGTTTCGAGACCATCGCCACCAACCTGCTCGAAGAGCCCGGGATCGCCGGGATCGTCGTCTCGTTGCGCGACGTTACCGAGCAGCGGCGAGCCAAGAAGACGCTCCGGGAAAGCGAGCAGCGCTACCGCGACCTGTTCGAGCACGCAGCAGACGCCATCGTCACGACCGACATGTCCGGAAACCTCACCTCGGTCAACACCGCCGGCGAGCGCATGTTCGGCTACAGCCGCCAGGAACTCGTGGCAATGAACATGTTCGAGCTGGTCGCGCCCGAGGATCTCGAATACGCACAGCAGGTGTTCGCGCGCCAGGGCGAGAGCGCCGAGCTGCATACGCTGGCCAAGGACGGCAGCCACCGGTTCGTGGAGGCCACCGCCCGGTTCCTCGTCGACGCAGACGGGGAACCGACCGGGCTGGAAGCGATCATCCGCGACCGCACCGAACACCAGCTGCTCGAGGACCAGCTCACCTACCAGGCCTTTCACGACGCGCTCACAGAACTACCGAACCGGCTCCTGTTCGTCGACCGGCTCGAGCAGGCGCTCGCCCGGGCCAGCCGAGATCACAGCCGCCCCGTCGTGATGATGCTCGACCTCGACGGGTTCAAGACCGTCAACGACACCCACGGGCACAAGACCGGCGACGAGCTCCTACGCGCCCTCGCACGCATTCTGCAGGCGGCACTCCGCCCCTCGGACACCGTCGCTCGCTTCGGCGGCGACGAGTTCGCGATCCTCGCCGAGGGCATCGACACCCACGACGCCCTCGAGGCGCTCGTCGAACGGATCATGGACGCACTCGACACCCCCATCCCGCTCCCTCACGGCTCCCAGCGAGTCAGCGGCTCACTCGGGATCGCCACCGCCACCCCCGAGTCCACCGTCGACCAACTCCTCCACGACGCCGACACCGCCATGTACCAGGCCAAACAACACGGCTCCGGCTCCTATCGGATTCTCGATCCCGAACCGCTCAGCCCGTGAGCAGCGGAGCCGCCCCGCTCCGATGGGAGAAGAACCGGGTGGCGCGCGGGCTTCGAGCTGTTGATGCGCCCCTCCGGCGTAGCAGGCCCAAGGGCGATCAAGAACCGTTCACCAGTCCTCTCGTTCTGACCCGGTCCTTCGACGCGAGCCAGCCTACGGCGTCGTCGAAGACCGGTGCGAGTCGCCGAGCCGGTGCCGGCGGAGGTACGCGTCGAACTCGTGGCGCGGAACGAGGCCGGGCCGGATCCCGCAGGCGACCGTCCGCAGCTCCCCGTCGCGGATCAGAGAGCGAACCTCGTCCTCGGAACAGCGGAGCTCGGCCGAAAGCTCGCGGACGGTCAGCGGTGCGGGCCGGTCCATGCCCGAACCTTACGGCGAAACGCCAGCCTCCGTCCCGCCGCGCCTGTAGCTGCTCGGGACGCCGGGAACCTGCAAGCAACCCGGCGCAGCCGCGTCACGCCTTCCCTCGTAGCCTCGACACGTGCTTGCACGCGCGGTCACGCATGCGCTCGTCGGCCTCGAGCCGCGACGCGTCGAAATCGAGGCGCACGTCCGCGACGGCCTTCCCGGCTTCGCGATCGTCGGGCTCGCCGACCGCGCGTGCCAGGAGGCACGGGAGCGCGTCCGCAGCGGCATCTCCGCCGCGGAGCTGAGCTTCCCGGAGGGGCGGATCACGGTCAACCTCGCTCCGGCCGAGCTGCGCAAGGAAGGCTCGGGCTTCGACCTGCCGATCGCGCTCGCGTTGCTGGCCGCGTCCCGGCAGGTGCCGCGGAGCGCGCTCGAGCACACCGCCGCCGTCGGCGAGCTCGCGCTCGACGGGCGCCTGCGGAGGGTCGGCGGAGTCCTCGCAGTCGCGGAGGGCGCGCGGCGGCTCGGCGTCGAGCGTCTCCTCTGTCCGGGGGACTCCGCGCGCGAGGCCGCGCTCGCCGGCGTCGACGCGATCCCGATCCACCATCTCGCGGAGGCAGTCGCCTACCTGCGCGGCGAGCTTGAGCTAGAACCCGAGCCACCGCTGTTGTTGTCGCCGAACGGGCACGGCGCGGCCGCCGGGCTCGACGTCGCCGACGTCCGCGGGCAGGAACGCGCCCGGCGCGCGCTCGAGCTCGCCGCAGCGGGCGGGCACAACCTCCTCCTCGGCGGGCCGCCCGGGACGGGGAAGACGATGCTCGCACGGCGGCTGCCGGGGATCCTGCCGCCCCTCGACTCCGAGGCGGCGCTCGAGGTGACGCGGATCCACTCGGTCGCCGGGCTCGTCGACGGCGAGCACCCGCTCGTCTCGAGAGCGCCCTTCCGCGCGCCGCATCACAGCGCCTCGACCTCCGCCATCGTCGGCGGCGGCCCGCGCCTGCGACCGGGCGAGGCGAGCCTCGCGCACCATGGCGTCCTGCTCCTCGACGAGCTCGCCGAGTTCCAGCGCCCGGCGCTGGAGGCGCTGCGCCAGCCGCTCGAGGACGGCTTCGTCTCGGTCTCGCGCGCCGCCGGCCGGGTCGTCTTCCCGGCTCGCTTCCAGCTTGTGGGAACCATGAATCTGTGCCCGTGCGGCGGCCGCGGCGACCCGGCCGCGCAGTGCAGTTGCTCCGCGCAGCGGCTCGCGCGGTACCGGGACAAGCTCTCGCGTGCGCTGCTCGACCGCTTCGACCTCGTCCTCGCGATGCCGCGGGTCCGCGGGGAGGAGCTCGCCGCCGCGCCCGGGGAGAGCTCCGCGGCCGTGGGCGCTCGCGTCGCGGTCGCCCGGGAGCTGCTCGCCACGAGGATCCCGCCCCGCGAACCGGAGGCCGACGCCCTGCTCCGTCGCGCCGCCGACCGCCTCCACCTCTCCGGCCGCGGTTACGCGCGGGTGGGGCGGGTCGCGCGCACCATTGCGGCGCTCGCCGAGTCGGAGTCCGTGCGTCCCGAGCACGTTGCGGAGGCGCTGTCGTATCGCTCCCCCGACGAGCTCTCGTCGTGACGCCCCTGGTCGCGCCACCGCTCCCGGCCGGCGGAGCCGGCCTCCGCGGTGCGCTCTCGCCGCTCGCTGCGCGATCCAGCGCTCGCTCGGCGTGGCCGTACTACTTGTACTGTCCTCGCCTCGCTCGCTTGCCTCGCTTGCGAGCGACGAGCCAGGAGCGTCACGGTGTCTGAACTCGCGCTCGCCGTGTTCGCCTCGGAGACGGGCACGCATCTCGTCCGGCCGCCGCAGGGCGCGCGCTGGCGTGCCTTCGAGAAGGGCTTCGACGAGCGGGCGTACCTCGAGCGGCTCACCGAGGGAGGGCATCGCTTCCTGGGGCGCTCCTCGCCGGAGTTCCCGTCGCTGCTGCGCGCGATCCACGACCCGCCCGCCGGCCTCTTCCTGCGCGGCGCGTCGGAGCTTGAGGTCCTGTCGCGACCGGCCGTCGCGATCGTGGGCGCGCGCGCGTGCTCCGGGTACGGCGCCTCGGTTGCCCGCAGCCTGAGCCGGGAGCTTGCGGCTGCGGGGCTGGTCGTCGTGAGCGGGCTCGCCCGCGGGATCGACGCCGAGGCGCATCGCGGTGCGCTCGAAGCCGAGGGGACGACCGTCGCGGTGCTGGGCTGCGGGATCGACCGCGACTATCCGGCCGCGCACGCCGAGCTCGCGCGCCGCGTCGCGGGTGCCGGCCTCATCGTCTCGGAGTACGCGCCCGGGGTCGAGCCGGCACCGTGGCGGTTCCCGGCACGCAACCGCATCGTCGCCGGCCTTGGCGCGGCGACGGTCGTCGTCGAGGCGCGCGAGCGCAGCGGCGCTCTCATCACAACGGATCTCGCGCTCGAGGAGGGGCGAGAGGTCTTCGCGGTCCCGGGCGAGATCACGTCGTCGCTGAGCGCCGGGACGAACGCGCTCCTCAAGCTCGGCGCGGCGCCGTTGACGGGTGCCGCCGACGTGCTCGCCTCCTTCGGCCTCGAGCCGAAGCCGCTGGAGGGCGAGCGCTCGCCGCTCCTCGAGCTCCTGCCCGCGAGCGCCGACGAGCTCGTCCGCCACACGGGCCTCGGCGCCGACGAGATCGCACGCTCCCTGGTCGAGCTCGAGATCGAAGGGCGCGTCGCCGTCCACGACGGCGTCTACCGTTCGACGTTGTGAACCCGTACTGGCTGGAAGATCCCATCCCACCGCGCGCGGACCGCCGCCACGACGGCTGCGTCGACGTCGCGATCGTCGGCGCCGGCATCACGGGCTGCTCCGCCGCGCTGCGCCTCGCCGAGGGCGGTTTCCGCGTCCGCGTCCACGACGCGCGAGCGGTCGCCGAGGGAGCGAGCGGCCGCAACGGAGGCTTCGCGCTCGACGGAGGCGCCGCCCGCTACGACGTCGCCCGCGAGACATACGGCGCGGAGGAGGCGGCCTCCTACTGGCGCTGGACGAAGGAGGCGCTCGACCGGCTGGAGGAGCTCGCCGGCGACGCGCTCAGGCGCCCCGGCAGCTATCGCCTCGCCGGCGACGAGGAGGAGCGGGAGGGCATCCGGCTCGAGTACGAGGCGCTGCGCGAGGACGGCTTCGAGGCCGAGTGGCTCGACGACGTCCCCGGGGGAGCGGCGGGCCGCTTCCAGGGAGCGATCTCCCATCCCGGCGACGGCTCGCTCCAGCCGGCGCGCCTCGTCCGCCGGCTCGCCGCGCTCGCTGCGGACGCGGGAGTCGAGATCCGCGAGCACGACCGGGTCGAGGACGTCGAGGCGCTCGACGCCGATCGCGTCCTCGTCGCCACCGACGGCTATGCCCACGGCCTCGTCCCCGAGCTCGCCGACCTGATCTGGCCGACGCGCGGCCAGGTGGTCGCGAGCGAGCCGCTCGACGATGTCCTGTACGACCGCCCGCACTACGCGCGCCAGGGCTTCGACTACTGGCAGCAGCTCCCGGATGGGCGGATCCTGCTCGGCGGCTTCCGCGACGTGTCGATCCTCGACGAGTTGACCGACGTCGAGGAGACGACGCCGGCGATCCAGTCGTCGCTCGAGTCGTTCCTCCACGAGCTCGCCGGCCGAGAGGTGGAGGTCACGCACCGGTGGGCCGGCATCTTCGGGCTGACGCAGGACATGCTGCCGCTCGTCGGCCCGGTGCCGGGGCGCGACGGGCGCCTCTGGGTCGCCGGCGGCTACTCCGGCCACGGCAACGTGCTCGGCTTCGCGTGCGGCCGCCTCGTCGCCGACGCGCTGCTCGGCGACATGTCGTCCCCGCAGCTCGAGCTGCTCGACCCCGTGCGCTTCTCCTGAGACGGCACGCCGCGGCCGGGTGACGACTAGACGCGCGGTCGAGCTCGCGCGCGACGCTCCGGACGCCGCTCAGAGGTTCTTGACGTCGGCGATGAGCTTCGTGATCGAGTCCTTCGCGTCGCCGAACAGCATCACGGTCTTCGGGTTGTAGAAGAGCGGGTTCTCGATCCCGGCAAAGCCCGGGTTCATCGAGCGCTTGAGGACGACCACGGCCTGCGCGGCGTCGACGTTGAGGATCGGCATGCCGTAGATCGGCGAGCCCTGGTTCGAACGTGCGTCGGGATTGACGACGTCGTTCGCGCCGACGACGACCGCGACGTCCGTCCGCGAGAACTCCGGGTTCGCCTCGTCCATCTCCTTCAGCTGCGGATACGGGACGTTCGCCTCGGCGAGCAGGACGTTCATGTGGCCCGGCATCCGTCCCGCGACGGGGTGGATCGCGTACGAGACCTCGACGCCCTTGCTCTCGAGCAGGTCGGCGAGCTGCCGGACGTCGTGCTGCGCCTGCGCGACCGCGAGGCCGTAGCCGGGCACGAAGACGACCTTGTGCGCGTACGCGAGCATCACTGCGACGTCCTCGGCGCTCGCGCTCCGCGCCGTCCCCCCGTCGCCCGCCGCCACCGCGGCCGCCTCGGCGGTGACCTTGCCGAAGGCGCCGAAGAGGAGGTTGCCGATCGAGCGGTTCATCGCCTTGCTCATCAACATCGTCAGCAAGGTGCCGGAGGCGCCGACGAGCATGCCGGCGACGATGAGGACGTTGTTCTCCAGCTCGAAGCCGCCGATCGCGACGGCGAGGCCGGTGAACGCGTTCAGGAGCGAGATCACGACCGGCATGTCGGCGCCGCCGATCGGGAGGACGAAGAGGACGCCGAAGACCGTGCCGCCGCCGACGACGATCCAGAGCAGCCACTGATCCTGCAGGCCGGCCGCGACCGCGACGGTGGAGGCGGCGAGCCCCACGAGGAGGACGATGTTCCCGACGTTCTGGCCCGGATACGTGATCGGCCGGCCGCCGATGAGCTCCTGGAGCTTCGCGAATGCGACCATCGACCCGGCGAACGAGATTGCGCCGATGAGGCCCGAGAGCGCTATCGCGGTGGAGACGTCCCACGTGGGCCGGCCGGGCTCCGGCAGGATCCTGTGCAGCTCGGCGAGCGCGATGAGGGCCGCCGCGCCGCCGCCGACGCCGTTGAAGAGCGCCACCATCTGCGGCATCGCCGTCATCTGCACCTTCCGGGCCGCGACCGCGCCGAAGCCGCCGCCGATGATCATCGCGATCACGAGCGCCCACCAGCTCCCGCCGCCCGCCTTGACCCAGGTGACGACGATCGCGACGAGCATCCCGGCCGCACCGATCTGGTTGCCGCGGCGCGCGTGCGCCGGGTTGGAGAGGAAACGGAGCGCGAGGATGAACGTGACGATCGGGATCAGATAGAGCGCGTCGCTGAGGTTGGTGCTCACGAGCCCTTCCCGTCCTGCGACGCGTCGGTCTGCTTCGCGGGCTCGCGCTTCCTGAACATCTGGAGCATCCGGTCCGTGACGACGAAGCCGCCCACGACGTTCGCCGAGCCGAGCACGACGGCGAGAAAGCCGATGACCCAGATGAACGGGCCCTTGTGGCCGGAGGCGAGCACGATCATCGCGCCCGCGACGACGATGCCGTGGATCGCGTTCGTCCCCGACATGAGCGGCGTGTGCAGGAGCGTCGGCACCTTCGAGATCACCTCGAAGCCGAGGAAGATCGCGAGGATCAGAATCGTGACCTCGAAGACGAGCAGCATGTTGTGGCTCATGCGTCCCCCTTGCCGGCGACACAGGCGCCGTTCGTGATCTCGTCGCTCCAGTCGAGCGCGAGCTCGCCCTCCGGCGCGAGGTGGAGGAGGAGCGCCTGGACGTTCCGTGAGTACAGCGTCGAGGCGTGGTAGGGCATCGTGCTCGCGAGGTTCGTCAGCCCGACGAGCGTGACGCCGGCGCGCGCGACGATCTCGCCGGGCTCGGTCAGCTCGCAGTTGCCGCCGGTCTCGGCAGCGAGGTCGACGATCACGGAGCCGGGCCGCATCGCCTCGACCGCGGAGGCCGGGATGATCTTCGGCGCGGGCCGGCCGGGGACGGCGGCGGTCGTGATCACCACGTCGAAGTCGCCGATTCGCTGCTCTAGAGCCTGCTGCTGCGCCTCCATCTCCTCCGGGGTCAGCTCGCGCGCGTATCCCCCCTCCGCCTCGGCGCCGCCGACCCCGAGGTCGAGCCAGTTCGCGCCGAGGCTCTCGATCTGCTCGCGCACGGCGGGGCGGACGTCGAAGCCTGTCGTCACAGCGCCCAGCCGCCGCGCCGTCGCGATCGCCTGCAGCCCGGCCACGCCGGCCCCGATCACGAGCACCTTCGCGGGCGGAACCGTGCCGGCGGCGGTCATGAGCATGGGGAAGAAGCGCGGGAGCTGCTCGGCCGCGAGGAGCGCCGCCTTGTAGCCGCCGACGGTGGCCTGCGACGAAAGCGCGTCCATCGGCTGTGCGCGCGTGATCCGCGGCACGGACTCGAGGGCGAACGCCGTCACGCCGCGCGCGCCGAGCGCCTCGACGCCGGCCTGGTCGGAGAGCGGCTCGAGAAAGCCGATCAGGAGCTGGCCGCTGCGGAGCCGTTCGACCTCGCCGGCCGACGGCTTCCGGACCTTGACGACGCCGTCGGCGTCCCACGGGTCGCCGACCGTCGCGCCTGCCGCGGCGTACGCTTCGTCCGGGAACGAGGCGTCGGCGCCGGCGTCCTGCTCGACGACGAGCTCGAAGCCTCCTGCAGCGAGCTTCCCCACGGTCTCGGGAACGAGTGCGACCCGCCGCTCGCCCTCCGTCGTCTCGCGCGGGATCCCGACCCTCATCGGCGCCTAGACTACGCGAGCGAGCGGCGGTGGCCATGCGTGATCTTCCGCAGACGGCGCGCGATAGCCTCGCATCGAAGTGACGCATTTCTTCACGAATCACGGGCTCCCGCTGCTCTTCGTCGTCATCATGCTGGAGTCGTTCGGAATCCCGCTGCCGGGCGAGACGGCGCTGATCGCATTCGGCGTTCTCGCCTCCCAGGGGCACTACTCGATCGCCTGGGTGATCGTGCTCGCGGCCGCCGCCGCGATCCTCGGAGACAACCTCGGGTACTGGCTGATCGGGCGCGTCGGCGGGCGGCGCCTCTTCGAGCGCTGGAGATTCCTGCGGCGGTACGCCGACCGATTCCTCCCCGCCGCCGAGCGGCTGATGGCGAGGCACGGCGGCAAGACCGTTTTCTTCGGCCGCTTCATCACGGTTCTCCGCTACACGGCCGCGTGGGTCGCCGGCATCGGCCGGATGCCGTGGTGGAAGTTCCTGTTCTGGAATGCCGCCGGCGGCATCTGCTGGGCGACGGGGGTCGGTCTCGTCGCCTACTACTCAGGCCATGCCGCCGCCGACGCCATCCAGCGGTACGGGATCTACGCCGCCGGCGGGATCGTGGGTGCGCTGGTGATCGGCCTCTTTGCCACGCATTACGGCAAGAAGTGGCTGGAAAAGCGGCTCTAGGAGAGCTTGGGCTTGCGCTGGCCCTCGTCGCGGCGGCTTGCGGCGGCGGCTCGGCGGGCGCGACGGTCCCGACCACGGTCCCACCGTCCGTGCGCGTGCCGCACTTCACGCATGTCGTCGTCGTGGTGTTCGAGAACCACGAGGCGGCGTCGATCGCCGGCAATCCCGATGCGCCCACGTTCAACCGGCTCGCCCGTCGCTACGCGACGCTGACCGACTACGACGCGGTCGCGCATCCGAGCCTGCCGAACTACCTCGCGCTCGTCTCGGGCTCGACACAAGGGGTCTCGAACGATTGCACCGACTGCGTCGTCGACGGCCGTAGCCTCGCCGACACGCTCGCCGCCGCGGGAAAGACGTGGAAGGCGTATGCCGAGGACCTGCCGCACCCGGGCTACACCGGCGGCTCGGCCGGCCGCTACGCGAAGAAGCACGTCCCGTTCCTCTACTTCCGAGACGTCGCCGAGTCGCGGGTCCGCCGTGACCACATCGTCCCGCTGACTCGGCTCCCGCGCGATCTCGCCCGGCACCGGCTGCCCGACTTCTCCCTCGTGATCCCGAACCTCTGCAACGACATGCACGACTGCCCCGTGTCGACCGGCGACGCCTGGCTGAAAGCACACATCGTGCCGCTGCTGCACTCGCGCGCGCTCCGCGGCGGCGTCGTCTTCGTCGTGTTCGACGAGGGGACGAGCTATGCGGGCGGCGGCGGCCGAATCGAGGCGCTCGCGCTCGGGCCGGTCGTGCGGCGTGGCGCGAGGTTCAGAAAGCCGACGAATCATTACGGCCTCCTGCGGACGATCGAGGACGCCTGGGGCCTGCCGCGGCTGGGCTTCTCCCGCACGGGCACGTCGATCGGCGGCATCTGGAAGGGCTAGCGGTAGGACGCCCGCCCGCGCACCTCTCCGTGCGGTGCCTGGCACCGGTGCGGCGAAGGTAGGAGTCCCGGCCCCGGCGCGGAATCCTCCGGGACATGCTCGCCTCCATCGCCCGCGCGCTCGAGCAGCGCGACCAGACCCTCGGCCACGGCGCCCGCGTCGCGGCGCTCGCCGAGCCCGTCGCGGTCGAGCTGGGGTGGGATCGCGAGCGGATCAAATCCCTTCGCCTCGCCGCACCGCTGCACGACGTCGGCAAGGTCAAGGTCCGGCCGCAGCTGCTCGGCAAGACAGGCCCGCTCACGCTCGAGGAGGTCGCGGAGATCCGGCGCCATCCGACGGCCGGGGCGCAGCTCGTCCTGCCGCTGCGAAGGTTCCACGACGCGCTGCCGTACGTGCTCTTCCATCACGAGCGGTGGGACGGCAGCGGCTACCCGGCGGGGCTGAGTGGGCGCAGGATCCCCGTCGAGGCGCGGATCCTCGCGATCGCCGACGCCTTCGACGCCATGATCTCGCCGCGCCCCTACCGCTGCTCGCTCACGCACGAGCACGCGCTCGCCGAGGTGGAGGAAGGGGCCGGCACGCAGTTCGACCCGGTCGCGGCGCGGCTCTTCGTCGAGACCTGGGCCGAAGGCTGGGACACCTGGCACCGCGCGGCTGCGGCCTCGTAGTCGATCGGTAGATCCGAGCACGAGCGATCAGGGCAGGTTCCGGTGCGGCGCCCCTTCGTGTGCGCGCCGATCCGCCCGGCGACCTCGCGCACGCTGTGGCTAGAGCGAGGCCCAGACCTCGAGCTTCGCGCGGACGCGGGCGATCACCTCGTCGGTGAACTCGGTCGTGCCCAGGTGGCCTCCGAGGTCGGGGGTGCGCGCGCCCTGGCCGACCGCCTCGAGGCACGCCTCGCGGATCGCGCGCCCCGCGTCCTGTACCTCGCCCGCGTCCTGTACCTCGTCGCCGGCATGGGAAAGGAGCGCCGCGCCCGCAAGGATCATCGCCATCGGGTTCGCGACGTTCTTCCCCTGCAAGGAGGGCGCCGTCCCGTGCGCGGCCTCGGCCATGATCGCCGCGGGCTCGAGGTCGGACTCGAAGGCGACGAGTAGCGACTCCGAGCCGGCGATCGAGCCGAAGAGCGGCAGGACGAGGTCGGAGAGGATGTCGCCGTCGCGGTTGAGGGCGGGGATCACGAGCGGGTCGCCGGCGGACGAGAGGAGCAGCGCAAACGTCGCGTCGATCAGCTGCGGCTCGTAGGGCACCTCGGGATGGCGCTCCGCGGCGGCGTCCATCTCCTCCTTCAGCATCCCCTCGTATGTGGGGCTGACGGTGTATTTTGGGCCGCCGAAGATCTTCGCGCCGGTCCGCTCGGCCTGGCGGAACGCAAACTCGGCGACAGCACGGCAGACGCGGCGCTCGATCCGCTCGGTGCGGAACGCGACCTCGTCGTCGCCCTCGCCCTCGCGCCACTCCTTCGCGCCGTACGCGTCGCCGACCGCCATGCGGACGATCGAGATCGGCGCATGCACGCCGCCGAGCGGCGCGACACCGGGAATCCGCCGCCCGGTCCGGACGATGACGCTGCCGCCGATCTCCTCGCGGAGGATGCGGTTCGGGGAGCCGACGTCGCCGCGCCCCTCGGGCGTGATCGTCGCCGCTTTGAGGCCGAGCCCGCGCTCGCGGATCGCCGCTGCCGCCTCGTGGACGACCCCGTTGCCGGTCTCGCGGCGCCGCTCGAGCGAGAGGTCGAAGCGAGGGAAGTCGAGCTCGACCCCGATCACGTCGGGCTCGAGGACGCGCAGGCTCTCCTCGAGCAGCTCCTGTCCCGTCTCGTCGCCCTCCAGGACGACGATCGCCCGTTCGTCGCGCATCGGCGGCCAGTCTAGTGTCGTTGTGGAAGCGAGATGCCGAGCCGGACCGGAAGCAAGCGGGCGTTCCGCTACCTCGACGGACGCGGAAGGCAGATCCGCGATCCGGCCGTCATCCGGCGGATCGAAGGGCTCGCCATTCCGCCGGCGTGGACGGACGTCTGGATCGCCGCCCGCGCCGGAGCGAAGCTCCAGGCAACCGGCTACGACAGGGCTGGCCGCAAGCAGTACCGCTACCACCCCGACTACCGCGCCGCGCAGGACGAGGCGAAGTTCGACCGGCTGATCCGCTTCGGCGAACGGCTGCCGGACCTGCGGACGGCGATGACCGAGCACCTCGAGCAGGACGAGCTCGACCGTGAGCGCGTCTCCGCCGTCGCGTTGCGGGTCATCTCGCTCGGCTGGTTCCGCGTCGGCTCCGAGCGGTATGCCCGCGAGGGAACCTACGGCGTGACGACGCTGCTCCGCCGCCATGTCCGCGTCCGCGGCAGGCGCGTCAGGCTCTCGTTCCCGTCGAAGGCCGGTGTTCGGGTCCGGACCGAGCTCGTCGACGAGGATCTCGCCCAGGCGATCCGTGGTCTCCTGCAGGTCGGGGGCGGCCCGCGTGTCTTCAAGTACCGCTGGGAAGGCGATCTCTACAACCTCACCAGCAGGCGCCTGAACGACTACGTGAAGATCTACCTCGGAGACGAGTTCACCGCGAAGGACTTCCGAACGTGGGGCGGCACGCTCCTCGCAGCGATCTATCTCGCCGAGCGCGTCGACCGGGACGGATTTCCGGAGTCGGAACGCGAGCAGAAACGGTCGGTCACCGCCGTCATGCGGCGTGTCGCGAAGCAGCTCGGAAATACACCCGCCGTGACACGCGACGCGTACGTCTCGCCTGCGGTTGTGGAGCAGTACATCGACGGCCGAACGATCGATGATTTCCGGCCGCGTCATTTACGCGTCGTCAAGGCTCGCGATTCGGCGCTCTCGCCGGAGGAGCAGGCGATGCTCAGCCTGCTTCGTTCTTGGCGCATTCGACGCGCACGAGAGGCGGCATAGTCGCGCCGGAGTTTCTATACGCTTTCGCTACGACGTGGTCCCTGCGAAGGAGGAGATCGGTGGCTCGTAAAACGGTGCTCGTGTGTGACAGCTGCGGCAACGAGGTCGACGAGGGGAAGGGCGCGGTGATGCGGGTCACATACACGGACGCGCGCCGCGGGGCGAAGCAGGCCGACCTCTGCGACAACTGCGCTGTCAAGATGCCAGGCCGCGCGGCCGCGCGCCGCGGCAGGAAGCCGAAGTCCGCTGCCGTTTAGGGCCGGAAACCGCGCTTTCCAGCCCGCGTAGTTCCTCTGCGTCGGGTCGCGAAGCCGGAGGCTTCGCGACCCGAGCGAAGCGCTAGCGTAGGCGAATGCCGCTCCGCCTCATCGCGGGGCCCGCGAACGCGGGCAAGGTCGAGCTCCTGCTCGACCGCTATCTCGATGCGCTCGAGTCTCCGGGCGGGGCCGAGCCGGTCCTGGTCGTGCCGAACCGGGCGGACGTCGACCGGGTCGAGCTCGAGCTCCTGAAGCGCCGCGCCGCGCTGCTCGGCGGCTCGATCGACACCTTCGACGACCTGTTCTCGCGGCTCGCGAGAGGCTCCGCCGGCGTCCTGCCGATGCTGGGACGCGCGCAGCAGACGCTGCTCGTCCGTCGCGTCGTGAGTGGCACGGACCTCCGCGGCTTCGCCGGCTCGGCGGCCCGGGCGGGCTTCGTCGACTCGCTCCAGCAGGCGCTCGACGAACTCGAGTCGGGGCTGCTCGCGCCGGACGCGGTCGAGGGAGAGCTCGGCACGCTCTACGCCGGCTATCGCGACGAGCTGGAGCGGCTCCGGCGTTGGGACGGCGGCATGCTTCGCCGGCGTGCCGTCGAGCGCCTCCGGACGGAGCTCGACGCGTGGCAGGGCGAGCCCGTCTTCGCCTACGGCTTCGAGGATCTGACGGGAGCGGAGTGGGCGCTGCTCGAGGCGCTGGCCGCGCGCACCGATGTCACGGTCTCGCTTCCGTACGAGCCCGGCCGGCCGGCTTTTGCCGCGCTGCGGCGGACGGCCGAGGATCTCGGCGGGCTCGCTTCCGGCCCGGTCGAGGAGCTGCCGCCGCGCTACGCCGCCATCGCGCCCCCGGCACTTGCGCATCTCGAGCGCGCGCTGTTCGCCGACGAGCCTGGAGACGTGCCGCCGCTCGACGGCGCCATCCGCTTCTTCGAGGGTGCCGGGAGCCGCGGCACGCTCGAGCTCGTCGGCGAAGAGGTTCTTTCGCTCGCACGAAACGGCATGCCGGCCGAGCAGATCGGGGTCGTGGTGCCGGGATACGACCGGATCCGCAGCGCCCTCGAGACGGTGCTCGGCTCGTTCGGCATCCCGTACGCGGTCGACGGCGGGCTCCGGCTCACACAGACCCCGCTCGTCCACGCGCTCGCGGCGTTGCTCCGCTTCGCGTGGGGAGGAGGGACGCGGAACGACCTCTTCCGCTTCCTCCGCTCGCCCTTCTCCGGGCTCGAGCGGAGGGCCGTCGATTTCGTCGAGGGGCGGTTGCGCGGGCGCGCTGTGCAGGCGCCCGAGCGCGTCGTCGAGGAGGTGGAACGCCTGCGCGGCGCGGCGCTGCCCGCGCTGGCCGAGTTGCGCGATGCGACCGACTCCGTCGCGGCGGTGCTCGAGCTCGCGGAGCAGATGCTGCGGAACGCGTACGGCGTCGAGCGGCCGCCGGCCGACGCGACGAGCCGGCTCGACCTGCGGGCCTACGAGTCGCTGCGGCGGCTGATCGTGGAGCTCCAGGGCTGGCGCGAGCTCGCCGGAGAGCTGAGCCGCGAGGACGTTCTCGCCGCGGTCGAGCGCGCCGTGCTTCAGCCGCGGGTGGGCGACGACGCCGGCCGCGTGGCGGTCGTCAACCTGTTGCGTGCCCGCACTCGGCGCTTCGACGCGGTCTTCGTGCTCGGGCTCGAGGAGGGGAGCATGCCTCGTCGCGGCGGCGGCTCGCCGTTCCTCGACGACGACGCGCGCCGGGGGCTCGAAGAGCGCGGCGCGAGGCTCGCGCGGCCGGACCAGGTCGCGCACGACCGCTACCTCTTCTACACCGCCTGCACGCGCGCCTCGAGGCGGCTCTACCTCGTGCGCGAGGCGGCGGACGACGACGGCAGCCCGCGCGAGGCGAGCCCGTTCTGGCATGACGTGCAAGGGGTCTTCGACGCCGACGACGTGCGCCGCTGGACACGCAGGCGACCGCTCTCGGCGCTCACGTGGCCGCTGGAGGGAGCGCCGACCGAGCGCGAGCGGCTACGGGCGCTCGCGGAGCTCGCAGCTCGCGACCCAGAGGCCGCCGAGGCTCTCGCGCGTGCGAACGGCTGGGAGCGGAAGCTCGAGCGCGCGCGCGGCGCCTTCCGGCGGCCGACCCGGCTCACGCATCCCCTCGTGCTCGAGCAGCTCGGCTCGCGCTCGTCGTTCGCGGTGACGGAGCTCGAGCGCTTCGCCGACTGCTCATCAGCCTGGTTCTTCGACCGTTTCCTCTCGCCGAAGACGATCGACGCGGAGCCCGACGCGAGGCAGCGCGGCCTAGTCGCGCACACCACGCTGCACCGTTTCTTCTCGCGCGTGCCGGCGGAGCTCGGGGTCGAGAAGCTCGAGCCGCAGCACGTCGAGGCGGCAACCGGGCTGATGCGCCGCTGCCTCGACGAGGCGCTTGCCGGCGTACGCATGGACCTCACCGAGATGCAGGAGCGGGAGCTCGACCAGACGCTCTGGCGCGATCTCTCGGTGCTCGTGCAGGAGGAGTGCGACTCGCAGGTGCCGCTCGTGCCGCGCCGCTTCGAGGTCTCGTTCGGCAGTGACCGGGCGGCGCCCGAGCTGCAGCGCGGGCTGGAGCTCGCGCCCGGCTTGACCCTTTCCGGGAAGATCGACCGGATCGACGTCGACCCGTTCGGCGCCCGCGGAGCCGTCCTCGACTACAAGTCGGGCAAGAGCGCGCACTCGGCCCGGCAGATCGAGAGCGAGCTGCGGCTCCAGATTCCCCTCTACATGCTCGTGCTCCGCGACCTCGTCGGGCTCGAGCCGCTCGGCGGCCTCTACCGGCCGCTCGCGGGAGCGCGCAAGCCGCGCGGGCTCGTCCGGAGCTCGGAGGCGGAGACGCTGCCCGGCTACGTCTCGCACGACTACCTCGACGAGGAGGCGTTCTGGGGCGTCGTCGAGTCGGCCCGCGAGACGGCGACCGCGCTCGCCGGGCGGATCCGGACGGGTGACGTCGACCACGACCCGCTCGGAGGCGAGTGCCCGAGCTGGTGCGACCTCTGGCCGATGTGCCGGATCGAGCGCCCGTGAGCGCCTACGAGCTCAACGAGCAGCAGCTCGCGGGTGTCGAGGCGGCAGGCGAGGTGTTCGTCTCCGCCGGCGCAGGCACGGGGAAGACGGCCGTGCTCGTCGAGCGCGTCGTCCGCGCCGTGTGCGAGCGCGGGCTCGACGTCGACTCGATCCTCGTGATCACGTACACACGCCGCGCCGCGGGCGAGCTGCGGACGCGGATCCGCGCGGCACTGGCCGAGCGGGGCCGGCCCGACCTCGCGCGCGAGCTCGACGGCGCCTGGATCTCGACGATCCACGGCTTCTGCGCCCGTCTCCTCCGGGCGTATCCGCTTGCCGCCGGGCTCGACCCCCGGTTTCGCGAGCTCGACGAGGCACAGGCCGCCGTCCTCCGCTCGGAAGCGTTCGGAGAGGCCCTCGCGGAGTTCTGCTCAGGGGACGAGCCGCAGCGGCTCGAGCTGCTCGCCACGTACGGAAGTGCCCGGCTGCGGCGGATGCTCACGAGCGTCTACGAGACGCTGCGGGCCGCCGGCCGCGAGCTCGATCTCGAAGTGGCGGAGCGGCCCGAGCTCGGCGAGCGGATCGGGGAGCTCCAGGCTGCAGCGTCCTCGCTCGCCGGCGATCCCGATGCGACGGAGACGCAGCGGCGGACGGCGGCCGAGCTGCACGAGCTGCTGGAGCGGGACCGCCGCTCGGACCGGCTGATGAACCTCGCCGGCTTCAAGGCGCGCGGTGACCGGGCAGCCGGGTATGGCGAGGCGCTCGCGGCGGTCGAACAGGCCGCGCTCGACGAGGCGGCGGCGCGCGACCGTGCGCTCCTGCAGGAGCTCCTGACGGAGTTCGCCGCGCGGTACGCGGAGGCGAAGGCCCGCGAGTCGGCGCTCGACTTCGAGGATCTCCAGCTCGAGGCGCGCGATCTGCTCCGGGCGCAGCCCGAGCTCCGCGAGCGCGAGCAGGCGCGCTTCCGCTCGATCCTCGTGGACGAGTTCCAGGACACGAACCGCCTGCAGACCGAGCTCGTCGAGCTGCTCCGGACGCCGGAGACGGAGCTGTTCTTCGTCGGCGACGAGTTCCAGTCGATCTACGGCTTCCGCCACGCCGACGTGCAGGTCTTCCGCGAGCGGCGCGACGCAGCCGAGCAGCCCCTTTCGCTCACGCTCAACTACCGCTCCCGCCCGGAGGTGCTCGCCGCGGTCAACGAGCTCTTCGGCCCGCATTTCGGCGGCGAGTTCCAGGAGCTCGCGGCCGCGGCCGAGTTCCCGGACCCGGTCTTCGGCCATCCCGTCGAGCTGCTCGTCACCGACAAGGAGAGCTACTCGGGCAGCGGAGTCCACTGGCGGCGCGGGGAGGCGCGTGCGGTCGCGCGGCGCGTGCGCGAGCTCGTGGGCGGCGGGGCGGCGACGCCGGGCGAGATCGTCCTCCTCTTCGCGGCGGGCACCGACGCGGAGTGGTACGAGGACGAGCTGCGCCGCGCGGGGCTGCCGACGTACCGCGCGACCGGGAAGGGCTACTTCGGCCAGCAGCAGGTCGCCGACCTGCTCGCGTACCTCCGCCTGCTCCAGAACCGCTACGACGACGTTGCGCTCGTCTCGGTGCTCGCCTCGCCCTTCGTCGGCGTCTCGAATGACGCGCTCGCGCTCCTGCGCCGCGTCGCCTCGAGGCGGCCGCTCTTCTCAGGGCTCGAGCACGCACTTCCGCCGGGCCTCGGCGAGCGCGACGAGCGGCTGATGCGCGCGTTCCGTCAGCGCTACGACCGGCTCGTTCAGACCTTGCCACGGCTGTCGCTCGAGCGGCTGTGCGAGCAGGTCGTCGCCGCGCACGACTACGACCTCGCCGTGCTCGCGCAGTGGGACGGGCGCCGGCGCTACGCCAATATGCGGAAGCTCGCGCGCCTCGCCCGCTCGTACGAGGAGCTGCGCGGGCCGGATGTCGAGGGCTTCGTCCGCTTCGTCGCCGAGCAGGAGGCGGTCGGCGCGCGCGAGCTCGAGGCGGTCGCCGAGGAAGAGGGCGCCGACGCCGTACGCCTGCTCACGATCCATGCGGCGAAGGGCCTCGAGTTCAAGGTCGTGATCGTCGCCGACGCGGGGCGCGACCGGGTGCCGCCGTCGCCGGACGAGATCCTCGCTCTGCCCGACGGCCGTTTCGGGTTCCGGGTCGCCGATCCCGTGACCGCGAAGCGGCGCGGTGCGTTCGACTACGAAGCGGTGCGAAACGCGCGGCAGGAGGCGGAGCGGGCAGAGCGTCTGCGCCTCTACTACGTGGCGATGACCCGGGCGAAGGAGCGGTTGATCGTCTCCGGCTCGGTCGAGTTCACGTCGGAGCGCGACGTGCCTACGCCGATCGCGTGGGTGCTCGATCGGCTCGACGCCGACGAGGAGCTCGCGCAGGCCGGTGACGTGCCGATCGAGCTCGTTCGCGGCGACGCGCGGCTGCTCGTTCGCCTCGACCGCTACCGCCCGGGCGAGCCCGCGGCGGCAGAGCCCGAGCCGGAGGAAGGCCAGCTCGCGCTGTTTGCGGCACTCGAGGAGGTCGCCGGCCTGCCTGCGGCGCCGGAACTGCCGCCGCTCGTGGCCCTGCCGGACCCGCCGCTCCATCGCGTCCGGAAGCTCTCCTTCACGGCGCTCTCGCTCTTCGAGCAATGCGGCTACAAGTACTTCGCCCGCTACGGGCTCGGGATGAGCGAGCGACCCGTCGAGGGCGACGGGACCGGGGAGATGTCCGGAACCGAGATCGGCACCGCCGTGCACGCGCTGCTCGAGCAGATCGATCTCGCGGCGCCCGCCGTGCCCGAGGTAGAGGACGAGCGGATCCGCGGCTTGGTGGCGGCGTACTGCGAGTCCGATCTCGCCCGCCGTGTCGCGGCGCTCGCGGGCGTCGAGAAGGAGCGCCACTTCACCTTCGAGCACGACGGCGTGCTCGTGCATGGCTTTCTCGACGGCGTCCACATGGACGCGCAGCCCGGCTCAGCCAGGACCTCTCCTCGTCGGGCGTTCGTCGTCGACTACAAGACCAACTTGCTGGGCGAGGCGTCGCCGGAGGACGTCGTCGAGCACGACTACCGGCTGCAACGGCTCGTGTACGCGCTCGCGTGCTTCCGCGCCGGAGCCGACGAGGTCGAGGTCGTCTACCACTTTCTCGAGCGGCCGGAGGCGCCCGTCGAGGCCGTCTTCTCGCGCGCGGACGTCCCCGGGCTCGAGGCGGAGCTGTCCGCCGCGATCGCGCGCATCCAGGCCGGGGAGTTCCTGCCCACGCCGAGCGACTTCGCCTGCGCGGGCTGTCCCGCGCTCGACGTCGTCTGCGCCGGACCGCGCTTACCGGGGGCCGGCGCGGAAGCGCGGACCCTCGCCCGAGCCTGATCACGCACCTGTCTCCCCGGGACACGTCCCGGTGCCTGGGACCAGGAGGTGTCCGTTCAAGAGGCTCCGGGCCCCGGGCTGCAGCGATGATCTGTCCCGTGCCTCGCAGCTACGTCCGGGAGGCCCGTCGACGCGTCGGGCCGAAGCGGGAGCGGATAGGGCCGATCGTCGAGCAGCTCGCGGTCGAGCATGCCGACGCCGCGATCGCGCTCCGCTTCGGGAGCCCGCTCGAGCTGCTCGTCTCGGTGATGCTCTCCGCCCAGACGACGGACGTGAACGTCAACCGCGTCACGCAGACGCTGTTCGAGAAGTACCGGACGCCCGAGGACTACCTCGCGGTGCCGCAGGAGGAGCTCCAGCGCGACATCTTCGCGACCGGCTTCTACCGCCAGAAGGCGAAGGCGCTGCGCGGGACGATGCGGCTGCTGCTCGAGGAGTTCCACGGCGAGGTGCCGCGGCGGCTCGAGGAGCTCGTCCGGCTGCCGGGCGTCGCGCGGAAGACGGCCAACGTCGTCTCGTCCGAGCTAGGCGAGGCGCAGGGCATCGTCGTCGACACGCATGTCCGGCGCCTCTCGCAGCGGCTCGGGCTCACGCGCCACGAGGATCCCGTGAAGATCGAGCGCGATCTCGTCCGGCTCGTGCCGCGCGTCGACTGGGGCCGCTTCCCGCACCTCCTGATCTGGCATGGCCGCCGGGTGTGCGATGCACGACGGCCCCGCTGCGAGGATTGCGTCGTGGCCGATCTCTGCCCCGCCAGCCGTGTCTGACCGCGCCGCACGCTCCCGCAGCTTCGAGAGCGTCGCCGCGGACTACGAGCGGTACCGGCCGGAGTACCCGGAGGAGGCACTGCGCTGGGCCGCCGAGCAGCTCGAGCTCGAGCCCGGCGCCCGCGTCCTCGACCTGGGAGCCGGCACGGGCAAGCTGGCCCGCGGCCTCGTCGCGCTCGCCTTCGAGGTCGTGGCGGTGGAGCCGGGAGCCCCGATGCTCGAGCAGCTCCGCTCGGCGGTGCCCGAGGCAGAGGCGCTCGAGGGGCCGGCGGAGTCGATTCCGCTCCCGGACGAGAGCGTCGCCGCCGGCTTCGCAGGCCAGGCCTTCCACTGGTTCGACCGCGCTCGCGCGCTCCCCGAGCTCCACCGCGTCGTCCGGTCGCAAGGCGGAATCGCCCTGCTGTGGAACTGGTGGGACGAGCGAGACCCGCTGCAGGCAGAGCTCGGCGCGATCGTCGGCTACGCCGGCCACGAGCCGTACCGGGACGACGAGCTGCCCGGCGACCCCTGGTTCCGCGAGCTGGGCCGGAGCCTGGTCGAAAGCACGCAGGAGTCGGACCCGGACGCGCTCGTCGCACAGCTCGAGACGACGAGCATGTTCCTGACGATGGATCCCAAGGAGCGCGAACGCCGGCTGGCCGAGGTGCACGCGATCGCCTCTCGTCACGGCGAGCGGTTCCCGCTGCCGCGCCTCACCTACGTCTTCGCGTTCCGGCGCCTCAGTTGACGCGCGGATCTTCGGGCATGCGCGCGACGAGCTCGTAGATCCCGCCCTTGCGGCGGAGAACGTCGCGCCACAGCTCCTCCGGCTCGTCGGTGAACGCGTCGTCGACGAGCGCGGGCTCGAGGATCCAATCCTCGTCGGCGAGCTCCGCCTCGAGCTGTCCGGCTCCCCAGCCCGCGGTGCCGGCGAAGACGCGCCGCCGGGTCGTCGCGGGGACGATCTCCTCGGGGTCCGCGAGAGACGGGAAGCCGAGCGAGCCGAAGAGCGGCACCGCTGCGTCGTCGGGGTCCAGGAACTCGCCGAGCACGAGCACGGTCTCCGGCTGCACCGGCCCGCCCACCCAGACCTGCTCGCCGTGGTGGACCACCGGCTCGAGCTGCGGCACGGCGCCCGCCACCTCGACCGGCGACCGGTGGTTGAGGACGAGCCCTACGGCGCCGTCCTCGGAGTGCTCCGTCACGAGGACGACGGCGCGGCGGAAGTTCGGGTCGAGCAGCGCCGGCGATGCGACGAGGAGAAGTCCGCGCAAGGAGTCCACGGACCCATTGTGGCCACAGCCGACTCTTTCTAGTCGGCGCTCGAGCGGTAGGAGACGATCTGGACGCGCTCGAGCGTGAGCATCCCCTCGCCGACCATCTCGTCGAGGATCGGCACCACACGCTCGATTCGCTCCGGCGTGTCGACGATCTCGATCACGACCGGCAGGTCCTCGGAGAGGCGGAGAATCCGGGACGTGTGGAGGTGCGAGTCGGCGCCGAAGCCCTCGATGCCGCGAATGACGGTGGCGCCTGCGAGCCCCATCTCTCGCACGCGCTCGACAATCGCCTGGTAGAGCGGCTTGCCGTGCCACGTGTCGGACTCTCCGATGAAGAGCCGCAGTAGCTTGCCTTCCCCCTCGATTCTCGTCATAGCGCCCTTCCGGCGACGATACCGAGGTAAACGGCCAGCAGCCCGGCTCCCATGCTCCCGAAAGCGTTCGCCACCGCAAGGCCGACGGCGCCGTCCTCGAAGAGGCGGTAGGTCTCGAACGTGAGCGTCGAGAAGGTCGTGTACGAGCCGACGAAGCCGAGGGTGACCGCCGTTCGCAGCCACGGCGCCGTCGTCAGCTGCTCGGTCATGAGCGTGAACACGAAGCCGAGGATGAAGCTGCCCGTGACGTTGACGACGAACGTCTCCCAGGGGAAGGCGCGAGCGCTCCGGTTCACGATGAGGCCGCCGAGGCCGTAGCGCGCGAGCCCCCCGAGTGCACCCGCGACCCCGATTGCCACGACCGTCCGCATCAGGTGATCCTAGGCTTGGCCGTCGGGAGTGAGCGGCCGAAGACGCGCTGATACGAATCGCCGCCGTGGCTCGTGGGCTCCGGTTCCCCGGGGACGATGCGGAAGGTGCGGGTGCCGTCGGGCAGGCGTTCCGCCCGCAGAAAGAGCGCCGCCTCCACCTGCTCCTGCTCGAGGCTGTGCGCGAGGTCGAACAGGTGCGTCACGAAGACGACGCGCACCCCCGACTCCGTGAGGGCGTGCACGACCTGGCGGCCGATCTCCGATCCCTCCGCCTCGTTCGACGACGCGAACGACTCATTGCACAGGACGAGTGCGCCGGTCGTCGCGAGATCGGCGATCTCGCTCATTCGCGCCAGCTCCTCGTCGAGCTTGCCGCTCGTCATCGTCGCGTCCTCCTCTCGCTTGAAGTGCGTGAAGACCCCGCTGCAAACGCTCGCGCGGAATGCCTCGGCCGGCACGAACATCCCCGCCTGGAAGAGGAGCTGCGCCTGGCCGACGCTGCGGAGGAACGTGGACTTGCCGCCCTGGTTTGCGCCGGTGATCAGGAGGAGCCGCTTCCCGTCGGCCGCGACGTCGTTCCCGACCACACGGTCGTCGAGGTGGAGGGCGAGCGCTGCGTCGTATAGACCCGCGGCCGTGAGCGCAGCGCCGGGAGCCTCTGAGGGCTCCGGGAGACAGGTCACCCCTCCCCGCGTGGCGAGTTGCTCGTGGAGGTTGAGAGCAGCGACGTAGAACCCCACCTCAGCGCGCAGGCGCTCGAAGAACGCCAGGACGTGGTCGGTCGCCTCGGCCAGCGCCTCCGCGACATGGACGATGCCCTTGCCCCGCAGCTCGGAGAGCGCCCGCAGGCCGTGCTCGTCGCGGGGCGGGACGGTGAAGCTCATCCCGCGCGGCCACGTCGGGGAAAGCCTGCCCAGGATCCCGTCGTCGCCCGGAAGCCGCAGGATGTAGCCCGTGCCGCGGTTGCCCCGGCCGAGCTCTGCGCTGACGAGAGCGCCGCGCTTGAAGCTCAGCTCGCGCAGATGCCCCTCGACCGTCCCGAGGTACTCGTCGTCGAGCTCGCGCTCGAGCGTCGCGAAGAGACGTGTGAGGCCGTCCGAGTGGACGCTCGGCCCGTGCTCCTCCGCGACTCCGCGGACGGCGCGCAGGATCCCGACGAGCGCGCCGAGCATCGCGAGCGACTTGCTCAGTCGCGTATCCGGAGAATCTCGGAACCAGAAGAAGCGAGCCTGGCGGCGTGTGTCGACGGCCTCGACGGCGAGCTCGTAGAGTCCGCGCGCCGCGGCCGGGACGGCGAGGCAGTCGGCAAGGACGCCCTGCCGGAAGCGGATCTCGTCGTGTTCCCCGATGCTCGCGAGGAGAACCAGCTCTGCGAGATCGCGCAGGTAGGGGTCGCCGCCGCTCATGGCGTCGAGCAGCGTCCCGAGCGCGAGATCTTGCTTCAGCGGCTCGGCCTGGGGTGGCAGGAGCCCGAGCTCGACTTCGCGGGCGGGGTGGAGGAGCCGGACGTCCATCACGCGAGCCTGGCGCGGAGCCGGTCGTAGGAGAGTCCGTACTTATTTGCGATCGCCGAGGCGTAGGCGCGGCCGTCTGCGGGGCGCCGCAGGATCTCGAAGGTACGCCGGCTCGGGTCGTCCGCGGCGACCGAGGCGACCATGCTTACCGTCGCCTCGTTCAGCGTCGAGAGCTCGTCGACGAACGTCACGCAGACCCCGACGCAGCGGAGCTCTGTCAGCCGTTCGAGCACGACGCTCCCGAGAAGGACGGCATCGTCGAGGGTCGTCGAGGAGAAGACCTCGTTGAGGACGACGAGGCTGCGACCGGTGGCGCGCTCGAGGATCTCACGTACGCGGACGAGCTCGTCCTCGAGCTTCCCGCGCAGCGTCGCGACGTCCTCCGCGCGCTCGAAATGCGTGAGGATCGCATCCGCGAGCGGCAGGCGTGCGCTTCTGCCGGGCAGGGGGAGGCCTAGCCGGGCGAGCTCGTGGAGCTGGCCGACCATCCGGGCGAAGGTCGTCTTGCCGCCCTGGTTCGGGCCGGAGACGACGAGGATCCCCTCGGGCGGTGAGAGGGTGAAGCCGTTCGAGACGATGTGGCCCCCCTCGGCCGCGAGCTTGGCCGCCAGCGCGAGGTCGAACGCGGCCTCGGCCGAGATCTCCACCGGCTCGTTCTCGACGACCGGCAGGCAGAAGGCCAGGCCGGATGCCTCGAGCCGCCGCACGTGCTCGAGCCACGCGAGGTAGAGCTGCAGCTCCCGCTCGAACCGTGCCACCGTCGGGTCGACGAACTGCCGATGGCGGACCCAGAAGGACTCGAGCGCACCGAACTCGTCCGGATAGAGCCGGGCCACCAGCCGCGCAATCTGTGCCTCCACATGGTCCATCGAGGCGGAGTCGACCGCGCCTTCGTGCTCGCTCTCGCGTGCGGCAGGGCGGAACCGGGCGAAGGTCGCGGCGACCTCCTTCGTATAGTCGGGCTCGTCGTCGTAGGTGCCGACGGTGACTCGGGTGCCCTTGATCCGCAGCGTGTAGCGGACGCGCGCGAGTCCCTCGAGGACGCTCTGCGCCTCGCCGGCGAGGGAGGTGAACGTCCCGGAGGCCGTGTACGCCCGGAGGTAGTCACGCAGACCTCGCAGGCCACGCGAACCGGGGTCGAGGCTCTCGAGCGCCTCGTGCAGGGCAGCGACGGTGTCGCGGTAGAGGACGGCCGCGTCGAGGAGCCAGCGCCGCTTCTCCGGGCCGTGGTGCTGCGTCCGAACGAGCTCGAGCCAGACTCGTACGCGCCTCGCTTCGTGCGCGAAGACGGAAAGCGCCGCGTGGACATCCGCCCGCTCGAGATCGCGGAACACCTCGTGCCGGTACCGCACGGCGTCGACGTCCGTCAGCGGTGCTCGAAAGAACGGCTCGAGCGCATACTCCTCGCGGCCGGCGAGCACGGCTGCGACGATCTGATCGAAGTTCAGGTCGCGGAAGTGCCCGGGCTCGGGTTGGTCCGCATCGACGGCTGCGCCGTCGGCACACAGGATGCTTCGGAACTCGCCGTCGCTTTCTCCCATGACTTCCACCGTGTCGTTTCGGTAGAAGCCATCAGCCCGGAGAGGGCGGTTCCAGGCGGGCTTCATCGCCTGCCGGAAGGCTAGCCGCGAGCGGGGGTCAGCGCGACGAGCAACCCGCCGTCGTCGTCGAGCGCCGGGAAGAAGTCCCCGATGACCCGCTTGACCTGGCCGCTCCGCGTCCGCAGCTGGAGTTGCTCGTTCAGGCGGCGTACGCCCCACTCGAGCGAGAGCTGGACCGGGTTCTTCGCCTCCTCGAAGCCTGCGAGGCCGAAGGCGGCGATCACGTCCGTGCCGAGCACGTCCTGCTCGCTCCAGCCGCTGAGCTCGAAGACGCCGCGCCCGAGCGCGAGGATGCGTCCCTCCTGGTCGCACGTGACGAGACCGGTCGTCGGCGCAGGGTAGTAGTCGTCCATCAACTCGAAGAGGAAACCGAACCCGCAGTGATGGCACGCGACGGCCTCGTCGTAGAGGCCCTCCTTGCCGTCGCTGTCGAGCGACCGCTCCTTGCAGTTCGGGCAGATGAAGTGCGCCATGGGCTCAGGGTACCCGGGTCAGAACCAGCGTTTCCGGCGGAACCACCAGAGCTGCAGGAGCGTCGTCAGCACGATCACTCCCCAGCTGAAGGCATAGCCCAGGCGCCAGCGGAGCTCGGGGATGTCGACGAAGTTCTGGCCGTACAGGCCGACGATGAAGGTGGGGAGCAGGAGGAGCGAGGCGACGACGGTCAGCCGCTTCATCACCTCGTTCTGGTCGTTCGCGATCTTCGCCTGGTGGTAGTCGCGCACGCCCGCGAGCAGGTCACGCGCGAGATCGAGCCCGTCCGAGGCGCGGAGGAACTTGTCGTACGCGGCGTTGAAGGCGATCTCGACTTCATGCGGGAAGACCTCGGGGCCGTCCTCGACCTCGACGGTGTTGTCGATCACGCGGCGCACGGCGTCGCGCATCGGGCTGAGCGTGCGGCGGATGTGGAGGAGGTCGTGGCGGAGCGTCGAGATCCGAGCCCGCGTGAGCTCCGCTGGCTGCGTCTCGACCCGGTCCTCGAGCTCGTCGATCTCGTCGTCGAGCGCGTCGACGAGGTCGAGGTAGCGCTCCGCGATCTCGTCGAGGATCCGGTAGGCGAGTATCCCGGCCGAGTCGGCGGGCTTCTGCACCTTCTCGAGCATCTCGAGCTCGCACGGTGGCTTGCCGTCCGGCGGCGTCTTGCGAACCGTCAGGAGCGAGTCGTGCGTGAGGACGACGTCGACCTCCTGGTAGTAGACGCTGCCGCCGGCCGGATCGGCGACTGCGACGAGGAAGACGCCAAAGACATAGTCGCCGTGGCCGATGAGCGTCGGCCGCGGCTCGTCCTCGTGCTCCGGCGGCGCGAGCAGCCGGCGGATCGCCGGCTCTTCGAGCTCCCGCGGCGCCTTGTCCCGCACCTCCTCGGGGCTCGGGTCGAGCAGGTCGATCCAGGTTGCGTCCATCGCGGCGCGGACTTCGCCGTGAAGCTCGCGAGACCTTCGGTGGGCGAGCAGCGGCGCAACTCGCGGGCCGGGACCGACGACCGGTGGCAGCCACCCTTACAGGAGTGTGCCGAGTACGCTGTGACGGCGCCTGGGGCGGATGCACACTCGCGAGGAAGACGTATTGCTCGCGTATCGGTGGCTGCCACCGGTCCGAAGGAGCGGAGTGCCCGACCGGGTCGCGTCTCGATCGCGCGAAGTTCTCGTCGGAAGTGGCGTCAGCGCGAGCTTCGCGAGCCCGGCTAGTAGACCTTGGTCGGCTCGGCCTCAGGGCGCGGCGCGGTGAGAGCGGTGCCGGTGTGGCCTTCCTCGGCTGCGAGGAAGCGCTCGGCGTCGAGCGCGGCCATACAGCCGGTGCCGGCGGCGGTGACCGCCTGGCGGTAGACGTGGTCCTGGACGTCGCCGGCCGCGAACACTCCGGGGACGTTCGTCTCCGTCGTCCCGGCCTTCGTGACGAGGTAGCCGTTCGGGTCGTGGTCGAGCTGGTCGACGAAGAGCTTCGTGTTCGGGTCGTGTCCGATCGCGATGAAGAGCGCGCCGGCGTCGACCTCCTCCGCCTCGCCGGTCTCGGTGTTCCGCAGCCGGAGCCCGCTGATCGAGTCCTCGCCGAGGACCTCCTCGACGGCGTACGGTGTCTTGAGCTCGATCTTCTCGTTGTCGCGCGCCCGGTCGATCATGATCTGAGAGGCGCGGAACTCGTTCCGGCGGTGGACGAGCGTCACCTTGTAGCCGAAGCGGGTCAGGAAGAGCGCCTCCTCGAAGGCCGAGTCGCCGCCGCCGACGACGAAGATGTGCTTGTCCCGGAAGAAGGCGCCGTCGCACGTCGCGCAGGCCGACACGCCGCGACCCTTCAGGCGCTCCTCGGACTCGAGCCCGAGCCAGCGGGCGGTCGCACCCGTGGCGACGATCACGGAGCGTGCGCGGTACTCCTCGTTCTCGACCCAGACCCGGAACGGCCGCTCCGAGAGGTCGACCCGCGTCACGTCGTCGGTGACGAACTCGGTACCGAAACGTTCCGCCTGGCGCCGGAACTCCGCCATCATTTCCGGGCCCATGATCCCGTCGGGGTAGCCCGGGTAGTTCTCCACGTCACTCGTGATCATGAGCTGGCCGCCCCAGCTGAAGCCCTCGATCACGAGGGGCCGCAGGTTCGCGCGCGCAGCGTAAAGGGCTGCGGTGTATCCCGCAGGCCCTCCACCGATCACGATCAGATCATGTACGTCGTTCATGCCTTCCTCTCGACCTTGTCCTGAGTATTAAACGATTTGGGTCGGATTGACGTTCCCGAGCCCGCTGCGTCGCGGGAATAGAATCCGTTGCCGGGGGGAGATGGGCGGCGTGGCCGGATCGATTACGTGGGAGCAGCTCCGCGAGCTCGCCGCCTTCCGCGCACGGCACGGCTGTGCGGTGAGCATCTACGTCGGTCTCGATCCGAGCATCGTGCCGACGGCGGGGGATCTCGCTCCGCACACCCGCTCGCTGCTCGCGCGCGCCGAGCGGCAGCTGGAGGAGCAGCGTGCGACGCTGTCGCACGACCAGCGGAAGGCACTCGCGCGGGATCTGGAACGGATCGCGGCCTGGTTCGAGAGCGACTTCAGCCGTGAGGGACTTCAGGGCGTCGCGGTCGGCACCGTCGAGGTGATCGGCGAGGAGCACCACGACCTCGAGCCGGTCGGCGGCGTCGCGGCGCTGCTCAGGTACTAGGCGGCGTCGGCGGCCGGCGGAAGGGCGGCGGCTTCCATCTGGCGGCCGGCGAGCTCGACCGTCTGTGGCGGCTGGGTCGTCCGCTCGAGCCCCTCGAGCTCCGGGAGCTCTTTCTTGGGCCGAACGCCGTGCTCGGTGAGTTTGCGAGCCTGCGGGAGCACGCGCCGCTCGAACGAGCCGACCGACTGGTTGTACGCCTGCACGGCTCCGTCGAGGCGCTTCCCCAGCGTGACGAAGTGGTCGGTCATGACGGTCAAGCGCTCGTACAGCTCGCGTCCGAGCTCGTTCACGGCACGCGCGCTTTCCGCCACCTTCTCCTCGTTCCAGACCGCAGCGATCGTTCGCAGGAGCGCGATGAGCATCATCGGGCTCGCGAGCACGACTCGTTCGTTCGTCCCCGCTTCGAGCAGCGAGGGGTCCGCCTCGATCGCCGCGCGATAGAAGCTCTCGCCCGGCAGGAACATGACGACGAAATCGGGTGCGTCCTCGAACTGCTGCCAATAGCTCTTGGCGCTGAGGCCGCGAACGTGCTCGCGGACGTGGCGCGCGTAGTCCGCGACGAGCCCTGCACGCCGCTCTTCCGGAGCGTTCAGCGAGTCGAGCAACGCCTTGAGCGGCGTCTTCGCGTCGACGACGACGCGCCTGCCGCCGGGCAGGCGCACGACGAGGTCGGGCCGGAGGGAACGTCCGTCGGAGGTCGTGTGCACCTCCTCCTCGAAGTCGCAGTAGGCGAGCATGCCGGCCGTCTCGACCGTGTTCCGCAGCTGCATCTGTCCCCACGCACCGCGTACCTCCGAGGAGCGGAGCGCCGTGGCCAGGTTCGCGGTCTCGGTGCGCACGCGTTCACCCGTGTCGGCGAGGTCCTTCACGTATCTCGCGAGAGAGCCGTAGTCCTGGCGGCGCGATCGCTCGAGCGCCTCCGTCTGCTCGGACACCCGTTGCAGCGACTCCTTGAGCGGCTGAACGAGTTGCGCGACGGCCTCTTCCTTCTGCTCGAGCTTCCCGGCTGCGAGGTCGAGGAACGATTCGTTGTTCCTGTGGAGGGCCTCGGCAGCGAGCGCGCTGAACCGCGCCGAGAGGTCGGCGTTCTTGCTCCGGAGCAGGAACCACGCGCCCGCTGCTCCGACGACGAGACCGATGAGGAGCCCGACGATCATTGGGGCGCAGAACCCTAGAGATCGGGTCGGACGGATCCGGACGGGACCACGTAAAACGCCGGCCCCGACGAACCCGTGAGTCCATCGGAACCGGCTCGCAGAGACTACTCGGACGGGGCTCCGACGGTCAAGGCGAAAAAGCGCGCTCTTTGCGCACTTTCGCGTGGTGGGCCGCTACGAGTTCGCGAGCGCCGCGTCGAGCGCGTTCTCGGTGTCCTGGAGGCTCGGCTCGCTGTTCCCGGCGACGACGTCGCGCAGCTTCCCGCCGGTGCGGCCGACGAAGATCGTCGGCGTGCCGGTGACCTTGTACGCGGTGGCGAGCCTGTCGGCGTCGTGCGCGATCGTCTTCACCGCGGCGCCGTTGACCGCCGACAGCCACTCGTGGAGCTTGAGGCCCGTCACGCTCGCCGCGATGCGGGCCATCTCACGCGTATCCAGCCAGCCGCTCTCCTCCGTCCCCTGGTTGTCGTAGAGGACCTTGGCGTACTCGAAGCCCTTGTTCTGGAACGAGGCCGCGATCAGGCCGAGCCGGCCGCTGAACGACTGAGAGCTCGGGCCGCCGAGGAACGCCCACGGCTCGAGGTGCAGCTGCACCTTTCCCGTCCGGATGTACTTCTGGACGATCGTCGGCAGTTTGGTGACCTCGTAGTCCTGGCAGACCGGGCACTGGACGTCGATGAACATCAGCATCTCGACGGGCGCCCCCGGATTGCCGAGCACGAGCCCCTTCTGCGGGACGCCCTTGAAGAGGGCGTTCGTCTGCGGAGCGCCGTCGAGCGCGATCGGGCTCGACGCGTTGCCGGTCGAGCCCAGTCCCTGGAGAGCCTGCGTGTTGTTGCTGCCGCCGCCGCTCCCGAGGACGACTGCGAGGACGATGGCGATCACCGCGACGAGCACGACGCCGCCTCCGATCGCGAGCGCGCGCGGCGACGCCTGGCGCGCGCGGACTCCACCGGCCCCCTTGGAACGAACCGGCGGCGGCGTCCGCCCTGCGGTCGCCGCCTCGCGCCTCTGCTGTCTGGCCCTCTTACCGCTCGGCATCCGGGGGAAGGGTAGCCGCCGCTTCGGCTTCCCCTGCGCTCGCCAGGACCAAGAATCCGATGAGAAGGAGGAATCCGGTGAGCGCCAGCGTCGGGATGGTGATGTAGCCGAACTCGTTGATCCACTTCACGCCGCAGCCTCCTGGCGCGGAAACCTGGCACTGGGTTGGCTCCTTGATCACGTGGTTTTCGATCAACAGGTGGTAGATCGAGGTGCCGGCGCCCACGACCGGAAGGGGCACGAGATAACGCGCCGCGCGGTTGTCGCTACGGACGGCGAGGAGGAGCGCGAGGATCGAGAGGGGGTACATGAGGACTCGCTGGAACCAGCAGAACTCGCACGGCGGGAAGTGCCTGACCTCGGAGAAGAAGAGGCTGCCGCCGGTCGCGATCGCTGCCACGACGAACGCTCCCCAGAGCTCGTAGCCCCAGAGGAGGTTGCGAACACCATCGAGGGGGCCACGGATTCCCGCCAGCGCAAGCAGGGCGATGAGAAGCGCCAGCGCAATGAGCACCTGGCCGACGATGCCGAGGACGGCAAGGGCGACGGTCGTGTCGTGCGTCATCGGGCGCCAGCGCCGGTCAGAGCTCGAAGCCTCCCGGGTACGCGAAATTGACGAAGTACCACACGTCGAACCCGATCACACCGCAGAAGGCAGCCAGCCAGATGCCCCGGTACAGAGGGGAGGAGTCCTTCCGGATATGGGCGAGGCCGGCCCAGCCGAGGACGAGGAGCTGGAAGATCACGTAGGCCAGCGGTTTCAATGGGCGCAGGGTATCCAGTGCGGCAGTCAGCAGGCAGTACCCTCCCACGGCCGGGGTGGCGGAACTGGTCAGACGCGCCCGACTTAAAATCGGGTGGCCCTCGGGCCGTGCGGGTTCAAGTCCCGCCCCCGGCATCGCTCAACCAAGCCAAACACGCTCGGGCGGACGGGCGTGGTGGTTGGCCTGGGACCGCGGAGGCGGCCACATCGGGCCTGCCGGCCGCATCTGTTACGCGTCTGTTCTGAGGCGCAAACGGCGCGGTCCCGGTGCGCGGCCCTTGCTGTCACAAACTCTGTAGCTCTCCGCGTATTTCCCGCGTGTTTGACGCGGAGATCAGGCGTCACAAGCGAGCCTCACGTCCGCGTCCTGGCGGACGTTGTTCTCACCGCCGTCTCGCAGAGACGTCCTCTCATCGGAGGGGCGCTCGTAGGCCCGCCACACAGTGCACCCGCGAGCCGCGTCGAGCGCTCAGCGTGTGATGCTGACCGGCACGCCGGGGCCGATGCGGACGACCAGCCAGCGCATCGCGGCGTCTGCAAGGCGGACGCAGCCGTGGGAGACCGCGCGGCCGAGGACGCCGCCGATGTTGTCGCGCCCGTGCAGGGCGATCTGGCCGGGGCCGCCGTCGAATCCTTGCAACACGGCGGAGCGGCTGCTCAATGCGAGAGCAAAGGGGGCGCCGACATCGGTCGCTCGCAGCTGGATCGCCTCTTCGACGAAGAACCTGCCGTGCGGCGTCGGCGTCGACGGCTTGCCCACGACGGCCTTGAAGACTCGGACGGGTTTCCCTCTGCGGTAGACGATCACGCGCCGGCTGGAGGTCTTGACGACGATGTGCCAGCCTGTCGTCGCGAGGACCGTCGCCTGTCGTCTGATCCAGCCCGTATGTCCGTTCGGGCGGCCGGGAAGCCCGACGTGCAGCCACCCGACTCTTGCGCCGAGAACCGGCAGCACGGTTCGCTCGCCGGTGAACGGTCGGTGCGCCTGCACCCGGCCGAGAGGCGCTGATTCCCGGGTGGGTTTCGAGAACGCCTCGTGTGCGCGGAGCAGTGCCGCCAACCTCTGGGTCGGCTTCACGGCGGGTACTGGGACGCCGTGCGCCAAGGCCGCGGCTGTCCATGTCGCGGTGAGCAGCGCGAATGCCGTCAGAAGCGTGAGCCGGAAACGGTGCGTGCGCGTCGTGGCGCTCCTTAGGTTGGACGGCGGCTTCGAGCGGGCGGTCGTGGCCGTCCGCTCGAAGCTACTTGAACTGGTCTCGGGTTCTATAGCGGGCGCCGCTCAACCCGTCAGGCCGACGTGCCGGTTGGCCGGGCGGGCGGTGGTGTGGTGCTTCTTCTTCGGTGTCGTGGCGGGGGTGGTCGTGGTCTTCCCCGTGGTCGTGGTCTTCCCCGTGGTCGTGGTCGTCCCCGTGGTTGTGGTCGCGGTCGTCCCCGTGGTGGTGGTCGTTGTGGCGCAAGTCGGTCTGGTGATCGTGTTCGTGTCGAGTGTGACTGCGCCGTTTCTGGCCAGCACGCGGCCGCGCACCGTAGCGCCGGTGGTGACAGTGATGCTGGTCAGGGCGAGAATGGTTCCGCGGAAGCTGGACCCGGTGCCGAGGGTTGCGGAGCTTCCGACCTGCCAGTAGACGTTGCAGGCCTGGGCGCCGTTGACCAGGTTCACGTGGCTTGCTGACGCCGTCGTGAGCGTGGAACCCGCCTGGAAGACGAAAGCGGCGTCTGGGTTGCCGCCGGCGTCGAGTGTCAGTGTGCCGGTCAGTCCGATCGCGGACGCGGAGTTGTAGACGCCGGGCTTCAAGGTTTGCCCGCCGAGGTCAGCGACGATCGGGGAGGTCGGCCCCTCGCCGGCCGCTGTGTTGTAGGCGGTGACCAGGTCGGTCTTTGCACCCTGTGTGACTGCGTCACCGGCGTGGTTGGTCCCGGTGACGGTGAGCGACGCGGTTCCCGTCATCGTCGTCGTCGGGAAGGTGCCGAGATCACCGGTGACGGTGGTCGGACCCGTATTGGTGATGCCGGCGCCGGCCAAGACCGCGAAGCTATCCGCGGTCCCGAGCGGTACAGCTCTTGCCGCGGCAGCAGCGCCGCCGACGAGTGTCACCAGCATTCCCGCCGCGAACAGCGCGACCAGGGCCGTCGCCCCCGCGGCGTGGGAGCGGAAACGTCTCCTTCCCCCACGGCGGTGGAAGATGTCGTACGTCATGATCGGCCTCCCTCAGTTGAACTTCGTCGGCGACCAGAACGGTCGCGCCAAATGGGCTTACGCCGACCTGTTCTGCTGAGGGCGGAGCTGCTTTGCGGGGGATCATCGATGACCGCCGCTACTCAATCGCTGCGCCGATCAATGAGGCGCCAGCACTCAAATCGTAGCTGCCCCGGACCGCCGCAACCATCCCTAGATCAGGGGAGACGTGGGAGACCGCCCCAGCCGACTTGAAATCGGGTGGCCCTCGGGCCGTGCGGGTTCAAGTCCCGCCCCCGGCATCGGGACCTCAGAGCTGGAAGCCGGCCGGGTAGGCGAAGTCGACGAGGTACCAGACATCGAGCCCGATCACGCCGCAGAAGGGCGCGGCCCAACAGGCCCGGTAGGTCGGGGACGGGTCCCGACGGACGTGGCCGATCAGCGTCCAGGCGAGCACTACGAGCTGGAAAGCCACGAAGGCGAGGCGGCTTCAACGCTGGCAGCCCACTGCCGTCTCACTGCGGGAAAATGCGGATCGGATCTCGTGCCCGGCACGGATTCCGGCGCCTACGCGGCCCCGGATCATGCGCGGAACGCAAAGCATCGCAATCCGCCGTTCAAAGGAGTCGCAATGAAGCTCTTCGCCTTCGTCTCGATCGTCGCCGCTCTTGCCCTCGGCGCGGGGCAGGCGCTCGCAGCCGGCACCCACCGGGCCGCGCCGAAGACGCTCAAGGTCGTCATGCACGATCCCGGCTGTCACTGGTTCCTCGTGCACGGCAAGGTCGCCAAGACCGCGTCCGTGAAGGGCCCGATCCGCCTCCAAGATCTCGACGAGAGCGCCCTGAAGATCGCCTCCCGCGCGAAGATGCGCTTCGTCAAGGTCGGCAAGTCGATCGTCCTGGCCCGCGGCCACTACGTCGTCATGATGGTCGGGCAGGCCGTCGACGACAACTACCTCAAGCTCACCGTCCACTAGGAAGCGGAAGCTCAGCGGGGTGCTCGGCTGACGGCGGGCACCCCGCTGCCTACTCGTAGCCGAGGTCGCGGAGCCGCTCGACCATCTGCCGCTCCTCCTCCTCGGAGTAGACGGGCTCCTCGCTCGCCTCCCGCGGCGCCGTCGGCGCAACCGACTCCGTCGCCGCGCCCTCCTCGAGGATCCCGGCGAGAGGCGCGCCGTCGAGCCCTTCCGCCGACAGGCCGAGCAGCCGGAGGATCGTCGCCGGCAACTGCACGATCTCGGCGCCCTCCGGCAGGTCCGCGGGCTGGATCCCCGGTCCCGTGGCCGCGAGGATGCCCGTCACGCCGTGATGTCCGGAGTAGCCGTAGGCGTGCTCGGGGTCGAGGCTCTCGCGGCGCTCGAAGGCCTTCGCGAAGCGCCGGCGGGACGGATCGACGCTGATCCGCTCGTCGTGCGGCAGGAGGATGAGCTCCGGTGCCTTGTCGAGGAACGGGCCGGAGTAGAGCTCCTCCTTGCGCAGCACCTGGAAGGCGGGCTCGCCGGTCTCCGGGTGCGGAACCTCCGCGAGCTCTGCCGCGAGCGCGTCGACGTAGGCGGGATCGTTCCGTGCCTCCGTCAGCTCGCCGAGGTACAGCTGCCCTCCGGACGCGAAGCCGTACGCCCGTGTGGCACCGAAGTCGATGTCGGCGAACAAGCGGTCGGCCGCTGGACGCGGCAGGAACGGGATCGCGTCGAGCGCGCGGCCGTACCAGGGCAGCGTGCGCACGAGCTTCTGGTCGACGCGCGCGACGTAGTCGAGCCTGCCGCGGCGCCACGGCTGCAGCGACCGCTTGCGGAAGCGGAGGTGGCCGCGCTCCTCGAGCCAGCGGTCGAGGTGGAACATCCAGTAGATCGGCTTCATCCCGTGGTCGGAGAAGAGGAGGACGGTCGGCTCCTCGCCGTAGCGCTCGGCGGCCGCGTCGATCAGCTCGCCGCACAGCGCGTCGACGCGCTCGTAGACGCGCAGGAGCTCGTCGCCCGGGTCGTCCGGGTCGTGCGCGGGGTGCCCGGGGTCCATGCGCGCGTAGCCGAGGTGGCCGACGTGGTCGGTGCTCATGAAGTCGACGCAGAGGAGGCCGAGGTCGGGCTCGAGCTCGTACACGAGCTTGCACACGCCGGCCATCTGCTCGGCGTGCTCGAGCAGGCGCTCGGCGTAGGCGGGGAAGTCCTCCCACCAGCGCTCGGCCATCGGGTGGTGCGCCGTGACGAGATCGGGGTACGCCGCGAAGATGCGCTCCTCGGCGCTCGCCGGGAGGATCTGCGGGCGCTCGGGGCCGCCGTAGCCGGTGACGACGATCCCGTCGATCTCCTCCGCGGGATACGTGAACGGGACGCCGACGAAGGCCGAGCGGACGCCGGCGGCGCCGAGCGTCCGCCAGAGCGGCGTCCCCGCCCGGCTCGCGGCGCTCTCGAGCTTCTGGCGGCCCCGGTTCGGGTTCGTCGTGAAGTTGAAGATGCCGTGGCGGCCCGGGTTGAGGCCCGTCAGGAAGGAAGACCACGCCGTCGGCGTGAAGGCGGGGATCGTCGAGCGGAGCGGCCCGAACGTGCCCTCGCGCGCGAGGCGCGAGATGGTGGGCAGCCGCCCCTCGGCCATCCAGCTCCGGACGAGCTCGTAGTCGGCGCCGTCGAACGCGAGGGCGAGGATCCTCACCGGCCCGGCACCTCCCGCCGGGCCTGCTCGACCTGCGCGGCCGGGAGCGGCTCAGCCACGTTGCCCCGCCCCGGTGACCGTCCTGACGCCCCGTAGCGCGTGGCGGCCCAGCTGCACGAGCGCCGGCTTCGGGTCGTCGCGCGCGAAGACCGCGTCGACGTACGGCGGCCGCAGCCCGGAGTGGCTTGCGCCCGCCATCAGCGTGATTGCCCAGCGCTTCCCCTCGCCCTGCATCCGCGCCGGCGGCAGCGGGTCGCCGATCAGGTCGCGGTAGGCGATCCACGGGAGGTCGACGCCGCAGGCGGCGGCGAGGCTGTGCCACTGCCAGAGGCGTGGGTTGACCTCCAGCAGCTTGTAGCGGCCGTCGCGCGGGTCGCGCATCGTCTCCACCTGCGAGATGCCGTGGAAGCCGAGCGCGCGCAGGAGTGAGAGCCCCTGCTCGACCACTTCGTCGACCCAGACGGCCTCGCCGGCGCGTGCACTCCCCATGTAGCCCCGGGTCTGGCTCAGCTTGCGGCCGGAGAAGAGCCCGAGCGCCCGGCCCTCGCGGTCGACGTAGCTGCCGAGTGTGTACATCTCCTCCGCACTGCCGGGGATGAGCTCCTGCACCATCGGCTCGTGCGCCGCCGCGAGCTCGTACGCGTGCGCCAGCTCGGCCGCCGTCTCGCAGCGGAACAGCTGACGCTTGTGGCTGCGCCGGAAGCCCACGTTCGCCGAAGGCTTGACGATCAGCGGGAAACCGACCTCCTCGCCGGCGGCGCGTGCGTCCTCGACCGAGCGTGGGTAGAACGTCCGCGGGACCGGGAGCCCGAGGGACTCCGCCGTCTCGAGCTGGTGGCGCTTGCTCTGGATCCGTTCGAGCACCTCCCAGCTGGGGAAGGGGAAGCGGTAGGGCTCGCCCAGCTCGCCGGCGTGCCGCGCGATCGCGTTCAGGTGCTCGTCGTGAGTCGGGAAGACCGGCAGGACGTCGTCTGTCTCCTCCGCGAGCCCGCGCAGCGCGGCGATGAAACCGTCCTCGTCGTCGAGCGGGTTCGGAGCGAGACGCGGCTCGGCATAGCGCGAGCGGAAGCCGAGCGCGAACGGCCGGTGGTCGACCGCGAGCACGCGCAGTCCCTGCCTGCCGAGGGAGCGGATCGCCGCGAGGCCGTTCACCCATGCGACCTCGACCACGACGGCTGTCCCCCGGCTCGACATCGGCGGCCCAGTCTACGCGGAGGGCAGCAGCCGCCTGAGTCGGGCCCGCTCCTGCGGCTGGTAGAAGCCGAGCAGCGCGAGCGCGACCGGGTAGGCGAGCGTGAGGACGAACGCGAGCGGGAGCGAACGGGGTAGCGCCTCGCCGACCCCGGTGAGCGCTCCCGCAGCAAGGAGGATGATCGCGACGCGCCGCCACTGGTACTGCACGAGATAGACGTGCTGCGCGTTCCACGTCCGCACGAGCATCAAGAGGATGTACGCGGCGAGTGTCGCGTAGGCGGCGCCGATCATCCCGTATGCGGGGATCAGCCAGACGTTTAGCCCGAAATTGAGGACCGCCGCAGCCGTGGCCGCGATCCAGTTGAACTGCGTCCGGCGCGCGCGGCCGGTGGCGATCGTCACGACGATGAAGCCGGCGAAGAAGACGCTCGAGTACGCGAGCGCCGGCACCGCGCCCGAGGCAGGCCAGTATCCGGGCCTGCGCCCGAGGAGGTGCACGATCCACGGCGCGAACAGGCTCAGGCCGACCGCCGCCCAGGCGGCGACGAACATGAGGTACGTGAGGACGTAGGAGTAGGCGCGCTTCGCCTCCCCCTCGTCCTCGATCGAGTACGCGAACGCGGGCCACGCGACCTGGAAGGCGGTAAACAGAAGCACCATCGCCGAGCTGATCTTGTTGGCCAGCGAGTACTGGCCGACCTGGTCGATCGCGTACTGGCCGTGCAGGAGCTTCCTGATCATGAACCGGTCGCCGAAGTTCGTCACCCACATCGCGAGCGCTGCCGCCATCAAGGGGAACCCGAAGCGGTTGAGGGTGTGCAGGAGCCTCCGGTCGAACTGGAGGCCGAGCTGCTCCCGCCGGTAGGCGAGCAGTGCGGCGAAGACGATCAGCGTGCCGCTGAGGTTCCCCACGATGATCCCGAGCGGACCGTGCTTGTAGACGACGACGAGAACCACCGTGAGCGGGACGGTGATGCCGATGTTCGTGACGGTTGCGATGGTGAAGGCGACGGCCCGCCGCTCGGCCCGGAAGAGGTTCGTCATCTGCGCGTAGTTGACGTTGACCCAGAGGAGGACGGCCGTCGCGATGACGAGGTTCGTGCCGCTCCCCTGGAGGTGGTGGCCCCGTTCATATGCGACGCCGAGCCAGTCGGCGAGGTGCGACGCGAACACGATGCACAGGACGAGCCCGAGCGTCGAATAGCCCATCTGAGCCCAGAAGACGGTGCGGACGAGCCGGCGGCGGTAGTCGGGGGTCTTGTCGACGAAGTAGAACCGGATGAAGCCGAAGTTGGCGCCGCCGCGAATCACGACCACCACGACCGCCATCACCGACATGAGGAGCTCGATCCGGCCGTAGTCCCCTGTCGAGACGTAGCTCGTGTAGAGCGGCAGCATGATGACCGCGAGGAAGCGCGACGTGAGCCCGCCGATCCCGTAGATGACCGAGTCGCGGCCGAGCCCGCGTAGCTGAGTGGCGAGCGACCGCGGGCGAGCGGCGGCCTGCTGCTGCGGCTCGTCGGTCACGAACCTCGATGGTACGTAGGATCACGGCTGTGGCGGGCGCCGTTCCGATTGTCGAGCGGGACGAGCGTCGTGCCCGCTGGGTGCTCGACACGGTCGGGGCGGCCGGCCTTCGTCTCGGCGATGACGTGCCCTACCGGCCGGACGCCTGGGAGGCGGTCGAGCGGGGCGAGCTGCCCGAAGGAGACGAGCTCGCGGCCAGCTTCTTCCACCTCGCGCGGGTCGAGGAGCGCGGCGCGGCGCGCGACCGGCACGGCCGCTTTCTCGCGTCGTCCTCGTGTCTCGACCCGCTGGACCCGCCGTTGGAGCGGCTGCGCCGGGAGCTCGGCGTCGAGCCGCCGTCGTACCGGGGAGCACGCTTCGCCGTCGCGCTAACCCACGACGTCGACGTCCCCTGGCGCTGGACGAGGATCGGCGTGCTCGGCGCCGCCGCGCGCCTCAAGGGCCACGTGCTCGCGGGCCGCGCGGGACCGGCTCTCCACGAAGCGCGCGGGCTCGCTCGGGCTCCGCTCCACAAGCTCCGCGGCACCGATCCCAACTGGCGCTTCGCCGAGGTGGCGGCCGAGGAGCGCGCGCACGACGCCCGCTCGACCTTCTTCCTCCTGGCGGGCCACGGGCACCGGGCGGACGGTGCGGCACCCGAGGTGTACGACCGGCTCCGGCCGCGCCTCGTCGAGACGCTGCTCGAGGCCGGGGGGGAGGTGGGTCTCCACGGCAGCTACCTCGCCGCCGACGATCTCGAGCGGCTCGCCCGCGAGCGCGTGCTCCTGGCGCAGCTGGACGGGCCGCTGATCGGGCAGCGCTACCACTACCTCCGCGTCGACCCGCACCGGAACCTCGCACCGCTCGCCGGACTCGGGTTTCGCTACGACACGTCGCTCGCCTTTCCGGACTCGCTCGGCTTCCGCGCGGGCATCGCCCAACCGTTCCGGCCCTGGGACTTCGCGCGCGAGCTCCCGGCAGACCTCGTCGAGGTCCCGCTCGCGGTGATGGACGCGACGCTCGCCGAGGAGCGCTACGGCGGGCTCTCGGCGGCCGAGGCCGGCCCGCGCGTGCTGTCGCTCCTCGACTGGGCGGCCGAGCACGGCGCCGGCTTCTCGATCCTCTGGCATCCGGAGCGGTTCGACCGGCCGAGCGCGCGGGGCTGGGACCGACTCTACTTCGAGCTGATCGACGCCGTGCGCGAGCGGGGCGGCATCTGCCTCTCGGCGGGGGAGCTCGCCGGCCTGGCAGCAGAGCGTTTCGGGCTGCCTCGCGACTAACCTAGCCCGATGGCCAAACGCGCTCTCGTGATCGGGCTCGACTGCGCCGCGCCCCAGCTCGTCTTCGACCAGTGGCTGCCGGAGCTGCCGACGATCCGCTCGCTCACGGAGCGGGGCTCGTTCGGCGTGCTCCGTTCCTGCGACCCGCCGATCACGGTGCCGGCCTGGTCGGTGATGACCTCGTCGCGAAGCCCGGGCTCGCTCGGCTTCTACGGCTTCCGGAACCGCCGCGACCACTCGTACGACCAGCTCGTCTTCGCCGACTCGCGCTCGGTGCGCGCGCCACGCGTGTGGGATCTCCTGTCGGCCCGTCAGCGCGATGTGATCGTGCTCGGCGTCCCCCAGACGTACCCGCCGAGCCGGGTGCGCGGGGAGATGGTCTCCTGCTTCCTGACTCCCGACACCCGGACGAGCCGCTACACGTACCCGCCCGAGCTGAAGGACGAGATCGAGCAGGTCGTCGGCCATTACATGGTCGACGTCGAGAACTTTCGCTCCGACGACAAGGACCGCCTGCTCGCGCAGATCGAGGAGATGACCGAGAAGCGGTTCCGGCTCGCGGAGCACCTCCTCGAGACGCGTCCGTGGGACCTGTTCTTTATGGTCGAGATGGGCACCGACCGCATCCACCACGGCTTCTGGCGCTTCACCGACCCGGAGCACCGCCTGTTCGAGGCCGGCAACCCCTACGAGCACGCGATGCTCGACTACTACCGGAGGCTCGACGAGAAGATGGCCCGCCTCCTGCGCTTCGCAGACGACGACACGGCTGTGCTCGTCGTCTCGGATCACGGCGCGAAGCGGATGGACGGCGGCATCTGCGTCAACGAGTGGCTGCGGCGCGAGGGCTATCTCGTGCTGCGCGATGAGCCGAGCGAGCCGACTGCGCTCACACCCGATCTCGTCGACTGGTCACGCACCGTCGCGTGGGGCGAGGGTGGCTACTACTGCCGCCTCTTCCTCAACGTCGAGGGGCGGGAGCCGGAGGGGGTCGTGGCGGCGGACGACTACGAGCGCGTGCGCGAAGAACTGAAGGAGCGGCTCGAGGCGCTCGGCGACGACCAGGGCCGGCCGATCGGCACCGTCGCGCACCGCCCAGGCGACCTGTACGCGGAGGCGCGGGGGATCGTGCCCGACCTCCTCGTCTACTTCGGCGACCTCTACTGGCGGAGCGTGGGCCAGGTCGGCACGGGGACGGTGCACGTGTTCGAGAACGACACCGGCCCCGACGACGCGAACCATGCACACGAGGGGCTGTACGTGCTCGTGGCAGACGGCGTTGCGGCCGGGCCGGGGCCGGAGCGGGCGCTTCCCGACGTGGCGCCGACGCTGCTCGAGCTCCTCGGCGAGCCGGTGCCTGCCGACATGGAAGGTCGGAGCATGCTCGCGGCGCCCGCTGCTGCTGCCGCCGCGCCGGATGGGGCCGACGGGCCGTCAGCCTCTCGCGACGACTCCGTCACGGACACGCGCGCCTCTTCCCGTTAGGCTCGAAGGTGGGTGGAGGCTCGGGGTGGCCCCAGCCGCACGCCGAGGCGCGCTCCGGCCGTACACTCCGGCCCGTGTCCGAGCTGGATGCGTCGCCGACCGAGCCGGTCCTCGAGTGGGAAACGCCGCTGTTCCGCATGGCGCGGGCCCAGTACGAGCAGGCGCTCCCGTATGCCGACGTCTCGAAGCTGGTGGCCGAGCGGCTCAGCTTCCCCGAGCGCGCGGTCATCGTCAGCGTGCCGCTGCGCCGAGACGACGGCTCGGTCGAGATCTTCCCCGGCTACCGCGTCCAGCACTCCACCGTGCTCGGGCCGACGAAGGGAGGCATACGCTACGACCCGGAGGTCTCGCTCGGCGAGTGCGCCGCCCTTGCGACCTGGATGACGTGGAAGTGCGCGCTCCTGCGCCTCCCGTACGGTGGCGCGAAGGGCGGCATCCGCTGCGACCCCCACGCGCTCTCGCCGCGCGAGCTCGAGAAGCTCACGCGCCGCTTCACGTCCGAGCTGATCCGCGAAATCGGCCCGCAGACCGACATCCCGGCGCCGGACATGGCGACGAACGAGCAGACGATGGCCTGGATGATGGACACGTACTCGATGCAGATCGGCTATGCCGTGCCGGAGGTGGTGACGGGTAAGCCCATCTCGATCGGCGGCTCCGTCTTCCGCCGCGAGGCGACCGGCGCCGGGGTGGTCATGATCGCCGAGCACGCGAGCCGTCGGCTCGGCCACGAGCTCGCCGGGCGCTCCTGCGTCGTGCAGGGCTTCGGCAACGTCGGCGGGGTCGCTGCGTCGGAGCTTCACGAGCGCGGTGCGCGGGTCCTCGCGGTCGCCGACGTCTCGGGCGGCGTGCACGACGGACGCGGCCTCGACGTCCCCGCCCTGCACGCCTACGTCGCCGAGAACGGCTCGCTCGCCGGCTACGACCGCTGCGAGCGGGTCACGAACGAACAGCTCCTCGAGCTCGAATGCGACATCCTCGTCCTGGCGGCCCGCGAGGATCAGCTGACGAGCGCGAACGCCGACCGCGTGCACGCGTCACTCGTCGTCGAGGGCGCGAACGGGCCGACCACGATCGAGGCCGACGAGATCCTCGGCGAGCGGGGGATCCCCGTGGTGCCCGACATCCTCACGAACGCCGGTGGAGTCACGGTCTCGTACTTCGAGTGGGTGCAGGATCTCGGACGGCTGTTCTGGGACCGCGACGAGATCCGGCGCAAACTGTCCGACAAGATGGGCGACGCGTTCGACCGTGTCTACTCCGTCGCCGCGGACAAGGGGATCACGCTCCGCCAGGCGGCGATGGTCGCCGCGATCCGCGAGGTGGCGGCTGCGCTGGAAGCGCGCGGCATCTATCCGTGAGAATGCACACGATGAGCCTCGAGACGGTGCGCGACGCGATGGTGCCCGAACCGACGACGTTCGCGGCCGGCGCGAGCGCGCAGGAGGCGGGCCGCTGCTTCGCCGACAGCGCCGACGTCCGGGCGATCTTCGTCACCGAGGACGGCGGGCAGCTGCTCGGCGTCGTGACGCGGAAGACACTCGTGCGCGAGGTGGTCGCAGCCGGGCTCGACCCGCGCGGCGTGATGCTGCGCGAGATCGCAGAGCCGCCGAACTTCACTCTCGACGCCGGCCTCGAGCTCGAGGCCGCGTTCCGCTCCCTCGAGGAGCAAGATCTCGAGCGCGTACCGGTCGTCGAGGAGGGTGGACGGCTCGTCGGCGTCCTCTCCCGGGCGGTCGTCCAGCGCCGCCTCGCGGAGGACGAGCCGCCCGAAGAGGGGCAGCCCGGCGCCGACTCGCCGCTCGTCCTCTAGCAGCAGGTATAGGCGCCCGGCGGCGCCGCGCCCTCCTCCGGCTCCGGAAGCTCTGCCGCTGCGAGCGCCGCGCCGTGGAGCAGGCCGTGCTCGCTCGCGGTGATCCCGTCCAGCCCGTACGCGTCGAGAATCGCGACGAGGATCGCTGCTCCCGCGACGATGACGGGCGCACGCTCGGGCTCGAGCGCCGGCACCAGGCGCCGCTCCTCGAGCGGCAGGGCGGCGAGCCGTTCGAGCTGCGTCCGGGCTCCGCCGCGGGTGAGGAGGTGGCCGTGCACGCGCTTCCGGTCGTACTCTGCGAGGCCGAGGTCGAGCGCCGCGAGCGTCGTGACCGTGCCGGCCACGCCGATCGCCGCTGCGGGCTCCAGTTGCGGCAGCAGCTCGCGCGCGGACGCTTCGAGCGCCGCGACGTCCTCGCCGTGCCGCTCCGTGAACCGGACGGAACCCAGTGGCAGGCTCGTCTGGAACTCTCCGAGCACGAGCTCGGTCGAGCCGCCGCCGATGTCGACGATCAGCGTCCCGGCGTCGGTCGGGCCGATGCCGCGCCGCATCAGCTCCGCCTCCTCGTCGCCCGACAGCAGCAGCGTCGTGAACCCGTAGCTCCACTCGATCTCGCCGAGGAACGCCTCGCCGTTCTCCGCGTCGCGCACGGCGCTCGTCGCCACGAGCAGCGTCCGCTCGGCGCCGAGCGACTCCGCGGCGCGGCGGTAGTCGGAGAGGACGTTGCGGACGCGGGCAATCGGGACGGGCAGGAGACGGCCGCGCGCGTCGACTCCCTCGCCGAGGCGGGTGATTTTCGTCTCGCGGCGCAGTTCCTCGACCCGGCCGTGCTCGACGTCGGCGACGAGGAGGCGCGTCGTGTTCGTCCCGAGATCTACCGCGGCGACGATCACTTCCGCGGGACGACCGCCGTGACGCGCCCGAACGTGACCTGCGCCTCGTCGAGCGCCGCGCGCAGAACCGCGAGCTGCGCGAGCGAGACGTGTAGGCGCCCGAGGCTCTCCTGTAGCTCGGGGGCGTCTCCGGTCGCCGCGACCTTGGCCGCCGTCGCCTCGCCCTTGGCTCCGAGCTCGCCGAGCCGGTGGACGACGCCCCGGCGGATGTCCTTGACGTGGCGCCACGCCTCGCGCGCGCGCAGTGCGAGCAACGCGAGCGCTGCCGCTTCGGCAAGCGTCGCGAGGATGAGCGCGCCCCAGATCGCCCAGTCCCACATGCGAACGATCGTAACGAGGGTGCTACAATCGGCGCCGCGTCGCGGGGTGGAGCAGTCAGGTAGCTCGCCGGGCTCATAACCCGGAGGTCGCAGGTTCAAATCCTGCCCCCGCTATGGAAAGGGCCCTGGAAGCAGGGCCTTTTTCTATGCGAGCCCGGCGGCCCGCGCGAGCAGGAAGACGTTGAGCGCGCTGATCAGCGCGGCGATCGCTACGGCCACGATCGTCGTGGGCAGCCGGTTGACGTGGGCGCCCATCACGTCCCGCCGCCTTGTCAGCAGCAACAGCGGGACGAGGGCGAACGGGATCCCGAAGGAGAGGACGACCTGGCTGAGAACGAGCGCGCTCGTCGGGCTGACGCCGAGGGCGAGCACGACGAGCGCCGGCACCATCGTCAGTCCGCGGCGGAGCAGCAGCGAGATGCGCAGGTTCACGAAGCCGGCCATCACGACCTGGCCCGCGTACGTGCCGACGCTCGAGGACGAGGCGCCGGAGGCGAGCAGTGCGACGGCGAACGCGAGCGCCGCGGTGCCGCCGACGAGATGCGAGAAGCCCGCGTGGGCGCCCTCGATCGTGTCGGTGTGCGACCAGCCTGGCCGGCCGTGGAAGAGCTTTGCGGCGACGGCGAGCATCGCCATGTTCACGATTCCGGCGATGCCGAGCGCGACGAGCACGTCCGTCCGCTCGAACCGCAGCAGCCGCGTCCGCTCCGCGTCGTTCCGGACGGGCGTTCGCCCCTTCGTCAGCGCAGAGTGGAGGTAGATCGCGTGCGGCATGACCGTCGCGCCGATGATCCCGACGGCGAGGTAGACGGAGCTTGTGCCGTGCAGGTCGGGGACGAGGCCGCGCGCGGCTCCGCTCGCCGACGGCTCGATCTTCACCATCTCGTAGAGGAACCCGAGCAGGATCAGCCCGAGAAGTGCGGTGATCGCGAGCTCGAAGCGCCGGAAGCCGTGGCGCTGCAGCTCGAGCAGCGCGAAGGCGATCCCCCCGGTGAGGAAGCCCGCCGGCAGGAGGGGAACGCCGAACAGGAGGTTGAGGCCGAGCGCCGCGCCGATGAACTCCGCGATGTCCGTCGCCATCGCCATCGCCTCGGCCTGCAGCCAGAGCCCCCAGGCGACCGGCGGCGGGTAGTGGTCGCGGCAGAGCTCCGGGAGATTCCGGTTGGTGACGACGCCGAGCTTGGCGGAGAGGTACTGGATGAGCATCGCCATGAGGTTCGCGGCGAGCACGACCCAGAGCAGGAGGTAGCCGAAGCGGGCGCCGCCGGCGACGTTCGTCGCGAAGTTGCCGGGATCGACGTACGCGATCGCGGCGACGAACGCGGGCCCGAGCATGGCCAGCGACGCGCGTACGCGGCCGCGGGCGAGGATCGCATGGAGCGGAGTCGCGCCATGCCGGAAGGCCTCGTAAGCCTCCGCCGATTCGCTCACTTCGTTCTCTCCGGCTGCACGTGCATCGCTCGTGCAAGCGTCGCGCCGAGGACGTGCACCTCGCCGCCTGCGCGGACGAAGAGCGGCCCGTCGAACGGATGCCGCTCCACGAGCTCGAGACTCGTGCCGGGGACGATTCCGCGCTCGCCGAGGAAGCGGAGCATCTCGGGGTCGGCGTCGGAGATCCGGACGAACGTCGCCTCGTCGCCCGGCTCGAGCTCTGCGAGCGCCGGCGCGTCCGTCTCGGCGAGCTTCAGCTCGCGGCTCGGGATCGGGTCGCCGTGCGGGTCGACCGTCGGGTCGCCGAGCTTCGCCGCGATCAGCTCCTCGAGCTCCTCCGAAAGTGCGTGCTCGAGCACCTCGGCCTCGGCGTGCACCTCGTCCCAGGTCATGCCGAGGCTCTCGACGAGGAACAGCTCCACGAGCCGGTGGTGGCGGATCACCTCGAGGGCGACGCGCCGGCCGCGCTCGGTGAGGCGAACGCCGCGGTAGCGCTCGTGCTCGACGAGTCCGAGCGCCGAGAGCTTGCGCAGCATTCCCGACACGGAGGCGGGGCGGACGTCGAGGAGCGTCGCCAGGTGGGTGGTGGACGCGGCGCCGTCACGGGTCTCGAGCGTGTAGATCGCCTTCGCGTAGTCCTGGACCGCTGTGGTGAGTGCCGAGGTTTCCGCAACCCGAGATTGAGCCACGCCTAAATTCTAGATTAGGCGCGGTGTTCGCGCAAGCGAATCCGCGCAAGCGCCGATGCGGCGACGCCGCAGCGGCGCAATCGTCATGAGCAAAGCGAAAGCGGAGGTGTGCGATGAAATCGCTCGTGGCCTACGAGTCCTGGTTTGGGAACACGCGGCGGGTCGCGGAGACGGTCGCGGCCGCGCTCGCTGCTGAGGGCGAGGTCGAGATCGTCTCGGTGGACGACCCGCTGCCGTCGCTGCTCCACGTCAACCTGGTCGTCCTCGGAGCGCCGACGCACGTGCACGGACTCTCGAGCGGGCGGTCCCGAGAGGCCGCGCTCGACCAGCGGCACCGCGGCGGAGAGCCCGGGATCGGCGCGCGCGGCTGGATCGAGAGGCTGCCGCTGTGCGGAGGGCCGAACTTCGCCGTGTTCGACACTCGCGCGCACAAGCCGGAGCTGCTCGTCGGGTCGGCCGCCCACGGGATGGCGCGCCGGGTCCGGCGGCGCGGCTACGCCCTCGCCGCGGAGCCCGAGAGCTTCTTCGTCGACGGCACGCCGGGCCCGCTCGAAGACGGCGAGCTCGAGCGCGCGGCCGAGTGGGGCAAGGCTCTCGCGAGTGAGGTGATGAGTCCGGTGGCATGATCGACGGGTGCACGGCGGCCGCCGGCGCTAACGTCCTCGCGTGTCCACGACTCCGCGCCGACTGACGTTCGGAGCACACGCCGGCGCGTACGAGCGCGCACGGCCGGCCTGGCCGGAGGAGGCGGCGCGCTGGCTGGTGCCCGACGGCGCGCAGCTCGTCGTCGAGCTCGGCGCCGGCACCGGGAAGCTGACGCGGGCGATAGCCGCGCTCGGCGTGCGGGTCCTCGCCGTCGAGCCTGATCTGAGGATGCTGGCCGTGCTGCGCGAGCGCGGGCTCGAAGGCGTCGAGGGCACGGCGGAGGAGATCCCCGTCGGCGAGGGCGATGCCGACGCAGTCGTCGCCGGCTCGGCGCTCCACTGGTTCGACCTCGACGCCGCTCTGCCAGAGTTTCACCGCGTGCTCCGACCCGGCGGCCGCCTGGCCTTCGGCTGGAACCACCGCGACGAGCGCAACCCGACGATCGCCGCGATGTCGGAGGCGATCTACGAGAGCCGGCCCTCGCGGCAGACCTCCGGCTGGCGAAGGCGCGATTGGCCCGCGGCCGTCGGCGCGGGAGGTTTCTTCCGCGACGTCGAGCACGCTGTGTTCCCGCACCTCCACGAGTTTCCGCGCGACGCACTCGACGACCACCTGCGCTCGTATTCCGGGCTGGCGTCCCTGGAGGAGATGGAGCGAGCGCAGGTTTTCGAGCGGGTCGCGGCGATCCTCGACGGCGACCCGTCCCTGCCGAACGGCGACCATTTGCGTCTGCCGTTCGTCGTCGACGCCTACCGTGCGTCCCGGGTCGACTAGAGCGGCACGAGGCGCGTTCCCGTTGCCTTGAACGTCGCGAAGGCGACGCCGCCGCGCGCGAGCTCGAGCCGCGCGGCCGAAGCTGCGGTGACCTCCGCGGTCACCGGGCCGACGCGCACACGCACGCGGTTCGCGACCTCGACGAGCGAGCCCACCTCGCCGCGGACGACGTTCAGCGCGGAGTCGGCGTCCGGCGCGTGCGTCCGAGCCACCGACACTTCCCACGGGTAGACGACGACGCCGACCTCGCCTTCCGCCTCGTCGGTCGAGTAGAGGTCGTCGCCGCTCTCGAGGCGGATCGCGGTGAGCGCGCCCCTGCTGCGGCTGGCGCGACCGCGGAGGAGGTTCGCACCCGTGAAGGAGGCGACGAAGGCGTCCCGCGGCCGCGCGACGAGCTCGGACGGCGGCCCGAGCTGTCGCAGCCGGCCCTCGACGAGGACGCCGACCTCGTCGGCGAGCGCCGCCGCGTCCTCGTAGTCGTGCGTCACGAGCAGCACGGGCAGCGCGAGCTCCCGCAGCAGCTCGGCGAGCTCGTGCCGAACCTCGGCCTTCGTGTGTGCGTCGAGCGCCGCGAGCGGCTCGTCGAGGAGCAGCACCGCCGGGTCGCGGGCGAGTGCCCGTGCAAGTGCGACCCGCTGCCTCTCGCCGCCCGACAGCTCCTGCGGCCGAGTCGAGGCGAGGTGGCCGATCCGGAACCGCTCGAGCAGCGTGTCGACAGGACGCTTGCCGGCGCCGAAGGCGACGTTCGCCCGTACGCTCAGGTGGGGGAAGAGGGCGTAGTCCTGGAAGACGAAGCCGACGCGCCGCTGCTCGGGCGGGAGCGAGAGGCGACGCTCCGTGTCGAGCCAGCGCTCGCCGTCGAGGGCGACGCGGCCGCGCCGCGGCTCGGCGAGGCCGGCGATCACGCGCAGCGCCGAGGTCTTGCCGGCGCCCGACGGTCCGACGAGCGCGACCGTGCGCGAGACGTCGAGCGCGAGCTCTAGCTCGAAGGCGCGAAGAGGAAGCGTGAAGTCGGCCTGGAGGGTTGCCATTGAAGGGTGACTCGCAACGCGACGAGGAGGGCGCCGCTGACGACGACGAGGAGCGCGCTCATCGCGAGCGCGGTGGTGAAGCCGTTCGGCGGGATGTCGAACTGGTTGTAGATGGCGACCGGCAGAGTCTGCGTGACGCCCTGGAGGCTGCCCGCGAACATGATCGTGGCGCCGAACTCGCCGAGCCCGCGTGCGAAGGAGAGCGCCTCCCCCGCGGCGAGCCCGCGCCGGGCGAGAGGAAGGACGACCCGGAAGAACGTCCTCGCCCGGCCCGCGCCGAGTGTGCGCGAGGCGGCCACGAGGTCGGTGTCGACCGCTTCGAACACGGCGATCGCCTGGCGGAGGTAGAACGGGCTCGCGACGTAGGCGACGGCGATGACGACTGCCGCCTGCGTCAGGCCGAGCCGGACGCCGAAGGCGGCGAGCGTCCCGCCGAGCAGCCCGAGGCGGCCGAAGGCCGCGATGAGCGCGATGCCGGCGACGGCGGGCGGTAGCACGAGCGGCAGCTCGACGAGCACGACCGCGACCGAGCGTCCCGGAAAGCGGCGGGTCGCGAGGAGGTACGCGGCCGGCGTGCCGAGGAGGAGGACGAGCGTCTGCGCGATTGCAGTCGTCTTCAGACTCACGATGAGCGCATCGGTCACGACCGGATCCGAGAGCTGCGCGACGAGCCTTCCCGGCGAGACCCGCGCGAAGATCGCGACGATCGGGAGCAGCAGGAAACCGAGGGCGACTGCCGCGGCAGCGAAGACCGCGGCGCCGGCCAGCGCCCTCCGGCTCAGCGGGGCAGGGGGAGGAAGCCCGCCGCGCGCAGCTTCCCCTGCGCCCGCCGGCTCCGAAGTTCCTTCACCCATGCCTTCGCCGCCTTCAGATGCGAACTGTCCCGGACCGCCGCCGCGGCGTAGAGGACCCGCGGCTGCGCCGCGGGCGGCAGCTGCAGCACCGAGACCTGTCCGGAGACGGTCTTCGCGTCGGTCGAGTAGACGAAGCCGGCATCCGCCTCGCCGAGCGCGACCTTCGCGAGCACCGCTCGCACGTCCGTCTCCTGGCTCACCGCCTTGCCGACGAGGCGTGAGAGCTTCAGCCTTGCGAGCACCGTGCGCGTGTAGTCGCCCACCGGCACGCCCGCCGCGGCCATCACGATCCGCGCGCCCGGGCGCTCGAGGTCGCGCACGCCGCGCAGGTGCAGCGGGTTCCCCCTGGCGACGACGAGCACGAGCCGGTTCGCCGTGAAGACGACCGGCCGCGTGACGAGGCCCTGCCGCCGGAGCTGCCACGGCAGCTTCGTGTTCGCCGCGGCGAACACGTCCGCCGGAAGCCCCTGCTGGATCTGCGCCGCCAGCATGTTCGAGCCGCCGAAGGAGTAGCGCTCGCGCGGGTCGACCCGGGGGAAGGCGTCGGTGAGGGAGGCGGCGGCGAAGACGGTCAGGCGGGCGGGCTTGCTGTGTGAGCCGCCCGCGAAGCCGACCGCGGCCAGGACGGAAGAGGCGACGACGAGCGCCGCCGCGGCGGCCGCCGCGAGCGTCCGGAGCCTCACGCCTCGACCATCACCGACGTCGACTTCACGACGGCGGTCGCCGCCATCCCGGGCTTCAGCCCGAGCTCCTCGATCGCGTCGCGCGTCACGACGGCCACCACGCGTGCCGGCTCCGTCACCGTCAGCTCGACCTGGGCGAGCAGCCCCTCGACCCGCACGTCGGTCACGGTGCCGCGCAGCCGGTTCCGCGCGCTCATGTGCTGCGTCCCCGCGGCGCCGCGCAGCCGCTCGATCTCCTCGAGAGGGACGAGGCGGCGGTTCGCGCGGTCGCGCTCGGTGTGGATCCGACCCTCGCGGTCCCAGCGGCGGAGCGTGTCGACGCTGATCCCGAGCTCGCGGGCCGCCTCGGTCGCGGTGTACGCCTGCTTCGGCATCCGCCGGGTAGCCTATACCTAGGCGTTGCCTATGTGGAAGGGTTCCGGATTCCGACCGCGCCGATCAGGCCGCCGCAGACGAGCAGGACGGCGACGACGGCCATCGCGTGATGGAAGCCCCGCGCCGTAAGGTGGCCGCTGCCGCCGGAGGCGGCGATGCCGAGCACTGCCACAGCGAGCAGACCGGCCACGCGCGCGACGGCGTTGTTGACGCCCGAGGCGACTCCGGCGTCGCCGGCCGTGGCATCCGAGAGCACCGTCGTCGTGAGCGGCGCAACCGTCAGAGACAGCCCGACCGAGAAGACGAGGAGCGCGGGAAGGAGGTCGACCCAGTAGCTGGGGTGCGCCGGCAGCCGCGCGTAGGCGAGCAGCGAGACGCCTGCGATCACCGGGCCGACCGCCATGAACAGGCGCGGCCCGTACTGCATCGCGAGCTTCCCGGTCCGCGGCGAGAGGAAGAACATGACGACCGTGATCGGCAGCAGCGCGACGCCCGCGCGGAAGGCCGAGTAGCGGCTGTACTCCTCCAGGAAGAGCGTCAGGAAGACGCTCAGCCCCGAGAGCGCGCCGTAGACCGAGAGCGTCTCGACGTTCGTGACCGAGAAGTTGCGCAGTCGGAAGAGGTGGAGCGGGAGCATCGGCATCGGCGCGTGCAGCTCGTAGAAGACGAAGGTCCCGAGTAGCACGGTGCCGCCGGCGATGCCGCCCGGCACGAGCGGATCGCTCCAGCCGAGGCTCGGCTGCTCGATGAAGCCGGCCACGACGAGCCCGAGCCCCGCGACGCAGAGGAAGGCTCCCGGCAGGTCGACGCGGAGGTCGACGCGCCGCGACTGCCGCATCCCGCCGAGCCGCAGCACGAGCAGGAGGGTGACGAGCGCGATCGGGACGTTGATGAGGAAGATCACGCGCCAGGTCGTCTGGTCGATCAGCCAGCCGCCGATGGTCGGGCCGATCACGAACGAGATCCCGCTCCACGCCGTCCACTGGCCGATCGCCGCTCCTCGCGCGGCTCCGGAGAAGGTTGCGATGAGCACCGCGAGCGAGGCGGGCGTGAGGAGCGCCCCCGCGGCCCCCTGGACGCCGCGGAAGACGATGAGCGTGGTCGCGTCGGGTGCCGCTGCGCAGAGCACCGAGGCGACTCCGAAGCTCGCGACGCCGAACGCGAACACGCGCAGCTCGCCGAAGATGTCGCCGAGCGACCCCCCGACGAGGATGAGCGCGCCGAGCGTGAGTAGGTACGAGTCGACGATCCACTGCTGCGCGGCGAGTCCGCCGCCGAGGTCGTCCGTCATGTAGTGCAGCGCGACGTTGACGACCGAGCCGTCGACGAAGGCCATCGACGAACCGAGGATGCTGGCGACGAGCGTCCAGCGCGCAGTGGACGACGGCCGCGACGCGGCTCCCGTGACGTCCTCCACCCTTCGATCCTACGCGGAGGTGTTCTGCTCGATGTCGTCGGTCACGCGGTCGGCTGCGGCCGCGGGAAGGAGCAGTGTCAGGCAGTCCCCGGCCTCGAGCTCCGTCTCCCCGGTCGCCTCGATCGCCGCGCCCGCGCGGCTGAGGCCGAGGAGCGTCGATCCCTCTGGGAGCGCGAGGTCGCCGAGGCGACGGCCCACCGGCGCCGACGAGCCGCCGAGCTCGAGCTCCACGACGCGATAACCGCGGAGGCGCGCGACCGCGCTCCCCATGAGCCCGAGCTCGCGGCGCCTACCGCTCTCCGGCTCCGGCCGGCCTTCGGCCGCTCGCACACCCGCCTCGAGCCGCCGGTTGTAGGCGCGGAGGACGTCGATGTGCGTGAGCCAGCCGACGAGGCGACCGGTCTCGGGCTCGACGACGGGCAGGCCCGAACGCTCGCGCAGCAGCGCCGCCAGAGCCTCCTCGACGGACTGGTTCGGCCGTAGGACTGCCGCCTCCTGCGCCAGCGAGCCGGCGTCGGCGTCGAGTGCGTTCTCCCGCATCGCCTCCTCGACCTGCTGGGACGTGACCGTGCCGCGGTAGGCGCCCGTCTCGTCGACGACGGGCAGGCCGTCGGTCGGTCCCTCGGTGAGCCGCTCGATCACCTCGTTCAGGGGCGTCTCCTGGTGCACCGAGGCGGGCACCTCCTGCATCGCGTCGCTCACGGCGAGAAGCGCCATGAGGTTCGCCCCGCGGCCGCGCCGCACGTCGATCCCTCGCCGGCGGAGCTTGAGCGTGTAGATCGTGTCGCGGGTCACGAGGCTCGAGACACCGGCGGCGAGGACGATCGCGAACATCAGCGGCAGGATGATCCGGTAGTCGCCGGTGAGCTCGAAGACGATGATCACGGCCGTGATCGGGGCACGAGCGGAGGCCGCGAAGACGGCTCCCATCCCCACGAGCCCGTAGGCGCCGCCGTGCGCGGTCAGCGTCGGCCAGAGAGCGTGGACGCCGCGCCCGTAGGCGCTGCCGAGCATCGCTCCCATGAAGAGGGACGGCGCGAAGACGCCGCCGGAGCCGCCGATCGCGATCGTGAGGCTCGTCGCGAGGATCTTCCCGGCGAGGAGGAGGAGCAGGAACCAGAAGACGTAGCCGCCGCCGATCGCCTTCTCGAGCGGCGGGTAGCCGACGCCGTACAGCTCGGGGAGGGCCAGCAGCAGGAGCCCGAGCAGGACGCCGCCGGCGGCGGGGCGCAGCCACTCGGGGCCGCGCCAGAGCCGGTCGGCGACGTCCTCGGCTCCGTAGAGGACACGGATGAACGCGACGCCGACGAAGGCCGCGCCGATCCCGAGCGCTGCGTAGAGGGGGTATTCGAACGGCGAGACGAGATGGAACGCCCGCAGGGCGATGAACGGCTGGTCTCCGAACGCCGCGCGGCCGACGATGTCCGCAAGGAACGAGGAGAGGACGACGACACCGAACGACTCCGCCTCGAAGTCGCGCAGGATGAGCTCGAGCCCGAAGAAGACGCCCGCGATCGGGGCGTTGAACGTCGCGGAAATCCCTCCCGCTGCGCCACATGCGACGAGGATCCGCAGCCGCGACTCCGGCACGCGCGTCACCTGCCCGAGCGTCGAGCCGAGGGCCGATCCGATCTGCACGATCGGCCCCTCCCGTCCGACTGAGCCGCCGCCCCCGATGCAGAGCGCCGAGGCGAGCGACTTCACGACCGCCACCTGCGGTCGAATGCGACCGCCTCGCTCGGCGACGGCAAGCATCACTTCCGGCACGCCGTGGCCGCGCGCCTCGCGCGCGAACAGCTGGATCAGCGGGCCGTAGAGGAGCCCCGCCGCCACCGGCGCGAGGACGACGAACCAGAAGCCGACGTGGTGGAAGTAGCCGTACGCGGACCGGCCGTGCTCGCTGTAGTCCGCGTAGCCGGTGAAGGCGTGGGTGAAGGCGAGAATGAGGTAGCGAAAGAGGATGGCGCCCGCGCCGGCGCCTCCTCCAACTGCGAGCGCGAGCGCGACGAGCCCCGTCGGGCTGCCGCGCAGCCAGTCGTGCAGTCGGGCACGTGCCGACCGAGGCAGGAAAGCGAAAGGCGTCGAACTGTTCGTAACGCGATCATTGTGCCGCGACGGACGGCGTCCTCCGGCGACAAGCGACGAGGGCCTGCCCGGGATCGGTCCCGGACAGGCCCTACCGGGAGGCGCGGCCTACTGCGAGCAGTTGTTGGAGACCGACGCGGGCTGGGTTCCGAGCGTGACGGAGAGCTGCTGCGCAGATCCGTTCCGCTGTACCCGTAACGTGACCTTCTCGCCGGGGCGGGCGTTCGTCACGGCCGAGGTCAGCGCGTCGGCGCTGGTGATCGCCTTGCCGTCGAACGTCGTGATCACGTCGCCGACCTTGAGACCGGCCGAGTCCGCCGGGCCGCTGTTGACGACACAGCCGATCTTGGCGCCGCCGGAGGCGGAGCCGATCGTCACACCGAGGTAGGCGTGCCGGACCGTGCCGCCCGAGATGAGCGTCTGGGCGACGGGCTTCGCTGCGTCGATCGGCACCGCGAAGCCGACGCCGGAGTTGTCGTTCGTGTCGCTCTCGATCTGGTCGTTGATCCCGATCACCGTGTTCGTCGCGACGTCGATCAGCGGGCCGCCCGAGTTGCCGTGGTTGATTGCGGCGTCCGTCTGGATCGCATCGGTGATCGAGAACCGGTTGGGGGCGGTGATCGTACGGTTCGTCGCGCTGACGATCCCGGCGGTCATCGTCTCGGGCAGGCCGAACGGGCTGCCGATCGCCACGACGCTCTGGCCTGGCTCGACACTCGCCGAGCTTCCGAGCGTGAGCGGGTGGAGCTGAGACGCGGAGACGTCCACGTGGATCACGGCCGTGTCCGTCGACTTGTCGCTGCCGACGACCGTCGCCTTCGCGGTGGAGCCGTTCTCGAACGTGACCGTGATCGAGTTGGCGCCGTCGACGACGTGCTCGGCGGTGAGGATGTTGCCCTTCGTGTCGATCTCGAAGCCCGTACCTTCGGCTTCCTGCTTCTGCGGTCCCTGCGGGGTCGGGATGCCGAACGGGTTCAACCCGCCCGACCCTGCGCTCGCGGTCGACTTGACGGTGATGTCGACGATGCCCGGCGCGTCCTCCTTGTAGAGCTGCGTGAGCGAGTCGACGGTCGAGGTGGACGACGCCGGCTGCGCAGGCACGACGACGGGAGAGGGGGAGGGTGTCTTGCTGCCGCCGCTCGTGAGGGCGTACGCGCCGGCCCCCACTGCGGTGCCGACGGCGGCCGCGATCGCGAGAGGAAGGAAGCGCCGCAGGCGCGGGCTGAGAGGGCGAAGGCTCATGGGCTCGGGTCTCCTTGCATTGTGTCGCCGTCAGAGTGCCCGTTATCCATAGGACCAGCGTGAGAGAGCCGTGAGGGTTCGCTAAGAACTGTGGCAGCCTTCGCTTCGCTCTGCGATGCTGAAGGCATGATCGGAGCCGCCCTCGTCACCCTCTCCCTCGCGGGGTCGGCGCCTCCGCCGCCGAACCGGTTCCTCGCCGTCGACGCCCAACACCACCGGGTCACGGTCACCCTCATCGCGTCGTACGACGGCACGAACGGCGGCTTCAACTTCGACGGCTACTCGCGGGAGCTGATGTGGAGGGTGCCACGCGGCTGGAAGGTGCGCGTCGTGTGCAAGAACCGCGGGGCGCTTCGCCACTCGTGCGCGGTCGTCCGGAACGCCGGTTCAACGAGGCCGGCCTTCCGCGGCGCGGCGATCCCGAAGCCGCGGATCGGTCTGGAGCAGGGGCATACCGCACGCTTCACGTTTCGTGCCAGCAAGACCGGCGTCTACCGCTTCGCCTGCCTCGTGTCCGGGCACGAGGTCGCGCGCATGTGGGACGTGCTCAAGATCGTTCGCCACGGCAAGCCGAAGGTGGTCGACCTGAGAGCGAAGTGACCGCTGCGGCCGCTCGCCGAGCTCAGGCGTTCAGCCAGAACCCAGGCGAACGGAGCAGGCCGAAACCGCGCTTTCCGGCCTGCGCGGTTCGTTCCTCCTACACCGGGGAAACGCGCAGCGTTTCCCCGGTCCAAGCTATGTGTCGTCGCTCGAGCGACGACGCACGAGCGCCACCCACCAGATCGTGATCGCAATCAGCAGGGCGATCGGCAGCGCCCAGCCGAGGATCGCACCGGCGAGGAAGGAGGCGGTCACGTCCATGAGAGCTCCTCTGGTCGGGGCTCGACCGTCGGCGCATCGGCGGCGCTCGGTTCGAGCCAGCGGTAGACGTAGACGATGAAGGCGACGAAGTTCGCCAGCGAGCCGGGCACCCACATCACGCCGGCGCCGATCTGCTGGTCCGCGATCGCCGAGAGGCCGAAGGCCCGATGGCCGAGCCCCGAGTAGTAGGGGTAGAGCGGATTCGTCGCCTCGGCGAGCACGATCGCGAGGATCCAGCCCGGGACCGCGCCGGCGGCGAGCCAGCCTGCGCGCCGCAGGTGGTCGATCCGCGCCCGCACCGGCGGCGCCTCGAGCAGCGGCCCCCAGAAGAGGAGTGCTGCGGCGACGAAGCACGTGTGCTCGAGCAGGTGGATGCCCTCGTTGCGCGCTGCGGCGTCGTACAGGGACGGCACGTGCCAGAGGCCGAGCACGGCGGCGAGCACCGCGACGGCGACCGGCGGCTTCGTGAGCACGCGCGCCGAGAGGCGGAGCGGGGCGGACCAGCGGTCGCGGGCGAGGCTGCGCGCGACTCCGCGGCGCGCGTGTCCCGGGAACATCATCCACATGCGCGGCCACGGCCGTCCGAGCACGAGCAGCGGCGGCGCGACGCTCATCAGCAGGACGTGCTGGGCCATGTGGAACGCGAACGACGTGTCCGCCCAGTCGTCGAACGGCGGCTCGAGCGCGACGAACACCGCCGCGACCCCCGCGTAGAAGCTCGCCTCTCGCCAGCGACGGCCTCGCGGCCCCGTCCCCGTGCGTCCGAGCCCGCCGAGCGCATAGAGCGCGGCCGCGGCCGCGCACGCTACGAGCGGCGGCACCGACATTGGCCTAGATGAGGTAGAGGATGATCCAGCTGACGACCGCGATTCCCGTGAGGAACGTCCAGTAGAAGCTCAGACCGACGAGCTCGGCCCGGACGAGGGAGAGCGGGTCGCGGATGTCGTGCCCCATGCGATGCGGGTCGCCGGACGCCTCGCCCGGGGCGGGCGCGCCGGTCGGGACCTTGCGGTAGCGGTACGAGGTCGCGAGGGTCATCTCGAGCCAGAGCAGCGTCCCGAGGACGAAGAGGAACAGGAAGGCCGTCCAGCCGAAGTACACGCTCGCGAAGCCGCCGTCTGCCGGGCCGAAGCCCTCGTGCGTCCACGCGATCACCTGCAAGACAAGGCCGACGAGGCCGACGAGCAGCCCGGCGAGCCCTTTCTGCCGCCACTGCTCACGCCGCAGCGCCCGGTGGTCGGCCAGCCCGAACCGCACGAGCAGTGCGCTCAGCACGTAGCACGCAACGACGGCGGTGCCCCAGCCGATCGAGGCGTCGACGCCGCTCGGCTTCCACATCCCCCCGCTGTTGAGCGAGCGGAGATAGAAGTAGGCGAAGACGAAGGAGACGAAGAAGAACGCGGTCGCGCCCGAGAGGAGGTAGCTCGCGGAGACGAGGTTCCGGCCGAGTACCTCGGGCGGCTCCTCCTCGACGACCGCGTAGTCGGTGCTCTCGTAGGCGAGCGGCTCGGCCATCGCTCAGTCCCTCCCTGCCGGCGCTCCGGCCGGGAGCCAGCTCGGCGCCGGCCCCTCGCCGTAGCCGTACGGGTCGCCCGAGAACACCGGGATCCGGTCGAAGTTGTGCACGGGAACCGGTGACGGCAGCTGAAACTCGATCGAGCGCGACGACCACGGGTTCGCCTCGGCCGGCTTCTTGACGAAGGCGAGCGACCAGACGAGGTTGAACAGGAAGATCAGCATCGAGATTCCGAGGCAGAACGCCGAGACCGAGACCCAGTCGTTGAGGAACTGGAGGCCGCTCGCGTACGTGACGACGCGCCGCGGCTGGCCGAGGAAGCCGATCGCGAAGAGCGGTGCGAAGGTCGAGTTGAAGAAGATGAACATCGTCCAGAAGTGGATCTTCCCGAGCCGCTCGTTCAGTTGCCAGCCGGTCATCTTCGGCACCCAGTAGTAGATCGCGGCGAAGAACGTGAAGACGAGGCCGCCCATGATCGTGTAGTGGAAGTGCGCCATCGAGAAGAAGCTGCCGTGCGTCGTCACGTCGCTCGGCGTGTCGGAGAGGAAGACGCCCGAGAGGCCGCCGAGCAGGAAGTTGAAGAACCAGGCGAGGCAGAACAGCATCGGCACCGTGAAGCGGATGTGCCCGCGCCAGATGGTCATCATCCCGCAGAGGAACGTGAAGCCGGTCGGGATCGAGATGAGCTCGGTCGAGAGCATGTAGAAGGGGCGCAGGTCGCCGTTCATGCCGCTGACGAACAGGTGGTGCTGCCAGACGAACCACGAGAGCAGCGACACGCCGAGCAGCCCCGCCACCGCGAGCCGGTAGCCCCAGAGCGGCTTCCGCGAGAACACCGGCAGCAACTCGAGCACGATCCCGAAGCCCGGCAGGGCGAGGATGTAGACCTCCGGGTGCCCGAAGACCCAGAACAGGTTCTGGTACAGGTAGTTGCTGCCGCCCGCCGCGGGTATGAAGAACGAGGTCTGAGCCGTCCGGTCGAGCGCCTCCATCGAGAGCGTCGCGACGAGAACCGGCGCCGCGAGCACCATCAGGACGGCGGTCGAGAGGATGCCCCAGACGAAGATCGGCAGCCGGGTCCATGTCAGTCCCGGTGCGCGCATCGTGAGAATCGTCGCGATCATGTTCAGACCGAGCAGCGTCATCGAGATCCCCACGAGCGCGAAGAAGAGGACGTAGTTGTTCATCCCCGGGTTCGCCTGGTTCGAGAGCGGCGCGTAGCCCGTCCAGCCCGTCGGGAAGCCGCCGAAGAAGATCGTCGTCGTGAGGATCGCGCCGGCCGCCATCAGGAGCCAGAAGGTGAGCGCCTCGATCCGCGGGAAGGCCATCCGCCGGGCGCCGATCATGATCGGGATCAGGTAGTTCGCGAACGGGCCGAGGATCCCGCTCGACATCATCCCCATCATCATCGTGCCGTGCATGCCGACGAGGGTCAGGTACGTCCCCGCCGGGAAGACCTGGCTGTGCGGGCTCAGCAGTTCGGTGCGGATGAGCATCGCGTTCAGCCCGCCGATGAAGAAGAACAGCCCGATGCCCCAGAGGTACTGGATGCCGACGACCTTGTGGTCGGTGCAGAGGCTGAAGTAGCGCGACCACCCCTCCGTCTCCTTCTCGCGCAGCGACGGCGGATAGCCGCGCAGGCGGGCGAGCGGGTAGTTGAGGAAGCCGAGGCCGACGAGGAAGCCGACGACGCCGCCGAGATAGGCCATGTAGACGGACAGCTCGTTGTAGTCGATGTCCCCGAAGTAGTCGAGGCTCGGCCCGACGATCGCGTGGGCGCCGAACCAGCCGACGTACCAGCCGCCGATCCCCAGCACGATGCCGGTCAGAAGGTTGAAGCCGATCAGGCGGCGCCACACGGGCGGCGACGGGGCGACGGCGGCGTCGGTCATCCAGCTCTCCTCTCCGGTGCGGGGAGGTAGGTGTGCGCGTACGGGGCTCCGCCGTCCGCCTCGGGCTTGTTCACGTACGGCTCGATCGAGGTGTAGATCTTCTTCGCCTGTGTGGCCCAGCTGTCGAACTGCGAGGTGTCGACGACGCGGCCGTTGTTGAACATGTAGCCGTGCCAGAGCCCACAGAGCTCGGCGCAGCGGACGTGGAACGTCGTGGGGTTCCTCGTCTCGACGTACACGACATTGTCGACGCCCGGGTTGGCGTCGGCCTTGACGCCGAGCTCGACGGCCCAGAAGGAGTGCACGACGTCGAGCGACGTGACGTGGAGCTCGACGTCGGTGTTGGCGGGCAGCATCAGCTGGTTCGACTCGACGCCGCCGAGCGACGGGTAGCGGTAGGTGAACTGCCACTGCTGGCCGATCACCTGGACCTGGAACGCGTTCTGGTGGTTGGCCGGGAACGCGATCGGGCTCGGGCCCTGGCCGCCGCCGGAGCCGTCCTTGAGGAGCTCGAACGTGCCGAAGCCGGCGAGGAAGAGCACCATCGTCGTCGTGATCACGACCCAGAAGAGCTGGACGCGCGCGTCGTTCCGGATCGGCGGACCGTCGAGGATCGCCTCGTTGCGCTTCGCGTGGAACTTCACGAGGCCGTAGCCGAAGTAGACGGCGAGGAGGCAGAGGACCGGGGTGATGAGGCTCGTCATCACCTGGTTGTCGAAGACTTGTCCCTGTCCCTGCGCGCTCGCGTTGCCCGGCGGGATGAGCGGCCCGACGTAGATCGCGACGAGCGGCGTCGCGATGGCGCTCAGCACGAGCCACGCGACGACGACCCGCAGGCCGTGGTTCGTGGAATCGGCCGGACGCGCTTGTACGGCGTTCGGGTCGGCCGCCATCAGGCGCTCACGTTGAGGAAGCCGTCCATGTAGCCGATCGTCTGCATCGGCCCGCCGAACCCGTCGATCCAACCGGCCGCGCAGGGGACGAAGCACTGCCAGCGGTAGTGGCCGGGCGTCGTCGTGTGGAACGTGAACTTGATCGTCATGTGCGCGTTCGACATCGGGCATGGGGCGTAGCCGCACTGGTTCTTCGCATCGTCGGCGACGCCGGGGATCGCGAGGATGAGCCCGAGCTGCGGAACCGCGAACGTGTGCGAGGCGTCGTTCGGGTCGATGTGGTCGACCCACTTGCCGTTGACCGAGATGTGGTTACCGACCATGCCCTGCGGCCTGGCGAGCCACGGGTTGCGCAGGGCACTCGCTCCGTCGAAGTTGTAGATCGTCACGTGGACGGTCGCGTTGGCGGGCAGGTCCCAGACGGTCTTGCGCTTCCAGTTGTTGTTCGTGTCCCTGACCAGGTAGGACACCCAGTCGGGGTTCCGGCTGAGCTGCGGGCCAACGGCGGCCACCGTCTCGATCTGGAGGTTCACGACCGGGTGGCCGTTCTGCATCTGAACGGGAAGGGAGTACGCCGGCGAGCCCGCGAGCGTCGTGAGGTTCGAGACGTAGAAGCCGATCATCAGACCGGCGGCAACGAGCACCGCAGCGACGAGCACAAGCTTCACGCCGACCCGCATCGGGGAGGTTCCTATCAGGTGCGGCACGCCCGCGCCCCTCTCATGACGAAGCTGTCATCTGTCCGTCATCTGCCTGTCATCGAGGAGCTCGCGGGTGCAGCCCACCCTCCACCCGGAGCAGGTGTAGATTCCGCGCGGGTGGTCGGAATGCGCATCCTGGTCATCGAGGACGAAGCCCGAATCCAGGCGTTCCTCGCCCGCGGCCTCGAGGCCGAGGGATATACGGTCGTCGCGGCCGGAGACGGTCGCCAGGGGCTCGATCTCGCCACGCGTATGCGCTGCGACCTCGTCGTGCTCGATCTACTCCTGCCGGGTCTGAATGGGCTCCAGGTCCTGCGGGAGCTGCAACGCACGAAGCCGGAGCTGCCGGTCGTGATCCTCTCGGCGCGCGGCGACGTGCAGACGAAGCTCCGCGGGTTCGAGCTCGGCGCGACGGACTACGTCGCGAAGCCGTTCTCGCTCGACGAGCTGCTGGCGCGGATCCGTGTCCGGCTCCGCAGCGCGGCGGCCTTCGGCGACGAGAACGTCCTGTGCGGCGGCAACGTCGTCCTCGACGTCGCCCGCCGGCAGGCGAGCGTCGGGGAGCGGTCGGCCGACCTCTCCGATCGCGAGTTCCGGCTTCTCCACCATTTGCTCGTGCACGTCGGCGAGGTCGTGAGCCGGGAGCGGCTGCTCGCCGAGGTATGGGGCTACGACTTCGATCCGGGCTCCAACGTCGTCGAGGTCTGCGTGCGCAGGCTGCGGCAGAAGCTCGGGCCGGATGCGGCAATCGAGACGGTGCGACATGCGGGCTATCGGCTGGGTACGGCGTAACCCGCTCGAAGCCGCCTGGGCGGCTTTCGCGGCGGCGAACTGGGGGGCGATGGTGCTCTGGCCGACCTGGGAGACCATCCCGTTCCACTTCGTCTGGATCAGCCTCACGTTTGTCTACGGCGTCCGCGTCTGGTCGACGCGGACGATGTGGACCGTCCTCTCCGTCGTCATCTTGGCGACCGGCACGAGCATTCTTGTCGACACCTTCAACGGCGTTCAGCTGTGGGGCGAGCTGTTCGAGGTGCCGCTCATGTCGGCGATGTTCCTCGCGATGGTTTGGCATGCCCGACGGCGGATGGCCGCGCTCGCAGAGGTGCAAGGCGTCGCGGAGATGCGCGCCTCCCTCCTGGAGCGGCAGGAGCGCTTCCTCCACGACGCATCCCACGAGCTGCGGACGCCCGTCACGATCGCGCGCGGGCACCTCGAGCTGCTTCGGCGCGAGCAGCCGAATGTTCCCGAGCTCGAGGTGGCGCTCGACGAGCTCGACCGGATGGAGAAGATCGTCGAGCGGCTGCTGATCCTCGCGAAATCCGAGCAGCAGGGGATCGCGTTCGAGGAGATCGACCTGGAGGCCTTCCTCTCCGATCTGTTCATGCGCTGGTCGGAGGTCGCCCCGCGCGCCTGGCGGCTCGATGTCGACCTCGCCGGGCGGCTACGGGCAGACCCCGCGGGGCTGCGGGCCGCGCTCGACGCGCTGCTCGAGAACGCGGTCAAGTACACGGATCCCGGCGATGCGGTCGCGCTCGCGGCGCACGCGGACGGCACGGGGGGAGTCGTGATCGAGGTCTCGGACTCGGGCGCCGGCGTCCCGCCCGAGGCGTTGTCGCGCATCTTCGACCGCTGGGCCCGGGCCGACGGGGCGCGCACCCGCGAACGGGGCGGCGCCGGGCTCGGCCTCGCGATCGTCGCCGCCGTCGCACGGGCGCACCGCGGCCGCTGCTCGGTGAGGCCGCTGTCGAGCGGGATCGCGTTCCGGCTCCACCTGCCGGTGCGGTCTCTCGTGGCCGATGCGCATCGCCCGACGCCGGCCGCTGAGGGGGAGTTGGCCGGCGCCGGGCCTGGACTGGCGCTCTCGTAGGAGGGAGTCGGTCGTTCGGAGGTGATGTTCGCGGCCGCAGGTGAGAGGGACCTTAGGCCGAGGTGAGAATCGTCTAAGGAGTGACCGGGAGCGCGGAGCGCGGCTCGTGCTCGCGGCCGTGTCCTCGGCGCCGTGTCCTCAACGGCCGAACTGTCAGGTGCGTGAGGCTCCGAGCGGCCTGTGGGCCGCGAATGCCCCGTTGGGATACCTCCCGGTGCCTGGCACCGTGGCAGGTCCGATGCGGACAGCTTCGTTCACGTGTCGAGCGCCGAGCGGAGCGACTCGACGTAGCCGCGCAGGGCGTCTCGTCCCTGCTCCGCGGCCTCGAGCGCGCGCGAGCCGACCACGATGCCGTCGGCGAGTTCGGCCGCGGCGCGCGCGTGCTCGGGAGTCGAGATGCCGAAGCCGGCGTAGAGCGGGACGTTCGTCACGCTGCGCGCCCGCTCGACGAGGCCGGCGAGAGCGGGCGAGAGCTCGTGGCGAGCGCCGGTCGTCCCCGCGACGGTCACGAGGTACAGCCAGCCGTCGGTCTGCTCGCCCGCCAGGCGGATCCGCTCGTCCGTGGACGTCGGCGCGACGAGCTGGATCCGGCGCAGCTCAGGGCGGTCTCCCGCCGGCAGGTCCGCCACGATGAGGCTCGTCGCACCGGCGGCGGACGCGTCCGCCCCGAACCGGCCCCAGCCGTAGGCCTCGAGGAGCGACGAGTACGTCATCGGGACGAGTGGCGTGTCCGGCAGGAGCCCCCGGGTGCGCCTCAGCACCTCGAGGCACGCTCGCGTCCGCATCCCGCGCGCGAGCGCCCGCTCGGCCGCTTGGCGGACCACCGGCCCGTCGGCGAGGGGATCCGAGAACGGGAAGCCGAGCTCCACGACATCGGCGCCCCCCTCGACTACCGCGCGCGCGAGCTCAGGTGTCTCCGGGTCCGCCATCAGGTAGATGACGAGCTTCTTCGCGCTCACGGCACCTGGAGCGCGGCGACGATGTGCTGTCCGCAGGAGAAGGCTCCGGGCTCCTCGCAGAGCTCCGCCTCGATCCGATGGATGAGCTCGCGCAGTTCCGGCTCCTCGGGCCGCGGGTCCGGGAGCAGGCCGGCTGCTGCCGCGGCGACGACCTCTCCGTGCCGCGACAGCATCGCTTCGAGCTCGCTCCAGCGGTACAGCTTCATTGCGAGGTGGCCGTAGTCGGGAGCCTCCGGGAGGAAGCCGGTGCGAACGATCTCGTCCTGCCTCGCCGTGCCGTCGCGGCGCGCCAGGTCGAGCAGGACCTCGAGGTAGTGGACGACGGTCCCGACCAGCGACATCACGCTGACGAGGACGTAGCCGCCGCTGCGGGTGACGCGGACGAGCTCGGCGAGCGCGTCCTCGGCGCGGTCGAGCACGTAGCTGAGCGGCCCGCCGAAGCAGACGGCGACGTCGAAGCTGCGGTCGGCGAAGCGGGAGAGATCCGTGACGTCGCCGAGATGGGCCTCGACGGCAGGCAGTCGCGCCCGCAGCTGCTCGAGCTGGCCGGGGGAGATGTCGAGGGCGACGACCTCGGCCCCCAGGCGGACGAGGTCGAGCGCGAAACGCCCCGGGCCCGACCCGGCGTCGAGCGCGCGGTCGCCGGCCCGGACGAAGCGCTCGAGGAAGCGGGCGTGGATGTCGGCGCCGGCCGCCGGAGTCCGGCCGTCCTCGAAGCGCGTCCACTCGTTCTCGCCGTACTCGTCGTAGAACGACGCTGTCCGCTCGGGATCCCAGCCGCTCATAGCCGCTCCAGCACCTCCGCGAGATCCTTGTCGCCGCGGCCGCTCAGCGCGACGAGGATGAGCTCTGCGTCGAGCTCGCGCGCTCGGGCGAGCGCGTGCGCCGGCTCGAGCGCGGGGAGGACGCCCTCGGTACGCGCGAGGTCCCGGAAGGCGGCGAGCGCCTCGTCGTCCGTCGCCACGAGGTACTCCGCCCGGCCGCTGTCGCGGAGGTGGGCGTGCTCCGGCCCGACGCCGGGGTAGTCGAGGCCTGCCGAGATCGAGTGCGCGTCGGCGATCTGGCCGTCCTCGTCGGCGAGCACCGAGGAGCGGGCTCCGTGGAGCACGGCGGGGCGGCCGCTCCCGAGCGACGCGGCGCCCGCGGCTTCGACGCCGACGAGCCGCACCTCGGCGTCGGCGAGGAAGGCGTGGAAGATGCCGATCGCATTCGACCCCCCGCCCACGCACGCGATCACGACCTCGGGGAGCCGCTGCTCGGCCGCGAGCATCTGCTCGCGGGCCTCGCGGCCGATCACGGATTGCAGCTCCGCCACGAGCTCCGGATACGGCGCGGGCCCGACGCAGGAGCCGATCAGGTAGTGCGTGGTCTCGACGTTCGTGATCCAGTCGCGGATCGCCTCGCTCGTCGCCTCCTTCAGCGTCCGCGTGCCGAAGCCGACCGGGCGCACCTCCGCGCCGAGCAGCCGCATGCGCTCGACGTTGGGCCGCTGGCGGCGCATGTCCTCCTCGCCCATGTAGACGACGCACTCGAAGCCGAAGCGTGCGCAGACCGTCGCGGTCGCGACACCGTGCTGGCCGGCCCCCGTCTCGGCGACGATTCGCTTCTTGCCCAGCCGCCGCGCGAGCACCGCCTGGCCGAGCGCGTTGTTGAGCTTGTGCGCGCCGGTGTGGAGGAGGTCCTCGCGCTTGAGGTAGATGCGCTTCCCCGGCGCGTAGCGCTCGGCGAGCGTGAGCGGCGTCGGCCGGCCGGCGTATGTCGTGAGCAGGTGGTGGAGCTCGCCGCGGAACGAGTCGTCGGCGAGCGCCTCCCTCCAGCCGTGCTCGAGCTCGTCGAGGGCCGGGATCAGCGTCTCGGGGACGTACCGCCCGCCGTACGGGCCGAAGTCGCCGCTCATGCGCGCGCCGCCTCGACGTAGGCGCGAACGCGCGCGTGGTCCTTGATCCCCGGCTCCCGCTCGAGGGAGGAGGACGCGTCGACGGCCCACGGCCGGACCGCCTCGATCGCCGCCCGGACGTTCTCGGGCCCGAGGCCGCCGGCGAGCACGACCCGACCCTCGGCTGCTGCAGCCTTCTGCAAGTGCTCCGGATCCTCCCGCTGCCAGGGCAGGTCGAGCACGCGGGCGACCGGCTCGCCCCCTCGAAGGAGGACCGCGTCGCGTCCGCGCACGGTGCCGTCCTCACGCGCGTACAGCTGGACGAGGTCCGCGCCGCGCTCCTCCGGCTCGCCGACGAAGACCGAGACGCTCAGCGCGGTCTCCGGCACCGGCAGGACGTCGGTCGCCCGGCGCGGCGAGCCGTCGGCGAAGACGAAGCCGCACATGTCGGCCCCCGCCTCGACGGCGGCGTCGACGTCCTCCTGCCGTGTCAGCCCGCAGACCTTGACGAGGGGCCGCGACAGCAGTTCGCGCAGCTTCGTGTCCGGCTCGGCCGCCCGCATGAGGGACGTGCCGACGAGGACGGCGTCGGCCCCCGCGAGCTCGGCGGCCGCCGCCTGCGCACGTGTGTGGATCGCGCTCTCGGCAACGACGACCCGGTCGTCCGAGTCGAAACGAGCGTGGGCCTTCGCGACGAGCTCGAGCTGCGCGCGGCGGTCGATCCGGAACGTCGCGAGGTCGCGCGCGTTGACCCCGACGACTCGCGCGTCGAGGCGGGTCGCGCGCTCGAGCTCGTCCTCGTCGTGGGCCTCCACGAGCGCGTCGAGGCCGAGATCTGCCGCTGCGCGCACGAGCCGGGCCGCCGTCGCGTCGTCGAGGTCGCGGAGGATGAGGAGCGCAGCGTCGGAGCCGGCCTCGCGCACCTCGCGCAGGTGCTCCTCGGTCGAGAAGAAGCCCTTCGCAAGCAGAGGTAGCGCCGTAGCCGCCCGCGCCGCGCGCAGGTCGTCGAGCGAGCCCGCGAACGCCGCGTCGACGAGAACCGAGACGGCGCGCGCCCCGGCCGCCTCGTAGGACGGCACGACGTCCTCCACCCGCGCCGCAGGGTTGATGTCGCCGGCGGACGGTGAGCGCCGCTTGAACTCCGCGACCGCGCCGAAGCCGGGTCGGGCGAGTGCGTCGGCGAAGCTCACCCGGCTTCCTCGGGACGCGTGGCTCATGCCGACACCTCGGTTTGCGAGAACTCCGTGAGCGCGTCGAGCCGTGCCGCCGCCGCGCCGGAGTCGATCGCCTCGCGGGCGAGACCGATCCCCTCGCGCAGGTCCTCCGCGTGACCGGCAGCGGCGATCCCCCCGGCGGCGTTGAGGATCACGGCAGAGCGGTGGCCGCCCTCCGCGCCGCCGAGGACGGCGCGCAGCGCGGTGGCGTTCGTCTGCGGGTCCCCGCCGCGCAGCTCGTCCGGGCCGCAGCGCTCGATCCCGAGCCCGAGCGGATCGAGCTCGTACTCGCGGACGCTTCCGTCCTCGACCTCGCAGACGAGGTTGGGCCCGCAGGGAGAGAGCTCGTCGATGCCGCCGGCGCCGTGCACCACGTAGGCGCGCGTCGTCTCCAGCTGCACGAGGGCGTCCGCGAGCGTGTGGGCGAGCTCCGGCGAGTAGACGCCGAGGACGAGGGCGCGTGCACCGGCCGGGTTCGTGAGCGGTCCGAGCACGTTGAAGACGGTACGCGTCGCGAGCTCTCGGCGGACCGGCGCCGCGTGCCGCATCGCCGGATGGTGCGCCTGCGCGAAGAGGAAGCCGAAGCCGAGCTCGTCGATCGAGCGCTCGATCCGCTTCGGCGGCAGCTCGAGCCGGAAGCCGAGCGCCTCGAGGACGTCTGCCGCCCCCGTCTGCGACGACGCGGCGCGGTTGCCGTGCTTCGCGACCGCCGCTCCCGCCGCGGCCGTGACGAGCGCGGCTGCGGTCGAGATGTTGTAGGTGTTCGCGCCGTCGCCGCCCGTGCCGACGACATCGACGAGGTCGGTGCGCGACGGGCTCACGCGGAGGACGTGCTCGCGCATCGCCTCGGCGCAGCCGGCGATCTCGTCGGCCGTCTCGCCCTTCGTGCGGAGCGCGACGAGGAAGCCCGCGATCTGCGCGTCGGTCGCCTCGCCGGCCATGATCACGGCCATCGTCGCCCTCGCCATGCCGCGGGACAGATCGTGCCCGTCGAGCAACCGGGCGAGCGCCTGCCGGATCACAGCTTCCCCTCGAGGAAGTTGCGCGCGAGCGCTGGGCCGTCCGGCGTCAGCACCGACTCGGGATGGAACTGGACGCCGACGGCGGAAAGCTCGCGGTGCCGCACGGCCATCACCTCGCCGTCCTCCGCGAACGCCGTCGGGACGAGCACCTCCGGCAGCCGCGTCGCGGCGAGCGAGTGGTAGCGGCCGGCCTCGAACGGATCGGGCAATCCCTCGAAGAGCCCGCGCCCGTCGTGCCGGACCGGGCTCGACTTCCCGTGCACGAGCTCGCGCGCGTAGCCGATCTCGCCGCCGCAGACCTCGACGAGCGCCTGGTGACCGAGGCAGACGCCGAGGATCGGCGTCGTCGGCAGCAGCCGCTCGACGATCGCCGGCGTCGCTCCCGCCGCGGCCGGGCGGCCCGGGCCGGGCGAGACGACGAGGTGGGAGGGAGCGAGGCGCTCGGCGTCGTCGGCGTCGAGCTCGTCGTTCCGCCGCACGACGACCTCCGCGCCGAGCTCCCCGAAGAGATGCGCGAGGTTGTAGGTGAAGCTGTCGTAGTTGTCGACGAGGAGGATCATCTCGCGCCCCCGGCTGCCGTTGGCTCCCGCCGGGCGGAGCCCGGCTCCGCCAGCGGCTCGCGCCGCTCGTCGGTCCGCCGACTTCGGGCCGTACTACTCGTACTGTCCCTCAGCCCTCTGCCCGCCGCTCGACGCGCCGGGAACGCGAGCTGATCCTCCTCACACATCAGCGACTGCATCCTGCTCCGACTCTGCCAGCTCGATCGCGGTTTCGAGCGCGCGTAGCTTGGCGAGGCACTCCTCGTGCTCGGCCGCAGGATCCGAGTCGGCGACGATGCCGCCACCCGCCTGCAGGTGAGCGACGCCGTCGCGCAGCCAGAGCGTCCGGATCGCGATGCACGTGTCGAGCAGGCTTTGCTGCGGAAGGCAGTACCCGACTGCGCCCGCGTAGATCCCGCGGCGGTGGCCCTCGAGCTCCGAGATGATCTGCATCGCCCGCACCTTCGGCGCGCCGGAGACCGTGCCGGCAGGGAAGCAGGCGCGCAGGAGCTCGAACGGCGAGACGCCGTCGCGCAGCTCGCCGACGACCTCCGAGACGAGGTGGGTCACATGCGAGTAGCGCTCGGGCTCCATGAAGCGCTCGACTCGCACGGAGCCGGGCTCGCAGACGCGAGAGAGGTCGTTGCGGCCCAGGTCGACGAGCATCGTGTGCTCCGCGCGCTCCTTCTCGGATGCGAGGAGGGTGTCGGCATCTCCCTCGCCGGGCGCGATCGTCCCCGCGATCGGGTTCAGCTCGGCGCGACGCCCTGCGCACTTCACGACCGTCTCGGGCGAGCTGCCGACGAGCGCCAGGTCTCCGAACTCGAGGAGGAAGTGGTACGGCGACGGGTTGACGCGCCGCAGAGCCCGGTAGAGCTCGACGGCAGAGGCGGACGTGGGGCGCGTCGCGCGCTGCGCGACCACGACCTGGAAGACGTCGCCCTCGCGGATGTGCTCCTGTGCGCGCTCGATGCGGCGGAGATGCTCCTCTCGTGACGGCTCGCGCTCGAGCGGCCCGCGCGGGTTCGAGCTTCGAGGCGGCTCCGGATGGGGCGAGCCGAGCCCGGCCGCCGCATCGCCGCGCAGCAGCTCGGCAACGCCGCGCGCGTGGTCGAAGCGGAGCAGGACGTCCGGCACGAGGAAGAGGCTCTCGGGCAGGTCGGGCCCATCCTCCGGCAGCGGCACCGTCGGCGCGAACGTCGCGACGGCGTCGTAGCCGAGGTAGCCCACGACGGGCTCGCCGAGAGCTTCCGCCTCCTCGAACAAGACGAGCTGCGAACCGGCGCCGACGAAGCTGTAGCGGCCGAGCCGCCCCCGCTCGACGGACTCGAGTAGGAACGAGCCGCGGGCGCCCTCGCGCAGCCGGAGGTACGCGCCGAGCGGGGTGAGGAGATCGGTTGCGATTTCGGTTTCCGACATCAAAAAGGCTCCTCGCGGAGCCGGGTCGAGCGGACGGGCTGTGCCGGCGCCTCAGCGCACGCGCAGGCTTCCGCCTCGCTCGGTGCGCCAGCCCCACCACATGCGAACGGAAGTCATGCCGGCAGCCTAGGCGGGGCGTCGCGCGGCCGTCAAGCCGCGAAGACGTGGCCGGCGGCCTCGAGGGCGTCGGCGGCGTGCGCGAGGTCGGCCGAGCGCACGAGGACGTAGTCCGACTCGAACGTCGAGATGATGAAGATCGGCAGCTCGGCCTCCGCGAGTGGGGTGACGAGCGACGCGACGACTCCGCTGAGGGAGAAGTCGAGCAGCCCCATCACCTCGAGCACGGTCCAGCCGCGGTCGACGCTCTCACCTTCGGGCACGTCGTGGTCACGGCAGACCACGGACACCTCGTGCTCGGTGCGGGTGACCGAGCGGAACGGGCCGATGTCGACCCACTCCGGCAGTTCCGAGCCGGGCTGGAGGCGGACCACCGCATAGCTATCCGGAAGCGTCCGCAGCTTCACGCCGAGACGCTATCGCGGAGTTGCTCCGAACCGCGCAGGTCAGTCGGCGCGCCATCCGGCATCGCGCTCCCGCAGCGACCGCTAGTGTCCGGCCGCCATGCCGCTCCCCGACCTGCTCGAGCGCCTGTTGACGACGCCCGGCCCCTCCGGGCAGGAGCGCGCTGTCGCCGCGGTGTGGCGTGAGGCGGCGGCCGCCGTCGGCGAGGTCTCGTCCGACGTCCTCGGGAGCTCGTGGGTGCGCGTGCCCGGGACGGCGGGAGGCCCGTCGCTCGCGCTCGTCGGCCACATCGACGAGATCGGCGCCGTCGTCACCCACATCGGCGACGACGGCTTCGGCTCGCTACGGCCGCTCGGCGGCTTCGATCCGGACGTGATGCTCGGCCAGCGCGTCGACGTCCTCACCCGCGACGGCACGCTTGCCGGAGTCGTCTCGTCCCGGTACCGGAAGCGGAAGCGGGGCGAGGACCGCAAGGCGCTCGAATACGACGATCTCGTGCTCGACGTCGGCGCGTCCGACGGCGAGGAGATGCAGGGGCTCGTCCGCCCCGGCGACGCCGTCGTCTGGCACGGCGCCCCCGTCCCGCTACGCGGCAACCGCGTCGCCTCCCGGTCCTTCGACAACCGGATCGGCTGCTACGTGGCCCTCGAGGCCGCCCGCAGGGTCGCGGAGCGCGGGGGAGGCCCCGGAGACCTGATCGCCGTGGCGGCGGTGCAGGAGGAGGTGGGCAATTTCGCCGGCTCGCGCACGGCCGCCTTCGCGACCGAGCCCGACGTCGCGATCGCGATCGACGTCACGCGCGCGACCGACATCCGCGGCGGCGACCACGAGGAAGAGGGGAAGATCGTCCTCGGCAGCGGGGCAACGCTCACGCGCGGGCCGTCTCTCAATCCCGAGGTGTTCGAGCTCCTCCACGACACGGCCGAGGCGGAGGGAATCCCCTTCGGCGTCGAGGTCACGCGCGGAGAGACGTACACCGACGCCGACGCCGTCTACACCAGCCGCCAAGGCGTGGCGACCGGCCTCGTCTCGATCCCGCTCCGCTACATGCACTCCCCGATCGAGACGGTCGACCTCGACGACATCGAGCAGGCGGTACGCGTGATCGTCGCCTTCGCGCTCAGGCTCGAGCCCGGACTGAGCTTCGCGGGCTAACTTGGGCACATGAGCAGGTCCGTGATCGTCTCGGCCGTGCGGACGCCGTTCGGGCGGCTCAACGGCGGCCTCGCCGCGTATCCGGCGACCGAGCTCGGCGCGGTCGCGATCCGCGCCGGCCTCGAGCGCGCCGGGCTCGAGGGGCGGGAGGTCGACTACGTGATCATGGGCCAGGTGCTGCAGGCGGGGGCGGGCCAGGCTCCTGCGCGGCAGGCGGCGGTCGGGGCGGGAATACCGATCGACGTCCCGTCCGACACCGTGAACAAGGTGTGCGCCTCCTCGATCCGCGCCGTCGAGATCGCCGATTCGATGATCCGCGCCGGCGACGCCGAGCTCGTCGTCACCGGCGGCATGGAGTCGATGACGAACGCGCCCTACGCGCTGCCGAAGGCGCGCCAGGGGTACCGGATGGGCGACGGGACGCTGCTCGACCTCATGATCTGGGACGGACTCCGCTCGACGTTCGACGAGCTCCACATGGTCCAGCAGGCCGCCGGCGTCGCACGCGAGCTCGGCATCTCGCGCGAGGACCAGGACGCGTGGGCGCTCCGCTCGCACGAGCGGGCCGCGGCGGCGCAGGACGCCGGCCGCTTCGACGAGGAGATCGTCCCCGTCGGCGAGGTGACGGCCGACGAGGCGATCCGGCGCGACACGACTCTCGAGAAGCTCGCTTCGCTGCAGCCGGTCATGGATCCCGAAGGCACCGTGACCGCCGGCAACGCTCCCGGTGTGAACGACGGCGCCTCGTGCGTCGTGGTGTGCTCGGAGGAGCTCGCGCAGCGGCGCGGCCTCGAGCCGCTCGCGACGATCGTCTCGCAGGGTTACGTCGCCGACGAGTTCGCGTGGCTCGCGCGCACGCCGGCGAACGCCGGCCGGATGGCGCTCGAGAGGGCGGGGAAGTCGATCGGCGACGTCCAGCGCATCGAGGTGAACGAGGCGTTCTGCTCGGTCGCGCTCAACAGTCTTGCCATGCTCGGAGCAGACCCCGCAACCGCAAATGTCAACGGTGGTGCGGTCGCGCTCGGCCATCCGATCGGCGCGAGCGGCGGGCGGATCCTCGGCACGATGGTGCACGAGCTGCGGCGCTCGGGCGGCGGTCTCGGCCTCGCCGCCATCTGCTCGGGCGGCGGGCAGGGCGATGCGCTGCTGATCGACGTCTGATCTCGACGCGTCAGACGTTCTCCGCTTGACGGCGCACCTCCCGCGCACCAGGATGTGCGGAAGGAGGCGCGTATGGACGAGGAAGCGCGTCTGCGGCTCGAACACGACTGCGGGTCGGAGCTGTTGCGCGGCCTGACCGAAACGCGCTTCCGGCTGCTTGCGCTCGTCCCGACCCTCTCCGGCGCCGTGGTCGCGCTCCTGAACGGCAGCAGAAGCGGCGTCGAGTTGCTCGCCATCGGGCTGCTCGGGCTCTGCGCGAGCCTCGGCGTCCTGCTCTACGAATTGCGCAACGGCGAGATCCAGAGTGCCGTCTCGCGCAGGGTCTCGGAGGTCGAGCGCGTGCTGCTTCCGCACGGGCCGCTCGTCGACGTCCCCCGGACGCGGCTGGTCGGGCTCGTGCCGGTCTCGCGGACGACTGCGCTCGCCCTGGTCTACGGCGCCGCCATCGGCGGCTGGGGCTACCTCGTCGCGTGGGGTGCACTGCGAGCCGCCGGCGTCGCCGGCGCGGCCCGTCCCGCCGGGCTGGCGATCGGTGCGGCCTTCGGGCTGCTCGTCGCGCTCGAGATCGTCAGGCTCGAGCGCTCGGGCTGAGCCGGCGTGACCTCTCGCAGGCCCGCGGCGTCTGAGTGCCTTACTCCTGCGGCGCCGTCGCGGCCAGGAAGTCGAGCAGAACCCCGGACAGGAGCTCGGGCTCGCGTAGCGTCACGTAGTGGTCGGAGTCGAGCTCGACGTGCCGGGCGTCCGGTGCGTCGCGCGCGACGAGCGGGCCGATCTCGCGCATCCCTTGCGGGTCGTGCGAGACGGTGACGACGAGCGTGGGCACCGCGAGCTCGGAGAGCCGCTCCTTCGCGGGCGCTCCGGGAGCGTCGACCGGCTCGAGCCCGGGCGGCAGCGAGTTCGCCTCCGGCGTCGCGTGCCAGAGCCGGCGGATCCGCTCGTCGGCTCCCAGCGGAGCCCACACCTCGAGGTCGATCTCCATCGCGGCCTCGAGATCGCCCTCCGCCTCGGCCGCCTCGTACCGCGCCCCCTGCTCCTCGCTGTACGCACCGCCGGCGTGGCCGCCGAGAGCCGGCGCGACGCCCGCGACCGCCCACAGCCGCTCGGGATGGGCGAGCGCGACGTCGAGCGCCAGCTTGCCGCCGAGCGAGAGGCCGACGAGCCCTGCCCGCTCGATGGCGAGGGCGTCGAGGACGCCGACCAGGTCGTCCTGCCACGACCACGGCACGGCCGGCCCGGTCGAGCGGCCGAAGAAGCGAAGGTCGGTGCGGATCGTGCGGAACCGCTCGGCGAGCAGAGGGACGACCGGCTCCCAGAGCCCCGAGTCGCCGAGGCCGCCGTGCACGAGCAGGACGGCAGATCCGCTCCCGGTTTCGTCGTACCAGAGGCGTGCGCCGTTGACGTCGACCGTGGACACGGGACGACGATAGCCTCCGCGCGATGGAGTTTCGGCATGTCCTCGTCGTCGGCGCGGGGCAGATGGGAGGCGGGATCGCGCAGGTCGTCGCCGCTTCCGGCCGCCGCGTCTCGCTCCACGACGCAGCCCCGGGAGCGACGGAGCGCGGCCTCGCGACGATGCGCCGCAGCCTCGAGAAGCTCGCTGAGAAGGGCGGCGCCGACCCCGACGAGGTCCTCGCTCGGGTCGAGCCGGCCGACGGCCTCGTGCCGGCCGACCTGCTGATCGAGGCGGTGGTCGAGGACGCGGACGTCAAGCAGGACGTCTTCCGCCGGGCCGACGAGATCCTGCCGCCGGCGGCGATCCTCGCCTCGAACACCTCCTCGATCCCCATCACATCCCTCGCGGCCGTCACTTCCCGGCCCGGCCGGGTGATCGGGATGCACTTCTTCAATCCGGTGCCGGTGCTGAAGCTCGTCGAGATCGTGCGCGGCCGCGAGACCTCCGACGAGACGGCGGCCGCGATCGTCGCGCTCGCCGAGGAGCTCGGGAAGACCCCGGCGGTCGCGAACGACTTCCCCGGTTTCGTCTCGAACCGGATCCTGATGCCGTTCATCAACGAGGCCGTCTGGGCGCTGCACGACGGCGTCGCCGAGCCGGAGGCCATCGACACGATCGCGAAGCTCGGCTTCGCCCACCCGCTCGGCCCGCTCGCGCTCGCCGATCTGATCGGCCTCGACACGTGCGTCGCGATCATGGAGGTGCTGCACGAGGGTCTCGGCGACCCGAAGTACGCGCCCTGCCCGCTCCTGCGCCAGTACGTGCAGGAGGGCCGCCTCGGGCGCAAGTCGGGCCGCGGTTTCTACGCTTACGGCTGATGGACTTCGAGCTCTCCGCCGAGCAGAAGGAGATCCAGGCGCTCGCGCGCGACTTCGTCGCGGCCGAGGTCGAGCCGCACGCGGCGGCGTGGGATCGGGAGCACCACTTCCCGCGCGAGCTGTTCGCGAAGCTCGCCGAGCTCGGGCTGATGGGCGTCTGCGTGCCGGAGGAGTACGGCGGCGCGGGCGCGGACTTCCTCTCCTACGCCCTCGTCCTCGAGGAGCTCTCGCGCGGCGACGCCGGCGTGGGCGTCACCGTCGCCGTCCACACGAGCGCGGTGACGCTGCCGCTGCTCCGCTTCGGGACGGACGAGCAGCGGGCCCGCTTCGTGCCGCCGCTCGCGCGCGGCGAGCAGCTCGGGGCCTTCGCGCTGACCGAGGCGGAAGCCGGCTCCGACGCCGGCGCGCTGCGGACGCGCGCCGAGCCGGAGGGCGACGGCTGGCGCATCACCGGCGCGAAGCAATGGATCACGAACGGCCGCGACGCCGGCACGTTCCTCCTCTTCGCCCGCACCGACCCGGACACGCCCGGCGCGCCGGGCGTCAGCGCGTTCGTCCTCGACGCCGAACACGTGCGCATCACGCGCGACGAGGAGAAGCTCGGCCTCAACTCGTCGCTCACGAACGACCTCGTGGTAGAGGGCGCGGTCGCCGGCCGCGACCGGCTCCTGCACGAGGAGGGGAAGGGCTTCCACGTCGCGATGGCGACGCTCGACGGCGGCCGGATCGGGATCGCCGCGCAGGCGGTCGGGATCGCACAGGCCGCGTACGACGTCGCGCGGGAGTATGCGAAGGAGCGGCACGCGTTCGGGCGGCCGATCGCCGAGTTCCAGGCGATCCAGCACAAGCTCGCCGACATGTCGATGGAGATCGACGCGGCGCGGCTCCTCGTCCACCGCGCGGCCTGGCTGAAGCAGGCGGGGCGGCCGCACACCGAGGCCGGGGCGAAGGCGAAGCTCTTCGCCTCGGAGATGGCGCGTCGCCAGACGGGCGAGGCGATCCAGATCCTCGGCGGCTACGGCTACACGAAGGAGTTCCCCGTCGAGCGCTACTACCGCGACGCGAAGATCACCGAGATCTACGAGGGGACGAGCGAGATCCAGCGGCTCGTCATCGCCCGCTCGATCCTGGGACTGCAGGAGCGGACGGCCGCCACTCGTACTTGACGTCCGGCTCGCGCTCCTCGTTCGCCATGCCGCACGTGAAGTCCACGGCGTGGAGCCCGTGCCGCTCGTAGAAGCGCCGCGCGCCCTCGTTTCGCTGGAACGTCCAGAGCGTGAAGCCGTCCGGACGCTCCCTCTTCGCGTGCTCGAGCAACTGCGTGCCGATGCCACGACCGGTCGCGGTCGGCTCGAGGTAGAGGAGGAACAGCTCGGACGCTCGCAGCACCATGAAGCCGAGGATCGTGCCCTCTTCGTCCCAGACCCAGACGGCGTCGTCGCGGACGTGGCGGGCCATGAATTCCTGGTGCTCGGCGAGCGTGTGCAGTCGCGGCAGGAAGTCGAGGGTCGCGTAAGACCGCTCGTACAGCTCCGCGATCGCGGAGCTGTCGTCGCTTTCGGCCCGTCGGATCATCCACATAGGGTACGCCCGTGCCGCGCGACCCCAACGAGCCCGTCCGCCTGACGCGCATCTACACGCGCGGCGGGGACAAGGGGGAGACGAGCCTCGGCGACGGGTCGCGCATCTCGAAGCTCGACCCGCGGGTGGCCGCGATGGGCGAGGTCGACGAGCTCAACTCGCTCGTCGGCTGGGCGGGCGGCCTAGACCGCGTCCAGAACGAGCTGTTCGACCTCGGCGCCGACGTGTCCGTCCCCTATTCCGGGAACGAGGATCGTCTGCGCATCACGCAGGAGGCGGTCGACCGGCTGGAGGCGGAGATCGACGAGGCGAACGCGTCGCTGCCGGAGCTGAAGAGCTTCGTCTTGCCCGGCGGGAGCGAGCGGGCCACGCGCCTCTTCATCGCGCGGGCGGTCTGCCGTCGCGCCGAACGGGCGGCGCTCGCCGTTCCGGACACGAACCCGCTCGTCGCCGTCTACCTCAACCGGCTCTCCGACCTCCTGTTCGTCCTCGCGCGCGCCGCGAACGCCGCCGAAGAGGAGTCCCTGTGGCGTCCGGGGACCGCATGAAGTGTTCAGGGCGCGCCGTGCGGAAGGCCCTGACAGTTCGATCATGCTGCCAGTCAGCGCCCGGACGAAGTGCTCGACCGACCTGAGGCAAACGCGGCCGTATGCGTCACGCCTCCATTCGGAGCGAACAGCACATTCAAGTCGTTCGCGTTGTACAGCTGATATGGGGTGAGATTTGTCAAGTCGGCACGGCTTTGAGGCCCGCGCGAGCGGGCCTCGTTGTTTCGGCGGGGAGAGCGCGGCGGCAGTCGTCGACGCGTTGTGTCGCGGCTGATATGCGCGGGTCGGGACCGCATGACCGGGTGTGCGAGCTGGAGGAACGGAGCCGCTCTCTAGGGTCGAGCATCGCCCAGTCGCTGGGCGGCTCATAGCTGTACCGCGGGTCGTTCCTCTCGTGCCGTTGCGCCGCTCGCGCTCTCCTCGCCGAGCCGTTGAGTACGCGCAGCTACATGGTGGCGAGGGCCCAGCAGTGGCCGGCGAGCTCGCGCGCGACCGCGACTGCGACGACGGTGCGCCGTTTGCCGCGCCGCTCGAGCGCATGCCAGCGGGCGTGGAGTCGGCGCGCGCTCTGATCGGCGCGGGCGCGCACCGCGGCCGGCTGTCCCTGCCGGCGCCGTGCGAGCGTCGCGCTCTCGCGCAGTGGTCGTCGCTGCTGCCAAGCGGCCTCGACCAGGAGACGGCGTGCGTGGGTGTTGCCGGTCTTGGTGATCGAGCCGAGCCGGCGCCGCTCGCCACTGGAGTCCTCGCTCGGGGTGAGCCCGAGAAACGGGCCAAGCGATTGCGGCCGGAAGCGTGTCCAGTCGCCCAGCTCGACGGTTAGAGCGAGCGCCGTCAACGTGCCGACACCACGCAGACAGCAGAGCCGACCGACGATCTCCACGAACGGCGCTTCGCCTGCGAGCTCGGCGATCGCTTCGTCGAGCGCGTCCCGCCGCACCTTCGCCTGTACGGCGGCCGCATACGACTCCTCGAGCGCCAGCTGCAACGGCCGACTCTCGAAGCGCTGCCGGCGCAGCCAGGAATCGTGAGCGAGCGTCCACGCGCTCGCGTCGTAGACCAACCCGTGCCGAAGCAGCAGCTTCGAGAGCCGATGCCGGGCGCGCATCAACTCGCCGCGCGCGTCCTCACGAGCCCGCACCAGATCACGTGCCGCCTCCTCGTGCGGCTCGGGGACCCGCACCGCCACCAGCTCGCCCAGCCGCAAGAGCCGAGCCAGCCGCTCCGCGTCGCGACGATCGGTCTTGACCCGGTCGGCCGGCGCGCGCTGGATCTTCGAGGGCGCCGCCACCGTGCAGGCGATCCCCGCGGCCGCGCACGCCCGCGCGAGCCCGTACCCGGTCGGGCCAGCCTCGTAGGCGACCCGCACCGGCCCAGGGAACTGCCTCAGCCACTCAGCCGTCTCTGCCGGCAGCGTCGGCGCCCGCAGGCTCCGCAGCTCCCCACTCGTCGCATCGAGCACGCCCGCCACCGTCTTGCGCGCGTGCACATCCAACCCGACCCACGTACCCTCAGCCATACCGGCGCCTCCCGTAATTGCGGCTCTACCGCCGGCCCCGTGCCGACGGCAACCCGCGCCAACTTACGAGCGAGGCGCCGGGTCACACCCCATACGGTCTAGCTACGCCGGGTCAGGCCTCGCCGTCCGAGGAGGAAGGCCTGACCCGTGTTCGCTTGCGTTAGTTCAAGGCCGCTCTACTCGCCCGACAACGTCGAACTCGAACCGGCTCTCCGACCTCCTGTTCGTCCTCGCGCGCGCCGCGAACGCAGATGCGGGCGTCTACGACCCGCTTTGGCGCCCCGGGTGAGGCTGAGGCGTCGGAGCCTGCTGTTTCGCAGGCTCCGATCGCTGACCGTCGCGACGTTGCTGCCGTCTACGGAACGACGATGGTGAAGGCAACTGAGTTGTTGAGCGCGTTGTCCCCGCCGGCAGTGAACGCGTACGTCAGCACCTCGAATTGCCCGGCGGCACACTCGAACGGTCCCCCGGTGCTGTCCCTCCAGAACGCCGAGAGGTTGTCACCGCTCGAGTTGATCTCCTCCACCGTGATCGCGGGTGCGCTTCCGGCCTCGGTGACCCCGCCGGAGGGTGTCAGGCAGTAGATGCCGGTCGACGGGTTACTCACCGCGCTGAAGTTCTTCGTCCGTGCGGCCTCGAATGTGCCGCCCGGAAAGACCATCGCGTACGCGCGAGCGGTGCCCGCCGGACCCTGCGGCCCGGTTGCACCCTTGGCACCTGTGGCTCCGGTCGCCCCCTTCGGCCCGGCTGGCCCGGCTGGCCCGGCGGGGCCACGCTTCCCACGCAGGGACTTGATCGCCTTCTTCGTGAGTTTCTTCGCCGGGATCGAGTGGTTCTTGATCCTTGAGCCCGGGATGAGCCCGCTGGCGTAGGCGGCCGCGCCGCCTCCGAGCGCGGCGAACAAGGCGATGGCGGCAATGATCGTCGCGGGATGCTTCAGATGCTTCACTCCGACTCCCTCCTCCTGTCTGGCCCGTCGGCGGTTCGGGTAGGCGGTCCACCGACTGCCCGACCCTCCATGCAGACGCAGTAGAACCCAGACGCCGGACGAGGTCAATCCGAGATTCGGGGCCCGATCTGCTGCACGAGCGAGCGCGTCGCGCGGCTCTTCCTCGCTCGGGCGGGCCTGCGCGCCGAGCGGTCGGTTCTGGCCCTGCCGGATGCGAACCTGCTGGGAGCCGTCTACCTCAACCGGCTCTCCGACCTCCTGTTCGTCCTCGCGCGCGCCGCGAACGCGGACGCGGGGGTCGACGAGCCGCTCCGGCGTCCCGGCGCTTGACTTGCCGCCCAGAACGGACAAGGATCAGCGCGAGGGCATTCGGTTAGGGATCAGAGGGTGACATGGGAGCAGGGGGTCACCATCTGCGGCGCCGTCTTCTGCACCTGACAGGCTGCCGCGTCGGATCGACATCTCAACGGGAGGTTCACCATGCTCAAGCCTCGGTTTCGTCTACCAGGCCCTGCGCTGATCATCTCGATGATCACACTCACAATCGTGCTCGGCGGGACGGCGTTCGCAGCCAACAGCGTCGCTACTGCCAAGCACAAGCACAAGGACGCGAAGGCGGATACGAAGCTCGTCAAGAAGCTCGCGCCGAAGCTCAACGTGAAGCACGCGAAGACGGCGAACAGCGCTACGACCGCGGCAAACGCGACGCACGCGACCAGTGCCGACAGTGCGACAACCGCGACTCACGCAACCAGCGCTGACAGCGCGACGAACGCGACGAACGCCACCAACGCGACTCATGCAACGAGCGCGACGAGTGCAACCACAGCGACTTCTGCCACGAACGCCACGAACGCGAACACCGTCGGCGGCTATGCGCCGAGCGGTCTCACCCGTGTTGCCCTGATGTCCACCAGCAACACAACGGCTCTTTCGATAAGCGAGCAGACCTACGGTGGGACTCTCTCAATTACGGCTCCCGCGGCGGGATTCGTACTGGTCAACGGTTCGTACACTCTTCTCAACAGCGGCTGCACGGCCGGCTGCGACGCTCTGGGACGAATCCGGCACATCCAAGACAGTACGTACTCCAAAACCGGCGAACTCGACGTCACCAACAACGTCTACTCACAGGGATCGATGTCCTACGTTTTCCCGGTGAATGCCGGGGTCAACACCTTCGATCTGCGTCTTTCCCGGTTCAACGGCACGACTGGAGCCATCGATGGCTGGTTCGGCGAGATGAATGCAATCTACTCGCCGTTCGGCTCGACCGGCGGCTCCACGCTCACTTCGCACCCCTCGGTGGCAAAGACTCCGGTCAAGTAGCGACGCTCCATGGCGGGCCTTGGGTGGTCGCCGACCCAAGGTCCGCCGGCCGAAGCACCGGCCCTCGTGCGGCCGAGGGCATCGCCCAAAGTAGTCGCTCGGCGGAGCCGGCTTGGTCCCGGCTCTAGACTTCGAGCCGGATGGCGACCACCGATCGCGAGGAGCAGACAGGCGGCGCGGAGGAGTGGCGGCGCCGCTTCGAGGCGACGCCCGAACGCGAGGGAGAGCTCTTCTCGACCATCTCCGGCATCGAGAACGAACCGCTCTACTCGCCCGAGAACGTCGAGCTCGACTACGAGCGCGACCTCGGCTGGCCCGGCGCCTATCCCTTCACCCGCGGCGTCTACCCCTCCATGTATCGCGGCCGGCTCTGGACGATGCGCCAGTTCGCGGGCTTCGGTACTGCGGAGGAGACGAACGAGCGCTTCCGCTACCTCCGCGACCACGGTCAGACCGGGCTCTCGACCGCGTTCGACATGCCGACGCTGATGGGCTACGACTCCGACCACTCGCGCTCGCTCGGCGAGGTCGGCCGCGAGGGCGTGGCGATCGACTCGCTCGCCGACATGGAGACGCTCTTCGACGGGATCCCGCTCGGCGAGGTCTCGACCTCGATGACGATCAACGGGCCGGCGGCGATGCTCCTCGCGTTCTACGCGTGCGTCGGCGAGGAGCAGGGCGTTCCGCTCGAGCGGCTGCGCGGCACCGTCCAGACGGACATCCTCAAGGAGTACATCGCGCAGAAGGAGTGGATCTTCCCGCCCGAGCCGTCGATGCGGCTCGTCGTGGACATGATCGAGTGGTGTGCGGAGCGGCTGCCGCTCATGCACCCGATCTCGATCTCCGGCTACCACATCCGCGAGGCGGGCTCGAACGCCGCGCAGGAGCTCGCCTTCACGCTCGCCGACGGCTTCGCCTACGTCGAGGCGTGCCTCGCGCGTGGCCTCGACGTCGACGCGTTCGCCCCGCGTCTCTCCTTCTTCTTCAACGCGCACCTCGACTTCTTCGAGGAGATCGCGAAGTACCGGGCGGCGCGGCGGATCTGGGCGCGGCAGATGCGGGAGCGCTACGGGGCGCGCGACCCGCGCTCGTGGCTGATGCGCTTCCACACGCAGACCGCCGGCGTGTCGCTGACGGCGCAGCAGCCGGAGGTGAACCTGATCCGGACGGCGATCGAGGCGCTGGCGGCCGTGCTCGGCGGCACGCAGTCGCTCCACACGAACTCCTTCGACGAGGCGCTCGCGCTGCCGACCGAGCACGCGGTGCGGCTCGCGCTGCGGACGCAGCAGGTGATCGCGCACGAGACCGGCGTCGTGAACACGATCGACCCGCTCGGCGGCTCCTACTACCTCGAGCAGCTCACGAACGAGCTCGAGCGGCAGGCGTACGACTACTTCGAGCGGATCGACGAGCTCGGCGGCGTCGTGGCGGCGATCGAGCAGAACTTCATGCAGCGCGAGATCGCGGAGGCGAGCTTCCGCTACCAGTCCGAGGTCGAGCGTCGGGAGCGGGTCGTCGTCGGTGTCAACCGCTACGCGGTCGAGGAGGAGCAGCCCATCGAGCTCCTCCGCGTCGACCCCGCGCTCGAGCAAAAGCAGGTCGAGCGCGTGCAGGCGGTGCGGGAGCGGCGCGACTCGGCCGCCGCCGAGGCGGCGCTCGCGCGGCTGAAGGAGGACGCGGCGCACGCCGACCGCAACCTCATGGAGCCGATCATGGCGGCGTCGCGCGCCTACGTGACGATGGGCGAGATGTGCGACGCGTTGCGCGAGGTGTGGGGCACGTGGCGCGAGACACCCGTCTTCTGAGACACGCCCCGAACTAACACGTCCGGAACCAGGTTCCGGACGTGTCCCCAGGAGCTAGGCTCCCCGCCGTGGCAGGGAAGATCCGCGTGGTCGTCGCGAAGCCGGGCCTCGACGGGCACGACCGCGGCGCCAAGATCATCGCCCGCGCGCTCCGCGACTCCGGCATGGAGGTCATCTACACGGGCCTCCACCAGACGCCCGAGCAGATCGTCGAGACCGCGATCCAGGAGGACGCGGACGCCGTCGGCATCTCGATCCTCTCCGGCGCGCACATGACGCTCGTGCCGCGGATTCTCGAGCTGCTGCAGGAGAACGGCGTCGAGGACGTCGTCGTCGTGGTCGGCGGCACGATCCCCGACGACGACGCGGACGAGCTCCGCAAGCTCGGCGTCGCCGGTGTCTTCGGCCCGGGCGCGCCGACGACCGAGATCGTCGACTTCATCCGCGGCGCGGTCCCGGCGTGACAGTTCTCGTCGACCGCCAGGAAGCGGTCGCGGTCGTCACGATCGACCGGCAGGAGGCGCTCAATGCGCTCGACGTCGAGACGTTGGCCGCGCTGCGCGACCGGCTGCGCGAGCTCGCGGACGACGAGGCGGCGCGCGTCGTCGTCCTCACCGGCGCCGGCGAGCGCGCGTTCGTCGCCGGGGCCGACATCAAGTACATGAGCGGGCTCGGCGCGGACGAGGCGAGAGCGTGGGGGGCGCTCGGCCACGAGGCGGCCCGCCTGCTCGAGGAGATGCCGAAGCCCACCATCGCAGCAATCAACGGCTTCGCGCTCGGCGGGGGCTGCGAGCTCGCGCTCGGCTGCGACCTTCGCTACGCCGCGAGCAACGCCCGGCTCGGGCAGCCCGAGATCCACCTCGGCATCGTGCCCGGCTGGGGCGGCACGCAGCGGCTCGCGCGCGTCTGCGGCCTCGGCATTGCGAAGGAGCTCATCCTCACCGGCCGCCAGGTCGACGCCGAGGAGGCACTCCGAATCGGGCTCGTCGACGCGATCGCCGATCCCGTCCTCGAGCGCGCGCTCGAGGTCGCGAGGGAGCTCGCCGCCAGGAGCCCCGTCGCGTTACGCGTCGCGAAGCGGCTGCTCAACCTCTCGCCCGGGGCGCTCGAGCAGGAGGCCGAGGAGTTCGGCGACCTGTTCGCGAGCGAGGATGCGAAAGAGGGCCTCGCCGCGTTCGCCGAGAAGCGGGCACCCCGCTTCGTAGGCCGCTAGGCACTCACGCAGGAGGATTCGCGCCGGGCGGCGCGTACTCGTGGACCCCATGCGTCTGCGCATCCTCCTCACCGGAGCCGTTGCGGCTGCCGCCATGACCGCTGCGCCCGCCGCCCTCGCGTCGGGCCGGAACCCGCAGACGGCCGGCCTGCAGGTCGCTCTGCGCGCGCAGGGCCTCTACCGCGGCCCGATCGACGCGATCGCCGGGCCGAAGACCGTCGCCGCCGTCCGCGCCTTCCAGCGGATCCACGGCCTGCGCGTCACCGGTCTCGCGACCGCCCGCACCCGAAAGGCCCTCGGGCCGCTCGGGCGGCCGCTCTTCGGCGCGCGCACACTGCGGCGCGGGGCGTTCGGCTGGGACGTCGCGGTGCTCCAGTTCCTCCTCGTCCGGCAGGGGATCAGCGTCCCCGTGAACGCGTACTTCGACGCGCCGACGCTCCACGGCGTGCGAATCCTGCAGCACCGCCTCCACGTGCGCCGAGACGGGATCGTCGGGCCGCACACGCTCACGGCAATCGTCCACCGCGAGCCCACGCCGCTCGCCACGCACGTCGTGGTCGCCACCAAGCACCACAGCGCTCGCCCCTCCCTCGCAGTCCACGTCGTCCGTGCCGGCGAGTCGCTCACGGGGCTCGCGCGGCGCTATCACACGACGGTCGCGAAGCTCGCGAGCCTCAATCACCTCGATCCCGCACACTTTCTTCTGATCGGGACGAAGCTCCGCGTTCCCGAGGCGCGGCACGTCACGGCGACCCGGGTCGCCTACCGCACCGCGAGCATCGCCTCCGTTCGCTCGCTGCTCGACCAGTGGGCGGCGCACTACGGGGTCAGCATCCATCTCGTCCGTGCGCTCGCGTGGATGGAGTCCGGCTACAACAACGGGCTCGTCTCGCCGGTCGGGGCGCGCGGGATCATGCAGCTCCTCCCGTCGACCTTCCGCTTCGCCGAGACCGTCCTGATCGGACATCACCTGCGCCACGACGCGGACGGCAACGTCCGCGCGGGCGTCGCCTACCTCGCGCACCTCCTCCAGGACTTCCGCGGCGACAAGCGGCTCGCGCTCGCAGGCTGGTACCAGGGCGAGGGCGCGGTGCGCAAGCACGGCCTCTTCAAGGTGAGCCGCCGCTTCGTGGCGGACGTGCTCGCGCTCGAGCAGCGCATGTGAGCCAACGCGCCGCGCGCCCCCACTAGAGTCCCGCGGGGATGAGGATCGCCGTCTGCGTCAAGCACGTGCCCGAGGGGCCGACCCGCATCGATCCCCAGACGTTGCGCCTCGACCGCTCCGGCGAGGGCGCGCTCAACCATTTCGACGCGAACGCCGTCGAGGAGGCGCTGCGCCTCAAGGGCGACTCCGACACCGAGGTCGTCGCGGTCTCGGTCGGCCCGCAGAAGGCGCTCGACTCGCTGCGCAAGGCGCTCGCAATGGGAGCCGACCGTGCGGTTCTCGTCTCCGACGACGCGGCCGCGGGCTCCGACCTCGTCGCGACGAGCCGGCTGCTCGCCGGCGCGCTCGAGCGGGAGGAGGCGGACCTCGTCCTCTTCGGCCAGCAGGCCTCCGACGGGGACGGCGCCGTCCTCTGGGCCGCCGTCGCGGAGCGGCTCGGCCGGCCGGTCGTCTCGCAGGCGATGGAGCTCTCGGTCGACGGCGGTTCGCTGCGTGCCAAGCGGCAGACGGAGTTCGGGTACGACACGATCGAGGCACAGCTGCCCGCGGTCGTCGCCGTGAGCGACGCGATCAACGAGCCGCGCTACCCGTCGCTCAAGGGGATCATGGGGGCGAAGAAGAAGCCGCAGGACGTCCGCTCGCTCGCCGATCTCGGCCTCGACGCCGGCGAGGTGGGCGAGGCCGGCTCCCGGACGACGGTGCTCGCGCTCGGCGCCCCGCCGGCACGCGGGGGTGCGCGCAAGATCGAGGACGACGGCACCGCCGCGCAGGCGATCGTCGACTTCCTCGCGGAGCAGAGGCTGTTGTGAAGGTGAAGGCCGGTGGCAGCCACCGTGACGAAACCGTCACGAGCGCGTCGGCGTCGGCACCGGCCTGGCGGACCTCCCGTGACGAAGACGTGTTTCTCGGTCACACATCCGTAACGGTGGCTGCCACCGGTCGAAGGAGCGCCTGATGGCGACGCTCGTCTTCCTCGAGCACCACGGGAGCGAGATCCAGAAGGGCTCGCTCGGCGTCCTCGCGAAGGCGGCCGCGCTCGGTGACGGCGACGTGGCGGCGGTCCTCGCTGGGGCCGGCGCGGGGACGCTCGCCGGCGAGGCCGGGACGTTCGGCGCCGCGAAGGTCTGGGTCTGCGACGACGAGGCGGTCACGCAGCCGCTGCCGCAGCCGCGCGTCGACGTGCTCGCGCAGGTGGTCCGAGACGGCGGCTACGACACGGTCCTCTTCGCCAACTCCGTGCTCGCGGCCGACGTCGCAGCCGGCCTCGCGGCCCGGCTCGAGGCGGGCCTGAACTGGGATCTCGCCGACATCGAGCTCGAGGCCGGCGAGCTGGTCGGCAAGCGGCCGGCGCTGCAGGACACCGTCTACGCCGACGTGGGCTGGAGCGGGACGCCGCGGCTCGCCCTCTTTCGCGCCGGCTCCTTCGACGCGACGCCGTCGGGCGGCGGCGAGCCGGAGATCGCCGATGTCTCGCCCTCCTACGCTGCACACTCGACGGTCGCGAGGCTCGTCGGCCAGGACACCGAGGAGTCCAGCGGCCCCTCGATCGAGGACGCCGACGTGATCGTCGCGGGCGGGCGCGGCCTCGGCTCGCCCGAGAGCTTCACCCTTGCCGAGGAGCTTGCGAAGGTGCTCGGCGGAGCCGTCGGTGCGACCCGCGCGGTCGTCGACGCGGGCTGGTATCCGTACTCGGCCCAGATCGGCCAGACCGGCAAGACCGTCTCGCCGAAGCTCTACGTCGCGCTCGGCATCTCCGGCGCCATCCAGCACAAGGTGGGCATGCAGAGCTCCGGCACGATCGTCGCGATCAACAAGGATCCGAACGCGCCGATCTTCGAGTTCAGCGACCTCGGCGTCGTCGGCGACCTGCACGAGATCGTGCCGAAGCTCACCGAGCTCCTCCGCGCGGACCAGGGATGAGCAGACCGTCGAACTTCCCGCCGCCGTTCTCGACGAGCGACTACGTCGCCGAGCCGACCGACCCGGCGGACGAGCGGATCGAGGTCGGGGTGCTCGTCGTCGGTGCAGGCCCCGCCGGGCTCGCCTGCGCGATCCGGCTCGGCCAGCTGCTCTCGGAGCACCCGGACGTGGCGGAGCGGCTCGGCGACGTGCCGGTGGCGGTGCTCGAGAAGGGGAAGCAGCCCGGCTCGCACCTTCTCTCGGGCGCAGTCGTGAACCCCAGGGCGCTGCGGCGTCTCTTCGGCGACCGCCTGCGAATGGAGGACCTGCCGTCGTTCGGGCCCGTCCCGGGGGAGTCGGTCTACCTGCTCACGCGCCGCGCGGCGCTCCCGATCCCGCCCCCGCCGCCGATGCGGAACCACGGCAACTGGATCTTCTCGCTCTCGCAGCTCGGCCGCTTCCTCGCGGAGCAGGCGGAGGAGGGCGGCGCCATGATTCTTCCCGAGACGGCGGCGCAGAAGCTCCTCGTCTCGCACGGCCGCGTCGTCGGGGTCCGCACAGGTGACAAGGGCCGCGGCCGGGAGGGCGGCGAGCTCGGCAACTTCGAGGCCGGCTCCGACGTCGTCGCGAAGGTCACCGTGCTCGCGGAAGGGACCCAGGGGCACCTCACGGGGGTGGCTCTCGACCGGTTCGGCTTGCGCGGCGAGGACCCGATGGTGTGGGAGCTCGCGGTGAAGGAGGTCTGGAAGGTCGCTCGACCGCTCGACCGCGTCGTCCACACGATGGGTTGGCCGCTTCGCCCCGGCAGGCGCTACCGCGAGTTCGGCGGCTCGTTCGTCTACCCGCTGGGCGAGGAGATGGTGACGATCGGGCTCGTCGTCGGTCTCGACTACCGCGACGCGTCGCTTTCGGTGCACGACCTGCTGCAGGAGCTGAAGACTCATCCGAAGATCCGCCGGATCCTCACGGGCGGCGAGCGCGTCGAGTGGGGCGCGAAGACGATCCCGAGCGGCGGCTTCCACTCGCTGCCGAGGCGGCTCCACGCGCCCGGCCTCCTCCTCTGCGGGGACGGCGTCGGCATGGTCAACGTCCCGCGCCTCAAGGGCATCCACTACGCGATCGAGTCGGGACGGCTGGCCGCCGAGGCGGCGTTCCGCGCGCTGCAGCGCGGCGAGACGCCCGCCAGCGCCCTCTCGTCCTACGACGACGCGGTGCGCGACAGCTACATCTGGCGCGACCTGCACGAGGTGCGGAACATGCGCCAGGTCTTCGGGCACGGCTTCTTCGTCGGCGGCGCGCTCGCGAGCGCGATGACGATGTCGAAGGGGCGCGTCGAGCTGGGGAAGATGTCCGCCGAGCCGGACGCCGACCAGCCGCTCCTCGTCACCGACCGCGGCGCGAGCTATCCCGCGCCCGACACCACGCTCACCTTCGACAAGCTCTCCTCGGTCTTCGCCTCGGGCAACAAGACGCGCGACGACCAGCCGAACCACATCAGGATCGAGCGGCGCGTGCCGCGGGACGTCGCGCAGCTCTGGGCAAACCTGTGCCCGGCGCAGGTGTACGAGCTCGGGGCCGAGGACGCGGACGGAACGGTCCTCGTCGAGCTCGCCCCGTCGAACTGCGTCCAGTGCGGTGCGATCACCGCCAAGGGCGGCCGGCTCACGCCGCCTGAGGGCGGATCCGGGCCCGAGTACACCGTGACGTGATTTACCGGGGCTTTACCTCCAAGAGGCGAATTGGGCCTGACAATGGGTGGATGCTCAGCAAGCGCTTCATCTTCCTCGTAGGCATCCTCGTCACGCTCAATCTCGCGCTCTGGTTCGCGGCACCCGGGCTCGCGCTTCGCCGGTCCATCGTCCAGCAGCTCTTCGGGCCGAAGCTCGTCCGTGCCGAGGTGGTGAAGAAGGACGGATCCGACTGGCGTCTCGACCGCGGGGTAATCACCTCTGTGAGCAGCACACTCGTGACCCTGCGCGAGGCGGACGGGCGCATCCAGCAGATCCCGCTCTCGGACTCGACCAAGGTCATCCGTTCCGGGCATCACCTCTCCGTGAGCGTGCTCGCACCGCGCTGGCGTGTACTCGTGGCGTGGCCGGCGGACGGCGCGGCCCAGTCCGTCGACGTCGAGCGCGTTCCGCGGGCTCACAAGGGGAAAGGGGTCCGATGACCGGTTGCGCCGCTGTCACGCCTATCCTGGAGCCGTGACCGCGAGGGCAACCGGGGGCGCCCTCCTCCTCGTCGAGGACGACGACTCGATCGGACGCCTCGTCAAGCAGTACCTCGAGCAGCAGGACGGCTGGCGCGTCGTCTGGCGCCGCACCGGCGAGGAGGCGCTCCTCGACCTGCGAGCGCAGTCGGTTCGCCTCGTCGTGCTCGACATCGGCCTCCCCGGCATCGACGGGTTCGAGGTCTGCCGCCGGATCAGGGCCGGCTCGAAGGTGCCGATCGTGATGCTCACCGCCCGCGACGAGGAGCCGGACCGGGTGGCCGGGCTCGAGATCGGCGCGGACGACTACGTCTCGAAGCCGTTCTCGCCGCGCGAGCTTTCCGCCCGGATCAAGGCGATCCTCCGCCGCGTCGAGCGCCGGCCGGAGGACCAGGTGCTCACGGCGCGGGAGGTCGTCCTGCGGCGCGACTCCCACGAGGTGACGGTCGCCGGCACCCAGGTCGAGCTCACGAGCAAGGAGTTCGACCTGCTCGCCTGCTTCCTCGAGCATCCGGGCATCGTCCTCTCGCGCGAGCGCCTCCTCGACCTCGTCTGGGGCATGACGTATCCCGGCGGAACCCGCACCGTGGACGTGCACGTCGCGCAGCTCCGGCGCAAGCTCGGAGACCCCGAGGGAATCCGGACGGTCCGGGGGGCGGGGTACAAGCTGGTTCCGGTCTGATGGGCGGCGGCGGACTTCGCTCGCGGCTCTTCAGGGCGATCGGAGTCGTCGTGCTCATCTGCGTCGCACTCACGATCGGGCTCGGCCTCGTCCTCACGCGTCGCGCGGTCGAGAAGGCGACGCTCCGCGACCTCGCCAACCAGGCAGAGCTCATCGCGAATCTCCAGCGGAACTCGATCTCCCCGCTCAAGAGCCTTCCGAGGCTGCCGAAGTCGTTCCGCGGCGGGCAGCACGAGCGGACGCTGAAATTCCGGACGAAGGTCCCGGGCATCCTGCCGCCGCGGGCGCAGGAACGACTCCGCGAGGGCCTGCCCGCGCAGGGGACGATCACCTACGACGGGGTCGCCGACTATTTCGCCGCCCAGCCGGTCAATCCGGGGACGCTCGTCCTCCTGCGCCCCCAGAGCACTGCCGGCTCCCTGCTGTCGCCGTATGTCTGGGGGTTGCTGGTCGCGGCAGCCGCCGGCGGTCTCCTTGCCGCAGTCGCCGCGTTCCTGCTCGCTCGCCGGATCTCGCGGCCGGTCGACCGGATCGCCGCGGCGGCACGAACGCTCACAGGCGGGACCCACCCGGAGCCTGTACCGGTCGAAGGCGCCGCCGAGATCGCGACCCTCGCCGTCGCCTTCAACGACCTCGCCGCGCAGCTCCGCCGGGCGCAGGAGGCGGAGCGGAACTTCCTCCTCTCGGTCAGCCACGAGCTGAAGACGCCGCTCACCGCCATCCGCGGCTACGCCGAGGCGGTCGAGGACGGCGCCGTCGAGCCCCGGGAGGCGGCGGCGACCGTCGCCTTCGAGGCGCGGCGGCTCGAGCGGCTCGTCCACGACCTGCTCGACCTTGCGCGGATGAACCGCACCGACTTCAGCGTGCACAACAGCGAGATCGACCTCGGCGAGGTAGCGGAGGACGCCGGCCGCCGCTACGAGCAGCAGGCGGAGAGCTTCGGCGTCGAGCTGAACGCCGTCGTCGCCGGCCCGGCTCCGGCGATCGGCGACGCCGACCGCGTGCTCCAGGTCGTCTCGAACCTCGTCGAGAACGCGCTGCGGCTGACGCCGCCGGGGGGCGAGGTGCGCGTGGTCGCGCTGCCGGGCGTCCTCCGTGTCGAGGACACCGGGCCGGGGCTCGAGGAGGCCGACACCGAGCGCGCCTTCGAGCGCTTCTACCTCCACGAGCGGTACGGGCTCGAGCGGCGGGTCGGCACGGGGCTCGGGCTCGCGATCGTGAAGGAGCTGACGCTGGCCATGGGCGGCAGCGTCGAGGTCGAGAGCAGCCCCGGCCGGCTCACCGTCTTCACCGTGCGCCTGAGCGTCCCGGTGGCCGCCCGCGAAACCCTGCCTGCGTGAGCGCGGCTCGGCGGAGAGCTCGAGCGTGACCGTTGCTCGGGAGGACGTCGAGCGGGCGCGAAGCGTCCTCGCCGGGCGGATCCACCGCGCGCCCACGTTCTCCTCGGCGACCCTCGGCGTCTCGCTGCAGGCGGAGCTGTTCCAGAAGACCGGCTCGTTCAAGGCTCGCGGCGCGCTCAACCGGATCGCCGCGCTCACCCCGGAGGAGCGCGAGCGCGGCGTCGTCACGTGGTCGGCCGGAAACCACGCGCAGGCAGTCGCGTGGGCGGCCGGGGAGGAGGGAGTCGGCTGCCTCGTCCAGATGTGGGACGGCGTGAGCCCGCTCAAGGTGGCGGCGACGCGCGGCTACGGCGCGACCGTCGACCTCTCGCCGCCCGACGCGGCCGCCGCCTACGACCGCGCACTCGCGATCGCGGAAGAGCAGGGTCGCGTCTTCGTCCATCCGCACTCGGATCCGCTCGTCGTCGCCGGCCACGGGACGCTCGCGCTCGAGCTTCTCGAGGACGTGCCCGACCTCCAGACCGTCGTCGTCGGCGTCGGTGGCGGCGGCCTCGTCGCCGGCATCGTCACCGCGCTCGACGACCGGGCCTGCGTCGTCGCCGTCGAGCCGGAGCAGGCGCAGTGCTTCACCGCGGGGCTGGCGGCCGGCCACAGCGTCCGCGTCGAGACCGACACGATCGCCGACGGGCTCGCACCGCCGTTCGCCGGCGAGCTGCCGCTCGCGATCTGCGCCGGCCGGGTCGAGACCGTGCTCGTGACCGAGGACGAGATCGCCGACGGGATGCGGTTCCTCTACGCGCGCACCAAGCTCGCGTGCGAGCCGGCGGGCGCGGCGGCAGCGGGCGCCGTCCTCGCGGGCAAGGTCGAAGCCGGGCCGGGCGTCGCCGTAGTCGTCTCGGGCGGCAACGTGGAGCCGAAACAGGCCGCTGCTATCTTGGAGAGGCGATGAAGGCCGCTATCCACCCCGAGTACGTCCTCACCACGGTGACGTGCTCCTGCGGAAACACGTTCCAGACCCGCTCGACGCAGCCCGAGCTGCACGTCGAGATCTGCTCGCAGTGCCACCCGTTCTACACGGGCAAGCAGAAGCTCGTGGACACGGGCGGTCGCGTCGAGCGCTTCCAGCGCCGCCTGGAGCGCGCCGGCCAGGCGCGCCGCGGCTGACAGGGAAGCCGTGGCAAACGTCGGCGGACAGGCGGTCCTCGAGGGCGTGATGATGCGCGGCCCCGGCAACTGGGCCGTCGCCGTCCGGACGCCTTCCGGGGAGATCGCACAGGTCTCGCGCGCGATCGACTCAGCGATGGCCCGTCACCTCGTGTTCCGGCTGCCGGTCGTACGCGGTGTGATGGCGCTCGGCGAGTCGCTCGCCATCGGGTTCCGCGCGCTCGCGATCTCGGCGAGCTACGCGGCGCAGCAGGAGGATGAGGACGGCGAGGTCGAGACCGAGCTCTCCCGCGGCGCTCTCATCTTCGCCTTCGCGGTCGCCATCGGCTTCGCGGTGATGGTGTTCAAGGTGGGGCCCGCGCTGATCACCGACCAGCTCCCGATCTCGAGCGGCGGCTGGTTCGTGATCGTCGAGGGGCTGATCCGCGTGACGATGTTCGTCGCGTACCTCGCGCTCATCTCGCTCCTGCCGGACCTGCGCCGCGTCTTCCAGTACCACGCCGCCGAGCACAAGGCGATCAACGCCTACGAGGCCGACGAGCCGCTCGAGCCCGAGGTCGTGCAGCGCTACTCGCTCATCCACCCTCGCTGCGGAACGGCGTTCCTGCTCTGGGTGATGGTGCTCGCAGTGTTCGTGTTCGCGTTCTTCGGCCGCCCCGCCTGGTACTGGCTGATCGCGACCCGGATCCTGCTCCTGCCGCTGATCGCGGGGCTCGCGTACGAGCTGATCCGCTTCGCCGGCAAGCATCAGGGCAGTCGTGTGCTGATGACGCTGCTCGCGCCCGGCCTGTGGCTGCAGCGCCTGACGACGCGCGAGCCGACGCTCGACCAGCTCGAGGTTTCGATCCGCGCCCTGCGCGAGGTGCTCGCGCTCGAAGCGCCCGGCGAGTCTCGCGTGGAGGTGATGGCATGACGGAGCGCGAGGCACAGGTGACGTGGCGGGGGAGCCTGTTCGAAGGCTCCGGCACGATCGTCTCGACGACGACCGGTGCCATCGGCGAGCAGCCGGTGAGCTGGCCGGCGCGGTCGACCGACGACGCCGGCGGCCTGACGAGCCCCGAGGAGCTGATCGCGGCCGCGCATGCGGCGTGCTTCTCGATGTCGCTCTCGAACATCCTCGCGAAGGACGGGCATGCGCCGGAGGAGCTGCGCACGACGGCGAGGGTCGCCTTCCAGCCCGGCGAGGGCATCACACGCATCGCGCTCGCGGTCGAGGGACGCGTTTCCGGCCTCGACGAGGAGGGCTTTGGCGCCGCCGCCCAGAACGCGAAGGAGAACTGCCCGGTCTCGAAGGCGCTCGCGGGCGTTCCGGAGATCAGCCTGGAGGCGCGGCTCGTCGCGTAAGTACGCTGACCGCCGCCATGGCGACGGACTTCGACAATCTCGTCTCCGACCTCGAGCGCTCCTACGAGGAACTGCAGGCACGGCTCTCCGATCCGGCCGTCTACAACGACCACCGCGAGGCGGCGGACGTCGGCCGGCGCCTGAAGGAGCTCGAGCCGCCGTACAAGCTCGCGCAGGAATGGAAGTCCGTGCGGGCAGACCTCGCGGCTGCGCGCGACGACACCGACCTGCGCGAGCTGGTCCCCGAGCTGGAGGAGCACACCGGCCACGTGCAGGAGGAGCTGCGTCTCGCGCTCATCCCGACCGACCCGGCCGACCGTAAGGATGTGATCGTCGAGGTGCGGCAGGGGGTTGGCGGCGACGAGGCGGCGCTCTGGGCCGGCGACGTCTACCGGATGCTCGCGCGCTACGCCGAGCGCCGCGGCTTCAAGGTCGAAGAGCTCGCGGCGAGCCCGTCGGACAGCGGCGGCTACAAGGAGGCGACGTTCGCCGTCAAGGGCGATGGCGCCTACTCCGTCTTCAAGTGGGAGGGCGGCACGCACCGCGTGCAGCGCGTGCCCGCGACCGAGAGCGCCGGCCGCATCCACACCTCCACCGCAACGGTCGCCGTGATGCCCGAGGCCGAGGAGGTCGAGGTCGAGATCGACCCGAACGACCTCAAGATCGACGTCTACCGCTCGACCGGCCCCGGCGGCCAGTCCGTCAACACGACCGACTCGGCCGTCCGCATCACGCACCTCCCGACCGGCGTCGTCGTCTCGATGCAGGACGAGAAGTCGCAGCTGCAGAACCGCGAGAAGGCGATGCGCGTCCTGCGTGCGCGCCTGTACGACCGCGAGCTCGAGCGGCAGCGGGCCGAGCTCGACGCGACGCGCCGTTCGCAGATCGGCTCGGGCGAGCGCGCGGAGAAGATCCGCACCTACAACTTCCCCGAGAATCGGCTCACCGACCATCGGGTCAAGCTGACCGTGCACCAGCTCGACCGGATCCTCCAGGGCGAGCTCGACGAGTTCACCGAGGCGCTGGCGACCGACGACCGCCGCCGCGCGCTCGGGGAATGACGGCGCGGGAGGCGCTCGCGGAGGCCGAGCGCCGGCTTGCCACGGCCGGCGTCGAGACGCCGCGGGTCGACGCGGAGTGGCTCGTCGCGCATCTCCTCGGCACGACGCGCTCGGGGCTCGCGGGGCGCCTGGAGGAGGAGGTGGACGGCCTCGAGCCGCTCATCGTGCGCCGCGAGGCACGGGAGCCGCTCCCGTACGTGCTGGGCGAGTGGGGCTTCCGGCGGCTGACCCTGAGGACGGACGCCCGCGCGCTCGTCCCGCGGCCCGAGACGGAGACGCTCGTCGAGCGGACGCTGGCGCTTGCGGACGGGATCGAGCGGCCGCGGATCCTCGACGTCGGCGTCGGCTCGGGTGCGATCGCGCTCGCGCTCAAGGAGGAGCGCCCGGACGCGCGGGTGACCGGCATCGACGTCTCGGCGGGCGCGCTCGCGCTCGCGCGCGAGAACGCCGGACTGCTCGGGCTCGAGGTCGAGCTGCGACTCGGCGATGGCGCGGCGGCCGCTGCCGAGGGCTGGGACATCGTCGTCGCGAACCCGCCCTACGTCGACGGTCTCGACGATCTCCAGCCGGAGCTGCGCTGGGAGCCAGAGGTCGCGCTCGTCGGGCGCGGCGAGCACGAGCGGCTCGCGCGCGCCGCGCAGGCCCGCTTGCTCGTCTTCGAGGTCGGGGACGGCCAGGCGCACGAGGTTGCGCAGCTGCTCGAGCGGCTCGGCTGCGCCGGCGTCGCGATCACCGCCGACCTCGCGGGCCGCGATAGGGTCGTCGAGGGGAGGCTGCCGTGACCGAGACGTTCACCACGCCCGACGGGCTGACGCTCTCGTACGAGCGCCGGGGGAGCGGGCGGCTCCTCGTCTGCCATCCCGGCGGCCCCGGTGGCTCCTTCGCCGAATTCCGCGACTTCGCCGGGCTCGACGACACGTTCGAGCTCGTCCTGCTCTCGCCCCGCGGCTCGGCCGGCTCGGACACCGCGGGCGACTACGCGCTCTCAGCGTACGTCGCCGACGTGGAGGCGCTGCGCGAGCACCTCGGCGTCGAGCAGCTCGACCTGCTCGGCTTCTCGCACGGCGGAATCGTCGCGATGGCGTACGCCGCGGCGCATGGGTCGCGCGTGCGCCGCCTCCTGCTCGTCGACACGCTCGCCGTCTGGGACGAGGACGCGGAGGCGGCGATGGGGCGCGCGATCGAGGCGCGGCGTGGCGAGCCGTGGTTCGCGGACGCGCAGCAGGCGATCGCGGAGGAGCAGGCCGGCGCGTTCGCCTCCGCGGAGGAGCTCGTCGCGAACGTGCAGCGGCAGATGCCCCTCTACTTCCACCGGTGGGAGGGCAACGAGCAGACCGGCGGAGAGCTCGCCGCCGATTTCGCGCGGGCGGAGCCGCTCCACCATTTCAACACCGTCGAGTTCCCGACCTTCGACCTCCGGGGCGAGCTGCGGACGATCGCGGCTCCGACGCTCGTCGTCCTCGGCGACGACGACATCATCGCCGGCCCCGTGTGCGCGGACGCAATCGTCCGCGAGGTCCCGGATTCCCGCCTGGTGACGATCGCCGAATCGGGCCACTTCGTCTACCTCGAGCAGCCTGCCGCGTTCCGTGCCGCCCTGACCGACTTTCTCCTGTGACCGGGGACGCCGTTGCGGCGCTGCGCGCCGGCCGTACCGTGATCCTGCCGACCGACACCGTCTACGGGCTCTGTGCCCTGCCCGGCAACGAGGACGTGCTCAACGAGCTCAAGGGACGCGACCGCTCGAAGCCGGTCGCGCTGCTCGCGGCCGACGTCGACGCGCTCGTCGCGGCCGTCTCGGGCCTCGACCGGTCGGTCCTCGAGCGGTACCTCCCCGGGCCATACACGCTGGTGTTCGGAACGGTCGGCGTTCGCGTCCCGGACCTGCCGCCGAGCGCGGCAGTGGTCGTCCGAGAGGTCGGCGCCGTCGCGGCGACGAGCGCGAACCTCGCGGGCGGGCGCGATCCGCGCCGCGTCGAGGAGATCCCGGAGGAGATTCGCGCCGCGTGCGGAGCGATCGTGGACGCGGGCGAGCTGCCAGGCGCCCCGTCCACGGTCGTCGATCTGACGGGTCCCGAGCCGCGCGTCCTCCGGGAGGGGGCCGTGCCGGCGAAGGAAGCCCTCGCGCGCGGCCGCGATGCGTCCCCGTAGCCGAACGGCCGGTCGCAGCCACCGTGACGTCTTAGTGACGAGACGCGCCGCGCGGCGGAGCCGCGCGTGCGCCGGCGTGATGCAGCCGTGACGCTTCCCTGACGGTGGCTGCCACCGGTCTCGCGTGCCGTCGCGGCGCTCCCGTAGCATCAGCGTGTGGCGACGACGCAGGCGACGTTCCAGGAGCTGAGGCACGCCGGCCTCGACGAGATCGACCCCGAGGTCGCGCGGCTCCTCGGCAAGGAGCTCGAGCGGCAGCGCGGCCAGATCGAGCTGATCGCGTCCGAGAACTTCACGTGGCCGTCCGTGCTCGAGGCGGTCGGGTCGGTGGCGACGAACAAGTACGCGGAGGGCTATCCGGGCCGCCGGTACTACGGCGGCTGCGAGGTGATCGACGAGATCGAGCAGCTCGCGATCGATCGCGCGAAGGAGCTCTTCGGCGCAGAGCACGCGAACGTCCAGCCCCACGCCGGCGCCCAGACGAACATGGCCGTCTACGCGGCGGTGATGGAGCCGGGCGACACGCTGATGGCGCTGCGGCTCGACCAGGGCGGGCATCTCACCCACGGCCACAAAGTCAACTTCTCGGGCCGCCTCTACAACGTCGTCCACTACGGCGTCTCGCCCGAGACGATGACCGTCGACTACGACGACGTGCTCGCGAAGGCGAAGGAGGCGCGGCCGAAGGTGATCGTCTGCGGTGGTTCCGCGTATCCGCGGACGGTGGACGCCGACCGCTTCCGCGCGATCGCCGACGAGGTCGGCGCATTGCTCCTGTGCGACATGGCCCACTTCGCCGGGCTCGTCGCCGCGGGTCTCCACCCGAGCCCGGTCGAGCACTGCGACTTCGTCACCTCGACGACGCACAAGACGCTCGCCGGCCCGCGCGCCGGCTTCATCCTCTGCCGCGAGGAGCACGCGAAAGCCGTCGACTCGGCCGTGATGCCCGGGATGCAGGGCGGCCCGCTCGAGCACGTCATCGCCGCGAAGGCGACGTGCTTCCGGATCGCGCTGACCGACGCCTTCCGCTCCTACCAGGCCGAGGTTCGCCGCAACGCCGACGCCCTCGCCGAGACGCTGCTCGAGGGCGGCGTCTCGCTCGTCACCGGCGGCACCGACACGCACCTCCTGCTCGTCGACCTGCGCGAGTCCGAGTGGACTGGGAAGGCGGCGGAAGAGCGACTGCACGAGATCGCCGTCACGGTCAACCGCAACTCGATCCCGTTCGACGAGCGCTCGCCGTTCGTCACGTCGGGGATCCGGCTCGGCTCGCCGGCGATGACGATGCGCGGCTTCGACGAGGACGACTTTCGCGAGGTGGGGCGGATCATCTGCGAGGCGCTGTCGGAGTCCGGCGACCTCGAGTCGCCGCGCGGCCGGGTTGCGGCGCTGTGCGCCAAGCGCCCGCTCTACGAGGGGTTCCGCGGCTACACGACCTATCTCGCGTGAGCGCCGGCCGCCTGACGGTGGTGGAGCACCCGCTGATCCAGCACAAGCTCGGCTACCTCCGCGAGAAGGAGACGCCTACCGTCCACTTCCGCAAGCTCGCGAACGAGATCACCCTCCTCCTCACCTACGAGGCGACGAAGGACATGCCGACCGAGGAGACCGAGATCGAGACGCCGCTCGAGCGGATGACGGTGCAGCGGATCCACGGCAAGAAGGTCGCGGTCTGCCCGGTGCTCCGCGCTGGGATGGGGATGCTCGACGGCGTCCTCTCGCTCGTCTCGAGCGCGCGCGTCGGCTTCATCGGGATGTACCGCGACGAGCAGACGCTCGAGCCTGTCCAGTACTACCTCAAGCTGCCCGACGACCTCGCCGAGCGGGACGCGATCGTCCTCGACCCGATGCTCGCGACCGGCCATTCGAGCTGCGCCGCGATCGACGCGGTGAAGGCGGCGGGGGCGCAGTCGGTGACGCTCGTCTGCATCGTCGCGGCCCCGGAGGGGGTCGAGGAAGTGCACCGCCAGCACCCGGACGTGCACATCGTGTGCGCCGCCGTCGACCGGGGCCTGAACGAGAACGGCTTCATCGTCCCCGGCCTCGGCGATGCCGGCGACCGCCTGTACGGGACGAAGTAACGCTCTTCGCGCGGGCCCGGTCAGGCGCGTTTCCGCGTGCTCCACCACCGGATGCCGAGGCGGAGGAGGCGCCGCAGGAGGATGAACATGGGCCGAGTCTACGGCGTGCCGAAGACCGCCTCGACGTCCGGCAGTCCGGTGAACTGCGAGAACGTCCCGTCGGCCGCGATCTCCTCGGCGGCCGCGAGGAATCCCGCCCATGCGGCTCGGGCGAGCGTCCCGCCGACGCTGATCCGCGGACGCCGAGCGACGCGGCCTCCGCGACCGTGACGAACGGCGCGTTGGCGAGGAGGTTCACCGGCTTGGGCGCGACCGCGGCGACGACCGCGGACACCTCGTCGGCCGTCGAGATTCTCGGCGCATAGAGGCAGTCCGCGCCGGCGTCGGCGTACGCCTCGAGCCTGCGGATGGTCTCCTCGAGATCCGGCCGACCGACGACGAATCCCTCCGACCGGCCGGTGAGGACGACGCGCGTGCCGCTCTCGTCGATTGCGCGCCGCGCAGCCCGGATCCGCTCGACGGCGAGGTCGAACGGGTAGAGCGGCTCGCTCGCGTCGCCGGTCGAGTCCTCGATCGACAGGCCCGCGACACCCGTCGCCACGGCGAGCGTGACGTTCGCGGCGACCTCGTCCGGCCCGTCGGCGAAGCCACCCTCGAAGTCGGCGTTCACCGGGACGTCCACCGTCCCGGAGACCGCGCGCAGATGCTCGAGCATCTCGTCGCGCCGGACGCCGTTGTCGGGGCGCGCCAGCGTCCAGGCGTGTCCGGCGCTCGTCGTCGCGAGCGCCTTGAATCCCATCTGCTCGAGCGCCACGGCGCTCCCGACGTCCCACGGATTCGGCATCACGAAGCATCCGGTCTCGTGCAGGCGGCGGAAGACCTCGACCCTCTCGTCGCGCGCCGCCATGGTCGAACTATGAACGGCCGGCCCGCGTGCCGGTGATGAGGCGTTCGCGGTCGAACAGCTTCGAGACGAACCGCCAGGCGCGGAGGTCGATCACGAGGAGCGCGGCCGCGAGTGTCACCGCGAGTTGCACCGACGGCGTGATCACCCGGAACGTGATCAGCGTCGTGATGCCCACGGCGGGCAGGCTTGCGAGGGTGGCGAGTTGCTGGGCGACTCGAACGTCGCGCGCGCGGACCGACATGGCGATCCCGACCCAGATCGCCCAGATCGCGATCAGCGGCGTGAAGACGAGCTGGGCCAGCATCTGGGGCGCGTGCCAGACGGCGGCGCTCACGACGTGCGCGGCGCCGAAGCGCACGGTGAGCGCGAACGCGAAGTAGATCCCGTAGGCGACGGTCACCGACGGTACGAACACGGCGATCGCCTTGGCGAGCAGAAGCTCCTCGCGCCGGATCGGCGTCGTGAGGAACGGCTCGAGCGTCCCTTGGTCGCGTTCGCCGATCACCGAGTAGGCGGCCATGATCGGCGGGATCACCGCCGGCACGACGAACAGCAGGAGCGAGGTGCCGCCGACGGCGCGGTTGACGACGGAGGCCGGCGTGGACGCCGGAATGCGCAGGAGCGTGACGATGGGAGAAATGAGGAAGACGACGGGCAGGAGGGACATCGTCCCGACGAGGAAGCGGTTGCGCCGGGCATCGCGCAGCTCCTTGCGCACGACGGCGCGGATCCGGTAGGTGCTCATCGACCGTACGCCTCGACGTCCTCGGAGACGAGCTCGAGGTAGACGTCCTCCAGCGAGTGTCTCGCCTCGCCGAGCGAGAGGATGTCCGCACCGGCGGCCACGAGCGCCCGCGCGACGGCCGGAGCCGCGGCGTCGGCATCCGCGACCGTGAGCTCATAGGTGCTCGGGCCGTTGGCCTGCCATCCCGTCACGCCCGGCCGGCCGTCGAACACGGATGCGGCATCGGGCAGCGGCGCTCGCGTCGTCACGAGCAGCCGCTTGCGGAAGAGGCGGTCGCGCAGCTCGTCTGTCCGCCCGATCGTGCGCAGCGTGGTGTTGAGGATCGCGACGCGGTCGCACAGGCGCTCCGCCTCCTCGAGGCGATGCGTCGTGAGGAAGACGGTGACGCCGCGGTCGCGCAGCCCGTCTATCAGCCCGTGCACCTCCCGCGCCGCGACGGGGTCGAGACCCGACGTCGGCTCGTCGAGGAAGAGCATCTGGGGGTCGCTGAGGAGCGCGCGCGCCAGACCGACGCGCTGGCGGAGGCCCTTGGAGAGGTTGCCGCAGAAGTCGTTCGCGCGGGTCTCGAGGCCGACTGCCTCGAGTGCCGCCGGAATGCGACTCGCCTGCCGGATGCCGTAGAGGCCGAGGAAGAACTCGAGGTTCTCCGTCACCGTCAGACGGAGGTAGAGGCCCGGAGCCTCCGGCATCACCGCGATCCGCTGTCGGATCTCGACTCCGTTGGCCGACGAGAGCGGGAGGCCGGCGACGACTGCGGATCCGGAGGTCGGCGCGATCAGCGTCCCGAGCATGCGTACGGTCGTCGTCTTCCCGGCGCCGTTCGGGCCGAGAAAGCCGAACACCTCGCCCGCGTCGACCGTGAACGAGACGTCGTCGACCGCGATCCGGTCGCCGAACCGCTTGGTCAGGTGCTCGACCGTGAGTGCCGGCGCGCCGGGCACGCAGCCGAGTGTATGGGTTGAACGGGCGGCCGCCGCGCGGTGTGCCCGAGCGGATTCTCGGTCTACGGGGAAGCGGCGAAGAGTCGCTTGTGGGTCGCAAGGTGAGATGCCCACTCGAACCCGTCGGCGCCCGCGAAGCGGAGGTATGCCCGGAGCGCGTCGCGCATCGCGTCGACGAACCCGTCGGCGCGGCGCGGCGCGAAGCCGTCCTCCCACCAGAGGCCGAGGATCTCCACGCGCGCTTCATCGCGGTCGATCCGCGGCTCGATCCGGCCGACGAAGCGGTCGCGGAAGACGATCGGGAGCACGTAGTAGCCCCAACGCCGTTTCGCCGGCGGGAAGAACCCCTCCCACACGAACTCGAAGTCGAACAGGCGTGCGAGCAGGGCGGTGTCCCACAGCAGCGAGTCGAACGGGGCGATGAACGCGACCGAGGGAGGCGGTTCCGGGGGATCGTGGAGCAGCTCGACCTCCTCGCCGAGGACGAGGCGCTTGCCGCGCATGCCCTCGACCTCGACGGGCACGAGCGCGCCGCGCTCGACCAGCTCTCCGCGCAGCTCGTTGCGCTCCGCCGGGGCGGCGATGCGGGCGAACGTGCCGCCCGCTCCGCCGGGGCCGAGCAGGCCGTGGGCGCGGTAGCGGGACAGGAGCTTGTGCCGCGCCTGCTCTCGCTCCGGCACCTCGTGCGCGAGCAGCTCGGCCGGGAGCAGGCGTTCGAGGAGGTCGTAATAGCGGAGGTTGCCGTCGCGGTGGGCGAGGCCGACCACGCCGGTGACGGTGTACGCCTCGAGGACGGAGCGGACGGCGTTCTCCGGCACCCCGAACCAGTTCTTCGTCGCCCCGGCCTCTCGCTCGAAGTCGGCCGAGGAGAGCGGCCCGCCGACCCGGATGCGTTCGAGGACGCGCTCCGCCACGGCCGGGTTGTCGGCCAGTGCCGCCGCGTGGAACTCGGGGCCCTTGCGGCCCCAGACGTGACGGAACCACGGAAACTCGCTCGCCGGGACGAACGAGAGCGCCTTGTTGGTCGCTTCGAAGATCTCACGCCGCTCGTACAGCGCGTCGCACATGGAAGGCTCGTAGTCCGCGACGCGCGCGTGCAGGATCAGGTCGTGGTTCCGGCCGGCGACTGCGATCGGGTCGAACTGGATCGACCCGAGCTTCCGGATCACCTCGAGCACCGCCTCCGGACCTCCCTCGAGCGACCGCGCCGGCGCGAGGAAGTGCCGCGCGACGAGGAAGCGACGCGCTGTCGCGGCGCTGACCCTCATTCGGAGGACACTAGCCCCCAACAGCGCACGCGGACCGCGCAGGCGAGCGCGCCTCGGCGGCGAAGTACGCTGACGGCGTGCTCGGGGCAAGCAGCCCGCACCTCAGCGTCGTCGATCAGCTGGCCGACCACCTCGGCGTCCTCTGGGGAGCGCTCGTCGCCTTCGCCGTCGTCGTGCTGCTGACCCCGGCGGTGGGCGGGATGGCACGCCGGCTCGGCGTGGTCGACGTTCCCGGCGGCAGGCGCGTCAACGAGTTGCCGGTGCCGCGCCTCGGCGGCCTCGCGCTCTTCCTCGGCCTGCTCGTGCCGGCGCTTGCCTTCCTCCACGCGAGTCACCAGAACCGCGGGCTGCTGCTCGGCGCCGCAGTAGCCGTCACGGTCGGGATCGTCGACGACTTCCGCGGGCTCCCCTGGTACGCGAAGCTCGCGGGGCAGGTGGCGGCGGCCGCCGTGCCGGCCGGCTTCGGCGTCTGGGTCGACCGCTTCACGCTGCCGTTCGTCGGCATCCACACGCTGCCGTCGGGGGTCGGGATCCCTCTCACGATCGCCTGGATCGTGGCGATCATGAACATGGTCAACTTCCTCGACGGGCTCGACGGGCTTGCGGCGGGCGTCGCCGCGATCGCCGGGCTGACGTTCAGCGTGATCGCGCTCTCGCTCGGGAAGGTCGACGCCGCCGTCCTCTCGGCCATCGTCTTCGGCGCGTGCGTCGGTTTCCTCCGCCACAACTTCTATCCCGCGCGGATCTTCATGGGCGACTCCGGCGCCCTGCTGCTCGGGTACGTGCTCGCGGCCGTGTCCGTGCAGGGCCTCCTCAAGACGGCCGCGACTGTGGCCCTGTTCTTCCCGCTCCTCGTGCTCGCGGTGCCGATCGTCGACACGACGTTCGTCGTCGTGCGGCGGCTGAAGCACGGGGAGAGCGTGTTCGAGGGCGATCAGGCGCATCTGCACCACCGCTTCCTGCGCCGTGGCTTCTCGCAGCGGCGGGCGGCGGTGACGATCTGGGGCTGGTGCGTGTCGCTGGCCGGGGCGGCGTTCGCGACGCGGTTCGTCCCCTTCCGCGCGCACGGCGTCTGGCACCCGTGGTGGACGCTCGTCGCCGCGGCGATCGCCTTCGTCGCCGTGCTCTTCTCGGTCTACGTGGTCTACGTGCTCGAGATCGTGAAGCTCGGCAATCGGATCCAGCGGCGGCGAAAAAGCGGCGATCCGCTGCGGAAGACCGCCTAGCGCCGGGCGTCGGGCACCGGGACAGCGCACGTTCAGAGAGGCTCGGCACGCGACACGAACTCGGTGAGCAGTGCGTTGAACGGCTCGCCGAGGCGCTGCACCGAGTGACGCGCACCCGGGAGAACAGCCCGCTCGACGCCGAGCCGCTCCCCGAGCATGTCGCAGACCGCCTCGAACGCGGCGCTGTGCCCTCCCGACACGACGAGCTTCGGGAACGGCGCCCGAGCGAGCTCGTCGAACGGGATCACCGCTTCGGCCGGCGGGCGCTCCACCATCAGGGTGCGCGCGCCCTGGAGGAGCTCGGGCGTGAAGTTGCCGGGCGGGACCGACGAGCCGACGAGCTCGAGGAAGCCGCCGAGGAACTCGGCCGGATCGCGCGGGCCGCTCGCCCAGTGCTGCTCGATCCGCGCCATGAACTCGTCGGCCGCGGGGACGCCGCGCGCAACGCCGAACGCGGGCGGCTCGATCACCGTCAAGGAACGCAGGACCTCCGGGCGTCGCGCGGCAGCCAGCAGCGAGATCACGCCGCCGTACGAGTGCCCCACAAGATGCGTTCCGGGCTCGAGGAACTGCTCCAACCACGCAGCCTCCTCCTCGAAATCGACGTGCTCGACGTCGGGGCCGGGAGGGAAGCCGCGCCGGTTCGGCGCCACGATCTCGAACCGCTCGCCGAGCGGCTTCTGGGCGCTCCAGGTCAGGTCCGCGTTGACGACGGAACCGTGAACGAGCAAGAGGCGAGGGCGGCTGTCCATGCGGGATTTCGGTGTCACAAAGTACCCCTTCCGACACTGCTATTCTCGCGCCGGATGCAGGGGACCCCACGCTCGTCCTTCCAGCCCGCGGAGGCGGGCGCAGTGCTGGCCGGCACCATCGGTGCGTGCGGCGGCGCGGGCGCTCTCGTCGGCTGGGCCGCGGGCAACGGAGGGTACGGCGCCCTCGCCGGCGTCGTCGTGGGGCTTCCCGCCGGCGTCTTCGCCGTCTACCGCAGGTTCAAGGGCTACTTCTCGTGACGCACGGGCTCCTGTCCACGCCGCGGCCGGTCCCCGGCCGCCGAATGCCCGCGCTCGCGGGAGGGGCCGTCGTCGTGCTCGCACTGCCCGTCTTCCTCGTCGCCGGCTTCCCCGTCGGAGGCTGGGCGCTCGCCGCCGTGCTATGGGCCGCCGGCGAGGCGCTCGGGCTCTTCCTCGGACGCCTGCCGACGGGAGCCGACCACCTGAGCTCCTCCGGTCTGGTCGCGCTCGTCCACTCGTTCCGTGGCATCGGCGTGATGATCGTCTTGATCGCGGTCACCGTCGCCGACCGGCACGTCGGCATCGCAGCGCTCGCCGTCTACGCCCTCGCCTACTCGCTCTCGCTCGGGGTCTCGCTCGTCGAGTACTTCGGCGGGGAGAGGCTCGGATGAACGCGATCCTCGCCGCCACGTTCAACCCCGCCGACGAGTTCGAGCTCAAACAGTGGGTGGGGATCCACCTCGGCCCCGTCGACCTGTCGATCAACAAGGCCGTCGTCTATCTCGCGATCTCGGCGGCGCTGACGATCCTGCTCGGGATCTTCACGATGCGCAGCCGGCTCGCGCTCCTGCCGGGCAAGCGCCAGACGGTCGGGGAGGCGATCTACGAGCTCGCGCAGACGCAGATCGCCGAGCAGGGGCTGCCGACGAAGGCGATCGGCCGCTGGTTCCCGTACGTCGCGTCGTTGTTCCTGTTCATCTTCACGATGAACATGGTCGGCTTCATCCCGCTGCCGCTCACCGGCGACACCTGGCACGGCGTGCCGACGTGGGGGATCTACGCCGTCACCTCCCAGCTCTCGGTGACGCTCGTGCTCGCGCTCCTCAGCGTCGTCTTCACGCATGTCGAGGGAGTCCGCTACAACGGCCCGGGCTACTTCAAGAGCTTCGTGCCGGCCGGCGTACCGAAGGGGATGGTGCCCGTCATGGCCGTGCTCGAGACGATCTCGCACGTCTTCCGGGTGATCAGCCTCAGCGTCCGGCTCTACGCGAACATGCTCGCCGGCCACATCCTGATCCTCGTCTCGATCGGCCTGCTCTTCATCCTCAGCGGCGTCACGTTCTGGGTCGTCGCCGTCTTCTCGCTCCCGATCGGAATCGCCTTCTACCTCTTCGAGGTCGTGATCGTGGTCACGATCCAGGCCTTCATCTTCGCCGCCCTGACCGCCATCTACATCGGCACGGCTATCGAGCCGGGTCACTAAGGAGGAAACGGTGCTCCACCTGCTCGCTGCAACCTCGCCAACCATCAAGGCCGCACAGGCGCTCGGCTTCGGTCTCGGCATGGGCCTGGGCTCGCTCGGAGCCGGCATCGGCATCGGCACCGTGTTCGCGTCGATGATCCAGTCGGTCGCCCGCCAGCCCGAGCTGCGCGGTGAGCTACAGGGGATCATGTGGCTCGGCTTCGCGCTCACCGAGGCCGTCGTCTTCTACGGTCTCGTCGGCGGCTTCCTCGGCTTCGTCCTCGTCAAGTAGATGCTCGTCGTCGCCGCCTCCAGCCCGCTCACCCGGATCATCCCGGGGCTGATGATCTGGACGGTCGCCTTCTTCGTGATCGTCGTCTTCGTCCTGCGCAGGTACGCCTTCGGCCCGATCCAGCGGATGATCGACGAGCGGCGGGAGTCGATCAGGCGGGCGATCGAGGCAGCCGACCGGGCCCGCGACGAAGCGCAGGGGCTGCTCGAAGAGCACCGCAAGCTCATCGCGGAGGCGCGCGGCCAGGGCGAGGCGATCCTCGCCGAAGCCCGCAAGACCCGCGAGTCGATGGAGCAGCGGATGCGCGACGAGACCGAGGCCGAGCGGCAGCGGCGGCTCGAGGAGACGCGGAAGGAGATCGCGGCCGAGACCGCCCGCGCGCTCCAGCAGATCCGCGCCGAGGTCGCCGACCTCACGCTCGAGGCGGCTTCCCGTGTCGTCGGCCGCACGCTCGACGCCGAGCGCGACCAGCAGCTCATCTCCGAAGCGATTGCGGGCCTCGACTTCTCGCGCCTCGAGGAGAGCGCCTAGTGGCGGTCGCGCACCGCATCTACGCCGAGGCGCTCTTCGGCGCCGCAAAGGACGCGGGCAGGCTCGCGCAGGTGCACGAGGCGCTCGGCGACTTCGCGGGCGCGGCGGCGGAGTCGCCGGAGCTGCGCGCCGTGCTGCGCAACCCGCAGCTCGAGTCGAGCGCGAAGGCCGGGATCCTCGCCGACCTCGCCGGCGACGAGGAGCCGCTCTTCACCCACTTCCTCCAGGTCGTCGCGGAGAAGGGCCGCGCCGCCGAGCTCGAGGAGATCGCGAAGGAGTTCGAGCGGCTGATCGCGCGCGAGGAGCGGCGCCTGACCGTCGAGCTGACGACGGCTCGTGAGCTGTCGGACGCCGAGGCGACGGCGATCCTGCAGCAGATCGAGCAGGCGGCCGGCCGTAAGGTCGAGGCGACGCGGAGCGTCGACCCCGACCTCGTCGGCGGCATCGTTCTGCAGGCGGGCTCGCTCCGGGTCGACGCGAGCGTCCGCGGGAGACTGGAACGACTGAGACACGAACTCGTGAGGAGTTGAAGCGCCTGTGAAGCTACGTCCGGAGGAGATCACCTCGATCCTGCGCGAGCGGATCGAGCAGTACGACGTCGAGACGGACCTCGCCGAGGTCGGCACCGTCCTCCAGATCGGTGACGGCATCGCCCGCGTCTACGGGCTCGAGAACGCCGGCTCGCTGGAGATGCTCGAGTTCGAGCACGGCGTGACCGGCCTCGCGTTCAACCTCGAGGAAGACGATGTCGGCGCCGCGCTGTTCGGCGAGTGGGCGAAGGTCAGCGAGGGCGAGCCGGTGCGGCGCACGGGGCGCGTCGCGAGCGTGCCCGTCGGCGAGGCGTTGCTCGGTCGCGTCGTCGACCCGCTCGGCAAGCCGCTCGACGGGCGCGGCCCGATCGAGACGGACGAGACGCGTCCGCTCGAGTTCAAGGCGCCGGGCGTGATCGAGCGCGAGCCGGTGAAGCAGCCGCTGCAGACCGGCATCAAGGCCATCGACGCGATGACGAACGTCGGCCGCGGCCAGCGCGAGCTCATCATCGGCGACCGCTCGACGGGGAAGACCGCGATCCTGATCGACACGATCCTCAACCAGCGCGACACCGACGTGCACTGCATCTACGTCGCGATCGGCCAGAAGGAATCGACCGTCGCCGGCATCTACGAGCGGTTGCGCGACGTGGGCGCGATGGAGTACACGACGATCGTCACGGCGTCCGCGAGCGAGGCCGCTCCGATCAAGTGGATGGCGCCCTTCGCCGGCTGCGCGATGGGCGAGTACTTCCTCTACAAGGGCCAGCACGCGCTCGTCCTGTACGACGACCTCTCGAAGCACGCGGACGCCTACCGCCAGCTCTCGTTGCTGCTGCGCCGTCCGCCGGGCCGTGAGGCGTTCCCCGGCGACGTCTTCTATCTCCACTCGCGGCTGCTCGAGCGGGCGTGCAAGCTCAACGAGGACAACGGCGGCGGCTCTCTCACCGCGCTGCCGATCATCGAGACGCAGGCCGGCGACGTCTCCGCGTACATCCCGACGAACGTGATCTCGATCACCGACGGGCAGATCTACCTCCAGTCGGAGCTCTTCTTCTCGGGTGTCCGCCCGGCCGTGAACGTCGGCATCTCCGTCTCGCGCGTCGGCGCCTCCGCGCAGACGAAGGCGATGAAGAAGGTTGCCGGCCGCCTGCGCCTCGACCTCGCCCAGTACCGCGAGCTCGAGGCGTTCGCGCAGTTCGGCTCCGAGCTCGACCGGACGACGCAGCAGGCGCTGACCCGCGGCGAGAAGATGGTCGCGACGCTCAACCAGCCGCAGTACCAGCCCTGGCCGACGGAGGAGCAGGTCGGCGCGATCTACACCGGCATCCACGGCTACCTCGACGACATCCCGACGCCGCAGGTGCCGCGATTCCAGGACGAGCTGCGCGAGCACCTGCGTGCCGAGAAGGCGATCTATGGCGAGATCCGCGAGACGGGCGACCTGCCGGACGAGCTCGCCGAGAAGCTGAACGGCGAGATCGAGAAGTTCAAGCTCGCCTTCAACGTCGAGACAGAGTCGGCCCTGACGTAGGTGGCCTCGCTCCAGGATCTCCGGCGGCGGATCAACTCCGTCCGCAACACGCGCAAGATCACGAAGGCGATGGAGCTCGTCGCCGGCGCGCGGCTACGGCGGGCCCAGAGCCGGATCGAGGAGATGCGCCCGTACGCCGACCGGATGCAGGAGCTCATGACCGGCACGGCACGCGCGGCGACCTCCATCCGCAACCTTGCGCTCCTACAGCAGCGCGACGAGGTGCGGCGCGTGGCCTTCGTCCTCGTCACGGGCGACCGCGGCCTCGCCGGCCCCTTCAACGGCCAGGTGCTGCGGCGTGCGTTCGAGCTCGAGCGGCACGCGCGCGCCGAGGGACAGGACGTGCTGTGGCTCGCCGTCGGGCGCAAAGGCGCCTCCACGCTCCGCTTTCGCCGCTACGAGCTGACCGGGCAGTGGGCGGGATTCGCCGACAAGCCGGCCTACCACGACGCGCAGGCGATCGGCCACCGCCTCGCCGAGCTGTACGAGGCGGAGGAGGTCGACCGTGTCGTTCTCGTCTACAACCGCTTCGAGTCGGCGCTCGTGCAGCGGGTGACGACGTCCGACCTGCTGCCGATCCGCGAGGAGGTGCTCGCGGGACAGGAGCACGCGGAGAAGCGGAAGGGCCCGAGCGGCGACTTCCTCTACGAGCCCGAGCCGGAGGAGATCCTCCAGCGGCTCCTGCCCGTCTATCTCGAGACGGAGATCTACCGCGCTCTGCTCGAGTCCGCCGCCGCGTTCCTCGCCTCGCAGATGACCGCGATGCGGAACGCCTCGAAGAACGCGGGCGAGCTCATCGACAGCCTCACGCTGTCGCTCAACCGTGCCCGCCAGGCCGAGATCACGCAGGAGATCCTCGAGGTCGTCGCCGGCGCGGATGCCCTCACGGGGTAAGCCGGACACGCTGCGCGTTTCCGGCTCGGGATGCGGAACTCCGCGCCGCCGGGAGCGCGGTCCCGGCGGCGCTTCGTGCAGTAGAGCTCGCCGTCGGGGATCGACCTGTCACGGACGCTCGCGGACGTGCGCGCTGCGCGCGCAGGTCCGCAGTCGCTCGTTCGGCGCGGCCGTAAGCCGCCTACGGCCGCCTTACGCCCGCGCCCGACCGTTGTCAGGCGTGAGGACTGTGAGTTTGTGGCGGTCCCGTCTGGGGCTGTTGTCAGGTTGGTGCCGGTGCTCTTTGCTCGTGACTCGGTGAGAGGATGACCCCGCCGGTTGGTGGGTGTCTTGCGAGTGATGTGTCCGGGTGGAGTGTGGCCGGTGCCGGCCTGGTGCCCGCTTGCTGGCCTGATCAGAAGCCTGTCCGCCCTTTGGGGCGTGACCCGTCACAGTCTTGGCGCGCGCGGTTTGCCGCTCCAGGCCGACACCGTTGTGTCCCCCAACGCTCGGCTGGAGGTCGGTGAGAGATGCTCGCAGATCAGCTGGACTACGTGGTTGGTGTCGATCCGCACCGCGATTCGCAGGCGCTCGCGGTTGTCGAGGTCGTGACTGGGGCGGTCGTTTTCGAGACGACCGTTGCTGCAAGCGGCGTCGGCTACGCGGATGCGCTGAGGCTCGTCGACGCCCACGCCTCGGGGCGTCGTGCGTTCGCTGTGGAGGGGAGCGGTTCGTTCGGGGCCGGTCTGACCCGCTTTCTAACCGGTCATGGCGAGCGGGTGCTCGAGGTAAGCAGGCTGCGGCGGGAGCGCGGCTCCGGAGGCAAGACCGACGCGCTCGATGCTGTCCGCGCCGCTCGCAGCGTGCTTGCCCTGGAGCGGCCGGCGACGCCTCGGGCCGGCGGCGAGCGCCAGGCCTTGCAGGTGCTGGTGGCGGCACGCGAAGGAGCCGTCACCGCCAAATGCGCCGGACTGGCCCAGCTGCGCGACCTGCTGATCACGACCCCTGAACCGTTGCGCAGCGAGCTGCGGCAGCTCACACCCGCTCCGCTACTACGACGCCTGGCAGCCACTCGACCCGAGATTCGACGCGATCCCGAGCTCCGCGGCAGCCTGCTCGCGCTGCGCTCGGTCGCTCGACGCGTCCTGCAGCTGACAGCTGAGGAGCGCGAGCTGGGACGGCAGATCGAAGCACTCACACGCAAGCTCGCACCGCAACTCCTCGACCAGCCCGGCGTCGGCCCGCACGCCGTCGCCCAGCTTGTCCTCTCCTGGTCACACCATGGCCGCATCCACTCCGAAGCGGCCTTCGCGCGGCTCGCCGGCGTCGCACCGATCCCCGCCTCCTCCGGCCAGACCGTCCGCTACCGGCTCGACCGATCAGGCGACCGCAAACTGAACCGCGCACTGCACATGATCCTGGTCACACGGAAACGCCTCCATCCGCCAACCGTCGCCTACATCGAGCGACGCATCCAGGAAGGCAAAACCCGACGCGAGGCAAACCGCTGCCTCAAGCGTTACCTCGCCCGCAGCCTCTACCGGCTACTCGAACACGGACCGCCACTGGCGACTTGACAGACATAGAAGCATCGCTCGCCCAGTCTGGAGTGATTTCCTGGGATCGCTCCGGGGGCAGCCGATCGAAGCGAGGTAGCGCTCGCCCGGCGGGGACGGAGCGGTGGCGAGCCGAAGGTAGATTGATGAACGAGGGTCTTTCCGAACTGCCGTCGGGAGTGAAGCCTTGGTCGACCAAGAGACAAATGGTGAGGCGGAAGATCTGCGGGTGCTTGTTGCCGACGAGGTTCAGGAGCGCCTGAAGAGGACGGCTGCGATCGTGCTCGAGTTGGGCCACGTTGTCGTGGCGCGCGAGACGGTTGTGTCTCGAGTGGGGGAGGCGACGCGGCGTGAGCGCCCCGATGTTGCCTTGGTCGAGCTTGATCGGAGTCAGGCGCACGCGCTCGAGCTGATCTCGCGGATCGTCAAAGAGGCGGCCTGTCCTGTGATCGCCATGATCGATGCCGAGGATCCCGACTTTGTGCGGGAGGCAGCGCAGCGTGGCGTCTTCGCCTACATCGCAGACGGCGAGAACGACGAACTGCAAAGCTCGCTCGAGATCGTTCTCCGTCGGTTCCGCGAGTACCAGAATCTCGAGGGGGCGTTCGGACGGCGAGCGATGATCGAACGAGGCAAAGGGATTCTCATGGAGCGTCACCAGATCGACGAGGGCCAAGCCTTCGAGATGATCCGCGCCCACGCACGTCGGATGGGCCGCAGGGTGGTGGAGGTCGCCGAGGCGGTCGTCGACGGCCATCTGCTCCTACCGCCGCAGGCGTCGCCCCCTCCGGAAGAACGGCCCTAGCCGGCTGATTTCCAGCCTTGCACGGCTCGGAGTTCCCGCGCGTGCCGTCACTGGATCGACGGCGGAGGGTCGTTTAGAGTTGGGTCCTCGCCGAGGCCCATTCCACCCGTTTCGGCACCCCAACCCCAATTGCCCGGTTGGATAGCTGCACGGCGCGCTGACCGTTGCAGCATCGTCTGATCGAGTGGAGGAGTGTTGGCGGAGGGGACGGTCGGCGCGGGACGGAGCGGCCAGAACTGTTGGCCGGGGGAAGTGCGCGACCGAAGCCTCGCGCGATGTGTGCGACCGGGATCAGGTGGTGGACTTCGGCGGACACGGCGACGTGTGACGGCTGCGGCCGTTTTCTCTCCAACTCGCCGGCTGCCTCGGCCTTGCCAAGCCCGTCTTCATGGCGCCGTGACCCTGATGAGCGCAGAAAGGGCTACGCGGGTTGGTTGAGGACGAACTGCAGCACCTGCGCGTCCTGATCGCGAATGAGCGGCGCGACCGGCTCGAGCAGGTCGCCCAGGTCGTCGCCGGGCTCGGCCACGACGTGATCGCGCGCGAGATCGACGTCAGAGAAGTAGGCGCGGTAACAGCGAAAGAGCATCCCGACGTCGCGCTCGTCGGGCTCGGCCTCTCCTCCGAACACGCGCTCGAGCTGATCGGCGAAATCGTCCAGCAGGCTTCATGCCCGGTGATTGCGCTGCTCGCGGCACGCGACCCCGCCTACGTCCACGAGGCGGCCAAGCGCGGCGTCTTCGCCTACATCGCAGACTCCACCCCCGAAGAGCTGCAAAGCGCGATCGACATCACGCTCCAACGCTTCACCGAATACCACAACCTGCAAGGAGCATTCGGACGCCGCGCCCTGATCGAACAGGCAAAAGGGATCCTGATGGCCCGCCATGCGATCGACGCCGACAAAGCGTTCGTGATGCTGCGCGACCACTCCCAGCACAGCGGCCACAAGCTCGCCGACGTCGCCGCTGCGATCGTCGACAGTCACCTCCTGCTGGTACCGCCGACGCAGGAGCCGCCGGCGGCCGGTGGCTGACGCGATCGCTTCCGCGGCCTGAGCGACGCCAGAATCGAATTGACCTAGTAGAGGCGGGTTACACCGCCGTACCGGTCCTAAGATGCCGTTGTGGCACTGGCCTTGGTTCTCGTCCCGTTCGTCTTCGGCGCGGGGCAACGTCGGCGGCTCGACAGCGGTACTGCTCGGTAGCCGAAGGAGCGTGACCGTCTATTCGGGGGACATTCCCGAACTCTGGCGCCGGCGAGCGTTACTTTCCTTGATGCCGGTTAGCTTGCTTCCGTGGTGACGAGCGCGGACTCGAGCGGCTGGGGTCGACCGAGGTGAAAGCCCTGTGCGAGATCGACGCCGTATTCGCGCAGCAGATCTAGCGTTTCGCTGTTCTCGATACCTTCGGCGATTGTTTGCTGACCGAGCCCGTGAGCGATGTTGACGATCGCCTTGACGAGGTGCTGGTTCGTTGTGTTGGAGACGAGATCGCGGACGAACTCGATGTCGATCTTGATGTATGCGATGTGGAGCTTTTGCAGATAGGTGAAGCTTCCGTAGCCGGTGCCGAAGTCGTCGAGTGCCACGGCGCAGCCGATGTCGGTGATACCGCGGGTGAATGCCTGGCCCGCATCGGTGTCGTTCATCAGCGCGGTTTCGGTGATCTCGAATACGACGTTGGCAGGATCGGCGCCGGCGTCGCTCAGTTCGCTCGCGATCCGTGAAGGCAGGTCGAGGCTGCCGATCGAAGCTGCCGACAGGTTTGCGTGCACGCGCCGGCCGCCTGCCGCCAGACGCGCAGCTTGTGTGATCACCCACTGATCGATCTCCTCGATCTGCCCGTACTTCTCGGCGACAGGGAGAAAGACTCCCGGTGGGACGATCTCGCCGTCTCGCCCAACCATTCGCACCAGAAGCTCTTCGCTGCGGTTGGCCCGTGGCGTGAGCGGGATGATCGGCTGCGAGTACAGAACCATCCTGTCTTCATCGAGCGCGTCTCGGATCCGTCCGACCCAGCTCAGCGAGTTGAGCTCTCGCTGCGCACGCGTCCGTCGGGCGTTCTCCTCAGTCGTGTCGTGGAACACGACCACCACCCCGCGGCCGTTCGATCCGGTGATCAGCGGCGCGGAGGAGTAGGCCACAGGAAGGATCGAGCCATCCTTGCTAGTGAACGCGTCATCGGCCACGCGGATGGCGCGGTTCTCGACCGCAGCTCTCAACAAATCGCACCTGTCCGCTGCAAACGCGGATCCGTCCGCGTGTTGAAAGTGGATCGCGTCGTGCATCAGCTCGCCACGCAACTCGTGCTCGCTCCAGCCGAGCATCTTCGACGCCGCGGCGTTCATGAACATCAGGCGACCGTCGCCGTCGAGGACGTACAGGCCCTCGGCCATGTTGTCCATCACAACCGAACGGAACTCCTCGGCTGCCAGCCGATCGGTGATGTCGACCACAACGACGCCAACCCCGCTGATCTCCCCGTCGATCCACACCGGGTAGTAGTTGACAAGCCAGGATCGGATCTCGCCGGGCGCTGCGGAGGTCTCCCCCTGAACCTGCTGATTTACTACGGCTTCGCCGGTGGCCAGAACGCGCTCGTAGGCCGGCTCGAGCTGAGCCCAGAGCTCGGGCACGACATCGGCTACCTCACGCCCGAGGAGTTGCTCCACCGAGGCGCCACCGATCGCGGCCAGCACGTCGTTGACACGACGGAGCCGGTACTCCCGGTCCACGAAACCGAAGCCCACGGGCGCGCTCGACTGAATCGCCTCGAGCAGCGTCAGGGACTCGGTTGCCTGGCCCTCCGCGTCATGCAGCTCGTCAATCTTCTGACTCAGTTTGGCGCCGAGCACCCGCAGGTGCTCGCGGTGAAACTCCTCGGACGTCAGGGCCACTCGCGCCACTTGAGGGGACGAGAGGGCTTCCCTGACCGCGCAGATGATCTCCTCGGGTTCGCAGGGCTTCACCAGAATCTGCGAGACCCCGCACGCCCCGGCGAGCTGCCGGACCTCCTCCACGAGGTAGGTGGCGGTGTAGAAGATCACACGGATGTCCGCCGTGACCGGCTCGCTGCGCAGCTTGTTGACAAGCTCGTAGCCGTCCATGTCCGGCATCAGGATGTGGGTGATGATCAAGTCGGGCCGTCGTGAGCGGGCGAACGCGATCGCGAGCTCGCCAGTCGCCGCCTCCGCCACGGCGTATCCCGCGTTGCCGAGCACCGTCACCAGTAGCTCCCGGTCAGCGGGCCGGCCGTCGACCACGAGGACCGAAGTCACAGGGGTTCTTGCATAGCGTGGCGCCGCGCGAGCCGCTCGGGTAGGAGTCGCTCGATCTCGCCAACGAAGGTCTCGCGGTCGGTCGGCCGCTGCACCGGTAGAGGCAGGACGAAGGGGTTGCCCTGCCTCTACCGCTGCAGCGATCTCTGGATCGAGAGGGACGAGCCCGAGTGAGGCCGGACGGACGTACTTCTCGATGTTGACCCCATGTCCACGAATATCGCCGCGGGTTCGCAGCACGACAATCCCCGGAAACCAGGAAATCGGCGCTCGGGCCTCCCCGATTCCAGGGAAAGACCGGAGGAGCTTGTCAGCAAGAAGAACGGCCGTGGCGCAAGCGAGCGCCACTAGCGGCGCAGGTATCGAACTGCGGCTTCGGTCCGGTTGCTGACCTCGAGCTTGCGCAAGATGCTCCTGGCATGTGACTCCACGGTGGTCTGCGCGATCACGAGCCGCTCGGCGATCTGAGCATTCGTGGAACGACCAGCATCAGCAAAGCGAGGCGGCCATCCACACGATCTGTGGAATCGACTCCGCGACAAACTCAAAGTCGACCGTCATCAAGCCCGGCTTTCTTCTCGTCAGGGGGTTGCGGCATCGTGCAGCTCGAACTGCCCGTACGCGATCGCACGTCTGATCGTCTATGCGCTGCCGAAGTTCCACATGCTTGCTCGCTGCCATACGAGTCCAAGCGTGCGGCAGGGGCTCCGCGATCGCATCTGTGTCGCCCTAGTCGAATCCCTAGCTGACCATGGCTAGGTAGCGACGTTCAGTCGGGTGCTTCCGTGTCAGTACTCCGGGCTTCGTCACGGTGGAACGCTCCCTCGAGCTGGTGGCGCGAACTGATGCCCAGCTTGGTGAAGACCTTGTGGAGGTGGTACTCGACGGTGCGCGAGCTGATGAACAGCCGGGTTCCAATTTCGGCGTTTGACAGGCCGTCGCGGGCCAACCGCGCCACCCGGGCCTCCTGCGCTGTCAGATCAGCTCGGGTCTCGACCACGCGTCTTCGTGCGCGCTGCCCCGTAGCCAGCAGCTCGTTCGCTGCGCGCTCCGCGAACGCCTCGATCCCCATGGCCGAGAGCATCTCTTGGGCGATGCGCAGCTGGTCTCGTGCCTCCAGTCGTCGACGCTCGCGGCGCAGCCACTCGCCGTAGAGCAGGTGGGTCCGGGCCAGCTCGGCACGCACTCGGGTTCGGTCGAGCCGATCGATCGCCTGGTGGTACAGACCCTCGGCGATCTCACCTTCGCTCAGCAGCGCTCTTGAGCGCGCCTCGATCCCCAGCGCCCAATCGGTGCCGCTGGCTTGTGTGATCTCCGAGAGCCGCTCGAGTGCCTTTGCCGCCAGCTCCGGCTTACCGCTGCGGACCCCTGCCAAGATCAGCTCGACCAGACCCCAGTTGTAGAACCACAAATCCTCCGTATGCTCGGTGGCCCGCTCGGCGGCGGTGAGCGCGTCCTCGTAGCGACCGAGGCCGTTGTAGAGCATCGCGCGTGCCCACTCGGTGGCGGACAGTGCGTAGGCCTCCCCCCGAGACCGCACCTCCTTGGATATCGTTTCGATCAGCTCGGTGGCCTCGGTTTCTCGGCCTCGCCAGGCGGCGAGTATCAACGCACCGTAAGGCGGGACCTGACTCCCGGTCGCCTCGCTGACCGCACCGACCTCCTCGGTCAAAGCTGCGGCGGTTGCCAGCTCTCCGGCGAACGTGTGGGCGGCGATGCGACCGTTGAGCGCCAGCGGAAGCAGTGGGAGCACGCCAGTGTCGCGGGTGAGCTGGAGCCAACGAGTCGCCACCACCTCCCACATATGGTCGTCCCACAGATTCACGGCAGCTTGTATCGCGACCCAAAGCCAGTGGAGCGCTTCCTCGCCTGAGCTGTCCTCGCTCGCAAAGGCCGCCAGCGCCCGCTTCAGCATCGGCGCGCTTCCGGCGTACCCCTTGACGAACCGTGTCGCCAAACCGCGGAGGAGGAGGTCGGGGACACGCGGTGGATGGGGCTGCGGCGCGGCCAACACGGCCTTCGCAACCTCCACCAACCCCACCGGTGCTGGCCAAACGCCCAGATAGAACGCCGCTGACAGCGCCTCCAGATAGGTCGCCTGCGCCGAGCTCAGGTCAAGAGGCTCAAGGCGCCTAGCGGCCCGGAGCAGCAGCGCCGGACCCTCGCTTCCGCGGTTCTGCGTATACGCGACCTCCGCCCGCAACATGTCCATCCGGGCTAGCTCGAGCTCGTCGAGCGGTCCCGTCTCGGCTGTGAGCAGCAATTCCAGCGCAGCATCGGGCGCACCGGCGAGGTGTTTGGCTCGCGCCGCCGCCAGAGCGCGCCGCGCACGCTGTGGCGGGTCGATCGTCAACTCGGAAGCCCGCTCGAGGAATGCGGCCTCCGCGGCCACCCCACCTCGGCGCTGGGCCCGGGCCGCCGACAGCTCGAGCTCGGCGGCGACCCCCTCGTCAGGGCCCACTGTCGCCTGGGCGCGGTGCCAGGCGCGCCGATCAGGATCGGTGTTTGGATCCGTCACGTCCCCCAGCACCCGGTGGACCTTCCGTCGGTCGTCGGCCGGCGCCACCCGATAGACCGCCGAGCGCACCAGAGGATGTCGGAACCGCACCCGGGCGTCGACGTCCAGGAGCCCGGACGCTACGGCCGGCTCCAAAGCCTTGGCTGCGATTCCGAGTTCCTCCCCTGCGCGCCATAAGAGAGCTGGATCGCCGAGCGGCTCAGCTGCTGCCGCCAGCACCATCAGCTGTGTGTCCTTCGGCAGGGTCTCAAGGCGCCGCCCAAAGCTGTCTTCGATCCGGCCTGGCAGCGGGAAGGTTCCCGGCGGCCCGTATCCACCCGCCAGCTGTGCGGAGGAGAGCTCCCGCGGCAGCTCGAGCAGCGCCAGCGGATTACCGCGTGCCTCGGCGATGAACCGCGCGCGCACGGCCTCGTCCGTCGGACCGTGGACCGCCGAGGCGTGGAGCTTGCGCGCATCAGCATCCCCCAGCCCGTGCACGACCAGCTGGGGCAGGCCTTTGAGCTCCTGGGTGGGCTCGCGTGCAGCCGACAAGACCGCGACCGACTCCGCCAGCAGCCGGCGGGCCACGAACGCCAGCGTCTGCCCAGACACCCGGTCCAACCATTGGGCGTCGTCGACCACGCACAGCAGTGGTCGCTCGGTCGCGGCCTCGGCGAACAGGTTGAGGACCGCCAGGCCGACCAGGAAGCGATCTGGAGCGGTGCCTGTCCGCAGGCCAAACGCCGTATTGAGCGCATCTCGCTGAGGATTGGGAATACGCCCGAGCAGATCCAGCAGCGGGGCACACAGCTGCTGAAGCGCAGCGAACGCAAGCTCCATCTCCGACTCGACGCCGACAGCGCGCACCACCCAGAAATCTGTGGCCGACTCGATCGCATAATCCAGGAGAGCCGTCTTACCGATGCCCGGCTCGCCGCATACCACGAGCGCGCCGCTCCGTCCGGTGCGGGCCTCATCGAGTAGCCTGTCCAACACCTCGCATTCGCGCTTGCGGCCTTGCAACATCATCAGCTCGCGATCTCCGCTGCTCGCAAGTTTGTCATCCCTGCGAGTCGCTGCACAGTCGCCTACTCGGACGTCCGCGCGGATCGGAAGGCGTTGGGCACGGTGATCACGCTCCCCCGGCCGGCGCTGCGAGCGGCTCGTCGGCTCGGACGATGATCTCCAGCACCTCGTTGAACCCTCGGTACGTCGCACTGCCTCGACGCGTCCCGACAACGTGGAATCGTCGGCCGCTCATCGGATCCTCCAGCGGCCCCCAGCCGTTCGCAGGAAGACCTCGACGTGCACGGGAAACCCCACCCGCAAGATACCGCCGTCAGGGGTCGGTAAGACTCGGCGAGGTGTCTGTCTGGGACGCTCGCCAGTCTGGTTGTCGCCGTGTCGGGTGTGACTCGTCAGGGGTTTGGCCGCTTGGTCGTGCCTTGGGAGTGAACTGTCCGCCTGTGCGCGGCGGCGCCGGTCTGGCGTCCGCTTTTGGCTTGATCAGGAGCTTGTCCGCCTTGGGGGCGTGACTCTTTACCGACCTGCCGTCGCGGTTTGCCTCGCTTCAGACCGGCACCACCGGACCCTACGAATGGACTCGGAGGATCGGTCTGATGCTTGCAGACGAGCTGGACTACGTGATCGGTGTCGACACCCACCGCGACGAGCACGTGCTGGCGGTGGTGACGGCGCCGGCGGGTGCCGTTGTAGCGCGGAGGGTGACCGGTGTGGACGGTCGCGGTTATGGGGAAGCGCTTCGCTTCGCCGAGCGGCTGGCGGCGGGCAGGCGAGCCTGGGCGATCGAGGGCAGCGGCAGCTACGGCGCCGGGCTGGCCCGCTCACTGAGCGAGCAGGGCGAAGCCGTGCTCGAGATCAGCCGCACACCACGGACGGAGCGGCGGCTGGCCGGCAAGGACGACTCGCTCGACGCGGTCCGGATCGCGCGGTCGGCGCTGGCCAGCGAGACGCTCGCGCTTCCCCGCTGCGGCGAACGGCGTGAAGCGCTGCGGCTGCTGCTGATCGCCCGCCGCAGCGCCGTCGACGTCCGCCGCGAAGCACTCACGCAGCTCCGCGCCGTGATCGTCACCGCACCAGAGCCGCTCCGTGAGCAGCTGCGCCGACTATCGCTCGGCAAGCTGCTCGACCGCTGCAGCCGCCTCCGCCGAACCACAGTCGCAGCCGACGAGCTCGCCGTCCGGCTCGTCCTGCGCAGCCTCGCCCGCCGCATCCAAGCCGCAACACTCGAAGCCGCCGAGCTCGAGCGGGAGATCCTGACCCACGTCCGCGCCCTCGCGCCCACACTGCTCGACGAGCCCGGCGTCGGAGCGATCGTCGCCGCTCAACTGATCATCGCCTGGTCACACCCCGGCCGGCTCCGCTCTGAGGCCTGCTTCGCCCGCCTCGCCGGCGTCGCCCCGATCCCCGCCTCCAGCGGCAAGACAACCCGACACCGGCTCAGCCGCGGCGGCGACCGCCAACTCAACCGCGCCCTGCACACGATCGTCCTCCACCGCCGCCAACATGACCCCGCAACCCGCGACTACATCGCCCGCCGCGTCAGCGAAGGCAAATCAAGCCGCGACGCCACCCGCCTCCTCAAGCGCTACCTCGCCCGCCACCTCTACCGGCTGCTCGAGAACCAGGAGCCGCTGATCGCTTGACAAGTCATAGGAGCATCATTCCGGAGCACTGGCCCGGGCGTGCTCCCTCTCGCCTGGATGCGTGGGCGCAGAACTGCGAGGATCCGCGCATGGCGCCCTACAGCTGGACCGTCCGCGAAGGGTCCCTGGATGGTCGTGTGATCATGAGGGAGTACGTCTATGACGTTCCCGATAAAGAGCCGGTGGAAGGCCAGGAGCTCTATCTCTCCGACGGGTCCGGTCCATGGCGTGTCAGCATCCGTGAACACGTGCCGGAGGTGCCTCGCTCGCCGTACAACATCCTCGTCGTCGAGCGCGTCGAGTAGCCGGCGTGCCCTAGACGGGTCGACCAGCCGGCCATAGATCACGCTCACGCCGTGGGTCGCACGAGCTCCCGGGCACGTGCGGCTTTGACGGCCGCGGACAGCGTCGCGATGTCGTAGGCGCCGTAATGGCGTAGCTCGTTGACGAAGAAGGTGGGCGTACCCGAGACGCCCGAGAGATCCGCCGAGTCGACGTCCTGCGCGATGCGGCCCGCGCCCGTGCGCGTCCGCAGGTCGTCCTCGAAGCGGTCGGCGTCGAGCCCCAGCTGCTCCGCGTAGCCGACGAGGTCGCGGTAGCCGAGCGCGTCCTGGTGCTCGAGCAGCAGGTCGTGCATCTCCCAGAACGCGCCCTGCTCCGCGGCCGCCTCCGCCGCCTCGGCCGCCCGCTGCGCGTTCGGGTGGACGTCGTTGAGGGGCAGGTGCCGCCAGACGTAGGCGACGTCGCCGTGCTCGCGCAGCAGCTCGCGCAGGGCCGGCTCGGCCTGTCCGCAGTAGGGACACTGGAAGTCGCCGTACTCGAGCACGGTGACCGGCGCGTCGACCGGCCCGCGCACGTGGTCGCGCCCGGGGTCGACCGGATCCGCGAGGTCGACGATGAGCTCGGGCGTGCCGAGCAGCGCCCGGATCCGCAGGGGGCGGGGTAGCCGCCTCGTCCCGGCGACGAGGAGCGAGGTGAGCGCCGCGGCGAGCAGCGCCGCGCTGAGGACGCCGACCTTCGCCTCGGCGAGTCGGTCGCCGTGGAAGGCGAGCGACGAGATGAGGAGCGAGACCGTGAACCCGATCCCGGCGATCGTGCCCGCGCCGCCCACCGACGCCCAGCCGACCGGCGGGCGCAGCCGGCCGCCACTGACGCGCGCCGCGAGCCAGGTCGACCCCGCGATCCCGACAGGCTTGCCGAGCACGTAGCCGAGCAGGATCCCGAGCGTCACGGGCGAGGAGTAGGCGCTCGCGAGGAAGCCGCCGCTCAGGTGGACACCTGCGTTCGCGAGCGCGAACAGCGGCACGATCGCGTAGCTCGACCACGGATGCCAGAGCGCCTGCAGCCGCTCGTTCGGCGAGACGGCCAGCCGTACAGCCGCCCGCGCCGAGCGTGAGAGGTCGCCCGTCGGCTGCTCGCGGAAGAGCCGGAAGAGGTCGCTCGCCCGCTCGAGGTCGCCCCGCTGCGCCGGGTAGGCCAGCGCGATCACGCCTCCCATCAGGCCGACGACGACCGGGTCGACACCGGCCTTGAAGAACGCGACCCAGACGGCCGTGCCGAACAGGAAGTAGAGGGGCCCGACGTGGATGTCGGCGGCACGGATCAGGAGGATGCAGCCGAACAGGCCGATCCCGACGACGAGCGCGACGACCGAGATCGAGCCGCTGTAGGCGATCGCGATCACGAGCAGCGCGACGAGGTCGTCGACGACCGCAATGGTGAGGAGGTAGGCGCGGAGGCGGTCCGGGAAGCCTGGCCCGACTAGCGCGAGCAGCCCGAGCGCGAACGCCGTGTCGGTCGACATCGCCGTCCCCCAGCCGTGGATCGAGCCGTCCCCCGCGTTGATCGCGAGGTAGATCGCGACGGGCACGACCATCCCGCCGACGCCGGCGACGAGCGGGAGAGCCACCCGCCGCCGCTCGCGCAGCTCGCCGAGGTCGAACTCGCGCCGCGCCTCGAGGCCGATCACGAAGAAGAAGAAGGACATTAGGCCGGTGTCGATCCAGCCGCGCAGGTCCTGCGAGATCCCCGCGCCGCCGACGCGGATCGAGAGGGTCGTCGTCCAGACGCGCTCGTACGACGCCGGGTCGGCGTTCGCCCAGACGAGCGCGGCGACGACGCCGGCGAGGAGGACGGCGGCGCTCCCGGTCTCCGTGCGCAGGAACGAGCGGAGCGGCGTCTGCAGGTTGCGCGTCCACGCGGTCCGCCCCGTGAACGGGGTCGCGGAGACGCCTGCGTCGGCCATCGCGCAAGCTTCGCATGCGCCGTCGGTTCGGCCGAGCGCCCGGCCGCAGGTCGGCTAGAGTGCGCGTGCTTGCGGCCGCCGGCGAGCGGCGCCGCGCCCGACCTCACGCATCAGGAGATTCATGGCCGCCAAGAGCAACGGCACGAACACGGGAAGGATCGTCGAGATCAAGGGCGTCGTGCTCGACGCCGTCTTCCCGGACCGGCTTCCCGCGATCTACCACGCCCTTCGCATCGACGTCCCCGAGGAGGGAGGGACGAGAGAGCTGATCGCGGAGGTGCAGCAGCACCTGGGCGACGACCGCGTCCGCGCCGTCGCGATGGACACGACCGACGGCCTCGCGCGCGGGGTCGACGTCTACGACACCGAGCAGCCGATCTCGGTGCCCGTCGGCGACGAGACGCTCGGCCGAATCTGGAACGTGATCGGCGACCCCGTCGACGGCAAGCCCGCCGCGAAGGGCGAGCGCTGGCCGATCCACCGCGACCCGCCCGCGTTCCCGGACCTGTCGCCCACGATCGAGATCTTCGAGACGGGGCTGAAGGTCGTCGACCTGATCGCGCCGTACGTCCAGGGCGGCAAGGTCGGCCTCTTCGGTGGCGCCGGCACGGGCAAGACCGTCCTCATCCAGGAGCTCATCCACAACGTCGCCCGCGAGCACGGCGGCGTCTCGGTGTTCGCCGGCGTCGGCGAGCGGACGCGCGAGGGCAACGACCTGATGATCGAGATGACCGAGTCAGGCGTGATCGACAAGGTCGCGATGGTCTACGGCCAGATGAACGAGCCGCCGGGCGCGCGCCTGCGCGTCGGGCTGTCGGGCCTGACGATGGCCGAGTACTTCCGCGAGCAGGGCCAGGACGTACTCCTCTTCATCGACAACATCTTCCGCTTCGTCCAGGCTGGCTCGGAGGTGTCGGCGCTGCTCGGTCGCATGCCGAGCGCCGTCGGCTACCAGCCGACGCTCGCCACCGAGATGGGGCAGCTGCAGGAGCGGATCACCTCGACCCGCACCGGCTCGGTCACGTCGGTGCAGGCGATCTACGTGCCGGCCGACGACCTCACCGACCCGGCGCCCGCGAACACGTTCGCGCACCTCGACGCGACGACCGTGCTCGACCGCGGCATCGTCGAAAAGGGGATCTATCCCGCGGTGCACCCGCTGCGCTCGACCTCGCGTGCGCTGCAGCCGGGAATCGTCTCGGCGGAGCACTACCGGACGGCCACGCGCGTGCAGGAGGTGCTGCAGCGCTACACCGACCTGCAGGACATCATCGCCATCCTCGGCATCGACGAGCTCTCCGACGAGGACAAGCTCGTCGTCGCGCGGGCGCGCAAGATCGAGCGCTACCTCTCGCAGCCGAACTTCGTCGCCGAGCAGTTCACGGGCACGCCCGGCGAGTACGTGAAGCTCGAGGACACGATCCGCGGCTTCACCGAGATCCTCGACGGCAAGCACGACGAACTGCCGGAGCAGGCCTTCTACATGGTCGGCGCGATCGAGCAGGCGGTCGAGCGGGCGAAGCAGCTCGGCGGGGAGGAGCCCGAGGACGCGGCTCGCCGCGAGGCCGAGGAGCAGGCCGAGGCCGCCGAGGCCGAGACGGCCGGCGCTCCCGCCTGATCCCGCGATGCCCGACCATCCGCTCTTCCCGGTCTCGGTCGTGACGCCAGAAGGCCCGGCGTTCGAGGGCGAGGTCGAGATGCTGATCGTGCCGGGGGCCGCGGGTGAGATCGGGGTGCTCGCGCGGCACGCCCCGCTCGTCGCGATGTTGCAGGCGGGGTCGACGCGGGTCCACCTCGGCGACGGCGAGGTACGCGAGTTCGCGACCGGCCCCGGCTTCTTCCAGGTGCTCGAGAACCGGGCGATCGCGCTCGTCGACGACGCCGTCGCGGCCGGAGACGTCGACGAGGAGCGGGCGCGGCGCCAGCTCGAGGAGGCCCGTGAGGAGCTCGAGCTCGTCGAGGCGGGTGAGTCGACGGCCGACCGCTGGCAGCTCGAGCAGCGGATCCGCCATGCCGAGAATCAGCTCATCGTCAGCGGCGCGAGCTAGCTGACACCGCGGAAACGCTTTGCGTTTCCGCGGGGGTGACGGAACTGCGCCGCCGGGAGAGCGCGGTCTCCCGGCGGCTTCGTGCTGTTTCTTGTGTTGGGATCTCTGGGCGGGTTGCCTGCCTGGTGCGCTCGCGCGCGGCGGAGGCCGGCGCGAGCGCGGTGCGGCCTGCGGCTAAGTCCGCTTCGCGGGCCTTAGCCTCCGGCCATTGGCGCCTCGAGGTGTAGACGCTTCGAGCCCTCGTGCGGTCCGGGCGGCGGCGTAACGCTGCGTTACGCCGCCGCGACGGGAGGGACGCCTGAACCCACGCAGCCCAATACGCCCTCAGCACGGAGCCAACGGGAGACCGCGCTCTCCCGTTGGCGCAGTTCGTTTGTCCCAGCGAGCGAGTGCGCAGCACTCGCTCGCTGTTCCGGGCGAAGAGCGCAGCTCTTCGCCCGGCCCGACTAGTAGCGGTCGATGTCGACGAGCCGCTGGTCGCTGATCCCGAAGTGATGCGCGATCTCGTGGAAGACGGTCCGGCGCACCGCCCGCCGTAGCTGCTCGGGGTCGTCGCCCGAGACTCGCTCGAGGGGCAGGCGGTAGAGCGTGATCTTGTCCGGCATCACGCCCGCGTAGTGCAGGCCGCGCCGGCCCCACGGAATCCCCTGGTAGAGGCCGAGCAGGTTCTGGCCCGGGGGCGGCTCGTCCTCGACCGTGATCGCGATGTTCGTCATGAGGCGGCTGATGTCCTCGGGTAGCTCGTCGAGCGCATCGCGGACGAGCTGCTCGAACGCCGCCTCGCCGTCCTCGTTGCTCACGCCTCGATCCTAGGGCGAGGTGGGCTTCAGTGCGCTCCTGCGCCCTTAAGGGCCTATCCCGCTAGGGCAGGGACCCGGCCTGAGATAGCGAAGTCCGACCTGGTTGTTGAAATCGACCAGGCCGCAGGGCTTCGATGGGTCTTGTCTCGAGCGATGTGGTTCGGCGGCTTCTTCGGACTAGCGGTTCGTGGGCTCGGTTTGAGCCGTTGTTGCCGACGCCGCCGGTGCATCCGTTGGACTGTCACCGGCCGCGGGTTCCCGACCGGGACGCGATGGAGCGCGATCCTGCTCGTGGCTGCGCACTGGGATGCAGTGGAACGCGTTGAACGCGACCGGGATCTGCGAGTTCGTCGATCCACGGCGCAGCCGTCGCTTCCAGGAGTGGGAGCAGGCCGGGGTGTTCCACGAGCTCTGGCGGCAGGGGCTGCTCGACTACGACGAGCAGGTCGGGATCGACTGGGCCTGGTTGTCGTGCGATGGGGCGACCGGGAAAGCGCCACTTGGTCGGTGAGGCGACGGGTCCGAATCCGACTGATAGAGCAAAAGGGGGGCCAAACGTTCGCTCTCTCTGTCGGAGGCGGACCCGTCGCCTCACCGATCGGGCTGGCACTTGCCCGGTCGCCAACCGCACGACATCCAAGCTCCTAGTCGATCCCGACACTCGACTCGATCCCGTAGTCCTGCGGCCCCTGAGCCGAGCTCGCCGAGCACCCGCAGGCCTGCTCCCTCGCCTGGCGGCGACGGCTGCGCCGTCGGTCAACGAACTCGCAGATCACGGTCGCGGTCTACGCATCCCACTGCATCCGCCGCGCGCAGCATGAGGAGGATCGCGCTCCAACGCGTCCACGGCCGGGAACCCGCAGGCCGGCGACCGCTAAGTCGTCGAGGCCTGGCGGCTCCTGGCTCAACGCGCAAACCGCGCCCACTGATCCAGTCCGGTCGAAGAAACCGCAGAACCACCTCGCCTTGCGCCAAGACCCGCCTAAGCGCGCCCTGGTCGCTTTCAACAACCAGGTCGGACCTCGCTATCCCGACTCGCTCACTGCCCTAGCGGGATAGGCCCTAAGTCCCCGCCAACCGGATCTTAAGCGCCTTCTCCGACGCTGCCAACGACAGCCGCGGCAGCGGCCCGACAGGAGGAGGCAAGGATGATCCGCGCAGGAGATTCGATCGAGAACCCAGTCACCGGCGAGCGTCTCGTCTTCCGGCAGACGAGCCGCGAGACGAACGGCGGGGCCGTCGTGATCGAGACCTACGTCCAGCCGAACGGCTTCGTCGCCGCGGCACACGTGCATCCGAGCCAGGAGGAGCGCTTCGAGGTTCTCCGCGGAACGGTGGGCTTCAGGGTCGGCCGGACGAAGCTCGTGGCCGGCCCCGGCAAGCGCCTCACGGTGCCCGCCGGCACGCCGCACCGCTTCTGGAACGCCGGCGACGAGATCGCGCACTTCGTCTGCGAGATCCGGCCCGCCCTGCAGTTCGAGTCGCTGATCGAGACGATGTTCTCGCTCGCAGCCGCCGGCCGCACGAACCGCAAGGGGATGCCGAATCCGCTGCACCTCGCGGTGATCGCGCAGGCGCACTTCGACACGGTTCGCCTGCCCTTCCCGCCCGCGATCGTGCAGCGGATCGGGCTCGCGCTCGGCAGCCCGCTCGGCCGCGCGGTCGGCTACGAGCCCGTCTACCTCCCTGCGCCGGCGACGCTCGGCGAAGCCGTCCCGACGGCAGCCTGATGCGGAGCAGGCTGCTCATCGCCGGACTCGTCCTCGCCGTCCTGCTGCTAGCCGGCCTCGGCGCGTCGATCTCAGTTGCCCGCTCCCTCCGCTCGCTCGTGCGTGCCCGCCCCGGGCGCGCACGCATCGCCGTCGCACCGTCCCTCGTCTTCGAAAGGAGCACCGCACGATGAACACGACTTCCGACAATCGCGGTTGGGCCCTCTTCGGCCCGCTTGCCATCGTCCTCTGGGTTGCCGGAATGGCCCTCGTCACGAAGGGCGCCCCCGGTCAGCACGCAACCGGGAGCGACATCCTCGCCTGGTACAGGGCAGACACGGACACGATCCTGCTCGGGGGCTGGCTCTTCATGCTCGGCGGCCTCGCCTTCGTGACGTTCGCCGCCGGCCTGCGCGGGCGCCTCGCTGCTGCCGCCGGATCCGCCGCCCAGCTGCCGGGGCTTGCCTTCGCAGGTGCCGTGATGGCCGGCGTGTTCGGGATGCTCACTGGGGCGGTCGACGTCGCCGGCGGCATCGACAAGAGCGACATCGGCCCGACGACCGCCGCGGCGTTCCACAAATCGGTGGACATCTTCTTCGTCTGCGCCGAGCTGGCCGCGATCGTGCCGCTAGTCGCGGTCGCGCTCGTAGCGTGGCGGACGCGCGTCCTGCCTCGCTGGTGGGCGGCCTTCAGCGTGCTCGTCGCGATCGTGCTCGTGGTCGGCCCGATCGGCTGGCTCGGGTTGATCTTCGGCGTGCCGCTCTGGACGCTGGGGACGAGCCTGTTCGTGCTTCTGCGGCGCTCTCGCGTTCGGGTGGAAGCCGCCGCGGCGACCGCCTGAGTCGTGGGGAGAGGGGGCGCGCGGCGCCGAGCGCAGCGCGCCCCCTGTGACAACGTCGGCTCGAGCGTCGTCCCGTTCCCCGAGGTTCCGTCTCCCTAGGCGACGCGGTCGGCGACCCGCGCCGCGCCTTCGTGCGCGGCTAGGTAGAGCTGCTCGACGTACTCCGTCACCATCCGCCGGGCGCCGAACCGTGGCCCGAGCTCGGCGATCGACTCCCGCATCAGCGCGAGCCAGCGCTGCGGCACTCCCGCCTCGTCCCGCTCGTAGTAGGCCGGCAGCACCTGCTGCTCGAGCACCGTGTAGAGCGCCTCGGCGTCGACCTCGTCCTGCTCCGCCTCGGTCGCCCCGACCTCGTGGTCGCCGATCGCGAACCCGCATGCCGCGGAGTACGCCTCGGCCCACCAGCCGTCGAGGATCGAGCAGTTGAGCACGCCGTTCAGCGCCGCCTTCATCCCCGAGGTGCCCGACGCCTCCAGCGGCCGGCGGGGCGTGTTGAGCCACACGTCGACGCCCTGCACGAGCCGCCGCGCGAGCGTCATCTCGTAGTCCTCGAGGAAGACGACGCGACCCGCCGCGGCAGGCTCCCGCGCGAAGTCCACGACGTGCTGGATCACGTCCTTGCCGCCTTCGTCCGCCGGGTGCGCCTTCCCGGCGACGAGCACCTGGATCGGCCGCTCGGGGTCGGCGAGGAGCTGGGCGAGCCGTGCGGGCCGGCTGAACAAGAGGCTCGCGCGCTTGTACGTCGCGAACCGGCGGGCGAAGCCGATCGTGAGGACGTCCGGATCGAGCTCGCGCGCGCCGCGCGTCGTCACGACGAACTCGAGCAGCCGCTCCTTCGCGCTGCGGTGCGCCGCCCACAGGTCCTCCGCGGACAGCTCCCGCGCGTGCTCGAACCGCGGATCCGTGTCGCCGAGCAACCGCTCGAGCTCTGGAGAGATCCACGTCCGGTGGTGGACGCCGTTCGTGATCGACGTGATGGGAACCTCGTCCACGCGCCGGTCGGGCCACAGCCCGTGCCACATCTGGCGGGAAACCGCGCCGTGGAGGTCCGAGACGGCGTTCGCATGTTGCGACGTGCGGAGTGCAAAGGGCGTCAGGCCGAAGCCCGTCTCGTCGGGCTCGACCTTCCCGAGCGCCGCGAACTCGTCCCACGCGAGGCCGCAGCGCTCGACGAGGCCGCCGACGTTGTGCCGGACGAGCTCCGGGTCGAAGACCTCGTTCCCCGCCGGCACCGGCGTGTGGGTCGTGAAGACGGTCGATGCGCGCAGCCGCTCCATAGCCTCGTCCGGCGTGAGTCCATTCGCTTCGACGAGCTCGCGCATCCGCTCGAGCTGGAGGAACGCGGAATGCCCCTCGTTCAGGTGGAAGACTGTCGGCTCGAGCCCGAGCCGTCGCAGCACGCGCACGCCGCCGACGCCGAGCACGATCTCCTGCCGCAGGCGGTTCTCGCGGTCGCCGCCGTAGAGGACGTCGGTGACGTCGCGCGCCCAGCCCGGGTTGCCCGACACCTTCGTGTCGAGGAGATACAGGGAGACGCGCCCGATCCGCGCGCGCCAGACGCCGAGCCGTACCGGCATGAGCTCGCCGCTGTCGTCCGCGAGCTCGAGCACCGGGGCCATCGGCACGAGTTCGAGCGGCAGGCGGCTCGGGTCGTTGCGCGGGTAGCGCTCGACCTGCCGGTCGTTCTCGTCGAGCCACTGACGGAAGTAGCCGCGGCGGTAGAAGAGCCCGACGCCGACGAGCGGCACACCGAGCTCCGACGCGGCCTTCAGGTTGTCGCCCGCGAGCACGCCGAGCCCTCCCGAGTAGATGGGGAGGCTCTCGTCGAGCCCGAACTCCGTGGAGAAGTAGGCGACGAGGATGTCGGCCGGGCCGCTGCTCGCGCGCCACCACGTCTCCTCGCTGCGATCGCTCGCGACACGCGCCTGCACGCGCTCGAGCCGTTCGAGGCACTCGGGCGTCAGGGAGCGCTCGAGATCCTCGTCCGTCAGCTCCGACAGCAGCGCCGTCGGGTTGTGGTGCAGTTCGGCGAAGCGCCGCGGCTCGAGCTCGTTGAAGAGGAGCCTCGCCTCGGCGATCCACGTGAACGAGAAGTCGCTCGCGATCGCGAGGAGCGCCTCGCGCAGCGTCGCGCCGTCGTGCACCTCGCCCACGAGGCGGCACCCTAGCTTCCGCCCCGGGCGTCACGCGCCGGTGTCGCTCCGCGTGGCTGCTAGCGTTTGCGGTACCCGGAGAGCTTTGAGAGGCAGCTTGGCGACCGGGTCAACAAACGCCTAAAGCGCCCGAGAGCACGGCTCCCGGGCCCTCTGTGAGGAGACCAGGTGCAGGACGCTCGGGAACAGCTCGAATCCATCCTCCGGCAGCGCATCGCCGTCCTCGACGGCTCGTGGGGCGTGCTCCTGCAGCGCGAGGTGCGCGGGGAGGAGGGCTACCGGGGCGAGTGGTTCCGCGACCACGGCCACGACGTAGCCGGCGACCCGGACCTGCTCAATCTCACGCAACCGGAGCTGATCGCCCGCATCCACGGCGAGTACTTCGCGGCCGGCGCCGACATCGCGACGACGAACACGTTCACCGCGACCACGATCGGCCAGGCCGACTACGCCTTCGACGCAGGCGTCGTCGAGGAGATGAACCTCGCGGGCGCGCGGCTCGCGCGCGCGGCCGCCGACGAGTGGGCAGCGAAGACCGGCAGTCCGCGCTTCGTCGCCGGCTCCGTCGGGCCGCTCAACGTCTCGCTCTCGCTGTCCCCGAAGGTGGACGACCCCGCCTACCGCGCCGCGACCTTCGACGAGGTCGTCGAGGCCTACGCGCACCAGATCGGGGCGCTGCGCGAGGGCGCGGTGGACCTGCTCCTGATCGAGACCGTCTTCGACACGCTCAACGCGAAGGCGGCGATCGTCGCGGCGCGGGAGGCCGCCCCGGAGCTGCCGCTCTGGCTCTCTTTCACGGCGATCGACCGCAGCGGCCGCAACCTCTCGGGCCAGACGGTCGAGGCGTTCTGGATCTCGGTCGAGCACGCGAAGCCCCTCGTCGTCGGCGTCAACTGCTCCCTCGGGGCCGCCGAGATGCGCCCCTTCGTCGAGGACCTCTCCCAGCTCGCCCCGACCTGGGTTGCCTGCCACCCGAACGCGGGTCTGCCGAACGAGCTCGGGCTGCACGACGAGCAGCCGGAGGACACGAGCCGCTATCTCGGGGAGTTCGCGCGGGAGGGGCTCGTGAACGTCGTCGGGGGCTGTTGCGGAACCACTCCCGAGCACATCCGCCAGATCGCCGCCGCGGTCGAGGGCGTCGCGCCGCGCACCGTCCCCGAGCCGCGTGGCGCGGCCCGCTTCAGCGGGCTCGAGCCCCTGGAGCTGACCCCGGAGTCGAACTTCACGATGATCGGCGAGCGGACGAACGTCACCGGCTCGGCCCGCTTCCGCCGGCTCGTCGAGGCCGGCGACTTCCAGGCCGCGCTCGACGTCGCGCTCGAGCAGGTGCGCGGCGGGGCCAACCTCCTCGACGTGAACATGGACGCCGACCTGCTCGACGGCGAGCGGGCGATGACGACGTTCCTCAACCTGCTCGCGACCGAGCCCGAGGCGGCGCGGATCCCGATCGTGATCGACAGCTCGCGCTGGTCCGTGCTCGAAGCCGGGCTCAAGTGCGTCCAGGGGAAGGGCGTCGTCAACTCGATCTCGCTGAAGGAGGGCGAGGAGGCGTTCCTCGAGCAGGCACGGCGCGTTCGCCTCTACGGCGCGGGCGTCGTGGTGATGGCCTTCGACGAGGAAGGGCAGGCTGAGACGGCCGAGCGCAAGGTGGCGATCTGCGAGCGCGCGTACCGGCTCCTCGTCGAGCAGGTGGGCTTCGCGCCGGAGGATCTGATCTTCGACTCGAACGTCCTCGCCGTGGCGACGGGCATCGAGGAGCACCGTGGCTTCGCGAAGGCGTTCCTCGAGGCGCTGCCGCTGATCGCGGAGCGCTGCCCGGGCGCGAAGACGAGCGGCGGGATCTCGAACCTCAGCTTCGCCTTCCGCGGCAACGACGTCGTGCGCGAGGCGATGCACTCGGCGTTCCTGTACCACGCGATCCGCGCGGGCCTCGACATGGGCATCGTCAACGCGGGTCAGCTCGCCGTCTACGAGGACATCGAGCCGGAGCTGCTCGAGCACGTCGAGGACGTCATCTTCGACCGGCGGCCCGACGCGACGGATCGCCTCGTCGAGTACGCCGGGCGGGTGCGCGGCGAGGCGACGCGGCGGGAGGTCGACCTCTCGTGGCGCGAGGCGCCCGTCGAGAAGCGGCTCGAGCACGCGCTCGTGCACGGCGTCGTCGACTTCATCGAGGAGGACACCGAGGAGGCGCGGCAGCGGGCCGACCGTCCGCTCGACGTGATCGAGGGGCCGCTGATGTCCGGCATGCAGGTGGTGGGCGACCTGTTCGGGACCGGGAAGATGTTCCTGCCGCAGGTCGTGAAGAGCGCGCGCGCAATGAAGCGCGCCGTCGCCTATCTCGAGCCGTACCTGGAGGCCGAGCAGGCCGCGGGGGGCGGGCCGCCCCGGGCGCGCGGCAAGGCCGTCCTCGCGACCGTCAAGGGCGACGTCCACGACATCGGGAAGAACATCGTCGGCGTCGTCCTCGGCTGCAACGAATACGACGTGGTCGACCTCGGCGTGATGGTGCCGGCGGAGCGCATCCTCGACACGGCCCTCGAGGAAGGGGCGGACGTCGTCGGGCTGTCGGGGCTGATCACGCCGTCGCTCGACCAGATGGTCGACGTGGCGCGGGAGATGGAGCGGCGAGGGCTGGAGCTGCCGCTCCTGATCGGCGGCGCCACGACCTCACGCCAGCACACGGCGGTGCGGATCGCGCCGGCGTACTCGCAGCCGGTCGTGCACGTCCTCGACGCCTCGCGCGTGGTGGGCGTCGTCTCCGACCTGCTCGACCCGGAGCGGCGCGTGCGGCTCGACGGTGAGAACCGCGCCGAGCAGGAGCGTCTGCGCGACCTCCACGCCGAGAAGGAGCGGAAGCCGCTGCTGCCGCTTGCCCGCGCGCGCGCGAACCGGCAGCGCGTCGCGTTCGACGACCTGCCCGCGCCGGAGCTCAGCGGCCGCCGCCTCGTCGAGCCGGACCTCGCGACGCTGCGCGAGTACATCGACTGGCAGTTCTTCTTCCACGCCTGGGAACTGAAGGGCAAGTTCCCGCAGATCCTCGACCAGCCCGCCGCGCGCGAACTCTTCGACGACGCGCAGCGGCTGCTCGACCGGATCGTCGAGGAGCGGCTCCTCACGGCCCGCGGCGTCTTCGGCTTCTGGCCGGCCTCGTCCGACGGCGACGATATCGTTGTCAGCGGTGCAAACGACGCGACGCCCACGCGCTTCTGCTTCCTCCGCCAGCAGGCCGACTATTCTGCTGCATACGGGGGGGGCTCCCGCCCGAACCGCTGCCTCGCCGATTACGTCGCCCCCGCAGGAGACCACCTCGGTGCGTTCGCGGTCACCGCCGGCCTCGGCGCCGAGGAGCTCGCCGCCCGCTTCGCAGCGGAGCACGACGACTACCACGCGATCATGGCCAAGGCGCTCGCCGACCGCCTCGCCGAAGCCTTCGCCGAGTACCTGCACGAGGTCGCACGCCGCGCCTGGTACGAGACGGGTCCGAAGCTCCCCCACGAACAACTGATCGCCGAGCGCTTCCGCGGCATCCGGCCCGCGTTCGGGTATCCCGCCTGCCCGGACCACAGCGAGAAGTCCAAGCTGTTCGCGCTGCTGGGCGCCGAGGAGGCCGGCCTCGCGCTCACCGAGACGTACGCCATGACGCCGGCGGCGAGCGTGAGCGGCATCTATCTCGCGCATCCTGAGGCACGCTACTTCTCCGTGGGGCGAATCGACCGCGACCAGGTCTCCGACTACGCCGCACGCCAGGGCTTCTCGACCGCCGAGGCCGAGCGCCGGCTGAGGCCGAATCTCGGCTACGAGCCCGTTTCGGGCGACGGGCCGGTGGCCGAGGTAGCTGCAGCCTCTTCCGGCACCTGAGCTATCCTCGGTCGAGGCGCCGGTGGGGCGCCGATCTCGCATGCGGACGACGCTCAAACGCGGAATCGGACGGGCCGGGAGCCTCGATGGGAATGGCAACGGCCATTCGGCCGAGCCGCCCCTTTTCGGCCCGATCACCCTCTACCGGCAGCCCGGCCCTCCGCGGCGGTCGGTTGTGGGGCTCCTCCTGCGCGGGTTCGGCTGGCTCGTGCTCGCCGTCGCCGTGCTCGTCTCCGGCGCCGCCGGGGGGCTCTATCTCTACGCGCACGAGAGCCTGGCCTCGGTCGCGCCGACCGACAAGCCGACGATCAACGCGGTCCGCAAGCTCAGCATTCCCGCGCCGTCGAAGCCTGCGATCGCCCTCGTCGCCGGCTACGACCACCGTGCTGGCACGGGCACGAACTCCTTCGCGGGCTCCAACTCCGACACACTCATGCTCCTCCGGGCCGACCCGACGAACAACACGCTTTCGCTGCTCTCGTTCCCGCGAGATCTCTGGGTGCCGATCTACTGCCACGGCGACACCGCCACGACGACGGACCGCGTCAACTCGGCCTGGTCGCTCTGCGGCAACAACGGCCCGTACGCGACGGTCGACACGATGGAGCACCTGACGGGCCTGAACATCAACTATCTGATCACGCTCGACTTCCACGCCTTCAAGCAGATCGTCAACCACCTGCACGGCGTGTACATGAATGTCGACCGCCGCTACTACATCCCGCTCCACACCGGCACGTCGGCGATCAACCTCCACCCGGGCTACCAGAAGCTCGTCGGGGGGCAGGCCCTCGAGTACGTCCGCTACCGCCACACCGACTCCGACATCTACCGCACCGGCCGCCAGCAGCTCTTCCTCGAGGCGTTGAAGAGCCGCCTCAAGACCGGTCTCTCGATCACCGACGCGCCGAAGCTGATCCGGGACCTCAAGCAGAACGTGGAGGTGGCGCGCGGCGGCGGCGGCTCGGTGACCATCGGTGAGCTCGAGTCGTATCTCGGTCTCGCCTACCACCTGCAGGCCGGCCACCTGTTCCGCAACCAGATCCCGCTCGCGGACTTCCACTACTTCGTCACGTCGGGGGGCGCCGACGTGGAGTCTGCCTCTCCGGGCGCGATCGCCGCCGCCGTCCATTCGTTCCTCAACCCGGACGTCAACGACTCCGCGCGGGTCAACCTCCAGCTGAGCGGGCGCAAGAAGCCGAAGCCGACGAAGAAGGCGCACGCGCTGCCGAAGGCGAGCATCTCGGTCCTCGTGCTCAACGGGGGTCACGTGCCTGGCGAGGCCTCGAACACGACCTACCTCCTGACGAAGCACGGGTACGCGACGAAGAAACTGCCGGCCAGCGTGCCGGCGAACGCGCCCAGGGTGCAGCGCGACACGATCGTGTACTACGACCCGGTGCAGCCGAACGCGAAGCGCGCCGCGGAGCAGCTCCAGCCGCTGTTCGGCTCGAACAGCCGTGTCGTGCAGATGACCACGGCCGTCGCCGCTTTCGCGAGGCAGGCCGGCAACCCGCTGACGGTCGTCGCCGTCGGGACGGGGTTCGGTGGCAAGCTCGTCCTCCCGCACAAGGTGAAGCCGCTCCCGAAGCTTCCGCCGCAGGTGAGCCCGGGGTTCTCGATCACCGCGCCCAGGTTGCGCGGCCTCACGCCGAAGGTGCACTTCCCGGTCCTTGCCCCGGGCAAGGTCGCGCAGTACTCGCAGCTCGACAGTTCCAGCAACGAGGGAGTCCGCGTCTTCAAGCCGCTCCACAACCGGCACGAGGTCGCGCTCACCTTCGCCCGGCCCGACGGGACGTACTGGCAGATCGAGGAGACGGACTGGAGCACGGCGCCCGTCCTCGCCAATCCGACCGGGCACTTCCTCTACCACCACCGCACGTTCCTCGTCTACTCGACCGCCGGTGTGGTCCAGATGGTCGTCCTCAAGACCCCGAAGGCGAGCTACTGGGTCGTGAACACGATCCTCAACCAGCTCTCGAACTCGACGATGCTCGCGATCGCGAAGAGCCTCGAGCCGCTGGGGCGGAAGTAGGCTAGGGCCGTGGCTCGGATCGCGATCTTCGGGGCCGGCTACGTCGGCCTCGTCACCGGCGCGTGCTTAGCGGATCTCGGCCACGAGGTCGTCGTCCGCGACGTCCTGCCCGAGCGGATCGAGCGGCTGCAGGCGGGCGAGGTGCCGATCCACGAGCCCGGCCTCTCCGAGGTGCTCGAGCGCAGCCGCGACCGGATCTCGTTCACGCTCGACGTGCGCGAGGCGGTCGTCGGCGCCGACTTCCTCTACGTGGCCGTCGGGACGCCGCCGACCTACTCCGGCGACGCCGATCTCTCCGCCGTCTGGACGGTCGTGGATGAGATTCCCGAGGATGTGGCGGGCCGGCCGCTCCTCGTGATGAAGAGCACCGTTCCGGTCGGGACGGGCGAGCGGGTGCGCGCCCGGCTCGACGGGCGCGGCCTCGACAACGTCGGCTACGTCTCGAATCCCGAGTTCACCGCGGAGGGAAGCGCAGTCGCGGACTTCATGCATCCCGACCGTGTCGTCGTCGGCGCGTTCGCTGCGGCGGACGGGGAGCGTGTCGTCGAGCTTCACGAAGGGATCGACGGCGAGGTCCTCCGGATGGACGTCGCATCGGCCGAGCTCGTCAAGCTCGCGTCCAACGCGTTTCTCTCGACGCGGATCAGCTTCATCAACGAGATCGCCAACGTCTGCGAGCTCGTCGGCGCCGACGTCGTCGAGGTCGCGCGCGGCATCGGCCTCGACCACCGGCTCGGGCCGCACTTCCTCCGGGCCGGGATCGGCTTCGGCGGCAGCTGCTTCCCGAAGGACGTGACGGCGCTGAAGCAGCTCGCGGGCAACTCCGGCTACCCGTTCCTGCTCCTGCAGGCGGTCTGGGAGGTGAACGAGCTGCAGAAGCGGCGCGTCGTGCAGAAGCTCCAGCAGCGGCTCGGCAGCCTGCGCGGGCGCACCGTCGCGCTGCTCGGGCTGGCCTTCAAGCCGGACACGGACGACATGCGCGAGGCGCCGAGCCGGATCATCGCCTACCGGCTGCTGGCGGAGGGCGCCGTGGTGCGGGCGTGGGATCCCGTGGCGCGGCCGACCGACTTCCAGGGCGTCGAGATCTGCGATTCCGTCCTCGACGCGGTGCGAGATGCCGACGCCGCGGTGATCGTGACCGAGTGGCCGGAGCTGCGCGCGCTCGTGACGGCCGAGGTGCGTGACGCGATGGCTCGGCCGCTCATCGTCGACGGCCGGAACCTCCTCGATCCCGACGCTGCGGCGGCGGCCGGTTTCGAGTACGAGGGCGTCGGCCGCCCGACGCGAGCGACACCGGGAGGAGTGAACGGCAACCCGCAGCCGTCGCGTGACCGCGAGCTGAACGCCTGATGGAGGCGCTCGTGCTCGGCGGAGGGAAGGCCGAGCGCCTCGGCGAGGCGGCGCAGGGGCTGCCGAAGCCGCTCGTGCCTGTCGCCGGCTTCCCGCTCGCGGGCTACGCCGTCGCCCGGCTCGTCGAATCCGGCGTGACGCGCGTCGTCGTCGCGTGCCGGGCCGGAGACGAGGACGCATTCCTCGGCGCACTTTCAGGGCTCGGGGCGGAGGTCGAGGCGGTGGGAGAGGAGGAGCCGCTCGGCCGCGGCGGCGGCCTCCGGCTTGCGGCGACGCGGCGGCAGGAGGGCGGGTCGGTGCTGGCGCTCAACGGCGACGAGCTGCTCGACGTCGACTTCCGCGCCCTCCTCGCGGAGCACGAGGAGAGCGGTGCGGCGGCGACGCTCGTAGTGGCGCAGGTGCGTTCGCCGTTCGGCGTGGTTCAAGTCGAGGCGGATGGAACGATCACCGGGTTCCGCGAGGCGCCGCTGCTCGAGCACTGGGTCAACTCCGGCGTCTACGTCCTCGGCGAGGAGGCGCTCGCGCTGCTCCCCGAGAAGGGCGACCACGAACAGTCGACGTTTCCGCAGCTCGCGACCGAGGGCCGGCTTCATGCGCACCGCCACGACGGCGTCTGGCTCACCGTGAACACGCCGAAGGACCTCCGCCGCGCCGCCGAGTTCATGGAGGAGCATCCCGGCTGGCGGCCGCAGAGGCAGCTCGCATGAGCGTGGGCTCGACGGAGCTCGGCAAAGAGCGAAGGCGCCGGCTCCGCCGGCGCCGCGAGCGGAAATGAGCGTCGACTCCCCGAACTACGGCAGCCTCGACCGGTTCGCCTTCGAGCCGCGCCGCGTCGAGAAGCCGTGGGGCTGGGAGCTGATCTGGGCCCACGCCGACGCGTACGTCGGGAAGATCCTGTTCGTGAGGGCCGGCGAGTCGCTCTCGCTCCAGTTTCACCGGGAGAAGGACGAGAGCTGGTACGTCTCCAGCGGCCGCGCGCGGCTCGAGCTCGGCGAGGCTGGGCAGGAGGCGCTCGACGAGGAGGTCGTCACCGCCGGCGCTTGCTTCCGCTACCGGCCGGGCACCGTGCACCGCGTCACCGCGCTCGAGGACACGACGATCCTCGAGGTCTCGACACCTCACCTCGACGATGTCGTGCGGCTCGAGGACCGCTACGGACGTAAAGGCACGAGCGAGCCATGAGCGGAGGCTCGACAGAGCTCATCGACGAGCGTAGGTGCCGGCTCTGCCGGCGCCGGGAGCGGAAATAGAGCGGGTTCTCCGCTGGGACGGCTGCGTCAACGTCCGCGACCTCGGCGGGCTGCCGCTCGCCGGGGGCGGCGAGACGGCCTACCGCGTCGTCGTGCGCGCCGACTGGCTTCCCGGCCTGAGCGACGCCGGCCGCCGGGCGCTCGTCGACTACGGCGTCTCGCTCGTCGTCGACCTCCGGCCCGACCGCGAGCATTCCGACGACGGGCTCAATCCGCTGCCGGTTCCGGTCGTGCGCCAGGGGATGGATCCCCGGCCGCTCCCCGCCGCGTGGGACTGGCCCTCGATGGGGGAGGCATACCTCGCCCTCGCCGATCGCTACCGGGGCGAGCTGGCGCAGGCGCTCACGGCGCTCGGCGACGCGGAGCCGCCCGCTGCCGTCCACTGCGCCGGCGGGCGCGACCGGACCGGCATCGCCTGCGGGATGGCGCTCTGGCTCGCCGGCGTCGAGCCCGACGCGATTGCTGCCGATCACGCGCTGAGCGACGAGAGCTGGGCGCCCTACAACCACGAGTGGCTCGCGGAGGCGCCGGACGAGGAAGAGCGCGAACGGCGACGCCGGATCCTGCAGCCGGCGGGCCGCACGCTCGCCGACGTGCTCGAGGAGATCGAGGAGCGCGAGGGCATCCGGAATCGCCTGCTCGCGGCGGGTGCCGAGGAGGGCGCCCTCGACCGCCTTGTCGCACGGCTGCGAGGCGAGGCGTGACGGAGCGCGAGAAGATCCAGGAGCAGTACGCGACCAACGCGAATCTGCGAGCGCGCATCGCCCTTCACGACCGCTACTCGCGGACGACGGTCTTCTACCCGCACTGGATCTTCGACGGCTACGCATTCGGCGACGACGCCGACGTTCTCGAGGTCGGCTGCGGCGACGGGAACATCTGGCGCGAGAACCTCGACCGCATTCCGCCGAGCTGGCGTCTCACGCTCACCGACTTCTCTGCCGGGATGGTCGACGCTGCGCGCGCCGTCCTCGGCGACCGGGCGGCGTACGCGGTCGCGGACGTGCAGGAGCTGCCGTTCCCCGACTCGTGCTTCGACGCGGTCATCGCGAACCACATGCTCTTCCACGTCGAGGACCGCCCCAGGGCGCTCGGCGAGATCGTGCGCGTGCTGCGACCGGGTGGGACGTTCCGCGCGACGACGATCGGGCTCGATCACATGCGCGAGCTCCGGGAGCTCGTGCCGCCGCCGCCCGACAGCCAGTGGGCCAAGACCCGCGAGCGGTTCACGATCGAGCAGGTGGACGACGAGCTCGGGCCGCTCTTCGTCGACGTCGCGGTCGAGCTCGTGCCCGGCCCACAAGGGCTCGAGGTGACGGAGCTCGAGCCGCTCCTCGACTTCGCCCGCTCGCGCGGGGACGTCAGCGAGGATGACCTCGAGCCGCTGCGGCGCACATTCGAGGCGGAGTTCGCGGAGCGGGGTTTCTTCCACGTCTCGCGCGCTTCAGCCCGCGTTCGGGCCGCAAGACCCTGACACATCTGTGGTAAGGTCGTGGCCGATGGACGCGCTCCACGTCGGTCACGCCGCGGCCCGCACCGGCTGGTCGGCCCGGATGCTCCGCTACCTCGAGCAGGCCGGGCTCGTCGTCCCGTCGCGCACGCCCGCCGGCTACCGGCTCTACGGCCTGCGCGAGCTGAACCAGCTCCGCTCGCTGGCCGAGCTGCGGCGGCGTTTCGGCCTCGGGATCGGCGACGTCGCCTTCGCCGCGAGGCTTCGGCGGGAGCCCGAGCTCCGGACGGCGATCGACGGCTGGCTCGCGGAGGTCGAGGACGAGCTCGCCTGGGTCGAGTGGGAGCAACGCAAGCACGAGCGGCTCCTCGCCGCCTGACGCAACGAGAAAGGACCTGATGGCAGCGACGCAGCGCTATGACGTGAAGGATCTCGCCCTAGCGGAGGAGGGCAAGCGGCGGATCGAGTGGGCCGACCGGCAGATGCCGGTGCTCGCGGCGATCCGGGACCGGTTCGAGCGCGAGCAGCCGCTCGCCGGCCTCCGCATCTCCGCCTGCCTCCACGTCACCACCGAGACGGCGAACCTCATGCGGACGCTGAAGGCGGGCGGCGCGGATGTCGTCCTCTGCGCCTCGAACCCGCTCTCGACGCAGGACGACGTCGCGGCGGCGCTCGTGTCCGAGTTCGACGTCTCCGTCTTTGCGATCAAGGGCGAGGACAACGACACGTACTACGCGCACATCGAGGCGGCCGTCGATCACAAGCCCCATTTCACGATGGACGACGGCGCCGACGTGATCGGCGTCCTCCACTCGGCACGGCGCGAGCAGCTCGGCGAGATCATCGCCGGCACCGAGGAGACGACGACCGGGGTGATCCGGCTCAAGGCGCTCGAGGCGGAGGGGAAGCTCGGCTTCCCGATCATCGCGGTGAACGAGGCGATGACGAAGCACATGTTCGACAACCGCTACGGCACCGGCCAGTCGACGATCGACGGGATCATCCGGGCGACGAACGTCCTCCTCGCCGGCAAGCGGTTCGTCGTCTGCGGCTACGGCTGGGTCGGGCGCGGCGTCGCGTCGCGGGCACGCGGCATGGGCGCGCTCGTGATCGTGACCGAGGTCGATCCGCTGCGGGCGCTCGAGGCGTCGATGGACGGGTTCGAGGTGCTGCCGCTCGAGCGGGCGGCGGAGATCGGCGACATCTTCTGCACCGCCACCGGCGACAAGCACGTGATCGCCCGCGCCCACATGGAGCTGATGAAGGACGGTGCGATCCTCGCCAACACGGGCCACTTCAACGTCGAGATCGAGATCCCGGCACTGCGGCAGATGGCGGTCGAGACGAAGCGGGCGCGCGAGTACGTCGAGGAGTTCACGCTCGCCGACGGGCGGCGGCTGTATCTCGTCGCCGACGGCCGGCTCGTCAACCTCTCCGCGGCCGAAGGGCACCCTGCGCTCGTGATGGACATGTCCTTCGCGAACCAGGCGCTCTCGCTCGAGTACGCCGCCCGGCACGCGAGCGAGCTCGATCGCAAGGTCTACCCGGTGCCGCCCGAGATCGACCGCGAAATCGCGCGGCTCAAGCTCGACACGATGGGCGTCGAGATCGACCGGCTCACCGAGGAGCAGGCCCGCTACCTCGCCTCGTGGGACGAGGGGACCTGACCCCTCGGGGCAGGTCCGGGTAACTGATACCGAGACGCGTCCGGATCGGGCGGTCCTCGGGGGCTCGGCGGGCTTTGCGCGGCGCGTTCGAGCTCTCGACGTCCACTTCAGACGTGTCTTGGTATCTGATACCGAGACATGGCTCCTTTCGGCATGGCTGAGCTCGCGCCCGAGGCGATCGTGCGCATCGACGTGGACGACCGTGCCGTTGTGCTCCTCGACCAGCGCCGGCTGCCCGACGAGGTCGTCGAGGTGCGGTGCACGTCGGCGGCGGAGGTCGCAGATGCGATCCGGAGCATGGTCGTGCGCGGCGCGCCGGCGATCGGCATCGCGGCCGCATACGGGCTCGCGCTCGCGGCGCTCCGGGGTGACGACCTCGCCGAGGCGGAGCGGGCGCTCGCAGCCTCCCGGCCGACCGCGGTCAACCTGCCGTGGGCGCTCGCCCGGATGCGCGCCGAGCCCACGCCGGAGCGGGCGCGCGCGCTCCACGCCGATGAGGTGGAGCGCTGCCGGCGGATGTCCGCGCACGCAGCTGAGCTCTTCGAGCCCGGCACCCGCGCGCTCACGCACTGCAACGCCGGCGGCCTTGCGACCGGGGGCTACGGCTCCGCGGTCGGCGCGCTCCGCGCGGCGGCGGAGCGGGGGCTGCTCGAGCGCGTGCTCGTCGACGAGACCCGGCCGCTCCTCCAGGGCGCGCGCCTCACCGCCTGGGAGCTCGAGCAGGCCGGCATCCCGCACGCCGTCATCGCCGACTCCGCCGCCGGCTCGCTCATGGCTCGCGGCGAGGTCGATCTCGTCGTCACCGGCGCCGACCGGATCGCTGCGAACGGGGACACGGCGAACAAGATCGGGACATACTCGCTGGCCGTGCTGGCCGCGCACCATGGAATCCCGCTCTACGTAGTTGCGCCCAGCTCGACGCTCGACCCCGAGATGCCGGACGGGTCGGGGATCCCGATCGAGGAGCGCGACCCTGCGGAGGTGACCGGTCGCTTCCCGGCGCGCAATCCCGCCTTCGACGTGACGCCGGCGGCCCTGATCGCGGCGATCGTCACCGAGGACGGCGTGCACCGGCCACCGTACGGAGAGTCTCTCCGGTGAAGGCCGTTCTCCTCGCGGCCGGGTACGGGACGCGCCTCCGGCCGCTCACGGACGACCGGCCGAAGCAGCTTCTCCCGCTCGGTGGGCGCCCGATGCTCGACTGGGTGATCGACCGCCTGCGCGAGGTGGAGGAAGTGGACGCGGTCCACCTCGTGACGAACAGCCGCTTCACGCGCGACTTCGCGCGCTGGGCCGAGCCGCACGGCGTCCGGGTGCTCGACGACGGGACGACCTCGAACGAGGACCGGCTCGGCGCCGTCGGCGACCTTCGGCTCGTGATGGAACGGGAGGGACTCGAGGGCGAGGAGCTGCTCGTGCTCGGCGACGACATCTTCGAGTTCTCGCTCTCCGGCTATGTCGCGTGGTGGCGGAGCCGCGCGCAGCCGGCGAGCGCGGCTCCGCTCTACGATCTCGGTGATCTCGAGCTCGCCACCCACTACGGCATCGCGAGCGTCGACGACGAGGACAGAATCGTTCGTGTGGTGGAGAAGCCGAGCGACCCGGCGTCCACGCTGGCTGCGACGCTCACGTATCTCATGGCCACGGAGCACGCGGCACTCGTCGGCCGCTACCTCGAGGAGGGCGAGAACCCCGACAACGCGGGCAGCTTCCTCGCCTGGCTGTCCCGGCGCGAGCACGTCTACGGCTACCGGTTCGACGGCCGCTGGTACGACATCGGAAACCACGCGCAGCTGCTCGAGGCGGACAACTGGCTGCGCGGAGTCGCCGGGCTGCCCGAGCGCGAGTCCTACAGCCTCGACTGAGACGGCGAGAAGCCGGCACTCCTCGCCCCGTAGCGTGGACGAGTGCTCGAGTTGCTCCTGCCTCAGCGCTGCGTCGTCTGCCAGCGCGGTGGCAGCCAGGTCTGCGCCGCCTGCCGGGAGGAGCTGCCCCGGCTCGAGCCGCCGCTCTGCGCACGCTGCGGCGCGCCGACGGCGTGGCCGGTCGAGCGCTGCCGCGAGTGCGCCGGGCGCCGCCTCGGCTTCGCGTCCGCCCGAGCGGCGGTCGGCTACGACGAGGCGGCGCGCCGGTTCGTCCACGCCTGGAAGGAACGCGGGCTGCGCCGGCTCGCCGCGGAGGCCGCACAGCTCGTCGTCGAGCGGCTGCCGCCGCCGACGGTCGACGCACTGACCTTCGTCCCCGCGGACCGCGGCCGCCGGCTCGAGCGGGGGCACAACCCGGCGGAGCGGCTCGCGCTCGAGCTCGCGGAGCTGTGGGGCCTGCCGTGCCGGCCGCTGCTCGAACGCACCCGCGGCGGCCGCCAGCGCGGCAGCTCGGCCGCCGAGCGGCGCTCGGTGCGCGGCGCCTTCCGCGCACAGGGACGGGCGCCCCGAAGCGTCGCCGTGATCGACGACGTGTACACGACCGGCGCCACCGCCGCGGCGGCCGCGAGCGCCCTCCGGGCCGCGGGCTCGCGCCGCGTCGAGGCAATCGCGTTCGCGCGCGCGCTTCGTCGCTGCTAGACCGGAAAACACGGATGCGGTTCGCTGCGGCCCGAGTAGGGTTAGCGCGAACCGCACAGGCAGCGACAGGGGGAGGCGCCGATGCAGCTTGACATCAAGGGCAAGAACCTCGAGGTGAGCGACTCCATCCGGAGCTATGCCGAGCGCAAGCTCCGAAAGCTCGACCGCCGCGTCCACCCCTCGACGCGCGTCGAGATCGAGCTCGCCGTCGAGCGGAACCCCTCCATCGCCGACTCGCAGGTGGCGGAGGCGATCGTCCACCTCAAGGGGCGGACGCTCCGGGCGCACGAGGCGGGACGCGACATGAAGGCGGCGATCGACGAGCTCGCCGACAAGCTCGTCCGCCAGGTCAAGGATCTCCACGACAAGCGCGTCGACAGCCGCAGGCACGTCGACGAGCCGGAACCCGCGACCGGGGAGGAGCCCGAGCTGGAGAGCCTGGTCGAGGCGGAGAACACCGAGCACTAGGTGGGCAGCTTCCGCCGGCGTCGCGAGACGCTGAACGAGCAGCTTCTGCGGGAAGCGGGACTCGATCCGGCGCAGGTGCTCGGCGACGCGCCGCTGCCGCTGGAGGCGCCGAAGTCGCTCCTCGCCGTCGTGGGGCTCCCCGACGGTTCGGGCGTCAGCCCGAAGGAGTGGGATACCGCCGTGACGGTCGCGGCGCCCGTCCTCGTGGGCAACCGGGTCGAGTTCACCACGATCCCGAACGGCGACCTGATCGTCGGCGAGGAAGCCGGCGACGCCGACCTCTCGCCGCTCGCCGACGCCGTCGAGCGCCACGTGAGCCCGCCGTACCGCGCCGTCGCCGCGCGACAGGACGGCGGCCTCTGGGCCGTCGGGGCGAAGCGGATCGAGGTGGCGCGGATCCCCTTTGCGAACGGGGACAGGCTCGACCTTTCGCAGCACGGCTCGGCTCGCGAGCTCCGCGTCGACCACGAGCCGAGCGACGCGGACGTCCCGCCGGAGCTCGCAGCGCTCGGCCGGGCCGCCGGCGACAGCTTCTACGTCGAGGCGGAGCGCATCGACGGCGACCTCTGGGAGGTCCGGGTAACGGCGCTGTAGCTCGCTACCCTTGACCCGTGGAGATCGGCAACCTCGAAAAGGTCCTCCGCGTCGGCGAGGGGCGCCGCATGAAGCGGCTTCAGGAGCAGGCCGCCTACATCACCTCGCTCGAGCCCGACTTCGAGAAGCTCAGCGAGGCCGACCTGCGGGGCAAGACGGCGGAGTTCCGGCAGCGCCTGGAGCGGGGCGAAGACCTCGACGAGCTCGTCTTCGAGGCGTTCGCGGCCGTCCGCGAGGCCCGCAAGCGCGCCTCGGACCAGCGCATGTTCGACGTGCAGCTCATGGGCGGGATCGTGCTCCACGAGGGCGACATCGCCGAGATGAAGACCGGCGAGGGGAAGACGTTCGTCGCGAGCCTCGCGCTCTACCTCAACGGCCTCGCCGGCCGCGGCGCGCATCTCGTCACCGTCAACGACTACCTCGCCCAGCGCGACGCCGAGTGGAACCGGCCCGTCTTCGACTCGCTCGGGATGACCGTCGCCTACATCGAGACGATGATGCCGTTCCCGGAGCGCAAGGCCGCCTACGAGGCGGACGTCACGTACGGGACGAACTCCGAGTTCGGCTTCGACTACCTGCGCGACAACATGGCGGTCGCGCTCGAAGGCCTCGTCCAGCGGGGCCACGCCTACGGGATCGTCGACGAGGTCGACTCGATCCTCATCGACGAGGCGCGGACGCCGCTCATCATCTCGGGGGAGCCCGAGACCGCCGCGCAGCTCTTCTACGACTTCGCGAGGGTCGCGAAGCAGCTCATCCCGTTCCGCGCCACCCCGGGCGACCCGAAGGGAGCCGCCGAGACCGCGGGCGCCGACTACGAGTTCGACGAGAAGCACAAGACCGTCGGCGTGACATCGCAGGGCGTGGCGAAGGTCGAGCGCGCGCTCCGGATCGACAATCTCTACTCGCTCGAGAACACGCAGCTCGTCAACCACCTCTACCAGGCGCTCAAGGCGCAGTCGCTCTACCAGCTCGACATCGACTACGTGATCCAGGACGGCGAGGTGAAGATCGTCGACGAGTTCACCGGCCGGATCATGGAGGGCCGCCGCTGGAGCGAGGGGCTCCACCAGGCAGTCGAGGCGAAGGAGGGCGTGAAGATCCAGGAGGAGCACCAGACGCTCGCGACGATCACGCTCCAGAACTACTTCCGCCTGTACGAGAAGCTCGCCGGCATGACCGGCACCGCGAAGACCGAGGAGAAGGAGTTCGTCGAGATCTACAACCTCGACGTCGTCGAGATCCCCACGAACGTCCCGGTCGTCCGCGCGGACGAGAACGACCTCGTCTTCAAGACGAAGGAGGGGAAGTTCGCGGCCGTCGTGCGCGACATCGAGGAGCGGACGCAGGCGGGCCAGCCCGTCCTCGTCGGCACGATCGCCGTCGAGACGTCGGAGTACCTTTCCCAGCTCCTGACGCGGAAGGGGATCAAGCACAACGTGCTCAACGCGAAGGAGCACGCGCGCGAGGCCGAGATCATCAAGGACGCCGGCGGGAGCGGGACGGTCACGATCGCGACGAATATGGCGGGCCGCGGCGTCGACATCCAGCTCGGGCCGGGCGTGGCCGAGGCCGGCGGCCTCTACGTGCTGGCCACCGAGCGGCACGAGGCGCGTCGCATCGACAACCAGCTCCGCGGCCGCTCGGGCCGCCAGGGCGACCCGGGCGAGACGCGCTTCTACCTCTCCGGCGAGGACGACCTCGTCCGCCTCTTCGCCGGCGACCGGATCAAGGGCGTGATGGAGCGCTTCAAGATCCCCGATGACCAGCCGATGGAGGCGAAGATCCTCTCCCGCCAGATCGAGGGCGCGCAGAAGAAGGTCGAGGAGCAGAACTTCGTCATCCGCAAGAACACGCTCAAGTACGACGACGTCCTCAACCGGCACCGCCAGCGGATCTACGAGCAGCGGCGGCAGGTGCTCGAGGGCGACGACCTCTCGGAGCAGATCAAGCTCTGGATCGAGGAGGTCGTCGAGGACACGATCAACGTGTTCACCGAGGAGGAGTACGCCGAGGAGTGGGACCTCGAGGCGCTCACGAACGCGATGGCGGGGCTCTACCAGACCGAGATCACGGCGGACGAGCTGCGCCAGGACCTGGGCCAGATCTCCCGCGACGTTCTCGTCGAGGAGTTCCAGGCCGACGCGCGCGACGAGTACGAGGCGAAGGAGGAGGCGTTCGGCGCGGAGCTGATGCGCGAGCTCGAGCGCTTCGTCGTCCTCCAGGTCGTCGACATGCGCTGGCGCGAGCACCTCGAGAACATGGACGCGCTGCGCGAGGGCGTCTATCTGCGCCAGATGGCGCAAAAGGACCCGCTCGTGGAGTACACAGCCGAGGGCGAGCGGATGTTCACCGAGCTCGGGCGCGCGATCCGCAGCGAGGTCGTGCTCCACCTCTACCACGCCGAGCTCGCGCCCGAGGAGGCGCAGCAGCAGCTGGCGCAGAACCAGGCGCAGACGACGAACGGCAACGTCTACTACGAGCACGAGGCGTCGGCCGGCGCTGCGGCGATCGCGGCGGCGGGCGGGGGAGAGGCGGTCGCTGCCGGGGTGCCGTCGGCGGGGGGAGTCGCCCAGACCGTCCACGCGAGCCCGAACGAGAAGCTCGGCCGCAACGACCCGTGCTGGTGCGGCTCGGGCAAGAAGTTCAAGAAGTGCCACGGGGCCTGAGACTCGCGACCCGCACACCCGAGAACGGAGGCCGTGCGGCGGCGACGGCGTCGTCCTGCGGGAGCTGACGAAGTCCTTCGCCGGCGAGCACGGAGTCGCACGCCGTCCGTGGGATCGACGGCCGCGACACGAAGAGGGCGTAGCCCGCAGGCGCAGCTACGATGCCGCCCGGATGGCGGACGAGCGCGAGCAGACCCTGCAGGAGCAGCTCGAGGAGATCGGGACCCAGCTCGACTGGGTCCGTGGTTACCTTTGACCCCGACGCGCTGAAGGTCCGCCTCGACGAGCTCGAGCAGGAGCTTGCGCAACCCGACTTCTGGAACGACCAGCAGCGCGCGGCGCGCCGCTCCACCGAGCACCAGCGGACGCAGCAGAAGCTCCGGCGCTACGACGAGCTCGTCTCGAACGTCGAGTTCCTGCGCGAGGGGGCGGGCACGTTCGGAGACGAGGAGCTCGAGCCGATGCTGCGCGACGTGCACGGGGAGCTCTCGCGGCTGCAAGAGGATGCGCTCTTCTCCGGCGAGTACGACGCGGGCGACGCCGTCGTCACGATCCAGGCGGACGCCGGCGGCACCGACGCGCAGGACTGGGCCGAGATCCTCCTCCGCATGTACCTGCGCTGGGCCGACCAGCGCGGCCTCGAGACTGAGGTGATCGAGGCGAGCCCGGGCGAGGAGTTTGGGATCAAATCGGCGACGTTCACCGTGCGCGGCGAGAACGCGTACGGGATCCTCAAGGCGGAGCGCGGCAAGCACCGGCTCGTCCGCCTGAGCCCGTTCGACCAGGCGCACCGCCGCCACACGAGCTTCGCGCAGGTGATCGTCGCGCCGCTCCTCGAGGAGGCCGGCAAGATCGAGCTCGACGAGGACGAGCTGCGCATCGACACCTACCGCTCGTCCGGCGCCGGCGGCCAGCACGTGAACAAGACCGACTCCGCCGTCCGGATCACGCACCTGCCCAGCGGCATCGTGGTCGCCGTCCAGAACGAGCGGAGCCAGTCGGCGAACAAGGAGACGGCGCTGAAGATCCTCCGCTCGCGGCTCGCCGAGAAGGCCGAGGAGGAGCGGGAGGCGGAGCTTGCGCGCGAGCGCGGCGGCGTCTCGATGGGCTTCGGCGGCAACGCGATCCGCAGCTACGTCCTCCACCCCTACCAGCTCGTCAAGGATCACCGGACCGAGCACGAGGTGGGCAACACGCAGGGCGTCCTCGACGGCGATCTCGACGGCTTCATCCGCGCATACCTCCTGCAAACCGCGGGAGAGGCGGCGTAGTCCGCCGAAAGCTGCGCTAGAGTGGAGGCCGCTTCGCCTGCACTCCACCGGCGTCGGGCATGTCGCCCGCCCCAACTCGAACCGGTAGACGTGACCGACGTACAGATAGAGCAGCCCGCAGCAACCGTCGCCCAGCCGTCGCCGAACGGACAGGTGAAGCCGCAGGAGCAGGCACCGGCGGGCTCGATGATCCTGTTCGAGGGCGTCACGAAGGTCTACGACCCCGACGTCGTCGCGCTCGACGCCGTCAGCTTCGCGATCGACAAGGGGGAGTTCGTCTTCGTGGTCGGCGCCTCCGGCTCCGGGAAGACGACGCTCGTGCGGCTCCTGCTGAAGGAGCTCGAGCCGTCGGAGGGGCGCATCATCCTCAGCGGTCGCGACCTCGGCCGGCTGCGCCGCTCGACGGTGCCTCAACTCCGCCGCAACATCGGCTGCGTCTTCCAGGACTTCAAGCTCTTGCCGAGCCGGACGGCGGCCGAGAACGTTGCCTACGCGCTCAAGGTGCAGGGCGAGAGCCGCGCCTCGATCCGGCGCAAGGTGCCCGAGGTGATGACGATGGTCGGGCTCGCGAACAAGATGAACTCGATTCCCGACGAGCTCTCCGGCGGCGAGCAGCAGCGCGTCTCGATCGCGCGCGCCGTGGTCAACCACCCGCCGCTGCTCGTCTGCGACGAGCCGACCGGGAACCTCGACCCCGACACGAGCGTCGGGATCATGCAGCTCCTCTACCGCATCAACCGGGCCGGCACGACCATCCTCATGGTCACGCACGACCGCGAGATGGTCGACAAGATGCGCAAGCGCGTGATCGCGCTCGAGGGCGGGCGGCTGGCCCGCGACGAGCGGCGCGGGGGATACACGTCCGAATGAGTCGCGTCCGCTTGCTCTTCTCCGAGGCGTGGTCCTCGATCCGGATGAACCTCTCGACGACGATCGCGGCGACGATGACCGTGCTGATCGGGATGTGCCTGCTGGGGCTGTTCATCGCGCTCGGCACATGGGTGCTCTCCTGGAGCAACCACGTCCAGAAAGAGCTCCAGGTGCACGTCTACTTCCAGAGCAACGCGTCGCCGCAGCAAGAGCAGTTCGTCGGCCTGAAGCTCCGGAACGACCCGCGCGTGAAGCGGGAGATCTACGTCTCGAAAGAGCAGGCCCTCGTGAAGATGAAGAGGGACTTCAAGAACCTCGTGAGGATTCCGCTGCCGAACAATCCGCTGCCCGACTCGTACACCGTCGTCCCCGTCAAGGCGTCCGACACGCCGCTGATCGGCACGTCCGTGCGGCAGGCGCACTGGGCGGGGGTGGACGACGTGAAATGGGGGAGCGCGACGGCGAAACGCGTGCTCACGATCGCGAAGGTCATCTCGCTCGTGTTCCTCATCGCCGTCATCCTGCTCGTGACTGCCTCGACGCTCCTGATCGCGAACACGATCCGGCTCTCGATCTTCGCGAGACGACGGGAGATCGAGGTGATGAAGCTCGTCGGCGCGACGAACTGGTTCATCCGCGGGCCGTTCATGCTCGAGGGCCTCCTCTGCGGGGTCGCCGGATCCGTGCTGGCGGTCATCCTACTCATGCTCGGGAAGACGGTCGCGCTCCCGACGATCCTCCCGCACATCGGCGGCGGCACCTCCGACGTGCACGCGCTGTCCTTCACGTTGAACGCGATCGCGCTGCTCGGCGCCGGGCTCCTCCTCGGGGCGACCGGGTCGCTCGTCACGCTCCGCCGCTTCCTGCAGGTCTAGTGGCCCGGGGGCGGCAGAAGCGCCCCGGTCGGAGCGAGCGGCGGCGGCGGAGAGAGCCGTCGCGGAAGCCCGTCTCCGAGCTGACGGTGCGGCTGCCCCAGCGGCGCGTCGAGCCCGAGACGGTGATCGCGCATCTCGGGCCGACGAACTCCGGCAAGACGCACGACGCGCTCCGTTTCCTCGTCGAAACCGGAAGGGGCGTCTACGCCGCGCCCCTGCGGATGCTCGCGCAGGAGGCGCACCGGCGGCTCTCGGCGGAGCTCGGCGAGGAGCGCGTCGGGCTCGTGACGGGCGAGGAGCGGCTCAACCCCGAGGCCCCGATCGTCTGCTGCACCGCCGAGATGGCGCCGCCGCGGGGCGAGACGCTCGTCCTCGACGAGGTGCAGTGGGCGGAGGACGAGGAGCGCGGCTCGGCGTGGACGCGGCTCCTGCTCGGCGGCGAGTACCGTCACATCCTCCTGCTCGGCGCGGTCGAGGCGTTGCCGCTCGTACGGCATGCCTTCCCGCAGGCCGAGGTCCGCTTCTTCGAGCGGAAGGCGCCGCTCGACTGGGCCGGCCGCCGCGGCATCGCGGGGCTCGGCGCCGGCACCGTCGTCGTCGCGTTCAGCCGCCGAGCCGTGATCGGCCTCGCCGGCGAGCTCAACCAGCTCCATCCGGGTCGTGTCGCCTGCCTCTACGGAGCGATGCCGCTCGCGTCGCGGCGGGAGGAGATCGACCGCTTCGTCGACGGTCGCGCGGAGGTCTGCGCGGCGACCGACGTCCTCGGGCACGGCGTCAACCTTCCGTGCGAGACGCTCCTCTTCGCCGAGACGACGAAGTTCGACGGTCGCGAGCGGCGCGACCTCGAGTCGTGGGAGATCGCCCAGATCGCCGGCCGCGCCGGCCGCTTTGGCTTCCACGAGCGCGGCCACGTGGGCGTTCTCACTGGCGTGCCGTGGGCGGATCCCGATCCGGAGCTCGTGCGGGCGGCGCTCGTCCCGCACGTCGCGATCGAGGACGGCCACCTCGGCTACCGGGTGGTCGACAGCGGGCGGCTGCGCCCGCAGCTCTCCGACCTCAACGTGGCGCGCGTCGACGAGCTCGAGCCGGCGCTGCACGCCTGGCGCCATGCGGCGCTGCGCTTCTGGAGCGTCGACGGCTGGCTAGAGGTCGAGTCGATCCAGCCGCTCCTGGCTCGGCTCGACGCGGTGCGGGAGGCGCTCCATCACGCCCGCCGCACCCTCGGGCTCGCGGACGTGTGGAAGCTCGTCCAGGCGCCCGTCGACGAGGACGGCCTGCCGCTGCTCGGCACGCTCGCCGCCGCGGTCGCCGGCGACAAGCCGCAGCGGACGGTGCTCGGCTGGATCCTCGACCCGCGTCGCCTCGACGCCGCCGGCCTGGAGGAGGCGGAGGAGGCCGCCCGGGAGGCGTCGATCCTGCGCTGGTTCGCGCTCCAGTACCCGGACGTCGCCAGCGTCACGATCGAGCGTGCGGCGGCGCTCGAGGAGGCCGCGGCCGCGCGCGTCGTGCGTGAGCTGCGGGCGGAGATCGAGGATCCGACGATCGGCCGCTGCCGCGTCTGCGGCGCTCGCACGGCGCCGTGGGCGGCGCTCTGCGACCGCTGCTTCATGGCGCGCGGCTACCGCAGCCGCAGGTAGCGGGAAAGCCGCACCGTCGCTCGTGGCGGTCGCCGATGCCGACCGGCCCGCCGCCGGGCACCCTTGCTCCATGACCGAGCAGCAGTTCGAGGTTGCGCACGACACGTTCCGGGCCTGGACGGACGAGCTCCGGATCGCTGCCCTCCGGCTCCCCGAGCTCGATGCGTCGGATCGGATGCAGCTCGTCGCCGACCTCGTGGCGTTCCTCCACGACGAGATCGAGCCCCACATGCGCCTCGACGAGGACGTGCTCTATCCGACGGCAGCGGCACGGCTCGGATCCCCGCTCGCCACGGCGGCTCTCGCCTACGACCACCTCGCGATCCGCGCCTGGATCGCGAAGCTGTCGGAGGTGGAGAACGACGACGTCGCCACCCTGCAGGAGCTGTTGTACGGGCTCGACGCGCTCATCCGCGTGCACCTGTGGAAGGAGGACGAGCTGACCGTGCGGCCGCTCCATTCCTCCACCTGGCCCGCCTCGGGCGCCTAGCCCTCGGGCGCCGGGCGCAGGATCAGCTGCGTACAGCGGAAGAACGCCAGCGCCCGGCCGTCGGGATCGGTCACGGTTGCGTCCCAGAGCTGCGTCGTGCGGCCGGCGTGGGCGAGTCGCGCCTCGCACGCGATTGTCCCGCTGCGCACGCTGCGGACGAAGTTCGTCTTCAGCTCGACGGTCGTGAAGCCGGTCGCACCCTCGGGCAGGTTGAGGATGCAGCCGTAGCCGCAGGCTGTGTCCGCGAGCGCGACGATCGTGGCCGCGTGCAGGTAGCCGTTCGGAGCCCAGTGCTTCTCGGCGACGTCGAGGTGCGCCCGCGCGACGCCGTCGGCGACCTCGTCCACGATCACGCCGACGAGCCCCGGCAGGTGGGCTTCACCGACCTGGTTCAGCTCCGCGAGGGTGAACTCCACCGCGCCGACCCTACACTTGCGCCCCATGGCCGAGAAGCTGATCGTCGACAACCGGCGTGCGCGGCACGAGTACCACCTCTCGGACCGCGTCGAGGCCGGTCTCGTGCTCGCCGGCACGGAGGTGAAGTCGCTCCGCGGCGGACAGGCGACGCTGCAGCAGGCGTACGCGGAGGTGCGCGACGGCGAGGCGTGGCTCGTCGGCCTCCACGTGCCCGAGTACACGGAGGGAAACCGCGCGAACCACGACCCGGACCGGCCGCGCAAGCTCCTGCTCCACCGGAAGGAGATCGAGCGTCTCTCGTCGGCGGTCGCCGAGAAGGGGTTCACGCTCGTCCCGACGCGCCTCTACTTCCGGGGCGGCCGCGTCAAGGTCGAGCTCGCCCTCGCGCGCGGCAAGGAGCTGCGCGACAAGCGGCGCGACATCGCGGCCCGCGACGCGCGGCGGCAGATCGAGCGCGAGCTGAAGAGCCTCCGGCGCTAGCGCTGGGGGCTGATCCTCTCGGCGGCCTCGCGATAGGTGGGCTCGAGCTCGTCCCAGCGACTCTCGCCGTTGCGCCCGCGGCCGGCGAGGTGCGCGCCGAGATCCTCGACGTGGATCTGCTCGCCTGCGCCGTAGGCGAAGAGCAGGTCGAGCGGCACGCCGTGGTTCTCGTAGACGATGGCGGTCTGGTCTCCGTCGGCGGTCAGCGTGACCTCGCTGGCGTGCTCGTTCGCCTCGGTGGGATCCTGGCCGACGAAGGCGAGCCGGTGCGGGGGCTCGCAGGCCGTGATGCGTCGCGTCCCTTCCCAGCCGCTGGCGAGGACGTGTGACCGGAACTCGCCGCCGACGCGCAGGTCGCCCTCCACCTCGCCATACCACTCGGCCAGCCGAGCCGGCTCCGTGATTGCCGACCAGACCTCGCCGATCGGGGCGTCGAGGCGGTCCTCGATCCGCACGACGCCGGCGCCGCTCTCGGACCGGAGCGTGCCCAGGATGCGCTGCGTGCCGGGTGTGTTGCTCGCCATTCGTTCACTCCTCTGATCGCAGTGGACGATTCGCAGGTCAGACCCGGCGAGTGCACCCAAATCATCGGTGTCACCGGGCGTCGAGGTGCAGCCCGTGCGTGGCGAGTCGGATCTCCCACGGTTCGACGCTCTCGAGCGTGAGGTGCGACTCGTGCCACGGATCGGCGGCCCAGAGTGCCCGTACTTCGGCCTCGGACTCCGCCTCCATCGCGTGCGCAGTGCGGAAGTCCGGGAGCGGGCCGCCGAGGACGATGCGACCCTCCGCGACGAGCGAGTCCATGTACGCGGCGTGCTCCTCCCAGCCGGATTGCCGCTCGAGCGGTTTCGAGCGGTCGAACTCCGGCCCGTCCTGGCGCACGACGACGTGGAAGATCGGCACGGCTACAATTCCTAACAGCACCACGACATACGGGGGCGACCTGGTTTCGACGTGGTCGATCCATCCGGATGAGCTGCAAGCCGAGGTCGCCGGTAGGCCTCGTAAATCCACCGGCACAACGCAAGTGCGAAGAACGATCTCGCACTCGCCGCCTAGGGAGACCTAGCACGGCGACGCCGCCCCGGGTTCGGCCCGTGGCCCGGAGGCGGCGCCAACTAACGGGCTCGGCGCGGAGGGAGAGCTGATCGCCCGAAACCGCGACTTCCAAAGGATCAGCTAGCGCGTCGGTAGGGCGGCTGCACCCCGGCCGGCGGGCGAAACAAAAGGGCAGCCTACGCTTGTAGACGCTCAGCCGGTGCGGCTGCGGACGCGGGTTCGATTCCCGCCGCCTCCATTCTCCCTGCTAATCGCGATCTGGCGAGAGGAACGATTGCGATCTAGCGGGGGCGGGCGGAATCGTTGTCCGCATCACCGGACTCATAGATCTCGGCGAGCTTGCGCTCGAGGCTCGCCTCGTTCGGCTGGACGTAGATGTTCGCCGTCGTCCCGATGTCCTCGTGACCGAGCAGCTGCTGCGTGGCCCGGATGTCGCCTGTCGCTAGGTAGAACTCCGTGCCGGCCGTGTAGCGGGCGCCGTGCATCTTCATCCCTTTGGTCTGCCCGGGCTCGACGACGCCGGCGCGCTGCAGGCAGCGGTACCACCAGCGATGGAGGGCGGTCGAGCTCAGCGGCTTGAGGCGGTTCGCGTGCACGACCGCGATCTCCGCCTTGTCCTCGCCGGAGACCTGTCCCTTCTGCCAGCGCGGCGCCTTGACCTCCGGGTAGAGCAGGTACTCATTCGCGTCGCGGCCGAGGATGAGCAGCTCGAGCTCCTGCCGGAGATCCTCGGTGGGCAGGGGCAGGTTCCGGATCTTCCCGCCCTTGGCGCGGATGCACACGCGGCGGCGACCGAGGTCGAAGTCTTTGAGGCGGAGCTGGGCGAGCGATCCTTTGCGGATGCCGATCAGGAAAAGGAGCTTGAGCGCGACGCGATCGCGGAGTTCGGGCTGAGCCGCGATGACCCGGTCGACGACGTCGCGATCGAAGAGCGGACGCTCGATGTCGCGGAGCCGCGGGCTGCGGATTGGGACTACCGGGTTCCCCTGGAGCTTGAACTCGCCCTGCGCCCAGCGGAAGAAGGACATGAGAACGGCTCGCACCTTCTTGCGCGTGCGCGGAGCCGCGTCGCCCCAGCGCTCGTCGATGAACTCGCGGAGGCAGGTCGTGCCCGCGGGCGGCTCGAAGTCGACGAGCTCGAGGTCAGCATGGTCGAGCGCCAGCTTCGCCAGGATCGCCTCATAGTCGCGCAGCGTCTCCTGTGTCGCGCCGTACTCGTTCCGGAACCAGCGCATGAAGCGGGCGACCTCGAGGCCGATCGGCGTTGCCCGGTACGACTTGTCCTTCATGCGTTCAGCCTCGCGCATGATCCGTGCGGCCTCGGCCAGAGTCAAGCGAGGCGGCCTCGGTGGCGGCTCCGGAGCGCGCGGCGGTGCCTCGACCGGCTCGATCGCCGGCAGCTCGAGACTGAGCTGGGCGAGGCCCGTTTGAGGCATCGAGGCCGAGAGTAACAAAAATGTTCCTAAAGAGGAAATCAGCCCGAGAGGTAGAATCAGCTCGTCGTGACGAGCGGACTGCTGATCAGGGAGGCACGGCTCCTCGCCGGCCTTTCGCAGGGGGAGCTGGGCGCGCGCGTCGGCAAAGACCGCGCACAGATCGCGCGCTGGGAACGCGGCGCCGTCGAGCCGAGCTTCGAGACGCTTCGTCAGCTCGTTCGTGCATGCGGCTTCGAGCTCGACGTCTCCATCGGCCCCGCTGAGGTCGACGAGACAGGAGAGAAGGTTCTGCGGCGGAAGCTCCGCCTATCGCCGCAGGAGCGCCTCCAGGAGCTTCTGAAGGCCTCGAAGACGTGAGCCCGGGCCGGCCTTCGGCGTTCGACCCGCGAGCGGTCCTGAGCGTGCTCGATCGGCACCGTGTGTCGTTCATCGTGATCGGAGGCCTCGCACGCGTCATCGAGGGAGCCGACGAGATCACCATGGGGGTCGACATCACGCCGTCGACGAGGCCGGAGAATCTCAGGCGTCTCGAGGAGGCTCTCGGCGAGCTCGGCGTGGGCGAGACGGAACTCGATGCTGAAGAGCCCACGACCGTGGCGACTCCGTACGGCGAGTTGCGCGTCGTTCCGATGCCCGCTGGCACGCGCGGCTACGACGACCTCCGCCGCGCGGCGGTCAGAGAGCCTCTTGGTCAGGGACTCCGGCCAGCCGTCGCCTCGAAGGGCGATCTCGCGCGGATGCTCTCCGCGCTCGGCCGCGACGAGGACGCGGAGAAGCTCCACCAGTTCCGCCGCCTGATCGAACTCGAGCACGAGCTCGGACTCGGGATCGATCTGTAGCTGCGTTCGCTCGCCTTCCTCGACAACATGGGCAGCGAGACACAGATGCACTTCTGCGAGAAGTGCGAAAGAGCGAGATCTACTCTGCTTCCGAAGACCCGCGAGCGGAACGATTCGACTCTGCGCGGCACCGTTCCGCTCGCCCTCCGCGGCGCTGCGCGGCGAGTATCGAGCTTCAAGGATGCATCTGTATCTCGCTCGGGACAGTCGGACAATCGTGCGGCCGAACGGCTGCCGGTCGGCTAGGGGCAGCCCGCCTCGCGAAAGCAGAAGGTCCAGGTCCAGTCGCGGGCGTCGACCGACTCGACCGTCTTACCGCTCGAGTCGAGTCCGACGAGGGTGTCGTGGTGACCCTGGTTAGCCACAAGTACCCAGCCTCCGTTGGTGACAGGCGCGTTCGCGACTGTTTTCTCTCCGTCGAGGAGTGCGACGTGCTTGACGGAGGAGCGGGCGAGTCCGAACACCGCGACTTTCCCATCGGCGGTGGGGCCGACGCCGCTTGCCAGCTTGAGCAGCGCGTGCCCGGCGAACAGGCGCTGCCACTCGTCGCTGCTCGAGCAGGTGTCGGAGTCGTTTCCGAAGACGAGGCACGCGCGTCCGCTGTTTGCGTCTCGGTACGCATAGAGCTTCTGGCCGTCTTGCTCAGCGAGCAGACGCTGGGTTCCCGAGGCAGGACGAGTGAGCGCGGTGTTGTCCAGCCAAGCGGGGAAGCTGCCGAGGTCTCTTTGGGTGCCCGGGATCGTTCCGCCCCTGAAGAACGCGTCGAGTGCGTCGCGGCTCGCCGGATACGCGAAGGCGCTGCCGAACACGGCAAGCGCGAGCGCAAAGGCGGCGATTACGTGCGGGCGGCGGACGAAGCTTCTTCGCGTACGCCGGTGCGCGACAAGCTGCAGGACGCGTGCCACCTCGGCTTCCGTCGGCTCCAGCGCGCGTGCGCCGTTGTAGAAATTGCGGATCTCAGGGGTGCTTGCGTCGAGCATCTCAGGCTTCTCCTTGCAGACGGCTCGGCCTAAGCTCGGCGAGCAGTGGATTCGCTTGAAGCGCAGTGCGCCCGCGGGACAGCAGCGAGTCGGCGGTACCGCGAGGACAACCCAGGGCGGCAGCGATCTCGCCGTCGCTCAGGCCGGCCACGTACTTGAGAGCGAGCGCGACGCGCTGTCGCGGTGGCAGCTGCGCGAGCGCGGCACGCAGAGGGGGCGTGGCCGACCATTGAGCGGCAAGGTCGCCCTCGTTCAGATGAGTTGCAGGCTGTTCATGCTCGGGCAGGCTGTTGAGGTTGCTCGCGAGGCGCGAGCGGCGCGCCTGCAGGTGGCGGAGGGCACGGCGGGCGGTAATTCGATGCACCCACGCGTCGAACCGCGAGGGATCACGGAGTTTCCGCAGGTCGCGCAGCACATCGATTGCGACCTCCTGGGCAACATCAGCAGCTTCCTCGCGCGAGCCCAGGGTTGCGGCCGACGTGCGGAGCGCGAGTGTGAGCGCCTGCCGCACAAGGGCTTCGGTCGCGGCGAGGTCTCCGCGGCGCGCCCGGGCAACGGTTTCTACGAGATCGCTCTGCATGCCCCTCCTTGCGCGTTGATACCTCATAGGGGCGTCCAAGTCGACGAATGCTTGCAGCGGGACAGATCGCGCCCATCCAAGCTCGCGATTTGCCACGAACCAAAGTGGACATAGTCAACATACTCGACAAAGACACCAAACGGGCCTATACTGGAGATCCGATGGCAACCAGCGCGCTTCTGAACGTTCGCGACACCGCCCGGGTGCTGGGCGTGCACGAGAACACGGTCCGCAACTGGGAGGAGCGGGGCATCCTCCGCGCTGTCCGGCTGCCCGGCAGCGGCTATCGTCGCTTCGCCGTCCAGGACGTCGAGCGGCTGCGGACCGAGATGTTCGAGCAGCTCGCGCCGGCGATCGAAGGGCCGGTCGTCAACAGCGGTCGCGAGCGCAGCGGAAGCCTCGTCTTCGGCGACGCAACCGAATAGCGCGAGCGAGCAAACCCGACCGGGCGCGGCGATAGGCTGGCCCGCCGATGCCGCCGAGACCCGAACGACCTCCGGACGCCGACTACTACGAGCGGGACCGCGTCGAGCTCTTCAGCCAGGGCGATCTGTTCCGCGATGTGCCGCTCGCCTATCCGCTTCCGGCCGACGAGCTCGTCCTCGACGAAGCGACCGGTGGGAGTCGCCGTTTCCTGAGCGGGCCGCTCGAGTTCGGGCCTGCGATGCTGATCACGCCAAGTTGCTCGCTGGGCGCCCAGGGGACCGCGGGCTACGGCCATCCGGTCCGGACCCTCGTGCCCGTGTTGCCGCTTGCCGAGCTGGTCGACCGAGGCGTCGTCAAGGAGAGCGCGCTTGACGATGTGCGGCGGCTCGACCACCTGATCAACTACATGTACCTCCCGCCGCTCGACGTCGACGAGCTCGAGTTCTCGATGCCTGAGAGCGTCGCGCTTCTCTACATGCCGGTCACGCTCCACCACGCGTTTCTCGAAGGCCAGCGCGTCTCGCAGCTTGCCCGTCGCGGCGCACAGCAGCTGCAGCGGAAGCTCGTCTGGTTCTTCTCCGGGTGGCTCGAGGACGATCTGGACGTCTTCGACCCTCCAATGGACTGAGGACGAGACCGGCGCATAGAGTCACGTTTCACCCGTCGTCGGCACCTGTACTTGAAGATGAAGGAATTCGCCGAGGAGCTCGACGCGCCGCGCAATAGGAGCCGGCGTGAGCGTGATACCGCTGGGTCGTCGTCGGAGAGCACCCGCGAGGCTGTCGAGCGCCTCTTCTACGCATGTGAGCCCCGTCTCGGCCGGTTTCTCGCTCAGATGGTTCACGACCGGCAGCTTGCCGAGGATCTACTCCAGGACAGCTTCTACGAGGCTCTCCGTTGCGGCGATCAGCTTGGCGAGATCGCAAGTCCCGAAGCTTGGATCTTCGGGATCGCGCGAAATCGTGCGCTCGCGGCGCTCCGTAGACGTCGTCGCCTACGAAGTGCTCTCGAGCGGATGGTTCAACGTCCCGAGCCGAGCGAGCGCGACGACCTCGAACTGCTTGCTCTGCGTGACCTGCTTGAGCGTCATCTCGACCCGGAGGACCGCGCGCTTCTGATCCTGCGGTACCTGCACGGTTTCGAGGCGACAGAACTTGCCGCGATGACTGGTCGGACGCCCGCGGCCGTTCGCCAGCGGCTGGCGCGGGCAAAGGGCCGCCTCATCCGCGCCGCTGGACTCCAGCCCAACCCTTCCGACGAGGAGAACGAGACATGAACCGTGCCATCGCAATGGAGCGCGACGACGACGTCGTTCGCGAACTGCTCGCCCCCTTTGAGCGGGTTCAGCCGGTCAGGTTGAAGCGCCGCCCACGCGGGCGCCGATCTCGTCCCTTGATGCTCGCGGCGGCAATGGCAGGCATCGCGGTGCTGGCCTTTGCGAGCCTCGCTACCGCCGGTGCGATCGGATTCGGCCCGCTGCACGGCGCTTCTATAAGCCCGAACCCGCCGACGCTCACAACCGGAGCGACGAGCACGCTTGCCTGCAATCTGATCGGGCAAACCGCCGGCCAGGCAGAGACCGTCCTGCATCAGAACGGCTATCAGATCGAGTGGCGCTTCCAGCACTGGGGGAGCCAGCCGGTACATAACGCCGACAAGAACGCGCCCGACGGCGTGGCCGGCGGCTACTCGAGCGAGCCGCAGACAGTTCCCGCCGACAGCGTCGTCTGGGACATCAGTGCGGATAGCCGCTCAGCGGACAAACTGTTCGTCTTCGTCCAGGCACCCAATGATCCGAACGCTCCGACGGTCACGCCTCCGAACTGCCAAGGCGGATGAGGCTAGCGGCGTAATCGCCTCGCGCCTTCGAGGGCGCGGGGTACGAATCCGGTGAGCGGCGCAGGGTGCTCTTCAGCTCTGGCGGCAGGAACCCTACGCGGGTTCGATTCCCGCCGCCTCCATCAATGGGTTTCGAGGGAACTTGAGGGTTCCCTCATCGCCCGTTGCCGCTCCGGACGACGCTTGTAACTCTCCCTTTTCCACCGCCCGCGCGAGTGCACTCGCGATCTCGTCAGCGTCGAGATCGTCCGTGTAGAGCTGCGTCGCATCGATCCGCGAATGGCCGAGCTGGCCACGCCGCTCGGCGCTCCCCGTTTCCCCGAACGGCTCGGGCAGGACCGACGACAAGAGCGCGGTCGCCCAACGGGGGACTGCGGGTTTCTGCTCTGTGCGGTTGCGCCCTAGCCGCCGATGGGTTCAGGAACGGCTTCGGCTGCGCTTCCAATGGCGACCACATCGAATCTGGTGTTTCCAGAGTTCCGTGTGCTTTCTGTGGCCGAACGAAGCAAGCAGTGGAGGTGACCGCTATGCCCGGTGCGCTGGTCGGCGTCAGCGTCGAGAGTGACGCTTACCGCCGAGTCGCAGAGCTTTCTCCGCCGGCGATCGAGGCCGGTGAGTGCAACGCCTCGACCCGGCATCTCCCCGCACCCGACCGTGGTCCGGCGGCCGCATGATCGTCGGCCGCGGTCTTCGCGGACTGCTACGTGACGGCGGCCCCGTTCTCTGGGGCTCCGTCCTACTGCTCGGCTACGTCGCCCTGTACGGGTCATGGCAGTTCTCCGGTTGGGGGCTCGCGGGTGGCCACGCGCACGTCCTGATGGGGGATGCGCTCGTCTACCCGGTCGACCTGGCAGCGCTCGCAGCGACGTTCTTTGCGGCCCGCCGCGTCGCCGCCTCGCCGCGGCTGGCGCGCGCCTGGCGGTTTCTCTTCCTCGGCGCGCTCGTCTACCTGCTCGGCGAGATCACCTACAACGTCTACGACGTGATCGGGATCGCTCCCTACCCGTCCCTCGCCGACGGCTTCTACCTCGCCTTCTACCCGCTGCTGCTGGCCGGGCTGCTCAGCTTCCCGGTCGCCAAGCGCGCCCGCAACGAGGAACGGCGGGTCTGGATGGACATCGCGACGGTTGCGCTCGCGTTCTCCTCGCTCGTCATCTACCTGACGCTCGACCCGAACCTGCACGCCTCGGCGAGCCTGCTGCAGACGGTTTTCTCGATTGCCTACCCGGTCGGCGACATGCTGCTGCTTGCGGGAATCGCGGCTGCGCTCCTGCACGGCTCGAGCGCTTCGGCGAGGCTGCCGCTGCGCCTGCTCGGGGCGGCGTTTTCGATCTACGTCGTCGGCGACCTGATCTACGGCGTCCAGGCGCTGCACGGCACCTACCAGTCGGGTGACCCGGTCGACATCCTCTGGATCGTCACTTTTGCGCTGGTTGCGGCCGCCGCGCTCTGGCAACGGTCGCTTTCCGGGACAGAACCTGTCGAGGCGGTGCGCGAGCGTGTCGGCAGGCTGCCTTTCGCTTCAGCCGCTGGCTGCTTCGGGGTGATGCTCTACGCCGAGCGGGCTAACCTTTCTTCGACATTCGCAGTGTCGGTGATCGGGATCGCAGTCGCTGCGCTGCTCGCGCTGCGGCTCTACCTCGGCCAGCGTGACCTGATCGCGGGCCGGGAGGAGCTCAGGCATCAGGCGCTCTACGACAGCCTCACCGACCTGCCCAACCGGGTGCTGCTGCGCGACAGACTCGACCACGCGCTCGCTCGTCGCGCTCGCGACCACGGCGGCCTTGCACTGCTGATCGTCGACCTCGACGACTTCAAAGCGGTCAACGACACCAACGGGCATGGGGCCGGCGACCGGCTCTTGGTCGAGATCGCAGGACGGCTACGCGGTCTCGTGCGTACCGGTGAGACATTCGGCCGCCTCGGCGGGGACGAGTTCTGCGTGCTCGCCGAGGGTGTACGGATCGACCAGGAGGTTGACGCGCTCGCCCGGCGTGTCCTTTCCGCTTTTACCGAGCCGTTCTCACTCGATGGCAAACAGTGGTATCTCACGGTGTCGGTCGGGGGTGCACTCGCGAACGGCAAGGCGGTGAGCGGCAGCGACCTTCTCCGCGACGCCGACACCGCGATGTACCGGGCCAAAGCGGCGGGCCCGGGATGCTTCGAGCTGTTCGACACCAAGCTGCGCACGCAGCTTCTGCGTCGGGTCGGCCTCACGGCCGAGCTCAAAGTGGCGATCGCAGCCGACGCGTTCGAGCTCGCCTACCAGCCGATCATCGAACTCGCAGACGGCGAGATCATCGCGTTCGAGCAACTCGTCCGCTGGCACTCCTCGGCCTTCGGAACCGTCGCCCCCGGCGAGTTCATCCCGCTGGCCGAGCAGACCGGGCTGATCGTCCCGCTCGGCCGTCTCCTCTTCGAACGCGCCGCGGTGCAGGCGGCCTACTGGCGCTCCGAGCTGCCGGGGCTGCTCCCGCGCGGGATCGGGGTGAACGTGTCCGCCCGCGAGCTCGAAGAGACCGACTTCGCCGCGTTCGTCGCCGCGACACTCGCCCGTCACGGCCTCACGAGCGCCGACATCGCTCTTGAGCTGACCGAACGTGTCTTCATCGACGACCACCATCCGATCGTCGTCGTGAACCTGGGCGCGCTCTCCGAGCAAGGCTTCGGCCTGACCCTCGACGACTTCGGCTCCGGCTACTCCGCGCTTTCATCCCTGAAACGCTTCCCACTGCGCTCGCTCAAGATCGACAGATTCTTCACCGCCGCGATCCGCGACCCCGGCGACGACGGGCCGGTGATCCGCGCCGTCGTCGGACTCGGAAAAGCGCTCGACCTGAACGTGATAGCCGAAGGAATCGAAACACAAGCCCAGCTCAACTACGTCCGCGCGGCCGGAGTCGACCAAGGACAGGGCTACCTCTTCGCCAAGCCACTATCGCCGCCGGATGCGACAGAGATCCTTCGCAGCGGCCCGCTACTCCACCCAGCCATTCCTGAGCTAGCCGCCTGAAACGCGGCCGGGTCGTGCGAGGACACCTCGCCTACTTCGCCGTACCAGACAACAGCCAAGCGCTCCGAGCGTTCCGACGAGAGGTCACGCGCTGGCCAAGATTGCCGAGTTCCTTGACTACTGCGATCAGGTGAAAAAGAAGCCGCGTCAGCAAGTCGGCTACCCGACTGCGACGGCTGCTCCGTGGGAGCTCGAGAAGTTCACGACTGTCTCACCATGCACGCCCCAGCCCACGTTCAGGAACTGGTGTTCCGTGACCTTCCTGCCGTTCGCGTCGACCTCTGGACTGAACCCGAGCGGAAGATGCATCGTGCGGCTCTGCATAGCCCACACGCGGCCCTCCGTATCGAAGATCGGACCGCCGCTCTGGCCGCGAAGTCCTGCCGACGACGTCTCGACGAAGCGCACCTGTAGCCCATCACCGGATGCTCCAGCATCGATGAATCGCGTCACGATCCCCTCATTCGGGAAGCGGGGGATCGGAAGGGCGCCGGACTCCAGCGTGAACGAGTCCGCCTTCTCGTCGTACGTCGCTTTAACCTGGTGGAAGGGAAAGCCGAGCCGGCAGACGCTCGCGCCGCAGCTCATATCCGCTGCCGCTCGGAACGTCGGGAACCCGGCGACCTTAGCCGGGTCGAAGCCGTCGGCTTTTCCTACAGCGAGGTCAGCCTCGGGGAGAACGTGCCATTGCGGCACCGACCATCCGTCCATGCCCCACCAGTACGAGATGTTTGCGATCCAGCGCCGGCCTGCTGAAAGGGCCCGGATCCGCTTTTGCTTGCCCTGCTGATTCCCCTGGCCCGACAGGATCTCCTTCACCTTCGCCTCGTAGTCCCCGATCTCCGACTGGTGTTGAGCATGGAGTCGAAGCGGCTCCAGCAGGTGCGCGGCTGTCGCGAGCCAACCCTCGTCATTGAGGACAATGGCCGTCCCTATTCCGCACTCGACATCACCCGTATGCAGCCGCTGAGACACGACCACCGGGACTGTGAACGCCGAGGCGATCTCATAGGCGCGTGCGAACACAGTTGCCTAATGTAGAGCAGCCCCGGCTAGCTTCAGAGGCTGGGGGTACTTGCTCACGTAGCCGCTCGCGCGTTGGGCCGGCTGCGGCGAGCGGAGTGGCTTCGCGTCGACGAAGCCGAAGCACCGCGTACGCGCGAGCTCGCGCATCGCCTGCACGTACTCGAACGCCCATATCCGCTCGACCGGCGGCTCCATCCCGAGGACGAAGTGCTGTCACGCGCCCAGCTCAGCGAAAGCGAATCGACTCCGGGTACGGGAAGAAGTCCATCACCTCGCCGCGTTCGATCTGCTGCTGCGCCTTCTGCCAGAACTCCGGCTCGAGCAGATCCGCGTGGTGCCGGAGGAAGATCTCGCGTAGGTGCGGATCGCCGAGGAGAAACGTCGCGAACTCCTCCGGGAAGACGTCGTTGCGCATGACGCCGTACCACGGCTCCGCGGCGAGTTCCGACTCGAGGTCGGGCGCGGGCGGGATCCGGCGGAAGTTGATGTCGTTGAGGTACTCGATCTCGTCGTAGTCGTAGAAGACCACTCGCCCGTAGCTCGTGACCCCGAAGTTCCGCCAGAGCATGTCGCCGGGGAAGATGTTGGCAGCGGCGAGGTCGCGCACGGCGTTGCCGTAGTCGACGACCGCCGCCTCGAGCTCGTCGGGCGTCGCGCGGTCGAGGTAGAGGTTGAGCGGCACCATTCTCCGCTCGACGTAGCAGTGGCGGATGATCAGCGGGTCGCCCTCGACGACCATGGACGGCGCGAGCTGCCGCAGCTCGGCGATCAGCTCCGGCGAGAAGCGCTCCGGCGGAAGCGCGAGATCGACGAACTCGAGCGTGTCGGCGAGACGGCCGACGCGATCGACGTGCTTCACCATTGCAAACTTCGCACGAACCGTCTTCCGGTCGGTGTCCTTGGTGCCTCCGAACTCGTCCCGGATCACCTTGAAGACGTACGGAAACGAGGGCAGCGTGAAGACGAGCATGACCTGGCCGCGAACGCCCGGCGCCTCGACGAACTGGTCCCGGGAGTGGTTGAGGTGCTGTCGGAGCTCGCGGAAGAACAGCGTCTTCCCCTGCTTGCCGAGCCCGACCATCGTGTACAGCTCGGAGCCTGTACGCGCCGGCGCCATCGAGCGCAGGAACTCGACGTACCCGGACGGCACCTCCATGTCGACCATGAAGTACGCCCGCGAGAGGGAGAAGAGGGCGGTGATCAGCGTCGGGTCGAGCAGGATCGCGTCCACCGTCAGGCGCTCGTCCGGCCCGTGGAGGATCGGAATCGCGAAGGGCAGCTCCTCCTGGCCGTTGACGAACTTCCCGAACAGGTAGGCCGCCTTGTTCCGGAAGAAGGCCGAGCTCAGCGCCTGGATCTGGTAGTTCGGCTCGAGATGCTGCCAGCGACCGTCCAGCCGTTCGACGACGGCGGCGCCGACGTGGTCGACGTCGCGCTCGAGGTCGGCGAACGGCCGCCGCCACTCGAAGTCGCGGAACATTCGGAGAAGGCATTCCCGCTCGCCGTCGACGAGCGGGTAGTAGCTGCGGTAGATGGGCGGGTCCGACTCGATGTACTCGGTCGAGATCGCGGCCCGGACGAAGACGAGCTCGTTGTCGTAGTAGCTGCGCCGGAGGATCCGCTTGATGACGGAGTTGAAGAACGTCTCGGCGAGCTCGGGCTGGCCGTGGTCGACGAGCAGGCCGATGTACTGCAGCTTCGCGTCGCGCCAGGTCTCGTCCGTGAGCGCCTCGACGTCGAAGCTCGTGCGCAGCCGCTCGACGCACTCTGCGACTCGCTGGTCGTAGAAGCGGATCCGCTTCTGGACGGCGTGCTGCAGGTCTGTCCAGGCTCCGGCGTCGAAGAGCTCGGCTGCGCGTGCGCTGGTCGTCCGGAACAGCCGGTAATGCTTGTCGAATCCCTCGATGAGGACGGCGGCAATCTCTGTGGCAGCGCGCGCGGCCGTGGCGGCTGTAGCCTGCTCTCCGGTTGTTCCCACGAGCACACGGTAGGTCAAGATGAGCGTCGCGACACACATCGAGGTTCCCGCCGACGGAAGGCGCATCGTCCCCGGAGAGCCGACTCCCGCCAACCCGATCGTCCCCTTCATGGAGGGCGACGGGATCGGCGTCGACATCACTCCGGTCATGCGGAACGTCGTGGACGCCGCTGTCGAGAAGGCGTACGGAGGCGGGCGCCGGATCCATTGGATGGAGATCTACGCCGGCGAGAAGGCGACGCGGCTGTACGGCAGCGACGTCTGGCTTCCCGGCGAGACGCTCGAGGCGGCGCGCGAGTACTCCGTTTCCATCAAGGGCCCGATGACGACCCCCGTCGGCGGCGGCATCCGCTCGCTCAACGTCGCCATGCGGCAAGAGCTCGACCTGTACGTGTGCCTCCGGCCGGTGCGCCACTTCCCGGGCGTGCCGAGCCCGCTCAAGGATCCGTCCAAGACCGACATGGTGATTTTCCGCGAGAACTCGGAGGACATCTACGCGGGCATCGAGTGGGAGGCGGAGTCGGCCGACGCCCGCAAGGTGATCGACTTCCTCCAGAACGAGATGGGCGTCCGCAAGATCCGCTTCCCCGAGACGTCGAGCATCGGGATCAAGCCGGTCTCGCGCGAGGGGACGGAGCGGCTCGTTCGCAAGGCGATCGAGTACGCGATCGTGAACGGCCGGGACTCGGTCACCCTCGTCCACAAGGGCAACATCATGAAGTTCACAGAGGGTGGCTTCCGCGACTGGGGCTACGCGCTCGCCGAGCGCGAGTTCGGCGCAGCGCCCATCGACGGTGGACCCTGGCTTGCGCTGCCGCACGACGGGCGCACGATCACGATCAAGGACGTGATCGCGGACGCGTTCCTGCAGCAGATCCTGACCCGACCCGCCGAGTACGACGTGATAGCGACGCTCAACCTGAACGGCGACTACATATCCGACGCGCTCGCGGCGCAGGTCGGCGGGATCGGCATCGCGCCGGGCGGCAACCTCTCCGACGAGGTGGCGATGTTCGAGGCGACGCACGGCACTGCGCCGAAGTACGCCGGTCAGGACAAGGTGAACCCCGGTTCGCTCATCCTTTCCGCGGAGATGATGCTCCGGCATCTCGGGTGGCCCGAGGCGGCCGACCTGATCGTCCACTCGCTCGGGGCGGCGATCTCGGACAAGCAGGTCACCTACGACCTCGCGCGCCTGATGGAGGGCGCGAACGAGGTCTCCACCTCTACGTTCGGCCGGGCGATGATCGAACGGATGTAGCGAACGCCTAGAGGCTCGCACAAGAAGCGAACTCCTCCCGCGCTTTGTCAAGGATCCCTCGTCCTCACAAAAGCCAGGGCAGGACGCTGACCGAGATGAGGGCGCGGTCGGAGCCGGGCGTGGCCTGGGGGCGGGTCCGGAGCTCTTGAACGATCTCGACCAGGCGCTCTGCGAGCGCGTCGGCCTCCTCGGGAGTCAGCTCGAGGAACCAGTTGCCGACGAATGCACCGGCACGCCAGGCGGCGCCGAGATCTCTCGTCACGAGGCGCCGGCGCGCCTGCTCGTCTCGCGCGAAGAACAGGCCCAGCATCCGCGCGGTGATCGCGCGGCCCTCGAGATCGTCGTCGCTCGGAACGAGGATGAACGGCTCCGGACGCTTCCACCAGCGTTCCCGGCGGGTGCCGAGGTCGGGATCCTCGGCGACCGCCCCGGCGCGCTCGAGCACGCGTAGGTGGTAGCTCGTCGAGCCGCTCGACTCGCCGAGTCGTCGCGCAAGCATCGACGCCGTCGCCGGCCCCTCGACGAGCAGCCCGAGGATCTCGAGCCGCAGGGGGTGGGCCATCGCCCACATCTGGACGCGTGTCGGGTCGCGCTTGACCATTGCAAAAACCCTTTGCAACAGAATCATCGCAGGCGGCGTCCGAAAGAGCATGGGAACCGTGCGGAGACGGGGTCTCGTCATCGTCGGCGCTGCGGCACTGGCCATGCTCGCCTGCGCCGCCGCCGCCCCGGGCCTGCGGCTTTCGCTCGTACGCGGGCTCGGGAAGCCGGCGGCCGGACGCGCGGAATCGATCGTCGTGCGCGCGACTCGCGCTGCGGGGCCTGCTCGGCACGCAAAGGTCAGGATCTGGATCTCCCGGGGTCGCACGAGCCGCTCGTTTGCTGCCCGCGCACAGCCGCGGGGGCGCTACCGGGCGCGGGTCGTCTTTCCGACCGCGGGACGCTGGGCCATCGGCGCGCGAGCGGACGGAATCCGGGTCCGGTTCGGCTCGGTTCGCGTGCGCACCCTTCCGCTGACCTTCGCGTGGTCCACCTCGGTCGATGTGAAATCGAACAGGACCGTGCTGCTGGTCGAGAACGGCAACCAGAGCGGCACCGGCCGCGTGGTCCGAATCGACCGCGTCACAGGCAAGACCGTGACGGTCGCGAGCGCCGATGGAGCCTACGCGGTGGCACACGCGCCGTCCGGCGCCGTCTACCTCTCCGCCGGAAGGTCGTTGCTGCGACTTGCCGGTGCGGGCCGCACGACTCCCGTCGCTCAGGCCGATGGAGACATCGGGCCCGTCGCAGTGGCGGCGAACGGAGACGTCTACTTCACGACGGACACGAAGGTCTTCAGAGTCGCCGGCGGGAGCGGTGCGCCCGCCGAGGTCGCAGGAGAGCTCTCGAGCCCGCACGGACTCGCCGTAACGGCCGACGGCGGCCTCCTCGTCAGCGACACCGGAAACGAGCAGGTGAAACGAATCGACCTCGCGACCGGGCAGGTCGAGACCTGGGGCGATCTCGGAGCCCCACGCGGGATCGACATCGCGACCGACGGAACCGTCTACGTCGTCGATGCGAGCACGCATCGTGTGATCCACCTGCAGGCCGACGGAAGACGGCTTGGGTCGGTGAAGCACGTGTTCGCGGATCCCTACGACGTCGCGGCCGGAGGCGACGGGTCTCTCTACGTCGTCGACACCGCGGCGACCGGACGGTTGTACCGAGTCGCGCCCCGTGGCACGACCACCGTCGTCTCGCGAGGATGAGCTCGGAAGGCACGCCGGGAGGCGAGGCGTCACGGCGCGCGTCGCGTGGCGGTGCCCCGCCCGGACACGCTAACCACCGCGTACTTCGTGCGTCCGTAAGAGCGATGCGGGTTCGTCTGCTCGTGGTGCTGGTCGTCGCCGCCTTCGCGGCCGCCGGGCCTGCGTCCGCCCGCCGTGCCGGCCTCCACGGCGCGCATCCGTGTGCCGGTGCAGGCGGGTTCACGTGCGCGACCCTCGACGTTCCTCTCGACCATGCGCATCCTGCACGGGGGACGCTCCACCTGCAGGTCGGGATGGCCGACAACGTCCACGCGCCGCGCGGCGTGCTCTTCGTCCTTTCGGGCGGCCCGGGGCAGCCGGGACTGCCCATCCTCGGTGGCTTCCTTGCCCGTGCGCTGTCGGCCGAGCAGCATGACTACCGCATCGTCGTGATCGACCAGCGCGGCACGGGTGCGGGCGCGCTCGACTGCAAGGCGCTCCAGCAACAGATGGGGAGCTCGGACCTCACACCGCCGAGCGCCCGCGCCGTTCGTGCCTGCGCCCGCAAGCTGGGAGCACGGCGTGCCTTCTTCGGCACCGACGACGTCGTCGCGGACATGGAGGACCTGCGACAGGCGCTCGGCGTCGACAGGTGGTCGCTCGACGGCATCTCGTACGGCACGTATGTCGGCGAGCGCTACGCGCTCGTCCATCCGTCACACGTCTCGAAGCTCGTGCTCGACTCGGTCGTGCCGCAGGTGGGCGAGACCGACCTGGGCGTCGCGGAGTTCGCGGCCGTGCGGCGCGTGCTCCACTCGGTGTGCGGTGCCGGCTGCGTGGCCGACCTCGCGGCCGTCGTCCGGCGCGATCGCCTCGGGCCGCAGCTGTTCGACGCCCTGACGTTCGACAGCATCGCCGACCCGACGTTTCGCAAGCTGTGGGACGTGCCTGCCGCGCTGCACGCCGCGCGCCACGGGAGCCGAACGCTGCTGAGCAGGTTCCTCGCGGCCGCCGCGGCCTACCAGCGGAGCACGCCTGCAGCCTCCCTCGACCAGGGCTTGCACGCTAGCGCGCTCTGCGCCGACTGGCGGTATCCCTGGGGCAACTCGGCGGCGCCGCTCGCCCACCGCGCTGCGAAGTTGCGAGCCGCCGTGGCGCGGATTCGGCCCGCGAAGCTCTACCCGTTCGACGCCCGCACGGCCTCGCGCAACGGGTTCGTCCTGCAATGCCTGCCGTGGACGCCGACGGCGCCGACACCGCTGCCGCGCGGCAAGCTGCGGGTGCGGACGCTGCTCGTGAACGGCAACCACGATCTGTCGACACCGCTCGCCTGGGCGCGCCGGCAGCTCGCCCTGACGCCACATGGGAGGCTGGTCGTCGTCCCGGGGGCGGGGCACTCGGTGCAGTCACGCGCTGTGAGCAATGCCGGCCGGGCGGCGGTCGCGCGGTTCCTGCTCGGCCCGTAGCCGAGCCGGCGCGTGGTCGTCCGAACGAGTTCCTATCGCACGCTGGACTTCGGCAGCCGCTCGAGGCGCACGGTCAACGCCTCGGAGAGGTTCTTCGCCTCGTCGCCCGTCAGGCCGTTGAGGGAGTTCAGCATGAGCATGGAGAGGACGCGGCCCCGGCGGGAGAAGGCCAGCACGAGCTCGTCATGGAACAGCAGGCCGTGGATCTTGAAGCTCAGGAACACGTCCCACAACCTGACGTGCAGGTCCGCGACGTTCTCCGAGACGGGCACCAGGCGGGTCGAGACGATCTTCATCGCGCCGCCGGCGCTCTTCTGTGCGCTCTGGACGATGGCCTTCTTGAGGCAGCGGCCGATCTTGCTGCTCGTCATGACCCTCACCGCCTTTGCGGCCTGGGCCGGCCGCAGGAAGAAGGTGGCCTCGGACGACGCCTCGGCATACGAGGCCGTGCGGCTGCGAACGAAGGCGTGGCTACCGACGTCGGCGGTCATGACGAGCGAGTGCAGGTTCGGCTGCGCGCAAGGGAGGTCCGGCGCCGGGCTCGAGTCCTGCTTCTGCCGGCCCTTGTCGACGAAGCCGTCGGGCAGGTCGTGGAGCTTCATGATCAGCGTCTTCGCCAGCTTGACGTCCGCCGCGCGCCTGTGCAGCCGCGGGTCCTTCGACCCGGCGGTCGCGGCGGCTGCGGCCGCGAGCGCGACGGCAGCTGCGAGCGCGAGCAGAGCGAGGTGGCGCACGGTCGCATTGTGAACCAGCACCTGCGGTCTTTCATCCCCCGGCGGAGCTTGTGGCCAATGCGACGACCGCGCAGACGAGCGCGCAGTCCGACCGCGGCAGTTCAATGGGTTGTATGCCTCTGCGAGGACAGGGCACGCTCGTCGCAATCGGGTTCCCGGCAGCGGCGATGCTCGCGGTCGCGCTCTGGCTCGACTTGCACGGCGCAGGGCTCGACGCGGGCATCGGCGCGGCCGTCACGCTCGTCGCGCTGACGGCGCTCGCCGAGCAGGTCGACCTCGTCGTCGCTCCCCGGACGGGCGTCTCCGCGGCTGCCGGCTTCCTCGTCGCCGCAGCGCTCGTCGGCGGGCCCCTTCTCGGCGCCTGCGCGGGCGTCGCGATCGAGACCTTCACGCTGGGCGACGTCTGGCGAAAGCGCACGGCCTACGCGGGCGCCGGCGCCCTGCAGGGACTCGCGGTCGGAGTGGTGGGAGAACAGCTCGCGCAACGCGGGACCTCCGGCGCCGTCGCGGCCGCGGCCGCCGGGCTGCTGACGGGGTTCGCGCTCAACACGGCGGCCGTGGTCCTCGTCGCACGCGATCGCGACATCAGGTTGCGTCCCGAGCTGCTCCTGTCGTGGCGGGCAATCGCCTTCGCCTGGTTCCTGCCGGGGCCGCTTCTCGCCGCCTACCTCTACCTCTTCCAGACGACGCAGGCGCTCGCGCTGGCGTTCGCCGCCGGCGTGCTGCTCGTGGCCGCCGTCGGGAACCGGCTCCGGCTGCGGTTGGAGGGAAGCCTGGCGGAGGAACGCTCGCGGGCGCGCGTCGACGCTCTGACGCACGCGCCGAACCGCTACGCGCTCGCCGAGGCCCTCGCCGCCGAGCAGGCTCGCATCAGGCGCGGCGGCCGGACGGCGGCGCTGTGCTTCCTCGACCTCGACCGGTTCAAGACCGTCAACGACTCGTACGGCTACGCCGCGGGCGACCGCCTGCTCGTCGACGTCTTCGAGCGGCTGCGCCGCGAGCTGCGCGCGAGCGACCTCGTCTTCCGCTGGGGCGGGGAGGAGTTCGTCGTACTCGCGCCGCACGTCGAGAGCACCGAGCTGGCCGACTTCGCCGAGCGCCTGCGCCTGCGCATGGCGACCCGGCCGTTCGCGATCGACGGCCGTCCTCGCACGATCACCGCCTCGGTCGGCGCCGTGCTACTCGACGAGGGACGTCCCGCCGAGGCCGCTCTCGAGGTCGCCAGCCGGCTCGTGCGGAAGGCGAAGCTGACGCGCAACACCGCCGTGGTCGACCGGCCGGAACGCGCCGGAACGAGCCCGCTCTCCAAGGCGGCCGGCGCCTAGACGATCCAGATCCGGCGATCGCGGCAGATCGCTGGCACCATGGCCACCCGATGAAGAGCATCGCCATCGTCGTCCTCAGCGCCGTGTTCTCCGTGGCCGCCGCGACGACTCATCCCGCGACGCGCCATACCGGCGTCGCCCGCCTCACGCGTGCACAGAAGCACGAGATCATCGCGGCCAGCGAGTGGCACCGCGGCTGCCCCGTGTGGATGTCGCAGCTCCGCCTCCTCAGCTTTCGCTACTACGGCTTCGACCGGAAGACGCACATCGGCCAGATCGTCGTCAACCAGAAGGCCGCGCACCCACTTGCCACTGTCTTCGCGAAGCTCTACCGGATGCGGTTCCCCATCCGGGACGCGGCGTTCTCGTCGACGTACGGGCTGCACCCGGACGATAGCGGCGACGTGACCGCGTCGTTCGAGTGCCGGCAGGCCGTCCCGTCGCCGTGCTCGGGCGGGACCGGCACGGGGCACTGGTCGGAGCACGCCTACGGCGAGGCCGTCGATCTCGACCCGCGCGAGAACCCGTACGTCGGCTGCGGTATGACACGCGACAAGACGGCGCTCTCGTACCTGAAGCGGTCGTGGCACCGGCGGGGGATGGTGACGCCCGCCGTGCGGTCGGCCTTCGCGTCGATCGGCTGGGGCTGGGGCGGCTCCTGGTACGGGTCGACGAAGGATTACATGCACTTTTCGGCCACCGGGCACTGATCCCGGTTACTCTGCCCCGATGACTCGGAGGGGTCTCCTGGTCACGGTGCTCGTCGTGGCCGTTTTCGTGCCCGCGGCGTCGGCACGCAACGCGTCCCGGGTGAAGCTCTCGCTCGTGCCGCTCCCGAAGCGCGCACTCGGCGCCGCCGGCCACTCGCTCGCGCTCGCCCACGACTCGGGAGCCGTCTCGAACGCGAGGGCGGCCGGCAACTCGCTCACAGGCACGACCGCGTCGGTGAAGAAGCTCGGTCGCGTGACGGGCTACCTCCTCGACTACGGCGACCCGTTCCGCGGCGGCAGCGGCATCACCGCGATCGAGACGCGGGTCGACCGGTACCGCAGCGCCTCGGCCGCGAAGCACGGGCTGGCGTTCTGGAAGAAGGACGACGCGAAGATCGCCACGGTCGGAAAGGCGGGCATCGCGGCCAGCGGCCGTCCGTTGAAGGCGCCTCGCATCGGCGCCCACCGGTTCGCCTTCCTCGCGACGCTCAAGGCGCCCGGCGCCTCTGCGGTCACCAACGTCGACGAGCAGGTGGCGGACGGAAGCTACATCCTCGAGGTCTCCGTGGCCGCGGGCTCGCCTGCGAAGGCGAAGGGCGTCGCGGCCAAGCTCCTGCCCAAGCTCCACGCTCGCCTGCAACAGGCGCTCGCCGGCCGGCTCCACGGCACGCCGGTGAAGCTGCCTCCGCGGCTGAAGCCCGGCGCACCGCAGGGCGGTCCCGATCTCGCGACCCTGGTGCTCACGGCTACGGATCTCGGGCGGGCGACGGTCGCCGACCAGGGCTACCGGGTGGACCCCGAGGCCCTCTCCGCCTACTCCCTCGACATGCAGCCAGCGGGCAGCTACGACGAGCTGAGCCAGGGAGTCGAGTGGTATTCGAGCGCGAACGAGGCGACGTTCCGCTCGGCGATCGACGAAGCGCTGTTCGTGCACAGCCTCTCGTCGCTCGGCAGCACCCCCGGCGTGACCTTCACCGTCACCCCGGTCGACCTCACAAGCGTCGGCGACGGCGCGCAGGCCGTCATCGTCACGCTCTCGCAGGGCACCGCGTCCCTCTCCTACGCCCTCGTCGTGCTGTCTCGCGGGCAGGCGAGCGACCTCGTCTTCGTCGGCACCAGCAAGGCCGCGATCCAGAGCTCCGACGTGACGGGCCTCGCCCAGCTCGCCGCGAACCGGTTGAACGCCGGTGTCCCCGGCTGACGCGCCGTCCGTCTAGCTGCCGACGACCTGGACGAGCCAGCGCCGGTCGCGCTCGCGGTCGAGCTCGATGAAGAGGACCCGCTGCCACGTCCCGAGCTGCAGCTCGCCGTCGCGCACGGGCACCGACTCGCCCGCGGTGCCGAGCAGCATCGCCATGCAGTGCGAATGGCCGTTGCCCTGGTCCATGTCTTCGGGGCAGATGTTCTCGGTGCGCCGGTCCCAGTCGTCGTGCGCGTAGTAGCTCTCGCTCGGCACGAGCCGGCGGAGCAGGTCGCAGAAGTCTTCGAGGAACCCGGTCTCCAGCTCGTTGACGCGCACGCAGCAGGTCGTGTGCGGCGAGTAGATGCAGGCGATCCCGTCGACGACGCCGCTCTCCCGCACGGCGTTCTGCACGTCCTCGGTGATGTCGGTGACGGTGAGCCCGCCGGCGGTGCGCAGACGCGTCTCGTGCTGGAACACCTTCATCGCCGTCGCCATTGTTGGGGGAATGGTTACCCGACGCGGCGGTCGAACCACAACACCCTCAACGGATCCTGCAGGACACGGGGATGGGCCCGCCTGGATTCGAACGTCCCTGCAAATGGCGTCTTCCGTGTATACGTGGGGGCACCGGTGAGGGCACGCTCTGCGCATAAGCGGTCACGGATGACTCCCTTGGCTATCTGAAGGGACCTTTTGACAGTTCGGCTTGCGAGGTTTATCCTCGAAGAGGAAAGCGGCGGCGCTCTGTTGCCCACGACGTCGTCGGAGCAAAGTAGGCGGGCGGCTAAGATCGGCTTCGCACGTACCTGAGGGGAGTCGCTGTCACGAAACCACGCCCTGTCGCATTATTGTTGACGGTTTGCTGCTTGGCAGTTTTGGCTGGCGTCCTCGCCGTTCGCGCCTTTGCGTTTGGAATAGACAATTACTGCAATGGATGTACGCTCCCCGCTTCGGGCGTTCCGGCTGTGAGTCAAGCCCATCATCCATCGTTCTATTTTGGCTGGTTCAATTTGAACGGCTATCAGTCCTTCTGGGCACAAACGTATTTTTATAGCGCCAGTCATAATCTGGTGATGTGTTCCGGTCATGCTTACACGAACACCGGCGTAACCACCCAACCTTCGACTGGTTGTGATACCGGCTACACGGACACGGACGCACGGTGTCATGTGTATAACGGCACTGGGCCAGCAATAGGGTATTGCTCCGCGGAATTCCGAGACCGATGAGGTCGCGAATGCGCATTCCAAAACAGCTCCTCTACCTTGCTGCCGCAGTCAGCGTCTGCGTCATCGGCGCGTCGGCGTACCGGCTCGCCACCCGCGCGGCCGCAAATCCCGACCCGTTTCAGGGAATCAGCGCAGCCGAGAATGCTGCTGTTCTCCCGGCAAGCGACCCGGCAGTCGCCCAAATGCAGATGCTCCAGAGTGGCCCGTTCGGTGAGAACTTGAACGGAGTGCGTCGGCTTCCTTCAGTGATCGCTGGCCATGCCGCATATGTCATGCCCACGAATACCGGCGCCTTCTGTTTAGTAGTAGCGCAAATGCCCGAAGCGTGCGAGAAGCCCTTCGCTCCCTCAACCTCGCCCGTGCTGTTCGTCGAGGGTAGTAGCCCTGCCGGTTCGGCTTCGGCTGGCGTAACGGCGTTCGGAATTGCCGAAGACGGCGTCGTGTCGATCACGATGACAGTGAACGGAAGCCAGGTCAAGGTGCCAGTTCAAGCAAACACGTTTGAGTACACCGGTGGGCCGTCAGTGACTCCGGAGTCGATCACCAACGTCACCGCAAACTTCGCCGATGGCCACAGCGTCGGGCTGAACTAAGATCTCGCAACGATAACCCGCTCGCCGAGCGGGCTTGGCGGTGTCTCTACAGCTCTCCGGGCCTCCCCGTGCATCGCACTCGCGCTCGCCGGAGTATCGCCGCGAGTTTTGGAGCGTCGTTCGGTCTGCCGAAAGAACGCCTATGCGCCAAGAGCTCGCAGACTTCCTCGACTACTGCGCTCGCGTGCGGTCCTTCGTATTGAGGGATCGTTCCCAAGCCCTCGTCCAGGTGAGAGGCGCGTCAGTTTGCGTGGCTCGCCTGCTAGCTGGCTCCGACGGCCCGCTGGACCACAGCGCGCACGGTCGACGGCCACCACCTCTCACCGCCGTGGGCCGTGGGAATTCCCTCGGTATTGAGGTTGTCGGCGATTTGGCGAAGGCTCTTGCCTACGGAGCGCTCATAGTGGATGCGTTGCGCGATCTCCGGTGGGACGGCCGACTTCCGTCCTCGCGCCGCCGGCTCCAGTCGCGGTCGTGCCGTCCGTCGTCGCTCCACGGCGAGGCGCTCGAGCTCGTCGACGGGGATCAGCTGAGTACCCCAGGGCAGCTCGATCGTCTCGATGTACGGCAGCAGCCGACGAAGAGTGGAGCGGCTGATGCCGAGCGCACAGGCGGCCTGACTGCGGGTGTAGGCGAGGCGTTCGACGTGACTCGTCTCGCGTACGCCTGCCCGCGGCGGTGCGATAGCCGCTTGCGCCTGCGCCAGCGGAGCCCTCGGCCCCTGCGCCGGCTGCAGGTGGCGGCGCGCCTTCTCGACGCGGCGCTGCTGGCGGTGGCGCGACATACCGTACAAGCGTACACAAATGATAGGCTGATTTTGCACCTGGGTGCATCTGTGTCACGCCTGCTATTCCTGTACGGAGCAGAACGTACTCAGTGCGCTGACGAGCCGCTAGAGCTCGATCGCCGGAGCTCGGCCGAGGCCGTACTCCAGCTCGATCAACCGCTGCAGGACAGCAAGAGGCTGGTGGTCCTGTTCGCGGTCGAGAGCGGCCAGCATCCGCGCGTGATCGTCGAGCGAGGCGACCGCCGGCCGCAGCCCCTGCCCCAGGGGCGGCCGCTCTGCGCGCCGCCGCAGGTCGTCGTATCCGTGCGTGCCGGCCGGCTCGGGCACGATCTTCAGTTCACCCGCGTCCGTCGCGAGCTCGAGGAGGCCGCGGCCGACCAGGTCACGCTCTAGGACCGGCGGCTTTCCGTCCGCCCGGCGCGCGTCCAACTCCTCCAACGCGAGACCGAGCCTGCGCAGGTTCTCCTCGCGCGTCGACGGCACGATGTCCAGCCCGTTGGTGACCTCGCCCGATCCGTGCAGTACCCGACCGAGGCCGCCAATGACGATGTAGGTAACCCGTTGCCGCTCGAGCGCCTGCAGCAGGGCGTATGGGTCGAACTCGTCGGCCATCAGCGTCGACGTGCCTTGAGCATTGTCTGTAGCCGCTCCTGCGGCGTCAGCTCCAACGCCTTGCCGAGACGCGCCTCCAGCTGCGCGTCCGTGCCCCGGTAGGGCACAAGCGACAGGTCGAGGTCGAAGCCGCAGGCGTGCAAGAGCTCGCGCAGCGTCTCCAGACTCGGCGTCACCGTGTCCCGCTCCCAACGCGCGATCTGCGCTCGATCCTTGCCGCAGCGTTGGGATAGGTCCCCCTGCGAGAGTCCCGCGCGCATCCGCGCTTGCCGGATCAACGTTCCACTCGTCACGCACCAATCGTACGCGCCTGGTGCGTTCCCGCGCATGAGTGACATATTTGTTACGCTCTGATTCGTGTCGCGAAGAGTGGACACGCAGCAGCTCCGACTCGACGAAACGCCGCCTGAGCCGGAGCACGTGAATGAGGAAACGGCTTCTCCAGAGCCTGCCGCGCACACGAGTTCCCGACGTTCTTCGGCCGCAGAATTGCTCGCGACACGCGGCGCGCTGCTTACCCGGACGCACCTGCGCGAGCTCGGACTCGAACGCCGCGCGATCGACGCAGTTTTCCGTGCGCTGCCCGTGGTTGCGCTACCTGGCTACTCACGGCCGATGATCCGCGCGGAGCAATATCTCGAGCTCGTCGAGGAGCACACCTACCGCGACGACCGGGTACGTTCGTGTCATGCCTAGCGTTTGGCTGGAACGTCGGGAAACGTCTGCTGGTGACAGCCGCTACCTCGTGAAGTACCGGCTCGGGGGCCGAGAGAGCGCCAAGCGCTATGCGGGCTCGTTCAAGACGAAGCGAGAGGCGCTCCTACGGCTAGCGTGGGTGGCTGGCGAACTCGCCGCCTCGCGGGTACCCGACCCCAAACCGCTAGATGCTGTCGCGTCCTCGGCTCCAACCGTCGCGGAAGCATGCGAGCAGTGGCGCGCGGCACGCGTCGACGTCGCCGAGGGAACGCGCGTCCTGCATCGCGTCGCGCTTGGCCGAGTCGTCACCGTGCTCGGCGACCGAGGCATCGACGGACTCAGCGTCGACGATGTGAACGAGCTCGTGCGCGAACTCGCCCGAACCGGTCGCAAGCGCGAGACGATCCGCAAGAGCGTCAAGTACTTGGCGGCCGTCCTCGAAGAGAACGGGATCGAGCCGAATCCCGCACGGAGCAAACGCGTGCGGCTACCGCACGAGGAACCGGTCGAGCTCGAGCCGCCGACTGCTGACCATGTTGAGGCGGTCATGCGACTTCTTCCAGGTCCGTACCGGCTGCCCCTCCTCTGGCTTGACTGGTCTGGCGCGCGGCTTGGGTCTGTCGAGAGCGTCCGTGTCGGTGACTACGACGAGCCACGCCGGCGCGTGCGCCTGCGGGCGTCGACGACGAAGACGCGGGCAGCGCTCTGGGTGGACCTTCCGGACGTTCTCGCCGATGCGATCGAGGCAACGCTGCCACCACGCGAGGACCGCGACCCAGACGCGCCGCTGTTCGCCGGCGTCGGTGCCGACCGGCTACGGATCGCGATAGCCCGGGCATGCAAGGCGTCCGGGGTGCCGGTCTTCTCTCCGCACGACCTGCGCCATCGCCGGATCTCGCTCCTACACCGGCAAGGGCGGACGTGGGCCGAGATCGCCCGCTTCGTCGGCCAGCGCAAGCTCAGCCTGACGGCCGACACGTACACGCACGTCCTCTCAGACGGTCAAGAGCTCGACTACTCGGCGCTCCTGAGCGGTCCGTCTCCCTAAGCACGCGTTTTCCGGCTGGACGAAAACCCGTGGGGGCACCGGTGAGGGCACGCCCCGCGCAGTTCTGGCATCGGCGGCAGGTGCGTCCCGCTCAACCATGCGGTTTTTGGCATAGCCGAGAGGGTCTTGATGGGCCCGCCTGGATTCGAACCAGGGACCAACGGATTATGAGTCCGCTGCTCTGACCGCTGAGCTACGGGCCCGCGCAGTCGTCAGGCCGAGCGTATCGCTCGCCGGAGCGAGAGCCACAGCACGAGCAGGACTGCGAGGGGCAGCAGCCACCAGGCCGTGACGCTCGCGGCGGCGAGGACGGCCGTCGCGCCGATCCCGAGCGCGACGAGCACCGCGACGAGCCAGTCGTCGCCGATCACGAAGTCCCACCAGAAGCGGCCGAAACCCGCGAGTCGGCTCACGCCTGCACCTCCGCGGTGCGCAGCTGCATCCGCCGCTCGCGCCGCAGCAGCCGTACGAGCGCGAACGACGACAGGACGACGAAGCCGAGCACGCCGAGGAGCGACGCGTCGGAGCCGGGCCAGTGCGCGCCCGCTCCCTCCGCGGACCAGAAGATCCCGAACGTCGTCAGCATCACGCCGACCGTGAACTTCATCGCGTTCTCGGGAACGCGGGCGAGCGGCGCCCGCACCGCGACGCCCACTCCTGCGACGAGCAGGAGCGCACACGCGGCGCCGCCTGCTGCGAGCGGGATCGACCCCTGGGCGCTGCCGAAGGTGAGGACGATGAACACGACCTCGAGCCCCTCGAGCAGCACGCCCTTGAAGGCGAGGGTGAATCCGTACCAGTCGACGCCGGCCCGCGCGAGCGGGGCGGCGCTACGCGCCTCCGCGAGCTCGCGGGCGAAGATCGCGTCCTCGTCGTGCAGCGCCTTGTACCCGCTCGCGCGCAGGATCGCCTTTCGCAGCCACTGGAGGCCGAAGACGAGCAGCAGCGCGCCGACGACCAGCCGCAACGCCTGCAGGGGGATCACCGTCAGCGCCGGCCCGAGTGCGGAGACGGCCACCGCGAGGGCGAGCGTCGCCGCTCCGAGTCCCGCGAGCGAGGAGCGCCAGCCGCGGGCGAGGCCGGCGGCGAGGACGATGGTCAGCGCCTCGACCATCTCGACCCCACTTGCGAGGAAGGCGGAGAGGACGAGGAGTGCGTTGCCGGTGCTCATCGGATCGTCCTGGGCCGAGCGTAGCCCGGGAGATGGGCACCCGCGGCCGCGGTGGCGACGTCGGCGGGATACGTCCGCCGGCCCTTGAAGAGAAGCCACGCGCTCGCGCCGAGCGGGACGAGCATGACGGCGAACGTCCACTGCAGCCCCGACCGCCCGCCCCCGAACACGTAGTCCGAGACGGCGCCGAAGAGGAGCGGAGCGAGCGCCATGGCGAGCGAGCGCAGCAGCGTGCGCACGGCCTCCGCGCGTCCCCACAGGAGCGGCGGCATGATGTCGAGCCGCGCCGCGTCGAGCGGCGGGTTCTGGGCGCCGAGGAAGAACGCGGCCGCCGTGAGGTACGGCACCGCCGTCACCGCGCCGCGCGTGAAGATCGCCGGCATGAAGAGGGCCACCGTGAGCGTCGCCGCGACCGCCGGCGTGAGCACACGCGCATCGAGCGTTCCGCGCTTGAGCAGCCAGTCGCCGAACGCGCCGCCGAACAGGACGCCGGCCAGCGCTCCCGCCCCGACTACGAGCAGGAGAGAGCTTGCGAGCGCCTGATTGATCCCGTACTGCTCCTTCGAGAACTCGAGGCCGAACGTCTGCAGGCCGGCGAGAAAGTAGTAGCCGCACGCGCTCGCGGCGATCAGGACGATGTTCGTGCGCACATGCAGCGCGTATTTCGTGGCGTGTACGAGTCCCATGCGCCTCGCCTCGTCCGGCTCGACGACGAGCTCGGGGTCCGGCTCGATGCCCCGTGCCCGCGCGAGCCGCTGCGCGTCGGTCACCTGCGGTCCCGCGTCCGCAAGCGCCGCCTCCGCCGCCGAGAGCCCCGACGCGTGGGCGAGCACGCCCTTGCCGCCGCGTTCCGGTTCGCGCAGGCGCATCACGACGACGGCGAGCACGAAGGCGGGCAGCGCAAGGATGACGAACGCGGCGCGCCAGGACAGTGCGGCGATGTTGCCGGTGACCGCGAAGCCGGCGCCGGCGCCGAGGTACTCCCCGGCGAGGATGACGCCGTAGATTCGTCCGCGCTCCCAGCTCCCGAACCAGTCGCCGACGAGCGAGGCGACCATCGGTCCGGCTGACGCCGTGACCGCCCCGAGGAAGAGTCGCGTCCAGAGAAGCTCGGTGAAGTTCGACGCGGTCGCGCTCCAGAGCATCGCGATTCCCCAGAGCACGATCGTCGCGCCGAGCACGCGCGTCCGCCGCACGCGGTCCGCCAGGACGCCGAACGGAAGCGTCGCCACCGCGCCGACGAGGGAGCTGACCGCGACGAGCAGGCCGATGTCCGTGTTCGTGATGTGCAGGCCGGCGCGAAGCTCGCTCGCCGAGGCGCCAACCGTGGCGGCGTCCGCGCCGCTCAGCCCGAGGATCGCCGCGAGGACGACGATGACGCGGGTGCGTTCCTCACCGCCGAGCGCGACCGTCAGCCGCCGCGCGAAGGCGCTCGCCGCGGCGGAACCGAGAGCCGCAGCGTCGGTGAGGACGCGCGCGGTACGCGATTCGTCGGTGCTCACTTCCCCATGGTGGCAGGCGCGTCAGCCTGCGCGGTGTCAGACGTCGCGGCGGACGAGCAGCACGGCGGCGACCGCGAGCGCGGCACCGCAGTAGGCAGCGAAGAGGAGTCCGCCCGCGAGCGGGGTGAGCGTGTGCGGCGCGTGCTGCAGCGAGAAGAGCTGCCGTCCCGCCTCGCTCGGCAGGTACTGGCTGATCGCGTTGTTCCAGCTCAGCGGCAGGATGTTCATGAGCGGCGGCAGCACGAAGAAGATGCCGGCGAAGGTGGCGATGCCGCCCGCCGTGTTCCGCACTATCGCGCCGATCGCGAGCGCGAAGATCCCGACGAGCATCACGTAGAGCGCGCCGCCGATGATCGACCGCGCAACGCCCGGATGCGTGAACGAGACCTGGAGGATGTCGTGCTTCGCGAGAATCGCCTGGCTCGCGAAGAAGCTCACGAGCACGGCGGGCACCATGAGCACGAACGAGAGGACCGCGTAGTCGAGGAGCTTTGCCCAGAGCACCGGGAGCCGTCTCGGGACGGCGATGAACGTGGAGCGGATCGAGCCGGTCGAGTACTCGGCGCTGATCAGGAGCACGCCGAGGACCGCGATCGCGAGCTGGGCGACGTTGACGCCTGCGAGCGCGATATCGAGCGGCGAGCGGCTCGCGCGCTCGTGCGGCGACATCGTCCCCCAGTGCGACGACGTGACGAAGGCGAAGATGACGGGGAACGCGATCGTGAGCAGAAGACCGACGGCGAGCGACCACGCCGTCGAGCGGACGGAGCGGAGCTTCGTCCACTCCGACCGCAGGACGCGATGGAACGCGACGCGCCCGGCGCCGTCGAGGTGGGGCAGGTGCGCCGCCGGGGATGGCGCGAGCGTGCTCACGCGACCGCCTCCTCCAGCTCGCTGGCGAACTCGACTTCGTCCCGGGTGAGGTTCATGAACGCCTCCTCGAGCGAGGCCTGCTGCGGCGACAGCTCGTGGAGCGCGATCCCGCCGGCGGCGGCTGCGTCGCCGACCTGCTCCGCGGTCAGTCCGTGGATCTCGAGCGCCCCGCGGTCGGCCGCGGCGAACATGACGCCGGGGCCGGCCAGCGCATCGCGCAGCTGCGCGAGCTCGGGCGAGCGGACGAGCACGACCTTCTGGGAGGCGCGGGCGACGAACTCGTCGACGCTCGTGTCCGCGATCAGCCTGCCGCGGCCGATCACGATCAGGTGGTCGGCGGTGAGCGCCATCTCGCTCATCAGGTGCGAGGAGACGAACACGGTCCGGCCCTCGGAGGCGAGCCCCCTGAGGAGGTTGCGGACCCAGTGGATGCCCTCCGGGTCGAGGCCGTTGACCGGCTCGTCGAGCATGATCGTCTTCGGGTCGCCGAGGAGAGCGGCCGCAATCCCGAGCCGCTGCCCCATGCCGAGCGAGAACTGTCCGGTGCGCTTGCGTGCCACCTCGTGCAGGCCGACGAGGTCGATCACGTCGGCCACGCGCCGCCTCGGGATTCCGTGCGTCTGCGCGAGGGCGAGGAGGTGGTTGTAGGCGGAGCGGCCCGTGTGGACGGAGCGCGCTTCGAGCAGCGCGCCGACCTCGTGCAGTGGTGCCGCGTGCTCGCGATAGTGGCGGCCGTTGACGGTGACCTTGCCGCGCGTCGGCGCGTCGAGGCCGAGGACGAGCCGCATCGTCGTCGACTTGCCGGAGCCGTTCGGGCCGAGAAAACCGGTCACGATTCCCGGCTCCACCGTGAAGCTCAGCCCGTCGACGGCCCGCTTCGAGCCGTAATCCTTCGTGAGGTCGCGAGCCTCGATCACGGATCGACGGTAGTCCCCGCGGGTGAGCGGCAGGTGAGGATGCACGCTTGGCGGTCGGCTTCTTCGTCTCCACTCACACCGTCGACGGGTGGGCCGAGGCGGAGATCGACCCGGTCGCCGAGGAGCTCGGCGAGAGGTAGGGCGCCGCGTAAGCTGGGGGCATGTTCCTCTTCACGAAGAACGCCGAGCAGGTCACCCCCGAGGACGCGCTGCCCGGGCGCGAGTCCGCGCTGCAGGTGCCCGAGCGGCACGAGGTGCTCGGGACACCGCTCCAGCCGCCGTTTCCGGAGGGCACGGAACAGCTCGTCGTCGGCATGGGCTGTTTCTGGGGCGCCGAGCGCGTCTTCTGGCAGGCCGACGGCGTCTACACGACCGCGGTCGGCTACGCCGGCGGCTACACGCCGAACCCGACGTACGAGGAGGTCTGCAGTGGGCGCACCGGTCACGCCGAGGTCGTGCTCGTCGTCTTCGACCCGGTGGCTCTCCCGCTGGAAGGCGTGCTTCGCCTCTTCTGGGAGAACCACGACCCGACGCAGGGGATGCGGCAGGGCAACGACCGCGGCACGCAATACCGCTCGGCCGTGTACTGGGCGTCGGGCGCGCAGCGGACGGCCGCGGAGGCGTCGCGCGAGATGTACCAGGCGGAGCTTGCGCATGCCGGCTACGGCGGGATCACGACCGAGCTCGCGGAGGCCGGCCCGTTCTACTACGCCGAGCCGTACCACCAGCAGTACCTCGCGAAGAACCCCGGCGGCTACTGCGGTCTTGGCGGCACCGGCGTCGCCTGCCCCGTCGGGCTGAAGACGGCGTAGGCCGCTGCTCTACGGCCAGATGCGCGCCGTGGAGAAGGCGGGCACGGTGACGCCGGCGGCCAGGGTGAGTGGCCGGCCGAAACGCAGACGGGTGGCCGGTTCCCGCGGCACAGCGTGCCAGACGGCGTTGACCTGCGGCACCGGTAGCGCGCTCCGCCACGCGGCGTTCATCGCGGACCGGCCCTGAGGGAGTGGGGAGGGCGGCCGGCGGCCGCCGCCCTCCCCCCGGCCCTCACTAGGCGGCGAGCTCCGCGGCGTGCAGGCGGTAGAGATCGGGCTCGCACGCCTCGAAGCCGTCGACGACGTCCGGGTCGAACTGGCCGGCCCGGCAGCGGTGTACCTCCTCCACCGCTGCCTCCCAGCTGACCGGCGTGCGATAGGGGCGCGCGTCGGTCATCGCGTCGAGCGAGTCGACGACGGCGAAGATCCGCGCTCCGAGCGGGATGCTCTCCTCGTAGAGCTTGTCTGGGTACCCGCTTCCGTCCCACCGTTCGTGGTGGGAGCGGATGACGCGCGCGCCTTCCTGGTTGAGCAGCGGAACATGGGCGAGCAGTCTCTCGCCGAGCTCCGCGTGCTCCTCCATCCGCCTGCGTTCCGCTGCGGACAGGCGCCCGGGCTTGAGGAGGATCTCGTCGGGGATGCCGATCTTGCCGACGTCGTGCAGGAGGAAGCCCCATTCGAGACTCGGATCGTCGAGCAGCGACGGAGCGACCTCGAGGGTGAGCCTCGTCGCGTAGGCGGTGACCCTGCGCGAGTGCCGGCTGGTGCCGAAGTCCCGCGACTCGAGCGCCGACGCGAGCACGGCGACGGTCTGGGCGTACGCCTCGTGCAGGAGCTGGTGCTGCCGCCGGCCGATCTCGATCAGGCGGTTCAGGCTGGCCGCATCGACGACGTCGCTGTCGCCGGCGGTCGCATCGAGTCCGTTTCGCCGGACGAGCGGCGCGACGAGCGCGAGCAGCTCGAGGGGGCTGAACGGCTTGTGCAGGAACGCCTCCGCCCCGACCGACCGCGCGGCGCGGCCGGCCTCGTCGGAGCCGCTGATCGCGACGATGGGGATCTTGCTCGTCTGCGGCGTCTCGCGCAGCCGCTCGAGGTAGAAGATCCCGTCGATCCCGGGGAGCCCGATGTCGAGCAGGATCGCGTCCGGCCGCGACCGGGCGAGCACGCGCTCTGCCTCGATCACGTCGTACGCCGAGTCGACTTCATACCCCTCCAGCTCGAACGTCGTCCGAACCAGCTCACACAGCAGCCGGTCGTCGTCGACGACGAGTACACGACGCGTGCGGCGCATCTGACACCCCCTTGCTGACGGCAATTCCTCGAGGTCTCTCTCGGCCGCGGCGCAACGCTGCCTGAGCAGCCGCCTCGGGCCAACCTGCAGGGAGTGGCAGGACTTCCTGCCGAAACCTCCTGCAGGCTCAGGAGCAAGTTCACCCGATGGGGTGATTGCGCTCCATCGTCCGTATCACCGGCAGTACAGATCCCAGGCGAGGCGCCCGGCGGCGTCCCAGAACGCGTCTTCGGCTTCCTGGTCCGGAGGCGAACCGTTGGCCCAGAGCACGACCTGCCGTTCGCCGTCCTCGCTCGAGAGCGCGATCGCCATGTAGCCCACGGAGAAGCCGAGATGTCCCCAGGCGGCGCCGCACGACGAGCGCCGTCTCCCCATCAACGACGTGATCTCGCCGATGCCGAGTCCGTACCGGTCGGTTTCCGGCCAATCCGACTGCACGGCGTCGAGCATCTCCCCGCGCAGGCGGTCGGGCAGCAGCTCGCCCCGGAGCAGGGCTCGAAGAAGCGTCGCGACCCCGGCCGCGGTGGAGACGATGCCGCCGCCTGCGCGGTAGAACGGGAGATCGAGCTCGGTCACGTCCACGAGGCCCGGTCCGCCCGGCAGGATCGGGTTGTCGGGCGGGATGTACCCGCGCGCGCAGTCGCCTCGGAGGGGCTCTTCGACGAGGTCGGTTCTCTCCAGGCCCAACGGCGCGAAGACGCGCTGCCGCAGCGCCTCGCGTAGTGGGAGGCCGGTCGCCTCCCCGACGACGAGCCTGATCACTATGAAGTTGCTGCCGCGATACGCCCACCCCTCGCCCGGCGCGGACAGGCGTGGCTTCTCCAGCACGAGGCGAAGCTTGTCGCGCGCGCCGAGCTCCCACCGGTGTGCCGGTTCGCGGCGGTACGGCTCGAAGAACGCGACCATCTCGCCGGGGAAGTCGTCGAGCCCGCTCGTGTGGTTCAGGAGCTGGCGGATCGTGACGTCCTCGACGAACGGTGCTGCGGTTCCGTCCAGGTCGAGCAGGCCGTCCGCGACGAGCTGGAGGACGGGCGCCGCCACGAAGATCTTCGTCACGCTCGCGACGCGGAAGCGATGCTCGACCGTGAGCGGCTCGCCCGTCGCGAGGTTCGCGAAGCCGGCCGCTGCCTCGACGCGGCCGTTCGGCCCCGCGGAGAACGCGACGGCGCCGGGAACGCCGGTCGCGAGGATCGCCTCGAGTTGATCCTGGACCGCTGCTACGGCTGACGCGGCAGCCTAGACCGTTGATCCGTGTGCGAGGGAGGCGGATACTCCCCTCGTGGGCGAGACGGAAGGCTCGGCAGGGGCTCCGGGCGGGCGAGGCCGCTGGGGCGGTCGCCTGGCGGTCCTCGGTGCGGCCCTGGTCGGCGCGGCGGCGGTAGGCGTCGCCTGGCTGGTGCTCGGTGGCACCGATTCCGGCTCGGTCGCGCGCTTCCAGGTGTCCGCGGATATCCCGCCGGTCCTGTTCGTCTACCTCGACGACGTCCACATCGCCTCGTACCTCGCGCAACTGCAGGGAGGTGCGGCGACGACCGCGAGCCTGTCGCATGAGGCCACGGCGAGCAACAATGCCTCGATCGGCGCGAACGGGGCGGGCCTCGGCGCGTCGTCGTCCCAGACGTCCAGCGCCGAGCTCTCGCTCACGGTCACGAACCAGTCGCGGTTCACGACGCTCCTCGCGCTCCTGCAAGCGAACGGCTACCTGCACACGATCGACATGGGCGCGCGGAAGGCCGTGATCAGGCGCGAGTTCGCCGCGGTCACGCCCGGCTCGTTCGTGAGCCTCTCGAATTGCAGCCTCGCGCTCCCGGACTACGTTCAGGCCGAGCAGGTCTGGCGTGAGGCCAAGGGCCGGATTGGCGTCCGGAACGTTCTCCAAGGAAACGGCCAGCCACTTCTGGAGGAGCTGGCCGTTCAGTACGCGAGACGCGACAGGGCTGAAGCCCGAGGCAAGAAACCCCCGCCTGCCCACCTCGTCGGTCCCGGGACCATCTACATCCCGCCGAAGAAGCTGGCGCAAGCGAGGTCGCAGATGAATCACCTCGTGAGGCACGTCGGATCGAACCCGCGCGTGCCGCTGAGCTCGTGCAGCCCGTACGGATATGACCCGAATGTGCCGGACCTGCTGATGCCCATCCGGCTCGCCCAGTTCTCCTCGAGCCAGAGTGCGCTCGCTGGACGCCTCACGGTGGTCGGCAAGGTCGTGCTGGCCGTCCGCAACGAAAGCAACGACTACGTGGATCTCGCCTCGCTCCAGGAGTGGTCGGGAGCCGGCTTCTGGACGGACACGCTGAGCGACGACGCGGCCGTCATAGCGCCCGGATACGTGATCCAGCCGCTCGCGATCTACAAGTAGCCCGTGGCCTTCCCGGCCTCGAACGCCCGCCGCGCGCTCGCGTCCTGCCGGCTACTGCAAGCGCTCGGCGAGGTAGCGGATCGCGAGGGGATAGCGGTACTCGATCGCGCCGTGCCCCGCGTCGAAGAGCTCGAAGAAGACGTCGGTGATCCCGAGCTCCTCGAGCTCTCGCCGGAACGCGTCGGCGCCGAGGTCGAGGAACCACTCGTCGCGCTTCCCGGCGTCGATGTAGATCGCGCGCAGGCTGCGGAGCGCGTCGGCGTGGCGGCGCGCCATGCGCACCGGATCCCACGCGAGCCAGCGCTGCCAGACCTCGTCGCGCAGCATCCCGGTCTCCGTGTCGAACGGGAGCTCGACCGAGCTGTCCTCGTTCGCCGAGTAGCAGGCTGCCATCGCCCACGTGTTGACGAGGTAGAGGTCGGACTTCTTCGTGAGCGCCGGCCGCGAGCGGAAGTCCTCCCAGAAGCGCTCGTACGAGCCGTCGTACTCGTCACGTAGCGTCCGCACCGTGTCGCGGAACTCCGGCAGGTAGCAGAGCTCGAAGAGCGCGTCGCCGGAGTGGGTGGCGAGACCGCCGAAGACGTCCGGCCGCAGCATCGGAGTCACCATCGCGCCGTAGCCGCCGCTCGACTTGCCCGCGATGCCGCGGTGGCCGGGCTCGGCCAGGGTCCGGTAGCGGGAGTCGACGAACGAGACCGTCTCGTCGCAGAGGTACTCGCTGTAGCGGCCCGTGCCGGACGAGTCGATGAACTGCGAGCCGCCGTACGAGGTCCAGCAGTCGACGAAGACCACGAGCGCCGGCGGGCAAGCCTCCTCCGCGAAGAGCCGGTCGACGAGCTCCGGCACGTTCGGACGGAAGGCGCTGCGGTTCCGCCACATGTCGAGCTGGCCGGTCATGCCCTGGATCAGGTAGATCGACGGGAAGCGGCGGTCCGGCTCGGCGTCGTACGCCGGCGGCACATAGACCCAGAGCGGTCGGACGTGCGGATCGCCGAGCGGGTTGCCGCGGAGAGCGTCGCTCTCGATCTCGAGCTCGTCGAAGCGTCCCACCGGCTCCCGCGACCACGGCTGCATCCGGCCTTCTTATCAGAGTCCGGCCGCGCCGGTTCGGCGCCGGGCTACACTCACCGCGATGGCCGAGTACGGGACGATGCGGGTCAAGAGCGGTCTCGCCGAGATGCTCAAGGGCGGCGTGATCATGGACGTCGTCGACGCCGAGCAGGCGACGATCGCCGAGGCGGCCGGCGCCGTCGCCGTGATGGCGCTCGAGCGCGTTCCAGCCGACATCCGCCGCGACGGTGGCGTCGCGCGCATGTCCGACCCGGACAAGATCCGCGAGATCCAGGAGGCCGTGACGATCCCCGTCATGGCGAAATGCCGCATCGGCCACTTCGCCGAGGCGCAGATCCTGCAGGCGCTCGAGATCGACTACATCGACGAGTCCGAGGTGCTGACGCCCGCCGACCTCGAGCACCACGTCGACAAGTGGCAGTTCGCTGTCCCCTTCGTCTGCGGCTGCACCAACCTCGGCGAGGCGCTGCGCCGGGTCGGGGAGGGCGCCGCGATGATCCGGACGAAGGGCGAGGCCGGCACCGGCGACATCGTCAACGCGGTCACGCACATGCGCTCGGTCTTCGGCCACATCCGCCGGCTCGGCGCGCTGCGCGAGGACGAGCTGTACGCCGAGGCCAAGGAGCTGCGCGCTCCGTACGAGCTCGTCAAGTGGGTCGCCGAGCACGGGAAGCTGCCGGTCGTGACCTTCACCGCCGGCGGGATCGCGACGCCCGCCGACGCGTCGCTCTGCATGCAGCTCGGCGCGGACGGCGTCTTCGTCGGCTCCGGCATCTTCAAGTCGGGCGACCCGGAACGGCGCGCGAAGGCGATCGTCGAGGCGACGACGCACTTCCGCGACGCGGAGATCCTCGCCCGCGTCTCCGCCGGCCTCGGCGAGCCGATGGTCGGCATCTCGACGCAGACGCTCGACCCGAGCCAGCTGCTCGAGACCCGCGGCTGGTAGCCGCGGCGTCGCGACGCGGTCGGGCTCGCTTCCCACTTTCCCGGCCGGTGGCAGGCACCGATACGTCTTCGTAACGGCGGCAACCGCGGCGTGGAGCGCTCTGGAGACCGTCGCGGGCAGATGCCGTCACGCTCTCGTGACGGTGGCTGCCACCGGTCGTTCCGTCCGGCGTGGGGAGGACGATCCCCGCGGTGCGCGAGACGAAGCCCGTCTGGACGTCGTCGTCCTTCCTCCTCTACACGGGCGGCCTCACGGTGCTCGGCGGCGGGCTCGGGGCGCTCGGTTACCTCTCCGGCCAGTACGGCGGCGGCGCCAGGGCGGCCTGGGCGCTGCTCGTGCTCTCGATCCTCTACTGGCTCGCGCACGGATTCCGCAGGGCCGGGCGGCAGGTCGCCGCCGGCATCTTCGCCTTCACCGCCGTGCTCGTCTGGGCTGCGTTCCTCGTCCTTCTCTTCGAATGGTGGGGCTGGAACGGCGTGAACGGATCGTTCAAGCACTGGTCGTGGTCGCGCGAGGCGCTCTGGCTGCTCGTCCTCGCCTCCGCCTGGGACGACCGGAGGCGGTTCGGCTTCCCGTTCATCCGACTGATCTCCGCCGCGGTCGGCTGGCTCTTCGTGATCGACTCGATCACGGCGGGCGGGAGCTTCACGGCGGCGGTCACGCTCCTCATCGGGGTCGCCTATCTCGTGTGGGGGACGATTCACCGCACGCCGTCCTCGTTCTGGCTCCATCTCGTCGGCGGGCTGCTGATCGGTGGTGCGATCGTCTACTGGGCGCACACCGGCGACGGAGAGTGGGCCGGCGTCTCGGTCGCAGCCCTCTGCTTCGTCCTCATCGCGTACGCGACGAGGCGGTCGAGCTGGGCCGTGCTCGGCACGCTCGGCTTCTTCGCGGCGACCCTCCACTACCTCGTCGGCTCCCCGACGGAGATCGCCAGAGCCGTTTCCGCCGGGCAGACGAGCGGCGTCAGCCCATGGTCGCCGGCGCTCGCGTTCGGCCTCCTCGGCTTCTGGCTCGTTCTGCTCGGCCTGCTCGGTCGGCGCCGGAGCGCGATCCCGGCACCGGCTCCCGACTGAGCCGCGTTACCATCGAACGCGTGGAGACGCCGCTGAGGATCGGCATCCTCGCCGTGCAGGGGAACTTCCGGGAGCACGCCGCAATGCTGCGGCGCCTCGGCGCCGAGCCGGTCGAGGTGCGGCTCCCCGAGCAGCTCGACGGGCTCGACGGGCTCGTCATCCCCGGCGGGGAGTCGACCGCGATCGGACGGCTGATGCGGCTCTACGACCTCGACGAAGCCGTCCGCGCGTTCCGCGGCCCGATCTTCGGGACGTGCGCCGGGATGATCGTCCTCGATCGCGACCATCTCGGCCTCGGCGACTACGCCACGCGGCGGAACGCCTTCGGCCGCCAGGTGCGGAGCTTCGAGGCGGACCTCGACGTCGGCGAGGGCGCCGAGCCGCTGCGCGCCGTCTTCATCCGCGCGCCGTGGCTCGAGGAGGCGGGGCCTGGCGTCGACGTGCTCGCCGAGCTCGACGGCCATCCGGTGCTGGCGCGCGACGGGAGGCTCCTCGTCGCCGCCTTCCATCCGGAGCTCACCGACGACACGCGCGTGCACGAGCGGTTCCTGAACATCGTGAGGGAGGAAGACCAGTGTCCGGGCATAGCAAGTGGTCGTCGATCAAGCACAAGAAGGGCGCCGCCGACGCGAAGCGCGGCAAGCTCTTCTCGAAGCTGACTCGCGCGATCATCGTCGCCGCGAAGGAGGGCGGGCCCGACCCGGCCGGGAATCTCGCGCTCCAGAACGCGATCGAGAAGGCCAGGGCCAACTCGATGCCGAAGGACAACATCGACCGCGCGATCGCGAAGGGCTCCGGCACCGACTCCGACTCCGACGCCTACGAGACGGTGGTCTACGAGGGCTACGGCCCGGCGGGCGTCGCGGTGATCGTCGAGACGCTGACCGACAACCGCAACCGGACGGCCGGCGACGTGCGGCACATCTTCGCGAAGAACGACGGCAACCTCGGCACATCGGGCGCCGTGGCGTGGCTGTTCGAGCGGCGGGGCCTCGTGCTCGTGCCTGCGGACGACGTGGACGAGGACGAGCTCACGCTCGCCGCCGCGGAGGGCGGCGCCGACGACGTCTCCCTCGACGGGTCGAGCTACCAGGTGTTCTCGGCGGCCGAGGAGCTCGCGACGGTGCGCGAGGCGGTCGCCGCCGCCGGCTTCGAGATCGAGTCGGCCGAGCTGACGATGCTTCCGAAGACGACAGTCGCCGTCGAGGACGAGAACGAGGCGAAGAAGATCCTGCGCCTGATCGACCAGCTCGAGGAGTCGGACGACGTGCAGGAGGTCTACGCGAACTTCGACATCCCCGAGCGCGTCCTCGAATCGGTCGCGGGCTGACGCCCGCGACCGAGACGGAACTCCGCGCGCCGGAGACCGCGCTCTCCGGCGCGCTCCGTGCTGTCTTTCTTGCCCGCCCGCTGAGGCCGCTTCACGGCGTTTGCGGGAGCGGGATTGCCTCCGGTCAACGCGGCTTCGCCTGCGTTGGCTTCCGGCTCGTTCGGCAGGAGTCGTCCGGGGCTGCGCCTAACGTCTCTTCGTGAAGGTCGTCGGCATCGACCCCGGAACTGCTGCTTGCGGGTACGGAATCGTCCACGAAAGCGGAGGCCGCCTCAGGGAGGTGGCCCACGGCTGCTGGTCGACCCCGGCAGGCGAGGAAACGGTTCTCCGTTTGAAGACGATCCACGACGCCGTCGCGGCGCTCATTGCCGAGCACGCGCCGGATGCGGTGGCGCTCGAGGAGTCGTACGTCGGCGCCGACGCCCGCATCGCGCTCTCCGTCGGCCAGGCGCGCGGCGCCGTGCTCGTCGCGGCCGCGAACGCCGGGGTCGCCTGCTGCGAGTACGCGCCCGCCCGCGTCAAGCAGGCGATCTGCGGCTACGGCCGGGCGGAGAAGGCGCAGATGCAGCGGATGGTGAAGATGCTCCTCGGGCTGCCCGAGCTGCCGAGGCCGCACCACGCCGCCGACGCGCTCGCCGTCGCGATCTGCCACGCGCTCTCGTCGCCGCTTCTGCGGGCCGCCTCCGGCTGAGGGAACGTCCGTTCCGGTGCGTACGCTCCCCGCATGATCGCGCGCCTTCGCGGCAAGCCCGTCGCCTCGACGCCGGAGGGACTCGTGCTCGACGTCGGCGGGGTCGGCTACCTCGTCCACGCGACGCCGACGGCCGTGCGAAAGGGCGCCGCGGCCGACGAGATCGCGGTCGAGACGTACCTCCACGTGCGAGAGGACGCGCTCCAGCTCTACGGCTTCGCCGACCGGAGCGAGCGGGAGCTGTTCGTCCAGCTCCTCGCCGTGAGCGGCGTCGGGCCGAAGGTCGCGCTCGCGATCGTCTCCGGCTCGCCGGTCGCCGAGCTGCGCCGCGCGATCGCGCGTGGCGACGCAGCCCGCTTCCAGGCGATCCCGGGCATCGGCAAGAAGACTGCGGAGCGGATCGTGCTCGAGCTGAAGGAGAAGCTAGGCGACCCCGCGCTCGCGCCCGCTCCCGACGGCTCCGGCGAGCAGCACGTCGTCGCGCGCGACGCGCTCGTCGAACTCGGGTGGACGCTGCTCGACGCCGAGCGCGCCCTTGCGGAGGTCGACTCCGACCTGCCGCCGGAGGAACGCGTCCGGCTAGCGTTGAAGAAGGCTGCATGAGCACCCAGTTCCTGGCGCCCGCTCTCCGCGACGACGAGGAGGAGGTCGAGCAGAGCCTCCGGCCCCGCCGTCTCGACGAGTTCGTCGGCCAGGCCCGGCTGAAGGAGCAGCTCGCGATAGCGCTCGAGGCGGCGAAGCGCCGCGGCGACGCGCTCGACCACGTTCTCCTCGTCGGGCCGCCGGGGCTCGGCAAGACGAGCCTCGCGCACATCGTCCGCGAGGAGCTCGGCGTCGGCATCCGCTCGGTCGCCGGCCCGGCGCTCGAGCGGAAGGACGTGGCGGCGATCCTCACCGCGGTCGAGGCGCGCGACGTCTTGTTCGTCGACGAGATCCACCGTCTGAGCCGCGCCGCGGAGGAGATCCTCTATCCGGCGCTCGAGGACTTCCGGCTCGACATCGTGATGGGGCAGGGGACGGCGGCGCGGACCCTCACGCTCGACCTGCCGCCGTTCACGCTCGTCGGCGCGACGACTCGCACGGGCCTCCTCACCTCACCGCTCCGCGACCGGTTCGGGATCACGTTCCGGCTCGACTACTACGACGACCGGGAGCTCGCGACCATCGTCCGCCGCTCGGCCGGGATCCTCGGCGTCGAGATTGCCGCCGAGGCCGCCGACGAGATCGCCGGACGCGCCCGCGGCACGCCGAGAGTCGGCAACCGGATCCTCCGCCGTGTGCGCGATGTCGCCGAGGTGCGGCACCAGGGCGCGATCACGACCGCCATCGCACGCGAGGCGCTCGAGCTGCTCGAGGTCGACGAGGCGGGGCTCGAGCGGCTCGACCGCGAGCTCCTGCGGGCGATCGCCGAGAAGTACGGCGGCGGCCCCGTCGGGCTCGGCACGCTCGCCGCAGCGCTCGGGGAGGAGCCGGACACGATCGAGTTCGTGTACGAGCCGTACCTCCTGCAGCTCGGCTTCCTCCAGCGGACGCCTCGCGGGCGCACGATCACTGCGCTCGGCCGCGCCCACCTCGGCGCGGCACCCGAGCCGGAACCGGACGCGCGCCTGTTCTAGCGCGCCGTCGGTGCGGCGGATCCTCGCGCGTGTCCGCCGCGGCGAGGTGCGGCACGAGATCGATATGGCGCGGCGGCTGAGCCAGGTGGTCGAGCGGCCCGTCGAGGTCGGCTGGGACTCCGCGAGCTAACCTCGGGTCGTGCCCGAGCTCTGGACACCGGTCGCCGAGCTGCCGCACGAGGCGTTCGTCGAACGGCTCCACCGCGCGATCGCGTCGTTCGCCGAGGCGACCGGCGTCGAGAAGCCGCTCGTCGAGGTCGAGCTCGCCGACACGTCCCATTTCGTCCTCGAGCGGATCGAGCCCGAGCCGGGCTTCGGGATGGTGACGCTCTACGTCACCGACGCACGCGAAGACGCGCCCGACGCGCTCATCGTCCCGATCGGCTCTCTGCGCCGGATCGAGCTCCGCACCGCACCCGACAAGAGCGAGAGCTTCGGCTTCACCGTCCCGCCGGCGACGTAGACGAGCCACGGCGCGACGAGCAGCGCCATCACGTCGAACCACACGTAGCCGCTCGCGACCCCGCTCGGGGGATTGCCGTCGGGGATGCCGAGCCCCGGGAGCTGGTGCGCCCAGCGCCACGTCCCGATCGACGTCCCGTATAGCTCGAGCGCCCCCACGACGAGGAAGACGCCGGCATACGTCGCCCGCGAACGCGACCGCCAGAGGAAGAGAAGCAGCAGCGGCACGCCGAACGCACCGGCGAGGTCGAGTCGCGGCAGCACCGTCAGGCCGGCGATCCCCCAGACCGCTGCACCGGCCGCCGCGGCCCAGACGACGGGGCGCTCTCGCAGGCTCCGGCTGAGGGCGACCCCGGACAGGTAGACGAGCCCGTGCGCGGGCGGGATGAAGAGCGGCAGGTTGTGCAGCCGGTAGTGGTAGACGCCCCACACGAGCGAGCCCGTCACCTCTCCCACGGTCGCGAAGAGGACGACTCCGACCGCCTGTGCTCGCAGGAGCGGCGGGAGCGGCCGGAGCGTCGCCGCCAGCACGACGAACGTGAGCGCGCCGAGCGCGAGCTGGCCATGGAAGGAGACCTGGGTGTCGAGTGCGAGGAGACCCGCCAGGTAGGCCGGCAGCATGACCGCGTACGCGCGGGGAACGTTCACTTCCGGTACTGGAGCTCGTGCCAGCTCGGCGTGGGGAGGAGCTCGAGAAGGGCGCGCCCGCCGTTCGTGTCCGCGAACGTGAAGTCCTGCCGCTCGTCGTCCCAGTCGACCTCGAGCAGGCCCTCCTTCACCCTGTGGTCGAGCCACGCGCCGCGGAAGACGAGCTTCTTGAGCCAGTAGACGAGCGACTCGCCGCGGACGAGCGCAAGCGCATCCCATTGACGCACGAGGTAGTCGCCGAGCGCGCTGCGGGGCTCCCGGATCGCATCGCGCTCGACGAGCTCGACGAGGTCGGCGGTCTCGTCGGAGTCCAGCTCGGGGCCGGGAACGAGGCCGAGCCGGACCGCCGCGGCCGTGACGCGCTCCTCGAAGTCGGGGCTGCTGAAGGAGAAGCGGTACCCGAGGAACTCGACGATGTAGTCGTCGCCGGAGTGGTAGTTGCCGGCCGCCTCCACGGGCGAAGCGTACCCTTGCCCCGTGCGGATACTCCGCTACTCGGCGGCGCTCGTGGCCGTCCTCGGGCTCGTCGCCGTGACGGCGTGGGCACTCTCCTGGCCGCTCGAGAAGGCGGTGTATCTGGCGCCCGTGATCGTGGTGGGCGGTGCCGCCGTCGTCGGTCTCGTGCTTCTCTGGGGAAAGGTCGCGCTCACCTCGTTGCGGGAGTCGCGGCACCCGCGGCGCGTGCTCGCCTACTGGGTACTCGGCCTCGGCCTACTCGTTCTCCTCACGGTGCTGGGCGTCAAGCTCCCGAACGAGGGCGGCTAGCAACCGGTCGATCTCCTCGCGCGTCGTGTAGGCGGCGACGGAGACCCGCAGGAGATCGTCCTCGGCCCCGCCGACCGGGATCTCGACGCGATGCCGCGCGAAGAGCCGCTCCGTGAGGCCGGGTGCGGGGCGGGGAAGGCGGACCGCCGCCATCTGCGCGAGCATCTCCTCGGGCGCGAGCGGCTCCGTCCCCAGGAGATCGCAGAGCTCGCGGCGCGCCTCTGCCGCGAGCAGCCGACAGCGGGCGCGGACGTCGTCCCAGTCTCGCTCGGCCTGAAAGCGGATCGCGTCGGGCACCGTGAGCAATGCCGCGGGGTCGCGCGTCCCCTGCTCCTCGATCCGCTGCGGAAACCTCTTGCCGTGCTCGTAGCCCCAGCTGACGATCGCCGCATCGATGCGCCCCTGGTGCTCCGGCCGCGCGTGGAGGAAGCCCGCGCCCTTCGGCGCGCAGAGCCATTTGTGACAGTTGCCGGCGTAGAAGTCGGCGCCGAGCGCCTGAAGGTCGAGCGGCACATGGGCCGGTGCGTGCGCGCCGTCGACGACCGTGACGAAGCCGAGCTCGCGGGCGCGGTTGACGATGTCCTCGAGCGGCAGGACGAGCCCGGTCGACGATGTGACGTGGCTGACGAAGACCACGCGTGTCCGTTCGGTCGCCGAGGCGAAGAGCGCGTCGACGAGCTCGGTCGGGGCGCGGAGTGGCTGGGGGATCGGAGCCCGGACGTAGACCGCGCCGGTGCGGCGGCAGAGCCAGCTCCACGCGAGGTCGCAGGCGCCGTACTCGAGGTCGGTGGCGAGCACCTCGTCGCCGGAACGGAGGTCGAGCGAGCGGGCGGCGAGGTTGACGCCCGTCGTCGCGTTCTGGACGAAAGCGAGATCCCGTGCGGAGCAACCGAGGTAGCCGGCGAGCGCGGCCCGCGCACCGTCGAGAAGGTCGGTCAGGCGGCGGTCGACGAAGTCGACGGGCTCGTGCTCGAGCTCCCGCTGCCACGCCTGGTAGCGCTCGAAGACCGGCCGCGGGCAGGCGCCGAACGAGCCGTGGTTGAGGAACGCCACCTCCGGATCGAGAAGGAACTCGCGTCGCAGGTCGGCCGGCGAGGGAGCGGGCATGGGGCGTTTTCTACTCCATCCCAAACCCCCACCCGCCCAGGGGAGGCGCGAGCATGCCTGGCCAACCATGGCGGCGGCGTCGTGCCTTCGTGACGGAATGGTGGAAATTCCCCCGCCGCTGTCCGCTCTGGACAGGCCCGAGGACGGATTCCGTCCGCCCGTCCCCGTAGCTTGGCCGGACATGCACGACGGCACCTGGACACTCGCCGACTGCCCTCCCGCCGCCCAGGCGGAGCTCGCCGGCGCGCTCGGCATCTCGGAAGTGACTGCCGCCGTGCTCGTCCGCCGCGGCTACTCGGACCCGACGGTCGCAGGCCGCTTCCTCGACGGCGAGCAGCCGCCGCACGACCCTTTCCTCCTCGGCGACATGGAAGCCGCGTGCGCGAATATCCGCGCGGCGGTCGAGGACGGTCGTCGGATCTGCGTCCACGGCGACTACGACGTCGACGGCATCGCCGCCACGGCCCTCGCAGTTCTCCTCTTGCGCGAGCTCGGCGCCGACGTCGCGTGGCACCTACCGAGCCGCTTCGACGAGGGCTACGGCGTCCGCAGCGAGACGCTTGCCCGCCTCGCGGACGACGGCTGCGGTCTCGTCCTCACCGTCGACTGCGGAATCACCGCCGTTGCCGAGGTGGCCGAGGCGAGAGACCGTGGGCTCGACGTCGTCGTCACCGACCACCACCGGCCGGCCGAGACGCTGCCGGACTGTCCCATCGTCGCCACTCGACCCTCCGCGTACCCGTTCCCCGAGCTCTGCGGCACCGGCGTCGTCTACAAGCTCGGACAGGCCCTTTTCGGCGTCGATTCCGAGGTTCCGCGCCGGCACCTCGACCTCGTCGCGCTCGCGACGATTGCCGACGTCGTCCCGCTCGTCGACGAGAACCGGTCGCTCGCGATCGCCGGGCTCCGCGCGCTCGCGCGCACGGCGAAACCAGGCCTGCGTGCGCTCATGCAAAGCGCAGCCGTCGATCCAGCCGCCGTCGACACCGGAGCCGTCGGGTTCCGCCTCGCCCCGCGCCTGAACGCGGCTGGACGTCTCGGCCACCCGCGGGAGGCGCTCGAGCTCCTTCTCACGGAGGACGAGGCGCAGGCGCGCAGGTTCGCCGACTCGCTCGAGGAGCTGAACCGCGAGCGCCAGGCGATCGAGGGCCGTATCCTCCGCGAGGCCGTGGCCCAGGTCGAGGCATGGCCGCCCGAGAAGCGCGCCCGGCGCGCCTACGCGGTGGCCGGAGCCGACTGGCACGAAGGCGTGATCGGGATCGTCGCCTCCCGGCTCGTCGAGCGCTACCACCGCCCCGTCGTCCTCATCGCGGGCGCGGACGGCGACTGGAAGGGATCCGGCCGGTCGATCCCCGCCTTCGACCTCCATGCCGCGCTCGGAGCATGCGCCGGCCTGCTCGGGCGCTGGGGCGGTCATCGCGCGGCGGCCGGGCTCTCGATCGCAGAAGAGAACGTCGAGTCCTTCGCCGAGGCCTTTGCGGCGCAAGCCGCCGCGGTGCTCGACGAGAAGGACCTCGAGCCCGAGACGTCGATCGACGCCGTCGTCCCGCGCGGCGCGGACCTTTCACTCGACCTCTGCACCGAGCTCGGGAGGCTCGCGCCGTTCGGGCTCGGCAACCCGGCGCCCACGCTCCTCGCTCCCGGCTGCGGGCTCGCCGAGCTCTCGACCGTCGGCGACGGCAAGCACCTTCGCTTCCGTGTCCGGCGGGACGGCCGGGACGGCGGCAGCGCGATCGCCTTCGGTCAGGGGTCGCGCCTCGACATGCTGCGCCCCGACACGCTCTACGACGTCGCCTTCCGGCTCGCCGAGAACCGGTGGAACGGCACGGTCGCCCCCCAGCTCGTCGTCCGCAGGATCTTCGCCGCAGCGCCCCGCTACCGCGAGCTGCGCGTGTGGCTCGCCGCCGAGTGGAGGAAGCCGGAGGCCGCGCGCGACGCCGAGGCGCAGGCGATCTTCGCCGAGCTCGGCGTCGTCGAGGGCGGCCTTCGCCGTGACCTGCTGGAGTCGCCGCACTTCCGGGCCCTGCTGACCACGCAAGAGCCGCTCGCGCGCGCCGCGTGATCCGTCCCGCGCGGGACGACGACCGCTCCGCGATCCTCGAAGTGCACCGATCCGCGTTCGGACGCGGCGGGCTCGTCCAGCAACTCTGGGAGAGCGAGGCGCACGTGCGCGCCCACGGCAGCGCCCTCGTGCGCGCCGCGCTCGACGCGAGGGTGGTCTACTCGCCGGCGTTCAGGCACTGAGCCAGTGCGAGAGCGAGCCGTAGCACGCTGCGGCGCCTCCGGAAGCGGCGAAAACGTGGCATGGGACGCGTCATTTCGCTTCTGCAGCGGTCGTTCCTCCCGCACGGATTCGTACGCAGACCCCGAAGTACACTGAGACGGTGACGACGCTGGAGACAGGCGAGAGGCACGAGGAGCTCCTCGAGGGGCTGCTCGCCGAGCTCGCCGCCCAGCGCTCGGACGTCGACGTCGAGCTCGTCACCCGCTCGTTCCGGTTCGCCGCCGCCGCGCACGAGGGCCAACAGCGCCGCTCCGGCGAGCCGTTCATCACGCATCCCGTCGGCGTCGCGTCGATCTGCGCCGGGTTGCGCCTCGACGAGCAGACGATCGCGGCGGCGCTCCTCCACGATGTCGTCGAGGACACCGAGGTCGAGCTCGACAACGTTCGCGAGGAGTTCGGCGGCGAGATCGCGACGCTCGTCGACGGTGTCACGAAGCTGACGCGTGTCCAGTTCCAGACCCGAGAGCAGGCAGAGGCCGAGAACTACCGGAAGATGGTCGTGGCGATGGCCGAGGACGTGCGCGTCATCCTCGTCAAGCTCGCCGACCGTCTCCACAACCTGCGCACGATCGAGTACCTCGGCAAGCAGAAGCAGATCCAGAAGTCGAGGGAGGCGCTCGAGGTCTACGCGCCCCTCGCGCACCGGCTCGGCATCCACGCGCTGAAGTGGGAGCTCGAGGACCTCGCCTTCCAGACGCTGCACCCGCGGAAGTACGCGGAGATCAAGACGATGGTCGCCGAGCGGCGTGCCGACCGCGAAGGCCACGTCGCCGAGGCGGCCGACGTGCTGCTGCGCGAGCTCGAGAAGGTCGACATCCCGGTCGAGATCGCCGGACGCGCGAAGCACTTCTACTCGATCTACGACAAGATGTCCCGCAAGGGTCGCGAGTTCAACGAGATCTACGACCTCACCGCAATGCGCGTGATCGTCGAGCGCGACGGCGAGGACGGGACGCGCGACTGCTACGGCGCGCTCGGACTCATCCATTCCCTCTGGAAGCCGATGCCGGGGCGCTTCAAGGACTACGTAGCGATGCCGAAGTTCAACGGCTACCGCTCGCTCCACACGACGGTCATCGGCCCGGAGGGACGGCCGCTCGAGATCCAGGTGCGGACGCGCGAGATGCAACAGACGGCCGAGCTCGGCGTCGCGGCGCACTGGACGTACAAGCGCGACGATCGCAGCTCGAAGAGCGCCGACGTCGAGTGGAACGCCTGGGTGCGGCAGCTCATGGACTTCAACGCCGACGAGACCGACGCGCGCGAGTTCGTGAAGAGCTTCCGCACCGACCTGTTCGACGAGGAGGTGTTCGTCTTCACGCCGAAGGGCGAGGTGAAGACGCTGCCCGCCGGCGCGACGCCGATCGACTTCGCCTACGCCGTCCACACCGACGTCGGCCACCGCACGGTGGGCGCGAAGGTGAACGGTCGGATCGTGCCGCTCCACTACCGACTCCGCAGCGGCGATCGCGTCGAGATCCTCACCGGCAAGTCCGCCGCGCGCGGCCCCTCCCGCGACTGGCTGTCGCTTGTCGCCTCGTCGCGCGCCCGCAACAAGATCCGCCAGTTCTTCTCTCGCGAGCAGAAGGAGGATCTCGAGGCGAAGGGTCGCGAGGCGCTCGAGAACTCGCTCAAGGCGCAGAACCTCCCGTACAAGAAGCTTGCCGGCTCCGCGGTCCTCGCCGGCGTGATCAGGGAGTCCGGCTACAAGAAGGCCGAGGACTTCTACATCGCGCTCGGCTCGGGGAAGCTGACCGCCGCGAAGATCGTCGACAAGGTGCTCCAGCAGCTCAAGGTCGGAGAGGTCGCCGAGGAGCAGGTTCCGGTCAAGAAGCCGCGTGCCCGCGAGGCCGCCGGCAGCGAGAGCTACGGCATCAACGTGATCGGCGTCGAGGACGTTCTCGTCCGGCTCGCCAAGTGCTGCACCCCCGTCCCCGGCGACGACATCGTCGGCTACATCTCGCTCGGCAAGGGGATCACGATCCACCGCGGCGACTGTCCGAACGTGCGCGCGCTCCGCCGAAACCCCGAGCGGTTCACCCCGGTGGAGTGGGACGGAGGCGGCAGCCAGAGCTTCCGCGTCCAGATCGCGGTCGACTCCTGGGACCGGCCGCGCCTGCTCGAGGACGTCGCCCGGACGTTCGCCGAGCACGGGACGAACATCGTCTCCTACGGCGGCACGGTCGAGGACCAGATGGCTCGCAACTGGTATGTCGTCGAGGTCGGCGACGTGAAGAACCTGCGGACGCTCCTCGCCGCCCTGCGCAACGTCGACGCCGTGTTCGACGCGCGCCGGGTGACGCCGTCGTAACTTCCCTCGTTCGAGGGATTCAGCCTCACCACCCCAGGGTTACCCCGTTCGAGGGACACCCCGGTGCCGGTGCGCCCCGTCTCCCTCGAACGGGGGACGTGGAGCCCACCGCCTCCTAGGTCTCCCATGCCTCGCCGCCGGTGTCCCAGCCGACGAGACAGAGGTCGGCGATCCCGGCCGCGACGGTCTCGAGCTCGCTCGCAGCGACGGCTCCGTCGGCCGCGAGCTCCGCGACCCGGGTACCGCGCCACAGCACGGGGACGGTCGTCCGCCGCTCGGGATCCGGGGTGCCCGCCGCAGGCCCGAGCACGAGCTCGCCCTCCTCGACGAAGTAGATGCCGGCCCAGGCGCAGTCCGCTCGCGCCCCGAGCGTCGAGACGGCCTGCCGCAGGAGGTCGTCGGCGTCACGTGTCGACATCGTTCCCCTCGAAGGCGAGGACGGGGTCGCGGAACCCGTCCGGTACGGGGTGCGCCGTCCGCTCGGCGACGTCGACGTAGACGAGCGTCTGGTGCGCGGTCACCATGAGGGTGTCGTCGGGGAGGCGGTAGGCGGCGAACTCGAAGGTGACGCTCGTGCGGCCGATCCGGGAGACGCGCACGAAGACCTCGATCTCGTCGTCGAAGACCGCCGGCGCGAAGTACTCGACGTCGTTCGCCCGCATCACGAAGCTGCCCGCCTCGCCCCGCCGCTGGAGGAGCCCGAGCGAGCGCAGGTACTCGACGCGTGCAAGGTCGAAGTAGGGGTTGTAGCGGCCGTAGTAGACGATTCCCTGCGCGTCGGTGTCGGAAAAGCCGACGCGCGTCAGGGCCGAGAACTTGAAGGGTGGCTTCACGAGCGGATCAGGGCGAGAACCTCGTCCCGCTTGCGCTCCATGAGCTCCTCCGAGGTCGCCTCGAGGTTGAGGCGCAACAGGGGCTCGGTGTTCGACGGGCGGACATTGAAGTGCCAGTCGTCGAAGTCGACCGAGATCCCGTCGAGGTGCGAGACGCGCCCTTCTGCCGCGTAGCGCTCCTTCAGCTCCTGCAGCTTGAGCGCGACGTCCGGCACCGGCGTGTTGAGCTCGCCCGTGATGAAGTAGCGCGAGCGGAGTGGAGCGAGGATCTCGGACAGCCGCCGGCTCTTCTTCGAGATCAGCTCGAGCATGAGCAGGAACGGTACGACGCCCGAGTCGGCCTGGCTGAAGTCGCGGAAGTAGTAGTGGCCCGAGACCTCGCCGGCGAAGGCCGCGTCCTCCTTCCGCATCCGCGCCTTGATGAAGGCGTGGCCGACGCGGTTCACGAGCGGGACGCCGCCGGCGCGCTCGATCGCGTGCGGCACGGCGCGGCTAGCGCGCACGTCGTAGATGACCTTCGCACCCGGGTCTTTCTCGAGCGCGCTCTCGGCCAAGAGGGCGGTCGCGAAGTCGCCCGGGACGAAGTCGCCCGTGTCGTCGACGAAGAAGCAGCGGTCCGCGTCGCCGTCGAAGGCGACGCCGAGGTCGGCGCGCTCCTCGAGGGTCTTGCGGACGATGAACTCGCGGTTCTCGGGCAGGAGCGGGTTCGGCGCGTGATTCGGGAACGAGCCGTCCGGCTCGAAGTAGCAGCGAACCGTCTCCACCGGAAGCCGCTCGAGCACCGGCGGGAGCATCGTTCCGGCCATCCCGTTCGCCGCGTCGATCACGACTCGCAGAGGCTCGATTGCGGCGACGTCGACGAAGGAGAGCACCCGCTCGACGTATGCGGGCCAGATGTCGTGCGCCTGGACATGTCCAGCCTGGACACGTCGCGGTATCTGATACCGGGACGTGTCCGCGGCGGAAAAGGCCCGGTCGCGGACGTCGAGGAGGCCCGACTCGCTGCCGACGGGCAGCGCGCCGCGGCGGACGAGCTTCATGCCCGTGTACTCCTTCGGGTTGTGCGAGGCGGTGACCATCGCGCCGCCTTCGAGCCCGAGCGAGCCGACCGCGAAGTAGAGCATCTCGGTGCCGACGAGCCCGATGTCGACGACGTCCGCTCCGGCTGCGGCCGCGCCGCGCATCAGCGCCTCCTGCATCGCGTGGGAGGAGAGCCGCATGTCGCGGCCGACCGCGATCCGGCGAGGTTCGAACTGTTCGACATAAGCACGTCCGATCGCCTCCGCGCCTGCCTCGTCGAGCTCGCCGGGATAGATCCCGCGCACGTCGTACGCCTTGAAGACCTTCGGGCTCAGCATCGGCTGCCCGATGCTACGCACCGGAGTGGACTCGACGCCGCAGGCGGACGTGGCGGCGGGGCCGCGAAGGTTCACCCGGGCCGTCCTTCGCGAGGAACCGCTCCGAAACTACGATTGCAGGATGGTCGAACGGAAGGTCGCCACCGTTCTCTTCGTCGACCTCGTCGGCTCGACGGGGCTGCTCGCGGACGCCGACCCCGAGGTCGTGCGGCGGCAGGTCGGGCGCTACTTCGACCAGGTCTCCCACTGCATCCTCACGCACGGCGGAACCGTCGAGAAGTTCGCCGGCGACGCCGTGATGGCCGCGTTCGGCGTCCCGCTTCAGCACGAGGACGACGCCGAGCGGGCGGTACGCGCCGCGCTCCTCACGCTCGAGCGGGTCCGGGAGCTCGGGCTCGAAGCCCGCATCGGGATCGAGGCGGGGGAGGTCGTCGCTGACGAGAGCGAGTCGACGTTCGTGACGGGCGAGGCGGTGAACCTCGCCGCGCGGCTCGAGCAGCAGGCGGCGCCGAACGAGATCCTCGTCGGGCCGACCGCGGGTCGCCTCGTGCGCGACCTCGTCGACCTCGAGCCGCTCGAGCCGCTCACGCTGCGCGGCTGGCGGGAGCCGGTGGAGGTGAGCCGTGTGATCTGTGCGCGTGACGCGGGCCGCCCGCTCCGCTCGCTCTCGGCGCCGCTCGTCGGCCGGGCGTCGGAGCTCGAGCTGCTCGAGAACACAGTCGCGCGCACGGTGCGCGACCGCCGTGCGACGCTCGTCACGCTCTACGGCGAGCCGGGCGTCGGCAAGAGCCGGCTCGCGCGCGAGTTCGTCGACGGCCTGGTCCGGGCCACCGTCCTCCGCGGCCGCTGCCTTCCCTACGGCGAGGGCGTGACGTACTGGCCGATCGCCGAGATCGTGAAGGCGTCTGCGGGGATCTCCGACGACGATCCTCTCGACCGTGCCCGAGAGAAGCTCCGTGAGACGTGTGAGGACGAGGCGGTTGCGGACCTGCTCGGACTTGCGGTCGGGGTGCTCGAGGCCGTCGAGGGCGAGCGCAGCCAGCAGGAGATCACCTGGGCGGTCCGCACTTGGGCCGAGCAGCTCGCGGAGGCGCAGCCGCTCGTCCTCGTCTTCGAGGACGTGCACTGGGGCGAGGAGCCGCTGCTCGAGCTGATCGAGCACCTGGCCGCGTGGGTCCGGAGCGCGCCTCTCCTGCTGCTCTGTCTCGCACGCCCCGAGCTCCTCGACGTTCGTCCCGGGTGGGGCGGCGGCCGGGTGCGCTCCGTCACGCTCGAGCTCGACGCGCTGCACGAAGAGGAGAGCGCCGAGCTCGTCGACGCCCTCGCGGCAGAGGTGGGCGTTTCGGTCGACGTGCAGGCCGTGCTCGCGAAGGCGGAGGGGAACCCGCTGTTCGTCGAGGAGACGATCCGGGCGCTCGCCGAGCAGCCCGACGGCCGGCAGGAGCGGATTCCGGACACGCTGCAGGCGCTGATCGCCTCCCGCATCGACCGGCTGCCAGCCGCGCCGCGCCGGCTGCTCCAGCGGGCGTCGGTCATGGGCCGCGTCTTCCTCGAGGGGGCGCTGGTGCATCTCTCAGCCGACCTCGACGACGTGGAAGCCACGCTCGACGAGCTTCGGCTCCGTGACTTCGTCCTCGTCGAGGAGCGCTCGGCGATCCGCGGCGAGCACGCGTTCAAGTTCAAGCACGTGCTCATCCGCGAGGTCGCCTACGCCGGGCTTTCGAAGGGCTCGCGCGCCGACCTGCACCGCCTGTTCGCCGACTGGCTCGGCCGGCACGCGGGGGACGAGCTCGTCGAGATCAGGGCCTTCCACCTCGACCGCTCGGCGCGCTTGCTCGTCGAGCTGGACGGCAGCGCGCCGCCCGAGCTGACCGAGGAGGCTGCCGCCGAGCTGACGAAGGCGGGGCGGCGGGCGCTCTCGCGGGAATCGTTCCGGAGCGCGCGCAACCTGCTCGTGCGCGCGGTGGAGCTAGCCCCGACACTCGAGCGGCGCTACTTCGCCGCGCGGGCGGCGTGGCGTCTCGGCGAGATGACGGCCGTGATCGTCGAGATGGAGGAGGTGGCGTCGGCGGCCGCCGCCGAGGGCGACAGGCGGGTGCAGGGCCGAGCTCTGACGGCGCTGGCGGAGGCGGTCCTGAACCAGCGGGCGGACGCAGCCGGCGCGCGAGCGCTCGCCGAGCAGGCGATCGAGGTCCTCGCCGACGACGAGCCGGACGTCCGCTTCGAGGCGTTCCGAGCGGCGGCGAGCATCGCGTCCTGGCTCACGGACGAAGGCGCGTTCGAGCACTGGGCGAAGCTCGCGCTCGAGGCCTCGCGGGCGGCGGGGCGAAAGGATCAGGAGATCCAGATCACGACTGCGCTGGCCGAGAGCTACATCTTCCGGCTCGAGCTGGCCGAGGCCGAGCCTCTCGTCGACCGGATCGCGGAGCTCGCCGAGGAGACCGGCAGCGTCGTCGGCCGCGCCACGGCCTGGCTCGCCCGCGGGGCGCTCGAGAACTGGCGTGGCAACGACGCCGCCTCGGAGGAGGCGTACGTCGCGGCGCGCGACCTCTATCGGGAGATCGGCAACAAGTCGTTCGAGGCGAACGCGACGATGATGATCGGCCGCCGGGCGGCGACCCAGGGAGACCTCGTCGAGGCCGAGAAGCTGCTGCTCGACGCCGTCCGGACGATGAAGGGCCTCAACGACCGGGCGCGGCTGTGCGAGGCGCAGCGCTCGCTGGCGGAGGTCTACGTCGAGCTCGAACGGCTCGAGGAGGCCGAGCGCTACGCGCTCGAGGCCCGGGAGTCAGTAGGCCCCGAGGACCGAGTCTCGCTCGCCACGACGCAGCTCTCGCTCGGCATCGTGCGCGCGGCGCAGGGCCGTCACGACGAGGCGGAGGAGCTCATGTACGCGGCGCTCGAGGACCTGCAGCGCCTCGGTCTCCGGGCGACCGAACGCTGGGCGCTCGGCCGGCTCGTCGACTTCGAGCGCTCGCGCGGCAACGAGGACGGGGCCGGGCGTTACGAGGAGCGACTCGGCGAGCTCACGCCGAGCGCGGCGCCGATCGCCTGAGTCGAGGCGGCGTCCGGCGCCTCGCTGATCACGGTCGCGGGCCGCTCGAAGCGGGCGAGCGCGTCGCGTAGCGGCTCGGCGCGCAACGTGCCCTCACCGTAGGGGAGGTGTTTCGTCTCGTTGCGGTTCGCGTACTGGATGTCGCTGAAGTGGATGTGGAACGGGGTGCCGGGCTCGAGCACGGCGTCGGCACCGGCGAGCGCGCCCGCGAACGTGTCCGCGTCGAGGAAAGCGCCGTCGCTCGTCGCGTGCATGTGGGCGAAGTCGAGCACCGGCCGGACGAAGTCGACCTGCCCGGCGATCGCGAGCACGTCGTCGAGTGTCCCGAGGTCGCGCACGCGGCCCATCACCTCGACGCCGAAGGGGACGAGCCGTTCCTTCGCCTCGAGCCGCTCCCGCAGGTCGCCGAGCTGGTCGACGACGTCCGCGATGGCCCGCTCTCGCTCCCGGCCGAGGAGGAAGCCGGGATGGAAGACGACGACCCGCGCGCCGCACGCCTTGGCGAGGCCCGCCGTGTGGTCGAGCATCCCCAGCGCCATCTTGAACTTCTTGCCCCGATCGGCATGCCCCATGAAGGCGGCGAGCGGGGCGTGCACCGAGAGCGCGACGTCGGCGCCGGCGGCCGCCTCGCCGAGCAGCTGAGCCGTGGCGTAGTCGAGCCAGAAGCCGCCCACGAAGCCGAACTCGCAGGCCCGGTATCCGTCGGCCGCGAGGGCCGCGAACGCGGCCTCGAACGTCGGCGCCTCCGGCAGTCCGCCGGGGCCGTAACGAAGGTCGGCCATGGCCCGCTCTCAGCGCCGGCGGGGCCGGCGCTTCCGCTCCTCGCTGAGCTTCGTCGAGTCTGCGCTCATGCGCTCAGCGTATGCCGTCCGACCCTGTTTCTACGTTTTTGGCATGCCGAAGCGACCCTCCCGGATCGACCTCCTCGAGCTCGACATCGACCTCCGCCTCGCCGACCTCTGGCGGGAGACCCTCGAAGTGACGGACTGGAACCTCGAAGTCGTCGCCGCCTTCCTCCGGGCCGCGTACGGGAAGGGCTACTGCGACGCGCTCACCGAGGACGCGCCGGGGTCGCTCTGCCACGAGCACGGGTACCGCATCCCGGCGCGAAAGCCGGCCGCAAAGACGCCGAAGAGCTAGACACTGCCGCTCGCGCGGGCAAACGGGGGCTACGATGCGCGCGTGGGATCCAGTCCTGCGCGGCTCGTGATCGCGCTCTCGGTGGCGGCCGCGCTCGCCATTTTCGTCGTCTACACGGCGCTCGCCGGCAACGGCGTCGCGCAGCTCACGCCGAGCTCACTCGCCGGCCACACCGGCGACGTCACGGTCGTCGGCGCCGTGGTCGGCAAGCTGCAGGGCGACGCCCACGAGCACGGCGGCCTGCGCTTCCGACTCAAGGACATCGGCCGCCGGTCGGGGGCTCGCATCCCGGTCGTCTACCACGGCAGCGTTCCCGACCTGTTCAAGACGGGGCGCCATGTCGTCGTCGAGGGCACGCTCCGCAACGGGGTCTTCGTCGCGAAGCCGGGCTCGCTCACGACGAAGTGCCCCTCGAAGTACGCGCCCGCGAAGTCCTCCCAGACCTGACCTGATGGCCCCGCTCGGGCGCGCCGCGCTTCTCCTCGCCTTCGGCCTCGTCCTCTACGCGCTGGTCGCGGGCTCCTATGCCGCATGGAAGCGCCGCCGCCGGCTCGCGCTCTCGGCCCAGAACGCGCTCCTCGCCGCCTTCCCCGCCACGCTCGTCGCCGCGGTCATCCTCCTCGTCGCGCTCGGGCGCCGCGACCTGAGCTTCGTGTACGTCTGGCAGCACACGAGCCACAAGTTGCCGCTCGGCTACGCGCTCTCAGCCTTCTGGGGAGGACAGGAGGGGTCGCTCCTGCTCTGGCTCCTCGTCCTCACCTGCTACGGAGGGCTCGCGGTCTGGCTCAACCGCCGCTCACGCGAGCTCATGACGTGGACGGTGCCCGTCTTCGGGCTCGTCGCCGTCTTCTTCGCGTTCATGCTCTGCTTCGTCTCGAGCCCGTTCAACGTCCAGCCGGCGCCGGCGGACGGCCAGGGGATGGTGCCGAGCCTGCAGAACCCGTACATGCTCGCCCACCCGCCGCTGCTCTATCTCGGTTACGTCGGCCTCACTGTCCCGTTCGCGTTCGCGATGGGCGCGCTCCTCTCGGGCCGCACCGACGAGCGCTGGATCGTCGCGACGCGCCGCTGGACGCTCGCCGCGTGGACGTTCCTCGGCGTCGGGCAGCTGATCGGCGCCCACTGGGCGTACGTCGAGATCGGCTGGGGCGGTTACTACGCGTGGGATCCCGTCGAGAACGCGGCGCTCATGCCGTGGCTCGCGGCGACCGCGTTCCTCCACTCGGTGATGATCCAGGAGAAGCGCGGGATGCTGAAGGTCTGGAACATGATCCTCGTCGCGCTCGCGTTCAACCTATCGCTCTTCGGCACGTTCCTCACGCGTTCGGGCGTGATCGACTCGATCCACTCGTTCGCCCAGAGCCCGATCGGCGGCTGGTTCCTCGGCTTCCTCGCGCTGATGGTCGTCTTCTCGGTGGCGCTGATCCGCTGGCGGTTGCCGCTGCTGCGGACGAAGACGAAGCTCGAGTCGCTCGTCTCCCGGGAGGCGACGTTCCTCTACAACAACCTGCTGCTCGTCGCCCTCTGCCTGACGATCCTCTGGGGCGTCCTCTATCCGATCCTCTCCGATGCGGTGCGCGGCGAGACGCGCTCGGTCTCGAAGCCGTACTACGACTTCTTCCTCCACACGTTCGGGCTGCCACTGCTGCTCTTGATGGGGCTGGGGCCGCTCGTCGCGTGGCGGCGGGCGTCGCTCCGCTCGCTCGGGCGGACGTTCCTGATCCCGTTCGCCGCAGCGGTCGTGACCGGCGGCACGCTGCTCGCGCTCGGCTTTGGGAGCTCGTGGCCCGGCCTGCTCGCCTACACCTTCTCGGCCTTCGTCGCCGCCTCGATCGTGCTCGAGTTCGTACGCGGACGCGCGGCGGCGGGCTCCGTCGTCCGGCTGATCTCGCGCAACCGGCGGCGCTATGGCGGCTACCTCGTGCATGCCGCCATCGTCCTGCTCGCGATCGGCATCGCCGGCTCGAGCGCCTACCAGACGGTGCGCGACCGGGTCCTGCAGCCGGGCCAGTCGGTCCGGGCGGCCGGCTACACGCTCACGTACGTCTCGAGTACCGGCGTGCGCGGCCCGAACTACACGGGATTCCGGGCGCTCGTCGACGTCCGGCGCGGCGGCAGCCACGTCGCGACGCTGACCCCCGGGACGAATGACTACCCGATCGAGGGCCAGGCGACCGAGGCGTCGATCTACCACGACCCGCGCTCGCTCGGCGACGTCTTCACGACGGCGCAGGGCGCGGGGAAGGGCGACAGGATCGAGCTCAAGGTGTTCGTTAAGCCGCTCGTCAACCTCATCTGGGCGGCCGGCTTCCTCTTCGTCGCCGGTGCGCTCGTCGCGATGTGGCCGGACGCCGTCGAGCAGCGGCGGCTCGCCGCGCGGTACGCCGCCGGCGCGGTCCCGGCCGGTCTTTGACATGGACTGGGCGCTCGCGCTCGCCGCGATGCTCGCGGTCGTCGCGGTCGTCTTCGTCGCGCGGCCGTTTCTGCGCGAGCCGTCTCCGACGAGCGACCGGCTCGACGAGCTCGCGCCCGAGGCCCGGCGCCGGCTGGCGCTGGCCGAGGAGCGGGATCGCGCGCTCGCGGCGCTGAAGGAGCTCGAGTTCGACCACCGGACGGGGAAGATCACCGACGAGGACTACCGGGCCCAGGTGGGGCCGCTGCGGAGGCGTGCCGCGGAGGTGTTACGAGCCCTGGAGGCGCGGGAAGGGGAGACGGATGAACGCATCCCAGCTTCCCGAGGACGCACCCGGCGCTGAGCCGCCGCGGTTCGAGACCGTCCCCGGCCCCGTCGTCCGCGAGAGCATCGAGCGGCGCTGGCTCGGGATTCCCGCCCGCTTCGTCCTCCTCTGCTTCGGCTTCGCAGCGCTCGGTGCGTCGATCGGGCTGCTCGCGACCGGGAGCTGGGCGTGGGGCATCGTCATGCTGCTCCTGGCCGTGCTCATGCTCGCCGGGCTCGCGGAGGCGCTACGCCGCCAGAGCGGTGTCTGGGCCCAGCACTCGCCCCGCCTCGCGGCCGAGGGACGGTCGCATGCCGCGACGACCGCAGAGGTGTGGCGGACGAGGCTCGAGACGGCGCTCGGCCGCTGGCGCACGCGGAGCCGGCTCGACGCGATCGCCGTCGAACGGGGCCCGGCGCTCCGGTCGCTCGGCGACGCAGTCTGGCGGGGCGACTCGGGCGCGCAGCGCGAGGCGCGCCAACGGCTCGCAGGGCTCGAACAGGAGCGGAAAAGCCTCGAGAACGAGCTTGCGGAGCAGCTCGCGAGGGCGGACGAGAGGATTCGCCGCGCCCGCCTCCCGGTCCAGCAGACGGTGATGGTGGCACCGGCCGAACCGAACGCGCCCTATCCGCCGCCGGGCGAGGCCGACCCGCCGCAGCCGGCGCAGGTGCCCGAGCCGTATCCGCCGCCCGACGAGGGAACGCCGCCGGCGCCGGCCGAGGACCCGGGCCAGGCGGACGAGTAGCCTCGCGAAACCTGCGGTCTCGCCCGCCTGGTCTTCGGTCTCGATCCGAGCTCGTCGGAGCTCCCAACCAAACGGCGCCCTCGAATCGAGGACGCCGCTGGGGTGGTGGATGCGCCGGACCACACCCATCTCTGGGGGCGACCCGTATGTGGATGGATCGTGGCCTCTGCCCGCGTGTGCGGCGTCCGCACCTTCTCGGATCGCCGTGCGGGTTTCCCGCAGGCCGGGCTACCGGCTACCAGGCCTTGGCCCGACGCTGCTGGGCAGGCTGCGCGACTCGCACACGTGCGTCGACGGCGAGGCAGCGGTCCGGCAGCGCGAGAACCGGGTTGAGGTCGAGCTCGGCGAGCTCGGGCAGGTCGTGGGCGAGCAGCGACAGGCGCAGCAGCAGGTCCACGAGCGCCGCCTCGTCCGCGGGCGGAGCACCACGGAAGCCGGCGACGAGCCGGCCTGCCTTGCCCGAGCGGACGAGTTCCTCGGCGTCCTCGTCGGTGAGCGGTGCGAGCCGGAACTGGGCCTCCCCGATGAGCTCGGCGAAGACACCGCCCGGGCCGAAAGCGACGAGAGGGCCGAACACCGGATCCTGCACGGCCCCCGCGAGCAGCTCGGCGCCGCCGCGAACGAACGGCTGGACGAGGAGCGGCGCGCCGATCCGCTCCGCCGCGGCGAGCACGGCCGCCTCGTCGGCGAGGTCGAGAGCGATGCCGCCCTGCTCCGTCTTGTGCGCGCCGGGCGCGGCCGTCTTGAGCACGACCGGGAAGCCGAGCTCTCGCGCCGCTTCCACTGCGGCCACCCGAGTGTCCGCGACGCGCTCCGGCACGAGCGGGATGCCATAGGACTCGAGCAGCCGCCGCGTCCGGTCGGCATCGAGCCAGCCGTCCGCACGCTCCTCGAGCGCCTCGCGTACGACCGCCTCGGCCGTCTCGCGATCGAGCTCGAGCTCGGGCACGTCTCCTGTCGGCCGGCGCAGCCATTCGCCACGCTCCGCCGCGCGGCTGAGCGCCCTCGCCGCGGCCTCCGGATAGGCGAAGGCCGGCACCGCCGCGGCGCTCCTCAGCGCCTTCGGCGCGCCTTTCGCGCTCAGGAAAGCGCAGAGGACGGGCTTCCCGTCGGCCGTCGCCGCCGCCTGGCTGATCGCCGCCCCGACCTCCTCCTCGTCCGTTCCGACCGTCGGCACGAAGAGGACGATCGCGGCGTCGAAGGCCGGATCTCGGAGCACCACGGGCAGCGTCCGGGCGAAGCTGTCCGCGTTCGCGCCGCCGAGCAGGTCGATGGGGTTCGCCATGCTCCCCTCCGCCGGCATGAGCTCGGCGAGCGCGGCGCGCGTCTCCTCGCTCGGCGACGGGAGCTCGAGCCCGGCCGCCTCGCAGGCGTCGGCGGCGAGGATCCCGAGACCGCCTGCGTTCGTGAGCAGCGCGACCCTCCGTCCGCGCGGCACGGGCTGCGTCGAGAGGAGCTCGGCCACGTCGACCAGCTCGTCGAGCGTGCGTGCGCGGACGACGCCCGCCTGGCGGAACAGCGCGTCGACCGCGGCTTCCGAGCCGGCCAGCGCGGCGGTGTGCGACCCCGCGGCACGGCTCCCCGCCCGGGTGGTTCCGCCCTTCAGCGCGAGGATCGGCTTGCGGCGCGCCAGCTGGCGCGCGATCCGCGCGAAGGCGCGCGGGTTGCCGAACGACTCGAGGTAGAGGATGACCATCTCGGTCTCGTCGTCCTCCTCCCACCACTCGAGGAGGTCGTTCGAGGAGACGTCTGCCTTGTTGCCGATGGAGACGAACGAGGTGACGCCGAGCCCCGTCGCCTCGGCGCGCTCGAGGAGGGCGAGGCCGAGCGCGCCGCTCTGGGAGGAGAAGCCGATCTTCCCGGCTGGGAAGGGCCGCGGCGCGAACGTCGCGTTGAGCCGGACCGGGGAGGAGGCGATGCCGAGGCAGTTCGGGCCGAGCAGGCGGGCGCCGTGCTCGCGCACGAGGGCGAGCAGCAGCTCCTGCCGCTCGCGGCCGGCGCCGCCGGTCTCGGCGAAGCCGGCGGAGATGACGACGAGGGCCCGCACCCCCGCCGTGAGCGCGTCCTCGGCGGCCGCGAGCACGTGCCGGCCCGGCACGCAGACGACCGCGAGGTCGACCGTCTCGGGGATGTCGCCGACGGCGGTGTAGCCGTGGACGCCGGCGACCGCCTCGCCGCGCACGTTCACGGGATACGCGGAGCCGGCGAAGTCCGCCGCGACGACGTTGCGGAAGAGCTCGCCCCCGATCGAGCCGCGACGACTCGAGGCGCCGACGACGGCGAGCGAGCGCGGCCGGAAGAAGGGGTCGAGCGAGGCGCGCACCGCGGTGTGGTCACGCGCGGCGACCTGCTCGCGGTAGTCGCTCGTGGACGCGATCGCGAAGCGGATCTCGAGGTCGCCGCGCGCTGAGGCGCGGGTGACGGCGAAGCCCGCGTCCCGGAAGACGGCGAGCATCCCGTCGTTCTGGGGCAGGACCTCCGCGACGAACTCCTCGATCCCGGCCTCGGCGGCCCGCTTGGCCAGGCTCTCGAGCAGCCGCGTGCCGATGCCCCGCCGCTGGTAGCCGTCCGCGACGGTGAAGGCGACTTCCGCGGCCCGCGGATCGCGCAGCTGGACCCAGTTCGCGAGCGCGACGACGCGGCCCTCGAGCGAGCCGATGAGCGCGCCGCGCTCCTCCCAGTCCGGGTCGAGGACCGGGTCGACGAGCTTCGGCCCGACAGCCGTGAAGCCGTGGAAGCGGAGATACCGACTCTCGTCCGACAGGTCGGAGAAGAACTCGAGCACCGCATCGGCATCGTCCGCGGCGGGCGCCCGGAGGCGGAGCGTCGAACCGTCGCGGAGGATGACGTCGGTGGTTTCCGGCGCGCTCACCGCCATCGTCAGGCCGCCGCGGGCTGCTCGAAGGCGTGGTGCGTTCCGCGAACGACGAGCACGGGGCACGGCGCCTGGTGGACGAGACCCGTCGAGACGCTGCCCGACAGGAGCCGCTTCGCAGCGCCCCACCCGTGCGAGCCGACGACGATGAGCTGCGGGTCGCGCTCGCTCGCGATCCGGCAGATCTCGTCGACGACGCCGCCGTCGGCCCCGGCGACCGTCCGGCAGGGGACGCCTGCCGCCTCGGCGGTCTCTTCCGCCGACGCGAGCACCTCTGCCACCCGCTTGTGCTCGGCTTCCGTCAGCTCGGCGACGACGTTCGAATAGCCGTAGCCGCTGTAGCCGACCGCGGGCAGGTTGGTGTGGGGGACCGCGACGACGAGGAGCGGCGCGCCGAGCAGCCGCGCCAGCTCGAGCGCCTCCCGCTGCGCCTCGCCCGCCGAGGGTGAACCGTCGGTTGCGAGCAGAACCGGTCTCTTGTCACTCATCGTCTTCCTCCTTCAGGGGACACTCCCAGTGTCGGGCGGGTACCGAGAAACCGCATCGGGGCGCCCACGCCACGAAAGTTGCGGAAATACCCGGACGCCGCTGGGGGCGGGGTGCAACGAGGCGAAACCACGCCGGTAGGCTCCGGCGGCGATGGTCAGCGTCCACCACGCCGTCGCCTTCGCCGTCATCGCGGCGACCTTTGCCGCGGCGGCCGCGGGCGGCTGGACCTACTACCGCCGCACTGAGCCGCGCGGCCTCCTCACGCACCTGCTCGCGCTCGCGCAGACCGTGCTCGTCGCGCAGGTCGGTCTCGGGCTCCTCCTCCTGTCGAGCCAGCACCGGGCGGCCGACCGGCTCCATTACCTGTACGGGACGCTCTCACTGCTCGCGGTGCTCGCGCCGTGGCTCTACGCTCCCGCCGAGCGCCGCGGGCGCCTCGCGTGGTTCACCGGCGCTACCTTGGTGGCAGGAGCGCTCGCGGTACGGGCGTACATGACCGCTACATGAGCAGGTTCTTCTCGCGCATCAACCCGACCGTCCGGGGCCTGCTGATCCTCGCGGCGATCGCAGCGTTGATCGTCGTCTTCCAGCTCGAGCAGACGCTCGCGGCGCTGACGATCCTCGCGCGCGTCGCGTTCGTGCTTGCGATCGCGTACTTCATCTTCCTCGTCTGGCGCGAGCGGCGGGAGGGGATCTCGATGTGGTCGCAGCGGGCGCAGGCCGTCTTCTATGGTGCGGCCGTCGTGGCCGTGGCCGACGTCGGTGTCTACTGGTACGGCGGCGCCGTCGGCTATCAGATCCTCGCCTTCGTGGCGGTCCTCGTCCTCTGCGGCCTCGCCATGTGGCGCACCTGGCGCGACCAGCACACGTACGTGTAGTCGGGCGAAGAGCGCAGCTCTTCGCCCGGGTATCAGGGGAACTGCGCCAACGGGAGAGCGTGGTCTCCCGTTGGCTTCGTGCTGAGAACATTTTCGGGCTGCCGTCGGCGGCCCTGGGCCGGAGGCTAGTGCGGGATCGGAGTGTGATACCCGAAAGTGGTAAAGGGGATCTAGTCGATCCGACAGTCCGCCCGGTAACGCGATGCGCCCCCGGTTTCGGTCAGCTCACGCTCCGCCTCCGACGGCGAATCGTGTGGTCGACGCCGAAGATCACGGACACAAGGAGACCGCCCCAGACGAATGGTGCGACAAAGACGACTGCGGCGGTCGAGCTCGAGCTCGTTGCTGCCCCCACGTAGGCAAGGCCCGTGAGTCCCGCAAGAACCAGCCAACTCAGGGCTGCAGCAGTGCGGCCCATCCCCGCAGCCACCATCACGGCGAGTCCCGCAAACGGGATGCCGAGGTAGAGGTTCGCCACCGGATCGCGGAAGGCATACACGTACCGCAGCTGCCACCAGTACATGATGAAGCAGAACGCGAGGCCGAGCAGCAGCACAGCCGCCGCGCCGCCGGCCCTCGTCTGGCGGACCAGCTCATGGACGCTGCGTCTCATTGAGAGCCGACATCCGTCGGGCGCGCGGAGTTCCGTTACTCCGGTTCGAGAAGCGCAGCTTCTCGCACCGACGAACCGTCGAGGGCGGCGAGCGCTTCTCGAACCGGGACGAAGCGGCCGACGAAGATCGGCGTGTCGCGCTCCGTGTAGCGCGAGGCCTCGCTGTCTCGCAGGCGCAGCATGAGGTGCATGAAGTCGGCCGGCTCCTCGCACTCGAACGCGGTCATGAACTCCTGGTCGTCGATCCCGAACGAGTACGTCGTGTGGTTCTTGATCCCGGGGAACTCCTCGCGGCCGATGCGGATGTGCTCGTCCATCGCCCGCTGCCGCTCGGCTTCGGTGAGCGCGTACCACGGCCGCACCTTCACGAAGGGGTAGACGACGAGGTAGGGGAGGCCGTGCGGCGTGATCTTCCGCGCCTTGCGGGCGCTCGTGTACTGGGAGGCCTTCGTCGTGGCGAGGTACGAGTACGGCGTCTCGAGCCAGCCGGCGAGGCCGGTTCCGTTCAGCGCCGCCCCGACCTCGCCCAGGTCGTCGTAGCGCTCCGTGATCTTCCAGAGGAAGAAGTCGGTCTCGGGCCGGACGCCCGCGGTCGTGTACGCGCGCAGGTGCTCGAAGCGCTCCGCGAAGGAGTCGACCACCTCGGCGAGCTCCTCCCTCTGCGCCTGGCGCACGTCGGGCGGAACGAGCCGCCGCCAGGCCGGATCGACCCGGTAGAAGGTGTAGGCGACGTACTGGCCTTCCACGCACCGCATCGTAGCCCGCTGGCTAGGTTTGCTCGGCCATGGCCGGAAGGGTCGAGAGCCAGCTGAAGTCGCTGCCGGCGAAGCCGGGCGTCTACCTGTTCCGGGACGAGGACGGCGACGTGCTCTACGTCGGCAAGGCGAAGGCGCTGCGGTCGCGCGTCCGCTCGTACTTCCAGAAGACGACCGACGGGCGCGTCCAGATCCGGCAGCTGCCGGAGCGGGTTGCCGACATCGAGGTGATCGTGACGGGCAGCGAGGTCGAGGCGCTGCATCTCGAGCAGAACCTCGTCAAGCGGCACCGGCCCCCGTTCAACGTCCGGCTGCGCGACGACAAGTCGTTCCCGTACATCGCCGTCACGGTCGAGGACGAGTACCCGCGCGTGATGTTCACCCGCGAGCGCCACCGGCCGGGCGTCTGGTACTTCGGGCCGTACGCCAACGCGAAGAAGGTGCGCGAGACGCTCGACGTCCTCAACCGCGTCTTCCGCTACCGGCCCTGCGAGGGGCCGAAGCCGGGCCGCCACAGCGGCATCCCGTGCCTCGACTACCACATCGACCGCTGCCTCGCGCCGTGCGTCGGCTACGTCTCGCCGGAGGACTACCGCGGCATCGTCGAGGGCGTGATCGAGTTCCTCTCGGGCGACGTGAAGCCGATCCAGCGCGAGCTCGAGCGGCGGATGCAGGAGGCGGCCGCGGCGGAGCGCTTCGAGGACGCCGCACGCCACCGCAACCGGCTCTTCGCCGTCCAGCACCTCGTCGAGCGGCAGGCGGTGGAGCGGCATCCGGTCGGGACGGTGGACGTGATCGGCTTCGCAGCGGAAGGCGACCGTGCCGTCGTCCAGGTCTTCCCGCTGCGGGGCGGCAAGATGGTCGACCGCCACTCGTTCCACCTCGAGAACGTGACCGGCCAGGACGTGACGACGATCCTCGAGTCGTTCGGCCTCGAGTACTACGGGAGCGCGCCGAGCGTGCCGCCGCAGATCGTCGTCCCGCACGACGCCGGCGACCTGTCGGCGCTCGCCGAGCTGCTGTCGGAGCGGCGCGGCGCGCGCGTCGAGATCCGCGTCGCCGAGCGCGGCGAGAAGCGGCGGCTGCAGCGGCTCGCCGACGAGAACGCGCTGCACGTGCTGACGAGCGACCTTGCGCAGGGCGAGCAGCGACGGCTGCGCCGGGTCGAGGCTCTCGAGCAGCTGCGCGAGACGCTGAACCTCGAGTCGCTGCCCCTGCGAATCGAGTGCTTCGACGTCTCGACGGCGATGGGGCAGGACAACGTCGGCTCGCTCGTTGTCTTCCAGGACGGCCTGCCGAAGAAGGCGCACTACCGCAAGTTCGGGATCCGCGGCCAGGAGGGGATGGACGACTTCGCCGCGATGGGGGAGATGGTGTCGCGGCGCTTTGCGCGCCTCGCGAACGGTGTCAGCGCGGAAGAGTACGACGAGTCGTTCGCAGCGACGCCGAACCTCGTTGTCGTCGACGGCGGCAAGGGGCAGCTCGCGGCGGCCCTCGCTGCGATGCAGGCGTTCGACCTGCCACGCGTCGCGGTGATCGCGCTCGCCAAGCGGGAGGAGGAGGTGTTCGTGCCGGGACGGGCGAAGCCGGTCGTCCTCTCGCGCCACGATCCCGGGCTCCAGCTGCTGCAGCGGATTCGCGACGAGGCGCACCGCTTCGCGGTCGGCTTCCACCGGCAACGCCGTGAGACCCGTGGATTCGCGTCGCTCTTCGACGAGCTCGAGGGTGTCGGGCCGGCGCGGCGGCGCGCGCTCCTCAACCACTTCGGCTCGGTCGGCGCGATGCTCGCGGCGACGCCGGAGGAGCTCGAGGGCGTCCCGGGCGTGCCGGCGAAGGTCGCCCGCGGCGTCTACGCGCAGCTGCACAAGGCCGGTGGTGGGGCCGGGCGTGGCTGAGACGGGCCCGAGGGCCGCGCTGCGGCTGATCGGGCACCGGAACTTCGGGCCGTACTTCGTGGGAAATGCGGCGTCGGCGAGCGGGACGTGGTTCCAGAACCTCGCTGCATCCCTCTATGTGTTCGAGCAGACGCACTCGCCGTTCCTGCTGGGGGTGCTCCAGTTCGGCAACTTCGTGCCGGTGCTGTTGCTCGCGCCGTGGGGCGGCAGCGCTGCCGACCGCCTAGACCGCAAGCGCCTGCTGCTCGTGACGCAGATCGTCTCGACGGTGTTGAGCGGCACGCTCGCCGCGCTGACGTGGGCGGGCCTCGCCTCCGTGCCGCTCGTCATCGGCTGCGCGGCCGGGCTCGGGATCAGCAGCGCGTTCAGCGTGCCGGCGAGCCAGGCGCTGATCGGCGACCTCGTGCCGCGCAGCGAGCTGCAGTCGGCGGTGGCCCTCAACTCGATGACGTTCAACCTCGCGCGGGCGGTCGGGCCTACGCTGGCCGGGGTCTCCGTCGACCAGCTCGGCTTTGCGTCGTCGTTCGCGATCAACGCCGCCTCGTATCTCCTGCTCGTCCTCGGCCTGACTATCGTCCAGCCGCGTGTGCGGGAGCTTGCCGGCCGCGGCGCGGCGAGCCTGCGCGAGAGCCTTCGCCTCGTGCGGGAGCAACCCCGCCTGCTCGCGTTCCTGCTCATCGTGACCGCGGTCGGTTTCGGCTCCGACCCCGTGAACACCGAGGCGCCGGCGTTCGCGAGCACGTTCGCGCTCCACCCGCCGCGCGTGTGGTCGGGGATCATCGTCGGCGCCTTCGGCGCGGGCGCGATCACGGCGGCGTTCCTCGTCGCGGGCCGCGTCGCCGGCTCGCGCCGGCGCATGGTCGTCACGCTGTCGATGCTCGCCGCCGGCATCGTCGGCTTCGCGCTCACGCCGACGATCTGGCTCGGCCTCGCCTTCCTCGCCCTCGGCGGGTTCGGCTACCTCGCCTCGAACACGTCGGCGACGAGCCGGCTGCAGCTCGACGTCGCCGACCACCACCGCGGGCGGATCATGGCGCTGTGGAGCGTCGCCTTCCTCGGCCTGCGGCCTGTGGCGAGCCTTCTCGACGGCGCTCTCGCCGCCGCCTTCGGCGTACGGGCGGCGGGTGTCGTGCTCGCGCTGCCCGCGCTCGCGGGTGCCGCGGCGATCCTGCTGTTGGGCCGTCGGGTGTCGTAGCGCCCGGCCTGGGGGACCCATGTGTTTCCCCCACGAGCCCCTTCTTCGGCTTATTGCGTGTCTGGGCCCAGGAAGGGGTAGCGATAGTCCCTTGGCGGCACGAACGTGTCCTTGATCGTGCGCGGGCTGACCCAGCGGATCAGGTTCCACATCGAGCCGGCCTTGTCGTTCGTGCCGGAGGCACGCGCGCCGCCGAACGGCTGCTGGCCGACGACGGCTCCCGTCGGCTTGTCGTTGACGTAGAAGTTGCCGGCCGCGTAGCGAAGCCGCTCCCGCGCCGTCTCGACCGCGCGCAGGTCGCGTGCGAAGACGGCGCCGGTGAGCCCGTAGCTCGTCCCGGAGTCGACGAGGTCGAGCGTGTCCTCGTAGCGCGAGTCGTCGTAGACGAATGCGGTCACGACGGGCCCGAACAGCTCCTCCTTCATCGTCCGGAAGTCGGGGTCGGAGGTCTCGATCACGGTCGGCTCGACGAACCAGCCCTCGCTGTCGTCGTAGCCACCGCCGGCGACGATCGTGGCCGTTCCAGCCGACGCTTTCGCCTCCTCGATCGCCTTCTGCTGCGTCGCGAACGAGCCGGCGTCGATGACGGCGCCGACGAAGTTCGAGAAGTCGGCGACGTCTCCCATCTTCATCTCGCCGATCCCCTCGACGACCTGCTCGCGCACCTGGGGCCACAGGCTCGCCGGCGCGAACACGCGGGACGCCGCGGAGCACTTCTGGCCCTGATACTCGAAGGAGCCCCGGAGGATCGCGGTCGCGACGGCCGCGGCGTCGGCGCTCGGGTGCGCGACGATGAAGTCCTTGCCGCCGGTCTCGCCGACGACCCGCGGGTAGTTGCGGTAGCGGGCGATGTTGTCGCCGACGGTCTTCCACATCCCCTGGAAGACCGGTGTCGACCCGGTGAAGTGGATGCCCGCGAGGTGCTCGCTCGCGAGCGCGGGGTCGCCGACGGCGCCGCCCGAGCCGTAGACGAGGTTGATCACGCCGGGCGGCAGGCCCGCTTGGGCGAAGAGCTGCATGAGGAAGTGTGCGCTGACCGCCGCCGTCGAGGCGGGTTTCCAGACGACCGTGTTGCCCATCAGCGCGGCCGAGGTGGGGAGGTTGCCGGCGATCGAGGTGAAGTTGAACGGCGTGACGGCGAAGACGAAGCCCTCGAGCGGCCGGTACTCGAGGCGGTTCCAGACGCCGCGCGAGGAGATCGGCTGCTCCTCGTAGATCCGGGTCATGTACTGGACGTTGAAGCGCCAGAAGTCGATGAGCTCGCACGCCGCGTCGATCTCGGCCTGGTGTGCCGTCTTCGATTGGCCGAGCATCGTGGCCGCGTTCAGCGTCTGCCGCCACGGGCCGGCGAGCAGCTCTGCGGCTCGGAGGAAGACGGCGGCTCGATCTTCCCACGGCGTCCGGGACCAGTCCTCCCACGCCTCGGCCGCAGCAGCGATCGCCCGCTCGACCTCGGCGGCGCCACCCCTGTGGACGTCAGCGATGACGTGGCTGCGCCTGTGCGGCAGGACCGCTTCGTAGGTGTCGCCGGTGGCGACGTCCTCGCCGCCGATCACGAGCGGGATCTCGAGCCGCTGCGAGGAGAGCTCGCCGAGGCGGCGACGGAGCTCATCGCGCTCGGGGCTTCCGGGCTCGTAGCCGCGGACGGGTTCGTTGTAGGGCTCGGGGGCCCGGAAGATGCCGTGGCTGCTCACGTGCACGATTCTAGGATTCGTGGTCGTGTCGGTGACGCAGGTGGCCTACGAGGTCGACGGTTGGGGCGTCGGCGAGCTCGTCGTCGCGGACGGCAAGGTCGTGTGGCACGAGCTGCCGTGGCCGCGCCCCGCGGGGTGGCCGGGCTCGCGCGCTGCCGCCGCCGCCAAGGACCCGTCCCAAACCCCCACCCGCCCGGGGCGAGGGCGAGGGGCGGGGGTGGGGGTGGTCGGTGCGGTCGTATCACAGAAGGTGTCGAGTGGCGGTCGAGCCTTCGCGACGGAAGTCGTGCGGTTGCTGCAGGCGTATTTCGCGGGCGAGAGCGTGCCGGTCGAGGATGTGCCGGTCGACCTCGACTACGCGACTTCATTCCTCTCGCGCTGCGCGCAAGCGCTCCGCACGATCCCGCGCGGCGAGGTCGTCACGTACGGCGAGCTCGCGTCGCTCGCCGGCGCGCCCCGCGCCGCCCGCGCGGCCGGCAGCTTCTGCGCGCGCAGCCACCTCTCTGTCTTCGTCCCCTGCCACCGCGTCGTCTCCGCCACGGGCCTCGGGCCGTACGGCTCCTACGGGACGGGGTACAAGCGTCGCCTGCTCGCGCTCGAAGGCTATGTCCATGCTCTCTGACGACCTGAGGGAGGAGTTGGCGGCGATTGCGCCCGCGCGCGAATGCGATCGGCTTGCCGAGCTCTCGGGTCTCTTTCACGTGGCCGGACGGGCGCACCTCCGGGGCCGCGGGAGCGTCGACGTCCACCTCGACCTCTCGAGCTCGACGGTCGCCCGCCGCGCGTTCGCGCTGCTGCGTGCGCTCGGGGTCACGTCTGAAATCCGCACGTACCCACGCAGGGCGTTCGACCAGGCGACGCGCTACCAGCTGCACGTGGAAGGCTCGGACGGCGCCTACGCGACGCTGCACCAGGCGGGTGTTCTTGACCGCTCCCGGCGTCCGCTCGGCGTCCCGCCGCGCCGCGTCGTCGCGCGCCGCTGTTGCGCCGCCGCCTACCTTCGCGGTGCGCTGCTCGGCGGGGGCACGCTCAGCGGGCCAAGGGACTTGCACCTCGAGATCAGGACTGCGGAAGCGGACGGCGCCGGGTTCCTCGGCACGCTGGCTGCGCGTCTCGGGGCCGAGCTCCACGTGCAGGAGCGACCCGCTCACGCGACGGCCTATGCGAAGGGAACCGAGGCGATCGCAGACGTGCTCGTCGCCGCCGGCGCCACCGACCTCGTCCTCGCGCTCGAGGAGCAGGCGGTGCTCGCCGCAACGCGGGCCGACGCGAACCGCCTCGCGAACGCCGACCACGCGAACCTCGTGCGCACGAGCCGCGCGGCGCATGCCCAGCTCGAGGCGCTCCAGCGCCTCGAGCTCGACGCGCTTCCCGACGAGCTCCGCGAGATCGCGCTTCTCCGGCTGCGGCATCCGACGGCATCGACCGCAGAGCTCGCGCGCCGCTCCAAGCCGCGCCTTTCGAAGGCGAGCGCCTATCGCCGACTCCGGCGTTTGCAGGAACTTTCCCGTTCCTGAACTACGCCGTTATCCGTTGTAAGTCGTCTGGCGCGGCAATGGGGCAAGAGTCATACTCGCCTCGGCGGGTCCTGCTCGTCCGACGGCGGATTCAGACCCCGTCCGCTGTCGAGTGTCGAGCGGGTGAGGGACCGGGAGGGTCGTCCTCGGAGCTTCCCGGTCCGCCCGCCCTCACGCGCGGGCAGCCGCCCCGAGACTGCGGAAAGGTGCCGATTTCTCTCGCCTGCCCGCGGCTAGACTCGGTATGGGAACCGACGACGAGAAAGGCAGTCAGCGATGGCGAAGATCAGGGTCGGGATCAACGGCTTCGGCCGGATCGGCCGCAACTTCCTCCGCGCGCAGCTCCAGCAGGGTGGCGACTTCGAGATCGTGGCGGCGAACGACATCGGCGACGCGCGCACGATGGCGCACCTGCTCAAGCACGACTCCGTCCTCGGGACGCTCGACGCTCCGGTCGAGGCCGGCGAGGGCGCGATCACCGTCGGCGGGCACGAGATCAAGCTTCTCTCCGAGCGCGACCCGGCCGACCTGCCGTGGGGCGACCTCGGCGTCGACGTCGCGATCGAGTCGACGGGGCTGTTCACCAAGCGTCCGGACGCGGAGAAGCATCTCCAGGCGGGCGCGAGGAAGGTCGTCATCTCCGCTCCGGCGACCGACCCGGATCTCACTGTCGTCCTCGGCGTGAACGATCGCGAGTACGACCCCGAGCAGCATCACATCGTCTCGAACGCGTCCTGCACGACGAATTGCGTCGCGCCGGTGGCGAAAATCCTCCACGAGGCCTACGGGATCGAGCGTGGCTTCATGACGACGATCCACGCGTACACGAACGACCAGCAGATACTCGACCTCCCGCACAAAGACCTGCGTCGGGCGCGCGCCGCGGCGATCAACCTCATCCCGACCTCGACGGGCGCCGCCCGCGCGATCGGGGTGGTGCTGCCGGACCTCAAGGGCAAGGTGGACGGCATGTCGATGCGTGCGCCGGTACCGACCGGCTCGATCGTCGACCTCGTCGTCCAGGTCGGCTCGAAGCCGACGGCCGAGGAGGTCAACGAGCTCTTCCGCACCAGGGCAGACACGGGCGACCTCGAGGGGATCCTCCAGTACACCGACGAGCCGATCGTCTCGAGCGACATCGTCCACTCGTCGTACTCGTCGATCTTCGACAGCGGCCTGACGATGGCGAACGGGAACCTCGTCAAGGTCTTCTCCTGGTACGACAACGAGTGGGGCTACAGCTGCCGTCTCGTCGATCTCGTCGCGAAGATCGGCCAGACGCTGCCCGCGCCTGTCGCCGCGTAGGAGGGAGGAGCATGCGCCTGCCGCGCTCCGTCCGCGACGCCGACGTCGCGGGAGCCACCGTCCTGGTCCGCGCGGATCTCAACGTGCCGCTCGAGGACGGCCGCGTCGCCGACGACACCCGGATTCGCGCCTCGCTTCCGACCCTCGAGCTCCTGCTCGAGCGTGGCGCCGCGGGGGTGCGCGTCTGCTCGCATCTCGGCCGGCCGAAGACGGAGGATGACCGCGCGAAGTATGCGATGGCGCCGGTGGCCGCGCGGCTGTGGGAGCTCTTGCCGGACGAACGAATCCGCGTGCTCGAGAACACGCGCTTCGACGAGGGTGAGACGAAGAACGACGAACGCTTTGCGCGCGCGCTCGCGGACGGCTGCGACCTCTACGTGAACGACGCGTTCGGCTCCGCTCACCGGGCGCACGCCTCGACCGAGGCGGTCGCGCACCTGCTCCCCGCGTACGCTGGGCTGCTCCTCCGCGCCGAGCTCGAGCATCTGGGGCAGCTGCTCGGCGACGTCGACCGTCCGTTCGTGCTCGTCTCGGGCGGCGCAAAGGTCGAGGACAAGCTCGGCGTCCTGCGGAACCTCGGGGGCCGGGCCGACACCGTGCTCGTCGGCGGCAAGATGGCCGAGGAGCTGCGGGTCGAGAACGCGCTCGAGTTCGAGGTCGAACTGCCGGTGGACGTCGTGGGCGCGGGGGCCTTCGCCGCCGACGCCGAGTCGTGCGTCTGCGGCTACGAGGAGCTTCCGGACGGTTGGCTCGGACTCGACATCGGGCCCGAGACGCGAAGCCGTTTCGCCGAGCATCTCGCGGGAGCGCGCACCATTTTCTGGAACGGCCCGATGGGCGTCTTCGAATGGCCGCGGTTCGCAGAGGGGACGAAGGCGGTGGCCGAGGCCGTCGCCGCGAACGAAGGCGCCTTCTCGGTCGTCGGCGGCGCCGACTCGGTCCGGGCGCTGAACGAGCTCGGCCTCGCCGGCCGGATCTCATGGGTCTCGACCGGAGGCGGCGCCGGCCTCGAGCTGCTCGAGGGAGAGGAGCTGCCGGGCGTGGCGGCGATCCCGTCCGCCTAGGATCCTCGGATGCTGATCGCCGGCAACTGGAAGATGTTCCGCGGGCCCGACCCGGCCGCCCTCGCCGGGCTCGACGCGGTGGTCTGCCCGCCGTTCACCCGGCTCGGCGACTGCGTCGACGCGGGACTGACGACGTATGCGCAAAACGTGCACTGGGAGGCCGAGGGCGCGTACACGGGCGAGATCTCGGCGCCGCTGCTGCTCGAGCTCGGCGTCACGGGCTCGCTCGTCGGCCATTCCGAGCGGCGGCAGTACTTCGGCGAGACCGACGAGACCGTCGCGAGGCGGGTGCGAGCCGCACTCGACGCGGGCCTGCGTGTGATCGCCTGCGTCGGCGAGACGCACGAGGAGCGCGAGGCGGGCGCGACCGAGGACGTGCTCCGCCGCCAGCTCTCGGTGCTCGAGCCGCATCCGGCTCTCGTGCTCGCGTACGAGCCGGTTTGGGCGATCGGCACCGGCCTCACCGCCACCCCGGAGTTGGCGCAGGAGACGCACGCGTTCATCAAGTCCTTGCTCGCTGCGCCGGTGCTCTACGGCGGATCGGTGAAGCCGGACAATGCCGGGGTACTGCTCGCACAACCGGACGTCGACGGCGCGCTCGTTGGCGGGGCGTCGCTCGAGGTCGATTCCTTCACGGCGATATGCCAGACAGCCGCACGTATCCCCTCGTAGCACTCGTCATCCTCGACGGGTGGGGGATCGCGCCGCCGGGTCCGGGCAACGCGATCGAGCTCGCCGAGACGCCTGTCTTCGACCGGCTCTGGCGCGACTATCCGCACGCGCGGCTCGCCGCCTCGGGCGAGGCGGTCGGCCTGCCGGAAGGCCAGATGGGCAACTCCGAGGTGGGGCACCTGACGATCGGTTCGGGCCGCATCCTCGACCAGGATCTCCAGCGGGTGAACCGCGCGGTTCGCGAAGGCTCCTTCCTCGAGAACGAGGCGCTCGTCTCCGCGTTCCGGCGGGCGCGTGAGAGCGGCGGCGACGTCCACCTGCTCGGCCTCGTCTCGTACGGCGGCGTCCACTCGCACATCGACCATCTGCGCGCGCTGCTCGAGCTCGCCCGGCGGGAGGGGATGGAAGAACGGACGTGGATCCACGCCTTCACCGACGGGCGTGACGTGAGCCCGACCTCGGCGGTCCATGACCTCGCGGAGCTGCCGGACGAGCGGATCGCGACGGTCGCCGGCCGCTACTACGCGATGGACCGCGACAGCCGCTGGGAGCGGACGGAGCAGGCGCTCGGCGCCATGTTGGGGATGGTCGGCCATGACCCGAGCGCGGTGGAGGCTGTGCAAACGAGCTACGACGCGGGGGTGACCGACGAGTTCGTCGTTCCCGTGGCGCTCGCCGGCCGGCCGCGCCTCGACCCGGTGAGCGACGCCGCGATCTTCTTCAACTTCCGACCCGACCGGGCGCGCCAGCTCTCGGAGAAGCTCGGCGCGCTCGGCGTCGACCTGACGACGATGACCCGCTACCGCGACGACTTCGAGTTCCCTGTCGCCTTCCCGGAACACATCGTCGAGAAGACGCTCGCGGAGGTGCTGTCGTCCCACGGCATCCGCCAGCTGCACGCCGCCGAGACCGAGAAGTACGCGCACGTGACGTACTTCCTCGACGGCGGGCGCGAGGAGCCGTTCGCCGGCGAGGAGCGGATCCTCGTCGACTCGCCGCGCGAGGTGCCGAGCTACGACCGCAAGCCCGAGATGTCGGGGCCGGAGGTCGCCGAGCGGGTCGTGCAGGCAGTCGAGAAGGACGGCTACGGCTTCGTCGTCGTCAACTTCGCGAACCCGGACATGGTCGGTCACACCGGCGTGATCCCGGCTGTCGTCCGCGCAGTCGAGGCGGCCGACGAGTGTCTCGGCCGCGTCGTCGGCGCGGTCGAGCGGGCCGGCGGCGTGTCGCTCGTGATCGCCGACCACGGCAACGCCGAGACGCTGCTGCAGGAGGACGGTGTCAGCCCGCACACGGCGCACACGACGAACCTCGTGCCGGTGATCCTCACCCTCCCGGGGGCCCGGTTGCGGAATGGCGAGCTAGCCGACGTCGCTCCGACGCTGCTCGCGCTCCTCGGGCTCGAGGTGCCGTCGGAGATGACCGGTGAGAAACTCGTGGAGGACTTGTGAAGAATCGGTCTATACTGCGGCACCTTGTCGCTGCCCCAGCCTGACCACGGCGTACTGCGGAAGGCGCAGCGAGGCGATGAACGAGCCTTCGCGATCATCGTCCGCGCCTATCAGATCCCTGTCTACAACTACGTCCTGCGCATGGTCGGCGACCGCGCGCTCGCGGAGGACCTGACGCAGGAGGTCTTCCTCCGCGTCTTCCAGGGGCTCCCGCGGTTCACGCTCCGCTCGAAGTTCACGACGTGGCTCTTCCAGGTGACGAAGAACCGCGTCCTCGACGAGCTGCGGGCGACCGAGCGTCGGCCGCGGGCCGTCGTCGATCTCGACGACATCCCGCCGCTCGAGGTCGTCGACGCTCCGTTCGAGCGGCTCGAGGCGATCGACGCCGTCTGGCGCGCGGTCGAGCGGCTGAGCCTCGACCTCAAGATGGCGCTCCTTCTGCGCGACGTCGTCGGCCTTTCGTACAGCGAGATCGCGGACTCGCTCGAGGTCACGCTCTCGACCGTCAAGTGGCGGATCTGGAAGGCTCGCGAGGACGTCCAGCTCGCGCTGGCGCGCGAGGGGATCGACATCTTCGGCGAGCGCGAGGCCGACCTCCCCGAGGCCGCGGCAGCCCCGCGGGGCCTGCGCGCGATCTCTCCCCCCGCACTCCCGGCCGTCTGAGCAGCGCCGACTCGCGCGCGCCTGGGAGGGCGCTTTACTGTCCGAGCGCGAGCCGTGCGGCAAGCATCTCGGGCAGGCCCGCCTCCCTCATCTCGCGCTGCGTGCGCTCGACGTCGTAGGCGACGCGGCGGAAGCTCGCCAGCTGCGCGTCGAGGTCGAGCACGAGATAAGCGGCCCGCGGGTCGCCGTCGCGCGGCTGTCCGACCGACCCCGGATTGAGGAGTGCCCGCACACCGCCCGTCTCGAGCTCCGTGCCCGCCGGCGCGACGCCGCCGCCGAGGTCGCCGTCCGACTGCACGATCTGCAGCGCGACATGACTGTGCCCGACGAGCACGAGCGCCGCACCCGTCGCCTGGAGCGTCCCCGAGGCCGCCTCGTCGCTCAGAACGTACTCCCAGATCGGGTCGCGCGCCGAGCCGTGGTAGAGGGCGACGCCGTGAGCCGTTTCCTCCGGGGCGAGCCGGTCAAGGAGCTCCCGCGCGTGAGGCTCTAGGACGTCGCGCGTCCAGCCTGCGGCGAGCGCGGCGTCGCCGCCGAACTCGGCCAGGGCGATCGTGCCCCGCACGGCGAGGTCGTGGTTGCCGGCGAGGCAGACGTCGGCTCGCTCCGCGATCGCGGCGCAGCACTCGTTCGGCCGTGGCCCGTAGCCGACGAGATCGCCGAGGCACCAGATCTCGTCAGGCGCGTCCGCGTCGATCGCGGCGAGAACCGCCTCCAGAGCGTGCAGGTTCGAGTGGATGTCGGAGACGACCGCGACGCGCATGGGCAGCGGCGAACGCTAGTCCGGCGAGAACAGGCACCGTCGCCGCGACCTCCGAGGTGGCGAAGAGGAGCAGGCCCCAGAGGCCGGCCGCAAGACCCGTGACCGCTGCGGCGCCGAGCCTGCGCCGGCCCGCGACGACGACGCCGAGGAGCGCGGGAGCGAGCAGGTCGAGCCACCCCATGACTGCGGAGCCGAAGGTCGCCTGCTGCAGGCTCGGCAGCTGCAGGCCGGCGGCGTGGGGGAGGACGACGGCCCCCAGGGATTTCGTCGCCTCCTGCACGCCGGTCGTCGCCCAGACGAGGACGACGTCGAGGGCCGCGAGCGCTACGAGCCCGGCGCGGACCGACCACGCGGGTGCGACCACCGCCACGGCCGAGGCGGCGGCGAGGCAGGCGCCGCCGACGAGCACGACGCCCGCCGCGTCCCGCACGAGACCGCTCGCCAGCCACGCTGCGATCCACAGGCCCACCGCGACGGGCGGCCAGAGCCACCAGCGAGGGCTGCCGCGGAAGAGCCCGCCGACCGCCGCGAGCAGAGGAGTCCCGAAGGTCGCGAGCAGCGCGAGGGCGTGCGGGCCCCGTGGCACGAGGTCGATGATCGCCACACCCGCCCCCAGCAGCGCCGCGGGCACGGCGAGCCACGTCCAGCTCCGTCCGCGCGCAGGCGCCTGCCGGGCGGGCGCCGCGACCACTGCGGCCTGCGCGGCGCAGAGAACTGCGTACGACGGGCCGAGGGAGAGCGTCAGTCCTCGGAGGGCTCGTCCGAGTGGCCCGGCGCCTCGGGCAGGTTCCGGATGCCCTCGCGCGTCACGTACTTCGACCACGTGTCCTGCAGCGCGGCGATCAGCTCGGGAATGAACCGCGGCGACGCGTTCACCCGCGCGACGACCGCGCCGGGGACGTCCCCCTCCTCGACCTCGTGCTCGATTCGGGCGAACGTGAGCGTGAACTCGTACTGCGAGAAGCTCACGTTCGCGAAGTTCGCATATGTGCCGCCGATCAGCTCGGCCGGCATCTGGATGTTGAGCCGCCGTTCGTCCCCGTCCGGCTCGGGTACGTGCAGCTCGTCCTCTTCCATGGCCACATACTAGGAGCATGGCCGCGCACGTTCGTCTCCGTCAGATCGCGCGGCTGCTCACCGCCGTCGGAATCACGCTCGCCGCCGGAACGATCGGCCTCCGCGAGACCACGCACGAGCCGTGGTTCCAGTCGTTCTATCGCGCGGTCGTCACCGTGACCCTGACCGGGCTGGATTCGGTTCCGGCGAACGACAGCTCGCGCGCCGTGTCGATCGCCCTCGTCGCCGCCGGCCTGACGATCATCGGCTACGCGGGTGCGGTTATCGTCGAGGCGATCGCCGGCGGCGTCTTCTCCGGCGCGCTGGCGGAACGGCGAAGGGAGCGGACGATCGACCAGCTGCACGACCACTTCATCATCTGCGGCTACGGCCGCGTGGGCCGGCGTGTCGCCGCGGAGTTCCGCGCGGCGGACGTCCGCTACCTCGTGCTCGACTTCCACGAGGACGCGGTCCAGTCCGCGCGCGAGGACGGAGCGCTGCTGCTCGAGGGCGACGCAACACGGGACGAAAACCTGCGCCAGGCGGGACTGGACCGCGCGCGGGGGCTCGTCGCCGCCTCCGACTCCGACGCCGACAACCTCTACGTCGTGCTCTCGGCTCGCTCGGCGCGTCCCGACCTCACGATCGTCGCGCGCGCCTCCCGCGCGGACGCCGAGCGGAAGCTCCTGCTCGCCGGCGCCGACCGGGTCGTGCTTCCGTACACGACCGCGGGGCAAGTGATGGCCAACCTCGTGCTCAAGCCACAGGTGACGGCGTTCCTCGACGTCGTGACGACGGCGACCGGGCCCGACCTCCAGCTCGCCGAGGTCGAGGTGCGCGAGACGTGCCCGGCGGCCGGGCGGACGATCCGCGAGCTCCGCATCCGGCACGAGACGGGAGCGATCGTCATCGCGCTGCGGAAGTCGGACGGGAGCTTCGACACGACCCCGGAGCCGGATACGCCGATCGAGGTGGGCGACGTGCTGATCGGGGTCGGCTCACCGGACGAGATCCGGGCACTGGAAGATCTCTTCGCCCCGCGCGAGGCCGTTGCCGGCTGATCCCGTCACCTCCCTCGCGGCCGCGCTCGGCGCTGCGGCCGGCGCCGAGCTCGGGCTCGAGCGGCCGGGAGAGGCCGAGTACGGCGACTACGCGACGAACGTCGCGTTGCGGCTGGCGGGGACGCTGCGGCGGGCGCCGCGGGAGGTCGCGGCGGAGATCGCGCAGGCGGCTGCGGCGCTCGACCCGGTCGAGCGTGCGGAGGTCGCGGGGCCGGGCTTCGTCAACCTCTTCCTGCGGGACGAGTGGTTCGCGTCGGCACTCGCAGAGATCCTCGCCGCCGGGGATGACTACGGCGGCGGCGCCGTCGTGAGACGGGAGCGGGTGCAGGTCGAGATGGTCTCCGCCAACCCGACCGGGCCGATCCTCGTCTCGCAGGCGCGAAACGGGGCGTACGGCGACTCCGTCGCGCGGCTGCTCGCGCTCGCCGGCCACGACGTCGAGCGCGAGTACTACTACAACGACGCGGGCGCACAGATGGACCGCTTCCGCGCTTCTGTCGAGGCGGTGCGCCGCGGCGAGGAGCCCCCGGAGGACGGGTACCGCGGTGCGTACGTCGACGAGGTCGCGGCGCTGGAGGGCGATCCGGTGCCGCTCATGCTGCAGGAGATCGAGGGGACGCTCCAGCGCTTCCGAGTCCGGTTCGACACCTTCCGCCGGCAGAGCGAGCTCGAGCTGGCGCTCCCCGAGCTGCTGCCGCGGCTCGACACGTACGAGAAGGAGGGCGCCCTCTGGGCGCGCTCGTCCGCCCACGGCGACGACGAGGATCGCGTCCTGCTCCGCTCGGGCGACCGCTCGCCGACGTACCGGGCCGCCGACGTCGCGTACCTCGTGGACAAGCTCGAGCGGGGCTTCGACCGCGCGGTCTACGTCCTCGGCGCCGACCATCACGGGACCCGCAACTGGTACGCGGCGGTGGCGCGGATGCTCGGCTACGACCCCGAGCGCGTCGAGGTGCTCATCTACCAGCTCGTCCATCTCACGCGGGGCGGCGAGCAGACGAAGATGTCGAAGCGCCGCGGCGACGTCGTTCTCCTCGACGAGTTCATGGACGAGATCGGTGTCGACGCCGCGCGCTGGTACCTCGTCAACCGTGGCCCCGACCAGACGATCGACATCGACGTCGACCTCGCCGCCGAGCGCTCGCAGAAGAACCCCGTCTACTACGTGCAGTACGCGCATGCCCGGATCGCCGGGATCCTTCGCAACGCCGGCACCGCGACCGTCTCCGCCGAGCCGGCCGGGCCGCTCGCCGCGCAGGAGCGGGAGCTCGTGAAGCGGCTCGCCGAGCTGCCGGCGGTCGTCGCGGACGCGCTCGCGAAGCGTGGCCCGCAGGGCGTGCCGGCGTACACGATCCGCCTTGCCGACGACTTCCACCGCTTCTACACCGAGCACCGCGTGCTCGAGAGCGAGCAGCAGGCATTCCGGCTCGGCCTCTGCCGGGCGACGGCGACGGTCATCGCGCGCTGCCTCGACCTCGTGGGTGTCGAGGCTCCTGAAAGGATGTAGGCCGTGAGCGCCCGGCCGGTTCCCGACCGCAACATCGCGATGGAGCTCGTCCGGGTGACCGAGGCCGGCGCGATGGCGGCCGCGCGCTGGATCGGACGGGGCGAGAAGGAGGAGGCGGATCAGGCCGCGGTCGACGCGATGCGCCACGTCCTCGACTCGGTTGCCATGCGCGGCGTCGTCGTGATCGGAGAGGGGGAGAAGGACGAGGCGCCGATGCTCTACAACGGCGAGCAGGTCGGGAACGGCGAGGGGCCGGAGGTCGACGTCGCGGTCGACCCGCTCGAGGGGACGCGGTTGACGGCGCTCGGGCAGCCGAACGCGATCTCCGTGATCGCGGTCGCCGAACGCGGCACGATGCTCTCTCCCGGGGCCGCCTTCTACATGGAGAAGATCGCCGTCGGCCCGGAGGCGATCGACGTGATCGACATCGAGCGGAGCCCGACCGAGAACGTTGCCGCGGTCGCGGAGGCGCTCGGCAAGACGCAGCGCGAGGTGGACGTCGTCGTGCTCGAGCGCGACCGCCACGAGGAGCTGATCGCCGAGCTGCGCGAGGCGGGGGCGCGCGTGCGCCTGATCCGCGACGGCGACGTCGCCCCGTCGATCGCTGCGGCCCAGCCGGGGACCGGCGTCGACATGCTGTACGGGATCGGCGGCACGCCCGAAGGGGTCATCTCCGCGGCGGCGCTGAAGTGCGTCGGCGGTGGCATCCAAGCGCGGCTCTGGCCGCGCTCGGACGACGAGCGGCAGAAGTTTCTCGACGCGGGCCTCGACCCGAAACGCGTCCTTCGCACCGGCGATCTCGTCTCGGGTGAGGACGTGTTCGTCGCCGCGACGGGAGTGACGTCGGGCTCGCTGCTGCAGGGCGTCCAGTACACGCCGGGCGGCGCCGTCACCGACTCGATCGTGATGCGTTCGCGCTCGGGGACGGTTCGCCGCGTCGTGGCGCAGCAGTCGCTTGCCAAGCTGTCGGCGATGACTGGATTCGAGTACACGTAGTGGCCGTCGAGAAGGCACGCCTCGCCGACACGCCGTACGGCAAGGACGTGGAGTCCGAGGGCTGGTTCGTCCTCAACCTCGCCGACGCGGTCGCCGTGCGGAACGAGGAGAAGGGCGGGGCGGAGTACCCGCTCGAGGGCCGGGACGTCCCCGTCACGGACTTCGGCGTCAACGTCAAGGTTCTCTGGCCCGGAGACCCGAACGGGCTCTACCACTCGGAGAACGTGCGCGAGGCGTTCCTCGTGCTCTCAGGGGAGTGCACGCTGCTCGTCGAGGAGGAGGAGCGGCAGCTGCGGCAGTGGGACTTCGTCCACTGCCCGGCCGGCACGCGCCACATCTTCGTCGGCGGCGGGAACGGGCCCTGCGCGATCCTGATGATCGGCGCCCGGCCCGAGGTCGAGCGGCTCCACTATCCGGTGAGCGAGGTCGCGGCGCGCCACGAGGCCTCGGCGAGCGAGGAGACAGACAACCCGGACGAGGCGTACGCCACCTGGCCCGGCGAGTTCACGCCGACGCGCCTCCCCTGGCCCGTCGATCGCTAGCTCCGGAACCGACGCCCGGTGGTTGCCGCCGGCCGTCAGCCGACGCCGACCGCTTCGCGCTCCATCTCGGGTGCATACGCGCCGGTGCGCGCAGCGGAGTTCATCTTCGCGCGGTGGTAGTACGCGCGCTGGCCCGCCTCGACGTTCTGCTCCTTGCCGCCCCACGCCGTAAGCGCCGGCGACTGCAGCGCCCGGCCGTAGGAGAAGGACAGCTGCCACGGATGCGGCCCGCGGGCGTTCATCGCGTTGAGGTGCGCCGTCGCGTCGGAGTCCGACTGACCGCCGGAGAGGAAGACGATGCCGGGCACGGCGGCGGGCACGTGCTTGTACAGCACGTGGAGCGTCGCCTCCGCGACCTCCTCGACGCCGGCGCGGCCCGCTGCCTCGTAGCCCGAGAGAACCATGTTCGGCTTGAGCAGGGTGCCCTCGACGTCGACGCGCTGGTCGAAGAGCTCGGTGTAGACGGCGGCGAGGACCCGCGCCGTGACGAAGCCGCTCCGCTCGATCGAGTGCGTCCCGTCCTGCAGCACCTCGGGCTCGACGATCGGGACGATGCCCGCCTCCTGGCAGAGGGCCGCGTAGCGGGCGAGCGCGTGCGCGTTCGTCCAGATGCAGTACTCGCTCGGCAGCGTGTCGGTGATCGAGTACGTCGCGCGCCACTTCGCGAAGCGGGCGCCGAGCTCGCGATACTCCTCGAGTCGCTGCCGCAGCCCGTCGAGCCCCTCCGTCACCGTCTCGCCGTCGGCGTGGGCGAGCGGCTTCGCGCCCTTGTCGACCTTGATGCCGGGGATGACGCCCTTCGAGGCGAGCAGCTCCGGGAACGGCGTCCCGTCGTCGGAGCGCTGCCGGATCGTCTCGTCGAAGAGGATGACGCCGCTGACGAACTCCTCCGCGCCGGCCGTCGTGAAGAGCAGGTTGCGGTACGCACGCCGGTTCTCCTCGGTGGAGGAGACGCCGATCGTGTCGAAGCGCTTCTTGATCGTGCCGTCGCTCTCGTCCGCGGCGAGGATGCCCTTCCCCTCGGCGACGAGCGCGCGTGCCGTCTCGTGCAGCTCGTTGTTCGGCATGGGAAATCTCCTGTCTCGCTGTCTCTGGGGTCCATTATGGCCGGGCTACAATCGCCGCATCCGGCGGACGTAGCTCAGTTGGTAGAGCATTGGCTTCCCAAGCCAAGGGTCGCGGGTTCGAATCCCGTCGTCCGCTTTCTTCCTGCGACCCGACGCCGATCCCGAGCAGGCGCCGCATCCGCGGCCGCCGGTTGTGGATGCGACAGCGAGGGGCTGCGGCGCCGTTGCCTTGGCGCCGCAGCCGGTGACGACGAGGATGGGCGCGCTCGCCGGGAGGACCAGACGCCTCATCCCGGCACGTATACGGCACCGCGCCGGGGATCGTCACGACGCGCTCGAGTCAGGCCCAGGACTCGCCGAGGACGCGCAGCCAGTTGCGGTGCGTGACCTTCGCGACGGCCTCCTCGTCGAGCCCGCCCGCCCGGAGCGCGTCGACGAGCTTCGGGAGCCCGGCGACGCCGCCGAGCTCCTCCGGCACGAGGGCCCCGTCGAAGTCCGAGCCGAAGGCGACGTGGTCGATGCCGATCCGGCCGGCGACGTACGCGACGTGGCGCACGATCTGCTCGAGCGGCGTCGCTGCGACCTGGCCGCCGTCCTCCCGCAGGAACGAGACGGCGAAGTTGATCCCGACGACGCCTCCCGAGGCGCCGATCGCGTCGAGCTGGGCGTCGGTGAGGTTGCGGGACGAGGGACAGAGCGCGTGTGCGTTCGAGTGGGTGGCGACGAGCGGGGCCGACGAGAGCCCCGCCACGTCCCAGAAGCCCGCTTCGTTGAGGTGCGAGAGGTCGACGAGGACTCCGAGCTCGTTGCAGGCGCGTACGAGCTCCCGGCCGGCTGCGGTGAGGCCGGGGCCCGTGTCCGGCGTCGACGGGAAGCGGAAGGGCACGCCCTCCGCGAACGCGTTCGCACGCGACCAGACCGGGCCGACCGAGCGGAGGCCGCGCGCGTACCACGCCTCGAGATCCGAGAGGTCGGGGGCGAGCGGCTCGGCGCCCTCGAGGTGGAGGATCGCTGCGACCCGTCCCGGCTGGAAGTCGTCCGGGCTCGTGGCGAGCCGGACCGGGAGGGCCTCGAAGACCTCGTAGAGCTCCTCCGCGATGCGAGCGGCCTCTTTTCTCGGGATCGGGTCGGGCAGCGGGAGCGCGTAGGTCGCGGACTCCGGGTCCGGCGGCCGCGGGGACGGAACGAAGAGCGCGAAGAAGCCGCCCGCGAAGTCCGCCGCCGCGGCATCTTCGAGGTGCACGTGGCGGATCTCGTCGCCGCGCCACGTGCGCGAGACGAGGTCGTTGTGACCGTCGACGATCACCCCGGGCGGGGCCGCCTGTTCAAGGCGCTCACTCGTCGACGAACAGCATGCGGAAGACGTCCCCGAGCATCAGGAGCAGCACGAGCGCGGCGAGGACGTCTACGAGCATGCATTTCTCATACCCCGGTCGCGGATCGCCGACGCCAGCCGTTCGGGCGGTGTGGCTACCGTTTCGGCCAGGCCTCCTGGAGCTTGCGCCGCGTCTCGGCGAGGTGCTCCGGGATGACCTTGACGTCGGCCAGCACCGGCATGAAGTTCGTGTCGCCGTTCCAGCGCGGCACGACGTGGAGATGGCCGTGGTCGACGATTCCGGCGCCGGCGACGCGGCCGAGGTTCCAGCCGACGTTGAAGCCCTGCGGCGCGAAGACAGCTTCCAACGCCTCGATCGCCGCTACGGCGAGCCGGTGCACCTCGAGCGCCTCGGCGTCTGCGAGGTCGTCGAACGTCGAGCCGTGCCGGTGGGGGGCGACCATGAGGTGCCCGGAGGCGTACGGGAACTTGTTGAGGAGCACGAAGGCGAGCTCGCCGCGCTGGACCACGAGCTCCGGCTCGTCCTCCGGTAGTTCGGCGGCGCGGCAGAAGATGCAGCCGTCTCCGTCGTCCGCGTGCTGGACGTATTCGAGCCGCCACGGCGCCCAGAGCTGTTTCACGGCGAAGAGGCTACTAGCCTCGGTCGAGCGGCCTGTAGCATCGCGCGCATTGCCGGCTTGGCGATACGCCTGGAGCCGTTCGGCGAACGGCACCTCGCGGGGGTCGAGGACATGCTCGGCGATCCCGAGCTGCTGCGTTTCACGCGCGTTCCCGAGCCCGCGCCTCCCGGCTTCGCCCGAACCTGGCTCGACGGCTACGAGGCAGCCCGCAGGGAGGGCAGCCGAGAGGCCTTCGCGATCGTGGACGAGGCCGAAGGCTTCCTCGGGCTCGCACTGGCGCCGTGGATCGATCGCGAGACACGCACGGCCGAGCTCGGCTACGTCGTCACGCCCGAGACGCGCGGCCGCGGCGTCGCGAGCGAGGGGCTCCGGCAGCTCACTGCCTGGGCGTTCGCGGAGCCGGGCGTGCTCCGGCTCGAGCTCCTGATCAGCGTGGCGAACACCGCCTCGAAGCGCGTCGCCCAGCGGTGCGGCTACGTCCGCGAAGGCGTCCTCCGCTCCCGGCACGTGAAGCAGGACCTGCGCGAGGACACCGAGATCTGGTCGCGCCTCGCGAGCGATCCCTAGCTCAGAGCCAGCGCTTCCAGCGGAAGAACGCGAGCATGCCGACGATGGTGACCGACATCAGCGCCATGCTCGCGAAGAACGCGCCCCAGGTGTCGATGCCGGGGAAGTGGACGTTCATGCCGAAGAAGCCGGTCAGGAACGTCAGGGGCAGCATCACGACGTTGAAGATCGTGAGGATGTAGAGGATGTCGTTCTGCTGGTGCGAGATGAGCGACTCGTTCGTGTCCTCGAGCGCCTCCACGACTTCCTTGTAGTTGTCGAGCAGGTCCCAGATGCGCTCTGACGCATCCACGATGTCGTCGAAGTAGAGCTCCAGCTCCTCCGGCAGGAACCTCTCGACCTGCCGCTCGAGCTGCCGCAGCGTCCCCCTCTGCGGCTTGATGATCTTGCGGTAGGAGATGATCTCCTGCTTGACCTTGTGGATGTCGGTGACGAGCCCGCGGGCCCCCTCGTCCTCGCCGATCGACTCGTCGATCTGCTCGAGCTTGAAGCCGATCTTGTCGAGGATCGGGAAGCAGTAGTCGTAGAGGTCGTCGAGCACCTCGTACAGCAGTCGGCCCGACCCGCGCGTGAGGAGCTGCTCGCGGAACTCGTCGCTCTCCGCCGCCCGGCGGAAGAGAAGGCTGACGGGGCGCAGCTCGACGGCCGGAAGCGTGACGATGTAGTCCGGGCCGATGAAGACGTCGAGCTCGCCGGCGTTGAGCCGGCCGACGGTCGCGTCGTAGACCGGGAAGTGGAGGACGGTGAAGAGGTAGCCGCCGCGGCCCGTGTCGTCCCCGGCGTAGAAGTCGACCTTCGGGCGCTGGCGCCGGGAGAGGACGTCCTCGACGTCGAGAGGGTGCCATCCGAAGCGGCTTGCGAGCTGCTGCGCCTCGTCGGTCGTCGGCGCGAGGAGGTGAACCCAGGTGACGCCGCCGGCGCCGAGCTCAGCCGGGCCGGGACGCGGCTCCGCGATCGGCCGCCCAGGCACGGCCCGGCGCGAACGGATGCGCGGCAGGCTGGGCACCGGTACTGAGAGGGTCGACGGTCGCGGGCATGGCCCGGGAATGCTAGCCGCTCGCGGCGGCAGTGACTACTGGAGCGCCTTCGCCGGGCGGCGTCCGGCGCACCCGCTCCGGCAACCGGGGCTCGAGCGCGAGCGCTCCCGCCGCGCACGCGAGGTTCACTCCCGCGGCGAGCGGCCAGAGCAGCAGCGGGCGGTGCTGGAGGAGAAAGCCGCCGGCGGCGGGGCCGACGATCCAGCCGATCTGCCACGAGATGCTCGAGGCCGCGAGGTAGCGTCCGACGAGCTGCGGCGGCGCGAGGTCGACGCTGAGCGGAGCCTGAATGGCGCCGTGGAGGCATTCCCCGACGGCGAAGACGAGCATCACGGCGGCGAGGATCCCGAAGGCCGCGGTGGCGCGCGTCCACGAGCCGGCAGCCCAGACCGCTAGGAGCGAGGCCGCCCACAGCACCCCCATGAGCGCGAGGCCCCGCATCCGCCGCCGGCCCTCTGCGAGCTTCACGACGGGGAGCTGGAAGAGCACGATCCCGACCGCGTCGAGCGCGAACACGATGCCGACCTCGCGCTCGCTGATCCCCGTGATGTTCTTCCCGAAGGCGGGCAGCACCTCGACGACGAGCGAGATCGCGGCCGTCATGAACGCGGCGTTGAGCAGCGTGAACGTCGTGAAGACGCGGTCGCCGAGGACCGCGCGCCAGCTGCCGCCGCGCCGCTCCTCGTGCAGCACGGGCGCGCGCACACCGCGCGCGAGCACGAGCATGTAGCCGACGAAGGTGGCGCAGTCGATCGCGAAGAGGACGGTGAACGTCCGCGGCTGCCCGACAGACGCGATCAGGCCCGCGACGACTCCGCCGAGCGCGACGCCGACGTTCATCGCGAGCCGCTGCAGCGCGTACGCGGGGGCGCGCCGGGCGGCCGGCGTCAGCCCCGCGAGGAGCGCCGACTGCGAGGGCCAGAACGAGCCGCTGCCGACGCCCCAGAGCGTGTAGACCGCGAACGCGTGCCACGCCGTCCGGATCAGCGGCATGAGCGCGAAGGCGACGGTCATGACCACGAGGGCGCCGAGCAGCACGCGCTTGGGGCCGACCCGGTCGGAGAGCGTCCCGCCGAGAAAGCCGCTCGCCAGCGCCGCCGCCGACTGCACCGCCGCCGCGCTGCCGGCGAGCCCGAACGAGATCCCACGCACGTTGTGGAGGTAGATGAGGAGGAACGGCAGCACGACGCCGTTCCCGAACGCGTTGACGAGCGCCCCGAGCTCGAGCACGTACACCGGGCGGGGCAGGCGCGGGTCGAGGCTGCGCACGTAGCGGCGCACTAGCCGCGAGGCCGACGTGCGTTCTGCCGTGCCCGGACGCGTACCACTAGAACTGCTCTTCCGCGATCCCGTCCGGAAGGGAAAGCCACCGATGGCGCCGCGACCCGTAGACGGAAACGGTCGGCTGCGTGAACGAGGGATCGGCGAACGCGCCGACCGCGACCGAGATCGCGTCCGGCGAGCCCTCGGTCGTCCAGAAGACCGTGGCGCCGCAGTCCGGGCAGAAGCAAAACGTCCGCTGCTCGCCGGCGTCCGAGCTGCGGACGAACTCGGCGAACCGTCCGGCGATGTCGACCCGATCCTTCGGCCACCGCGCCTGCATCCCGAACGCGCTGCCCGTCCGGCGCTGGCAGTCGAGGCAGTGACACATCGAGATCCGGAAGGGATCGCCCTCCGTCGTCACCCGGAGCTGGCCGCAGCTGCATCCGGCCTCGTGCCTGTCCACGCACCGATCTTAGATTGGGGCGTGAGTGCGCCCGGCAGGAATCGAACCTGCGACCTCGCGCTCCGGAGGCGCGCGCTCTATCCCCTGAGCTACGGGCGCCGGGGAGAGAGCCAGTCTAGCGGCGGCTGCGCGTTGGTACGTTCCGGTGATGGACGTCTCCGCGCGGATCGTCACGCTGGAGCTGGCGGAGACGTTCGTCATCTCGCGGAGCGCGCGCGACACCGAGGACGCCGTCGTCGTCGAGGTTCGCCACTCCGGCGTCTCGGGCTTCGGCGAGGCGCAGCCGCTCGACCGTTACGGCGAGTCGGCCGAGTCGGCTCAGGCGTTCGTCGCCGAGCAGGCGGAGCTGCTGGGCGACGACCCGTTCGCGCTCGAGGAGGTGATGGAGCGGCTGCCCGCCCGCGAGTTCGCAGCGCGCGCGGCCGTCGACGCGGCCCTCCACGACCTGCAGGGCAAGCTGCTCGGCCAGCCGGTCTGGCGGCTGCTCGGGCTGCGCCGCGCCGGGCCGCCGACGAGCTGGACGGTGTGGCTCGGCGACCCCGACGACATGGCACGCCGCGCCGAGAAGGCACTCGACCGCTTCCGCCGCCTCAAGCTCAAGCTCGGCGGCCGCGACGGGCTCGACGTCGAGCGTGTTCGCGCCGTCCGCGGGGTCGCGGGCGAGATGCCGCTTCAGGTGGACGTCAACGAGGCCTGGAGCCTCGACGAGGCGCTCGAGGCGCTGCCCTCGCTCGCCGGGCTCGGCGTCGAGTACTGCGAGCAGCCGCTGCCGGCCGGCGACCCGGGCGGCCCCGAGCTGAAGGAGCGCTCGCCGCTCCCGATCTACGTCGACGAGGACTGCCATGTGCTTCGCGACGTCCCGGCCTGTGCCGAGCGTGCGCACGGGATCAACGTCAAGCTCGCGAAGTCGGGCGGGATCCGGGAGGCGATGCGGACGGTGCACGCCGCCCGCGCACTCGGCCTCGGCTGCATGCTCGGCTGCATGGTCGAGTCGGGGCTCGGCATCTCGGCGGGCGCGCAGGTCGCGTCCCTCTTCGACCACGTCGACCTCGACGGCAACCTTCTGCTTGCGCACGATCCGTGGCCGGGCGTGCCGTTCGTCGACGGCGTCCAGCTTCCACCGGAGGAGCCGGGGCTCGGTGTCCACGCGGTATCTGCTGCTCGCTGAGGGCTTCTCGGCCGACCCGCACTACGGGAAGACGATGAGCGGGGTCCTCCGCTACCGGCGGGACGACGTCGTCGCGATCCTCGACTCCGCGCGAGCCGGGAAGACGGACGACGGCGTCCCCGTCGTGGGCAGCGTCGAGGAAGCCCTCCCGCTCGGGCCGACGACGGCGCTCGTCGGCGTCGCGACGCAGGGCGGCCGCTTCCCGCTCGAGTGGATCGCGCTCCTCCGCGCCTGCATCGAGCACGGGCTCGACATCGAGAACGGGCTCCACGTCTACCTCGCCGACGATGCCGAGCTCCGCGCTCTCGCTGCGCAGCGAGGCGTCGAGCTGCGCGACCTGCGACGCGCGCCGGCCGACCTCTCGACGGTGACCGGCGAGAACCTCTCGGTCGACGCGACGATCGTGCTCACCGTCGGCTCCGACTGCGCGATCGGGAAGATGACCGTCTCGCTCGAGCTCGACCTCGAGGCGCGGCGGCGCGGCCTGCGCTCGGTCTTCGTCCCGACCGGGCAGACCGGCATCGTGATCGCAGGTTGGGGGATCGCGGTCGACGCCGTCGTCGCCGACTTCATCGCGGGCGCGGCCGAGCGCCTCGTCGTCGAGGGGCACGACCGCGGCGGCGAGCTGCTCTGGGTCGAGGGCCAGGGCTCGCTTCTGCACCCGGTCTACTCCGGCGTCACGCTCGGCCTCTACCACGGCAGCGTCCCGCACCTGCTCGTCCTCTGCCACGAGGCCGGCCGGACCGAGATCGAAGGCGCGGGCGGAGGGCCGCATACGATTCCGCCGCTCCGCGAGCTCGTCGAGCTGCACGAGCGGCTCGCCCTGCCCGCGCGTCCGGCGCGGGTTGCGGCCGTCGCGCTCAACACGCGGGCGCTCGGCGAGGAGGAGGCGCGGGCGGCGGTCGCGGCGGCGGAGGCGGAGACCGGGCTCCCGGCCGACGACCCGGTCCGCTTCGGCGCGGGGAAGCTCGTCGACGCGGTCCTCGCGGCCGCGCCGTAGCGGTGCGCGTGGCTGTCCTCGCCGACACGCACCTGCCGCGCGGGGGGCGGCAGCTGCCCGCGGCGTGCGTCGAGCGCCTTCGAGCCGCCGACCTGATCCTCCACGCGGGAGACGTCGTTGCCGTCTCCGTCCTCGAGGAGCTCGAGGCGCTCGGGCCGCCCGTCCACGCCGTGCACGGGAACATGGACGACGTGCTGCTCGGGGAGCGGCTGCCCGAGTCGCTCGTCGTCGACGTCGGCGAGATGCGCATCGGGATGACGCACGATCCCGGCCCTCGCGCCGGGCGCGAGGCGCGGCTGGCGCGGCGCTTCCCCGGCTGCTCGGCCGTCGTCTACGGCCACACGCACGAGCCGCAGGTCGCGCGCGTGGGGGAGACCTGGATCCTCAATCCCGGCTCTCCGACCGAGCGGCGGCGGGCGCCGGCGCACACGATGCTCGTCCTCGACGTCGCGGACGGACGGATAAAGCCGGAGCTGGTTTCGCTGCCTTGACACCGAACATCTGTTCGCTTACACTCGCGAACAGATGTTCGGGAAGCTCCTCATTTTGCTCTGTGCTGCGGCGCTTGCCGTCGGGCTCGCCGCCCGCGGTTCGAGCGGGGCCGGCCCGAAGCAGACGTACGTCGTGCGGCCGGGAGACACGCTCTGGAGCGTCGCCGAGCGCACGTACGCCGGCGATCCGCGCGAGGGCGTGTGGAAGCTCGAGCGGCGGAACCACCTCGACGGGGCCACGATCGTCCCCGGCGAGAAGCTCGTCGTGCCCTAGAGGGCCGAGGGCAGGTCGATCCCGCTGACGTAGACCTTCTCGCCGCGGAAGAGGCGTTGGTCCTGGTCCCACGGGAACCAGATCACGACCTTCCACTCGAGCCGTCCCTCCACCGGCGGGGTGCCGAGCCAGGGCGCCTGCTGGGTCGCCGTCACGTTCGCCTCCTCGCAGACGCCCTGCGGCCCGATCACGATGTCCGTGAGGTCGAAGCGGATGTCCGGGAAGGCGGTCAAGAGCTCGGTGTAGAAGCGGCGCGCGCCGTCATGGCCCTCCCAGCGGTGGCCCGTCTGGACGAGCTCGTACACGCAATCGGGCGTCAGCGTCGAGATCAGGCCCTCGAGGTCGCGTGCGTCCTCGGCGAGGGAGTGCTTCTTGTAGAGCTCCCGCACGTCGCGGTACAGCTCGGGCGTCACCTCGCGCCGGTAGACCTCAAGCACGGTCGGGTCGGCCACACCGCGATCCTACAATCGCCCGATGGACCTCGACGTCGTCTTCCTCGGGACCGCCGCCTCGATGCCGACCGCCCAGCGCGGTCCTGCTGCGCTGCTCGTGCGGCGCGGCAGCGAGCGGCTCCTCTTCGACTGCGGTGAGGGTACGCAGCGGCAGCTCCAGAGGTCGGCGATCGGCCTGCCCGAACTCGAGGAGATGTTCCTCACGCACTTCCACGCCGACCACTTCCTCGGCGTGCCCGGGATGCTGAAGACGTTCGCGCTGCGCGGCCGCGGAGAGACCCCGCTCACGGTCTACGGGCCGCGGGGGCTGCGCGGGCTGTTCGGCCGGCTGCAGCCGTTCCTCGGCCGGCTCCCGTATCCACTGACCCTCGTCGAGCTCGACGCCGGGGAGAGGCTGGAGCGCGATGGCTACTGGATCGAGGGGTTCGCGGTCGAGCACGGGACCGAGGCGCTCGGCTATGCGATCGTCGAGCGCGAGCGGCCCGGCCGCTTCGACGTCACCGCCGCCGACGCGCTCGGCGTGCCCGAGGGCCCGGCGCGGGGACAGCTGCAGGCGGGGGAGGAGGTGACGGTCCCGGACGGCCGCACCGTCACACCGGCGGACGTCCTCGGGGAGCCGCGGCCGGGACGGAAGCTCGTCTTCACCGGCGACACGGCGCCGTCACCGCTCGTCGTTTCGTCCGCGCACGGCGCGGACCTGCTCGTCCACGAGGCGAGCTTCCTCGCCGAGGAGGCGGAGCGCGCGAGGGAGACGATGCACTCGACGGCCGCCGGCGCCGCCGAGATCGCGCGTCTCGCGCAGGTTCGCCTACTCGCGCTCACCCACGTCTCGCCCCGCTACTTCGGCCCGGAGCTCGCCGACGAGGCCCGCGCCGTGTTCCCCGACACCGTCGTTCCCCGCGACTTCGACCTGATAGAGGTGCCGTTCCCCGAGCGCGGTGCGCCACGGCTCGTGCCGCGCGGCGCGCGCCCTCCGCGAACGGAGGCTGACCCGCCGCCGCCGGAAGTGCCTATGATCGAGCCGGAATGAGCGGGATGGTCCAGGTCGCGGTCGCCGGTGACGTCACCGAGGCGGAGGAGCTGCAGGAGATCCTCCGCAAGGCAGGCATCGACTCGTCGACCGAGCAGGCGCCGGACGACGACGCGGTGAGCGTGCTCGTCCCGGAGGCGGAGCTCGAGACGGCACAGGACGCGATCGAGGCGCTCACCGAGCCCGACGACCTCATCTCGGAGCCCTAGGATGGGCGCCATGACGACGGTGATGGTCCGTGGCAGGGCGCGTCGCAGGAGCGGCGCGGCCGCGGGGCCGGCACTCCCTTCGTAGTCGCGCCTTCGCAGACGAGCTCGTCCGCGACGCCGGCGTCGAGTCCGGCACGCTCGTGCTCGACCTAGGCGCCGGGGGCGGCGTGCTGACGCGCGCGCTCGCCGACGCAGGCGCCCGCGTGCGCGCAATCGAGCTCGACCCCGCCGCGCTGCGACAGCTGCGAGCGCGCTTCGGGCGTGACCCGCGGGTCGAGGTGGTGGAGGGCGACGCGACGACGCTGCCGCTCCCCCGCGAGGCGTTCGCGGTCGTCGCCAACCTGCCCTTCGCCGCGGGCACGGCGATCCTCCGGCGCCTGCTCGGCGACCCGCGTTTGCCGCTCGCGCGGCTCGATGCGATCGTGGAGTGGGGGCTCGCCGCGAAGCGGGCGGCCGTGTGGCCGTCGACGCTGCTCGGCTGCACGTGGGGAGCGTGGTACGAGCTGCGCCTCGTGCGGCGGGTGCCGCGCGCCTGCTTCGCGCCTCCGCCGAGCGTCGACGCCGCGGTGCTGCGCGCGACTCGGCGGCCGGAGCCGCTCGTCCCGCCCGCGCAGGCGGTCGCCTACGAGGCGCTGCTGCACCGAGCGTTCGCGGCGCAGGCGCCGCTCGACCGGATCTTTTCGCGGGGCCTCGTCCATCGGGCCGCCCACGAGCTCGGCTTCGACCGGCATGCTGCGGCGCGCGACCTCGACGCGCGCCAGTGGGCCAGGCTCTATGCCGTGGTCAGATCGGCCGCCGGTACACGAGCAGGCCGATTCCGCGCGGGCGCTCGGTGAAGGTGCGACCGCCGAGCAACGCGCGGAGCTCCCGCTCGAATGCCTCGCGCCGCTCGCCGAATTGTGCGGGCGTCGCGTACGAGAGCGAGTACACCGCCGCGACGACGTCGTCTTCGCTCCTCGAGTACGTCTCCTCCCGCGGAACCTCGAGCTCGACCGGCCCCTCGAAGCCCGCCGCGCCGAGGTTCAGCCGCTCGTCGTCCCGCCCCGGCGGCCGGTCGCCGAGGTAGCGGCGGACGAGAGCATCGATCTCCGAGCGCGGCACGTCCCCGTCGCCCTCGTGCGTCGTCGCTCCGACGTGCACGAGCGCCCCGCCGGGCTCGAGCATCCCGAAGAGCGCTCGCGCCACAGGCGCCTGGTCCATCCAGTGGAACGACTGCGCCAGCGTCACCACGCGGAAGCTGCCGATCACGGCGGGCAACTCCTCCGCGCGCAGATGCACGAAGCGCTCGTTCGGAGCCGCGTGCGCCCGGGCCTCCGTGAAGATCGGGGCGCTCGCATCGATCCCGACGACCTCCTCGAAGAGGGGGGCGAGGAGATGCGTGAGCGAGCCCGGGCCGCAGCCGACGTCGAGCAGCTGTCCGCTGCTGTCGAGCCCGAGCTCCGCGCGGAGCGAGTCGACGAGCGCCGGCGGATACGGCATCCGTCCCCGAGCGTAGTACCGCGCGGCCGTCGCGTAGGGATCAGATCTGCCAGGCACCATCCCGGAGCAGTGACAGCTCCTCGCCGCCGCGGGTGACGCCCGTGACCGCGATCTCGTCCGAGCCGATCATGAAATCGACGTGGATCTCGCTCTCGTTGATCCGCGGCAGGTCAGCTGGATCCGCGATCGGGGTCGCGTAGGCGTCGCCCAGCGCGACGTGGCTCGCTGCGTTCTCGTCGAGCAGCGTGTTGAAGAAGGTGCGGCCGAGCCGGCCGATGCGGCTCTCGCCGTCCACGAGCGCCACCTCGCCGAGCCGGGCAGCGCCCTCGTCGGTGGCGCAGCGGCGCCGCAGCGCCTCAGCGTTCTGGTCGGCGTCGATCTCGACGGCGCGGCCTCCCTCGAACCGGAGCCGCAGCCCGGCCACGATCGAGCCACCCACGTCGAGCGGCTTCGTGGAAGCCACGACGCCCTCCGTCCGCTCGGGATCCGGCGTCGTGAAGAGCTCCTCGGTCGGCAGGTTCGGTACATGGTGGATGCCCGTGCGCGTCGTCGCGCCGCCGCCCTCCTTCGCGAACCGCGAGCTGGGGAGGAGGCCGACGGTCAGGTCGGTGCCCGGCCCGACGAACCGCAGGGCGTCGAGATCGAGCTCGTCGAGGCGCGATGCCACCTGCCAGATCTCGTCGATCCGGCGCCGCCAGGCGGCCGGCGGGTCGGGCTCGTCGAGACGGCAGACGTGCTCGAGGTCGTGCCAGAGTGCCTCGACGGCCGCGGCCGGCTCGAGCTCGGGGAAGACGACGCGCGCCCAGGCCTCCGTGGGATACGGCGAGACGGTCCACGCGACCGACCGGTCGTCGAGCACCTTGAACAGCTCCCGCACCGTGGGTAGCTGGTCGCGGCCGGAGCGCCCCGGATCGAGCCCGTTGAGCAGGCCGGGCGGAACGAACGGCGTGAGAACGATCCGGGCGGCCTCGAGCTCGCCGAGGTCGAGCATGCGGCGGCCGAGCCACGGCGGCACCCACTCGAGCGAGTCCTCGGGTGCAGACTCGACTCGGATCCGCTTCACCTGGGCGTCGAAGTAGGCGACGTCGACGTAGCGCGCGCCACGCTTGTAGGCGCCACGGGCGATCCGGTGGACGAGCGGGGCGGACTCGAGCGGCCCTTCGATCGCGACGACCTGGTCCGGCTGGACGTTGGCGCCGAAGCCGACGATGAGCTCGGCGTACCGGTCGAGCAGGTCCTCGATCACGCGCGGGACCGTATAGCGTCGCGCGACGCCCGCGAGGCAGATCTCGCGCGTCGCGGCGGACGGATGCGCTCTGGCGCCGTTGCGCGCCCCGCGTGTGGGCGCGAGACCGTATAGCGTTCCAGCCAAGCTCGCCGCCTAACGGTGAGAGTGCAGCCGGACACGGCTGCTTCCCGGGGGAGGTACGCGATGTACACGGTCATCCGGAGGTACCAGGGTGTCCAGAACGCCGGAGAGGTCGTGCGGCGCGCGATCGAGGAGTTCGTGCCGCTGATCCGCGACCAGCCGGGGTTCAAGGGGTACTGGGTCGTCGACGGCGGCAACGGCGTCGTCGCCACGATCAGCAGCTTCGAGACGGAGGAGGCAGCCGAGGAGTCGACGGCCGCCTCCGCAACCTGGGTGCAGGAGAACCTGGCCCACCTCGTCCCGAGCCCGCCGCGGGTGACCGCGGGGGAGACGGCCGTCGTGACGGCCGGGGTACCTGTCTGAGGAACCGAGCCATGTCCGGCACCGCGGTGCCGGACATGGCTCCCGCCTTCGCTCCGCCGAGCATCCGGCGAGGCAGCTACAGTCGCGTCTGAACGTACCCCTTTAACCCGGTCCAGCGAGGCCGGAAAGGAGTCGAATGAGCACGCACGTCCCACGGGCCGCCGGGGCTTCCACCGAGCTCCGGGGGAAGACCGTCCTCGACGGCGAGGGGCTGGGTAGGACCCTTTCGAGGATCGCCCACGAGATCATCGAGGCGAATCCCGACCTCGACGATGTCGCGCTCGTCGGGATCCAGACCCGCGGCGTCCCGCTCGCCCGCCGGCTGGCGCGCCTGATCGAGGAGCGCTCGGGAGTCGCACCCGAGCTCGGCGCCGTCGACATCACCTTCTACCGCGACGACGTCACCGTCCGCGGTGGTGAGGCCCCGCTCGCCCCCCAGCCGCTCGTCCGCGCCTCGCAGCTCGACTTCCCGCTCGACGGGCGCACGGTCGTCCTCGTCGACGACGTCCTCTACACCGGACGCACGATCCGCGCCGCGATCGAGGCGCTCTTCGCCTACGGCCGGCCGGCGCGCGTCCAGCTCGCCGTCGTCGTCGACCGCGGACACCGCGAGCTGCCCATCCGGCCGGACTACGTCGGCAAGAATCTGCCCACGTCGCGCGGCGAGCGGATCCAGGTGCAGCTCGTCGAGGTGGACGAGCTCGACGCTGTCCTGCTCATCTCGAGCCCTGAAGAGGAGCGCAGATGATCCGCCTCGTCACCGACGACCTCCGGCCGCCCACCACGCCGCCGAAGCGCCACCTCCTCTCGATCGGCGACCTGACGCGCGACGACGTCGAACGGCTGCTCGGCACGGCGCGCATGTTCGCCGCCTCGCTCGAGCGGCAGGTGAAGAAGTTGCCGACGCTTCAAGGACATCTCGTCGTCAACCTGTTCTACGAGTCCTCCACGCGCACGTCGTCCTCCTTCGAGCTCGCGGCGAAGCGGCTCTCGGCGGACACGCTCACCGTCAAGTCCGTCGGCTCCTCGGTGGACAAGGGCGAGTCGCTGAAGGACACGGCGCTCACCCTCGGCGCCTACGACCCCGACGTGATCGTGATCAGGCACCCGCAGATCGGCGCGCCACAGCTCGTCGCGCGGGTCACCGACGCGCACGTCGTCAACGCCGGCGACGGCAAGCACCAGCACCCGACGCAGGCCCTGCTCGACCTCTACACCCTGCAGGAGGAGCTCGGGAGGCTCGAGGGCCTCCACGTCGCGATCGTCGGCGACGTCCTCCACTCGCGCGTCGCGCGCTCGCTCGTCCAGGCATTCGCGCTCATGCGGGCGCGCGTCACGCTGGTCGGCCCACCGACGCTCGTCCCGCGCGGGATCGAGGCGCTCGGCTGCGAGCGCACGATCGAGATCGACGCGATCCGCGACGCCGACGTGGTCTACGTCCTGCGCATGCAGCACGAGCGGATGCTCGAGGGCGCGAACTTCGTCCCGAGCCTGCGCGAGTACACGGCGCGCTGGGGGATCACGCCCGAGCGGCTACGACCTGGGCAGAAGGTCATGCATCCCGGGCCGATGAACCGGGGCGTCGAGATCGACCCGCGCGTCGCAGACATGTCCGAGTCCCTGATCACGGTCCAGGTGCGGTCCGGGCTCGTCGTGCGGATGGCGGTCCTCTACGACCTGCTCACCGGCGGCCCGGTCGGGGTGCAGGCCCTCGCGGCCGCCGAGGTGGCGTGATGCTCTGGCAGAAAGACCTTCCCCGCGCGAACCTCGTCATCCGCGGCGCCCGCGTGCTCGACCTCGCCGGGGAAGTCGACGCCCGGCTCGAGGTGCGGATCGACGGCGGGATGATCGCCGACGTCGCCGAGAAGGTCGACACGAACGAGCACCGAGTCGTGGAGGCGGACGGCCTCGTCCTTGCTCCGGCCTTCGTCGACCCGCACGTCCACCTGCGCACCCCCGGCCGCGAGGACGAGGAGACGGTGGCGAGCGGAACGGGGGCAGCGGCGGCCGGCGGCTACTGCGCGATCCTCGCGATGCCGAACACCGAGCCGGTCGTCGACTCCGCGGCAGTGCTCGGCTCGCTCGTGAAGCAGGCGAAGGCGGAGGCCGCGGTGAAGGTCGGCTTCCTCGCCGCGATCACCCGCGGCCAGCAGGGCGCGGAGCTGACGGAGATGGGTGAGCTCGCCGACGCAGGCGCGGCCGGCTTCTCGGACGACGGCAGGCCGGTCGTCTCGGCCGGGCTCATGTGGCGCGCGCTCCAGTACGCGTCGATCACCGACCGGCTGCTCGCGGTGCATTGCGAGGAGCCGACCCTGACGCGCGGCGGCCACATGCACGACGGCGTCGTCTCCGCGGAGCTCGGGCTCGGCGGCTGGCCGTCGATCGCGGAGAGCCTGATGGTCGAGCGTGACCTCGCGCTCGCCGCCTACGAGTCGCGGCCGCTGCACCTGATGCACCTGTCGGCGCACGAGTCGGTGGCGGCGCTCCGGCGCGCGCGGGCCGAGGGCGTCCCGGCGACGGGGGAGGTCACGCCCCACCACCTCGTGCTCACGGACGCGGCGGTCCGCTCGCTCGACTCCAACGTGAAGATGAACCCGCCGCTGGGCACGGAGCACGACCGCACGACGCTGCTCGAGGCGCTGCGCGACGGGACGATCGAGGCGGTCGCGACCGACCACGCGCCGCACGCCGAGCACGAGAAGGAAGCGCCGTTCGAGGAGGCGCCGTTCGGGGTGACCGGTCTCGAGACGGCGTTCGCAGCGCTCCACACCCATCTCGTCGAGCCGGGCCTGCTCCCGCTCGAGATGCTGCTCGAGCGGATGTCGGCCGGCCCCGCGCGGATCTTCGGGCTGGACCGGCCTCGCGTCGAAGCCGGGGCGGAGGCGAACCTCGTCCTGCTCGACCTCGAGCGCGAGTGGACGGTCGGCGAGCAGCCGTTCCGCTCGCGGTCGAGTAACTCGTGGCTGCTCGGCTCGAAGCTCAAGGGTGTCGTGCGGATGACGCTCGCGGGCGGGGCCGTGGTGCACGAGTGAGCGCGTACCTCGCGCTCGCCGACGGGACGGTCTGGCCCGGCGAGTCCGTCGGGGCGGAGGGCCACGCTCTCGGCGAGGCCGTCTTCACGACGGGCATGTCGGGATACCAGGAGGCCGTCACCGACCCGAGCTTCGAGGACCAGCTGATCTGCTTCACGGCGCCGATGGTCGGCAACTACGGCGTGGCGGAGGAGCGGAGCGAGTCGGCTCGCACGCATGCGTGCGCCGTGCTCATGCGCGAGGCGCGCGGGCCAGCCTGGACCGGCTGGTTGCGCGAGCGCGGGATCGTCGCGCTGACCGGGATCGACACGAGGAGCCTCGTCCTCCACCTCCGCGGCGCCGGCTCCGCGCCGGGTATCGCGGTCGCCTCGGGCCTCGGCGTCGAGGAGTCCGTCGAGCTCGCCGCGCAGCAGCCGCCGATGCTCGGGCGTGCGCTCGTCGAGGGCGTGTCGACGGACGACCCGTACGTCTATGCGGAGGACGGCCGAGCGCGGATCGCGGTGGTGGACTACGGGGTCAAGAACTCGGTCCTCCGCCGGCTCGCGATGGCGGGCGCCGCGGTCACCGTCTACCCGCACGACGTCGACGCGGACGAGCTAGCCGGCCACGACGGCGTCCTCCTCTCACCGGGCCCCGGCGACCCCGAGCCGCTCGCGGCCGAGACGGACACGGTGCGGGAGCTCCTGGGGCGCACGCACGTGCTCGGCATCTGCCTCGGCCACCAGCTGATCGCGCGCGCGACGGGCCACGAGACGTACAAGCTCCCGTTCGGCCACCGCGGCGCGAACCATCCGGTGCACGAGCCGCGCACGGGGCGCGTCCTCGTCACGAGCCAGAACCACGGCTTCGCCGTGCGGCCGAGCGACGCGGCGGAGGTCTCGCACGTCTCGCTCTACGACGGGACGGTCGAGGGGCTGGATCTGCCGGAGCTGCGCGCCCGCTCGCTCCAGTTCCATCCCGAGGCGGGGCCAGGCCCGCACGACGCGTGGCCGCTGCTCGAGGCATGGGTGAACGAGGTCGCGGAGGCAGTCCATGCCTAGGCGCACAGACCTCGAGAGCATCTGCATCGTCGGCTCCGGGCCGATCGTGATCGGACAGGCCGCCGAGTTCGACTATGCCGGTTGCCAGGCGCTCAAGGTGTTGCGCGAGGACGGCTTTCGCACGATCGTCGTCAACTCGAACCCGGCGACGATCATGACCGACCCCGGCTTCGCCGACCGCACGTACCTCGAGCCTCTCGACGCCGAGTCGGTCGCGGAGGTGCTGCGCCTCGAGCGCCCCGACGCGCTCCTGCCGACGATGGGCGGCCAGACGGCGCTCAACCTCGCGCGGGAGCTCTCGGCGGCCGGCGTGCTCGACGAGCTCGGGATCGAGCTGATCGGCGCACGCCTCGACGTGATCGAGCGGGCGGAAGACCGGCTCAAGTTCAAGGAGGCGGTCGAGTCGTGTGGCCTCGTGGTGCCCGCGTCGAGGGTGGTGACGTCGGTCGACGAGATCGCAGGGCTGCGCCTGCCGGTCGTCGTGCGGCCCGCCTTCACGCTCGGCGGTCACGGTGGCGGCTTCGCCGCGACCGAGGACGAGCTCTACCGGCAGGTCGAGCGCGGTCTCGCGGAGTCGCCGATCGGCCAGGTGCTCGTCGAGGAGTCGGTGCGCGGGTGGGACGAGTTCGAGCTCGAGGTGGTCCGCGACCGGATCGACAACGTCGTCATCGTCTGCTCGATCGAGAACCTCGACCCGATGGGCGTCCACACGGGCGACTCCGTCACGGTCGCGCCGCAGATGACGCTTTCCGACGAGGCGTATCAGGAGCTGCGCGACGCGGCAGCGGCCGTCATCCGCGCGGTCGGCGTCGACACCGGCGGCTCGAACATCCAGTTCGCCCGCAGCCGCGAGACCGGCGCGATGCGCGTAATCGAGATGAACCCACGCGTCTCGCGCTCCTCCGCGCTCGCCTCCAAGGCGACCGGCTACCCGATCGCGAAGGTCGCCGCTCGGCTCGCCGTCGGCTACACGCTCGACGAGATCCCGAACGACCTCACCGGGACGACGCCCGCGAGCTTCGAGCCGACACTCGACTACGTCGTCGTCAAGTTCCCGCGCTTCGCGTTCGAGAAGTTCCCGGGCGCCGACCGGACCCTCGGGACGCAGATGAAGTCGGTGGGGGAGACGATGGGCATCGGCCGCACCTTCGCCGAGGCGTTCCTCAAGGCGTACCGCTCGCGCGAGCTCGACGCCGGCGCCGCGACACCGTGGCAAACGCTCGCGGACGTGCCGGAGGACGTGCATCCGTTCTTCCAGCGGGAGCTCGCGCAGATCCGCGACGCGCTGGACGGCCTCGCCGAGGTCGAGTCGCTCGTCGCCGGGGACTGGCTCGGCCTGAAGCGGCTCGGGCTCTCCGACGCGGCGATCGCAGCCGCTGCCGGCGTGGAGGAGACGGTCGCGCGACAGCGCCGGCGCGACTGCGGCGTGCGTCCCGTGTATCGCCGCGTCGACTCGTGCGCGGGCGAAGTCGAGGCTGCGTCCAACTACTACTACTCGACCTGGGGCGAGGTCGACGAGGCTCCGCCCGTCGGAGGCCGGCCACGCGTCGTCATCCTCGGCTCAGGCCCGAACCGGATCGGTCAGGGCATCGAATTCGACTACTGCTGCGTCCACGCCGCCACCACGTACCGCGAGCTCGGCTACGACGCCGTGATGGTGAACTGCAACCCCGAGACCGTCTCGACCGACTACGACACGTCCAACCGGCTCTACTTCGAGCCGCTCGACGCCGAGTCGGTGCTGGCGATCTGCGAGCGGGAGAAGCCCGACGGAGTCGTGATCCAGTTCGGCGGGCAGACGCCGCTCAAGCTCGCGCGCGCGATCGAGGACGCCGGCTACCGGATCCTCGGCACGCCCTTCGACGCGGTCGACCTCGCCGAGGACCGTGAGCGCTTCGCCGGTCTGCTGCGCGCGCACGGCCTCCGCTCGCCCGAGTGGGGAATCGCCGCGTCTCCGGACGAGGCGGTCGAGATCGCCGAGCGCATCGGCTACCCGGTCCTCGTTCGGCCGTCGTATGTCCTCGGCGGCCGCGCGATGCGCGTCTGCTACGCGCCCGACGAGGTGCGCGACATGCCGCCGTTCGAACGCATCCTCGTCGATCGCTTCGTCGAGCACGCGGTTGAGGTGGACGTCGACGCGCTCTGCGACGGGGTCGATACGTACGTCGCGGCCGTCATGCAGCACGTCGAGGAGGCGGGGATCCACTCCGGCGACTCGGCGTGCGTCCTGCCGGCGCCGAGCCTCTCCTTCGCGCAGACGCAGGAGATCGCCCGCATCGTCCGGATCCTCGGGCGCGCGCTCGGCACCGTCGGGCTGCTCAACGTCCAGCTCGCGATCGCAAACGACGGCGAGGTCTTCGTGCTCGAGGCGAACCCGCGCGCGTCTCGGACGGTCCCGTTCGTGAGCAAGGCGACCGGAGTCGAGCTCGTCAGGGCGGCCTGCCGTCTCGCGCTCGGCGCGAGGATCTCGGAGCTTGGACTTCCCGCCGAGCGGCCGCCGCGCCAGTGGAGCGTCAAGGCCGCGGTGCTGCCGTTCGCGCGGTTCCCCGGCAGCGACCCGGTACTCGGTCCCGAGATGCGCTCGACCGGCGAGGTGATGGCGAGTGCGGCCGACCTGTCGACCGCGCTCGACAAGGCCGAGCGCGCCGCGGGGCGGACGCTGCCGCGATCGGGCTCCGTCTTCATCTCGATCCGCGAGCCGGATCACCAGGACGCCGTGCCGATCGCGGCGACCCTCGTCGGTCTCGGCTTCGAGCTGTACGCGACCGAAGGCACTGCCGACACGCTCTTGCGCGCCGGCATCGCGGTGGAGCCGGTGCGGAAGCTGAGCGACGCGACCGACGGCGAGGCGACGGTGGTCGACCTCATCCGGCGCGGCCGCTGCGATCTCATCATCAACACGCCGGAGGGCCGCAACGCACGGTCGGACGGCTACCTCATCCGCGAGGCGGCGCTCGCCCGTCGGGTGCCGTGCATCACGACGCTCTCCGGCGCCGCGGCGGCCGTGCACGCGATCGCTACGGCGCGGGCGGAGCAGGCGATCTCCCTGCAGGAACGGATCGATGCAGAGCTACGGGCAAGCCGCTCGGCATAGCGTCGTCGGCACGGAGCGGGTCGGGCCGTACACGCTGCTGCGGCTCGAGCGCGGCGAGCTCGAGCCCGGGGTGCCGGGGCAGTTCTTCATGCTCGAGGCTCCCGGACGGCTGCTGCCCCGGCCGTTCTCGCTCTGCCTCGCGCCGGCGGGCGAGCTCGCGTTCCTGGTCGATCCGATCGGGCCGGGCACGCAGGCCCTCTGCGAGCTCGAGCCGGGCGACGACATCCGCGTGCTCGGGCCGCTCGGCCACGGCTACCGGATCGACGTCGACCGGCCGCTGCTCGTCGGCGGCGGGATCGGCATCGCCCCGCTGCCGTACCTCGCCGAGCAGCTCGGAGGCACGCCGCCGGTCCTCCTCGGCTTCCGCAGCGCAGGGCACGCCGAGGCCGCTGCGCTCCTGCCGGGCGCGGAGGTGGTCGTCGATCCCGTCCTCGTCACCGAGCTGATCGAGCCTGGTTCTGCCGGCCGGGACCGGGACGTCCTCGCCTGCGGTCCGGAGCCGATGCTGCTGGCGGTCGCGGAGCTGTGCCCGACCGCGCAGCTTGCGTGGGAGGCGCCGATGGCGTGCGGCTATGGCGCCTGCTACGGCTGCGTCGTCGAGATCGACGGGGCGCTCAAGCGGCTCTGCCTCGAGGGGCCGGTGCTCGACGCCGCCCGTATCGAAGGACAGGTCCGGAACCAGGTTCCGGACCTGTCCGAAAGAGCCGTGCCGGCGTGAGGATCCTCAACGCCAGCGGCTGCCTCGACGCGCTCGCGGCGCCGGAGGTTGCGCAGCAGCTGGACGCGTTCGTGACGAAGACGGTGACGCCGCTGCCCCGCGAGGGCAGCGCACCGCCTCGGATCGCCGAGACGGCCCACGGGATGCTGAATGCGATCGGCCTCGCCAACCCGGGCCGCGAGCGCTTCCTGACCGAGCATCTCGCGCAGCTGTGCGGGCTCGGGGTTCCGCTCTGGGTCAGCGTCGGCGGCTTCTGCGCCGACGACTACGCCGAGACGTGCGCGCGGCTGCCCGCGGAGGAGCTGGACGCGATCGAGCTCAACCTCTCGTGTCCGAACGTCGACGAGGCAGCCGACTCGGCGGCGGAGATCGTCGCCGCCTGCCGGCGGGCGACGGAGCTCCCGCTCTACGCGAAGCTCTCGGCCGCGCACCCCGACGTCGCGGAGGTCGCGCGGGCGGTCGCCGCGGCCGGGGCCGACGGGCTCTCCCTCATCAACACCCTGCGCGCCGTCGCCCTCGACCGCCTGCTGCGCCCGGTGCTCGCGCACGGCAGCGGCGGTCTCTCCGGGCCGTCGCTGAAGCCGATCGCGCTCCACGTGGTGCGCGTCTGCCACGAGGCGACCGGCCTGCCGATCGTCGGGATGGGTGGGATCGAATCCGGTCGCGACGCGCTCGAGTTCGCAGCCTGCGGCGCGCGCGATGTCGCGCTCGGAACGGTCCTCTTCGCCGATCCCGGCGTGCCCGCACGTGTCCGCGCCGAGCTCGCCGCCGCGTGCCGGGAGGCCGGTGTTGCCAGGCCCGAAGACGCAAGAGGTCTGGGAAAAAGCCCGGAAACCGTGCGAAAAGTCCCAGCTTGAAGGTCGCCGAAGCATTGGTAAGATCGGCGCTCCGTGTCCCCCACCAAGACCCAGGCGCACGCTCCGCTTCGTTCTCTCGACCAGCGGATGGATGCCCTCAAACGAGCGAACGACGTTCGCGTCAGGCGCGCCAAGCTCAAAAAGGATCTCAAGGAGGGCAAGGTGCGGATCGAGCAGATCCTCGGTAACCCGCCCGAGTACGTCTCGACGGCGAAGGTGATCGACATCCTGATGGCGGTGCCGAAGTTCGGGCGGGTGAAGGCCGCGCGTTTCCTGAATACGTGCCGGATCAGCCAGTCGAAGACCGTCGGCGGGCTGTCCGACCGGCAGCGCACCGAGCTGATCGGCCTCTTCAACAGCCGCTAGTGGAGGGGGGCCGGATGCCGACGGTGCTCGTCGTCACGGGCCCGTCGGGCGCCGGCAAGGGGACGCTGATCCGCGAGCTCGTCGAGCGCGTCCCGGAGATCGAGGCGACCGTCTCCGCCACGACACGTGAGCGGCGGCGCGGGGAGGAGGACGGCTGCGAGTACCGGTTCCTCTCCGACGACGACTTCCTCGCGCGCGTCGCGCGCGGCGAGTTCCTCGAGCACGTCTCCTACGTCTCCGGACATCGCTACGGGACACTCCGCTCGGAGCTCGACCGGATCGCGGCGAACGGCCACGTTCCCCTGCTCGAGCTCGAGACCGAGGGTGCTCTCCGCGTCAAGCACGACGTGCAGGGCGCGGTGACGATCTTCATCTCGGCCCGGGTGGAGGAGCTCGAGCGGCGCCTGCGCGAGCGGGCGACGGAGAGCGCCGGCGAGATCGAGGAGCGGATCGCTCTCGCCCGGAAGCAGCTCGAGCAGGCCGGCAGGTTCGACCACGTGATCGCGAACGACGATCTCGAGCGCGCGGTCAACGAGCTGACGACACTCGTCCGCGGCTTGTCGAGCCCTGCCGCTACCATGCCGCGGCGATGATCGAACCCCGCGTCGACGACCTGCTGGAGAATGTGGACTCGCGCTACGCGCTCGTGATCGTGGCGGCGAAGCGAGCCCGGCAGATCAACAACTACCACCACCAGCTCGGCGAAGGCACCTTCGGCGACAACCTGCCGCCGCTCGTCGAGAGCCGGTCGAAGAACTACCTGACCATGGCACTCGAGGAAATCTCCCAGGGCATGCTCAAGTACGACTACACCGCCTGAGGGGCGCCGCCGGGCGCGCATCAGCCGTACCCGCCACGGGTAGGCATCATTTCGGCATGTCCCGTGTCCTCCTCGGGGTGACGGGCGGCATCGCCGCCTACAAGGCGTGCGAGCTCTGCCGGCTCTTCGTGCAGGACGGCCACGACGTCGTGCCTCTCGTCACGCCGGGCGCCGAGCGCTTCGTCACGGCCGAGACGTTCCGCGCGCTCGCGAGGCGCCCGCCCGGGGACGACGTCTACCTCCATCTCACACGCGCGGACCTCCTCGTCGTCGCGCCCTGCACGGCGAACACGCTTGCGAAGCTCGCGCACGGGATCGCCGACAACGTCCTCACCGAGGCGGCCCTCGCGCATCGCGGGCCCGTGCTCGTCGCGGCGGCGATGAATCCCCGGATGTGGGCGCATCCCGCAACGCGCGCCAACGTCGAGACAGTGCGCGAGCGCGGCGTCGTCCTCGTCGGGCCGGACGAAGGCGAGACGGCCGAGGGTGAGCTCGGCGTCGGCCGGATGGCCGAGCCGGATGAGATTCTCCGCGCCGCGCGTAACCTCCTCATGGGAACGGGGCCTCTGCGCGGGAGGCGTGTGGTGATCTCCGCGGGCGGCACGCGCGAGCCGCTCGACGCCGTGCGCTTCGTCGGCAACCGCTCGTCGGGGCGCATGGGGGTTGCGCTCGCCGCGGAGGCTCGCCGCCGCGGCGCCGAGGTGACGCTTCTCGCGGCCAACCTCGCAGTGCCGGCGCCGCCCGGAGTCGAGCTCGTCGAGACGCCCACGGCCGCCGATCTCGAGCGCGAGGCGCTGGCCCGCGGCGCCGACGCCGACGTCGTCGTCATGGCCGCCGCGGTCGCCGACTACCGCCCCGCCGAGGCACTTGCCGCGAAGCGACCCAAGGATGGCGCGGCGTGGACGCTCGAGCTCGAGCCGACCGCCGACGTCCTCTCGGCGCTCGGCGAGCGCCGCCGTCCGGGCCAGGTCCTCGTCGGCTTCGCCGCCGAGACGGGCGCGGTCGGCCCCGGGCGCGCGCGGGAGAAGCTCGCCCGCAAGGGGGCCGACCTCTTCGTCCTCAACGACGTCTCTCGTCTGGACATCGGCTTCGACGCGCCCGAGAACGAGGTGACGCTGCTCGCGGAGTCCGGAGAGCGGACGGTTGCGAAGGCTCCGAAGGAGGAGATTGCAGCCGCGATCCTCGACGAGGTGGAGGCGCTGATCGGGGATGGCTGAACGCGCGGTCGAACCGGCCCCGAGCGGACGGATCCGTGAGATCGTCGAGAACCTCGGCCGGGTGGTCCACGCGCCCGACGAGACGCTCCGGCTCGCGGTCCTGTGCCTCGTGGCCGAGGGGCACGCGATCATCGAGGACTTTCCCGGCGTCGGCAAGACGATGCTCGCGAAGGCGCTGGCGCGCTCGCTCCACTGCCGCTTCGCCCGCCTCCAGTTCACGCCCGACCTGCTGCCGTCGGACGTCACCGGGGTCAACGTCTTCAACCAGCAGCGGAACGAGTTCGAGTTCCGTCCCGGCCCGGTCTTCGCGAACCTCCTCCTCGTCGACGAGGTGAACCGCGCCTCGCCCAAGACGCAGGCGGCGCTGCTCGAGTGCATGGAGGAGCGGCAGGTCTCCGTCGACGGCGTCACGTACCCGCTCGAGCCGCCGTTCATGGTCGTCGCGACGCAGAACCCGATCGAGTACGAGGGGACGTATCCGCTGCCCGAGGCGCAGCTCGACCGGTTCACCATGCGCCTCTCGCTCGGCTACCCGCCGCTCGCCGAGGAGGCGCGGATGCTCGACGAGCAGACGAGCTGGGGCACCGGAAGCGCAGTCGGCAGGGCCGGCGGCGCCCAACGCGTGGATGCCGGCGCCGCTCCCGGCGCGAGTGGGCCGCCACTCGACTCGCTGCCGGCCGTGGCGGACGCGGGCGAAGTGCTTCGGCTGGTCGAGTCCGCGCGCGGCGTGTACGTCGAGGAGAGCCTCGGCCGCTACGTCGTCGCGCTCCTCCGCCAGACGCGCAGCGACACGCGCCTCTACCTCGGGGCCAGCCCGCGGGCCGGGATCGCGCTGCTCAGGGTCGCGAAGGCTCGAGCACTGGCCGAGGGGCGGGAGTACGTCGTCCCCGACGACGTGAAGGCGATCGCCATGCCGGTGCTGGCCCACCGGCTCATCCTCGCGCCCGAGGCCCGTTCGGCCGGGCTCGGCCCGGATGAGCTCGTCGCCGACGCGCTCGCACGGACCCCGGTTCCGGTCTGATGACCGCCCGGGGCCGAGCGGTACTGGCTCTGGGAGTCCTCTGCTGGGTCGCCGCCGTCGTCTTCGGCTCGCCTGCCCTCTATCCGGTGGCGGCGGGTCTCGTCCTCGCGGTGCCGGCCGCCCTGGCCTGGGTGCGGATCCCGCTGCGGCAGCCGCACGTGACCCGGCGCTGGCGGCACGAGGACCTGCTCGAGCGCGACGACGTCGCGATCGAGCTCGTGCTGCAGCGCGAGCCGGGAGTGCCCCTTCCGGTTACCGTCGCCTACGAGCGCGTAGGCCGGCTCGGGGCGCGCGAGGTCGAGCTGCAGGGGCGCGGACGAGGCCGCTACTCGGGCTCCTATTCGCTACGCGACGTGCCGCGCGGACGCCACCGCTTCTCGCCGGTCCGACTCTCGATCGGCGATCCGTTCGGCCTCGCCGAGGCGGGGCTGGCGGTCGAGGGACAGCAGGCGCTCGTCGTCTACCCCCGGCTGGTCGGGCTCGAGCGGCTCTTCTGCGACGGCGGAGGAGGCCCCGAGCACGGCCGGCGGCTCCTGCTGCGGCGGCCCGTCGGCTTCGAGCTCCACAGCGTCCGCGACTACCAGCAGGGAGAGTCGCTGCGGCGCGTCCACTGGCCGTCGACGGCACGGCGAGGCGCGCTGATGGTGAAGGAGCTCGAGGACTCGCCGCGCGACGAGGTCGCCGTGCTCCTCGACGGCGATCCCGCGGGTGTCGCCGGCTCGCCGCCGGACTCGTCCTTCGACGCCGCCGTCCGGGTCGCCGGCTCGATCCTCCTCGCGCAGATCAGGCGCGGCCGCCGGTGCGTCCTCGTGCTCAACACGGCCGGACGGGAGACGCAGGCGGTGTCGGTGGACGGCCCGGAGTGGCAGCGCGCGCTCGAGCTGCTCGCCGCGGCAGAGGCCGACGCTCCCGGCCCGGCGTCCGCGCTCCTCGACTCGGGTGCCGGTCCGGCGTCACGCTCGCTCGAGCTCGTCGTCGTCACCTCACGCGTCGAGCCTGCACTCCTGAACAGGATGCTCGAGCGCGCGCTCACGCGCCGTCCCGTGGCGCTCGTCCACGTCGAGGCGGCGAGCTTCGCGGGACGCCCCCACCGTCCGGAGCCCGACCTCCTGCGCCTGCAGGCGGCGGGCGTGCCGGTCGCCGTCGTGCGGCAGGGAGAGGATCTGGCGGCTGCGCTCGCGGGAGCGAGAGGGGGCGAGGTTGCGCATGCGTAGCGCCGCCAGGACCCTCGCAGTCGCGGTTCCGGCGCTCGCCGTCGTCTCCCTGGGCTGGCTGCGGCTCGAGCAGCCGGTCGCGCCGCTCCCGCGTGTGGCCGCACTCGGCGCCCTGGCGCTCGCGGCCGCGGTGCCGCGGAGCCGCTGGGCTCGCGTCGCCGCCGCCGTCGCCGCGACCGTCGGGGCGGCCTGGATCGCGGTCGGCGTCGACCTCGTTCCGTGGAGGATCCTCGACCCGGGCTCGGGCTTCGGCCTCGCGGACTCGTTCTCCACCCTGGGGGCGCGGTTCGGAACCGGCCTCTCGGATTTCTACGGCACCAATCTTCCGTTCGACCCGCGTGTCCACGTCGCGATGGCAGAGCTCGTGCTCGCGAGCATCTTCACCTTCTCGCTCGCCGCCGCGCTGCTCGCGGCAGCGCGCCGACCGGCAGCCTGCGCGCTCGCGCTCCTCGTGGGAGCCGGGTGGCCGGCAACGCTTCGCGGTCCGTCGCATGGGGTCGCGATGGGAGCCGCGATCCTCGGCGTCGCGCTCGTCGCCCTCGCCTGCCTCGGCTCGCGCCGTGTTCCCGCGCTCGCGCTGCCCGCGGCGGCAGTCATTACGGCCGGCGCCGTCGCGGTTGGCTCGGCGACGGCCGCGCGCCATGGGCTCGTCCACTGGCAGTCCTGGAACCTCGCGCACGTCGCCCGCGGTCCCGTCGGGGTCGGCTTCGTCTGGAACGCGCAGTACGGCGGCCTTCCCTGGCCCGCCCACCCGACGGTCGTCCTCCAGGTGGCCTCTGCGCGTACGCCGTCCTATTTGCGCGCCGCGGTCCTCGACGACTTCGTGGGCGACGCGTGGTCGATCGGTGCGCCTCGTGCAGCCGACGCCCTCGAGCCCGCGGCAGCACTGCAACCCCGCAACATGACGCGCGAGGTCGTGACGGTGGAGGGTCTCGACGATACGCGGCTCGTAGGCGGCAGCGTGCCGATCGGCTTCGCGGCCGGCGACGCGCCGCTCGACCAGCCGGAGCGCGGCTTCGCGACTCTGAAAGAGGTTCCGCCCCGCGGGTTCCGGTACACGGCCTGGAGCTACACGGTGCGGCCGACCGCGGCCGAGCTGCTCCGCTCGCCGGCGGACTACCCGGCGCAACTCAGGGACGAGGGGCTGCTCGACGTCGGCCGCGGCGTGACGCTGCCGCCGTTCGGGACGCCACACCGCGCCGCCGCCGTGCTCGGGCAGCTGGCGCACTCCCCGAGTCTCAACAACTACGTACCGCTGTCGCGCCTCGCCGAGCTCGTCGCCGGGAATGCGCGCACGCCGTACGGCGCGGTGGCCCGCCTCGAGCACTGGTTTCTGGATTCCGGCGGCTTCCGCTACTCGAACCACCCGGACGTGATCAACTCGCCGCTCGTCGGCTTCGTCACGCAGACGCGTCGCGGCTACTGCCAGTACTTCGCCGGCGCGATGGCGCTCATGCTCCGCTACCTCGGCGTGCCCGCGCGCGTGGCGGTCGGCTTCGCCGGCGGGACGTACGAGGCGAACCGGCACGTCTGGCTCGTCACCGACCGCGAGGCTCATGCGTGGGTCGAGGTCTGGTTCAAGGGGTACGGCTGGCTTCCCTTCGACCCGACTCCTGCAGCGGTGGGCGCCGCCCACCGGCCTACCCAGGCCGGGGCCGATGTGGTGCGCGGCGTGGGAGACGCGCCGTACCCCGGGGCTGCCAAGGCCGTGCCGGCCGGTCAGCTGTCGCCGGTCGAGAAGGCCCTGCTTCGAAAGAACGGGATCAGCCCTCGGCGAACCCGGTCGGCGTCGCAGGCTCCGACGCCGGTTGCCGCGGGCGCCGACGCAAGAGGTAGCGGGCTCGGTCGCGGCTGGCCGGTACTGCTCTTGCTGCTCGTGCTCGCGGCCGCGGGTACGGCCATCGTGCTCGCGAAGGCGGGATCTCGGGTCAGCCGGCGTTTGCGTAGGGACCCGCGGCGGGTGGCAGCGGCGTGCCGCGAGGAGCTCGCGTCGTTCCTCGTCGACCAGCGCGTGGAGGTGCCGCACAGCGCGACGTTGACCGAGCTCGGCGAGCTCGTCCGGCACGAGTTCGGCGTCGAGCCGGGTCCCTTCGTCGCTGTGGCGACCGCTGCCCGCTACGGCCCCGCTTGGCAAGCGGACGCGGGGGCCCGCACGGCACGGCGCGAGTTGCGCGACCTCCTCGACGGCGCACGCCGCGGCCTCACGCGGGGTGAGCGGCTTCGCGGCCTGCTCTCGCTGCGCTCCCTCACGTGCGCGACGGCGCCGGTTGAAACGCCCGCCTTGGCGGGTAGCGCGATGGCCGAGAGCACGGGATCGTGAGCGAGTCGACGTACAGCCTCTTCCAGCGTGGTCAGCGTCACCTGCGGGCAGGCATGGCCGCGCAGGCCACCGTCTCGCTGGAGAAGGCGAAGCGTCGCGAGCCGGAGAAGGCGTCGATCCGCGAGATGCTCGGGATCGCGTACTTCCGGATCCGGCGCTGGAGCGAGGCCGAGGCGGAGTTCCGCAAGGTGCTGGAGCTGTCGCCGGTCAACGACTACGCGCACTACGCGCTCGGCCGCTGCCTCGAGAAGCAGGGGCGGGAGGTCGAGGCGAACCGGCACTACAAGCTCGCGAGCTCGCTCCGGCCCGGCTCGGAGCAGTACCGCGCGCGCATCCGCGAGCTCGACTAGCTTCGCGGCATGCGCGCGGTCGTGCAACGCGTCACGCGGGCCCGCGTGACGCCGGGCGGCGAGATCGGCCGCGGCCTCTGCGTGCTGCTCGGCGTCGCCGACGGGGACCGGGAAGAGCAGGCGACACGGCTCGCGGGCAAGGTCGCGCGGCTACGGATCTTCCCCGCCGCCGGCGGACGCTTCGACCGCTCGGTCGTGGATGTCGCCGGCGCGACGCTCGTCGTCTCTCAGTTCACCCTCATCGCCGACACGGCGAAGGGCAACCGGCCGAGCTTCGCCGGCGCAGCGCCGCCCGAGCGGGCAGAGCCTCTCTACGACCGGTTTTGCGTCGAGCTGCGCGCCCTCGGCGTGCCGGTGGAGACGGGCGTCTTCGGGGAGAAGATGGAGGTCGAGCTCGTGAACGAGGGCCCGGTGACGATCGTCCTCGACGCTTGACGAGGCTCGGCGCCCCCCTCTGCGCCGGAGTTCGCGCCGCGGTCGTCGCGCCGGAGCGTGAGCTCGAGCGCTGGTTCTCGTGGCGCCGGCACCCGGACGAAGCGCTCGTGGACGAGCTCGTCTGCGCCGGGCGTCTCGTCCGGATCGACGGCCCCGTCGTGCCTCGGCGACCGACACGAGGCCGCTGCTACACTCGCGCCACCACATTTCACCGGATCGGAGAAATGGGCCTGCGGGCCCATTTTTTATGACGGAGACCGTGCGAACGGAAACGAGACGGATGCCGACGACATTCGAGAGAGAACGCCAGCTGCAGGGGGAGATCGCGCGCCGAGTCGAGCACGACCTGCCCGGCGTCGACGTGCTCGCGGTCGAGCTGCTCACGCCGTCCCGCTTCTGCGTCTACGTCGATCATCCGGAAGGCGTCGACCACGCCCTGTGCGGGCGCGTCACCGACCTGCTGCGCGACTACCTCCGCGACTACAGCGTCGAGGTGTCCTCGCCGGGGCTCGAGCGGCCGCTGCGACGGCAGGAGCATTTCGAGGCCGCGCGCGGGCTTCGCGTCCGCCTGCGCACCCCCGGCCGGAAGGTGCGCGGAGAGATCCTCTCCGCCGGCGAGCGGGGCGTGACGCTGGCCTCGTCGGACGGCGCAGAGACCGAGATCCCGTACGCCGAGATCGTGCGGGCCAACCTGATCCCGATTTCCGATCGGAAGAGGAGCATGACATGAGCCAGGAGATCATCGAGGCCGTCCGCGAGATCGAGCGCGACAAGGGAATCGAGGAGGGCGCGCTCGTCGCAGCGCTCGAGGACGCGCTTCTCGCGGCCTACAAGAAGACGCCGGGAGCGTCGCGTCATGCCACGGTCGAGATGGACGAGCACACCGGCGACTTCCGCGTCTTCTCGGTCGAGTTGCCGCCCGACATCGAGGAGCGGCTGATCGACGAGGCACGTGAGCGCAAGCTCGAGGAGCTCGAGCGGCTCGAGGAGGAGACCGGCGAGCGCCAGCACACGCTCATCTCCGACGACGACCTCGACATCGACTGGTCGGACATCCCCGGCGAGCAGGTCGTGCGCGCGGACGTGACGCCGGAGGGCTTCGGCCGCATCGCCGCGCAGACCGCGAAGCAGGTCATCCTCCAGCGGATCCGCGAGGAGGAGCGACGGATGATGTACGACGAGTACATCGACCGCGTGACCGAGGTCGTGACCGGCATCGTCCAGCAGGCCGGCGACCGCAACAACGTCCTCGTCGACCTCGGCAAGGTCGAGGCGCTGCTGCCGCGCTCCGAGCAGGTCGACGGCGAGCGCTACGAGCAAGGCTCGCGGATCAAGGCCGTAATCACCGAGGTGCGCTCGGGGACGAAGGGGCCGCAGGTCATCCTCTCCCGGCGCGACCCCGAGCTGATCAAGACGCTGTTCGAGCTCGAGGTGCCGGAGATCGCAGACGGGCTCGTCGAGATCCGCGGCGTCGCCCGGGAGCCGGGCTATCGCTCGAAGATCGCCGTCGAGTCGCACGCCCAGGGAGTCGATCCGGTCGGCGCGTGCGTCGGGCCGCGCGGCTCGCGCGTCCGCATGGTCGTCTCGGAGCTCCGCGGCGAGAAGATCGACATCATCCCGTGGAACCCGGAGCCGGCGCGGTTCGTCGCGAAGGCGCTCTCGCCGGCCCGCGTGCGCGAGGTCTACCTCGACGACGAGGCGCGCGAGGCGACCGTCGTCGTCCCCGACGACCAGCTCGCGCTCGCGATCGGCAAGGAGGGCATGAATGCCCGCCTGGCGGCGCGCCTCACGGGCTGGAAGGTCGACATCCAGTCGGACACCGAGTTCGCGCGGGCGGAGGCCGACGCGGCCTTCGGCGGCGGGGAGGACGGCGCCGAGGATTTCTCGGGCCGCTGCGCCGCGATCCTCGCCAACGGCAAGCGCTGCCCGAACGCCGGGCTGCCAGGCTCGCGCTTCTGCGGCGTCCCGGCCCACCAGGCGCTCGAGGGCACCGGTAGCGACTACGTCGCGGGCCCGCCTCCGGCTGAGAGCGTCGCCGGCGAAGCTGACGACTCCCCGCCAGAGGCGGCGGACGACGAGGCCGCACCTCCTGAGGCTCCGGACGTCGAAGCCGAAGCCGAGGAGCTGCCGGTCGCCCCCGCGGCGGAGCTCGCAGAGCCGGAGGAGGTTCCCGCCGGCGTTCCGGTGGAGCAGCCGGAGGAGGAGTCGTCGTCGTAGGAAGCGCGCCTGTGCGCCGCTCGGCCCCGGAGAGAACCTGCGCCGGCTGTGGCCGGCGTGCGCCACAGCGCGAGCTGCTCCGCTTCGCCGCCCGCGACGGAGTGCTCGTGGCCGGCAGAAGCAAACCAGGGCGCGGCGTCTACACGTGCCGCAGCCTCGCGTGCTTCGAGCGCGCGGCCAAGGGCGGCATGTTCGGCCGTGTCCTGCGCCAGCAAGTCCGCATCGAGCCGGAACTGCGGCGCCTCTACACTGGTGACGGCCATGGCTAACGGAGGCAACAGACCGAACCGTCCGCTCCGCCCGCGCGGCGGCGGCGGCGGCGCAGGCGGACGGCGGCGCCGCGTCGTCATCGACCAGGGGGGGAACCGCTCGCCGCGCGAGCAGCGGCAGGCGCGCCAGGACAGCCAGCGTCGCGAGCCGCGTCCGCCGGCTCCACCGCCGACCGGCCCCGTCTCCGTCGAGTCCGGCGTCAGCGTCCGCGACCTCTCGCAGGCGCTGGGCGTGCCGATGCCGAACATCATCAAGATCCTCATGGGGCTCGGCCAGATGCGCACGGCGACGCAGTCGCTGAGCGACGAGGAGGTCGACCTGATCGCGGCCGAGGTCGGCCGCGACATCACGATCAAGCACGCTGCGGACGAGGAGGAGGAGCCCGAGGCGTTCGACGATCCCGAGGAGGCGCTGCAGGCGCGGCCCCCGGTCGTGACGATCATGGGTCACGTCGACCACGGCAAGACGACGTTGCTCGACGCGATCCGCAACGCCCGCGTCGTCGCGACCGAGGCCGGTGGCATCACGCAGCACATCGGCGCGTACCAGGTCGATGTCTCGGACGGCCGCAAGATCACCTTCCTCGACACGCCCGGACACGAGGCGTTCACGGCGATGCGCGCCCGCGGGGCGAAGGTGACGGACATCGCCGTCCTCGTCGTCGCCGCCGACGACGGTGTGATGCCGCAGACCAAGGAGTCGATCGCGCACGCGCGCGCCGCCCAGGTGCCCATCGTCGTCGCCGTGAACAAGATCGACCTCGCCGACGCCAACGTCGACCGCGTGAAGGGTGAGCTCGCGCAGGAGGATCTGCAGCCGGAGGACTGGGGCGGCTCGACGCAGTTCGCAGAGGTGTCCGCGAAGACGCAGCAGAACCTCGACGACCTGCTCGAACGGATTCTCCTCGTCGCCGATCTCGAGCTCGAGGGCCTCAGGGCGAACCCGAACGCCGAGGCGTCGGGGCCGATCATCGAGTCCCGGCTCGACGTCGGTCGCGGGCCTGTGGCGACCATGCTCGTGCAGCGCGGGACGTTGAAGGTCGGAGACGCCGTCGTGGCCGGCGACGCTCACGGCCGCGTCAAGGCTCTCTTCGACTACAAGGGTGAACGGCGGGAGAGCGCGGGGCCCGGCGACCCGATCGAGATCCTCGGCTTCGACAAGCCCCCCGCGGCGGGTGAGCTCTCGCGTGTCGTCGCCAACGACCGCGAAGCGCGCGACCTGGCGAACCGGCGTGGCGAGAGGCTTCGCCGCGAGCAGCTTGCGGCCGTCCGCCCCAGCGGCGGCGTCTCGCTCGAGGGCTTGTACGAGCAGCTCCAGGAGGGGGAGGTCTCCGACCTCAACCTCGTCGTGCGCGGGGACGTCGTCGGCTCGGTCGAGGCGGTCGTCTCCGAGCTGTCGAAGTTCGAGCACTCGGAGGTACGGCTGAACGTGATCGGGCAGGGCGTGGGTGCGATCACGCAGAACGACATCATGCTCGCCTCCGCGTCCGACGCCCTCATCGTCGGCTTCAACGTGCGGCCGAACGCCGAGGCGCGCGGACTCGCCGCGCGCGAGGGCGTCGAAATCCGCACCTACGACGTCATCTACAAGCTCACCGAGGATATCGAGCAGGCGCTCGTCGGCAAGCTCGCCGCGGTGAAGACGGAGGAGACGATCGGCGAGGCCGAGGTGCGGGCGTTGTTCCGCGTGTCGCGGCTCGGCACGATCGCCGGTTGCATGGTCACCGACGGCGTCGTCCGCCGGAATGCGAGCGTCCGCGTGATCCGGGACGGCGCTGTGATCTACGCGACGACGATCTCGCAGCTGAAACGGTTCAAGGACGACGTCCGCGAGGTGGCGGAGGGCTTCGAGTGCGGCATCCTCCTCGAAGGGTTCAACGACGTGAAGGAGGGTGATGTGCTCGAGGTCTTCGAGACGCGCGAGGTCGAGCGGACGTCGCTCGCCGAGGCGCCCGCCTCCTAGCGTTTCCGCCCGTGCCGAGCGGCTGGGTCGGGATCCTCACCTGCGAGCTCCACTTCCCCGGGGCGCACTCGCTGAAGGAGAAGCGTCACCACCTGCGCTCTGCGAAGGCGCAACTGCAGAACCGCGTCGGCGCGTCGGTGGCCGAGGTCGACCACCACGAGGTCTGGCAGCGCGCGCGCATCACGGCGGCGTGCGTCGCCCGCGAGCACCGGGAGGTCGAGCGCCTGCTCGACGAGGCGGAGCGGTGGCTGCACGGGCAGGAGTGGGAGGTCTCGCTCGCCGAGCGGCTCCTCGTCGATCCCGAGGACTAGACGACTAGGCTCGCGCGCATGCACGCCGTCGAGCTCATCGAGCGGAAGCGGAACGGCGAGGAGATCCCGGCCGCAGAGCTTCGGGAGCTCGTCGCCGCGTACGCGCGCGACGAGGTCCCCGACTACCAGGCGGCTGCGTTGCTCATGGCGATCTGGTTCCGCGGCCTGTCGCCCGCCGAGACGTCCGCGCTGACCGAGGCGATGGTCGGAAGCGGCGAGACGGTCGACCTGGCGGCGCGGCTCGGCCGGCGGGTCGTCGACAAGCATTCGACCGGCGGCGTGGGGGACAAGACGACGATTGCGGTGGGGCCGGTCGTCGCCGCGTGCGGCGCCCTGTTCGGAAAGATGAGCGGGCGGGGGCTCGGTCACACCGGGGGCACGCTCGACAAGCTCGAGTCCATCCCCGGCTTCCACGTCGAGCTCTCCACGGAGGAGCTCGTCCGGCAGGTGAGGGAGATCGGGCTCGCGGTTGCGGGCCAGAGCGCCGAGCTCGTGCCGGCCGACGGGAAGCTCTACGCGCTGCGCGACGTGACGGCGACGATCGACGAGGTCTCGCTCATCGCCGCGAGCATCATGTCGAAGAAGATCGCCTGTGGCCCCAGCGGGCTCGTTCTCGACGTGAAGGTCGGGGAGGGGACGTTCATGCGAACGCAGGAGGACGCGCGGCGTCTGGCCGAAGCGATGCGGCGGCTGAGTGAGGGGGCGGGGATGGACGTCGTCTGCCTGCTCACGGACATGGAACAGCCGCTGGGCTGCGCGGTCGGGAACGCGCTCGAGCTGCGCGAGGCGCGCGAGACGCTCGCCGGCGGCGGGCCGTCCGACTTCCGGGAGCTCGTCGTCGCGGCGGCGACGCATCTGCTGGCGCTGTCGGATCTCGGGCTCGACGAGTCAGCCGCACAGCAACGTGCGACGGCCTCCCTCGACGACGGATCGGCACTCGCGATGTACGAGCGCTGGGTCCGGGCCCAGGGCGGAGACCCGAATCCGGAGCTGCTCCCGCGCGCCCCTGTCGTCCGGCAGGTGCCCGCATCGAGCAGCGGCTTCGTGCGCCGGGTGCGCGCTCGTCAGGTCGCGGGTGTCGCAATGGCGCTCGGGGCCGGGCGTGAGCGCAAGGAGGATCCGGTCGACCATGCAGTAGGGGTCGTCTGTCACGCGAAGCGCGGCGATCGCGTGGAGCGGGATGAGCCCCTTGCCGAGATCCACGCGCGCGACGAGGCGGCGGCCGAGTCGGCCCAAGCGGCGCTCCTCGCCGCCTACGAGATCGGCGACGAACCGGATTCGCGGCCGCTCGTCCTCGACGTGATTCGGTGAGGCTGTCCGTCTCTGCCGCCGGCGTCGCGGCCGAGAAACCGGCATCCGCGGCTGCCGGTGTTTCGCGATCGATCGACACGCATTCCTGACACCCGGGCCGGTACCGTCGATGCCGAGGGCGGAGGGACGGCAACCCCACCCTGGGCGGGGGTGTGCGGAAGCGGACGTGCGGAAGGACGTGTGCGGGGTGCCACACACGCAGTAATCCCGCCCGACAGACGCGGCAAAGGTCATGAGACGCTTGAATGGAGGTCATGAGCGAGCGCATGCGCCGCGTGAACGAGTCGGTGAGGCAGGTGCTCGCAGAAGCGGTACCCGAGCTCAAGGACCCCCGAATCGGCCTCACCACCGTGACCGCCGTCGACACGGCTCCGGACCTGCGGCACGCGACGGTCTATGTCAGCGTGCTCGGCTCGGGCCGCAAGCAGCGTGCGAGCCTGCTCGGTCTCGAGGCGGCGCACGGCGTCCTCCAGTCGCGGCTGGCCCGGGAGCTCAGGCTGAAGCGAACCCCCCAGCTCACCTTCGAGTACGATCCGTCGGTCGAGCGCGGCGTGCGCATGACCCGCCTGATCGACGAGCTCGCGCCGGACGACGATGACGCAGACGACTGACCTGAAGGCGATCGCGGATGCGCTGCGGCAGCACGACCGCTTCCTCGTCGTCACGCACGAGAACCCAGACGGAGACGCTCTCGGCTCGCTCCTCGCCGCGACGCTGGCGCTGCGGAAGCTCGGCAAGGACGCTGTGATGTACCTCGCGGGCCGGACACCGCTCCCGCGCGAGTACGGGTTCATGCCGCTCGACGGGCTCCTGCGGGAGCCGCCCGCGGATGCGGCGGAACGTGTGCTGCTGGCGGTCGACTGCGCGAAGGAGGACAGGATCGGCGACGACGCCGCCCTCGCGCGCGCGCCGCTCGTCCTCGACGTCGACCATCATCACGACAACACGCGCTTCGGCGATCTCAATCTCATCGTCGCCCACGCATCGTCGACGGGCGAGGTGCTCCGAGACGTGCTCGCGGAGCTCGGGATCGAGCTCACGCCGGATCTCGCGGAACCGCTCTACATCGCGCTCGTCACCGACACGGGGCGGTTCCAGTACGCGAACACCACGCCCAAGGCGCTCCGGCTCGCCGCGGAGCTCGTCGAGGCCGGGGCCGACATCCATGCGGTCTTTCAAGAGGTCTACGAATCCCTCGAGTTCGCGAAGTTGAAGCTGCTCGCGCGCGCGCTCGATCGCGCCGAGGTGCTGGAGGGTGGCCGCATCGTCGTCTCACACCTGCTGCGCGCCGATTTCGCGGAGGTCGGCGCTGCCGAGCCGTATTCCGAAGGGCTCATCGACTACTTGCGCGCCGTCGAAGGGGCCGAGCTGGCGGTGCTGGTGCGGGAGCAGCCCAACGAAAAGGCGCATGCGCACAAGGGGTCGCTTCGCTCGAGCATCGACGAGCTCGACGTCTCGGTGATCGCGCGGCGCTTCGGAGGCGGCGGGCATCGCCAGGCAGCCGGGTTCTCCTCGGACCTGCCGCTGGCCGAGATCGTGGAGCAGATCCGGGAAGGTTTCCTCGCCCAGCGTGCCGCCTCGCGCGCTTGAGCCTGCGGGGGTCGCGCTCGTCGACAAGCCGGACGGGCCTTCGTCGTTCGCGGTCGTAGCCCAGATCCGCAGGGTGACGGGCGCCCGGACCGGTCACGCAGGAACGCTCGACCCCTTTGCCACCGGGCTTCTCCTTGTGTTGTCCGGAAGGGCAACTAAGCTTGTTCGATGGCTCGTGGGTCTGGACAAGCGCTACCGCACCGAGATCGACCTCACCTGTCGCACGTCGACCGGCGACCCGGAGGGAGCGACCGTCGAGCGTCATGCAGCCCCGACGGAGGAGGAGCTCGACGCCGGGCTCGAGCGCCTCCGCGGCGAGATCGAGCTGCCGATTCCGGCCGCCTCGGCGGTGAAGATCGGCGGCGAGCGCGCGTACAGGCTCGCCCGGCGCGGGGTCGAGGTGGAGATGCCCGTCCGCCGGTCGGTCGTCCACGCACTCGACGTCATCGCGTATACGGGCGAGAAGGTGACGCTCGACGTCCACGTCAGCTCGGGGACGTACATCCGGTCGCTTGCGATCGCGCTTGGCGGGCACTGCGCGACGCTGCGACGGACGGAGGTCGGGCCGTTCTCCGTCGACGACGCCGTCGCACCGGAGGCGTTCACGCCCGAGCGGCTCCTGTCGGAGGCCGAGGTGCTGGAGCGCGTCCACGCAGCACGCGCGCCGGGCTCATGAACGTCGCCCGCGAGCCGGAGGGGCTGCCGGAGGCGCGGCGCGCGGTCGCCGTCGGCACCTTCGACGGCGTCCACCGGGGCCATCGTCGGGTGATCGAGGCCGCCCGCAGCGCTCGCCTGCGCACGGGCGTCGTGACGTTCGAGCCCCATCCTCGCGCGGTCCTGGGCCGACGCGTCGAGCTCCTTGCCACGCTCGAGCGCCGGCTCGAGCTGTTCGAGCAGGCGGGAGTGGAGGACGTCCTCGTCATCCACTTCGACGAGCAGCTCGCGGCGCTCCCGGCGAGCGAGTTCGGCGAGCGGATGTTGCGGGGGATCGGCGCCGAGGCGGTCGCCGCTGGGGAGACGTTCCGCTTCGGGCGGGGGCGCCAAGGAGATCTGGAGCTCCTCGACCGGCTCGGCTTCGACGTGCGGCGCGTCCCGCTCGTCGGGAACGTCTCCTCTAGCCGGATACGCGAGCTCGTCCACGCCGGCGAGACGGCGCGGGCGGCGGAGCTGCTTGGACGTCCACCGGAGGTCGAGGGGATCGTCGCCCACGGCGACGGACGCGGCCGCGAGCTTGGATTCCCGACCGCGAACCTCGACGTGCCGAGCGGTCTCCTGGTGCCGCCCGACGGCGTCTACGCGGGCTGGACCCTCGACAGGCGGGCAGCCGTGTCGATCGGGACGAACCCGCACTTCGACGGAGTCGAGCGGAGGGTGGAGGCGCACCTGCTCGACTTCGACGGCGACCTGTACGGGAAGCGCCTGGTGGTTGAGATCTGGAGCTGGATCCGCGAGCAGCGGCGCTTCGACTCGCTCGAGGCGCTCGTGGCCGCGATCGGCGACGACGTCGAGCGGACGCGGGAAGCCGAGCGGCCGGGCTGAAACTCAGGCGCGCGGCAGCGCGGTCCAGCCGACTCGGGCGACGCCCTCGCGTGGGAAGTCGAGGCGGTGACTCATGAGGAGGCCGCCCGCGAATCCGTAGATGCCGCCTCCCACCGGCTCGACCGGGTACGGCGGCCGCTCGATTCGCGTCGCCGTCAGCGGATCCGTCTCGGCCTCCGAGACCCGCCAATCGCTGCCGACCGCCTCGACGGTGGCCTCCGCGCTGCCGAGCGCGTACCGGCCCGGCACGACCGGGCTCGCCGGGTCGGCCGGCAGGTTGTTCGACTGAGGAGGAACGAGCCCCAGTTCGCGCACGACGCGGCGGATCAGGCTGCTGCCGCGCCAGCTGTTCGTGAGCACTGCGAGCGCCGCCCTCTCCTCCGGGAGGACGAGAAGCAGGGACTGGTAACCGCCGACAGAGCCTTCGTGGTCGAAGGCGGTCCGGCCGCCGTCCAGCTCGCGGCGCCAGCAGCCGAGGCAGTAGCGGCCGCCGAGCGCCTCCGCCTGCGGCTCGCGCAGCACGCGCCGCTGCACGTCGGTGAGCGGGCCCGGCCCGCCGAGCTGGTGTCTCGCGAACCGGAGGAGATCGCCGACGGTCGACCAGAGCCCGCCGGACGGCCGGCGCGTCTCCGGGTAGTCGACCGGGTCGGCGGGCCGGTGACCGGTCTCGCCCTCCTGGACATGACCGGGCGCCGAGCGAGGCGGCTGCTCGTAGGTCGTGTCCGCGAGGCCGAGCGGATCGAGCAGCCGCGTCCGCATGGCGTCCGAGAACGACACGCCCGCGGCCCCGGCGCACGCCTCCCCGACGAGCCAGTAGCCCGCGTTCGAGTACGACCAGAGTCCTCGGCACGGCTCCGGGAGCGGCTCCGCCGACTCCGGTCTCAGGCCGGCGGTGTGCGAGAGGAGCCGCTCGGGGCTCGCGTCACCGGCGAGCGGGGCCTGGAGGTCGAGAGAGAGCGCCGTGAGCGACGCCGTGAACCATTTCGAGATCGACGCGATGCGAAAGGGCGTCTCGACCTCGACCGGCCCGTCCGCCGCGAGCTCGGTCCGTCCGCCGACGACGAGCCCGGCCGTGACGGCGGGGACGCCGGTGCGCGCCCGCGCCTCGCGGACGATCACGGCCAGCCGTTCTTGCGGAATCGCGCTCGCCATGCCGCTTTCCGCTACCCTACCCGCGACCCAGGCCCGGCTCGCGCTGCGTTCCTTGGCGCCGCGGGCGGAGCTTCGGGAGGCGACAGGAAGGAGAGGGCGTGGCCCTGACCAAGGAAGCAAAGCAGGAGATCATCGCGAAGCACGGCCGCGGCGAGGCCGACACCGGCTCGTCGCAAGTGCAGATCGCGATGCTGACGCAGCGGATCAACGAGCTCACCGAGCATCTGCGCGTCCACAAGCACGACCACTACTCGCGGCGTGGGCTGCTCAAGCTCGTCGGTCGCCGCCGCCGCTTCCTGAACTACTTGCAGAAGCACGACCTCGAGGGCTATCGCGCCCTCATCAAGGAGCTCGGCCTGCGCCGCTAGCTCCGGAGAACACGGAGGGTGGAAGTTCGAGCGAACCCACCACGACCTCGAAGCGTCCGCGGCGAGGCCGCCGACGTTCGGGCGAACGGCATGGCACGGGTTGGCTCGAGCTCCCGCCCTTCCCAAGCAGAGTGGAGGACAATCGAATGAGTATCGCGACCGAGCGCCGGGCGCAGGTCTCCGTCCAGATCGGGAACCAGGAGATCAGCCTCGAAACCGGCCACCTCGCGAAGCAGGCGGACGGCGCAGTCGTCGTCCGCGGCGGCGACACGATGGTGCTCGCCACCGCCCAGGGACGCGCGGAAGCGCGCGAAGGGGCGGACTTCTTCCCGCTCACCGTCGACGTCGAGGAGCGGATGTACGCCGCCGGGAAGATCCCGGGCGGGTTCTTCAAGCGTGAGGGGCGCCCGACCGAGCGCGCGATCCTCACCGCGCGGATGATCGACCGGCCGATCCGGCCGCTGTGGCCGAAGGGCTTCCGCAACGAGGTTCAGGTGATCTGCACCGTCCTCAGCGCGGACCTGGTCACGGCCCACGACATCCTCTGCATCAACGGCGCGTCGGCGGCGTTGATGCTCTCGCCGCTCCCGTTCCTCGGGCCGGTGGGTGCCGTCCGCATCGGGCTCATCGACGGGCAGTTCGTCGTCAACCCGACCCTGCGGGAGAGCGGGGAGGAGACGGAGCTCGATCTGATCGTCGTCGGCACGAAGGAGGCGCTGACGATGGTCGAAGCGGGCGCGAACGAGGTGCCCGAGGAGAAGATCCTCGAGGCTCTCGAGCTCGCGCACGGCGAGATCGTGAAGCTGTGCGAGGCGCAGGAAGAGCTGCGCCGGCAGGCAGGCAAGCCGAAGTGGCTCGACCTCGAGCTCGTCGAGGAGCTCGAGCGCGACCACGGGCACTCGATCTGGGAGCGCATCCAGGAGGTCGGCATCCGCGAGGCCGGCGGGCTCGTCGACGAGCTGCTGTCCGAGCTCGCTCCGGCGATCTCGATGGACTCGACGGACGAGGACGTCACGCGCCAGATGCAGGTCCGGTCGGCGTTGGCGTCGCTGCTCGAGAGGCAGCGGGTGGTCGCCGTCGAGGGACCGATCCGCGAGCAGTTCGCCGACGAGCTGAAGGCGCTGACCGACGCCGAGCAGGACTCGAAGGCGCTTCGCTCGGCGAAGCGGCAGCTCCTGTTCGACCGGATCATCGAGCAGGTCGAGCTGCCGTTCCCGGTCGGGAACGCCTCGACCGATTCCGAGACCGGCGAGCACCTGTCGGCGGTGAAGGACTCGCAGACACGCTCGTACGTCAAGAAGGCGTGCGACTCGATCTACAAGGACCTCGTTCGGCAGAAGATCGCCGTCGAGAAGCGGCGTCCCGACGGGCGGGGGGCGGAGGAGATCCGCCCGATCGAGATCGAGGTCGGCATGAGCCCGCGCGCGCACGGCTCCGGCCTCTTCACACGTGGCCAGACGCAGATCCTCTCCTCGCTCACGCTCGGCACCGCGAAGGAGGGGCAGCGGATCGACGACCTCTCCCTCGAGGAGGAGCGCCGCTACATGCACCACTACAACTTCCCGCCCTACTCGGTCGGGGAGACGGGCTTCATGCGAGGCCCGAAGCGGCGCGACATCGGGCACGGTGCGCTTGCGCAGCGGGCCCTCGAGCCGGTCATCCCGACCCCCGACGAGTTCCCGTACACGATCCGCATCGTGTCCGAGACGCTCGAGTCGAACGGCTCGTCGTCGATGGGCTCGGTCTGCGGCTCGACCCTCTCGCTGATGGACGCCGGCGTGCCGATCAAGGCGCCCGTCTCCGGCATCGCGATGGGCCTCGTGAAGGAGGGCGACGACTACGTCATCCTCACCGACATCCAGGGCGCAGAAGACCACCTCGGCGACATGGACTTCAAGGTCGCCGGCTCCCGGAACGGGATCACCGCGCTCCAGATGGACATCAAGATCACGGGCGTCACCCAGGAGATCATGCGAGACGCGCTCGAGCAGGCGAAGCGGGCGCGCGAGTCGATCCTCGAGAAGATGCTCAATGTGCTCCCGGAATCGCGCTCCGAGCTCTCGGAGAACGCGCCGCGGATCACGTCGGTCAAGATCGACCCCGAGAAGATCGGGATGGTCATCGGCAAGGGCGGCGAGACGATCCGCGGCCTCGAGTCCGAGTTCGAGGTCCAGATCGACATCGAGGAAGACGGGACGATCCTCATCTATGCGACCGAGGGCACGAACGCGAAGGCCGCGATCGCAGCGATCGAGGCACTCACGAAGGAGCCGGAGGTCGGCGACACGTACACCGGAAAGGTCGTGAAGACGACGCAGTTCGGTGCGTTCGTGGAGCTGAAGAAGGGGACCGACGGGCTCCTGCACGTCTCGAACGTCGGCCCAGGCCGGGTCGCGCACATCGAGGACGTGCTGAGCCGCGGCGACGTCGTCGACGTCGTCGTGCAGGAGGTCGACAAGGCCCGGGGCCGGATCGGCCTCAAGCTCGTCACGAAGCACGAAAACGGCGGTCTCGTCCAGCCCGAGGAGCTGATCGAGCGGGCGAAGAACGCGCCGCCGCGGCCTCCGGAGGAGGAGCGGCCGCGCGGCGAGCGCCGCGGCGGCCGGGGTGGCGGCCGGGGACGTGGGCCGCGCCGCGACGACGAGTAAGTAGGACGAGTGGGAGAGGAGCCGCCTCCGGGCGGCTCCCTCACCACCCGAATTCCCCCTTTCGGGTCAACAATCCGACCCGAGCATGTCTCATCACGGGGGCGGCTCGTGCCGATGACTCCCAGCGAGTCGACCACGTGAGCCTTCCCACCAACTCACCGCTGCGGGGCCTCGTCGAGGTGACCCGACTTCTGCGGGCGCGTGAGGATCTTCCGACGCTGCTCGACGCCGTCGCCCGGACCATCGGCGAGTCCCTCGGCTACGGGACCGTCGCGGTCAATCTCTACCGGCCCGCCTGGGACGACTTCGAGGTGACGACGGTCTACGGGAACGACGACGCCAAGGCGGCGCTGCTCGGGTACGCACGGCCCGGGGACGACTGGGCGGTCCTTCTTTCCGACCGCTTCGAGCGGTGTGGCGCGTATGTCGTCCCGAGCGGGTCGGTCGACTGGAATTCGCTCGGACCGAGCTACGTGCCGGAAGGAGGGAGGTCGAGCCACCCCGAGGCCTGGGATCCCGAAGATGCGCTCTTCGTCGCGATGCGCGACCAGCGCGGCATCCTGCTCGGAATCATCTCGGTCGACGAGCCGGTGAGCGGCCGCCGCCCCACCGACGAGGATCTCGACGTCCTCGTCTCGCTCGCCGACCACGCGGCGCTCGCGGTAGAAGCGGCCCGCGAGGCGGCAGAGTCGGCTCGTCACCAGCGGGCTCTCGAGGAGCTGCTCGACATCTCCTCTCGCATCACCGCAGAGACGTCGAACGCAGAGATCCTGCGCCGTGTGTGCGCCGGCATCCGGGACGCTCTGGACTTCCGGAACGTCTGCGCGGCGCTCGTCGACCCACAAACCGGCGCCGTCGTGCCGCAGGCGACGGCGGGTTGGCGGCTCGAGGAGCTGCGCCGGCGCGAGCCCGTGACGGTGGCGCAGCTCGAGCCGTTGCTCGAAGACGTGTTCCTGCGTGAGGGCTGCTATCTCCTCAGCTACGAGCAGGTGCGGGCTCGGATAGCGAGCGACGTCGACGTCTACCCGTCGCAGCTCAACGGCCGGGGGCCGTGGGCGTGGAACCGGCACTCGCTGATCGTGCCTCTTCGGGACGGAAGCGGCACGCTGCTCGGGTTCATCTGGGTCGACAACCCGTGCGACCGCCTCGTGCCGTCGCCCGACCGCCTGCAGGCGCTGCGGATCTTCGCCAACGACGCCGCGGCCGCGCTCGTCTCGGGACGGCATCTCGGGGAGCTCCGCTTCCTCGCCGACCACGACCCGCTCACGCGCCTCCTCAACCGGCGCGCCTTCGTGAGCAGGCTCGACGGCGAGGTGGCGCGTGCGCGTCGCTACGGCCGGTCCATCGGCCTCGTCATCGCCGACCTCGACGAGTTCAAACAGCTCAACGACCGCTACGGCCATGCATCTGGAGACGAGGCGCTCGTCGCGTTCGCGGACGTGCTGCGGGAGTCGCTCCGGAAGCCCGACGACGCCTTCCGCGTCGGCGGCGACGAGTTCGCCATGCTCCTGGCGGAGGCGAGCGAGGACGACACGCGGCAGGTCGTGGGGCGCATCGAGGCGCGACTCGAGAAGCTCTCGGCCGCGGGAGCGCCGTGGGCCGGAGACCTGAGCGCGAGCTTCGGTTCCGGCTCCTGCCCGGAGGACGCCGACGACGCACAGACGCTGTTCCGGCTCGCCGACGAGGCGCTGTACGAGGCGAAGCGGAACGCCACGGTGCTCCACTTCGTCGCGCGCGCCTAGCCGACCGCGTCCGTTCGCCTACGATCGGGCCGTGCGTAGGCTCGACGGAGCACGGAGAGGAGCGGAGGTGCCGGCTTAGCCGGCGCCGGAGCGGAACAGTGCAGAAGGTCGTCCTGAGCGAGCTCGACACCGGGGAGCGGATCATCTCCGAACGGGTCGTGAGCGTGCGCTCCGTCGCGCTCGGCTTCTGGATCGACGTCGGCTCCCGCGACGAGCGCGTCGAGCGCGCAGGCGTTTCGCACTTCCTCGAGCACCTGCTCTTCAAGGGCTCGCGGCGTTTCGACGCGCAGGAGATCGCGGAGACGTTCGACGCTATGGGAGCCGAGCTGAACGCCGCGACCTCGCGGGAGAACACCGTCGTCTACGCACGCGTCCCCGACCACCATGTGGAGACCGCCCTCGAGGTGATGACGGACATGGTCTTCGCGCCCTCCTTCGCCGAGGTCGACCAGGAGCGGGAGGTCGTGCTCGAGGAGATCGCGATGTACGAGGACACGCCTCAGGAGCTCGTGCACGACCTCTTCTCGGAAGCCGTGTTCGGCGACAATCCGCTGGGGCGGCCCGTCATCGGCACCGCGGCCGTGATCTCCTCGATCAGCCGCCGCGCGCTCGCGGGCTACCACCGCACGTCCTACACGCCCGGCAACGTCGTCGTCGCCGCGGCCGGGAACCTCGACCACGATCGCCTCGTCGGGCTCCTGCAGCGGAGCGAGCGCCGGGCGGGCGCACCGGCGCGGGCGGGCACCCGTGTCCGCCGGCCGCTCGCGCAGCTTCCCGGGCCCGGGCTCCGCTTCCAGCGCAAGGAGACGGAGCAGTACCACGTGTGCCTCGGCGCGACCGGCATCTCGCGCTCGGACCGGCGTCGCTTCGCCTCGTCGCTGCTCGACGCGATTCTCGGCGGGTCGGCCTCGTCGCGGCTCTTCCAGGAGATCCGCGAGAAGCGCGGCATGGCCTACGCCGTGTACAGCTTCGCGGCGCAGTACACCGACACGGGTGTGCTGGGCGTATACGTCGGCACACGCGGGGAGAACCTCGCGCCCTGCATCGAGATCTGCGTCGAGCAGGTCGCCGAGATCGCCGCCGGCCGGCTCCGCAAGGGCGAGCTCGAGCGGGCGAAGGAGAGCCTCAAGGGACGGATCGTCCTCTCCCTCGAATCGACCTCGAACCGCATGAGCCGGCTCGGGAGGTCGCTCGTGACCGACACCGAGTTACTGACGCTCGAGCGGGTGATGGCCGAGATCGACGCAGTCGACCCCGACGAGCTCGCGGAGCTGGCAGCGGTGCTCCTCCCGCCCGAGCGGCTCGCCGCGGCCGGTGTCGGGCCGGACGAGGCGCGCTTTCGCGCCGCCGTCGGCCGCGCGAGCTCGAGCCTGGTCGAAGACGTCCGGCCGAAGACCGCGACCCCTGCGGCGTCGCCGGGGGCCGCGGCGTGAGGATCGCCTTCTTCGGCGCCGACGGGAAGGCCGGCAGCGCGATCGTGCAGCGGCTCGAGGCGGCCGGGCACGAGGTGCGCGGGCTCGAGCTTGGCGACGAGCCCGACGTGAGCGGCTGCGACGCCGCCGTCGACTTCACGACACCGGAGGCTGCGCCGGCGAACGTCCGCGCTGCTCTCGAGCAGGGAGTCTCCTGCGTCGTCGGCACGACGGGCTGGGAGCCGGGAGAGCTCGGCGCGCTCGCGGCGGAGCGCGGGCTACGGCTCTTCGTCGCGCCGAACTTCTCGATCGGAGCCGTGCTCATGATGAGGTTCGCGCGCGAGGCGGCGGTCCATTTCCCACGCGCCGAGATCGTCGAGCTCCACAACGAGGCGAAGAAGGACGCGCCGTCCGGGACCGCGAAGGCGACCGCCGGCCTCATCGGCGGCGAGCCGGCGATCCACTCGGTGCGGCTGCCCGGGCTCGTCGCGCACCAGGAGGTCATCTTCGGAGGTGAGGGGCAGCTGCTGACGATCCGCCACGACACGACGGGCCGCGAGTCGTTCGCCGACGGCGTCCTCCTCGCGCTCGAGAAGCTGCCGGAGCTCGCTCCGGGCCTGACGTTCGGCCTGGAGACCCTCCTCTCGTAGAGGATTCCCCCATGCCGACGGAGGCCGCCGAGCTCGTCTTCGACGAGGCGACGAAGGTCTACCCGGGCCGGGGCGACGCAGCGGTCGACCACCTCTCGCTCACCGTGCGCGCGGGGGAGATCTGTGTGCTCGTCGGCCCGTCCGGCGGCGGCAAGACGACGGCGCTCAAGCTCGTCAACCGGCTGATCCCGCTCACGAGTGGCGACATCCGCATCGACGGCACCTCGATCGGGGACCACGACCTCACCGAGCTGCGTCGCTCGATCGGCTACGTCATCCAGCAGGTCGGCCTCTTCCCGCACATGACGGTGGAGGGGAACATCGGGACGGTGCCGCGGCTGCTCGGGTGGCAGCGCTCGCGGATCCGCGAGCGCGTCGGTGAGCTGCTCGAGCTCGTCGGCCTCGACGCGACGGCCGACCGGCGGCGCTTTCCCGCCGAGCTCTCCGGAGGGCAGCGCCAGCGGGTGGGGCTCGCACGCGCGCTGGCCGCGAACCCGCCGTTGATGCTGATGGACGAGCCGTTCGGCGCGATCGACCCGATCGTCCGGACGCGGCTGCAGGACGAATTTCTCCGCCTCCAGCGGGACCTGCGGAAGACGGTCGTCTTCGTCACGCACGACGTCGACGAGGCGATCAAGATCGGCGATCGCATCGCGATCCTCCGTGAGGGCGGCAGGCTCGCCCAGTACGACACGCCGGAGCGGATCCTCGGGGAGCCGGTGGACGAGTTCGTGGCGGATTTCGTCGGCAGTGACCGGGCGCTGAAGGCGCTCGCGCTGCGCACGCTCGGCGAGCTCGAGCTCGCGCCGGGAGACGGAGACGGTCTGCCGCGGTTGCCGGCGGAGACGAGCCTCCGTGACGCCCTCGCGCTGCTCGTCGCCGAGCGTCGCGACGCGCTGCTCGTCATCGACGGCGACGGCGCGCCGCTCGGTGTCGTCAGCCGTGAGGATCTGCTCGCATGATGGGCTGGCGTCTAGCCGACGGCGGTGGGCCGGTCATCCCTAACTTCGGGCAGCCGAGCGCATGCCTCAAGCACAACGGCTGGTTCTGCACCGACTGGATGAGCAAGCACTGGGGGGACATCCTCCAGCCAGCGCTCATCCAGCACATTCAGCTGACGCTGATCGCGGTGGGAATCGGTCTGGGGATCGCGTTTCTCCTCGCGCTCATCGGCTTTCGCTGGCGCCTCCTCGACGCACCGATCGGCGGTTTCACCGACCTTCTCTACGCGATCCCGAGCCTCGCGCTGTTTCAGCTGCTCGTTCCGTTGACCGGGCTCACCGTGACGACGGTCGAGATCGCATTGACCTCGTACACCCTGTTCATCCTCTACCGGAACATCATCACCGGTCTCCGCGCCGTCCCGGCCGACGTGATCGAATCGGCGCGCGGCATGGGGCTGACTCGGCTCCAGACCTTCCTCCGCGTCGAGCTGCCGATGGCGGCGCCGGCCATCCTCGCCGGTCTTCGTATCGCGACCGTCGCGACGATCTCGATCGCGACCGTCGCCGCCTTCTTGATCCAGGACGGTCTCGGAGCTCCGATCTTCGACGCCATCGAGACGCCGGATCTCTTCAAGACGGAGCTTCTTGCCGCCGGGGGACTGGCCATTCTGCTTGCGCTCACCGCCGACGTGCTCCTTGCGTTCGCGCAGCGAGCGCTGACACCGTGGAACCGGCTGCGCTGATGGTCGCGAGCACCTTCGTCGATGCGTTCCGCTTCATGCCTCACCACCTTTCTCTCCTGCTCGAAAAGACCGGCGAGACCGCGGAGCTCGCCTTCGCTGCGCTGGCTATCGCGCTTCTGCTCGCCCTGCCGCTCGGGCTGTGGCTCGGGCACAGGCACCGCGGCCTGTTCCTGGCCCTCGGCGTCTCGAGCCTCGGCCGCTCGCTGCCGAGCGTGGCGCTCATCGGTCTCGGGATCGGGATCCTCGGCGTCGGCTTCTGGAACAACACCCTGGCGCTCGTCGTGCTCGCGATCCCGCCGATTCTCACGAATACGTACTTCGCGGTAGAGGGAGTCGACCGGGACGCGGTCGAAGCCGCTCGGGGAATGGGGCTGACAGAGGCGCAGATCCTCACGCGCGTCGAGCTGCCGCTCGGGCTCCCGCTCCTGCTGGCCGGCCTCAGGATCGCGGCCGTGTTCGTGATCGCCACAGCCACGATCGCCGGCATCTTTGGCGGCGGCGGCCTCGGTGACATCATGGCGCGTCAGATCACCTACGGCCTCGGTGGGATCTTCGCAGCGGCTCTCTGGGTCGCCGGCCTTGCGCTTCTCACCGCGGCTGCAGTCGCTCTCGCCCAGCGCGCGGCCTCGCTTCGGATGGCGCCGAGGACGTAGGGTCTCGGCGAGGACACCTAGAGAGGAGGCATTGGATGCTTCGGAAGCACACGCGTCGCGCTGCGAAGGCGGCGTTCGCGATTTCGTTCGGGGTCGCGCTTCTGATCGGAACTACCGCCTGCGGCGGGGGTGGTGGCGGCAACAAGACGACCACCACATCGTCGGCGGGAGGGCCCAAGCCGACAATCACCGTCGGCACCAAGAACTTCGCGGAGGAGTTCATCCTCGGCCAGCTCTACGGGCAGGCGCTCGCCGCGAAGGGCTTCAAGGTTGCCTACAAGAACAACATAGGTAGCTCCGAAGTGATCGATACGGCGTTCAAGAGCGGCAAGATCAACGTCTACCCGGAGTACACGGGCGTGATCGCCCTCGACCTCGCGAAGGTCAAGGCGCCGAAGTCTGCCGCGGCGACGTACCAAGCAGCGCAGACGTTCGAGCAACAGAAGCGCGGTGCGACGCTCCTGAAGCCGACCCCGTTCTACGACAGCGACACCTTCACGATGCTCACGTCGACTGCCAAGAAGGACGGCCTGAAGACGATGAGTGACCTGAGCAAGCTCAAGTCGTTCTCGTACGCTGCGCTACCGGAGTGCGACCAGCGGATCACGTGCATCCTCGGGATGAAGACGATCTATCACCTGAAGAACATCACCTTCGTCCCACTCGGAAATGTCAGCGTCTACACGCTGCTCGACCAGGGCAAGGCGACGGGGGGAGACGGCTTCTCGACGGATCCTCTACAGCTCGACCCGAAGTACACGGCGCTGGTCGACGACAAGCACATCTTCGGCTTCCAGAACGTGGCGCCGGTCGTCAAGACCAGCCTGCTCAAGGGCGGGAACGGAACGCTGCTCGAGGACACCCTGAACGCCGTTTCGGCGAAGCTCACGCTCAAGGCGATGCAGGCGATGAACAAGGCGTACTACGTCAACAAGGCGACGCCGAAGCAGATCGCGGACGGGTTCCTGAAAGCAAACGGCCTCAAGTAGTGAAGATCGTCGTTCTCGGCGGAGGGTCGACCGGCGAGCACTTCGTCGGTGCTCTCCGCCGGTTCGACGACGAGGCTCGAGTCACGCTCGTCGAGAGCCGGCTCGTGGGCGGCGAGTGCTCGTACTTCGCCTGTATGCCGACGAAGACGATGCTCCGGGCGACGGAGCTCGGGGCCTCGCTCGACCGGGCGCCCGGCCTGCGCGGCGAGAGGCCCGAGGCCGACGGCGTGTGGTCGTGGCGCGACTGGATGACGAACGACTGGGACGACTCCGGCCAGCTCCATTACCTCGAGGACTGGCGGTGCCGGCTCGTGCGCGGAGAGGGGCGCGTCGCGAGGCCCGGCGTCGTCGAGGTCGACGGGCAGGAGCTCTCCTACGACCGGCTCGTCCTCGCCACCGGCTCGCGGCCGGCCATCCCGCCGATCGAGGGGCTCGACTCGATCGAGTACTGGACGAACCGCGAGGCGACGCGAACGCACAAGGTGCCGGAGAGCCTCGTCGTGATGGGCGGCGGGCCGGTCGGTGCCGAGCTCTCGCAGTTCTTCTCGCGCATGGGCTCGCAGGTGACGATCGTCGAGCGGGGCGAGCATCTGCTCGGGCGCGTCCACCCCGACGCAGGCGCGCTGCTGGCGGAGCTCTTCCGGGAGGAGGGGATCGACGTTCGCAGCGGCGTCGGGATCGAGCGGGTGGAGCCGGGCGTCCGGGTCCACCTCTCTGACGGCTCGACGCTCGAGACGGAGCGCCTGCTCGTCGCGACCGGACGGCGGCCGAACGTCGAGCGGCTCGGGCTCGACGAGATCGGGGTCAAGGTCTCCCCGCGCGGGATCGAGGTGGACGAGCGGCTGCGCGCCGCCGAGCGCGTGTGGGCGATCGGCGACGTGACGGGCGTCGCGCAGCTCACGCACGTCGGCAAGTACCAGGCGCGGGTCGCCGCGGCGGACATCGCCCGCCGCCACGCGAAGGCCGACTATCGCGCCATTCCGGCCGGAATCTTCACCGATCCGGAGGTCGCGACCGCGGGACGCACGGAGGGCGACGACCTCGTCAGCGTCCGCATCGAGCTCTCGTCGCTACCGCGGCTCTCGACGTACGAGAAGCCGGCGCGCGACGGCTTCGTCCGGGTCTTCGCCGATCCGCGGCAGCGGGTGCTCGTCGGCGCGGTGTGCGTCGGACCGCAGGCGGCGGAGTGGCTCGGTCAGCTCACGCTCGCAATCCGGGCCGCGGTGCCGGTCGAGACGCTCCTCGACACGATCCAGCCGTACCCGACGTTCTCCGAGGGCGTCTTCTACGCGCTGCGCGAGCTCGACGACGCGCTCGCCGCCGCCTAGCGGCCGTCAGCCTCGAGGATCCGCTTCAGGCGCGCGAGGTCCGTGCGGTTCGCGCGCCGCATCGCGCCGGCGAGGAGCGGCGCTGCGACCTTCGAGAAGCCGGACGGCTCGCCGCGGTTGCGCAGGATCATCCGCGTCCCGCCGCCCGGTGCGTCGGTCCACGTGTACGTCGTCTCCATCGCGAGGGGCCCGTCGGCCGTGCTCATGACGAGGCGGACGCCGGGCACGAGCTCCCGCACCTCGTACGTGTACTCGAGCCGGCGACCGAGGAAGGAGGCGACGAAGGCGATGCGCGAGCCGACCTTGAGCGGCGGCTCGCTTCGCCACTCGGCGCTCGCGATGTTCTCGTACCACTCGGGCGCGTTCACGGGATCGGACGCGTAGCGCGAGACCTCCTCGCGCTCGCGGCCGATCTCGATCTCGGTGAGGACGTCGACCGCCATGCCGAGAGCCTGCCACAGGGCTACCGGGCTCGCCGTAGAATCCAGGACGGTGCTCGGCTCGGTGCTAACCGCGATGGTCACGCCGTTCACGGCGGACGGAGCGGTCGACCTCGTACGGTTCCGCGAGCTGGCGGGCTACCTCGTCGAGAACGGCTCCGACGGGATCGTCGTCTGCGGGACGACCGGCGAGTCGCCGACGCTGAGCGACGCCGAGAAGCTCGACCTCTTCCGGGCCGCGGTCGAGACCGTCGGCGGTCGCGCGACCGTGATCGCCGGCACCGGCACGTACGACACGGCGCACTCCGCGCAGCTCACGCGGCGCGCGACGGAGCTCGGCGTCGACGGGATCCTCGTCGTCACGCCGTACTACAACAAGCCGCCGCAGCGGGCGATCGTCCGCCATTTCGAGGGGATCGCTGCCGCGACCGGCCTGCCCGTCGTCGCGTACAACATCCCCGGCCGCGTCGTCGTCAACATCGAGTCCGCCACGATCGCGCGGCTCGCCGAGATCGAGAACGTGGTCGCGGTGAAGCAGGCGCTCGACGACCCGGCGCAGGCGCGGTTCATCGCCGAGGAGACACCGCTCGACCTCTACTCCGGCGACGATCCGAACACGTTCGCGTTCCTCGAGCTGGGCGGCGTCGGCGTCGTGTCGGTGACCGCGCACCTCTGGGGCGCGCAGATCGCAGACATGATCCGCCGCCACGGCGAGGGCGACGTCGACGGCGCGCGCGCGGTCCACGAGGAGCTGCAGCCGTCGTACGACCTCCTGCGGGTCCAGGTCAATCCGATCCCGATCAAGGCGGCGCTCAACCTCACCGGCCACGAGGTCGGCGGCCACCGGCTGCCGCTGGTCGACCCGGACGAAAGCGAGCTCGCTCAGATCCGTTCCTGCCTCGAGCGGTCGGGTCTCCTCGCCGCGGCTTCGGCGTAGCGCCCTACACTCCCGCGCGATGGGTGTGTGCCGCATCATCCCGCTCGGAGGCCTCGGCGAGATCGGAAAGAACATGACCGTCTACGAGGCGGAGGGGTCGATCGTCGTGGTCGACTCGGGGCTCGCGTTCCCGCGGGACGAGCATCTCGGCGTCGACCTCGTGCTCCCGGACTACTCGTACCTGCGCGAGCGGGAGGACATGGTGCGTGCCGTCGTGCTCACGCACGGGCACGAGGATCACGTCGGCGGGCTCCCGTACCTCATGCGCGAGGTGCGGGTGCCGCTCGTGCTCGCGACGCGGCTCACGCTCGGGCTCGTGAAGTCGAAGCTCGACGAGCACGGGCTCCTTCGTTCCGTGGAGCTGCGGGAGATCGCACCGGGCGACGAGCCCGTCGAGATCGGCCCCTTCCGGCTCGAGCTCGTGCGGATGGCGCACTCGATCCCGGACGCGGCCGCGGTCGTCCTCGAGACGCCGGGCGGCCGCTGCGTCCACACGGGCGACTACAAACTCGACCACACCCCGGTCGACGGCCAGCGGACGGACGTCGGCCGGCTCGCGGAGATCGGCAACCGCGGCGTCGACCTCCTGCTCGGGGATTCCACGAACGCGGAACGGCCCGGCATCACCGAGTCGGAGCGGGTGGTGGGGGAGGCGTTCCGTCAGATCTTCCCGCAGCGCGAGGGCCGCATCCTCGTCTCCTCCTTCGCCTCGAACGTGCACCGGATGCAGCAGGCGGCGGACGTCGGGGTGGATTGCGGGCGCAAGGTCGCCTTCGTCGGCCGCTCGATGCGGAAGAACGCGAACATCGCGCGCAGCCTCGGCTACATGGACGTCCCCGAGGAGGCGATCCTGCGGCCGCACGAGCTCGCAGAGCTGCCGCGCAACCAGCAGCTGATCCTCTGCACAGGCAGCCAGGGCGAGCCGATGTCGGCGATGACGCGCATCGCCTACAACGACCATTCCGCCGTCCGAGTGGAGCGCGGCGACACGGTCATCATCTCCGCCAAGCCGATCCCGGGGAACGAGCTGCGCGTCCACGACGCGATCAACCGGCTCGCGAAGAACGGCGCCGAAGTCCTGCACGAGGACAACGCGCCGGTGCACGTCTCGGGCCACGGCTGCGCCGAGGAGCTGCGGACGATCATCGGGCTCCTGCGGCCGAAAGCGGTGATGCCGGTGCACGGCGAGTTCCGGATGCTCGCCGCACACGCACAACTGGCGCGGGAGGGCGACGTGCCCGAAGACCGGATCATCCTCGCCGAGAACGGCACCGTCGTCGAGTTGCGGGACGGCGTGCCGCAGATCGTCGGCGAGGTCGAGGCGGGGGTGACGTTCGTCGACGGGCTCGGCGTCGGCGACGTGCACGACGTTGCGCTGCGCGACCGGCGCCGGCTCTCCGAGGACGGGATCCTCATCGTGGTGGCGACGCTCGCGGCGCAGGAGGGCGGCGGCCTGACGGCCGCCCCGGAGCTGATCGCACGCGGCTTCGGGGAGGCGGCGGAGCCGCTGCTCGACGAGCTGAGGGAGGAGGCGGCGCGCGTGCTCGATGAACTGCTTCGCGGCGACGTGACCGAGATCAAGCTCCTCCAGGAGCACCTGCACGACGCCCTCGGCGGGGTCGTCTACGACCGGACGCGCCGCCGGCCGATGGTGCTGCCCGTGATCGTGGAGGTCTGAGCGCGTACTTCGGCGCTAGGGTGCGGTCGTACGAGCCTCCGCGCTCTCCACCCACGCGGCGAGTTCGTCATCCGTCGCAACGTCGTCCGTCTCGACCTGTAGCCAGCCGGACATCCGGCGGCCGCGCATCTCCAGCGGCCGAGCAGGCGTCGACGCGACGAGCTCGTCCGACTCGTCGGGATCGACTAGGACGAGAATCCCTCCCCGGCCGCTCGCGCGGCGACTGCCATGTTGCCGCCGATCAGGAACGCGAGGCCGTCCCTCTCACGCCGGCGCAAGCGATGGCCGGCGCCGCGTGCCCGGTCTCGGCCTTGACCCGCGCGGGCGAATCGACTAGAAAGCACCTGATTGCGGTCTCGTCAGGGCCGCCGGATACGAAGGGGAGACGAAATGATCAGGAGTGCTGCGGCTCTCGCTGTGCTCGCCGCTGCTCTCGCCGTGGCGCTGGGCTTCAGCCCGTCGGCGGGGGCATACGGCGGCGGGGCAACCCACGACACCTGGCAGGTAGGGCTGTCGTTCAACTGCAACAACGCCGACTTCTGCGGCCCCGACCTCGGGGGCTTCTGGGGGTGGGCTGAGTTCGACCGCTCCTCCGACGGCTCGATCACCGGCGACGCAGAGTTCGCCGGCTGCGGCCACACCACAGGCGGCGGCGGCCCGGGCACGGCCGGCGCGGGCCACATGTCAGTGGACATCACGGAGGCCCACATCGGGCCGGGCGGCCCCGATGATCCGCCGGGTACCGACGTGTTCTACGTCGACCACAACGTAGTCACGTACACCGGGCACGGCCAGAGCGTCACCGTCACGGACGACCCGAACTTCCTCGGCGACAGTGGCATCCCCGCCGCCCGCGGACACTACGCGTTCCATCCTGCTCCGGGCGTCGCGGGGGAGACGCAGGTCGCATACCGGCCCGCTCGCTAGATCGATCGCTTCCGGCCGGCGCGCGCCGTAGGTGTTGCGCCGGCCGGCCCCGGAAGGACGCGCGTTCTCAGCGCGTCAGTCGTCTTCCACGGGCTCGCCGTCGAAGTAGTCGAGATGCTCGACTCGGCCGATCACGCCGAGCCCTCGCCACGAGATCTTGTTCGAGCGGGGGTAGAAGCACATGTCGTTCGGTTTCCGTGTGCCGTAGACGAGCATCGCGCAGCCGTCGGCGCCCGCCACGAAGAAGTGGGAGACGCCGGTGCCGGGCGGCCGCGCGACCACGTGCCCGGGGCGCAGCGGGTGCTCCTCGCGCTCCGCGCCCCGCTCGGCGCGGCCGGGTGACGGCCAGAGATGAAGCGTCGCGGACCCTTCGAGGACGACGAAGATCTCCTCCTCCTCCGAGTGGCAGTGGGGAACGGAGCCCATCTTCCGCGGCGCCAGCCGCTCCCACGCAAGCCCGGCCAGCTCGGTCGTCCCGGGCGGAGTGAGGTACGACCACGTCTGGTTGCGCTCGCTCTGCGGCTCGTCGTCGGCCACGTTGGCGATGTTCGGCGGCCGCGGCGCCGGCTCGCCGTACGCGAGCGGCTCGACGGTCGCCTCGACGTCCCACGGGTCGTCGTCGCGGCCCTCGACCCACGGCCAGCCCAGCCGGATCGCCCGCGAGCGCGGCAGCCAGCCGAGCTCCGTCGAATGTCGGGTGCCGAAGACGAGGTACTCGAGCCCGTCCCGCCCGGCGACGAACGTGTGCTCGAGCTCGTCCGGGCGGTGGATCACGCAGTCGAGCGGCCGCACCTCGTGCACCTGGCCGTCCTGCCAGGCGAGGCCGGACCCCGCGAGGACGAAGTAGAGCTCCTCCGACGCGCCGTGTGAGTGAGGCGGCGTCGGGAGCTTGCCCGGCTCGACGCGGACGCGGTTGAGGCCGACGCCGCGCGCGCCGGCGGCGTCGCCGAGCCGCTGCCAGGTCGCGTCCATCTCGCCCTTCGCGCGGCGGTTCGCCTCGACCTCGTCCCAGTGCGCGACGCCCATCCGCCTCGGAGTCTGTCAGGACCGGCGATCCGGCTCGTCCGCCGGACGGGTGGGGATAGGCTCGCCGCGTGGCTGCGCCTCGGCTCACCGTCGTCGGCTCGATCAACCTCGACCTGGTCGCACGAGCCGGGCGGCTGCCGCGTCCGGGCGAGACGGTGAGCGGCGCGAGCTTCTCCCGCGTCCCAGGGGGCAAGGGCGCGAACCAGGCGGTCGCCGCCGCCCGGCTCGGGGCACAGGTGACGCTGGTGGGCTGCGTGGGACGCGACGAGCTCGCGGAGGAGGCGCTCGCCGGGGTGCGTGAGGCGGGCGTCTCCGAGCGTGTGTTCGTGCGGGACGCCCCGACCGGCGTCGCGCTGATCACGGTGGACGCGGCGGGGGAGACGGCGATCGTCGTCGCGCCCGGCGCGAACATCGAGCTGGGGCCGGAGGACCTCGCGCTCGACGGAGCGCAGGCGGTGCTGAGCCAGCAGGAGATCCCGGCCGAGACCGTCGCCCGCGCGGCCGAGCTTGCGCCGCGCTTCTTCCTCAACGCTGCGCCCGCGCGGGCCGCCGCTCCCGAGGCGGAGCTCACGGTCGTGAACCGGCTCGAACTCGAGGCGCTCGGCGACCGGCGCGGTCTCGTCTGCCTGACGCTCGGCGCCGAGGGTGCCGTGCTTCTCGAGTTCGGGCAGGAGGTTGCGCGCGCGGTTCCGCCCGCGGTCGACGCGGTCGACGGGACAGCTGCCGGCGACGCGTTCACGGCCTGTCTCGTCGTCTCGCTGCTCGAGGGGCGGCCGCGCGACGAGTCGCTGCGGCGGGCGTGCGCCGCCGGCGCCCTCGCGGCGTCGCGCTTCGGCGCCCAGACCTCGCTGCCGACGGCCGAGGAGGTGGATGCACTCCTGTGACGATCCCGATCGTCATCGACTGCGACCCGGGGCACGACGACGCCATCGCGATCCTCCTCGCCCTGGCCTCACCGGAGCTCGAGCTGATCGGCGTCACGACCGTCGCCGGCAACCAGACGCTCGAGAAGACCACACGGAACGCGCTCGTCACGCTCGAGATCGGCGGCCGGAGCGACGTCCCGGTCGCGGCCGGCGCGGACGCACCGCTACGCCGAGACCTCCACACGGCGTCGCACGTGCACGGCGAGAGCGGCCTCGACGGGCCCGTGCTGCCCGAGCCGTCGGCACGCACGGTCGACGCGCACGCCGCCGACTTCCTCGCGGAGCTGATCGAGCCCGGCGTCGTGCTCGTGCCGACCGCGCCGCTCACGAACCTCGCGCTCATGCTCGAGCGGCATCCGGACGTGCGCGAACGGCTCGAGCGGATCGTGTGGATGGGCGGCGCGATCGGAGCGGGCAACGAGACGCCGGCGGCCGAATTCAACGCCTTCGTCGATCCAGAGGCCGCCGCGGCCGTCTTCGCAAGCGGCATCCCGATCGCGATGATCGGGCTCGACGTGACGCACAAGGCGCTCTTCACCCGCGGGCACGCGGAGCGGCTGCGCGACACCGGCCGCGCCGGGCGCTTCGTCTCGGAGCTGTCGGACTTCTACCAGGCCTTCCACGAGCGCTCGTACGATTTCGACGGCTCGCCCATCCACGACGCGATGGCCGTCGCCCACGTCATCGACCCGACGCTCGTGACGACGCGGCACGCGAACGTCGCGGTCGAGACGCGCTCCGAGGTCTGCGACGGGCGCACCGTGGTCGACCTGCGCGGGGTCACCGGCCGGGAGCCGAACGCCGACGTCGGGGTCGACGTCGACGCGCAGCGGTTCCTCGAGCTCCTCGTGTCGCGGATCGCGTCGCTGCCGTGAGCCTCGTCTTCGCGGCGATCGCCCCGCACGGGGACGTCGACCTCGCGCCCGAGCTGCGCGCGGCGATGGAGGAGCTGGGGCGCCGCTGCGAGGCGGCCGCACCCGAGGTCGCCGTGGTCGTGACGCCGCACTCCGTCCACGTCGACGGCCACTTCGCCGTCGTCACGTCCGCGAAGGTAGGGGAGTGGGAGACCGACCGTCAGGCGGCGCTGACCCTCATCCGGGCGACGCTGCCGATCCTCGGCGTGTCGTACGGGGGCAACGACCCGGCGACGGCCGGGTTCCCGCTCGACTGGGGGACGGAGGTGCCGCTCGCCTTCTTACGTGCGCCGCGCGTTGTCGTCGTCTCGCCGGCACGCGACCTTCGCATGGAGGAACACGTGCGGCTCGGCGAGGCGATCGCGGCGCTTCCCGACCGAATCGCGCTGATCGCGAGCGCCGATCACGGGCACGCGCACGACCCCGGCGGGCCGTACGGCTACGACTCCGCCGCCGGCTTCTACGACGCTCTCGTGCAGGAGATTCTCGCGTCGGGCCGACTCGACTTCACGCCCCTGAGCCTCGCCGTCGACGCGGCGAAGGCGGACTCGCTCTGGCAGCTCCTGGTCCTGCAAGGCGCCGTCGGCGAGGCGGCCCGCGTGGACGTGCTCGCCTACGCGGCGCCCACGTACTACGGGATGCTCGTGGCGGAGGTTGAGACGGCGGCGTAGATCCGCCACTCGCCCGGCACGCCCTTGAGCTCGTGGACGCCGCAGTCCTCGAAGGCGAGGCCGGATCCCGAGACGAGATCCTTGACCGTCTGCGAGACGAGGACCTCACCCGGGCCGGCCATGGAGGCGATGCGCGCGCCGGTGTGAACCGCGATCCCTCGCACCTTCGGGCCCTCCAGCTCGCACTCGCCGGTGTGGATCCCCGTCCGGATCTCCATCCCCAGCCCCCGGACGGCGTCGCCGATCGCGATCGCGCAGCGGACGGCGCGCGCCGGCCCGTCGAAGGTTGCGAAGAACCCGTCGCCGGACGTGTCCACCTCGCGGCCTCGGAACCGCTCCAGCTCGTGCCGGACGGCAGCGTCGTGGGCGCCGAGCAGCTCGCGCCAGCGGTGGTCTCCGAGCGCGACGGCGCGCTCGGTCGAGCCGACGACGTCGGTGAAGAGGACCGTCGCCAGCACGCGGTCTGGCTCGGGGATCGGCCGGGTGCCCGTCAGGAACTCCTCGATCTCGTCGGCGATGGCGTCGGTTCTGCCGGCGGCGATCCAGTGGTCGTTCCCCGCGAGCTCGACGAACTTCGCGCCGGGGACCTTCGAGGCGAGATACCGACCTTCCGCGACGTCGACGTCGCGGTCGCCGGTGCGGTGGAGGACGAGCGTCGGGACCCGGATCGTGGGAAGGACCTCCCGGACGTCGATGTACGAGTTCATGCGCAGCAGGGCGGCTGCCGCTCCGGGGCTCGCGCCGCGCCGCAGGTACTGCTCGAGGTTCCGCACGAACTGGTCGTCTCCGACGCGGCTGGGCGCGTAGTACTCGACGTCCGACGGCCGCAGGCGTCCCCAGTTCCGCTCGACGTCTGCAACGGTCTCCTCCCGGTCGGCTGCATCCGGTGCCCAGGGGTAGTCGTCGTCGGGATCGCGGCGCTTCGCGAAGCTGCCCAGCGTGATGAGCGCGGTCGTCCGCTCGGGATAGGTGGCGGCGAAGAGGACGCACATGTTCCCGCCCTCGGAGTGGCCGAAGAGCGCTGCCCGCTCCGAGCCGACGGCCTCGAGCACGGCGCGGACGTCGTCCATTCGCTGCTCGAGGGTCGGCAGCCGGTCGTTCGACACCCGGTCGGAGAGCCCCGTCCCGCGCTTGTCGAAGAGGACGAGACGGGAGAAGGACGCGAGGCGCTCGAGGAAGTGCGCCAGCGCCGGTTCCTCCCACATCAGCTCGACGTTCGAGACCCAGCCCGGCACGTAGACGAGGTCGCGCGGTCCCTCGCCCGTCACCTGGTACGCGATGTTGACGTCGCCGCTCCGTGCGTACCGTGTCTCCGGCGCCATCGGCACGGAGGATAGGCCGGGCCGCGGGCGAAATCCAAGCGCATGCCGCGCAAGCGGAAGAGAAAGCTACGCCCGAAGCTCCCGAGCCGCGTCAAGAAGACGCGGACGAAGCGAAGCGCCCACGCACGGAGGCAGCGCCCCGAGCTCTGGGGCCTCGGCTCCGTCGCACTCGGCGTCTTCCTCGGCGCCGTCCTCTATTTCGGCTGGAACGGCGGCTACGTCGGCGGCTGGCTCGGGGAAGGGCTCGACCGGCTCGTCGGGGACGCGAAGTACGTCATGCCGGTCGCGCTCGCGGCGCTCGGTGCGCTCGTCGTGATGCGAAGCGCGCTCGTCGACGTGCGCCCGTTCCGCGCCGGGCTTGCCGTACTGGGCTGCGGGCTCATGATCACGCTCGGGAAGGACCACGGCGGCTACGCCGGCCAGCTGCTCGGCGGTGCCGTCGGCGTTGCGATCGGCGCCACCGGCTCGCTGCTCGCCGGCGGCTTCCTCATGCTCGTCGGCTCGCTCCTACTCTCGGGCGCCTCGCTGGGGGCGATCCTCCGGCGCTCGGGCCACCGTCTCCACCTCGCGGCGCGCAAGGCGCGCTCCCGCGGCACGCTTCCGGCCGGTGGCAGCCACCGTCACGAGACCGTGACGCCGCTGCGTGCCCCGTCGCTTGCGCCTCCGGTGGACGCCGTCTCCGCCTTCCCCGACGTCGTGGGCGAGCGGGTCCAGCCGCCGCACGCGCGCGCGCAACCGGAGCCGCTGCACGCCGAACCGGCGGCCCTGCTGGAGGATCCGCCGACGCTTTTCGACGAGGTGACCTCCGAGCGCGTCGAGTACCGGCTGCCCGACGCCGGCGTCCTGCGCGTCTCGCCGCAGCGGGGCGACGACTCGGGCGAGGCGTCGGCGCGCGTCGCGGAGCTGCTCGTCCAGACGCTTTCGCACTTCGGGGTCGAGGCGACGGTGATCGGCGAGATCTCCGGCCCGCGCGTCACGCGCTTCGAGCTCCAGCTCGCGCCGGGGACGAAGGTCGCGAAGGTCGCCGCGCTCAAGGACGACCTCTCGTACGCGCTCGCGACCACCGAGATCCGGATCCTCGCGCCGATCCCCGGCAAGCAGGCGGTCGGCGTGGAGCTCCCCAACCTCTCTCCGAATCTCGTCACCCTCGGCGACATCTACGAACCGCTGCCGCCGACGGCGAGCCCGGTCTCGGTCTGGCTCGGAAAGGACATCTCCGGCGCCGCAGTCTGGACCGACCTCGCGCGGATGCCGCACCTGCTGATCGCCGGCACGACCGGCTCGGGCAAGTCTGGCTGCCTCAACGCGCTGCTCACGTCGGTTCTCCTGCGTGCGACGCCCGACGACGTGCGCCTCATCCTCATCGACCCGAAGCGGATCGAGCTGAGCCACTTCGAGTCGGTGCCGCACCTCCTCACGCCGGTCGTCTCGAGCCCGAAGGAGGCGAGCGCCGTCCTCGCGAACTGTCTCGCCGAGATGGAGCGCCGCTACGAGCGCCTCTCCTCGGTGCGCGCCCGCAACATCAACGAGGCCAACCGCGCGTTCCGCCAGCGTGGGGAGCCGATGCTCCCGTACGTCCTCGTCGTGATCGACGAGCTCGCCGACCTGATGATGGTCGCGCCGCAGGCGGTCGAGGACGCCGTGATCCGCCTCGCGCAGAAGTCGCGCGCGGTCGGGATCCACCTCGTCCTCGCCACCCAGCGGCCGTCGGTCGACGTGATCACCGGCATGATCAAGGCGAACGTCCCCTCGCGCATCGCCTTCGCGGTTTCCTCGCAGACAGACTCGCGCGTCATCCTCGACCAGGGCGGCGCGGAGTCGCTGCTCGGCCAGGGCGACATGCTCTTCAAGCCTCTCGGCACCTCGCGCCTGCAGCGCGTGCAGGGCGCGTTCGTGACGGAGGAGGAGATCGCGCTCGTCGTCGAGCAGACGCGCCAGCGCGAGCAGGAGCTCGACGAGAGCTACCTCGAGCTGCCCGAGGCGTTCGCAGAGAGCACGGAAGGCGACGACGAGCACGGCGACTTCGACCCGGACGACGACCCGCTGCTCGACAAGGCGATCGAGATCGTCGTCCAGACCCAGACCGCGTCCGTCTCGCTTCTGCAGCGGCGCCTGCGCGTCGGCTACACGCGGGCCGGCCGTCTGATCGACATGCTCGAGCGGCGCGGGATCGTGTCGGGCTACGAGGGCTCGAAGCCGCGCCGGGTACTCGTGGACGAGACCCAGTACCACACGTACGCAGCCGCCGACTAGTCCTCGGCGAGCACGCCCTCGCCCACCGTTCTAGTATCGCCCTTGAGGCCAACGAGACCCGACGGGTCAAGGGAGAACAGGAGGGCACAATCTTGAGATCGACGACACGCGCGGTGGTCGTTCCGCTTGCGGTCGGAGCGGCCGTTGCGCTCGTCGCGGCGGGCTGTGGTGGCGGCGGCGGGGGGTCGTCGTCCACGAACACCGGGCCGAAGAAGAGCCCGTTCAAGGCGGCGCTCGTCAGCGACATCGGCAAGTTCACGGACAAGGGTTTCAACGAGAACCAGCTCAAAGGGCTGAACGACGCGAAGTCGAAGCTCGGCGTCACCGGCATCCCGCTGCAGTCGAACTCGGCGAGCGACTACGCGCCGAACTTCAACACGGCGGTCCGCAAGGGCGCGAAGCTCGTGATCGCAGCGGGCTTCCTGCTCGCGCCGACCGAGGCGACGTACGCGAAGAAGTTCCCGAACGTCGACTTCGCGATCACCGACTACACGGTGCACACGAGCCCGTTCGCCGACAAGAAGGGCAACGTCCTGCCGCAGTTCAAGAAGAACGTCGAAGGCCTGACGTACATGGCGAACGAGTCGGGGTGCCTGGTCGGCGTGCTGGCCGCGAAGATGGCGCAGAAGATGGGCGGCAACACCGTCGGCGCCGTCGGCGGCATTCCGATCCCGCCCGTCGACATCTGGATCGCGGGCTACAAGTACTGCGTCGACAAGGTCGTTCCGGGGATGAAGGTCCTCATCCAGTACTCGAACGACTTCGTCGCCACGGACAAGTGCCAGACCGTCGCGCAGAACGAGATCGGGCAGGGCGCGAAGGTGCTCTTCCAGGTCGCCGGCGGCTGCGGCCTCGGCACGTTGAAGGCGGCCGACGCAGCCAATATCTGGGGCATCGGCGTCGACGTCGACCAGTACAACCTCGCGAAGCGCGTGCTCACGAGCGGGGTGAAGCGGGTCGACACCGGCGTGTACGACGCGATCCAGCAGGCGTCGTCCGGGCACTTCAAGGGCGGCCAGGATCTCGTCTTCGACCTCAAGAACAACGGCATGGGCATCGGCAAGATCAACCCGGCTGTTCCCCAGTCGTGGATCAACCTGATGAACAAGTACAAGCAGCAGATCATCTCCGGCCAGCTGAAGGTTCCGACCTCGCTCGGCTAGGCGTGGGGGCAGAGAGGGCGGGCCTCGTGCTCGCCCTCTCGCTTCTCTAGGATCGCTCCATGGCTGCTGAGGAGCTCCTGCTCGAGATGCGGGAGATCCGCAAGGAGTTCCCCGGCGTCCTCGCCAACGACGACGTCGACTTCGACGTGCGCTTCGGCGAGGTGCACGCGCTCCTCGGCGAGAACGGCGCAGGCAAGTCGACGCTGATGAACATCCTCTACGGCCTGTACCGGCCCGACTCGGGCGAGATGCGGCTGCGCGGCAAGCCGGTCTCGTTCGGATCTGCGCGCGACGCGATCCAGGCAGGCATCGGGATGGTGCACCAGCACTTCATGCTGATTCCGGTGATGACCGTCGCCGAGAACGTCGTCCTCGGCAGCGAGCCGGTCCGGAACGGCGTCCTGCTGGACGGGGCGGCGGCCGCGCGGCGGGTCGGAGAGATGGCGAAGACGTTCCACTTCGCCGTCAACCCGGACGCCCGCGTCGACACCATCGGCGTCGGCCAGCAGCAGCGTGTGGAGATCATGAAGGCGCTCTACCGCAACGCCGACGTGCTGATTCTCGACGAGCCGACGGCCGTCCTCACGCCGCAGGAGGCCGCCGACCTGTTCGAGATCCTCCGCACGCTCCGGCGCGAAGGGATCTCGATCATCTTCATCAGCCACAAGCTGAACGAGGTGCTGGAGATCGCGGACCGCATCACCGTGCTCCGGCGCGGCCGGAAGGTCGAGACCGTACAGCGGAAGGGAGCGACCGAAGCCTCTCTCGCCCGCGCCATGGTCGGCCGCGAGGTGCTGCTGCGCGTGAAGAAGACGCCTGCGCAGCCGGGAGACGTCCTCCTCTCGGTACGTGATCTCAACGTGATCGACGAGCGCGGTATCCCGAAGGTGCGCGGAGTCTCGTTCGACGTCCGAGCGGGCGAGATCGTCGGCATCGCCGGGGTCGACGGCAACGGCCAGACGGAGCTGATCGATGCGTTGACCGGCCTGGCGAAGATCGAGAGCGGCACGGTGACGATCGGGGGACGGGATGTCTCCGGGGCGACCCCGCGGGAGGCGCTCGATGCCGGCGTCGGACACATCCCCGAGGACCGGCAGCGGCGGGGGCTCGTGCTCGAGTTCTCGATCGCCGAGAACATCGCGCTGCACGACTACGACAAGGAGCCCGACGCGAAGTGGGGCTGGATCTTCCCGGCGCGCATGGTGCAGCGGGCGAGAGCCCTGATCGAGGAATTCGACGTGCGCGGCGGCGGCCCGCTCACACGTGCCGGCGGCCTCTCGGGCGGCAACCAGCAGAAGCTCGTTGTTGCGCGTGAGATCGCGCGCGACCCGAAGGTGCTGATCGCGGCGCAGCCGACGCGCGGCCTCGACGTCGGCGCGATCGAGTATCTCCACCGGCGGATCCTCACGGAGCGGGACGAGGGCCGTGCGGTTCTGCTCGTCTCGCTCGAGCTGGACGAGATCCTCTCGCTCTCGGACCGCATCCTCGTCGTCTACGAGGGCGAGATCGTCGGCGAGCACACCGGCGACGTGTCGGAGGAGCAGATCGGCCTCGAGATGCTCGGCGGCGGGGAGCGGACCGCGGCGTGACCGTCGATCCGGGGAACGTCCCACCGGAGGCGCCGGAGGAGGCGGCGCAGACCGGCACGCTGATCGCGAGCATCGCGCTCAGGCAGCGCGCCGGCGGGATCGTCGTGCCGATCCTGACCGCGCTCATCGCCTTCCTCATCGGCGGCTTCGTGGTGCTGGCTACCGGCCACAACCCGATTTCGGCCTACAACGACATCTTCGACGGGTCCGGCCTGAACTGGATCTTCCATCCGACGACAGACGTAGTCGACACGGCCGCGTACAACCTCTCGCAGACGCTGTTGCAGACGACGACGCTCATTCTCTGCGGGCTCGCCGTCGCGTTCGCCTTCCGCTGCGGGATGTTCAACATCGGCGGGCAGGGCCAGTACTTCATCGGCCTCTACATCGCGAACTGGCTCGGGTTCGACTTCGCGTCGATGAACCCGGTCGCGCACATCGTGCTCGCGGTGGGAGCCGCGACACTCGGCGGCGCCGTCTGGGCGGGCATCGCCGGCTTCCTCAAGGCGGCTGTCGGGGCGCACGAGGTGATCTCCACCATCATGCTCAACTGGATCGCGATCTGGATCGGCTCCTGGCTGTTCGGGAACGGCGGACCGCTGCAGAACCCCGCGAACGCCACCGCGCCGATCTCGAGCGACGTCGCCAACTCGGCGAAGCTGCCGGTGTTCTGGGGCCAGCAGGAGCTGCAGGGGCTGCACGTCGGCTTCTTCGTCGCCCTCGTCGCGCTCATCGTCTTCTGGGCGCTCCTCAATCGCACGACGCTCGGCTACGAGGTACGTGCGGTGGGCTTCAATCCCGACGCGGCCGCCTACGGGGGAATCAGCGTGCGGAAGAACCTCATCCGCGCCATGGCGATCTCGGGCGCGTTCGCGGGCCTCGCCGGTGCGCTCGACATGCTCGGCTACCTCTACCACTACGGGCAGTCGGACATCCCGGTCAGCGCCGTCGGCTTCCTCGGGATCGCTGTCGCCCTGCTCGGCCGCAACACGGCCGTCGGCACCGGCCTCGCGGCGCTCCTGTTCGGGGCGCTCCTGTTCGGGACGACGCACGGACTGCAGACCGGCGTGAGCACGATCGACCCCGGGCTCGCCGGCAACCTCACGTACATCATCCAGGGACTGATCGTCCTCTTCGTCGGGGCGGACGTCCTCATCCTCTACGTCTGGAACTCGCGCCGGCGCCTGCGGGGCCGGCGGTCGGCAGAGTCCGTGGAGGCGCCCGCGTGAGCGTCTCGACGGGCCGCCTCGAGAATCCGGTCAGCGCGCGGCTGCGCGACCCGGCGGTCACCGGCTACCTCGCGATTCTGCTCGCCGCGTTCGCCGCCTTCCTCGCCATCCCGCCGCTGGAGGTTCGCACGAAGACCTGGCCGATCGTCGTCGGGGTCGTCGCGGTGGCCTTCGGGATCTGGACGGCGACTCGCGGGCGACGCCGGCTCGGCTACGGCGCGGTCGTCGCCGGCCTCATCGGGATCGGCCTGGGCGTCCTCGCGACGTACTCGGGCACCGGGAATCTTCAGGCCGTCTTCGACGCGACCTTGATCGCGCAGATGTTCGCGGCATCGACGCCGCTCGTCTTCGGCGCGATCGCCGGGATGTTCTCGGAGCGCAGCGGCGTCGTGAACATCGGCCTCGAGGGGATGATGCTGATGGGCGCCTTCTGGGGCGTCTACGGCGCGGACAAGGGCGGCAGCTGGGTAGTCGGCCTCCTGGTCGGGATGGTCTCGGGCGGCATTCTCGCGCTCATCTACGCGTTCTTCGCCATCCACCTGCGCGCCGACCAGATCGTCGGCGGGACGGCTGTGAACTTCCTTGCGCTCGGGATCACCGGCTACTTCTTCTTCCAGCTCTACCACGGCAACTACGTCTCTCAGGGCGTCTCGACCATTCCGACCATCCGCATCCCCGGCCTGACCGGAACGCACTTCTTCGGGCCGGCGGTCGGCGACCTCAACCTCATGATCTGGGCAGGCTTCGTGCTCGTCGTCGTGTCGTACGTCGTCCTCTTCAAGACGGCCATCGGGCTGCGCATCCGGGCCTGCGGCGAGCATCCCCGTGCCGCGGACACCGTCGGGATCAACGTCTACGCGGTGCGGTACGGGTGCGTGATCCTGTCGGGGCTGCTCGCGGCCGCCGGCGGCGTCTATCTCTCGGACGGGTTCGGCGGCGGGACGTTCAACGACAACATGACCGCCGGCCGCGGCTTCATCGCGCTCGCGGCGATGATCTTCGGCAACTGGCGGCCCGGCGGAGCGTTCGCGGCTTCGCTCCTGTTCGGCTTCTCGAGCGCGTTGGCGCTACGGCTGCAGGTCTACTCGCCGTCGGCGGCAACGCTGTTCAACGTCCTCCCGTACGTGCTGACCCTGATCGCGGTTGGGGGAGTGATCGGACGGACGGTGGCCCCGGCGGCCGACGGAAAGCCGTACGCCAAGCAATGAGCGAGCGAAGCTGACGCTTCGCTCGCTGAGACAGGGAACTCCGCGCGCCGGAAAGCGTGGTTTCCGGCGCGCTTCGTGCTGTTCTTGCCTTTGATGCTCTGGACGAGGTGGCTACCTCGTGCGCTCGCGCGCGGCCAAGGGGCCGGCGCGAGCGCAGTGCGGCCTGCGGCTAAGCCGCCGCTGCGCGGCTGTCTTAGCCTCCGGCCTCTTGCCTGAGTGGAGTTCGAGGCGTCGAGAGCTTCACTTCGGCAACACACGAGTGAGGCGCAGGTCTGGGTCGCTACGTGATCGAGACCATGCGCTCGATCGCCAGTCGTGCTCGGTCGGCGAGCTCCGGCTCGACGGTGACGCGGTGGACGCCGTCGCGCAGGGAGTCGCGCACCTTCTCGAGCGTCGTCAGCTTCATGTAGCGGCACTCCGCGTCGTCGCGCACGGGCTCGAACCGCTTTCCGGGCGCCTCGCGCTCGAGGCGGTGGAGGATCCCGGTCTCGGTCGCGACGACGAAGCGCTGCTTAGGCGACCGCTTCGCGTAGTCGATCATCTTCTCGGTCGAGAGGATCTGCGTCCGCTCGTTGCCGAACGCCATCGCCTGGCTCGCGCAGCCGCACTCAGGGTGGACCAGCAACTCGGCGTCGGGAGCCTCCACCTGCCACCGCTCGATGTCGGCGGGGCGGATTCCGGCGTGGACGTGGCACTCGCCGAGCCAGATCGTGAGCTTGCGGCCGGTGACGCGCTCGAGCCACAGCCCGAGGTACATGTCGGGGAGGAAGAGGATCTCCTGCTCGGGCGGGATCGCCTCGATCACGGCCTTCGCGTTGCCCGACGTGCAGCAGTAGTCGCTCTCAGCCTTCACCTCCGCCGTCGTGTTCACGTAGGAGACGACGACCGCGCCCGGATGCCGAGCCTTCCACTCGCGCAGTTGCGCGCCGTCGATCGAGGCGGCGAGCGAGCAGCCGGCGCCGAGGTCGGGGAGGAGGACGGTCTTCTCGGGGCTGAGAATCGCCGCCGTCTCGGCCATGAAGTGAACGCCGCAGAAGACGATCGTCTCCGCCTCGGTCGCCGCCGCCTGGCGGGAGAGGCCGAGCGAGTCGCCGACGAAGTCGGCCACGTCCTGCACCTCCGGGCGCTGGTAGTTGTGCGCGAGGATCACCGCGTCCTTCTCCTCGGCGAGCGCGCGGACTTCTTCGTGCAGGGTTGCTACGGTCATCGAACCTCCAGGGAGACGTGAAGCGAGCGGGCGGAATGGGTGAGGGCGCCGACGGAGACGAAGTCGACGCCGGTCTCGGCGTAGGAGCGGACGGTGGCGAGCGAGACGCCGCCGGACGCCTCGAGCTCGGCGCGGCCGGCCACGAGCTCGACGGCCTCGCGCACCTCCTCGGGGCTCATGTTGTCGAGCAGGATCCTCGGCGCGCCGGCGTCGAGGGCCTCGCGCACCTGGGCGATCGTCTCTGCTTCGACCTCGACCGGCAGCCCGTCCACGCGGCCCTCGAGAGCCGCGAGCGCGGCAGTGACGCCGCCCGCCACGCGGAGGTGGTTCTCCTTCACGAGCACGCCGTCGTAGAGCCCGGCACGGTGGTTGCTGCCGCCGCCGCAGCGGACGGCGTACTTCTCGAGGGGGCGGAGGCCGGGAGTCGTCTTGCGCGTATCGAGAACGGTCGTAGACGTTCCGTCGGTCAGCTCGACGAAGCGCCGGGTGAGCGAGGCGATGCCGCACAGCCTGGCGAGGAGATTGAGCGCGACACGCTCGCCGCTGAGGATCGCGCGAGCGGGCCCCTCGACCTCCGCGAGCACGGCCGGGACGTCGGAGACCGCCGCGCCCTCGCCGAGCTTCACCTCGACGCGCACCGTCGGGTCGAGGGCGGCGAAGACCGCGGCCACGACCGGGATGCCGCAGACGACGCCGGGGTCCTCGAGCAGCAGCTCGGCGTGGCAGCGCGCGTCCTCGGGAACGAGCGCAAGCGTCGTGGCGTCGCCCGAGCCGACGTCCTCGGCGAGTGCGGCGGCGACGACGCGGTCGATGTCCTGACGGGTCAGCTCCATCGCTCGAGCTCCGGCTTGCGGCCCGGGTGGACGACAAGGTGTCCGGCGAGCTCCTCGCTGGCGACCGGGAAATCGTCGCGGAAGTGGACGCCGCGGCTTTCGTCCCGCGCCAGGCCGCAGGCGGCGATGCTCCGAACGAGCGGGTGCGGTGAGTCGAGGAGTCGCGCCAGGCCCTCGGCGCTGCGAATCAGCCCGGCGTCGCTCCAGAGGGCCGTGCCGGCATCCGGCGCGGGCCCGACCGGTGCGGTAGCGGCGTCGAGGCGAGGCCCGTCGAGCGCGGCGAGGCCGGCGCGGCGGCCGAAGACGAGGCACTCGAGAAGCGAGTTCGAGGCGAGCCGGTTTGCGCCGTGCACGCCCGTGCACGCGCACTCTCCGGCCGCATAGAGGCCGCGCACCGTCGTCCGGCCGTCGAGATCGGTGACGATCCCGCCGATCGCGTAGTGCGAGGCGGGGGAGACGGGGACGGGCTCGTCCGCCGGGTCGTAGCCGGCCCGCTCGAGCGTCGTCATCAGCGTGGGGTAGCGGTCACGCTCGATCTCGCGCAGGTCGAGGCGCGCGCCCGCGTGATCGGCGATCGCCCGGGCAACGACGTCACGCGGCGCGAGCTCGTCGACGAACCGCTCGCCCCTGGCGTCGAGGAGCGTCGCGCCGGCGCCGCGGAGCGCCTCGGAGAGGAGAAAGCCGTCGTGGCCGTTCCCGTCGCGCAGGGCCGTCGGGTGGAACTGGACGAGCTCGAGATCGGCGAGCGCGGCGCCGGCTGCGTGGGCGAGCAGGAGCCCGTCCCCGACCGAGCCCCGCGGGTTCGTCGTCCGCGCCCAGAGAGCGGCGTATCCGCCGGTCGCGAGGACGACCGGCGAGCCGCGGAACGCTGCGAGCGTCGTCACGCGCTCGCCCTCGGCCGTCCGGATGCGTGGGTGCTCGCGCGCCCGCGCGGTCAAGACGTCGGCGATGTGCCGTCCGGTGTCCGCCCCTCCAGCGTGCACCACACGCGCGCGGGAGTGGCCACCCTCGCGGCCGAGGCCCTCGTCGAAGCGGACGCCGAGGCGGCGCAGGTCCTCGATCCGGTCCGGAGCCTGGGCGACGAGGAGTTCGACGGCGCTCGGCCGGCAGATGCCGCGGCCCGCAGAGAGCGTGTCTGCGGCGTGGAGGGCGGGATCGTCGTCGGGGCCGACCGCAGCGGCAACTCCTCCCTGCGCGACATAGCTGTTCGAGCTCCGGTGGGAGGACTTCGCCAGGACGACCACGGAGGCTCCGGCCTCGGCGGCGGCGAGGGCCGCCGACAGGCCGGCTACGCCGGCTCCGACCACGATGAGGTCGGATCTCTCGCGTTTTGGCCTCACAATCGATAACCTCGACGAGTGAGTCTACATGGTTGACGACTCTGAGGCGAAAACTGCAGCGCACACCGTGCTCGCGGCCGTCCTCCAGGTGCGCGACGGAGAGCTCCGGGCGCTGCTCTGGCAGAGGGCGCGCGAGCCGTTCGCGACCTGCTGGGCGTTGCCCGGCGGGGCGCTCGCACCGGACGAGACGCTCGAGGAGTCGATGCGTCGACATCTCGCCGAGAAGGTCGACGTGCGCGAGGTGTCGCATCTCGAGCAGCTCGAGACGCTGAGCGAGCCGCACCGCAACCCGGCCCGGCGCGAGCTCGCGACCGCGTACCTCGGGCTCGTCCCGAGCGGGGTGGACCCACAGGTCCCGGCCGACACGCGGTGGCATCCGGTCGCGGAGCTCCCGGAGCTCGCCTACGACCACGAGGAGATCCTCCTCAGCGCTTGCGAGCGGCTGCGCGCGAAGCTCTCGTATACGAACCTCGGCTTCGCGCTCGCGCCGCCCAGCTTCACGCTGGCCGAACTGCGCGACCTCTACGCGGCGGCGCTCGGGCACAGGGTGGGTGCAACGAACCTCCAGCGCGTCCTGCTGCGGCGGCGGCTCCTCGAGGACACCGGCGAGCGCCGCCGCTACGGCAGGGGCGGCGGCAGGCCGGCGACGATCTACCGCTTCCGCAGTCCCAGCCTGGAGATCACCGACCAGTTCGCCGTCCTCCGGCCGCCTACACTTGCTCACTGACGTGGCCGTTCGCACCCAGACCCTCGTGCAGCCGCGCCGCCCGAACGTCCGGGCGTGGCTCGCCTTCCTCTTCGGCGCCGTCGCGGCGGCCAGCATCCCCGTCGCGATCGAGCTGACGAGAAAGGTTCCCGGTGCGGCTCTCCTCGACGCCGTCTGGGCGATCCCGGTCGCAGCCGTCGCGGCGACGGCCTCGCTCCTCTTCGCCCGCGGCGCGTACGGCGCGATCGCCCGCACGCTCGAGCGCACGGGCGGCTCGCTGTGGATCCGGCTCGGCCGCATCCTCGCCGGGGCGGGCATCTGCGCCACGCTGTCCGCCTCGATCGCGGTCGGGCTGTACGAACTCCTTTTGCGGCTCGAGCACTAGTAACGCGCGTCCGCAAGTTCGGTCGCGTATCCGGCGAGAGACGCCGCCGGGGAGTGGGCGATGACTTGCGGACGTGTGTACTGGTTCTAGACTCCGTCCGTGTTCGAGATCGGGAACAGCCTGCGCGAGGCGCGCGAGCGGCAGGGGCTCGGCTATCCCGAGATCGAGCTCGCGACGAAGATCCGCGGAAAGTACATCCGGGCGCTCGAGGAGGAGGACTTCACGTCGATCCCGGGCGACGCGTACATCCGCGGCTTCCTGCGCTCGTACGCGGAGTATCTCGGGCTCGACGGCGACGTGTACGTCGACGAATACGCCTCGCGGTTCCTCACGAGCTGGCGTGACGACGTGCCCCCGAAACGCGAGAAGCTGCGGATCCGGAGGCCGCGCGAACGGCCCGTCGAACGGCGCGCCGTGCTCCTCGTGCTCGCCGGCATCGCGCTCGTGACGGCGCTCGTATTCGTCGCGTGGCGGTACGGGGGGACAACGCCGGGCGCGCCGGCGGGCCACACGCAACGGAAGCAGAATCATCTGGTCGCGCGGCGGCTCGTTCTGCGCGGCGTCGGCCGCGGAACGTACGTCGAGGTGCGCCGCAACAAGGCGTCCGGCAAGGTCGACCTGCAGGGGACGGTGGGAGCGGGGGAGATCGACAGGCTCGCGGGCAGCCGCTTCTACCTCCTCGTCCGCAGGCCCGCCGGCCTCCGCATCACGCTCAACGGCCGCCACGTCGCGCTCCCGGCCGCGCACAACCTCAAGGTCCTCGTCACTCCGCAGCGCACGACCCGCCTGCGCGGGTGACCCAGCGGCCGCGGGCGGTTGTCGTCGTCACGGGCAGCGAGCTCGTGCGCGGCGAGCGCACCGACCGGAACGGCCCGTTCCTCGCCGCGGAGGCGCTGAAGCACGGCCTCGAGCCGGCCCGCATCACGATCGTCGGAGACGCGCCCTCCGAGCTGGAGGCGGCTCTGCGGGAAGGGCTCGAGGCGGAGGCGTGCCTGGTGTCCGGCGGTCTCGGTCCGACTCACGACGACCGCACCGTCGAGCTGCTCGCGCGCGCGGCCGGGCTCGAGCTCGTGGTGGACGCGGCGCTCGAGCGGGAGATCGAGTCGGTCTCGCGCGTGGTGGCCGAGCGCCTGAAGCGACCCTATGCGGACTTCGCGCACGGTGTCACGAAGCAGGCGACCCGGCCCGCCTCGGCCGTGTCGATCGGCCTCGCGGGTACCGCGCCCGGGCTCGTCTTCCGCGCCCAGACCGGATGTGTCGTCGTCGTCTTGCCCGGGCCGCCGAGCGAGTTGCAGCGTCTCTGGCCGAACGCCCTCGCGAGCGAGCCTGTACGCGAGCTGCTCGCCCGGACCCGGCCGCCGGGCCGGCGCGTCCTGCGGCTCTTCGGCGTCAGCGAGTCGGCGGTTGCGCAGGCACTCGAGGAGGCGGGCGGCGACGGTGCCGGCGTCGAGGTGACGATCTGCGCCCGCGACTTCGAGATCCACGTCGATCTCGTCGTCGAGCCGGGCGCGGAGGGGCGAGCCGATGCGCTCGAGGCGGCGCTCGTGGAGCGGCTGGAGCGATGGCTCTTCGCGCGCGACGAGCGGCACGTCGAGGAGGTCGTGCTCTCGCTCGCGGCCGCGCGCGGCCTGCGGCTCGCGACCGCGGAGTCGTGTACCGGGGGGATGGTCGCCGCCCGGCTGACGGATGTCCCGGGCTCGAGCGAGAGCTTCGTCGGCGGCATCGTCGCGTACGCGAACGAGGTGAAGCGGGCCGAGCTGGACGTGCCGGAGGAGCTGCTCGTTGAGCCCGGCGCGGTCTCGGCCGAGGTCGCGGCCGCGATGGCCGAGGGAGCGCGAAGCAGGCTTGGCGCGGACGTCGCCGTCGCCGTGACCGGCATCGCCGGTCCGGGCGGTGGGACGCCGGAGAAGCCGGTCGGACGCGTCCATCTTCATGCGGCCAGCCCGGACGGCTCGCTCGCGCGCATGCTCGACCTGCCCGGCGAGCGGGAGCAGGTGCGTCTGCGCGCGACGGTCAGTGCACTCCATCTCCTGCGTGCGGTCCTGTCGGGAAGTCGCGACGAAGGCATATGACCTCGCCCGGTAGCGTGGCCGGCGATGAACCGCTCCGGCTCTTCCTCGCGCTGCGCATCCCCGACGACGTCCTCGACGAGATCGAGCGCTGGCAGCGCGAACAGCTCGCAGGCGTGCGGGTCGTGCCCCGCGAGCACCTGCACGTCACGCTCGCCTTTCTCGGCCGGCGGCCGGCCCGGGAGCTCGACGCTATCGTCGCCACTCTGCGCGACGCTGCCGCCGAGGCGGGGGAGATCCGTCTCGCGCCCCTCCGCTACCGTGAGACGCGGAGCGTCGGCATGCTCGTGCTCGCTGACGAGGGAGGAAGCGCGGCTGTGCTCGCCGACGACCTCCAGCAGCGGCTGGAGCGGCTCGGCGTCTACCGCCGCGACGGCCGGTCGTGGCTGCCGCACCTCACGGTTGCACGCTGGCACGTGCGGGCGTCGGAGCGGGGCAAGCGGCGGAGGAGGCTCGGCCTCGTGCCTCCGCGGGTACGAACGTTCGTTCCGTCCGACGCAGCTGCTTATCTCTCTCGACTGCGGCCGAGCGGGGCCCAGTACGAGGTTCTCGAGACGGTCGCATTAGGAGGCGAATAGGTGGACAAACACGAAGCACTCGACGTCGCGCTCGGCCAGATCGAGCGCCAGTTCGGCAAGGGCTCGGTCATGAAGATGAGCGATCGCGCGGCGGTTTCGGTGGGCGCCGTCTCGACCGGCTCACTCGCGCTCGATCTCGCGCTCGGGATCGGCGGCCTGCCACGTGGCCGCATCGTCGAGATCTTCGGCCCCGAGTCGTCCGGCAAGACGACCCTCGTCTACCACGTGATCGCCGAGGCACAGCGGCGTGGCGGCATCTGCGCCTTCATCGACGCCGAGCACGCGATGGACCCCGCGTACGCGAAGCGGATCGGCGTCGACATCGACAACCTCCTCGTCTCCCAGCCCGACACGGGCGAGCAGGCGCTCGAGATCGCGGAGCTCCTCATCCGCTCCGGCGCGCTCGACATCGTCGCGGTCGACTCGGTCGCGGCGCTGACGCCGAAGGCCGAGATCGAAGGCGAGATGGGCGATTCCCACGTCGGTCTCCAGGCGCGCCTCATGAGCCAGGCTCTGCGCAAGCTCGCCGGCACCCTCAACCGCACCGACACGATCTGCATCTTCACGAACCAGCTGCGCGAGAAGATCGGCGTCATGTTCGGGAATCCCGAGACGACCCCGGGTGGCCGCGCCCTGAAGTTCTACTCGTCCGTGCGGCTCGACATCCGGCGGATCGAGACGCTGAAGGAAGGAGTAGAAGCGTTCGGGAACCGCGTGCGGGTCAAGGTCGTGAAGAACAAGGTGGCGCCGCCGTTCAAGCTGGCGGAATTCGACATCATCTACGGCTCCGGGATCTCGTGGGAGGGCACCGTTCTCGACTCGGGGCTCGACCGGAAGGTCGTGACGAAGTCGGGCTCGTACTACAGCTTCGGCGACGAACGGCTCGGCCAGGGCCGGCAGAACGCTACCGCCTTCCTCCGCGAGCACCCCGACGTGACGCAGCAGATCCTCCAGCAGATCCAGATGGAGCTCGGGGCGGATCAGGTCGTGTCTGCGCGGCTGCTGCCGATCGTCGACGAGGAGTTCGCGACAGCGAACGGCAAGGCAGAGGTGGCGGCGGAGGCGCTTGCGTCCGCCGAGGCCGGCGGGTGACGCCAACCGTCACGGCGCTGCGCGAGCGGAAGCGCGGTCGGGTCGCTGTCGAGCTCGACGGCCGGCCGTGGCGGGTGTTGCCCGCGGATGCCGTCGTGCGGGCGGGCCTCGCCGTGGGGCGACGGATCGACCGTCCCAGGGCCCGCGAGCTGGCGCGCGAGGTGCGCCGTGCGAGCGCGCTCGCCGCCGCCACCCGGTCGCTCGCCGCGAGTCACCGCTCGCAGCGGGCTCTCGAGCAGCGGCTGGCGCGAGCGGGCCATTCCAGCGCCGCGCGCGAGGAGGCGATCGCCACTCTGAGTCGCACCGGTCTCCTCGACGACGCACGGCTGGCGGAGAGCCGCGCCGAGCTGCTCGCGCGGCGCGGGTACGGCGACAGCGCGATCCGGGCGGACCTCTTGCGACTGCTGCTCTCGCCCAACACGGCTGCGGATGCTCTCGCGAGCCTCGAGCCCGAGCTCGAGCGCGCTCGGCGGCAGCTCGAAGGCCAGAACGTCACGCCGGCGCTCCTCCGGCGCCTCGCCGGGCGCGGCTTCTCCCGCGACACGCTCGAGGAGGTCGCCGGGGTGTTTGCGCAAGAGGCCTGAGACGCTGTAGGATTGCGGCACGTTCCATTTGACGTTTTGCCTGCAAAAGCAGCTTTTCCGAAACCACAACCGATGACCGACTGCTCACGTCCGACCACTCGGAGGTTGCGCGCGAGGTAGCGCGGTGACTTCCGGCGGGTTGCGGCCCGCCGAGAAGGCTTTTCGGACGGCTGCCGGACAGGCCCGGCGACGGATGCGACGTGCCGCCGACGGCGGCTGGGTCCGCGACCGGGGAGCCGCGCACGTGCTGATCGGGATCGGAATTGCCATCGGGATCGCCGGAGGCGCCGCCCTTGCCCTGCTCGCCGTGTCGGTGTTCGGCACGACCGGGGTGTCGAAGGCTCGCCGGATCCGCGACCAGCTGCTCGAGGACGCACGGCGCGAGGGTGACGCGGTGCGCCGCGAGGCGCAGGTCGAGGCCCGCGAGCAGGTCGTCCGGCTGCGGAGCGAAATCGACGCGGAGCTCACGGACCGGCGCTCACAGGTGCTGAAGATCGAGGAGCGCGTGCTGGGGAAAGAGCTCGAGGTCGAGAAGAAGCTCGAGGAGCTCGCGCGCCGCGACCAGGGGCTCGCCGACCGGGAGGAACACATCCGCCGCCTCCAGGACGAGCTCAAGGAGACGAAGGTCGCGCATGTCGCCGAGCTCGAGCGGGTGGCGGGTCTCACCCAGGCCGAGGCGAGGTCGCTCGTGTTCGAGCGCGGCGAGGAGCAGGTGCGTCACGAGCTCGCGCGGCGCGTCCGGACGCTCGAGGACGAGGCGCGCGCGGAATCGAAGCGTCGGGCTCGGAACCTCGTGGCCGACGCGCTGCAGCGCGTCGCGGCCAGCCATACGGCCGAGACGACGGTGACCGTGGTCGAGCTCCCGTCCGACGACATGAAAGGTCGGATCATCGGCCGGGAGGGCCGCAACATCCGCGCGCTCGAGCATCTGACCGGCGTCGACTTCATCGTCGACGACACGCCACACGCGGTCGTGCTCTCGTCGTTCGACGGGCTTCGCCGCGAGATCGCGCGCCTGACGGTGACGAAGCTTCTCGAGGACGGCCGCATCCATCCCGCGCGAATCGAGGAGACGTACTACGAGTCGAAGGCCGAGGTCGAGGAGGTCGTGCGCCAGGCGGGCGAGCAGGCGGTCTTCGAGGCGAACTGCGGGCCGTTCCCCGACGAACTCGTCCAGATTCTCGGCCGGCTCCGGTTCCGCACGAGCTACGGCCAGAACGTCCTCAAGCACACGCTCGAGGTCGTGCACCTGGCGGGGATCATGGCGACCGAGCTCGAGGCGAGCGTCCAGACGGCGAAGCGCGCGGCCATGCTGCATGACGTCGGCAAGGCGATGACGCACGAGGTGGAGGGCTCGCACGCGCTCATCTCCGCCCAGCTCGCGCGGCGCCACGGCGAGTCGCAGGGCGTCGTCCACGCCATCGAGGCGCACCACTACGAGGTGCAGCCGCAGACGGTGGAGGCCGTTCTCCTCATCGCCGCCGACGCCGTCTCCGCGAGCCGTCCGGGGGCCCGCGGGGAGAGCCTCGAGCAGTACATCAAGCGTCTCGCGGCTCTGGAAGAGCTTGCGGCCTCCAAGCCCGGAGTCGACAAGGTCTACGCTCTTCAGGCGGGGCGTGAGATCAGGGTGATCGTCAGCCCCGGCGACGTCGGCGACGACGAGGCGGCGCTCCTCGCGCACGAGATCGCCCGCGAGATCGAGGATCGGCTCGAGTACCCGGGACAGGTGAAGGTGACCGTGATCCGCGAGAGCCGCGCAGTCGAGGTGGCGAAGAACCACTCGGCGACCACGGCGACGCCTCGCACGCCGGAGGAGTCGGACCGGCCCGCCGACACCCCGATCCAGGCTGCTTAGAGCGATTCCGCGGCCCCGGGTACCCTTGCGCCGTGCGCCGGTACCACGTCACTACGTTCGGGCATAAAAGACGCATGTGAAGCGGGGATAAGGACGAGTTCCCGACGCTCGAACGGCTTAGGCGGCGTGTCGGGCGAGCGCGTGAACCGTCGCTAGCGACCGTCCGAGCACGCGGGCGAGTTGCTCGAAGCCGGCGCCCTTCTCGCGGGTGAGCTTCACTACGCGCGCCAACTCGTTGCGCCGTTCCCGCTCGTCGGCCGTGAGCCGGCCGGCAGGAGTGGGGCGGACGAGCTCTGCGAAGTCGATCGAGGCGCGCTCGGCGAGGAAGAGTCGCAAGTCGTCGTCGTCGGGGAAGTCTCCTGCGGCCACGTAGCGTGTCCGCTCCTGAAGGACCGTCCCGCGGGGCCGGCTGCGGCGCGGCGCGGCGAGCACGGCGTCGAAGTCTTCTCCCTCGGCGCCGAACCGATAACGCGGGGTCGTGGTCGGCACTGTCCCCACGTCCGCCTGTGGCAGCGCGGGAGCGTCCGCCGACGGCGCGGGCAAGCGTCCTGCCGCCTGCTCGAACGCGTGATGCTTCTCGACGAGGTCGCCGACGGCTACGGCCGCGTTGTGCTCGGCTATCCGAGCCTTCCCGTCCCGCGAATACTCGAGCGGCTCCTCGAAGTCGAACGACGCGCTGTCGTCGTCGGCGAAGAGCGGGTCCTCAACATTCACGGCGCGGAACCTTCTCAGGCCGGTCGGACGTAAACCGAAAACGCACACTTCGAGGGGGCATGTTCGCGTCGAGCCGACTCCTGGCGGCTCCGCCCTCGCTCCCCTCCGCGGTCGCTTCTCCTCATCGCGCCCCCGCGTTACGGCGTCGGGGCGCTACTCGCGAACGGCGCCCCGTCAACAGCACGACCGGAAGGACGAGCGTATGTCTGACCTCGACGCCGCGATGCGCGGCGCACGGCCGGGCGTCTCACGGCTCCGCGTGGCTCGCACGCTGCGCGGGATGAGTCAGCGCGAGGTCGAGCAGCTCGCCGGACTGCCGAAGACGTCCCTCTCTCACATCGAGTCCGGCCGTCGGCCGGCTGACCCGGCGACACGGGCGCGGCTCGCGCTCGCGCTGGACATGCCCGTCGAGGAGCTCTTCGGGCTCTCGAGGGTCGCAGCATGAGCGATCTCGCGACGGTCGCGCAGCGGATCGCCGCCCGGACTTGGGGCGGCCGCTGGATCGCCGACGAGACGCTCGAGGAGCACGAGAGCGAGCCTCTCGACGAGCAGGAGGAGCGCGAAGCGGCGTGAACGCCGAGCCGAAGAGCCTGCCGCACGTCATGGTCTGGCGCAACGCGCTTCGCGACAGCGAAGTCGACCAGACGGCGAAGCTACTCGGCTTCGTCCTCTCGACGTATCTGACGAGCGAAGGGCTCGCCGGCCACAACGGGAGACCGGCGCCGTCTAGGGAAACACTCGCGCGCGGCGTCGGCGTCAGCATCCGGACGGTCGATCGCCGACTCGATGACCTCGAGGCTGCGGGCTTCCTCGACATCGAGCGCGCGGTCGGCGGTCAGCGGAAGACGAACACGTACACGGCGACGATCCCGAACGGCGACACAGCTGTGTCGCCGTTAGAAGCAGAGAACGGCGACACAGCTATGACGCCGTTGGAACGGCGACACAGCTCTGTCTACGGCGACACGGGTGACACACGAACGGCGACACGGGTGACGACGAACGGCGACACAGCTATGTCGCCCGAAGTTGAACTACAAGATGTTTCTGAAGGTGATACGACGACGACGTCGTCGGATCAGACGAGTGAGGAAGAACTTGACGAGCTTCTCGCGCTGCTCGGCTCCTTCACGGCGGCGCAGCGCGCGACGGTAAGAGCGGCTTGGACTGAGAAGAGGCAGGGCGTGCGCGCGCTCGCCGAGGAGACGTTCGCGTCTCGCGGCGTCCGCTCTCCCGTCGGCCTGTTCATGTCTCGGATCGCCGAGGGCGAGCATCGGACGATCGAGATCAAGCCCGCGCTCGTGATCGAGCCGCTCCCTCAGCCGAAGCCGTGCCCGGAGTGCAACTTCAGCATGGGAGGGCACCGGCTCGGCTGCTCGCTCGGTACGAGCCCTGCTCAGCCAAGGCCGGGCCCGTGCCCGACTGACTGGTGCGGTCTTTACGGCGGCCGGCATGTTGAGGGATGCCCGAACGCCGTCGGGGAGGCGGTCGCATGAGCCGGTCACGAATCCTCGCAGCCGTCGACGCCCTCGAGTCAGCGATGAGCGCCGGCCGGGCGCACGACACACGGAATCGGCTCCGCGATCTTCGCGCGCTCGTCCTGCTCCTCGCTCCCCCGGACGTTCCGGTCGTCTGTAGCGAGTGCGAGGTCGGCGGCGGCCGTCACGCCGAGGGATGCGCGCTCGCGCCGAGGAATCTCCGTTGACGGTGCTCAGCGACCGATACAACGATCTCCGCTCCGACGGGCTCGCACGTTCGCTCGCCGTTCAGCGGATCTCGGACGAGTTCGGCCTCGACGTGGGGAGCGTGCAGCGCGCGTTGAACCGCGCCGGACGCTCGGGCACCGATGAAAAGCGTGAGCGCGGCCGATTCACGACGGTCAGCGCTCCGACCCCGCCGTCCCGCCGCAGTTGACCCCTGGCGGCGGGACGGCAACCCCTCGACAAAGGAGAGCTAGATGCTCGGTGAGCACACGCCGGCGGACATGACGCTCGGCGCCTACAACTCGCACCCGGTGCGGCAGATGATCGCGCTCGTCGGTGCGTACGGGAAGCGAGCGCTTCCTTCGCAAGCGGAGATCGACAAGCTCGGCCTCGGTCAGCGTGACCGGAAGGCGCTCGAGGTTGCCCTGAAGGACGTCGCCACGTTGCGCGACGATCCCGACCGGGCCGTCTCCGCCCGCGTCGAGGCGGAGCGCCGCGCCGGCGAGGTCGTCGGCGGCCTGCCGGACGAGCAGATAGACCCGGCGTGGTTCACACGGGAGACGGAAGACCTCACGCAACTCGGCCCCGCCGAGCTCGCCGCCAAGGTCCGGAGCGCTTCCGGAGGCTGGTCATGAGCTTCTACCAGGACACCGATGAGGCGGAGCGCGCCTCGGCGCGCGGCAAGGTCTCGAAGGCCGCGCACGAGGGCAAAGCGCCGTTCGCGTACTGGCCTGCCTCGGAACTCGAGTGGGCATTCGCCGGCCACGAGGACCGCCTCGCGGAGCTCGAGCAGCTCGCCGAGGCGGAGCGGCAGGCGCAGTGGGAGCGCGACCGTCTCTCCGCTCGTCGTCTCGAGATCGACGACACCGCCAAGCGGCTGCTCACGAAGTGGGCGGAGGACGAGGAGCGCGAGAAGCGCGCCCGCGCGTTCGCTGAGGCGGAGCGGATCGTCGCCGAGCGTGAGGCCGCCGAGTGACCGGACTGCGCACGGGCGCCATTCCGTCGATCGAGGTCGGGCGCGAGGACGCGAGTCGTCCCGCGCTCGACCCTTACGAAGCCGCGGCCCGCGCTCGGGCGAAGGCCGCCGCTTACTCAGCGTGGCTCAACGCCGGCAGGACGCGTGAGGAGATCGAGGCGGAGCAGCGTCAGCGGCACGCTGAGAGGCAGAAGCACCGCGGGCGGAGCAGATGATGCGCCCCGGCACTCGATCTCGTCCCTGCTCGTCCCCTGGGCTAGCGGGCGAGTTGCACGAGCGGAGCTTCGAGCGGCTGCCGCGGCCCGTGAGACGACACTCTCTCACGCTCTCTCACAGTGAGAGGGTGGGGGGAGACCCCCTCGAGGCACTCCTAGCCGACCGCTGGCATAGCGGGAAAGCCTCCGGCTACGTAGAGGGGTTTTTGTGCGGGGCGCGGCCGTGAGCGTCTCGGCTGACCGCTTCGCGTCGCCGGCGGCGCGGCGCCTAGCCGCCGAGCACGGCCTTAGCGAGGTCGCGATCGTCGGCACCGGCCGCGGCGGCCTCGTCACGATCGCGGACGTACGCCGGGCGGCTCCGATCGTCCCGGCCGGGCTCGGAGGGGCGGGCTTGAACCTCTGGCGCGCCGTGCGCGGCGAGTGGACGCTCCGGCCGGACGAGGAAGTGCTCCTCGTCGCTGCGTGCCGCACCGTCGACGAGCTCACCAAGTTCGAGGCCGCACTCGCCGAGGCGGAGCCGGTCGTTGCCGGCAGTCGCGGCCAGACGCGGGCGCACCCGCTCGTCTCGGCGGTTCGCGAGCATCGGCGCGTGCTTCGTGAGTTGCTCGGCTCGCTCGGGCTCGCGGAGGCGGACGCACTCGCCGGCGAGGGCCGGCCCGATCTCGCCCGGTCCCACGCGGGCCGGCAGTTGGTGCGGCAACGGTGGAACAAGCACCGTGGCTAAGCGGATCGGCCAGCGCGACCTCGGCGAGGACGAGCGGCGGATACGGTCGGCGCAGCGCATGTTCGGGTACGCGTACCGCCTCCAGGACGAGCCCGAGCCCGAGACACTCGAAGCCGCGGTCGCCGCGGCTCGGGATCTTCTCGCGCAGCCGGTGGTCACACTCGGTCCGCCGCCCGACGAGGATCCGTTTTACGTAGGGACCGCCGACTGGCAGAGGCCACCAAAGGCAGTCCGAGCCTTCGCACGGCAACTTGTCGACGCGGTCGAGCAGGCGCCCGAAGTCGCCGTTCTCATCGGCTCGACGAAGGTCTGAGCGCTGAGACGGCCTCGGCCATTCGCGCCTCGAGCGCGCAGTCGGTTGGCCCCGCGCCTTCCGGCCTCGCGGAAGTGGGCAGCCGGCGTCGATTCCTCGCGGACTAGGTCGATCCGTGGATGATGTAGCCGCCGCCTTTGGCGGGCTTGGCGGTGATCGTGACGGTCACGTCCGGCTTCGCGTAGATGCATGTCTCGATGAGGGGCGTGTCGGTGTAGGTGCAGCCGCCGTACGTCGTCGGGTACGGGACCTGGTAGCGGATCTCGACGTACGCCTCGGACGCGAACCGGATAGCGCCTTCGAGGTGCGGAATGTCGGCCGCTTCCTTCGAAGGAATGAAGCCGACGCCGAGGATCTTGCAGGAGGGGAGCTTGCGACCGGCACACAGCCATCCGCCCTGGGTGGGCTCCGCGGTCTTAGACCGGTCCAGCCAGACATAGAACGTTTGCGCTCGGCGGTACGTCGCAGTGCATTTGAAGGCGACTGCGCTTCGTTGCTTGCAGACGAGCTTCTTAGGGTGCGGCTTCGGGTAGCCGACGGATTTGAGCAGGGTCGTGATCGAGCGCGGCGTCCACGGCCCGATCGCGGCCGCCGCGGGCGCGGCGAAGGCGAGACAAGCGACGGCTAGGAGTGCGGCGCGCTTCATCGGACTCCTCACTTTCACACGAACCGATCGCGGATTCAAGCGAGCCGTTGCGGCTGCCGCTCATGCTGCCGCGTGGAAGCATGCCTTTAGACGCATCGCGGTCCGCTATAGACTCGGGGAGCGTGCCGACCGAACTCGTCCAGAGCAAGGAGACCGTCGTGCGCCGCCGCGGCGCCGAGTGGTCGTTCACGTTGCCCGATCGTCACGACCTTGCGATTGACCAGGAGGCGCATACCGTCTCACTGTCGATGCCGGCGAGGGCTCGACATACGAGCTTGCGGGCATCGAGGAGACGGACTCGGAGGTCATTGTCCAGCTCGGCCCCGAGATCGGGAGCCACACGACCGGCACGGGCCAGCCGATGAAGTGGCCGAAGGGCTATCCGCTGCCGGAGATCCAGGACGAGTTTGAGCGACTGAAAGCACGGTGGCTCCGCGCAGGACTCCCTCAGCAGGAGTTCGACGCTTGGGCGCAGGGCGCGACTCACGAAAGTCAGCTGTCGAGGATCCGGGCTCGGCTACGCGAAGCGCCGACCGGATAGCACCTCGGAGGCGCAAGCGGCGATGTCGATGCTCGCCTGGTACTTCGCGAAGCGGGTGCTCCACGAGGCTGGATGGCCGCGAAAGCTCGGCCGATTCAAAGGTGAGGGCTATGACACAGCGATGGTGGATATCGCTTCGGCGCAGGCGATGGAGTGGGGCGCTGTTCTGGGGGCTGAACGCCCTTCGCTGGCGCTCCAGATGATCGCCGAGATGTATCTCGATCGAGACTGGGAAGGCGAGGATGCTCCCGACGTCAAAACGTACGTCGAGGAGCTTCGCGGGATGAGCGAGTCGCCGTTCAACACGGCCGCTTCGCCGCAGGAAGCCGTCCACCTGCCATCGTGGGCCGAGGTCGGCCCGGCGCTGAGCGTGGAGCAGTTCGATCGCCGGGATTTCAGATTGACGATGGACACCCTCCTGTTTCGGGCGCTCCTATGGGGGCTTGACTACCCGGACCGCGTCGGCGCCTGGTACGGCTCGCAGATGGCGGAGTACCACTCGATGTTGCCAATGGCTCGCAAAGCCGGCCTAGAGGTTGATGACGAGTTGCCATCGTTACCTGAGTTCGTCGAGAGCAGCGAGCAGATCGTTCACGACTATGAGGCCCTCGCGAAGCACCCACTTCCTCAGATACCGCCAAGGTTGCTCGCTGATGCCAAGGCCCTGCGCTGGCACGTTTAGCAGCGCGACCCGCGTTGATACGCTCGCGGAGCCGTCCGGCCCCGGATCGGAGGAGATGTGTTCAGGTACAGGCTCCACTCGCCGGACGGGGACGATCTCGGAGAGGCGACCTACGCGGTGGTAATCAAGCCGGGCGAGGAGATCTTCGTCGGGAACGGCCGGCGGCACCGCGTGCTCGATGTCGTCCCCTTCGAGGAGGAGGACGAGTCGCCGTTCACCGGCCTTCTACGCGTCGAAGCCGCATAGCTAGTTCTGCTCGACGGTCGGAGGGTCGAGGAGGTTGATCGCGGCGCTGGGGTCGTCTTTGACGCGACTCGGGTCGAAGCCGACGCGGGTGCGGTAGCTGACGGCGTCGGCGTTGCGCGCCGCGACGGTGAGCACGAGCTCGTAGGTGCCGTGCTTGAGCCTGTTGCGGAAGGCGCCCGGTTCGGGATCGACGAGCAGCCGGAAGATGTCGCGCAGCTGCTGGTCGGGCGGGTCCTTGTAGACGGCGGCGATGTCGACGCTCCGGGTGACGCCGGGCGGGATCGTCACTCTTGTCGTCTCTAGGTGCGTCCACGGGAACGAGGGGAAGCTGATCTCGAGCGTCGAGGTCTCCGCTACGAACGACGGCTCCTCGATCCGCGTGAGGATGACCTCGACGTCTTCGGCGGCGTCGTGGCCGGGCGCGTTCGTGACCTCGAAACGGAGGTAGGCGGCGAGCGTGCGGCCCAACTCGGCCGTGAACGGCTGGCCCACTGCACCGGCACCGCTGACGAGTACTTGCTGCGCGGTGAACGTAACCTCTTCGTCCGCGATCCCGGTCGCGTCGTCGAACGTGATTGAGAGCACGGGTCGGCGTCGCTTGGATCCGCGACCTTGCCAAGCCGCAAGGCCGAGAGCGACGATGACCGCGCCCACCGTCCCAACGGCAACGAGCCAACCCTGGATCTCCGCGTCAAGGCTGGACAGGAGGGTCATTGCGCGGCCGCGTCAGCGGCGATGCGGTCGAGCCACATGCGATCGAGGGCGTAGACCGGTTTCGCCGGCCACGGCGCGTCGTTCCGGAGAGGGTCTGCGTGCCGGGTGGCCACGGCTCGATCGCCGCGAGACGGTCGTACGTACCGGGCAGCGTGTCGCTCGGGAGGAGTACGGCCGCGTTGCTCGCCTGCACGATGACGGACGCGTACTCAAGCGGCTCAGTGACGAACGAGACGAGGCGGTCGGGGCTCGAGTTGGGCTTCATCATGCAGAAGCGGGTCAGGATCATTTCGTCGGGAGCGTTGATCTGCTCGCGCACAAGGTCGAGTTCCGCGCGCAGCACGTACGTGTAGCCGAGCATCGCGAACACCACGATGTAGGCGGTTCGCAGCCACCCGACGGCCGCCCTCCGGTAGTTCGGGGACTGAAAGGTGAGCCCGATCGTCCAGTCGGTCGAACCGGACGCGGCCGCCTGCTCGAGCGCTGCCGTCACCGCCTCGGTCGTCTCGGGGTGGTTCTGCTTCGGGATCCCGGCGAGCTTCAGCCCATCCGGGCCGAAGATCGCCTGCCCGCGCTGCTCGACGTCGCCGATCCTGAAGGTCGCCGGCATCGGCGCGGTCATGCGCCGCTCCGCGAACTCGAGCACCGTCTCGACGCGCCGCAGTTCGTGGTCGACGGTGTGGCCGCCGCGGCTGTTGCAGTCGCGACAGGTGACCGCGATGGGACGGCCGTCGACGCTCTCGGGCGGTGCGTGCTCGAGCGTCAGGTCAGCGAGGTCGTCGAACCATTCGATGCAGAGCGGGCAGAGGTAGCGACCGTCTGCGTCCTTGATGATCACGTCGGTGATCGCGACCGCCTCGCGGACCCACCGCTCTTTCTTCGCTCGACTACTCATCCGACCCCCGCGTGCGCGCTCTTCGGCCCGGATCTCGACGCTACCACGCGTAGGCGCGCGGCTCGAACCGCTCGCCCCGGCGCGGGATCTCGATCGGCTCCTCGTCGCGCCACACGACCCGGACGCGGTCGCTGATCGGGAGGCTGTGCGACCTCGATGCCGCTGGCCGAACGAAGACGGCCTGAATGTCGGCAGCGAGCAATTCGCGGAGAGACGCGACATCGCCTCGCCGCCGCAGTTCCCCGACGAGCGCGCCGAGGTCTGCGCTCGCAAGCGCGGCCGGTGACTCGCGCCGGCGACGCGGCACGGCGTCTCTCGCCTCGTCGCGGGCCTCTCGCAGCGCGACGAGCATCGCGTCGTGGTCGGCGTCTCCGAGTTGCGCCCTGAGTTCGACGTTCGTGAGCGCGGCGGTGTAGCGCCGCTCCGCCTCCGCCGCAGCCGCCTCGAGGCGCGCACCAACGTCGTCTTCGGCGACCCGGGTGAGCTTGACCGCTCCGGCGTGCGCGAGGAACGCGTCGAGGACGTGCTCCTCGAGCTTCTCCATCGCCACGCTGACCGGATGCTCGCAGCGGCCGTGAACGGTCCGCGTTGGGCACCGATAGATGCTGATCCCGCCGTCCTTCCGGAGTTGCGCCTTCATCGCGAACGAGCACGAGGCGCACCGGCAGAGACCGGCGAGCAGCGTCTCGCTTGTCGCCGTGAACGCGGGCCTAGTCGGCTTCCGCTGCGCGAGCAGCCACGTCGCCTCATCGGTGAGCGGCTCATGCGCGCCCGCGTTGACGTGCCCGTTGCCGCTCCGGGCCTCGCCGAGGTAGACGCGGTTCGCGAGCAGCCGCTTGATCCGGTTCGACTGCCAGACGGCCGCGTTCCCTGCGGATGGGACGTGATGCTCGTTCAGCAGCGCAGCGATCGCCGTATACGACTCGCCAGCGGCAGCCATTCGGAAGGCTTCGCGGATCGGCTCGGCGTAGTCGGGGTGGGGGAGGAGTGGACCCTCGATCTTCCGGCGTCGCCGCCCGGTCTTCGCTGAGACCCCGTTGTCGCTCTCCTGGCGCGTGTAGCCGGGCGGGACCTTCGGTGAGATGTGGATTCCGCGATCGACGGCGTGACTCTTGCCCGCCTGCCAGTTCTCCCGGATGCGTCGAAGTTCGAACTGCGCGAGCGAGAGCATCATGTGGAGGACGAGCTCGCCGGTCGCGGTGGATGTGTCGAACTCGCCGTCCGCGACGATGACCGCCCCGCCGAGGTCGTTGATCCGCTCGAGCGTCTGCAGGCCGCCGACGAGCGTCCGGGAGAACCTGTCGAGTTTCGCGACGATGATTCCCGCCGAGTCGCCCGACTCGATCCGGGCGACAGCCTCGTCGAGCCGTGGCCGTCTCATGCTTCCGCCGGACACGTCGAGCTCCTCGAATACGAGGCCGACCTCGTATCCGCGCGCCGTCGCGAGAGCCCTGCAACGCTGCTCCTGATCCTTCGGCGAGATGAACGCGTCGCCGGCGCGGCCGCGGACGTCGCTGACGCGGACGTAGATGTCGAGTGGCTTGGCGATACGCTTCGGGGACATGCTCCTCCTCAGGACTCGCTCATGTGGCTGAAGTCATATCACGTAACCACGTTCGGCTGCCAGATGAACGCCCACGACTCCGAGCGGATCAAGGGCCTGCTCGAGGAGCTCGGGCTCGGCGAGGCGCCGTCGCAGGAGCAGGCGGACGTGATCGTGCTCAACACCTGCACGATCCGCGAGAAGCCCGACACGCGCTTCGCCGCGCACATGGGCAATGCCGCGAAGCTCAAGCGCGAGCGGCCGGGGACGGTCGTCGCCGTCGGCGGCTGCTACGCCGAGGCGCAGCGGGAGCGCCTGTTCGCGCTCTATCCGGACGTGGACCTCGCCTTCGGGCCGGGGACGATCTCGCATCTCGGCGAGTGGCTCGGTGCCGGCGGCGAGGGGGTCGCGCGCGGTGCATTCGGCACCGGCGAGGAGCGCGCCTTCGCGGCTGGGCTCCCCGTCCGGCGTGAGCGGCGCTTCCAAGCCTGGGTGCAAGTCTCGATGGGCTGCAACTCGGTCTGCTCGTACTGCATCGTCCCCGCTGTCCGGGGCCGCGAGATCTCTCGCCGCCCCGGCGAGATCCTCGCTGAGATCGAGCAGCTCGCAGTGGCGGGCGTCCGCGAGGTGACCTTGCTGGGCCAGAACGTCAACTCCTACGGCCGCGACGTCGGCTCGAGCTTCGCCGAGCTGCTCCGTGCCGTCGACGCCGTCGACGGCATCGAGCGGATCCGCTTCACCAGCCCGCACCCGAAGGACTTCCGGCGCGACGTCATCGCTGCGATGGCCGAGTGCCCCGCCGTGTGCGAGCACGCGCATCTGCCGCTTCAGTCCGGGTCGAGCCGCGTCCTCAAGGCGATGCGCCGCACGTATTCCCGTGAGCGCTACCTGCGGCTCGTGGCGGAGCTTCGAGACGCGATCCCGGACCTCGCGCTCACGACGGACATCATCGTCGGCTTTCCGGGCGAGACGGAGGAGGACTTTCTCGAGACCCTCGAGGTCGCCGACGAGGCCGGCTTCGACGGCGCCTTCACGTTCGTCTACTCGCCGCGGGCCGGAACCGAGGCCGCCGCGATGTCGGATCAGGTGCCGGACGAAGTCAAGCGCGATCGCATCGAGCGGCTCGTCGCGGTCGTGCAACGGGTCGCGGCCGAGTGCAACGCGCGGCGCGTGGGGATGGTCGAGGAGGTGCTCGTCGAAGGCCCCAGCCGCACGGATCCGAAGCTGTTGCGGGGCAGGACTCGACGGAACACGACCGTGAACTTCGACGGCGACGCGGCGGCGGGCGATCTCGTCCCCGTCACGATCGCGGGCGCGACGTCGACGACGCTGCGCGGTACCCGGCTTGCGGCAGTTGCGGCCTAGAGACCTCGTCTGGGACGGCTGCCTCAACGTCCGGGAGCTCGGCGGGTTGCCGACCGCGGGCGGCGGCGAGACGCGGCTCGGTGCCGTCGTGCGCGCTGACAGCGTGCGGCAACTGAGCGCCGAGGGCTGGCGGGCGCTGGTCGACCACGGCATCCGCACCGTGATCGACCTGCGCGGTGACGACGAGCGCGCGGAGGACCCGCCGGCGGAGGTGCCGGTCGAGGTGGTGCATGTGCCTTTCATGGAGGCGAACGCGGCCGAGCGGGAGGAGCTCCGGGAGGATCTCGACGCAGCCGTCGCGGCCGCTCCCGACGTCTCGGCGGCGACACGAGAGGTGTACATGATCCTTCTCGAGCGGTTTCGGACGAACGTGGCCGCGGCGGTTCGCGCCGTCGCCGATGCGCCGGAGGGAGGCGTCGTCATCCACTGTGTCGGCGGCAAGGACCGCACCGGTCTTCTGTCCGCATTCCTCCTCCACCTCGCAGGTGTCGCAGACGAGGAGATCGCGGCGGACTACTCGCTCAGCGAGGAGCGGCTGCGGCCGCGCCACGAGCGGTGGTTCGCGACCGCCGAGACCGAGGAGGAGCTCGCCCGGCTCCGGCGGATCGCGCAGACGCCGGCGGCCTCGATGGTCGGTGTCTTCGCCGAGCTCGGGCGCCGCTACGGCGGTGTCGAGGCGTACCTTCGCGGGGCCGGTGTGAGCGACGAGGAGCTCGAGCTGGTCCGCGCGCGCCTCCGTGGCTGAGCCGGTCATCGGCCTCTTCGGGCCGACCGGCAGCGGAAAGTCGGACGTCGCGGCGGCGATCGCGGAGCTGATTCCCGCCGAGGTGGTCTCAGCCGACGCGATGCAGGTCTACGACGGCCTGCCGATCTTGACGAACCGCTCGCCGCACCCCGAGCGGCTCGTGGGGATCTGGCCGCTCTCGCATCTCGCGTCCGTCGGCGAGTACGCGCCGCTCGCGCACGCCGCGGTCGACGAGATCCTCGCCGCCGGAAGGACGCCGGTCGTCGTCGGCGGGACTGGCCTGTACTTCCGCGCTGCGCTCGCTGTGCTCGAGCTTCCGCCGGCCCCCGCACCCGGCGTCCGCGCGCGGTGGGAACGCAGCTACGACGAGTCCGGGTCGGCCGCGGCGCACGCGCGACTCGCCGAGCTCGATCCGCCCGCGGCGGCGAGGATCCACCGGAACGACCGTCGCCGTGTCGTCCGTGCGCTCGAGCTCGCCGAGGCCGGCTCGTCGCTCGTGCCGCGGCGGGAGAGCCTTTTCGGCGGTGCCTGGAGGCATCCGACCCTCCTCGTCGGGCTCGACGTGTCGAAGCAGGAGCTCGACCGGCGGATCGCCGAGCGGACGAGGCGCATGTTCGACGCCGGGGTCGAGCAGGAGGTGCGCGCGGCGCTGGCTGTCGAACCGTCCCCGACCGCGAGCAAGGTCCTTGGCCTCCACGAGATCGCCACGCTGCCGCGGAAGGAAGCGCTCGAAGCGCTCATCGTGCGGACGCGGCGCTACGCCGCGTATCAGCGGAAGTGGCTGCGGCGCCTCGAGGGGCTCGTTATCGTCGCGGCCGACCGGCAGCCGGAGGAGACCGCAGCTGAGATCGTCGCGCTGGCACGCACACGGGAACGTCTACCTCGTCCATGAAGGACCGGCGTCCGGCGTCGACCTGTCCGGCACGGACGGGGTCGTCGAGGTCTTCTCGGTCGCCGGAGACGCCGTGACGATCGGCATCGTCAACCCGGACGGCTCGCACGCCGAGATGTCCGGCAACGGCACGCGGATCGCCGCCGCCTGGCTGATGAGTCGTACCGGCTCGAGCCGGGCGCGCGTACACGTGGGACAGCGAAGTGTCGAAGTGCGGCGGACGAAGGACGGGCTCTACGAGTCGGAGCTCGGCCCGGTGGAGGTCGGCGCACGGGAGGTTGTCGACGGAATCGAGCTGACGCCGGTTGTAGTCGGCAATCCACACGCCGTCGTCGTCGGCGACCCGGGCCTGATCGGCGAGCTCGGCCCGCAGCTCGAGGGCAATCCGCGCTTTCCGGAGCGGACGAACGTCCAGGTCGTGCGCGTGAACCGGACCGGCGAGGTCACCGCGCGGGTCTGGGAGCGCGGTGTGGGGGAGACGACTGCTTCGGGGACGAGCGCGGTCGCGGTCGCAGCTGCGACCCACCGCGAGGGCGAAGTCGTCGTCCACTTCCCGGGCGGCGACCTCCGGGTGCGCCTCGCCGGCGGTTGCGCGTGGCTGACAGGTCCGGCGGAGCCGATCGACGAACTGCCGGGAGCGAGTCTCGAAATCGGCACGGACTCGTAGCCGTTTCCGCGCTAGCGTCGGCTCCGAGGGCGGAGGGAGAGCGACCCCACCCTTGGGTGGGGGTGTGGAATCCGACGCGCCGGCGAGTGGCCCGCGACCAGAAGCCGCGTTCAGGCGCCGATCTCGAACTCGCGCAGCACGTCGTTCAGGCTCGTCTTGAGGTCCGTCTGCGCGCTTCTCCAGCCGACGACGAGAGCGCAGGCGACCTCGTACGTCCCCGCCGGGAACTCCTTCGGCCGCGTGCCCGGCACGACGACGGCTCGCGGCGGCACGTACCCGCGGTGCTCGACCGGCTCCGGCCCTGTGACGTCGATCACCGGCACCGAGCCCGTCAGCGATACGTTCGGCGCGAGCACCGCCCGCTCGCCGACGACGACCCCCTCGGTGAGGATGCAGCGCGAGCCGACGAACGCCCCGTCCTCCACGATCACCGGGCGCGCCTGCACCGGTTCGAGCACGCCGCCGATCCCGACGCCGCCGGCGAGATGGACGTCCGCGCCGATCTGGGCGCACGAGCCGACCGTCGCCCACGTGTCGACCATCGTGTTCGGGCCGACCCAGGCGCCGATGTTGACGTAGCTCGGCATGAGGATCACACCGGGCGAGAGGAACGACCCGTACCGCGCCGTCGCAGGCGGCACGACGCGCACGCCTCGCTCGGCATGGTCGTGCTTGAGCGGGATCTTGTCGAGATACGCGAACGGGCCGACCTCGATTGGCTCGACCTTCCGCATCCGGAAGTACTCGAGGATCGCCGCCTTCGCCTCCTCGTTCACGCGCCAGTCGCCGTCGACTTTCTCCGCGACCCGCAGCTCACCGCGGTCGAGCGCCGCGATCGTCGCCTCGACGTCCATCAGGCAGCCTCCCGCACGACTTCCGCCGCCCGTATGCATTCCTCGAGTGTCGGCACGAGCGCGAAGCGGACGTAGCCCTCGCCGCTCGGCCCGAACATGCCTCCCGGGGAAACGATGAGTCCCTGCTCGAGCAGCGCGGCCGCGTCCGGCCCGGACACCCACAGGTACATCGTCGCCTCGCTCGCCACGATCTTCCAGCCGCGGCTTTCGATCGCGGGGATCAGCACGTCCCGTTTCGCGCGGTAGCGGGCCCGGGTCTCCTCGACATGCCGCTCGTCGTTCCACGCGACGACCGACGCGTGCTGCACGAACTCCTGCGGCGCCGTCCCCGCCGTGGGGCGATACGCCTTCAGCGCTGCCACGATCTCCGCCGGCCCGGCGACGAAGCCGGATCGGTAGCCGGTCATGGAGGAGCGCTTGCTCAGCGTCTGGAAGACGACGATGCGGGACCGATCGGCCGCCTCGAGCGCAGACGGGGGCGGCTCGTCGAACCAGAGCTCCGTGTACGCCTCGTCCGAGCCGATCACGAAGCCGTGGCGCTCGGCCGCCTCTGCGAGCTCGTCGTAGAACTCGCGCGGCGCGACGGCGCCCGTCGGATTGTGCGGGTAGTTGACCCAGACGAGCGCCACGTCGTCGTCGAGCTCGTCGAGATCCGGCAGGAAGCCGTTCTCGCGCCGGAGCGGGAGCGTCTGCACCCGCGCGCCCGCGAAGAGCGCGCCGCGCTCGTAGACCGGGTACGCGGGCTCGCCGAACGCGACGACCCGGCCGCCGGTTCCGAGCACCTGCGCCAGCGAGAAGATGGCCTCCTTCGAGCCGTATGTCGGCACGATCTCGCTCTCCGGGTCGACGGAGACGCCGAATCGCCGCTCGAGCCATCCCGCTGCCGCCTCGCGCAGCTCGGGCACCCCCTGAGCGAGCGGATACGGAGCCCGCTCGGGCAGCGCGTCGACGAATGCCCGCCGGATCATCGGGTCGGTCGGCTCGTTGGGGTCGCCCTTGCCGAAGTCGATCACCTCGGCCCCGGCCGCGAGTAGCCGCTGCCGCTCCTGCTCGAGCTGCGTGAACGGATACGGGGCCAGCTCCGTCAGCACGGGATTGATCACGATCCCCGCTCCCGCCGCCGGCCGAGCCGGCGCCTTCGCTCCTGGGTGTGTTCCGTCGGGCCTACGCACGCAAGGAACCTAGCCAGTGTCTCGTACACCGCGTGCAGGTTCGCGATCGGGATCTGCTCGTCCTGCCGGTGTGCGAACGCCGTCGCGCCGGGGCCGTAGTTGATCGCGTCGATTCCCTGCTCGGCGAACTGCGCGACCGGCGTCCACGCCTGCTTCGGCGCGACGGCCGGCACGAGCTCCCGCAAGCGCTCGACGAGCGGGTTCGCGAGCGCGGGCGCTGCCGCCGGCGAGTTGTAGAGGACGTGCATTTCGCCCTCCGGGACGAGCTCACGGAGCCACGCCTCGGCGTCCTCACGAGAGCGGCCGGGCGCATAGCGGAAATTGAGCTCCGCGGACGCCCGGGCCGGCACGACGTTCGCCGCGATTCCTCCCTCGATGCGTACGGCGCTCACGACTTCGCGATAGACGAGCCCGTCGAGCTCGACGCCGAGCGGTTCGAGGCGAGCAAGTGGTGCCAGGTCCTCGATGAGCGCGTGAATCGCATTGCGGCCGGTCCACGGGCGTGCCGAGTGCGCGCTCTGGCCGTGGAACTCGATCCGCGCCTGGAGGTTGCCGAGACAGCCTGCATGGAGAATCGCATCGGTCGGCTCGAGGACGACGGCGAGCTCGGTTCCCGCGAGCGCTCCGCTCGCGAAGACGGCGGGGAGGGGGCTCTCGGCGAGCGCGACCTCCTCGCGCGTGAAGAAGACGTAGCGGGCGGGGACGGCCGCGCGCGCGAGCTCGAGCATCACCGCGACGCCGCCCTTCATGTCGCTTGCGCCGAGGCCGTGCACGGCGCCGTCGGCGATCCGGCCCGGGAGGTTCTCCTGCGCGGGCACGGTGTCCACGTGACCGGCGAGGGCGACCGGCGCTGCGCCGTCTCCCCACACGATCGCGTCGCCGTCGTCGTAGAGCGGCTCGCCTGGCAGGACGCTTCGCACGAGCTCCATCGCCGCCGCCTCCCGGCGGCTTTCCGAGGGAATGTCGACGAGCTCGAGTGTGCGGGCGGCGAGATCGGAAACGGGCATGGCAGGAGTCATAATGACCGGCGGATGGCGGTGAGACAGCCCGATCGCTCCTGGGCGGCCGAGCCCGAGCGCGGGCTCGTGCTTGCGGTGCTCCCGCCCGGCGCGGACGGCGCCGACGAGCTCGCGGAGCTCGAGGAGCTCGCTCGCACGGCGGGGGTCGAGCCCGTCGGCAGAGTCGTCCAGCACCGCCGCCTGCCCGACGCGCGCACCTACGTCGGCAAGGGGAAGCTCGCGGAGCTGAAGGAGGCGTACGGGGAGGCGGACGCCGAGGTGCTGATCGTCGACGCCGAGTTGAGCCCGGCGCAGCAGCGGATGCTCGAGAACACGTTGCAGGCCCGGGTCGTCGACCGGACGCAGCTGATCCTGGACATCTTCGCCCAGCACGCCGTGAGCGCCGAGGGAAAGCTCCAGGTCGAGCTGGCCCAGCTCGAGTACAACCTGCCGCGGATGCGAGGGATGTGGCAGCACCTCGAGCGGCTCGGCGGCGGCACGGGCGGCCTCGGTGCCGGCGTCGGCACCCGCGGCCCGGGCGAGTCGCAGCTCGAGACCGACCGGCGACTCGCGCGCCGCCGCATCACAGTCCTCCGCGACCGGCTGCGAAAGCTGAGCGCTCAGCGCGAGGTCCGGCGCAAGGAGCGGAAACGGACGGAGACGCCCACGGTCGCGCTCGCGGGCTACACGAACGCGGGCAAGTCGACGCTCCTCAACGCGCTCACCGATGCCGGCGTCTCGGTCCGCGACCGGCTGTTCGAAACGCTCGACCCGACGACGCGCGGCTTCGAGCACGAGGGGCGGCGGTATCTCGTGACCGACACCGTCGGCTTCGTCCGCCGCCTGCCGCACCAGCTCGTCGAGGGCTTCGCGGCGACGCTCGAGGAGACGCTCGTCGCCGACTTCGTCCTTCACGTCGTCGACGGCTCGGCGCCCGAGCAGCGGCTCGTCGAGCAGATCGCGGCCGTCGACGACGTCCTGCGGGAGATCGGCGCGAACGACCTGCCCGTCGAGATCGTGGTGAACAAGATCGACGCGGTGGACGCGCTCGCCCGGCGCCGGCTGGCGAACCGCTACCCCGACGCCCTCCAGATCTCCGCGCTCACCGGCGAGGGGCTCGGGGAACTGCGGGAGCGGGTAGCCGAGCGCTTCGGCGAGCGGTTCGAACGTGTGCGGCTCCTTCTGCCGTACGCCGAAGGGGGACGCCTGAACGAGCTCTACGCGCTCGGAGCGCCGATCGACGAGCGAGAGGACACGCCCGAGGGGGTGCTCATCGTTGCGCGCCTGCCGCGGCGCGAGCTGCGCCGCTTCGCGGCCTACCTCGTCGCTGAGGCTGCGCCTCGACGGCGCCGGACGGGTGCGTGACTGAGCTTCCGGTCAAGCGCCTCCACGAGGGGGCGACACTGCCGACGCGGGCGTACGAGGGCGACGCGGGCCTCGACCTCGCCGCCTCCGAGCGAGTGGAGCTCGAGCCGGGAGCGCGAGCGGTGGTCGGGACCGGCCTGGCGGTCGCGATCCCCGACGGCCACGCCGGCTTCGTGCAGCCGCGGTCGGGGCTCGCCGCGCGCCACGGCATCGCGGTCCTGAACTCGCCGGGCCTGATCGACGCCGGCTACCGCGGTGAGCTGAAGGTCGTCCTCCTCAACACCGATCGGGACGAGCCGTTCGTCGTCGAGCCGGGGATGCGGATCGCGCAGCTCGTGGTCGTCCCAGTCGCCTCGACCCAGCCCCGCGAGGTTTCCGAACTCCCGGGGAGCGAGCGGGCCACCCGAGGGTTCGGCAGCTCGGCGCACTGATGCCGCTCGAGCCGCGCATCCGGGTCTCGGCCGTCCTTCGCTGGGAGGGACGAATCCTCCTTTGCCGGCACGAGAAGACAGGGCGCGGCGACTACTGGCTCCTGCCGGGTGGCGGTGTCAACAGCGGCGAGAGCCTCGTCGATGCACTGCACCGGGAGCTCTCGGAAGAGGTCGGGATCGGCGACGACCTCACCTTCGAAGGACCGGTCGCGGTGGTCGACTCGATCGCGCCCAAGCGTGCCTTCGTCGGGCGCCACGTCGTCCAGATCATCTTCGCCGCCGACCTCTCCGGGCGCTCGCTCGAGCGCGTCACGTCGACCGACGCCGCGGTGCGCGGGCACCGCCTTTTCGAGCCTGGGGAGCTCGACGACGTCGTGCTCCATCCGCCGATCCAGCGTTTCCTGGGCCGCTGGCAGCCCGGGGACCCCGCCGTCTATCTCGGCGCTCTGTGGGCCCCGTGAGCGGGCTGCCTCCACTGCGAAGAGTCTCGATTCAGGGCTACCGCGCAGCGCGCGAGCTCGAGCTCATGCCGGGCTTCGTCTGCGCGCTCGTCGGAGAAGCGTCGAGCGGGAAGTCGACCGTGCTGACGGCGATCTGGACGCTGCTGGAGGCCGCCGCGGCGCCGCCGACGATCGACGACGTCGCCCACGACGGAGCGGGAGGCAGGATCCACCTCGAGGCCGACCTCGCGAAGGGGACGATCTTCCTCGACGCACGGCCGCCCGACACGCTCAACCTCAACCGGGCCGGTGCGCCGCCGGTGCTCTTCCTGCCGGCCAACCTTCGCTCGCGCACGCTCGTCGCGCCCGCCACGGGGCGCGGTGCCGCGGAGGCCGCGGAACTGCTCGCACCTCCGGCCGCCGACCGGCACTGGGCCGCGGCGGACGGCGGGCTCGCGCTCGTCGCGGCCATGGAGCGGCTCGTCGCCTCGCGGCTGCGCCACTTCGTGCTCCTGATCGAGGAGCCGGAGCTCTATCTCAGCCCGCACGCCCAGCGCCACCTCTACGGCCTCCTGCGTGCGCTCTCGCAGCGCGGGAACCAGATCCTCTACTCGACCCATGCGCCGGTCTTCCTCAGCGTCGGCAAGCTCGAGGAACTCGCGCTCGTCCGTCACACGCGCTCGGGCGGGACGTCGCTCTTCCAGCCGGAGCCGCTCGCAGAGGCCGAGACGTTCCGCGCACTCTCGGAGTTCGATCGCGACCGCGCGGAGCTGTTCCTCGCGCGCTGCGCCGTGCTCGTCGAGGGGCGGACCGAGAAGCTCGCGTTCCCGCTCGTCTTCGACGCGCTCGGCGTCGAGCCCGACAAGGAGGGGATCCTCGTCGTCGAGTGCGGCGGGAAAGGCAACATGCCGCTCTTCGCACGCATCTGCAACGCCTGCAGCGTGCCGTACGTCGTCGTCCACGACCGCGACGCGCCGCGGGGTGTCTCGCCCGTCGAGTCGGAGCGGATCGTCAACCGCCAGATCCGCGAGGTCGCGGGGAGCCGGCGTACGGTGGTGCTCACTCCGGACTTCGAGACGGTGTCCGGGCTGCGGGCGAGCAACCGGGGCAAGCCGCAGAAGGCGTGGCAGCGCTACCGGGGCAACGGCGACGTGCCGGAGCCGCTGCGGGTCGCGGTCGAGAAGGTGCTGAAAGCCGCCGCTCCGGGCTGAGAGCACGCGAAGCTGCGCTTGGCCCGGCTAGTAGCTTCCGCCGCGGGAGCGGGCGCGGCCGGCGGAGACGTCGTGCGCCCGGTGCTCGAGGTCGTCGGGCAGCGGCTCGAGCTGCGGCGGCTCGGCGCCGAGGCGATGGGCGAGCGCACGGGCGAGCAGCCAGTCGGCGAGCCAGGGGTTGCGCGGCAGGAGCGGCCCATGGAGATACGTGCCGATCACGCGGCCCGCGCGGCAGCCCTCGAAGCCACTCGCCCCGTCGTTGCCGAAGCCGGCGAGCACGCGCCCGAGCGGCTCGGCGCCCGGATCGAGGTGCGTGCGGCCCGCATGGTTCTCGAAGCCGGCGACGGTCCGCCTCTCTCCGGGCTCGAGCTCGCACTCGATGAGCACGTCGCCGATCAGGCGGCGCTCGCCGGCGACGGTCTCGAGAGGCAGGAGGCCGATTCCGGGCATGTCCTCGCCATGGAAGCCACGGTAGCCGCGCCCGAGGAGCTGGTAGCCGCCGCACACGGCGAGCACCGCCGCGCCGCCGGCGACCGCCTCGTGCAGGGCTGGGCCCTTGCCGGTCAGATCCTTGGCCACGAGAAGCTGCTCCCGGTCCTGCCCGCCGCCGACGTAGTACAGGTCGTGGTCGCCCGGCCCGACGGCGTCTCGCAGCCCGAGCGCGGTCACCTCGAGCTCGTGTCCGCGCCAGGCGGCCCGCCGCGCGAGCACCTCGATATTGCCGCGGTCGGCGTAGATGTTGAGGTAATCCGGATAGAGGTGACCGACGCGAATGGAGGTCATCTCGAGCGCTCCCAGTACGGCTTCGCGAGGCCGCGGGATGCGAGGAGGCGCTGCAGGCCGAGCATCGCGGTGTAGGTGGGGAGGACGACCAGCTCGCCGTCGTCCGGCGTCAGAGCGAGCCCGCGGTCGAGGGCGGCGCCGAGGTCGGGCTCGAGCTCGATCGCGTCCTCGTCGAGCCCGCCGTAGCGGAAGCGGAGCGCGAGCTCGGCCGCGCGTCCGCCGCTCGCGACGAGCCGCTCGAGGCCCGGCAGGAGCGGCTCGAAGTCGACGTCCCAGATCCACGAGACGTCGCGTCCGTCCGCGATCTCGTCGTTCAGCGCGAAGACCAGGACATGCGGCGGGCCGCCGTCGACGAGCGTCCGGACGGCCTCGTTCGCGCCGGCGGGGTTCTTGATCAGGAGCAAGAGGACACGTTTCTCGCCGACGGTGACGCGCTCGAAGCGGCCGAACGCGGCCGAGAACCGCTCGAGGCCCGCGGCGATCTCGCCGAGCTCCGCGCCGAGCGACCGTGCGAGGGCTGCGGCCGCAACCGCGTTGTAGACGTTGTAGAGGCCGGGCAGCCCGAGTTCGATCCGGCATGCGCCCTCGGGCGTGTCGAGCCGGAACGACGCCCGTTCGAGCCCGTGCAGCGCGACGTCCCGAGCAGCGACCTCGAGCGGCGGCCGGGCGTGGTCGCCACGAGGGCAGCGGTAGTCGCCGAGGTGTCCGACGTAGGCGGCGGCATAGGTGTACGGCGTGCCGCAACGGACGCAGTACTTCGAGTCCGCCGCGTGCTGCAACGCCGTTCGGGCCACGCGGGGATCGTCGAGGCCGAACGCGACGCTGGTGGGATGCGTCTCGCTCACCGCGGCGAGCTGTGGGTCGTCGGCGTTGTAGACGAGCTGCGTGCCCTGCGGCAGCGTGGCCGCAGCGTCGCGCCAGCGCCCGGCGACGAGCTCGAGCTCGCCGTAGCGGTCGAGCTGGTCGCGGAAGAGGTTGCCGAGACATACGGCGCGCGGTCGCAGGCGCTCCACGAGCTCCGGCAGCGCCGCCTCGTCCACCTCGAACAGCCCGAGCTCCGCACCGCTCGCCGCGAGCAGCGCCGACGCAACGCCCGAGACGAGGTTCGCTCCGGCCGCGTTGTGGGCGAGCCGCTGCCGCGACCGCAGGATCTCGGCCGCCATCGCCGTCGTGGTCGTCTTGCCGTTCGTGGCGGACACGACCGCTGTCCCGCTCGCGAGCCGCGCGGCGAGGCGGTCGATCGCGCCGCGGTCGAGCTGGACGAGGAGCTTGCCCGGAATCGTCGTTCCGCCGCCGGCTCCGACGCGCCGTGAAAGCGCAGCCACCCCGCGTGCGACGGCGATCTCGAGCGCGAGTGGGGGACGGGGACGCATCGGGCGAGGGTATGCCACACGGCCCCCAGAGACACGCCTGCACGGGGCGACTTGCGGATTCTCCAACCTGCTCTACACTTATTGGCATGCCTGAGAAGCCCCGTTACCGGGCGCTCGCCTCGATCGATCCGAGCGAGCTGGCGAAGTTCCAGGCCGGCATCCGCAAGCGCTACACCGACGAGCAGATCGTCGCGGAGATCGTCGCCTGCGCCGAGCGGCTCGGGCGCTCGCCGACGATGCGGGAGTTCGCCGCCGACGCCGAGACGGCGGTGCATCCCCAGACCGTGATCGAGCACTTCGGCGCGTGGAACGCGGCGAAGCGCGCCGCCGGGCTCGTGCCACGCCGCTTCGCGACGAGGGAGGAGCTGCTCGGGCTCCTGCGCACGCTCGGCGAGGAGCTCGGCCGGCCCCCGACTGCGCGCGACATCGACGAGCACAAGGGCCGGCTGCCCTCGAAGTCGCTCTACTGGCACACGTTCGGCTCGCTCACGAACGCGCTCCGGGAGGCGGGGTTCGACGTGCCGGTGGGGGAGGAGAGGCTCGAGCGGGCCATCGACCAGGGGGTCGCTCTCGCCGACCGGCTGGGGCGGCTGCCGAAGTTCGCGGACTGGGCGGAGGCGCGGCGGGAGGACGAGGCGCTCTTGACGGAGTGGCAGGTGTATCGCATGTTCGACGCGCGCCGCGGCGCCTGGTCGACGTTCCAGTTTCTCGTTCGCCAACGGCTCTCCGAGCAGGGAAGGGACGTCGCAAGCGACGGAACGCTGCTGCCCTCCTAGCTAGATGTCCTGCCTACAGAGGTTGTGAACGGCTGAGGTTCTATCCGGCCCTCCTTTGAGGCTGTGGGTCTTGCCGGACTCACGCCCAAAGGAGGGCCGGATGTATCTGCACGCTAATGCCAAGCTCGGACTGGCTGGTCGGCTCGCGCTGGTGCGGGCCGTCGAGGAGGGTCTGTCGTTGAAGGCGGCCGCGGCCGCCTTCAGTGTGTCGCCGGCGACAGCGCATCGCTGGTGGCATCGCTGGTTGGAGGGCGACCGTGAGCCGAGCGCGCTGCTGGATCGCTCGAGCCGGCCGACATCGCTCGCCGCGGCTGTTGGCGGCCGAGCTGCAGGAGCGGATCTGCGACTGCCGGCGAGAGACTGGCTGGGGACCGACGGCTGATCGCCGGTGCGACCGGCTTCTGCCACTCGACTGTCTGGAAGGTGCTCAAGCGGGCTGGGCTCTCGCGCCGTCTGCCGGTCGAAGAGAAGCAGCCAACAGCTACGAGTGGCTCTGCCCCGGCGATCTGCTGCACATGGACACCAGCCGCTACGCGCGCTTCCTGCGGCCCGGCCACCGTGTCACTGGCGACCGTTCGCAGCAGCGCTCGCCACTGGATGCGCCCGGAGACGCGGGTCGGCTACGACTTCGCGCACGCGATCGTCGACGACCACTCCCGGCTCGCGTTCGTCGAGCTGCACCACGACGAGAAGGCGACCGACCGTCACCGGCTTCGTCGAGCGGGCGCTCGCCTTTTTCGCTGAGCACGGGATCGTCTGCAAGCGGCTGATGACCGACAACGGCTTCAGCTACGTCAAGAACCGCTCACTCGCCGAGCTGCTCGCCCGCCGCCGCATCCGCCACCTCACCACCCAGCCCTACCGGCCCCGCACCAACGGCAAGGTCGAGCGCTTCCACCAGACCATGGCGCGCGAATGGGCCTACGGCCTCAGCTACCGCTCACATCGACACCGCAACGACGCCCTGCCACACTGGCTCCACAACTACAACCACGGCAACCACACAGCTCAATCGGAGACCGGCCACCAATCAGCCGCGTTCACAACGTCCGTGGGTAGGACAGCTGATATGGGGTGAGATTTGTCAAGTCGGCACGGCTTTGAGGCCCGCGCGAGCGGGCCTCGTTGTTTCGGCGGGGAGAGCGCGGCGGCAGTCGTCGACGCGTTGTGTCGCGGCTGATATGCGCGGGTCGGGACCGCATGACCGGGTGTGCGAGCTGGAGGAACGGAGCCGCTCTCTAGGGTCGAGCATCGCCCAGTCGCTGGGCGGCTCATAGCTGTACCGCGGGTCGTTCCTCTCGTGCCGTTGCGCCGCTCGCGCTCTCCTCGCCGAGCCGTTGAGTACGCGCAGCTACATGGTGGCGAGGGCCCAGCAGTGGCCGGCGAGCTCGCGCGCGACCGCGACTGCGACGACGGTGCGCCGTTTGCCGCGCCGCTCGAGCGCATGCCAGCGGGCGTGGAGTCGGCGCGCGCTCTGATCGGCGCGGGCGCGCACCGCGGCCGGCTGTCCCTGCCGGCGCCGTGCGAGCGTCGCGCTCTCGCGCAGTGGTCGTCGCTGCTGCCAAGCGGCCTCGACCAGGAGACGGCGTGCGTGGGTGTTGCCGGTCTTGGTGATCGAGCCGAGCCGGCGCCGCTCGCCACTGGAGTCCTCGCTCGGGGTGAGCCCGAGAAACGGGCCAAGCGATTGCGGCCGGAAGCGTGTCCAGTCGCCCAGCTCGACGGTTAGAGCGAGCGCCGTCAACGTGCCGACACCACGCAGACAGCAGAGCCGACCGACGATCTCCACGAACGGCGCTTCGCCTGCGAGCTCGGCGATCGCTTCGTCGAGCGCGTCCCGCCGCACCTTCGCCTGTACGGCGGCCGCATACGACTCCTCGAGCGCCAGCTGCAACGGCCGACTCTCGAAGCGCTGCCGGCGCAGCCAGGAATCGTGAGCGAGCGTCCACGCGCTCGCGTCGTAGACCAACCCGTGCCGAAGCAGCAGCTTCGAGAGCCGATGCCGGGCGCGCATCAACTCGCCGCGCGCGTCCTCACGAGCCCGCACCAGATCACGTGCCGCCTCCTCGTGCGGCTCGGGGACCCGCACCGCCACCAGCTCGCCCAGCCGCAAGAGCCGAGCCAGCCGCTCCGCGTCGCGACGATCGGTCTTGACCCGGTCGGCCGGCGCGCGCTGGATCTTCGAGGGCGCCGCCACCGTGCAGGCGATCCCCGCGGCCGCGCACGCCCGCGCGAGCCCGTACCCGGTCGGGCCAGCCTCGTAGGCGACCCGCACCGGCCCAGGGAACTGCCTCAGCCACTCAGCCGTCTCTGCCGGCAGCGTCGGCGCCCGCAGGCTCCGCAGCTCCCCACTCGTCGCATCGAGCACGCCCGCCACCGTCTTGCGCGCGTGCACATCCAACCCGACCCACGTACCCTCAGCCATACCGGCGCCTCCCGTAATTGCGGCTCTACCGCCGGCCCCGTGCCGACGGCAACCCGCGCCAACTTACGAGCGAGGCGCCGGGTCACACCCCATACGGTCTAGAGGGTGGCGGCGATCGCGGCGAGCCGCGCGAGGCAATGGGCGCTCTCGCCGGGGGCCCGGACGGCCGGCAGCGCCCTGTCCTCGACGTAGCTGCGATCCGGCCGGAAGCGAGCCGTCTGGGCGACGCGGCCCGACCGGAGCGCGAGGAACGTCCCGTCCCGTACCTCGCTGACGCGGAGACGCACGCGCGTGTACTCGGAGACGGCCTCGAGCGCGGTGCGATTCGACGCGAAGAAGACCTCGTTGCGACCTCGCCCGAGCCAGAGCGGCCGGCCGACGCCGCGGGCGGCGAAGACGGTCTCGGGCTCGCGCTGGTCGAGCCAGGCGGCCGCCATCGTGCCTGCAAGCGTCTCGAGGGCGCGCGGCTCGTTCCGCGAGTGCGCCGCGAGCGCGAAGATCGCCTCGGAGTCGACCGTCATCCGGGGCTCCGCCCGCGCGCAGGAGTGGGGGGCGAGGAGCTCGTCGTCGTTGAGGATGATCCCGTTGTGGATCCCGACGACCGGCCCGTGCCGCACGGGGTGGTTGTTGGCCCCGATCGAGGGATGGCCCTTCGTGTAGTCGCGCACGTGGACGAGGAGCTCGGTCGCGTGCTCCGGCACGCAGATCCGCTCGAGCAGGAGCCTCGCGGGCGTACGCTGCTTCGTGACGACCGGATAGGGGTCCGAGGGGCCGCGATGCGCGTAGCCGACTGCATCAGCGCCGCGGTCTGCGATCCCGGCGAGGAGCGCCTGCGCAGCGAGTGTCCTGTCGACGCCGCTTCGCGGCGAGAGGCTGTATCCGGCGATGCCGCACATTCGTCTGTGGAATGCCTTTCTCCGTCCCTGTATGTGTCCCTTGCACCGTATCGTCAAGTGGTGAAGGTTTTCTAAAGCGAAATCTGCCCGCAGCCGATACAGACGGCTGATGGAATCTTCTGCGGCTGAGAATCCGGCCGAGCGCGAGCAGGTGACGGCCGACGATCCGCTCAAGCTCTACGTACGCCAGATCGGCGGCGGCGCGCTGCTCACCCGTGAGGAGGAGCGCGAGCTCGCCCGCCGGAAGGACGAGGGCGACGAGGAAGCGAAGCGGCGGCTGATCGAGTCGAATCTTCGGCTCGTGATGGCGATCACCCGCAACTACACGAAGGCGAGCGTCCCGCTGCTCGACCTGATCCAGGAGGGCAATCTCGGCCTCATCCGCGCCGTGGAGAAGTTCGACTACCGGCTCGGCTACAAACTTTCGACGTACGCCACCTGGTGGATCCGCCAGGCGATCACGCGCGCGCTTGCCGACCAAGGGAGGACGATTCGGCTGCCGGTGCACGTCGCCGACGAGGTGCGTCGGCTGCTCCGCGCCCGCCGTCAGCTGGCGCAGAAGCTCAGCCGCGAACCGACGCTCGCCGAGCTCACCCGCGAGACGCAGCAGTCCGAGGAGCGGGTGCGCGAGCTGCTCAAGCTAGTCGAGATCCCCGTCAGCCTCGAGACGCCGGTGGGCGACGGCGAGAACCTGTACGGCGACCTGATCGAGGACGTCCACTCGCTGGCGCCCCACGAGCAGTCGGCGGAGCAGGCGCGGACGAGGGAGCTCGCAGGAGCGCTCGAGGAGCTGAACCCTCGAATGCGTCGCGTCCTCTCGCTCCGCTTCGGTCTCGACGGGGACTCTCCACAGACGCTCGAGGAGGTGGGAACGGAGCTCGGCATCACGCGCGAGCGCGTCCGGCAGCTCGAGACGCGTGCGCTGCGCGAGCTTCGCCAGACCGCCCCGGGTCTGGAGTACTACCTGCGCGCCGAATAGCTCCAGGCCCCGCGGAGACGCGAAGCGTTTCCGCGATCCAAGCGAGCGAAGCGCAGGTCTCGCGAGCTAGGAAGCCATCATCTGCATCTCGCGGAGATTCGCGAGACGGCGGAGCGAGTCGAGCTCGATCTGACGGACACGCTCGCGGGTGAGCCCGAGACGCTTGCCGATTTGCTCCAGTGTCTTCGGCTCCTCGTCGACGAGCCCGTAACGGAGGACGAGCACCTGCCGCTCGCGGTCCGACAGCGCCTGCAGCGCGACGGCGAGTGCCTGGCTGCGAAGCGCTCCCTCGACCCGTTCCTCCGGGAGTGGGTCGTCGCCGGCGACGAAGTCGCCGAAGACGGCGTCCTCCTGGTCGCCGACCGGCTGGTCGAGGCTCGCCGACGCCCGGGCGGCCGACCGCACCTCGCGCGCCTGCTCGATCGGCAGCGAGGCCTCGGTCGCGATCTCGTCGAGCGTCGGCTCCCGGCCGAGCTCCATCCAGAGCGTCCGCTCGGCCCGGTTCATCTTCTGCATCCGCTCGACGATGTGAACGGGCATCCGGATCGTGCGCGCCTTGTCGGCGAGCGCCCGTGCGACTGCCTGCCGGATCCACCAGGTCGCATACGTCGAGAACTTGTAGCCGCGGCGCCAGTCGAACTTCTCGACGGCGCGGATGAGGCCGAGCGTGCCTTCCTGGATGAGGTCGAGGAAGGGGAGGCCCTGGTTGCGGTAGTTCTTCGCGATCGAGACGACGAGACGCAGGTTCGACTGGATCATCCGCTGCTTCGCGCCCGGGTCGCCGCTCTCGATCCGCTTCGCGAGCTCGACCTCCTGGGCCGCGGTGAGCAGCTGATGGCGGCCTGCCTCGCGGAGGAAGAGCTGGAGTGCGTCGGTCGTCGTCTCGAGTGCCTGAGGGGCCGGGGGCGCCTTCTCGCGCTCCGGCTCGGCTTCACGCTCCGGCTGGGCGAGCAGCTCGATTCCGCGCCGGTCGAGCTCCTGATAGACGGCATCGGTCTCGAGCGGGTCGAGCTCGAGGGGTTCCAGAACCTCGAGCAACTCGACCTGTCGCAGCTGGCCGCTCGACTCCGATGCCTCCAGCAGAGTCGTCAGTTCCTCGCTCGCGAGGATCGACTCGATCTCGACCGTGGTCACTGCTTCCCCCTCAATTGGCGCTCCTGGGCTTGAGTTCCCGCCTGTCGAACCTACCCAAACACGCGGGCCCACCGCGAATCAAGTGCAGTGCACGATAAGCCATGTTATGTCAAGTAGCACGAGAGCCGACCTTGGCGCCGCCCGCGGGCTCTCTCCTGCCCATCGTGCGCCGGGTGCCTCCGTCACGCGGGCGGTCCGCGAACAGATCGACGGCGAATCTTCGAAGACCAGCCGCGGCTCGAGGTCGGTCGCCAGAGGCAGGCCCGCCCCTCGCGCGAGCGGACGAGCGACACCCGAGGCGCCTCTCGCCCACTTATCCACAGGATGCACAGAGGGCTGTGGAAATGTTGATTATTCAACCTTCGCAAATTGCGGGATTTTCGTTTCCGCACCCCCTTGCGCGCTGTCCGCAGAGGCCATACATTCCCTCTTGCGCCGAGCACGGCGCGGGAGTAGGACGAAGCAGCACCGAGAGGTCGTACGGGGCGGCCCGCAAGGGCCGAAGCGGAAAGTCGACCGGCGCTGTGGACGAAACCGCGACCGGCTCGGCGACTTTTTTTGGTCCGCTGCCGCCCTGCCGCATCGGCTCGCTCGCCTCGTCTACGATCGCCGCGAATGCATCCTCCGCGTCCGCCGAGCATCGACCAAGGCGTGATCGCTCTCGTGTGGGCGGTCGCCCTTGCGACGTACGTCTACTTCGGTCTCATCGCTGTCGGTGCGAACGGCGCCACGGCGATCGTGATCGCGCTCGTCTCGTTCGCAGGAATCTGGCTCTTGGTGCGCCTCCGCGGCGAGGAGACGCCGGCGCGGCGCCGGCCGGGCCGCCGCCCCTAGCCGTCTATGCCGCGCGCCGGCTGGGCGGCCGATGCGGGACGAGCGCGAAGACGAGCTTCCCGGCGAGCTCGGTGCCGAGCTGCACGTCGAGCCGCTCCCGCGCCCGGACCGCCTCGGGATCGAGGCTCTCCAGATGCGCGGCGAGCAGGCACTGCCTGCGTCTCGTCCCCTGCTGCATCGTTTTCATCTCGGTCCTCTATATCGGAGGACCTACCCCTTTAGCGTGATCCCTCCCGGCAGGGATCCGCGGCCGCATCACTCGTTCGGGAGGCGGCCGCGGATCGGTGCGTCGTCAGCGAGCCGGCGTGCGGCTCCCCGTCCGTGTCTGCTCCGCGACGGGCGGTGTCGCCGGCGTGGCCGCGGGCTCCCGCCTCCTCTGCCAGCGGTGTTCGGCAGCGACGGGCTCGTCCGCGGCAGCGGCGGTCTCTTCGACCACGGGTGCCGGGACGCCGTCGAGGGACAGGCCGAACACGAGCCCCAACCCGAACGCGAGCACTCCGTGCCAGAGACCAACCGAGTGCACGAGCCCGAGGATCCCGATCGAGTCGCTCCACGCGTCGATCCTCCCCTCCTGCCAGCCCAAGCCCGGCTGGCTCGCGAGCAGGATCCAGCCGACGCAGACGAGCGCGGGCAGGAACGCAAGGGCGAACGTGCCCGTGGACACCCGTAGCCGTAGCCCCTTCGTCCACGTTCCGACATGGCTCGCCAGTGCAAACACGAGCCCCGCGGCGCCGACGATCGCCATCGCGATCCAGAAGCGTCCCGGTGTCTGGGTTCCGACCTGTGCTGCGCCCCAGAGGGCGAGCCCTACCAGCGCCGCAGCGAAAGCGAGTGTCAGTCCGCGCGACGCGTCGTACATGCCATAGCTGCGCATTTCATCTCACCTCGTTCGTTGCCCAATGGGATAGGAACGGTCGAGCGACGCCTCCAGGTGCGTACCCGGGATTACTCGAGGGCAAGCCTGCGCGCGTCGAACGACGCCGACCACAGCTCGGCCTGGAACTCCTCGAGCGTGGCGAGCGCATCTGCGGCGAACACGTGTTCCACCACCCCGATCTCGCGGTCGTTGTGGAACGGGACGTCGACATGCGGGTGCGAGACGAGGTTGAGCGACAGCCGGCTGCAGCTCGGGCAGCGTACGGCGAGCCCCACCGTCCCGTCGGTCGGCGTGAGGAGCGTGAACGAGGACGGGAACACGGGACGCGGCCGTTCCTCCGGGTAGCAGAAGAAGCTCCACGGCCACTCCCCTTTCCTGATGCGCAGCGCAGCGAGCTCGCCGAGCTCGGTGCCGACGGGTTCGAGCCGGGCCGTCATCAGGTTCAGGAACTCGCCTCCGCTGAGCCCGAGCGGCGCCCAGTCGAGCTCGTCATGCGTGAGGAGCCCGTCGTGCTCCTCCCCGCAGCTGCAGTCGAACCGAACGCAGAAGACGGCAGGGTGCGCCGCACCGGGGAGCTGCTCGATGCTGTGGAAGGCGGAGAGCAGCACGTGCGTCTCGCCTCGTGTGGGACACGCGAAGGCGTAGCGGCCCGTCAGCGGGTCGTACATGGCGACGTTGTAGACACGGCGCCGGACGGCGAGGTGCCGGCTCAGTACGTGATGAGCGAGAACAGGTCGTACGTCGTCAGGCGCTCGCGGCCGCCGAGAAACGAGAGCTCGATCACGAAGTTCACGCCCACCACGCTGCCCCCGAGCTGCTCGACGAGGCCGGCGATCGCCTCCACCGTCCCCCCGGTGGCGAGGACGTCGTCGTGGATGACGACCCGGGCGCCGCCTGCGATCGCGTCCGACGCGACCTCGAGCGAGTTCTTCCCGTACTCGAGCGTATAGGTCGCCGACACGGTCTCGGGAGGGAGCTTGCCCGGCCGCCGCGCCGCGGCGAAGCCGCAGCCGGCCTCCACCGCGATCGCCGCACCGAGCCAGAAGCCGCGCGCCTCGGCTCCGAGCACGAGGTCGGCCCGGCGCTCGCGGGTCCAGTCGGCGAGCTCGCCGACCGCCTGCCGCAGCGCCTCGGCGTCGAGGAGGAGCGGCGAGATGTCCTTGAAGCCGACACCCGCCTCGGGAAAGTCCGGCACCTCGCGGACGCGCGTCGTGAGATCGATCTCCCCCACGTGCGCGAGGCTACTCGACGAGGCGGCGGACGTTGCGGCGCAGGAGCAGGTCGGCGAGCTCCTGGGCGTTCTGGGCGAGCCGCTGCAGGTCGCCGAGAGCCGCCTGCCGGCGCTCGGCGTTCCGCGAGCGCAGCGCCGGTGCGATCACCGCTTCGAGCAGGCCGCTCTCACGGTCCGCGGCGGTGCGGAAGGCGCGCAGGTTCCGCGCGTCGATCCCGAACCGCGCGAGGGCTTCGCATGCTGCGGCGATGTCGGCCTCGCTCTCCAGGTAGAGCCGGTGCCCGTCCTCGGCGCGCGACTCGAGCAGCCCGAACTCCTCGAGTTCGCGCGCGCGGTCGGTCGAGATGCCGGCACGCTCGCAGAGCTCCTCGAGATCGAGCTCGTCCTCCCCCGCGTCGACGACGCTGCGGCGCCGCCGGCGCTGCTTGCCGGCCCCCGCATCGAGTTCCTGCCTGATCACGCGCAGCGGCAGGAACTCGTCGCGCTGCAGGCGGAGGATGGTCTCGAGGCGCTCGACGTCGTCCTCCGAGAACAGCCGGTAGCCGCCGCGCGTGCGCCGCGGGTTGAGGAGCCCCTGGTCCTCGAGGTAGCGGATCTTCGAGATCGAGACGTCGGGGAACTCGTCTTTCAGCCGGCTGCAGACGGTTCCGATGGTCAGGAGCCGCCGGAGCGACGGTGCTTCGGTAGTGGTCATCAGCGTTGGAGGAAGGTGAGCCGGTACTTGCCGATCTGGAGCTCGTCGCCGTCTGAGAGCTCCGCGGTCTCGACCCGCTCGCGGTTGACGAACGTCCCGTTCAGGCTTCCCTGGTCTTCGAGCCGCCAGTGCTCGCCGTCCTTGGTGAAGACCGCGTGCTTGCGGGACACCGTGACGTCGTCGAGGAAGATCGCGCACTCGGGTGAGCGGCCGATCGTGGTCGGGCCTGTCTCGAGGGAGAACGTCTCGCCTGCCCGCCCCCCTCCCGAGCGGACGATGAGCGCCGCGCCGTGAACGCCGAGGTCCTCGAGCGGGTCGAGGCTCTCGGGCGCCTCCGGCGCTGTGAACGACTCGGTCGACTCGCCCTCCTCCTGCAGGACGAGGGCTGCCCCGCACCTCGCGCAGAAGTGCGCCGACTCCGGGTTGTTGTACCCGCACTCCGGGCAGTAGACGTGTGCCATCAGGCAGGCGGGGTCGCCTTGCCGGTGAGGATCGCGGTGAGCGACTCGACGTCGACCGTCTCGAGGACGCTCTTCCCTTGCGTCTCCTGCAGGCGTGCGACGAGCTCGGCCCGCAGGATGTCGATCTTTCCGTGCAGGAGCCGGCGGCGGTACGAGACCTCGTGCTCCTCCCGGGTCAGGTCGTCGATGACCTTCTTGAGGTCATCGTCGGACAGCGTCGCGAGATCCGGCAGCGGTTCCATCCTGGCCTTTCTACTGGTTGAAGGCGCCCTCATCGAGGGTGAAGCTGAACTTTAGCCTTTGCGTTCGGCCGGCGTGAAGAATCGCTACGAGGGCATCGCGGCGGCCTCGCCCTGCTCGATCTCGTCGACGAGCGCCCGTAGCTCCCGTGCCAGCTCGTTCGAGACCTCGCGCGTCTCCCCTTCGGCGTAGAGATGGATGAGCGGCTCGTCGGGGTCCGGCAGCACCTGCGCCCAGCCGCGTTCGTCGAACAGCTTGATCCCGTCGGTGAGGTCGAGGTCGCGCCCGGCGAGGCGCTCGTTGAGGACGCGCATCACGAGACCCTTGAGCGCCCACGGGCATGGCACCTGGTGATGGACGAGCGTCGGCTCGGGCAGCTCGGCGACGAGCTCCGAGAGCGGCCGGTCGACCGGTGCGAGCAGCTCGAGCAGCTTTGCGAGGCTCGCGACCGCGTCGTACCCGGGGAGGAACTCGGGAAAGACGTACCCGCCTCCCACGGCTCCCGCGAAGACGACGCCCTCCTCGGCTGCCATGCGCGTGAGCTCGGGCAGGGACGTCGGCGTCCGCACGACTTCGAGTTCCGAGTCCGCTACGAGCCGCTCGACCTGGCTCGTCACCGTGACCGGGAAGGCGAGCTTGCCGCGACGGCCGTTCGAGCCCAGCAGGCGGAGAAAGAGGAGCAGTGCCTGCTCGACCGGCACTTCGCGCGCCTGCTCGTCGACGAGATGGAGCCGCTCCGCCGAGCGGTCGAAGACCGCGCCGAGATGGGCGCCGACGACCGGAACGAGCCGCTTCGTCTGGCCGATCGAGGCGGCGAGTCCGGGAGCGGCATCGGTGTCCGAACCCTCGCCCGTGAACGCGTGGGCGGCGACGACCTCGACGCCGAGCGGCCCGAGCACGAGCGGAAGCACGTACGAGGCACCGGAGAAGCCGTAGTCCACGACGATGCGGAAGTGGCGCGCGCGCACGGCCTCGACGTCGATCGTCGAGAGCAGCTCGGCGGCGTACGTCTCGCGCACCCGCGCGGGATACGAGATGCTGCCGACCTCGCCGGCGGCGACGCGGCGGAACTCGCCGCGCGTGAAGTGCTTCTCGACCTCCTTCTGCAGCGCAGCACTCATCTCGATGCCGGGCGGCTCGAAGAACTGGATCCGGATCACCTCCGGGTCGCTCGGGCTCACGCCGACGTGGAAGCCCGCGTCGTACGACTCCGACTTCACGAGGTGGCGCGCGACCGCGGCCGGGCTGACACGGAGGTCGGCGACGTGGACGCCGGTCGACGAGATGCCCGAGATCATCGCGCGCTTGATCATCCGGCAGGCGCTGGCGCTCTCGCGGCTGGCGACGACACGCGTGCCCCGCTTCAGTGCGGTGCCGAGCGCGGCGGCGAGCCTCACCGCCACGTCCGGCGTCAGGTCGACGTTCACCATGCCGGCCACGCCCTGCTTGCCGAAGAGGCGCGTCGTGCCCCGTGACTCCCAGATGAGGCTCTCGTGGAGCAGCGAGCCGGCCTCGACCTCCTTGAAGGGATAGATCCGGACGCCGGGCAGGATCACGCTCTCTGCGCCGACGGTGACCTCGTCTCCGATCGCGACGCCCTCGTGCACGCGCACGTGCGCGCGCAGGTCGCAGCTGCGGCCGATGATGGCGCCCACGACGTCGGCACTCCGGCCGATGTACGTCGAAGCGTCGACGATCGACCGGAGGACGCGGCCGCGCTCGCGGACGGTCACGCTCGTGGAGAGCACCGTATGCGGGCCGACGTGCGCGCCGCGCGAGACGCGGCAGTAGTTGCCGAGATACGCGGGGCCCTGGATCGCGTCGAGGTCGTCGAGGTCCACCCCCTCCCCCAGCCACACGTTGCCGCGGATGCGAATTCCCGGGATCTCGAGCCGGATACGCTCTTCGAGGGCGTCGAAGTTCGCCTGCCGGTACTGGTCGAGGTCGCCGATGTCCTGCCAGTAGCCGTCGAAGACGTGACCGTAGATCGGCCGGCCCATCTCCAGCAGCAGCGGGAAGAGCTCCTTCGAGAAGTCGTACGGCCGGTCCTGCGGGATGTGCTTGAGCACCTCGGGTTCGAGCACGTAGATCCCGGTGTTGATCGTGTCGGAGAAGACCTGGCCCCACGACGGCTTCTCGAGGAAGCGCTCGACGCGTCCCTCGTCGTCGGTGACGACGATCCCGAACTCGAGCGGGTTCTCGACCGACTTGAGCCCGATCGTGACCGAGGCCTGCTTCTCGCGGTGCGCCTCGACGAGCCGCGTCAGGTCGACGTCACAGAGCGCGTCGCCGGAGATGACGAGGAACGTGTCGTCGAGCCTTCCTGCGGCGCGCTTGACCGAGCCGGCCGTGCCGAGCGGCGACTCCTCGACGGAGTAGCCGATATCGACGCCGAGCGTCTCGCCGCTGCCGAAATAGCTCCGGATCGCCTGCGGGAGGAACGCGACAGTGACGATCACGTCCTCGAAGCCGTGGCGCTTGAGGAGCTCGACGATGTGCTCCATACACGGCTTGCCGACGATTGGCACCATCGGCTTCGGCTGGTTCGAGGTGAGGGGACGCAGACGTGTGCCCTCGCCCCCGGCCATGACCACGGCCTTCATCGGCCGAGTTCTTTCCGGGCGGCCGCGATGTAGAACACGCCCGCGAGCAGGGCGAGCGCGAGTCCCGCCCAGAAGAGATCGACCGGCCAGCGGGTCGCGCCGTGCATGACGATGCGGAAGAAGATCGCGGCGTAGAGCACCCACGTCGCCGTCTTGCCGACGACGTTGACGTCGATCTCGACCCCGCGCGGGGCAAGGACGCCCGAGCCCGCGAGCAGCAGGATGTCACGTCCGACGATCACCGCGACCCCGGCCCACGGCAGCCGGTCGTAGGCGAAGAGAAGGATGACGGCCGCGTCGATCATCAGCCGGTCTGCGAGCGGGTCGGCGAGCTTCCCGAAACGCGACTCCACGCCCCAGCGGCGGGCGAGGAACCCGTCCACCTGGTCGGTGACCCCGGCGACGCCGAAGGTGAGGCCCGCGGGCCAGCTCGGGCGGTGCCCGGCGCGCACCATGAGCACGACGAAGACGGGGATCAGGGCGAGCCGCGCCAGCGTCAGCGCGTTCGGAAGCTGCGCGAGCGGCGGCGAGACGGCTGGAGCCTCCATACGACCAAGGATACGGGCGCCCGCTCCGTATGCTCTCGCGCGTGCCCGAGCTGCCGCGGATTCCTGGGTTCGTCGACGCGCACTGCCACGCGTTCCAGCGGGCGCTGCGCGGGCGGACCGAGGGCGGCGATTTCTGGGCGTGGCGCGAGACGATGCTGGATCTCGCCGGCGTACAGACGTCCGAGGGCGTCCGCCGGGACTACGTGGACGTGTACCGCGAGCTGCGCACGGCGGGCTACACGGCGGTAGGCGAGTTCCACTACCTCGGGCTCGAGGAGGCGCGCGCGGCCGCCGGGGCCGCGGCCGAGGCGGGGGTCGAGCTCGTCCTCCTCCACGTCGCATACGCGCGCGGCGGCCTCGAGCGCTTCCGGCAGGAGTCGGCGGCCGCGTACCTGCGCGAGCTCGAGGAGCTGCGGGCCGACGGGATCCGCGTCGGCGTCGCCCCCCACTCCGTCCGCGCCTGTCCGCGCGACTGGCTCGAGGAGCTCGGCCGCTACGCCGCCGAGCAGGAGCTGCCGCTGCACGTCCACGCCGACGAGCAGCCGCGCGAAAGCAAGGAGTGCCTCGCCGAGCACGGCCTGCGGCCGATCGAGCTGCTCGACGCGTGCGGCTGCCTCGGACCGCGCACGACCGTCGTCCACGCGACGCACGCCGACGGGCACGAGCTCGACCTGCTCGCGGCGGCGGGCGCGCGTGTGTGCGCGTGCCCCACGACGGAGGCAAACCTCGGCGACGGCTTCCTGCCGGTCGAGCGGCTGCTCCACCGGGGCATCGGGCTCTGCATCGGCTCGGACTCGAACGTGCGGATCGATCCGCTCGAGGAGTTGCGAGAGCTCGACGGCATCGCCCGGCGCCAGTCCGGCCGGCGGGACGTGTTCGGCGTGGACGACCTGCTGGCGATCGGCTCGGCCGGCGGCGCGAAGGCGCTGAGTCTCGAGCCGTGGCCGGACGTCGCCGTCGACGTGGAGCACCCGCAGCTCGCGGGCGTCGACGACTGGCGGGGCGCGCTAGTCGCCGGCTGCTCTGCGGACGTGCTCGTCGCGTAATCCCCGTTTGCGACGTGCCGCAACCGAAGCGCGGCGCCTGCCGTTTGCCTGTGAACGACGGAAGGAGCTGCAATGGCAACCTGGATCTGGATCCTGCTCGCGATCGCCGTGCTGGCGGCACTCGGGCTGGTCTTGCTCGCAGGGCTGCGGGGCCGCGAGAAGACGCAGCGGCGCGAGCAGGCGCAGGAGCTTCGTCAGGAGGCAGAGACGCACGCTCGGCAGGCCGAGGAGCGTGAGCGGGTCGCGCGCGAGCAGGAGCAGCGGGCGCACGAGTCGCGCAACGTGGCTGCCGAGGTCGGGGCGCGCGCCGACCGGCTCGACCCGGATACCGAGACGCCCGACGAGGAGTGACGAACACCGTCCTGCAGGTGCTTCATCGGGGCCGCCGGATTCGAACCGGCGACCTTTGCTCCCCCGGGTCGAAAGCGCCAGCCGCCGGAAGGCGACAGCGGCAGCCGATCTCACATCGTTACGCGGTTGGCGCTCGGACGCAGGTCGCCGGACGACAGCGAACCGTTTAGGCTCGCCTTCACATCAAGCGAGAGGAGCGGTCATGCACGCAGTCGTCGTACGGGTGAGTGTGAGTAACAGCGAAGCCAGCGAGCAACGGCTGCGCGACGAGGTCGTTCCGCAGGTGTCCAGCGCCCCCGGCTTCCAGGCGGGCTACTGGACGCGTGACGATGACAGCGGTCTCGCCATGGTCATCTTCGATTCGAAAGAGCACGCCCAGGCAGCCGCCGACCGGGTCCCGACGATCATTCCTGAAGACGTGACTCTGGAAGGTGTCGACGTGCACGAGGTTGTCGCCTCGGCATAGCCCGCTTCAGAACCTCGACCGCCTCGTGGTCGTCTGCCGGAATCTCAGTCGGGGCGGCCGGATTCGAACCGGCGACCTTTGGTCCCCCAGACCAACGCGCTAACCAGGCTGCGCCACGCCCCGCAGCGAGGACAACCGTAGCTCACCCGGGACCGCTGCATGGCCCTGCGTCGTAAGACGAACGTGCGCAGGTCGATCGTCGCGGCAGCGCTAGTCGTGGCCCTCGCGGCGCCTGCCCGTGCGCTTGGCGGACGTCCCGTGGCTCTCGTCACCGCTGAGACCTCGAACGAGGTGATCGCCGTCTTGCTCGGGCCGCACGGCGGGAAGGTGCTGCGGCGCGTCCATCTCGTCGATCCAGTGATGATCGCAGCGCCCCTCCACGGACCGGCGGTCGTCGTCAGCCCGAGGGGCACCGTGACGTTGCTCGGTTGGCACAGCCTGCGGCCGATCAAGGTCTTCCGCGGCTTCCGCTCGCCGCAGGTGGCGGTCATCGCGCCGGGCGAGCAATACGCGTACGTCGCGGACGGGGGCGCCGGGACGCTCTCGGTGATCGATCTGCGGCGCCGCCGGATCGTCGGCCGTGTCTTCGTCGGATCCGGGGCCCACCACCTCGCCTTCAGCCCGGACGGTCACCTGCTCTGGGTCGCGCTCGGCGAGGAGGCGGCGACCGTCGTGCGCGTCGACACCTCGAACCTGCGCCGTCCTCGTGTGGTCGACCGGGTCCATCCGCCGACAGGGGCACATGACCTCGCCTTCGCCTCCGGCGGCCGGCAGGTGTGGGTCAGCTCCCCGTCGTCGCCGCTCGTGACGACGTTCAGCGCCGCGACGGGAAGAACGCTCAACGCAGTGCAGGCCGTTCAAGGACCCCAACACGTCGCCTTCTCGGGCGGCCGCGCGCTGATCACGAGCGGCTACGGCGCGTCTCTCGAGTCGGTGTCCCTGCGCACACACGAGACGCTGCACCTCGTCGGGGCGCCTTACGGCAGCTTCAACCTCGCTACCTACGACGAATTCGTCGTGACGACGTCGCTCTTTACCGGCCAGGTCAGCGAGTTCCGGGTCCGTGACCTCCATCGCCTCTGGACGGCGAAAGTCGCACCTGCCGCGCGCTACGTCGCGATCTCCCTCTGGCCGCGGCGCTAGCGGATCTCGAGATCGCGCAGGGTTGCGTTCCGCGGGAGCAGAGCAATCGTGCGGAAGCGCGCCCGTGCGCCCGCGACCAGGCGAACCTGCCCTTCCGTTCCGATGCCGGCGACGAAGTGGCCACCACTCGACGCGAAGGCGACGATGGGGCCTGGGAGCTTGCTCAACACGGTCGGCCCAAACCCCGGCTGGAGCCGACCGTCGGCAACGATTACGAGCGACTTCGAGAGCCAGACGGCGGCCGCAACAGGTCCAACCCGATAGCGCTGGGGGTGCCTGGTGGCATAGACCATCCCTTTCCGCCCACCGATCACGAGCGCGGAGCCGGTCGGCGCGAAGGAAAGCTGCGTGACCGTGCCCACGGAGGTCGGTCGAACGACGACGCGCCGTGAGGCGTGCCCCAGGTCATAGACGACTGCGCTACCTCCTCCGCCGACGTACGCGAAGGCAAGGGAGTCGGCGCGCCACGAAGGGCGGACAGTCCGGACCGAGCTGTCGATCACCGTGTCATGCGTCCCATTACCCCAGATCACGTGCACGGTATGTCGCACTACGTACGCAATCCGCAGGCCGTCTGGCGCCCAGGCGATCGCTCGGACGGAGCCGCCCGCCCGGTGCGACCAGGCGCGACGTCCGTCCGGCGCCATCGCGACGAGCGAGTGGCCGATCCCGGCGGCCACGTAGAGCGCTCGCGGCGAGAGCGCGGCCGCCGACACGCGCAGCCCCTGGAGTTGGAAGCCGCTCTTCGTCACCACCGACAGCCGGCCGTCGACGACCGCCGAGATGCCGTGTGTACCGGTGGGCAGCGTCAGCGCCCCCAGGGCCGTCGCGGTGCGCGGCTTCGGCTTGCCCAGGCTGACGTGGAGCGCCCCGGCGGCGGCGAGTGAGCCTGCGGCGACGGCGAGCAGGACGAAAGCCGCCGCGAAGACGAGGACGGCGGTGCGCAGCCCGCGCCGTCCGGGCGCGACCGGCTGCAGCGCGCAGAGCGCCCGCGTGAGCGCCTCCTCCCCCACTCCCGGCTCGGGCTCCGGGGCTGCGGCCAGCATCGCTTCGAGCCGCCGCTCGAGGTCACTCGACATGCTCGACCTCCAATGACTCGCGGAGCTGCTCGAGAGCGCGAGCGAGACGCGAGTTGACGGTTCCGACCGGCAGATCGAGCGCAGCCGCGATCTGCTTCGGCGTCATGCCGACCCCGTAGCGCAGGACGACGACGACGCGCCGCTCGAGCGAGAGCTCGGCGACGGCGGTGAGCAGGCTGCGGTCCCCCACGGTGTGCACGGGCGCGAGGTCGGGTGTGTCGGGAAGCTCCTCGTCCGAGAGGCGCCGCTCGGCACGCAGGACGTCGAGTGCCCGGTTCGCCACGATCCGGTGCAGCCAAGGCCCGAACGGACGGTGCTCGTCGAAGCGCCCCAGCGCGGCGAATGCCCGCTCGAACCCGTCTGCGGCGACGTCGTCCGCGAGCGAGCGCCGTCCCGTGATCGCGAAGGCGGCCCGCCACGCGTCGCGCCAGTAGCGCCTGAACAGCGCAGCCGCGGCGTCTCGGTCGCCGTGTCGCGTCCTCCGTACGAGGTCCCGGTCACTCGGTTCACGCACTCCTCCGCAGTCTTGTACGAACGAGGCGTGTTTGCGCGTCCCGCACGAGGAATACTCCGGTGGTGACGGACTGGCAGGAACAGGCAGGTGCGCTCGTAGGGGAGTTCGAGCTTGCCTCGTTCCCGGCGGCGATCGAGTTCGTCGACCGGCTCGGCGAGCTCGCGGAGAACGCCGGCCATCACCCGGACATCGACATTCGCTACCGCCGCGTCACCGTCCGTTGGACGACCCACTCTGCCGGCGGGATCACCGAGCGGGACCGCGAGATGGCGGAGCGGACGTCTGCGCTTGTCTCCGCCTAACCGGCGACTCCGCGGGTAGAACGGTAAGACCTTGCCCTCGGCGGACACCAATCAAGACGTGAGCGCGCTCGCAGCAGCCCCCGGCCTCGAGGAGTGGCACCTCGACCTGCACGCGCACGGCGCCGGTCGCGACGAGGCCGTGGCGCGCCTGCACGGGCTCCTCCTCCGCGCGGCCCGCTTCGAGGTCTTCCAGCGGCGCGGCTCCCTCCCGCAGCTGTCGGCGGCCGAGCTCGACGAGCTCGCGCAGGATGCCGCGGATGATGCGGCCGTCTCGGTCCTGCGGCGCCTCGGCGATTTCCGCGGCGAGAGCAGCTTCCGCACGTGGGCCTACAAGTTCGCGCTGCTCGAGGCGGCGGTGAAGGTGCGCCGGCGCGCCTGGCGGGACCGCGAGGTGCCGCTCGAGCCCGAGTACTGGGAGAGCCTCGCCCATGCGGGGCCGGGGCCCGCCGCCGAGGCCGAGAGCGGAGCCCTGCTCGAGGCCGTGCGGGACGGGATCCGGACGGCGCTCACGCCGCGCCAGCGTCAGGTTCTCGTCGCGGTCGTGCTCGAAGGCGTCCCGATCGACGTGCTCGCCGAGCGGCTCGGCTCGAACCGGAACGCCCTCTACAAGATGCTCCACGACGCACGCCGGCGACTGCGAGCCCACGTCGCCGCGGCGGGATACCTGGAGGCGGACGAATGACCGGACGCGACCTCGACCCCACCCTCCTGCGCCTGCTCGGCAGCGATGAGCCGGAGCTCGACTGCGACGACTGCTTCAGGCAGCTCGACCGCTACGTGGAGCTGGAGCTTGCCGGCGCCCCCGCCGACGTCCTCGTCCCCGGCCTGCGCGCCCACCTCGTCGGCTGTCCCGCGTGCGCCGAGGAGCACGAAAGCCTGCGCGCGCTCCTCGAGCTCGACTCCGTCTCCTGAAAGGAGGGCCAATGCACACGACCAGATATCTCATCGTCGGCGCGGGCATGACCGGCGACATGGCGGCGAAGGGCATCCGGGAGCACGACGCCGACGGCGCGATCACGCTGATCGGGGCCGATCCGCACCCGCCGTACAAACGACCGCTTCTCACGAAGGGGCTGTGGCAGGGAGCGCCGGAGGAGAAGCTCTGGCGCGAGCCGGCCGAGGGCGTCGAACTCGTCACCGGCCGCCGCATCGTCTCACTCGACCTCGCCGCACGCGCGGCGACGGACGACGTCGGAGAGGAGTACGCGTGGCAGAAGCTGCTGCTCGCCACCGGCGCCCGGCCGCGAGAGGTCCCCGGCGCGGAGGGCGTGATCTGGTACCGCACGCTCGACGACTACCGGCGCGTGCGCGAGAAGGCCACGGAAGGAGCACGCATCGCCGTGATCGGGGGCGGCTTCGTCGGCTCCGAGCTCGCCGCCGGCCTCGTCGGCGCCGGCTGCCGCGTCACGATGCTCTTTCCCGAGCCGGGGATTGGACATCGCCTCTTCCCCGCCGGGCTGTCGGCGTTCGTCACCGACTACTACCGGGACAGGGGCATCGACGTGCTCGCGGGCGAGACGGTCACCGCGGCGTCGGGCAATCGCGTCGAGACCGCTTCCGGGCGCACGCTCGAGGCCGACGCCGTCGTCGCCGGGCTCGGCGTGATCGCGGACACGGAGCTCGCCGAGGCAGCGGGGCTCGAGGTCGACGACGGGATCGTCGTCGACGAGTACGGCCGGGTGCCGGGCCGGGAGGACGTCTTCGCGGCCGGCGACGTCGCGCGGTTCCCGGTTCCCGCGCTGGGGGTCTCGCTGCGGATCGAGCACGAGGATCACGCGAACACGCACGGCCGCGTCGTCGGCGCGAACATGGCGGGCGCCGGGACGCCGTACGACCACCTGCCGTTCTTCTACTCCGACCTCTTCGACCTCGGGTACGAGGCGGTCGGGCTCGTCGACTCGCGGCTCGAGACGGTCGAAGACTGGCAGGAGCCGAACCGCAAAGGCATCGTCACGTACGTCGAGGACGGCCGGCCGCGCGGCGTGCTGCTCTGGAACGTCTGGGACAAGGTCGACGCGGCCCGCGAGTTGATCCGCGCCGGCGAGGGAGCCCTTGTCGTCTAGCGCCCTCGCCCGCTCGCGCAAGCCGCGTCGCGGGACCGAACTCGTGTGCGAGAGCATCTTCCGTCCGCTCGCGCACCCGCTCGTCCTCCTGCTCGCGCGCCTGCCCGTGCCGCCCCCGCTCGTGGTCGGCACTGCCGGCGCGGCCGGGGTCGTCGCCGCCGTCGAGCTCGGACGCGGCTCGCTGCTCGCCGCGGCGCTCCTCGTCCAGCTGAAGACGCTGTTCGACAACGCGGACGGCCAGCTCGCCCGGCTCACCGGCCGGACGAGCGCGTTCGGGCGCTATCTCGACTCGGAGGTCGACCTGCTCGTGAACGCGGCGCTCTTCGCCGCTCTCGGCTGGACGACCGGGCGGCCCGATCTCGCGCTCGCCGGGTTTCTCGCGCTCACGAGCGTCCTCAGCCTGAACTTCAACGCCGAGCGGCTCGCGCGTGGAGCCGTCGCAGAGCCGGACGACCAGGGCCGGGCGACTGCGTTCCTCCGCCGCGTGTACGGCGTCGTCTACGCGCCCCAGGACAGGCTCGCCGAGGTGCTCGTCGCGCGCCGGCCCGCGCTCGCCTCCTCGAGGGCGGTCTCGCTCCTGGCGAACCTCGGCATGTCGACGCAGCTCGCCGGCTTCGGGCTGCTGCTGACCGTCGGGCATCCGCTCGCGTTCGCCTGGCTCGCGCTCGCGGAGGCAGCGGCGATAGCGCTCACGCTCCTGCCGCGGCGCCTGCCGCGCGGCCGGGAGGAGGTGGCATGAGCGTCGCTCGCCTGCGGTTCGCTCCCGTGGCGGAAACCATGTTTCCCCCACGTTGCCCCCTTCTCTCGTCTCGAGTGGGGGGACCTCCCCGTTCCCCCACGCCCCCTCCACACGCTCATTGGGCAAAGGTTGCCCAATGAGCAGCAACGTCTTCGAGCTTCCCGCCCACCAGGGCAAGGGCGGGCGGGATCTCACGCCGGCCGACCGGGCCCGGCTCGAGCGCAACGCGGCGGAGATACTCGCGGCGCTCGGCCTCGATCTCGACACGCCCGGCACGCGCGAGACACCGCGGCGCTTCCTGCAGGCGCTCTTCGACGCGACGGCCGGCTACGACGGCGACCCGAAGTTGCGGACGCTGTTCCCGACCGAGCGCCCGCAGGGCGTCGAGGGACGCCACGCGCAGATCGTCGAGGGCCCGATCGGCTTCTACGCGCTCTGCGAGCACCACGCCCTGCCGTTCCACGGTCGCGTGCATGTCGGCTACGTCGCCGGCGACGAGATCCTGGGCATCTCGAAGCTCACCCGGCTCGTACGGCTCTACGCGCGCCGCTTCACGGTGCAGGAGCGTCTCGCCGAGGAGATTGCCGACGGGCTCCGCGAGCTCGCAGGCCCGCGGGGCGTGGCGGTCAAGGTCGAGGCGGCGCACCTCTGCACGGCGATGCGCGGTGTCGAGGAGGAAGGCTCGGTCACGGTCACGACGGTCTGGCGCGGTCTGTACGACGAGGACGAGTCCCTGCGCGCCGAGTTCCTTACGCTGACGCGGTGAACGAGCCCTTCACGGTCCTCGCGGAAGACGAGGACGTGCCTAGGTGGGACCTCCCGGAGCAGCTTGCAACGCTCTACGGCGGCGCGATCGGCCTCGAGGAGCCGTGTCTCGTCGCGAACTTCGTCTCCTCGCTCGACGGGGTCGTCGCGGTGCCGGGGCTCCCGCGCTCGCACGCGCTCCTCGGGGACGAGAGCGAGGCGGACCGCTTCGTTCTCGCCCTCCTGCGCGCGTGTGCCGATGCCGTCGTCGTCGGTTCCGGCACGCTGTTGTCGTCGCCGCAGGGCACGTGGCGGGTCGACCGCCCGTATCCCCCGGCGGCGAAGGCGCTCGCAGAGCTGCGTTCCCGGCGCGGCCGCCCCGAGCAGCCGCTCGTCGCCGTCGTCACCGCCGGCGGCTCGCTCGACCCGGCGCATCCCGTGCTTGAGTCCGGGGCGCTCGTGCTCACGACCGAGGGAGCAGCCGCCGGCCTGCGCGCCCGCGTGCCCGAAGCGGCCGAGGTCGTGGCCGTCAACGCGGGCGACACCGTCGATCTCGTCTCCGCCGTCGGAGTGCTGCACGGTCGCGGCTCCGGCGTGATCCTTTCCGAGGGCGGCCCGACGCTGTTCGGCGGGCTGCTCGCGTCGCGGCTCGTGGACGAGCTCTTCCTCACCGTGTCTCCGCTTCTCGCGGGCCGTGCCGCAGCTCCCCGGCTCGGCCTCGTCGAGGGGGTCGAGCTGATGCCGCAGGCCCGGACGGCCGGCCGCCTCCGCTCGGTGCGGACGCACGGCTCGCATCTCTTCCTGCGCTACCGGCTTCGCTGAGCCAGATCAGCGGTTTCGCGGATGCCGTCCGAGCTCCGCCGCGCGATCCTCGCTGGAACGAAGGGAGGCGGCATGGCCGCAATCGACCTGAACCGCCGGCACGAGCTTTCGGGGCTGGTGACCGAGCTTCGCGTAGCAGCGCGGACGATCGGCGCCGAGACGATCCTCGAGCGCAGGGAGACCTGCGAATCGCTCGCGGGTACGCTGCGCGACCGGCTCGAGCCGCACGCAAGCCTCGACGAGCCGGGTCTGGAGGCTCTCGGGATCTGGACCGACGCGCTCGCGAGCGCCGACATGTTCGACATCGACCTGCTCCAGGAGCTCCTGTACGGAATCGACGCGCTCGTGCGTGTCCATCTCTGGCGCGAGACGGGCTTCCCGCTCGAGCCGCCCACGGCGCGCAGTCGCGGAGACGTCTGAGCGCGCGAAGCTGACGCAGTTCCGGCCGCCGGACGGAGAGCACAGCTCTTCGTCCGGTCAGGCTTCGAGGCGGCGGTACAGGCGGTCGATCAGCTCGGGCATCGCCTCGAGGCGCTCCGTGATCACCCGGAGGCGGTACTCGCGGAAGTGTTCGGGCTCCACCTCCAGGGCCTGCGCAAGAGTCGCCACGACGTCGTTCGACGGCACGGGGCGGTTCCCGTGGACGAGGTGGTTGAGGTAGCCCGCGGAGAGCCCGGTGAGCGCTGCGAGCTGGCGGTACGTCACCGCCCGCTCGTCCATCAGGCGCTGGACAGTCTCGCCGAATCCCCCCTCGCTGAACCGCCGCCGTTTCGCCATCGTCTAGGCCTCCTCGCCGAGCTCGGCCACATCTAATCGCTTCTCAGCGCCGCCTGCGCGGTCGCGCACGTCGACCTTGCCGTCTTCGAGGCTCTTCCGCCCCGCCGTCACGCGCAGGGGACAGCCGATCAGGTCGGCATCGGCGAACTTCTCCCCCGCCCGCTGGTCGCGGTCGTCCAGGAGGACGGCGAGCCCCGCCGCGGAGAGCTTCTCGGCCGCCTGCGCTGCGATCTCTTCGGCCCCGGGCAGCACCACGACGTGCGCGTCGTACGGCGCGACCGCCTTCGGCCAGACGATCCCGTTCTCGTCGTGCGACTGCTCGACGATGGCGGCCATCGTCCGCGCGAGCCCGATCCCGTAGCTGCCCATGACGAGTGGCTTCTCCCTCCCGTCCTCGTCGAGAAACGTCGCGCCGAACGCCTTCGAGTGGAAGGTGCCGAGCTTGAAAATGTGACCGACCTCCACGGCGGTCTGGACGCGAAGCGTGCCGCCGCACAGCGGGCAGGCGTCGCCGTCCTTCGCCTGGCGGATGTCGGCGAACGTCGCCTCGTAGTCCCGGCCGGACCCGACGCCGCGGAGGTGCCACCCGTCCTGGTTGGCCCCGGCCACGTACTGGCCCTCGCGGAGCGCCTCGTCGACGATCACCTCGACGTCGACGTCGACAGGCCCCAGGGATCCGCCTCCGGCTCCGAACGCGTCTCGGATCTCCTCCTCGGTCGCGGGCCGGAACGCGGCCTCGAAGATCGTCTCGAGCTTCTCGGGGCTGAGCCGGTCGTCGCCGCGGACGAGCGCCAGGACGAGCCGGTCGCCGGTCACGACGGGGAGGGCTTTCGACGTCGCCGACTCCGCGATCCCGAGGAAGGCCGCGAGCTCCTCGATCGTGCCCACACCGGGCGTCTCGACGCGCTCGGGCGCATCGAGCGGCGAAGGCAGCTCGGCGGGACGGGGCGCGCCGCGGGCGGCCTCCGCGTCGGCGAAGTAGTCACCGTTCTCGCAGCGCATCAACTCGTTCTCGCCGGATCCTGTCGGCGCGAGGAATCCGAGCGAGCTCTTGCCGCCCATGACCCCGGACTCCGCCTCGACGAGATAGGCCTCGAGGCCACAGCGCTCGAAGATTCGGGCGTACGCCTCCCGGTGCCGTTCGAATGCAGCGTCGAGGCCCGCCGCGTCGGCGTCGAAGGTGTACGAGTCCTTCATGACGAACTCGCGGACGCGGAGGAGGCCGCCACGCGGGCGCGGCTCATCGCGCTCCTTCGTCGAGAAGTGGTACCAGACTTGCGGCAGCTGCTTGTAGGAGCTGATCTCGCGGGCGAGGAACGTCATCGATTCCTCGTGCGTCCACGAGAGCACGAACCGGCGACCGCTACTGTCCTGCAGCCTGAACAGGATCGGCACGTCGATCCGCCCGGTCGTCTCCCAGAGCTCTGCGGGCGTCAGCGTCGGAGCAAGCATCTCCTGTCCGCCGATCGCGTCGATCTCCTCGCGGATGATCTGCTCGATCCGCATGTGGACTCGCCAGCCGAGTGGCAGGAGGCTCCAGAGGCCGGCGCCGATCTGGCGGATGAAACCTCCGCGCACGAGCAGCCGGTGCGACGCAGCCTCCGCGTCGGCGGGCGCTTCGCGCAGGGTCGGCAGGAAGAGCTGTGAGGCTCGGGCGATCATCGGGTCCCGCCGGACCCTATTCGAGCGGGATCATCGAGGCTTCAGCCATGGCCAGGGCGGCCGGCTTCGCCATCTTGAGGCGCTTCGGGCGGTGCATGCCGTCCTCGATCCACCGGTCGATCTCGTGGAAGAGCTCGTCGATGAGGATGTCGGAGCCGACCTTCTTCAGCACGCGGCCGTGCGCGTAGATGAAGCCGACGTCGCGTCCGCCGGCGATGCCGAAGTCCGCGTCGCCCGACTCGCCGGGCCCGTTGACGGCACAGCCCAGCACGGCCACCTCGAAGTGCTGCGGATAGTCCTGCAGGCGCCGCTCGACCTCCTCCGCGAGCGTGTGGACGCCGACGTTGTCGCGGCCGCAGCTCGGACAGGCGATCATCACGGGGCCGCGCTCGCGCAGTCCGAGCGCCTTGAGGATCTCGTAGGCCGTCTTCGGTTCCTCGACCGGGTCGGACGACAGCGAGACGCGGATCGTGTCGCCGATCCCCTCCGCCAGGAGGGTCCCGATGCCGACTGCGCTCTTGATCGACCCTGCAAAGACGGTGCCAGCCTCGGTGACGCCGAGGTGGAGCGGATAGCCGACCCTCTCCGACAGCATCCGGTAGGCGCGGATCATGGTCGGCACGTGGCTCGACTTGACCGAGATCTTGAAGTCGTAGAAGTCGAGGCTCTCGAGCAGGCGCACCTCCTCGAGCGCCGCCTCGACGAGCGCCTCCGCCTGATCTGCCTGCGCGAGCTCCTCGAGATGCTTCGGCAGCGAGCCGGAGTTCGCGCCGATTCGCATCGGGATGCCCTTCGCCTTGGCCGCGCGCACGACTTCGGCGACCTTGTCGGAGCCGCCGATGTTGCCAGGGTTGATGCGCACGGCGGCGACGCCTTGCTCGATGGCCTTCAGTGCAAGGCTCGCATTGAAGTGGATGTCCGCGACGATCGGCACCGGCGACAAGCGGACGATCTTCGAGAGCGCCTCCGCGTCCTCCGTCTTCGGGACGGCGACGCGCACGATCTCGCAGCCGGCGCTTGCGAGCGCGGCGACCTGGGCGGTCGTGGCGGGGACGTCATGCGTCTTCGTCGTCGTCATCGACTGGACGACGACGGGGGCGCCACCGCCGATCTTCACGCCGCCGACGGAGATCTGCCGTTTGCTGGCCATCGAGTTTTCAGTGTATCCAGGCGTGTTCGCGCGAAATCGCGGCCCTCAGGGGACGCTGAGAGACGCCTCGGTGACCGGCCCGGCGGCGCAGTTCCTGCAACCCCGCGGAAACGCAAAGCGTTTTCCGCGGGTTAGTGGGGCGCTCCCGCGGAGACGTCGTTGGAGAACGCGATCACGAAGATGACCAGGATGAGCGCGATTCCGACCACGGAGACCCGCTCGTAGACCTCGCGGGCGAGAGCGCGGCGGCGGATCCCCTCGATGAGCGAGAAGAGGATGTGGCCGCCGTCGAGCGGCAGGAGCGGCAGGAGATTCAGCAGCGCGAGCGACATGCTCACGAGGGCGAGGATCTCGAGGTACCACGTGTACCCGAACTGGAGCTGCGCGTGCGAGACGCGGACGATGCCGACCGGGCCCGTGAGGTGACTGCGTCCCTGCGTCGAGAACAGCGAGCCGAACCCGGTCACGGTGCCGCTCACGACGTGCCACAGGTCCGACCCTGCGGTGCTCGCGGCCTTGCCGACCGGATACCTGACCAGACGCACCGTCGGCTCGAAGCCGAAGATCCAGTGGCCGTGCAGGAGGATCGTTGCGCGAGGGCCGACCTTCACCCGCCGTCCGTCGCGAAGCACGGTGAGCGTCACCGGCTTGCCGCGGCTTTCCCTGATGCGATGTGAGACGGCCGAGAACGAGCGGGTGGTCCGGCCGTCGACCGCAAGGATCCGGTCGCCCGCCTGCAGGCCTGCTGCGGCGGCTGGCGTGTTGGCTTCGACCACGGCGACCTGCACCGTGGGACGCTGCGACTGGGAGGGCCCGCCGCTGACGGCGAAGACGACGAAGAGGATTGCGAACGCGATGAGGACGTTCGCGAGCGGACCGGCCGCGATGACGGCGACGCGCTTCCACGTCGCGGCACGCCAGTACGCGTCCGGAGCCGTACCTTCCTCCACGTCGCGCAGCGCTCGCTCGGCCGACCGCCTCGCGCCGGGTGAGAGGTGTGCCGCGCGGATCTCGCGCTCGAGCTCCAGATACGCGCGCCTGGCTTCCGCGTAGTCCTCCACCTCGAGCGCGCGCCGGACGGCGCCGACGGCTGCGGCGAGGCCCGGCTGCTCCCGCACGGCGGGCTCGACGAACGCCTGCAGGTCGCGCGCCGCCGGCCGGTGCATGCCAGGGATCCGCACGAGGCCGCCGAGTGGGATCATGCCGATCCCGTACTCGATGCCCTTGCGGCGGATCTTCACGAGCGCAGGTGGAAAGCCGACGTAGAAGCTCCGTGGCCGCATGCCGACGGCGAGCGCGACCGAGAAGTGGCCGAGCTCGTGCAGGAAGACGAGCAGGACGAGACCGCCGATGACGACGAGCCACGTCAAACCGTCGCCAGTGCTCCTTCCGCGAGCGCCCGCGCCGCGCGGTCCGCCTCCACGAGGTCGCCGACGTCGCCGGCCGGGTCGGCCCCTGCTGTGGCGAGCGTCTCCCCCACGACCTCCGGAATGCCGAGGAACGGCAGGCGGCCCGCGAGGAACGCGGCGACCGCCACCTCGTTCGCGGCGTTGTACACGCACGGCGCGGTCCCGCCCTCCCGGCCGGCGGCGCGCGCGAGGGAGAGCATCGGAAATGTGTCCGTGTCCGGCTTCCTGAACTCGAGCGTGAGCGACGCGAGGTCGAGCGGCGGGAGCGGCGTCGCTGCCCGCTCGGGATACGTGAGCGCGTACGAGATCGGGACGCGCATGTCCGGGTAGCCGAGATGCGCGAGCGAGGCGCCGTCGCGGAAGCGCACAAGGGCGTGCACGATCGAGGTCGGCTGGATCGCCACCTCGATCCGCTCGTACTCCACGCCGAAGAGGAAGTGCGCCTCGATCACCTCGAGCCCCTTGTTCGCGAGCGTTGCCGAATCCACCGTGATCTTCGGGCCCATGCGCCAGGTCGGATGTGCGAGTGCCTGTTCCGGCGTCACGTCCTCGAGCTCGGCGCGCGTGCGGCCGCGGAACGGGCCGCCGGAGCCGGTGAGCACGAGCGTGTCGACCTGTTCGGGCGTCCGCCCCTCGAGGCACTGGAACAGCGCCGAGTGCTCGCTGTCGACCGGCAGGATCCGGCCGCGGCCACGCTCCCGTGCGGCGAGTGCGAGCTCGCCCGCGGCGACGAGGCTCTCCTTGTTCGCGAGAGCCAGGTCGACGCCGTGCTCGAGCGCCCAGAGCGTTGCGTGGACTCCGGCGAAGCCGACGACGGCGTTGAGGACGATGTCCGGCTGTGCGCGCTCCAGGAGGTCCGTCAGGTCGCCTCCGACCTCCTTCAGGGGCGCATCGACGTCGTCGAGCGGCGTCGAGCCGGACGCGGCCGCACAGAGCTCGAGCTCCGGGTGCGCCTCGACGATCTCGATCGCCTGGTGCCCGATCGACCCCGTCGCCCCGAGCAGCGCGACACGCTTCACCCGGTCAGTGTAGGGAGTCAGTGGAATCCGAACGAAACGACGAGGAAGTAGGCGGCCGGGGCGGCGAACAGCAGACCGTCGACGCGGTCGAGCATGCCGCCGTGGCCGCCGAGGAGACGTCCCGTGTCCTTCACCTCGAGGTCGCGCTTCAGCGCCGACTCGAACAGGTCGCCGAGGACCTCGGCGATCACGAGGACCACGCCGAGCACGATCGCCTGCCAGACGCTCAGGTAACGGTGGCGCGTGTCGTACAGCGCGATGAACGAGACGAAGACGCCCGCAGCGGCTCCGATCAGCAGTCCTTCCCACGACTTGCCCGGCGAGAGGCGCGGCGCGAGCTTGTGGCGGCCCAACAGCCGTCCGCCGAAGTAGGCGAAGGTTGCAGCGGCCCACGCCACGAGCATGACGGCGAATGCGACGAGCCTCCCCTCCGTGTGCATCTCGCGCAGCAGAAGCAGGAAGCCGAGCCCCAGCCCGATCCAGGCCGAGCCGAAGACCGTCGACCCGAGCGCAGCCGTCGTGGGCGCGCGGGTGCTCGAGAGCGCGTGGAGCAGGAACCCCAGCAGGAACGTGGCGAGAAAGCCGCCGAGCAGCCAGACGAGCCCGCCGGTGTGCGCGCCGACGAGCCCGAGCAGCACGCCGCCGTACACCGCGGGCGCCAGAGGCCGCAGAGGGCGTGCCGTCGTCACGAACTCGTGCACGCCGACGAATGCCGCGACGGCCACGAGCGCGAACAGCCACCAGCCGCCGAGCCAGAGCATGCCGAGCACGAGCGGCAGGCCGACCGCCGCGACCAGCAGGCGCGAGACGAAGTTGCTCATGGAAGCCGAGCGGCGATCATCGACCGCCGAATCTACGGCGCCGGCGCGCATACTCCTCGATTGCGGTCCGGAGCTCCTCGGGCCCGAAGTCGGGCCATAGGGTGTCGGTGAATACGTACTCGGCGTACGCGGACTGCCAGAGGAGGAAGTTCGAGATGCGGCGTTCGCCCGAGGTGCGGATCACGAGGTCGGGGTCCGGCATCTCGGGCTCGTAGAGGCAAGCCGCGAGTGCGGCCTCGTCGACGTCGTCGGGGTCCGCCCCGCTCTCGAGCAGCCTCCGGGCGGCGTCGACGAGCTCGGCCCGGCCGCCATAGTCGAAGGCGATCCAGAGCTGCAGCTTGGACTTCTCCACCGTCGCCGTCTCGAGCCGGTCCATCTTCGTCCGCAGCCAGTCGGGAGCCCGGTCGCGGCGGCCGACGAACCGGCACCGGACGCCCTGCGCGGCGAGATCCTCGAGCTCACGGTCGATCGTCGCGCCGAAGATCTCCATCAGGGCGGCGACCTCGTCCGCGGCGCGGCTCCAGTTCTCGGTCGAGAAGGCGTAGACCGCAAGCGACTCGATGCCGAGATCGATGGCGGACTCGACGACGGGCCGCAGCGCGCGCGAGCCGGCACGGTGGCCGTCGGCGACAGAGACGCCGTGCTCGGAGGCCCAGCGCCCGTTCCCGTCCATGATGACCGCGACCGCGTGCGCGACCTCGGGAAGGTGCTCCTCCGGCGTGACGTCGGTGCCGCTGCCCGGAACCGAGGCCACCCGGCTAGACCTCCATCACTTCCGCCTCTTTGTGCTTCAGGAGGTCGTCGATGTGCTTCGTGTGCTCGTCGGTCAGCTCCTGCACCCGGCCCTCGGCCCGGTGCTCCTCGTCGGCGCCGACGTCCCCTCCGTCGACGAGCTCCTTCAGGTGCCGCATCGCGTCCCGCCGGATCTCGCGCACGGCGACCCGATGCTCCTCGGCCAGGTTGCGCACGACCTTCACGAGCTCCTTCCGCCGCTCCTCGGTCAGCTGGGGGATCGGCAGCCGGATCAGCTTGCCGTCGTTCGACGGCGTCAGGCCGAGATCCGACTCCTGGATCGCCTTCTCGATGGAGCGGATCGAGCTCGGATCGAACGGCTGCACCGTGAGCATGCGCGGCTCGGGGACGTTGATCGTCGACAGCTGGCGCAGCGGCGTTTGGGTCCCGTAGTAGTCGACCTCGATGCGGTCGAGGAGCGACGCCGAGGCGCGCCCGGTGCGGACGGTTGCGAACTCCGACCGTGCGTGCTCGACCGACTTCACCATGCGGTCGCGGGCGCCCGAGATCAGCTCTTCCGCTGTCGCCATTGTCAGTCCTTCCTTTCTCCAGTCGCGATGATCGTCCCGACCTCCTCGCCGGCCACGACGCGCGCGACGTTGCCCTCGGCGAGCTCGAAGACGTGGATCGTGAGGCGGTTGTCCATGCAGAGCGAGAGGGCGGTCGTGTCCATCACCTTCAGCCCCCGCTCGATCGCCTCGAGATGGGTGATGCGTGGCAGGAACTCGGCGTCGGAGACGCTGTGGGGATCGCCGTCGTACACGCCCTTGACGCCGTGCTTCGCCATCAGGATCGCATCGGCGCCCATCTCGAGCGCCCGCAGCGCGGCCGCCGTGTCCGTCGTGAAGAACGGGTTGCCGGTGCCGGCCGCGAAGATCACGACGCGGCCCTTCTCGAGGTGGCGGATCGCGCGCCGCCGGATGTACGGCTCCGCGACCTCCGAGACCTCGAGCGCCGACAGGACGCGCGTGTCGGCGCCCTCCCGCTCGAGCGCGTCCTGGAGCGCGAGCGCGTTGAGAAGTGTCGCGAGCATGCCCGCGTAGTCGGCCGTCGCGCGGTCCATCCCGCTCTCCGCCGCCGCTGCGAGGCCGCGATAGAAGTTCCCTCCGCCGACGACGACCGCGACGTCGACCCCTTCGCTGCGGATGCCCGCGACCTCCTTCGCGAGCGCCTGCGTCACGCCCGGCTCGATGCCGTAGTCGCGGTCGCCCATGAGCGCCTCGCCGGACAGCTTGAGCAGCACCCGCCGGAAGACGGGCACCCCTGCCCCCGTGCCGGTCTCCGTCTTGGGTTGCGCGCTCATCCGGCGAGCGAGAAGCGCTCGAACTCGAGCACCTCGGCCGCAGCGTCGGCGAGGACCTTGCCGACGGTGAGCGACCCGTCGTGGATCCACGGCTGGTCGGCGAGCACGCCGCCACGCTCGGCGAAGAAGCGCTTGTCGAGCATCCCGGTCACGATCTTCTCACGCGCCTGCTCGGGCTTCGACTGCACCTCATCGGAGTTGAGGTAGATCTCGCGCTCCGCAGAGAGGAGGTCCTCGGGGACGCCGTCGCGGCCGATCCACCGCGGATCCGACCACGAGATGTGCATCGCGAGGTTCCGCGCAAGATCGTCGTCGCCGCCGCGCACGTGTACGAGGACGCCGAGCTTCTTCGCCGGCGGGTGGACGTACGCGGCCAGCCGGCCGCCCTCGACGGCCTCGAACCGCGCTGCTCCGGCGATCGCGATGTTCTCGCCGAGCTTGCCGGAGAGCTCCGCCCGCTCCTCCTCGAGCTGCGAGACGGCCTGGATCCCCTCCGCCTCGACGAGCTCGAGCGCCTTCTCGCTGAACGCCTGGAACTCCTCGCTCTTCGAGACCGGCTCCGTCTCGCAGCCGACGGCGACCATCGTCCCGCGTGAGCGGTCATCGGCGAGGCGGTAGCCGACGAGCCCCTCGGTCGTCGCCCGGTCGGCGCGCTTCGCGGCGTTGGCCATGCCCTTCTCGCGCAGAAGGACGACCGCGGTCTCCATGTCGCCGTTCGTCTCCTGCAGCGCGCGCTTGCAGTCCATCATGCCGGCGCCGGTGCGCTCGCGGAGCTCGCGGACGAGCTGGGCCGAGATCTCAGCCGCCATCACGCCTCCTCGCCACTCGGAGCCGGATCTTCGAGCGCCGCTTCGGACGCGTTGGTGACCTCGGCGCCTTCCTTCCCCGGATCCTCCCCCGTGGGAGCCGGAACGGACTCGCCCTCCGTGACGGGCTCGATGCTCTCGCCCGCAGAGACCTTCTCGACGTCGCCCTCGGGAACGGTCGGCTCGGTGGCGGGCGCCTCCGGCTCCGCCGTGGGCGCCTCCGGCTCCGTCTGCTGCTGCTCGAGCTCGCGGGCCGAGACCTTCTGCTTGCCGTCCGACACCGCCTCGGCAAGCGCGTGCACGATGAGGTTGCACGAGCGAATCGCATCGTCGTTGCCGGGGATGACGTAGTCGGCCTCGTCGGGGTCGCAGTTCGTGTCGACGAGCGCGACGACCGGGATTCCGAGCCGTCGCGCCTCCCGCACGGCGAGCGCCTCCTTCTTCAGGTCGACGATCACGACCGCGTCCGGCTGGCGGCGCATGTCGGCGACACCGCCGAGGTTCTGCTCGAGCTTCTCGAGCTCGGCCGCCATCGCGATGCGCTCTTTCGCCGGCAGGAGCTCGAGCTGGTCCTCGTCCCGCAGGCGCCGCATCTCGTGCAGCCGGTCGATGCGATCGGCCATCGTGCGCCAGTTCGTCAGCAGGCCGCCGAGCCACCGGTGGTTGACGTACGGCATGCCGACGCGCTTCGCCTCGTTCTCGACGGCGTCCTGCGCCTGCTTCTTCGTGCCGACGAAGAGGACGGCGCCGCCGCGCTCGGCGACGTTGCGCAGGAACTGTTGCGCCTCGTCGAGCCGCTCCGAGGTCTGCGTGAGGTCGATGATGTAGATGCCGCCGCGCTCGGCGAAGATGAAGCGGCGCATCTTCGGGTTCCAGCGCCGCGTCTGGTGGCCGAAGTGGACTCCGGCCTCCAGCAGCTCGCGCATGGTGACGGTGCCGGGAGACACTGCCCCAGTCGAAACTGACATCGAGAAACTCCTTCCGGATTCGTTTTTGTAGAGCGCCGGCGGGAGTCGGGGCGCACCCCTCGCGAGGAGAGGCACGAGCGCCACGGCTGGGCCGCCGGGAAGTCGGGTCGGGAACCCGAGAAGGTTAGCTGGCCCGCGCCGTTTCCAGGGCGGCGGCCAGATCGGGCGGGAGCGGCGACGAGACGTCGACCGACCCACCGGTGACCGGATGGGCGAAGGCGAGCCGCGTGGCGTGGAGGAACTGCCGGTCGAGACCGAGATCGCCCGCTGTCCCGTACACGGGGTCTCCGGCGACCGGAAGGTCGATTGCGGCGAGATGGACGCGAATCTGGTGCGTGCGGCCGGTTTCGAGCCGGACATGGAGCAGCGCGTGGCCGGGCAGGAGCTCACGTAGCTCGAAGTGCGTCACGGCCGCTCGCGGTGTGGCCGTATCGAGCGAGTGGCGGAGCCGGTCGTGCCGGTCGCGCCCGATCGGCGCGTCGATCGTCCCCTGGCGCGACCGCGGCCTCCCGGCCACGAGCGCGAGGTATTCGCGCGTCAGCGCGCGGCGCCGCACGAGCCGCTGCAACCTCTCGTACGTCTGCTGTGACCGGGCGACGACGAGCAGCCCCGACGTGTCCCGGTCGAGGCGATGGACGATCCCCGGGCGGTCCTCCTCGCCGCCCGCAGCGCCCGCAGCCGCCAGGGCGTGCGCGAGCGTCCCGGCCGCGTGGCCCCGAGCCGGATGCACCACGACGCCCGGGGGCTTGTCCACGACGAGGAGGTGCTCGTCGGAGTAGACGATCGTGAGCTCGGGCGGCGCTACGGCCGGCTCGGCTGCGGCCGGCGCAGGCTGCTCGATCTCGATCTCCTCCCCGCCCGCGAGCTTGTGGCTCTTCGCCCGTGTCTGTCCGTCGACGAGCACTGCGCCGAGGTCGAGCAGCCGCTCGGCCGCGGCCCTCGAGCCCACCTCCGGCAGCCCCGCTAGATGGCGGTCGAGCCGCTCGCCTGCGGCCTCCGGCGGGACGACGTGCCGCTTCAGCGGCTGGGCGGCGCGCCGTTCTCGTGCGCCTGACGCGGCTCGCGCTCGGCGAGGAGGAGCGCGACGAGCAGGATCCCGACCCCGATCACGATGAAGCTGTCCGCGAGGTTGAAGGCGGGCCAGTAGCGGAAGTCGAGGAAGTCGGTGACGAAGCCGAGCCGGACGCGGTCGGCGAGGTTCGAGACGCTTCCGCCGATCACGAGGCCGAGCGCGACCGGGAGAATCGGATGGCGGGCGCCGGAGCGGGCGAAGTAGACGAGCATCCAAGCGACCGCGACCGCGGTGACTGCGATGACGGCCGGCGTCGCTCTGGAGAAGAGACCGAAGGCGATGCCGGAGTTCTGGACGTGTCTGATCCAGAACGGGCCGACGACGTGGACTCCGTCGCCGAGCCTGAGGTCGGTGGCGACGACGTGCTTCGTCACCTGGTCGGCCGCGGCCGCGGTGAGCACGATGGCTGCGAGCGCAACCCACTGCACCGGCGCGGCGGCGAACGACCGGGTCGCGCGGGAGAGCGGCGTCAACGCATCCGTTGCCGAGCCGACCCGAACCTCGAGCTGCCGCAGCGGCTCGTTCACCCCTCGGCTCTTCGCTTGCAGTCGATGCAGAGAGAAGCCCATGGGTACGCCTCCAGCCGTTCGACCGGAATCTCCCGTCCGCAGCTGACGCACGTGCCGTACGTGCCGTCCTCGATGCGTTTCAGCGCGGCGTCGATCTCGGCGAGTACCTGCTCGGAGTTCTCACCGAGCGTGTAGTCGATCTCGCGGCCGAGCGTCGCGGTGGCGGTCTCGGCGAGATGGTTGTCGCTCGTCGCCTCGATCTCCTCGACCTCTTCGTCGAGCGAGCCGGGATGCTCGGCGCGGAGGTTCGCGAGCGCGTGCTCGACCCGCTTGCGCTCGTCGAGCAGCATGGCGCGGAAGCGCTCCGTATCGATGCTCGTCACCGCCTCTCCTTCCTGCCCCGCTCCGTGCCCGTCGCCGAGACGAGGCGCCGCTCGATCTGCGCCGGTCCCACTCCCGTCAGCTCCACGATCTTCTCCCGGGCGCTGTGCCCCGAAACGAGCGTCAGCGCCGTGCGGGGTAGCGCCAGCGTCTCGGCGAGGAGGCGGAGAACGGCCTCGTTCGCGCGTCCGCGCTCGGGCGCCGCGGTGACGCGCACCTTCCACGCGTCGCCGTGGCGGCCGACGAGCGCCGTCCGGCCGGCTCCCGGGCTCACCCGTACGCGCAGCCGCGTCGTCTCCGCAGTCATGCACTCAGTCTACGTCCGGCCGCGCCCGCGGCCTGGTTCGTCACGCCGCGTTCGCGTCGGGCACGGCGGGGTCGCTCGGATACCCGTACCAGCTGCGCTCGGCCTCTGTGGCCGCGTCCGGCTCGGGTGCCGCCGCCTCTTCTGCCTCGACAGCACCTGCGGGCTCGAGCTCGTCTAGCGCGGAGAGTGCGTCCACCAGCTGTGCCCGGAGGCGTCGCGACTCGTGGGCAAGCCGTTCGTTCTCGGCGATCGCGCGCCGCTGCACCTCGCGGGCCTCGGCGTGGGCCTCGCTCAGGATCAGCTCGGCCTCACGCCGCGCCCGGTCCCGCATGTGGGCCGACGCCTGCTCGGCCGCGACGAGGGTCGTGCGCAAGAGAGTCTCGAGCTCGCGGAAGCGGACGAGATCGCTCTCGAGCTGCTCCACCTTGTCCGCGAGGTCTGCGCGTTCGCGCCAGACGTCCTCGAAGCTCGCCGTGATCTCCTCGAGCAAGCTGTCGGTCGCCGGGACGCGGTAGCCGCGGAGGGCCGTGCGGGGCGGCGTCATGTGTCTGATCTCGACAGGTGTAAGTGCCATGGGGATCTCCCCTCTAGTGGAAGTGGTCGAGGATCCAGATCAGGAATCGGTCGATCGGGACGAGTGCGATGAGGGCCAACATCGGCGAGAGGTCGATCGCTCCCGTCGCGGGAAGCACACGACGGAAGAGGCGGAGGTACGGGTCGCAGACGTCGTAGAGAAAGCGCTGGATCCGGTTGAGTGTGGGCGAATAGGGCAGCCGCAGCCAGCTCGTGAGGATGTACACGAAGATCACGAGCCAGTACAGGCCGATGAAGACGTTGACGAAGGTCTCGACACGCGTGATCGCGTCGGCGAGCAGGACGAACGTGGCCAGGCAGCCCATCCCGGCCGGGTTCGCCCTCGGCGGGCGTTCTCCTAGGCCTGGTTGAAGAAGCCGCGTTCGAGCATGCGTGCCCGGTCCTCCGCAGAGAGCTCGACGTCGCGCGGCGTGAGGAGGAAGACCTTGTCCGCGATCCGCTGCATCCCGCCGTCGAGCGCGTACGTGAGGCCGCTCGCGAAGTCGATGAGGCGCTTGGAGAGCTCCGCGTCCGCCGACTGGAGGTTGAGGATCACGGGGACGCCGTCCTTGAACCGGTCGGCGACCGGCTGCGCGTCGTTGAAGCTGCGCGGCAGGATCAGGTGGACGCGGGACGTGCCTGGACCGCGGACGGGGGCGAGGTTCCGGACGCGGCGTGTATCCGCGGCCCGCGGCCGAAGGATGCTCGTGTGGGCGTCCTCCGGCTCCGGGTCCGTCCAGTCGTCGTCGTAGTCGCGCCGCGAGCTCCGCGCCGGGAGCCGACGGACGTTCGGCCGGTCGTAGGGATCGGCCAGCTCGTCCTCGGTGAGGTAGCCGTCCTCGTCCCAGTCCTCCTCCTCGGCGATGCCGAAGTACACGAGGGTACGGGCCCAGACATCGGAGACACCCATCGCGCCGCCGATGTTAGCGCTGCCACAGGACTGCGCCGACCCGGACGTAGGTCGCTCCCTCCTCGGCGGCGACGCGGTAGTCCTGGCTCGTCCCCATCGAGAGTTCGCGCAGCCCATGGCGCGCGGCGAGCTCGCGAAGCCGACGGAAGTAGGGGCGCGACGCCTCTGGATCGGCCGTCGCTGGCGGCATCGTCATCAGTCCGCGGACGTCGGGGTAGGCCTCGAGCAGCGCCGGCAGCTTCTCGGGCGACACGCCCGACTTCGTGGGCTCGTCGGAGAGGTTGACTTCGACGAGCGCTGGGATCGTGAGCCTGCGGGCGGCGGACTCGGAGGCCAGCGAGTGGCAGAGCTCGCAGAGCTCGCTCACGAGCGGAGCCTTGCGGCTCTGGAGGTGGCCGATGAAATGCCAGCGGAACGCGTCGCCGTAGACGGCGTGCTTCGCCTGCAGGTCCTGGGCGCGATTCTCACCCACCACCTCGACGCCGGCCTCGGCCAGCGACGCGAGGTTCTCGAGCGTCACGTACTTGGTCGCAGCGACGACGGTGACGGACGGGCCGACCTCCTCGCGGATGCGCTCGTAGCGTTCGCGGATCTCAGCCGGCGACAGAGGCGATCACCCCCTGCCGGCCGGTCCGGCCGGCGTCCCGCCGGTGCGAGAAGAACGTCTCGGGCTCGCACGCGGTGCAGCGGTCGAAGCGGTCGATCCGCTCGACGCCCGCCGAGCGGAGCGCGAGCTCGGCGCTCGTCCAGAGATCGAGGTGGCTCTCGCGCAGGACGCCGCCGCCGAAGCGCTCGCGGAAACGCGTCGCCACCTCCTCCCCTACCTCGTAGCAGCACGGGCCGATGCCCGGCCCGATCGCGGCGACGAGCGCTCCGTCGCCGAGGGCGCGTGCCCCCGCTTCGGCGATGCCGGCGAGCAGGCCGCGCCAGCCGGCGTGGAGGACGGCGACGGCCGGCCGCTCCGTTTCGGTGCGAAGAAGGGCAATCGGCAGGCAGTCGGCGGACAGCGCAAGGAGCGGGAGGCCCGGCTCGTCGGTCCACAGCCCGTCTGCGCGCTCGCCGCGCATGGCCGGGCCCGCCTGCAACACGCGGTCGGAGTGCACCTGGTAGTTGAGCGCGAGCTTCTCCACGTCGGCGCCGATCGCCTCGCATGCGATGCGCCGGTTCTCGTCGACGCGGTTGACGTCGTCGCCGCTCTTGCGGCCCAGGTTGAGCGACGCGTAGGGCCCCTCGCTCACTCCGCCGAGCCGGGTCGTGAACGCGACGTGGTAGTCCTGGACCGACCAGCCGATCAACGCCGCTCCTTCGCCCGCGCGAGCAGCTCCTCGCGGGTGTTGAGGGCAGGCTCGTCGACGACGGCGTCGAGGAGCTCGTGGAGAATGCGCCCGAGCTGCGGCCCCGGCCGTAAGCCGAGCTCGATCAGGTCGTTCCCGTCGACGGCGAGGTCGCGCAGCCGGTGCGGGCTGGAGCGCTCCTGCACCACGACTTCGCGGAAGCGCGCGAGTGCCTCGATCTCGTCGAGCGGCGGCGGCTCGCCCCCGCTCCCCCGCTTCCCGAGCAGGTCGGCGTGCTTGTGGTCGATGAGCTCGAAGGCGAGCTCGGCGCCATTGCTGCGGAGGAAGCGCCGCGCGCGGCGTGCGTCGCCTTTTCCGGGCTGGAACATGTGGCGCCGCACGATCCGGACGACCCGCTGGCGGAGCGCGCTCGGGTACCTGAGCCGGGCGAGCGCGCGGGCGGCGAGGTCTGCGCCGACGCGGTCGTGCCCGCGCTCGGCGAAGCCGGGCTTCGCGTAGTAGTGGACCCGGCCGTCGTGGCCGCGCCAGGCGACGTGCGGCTTCCCGAGATCGTGAAAGAGCGCCGCGAGCCGCACCGCGAGCGAGAAGCCCGCGTCGGCGGCCGCCTGGACGACGGCGAACGTGTGCTCGTCGACGGTCAGGTCGTGATAGCGGCTCTCCTGGTCGAAGCCGATTGCGGGCTCGAACTCCGGCAAGAGCTCGACGAGGACGCCGGTGTCGCGGGCCAGGCGCAATGCCCGCGCCGGCTCCGCGCCAAGCAGGAGCTTCGAGAGCTCCCCCATCCCGTCGGCCGCAACCCCGCCGCCGACGCGCTCGCCCGAGACGAGCTTCACCGCGGATGCTTCCTCGCGCATCTGGGCGAGGAGCTCCTCGTCGGGCTCGAAGCCGAGCTGCGAGACGAAGCGGAGCGCGCGGACGAGCCGCAGCGGGTCTTCCCGGAAGCTCTGGGGCGAGACCGTGCGCAGGCGGCGCGCCTCGAGGTCGGCGCGGCCGCCGAGCGGGTCGACGAGCTCGCCCGTCTCGAGGCGGCGCGCCATCGCGTTGACGGTGAAGTCGCGGCGTCGCATGTCGTCCTCGACGGAGAGCGAGGGGTCGGCGACGATCTCGAAGTCGTGCCGGCCGGGGCCGGTCGAGACCTCCTTGCGGGGCGGTGCGAACTCGATCCCGGCGCGCGTCAGCGTCCGGATCCGGCCGTCGGCGGGGTGGAAGCGGACCCCGACGAGCCGGTCGGCTACGACGAGATCCTCGACGCGGCCGTGCGGCGCGAGCGCGGTGCGCAACCCCTCGGTGTCGACGCCGGGCACGAGGAAGTCCGCGTCCTTCGAGTCGAGGCCGAGCAACTCGTCGCGAACCGCGCCGCCGACGAGATAGGCGTCGAGCCCGAGCGAGCTCACGTACTTTTCGATCTCCTGGAGCACCGAGCCATTGTCGCGCGTCCTACAGTCGGCGCCGAGAGTCACACTCACGTCACGGTGGCAGCCACCGTGACGTAGGTGTTACGGGGCTGCCGGTGCCGGAGCGAGCACCCGAGGTCGGTGGAGCTCCGTCTGCGAACGGGCGAAGTGCAGCGTCGCGAGCTAGAGGAGCGCGACTGCCTCGATCTCGACGAGCGCGCCCGAGGGGAGTTGCGCCACCTCAACCGTCGCCCGCGCCGGTGCCTGCTCGCCGACGTGCCTCGCATAGACGGCGTTCATCGCCTGGAAGTCGTCGAGATGCTGAAGGTAGACGGTGGTCTTGACGAGCCGCCCGAGCTCGCTGCCGGCCTCTTCGAGGATCGCCTTCAGGTTCGCGAAGACCTGCTCGGTCTGCTCCGCGATCCCGCCGGAGATCGCGGTGTCGCCCGGCCTCAGGCCGAGCTGGCCAGACACGAAGACGAAGCCGCCGGCCGCGACGGCCTGCGAGTACGGCGCGCCCTGGAAGGGCGCCGGCGCAGCCTCGGTGCGCACCACGCTCTTGTCGCTCACTCGTGTACCTCCCGTCGCTCGCAGGCCTCGGCGAGCGCGGCGCCGAGCCCCTTGAAGATCGCCTCGAGTACGTGGCCGCTGTCGGTGCCGTTCAGAAGTCGAACATGGAGCACGAGCCCCGCGTTCTCCGCCAGAACCTCGAGAAACCGCCGCGCGACATCGGTGCCGAGGCCGCCGATGCGGGCCTGGGTGAGGTCGACGTTCGTGACAAAGAGCGGCTCGTTGCTCGTCTCGAGCACGACGTAGGCGAGTGCCTCGGCTGACGTCAGCGCGCCGGCGCCGTGGCCGCGTGCTCCCTCCGCCCGCAGCGGACCGGCGAGCGCGCGTCCGATCGCCGCCGCTGCCGCATCGACCTCCGCCTGGGTGTCCCCCGGCTCGATGTCGACGACGAGGTCGAACCGCGCCGTCTCGGCGAGACGGGCGAGCAGCCGGTTGAGCACGGGCAGCCCCGTCTCGACCGTCGCCTCGCCGCGCCCGTAGACGTTGACGCGGACACCCGCAGCAGTCTGCCCGCTCATGCTGCGGACCGTAGCTTCGGCGCAGCCACCGACTACGCCTCGACGCGCTCGATCTGGGCGCCGACGGCCCGGAGGCGCTCGTCGATTCGCTCGTAGCCGCGGTCGATCTCCGCGACGTTGCCGATCACGGAGCGGCCGTTCGCGCAGAGCGCGGCGATGAGCATCGCCATCCCGGCGCGGATGTCCGGACTCGTCAGCCGCTGCCCGTACAGGCGCGACGGTCCGCTGACGACGACGCGGTGCGGGTCGCACACGATGATCCGCGCGCCCATCGAGACGAGCTTGTCGACGAAGAACAGCCGGTTCTCGAACATCTTCTCGAAGACGAGGATCGTCCCCCACGCCTGCGTCGCGACGGCGACCGCGATGGACGTCAGGTCCGCCGGGAACGCGGGCCACGGCCCGTCCTCGATCTTGGGAACCTGGTCGCCGAGGTCGTTTTGGATCACGAGCTCCTGGTGTGGCGGCACCCGGAGCCAGCCATCTCCCTGCTCCACCTCGATCCCGAGCCGGGTGAAGGCGGAGAGGATCGAGGAGAGGTCGCGCGGCTCGACGCCGTCGATGGTGAGGTCGCTGTTCGTGACCGCCGCGAGGCCGATGAAGCTTCCGACCTCGATGTGCTCGGGGGCGATCGCCCAGTCGCCGCCGCGTAGCCGCTCGACACCCCGGATGCGCAGGAGGTTCGACTCGATGCCCTCGATCTCCGCCCCGAGGGCGACGAGGAAGCGGCACAGATCCTGCACGTGCGGCTCGCACGCGGCGTTCGCGATCGTCGTCTCGCCGGGACTGAGAACGGCGGCCATCACGGCGTTCTCGGTCGCCATCACGCTCGCCTCGTCGAGAAAGATGTCGGCGCCGCGGAGCCCCTCCGTCTCCATCTCGTAGCGGCTCTCGACCTCGACCCGCGCGCCGAGCCGCTCGAACGCATGGATGTGCGGGTCGAGCCTGCGCCTGCCGATCACGTCGCCTCCCGGAGGTGGCACGCTCGCCCGGCCGAGTCGTGCCAGCAGCGGGCCGGCGAGCAGGAACGACGCTCTGATGCGCTCCGCGAGCACGGCATCGATCTCGTACGACGAGAGACCCTGGGAATCGATCCGCACCTCGTTCGGGCCGGTCCACTCTCCGCTCGCGCCCGTCGCGCACACGAGGTCGAGCATCGTCTCGACGTCGCGGATGCGCGGGACGTTCGAGAGCGTGACGGGCTCGTCTACGAGCAGGCACGCGGCGAGGATCGGCAGCGCGCCGTTCTTGTTCCCCGAAGCCCGGATGCGGCCGTTGAGCGGATTTCCGCCCTCGATGACGAGGGCTTGCGGCGCCGTCGTGACGGACATGCCGGGCCAGCATAGCCGGGCCTCGAAGCGGGCCTTTCCTAGGAGCAGGCAGGCAGCGGCGGCAGCTTGCGGAGCGGGACGAAGGCGACTCGCAGGACCGGGTGAAGCACCTTCTTGGTCGGTCCCGAGACCACCAGCAGCGCGGTCTTGTCGACCTCCGTCCAGCCGCCCCGGTTGCCTAGCTGCAAGTAGCCGTGTGTCTGCGTGTCGGCGACGAACAGGCGCGGCTGCATTCCGAAGCCGATGTAGCGGCCGCCGACCTGCACCGAGTTGTCGATGTGGTCCAGGTTGCGGGCAGCGACGATCTCCCGCGGCATCGCGCGCAGCGAGGGAGACCACAACAGCGCCTTGTACGGCGCGCTGGGATATGCGATCCGGCGGCCGTTGGTGGCAAGGCCTGACACGCCTCGGAGCCCACGCAGAGCGCGCGGTGTCGACACGCGGCCGCCGGTGACGGTCGAAGCCGCGTACATCCTCGTCCTGGCGCCGCGCGAAGGCGATTCCGGCCAGGCGACGAGGTGTCCGCCGAGGAGGAACGAGCCCAGCGCGTGCCCTCGGCGAACGACAGCGTCACGGCTGCTCCGCAGGTCGTAGACGTGCACGTCCGTCAGCCCATCCGGTCCCGAGCCCTGCACCCAGGTCGCGACGCCGGCTCGCACATCGGGGCTACGCCAGGGGCTTTCCCAGAACTGTCCGTCCGGCGCCCGCGCCGCTGCGCCGATCTGCCTGAACGTTCCCGTCCGGATGTCCCAGGCCCAGGTTGTGAAGTCGTTGAAGCTGTCGAAGCCGTGGTACTCGTTCCAGACGAGCCAGCGGCCGTCGAAGGTGGCGCTCGCCTGGTCGTTGCTCGGATCCGGGAACGCCTTGATCTTGGTGACGGCGCCCGTGTCGGCGACGACTTTCGCAATTCCCGAGAAGTGCCCGGAGTAGATCGCGGCGAAGAAGGAGCGGCCGTCGTGGGCGAGCGTCAGGGGCACCAGCGGAGTCCTGCGCGAGAGCGCCACGACGTGACGGGAGAGCACGCGCCGCCAGGCCGCGCTGGGGCGCGTCCGGCACCAACCTCCGCGGTCCTGACTGCCCGCACTCATGCCGTGACCGGCGCCCATCGACACGACGACGGCGGCCGCCAGGACGAGACCGCCGCCCAGGCGACCGCCACGAAGTCGTCTACCAGACGTAGCCACGCCCTGAGATGATGGTGACGATCGTGCTGCTCGACAAGCTCGAGTAGGCCGGGACGTTCGGGGACCATCCGATCGAGCTCGCTCCGTGCACCGAGTCCTCGTACATCGTCGACGCACCGGAGTTCTGGTAGCCGCGGATCTCGAACCAGTGGAAGATCTGTTGGTTCGGCGGGTGGCCCACGAGGTGGGGACCGCCCGGCACCTCCCACGCATCACCGACGAGCGGCGCCCCTATGGCGTAGATGTCGAATTCGAGATCGCCCTTGTAGGCGTTGATCGCGCTCGAGGTTGGCGATGCGACGTACTGCGGGACGTAGTAGTTCTTGTTCTGGTGCGCGTTCAGCACATCCGGAACCGGGTATCCGGAAGGCGACGTCCCTCCACCCGACCACGCCGTGCCGGCGGTCGTCGTATTCAGCGCGGCTGCCGCGGCCGACTGCGAGAGCGAGACTCCGACCGCACCGAGAGCCTCGTGGACAGAGGCCGGCCCGCAGTAGTAGCTCGTCGCCTGCGGCGTCTGGTTGGCGGCCAGGTGCCAGGAGCCTGGGTACCCGCCTCCGCCGCCGCCGCACGCGGCCCCGCACGTCGAGAAGGGTCCGGGACTCATGGGCGTTCCGAATCCGACGACGGCCAGCGGGCTCTCAGCTGATCGCTTCTGGGCCGTCATCGCCAACTGTTGCCTGGTGAGCGGCAGATGGGGATCGGTGTCGTGCGCAGTCTTCCAGGTGATGTCGTCGCTTCGTGCGACGCCGGCTGGGACGAGGAAGAGAAGCGCGAGAACGATCGTCGGGAAGAACGAACGACTGGCAAGGTGCATAGCCGACTCCTTCACTGGGCTGGATTCAAGGGGCCGGCTCTCGGTTTACGTTGTCTCAGCGGCCAACGCAAGGCGTTTCGGTGACTTGCGACACAATCTCTCAACTGTCGTCACGCCGGGCAACCCGGGCTAGGATGGCCGGCCATGGAGCCGACTCGCGACCGTGCCTGGGAAACCCTCACGCGCTACACGAAGAGCGAGTCGCTGTTGCGGCACGCGGTCGCCGTCGAGGCGTCGACGGCGGCCTACGCGAGGAAGCTCGGCGGGGACGAGGAGCTCTGGCGGGTCGCCGCGCTCCTGCACGACTTCGACTACGAGATCCACCCCACGCTCGACAAGCATCCGCAGGACGGCGCGCCGATCCTCCGTGGGGAGGGCTATCCCGAGGAGGTCGTCGAGACCGTACTCTCGCATGCCGAGCACCTCGGCCTGCCGCGCGACACGCCGCTCAAGAAGGCGCTCTTCGCGTGCGACGAGCTGAGCGGCTTCGTCCACGCGTGCGCGCTCGTGCGCCCGACCGGCCTCGAGGGGCTCGAGCCGAAGTCGGTCAAGAAGAAGCTCAAACAGCCGTCCTTCGCGGCCGGCGTCCACCGCGACGAGGTCTACAAGGGCGCCGACGAGCTCGGCGTCGAGCTCGACGACCACATCCGCACGATCGTCGAGGCGCTCCAGCCGATCGCGGCGGAGCTCGGCCTTCCGGCGGCGTAGCGCCCACAGCGAGCTCTCAGCGTCCGCTTAGCGGGACTTCATCCGAGCCTGGTTCGATCGCATCGTGAAGCGAATCAGGAATCTCGATGTCGCCGTCGCGCTCGCCGCGTTCGTGGGCCTCTGCGCCGCCGTGCTCACGCGCGGGCCGCAGCTCCCCGAGCCCGACGACCTCGCGTATCGCGCCTCGATCGTCGCGCTCGCGCACGGCCACCTGACCCTCTCGGCCGCCGAATACCACGCGCTGGCCCGCCGGCTCGGCGGGATCGCGCAGTGGGTGCAGCTCTCGAACGGGCGTTGGATCAGCGAGAAGAACCCGGGTTACCCGTTCTTCGCCGTGCCGTTCCAGCTTCTCCACATCCTCCGCGTCGCGCCGCTCTTCTACGGCGGGGTCGCGTGTGTCGGCCTCTACGCGGGAGCGCGGCGCTGGCTCGGGCGGTTCGGTGGAGCCTGGGCCGTCGTCCTCTACTGCTCCTCGGGCGCCGCGCTCGTCTTCGCCTGGCGCGCGACGATGCCGACCCTCACCGACGCGGCACTCGTCGCCGCAGGCATCGGCGCTCTCCTCTGGACGCTCCTCGCGACCGACGCGTCGTCGCGGCTGCGGACCGCGGTGGGTCTCCTCGCCTTCCTCTCGATCGAGGGCGCGACGTTCATCCGCTACACCGACGGCGTCGTGCTTCTCGTCGCGATCGCGGCTGCGGTGCTGGTGGCGCGGCGCACGGGGATCGGGCGAGCGACTCTGGCGGTCTGGGGCGCGCGCGTCGCCGGGTTCTGCGGCCTCGTCGCTGCCTTCGACGCCGCGGTCTACGGCGGGGTCTTCAAGTCGGGCTACCGGGCCGGCGAGATCACGTTCGGGCTCGGTGCCGTCGTGCCGAACCTCGAGGAAATGCCACGGCATCTCGTCTGGTCGATGCCGCTGCTCGTCGTCGCGCTCAGGCTCGTGCAACGGCGGCCCGGGGCACGGACCGATGCGGCGATCGGCACCGCGCTGCTCGCGGTCTGGCTCGGGGTGTACGGCCTCTACGCGGCGTACACCTGGACGGTCGGCGCAGGAGCCGCCGGGCCGAGAGGCGCGGCCGCGACGGTGCACCTCGTCCGCTTCTACGTCCCGGCACTCGGCGCGGTGGCGCTGCTCGCAGCCTGGCTCGTGCGGCGCCTGCCGCGCTGGACGCCGGTTTCGTTGCTCGCCGTGGTGGTGACGCTCGGCGGGCTCGTCTACCCCCGCCTCGCCGGCGGAGCGGCCGGCCACGGCCCCGGCGGCCTTCGCCGCTTTCCCGGTGCTCCACTCGGCGGGCCGCCCGGTGGACAGCCGGCGTATGGCCCGGCCGCCCCCGGTGGCCGTCAAAGCCCTCCGCCCGCAGGGCGGCTCGGCTGATCAGGACGCAGCCGCGATTCCGTCTGCGAGGCGCCGCAGGTCGTCCTCGCTCGTCCACCAGCCGCACGAGGCGCGCACGAGGTTCCGGCCCGGCAGCTCACGGACGACCACGTCTCGCTCGGCGAGCGCCGCCACGAGCTCGGTGGGATTCCCGGGCGGGCGGAAGGAGACGAGTGTCGAGCTGCCGGCCGGCGTCACGACCTCGACGAGGGACGCGAGCAGCTCCCGGCAGCGGGCGGCCGCCTCGGCCCCAGCCTCGTACCGCCACGCCGGATGTGCCCCGAGCGCCGCCTCGAGCCCCGCGAGCGCCGCCGAGCCGATCCAGCCGGAGTCGAACCGCCGCGCGCCGTCCTTGGGGACGAACGACCCGTCCGGCGCATAGCTCTGCTGGCCGAAGATGCTCGGAAGCGTCACGCGCAGCCGCTCGGGGTCGCGCACGAAGAGCGCGCCGGAAGGATCCGGCCCGCACAGCCACTTCTGCGCCGAGACCGTGTAGAAGTCCGCGCCGGCCAGATCGACGCGGATCGCGCCCGCCGACTGGGCGCCGTCGGCGAGGAGCGGCGGCCCGTCCGCTCGCCGCAGCCGCGCGAGATCGAGCTTGCGCCCGGTCGTCCAGAGGACATGCGAGACGGCGATCAGCCGGGTTCGCGGCGTCACGGCGGCGAGCAGCGCGTCCTCGTCCGCCTCGGCCACGACGACGCGCGCCCCACTTCCGTGCAGCGCGCCGATCAGGCCGAAGTGCTCGTCGCCCGTGGTGACGATCTCGTCGTCTACGCCCAGGCCGAGCCCTGCGCTCACGATCTGGCAGCCTCGTGTCGTCGAGTCCGTGAGCGCGACGAGCTCGGCCGAGGTTTCCAGCACCGCCGCGATCTCGCCGCGGATGCGCTCGCGCAGACCCACGATCTCTGCGATGTACGCCGCTCCGCTCCGCCCCTCCGTGAGATCGCGCTCGAGGCTCGCCTGCGCCGCTTCGACTGCCGCCCGGGGCAGCGGGCCTGCCGATCCCGCGTTGAGGTACGCGTACCGCTCGAGCACGGGGAACTGCGCCCGCGCCTCGTCGAATGTCACTCGACCACCGCCTCGACCGGCGCGTGATCGGACAGGACGCAACCCGAGTCCGTGCGCCGCTCCACCGGCCACGCCGCCGGTCCGTCGCGCAGGACGAGGCCGCACACGAGGATCTGGTCGATGCTCCCGGCGAGCGGCCGCGAAAAGCCGGCCGCGCCCGGCGAGACGAGGTTCGAGTCGCCGGCGACGACCGACCGCTCACGTGCGAGCGCGACGACGCGGTCGAACTGCGCTCGGTCGCCGTCGATGTGGAAGTTGACCACGGTCACGCCATCCACGTCGACCGCGTGGGCGATCCGCCGGAGCTTCGCTTCTCCGACCACGTGGGCGCCGAGATCGCGTGCGGGATCGCGGGTGAGGATCGCGTCGGCCTCGCCCGTCACCGCCGAGCGCAGCAGTCCATGGTGCACCGCCGTAACGGCCCTCGCGCCGAACGGGAGCAGCGGCCGCCGCGCAACGGCGCCGCAGGCGTGCATCCCGCTCCAGCGCTCGAGGTGCTCGAGCGCCCAGACCGGCAGCTCCTGCAGGCAGACGACGTCGGGACGGTCGCGGGTCACGAGCTCGATCATGCACCGCAGAAACGCTCTCCGCTCCGGCGCAGCTGCATTTCCATGAAAGACATTCCATGTCCGCACAAGCATTGCCACGCGCGTAGCGTACGAAGCCGTGCGCGTCCTGCTCGCCGACCCCTCCGCGTTCACCCCGCCGTACGACCACGAGCTCGCGGCGGCGCTCGCGCGGGCAGGTGCGGACGTCGAGCTCGTCACCTCCCGTTTCCGCTTCGGAGAGGCGCCCGAGCCGGACGGCTACCGGCGCCGGGAGCTCTTCTACCCGCTCTCGTCACGGGTGTTCGGCCGCTCGCCGCTGCGCCTGCCGCTCAAGGTCGCGGAGCACCCGCTCGGGCTCGCGTCGCTGCGCCGCCTGCAGGCGGACGTCCTCCACGTCCAGTGGCTGCCCGTGCCCGAGCTCGACGCGCGTCTCTTCCGCCCGCACCTGCCGTCGGTCTTCACGGCGCACGACCTCCTTCCCCGACGCACGGCGCACCGCACGGGGCTGTGGCGCCGCCTCTTCGCGCGCTTCGACCGGATCGTCGTCCACAGCGAGAGCGGCCGCGAGACGCTCACGGAGGTCGGCGTCGACGCCGAGCGCCTGCGAGTCATCCCCCATCCGGTCTTCCCGAGCGAGCCGGAGCGGCGGGACGACGGCCGGACGGTGCTCGCCTTCGGGATGATCCGCCGCTACAAGGGTCTCGGCGACGCAATCGAGGCCGTTCGACGGGCCGGGGACGCCCGGCTGCTGGTCGCCGGCGACCCGCTCGAGACGATCGAGCCCTATCGCGCCGCGGCGAACGGGCTCGAGGTGGAGTGGCGGCTCGGCTATCTCCCGCAACCGGAGATCGACCGCGCCTTCGGCGACGCGACGGTCGCCGTCTTCCCGTACCGGCCGGAGCTCGACCAGAGCGGAGCGCTGCTTCGTGCGCTGGGCGCCGGAGTCCCGGCGGTCGCCTACGACGTCGGCGGGATCGCCGAGCCCGTGCGCCGGTTCGAGGCGGGACGCGTCGTGCCCGCGGGCGACGTCGCAGCCCTCGCGGCGGCAGTGCACGAGCTGCTCGCCGACCCGGCCGCGCTCGAGCGGGCACGGGCGGGCGCTCGGCGCGCCCGCGAGGAGCTCACCTGGGATGCGGCCGCCGGGGCGCATCTCGCCGTGTACGAGGAGATCGCGTGATTTTCCGGCGTGAGCCGTTCCGTGACGTGATCGCGCGCCAGCTCGACGTCTTCGCCGAGGACGAGGCGGATCTGCTCGAGGAGTGCCGCGAGAAGGCTCGCTCCTACGGGCGCGCGCCGCGCGAGGACGCGGAGGAGGCCTACGGCGACTTCGTCGACGCGGTCGAGACCGCGACCGAGGCGCTCGCCGACATGCGCGACCGCTTCGCTCGGACGCTCGACGAGGACGCCGCGGAGGCGTACGAGGACGCCTTCAATCGCGCTGTGCGCAAGCGCTGGCCCGAGCTCGGCCTGGAGATCGAGAACCGCTGATGCCGCGGATCGAGGACTATGCCCTGCTCGGCGACCTCGAGACGGCGGCGCTCGTCGACCGAGGCGGCTCCGTCGACTGGCTCTGCCTTCCGCGCTTCGACTCCGGTGCCTGCTTCGCGGCGCTCCTGGGCGGGCCCGACAACGGGCGGTGGCTCCTCGCGCCGTCGACGCCGGCGACGAGCACGCGCCGCTACCTCCACGACACGCTCGTCCTCGAGACGACCTGGGAGACGGAGGACGGCTCCGTCGCGCGCGTCCTCGACTTCATGCCGCCGCGCGGCACGACCCCCGACCTGCTGCGCATCGTCGAGGGCGTCAAGGGCACCGTCGACTTCCGCTCCGAGCTGACGATCCGCTTCGACTACGGTCGCATCGTCCCCTGGGTGCGCAAGCGGACGCACGTGGCCGACACGCGGATCGCGGTCGCCGGCCCGGACGCGCTCTGCTTCCGCACGCCTGCGCCCACCCGCGGCGAGAACATGCGCACCATCTCGGAGCTCTCGGTGGACGAGGGCGAGCGTGTCCCGTTCGGCCTGACGTGGTTCCCGTCGCACGAGGAGGCTCCCGAGGCGATCGACCCGGAGCAGGCACTCGCCGACACGGAGACCTACTGGCGGGAATGGAGCGAGGCGTGCCCGCTCCACCTGTCCCCTGAGTGGGACGCGCTCGTGCGCCGGTCGCTGATCGTGCTCAAGGCGCTGACGTACGAGCCGACCGGCGGAATCGTCGCCGCTCCGACGACGTCGCTGCCGGAGTGGATCGGCTCCGTGCGCAACTGGGACTACCGCTACTGCTGGCTCCGTGACGCGACCCTCACGCTGCTCGCCCTCCTCCACTGCAACCACGCCGACGAGGCGGGACAGTGGCGGCGCTGGCTGATCCGCGCGATCGCGGGCGACCCGGCGGACGTGCAGATCATGTACGGCGTCGCGGGCGAACGGCGCCTGAGCGAGTTCGAGCTGCCATGGCTCGAAGGCTACGAGGGCTCGAGGCCGGTGCGGGTCGGCAACGCGGCGAGCGGGCAGCTCCAGCTCGACGTCTATGGGGAGGTGCTCGACTGCTTCTATCAGGCTCGCGTGCAAGGCCTCCCGGTGGATTCGCAGGGATGGCAAATCCAGCTCGGCCTGCTGGACCACCTCGAGGAGGCCTGGAGGGAGCCCGACGACGGCATCTGGGAGATCCGCGGGGAGCGCCGCCACTTCGTCCACTCGAAGGCGATGGCCTGGGTCGCGTTCGACCGCGCCGTGCGGACGGTCGAGGAACACGGCTTCGAGGGCCCCGTCGACCGGTGGCGCGCAATCCGCGACGAGATCCACCGCGAGGTGTGCGAGCGAGGCTTCGACCCGAAGGTCGGCTCGTTCACGCAGTCGTACGGCTCCCGGTCGCTCGACGCGAGCCTCCTCATGCTGCCGCTCGTCGGCTTTCTGCCCGCTAGCGACCCGCGCATCCGCGGCACGATCGCGTCCGTCGAGCGCGAGCTCCTGCAGGATGGCTTCTTGCTCCGCTATCGCACGCACGAGGCGGGAGTCGACGGGCTGCCGCCCGACGAGGGCGTGTTCCTCCCGTGCTCGTTCTGGCTTTGCGACTGCTACGAGCTCCTGGGACGCCACGACGACGCGCACGAGCTCTTCGCACGGCTCGTCGGGCTCGCGAACGACCTCGGCTTACTGGCGGAGGAGTACGACCCGAAGGCCGGCCGCCTGCTCGGGAACTTCCCGCAGGCGTTCACGCATCTCGCCCTCGTCAACACGTCCTTCAACCTCGCGCCGCACCTGCCCTCGCCGATGGAACGCCGGCACGCGACCCGGCACTGATCGCGTCGCCGACTGCACCGGCGGCGCTGACGAGCGCGAGATGGCTCAGGCCCTGTGGGAGGTTGCCGAGCAGCTCGCCGCTGACGGGGTCGACCTCCTCGGCGTAGAGCCCGACGTCGTTCGCATAGGGGAGGATCTGCTCCATCGTCTCGCACGCCTCGTCCACCCGCCCGAGCCAGCCGGGCGAGGGCCTCGACGACCCAGAACGAGCACGCCACGAAGGCGCCTTCGTCACCGGCGTTCTCGCTCGTGCGGTAGACGAAACCGGGCGCCGCAGCGAGCCGCTCGCGGATCGTGTCGGCCGTGCCGCCGAGGCTCGGTCGACACAGGCAGCCAGCATCTCGGCCGTCTCACGGTCGAGCACGTTCCCTTCCGAGGCGAAGAGGTCGGCCGTCTCGAGCAGGTCGCCCCAGGAGCCGATCGGTGCGAAGCCGTCCTTGCGTTCCACCCCTTGTAAACGCGCAAAGGCGGCGGGCGGTCGCGCATGCGATCCTGTACGTCGGCCGCGCAACGGCGTAGACGGGTTTGGGCCGTTAGCCGGCCGTTGGACCGCGGGGCTACTGTGACATCGTGTCCAGGTTCACGATCCTCGTTTCCCTCGCCGTCCTCACCCTCGCCTCGAGTGCGGGCTCGTTCGCCGGGAACGGCTACAGGGTTTGGGGCACGGCTTGGCACCGGCCCCCAACCGGTTCCTTGTTCACCGTGCTCTCTCACGGCGTCTCCCCGCAGAAGGCGCGCCTGTACGTCTACCTCGACTCGCAACCGTGCCGGGCGGCATGGGTGAACGAGGCGAAGCGCTTCACGTCGTCCAAGGCCGGACAGTCCTACTTCAGGGCGACCGGACACGCGTTCGTCATGCTCCCGGTTTCCGGCCACTTCAGCAAGGCGCTCACGGCTCGCGCCGGGACGACGGCCCGGCCGGAGTACGCATGCTCGTACCTGACGACCCCGAACTCGCAGGGCCGCTACCGGATCACCGCAGCCCGTCGGTCGAACGCGTACTTCGTGACGAGCTGACCCAGGGGCTGCCCCCGGACCGGAGCGGCAGTCGGCGGGCTCGCGGGCGGTACGTGGTCGAGACCGGCTGCCAGGTCGTGCGGTACCTCAGCAGGAGGAAGAAGCCGAGCACGACGAGCAACAGGCCGAACGGGAAGTGGCCGCCGGTGACGAGGAAGAGGAATGTCGCGAGGGCGATTCCGATGGCGAGACGCATGACCGGTGCTCCTTCTCTTCGCGGTGAATGGGCTCGCCGGAGACGGTACGGCGCTCGAGGCAAAGGGCGGGCCAGGGTACGGCAAGGTTTCGGCGGAGAATCCGCGAACGCCCGAGGGGCTAGCGCAAGCTGCCCCAGGGTGGCAGGACCGAGGTTTGCAGGGATCCGAGCCATCCGCTCCGCAACGTTCGTCGCGGAATCTTGTCGGTGGCGGCGACGCACGAGCCTCAGCCGACGAAGCGGTGGCACAGCTCGCAGATCACGGCGTACTTCTTCACGCCGGAGGGCGTGACCGCGATCTGGCGACGCACCGGCCGGTGCCGGCACGTGTTCACGGGCGGCAGAAGGCGGCGCAGCGGCGGCAGGTCGGGCAAGTGGCGGACGGCGCCGCCGACGGCGGGACAGCCGGCCTCGTGCTCGCGCCAGACGTCGTTGACCGCCTGGCTCGTGATCGCGACCCAGCCGCACGCTTCGCAGGCAACTTTGATCACGCTCTCAGGGTACGGATGAGACCTGTGATCCGACGCTGCGGTGGCCGCGGATGAAGAGGACGCTCCTCGCGGCGACGGCTTCGCCCCGTTCGGAGTCGTGACGAGCGGCTTCGAGACGCTGTTACCGGTGGCCGAAGTGGTGGGCGTGCGGCAGGGCCGCGTGGACGTCCGCTCCGTCGGTTAGCGAGCGCGCGAGCGGCGAGAGCGAGACGAGCTCGCGCACGAGGATGTTCCGGTTCCGGTCGGAGTGCTCGTACCGCCCGTGCACCAGCAAGAGCGGCTCCCCGCGCACGACTGCACGGAACCGCTCGTACACCTGCGGCGCGAGCACGAGGTTCACCTGTGCGTGCTCGTCCTCGAGGAGCATGAAGACGACGCCGTTCGCGGTCGCCGGCCGCTGGCGCGCGACGACGAGCCCGGCGAACTGCACCTCCGCCCGGTGCGGCCGTGCGCGCAGCTCCTCGCTCGAGAGCGTCCCCGGCGGCAGGTGCGGCCGCAGCAGCTCGAGCGGGTGGACGCCGACGGACATGCTCGTCGTCCGGTAGTCGGCGAGCATCCGCTCCCACACCGTGGGCTCGGGCAGCTCCGGTGTCGCGACCGTCGGCTCGAGGGGCAGCGCGAGCTGCTTCGCCTCTCCGCCCGTCCCCGGGACGCTCGCCGGCCGCGGCACGAGCCCGAGCTGCCACAGGAGCTCGCGTCGACGCAAGCCGAAGGTGTCGCAGGCGCCCGACTCGGCGAGCGCGCGCAGCTCGTCCTCCGAGAGCGCCGTTCGTTGCGCGAGCTCCCGGACCGAGGAGTAGGGACGGTTCGCCGCCACAGCCGCCGCGTCGTCCTCCCCCAGTCCGGCCACGTACTTCAAGCCGACCCGCACGGTCCCGTCCTCGATCACGCAGCCGGCCTCGCTTCGGTTCACGTCCGGGGGCCGCGTCTCGACCCCGCGCCGTTGCCCGTCGCGGACGAGCGTCGCCGGCGGGTAGAAGCCCATCGGCTGCGCGTTGAGGAGGGAGGCGAGGAACTCGGGCGCGTAGTGGTGCCGCAGCCAGGCCGACTGGTAGGCGAGCAGCCCGAACGCGGCCGCATGCGACTTCGGGAAGCCGAAGCCCGAGAAGGCGACGAGCTTGTCGTAGAGCTCGTGGGCCTTCGCCTCCTCCACCCCCTTCTCGCGCGCGCCGGCGACGAACCGCTCCCGCCACGCCTCGAGCGCCTCGTGCGAGCGCTTGCGGCTCATCGCCCGCCGCAGCCCCTCCGCCTCGCCGACGCTGAAGCCTGCGAGGTGGACGGCGACGTCGAGCACCTGGTCCTGGAAGACGACGACGCCGAGCGTCTCTCTGAGCGGCTCCTCGAGGAGCGGGTGGTCGGCCGGCGCGCGGTAGCTCGGGTCGTCGCGCAGCAGCTGGCGCCGCTCGACGTACGGGTGGACGGCCTTCCCCTGAATCGGCCCCGGCCGCACGAGCGCGACCTGCACCGTGATGTCGTCGATCGTCTCCGGCCGCGTGCGGAGGATGACCTGCATCTGGGCACGGCTCTCGATCTGGAAGCAGCCGATCGTGTCGGCACGCTGGATCTCGGCGAAGACGTCCGGGTCGTCGAGCTTGACGCGTGAGAGGTCGATCCGCTCGCCACGGTTCCGCGCGACCAGGTCGACGCACTCCTCGACCGCCGACAGCATCCCGAGCCCGAGCAGGTCGATCTTGAGGAAGCCCGCGTCGGCGCACGAGTCCTTGTCCCACTGGCACATCTGCCGGCCCTCCATCGCCGCCGGTTGGACGGGGACGAGCTCGACGAGCGGCCGCGTGGAGATGACCATCCCACCGGGGTGCTGCGAGATGTGGCGCGGCAGGCCCGCGATCTCGGCGCAGAGAGCGCCGAAGGCGCGCCAGCGCGGCGAGCGGAGCTTCGCCGCCGCTTCCGGGAGAGCCGCGATCTCGTCGGCGACGCGCTGTGCGTTCCAGCCGTCCGTCAGCCGGGCGAGCCGCTCGAGGTCGGCGTACGGCAGGCCGAGCGAGCGGCCGACGTCCCGGATCGCGCCGCGCGAGCGGTACGTCGCGAAGCTCGCGACGAGTGCAGCGTGCTCGGATCCGTAGCGCTCGACGACGCGGACGATGAGCTTCTCGCGGATGTCGCGCGGGAAGTCGAGGTCGATGTCCGGCACCGACGCGAGCTCGCGGTTGAGGAAGCGGCCCAGCGAGAGGTTGTTCGCGACCGGGTCGACGTGCGAGAGGCCGGTCAGGTAGCAGACGAGCGAGCCGACCGAGGAGCCGCGGCCCCGCCCGGGCGGCAGGACGTGCCGCATCGAGCCGAGACCGCGTACCTCGAGCGCGACCTCCCGTGCGAGCTCGAGCACCTCCCAGTGGAGGAGGAAGAAGCCGGCGAGGCCGAGCTCGTCGATGAGCGCGAGCTCCTCCTCGAGCCGCCGCCGCACGCGCCGTTTGTGGCCGTTGAGCCCGCTGTAGCGCTCGACGAACGCGGCCTCGCAGACGCCGCGCAGCTGCACGATCGCCGGCTCGGCGCCGTCCGAGAAGTCCGGGTAGCGGTAGCCGAGCTCCTCGGTCAGGTCGAACTCGAGCTGCTGGGCGAGCTCAGTGGTTCGGCGGACGGAATCCCGATCATCCGCAAAGCGGTCTTCCATCTCCGCGGGGGATATCAGGACGGACTCGTGGTTGCCGCGCCGTTCCCGCTCGCAGCCCTCGAGGGAGGTACGGCAGCGGACGGCGACGAGCACATCCTGCAGTGCGGCGCGGCGGCGGTCGTGCGCGTGGACGTCGCCGGTCGCAACCGTCTGGACGCCGAGCGAGCCGGCAAGATCGCGCAGACGCGCGTTGCGGCGCACGTCGCCCCGCTCGTACGGGCGCTGCAGCTCGACGTAGAAGCGGTCGCGCCCGAAGCTGCGCGCGAGGCGCGCTGCGGCGTTCGGGTCGCGGACGGCGAGGCCGTGACGGGCACAGCCGGAGAGGCAGACGAGCCCATGGTCGAGGTCACTGCTCAGCTCCTCGAGCAGCGCCAGATCGAGTCGCGGCGGCAGCGGCTCGCGGTTCGTCGTGTCGCGCGTGTGCGCGTGGGCCGCCGTCAGGAGCCGGCAGAGGTTCGCGTACCCGCGCGCGCTTTCCACCAGGAGCGTCACATGGCTGGTCCTCGCTCCGGCTCCGGCAAGGCCGGCAGCTCCGCTCCCGGCCGGCTCCGTCGAGCCTCCGCCGGTATCCGCGAGCGTCACCTCGGCGCCGGTGAGCGGCCGCACGCCGAGGTGCTTCGCCGCGTGTGCGAACTCGAGCGAGCCGTAGACGCCGTCGTGGTCGGTGAGCGCGAGCGCTTCGTACCCGAGCTCGGCCGCGCGCGCCGCGAGCTCCTCCGGCTGCGACGCCCCGTCGAGGAAGGAGTACGCCGAGTGTGCGTGCAGCTCGACGTACGTCATGATCTCCCTCGATGAGCGTCTTCTTCGCGCCCGGCCCGGACGAGGGAGAGCGGCTCGTTCGCGGCTACCGCAGCGGCCGCGTCCTCGGCGACCTGCCGCACCTCGAGGTGCTCGAGCTCACCTTCGAGCCGGGGTTCGAGGGCGTCGACGCGCACTCCCACCCCGACCACACGGACACGTTCTACGTGCTCGAGGGAGAGGTCGAGTTCCTCGTCGAAGGCGAGTGGCGCCGCTGCGGGCCGGGCACGTTCCTGTCGGTTCCGCCGGGGATGGAACACGGCTTCCGCCTCGCGAACGACCGACCCATTCGCCTGCTCAACATCCACGCGCCACGCGTCGGCTTCATCGACTCGCTGCGGGACTAGCCTCATCCACGGAGTCTAGGCGAACGTACGTTCGTGCGCTACGGGTGATGCACGAGCTGCCAGAGCGGCTTCTCGTGCGGACCGAGCGGGACGTAGTCCATCCCGTCCGGCGTGCGCAGCTCGTTCCGGCCCGTGCCGGGGTGCGCGAGGTGGCCGTACTGCCAGACGATCCGCCCCCTCCTCGGGTCGACGATCACGACGCGGTCGTTGAAGTCATCGTTGATCGCGATGTTCCCGTTCGGGAGCATGATCGCCAGCGACGGATGGTTGAGCGCTCCCCAGCCCGAGGCCGGCCCGTATCGCCAGAGCACCCTCCCGTGCCGGTCGAGGATGACGGCGGCGCCCGGGCTCGCGTAGTCCGCGAGCAGGATCCGCCCACCCGGCAGCGGCTGCGGGTCGGACGGATAGGACACCGGCGCCTGGAACGACCAGCGCAGGCGGCCCGTCTTCGTGAAGGCGTCGATCCAGGAGCCGTTGATCTCCGAGACGAGCACGCCGCCGCCCGGCATGGGCGTGTCGCCGTTCACGGCGCCGAGCGTGCGCGGCGGATCGTGGACGCAGACACCGGTGCGGCCGAACTGGCGGACGATCCGGCGGTGCCGCACGAAGAGGATGCGGCAGTTGTAGGCGTCCGCGACGGTCATCGTCCCGTCCGGGAGGACGTACGCGTCGTCCGGCCAGTTCAGCTCGCCCGGGCCCGCGCCCTGCACGCCGGAGCGTCCGTAGAGGCGCGTGACGCGATGGGTCGCGATGTCGATCGAGAGGATGTCCTGGTGGTCTTCCTCGTTCGTGATCAGCGCCTTGCCGCCGGGCTCGACGAACGTGTCGTCGTCGAAGACGAGGTGTCGTCCACGCGCCCGGTCGCGTGCAGTCGGAAAGCTCCAGAGGGTGCGCCGGTGCGGGTCGACGAGGAGGATCCGGTTGTTGCCGCGGTCGGCGATGAGGAGCGCGCCAGGCAGCGGCCCGCTCTGCGTGACGACCCGGTTCGGGTCCGGCTTCGGCTTGGCCTTCACGGCAGTCGTCGGCGGCGCGGCGTTCCCGCTTCCGGACCGATGGACGAAGGCTCCGATCAGCGCAACCGCCGCGAGCACTGCGAGAACGACGGCGAGCCGCGACCTCATGGAGCGACCCTAGCTTGATGGACGTGAGCCGGGCGTGAGCGCACGAACTACGCTCGCGGGATGGACGGCCCGGCCCGCCGCGCGCGACTCGCGCGCTCTCGCCTGTACCTCGTCCTCGAGGCGCGGCCGCACGGCGAAGATCCCCGTCCCTTGCTCGACGCTGCGCTGCGCGGCGGCGTCGACATCGTCCAGCTCCGCGACAAGGAGCTCGACGACTCCGGGCTGATCGCGGCGGCCGACCCCTTTCGAGCTGCCTGCGAGGACCACGGCGCGCTCTTCGTCCTCAACGACCGGCCCGATCTCGTCGACGCGTGTGCCGCCGACGGCGTTCACGTCGGCCGGGGCGACGTGCCGGTCGAGGACGCGCGCGGCCTCCTCGGCTTCGACCGGCTGATCGGGGTCTCCGTGTCGACGCTCGGCGAGCTGGACGACATCGAGGGCGCCGACTACGCCGGCGTCACGGCGTTCGCGACTCCCACGAAGACGGACGCGGTCGCCGGCGGGCTGGAGCTCGCTCGTGCAGCGGCGACGACCCTGGCGGTTCCCTGGTTTGCGATCGGCGGCATCGGGCTCTCGAACGTCGCCGAGCTGGCGGCGGCGGGTGCGCCCGGCATCGCGATCGTCCGCGCGGTTCGGGACGCCGACGATCCGCAAGCTGCCGCACGCGAGCTGCGTGAGGCGCTAGACGGGTAGCAAAAGGTCGATCTCGTCGTGCCGCCGGTAGTGCTCGAGGCCGGGCCGGCTCGTGTCGGGCTTCCGTCTCGCGCTCGATCTCGACGAAGTCGCTCAAGCTCCGCGCTGGATATACCAACCGCCGCCCGCGCTGTCATGGAAGACGACGGTGTTCTCGCCGCTGGAGAGCACGAGCTCGAAGTAGCGGCGCACGACGGGCTCCTCGGTCCACCACCGGTCGACGACGCGCCATTCCTCTCGCACGAGCGCGACGGCGCGGTGGTTCACCTCGAGCGGCGACCCGTCGACGCGCGCCTCGACGCGCGCCGCGCGGGGCGCGTTGAAGCGTGCGACTACTCGTCCTTCGGCACGAGCAGCGCGCGACTCTCCGGCACGCGCGACCATGGCGGAAGCACGGGGGAACCCATGGTTCCCCCGTGAGCCCCCTCCTTCTGGCTCCCGCGTCACTCGTCCTTCGGCACGAGCAGCGCACGACTCTCCGGCACGCGCGACCATGGCGCCACCTCCACGACGGTGCAGACGGAGCCGGAGCCGGTGCTCGCCCGCACCTGGCGCAGCCCGTCCCGCAGGCGGGCGCGGTCCTCGGCGCCCGCTGCGAGCAGCTCCAGCTGGTGGCCCGTCGGCTCGGTCAGCTCGACGAGCTCGAGACGGAGCTCGACGACCGGCGCCGGCAGCTCGGCGAGCCGGGGCGAGAGCGCGACGCGGATCCGGTCCGGATCGGCGCTCGGCTCGCGCAGAGTGAGCGTCCGCCGCCATGAGGCACTCCAGCGCGCCGTAGGCGCGCGGTCTTCCGGCCGGGCTTCGTCGGCTTCGCCGACGAAGCTTCCAGCTCCCGCGAGTCGTGCCGAGAGCGCGATCTTGCGGACGAAGCGGTCGCGCCGCTCCGGCTGTGCGAGCGCGGTCTCGACGAGCCCGGCCAGCGCGCGCCTCAGCGTGAGCTCGTTGCCGACCGCTTCCGGGAACTCGAGCGAGGCGGCGACGGCGGCGGGCGGGCGACGGCCGCGCACGCGCGCGGCCGTCCCACCTCTCGCCAGGCCCCAGGCGTGCCGGCCGTCCGGCCCCAATCGTTCGGCGACGGCGTCACCCGGGAGCCCGGCAAGCTGTCCAAGCTTGCGAACTCCGAGTGCTTCGAGCTCCTCGTAACGGTCACGCTCGAGCGGGAGGAGCGTGAGCGGCAGCGGGGCGAGGAACTGCGGCAGCTCCTCGTCGGCGACGACGACCGCCTGTCCCGGCCGCGCGACCGAGGCTGCGGCGAGCGCGGCAAAGCGCCGTCCGGCGGCGCCGATGCGCGCGTCCCATTCCGTCCCGACGGCTGCGAGCGCGCGCCGCAGCGCCGGCTCGAGACCGCCGTAGAGCCGCTCGACTCCCCGCGTCTCGAAGTATGCGACACCGGACGAGGCCGGCTCGACGGCGAAGCCCGCGTCCTCGAGCGCGTGGAGGATCTCCTCCCAGGCGCGGTCCGCACCGGCCGCGTCGGGCTCGACGAGCGCGAGCGACGGGCAGGTCGCGAGTGCCTCCCCCAGCCGCATCCCGGGCCGCACGCCCGCTGTCTCGGCGGCCGCGGTCACGGGCCCGAGGAGTGGCTCGGCCTGCGGCTCCGGCGCGAGCGCCGCCGGGCGCAACCCGAGCGTCGGCGTCCGGCGGAGCGCCGCCTTCAGCTCGAGCCCGGAAATCGAGATACAGGCGATCACAGGAACGTATGTTCTATACGAACAAGTGTTCTCCTGTCAAGCTGGGAACTATCCCTTTGAGGGAGAGAGGCGACCTGCCTCTGACGTTGCCGCGTCCGGATCGTCGTTGTTAGGAGACCGCCGCGCTGATCTCGGGCGCGTCGAGGATGTCCGTTACCTCACTCCGGAGTCCCTCGATCAACTCGGTCATGTCGGCCCAGCCTTCAACGACTACCTGAACGGTCGGTGTGACCTTCATCTGCACTTTGGGATTCGGCCCGGTGACGATGACCGAGAAGTTCGCAATTTCTGTGCCCGTCTTCAGGCTCGGCCTTCCGCCGGGGGTAGCCCAATGTCTGAGCTTGCAGCGTGTGAGCCCCAACTCCGGCTCAAGGGACTTGAAGACACCGACGGACGTGTGGAGGCTGCGGTGCTTGTCGTCGTTCGACAGTTTCGCGAGAACGATGAACGCGTCATTGGTGGGATTGCCTCCCGCGTCGAACTGGTACCGCTGCCGGATGTAGTCGATAGCGGTGTCGTCCACGCCGGGGAGTCGCCTCGCGAGGTTGTCATCGAATCGGCTAGACCGTATGGGGTGTGACCCGGCGCCTCGCTCGTAAGTTGGCGCGGGTTGCCGTCGGCACGGGGCCGGCGGTAGAGCCGCAATTACGGGAGGCGCCGGTATGGCTGAGGGTACGTGGGTCGGGTTGGATGTGCACGCGCGCAAGACGGTGGCGGGCGTGCTCGATGCGACGAGTGGGGAGCTGCGGAGCCTGCGGGCGCCGACGCTGCCGGCAGAGACGGCTGAGTGGCTGAGGCAGTTCCCTGGGCCGGTGCGGGTCGCCTACGAGGCTGGCCCGACCGGGTACGGGCTCGCGCGGGCGTGCGCGGCCGCGGGGATCGCCTGCACGGTGGCGGCGCCCTCGAAGATCCAGCGCGCGCCGGCCGACCGGGTCAAGACCGATCGTCGCGACGCGGAGCGGCTGGCTCGGCTCTTGCGGCTGGGCGAGCTGGTGGCGGTGCGGGTCCCCGAGCCGCACGAGGAGGCGGCACGTGATCTGGTGCGGGCTCGTGAGGACGCGCGCGGCGAGTTGATGCGCGCCCGGCATCGGCTCTCGAAGCTGCTGCTTCGGCACGGGTTGGTCTACGACGCGAGCGCGTGGACGCTCGCTCACGATTCCTGGCTGCGCCGGCAGCGCTTCGAGAGTCGGCCGTTGCAGCTGGCGCTCGAGGAGTCGTATGCGGCCGCCGTACAGGCGAAGGTGCGGCGGGACGCGCTCGACGAAGCGATCGCCGAGCTCGCAGGCGAAGCGCCGTTCGTGGAGATCGTCGGTCGGCTCTGCTGTCTGCGTGGTGTCGGCACGTTGACGGCGCTCGCTCTAACCGTCGAGCTGGGCGACTGGACACGCTTCCGGCCGCAATCGCTTGGCCCGTTTCTCGGGCTCACCCCGAGCGAGGACTCCAGTGGCGAGCGGCGCCGGCTCGGCTCGATCACCAAGACCGGCAACACCCACGCACGCCGTCTCCTGGTCGAGGCCGCTTGGCAGCAGCGACGACCACTGCGCGAGAGCGCGACGCTCGCACGGCGCCGGCAGGGACAGCCGGCCGCGGTGCGCGCCCGCGCCGATCAGAGCGCGCGCCGACTCCACGCCCGCTGGCATGCGCTCGAGCGGCGCGGCAAACGGCGCACCGTCGTCGCAGTCGCGGTCGCGCGCGAGCTCGCCGGCCACTGCTGGGCCCTCGCCACCATGTAGCTGCGCGTACTCAACGGCTCGGCGAGGAGAGCGCGAGCGGCGCAACGGCACGAGAGGAACGACCCGCGGTACAGCTATGAGCCGCCCAGCGACTGGGCGATGCTCGACCCTAGAGAGCGGCTCCGTTCCTCCAGCTCGCACACCCGGTCATGCGGTCCCGACCCGCGCATATCAGCCGCGACACAACGCGTCGACGACTGCCGCCGCGCTCTCCCCGCCGAAACAACGAGGCCCGCTCGCGCGGGCCTCAAAGCCGTGCCGACTTGACAAATCTCACCCCATATCAGCTGTGCTGTAGATGGGGAACTGGACGGCGGTCTCGGCCTTCTCGTCTGGCAATGGCCAACACGAACCATGTCGTACGAGTTGCCATGCGATGTGGTCGAGGACGCCTCGGTAGTTGTGGAGGATGTCCCCAAACCGGGCCGCGAACGAGACGGGGGGATCGGGGATGCCTCGGCCGATTGTGACGGAGGCTTGCCAGACATCCCCGACGCTGAGGGTGTCGGCGTCGCGTTCTGGCTTGATCTTGAAGGTTGGGTCGGGGTGACGGTTGAAGAACCTGCGTACCTCGCGCCGTGTGATGGCCCGGTGCGAGTCGCCCCGCGCGAGCTTGTCTCTGGCGCTCTGAAGGGCATCGGCCATGCGCGCTAACCTCATCACGGATGAGCGGCAAGCCGCAAGAGCCGGTCGAGACGCAGCGGACGCCGAAAGGCTTGGAGATCCCCGTCCCGAAGCGCCGAGACGTCACGGACGCCCTCCGCAAGATCGTCCAGCCCGTCAAGCGGCCCAAGTAGCCGACTCGGCTCCGTCGGCCGCCCTCTCTATCCTAGGAGGCCGTCATGCCTACTTGGTCACTCATCGTTGTTGCGGATCAGGAATACCGGCTTCCGGTTGGGAAGGATCGTTCGGTGGCGGAGAAGGCCCTTGCCGAGGCGAGGGAGTTCATCAACATGAATGGCGTCGTCACAATCGCCGACCAACTCTCGCTAGATGCACGGATGATCAAGTCCGTCCGGATCGAGGAGAAATCGGAAGGCGGCGGAGCCGCCTTCGTCTAGTCCCGGCTGACTGCCTCGGCGAGCAGGTCGTAGAACATCGGCGTTTCGGAATCGCGCCGGTTGTAGCGCCAGACGTACTCGTTGAGGTAGCCCTGGAGCCACTTCTGCGAGACGGCGTGGTAAGAGCCACGGACGCCGTTCTTGAACAGACCGAAGAACCCTTCGATGGTCTGCGTGTGTACGTCGCCGTCCACGTAGATGCGGGCGGAGTGGTTGATCCGCTTGTGCTGATACCCCTTCTTGCCAAGCTGCCGGTACGCCTTGAAGTCATCCGTGTAGATCATCGATTCCGGCAACACGTACTCGCCGATCTTGGTGTGAAGGGTCGTGCCCCGACTATTCGGGATGACCGAAGCGCGGATGCGCCCGCCGCGCTCGACCGCACCGAACACGACCGCTTTGCGATCCCAATAGGCGGTCTGCATGTTCCAGCCCTTGCGGGCGACTGCGCGGCGGTACGACTCGCGCGGCTTGCCGCCGACGAACGTCTCATCGACCTCGACATCGCCGGACAGCGGCTCGGCGTTCTCGTCGGCCATGAGTTGGTTGCGGATCTTGTTGAACATGCGCCATGCGGTCTTGTACGTCACGCCAAGCTCGCGCTCCAGCTGCTTGGCAGAGACCCCGCATCGCGTGCTGGTGATGAGGTAGAAGGCATAGAACCAAAGCTGGAGCGACGTGGACGACCGCTCGAAGATCGTCCCCTTCAGCGGGTGGATGCGATGCCCGCACGTCTGGCAGAACCAGCACGGCCGCTTCTGCGCCGTCTCGTACCGCTTGAACACCCTCTCCGCTTCGCACCGCACGCAGAAGGCGTGGTCCCCGTCCGGGGAGAACCGTTCGCGCCAGACGTGGCGAAGGCAAGTCTCATCGTCGGGGAACTCGCGCATGAACTCCATGAACGAGAGAGACGATTCAGAGGAAAGTGCGCGGATAGGGTTACGGCGGTCAACGGGGGGCATGCGTCGCTCCTTGTTGGCAAGAGCGCGCGTCGGGGTGCAACCTGGCGCGCGTTCGCTTTATCTAAGCCAAATCTTAGGGGTCGAGTCGGACGTTGCGACCTCGATTCTCTCCCTCAAAGGGATAGTTCCCGTCAAGCTTTCGACAACCCACGGAGGCGTACGCGCCGTACGCACACCGGCGCAGCGGGAGGCCCGACGCGTGGCGGGAGCTTCCCCGGGCAGGATGACGCGGTGGACCGGGTTCGCGTCGACAAGTGGCTGTGGGCGGCGCGCTTCGCGAAGACGCGGAGCGCGGCGACGGAGCTCGTCCTCGCGGGCCACGTCAAGGTGGGCGGCGAGCGGGTCAAGCCGGCCCGGGAGGTCACTCCCGGCGACACGCTGGAGATCCGGCTCGGAGCCGTGCGCCGCGTCGTGGTCGTCACCGGCCTCGCCGACCGGCGCGGGCCCGCGAAGGTCGCCGCGACGCTCTACGAGGAGACGCCCTCCTCGCGCGAGGAGCGCGAGCGGCTCGCGCTGGAGCGGCGGCTGGCGCGGCCGCTCGGCGCCGACCTCGGAGCGCGGCCGACGAAGCAGGAGCGGCGTCGGCTCGACGCCTTGCGGCGGGGGCAGCGCCGGCGGTGAGGTGGGTCGCGCTCCTGCGAACCGCCGGCGCGGCCGAGCTCGCCGCAAAGTCGTAGGCTCGCGCCTGCAGACGACAAAAAAAGGAGGCTAGATGGCACTCGCACGGGTGGTTTCGTTCGAGGGGGTCAGCTCGGACCGGATAGCACAGGTGAAGAGCGAGATGGAGGGTGCACCGCCTGACGGGATGCCAGCCGCCGAGTTCGTGCTCCTGCACGATTCGGACGCTGGACAAGCGCTCGCGATCGTCCTCTTCGAGAACGAGGACGACTACCGGAAGGGGCACGAGATCCTCGACGCTATGCCTGGACCGGAGACGCCGGGGCGTCGCGCGTCGGTCACGAAGTACGACGTCGCGGTCCGCATGCACTCGTAGTCACACAGTCGTCACCTCGGCCGCGGGGCCGACGCGGCGGAGGTAGCGGGGGACGACATCGAGGACGTTCTCCCGCGCGCACCGCTCGACGTCGGCCTCGAGGCCGCGGCCACGCAGGTTCGCGGCGCTCCGGCTCGCGCCGAGCCCCTCGACGGCGCCCGGGAAGCTGCGCGAGAGCAGGATCGCCGCGCGCGCCGAGTCCTCGGGCTGGCCGCCGAGCGCCTCCGCGATGCGCCCGGCGCAGTAGGCGTCGTCGAGGGCGAGGTCGCCGAGCACGCCGGCGCACAGCACCGCGACGTCCTCCCCGCTCTCGCGGGCGGCAGCGGCGACGGCGGCGGCGTTGAGGAGGGAGCCGACATAGACCCGCTCGAAGCGCTCCGCGGCCGCGACGAGGAGCCGCGTCCCGTTCGTCGTCGTGAGGATCAGCGTCTCCGCTGCCGGCTCGCCCTCGAGCTCGCGGGGCGAGTTGCCGAAGTCGAATCCCTCGATGTGCTCGAGCCGCCGCTCGCCGGCGAGCTTCGCAGATCCCTCGCTCTGCGCGAGCGCGCGCGCCTCGTCGACCTCGGCGCAGCAGAGCACACGCCGGTAGCCGGACGCGAGCGCCTGGCAGATCGTCGAGGTCGCGCGGAGAACGTCGACGACGATTCCGACCGGAGCGCGAGTCTGTTCTCCCGGCGTGAAGGCGACATGGACGCGCATGGCGAGGACTAGGCTAAACGCGATGTCGACGCCAGAGACCCGTTACTGCTACCGGCATCCGGATCGCGAGACGGGGCTCTCGTGCTCGGACTGCGGCCGGCCCATCTGCGCCGACTGCGCGACCTTCGCTCCCGTCGGCATCCGCTGCCCCGACCATGCGGGAACCCGCCGCGGGCCGGCGACGCGGCTCCGGCCCCGCCCGGTGCGCCGCGCTCCAGGTGTCGCGCTCGCGTCGGGAGAGGCGCCCGTCACGAGGATCCTGATCGCGATCAACGTCGCGATCTACCTGCTCACGGTCGCCCAGGGCGGCGGCTTCAACGCCCCGGGCGGCCATCTGTTCAACGAGATGTACCTCCGCGGCCCTGAGGCCGCGAATGGGGGCTGGTGGCGGCTCGTGACGGCGATGTTCCTCCATGCTTCCGTCCTCCACATCGCGTTCAACATGGTCGCGCTCTACCTGATCGGTTCGCCGGTGGAGCAGTACCTCGGCCGCGCGCGCTACATCGGCCTCTATTTCGTCTCCGGCCTGGCCGGCTCCGCCGGCGCGCTCCTACAGGCGCCTACGACGCCCGTCGTCGGAGCGTCGGGCGCCATCTTCGGGATCCTCGGCGCGATGCTCATCCTCGAGTGGCAAGTGACCGGGCGCCTTGCCGGCAACGCGATGACGTGGATCGTGATCAACCTCGCCATCTCATTCGGGATCCCGAACATCTCCTGGGGCGGCCACCTCGGCGGGCTCGTCGGCGGGATCCTGATCACGCTCGCCTACGCACACTGGCACGGCGGCCGCGCGCAGTACGGCCAGCTCGGCCTCGGCGGGGTGCTCGGACTGGTCGCCGTCGCAGCCGGCAGCATCGTGCTCGCGTACTGGAAGGTACGCGGCTACGCGTAGCGTCCCGCTGCGGCACGAGCGACTCGATCCCGACGAGGAGCTGCGCCGGTCGCGGGCGTTCCTCGAATCGATGGAGGCGCGCCGCTCGGTGCGGATGTTCTCGACCGAACCGGTGCCGCGGGAGCTCGTGGAGAATGCGATCCGCGTCGCGGGAACCGCCCCCTCGGGCGCCCATCAGCAGCCGTGGACGTTCGTGGTCGTCTCCGACGCGGGGCTGAAGGCGCAGATCCGAGAGGCGGCCGAACGCGAGGAGCAGGTGTTCTACGAGCGCCGGGCGACCCCGGAGTGGCTCGAGGCGCTCGACGTGCTCGGCACCGACTGGGTGAAGACGCATCTGACCGACGCGCCGTACCTCGTCGTCGTCTTCGAGCAGGTCTACGGTCCCGCGAAGCGCAAGCACTACTACGTCCGCGAGTCGGTGGGGATCGCGGTCGGCTTCCTCCTCGCGGCGCTGCAGGAGTCGGGGCTCTGCGCGCTCACGCATACGCCCTCCCCGATGGGCTTTCTCCGTCAGCTGCTCGGGCGGCCCGAGAACGAGCGGCCCTTCGTCATCGTCCCCGTCGGCTACCCCGCGGCGGACGCGATCGTGCCGGACATCACGCGCAAGCCGCTCGACGAGATCGCGACCTTTCTCGGGGAGCCGACCGACTAGCAGCGCGCCGCCTCACGCGTTCACGCACCGTGCCGCGTCACCCGCCGGTCTGGACGTACTCGGCGCGGTGCGCCTCCTTCAGCACGGCCTGCGCCGCGGCGAGGCGCGCGAGCGGGACGCGGTACGGCGAGCAGCTCACGTAGTCGAGCCCGATGCGGTGGCAGAACTCGACCGAAGACGGCTCGCCGCCGTGCTCGCCGCAGATGCCGAGCTTGATCTCCGGCTTCGTCTCCCTCCCCCGCTCGACCCCGATGCGCATCAGGTCGCCGACGCCGTCTTGGTCGAGCGCCTCGAACGGGTTCCGCTCGAGGACGCCGTCCTCGAGGTAGAAGGTGAGGAACTTCCCCTCGGCGTCGTCGCGCGACATCCCGAGCGTCGTCTGCGTGAGGTCGTTCGTGCCGAAGGAGAAGAAGTCGGCGACTTCGGCGATCTCGTCGGCGCGCAGCGCCGCCCGCGGCAGCTCGATCATCGTCCCGCAGAGGTACTCGAGGCCCGGCGCCTCGTCCTTCATCACCCGCTCGGTCAGCTCGCGCAGCCGGCGCAGCTCCTCCCGGAAGCCGACGAGGGGGTGCATGATCTCGACGAGCGGCGCCTCGCCGGCGCGTTTCTGGACCGCTGTCGCCGCCCGCGCGATCGCGCGCACCTGCATCTCGTAGATCTCCGGCCACTGGATGCCGAGCCGGCAGCCGCGCGTGCCGAGCATCGGGTTCGACTCCGAGAGCGCCCGGATCCGCCGGCGCATCCGCTCGTCGCGCGCCTCCTCGAGCGGCGGCAGGAACTCGTGCAGGGGCGGGTCGAGCAGCCGGATCGTGACGGGCAGGCCGGCCATGGTCTCGAAGATCGCCTCGAAGTCGGACTGCTGGAACGGGAGCAGCCTGTCGAGCGCGCTGCGCCGCCCCTCCTCGTCGGGCGCGAGGATCATCTCCTGCACGACCGGCAGCCGCTCCTCGCCGAAGAACATGTGCTCGGTGCGGCAGAGCCCGATGCCCTGCGCCCCGAACTCGCGTGCCTTAGCGGCGTCCTCGCGGTTGTCCGCGTTGGCGCGTACCTTGAGGTGCCGCAGCTCGTCGGCCCACTGGAGGATCGTCTCGAAGTCCTCGTTGATCGCGGGCGGCACGAGCGGAACCTCGCCGACGATCACGCGGCCGGTGCCGCCGTCGATCGTGATCACGTCGCCCTCCCGCAGCTTGCTGCGGCCGATGCGGACCGTCTTCTTGCCCGTGTCGATGTCGAGCCCCTCGCAGCCCGCGACGCACGGCTTCCCCATCCCGCGCGCGACGACCGCCGCATGCGACGTCATGCCGCCGTGCGCGGTGAGGACGCCGTTCGCCTGGATGAGGCCGTGGATGTCGTCGGGCGTCGTCTCCCAGCGGACGAGGATGACGGCCTCGCCGGCCTTCCCGCGCTCCTCGGCGCTGTCCGCGTCGAGGACGATTCTCCCGCAGGCAGCGCCCGGCGAGGCGTTGAGGCCTTGTGCCGCGACCTCGAACTCGGCGTCCGGGTCGAGACGCGGGTGGAGGAGCTGGTCGAGCTGGGTCGGGTCGATTCGGGCGACAGCCTCGTCGCGCTCGATCAACCCTTCCGCTGACATGTCGACCGCGCACTTGATCGCGGCGGCCGCCGTCCGTTTCGCGGTGCGCGTCTGGAGGAGGTAGAGCCGCCCCGCCTCGATGGTGAACTCGATGTCCTGCATGTCGCGGTAGTGCCGCTCGAGGGCGGCCATCGTCTCGATCAGCTGGTCGTAGGCCTCCGGCAGCCGCCCCCGCAGCTCGGCAAGGGGCTGCGGGGTGCGCACCCCGGCTACGACGTCCTCGCCCTGCGCGTCGAGGAGATACTCGCCGTAGACGCCCTGCTCGCCGGTCGACGGGTCGCGCGTGAAGCAGACGCCGGTCGCAGAGCCCTCGCCCTTGTTCCCGAACACCATCTGGACGACGTTGACCGCCGTGCCGAGGTCGTCGGGGATCGCGTACGTGCGCCGGTAGACCTGCGCACGGGGAGACCTCCACGAATCGAACACGGCCGCGATCGCGCGCAGCAGCTGGTCCCGCGCGTCCTGCGGAAAGCCGTGCCCCGTCTCCCGCTCGTAGATCTCCCGTGCCTGCTCGACGGTGTCGTCGACGCTGAAGCTCTCGTGCGGGATCCCGTCGACGGTCTCCCCGAACATCTGGATCAGCCGGCGGTAGCAGTCGCGCGCGAACTCCTCGTTGCCGGTCGAGCGGGCGAGCCCGGCGACGGACTCGTCGTTGAGCCCGACGTTGAGGATCGTGTCCATCATCCCCGGCATCGAGATCGCGGCGCCCGAGCGCACGGAGACGAGGAGCGGGCTCTCGGCGTCGCCGAAAGCCTTTCCGGTGTGCTCCTCGAGCCGCTCGATGTGCTCTGCGACTTCGGTTTCGAGCCCCTCGACCTGCCCGCCGGAGGCCATGAAGGCCCGGCAGGCGTCCGTCGTGATCGTGAACCCGGCCGGAACCGGAATGCCGAGCTGCGTCATCTCCGCGAGCCCGATCCCCTTACCGCCCAGCAGGTCGCGGCCGCCGCCGGTGGGCTCGTCGAAGTCGTAGACGTAGCGGGTCATGCGGGCGCAGATGTTGTCATATGCACGGTAGTTGCCTTGCTAGCGGCGCCGGGACCGGAGCTCGGCCGCCCAGGCGAGCGCGCGTAGCCCGATCCAGAGCGGCGTGAGCAGGACGTAGAAGATGACGTCTGCGACCAAGAGCACCAGCCACCAGAGGGGCCAGTAGTAGAACGGGATCGGCGGCTTGCGGCTCATCCGGCCCGCGCCGCCCCGCTGTGCCGCTCCTCGACGACGCGCAGGATTCGATGGGCCGTCTCCTCGATCGACAACTCGGAGATGTCGATGACCGGGCAACCGAGGCGGCGGTGGAGCTTCCCGGCCTGCTCGAGCTCGTCGTAGATCTCGGCGAGCTCGGCGTACTGCCGGTTGCGGCCCGGCGCACCCATCGCCCGCACCCTCGCCCGCCGGATCTCCGCGAGCCGGTCCGGGTCGATCGTGAGGCCGACGACCCGGCCCTGGTCGATTTCGAAGAGCTCCGCGGGAGGCTCGATCCCCTTCACGACCGGGACGTTCGCGGCCTTGTGGCCGAGGTACCCGAGGTAGATCGAGAGCGGCGTCTTCGAGGTGCGCGAGACACCGACGAGGACGACGTCCGCTTCGTGCAGGCCGTGCACGATGCCGTCGTCGTAGCGAACCGCGAACTCGATCGCCTCCATCCGCTTGAAGTACGCGGAGTTGAGTGGGGGGCGGGAGCCGGGCGTCATGGTGGCCGCCTGGCCGGAGACGCGGGCGACCGCGTCGATCGGCTGGCCGAGCAGGTCGCAGTAGTGAAGCCGTGCGCGGCGGCAGAGCGTCCGCATCGCCTCGCGAAGCTCGGGCTGGACGAGCGTGTAGACGACGACGGCGGGCCGGCCGCGCATCCGGTTGACCGCGAGATGGAGGTCGTCCTGCGACTCGACGCGCGGGTGACGGATCTCGACGAACTCCTGCTCCGGGAACTGCGCCTCGAGTGCCTGGACGAGCCGTGCCGCGGTCTCGCCGGTGGCGTCGGAGACGACGTGGAGCTCGACCGGCGGGTTCGGCATGCGGCGATCAGCGTAACGGGGACGGCGCCCCCGAGGACCCGTCCCGAACCCCCACCGACCCGGGGCTGTCAGCCTACGCTGTCGTCTGTCACGACGCTGTCGCAGGTTCGTGCCGCCAGCCTGACAATCTCGCAGTGCTCGCCGGCCGGCATCCAGTGGTCCTGTCAAGGCGCCCGGGTAACCTCCGCCCATGGCCGAGACGGCTCAACCGCTGACGATGGACACGATCGTCTCCCTCTGCCGCAGGCGCGGCTTTGTGTTCCCGTCCTCCGAGATCTACGGGGGGCTCGGTTCGACGTACGACTACGGCCACTACGGCGTCCTGACGAAGAACAACATCCGCTCGCTCTGGTTCCGCGCGATGGTGCAGGAGCGCGACGACATCGTCGCCCTCGACTCCGCAATCATCCTCAACCCGCGCGTCTGGGAGGCATCCGGCCACGTCGCCGGCTTCACTGACCCGCTCGTCGACTGCCGCACGTGCAAGCTCCGCTTCCGTGCCGACCAGCTCGAGCTCGCGAGCTGCGGCCGCAAGCCCAGCAAGCGACCCGGCGAGACGCCCGACTGCGATCTCACCGAGCCCCGGCAGTTCAACCTCATGTTCGAGACCCACGTCGGCGCGCTGCAGGACGAGAGCTCAGCCGCCTTTCTCCGCCCTGAGACCGCCCAGGGCATCTTCGTCAACTTCAAGAACGTCGCCCAGCTCGCGCGTCGCAAGCCGCCGTTCGGCATCGCGCAGATCGGTAAGTCGTTCCGGAACGAGATCACCCCCGGCAACTTCCTCTTCCGCCTCCGCGAGTTCGAGCAGATGGAGATGGAGTTTTTCGTCCCTCCGGCCGACGCGGACGAGTGGCACCGCTACTGGATCGACGCGCGCCGCGGCTGGTACCTCGACCTCGGACTGCGCGAGGAGAACCTCCGGGTCCGTGAGCACTCCGCCGACGAGCGGTCCCACTACTCCGTCGCGACGAGCGACCTCGAGTACCTCTACCCCATCGGCTGGCAGGAGCTCGAAGGCGTCGCGAACCGAGGCGAGTACGACCTGACGGTGCACACCCGGGAGTCGGGGACGAAGCTCGAGTGGATCGATCCCGACGGCACGCGCTACACGCCCTCCGTCGTCGAGCCGGCCGTCTCCATCGACCGGATCCTGCTCGCCTTCCTCTGCGACGCCTACGACGAGGAGACCGTCGGCGACCGCGAGCGCGTCGTCCTCCGGCTCCATCCGCGCATCGCCCCGGTCAAGGCGGCGATCCTCCCGCTCGTGCCGCGCGACGAGGGAATGGCGACCCGGGCGCGCACGCTGTACGAGGAGCTGCGCAAACACCACGTCGTCGAGCACGACGACAGCGGCCAGATCGGCAGGCGTTACCGTAGACAGGACGAAATAGGTACGCCGTGGGCCTTCACCGTCGACGAACAGACGCTCCAGGACGAAACCGTCACCGTACGGGAGCGGGACTCGCTCGCCCAGGAGCGGCTCCCGATCAGTGGGGTGCGGGAGTGGCTGGACGACGCGCTGCGGCAGGACTGGTCGCCGCCACAATCGCGCTGACTTCCGCGGGCTGCGGGCTCGGCGGCACGAAGACCGTCACCGCGACTCGCACCCACACGGTCACGACGACCCGGACGGTGACCACGACCGGCTCCCCGACGTCGGGCAAGCCCTGCACCGGACAGCAGCTGAGGGGCACGTTCGCCCTCGTGCCCGGCAGTGCGGGCGCCGGCCAGATCGCGTACGAGTTGACGCTGAAGAACACATCCGAGAGTCCGTGCTCGCTTCGCGGGGTCCCCAAGGGGACGCTGCTCAGCGCGAGTGGCGCGGCGCTGCCGACCCACGTGACGGCAGCGGGAACCGGAACGACACGGCGGGTCGCGCTCGTGCCGGGCGCGTCTGCCGTGGCCGACGCACGGTTCTCCCCCGACATCGCGGGCCAAGGAGATTCGCAGTCGGGGCCGTGCCAGCCGGAGGCGGTCACGCTTCAGGTGACGCCGGACGGAGGCGGAGTGACGGACGCGGCAATCAAGCCGCCGACGAGCGTGTGCCAGCAAGGCACGCTCAACTTCAAGGCCTTCGTCTACGCAGGGTAACGCTACGCGCTCCGGCTGGCCAGCGTCCGCAACCGGAAGCCGCCGTGATACTCGTACGACGCAGTGACGACGTGTAGCGCATCCCGCCTGGCGCGCTCCGAGAGGCCGAGATCCGGCGACTCTGCGAGCGGCCGAGCGAGAAGCGCCTCGATTCCAACGATTCCCTCGGCGGCAAGGGCGAGAGCTTCGGTCGCCGGAGCGCAGCGCGCGCAGACGGCGCCGCCGGCGCGCGTCGAGTAGCCCACGAGTGTCTCCCGCTCGGCACCGCACTCGGCGCAGCCCGTGAAGTGAGGCAGATACCCGGCCAGCCAGAGCAGCTTGAGCTGGAACGCGAGCCCGAGCGGATCGAGGGTCGGCCGGTCGGAGGCGCGTGGCATGTCGTGCGAGGCACGAGTGTGGTCGTCGAGGAGGTCGAGGAAGCGCGTCACCGCAGTGAACACCCGCTCGTTCGCCTCCTCCTCGCTGAAGAGGCGCAGCATCGCCTCCGCGCCGATCATCCCGACGGAGAAGCGGTAGTAGTCCTCCCGCGTCTCCCGGTGTGAACGGACGAGCTGCGCCGCGGTCACGGTCTCCAGGTCGCCGCGACCACGGTGCAGGACCAGCTCGACGTGCGAGAGCGGCTCGAGTCGGGCCCCGAAGCGCGACATCGTCTTCCGCACGCCCTTCGCCACGGCGCCGACCCTGCCGTGCACCGCGGTGTAGAGGTGGAGCACGCGGTCGGCCTCCCCAAGCCGGATCGACCGGAGCACGACGGCCTCCGTGCTGTACGCCCGTCCGGCCATGCCTGTCGCAGTCTAGGGACGGCGTCGGGCAGGAACGGACGCGCGGCTTCCTTCGTTGTACGTTGGAGTGCCGAGGATCCTCGTCTACACGACGCGCTGGTGCGGGTACTGCGTCCGCGCGAAGACCCTTCTCGACTCCCGCGGATTGCCGTACGAGGAAGTGGCGCTCGACGACGATCCCGCCTTCCGGCAGACCGTGCACGACGCGACGGGCGGCTGGACCGTCCCTCAGATCCTCGTCGACGGCCGGCCGATCGGCGGCTACGCGGAGCTCTGGCGGCTCGACCGTGACGGCCGTCTCGACGAGCTCCTGACGGCCTGAGCCGACTCCTGCGGCTGGCACGTCGGGCAGAACCATGTCGTCCGGCCCGCGACCTGCGTCCGGGCGATCGGCGTCCCACAGCGATCACACGGCTCGTCGCGACGCCCGTAGACGCGAAACTCGTCCTGCATCGAACCGCCGCTGCCATCCGGCAGCCGGTAGTCGCGCAGCGTCGAGCCCTGCCGGGCGAGACCCTGCTCGAGCGCTGCGCGGATGCCGCGATGAAGTCGCCGCAGTTCCCCGCGGCCGAGGCAGGCGGCCGGGCGGAGCGGATTGAGTCGCGCCCGCCACAGCGCTTCGTCGACGTAGATGTTCCCCATCCCCGCGAGCGTGCGCTGGTCGAGGAGCGCTGCCTTGAGCGACGTGCGACGCCCTGCCAGGCGCTCGCCGAGCCGGGCGGCCGTGAACGGCGCGTCGAGCGGCTCGTCGCCGACGCGGGCGCCGAGGTAGGGCTCCGCTTCCCCGGGCTCGAGCAGGAGCCAGGTTCCGAACCGCCGGACGTCCCGGTACGCGACGTCCGATCCGTCGTCTAGCGTGACAACTGCCCGGCGATGAGGCTCGTCCTGGAGCGAGCCACTCGGCCCGTGCAGCAGGCTCCCCGTCATCCGGAGGTGAATCAGGAGAACCCGACCGCTCTCGAACCGAACAACGAGATACTTGCCGCGCCGCTCGACCGCCGCGACGCGCTCCCCTTCTAGCTCGACCGCCACCTCGGCCGGCTCGTAGGGACGGACGAGGCGCGGGTCGTCGATCGCCACGCGCTCGAAGCACCGGCCGACGAGTGCAGGCTCGAGCTGCCTCCGGACGCTCTCGACCTCCGGCAGCTCCGGCATGAAGCCAGCGTAGTCCTGTCGCCGTCAGTCGCGAAGCGCGCTACGGCGTGACGATGGGCTGGCCCTGGATGCTGCGCGGCGGCGCCTTGCCGCCAAGCCAGGCGTTCACGGTCGCCCCCACGTCCGCGAACTCGCCTTCGTGGACCCGGCCGGCTGCGTTTCGTCCCTCGACGTATATGAGGAGGAGCGCATGCTCGCGGGAGTGGTCCGTCGACGGAGTCGTCGGGTCGCATCCGTGGTCCGATGTGATGACGAGAAGGTCGCCGGGCCTGAGCGCGTCGAGCAGATCTGGGAGCCGATAGTCGAAGTCCTGGAGGCAGCGGTGGAAGTTCACAGGGTCGTTCCGGTGGCCCCAGAGCATGTCGGTCTCGACGAGGTTGACGAACACGAAGCCGTCGTCGAGCTCGCGCAGGAGCCGCTCCGTCTGCTGGATCCCGTCGATGTTCGACTTCGTCGGTAGCGACTCGTCGATGTCGCATCCCGCGAAGATGTCGCCGATCTTGCCGACGCCGTAGACCTTCTGGCCGGCTTCGCGGACGAGCGTCAGGTAGTTCGGACGGCGCGGCTCGAGCGAGAAGTCGTGCCGGTTGGACGTCCGGGCGTAGTTGTCCGGCTCTCCCGTGAACGGTCTTGCGATGACGCGCCCGACCGCATGCTTGCCGGTGAGGATCTCGCGCGCGGCGCGGCAGGCGTCGTACAGCTCGTCGAGCGGAACGGTGCTCTCGTGGGCGGCGATCTGGAAGACCGAGTCGGCCGAGGTGTAGACGATCCACTTCCCCGTCCGCTGGTGCTCCTCCCCGAGCTCCTGGATGATCTCCGTGCCGGATGCCGGCTTGTTCCCGAGCACCCCCCGGCCGGTTCGGTGCATGAACGGGTCGATCACGTTGTGCGGGAAGCCGTGCGGATACGTCGGGAATGCCTGCGCCGTGACGACGCCCATGAGCTCCCAGTGGCCGGTCGTCGTGTCCTTGCCCTTCGACCGCTCGACGAGACGCCCGGCCACTGCCGGCGCGCCGGGTTGGGGCGGGCAACCCTCGAGAGGCTCCACGTTGCCGAGCCCGAGCGCCTCGAGGCTGGGCAGGTCGAGGCCGCCGACTGCTCGCGCGACGTTGCCGAGCGTGTCGGAGCCCTCGTCTCCGTACTGTCCGGCGTCCGGCAACTCGCCGGCGCCGACCGCGTCGAGCACGATCACGCACGCCCTGGGCACCGGGCTATTCTAGGTGCGCCCGTGTCGACCGCCCTCGGCCTCATCGCTTTCGTCGGATACGTCCTCGTCATCGTCGGGGCTGCCGCCGCCGTCACCTGGGTGGTCGTGCGGCTGACACCGAACCGCAAGATGTGACGGCCCGGCGCCGGGCTAGACCGGCGCGAGCGGCAGGACGTCTGCGAGCGGCGTGTGGTCGAGGCCGTGCGACTCGGCGACCGCTTCGTACGTGACTTTGCCGTGGAGCACGTTGACGCCGCGGCCGAGCGACGCGTCGCGCGCTACCGCCTCGGGCAGGCCGCGGTCGGCGATCGCCTCGACGTACGGCAGCGTCGCGTTGGTGAGCGCCCTCGTCGAGGTCACGGGCACGCCGCCTGGCATGTTCGCGACGCAGTAGTGGATGATGCCGTCGACCTCGTAGACGGGGTCGGAGTGCGTGGTGGGGTGCGCCGTCTCGATGCACCCGCCCTGGTCGATGGCGACGTCGACGATGACGGCGCCGGGCTGCATGTCGGAGAGCATCGCGCGGCTGATGAGCTTGGGGGCGCGCGCCCCGGGGATGAGGACCGCACCGATGACGACATCTGCGTGCGTGATGGTCTGCTCGACCTCGAGGCTTGACGACATGAGGAGAGTGACCCGGCTGGACAGGATCTCGTCGAGGTGCCGCATCCGGTCGATCGAGCGCTCGAGAAGCGTGACGCGAGCGCCGAGACCGAGGGCGATGATCGCCGCGTTGTACCCGACGATCCCGCCGCCGAGGACGACGACGTGGCCGGGTTGGACCCCGGGCGTCCCCGCGAGGAGCACGCCGCGTCCCCCGAGCGGTTTCTCGAGGAAGTGGGCCGCTGCCTGCGGCGCGAGTCGGCCCGCGATCTCGCTCATCGGCGCCAGCAGCGGCAAGCGGCGGTCGTCCGTCTCGACGGTCTCGTACGCGACGGCCGCGATACCGCTGTCCACGAGCGCACGAGTGAGTGGCTCGTCGGCGGCGATGTGGAGGTACGTGAAGAGCACGAGGCCCTCCCGTAGCCGCGCGTATTCCGGCTCGATCGGCTCCTTGACCTTGAGCACGAGATCGGCTCGATCCCACGCGTCGTCGACCGAGACGATGCGAGCTCCCGCCCGCTCGTACTGCTCGTCGGCGAAGGCACTGCCGGCTCCCGCCGTCGTCTCGACGACGACCTCGTGGCCGCGCTGGATCAGCTCGCGCGCGCCCGCGGGCGTGAGCGCCACGCGGTATTCGTCCGACTTGATCTCCTTCGGTACGCCGATTCGCAAAGCCCGAAGACACTATCTCGCCGGCGCTGCCACACGAAGCCGGCAGGGAGTTGCCGGCCACTCGCAACCGGGCAGCATGGTTGCGACACGGCTCTGCCGGTAGCGTCGAACACGAGGGCGGCGGGATCGACTCCCCACCCTGGGTGGGGGTGCGCAAAGAGACGCGTCTAGCCGGGAGCGGTCCCCTCCGGACGCGCGTGGAGGTAGAGCAACAACCCGGCGAGCGTCTTCGCGTCCTCGATCTCACCGAGCCGATCCCCGATCTCGGCGACCGGCCAGCGGACGAGCTCGAGCTCCTCGTCGGCGGCCGGAGCAGCCTCGCCCTGCACCACCCGCTCCGCTACGAACAGGTGCATCCTCTCGCGGCAGAAGCCCGGCGTCGTCCAGAACGCCGCTAGCCGGCGCCAGTCACCGCCCCGCAAACCGCACTCCTCCTGCAGCTCCCGCCGCGCCGTCACCAGCGGTTCCTCGCCCGGCTCGGCCGTTCCCGCCGGCAGCTCGAGCAACCGCTTCCGCGCCGGCTCGCGCACCTGCCGGACGAGCGTCACGTACCCGTCGTCATCCACCGCCACCACGGCGACCGCGCCGGGATGCTCGACGATCTCGCGCTCGTGCTCGCCCCACCGCTCGACCGTCAGGCCGAGCAAGCTCCCCTCGTACACGAGCTGCGCAGAGTCCGGCTCGAAGCTCACGCCCGCCCCGCCTCGACGAGCGCAACGGTCACATCCGCCATCGCCTCGAGATCGCCGACCGCGATCCGCTCGCTCGGGCTGTGGAAGTCGTACACGCCGTGCGTGAGATTGAGGCAGCGGAGGCCGCGCTCGTTGAACACGTTCGCGTCGGCGGCTCCGCCCGAGAGCATGTAGCGCACCTCGTGGCCGCAGCGCCCGAGCGCGTCGGCAGCGAGCCGGACGACGTCGTCGCCGTTCGCGAAGCGGTAGCCACGGTACGTCTTCCGCAACTCGCTCTGCAGCTCGCATTCGGCCTCGTTGGCGGCGAACGCGCACGCGTCCAGCATCTCCTGCACGAGATCGCCGAGCTTGCGCTCGTCGTGGCTGCGCGCCTCGGCGAGGATCGAGCACGTCTCCGGGACGATGTTCCCGGCCGTGCCGCCGCGGATGACTCCGACGTTCGCCGTCGTCTCCTCGTCGACCCGACCGAGGCGCAGGTCGGCGATCGCCTTCGCCGTCGCCTGGATCGCCGACCGTCCCTCCTCGGGCGACATTCCGGCGTGTGCCGCGCGGCCGTGGAACGTGATCTCGAGCCCTTGCGCGAACGGCGCGCCGAGGATGATCCCGCCGATCGGCCCCTCCTGGTCGTAGACGAAGCCGAGCCCGGCGTGCAGCCGCGCATGGTCGAATGCGGCAGCTCCCAGCAGGCCGATCTCCTCCTGCCGCGTGAACAGCAGTTCGACGCCGGCGTGCGGGATGTTCTCGACGAGGATTCGCCGTGCGCCCTCGAGCATCTGCACGACCGCAGCCTTGTTGTCGGCGCCGAGGATCGTGCCGCCCGCGTTCCGGATCACGCCGTCCTCGACGACCGGCCGCAGCTCGCCGGACGGGGGCACCGTGTCGAGGTGAGCGCAGAAGAAGAGCGGCGTCCCCTCGGCGGTTGGCTCGACGCGCACATAGACGTTGCCGAAGCCGTCCTCGTCGGGCTGCAGCCCGAGGTCACGGAGGTAGCCGAGGACGACGTCGGCGGCGGCGCGCTCCTCGCCGGAGGGGGTCGGCAGCGCCGCCAGCTCGAGGAAGAGGTCGAGGGCCTCGGACACGCGCCGATCCTACGGGCGATCCGTCAGGCGGCGACGTGCTCGCCGGCCCGCGCACGCGAGCGGTCGTACGCCGCGCCGACGAAGCCGCGGAAGAGCGGCGCAGCCCGGGTGGGTCGCGACTTGAACTCCGGGTGGAACTGGCTCGCGACGAACCACGGATGATCCGCGAGCTCGACGATCTCGACGAGCCGCCCCTCCTGGAACGTCCCGCTCACGACGAGGCCGCTCTCGACGAGCCGCTCGCGGTACGTGTTGTTGACCTCGTAACGGTGCCGGTGCCGCTCGTGGATCGTCGCCTCGCCGTACAGATCCCGGGCCCGCGTCCCGTCGGCGACTTCCACCGCCTGCGCGCCGAGGCGCATCGTGCCGCCGAGATCTTCGATCCCCTTCTGCTCCGGCAGGAGGTCGATCACCGGGTACGGCGTCTCGGGATCCATCTCGGTCGAGTTCGCGCCGTCGAGCCCGACCACGTTGCGCGCGAACTCCGAGACCGCGACGTGCATGCCGAGACAGATGCCGAGGTACGGGATGCGACGCTCGCGTGCGACGCGGCAGGCGAGGATCTTCCCCTCCCAGCCGCGCGAGCCGAAGCCACCCGGCACCAGCACGCCGTCGACGTTCTCGAGCAGCTCCGCCGCCTCGTCGTAGGACATGTCCTCGGCGTCGACCCAGCGCACGCGAATGGCGCAGCCGTGCTCCAGCCCGGCGTGCTTGAGCGCCTCGTGGACGGACAGGTACGCGTCCTGGAGCTTCACGTACTTGCCGACGAGAGCGATCTCGACGACGTCGCGCCGGCTGTGCACACGCTCGAGCAACTCGTCCCAGTCGGAGAGATCCGGCTCGGCGAGGTCGAGCCCGAGCCGGTCGCCGACGAGCCGGTCGAGCCCCTCCGCGTGCAGGACCCGCGGCACCTCGTACACGTCGGGAACGTCCGGGCTCGCGACGACCGCCTCGGGGTCGACGTCGGCGAAGAGCGCGATCTTGTCGCGGATCTCGCGTGAGAGCTCCTCGTGCGAGCGGCAGACGACGATGTCGGGATGGAGGCCGATCCGGCGCAACTCGTTGACCGAATGCTGGGTCGGCTTCGTCTTCAGTTCGCCGGCGGCCTCGATGTACGGGACGAGCGTCACGTGGACGTAGACGACGTTCTCGGGGCCGACCTCCCGGCGGAACTGCCGGATCGCCTCGAGGAACGGCAGCGACTCGATGTCGCCGACGGTGCCGCCGATCTCCGAGATCACGACGTCGGCCGGGCTCGCCTCGGCGGCGCGGCGGATGCGCGCCTTGATCTCGTTCGTGATGTGCGGGATCACCTGCACGGTCGCGCCGAGGAAGTCGCCCTTGCGCTCCTTGCGCAGAACCGTGTCCCAGACCGCGCCCGCGCTGTGGCTCGCGCTGCGGAGGAAGTTCTCGTCGACGAACCGCTCGTAGTGGCCGATGTCGAGATCCGTCTCCGCCCCATCCTCGGTCACGAAGACCTCGCCGTGCTGAAACGGGCTCATCGTCCCGGGGTCGACGTTGAGGTACGGGTCGAACTTCTGCAGTTGCACGCGCAGGCCGCGCGCCTTCAGCAAGCGTCCGAGCGAGGCGGCGACGATTCCCTTCCCGAGCGCCGAGACGACTCCACCCGTGACGAAGACGTACTGCGGGGCCCGCGCGCTCACGGGATTTCAGGGTAGCACCCCCGGCGGCGGGCGCCTATTCGGGGGCCGGGCGGACGAGGCCGGCGAGCTTCGCGAGCGCCTGCGACGGGAAGGCACGGCCGACACCGGTGAACCACGGCGTGTCGACTCTGAGCGTCGCGGCCGCAGCGTCGTCCTCCACACCCTCGAGCTCGAGCTCGGCGTCGATCCTGCTTCCGTCCAGCTGGAACGAGAGTCGCCGCTGCGGCACGACGTCGAGCACGAGCAGCGTCCCGCTGAGCTGCGGTCGCCGCAGGAGGTTCGGCCGGTTCGACCCCTCGATCTGCCACAGCGCGCCCGGGGCCACGGCGCGCCGGACGGTCGGCTCGACCCGCTCGATCCCCGGCCACCACTCCGCGAGCCGCTCCGCCTCGGCGAGCACCGCCCACACGTCGTCGACGGTCGCCGGCAGGACGCGCCTAGCGGCGTACCGCGGCAAGGAACTCCTGTCCGCCGAGCATCCGTTCGAGCTCGGCCTTCCGCTCCTCGTCGCCGAGCTGCTCGATCCGCGTGTGGGTCGGATCGCCGGGCGTCTTCTCCACCCGGAAGTGGCGGTCGGCGAGCGCGGCGATCTGCGGGAGATGCGTGATCGTCACGACCTGAGCATGCTCGGCGAGACGCCGCAGCAATCCGCCCACTGCGTGCGCCGTCTCGCCGCCGATCCCGGCGTCGATCTCGTCGAACACGAGCGCGTCGCCGCCGGCGACGGCCGCGATCGCGAGCGCGATCCGTGAGAGCTCGCCGCCGGACGCGGTCTCGGCGACCGGCGCGAACGGGAGGCCGGCGTTCGGGCGGACGAGGAAGACGGCCTCGTCGCCCCCGGTCGATCCGGGATCGCCCCGCTCGCGCAGCTCGCAGACGAACTCGCCCTCCCCCATACCGACGCCGCGCAGCTCGGCGGCGACTGCGTCGGCGAATGCGGGCGCGGCGGCGTTCCGCTCCGCCCGCAGCTCGAGCGCAAGCCCGTGGACACGCTCCTCGGCCTCGGCGAGCACCCGCGCGGCGACCCCGGCGGGGTCGCCGCCGCCCTCCAGGGCAGCGAGCTCGGCCAGCGCCTCCTCACGCCGCGCGAGCAGCTCGTCGTACGTCGCGCAGCGGAAGCGGCGCTTGGCCTCGGCGATCCGGTCGAGCTCGGCCTCGAGCTGCTCGAGCCGGCCGGGATCCGCTTCGAGCGAGGCGAGGAACGTATGCAGATCGGAGGCGGTCTCGCGCAGGCGGAGCTCGACGTCGCGCAGCTCGTTGCCGGCGCGCTCGAGCTCCGGCGCGAGCCGTTCGAGCGGCGCGACCGACCGCTCCGCAAGCGCGACGAGGTCCGTTGCTCCCTCGCCCTCGTCGGGAGAGACCGCGGCTGCGGCCGCGGCCGTCCCGGAGGCGAGCTCCGCGACGTGCCGGTGCCGCTCGCGCTCGGCGCGCAGCCTGTCCTCCTCGCCGGGCTCCATTTCGCCGGTGTCCTCCACGAGTACACGCAGCTCCTCGAGCCGGGTCACGGCCAGCGCGGCATTCGCAGTCAGCTCGTCGTGCCGCCGCCGCGCTGCCTGCAGGTCGCGCCACGCCGTCCGCGTCGCGGCCCGGCGGGCGAGCTGCTCCTCGCCGCAGAACCGGTCGAGCACCTCGAGCTGGTAGGACGGGCGCGCGAGGCGGCGCTGCTCGAACTGCCCCGACATCGCGACCACGCGCTCGACGGCCACGGCGACGTCCTCCCGCGCGGCTGCTCTTCCCCACGCGTAGGCGCGCGTGCGCCCGTCGGCGAAGACACGGCGCGAGACGACGAGCGCGTCCTCTTCCTCCGGCCGCAGCTCGTCGAGCTCCTCGAGCTCCTCCGGGAGGTCGAGCTCCGCCTCGACGTACGCCTCCTCGCCGGCCGCCCCCACGTAGGAGTCGTCGCCCTTCGCGCCGAGCAGGAGGCCGAGCGCCTGGGCGAGGATCGTCTTGCCCGCTCCCGTCTCCCCCGTGATCGCGTTCAGCCCGGGCGCGAGCTCGAGCTCGGCCTCGCGAATGAGTACGAGGTTTTCGATGCGAAGCCGCCGAAGCACGCAGCGGATCGTAGACCCGCGGCCCGACGCCGACCATTGGCCCGTGCGGACACTGCCGTGACCGCGTCCGCTTTGCCGGACCTACGGAGTGAACGTCTCGCGATAGCGGCCGAAGAATGTCGTCTCCGGCAACGTTGCGAGAAGGCTCCGCTGCTCGCCCAGCCGGATCGACAGCGCCCGCTCCGGTACGAGCTCGCCGCTGCGGTGCCCGTCCGCGAGGACGGCGGCGCCGACGTCCGGCGTCGCGTTCCGCACCGTCAGCTCCGCCCCTCGCGGTACGACGAGCGGCCGGGCGTGAAGCGAGTGCGGGGCGATGAACGTGATGGCCATCGCGTCGAGCCCACGAACGAGGACCGGGCCACCGTTCGAAAGGTTGTACGCGGTCGAGCCGGACGGCGTCGAGCAGATCATCCCGTCGCACGACACGACACCGAGCTCCTCGCCGCCGATCGCCCAGCCGAGCTCGACCATCCGGCCGAGCGTCGAGCTCGTGGCCACGACGTCGTTGACGGCGATGAACGTCTCGCCGCCGAGCTGTGCCTCCAGCGTCGGCAGCTCGATCGTCTGGTACTCGCCCCCGAACACGCGCGCGAGGTCGTCTTCGAGCCGGTCGGGGGCGATCGAGGCGAGAAAGCCGACGCGTCCGAAGTTGACACCGATCACCGGCACACCCGTCCCGAGCAGCCGAGCGAGCGTGCGAAGGATCGTCCCGTCGCCGCCCACGGCGACGGCTAGCTGCGCACGCTCGGGCTCGTCGACGAGCTCCACGCCCGCGCGCCCGGCCACGACACGCACACGCTCGACCGCGGCACGAACGTCGATACGCCCGTGCGCGACGACCGCCGCCGTCTCAACCGGCGACTGCCTGCTCGATTCGCTCGTCGAGGTCATCGGGAAGCGTCGGGTGCTCGGAGTGCACGAGATGGAGGAAGATCTCCCGGTTCCCCTTCGGCCCCGGGAGCCCCGAGTCTACGACGCTGCGGGGGCTCGCCTGCCACGAAAGCGCCGCCTCGGCGACCTCGCGCACCACGCGCCGCCGCACGTCGGGGTCGCGGACGACGCCTCCCTTCCCGACGTCGGCCCGTCCCGCCTCGAACTGCGGCTTCACGAGCACGACGGCCTGCCAGCCGGGCGCGCAGAGGCGCAGGACGGACGGGAGCGCGAGCCGCACCGAGATGAAGGAGACGTCGCAGACCGTGAGCTGCGGCTCGAACGGGAGTGTCGTGAGCGTGCGCGCGTTCGTCCGCTCGAGCACGGTCACGCGCGGATCGCCGCGGAGGCGCGGGTGGAGCTGGCCGTAGCCGACATCGAGCGCGACCACGCGCGCCGCGCCCCGCTGAAGAAGGACGTCGGTGAAACCGCCCGTCGACGCACCGACGTCGACGCAGTCGAGACCTGTGGGATCGAGGCCGAACGCGTCGAGCCCGTGCGCGAGCTTCTCGCCGCCGCGAGAGACGTACCGCCGCGGCCGCTCGACCTCGAGCTCGGCCTCCTCGTCCACCTGCTGGCCCGGCTTCTCGAAGCCCGGCACGAGCCCGGCGAGCACGAACGCCTGCGCCTGCGCGCGCGACTCCGCGAGCCCGCGCTCCACGAGGAGGACGTCCAGACGCTTCTTCACCGCCGCACACAGAGGTACGTGGCGTACATGCCGCGCCGGATCTCCCGGCCGCGGACCTCGAAGCCGGCCCGCTCGATCAGCGCCTCCAACACCCAGGAGTACGTCCCGAACTCCTCGCGGACATGCGTCTCGAGCTCCTCGCGCGTCCAGCCCTCCGCCGGATCGGAGGACGCCGCGGCGAGCCACCGCTCGACCCGCTCCCCGGCCTCGCGCGGCGGGAAGTCGTAGACGAGGTCGCCCAGGACGAGCACGCCGCCCGCCCCGAGCAGATCGTGGATGCGCGAGAGAGCGACGCCCTTCCAGAAGTCCGGCAGGTGGTGCAGCGCGTTGCGGGAGTGCACGACCTGCGGCGGATCGCCCACGTGCTCGTACGTGAGAAAGCCCGCCTCGACCCACTCGACGCTGCCACTCCTGCGCCGGGCTATGTCGAGCATCGCGGGCGAAGGGTCCACGCCGACGATGCGCCGAGCCTCCGAGGACGCAGCGGCAGCGAGCAGTCCCGTTCCGCAGCCGAGGTCGACGAGCGTCTCCTCGGGACCGAGCCCGTTCTGTCGCAGGAGCTCGAGAGCGGCCCCGAGATCGAGGCGCGTCTTCGCGTCGTAGCCTGCGATGTAGGCTGGGTCGAGGTGCTCGAGGCCTGCACGCGCACGCTCGTCGGGAAACCAGCTCGGCGTCTTCAAGCGGTGCGCACGGCGAGGCCGTCGACGATGTCGCGGAGGACGGACGTGTCCGCGTCGATCTCGGCGAGGCGCACGCGCGCCCGCTCGGCCGCCTCGTCGGCGTAGCGCCGGGCGCCCTCGGCTCCGTGCTCGCGGACGTACCCGTCCTCGTCGAGGATGTCGTCGACGATCTGGAACAGGAGCCCGAGCTCCTCCGCGAACGCCCGCCACGGCACCTGCTCCTCCTCCGCCAGCCCGGCCGCCCAGAGCGCCGTCGTCACGGACGCGTAGAAGAGCCGGCCGGTCTTCAGCCGGTGCACCACGGCGAGGTCGTAGCCCTCGACCATCGTGTCGAGGTACTGGCCGCCGATCATCCCGAGCGTCGCCTCGGCGACCTCGCGCGCGACCGCCGACGACTCGTAGCGCGCGGCGAGCCGAAAGGCCTCCGCGAGCAGCGCGTCCCCCGCGAGGACGCCGACGCCCTGCCCGAACTTCTTCCACGTGGACGGCTGCCCGCGCCGCTCCTCGTCGTCGTCCATCGCCGGCAGGTCGTCGTGGACGAGCGAGAACGTGTGGACGAGCTCGATCGCGAGCGCTGCCGGCAGCACCTGGTCGACCGGCGCGCCGAGAGCCTCGCCGACGGCGAGCGCGATCACGGGACGCACCCGCTTGCCGCCGACCTCGAGGGAGTAGCGCACGGACGTCGCCTGGCCGTGGAGCTCCGGCCAGAGGTCGAGCCCGTCGAGCGCCTCCTCGGCGAGCGTCTTCAGCTCGTCAGGACTGTGCATCGGCCTCCGCCGAGCGCTGCGCGCGCGTCAGCTCGTCCTCGACTGCCTTCGCGAGCTCCGACAGCTCGCCGAGCAGCTCGATCGCCCGCTCGGGCGAGCCGCCCTCACCCTCTGCGAGCTGCTCGAGCTCCGCGCGCACGGCCTCGACCCGCGCCAGCAGCTCCTCCGCCCGCGTCAACGACTCGTCGGTACTCACGTCGCCTGCTCCTCCCGCACGAGCTTGCCCAGGATCCCGTTCACCAGCCTCGCAGCATCCTCGGATGCATAGCGCTTCGCAAGCGTCACCGCCTCGTCGAGGACGACCTCGACCGGCACCTCCCCGTCGGCGAGCTCCTCGAGCGCGACGCGCAGGACGTTGCGCTCGATCGCCCCCAGCCGGTCTGCGGTCCAGTCGTCGGAGGCGGACGTGATCCGCGCGTCGAGCTCCGCCGCGTGCCCGGTCACGGAGCCGGCGAGGCGATGCGTGTACTCGTCGACCTCACCCTCGTAGAGCGAGCCGAGCGGCCGGCCGGTGACGTCCCACTGGAAGAGCATGAAGACGGCGGCGCGACGCGCCTCGCGGCGGCTGATCCCGCTAGCGGGCACGCTCGAGCTCCTCGACGGTCACGTCCACGGACTCCACCTCGACGTCGCACATGCGTACGAGAGCGTCGGCGACCCGATCTTGCACGGCGGCCGACACCTCCGGCAGGACGCGGCCGTATTCGACGGCGAGCTGGAGCTCGGCACGGGCGCGGCCGTCCTGGAGCTCCACGCCGAGCCGCCGGCGCCCCTTGCGCAGACGGGCGCCCTCGACCGAGGAGACCGCGCGCCGCACGATCTCCGTCAAGGCAACCTCGCTCACGCGCACCGAGCCGCCGCTCGCCTGGACGAGCATCCGGCTCACGAGCCCGCCAGCGCCGGCAGCCGCGCGCCCGCCTCGTCGAGGAACGACGTCGAGTACTCGCCGCTCGAGAACTCGTCGCTCGAGAGGATGTCGAGCAGGACGTCCCGCGTCGTGGGAACGCCTTCGAGCTCGAGCTCGCGCAGCACCCGCCGCGCCCGCTCGATCGCCAGGCGACGGCTCGCGTCGACGACGATCACCTTCGCGATCAGCGAGTCGTAATACGGGGTGATCGTCGTCCCCTCCTCGACGAACGTGTCGACGCGGACGCCCGGCCCCAGCGGCGGTCGAAACCGCGTGATTCGTCCAGGCGCCGGAGCGAAGGCCTGCGCCGGGTCCTCCGCGTTGATCCGCATCTCGATTGCGTGCCCCGTGCGCGGCCCGGCGCGGCCTCCGTGGGCCAGCCGCTCTCCGGCGGCGATCCGGACCTGCTCGCGGACGATGTCGAGGCCGGTGACGAGCTCGGTGACCGGATGCTCGACCTGCAGGCGTGCATTCAGCTCGATGAAGGAGAACGAGCCGTCCGGCCCGACGAGGAACTCGAAGGTGCCCGCGTTGCGGTAGCCGATGTGACGGCAGGCGCGCTCGGCGGCTGCCTCCATCTCCTCTCGCAGCTCGTCGTCGAGCGCAGGCGAGGGCGACTCCTCGATCAGCTTCTGGTGGCGGCGCTGGATCGAGCACTCGCGCTCGCCGCACGTGAGGACGTTGCCGTGCTGGTCGCAGAGCACCTGGATCTCGACGTGGCGGGCCGGGGTGATCACCTTCTCGACGTAGAGCGAGCCGTCGCCGAAGGCGGCGTGCGCCTCCGCTGCGGCGCGCTGGTACGCGTCGTGGAGCTCGCCGAGCTGCGTCACGATCCGCATCCCCTTGCCGCCGCCGCCGGCCGCGGCCTTCAGCAGCACCGGGAGCCCGAGCTCCTCGGCCGCGGCGCGGGCGTCCTCCGGCTCGGCGACGCCCTCGGTGCCGGGGACGAGCGGGACCCCTGCCGCACGCATCTCGCCCTTCGCCTGCGCCTTGTCGCCCATCCGCGCCATCACGTCGGCCGGCGGGCCGACGAAGACGACGTCGTTGTCCTCGCACATGCGCACGAACTCGTCGTTCTCGGCGAGAAAGCCGTAGCCGGGATGGACGGCCTCGCAGCCGGTCGTCGTGGCCGCCGAGACGAGCGCCGGGATGTTGAGATAGCTCTCGGCGGCGGGCGGCGGGCCGATCCTGACCGCACGGTCCGCAAGCCGCACGTGGAGCGAGTGCTCGTCCGCGGTCGAGTACACGGCGACCGCCTCCGCGCCGAGCTCGTGGAGCGCACGGATCACCCGGACGGCGATCTCGCCCCGGTTCGCGACGAGCACACGGCTGAACACGGGAAGAGTCTATGGTCCGGCCATGGACAGCCCCGAGGCGCAGCTCGACGAGATCGAGCACGGACTCGTCTACCCGCCGCGCTTCGTCCGCTACGGCGGCTGGCTCGACGAGGAGGCCTGACGAGCTTCATGCCGGCGAACCTGGAGCGGGCGTACGAGGAACGGCCGGAGGTGTACGCGGCGTGGCAGCAGCTGAACGGCGCGATCAAGGCGGGCATGGACCTGCGCCGCTACGAGCTCGCGACGCTCGCGGCCGCCCGGCGGCTGCGGTCGAGCTACTGCAGCCTCATGCACGGGAGGGTGCTGCGCGACCAGTTCGGCGAGCCCGTCGCCGAGATCGCTCGCGATCGCCGCTCCGCGCCGCTCGACGCCGTCGACGTCGCCGTGATGGACCTCGCCGAGAAGGTCGTCGACGACGCGACGTCGATCGGCGACGCCGACCTCCAGCCGCTCCGCGACCTCGGCCTCTCGGAGACGGAGATCATGGACGTCGTGCTCGCGGCGGCGGCGCGCTGCTTCTTCTCGAAGAGCCTCGACGCGCTCGGCGTTCTCCCCGATGCGGAGCTGGCGGAGCTCGAGCCGGAGCTCCTCGAGGTGCTCGTCGTCGGCCGGCCGATCGCGGAGCCTCCGGCCGAGAGCTAGAGGGCGGGCCGTGCGGCGAGCGGCTCGAGCTCGAACAGGAGCTGGCCGAACTCGACGGCCTGTGTGTTCTCGGCGTGCACGCCCCGGACGACGCCCTCGACGTCCGCCTTCACCTCGTTCATCAGCTTCATCGCCTCGAGGATGCAGAGCGTCTGGCCCGGCGCGACGACGTCGCCGACCTCGACGAACGGCGGCGATCCCGGCTGCGGCGCCCGGTAGAAGGTGCCGACCATCGGCGACTCGACGCGGACGAGCGTGCCGCTCACGGCAGTCGCGGTCGGCAGGTCCGGCTCGGGCAGCGCGAGCGGCGCCTCGCCCGTTGCCCCTGCGGGGAGGTCCGGCGTCGAGCGGACCGAGATCCGCATCCCGTCCTCCTCGATCGTCACCTCGCCGATGCCGGACTCCTGCACGATCCGCACGATCTCCTGGACGCGCTCGGCACGGCTCTCGGCCACGCCCGCGACGTCGGCGTCGCGGCGGCCGCGGCCCCGGATCCCGCGGAGCAGCCGCTCGGCGTCGTCCCCGAACAGGCCGAGCAGGAGCAGCTCCTCCTCGCTCGTCGCGAAGCCGCCTGCGCGCTCGCGCACCTCGTCGAGGGGCGGTGTGACGTCCTCCTCGCTCTCGGGGTCGGAGGTGAGCTGGACGACGCGCAGCAGCGCCGGATCGATCGGGGCCGGCGGCGTGCCGAAGGCGCCCGTGACGAGGGCGCGTACCTCGTCGAGGAGCGTGAGATAGCGGCTCGCCGACAGGACGTTGATGATCGCCTGCGAGGCGAGCACCTGGCCGATCGGCGAGGCGAGAGGCGGCCAGCCCGTCTCCTCGTGGATCCGGTCGAGCTCCTCGAGCACCTCGTCGAGGCGATCGCCTGCGCCCTCCGACTGCAGTGAGTGGTCGATCCCGGCGACGACGCTCGCCGGCAGGTCGTGGCGCGCCGCGAGCACTGCGATGCGCGGCACGAGCGGGGTGACCAGCTCGTCGCCGATGTGCTCGTCGACGAGGTCGGTCGCCTCCCACAACGCGTCGATGTCGACGCCCGGGTCGAGGCCGGTGCCGCTGAGCGCCTCCGCGAGCGCCTCGCCCGAGACGCGGTGGAGGGTCAGCGCGAGCGGGTAGATCGCGCAAGCGATGAGCTGTGCGCCGGCCTGCGCGGCGGCGAGCGCGGCGGCGAGGGCGCTGCCCCCGGCTCCCTGGGCGTAGATCCCGACCGGAAGGCCGCTCGCGTCGGCGAGCGCGCGCACGAGCTGCTCGGCCGTGTGCGGCTGCAGCGAGCCGGTCGGGTCGTGGAGCAGGACACGCACGGCGCCGAGCTCGGGCAGCATCTGCGCCCGCTCGACGAGCGTCTCGATCTCGCCGTCGCGTCCAGGGCTGTAGACGAGCCCGGCTTCGAAGTCGCGATCCGCGGCGACGATCGCGTCCGCTGCCTCGCGGAGGTTCGAGAAGTCGTTGAGCGGATCGTGGAGCCGGAAGACGTCGATCCCGTTCGCCGCCGCCGAGGCGACGAACCGACGCGCGAAGTCGGCGTCGACCGGGCGGGAGCCGACGAGGAAACGGCCGCGGAGCGCGAGCCCGAGGGGCGTCTTGACGCGCGCCTTGAGGGCCCGGATCCGCTCCCACGGGCTCTCGACGCCGCGCCTGACGGCCGCGTCGAAGCAGCCGCCGCCCGAAACCTCGAGGTAGGCGAAGCCGGCCCTGTCGAGGATCTCGGCGAGCCGGAGCTGCTCGGCCGCGGGAACCCGTCCCGCAAGAGGCTCCTGTCCGAGCAGGCGAATCGTCGTGTCGGCTAGAGAAGGCACGGCGAGACCTTACCGCGGTCCTTCGCGCGCTCTTGCGCTGCGCGGCAGCGTGGACACACGTGGAGCTGTAAGGCTGGAGCGGAAGCGAGGGCAGAGCGCCGCTTCCGCGCTCTCCGGCTCGCGGAGCACGTTCCCCACATCTCGCGCGCTACGCGCGCGAGATGTATCTGCCTTCGCGGGGGTCGACCTTGAGGCGGTCGCCCACGTTCACGAACAGCGGGACGTTCACGACGGCGCCCGTCTCGAGCTTCGCCGGCTTCGTCACGTTCGAGATCGTGTCGCCCTTGACGCCCGGCTCGGTCTCCACGACCTCGAGCTCGACCGAGGCGGGGAGCTGGATGCTCGACGGCTCCCCGTTCACGCTCAGGACGTGCACCGATGCGTTCGGCTGCATGTACGGCAGCTCTTCGGCGAGGTCGGCGTGCGGCAGCGCGAACTGCTCGTACGTCTCCACGTCCATGAAGTGCACGTCCGAGCCGTCGTCGTAGAGGAACTGGACGTTCTTCGTCTCCGTATGCACGCGCGCGAACTTCTCGCCCGCCCGGAACGTGCGGTCGACGACCGCGCCCGCAGCGAGACTCTTCAGCTTCGTCCGGACGAACGCGCCGCCCTTGCCGGGCTTCACGTGCTGGAACTCGACGATCCGCCACACCTTGCCGTCGAGCTCGATGTGCATGCCGTTCTTGAAGCTGTTCGTGTCTACCTGCTCGGCCACGGCGCACGATGGTAGCTACGAGACCGTGAGCAGCTCTTTCGTGAACCGCACCGGGTTGTCGATCCCCTCCTCGGTCACGATCACGTCGTCCTCGATCCGGATCCCGAAGCGGCCCGGGAGGTAGACGCCCGGCTCGACGGTCACCACGTTGCCGGCGGCGAGCGTGTCGGAGCTCTCGGTCGAGAGGCGCGGCGACTCGTGGACGTCGAGCCCGAGGCCGTGTCCGAGGCCGTGCCCGAACGTGCCGGCGAACGCACTCCCCTCGATCACCGCGCGAGCGGCCGCGTCGGCGTCGACACCCCGCACGCCGGCCCGGATCGCATCGAGCCCCGCCTGTTGCGCCGAGAGCACGACCTCGTACGCCTCCCGCAGCTCGGCGTCGAGCTCGCCGGTGGCGAGCGTCCGCGTGTAGTCGGAGACGTAGCCGTCGACGCGGCAGCCCGTGTCGATCACGACGAGCTCCCCCTCCTCGATGACGCGGTCTCCGGCACGGGCGTGCGGCCGTGCTCCGCTCTGGCCCGAGCCGACGATCGACTCGAACGCCGGTTCGTCCGCTCCCTCCTCGTGGAAGAGGCGCTGGATGTCCCAGGCAACATCGCGCTCGCGGCGGGCGACGAACGCCACCTCGTCCACGAGCCGCTCGAACATCCGGTCGGTGATCGCGCAGGCGCGCCGGATCGTCTCGAGCTCCCCCTCGTCCTTGACGGCGCGCAGCTGCTCGACGAGACCCTTCCGCGGCACGACGTCGAGGCCCCCGCCGCGCAGTTGCTCGGCGAACGACCAGGGGAGCACGTTTGCCTCGAAGCCGACGCGCCCCTCCAGCTCCTCGCCAAGCCACGCGATGAGCGAGCGCTTCGTCTGCACCGCCTCGACCCCGTCGATCGCCTGCGCCGCCTCGATGTAGCGGAAGTCGGTGAAGAGGCGCGCCCGCTCCGGCTCGACGAGGAGGGCGGCGTTCGAGCTGTCGAGGCCGGTCAGATAGAGGACGTTGACCGGGTTCGTGATCAGGAGCGGCTCGTCGAGCAGCACCCGGAGGCGTTCGATCCGCTCGCTCACTCCGCACGCTCCTTCAGGTGCTCGAGCGCCAGCTTGTAGCCGTCGGGGCCGTGGCCGACGAAGCGCGCGGCGACGAGGTCGGCGACGACCGACTTGCGCCGCCATTCCTCTCGCTCGTCGACGTTCGAGAGGTGGACCTCGACGATCGGGATCGTGAGCGGCTCGAGCGCGTCGTGGATCGCCCACGCGTAATGCGTCCAGGCCGCGGGGTTGACGACGATTCCGTCGACGGTGTCGTACGCGGCGTGGCACCACTTGACGAACTCGCCCTCGTCGTTCGTCTGGCGGCACTGGACGGTCAGCTCGAACTCCCGCGCCCACTCGTAGATGCGGCTCTCGAGCTCCGCGATGGTCAGGCCGCCGTAGAGCTGCGGGTCGCGCCGCCCGATCACGTCGAGATTGACGCCGTTGAGAACGAGGACTCTCACGCGATCAACCTATCGAGTTCGCGGCGGACCTCGGCCTCCGGGAGGACGATCCCCTGCACCGGCCCGTCGGCGCCGAGGAGGACGAAGTGCGGCTCGCCGTCGCGGGCCTTCTTGTCGCGCCGCATCGCCTGCCAGGCGCGCTCGCGGTCGACGCGGGCCGGCTCGGGCCGCAGCACCTCCTCGACGACCTGCGTGTCGCGACCGGAGAGGCGCAGCGCGGCGAGCAGGCCGAGCGCGACGGCGCGCCCGTGCGTCAGCCCCTCGTAGCCGGCCGCCGCCTCGAGCGCGTGCGCGAACGTGTGGCCGAAGTTCAGCAGCGTCCGCTCGCCGCGCTCGTAGGGGTCGCGGAGGCAGATCGCGGCCTTGAACGCGACCGAGCGGCGGACGAGCTCGTCGTCCGGCAGCTCCCAGAACGGCTCGCCTGCGAGGAGGCCGGCCTTCACGACCTCCGCCATGCCCTCGAGGCGCTGCGGCTCGGGCAGCGTCTCGAGCAGCGCGGGGTCGACGACCGTTCGCGCCGGCCAGTGGACGGCGCCCACGAGGTTCTTTCCCTGCGGCAGGTCGATACCGGTCTTGCCGCCAATCGCCGCGTCGACCTGGGCGAGGAGGCTCGTCGGCACAGGCGTCCAGGCGACCCCCCGGAGGTACGTCGCCGCCGTGAAGCCGGCCGCGTCCGTCGTGCAACCGCCGCCGAGAGCGACGATCGTCCCGGTCCGGTCGAGGCGCAGCTCCTGCCAGAGCCGGTCGACCGCCGTGAGCATCTTCGCCTCCTCGCCGGGCGGAAGCTCGTGCGTCTCCGCGAGGCGTGCTCCGAGCGCGAGCTGGGCGTCCATGCCGTGGATGCCCGCGACGTGCGGGTCCGAGACGAGCGCGACCGCTCCGTCTCCCGGGACGAGCTCGCCGAGCCGCTGCAGCGCGCCGCGCTCGACGTGGATCCCGGCGACCGCGAGGACGACGTCGTGCTGGTCCCGAGCGACGACGTCCGCAACCTCCGAGTACAGCCTCCGACGCTCCTCGAACAGGCGGCGGAACTCCCCCTCGTCCTGTGCGAGCGGCCGCCCGCTGCCGCGCACGCGCTCCCAGCACGTATCGACGTCGACGTCGAGCCAGATCGTGAGCGTGTCCCCCAGCGCGTCGCGCACCGCCGGTGAGGTCACCGCCCCGCCGCCGAGCGCGAGGACGACCGCCTGCTCCTCGTGCATGCGGAAGACGGCCTCGCCCTCGTCGCCGAAGATCTCAACGATCGGCTTCCCGGCTTTGGCCTCGACGAGGTCGTCGGAGTCGATCGCGGGGAGGCCGAGCGTCTGCGCGGCGGTCGTCTTGCCGGCGCCCATGAAGCCGACGATCGCTACGGGGCGGTTCAGCGCGGCGTCCAGTCGATCCGCTCCAGATAGGCCTGCCACGCGCCCACGAAGTCGCCGAGCGCGTCGCCGCCGAACTTCTCGCGCGCGGCGCGGGCGAGCTCCCAGGCCACCGCGGCCTCCGCCACGACCGCGAGCGCCTCCACCGCCGAGACGTCGCTTCGCTCGACGAGCGCGTCCGCCGGCTCGCCGGTGTGGAGGTCGACGGAGCGGAGCGGGCGCATGAGCGTCGGGAGCGGCTTCATGGCCGCCCGCACGACGATCTCCTCCCCGTTCGAGACTCCGCCCTCGATGCCGCCGGCGCGATTCGTCTCGCGGTGGAGCCCGTGCTCGTCGCGGACGATCTCGTCGTGCGCCTCCGAGCCACTCAGCCCGGCGAGCGCGAACCCGTCGCCGATCTCGACGCCCTTCACCGCCTGGATCCCCAGCACCGCCGCGGCGAGCCGCGCGTCGAGCCGGTCCTCGCGCCGCGCGTAGGAGCCGAGGCCCGGCGGTACTCCCCGCGCCCGCACCTCGACGCGGCCGCCGAGCGTGTCGCGCTCGGCGCGCGCGTCGTCGACGGCGGCGGGATCCGCCCCCGCCTCCGGCAGCGCCTCCCCTACCACCCCGATCCCGATCTCGCGGAGGAGCGCCTTCGCCACCGCGCCGGCCGCGACGTAGACGGCCGTGTGCCGAGCCGACGCGCGCTCGAGCGCGTCGCGGACGTCCGCGAGGCCGTACTTCTGCGCACCGGCGAGATCCGCGTGGCCCGGCCGAGGCAACGTGACGGGTTTCGTCCCCTTCCCCTCGGGCTCGCCCTCGGCCGGCCACGGGTTCATCCCCCACGCCCAGTTCCTATGGTCGAGGTTGCGGACGACGAGCGCGAGCGGGGTGCCGAGGGTACGGCCGTGCCGGAGGCCGGCCAGCACCTCGATCTCGTCGGTCTCGATCTGCTGGCGCGGCGAGCGGCCGTAGCCCTGCTGGCGCCGGCGCAGGTCGGCGTCGATCGCGTCCTGCTCGAGGACGAGCCCCGAGGGCAGGCCCGAGACGATCGCAACGAGCGCCGGTCCGTGCGACTCGCCTGCGGTCGCGAGCTCGAGCGTCATGAAGGAGAGCGTAGTGTTCTAACGGCGGGAGAGCACCCGCGAGAAGAGGCTCCGGCGCCGATCCAGTGCCGCCGTGCGGAGGAAGCGAGAGAGCCGACTTGTCTCCTCGGGGTCGAGCGAGATCGCCGCCTGCGCCTCCTCGCCGTGCCAGACGCTGAGACGTGCGTGCCTCGGCTCGGTGAGGTAGACGGAGACGCGGAGGCCGCCGTCGCCGACGTCCGGGTGGCCGCGGAAGTATTCGACGATCTTCGTCCGCTGCGGCTTGCCGCAGTGCGGGCAGAAGCGGAACTCGTCCTGCACTCCTTCCCCGCATGCTCGGCAGCGGCGCATCGTGCTTCTTCTATGCCCCTCGCCGCCTCACGTCAAGCCGAGCGCACGGCGCATCGCGTCGACGGGCGCCGGCCGCCCGGTCCACAGCTCGAAGCTCGCGGCGCCCTGCGCGACGAGCACCTCAAGCCCGTCGAGGACGCGCGCACCCGCGGCATCCGCCGCCTCGGCCGTCGCCGTCCTCGGATACGGGAGATCGACGAGCGTCTGCCCCGCCCCGAGCTCGCACAGCACCTCGGACCGCACCGGCGTCGCGTGGATCACGAGGTCGGCATCGGCGACGTCGGGCGGCCACTCGCCCCGCCGGGAGAAGACGCGTGCCTCCGGCAGCGCGTGGCGAAACGCCGCCGCCGCCCCGCCGTCCCCGACGATCGCCGGCTTGTAGCGGTCCGTTACGTCTTCGAGGATCGCGGCGTCGGTCGAGAAGCCGCGCCCGCGCACGATCGTGTTCACCGAGGAAAGCTCGCTGCCGAGGATCCGTGCGGCCTCGAGCTTGTACGGCGCCGTCACGTTGCCGTACTCGACCTCTCGCACCGCAGCTTCGAGCTCCTCGGGGAGGACGTCGCGCAGGAGGTACTCCCAGTCGAGCCCGGCCGCCGCGAAGGCCGCGTTCTGCATCCGGGGCGACAGCGAGTGCGCCACCGGGTGTCCCAGCAGCAATACCTCAGTAGCCGTATGCGGCCTCGTGAGCGAGGAAGTCCTGGTAGCTCGCCGTGAAGTAGTGGTGTTTGTGGTCGGGCTTGCGCACGAAGTAGAGGTAGTCGACGTGCGCGGGATGTGCGGCCGCCTGCAGCGAGGCGAGGCCCGGGTTGTTGATCGGCGTCGGCGGCAGGCCGTCGTGGAGCCGCATGTTGTACGGCGTCGGGTTCTGCAGCGCCGACTGCGTGAGCGACTGCGTCGGCGGGATGTGCAGGCCGTAGCGGAGCGTCGCGTCGATCCCGAGCGGCATCCGGTCGTGCAGGCGGTTGTAGATGACGGCGGCGACGAGCGCCCGCTCCTTCGGCACCTGCGCCTCGCCCTCGATCATCGAGGCGATCGTGAGCACGTCGTACGGTGTGAGGTTCTTGCTCCGCGCGTACGAGAGGTCGAGTGTCCGCCAGCTCGCGGCGAAGTCGCGGAGCTGCTCATGCACGAGCTCGGCCGACGTCGTGGTGCGGTCGAAGTCGTACGTGTCCGGGAAGAGGAACCCCTCGAGCTTCCGCCGGCCGAAGCCCGCAATCGCCCGCGGGTGCATGGTCGCGGCGGCGTATGCAGCTGCCGCGAGCTTGACTTTGTGATGCGACTCGTGCTCGGCGATCTTCGCGACCTCCTGCACGCGCGTCACCATCTGCGCGCGCGTGAACCCCTCGGGGAAGACGATCCTGAACTGCCGCAGCTGGCGGACGGTCGTGGTCGGTGGAGCGGCGGCCCCCGTCCCGCCGCAGCCCGCGACGACGGCCGCCAGCGCCAGCGCGCAGGCGGCTACGAGCGCGCCGCGCACCACTCGAGATACGTCGACAGGAGATGCGCCGCCGCGAGGGCGTCCTCGGGCGCCGCGCCGGCCGTGCGCTGGGCGAGGTCCGTCGTGAACCGCTCGTCGTAGAGCTCGAGGGGGACGGCGAGGAGGCCGCGGAGCTCCTCGGCGAAACGCTCGGTCTCGGCCGCCTGCTCGCCGCGCGCGCCGCGCATCGTGAGCGGCAGGCCGACGACGACGCGCTCGACCTCCTCCTCGCGCGCGAGCCGCGCCAGCTCGGCGAGCCCGCCTTCGGTGCCGGCCCGCTCGACCACGCCGAGCGGCCGCGCCAGCGTGCCGGTCGGGTCGGAGACGGCGACTCCGGTGCGCGCGGAGCCGTAGTCGAGCGCCATGACCTTCACGCCGGCACGAGCTCCTTCGCCGCTGCGAGCGCGTCGGCGATGCCGTCGGGGTTCTTCCCGCCCGCCTCGGCGAGCGTCGGCTTGCCTCCCCCGCCCCCGCCGATGTGCTTGCCCAGCTCACGCACGACCTGCACGGCGTCGAGCCCGCGCGCGACGAGCGACTCGTCGAAGTTGACGACGAGGAACACCCGCCCGTCGTCGCGCGAAGCGACGATCGCGCCGTCCGCCTTCTCCTGCTGCCGGATCCGGTCGGAGAAGTCGCGCAGCGGCCCGCCCTTGAGGCCCTTCACCTCGACGAGGACGACGTTCCCCTGCTTGCCCTGCGAGACGATCTCCGCCTGCTCGGCCTGCTGCGGCCGCTTCGTCTCCTTCCTCGCCCGCTCGAGCTCGCCGCGCAGCGCATCCGCTTCTCGTGCCCGCTCATGGAGAAGGGCGAACGCCTCGCCGGCCGTCACCGCCTCGATCCGGCGCGCGCCGGCGCCGACCGAGCTCTCCGAGAGGACCGTGAACGGCCCGATCTCGGCGGTCGAGCGCACGTGCGTGCCGCCGCAGAGCTCGACCGACCAGCCGCCGACGTCGACGACGCGCACGACGTCGCCGTACTTCTCCCCGAAGAGCATCGTCGCGCCGAGGTTTCGCGCCTCCGACAGGGGCGTCTCGAAGATCCGCACCGGCAGGTTCGCGAAGACGCGCTCGTTGACGAGCCGCTCCACGTCCGCGCGCTCGTCCTGCGTGAGCGGCGACGGGTGCGTGAAGTCGAAGCGGAGCTTGTCGGGCCGTACCGCGGAGCCTGCCTGGCGCACGTGGTCGCCGAGCACCTCCCGCAGGACCTGGTGGAGGACGTGGGTCGCGGTGTGGCTCGCCATCGTCGGATAGCGCACGTTCCACGGCACGACCGCGCGGACGCGGTCGCCCTCCGCGAAGCCTTCGCCCCGAAACACGAGCTCCTGGTCCGACTCGAGCCGCAGCGCCTCGACGAGGTCGGCGCGCGAGCCGTCCTCCTGCTCGATCCAGCCGGCGTCGGTGACCTGGCCGCCGCCCGCTGGGTAGAACGGCGAGGAGGCGAGCTTCACCTGGAAGTAGCCGTCGCCGAGGTCGGCGTACGCCGTGATCGCCGTCCGCACGTCGAGCTCCTCGTAGCCGACGAAGTCGGTGCGCGGCGCGTCGGCGAAGCGCAGCTCGTACCGCGCCGTGCCGCCCTGGCGCGACACCTCGCGGTGCTGCTCCATCAGGCGCTCGTACTCCTGCTCGCTCACGGCGAGGCCGCGCTCGCGGGCGAGCTCCTGCGTCAGCTCGACCGGGAAGCCGTACGTGGCCTGGAGGTCGAAGGCGTCGTCGCCGCTGATCGCGCCCTTGGCCGCGGCCTCCTCGAAGATCGCCATCCCGCGCTCGAGGGTCTCGCCGAAGCGCTCCTCCTCGGCGGCGAGCGTGCGGTGGATCTCCTCCCGGTGCTCGACGAGCTCGGGGTAGCCGGAACCCATCTGCTCGATCACGACGTCGGCGAGGCCCGGCAGGAACGGCGAGCTCATCCCGATCCGCAGCCCGTGCTGCACGGCGCGACGGACGATGCGGCGGAGGACGTATCCGCGTCCCTCGTTCGACGGCGACACGCCCTCGGACGCGATGAACGTCATCCCGCGGCCGTGGTCGGCGAGGACGCGGTGGGCTTTCGTCGCGTCCTGTGACGCGCCGTACGCGACGCCGGACTGCGCCGCGACCCATTCCATGATCGTCTGGTAGCCATCGGTGTCGTAGACGGAGCCGACGTCTTGCACGACGCGTGCGACACGCTCGAGCCCCCAGCCGGTGTCGATGTTCTTGCTCGGGAGCTCGGTGAGCGTCCCGTCGGGATGAAGCTCGTAGGACATGAAGACGAGGTTCCCGAACTCGAGGAAGCGCTCGCAGCGCGTGCAGCCGGGCTTGCAGTCGTCGGTGCCGCAGCCGGCCTCCTCCCCCCAGTCCCAGTACATCTCCGAGTCCGGCCCGCAGGGCCCTGGTCCGCCGACCGACCAGAAGTTCTCGGACGACGGCAGCGGCACGATCCGCTCCGACGGCATGCCTATGCGCTCCCAGAACCCGATCGCCTCCTCGTCGGGGCCGAGCTTCAGGCCGGGATCTCCCGCGTGCACGCTCACCCAGACGCGGTCCCAGTCGAGCTTCAGACGCTGCTGGATGAACTCCGTCGCGTACTCGATCGCGCCCTCTTTGAAGTACCGGCCGAACGAGAAGTTCCCGAGCATCTCGAAGAACGTGAGGTGGTACGTGTCGAGGCCGACGACGTCGATGTCGACGGTGCGGAAGACCTTCTGACAGATCGTCGTCAGCGGGGCGGGCGGCGGTTCGCGGCCGAGGAAGAACGGCATCTGCGGCTGCATCCCGGCGTTGATGAAGAGCGTCGAGCGGTCGTCAGCCCGCGGGATCAACGACGCGGAAGGCCGCCGGAGGTGCTCCTTCTCCTCGAAGAATGCGAGGAATCCCTCGCGCAGCTCGGCCGTCGTACGCACGGCGGCCATTCTAGGAGCGCCGCTGCCGCGGGGCCGACCGGAGAGGACGCTACATTCGAGGTGTGTCGCTCGACGTGCTCGTGCCGGTGGAGCGTCGGCGCCGGCGACGCCGTTACCGCGCCGGGAAGGTTGCCCTCTTCGCCCTCGTCGTGCTCGCGGCGGCGACGGCGGGCGTCTGGTTCGGGCGGGCCGGGGCGTCGCGGCACCATCCTGCGGCCGCACAGCACTCGAGCGGAGCCCCTCTCGTGCCGACCGTCTCGCACCCCGCCGCCCCGCCTCCGAAGCTCCTCTACGGGACGCCACTCCTCGCGGGGCGACCGCACGCGCGTGTGCTCGCTCCCGCCGCGATCCTCGTGGACGCGCACACCGGTCGCGTCCTCTGGGCGAAGCACCCGCGCGAGCGGCGCAAGATCGCGTCGCTGACGAAGATCATGACCGCGACCCTCGCACTGCGCGAGGTGCCGTGGGAGAGCAAGATCACCGTCGCGAGATCGGTGACGCGCGTCCCGCTCGTCCGCGAGGGCCTCCGCACCGGCGAGCACGTCAGGGCGTGGAAGCTCTTCTACGCGCTGCTCCTCTACTCCGGGAACGACGACGCGAATCAGCTCGCGATCTCGAGTGCCGGCTCGGTGCGGGCGTTCCTCCGCCAGATGAACGCGGAGGCGCACCGGCTCGGGCTGCGCGACACGCACTACACGAGCCCGAGCGGGATCGTCGACCGCGGCAACTACTCGACGCCCTGGGACCTCGCTGCGCTGACCCGGTACGCATTCCGGAACCCGCGCTTCGGCTCACTCGTGCGGACGAAGCGGATCGAGGTGCGCTGGGCGGCGCCGACGAACTCGAAGATCTACCTCAACAACAACTACCTGCTCCACACCTATAAGGGCGCGAACGGCGTCAAGACCGGCTACACGCACGAGTCGGGCTGGTGCCTGGTCGCATCCGCGACGCGGCGCGGCAGGAGGCTGATCGCGGTCGTCCTCGACTCGCCGAACATGTACGCCGACGCGAAAGGCCTTTTCAACCTCGGGTTCGGCCACGCCTGAGCAGGAGTCGAAGCTCGCCGGCGGCGCGACGCACGACCGCGTCGTCCGGGTGGGCGACACGGTTCGGCGTCCGCCGGGGCCGAATCCGCCGCTCGTTCGCGAGGTTCTCCTCCACCTCGAACGCACCGGTTTCGACGCAGCACCGCGCTGGCTCGGCGTGGACGAGGAGGGCCGCGACGTCTTCGGCTGGATCGAGGGCGAGACATTCGCCGAGCGCGGCCGGATGCACCCGTACGTCGGCGACCCGCCGCAGCGCGTGACGTTCACCGACGACCAGCTCCGCGCGGTCTTCCGCCTCCTGCGCCGCTACCACGGGGCGTTCGGGCACGACGTGATCTGCCATGGCGACTTCGGCCCCTGGAACCTCGTGTGGCGGGACGGGCACCCGGTCGCGATCATCGACTTCGACCGCGCGCATCCCGGCGAGCCGTCCGAGGACGTCGCGTATGCGCTGCGCACGTTCGTGAGCTACGGCCTCGCCGAAGCGGAGCCTGAGGAGCTCGTCCGCCGCACGCGACTCGCCCTGGACGCCTACGGCCAGGCCTTCGACGTGGCGGCGATCCTCGAATCCGAGTACGAGCGCGTCGAGCAGCGCTGCCGCACGCATGGCTGGGACGGCGCGCTCGCGAAGCTCCCGGCGGAGCGCGCCTGGCTGGAAGCCAACCGAGCGCTCTTCGGGGAGCTCGCGGCGCAATGAAGCACGGCACGTGCTCATTCCGAGACGAGTCCTGAGACGGCTACCGTTCCCGTTCGCGGCGCCTCGGGGTCGAGGTGGAGCAGTGTGCATGAGATTGCCGTCCTTCGCAACGGGCACCGACCTCGCCGTCGACCTCGGGACGGCGAACACGGTCGTCTTCCGCCGCGGCGAGGGCATCGTCCTCTTCGAGCCGTCCGTCGTGGCGATGGACCAGCAGACCGGGCAGGTCTACGCGGTCGGCGAGAAGGCGCGACAGATGCTCGGCCGCACGCCCGCCACGATCGTCGCCACGCGGCCCCTGCGGCACGGCGTGATCGCAGACTTCGAGACGACCGAGCAGATGCTCGGCCACTTCGTCCGCCGCGTCGGCGGCGGCGGGTTCCGGCGCGCCGTGATCGTCTGCGTCCCGAGCGGCCTCACGCAGGTCGAGCGGGACGCTGTGGTCGAGGCCACGCTCTCGGCCGGGGCGCGCGAGGCGCATCTGATCGAGGAGGCGATGGCCGGCGCGATCGGAGCCGGGCTCCCGGTCGAGGACGCGGTCGCCTCTCTCGTCGTCGACGTCGGCGGCGGCACGAGCGAGATGGCCGTGATCGCGCTCGGCGGGATCGTCGTCTCGACGTCGCTGCCGGTCGGCGGCTACGACCTCGACGAGGCGATCGTGCGCTTCGTCCAGGATGAGCACCGCCTGCTCGTCGGCCACGAGCAGGCGGAACGGGTGAAGCTCGAGGTCGGAAGCGCGCTCGAGGGACACGCCGCGGTCCCCGAGGCCGACGTCGCCGGCCGCTACATGTCGACCGGGATGCTCGCCCGCGTCACGCTCGGCGAGGACGAGGTTCGGCGGGCGCTAGAGCGGCCGCTCACACGAATCGTCGCAGCGCTCAAAGAGCTGCTCGAGCAGACGCCGGCCCAGCTCGCCTCGGACATCGCCGACCGCGGCGTCATGCTCGTCGGGGGCGGAGCGCTCCTACCGGGGTTCGCGGAGCTCGTGGCCGGCGAGACGGGCCTTCCCGTCAGCCGTGACACGGAGCCGCTGACGGCCGTCGCCCGCGGTGCAGGCGCCGCTCTCGCAGAGCTCGATGCGCTCAGGCGCTCACAGCGCAGCCGACGCTCGTCCCGCCGTCGCTAGAACCCGATCGTCTCGTGGACCGGGAACTCCTTGATGTCGGGCGGGCCCTGCGGCTCGATGCCGGAAGCCGCAATGCCCTCCTGGATCCGGGGCGCGAACGCGTCGAAGTCCTCCCGCGACTCCCAGAAGTCGATCACTCCCCAGCCGCCGTCGATCGGGCCGGAGGCGTGGAAGAGCAGCCCCTGCGGAGCGGATCGGTCGGGATTGATGTGATCGTGAACTCCGTCGTACTGCTCCTGGGTCAAGCCCGGAAGCTTGATGCGGATACCGATGGCCACGGGGGCTCCTCTCGTCGGGGACAGTCGACTCTATGCCGAAATCATCGCGCAGCGGTTCAGAGCGGCGGTGCAGTGCGAACGGTCGGCCTCGTGCTGCGCCGGCCGCCCGCAATAGCGACGGTTGCAATTCCGAAACGACGCCCGGCGGAGCGATGAGCAGAGGGCTGACGAGAGGTCGTACGTTCAGACCGAGATCAACCGACATAGGATGGGAGTGCGAAGTGGCTGGATGGGAGAAGCAGATCATGGCCATCAATCTGATCGTTGGAGACCTGGATCGCTCCACGTCGTTCTACACGGAGGTCTTCGGGCTGACTCCGCGGCACGAGGACGAGGACACGACGATGTTCCGCTTCAAGGACACATACGTCTTCTTGCAGCGCGGTCCGGCGCACGACGACGCTCCGGCAGCCGAAGTACTCGACCTTGCCGAGAAGGGCGTTGGCCAGTTCGCCATCATCGTCGACGACGTCGACGAGGTACGCGCTGAGCTGGACGAGCACGGAGTGGCAGTGATCAACGGTCCAGTCGATCGCGACTGGGGCATGCGGACGATGACCTTTGCCGATCCCGGTGGTCACACCTGGGAGATCGCCCAAGAGCTGCCCGCCGCTGACTCGTCCTAGGCTGCACCCTCGCCTGGGCCACTGCTCGGGAATGTCCCCTGAGCGATGGCGGGGCTCAGGCTGCGCTCGGCGTGTCGTCGCCGGGCGTGGCGGGGTGTAGTCTCGGGTTCGTGCTCCCACGTCGGGTGGTGGCCATTCCTGTGCTTCTGCCGGTCTGTTTGATGGCGTTGCTGATGTCGGGTTGCAGAGGCAATGTGGCGGCAGGTCTTCGCAGTCATCTGCTGTCGGTGGCTGACCTGCCGGCCGGCTGGTCAGCCGCCCCGAAGACCGCGAGCACGCCCGAGGTGACGAACACGCCCTGCCTGGCGAGGCTGTCCCCAAAGCCCAAGGGCTGGACGTACCAGACAGCATCCTTCGTTGACGGAGAGTCGATTCCGAACTTCGGTGAGGTGTTGGCGAGCGGCGCCCGGAGCGCGCAGACCTGGGCTCGCTTCGATCGTGCCCTGGCGCACTGCCGGACAGCCACCGTCCAGTTCGGACGCACTAAGGGCCTATCCCGCTAGGCAGGGACCCGGCCTGAGATAGCGAAGTCCGACCTGGTTGTTGAAATCGACCAGGGAGGGCTTCGATGGGTCTTGTCTCGAGCGATGATGGTTGGCGGCTGCCGGACTGGTTGTGGGCTCGGTTTGAGCCGTTGTTGCCGGCGCCGCCGGTGCATCCGCTTGGCTGTCACCGGCCGCGGGTTCCCGACCGGGACGCGATGGACGCGATCCTGCTCGTGCTGCGCACTGGGATGCAGTGGAACGCGTTGAACGCGACCGGGATCTGCAGTTCGTCGTCGGCGCACCGTCGCTTCCAGGAGTGGGAGCAGGCCGGGGTGTTCCACGAGCTCTGGCGGCAGGGGCTGCTCGACTACGACGAGCAGGTCGGGATCGACTGGGCCTGGTTGTCGTGCGATGGGGCGACCGGGAAAGCGCCACTTGGTGGTGAGGCGACGGGTCTCAAGGCGACGATTCATCCTCTGGCCGTCCCGCAGTTCGGTCGCAGCTCGTCCGCGTATTCCTGGAGATTCCACTTTGCGGGCATCCGGATCGAGTCCGACCTCGTCCTCTTCCGCGCCGGAGGCTTTCGCGGCTATCTCTCGTACGCCGACCTAGGATCGCCCAGGATCTCAACACTCATGGCGTTCGTCCGGGCCGCGGTTGCCAAGGCGGAGAGCGGCTCGACAGCACGCATCCCGAACGCCGTCTCGATCACCTCCGCGCCGGTGCTGACGGCGAAGACGAGCCAGGGCCGGGTCGCCTATCGGGCGAGCGGGCGCGGCCCGCCCCTTCTGCTGATCACCGGCTACAGCGGGACGATGGAGAGTTGGGACCGGCGCCTCGTCGACGGCCTCGCTCGACACCACCGCGTGATCATCTTCGACAACGCCGGCGTCGGTCGAACGCAAGCCCTGCCGAAGCCGCTCACCATCGACGCGATGGCCGACCAGACCAGCGCACTCATCGGCGCGCTCCACGTCGGCCGCATCGACGTGCTCGGTTGGTCGATGGGCAGCATGGTCGCCCAGTCCCTCGCCGTGCGCCACCCAAACCAGGTGCGGCACCTGATCCTCTGCGCCTCCTTCCCCGGCAACGGCGCTGCCGTGCGGCCGTCTCGCCAAGAGTTGAACGCGTTTGAAAGCGGCCAGCCCCAGAAGGTGATGGCCGCCCTCTTCCCCGTCGACCAGACCGCCGCCCAGAACACCTACCTCGCTGCGGTCTCGAGCTACCCCGCCGCCCGTCCGGCCCCGGCAGCGACCGTCGCCGCGCAGGGACGCGCAGTCGACGCCTGGCGGGCCGGAACCGACCCGGCCGGCCAGAGGACGGTGACGATCGTCGCGCCCACACTCATCGCGGACGGCACCGGAGACAAGCTCGACCCGACCAGCAACAGTCGTCAACTCGCGCGGCTGATCCCCAGAGCCAAACTCCAGCTCTACCCACGCGCAGGCCATGCCTTCCTCTTCCAAGACGAAGCGGCCTTCCGCCGACTGGTCGAAACCTTCCTGGGGTGAGGAACCCCACCATGGGCCAGTGTTTGCGAAAGACCCCTCAGCGGTAGCTCTTCACGCTCCCGACTGGTGATGACGACTCCGAGCACCTACGTCCAGCCGCGACCGAACTTCGCTTCGGGGGCGGTCGACTCGGTTCACGAACCCATCGGCTTCGGGAGCACGCAATCCTCGACGGACAAGCTGAGCTCCCGTGTCCAGTTGTTTCCGGCAACCGGGTCACTCGTCCAGTCGGTCTTCGAGGCGATCCAGGAGGGCCTCGCGCGCAGGTCCGAGGTCGTAGGCCGTGCGCGTCTCGGTGAGTACCTTGGCGAGGGCATTTGCAGGGTCTTTCGGGTCGAGGCTCAGCGTGTCCCGTCGCCCGCGTAGGGAGGTCAACGCGTAACGCATTTCCTGCACAGCCACGACCGCGCTCCAGGGTCGACGCCGCCTCATCGCCTTGGACGCTTCGATCGCCGCCCGCACCAGGGTGTCGAGCGACCGTTCTCGGTCCGCGGTTGCCCGATTTGCGTCGGCGGATGCCCTCACGTCAGCGTCCGAGAGAGTCCCGGCGACGACGTGAACGGTAGGAGAGATGTTCGGACTCGTCATCGCCAGCGGATGCCAACGAATCGAGATCTGCTCGAGCGAGTCGAGCACGACGTCCGCCGAGTCCTTCGAAACAAGGATGATCTTCGCTCGCGTGCCGAAGATCGCCTCGACCTCTTTCTGGGGCGTAACAACCGCATCGTCCGCGATCACGACGTCGAGGTCGACGTCCGACAGCTCATGCCATGTCCCGGTTCCAACCGACCCGAACACGGCGACAGCCCGAATCCGCTCGTCGCGGGAGTAGAAGGAGACGACCCGCTCGATGAGGGCACGATGGCGATCGCTCCCGAGACCGCTCACCCCGCCAGCGTACTAACGCGGAGACGCGGCTCGACCTCCTGAGCCTGGGTGTCTGGCCGCACAACGCCTCGGCGATCTCCCCCTCTCTCGCAAGTACGGCTTCGTCGAGGTGGGCCGCCACGTCAAGCAGTTACGGCGCCAAGACCGGCAAACTATGGAACATCGTCGACAGGGCGCTGCTGCTCTGACCTGGCGAATAGACCGTCGCCCGGGCCAGACCGTATGGAGTGCCCGGCGCCTCGCTCGTAAGTTGGCGCGGGTTGCCGTCGCGATAGGCGCGGCGGTAGAGCCGCAATTACGGGAGGCGCCGGTTATGGGCGAAGGTAGCTGGTTGGGCTGGATGTGCACGCTCGCTCGGTGGTCGCGGGTGTGATCGATGTGGGGAGCGGTGAGGTGCGGTCGTTGCGGGTGCCGCCGGGGAGCGAGGCGACGGTGGCGTGGTTGCAGACGCTGCCGGAGCCGGTCCGGGTCGTCTACGAGGCAGGACCGACCGGGTACGGGCTTGCGCGTGCGTGCGAGGGGGCGGGGATCAGTTGCGTGGTTGCGGCGCCGTCGAAGATCCGGGCGGCGGCCGATCGGGTCAAGACCGATCGGCGGGATGCTGAGCGGCTGGCGAGGCTGCTGCGGCTGGGTGAGATCGTTCCGGTGCGGGTGCCCGGTCCGTCAGAGGAGGCCGCGCGCGATCTCGTGCGCGCTCGTGAGGACGGTCGCGGTGATCTGATGCGTGCCCGGCATCGGCTCTCGAAGCTGCTGCTCCGCCACGGGGCGGTGTACGACGCGACCTCCTGGACGCGGGCGCACGACCAGTGGCTTCGCCGGCAGCGGTTCCAGAGCGGGCCGCTCGCGATCGTCTTCGACGAGTGCTACGCCCGCATGGTCGACGCGAAGACCAGGAGGGACGCGCTCGACACGGCGATCAGCGAGCTCGCCGCGCGCGAGCCGTACGCCGATGTCGTCGAGCGGCTCGTCTGTCTGCGTGGCGTCTCCACGCTCACGGCGTTCGCGTTGACGGTCGAGCTCGGAGACTGGCGTCGGTTCCGGCCCGAGTCGCTCGGCCCGTTCCTCGGCCTCACCCCCAGCGAGAGCTCGAGCGGGGAGCGCCGCCGGCAAGGCGGGATCACCAAGACCGGCAACAGCCACGCGCGCCGGCTTCTGATCGAGGCTGCCTGGCATCAACGAAGCGCTCCGCGCTGGAGCATCACGCTGGAGCGCAGACGCGAAGGCAAGTCCCTCGCCGTGCGAGCCCAAGCGGACTCGAGCGCCCGCAGGCTGCACGGACGCTGGCTCGCGCTCGAGGCTCGAGGCAAGCCGCGCCTGATCGTCGTGGTCGCGATCGCGCGCGAGCTCGCCGGACACTGCTGGGCGCTGGCGACGATGGAATAGAGCCGCTCTCAACGGCTCGGCGAGGAGAGCGCACCGGCGCAAACGACGCGAGGAGCGACCCGAGAGAACACTGAGAGCAGCCTTCACGGCCACGCTCGACGCCAGAGAACGGCACCGCTCCTCATTTCGCACATCCGGTCATGCGGCACCAACCCGCGCATATGAGTCGCGACACAGACGTCGACGACAGCCGATGCGCTCCCCCCGCCGAATCCTCCCGCAACCGCGGGCAATCCACCCTGCCGCTTGACAGTTCGTCTCTCCATATGAGTGTTCCGGAAGGACCCCTGAGCGGAGTTCCTAGCGGGCGGAATCCTCTTCACCGGGGAGCGGCCCGTGGAACAACAAGATCCGGCGCAGGCGTCCCCTCGACGTGCGCTCGGCAACGTCCAAGCCGTCCATGATGCTTTGCCCGTCCGAGTCGATGATCGACCAGGCGTACCGCACGACATCATTGTGCGAATCGACGCCGCTCGTAGGCACGATCCTAGTTCCAGGAAACGCCGACTGATAACCCTCGATCCGACCAACGAGTCCGTCCACGCCTTCACAGCGCCCCGACGGATCGAGAAGCTCAACGTCCCTTTCCACGTGTCCGGCCCCCTTCTATCTGGTCCACGGCGTCTGAGGGTCCTGCTTCCTTTGAGAGTCTGATTGGAGGTGGTTATGCCCGCGAAGCGTTACAGCGTGGAGCAGATCGTGGCCAAGCTGCGTGAGGCCGAGAAGCATCAGGGGCAGGGGTTGACGATCCCGCAGTCGTGCAAGCGACTGGGGATCTCGGAGCAGACCTTCTACCGCTGGCGGATCAAGTACGGCGCCCTGAAGGAGGACGAAGCCCAGCGCCTGAAGGCCCTCGAGCAGGAGAACAGTCGGCTGAAGAAGATCGTGGCCGAGCAGGCGCTTGACATCTCGATGCTGAAGGATCTGCAGCGGGGAAACTGGTGAGCCCGGCGCGTCGCAGGGACGCCGTTCGCTTCCTGGTGAAGCGGCGGCGGTCCGTGTCGGAACGTCGGGCTTGTCAGCTGGTGGGTCAGCATCGCTCCACGCAGCGCTATGAGCGGGTGCCGGCGGAGTACGAGCTGCGGTTGGTGGCGCGCATGAACGAGCTCGCCGCTCTGCATCCGCGTTACGGCTACCGGCGGATCTGGGCGCTACTCCGCGACGAGGGCTGGCGCGTGAACCGTAAGCGGATCGAGCGGCTGTGGCGCCTGGAGGGGCACCGCGTGCCGCCCAGGCGCAGCCAGACCTCGGGAAAACGAGCCCAGGGCACGGCCGAGCAGGCGATCTGGAGTCTGCCCGCGCAGCGGCCGAACCACGTCTGGTCGTACGACTTCATGGGCACCCGCACTCGCGACGGAAGCCCGGTCCGGATCCTCAACGTCGTCGACGAGTACACACGAGTCGGGCTCGGCTGCCGTGTCGCCCGCTCGATCGGCGCCGGCGAGGTGATCAAGGAACTGGAACGGCTCTTCGACCAGCACGGCCGGCCCGAGGTGTTGCGCTCCGACAACGGACGCGAGTTCGTCGCCGACAGCCTGACCGGCTGGCTGAGCGAGCAAGGAGTGAAGACCGCCTTCATCGAGAAAGGCAGCCCGCAGCAGAACGCGTTCGTAGAGCGCTTCAACGGCACCATGCGCGACGAGCTCCTCAACGGCGAAGAGTTCGACAACCTGCTCGAGGCCCGCGTCGTCATCGCCAACTGGCTGATCGAGTACAACACGATCCGCCCCCACCGCGGCCTCGGCATGTTGACACCAGCCGCCTACGCGGCAAGCATCAAAGAGGGACCTCGATGAGAGCCACTGCCCTCACAGAACCTGGACCAGTCGACCAGCCTCGGCACCAGCCCGCGCCGACCCCCGGCGGCAGGTCCACACCCAAAGCGGACCCTCACAAGAACTGGACCAAGACCAGGGGGCCGGTCACTACGTCTCTGTAGAGAGCCTCGACATTGTTCCCGTCGGGATCGAGTAGATAGGCGGCGTAGTAGCCCGGCCCATAGTGTCGGTAGCCGGGTGTTCCGTTCGAGCGGAAGCCCGCAGCGACGCCAGCGGCATGGAAGGCATCGACCTCCGTCTTCGAGCGAGCGTACGAGCAAAGGTGCAGATTCGCGGTCGGAGGCTGCCGATCAATCACGTTGACGTGGGTGAAGCACGCCTCTCGCTCTCGCTCAAAGAGCTTCGGGATACCGAGGGGTGCGAGGACGACCTCGTAGAAGCGGACGCTTTCGCTGTAGCGGCTCGCATGTACGTCAAGGTGGTCAACGACTGTACGAGTCCAGTTCCACTCCTCTGGTGTCACGGTCGGAGGCTCGCAGATTCAGACTGCCGAGGGGAAGCTACGTCGCCTGGGCGAGCGATGCTTCTGACCGGCCCCCTGGTCTTGGTCCAGTTCTTGTGAGGGTCCGCTTTGGGTGTGGACCTGCCGCCGGGGGTCGGCGCGGGCTGGTGCCGAGGCTGGTCGACTGGTCCAGGTTCTGTGAGGGCAGTGGCTCTCATCGAGGTCCCTCTTTGATGCTTGCCGCGTAGGCGGCTGGTGTCAACATGCCGAGGCCGCGGTGGGGGCGGATCGTGTTGTACTCGATCAGCCAGTTGGCGATGACGACGCGGGCCTCGAGCAGGTTGTCGAACTCTTCGCCGTTGAGGAGCTCGTCGCGCATGGTGCCGTTGAAGCGCTCTACGAACGCGTTCTGCTGCGGGCTGCCTTTCTCGATGAAGGCGGTCTTCACTCCTTGCTCGCTCAGCCAGCCGGTCAGGCTGTCGGCGACGAACTCGCGTCCGTTGTCGGAGCGCAACACCTCGGGCCGGCCGTGCTGGTCGAAGAGCCGTTCCAGTTCCTTGATCACCTCGCCGGCGCCGATCGAGCGGGCGACACGGCAGCCGAGCCCGACTCGTGTGTACTCGTCGACGACGTTGAGGATCCGGACCGGGCTTCCGTCGCGAGTGCGGGTGCCCATGAAGTCGTACGACCAGACGTGGTTCGGCCGCTGCGCGGGCAGACTCCAGATCGCCTGCTCGGCCGTGCCCTGGGCTCGTTTTCCCGAGGTCTGGCTGCGCCTGGGCGGCACGCGGTGCCCCTCCAGGCGCCACAGCCGCTCGATCCGCTTACGGTTCACGCGCCAGCCCTCGTCGCGGAGTAGCGCCCAGATCCGCCGGTAGCCGTAACGCGGATGCAGAGCGGCGAGCTCGTTCATGCGCGCCACCAACCGCAGCTCGTACTCCGCCGGCACCCGCTCATAGCGCTGCGTGGAGCGATGCTGACCCACCAGCTGACAAGCCCGACGTTCCGACACGGACCGCCGCCGCTTCACCAGGAAGCGAACGGCGTCCCTGCGACGCGCCGGGCTCACCAGTTTCCCCGCTGCAGATCCTTCAGCATCGAGATGTCAAGCGCCTGCTCGGCCACGATCTTCTTCAGCCGACTGTTCTCCTGCTCGAGGGCCTTCAGGCGCTGGGCTTCGTCCTCCTTCAGGGCGCCGTACTTGATCCGCCAGCGGTAGAAGGTCTGCTCCGAGATCCCCAGTCGCTTGCACGACTGCGGGATCGTCAACCCCTGCCCCTGATGCTTCTCGGCCTCACGCAGCTTGGCCACGATCTGCTCCACGCTGTAACGCTTCGCGGGCATAACCACCTCCAATCAGACTCTCAAAGGAAGCAGGACCCTCAGACGCCGTGGACCAGATAGAAGGGGGCCGGACACTTCTATGTCTGTCAAGTCGCCAGTGGCGGTCCGTGTTCGAGTAGCCGGTAGAGGCTGCGGGCGAGGTAACGCTTGAGGCAGCGGTTTGCCTCGCGTCGGGTTTTGCCTTCCTGGATGCGTCGCTCGATGTAGGCGACGGTTGGCGGATGGAGGCGTTTCCGTGTGACCAGGATCATGTGCAGTGCGCGGTTCAGTTTGCGGTCGCCTGATCGGTCGAGCCGGTAGCGGACGGTCTGGCCGGAGGAGGCGGGGATCGGTGCGACGCCGGCGAGCCGCGCGAAGGCCGCTTCGGAGTGGATGCGGCCATGGTGTGACCAGGAGAGGACAAGCTGGGCGACGGCGTGCGGGCCGACGCCGGGCTGGTCGAGGAGTTGCGGTGCGAGCTTGCGTGTGAGTGCTTCGATCTGCCGTCCCAGCTCGCGCTCCTCAGCTGTCAGCTGCAGGACGCGTCGAGCGACCGAGCGCAGCGCGAGCAGGCTGCCGCGGAGCTCGGGATCGCGTCGAATCTCGGGTCGAGTGGCTGCCAGGCGTCGTAGTAGCGGAGCGGGTGTGAGCTGCCGCAGCTCGCTGCGCAACGGTTCAGGGGTCGTGATCAGCAGGTCGCGCAGCTGGGCCAGTCCGGCGCATTTGGCGGTGACGGCTCCTTCGCGTGCCGCCACCAGCACCTGCAAGGCCTGGCGCTCGCCGCCGGCCCGAGGCGTCGCCGGCCGCTCCAGGGCAAGCACGCTGCGAGCGGCGCGGACAGCATCGAGCGCGTCGGTCTTGCCTCCGGAGCCGCGCTCCCGCCGCAGCCTGCTTACCTCGAGCACCCGCTCGCCATGACCGGTTAGAAAGCGGGTCAGACCGGCCCCGAACGAACCGCTCCCCTCCACAGCGAACGCACGACGCCCCGAGGCGTGGGCGTCGACGAGCCTCAGCGCATCCGCGTAGCCGACGCCGCTTGCAGCAACGGTCGTCTCGAAAACGACCGCCCCAGTCACGACCTCGCCAACCGCGAGCGCCTGCGAATCGCGGTGCGGATCGACACCAACCACGTAGTCCAGCTGATCTGCGAGCATCTCTCACCGACCTCCAGCCGAGCGTTGGGGGACACAACGGTGTCGGCCTGGAGCGGCAACCGCGCGCGCCAAGACTGTGACGGATCACGCCCCAAAGGGCGGACAGGCTTCTGATCAGGCCAGCAAGCGGGCACCAGGCCGGCACCGGCCACACTCCACCCGGACACATCACTCGCAAGACACCCACCAACCGGCGGGGTCATCCTCTCACCGAGTCACGAGCAAAGAGCACCGGCACCAACCTGACAACAGCCCCAGACGGGACCGCCACAAACTCACAGTCCTCACGCCCGAGCGCTAGCGGGCCAGGGATTCCTCGTCCGCGGCGATCGTCTCCCGGATCTTCTCGAGCGAGCGCCGGATCAGCCGCGAGACGTGCATCTGCGAGATGCCCACCTGCTGCGCGATCTGCGACTGGGTCAGCCCTTCGAAGAAGCGGAGCTGGAGGATTTTCCGCTCGCGGTCGTCCAGCGCCTTGAAGCCGGGCGCGAGCACGGCCCGGTCCTCCGAGACCTCGTACTGGTGCTCCTCGGTGCCGAGCGACTCGAGCGGGTCGAGGTCGTCCTCGTCTCCTCCCCCGCCGCCGGCGGACAGCGAGAGAGACGTGTATGCGCGGCCCGACTCGAGCGCCTCGAGCACCTCCTCCTCCTCGACGCCCGCGGCCTTCGCGAGCTCAGGGATCGTCGGGGAGCGGCTCAGCTGCACGGTGAGCTGGTCGACGAGCCGCGAGAGCTTCACGTTGAGCTCCTGCAAGCCGCGCGGCACACGCACCGACCACCCCTTGTCGCGGAAGTGCCGCTTGATCTCGCCGATGATGTTCGGCGTCGCGTACGTCGTCAGCTCGACGCCGCGCTCGAGGTCGAAGCGGTCGATCGCCTTGATCAGCCCGATCGCTCCGATCTGGACGAGATCCTCGAGCTGCTCGCCGCGGTAGGAGTACCGCCGCGCGAGCGAGCGCACGAGCGACATGTACTGCTCGATCAGCTGCTCGCGCGCCTGAAGATCGCCGTCCTCGTGGTAACGGCGAAGGAGGACACGGTCGTCGATCCGCGTCATCCCGCGGTTCCTCCGCCGTCGGTGCTGCCAGCCACGCTCGCGATCCGCTTCGTCAGCTCGACCCACGCGCCGTCGTCACGCTCCTCGACCTCGTGGGTGTCGCACACCGTCTCGAGCACGCGATGGAGGTCGAGACCGCCGTCCGACTCCCCTGCGTGCACCTTCTCCGGCGCAAAGGGGCCGAGTGAGGCTCGCAGCACGCCGTCGTCGGCGGAGAGGGAGACGACGAGTTCGTCCGGGTCGTCCCGCAACCCGAGCAGCGCCTCGATCCCGACCTGCAGGTCGTCGAGGTCGTCGTACATGACGTCGAGCCGCATTGCGAGGCCGCCGGACACGAGATGCGCGATCGGCCGGAAGTCCTCCTCCGCCGGGATCACGAGCCGGATCTCCTCCGCCGTCACTTGCCCGCCTCCCGCAGCTCGTCGGCGAGATCGCTCTCGCGCCGGGCCGCGGCAACCTTCCCCGCCTGCACCGCGTGGCGCCAGTCGCGACTCGTCTTGAAGTCGGCGGCGCCGAAGCTGACGCCGGCGGCGAAGCCGGAAACCTTCTGCACGGGACGCGTGATCGCCAGGCTCACCGCCCGGATCGCCGTGTCGACGCTGTCTGCGGCGTCCACGACGCTGTCCGTGACGCGGTCGACCTTGTCGAGCTGCCCGTTCACGCGGTCCACGCTGCCTCCGACCTTGCCGATCACCGGGAGGACCGAATCCTCCGCTCCCCGGATGAACGCGGAAAGCCGCGCGACGGTTCCGGCCAGCCGCACGAGGAGGTATGCGAACGAGAGACCGACGGCAAGAAGGAACACGGCGAGAGCCAGCCGCCAGAGGTCCCCCCACGTGAATGCCGCGACCAGCATCCTCGTCCGATCTCCCCCTCCCCTATACATCCACCTTTTAATCTACAGTTATTTCTTCTATGTCTTGTCTCAGCGATTATGTTTCGCTGCCGGACTGGTTGTGGCTCGGTTTGAGCCGTTGTTCCGCGCCGCCGGTGCATCCGCTTGGCTGTCACCGGCCGCGCTTTCCGACCGGGACGCGATGGACGCGATCCTGCTCGTGCTGCGCACTGGGATGCAGTGGAACGCGTTGAACGCGACCGGGATCTGCAGTTCGTCGTCGGCGCACCGTCGCTTCCAGGAGTGGGCAGGCCGGGGGTTCCACGAGCTCTGGCGGCAGGGCGCTCGACTACGACGGCAGTCGGGTCGACTGGGCCTGGTTGTCGTGCGTTGGGGCGACCGGGAAAGCGCCCTTGTGGTGAGGCGACGGTCCGATCCGACTGATAGAGCAAAAGGGGGGCGAAACGTTCGCTTCTCTCGAGGCGTCAGGGGTCCCGATCGGGCTGGCACATGACGGCGCCAACCGCCACGACTCTTAGCTCCTAGCCCCGACACTCGACTCGATCCCGATCCTGCGGCCCGAGCCTACCTCCTGCAGCCGCAGGGCCTCTGCCTCGACGGCGGCTACAGCTACCCGTGGGTCAACGAACTCTCGCAATCGCGGCTACACACCCCACCTCCGCCGCCGCCGTGAGGAGATCGAGCTCAAACGGACCACGCCGGATGGCACGCCCGCCTCTGGGTCGTCGAGGCCTGTCACTCCTCTCTCAACCTCAACCGCTCCCTCCTGATCCGCTGGTCTAAGAAACCCAGAACCACCTCGCCTTGCTCCAACTCGCCTGCGGCCTGATCGCGTTCAAGAAAGCCCACGCAGCCCGACTCGCTCACGCCCTAGCGGATATCTCTTAGTGGGACGAGCCGATCAGGCCGTACCCGACCACAGCGTCGCCGTCGTACAGCACGGCGGCCTGACCGGGTGCGACGCCGTACGCCGGCTCGTCGAGCTCCAGCCGGAAACCGCGCGCCGTCGGCTCCACACGGGCGCGCAGTGCGGACGACCGGTAGCGGAGCTTCGCCTCGACCCGCTCCACGTCGGCATACAGGCGACCGCGCACCGTCAGGTGCATGCGCCCGAGCGAAGCGCGCGGACCGACGACGACGGCGTTCGCGGACGGGCGCGTGCCGAGAACGTAGAGCGGCTCCGAAGCAGCGAGCCCCAGCCCGCGCCGCTGCCCGGGCGTGAACCGCCAGTAGCCGTCGTGGCGCCCGAGCTCCTCGCCGTCCTCGCCGACGACCGCCCCCTCCCGCGGCTCGAGTCCCTGCCGCACAAGGAACTCGCGATAGTCGTCCCCGGCGAGGAAGCACGCCTCCTGGCTCTCCGGCCTGCGCGCCGCCGCCAGGCCCGCACGCTCGGCCTCGGCCCGTGTCGCCTCCTTGTCCTGCTCGCCGAGCGGGAACCAGACGCGCTGGAGGTGGCGCGGGGCGAGCGCCGCGAGCATGTAGCTCTGGTCCTTCGCCGGGTCGGTGCCACGGGCCAGCAGCAACCCGCCGTCGCGCTCGACGATGCGCGCGTAGTGGCCGGTCGCGAGACGCGAGGCGCCCGCGCGGCGCGCGAAGGCGAGTAGCTCGGCGAAGCGGAAGCCGCCGTTGCAGCGGGTGCACGGGTTCGGCGTCCGGCCACGCGCGTAGTCGCGCACGAACGGCGTGACGACGGCTCGCCGGAACTCCTCACGCAGGTCGAGCGTCACGTGCGGGACGCCGAGCCGGTGGCACGTCTGGCGCGCTGCGATCACGCTCTCGGGGGAGCAGCAGGCGCGCTCGGAGTCCGGCCCGGCCGGATCGAGCCAGAGACGCAACGTCACGCCGACGGCGTTCGGGAGCGAACGGAGCAGAGCCACCGCACTGTCGACGCCGCCGCTCATTGCCACCGCCACGCGACCCGGCTCAGGCGCTGCCCGGAAGACTGGCCCGAGCGCGTTCGCGAGCGCGTCGGTGGCGAGGGTTTCGCCACCGACGGCAGCCGCCTCGAGCAGCGTCAGGCCCGCGACGTCGCGCTCGAGCCCCGGCGCATCCGCCTCGAGGATCCGCTGGCCGTCGACGACCAGGCGGACGGCCGCCCACTCGCCGCCACGGCTCGAGTCTCCGAACACCTCGCGCATTCGAGTCACCGTAGACGACGCCCGGCCCCGTCGTTTCCAACCGAGCTATGTGATCCTGGTCTCCCAGGTGGGTGCCGTGCCCTCCTCGGCAATGCCTCGTCGGGACGCCGGCTCCCTTTCATGCAGTGTTGGATCTACATGTTCGCCCGATCGGGCGACGGGGCCGAGCACCAGGACTGTAGCGGCGACTACCCGGGCGGTGGGGCAGCGAGCCGGATTCCGAGCTCCCGCAGCGCAGAGTCCGGGTAGGGCGTCGGCGCCCCGGTGAGCGGGTCGGAGCCGCTCGCGATCTTCGGGAACGCGGTCACCTGACGGATGTCGGGCTCGCGCGCGAGCAGGGCGATGAAGCGGTCGATCCCCATCGCGAAGCCGCCGTGCGGCGGCGCACCCATCTGCAGCGCCTCGAGGAGGAAGCCGAACTTGTCTTGCTGCTCCTCCTCACCCATCCCCATCACGCGGAAGACGGCCTGCTGGACCTCGGCCCGGTGGATCCGGATCGAGCCTGAGCCGAGCTCCCACCCGTTCCAGATCAGGTCGTAGTGCTGGCCGTGCACCTGCGCCGGCTCGCTCTCGATCCGCTCCTCCTCGCCGGCCGCCGGGGCCGTGAACGGATGGTGCATGAACGTCCAGCCGCCGAACTCCTCGCTGACCTCGAACAGCGGGAAGTCGAGGATCCAGTGGAAGACGTCGCTGCCGGCGTCGACGAGGTCGAGCTCGCGCGCGAGGTGCAGCCGGAGCAGTCCGAGAACGCGCGCGACGGCCGCTTCCTCGTCGGCGACGAAGAGCGCCGTCGATCCCTCCTCGACGCCGAACGCCTGCAGTTCACGGTCGGAGAGGAACTTCGAGATCTGCGTGAGGTTCGCCAGCCCCTTCGCGCCCCACTCCTTCGCCATTTCCTCGAGCCGTCCGTGCTCGCTGCGCGAGAGCGTGCGCGGAACGACGACGTAGCGGACGCATGGGGCGTTCTTGAAGACCCCGAACTCCGAGTCGCGCGTGAGCTCCGTCGCGTCCTGGATCTCCATGCCGAAGCGCAGGTCGGGCTTGTCGGAGCCGTAGCGGAGCATCGCGTCGGCGTACGACAGGTGCGGGAACGGCCGCGGCGGGGGTTCGACGCCCGCGGCCTCGAACGCGGCTACGACGGCCGCCTCCATCACGTCGAGCACGTCCTCGCGCTCGACGAACGCCATCTCGAAGTCGAGCTGCCGGAACTCGAACTGGCGGTCGGCGCGGAGATCCTCGTCCCGCCAGCACGTGGCGATCTGGTAGTAGCGGTCGATCCCGCCCACCATGCAGAGCTGCTTGAAGAGCTGCGGCGACTGGGCGAGGGCGAAGAACTTCCCCGGTTGCAGGCGCACCGGCAGGAGGAAGTCGCGCGCACCCTCCGGCGTGCCGCGGGTCATGCTCGGCGTCCAGACGTCGACGAAGCCGCGCTCGTCCATGACCCGGCGGATCGCGGAGATCGCGGTGTGGTTGAGCCGCAGGTTCCGCTGCATCCGCTCGGTGCGCAGGTCGAGCCAGCGGTAGCGCAGGCGGAGCGTCTCGTCGACGTTCTCCTCGTCGAGCTGGAACGGGAGCGGTGTCGAGCGGGAGAGGATCCGCAGCTCGTCCACCTGCACCTCGATCTGGCCGGTCGGCAGGTTTGCGTTGACGAGCTCCGGCGCACGTGTCACGACCTCGCCCGTCGCCTGGAGCACGAACTCGTTCCGGATCTCGTGCGCGGCCTCCGCCGCGCCGGACGAGTGCTCTGGGTTGACGACGAGCTGCACCTTCCCCGTGTGGTCGCGGAGGTCGACGAAGACGAGCCCGCCGTGGTCGCGGCGGGTGTCTGCCCAGCCGGCCACCGTGACGCGGCGGCCGGCGTCGTCCGCCCGCAGCTCGCCGCACATCGCGTCGCGCCAGGACATCAGAACTCCGAGAGGTCGGCGACGACACGGTCCTTCTCCCCGCGCCGCCGTACCTCGTACGTCCCGTCGCTCCGGGCGACGACGACGGTCTTCGCGCCGAGCCGCTGCGCCTGCGTGAGCTGCCCCTTCATCGAGCGGCCAGCGTAGTCGGTGTCTGCGGAGACACCCGACCGGCGAAGCCGCGCCAGCGCCTCGAGCACCGGCCCTCGCGCCGCTTCCTCGTCCACGGCGAAGAAGACGTCGATCGCCGGCGGCTCGGGCGTGCGCCCTTCTGCCTCGAGCGCGATGAGGAGCCGCTCGATCCCGGCGCCGAAGCCGATCCCCGGCGTCGGCGGCCCGTCGAGCTCCTCGACGAGGTAGTCGTAGCGTCCGCCGGAGCAGATCTGCGGCTGCGCCTTCTCCTCCGGGTTGAGGAACTCGAAGACGGTGCGCGTGTAGTAGTCGAGCCCGCGCACGAGGGTCGGGTTGAGGGTGTACTCGATTCCGAGCTGAGCGAGCAGCCGCTGCACCTCGGCGAAGTGAGCGCGGCAGGCCTCGCAGAGGTGGTCACCGATCTTCGGCGCGTCCTGCAGCGCGGCCCTCACCCGCTCGCTCTTCACGTCGAAGACGCGGAGCGGGCTTCGCTTGCGCTTCAGCCGCGCGTCGTCGTCGAGGACGTCGTCGTGCGCGTCGAGCCACCCGTTGAGGTGCTCGAGGTACGCGGGCCGGCACTCCCGGTCGCCGATCGAGTTCACCTCGAGCACGTAGCGCGTGATCGCGAGGCGGCGGAGCACCTCGCGGTAGACGTCGATCATCTCGGCGTCGACCGCCGGATCGGCCGAGCCGAACGCCTCGACGGAAACCTGCCAGTGCTCGCGGTACCGGCCCTTCTGCGGCGCCTCGTAGCGGTACATCGGCGCCACGGTGTACAGCTTCACGGGCTGCGGCTGCTTGTGCATCCCGTGCTCGATGTACGCACGCGCGATGCCCGCCGTCCCCTCCGGCTTCAGAGTCAGCGAACGTCCGCCGCGGTCCTCGAACGTGTACATCTCGTTCTGCACGACGTCGGAGCCCGACCCCGATGTGCGCGCGAAGACTTCGGTGTCCTCGAAGTTCGGCGTCTGGATGCGCCGGTAGCCGTACAGCTCCGCGACCTCGGCGAGGGTGCCGGTGACGAGCTGCCACGCCGGCTGGTCGGCAGGCAGGACGTCGTGCGTCCCGCGCGGCGCCTGGAAGCGGCTCATGCCTGCGGACGGAGCTCTGCGAGGAACGGGTTGCGTGCGAGCTCGACGCCGAGCGTCGTCTCGTGGCCGTGCCCTGGGCGGACCACCGTCTCGGGCGGGAATCGCTCGGCGAGCTTCCGCACCGAGGCGAGCAGCGTGTCCCAGTCGGCGCCGGGCAGGTCGACGCGGCCCACGGAGTTGGCGAAGAGCAGGTCGCCGCTGAAGAGCTCCCCCTCGGCGTGGAAGGCGACGTGCGCCGGCGAGTGGCCCGGCACCGCGAGGCACTCGAAGGAGATGCCGGCGACCTCGACCGTCTCGCCGCCGCTCACGAGATGCTCGGGCGCGTGGGGGCGCCCCGGCACTCCGACCGGCGCGAACTCCGGGTAGCGCTCGAGCTTCTCCCGTTCTCCCTCCGGCATCCAGACCGCAGCTCCCGTTCCCTCGGCGAGGTCGGCGACGCCGCCGAGGTGGTCGAAGTGGCCATGGGTCACGAGGATCCCGGCGCAGGCCGTGCCGAGCCGCGCGAGCTCGAGCCGGAGGCCGGCCGCATCGCCGCCCGGATCGATCACCGCGCAGTCGGGTGCGCCGCGCTCGCGCCGGACGACGTAGCAGTTCGTCTGGAGCGGGCCGAGCTCGTATCTGTCGACCGCAAGCGGCATCGCGGGCGAGTCTAGTGAACCACCGGTTAGGGCTCCGACACGTGCGGGAACAGGTCTCGCGTGGATCGCTGGAACCTCGCCGAGATCGAGACGCCGGAAGGCACCCGCTCGCCCGTCGTCCTACACTCGCAGGAAGGCGAGCGGCGGGTCGTCCTCATCGGCATCCATCGCGGGCAGTCCCTCGACGAGCACCAGGTGAAGGAGGCGGCGTTGCTCCTCGTGCTCGAGGGTGCGCTCCGCATCGAGGCAGCCGGCGAGACGCTCGAGGCCGGGGTGGGGACGCTCGTCCACTTCGACCCGAACGAACGGCACGCGGTCACAAGCGAGAGCGGTGCCCGGATCCTGCTGCTCCTCGCGCCGTGGCCCGGCGAGGGGCACTATCGGGGCGACCGCGCGCCCCGGCCGGGCGTCAGCGCTTCCTAGGCTGCTGCTTTCCGCCCTGCTGCTCGGCGCGCCTCTTCCAGCGGTTGTGGGAGAAGCGGTCGATCGCGTACGTGAAGGGGATGAAGAGGGCGGTGTAGATCGCGGCGAGCGCTAGCGCCGACCCGAGCTTGTGATGGCCGCCCTTCGAGCCGAGGATGTAGAAGAGCGCGAAGATCGCCCCGCCGAGGATCAGCGAGCGGCGTGCGGCTCGCTGCCACGAGGGCGGCGGCGGAACGCGGACGGAGCGGCCGCCGCGCTGCTGCGTCGCCCTTGCCTTCGGCCCGGCTCCGTTGCGCTTGTCGGACACCTCGACGAGGTCTTCCGGCGGCTCCTCGAGCTCGTTCCCCTCCGCGTCGACCCAGACGGTCTCGTACTCGTGCCGGCGTCCCTTCTGCACCCGACGCTTCTGCTTCTTCGTGGGCATGAAGGGGCTAGCGTAGCTCGCCCCCGACGACCACCCTGGTGACGACGCGGCCGCCGAGGTGGTAGGCGAGATAGCGCCAGTCCGGCGCGTCGAGCAGCGCGACGTCGGCGCGATGACCGGGCGCGAGACGGCCGATCCGGTCGGCGCGTCCGAGTACGTGGGCCGCGTTGACGGTGCAGGCGGAGAGCGCCTCCGCCGGCGACAGCCGGAGCTGCGTCGCGGCGAGGGAGCACACGAGCGGGAGGCTCTCGCAGAAGGCGCTGCCCGGGTTGAAGTCGGTCGCGAGAGCGACCGCGGCTCCGGCGTCGACGAGTGCTCGCGCCCGCGGCAGCGGCCGGTCGAGGAAGAGCGCGCTCGCGGGTAGGAGCACTCCGGCGACCTCGCTCGCCGCGAGCGCCCGGATCCCCTCCTCGCCCGTGGCCTCGAGATGGTCGACCGAGCGGGCGCCCAGCTCGACGGCGAGCGGGATCGCGCCGGATTCCGTGAACTGGTCTCCGTGAAGGCGCAGCGCGAGCCCGGCGTCGCGACATGCTTCGAGGTACCGCCGCGCCTGCGCTGCGTCGAAGGCGCCGCGCTCGAGGAACACGTCGGCCGCCTCCGCGAGCCCGGCCGCCTCCGGCAGCACCTCGGCGAGCGCGTAGTCGAGATACGCGTCGGCGTCGGCGAACTCCGGCGGCACAGCATGCGCGCCGAGCCAGGTCGGGACCCCGCCGGCGTCCCGAACCGCCCGGAGGGAGGCGAGCTCTGTCTCGCGGTCGAGCCCGTAGCCGGACTTCGCCTCGAACGTCGTCGTTCCCTCGCGCAGCATCCACGAGCGATGCCGCTCGACCGCCGCCCGCAGGCCGGTCTCGCCCGCCGCCCGTGTCGCACGGACGGTGGAGAGGATGCCGCCGCCGGCAGCGTGCAGCTCCTCGTAGCTCGCCCCGCCGGCACGGAGCGAGAACTCGTCGACGCGGTCGCCGCCGAACGCAGCGTGCGTGTGGCAGTCGACGAGTCCCGGAACCGCGCACAACCCACGGCAGTCCAGCTCGACGACGTCGCCGTCGAGCGCCGGAAGGTCGAGCATCCGCCCAACGGCCTCGATCGTCTCGCCCTCGCAGAGGACGAACGCGTCCTCGAGCACGTCGACCTCGCCGAGCGCCTGGCCGCGCAGCGGAGCGTCGGTTCCCGCCGACGTCGCGAGCTGCGCGAGGTCGCGGAGGAGCAGGCGCCCGCGGCCTTCGGTCACGCCTCGCCGGGGACGCGTGGGATCCGCAGCCCGCCTTCCTCTGCCGCGGCGATCGCCTCCGGATAGCCCGCGTCGGCGTGACGCATCACGCCCGTGCCCGGGTCGGTCGTCAGCACCCGCTCGAGCCTCTCCGCCTGGGCATCGGTGCCGTCCGCGACGACCACCATTCCGGCGTGGATCGCGTTGCCGATCCCCACGCCGCCACCGTGGTGGACGCTCACCCACGTCGCTCCCGCTGCGACGTTGACGAGCGCATTGAGGACCGGCCAGTCGGCGATGGCATCGGATCCGTCGCGCATGGCCTCGGTCTCGCGGTACGGCGAGGCCACGGAGCCGGCATCGAGATGGTCCCGTCCGATCACCACCGGCGCCTTGACCTCACCGCTGCGCACGAGCTCGTTCATCGCAAGGCCCGCCTTCGCGCGGTCCCCGTAGCCGAGCCAGCAGATCCGCGCGGGCAACCCCTGGAACGCCACCCGCCCGGGTGCCAGCTCGAGCCACCGCTGCAGGAGCGGATCGTCTGGGAACAGCCCCCGCAGCCGTTCGTCGATCACCGCGATGTCCGCCGGGTCGCCAGAGAGGGCTGCCCACCGAAAGGGGCCTACGCCGCGGCAGAAGAGCGGCCGGATATAGGCCGGGACGAAGCCCGGGTATTCGAACGCGTCCTCTACACCACCTTCACGCGCCTCACCTCGCAGGTTGTTGCCATAGTCGAAAACATACGTACCGCGCCGGACGTACTCGAGCAACGCCTCGACGTGGTGCGCGATCGACTCCCGGGCGAGTCGCAGGTACTCGTCCGGATCCGACGAGCGCAAGGCTGCCGCCTCATCCACCGAGTAGCCGCGCGGGATGTAGCCGTTGAGTGGATCGTGGGCCGCCGTCTGGTCGGTGATCAGATCGAACTCCTCGCCGCGCGCGACGAGGTCGGGCACGACGTCGGCCGCGTTCCCGAGCAGCCCGACCGAGAGTGGCCGCCGCTCGGCAGCCGCCGTCCGCACACGCTCGAGCGCGTCGTCGAGCGACTCCGTCGCCTCGTCGAGGTACCCCGTCTCGAGCCGGCGCTCGATCCGGCGCGGGTCGACCTCGACGCAGAGGATCGCCGCGCCCGCCATCGTGCCCGCCAGCGGCTGCGCGCCGCCCATCCCTCCGAGCCCGGCAGTGAGGATCGTCCGCCCACGCAGATCCGGCGAGCCGAAGTGCTTCTCCCCCGCCGCCGCGAACGTCTGGTACGTCCCCTGCAGGATGCCCTGGCTGGCGATGTAGATCCACGAGCCCGCCGTCATCTGGCCGAACATCGTCAGCCCCTCGGCCTCGAGCCGCCGGAACTCGTCCCACGTGGCCCACCTCGGCACGAGCAGCGAGTTCGCGATGAGCACACGCGGTGCGCCCTCGTGCGTCGTGAAGACCCCGACCGCCTTGCCGCTCTGCACGAGGAGCGTCTCGTCCGGGCCGAGCTCGAGGAGCGCCGCGACGATCGCCCGCAACGCGGAATGGTTCCGCGCCGCCTTGCCCGAGCCGCCGTAGACGACGAGCTCCTCGGGCCGCTCGGCCACGTCGGCGTCGAGGTTGTTGAGGAGCATGCGCAGCGGCGCCTCCGTCGACCACTGCCGCGCGTTGAGCTCGGTGCCGCGCGGCGCCCGGATCTGCGAGAGGTCGCCGACGAGCGCCTCCACGCGCTGCTCGACGCTCGCCGACGAGCCGACGCTCACTCGAGCTCCCCCGCCTCCGCCTCGACCGCCGAGACGAGAGAGCCGTCCCGGATCGCAGCGGCCACGGCTTCGATGTCGCCCGCGAGCGGCCGGTCGTCGCGCAACCTCGGCGAGAGCTCCCGCACGGCCGTTCGGGCCGCCCGCCCGCCGAGACCCGGCTCGAGCGGCGCGTGGAACTCGACCGCCTGCGCCCCCGCGAGGAGCTCGATCGCGACGGCGCGCTCCGAGTTGGCCAGCACCTGCCAAGCCTGGAGGCCGGCGGCGTTCCCCATCGACACGTGATCCTCCTGCCCGGCGCTCGTCGGGATCGAGTCGACCGACGCCGGATGGCAGAGGACCTTGTTCTCCGAGACGAGCGCGGCAGCCACGTACTGCGGGATCATGAAGCCGCTGTTGAGGCCGCCGTCGGTGGTGAGGAACGCGGGCAGCCCGTCGGAGAGGTTCGGATTGACGAGCCGCTCGAGGCGCCGCTCGGAGATGCTCGCGAGCTCCGCGACGGCCATCGCGAGTGCGTCGAGCGCGAACGCGAGCGGCTGCCCGTGGAAGTTGCCGTTCGAGACAAGCTCCCCGTCGTCGACGAGGACCAGCGGGTTGTCGGTGGCGGCGTTCAGCTCGACGCCCACCGTGTACCCGGCGTACTCCAGGAGATCGCGGCAGGCGCCGTGCACCTGGGGGGCGCAGCGGAGCGAGTATGCGTCCTGCACCTTGTCGCACCAGCGGTGCGCCTCGATGATCGCCGAGCCGCCGAGGAGGTGCAGGACGTTCCCGGCCGAGGCTCCCTGGCCGCGTAGCGGCCGGAGCGCATGGATCTGCGGCAGGAACGACGTGCGCGAGCCCTGGAGCGCCTCGACCGAGAGCGCGCAGGCGACGTCCGCGGCACGCGCGAGCCGCCGCGCCCGCACGAGCCCGAGAGCGAGGGTCGCGGCCATGAACTGCGTGCCGTTGACGAGCGAGAGGCCTTCTTTCGCCGCCAGCTCGACGGGCTCCAGCCCCACCCGGGCGAGCGCGTCCGCACCGGATAGCCGCTCGCCCTCGACCCACGCCTCTCCCTCGCCGACGAGCGGAAGCGAGAGGTGCGCGAGCGGCGCGAGGTCGCCCGAGGCACCCACCGACCCGCGGCTCGGCACGAGCGGCACGACGCCGCGTTCGAGAAGCGCGAGGAGGAGCTCGACCGTCTCGATGCGCGCTCCCGAGTTGCCCTTCGCGAGCGCGTTCGCGCGCAGGAGCATCGCCGCCCGGACGATCTCGTCCGGGTACGGCTCGCCGACCCCGCAGGCGTGGGAGCGGAGCAGTCGAAGCTGCAGCTCGGCGGTCTGCTCCTCGGGGATCGCGACGGCGACAAAGCGGCCGAAGCCCGTGTTGACGCCGTAGGTGTGCTCGCGGCTACCGTGCGCCGCCCGCTCGACGAGCTCCCGCGCTGCATTCATCTGCTCGCGCGCCCGGCCGGAGAGCATCGCGCCGGACCGGTCGACGGCGACGGCCCAGACGTCGTCCACGGTGAGGTCATCGCCCGTGAGGCCGATCGCCGTCCGCTGCGCCACGCGGCGAGTCTAGTGCCCTGCGGCCGCTCTACTCCCCGAGGAGCCGCAGCTCGAGGACGTGCGACGGATCGAGGCCGGCGACGCGCAGGAGCGAGCCTGCAGCCGCGACGGCGGCGCCCGCAGGGAGCAGCCCGACGAGCTCGGCGCCGGCGACGTCGAATCCCCTGGCGTTCGCCTCCCGCTCGACCGCGGCGACGACCTCGTGCAGCGGCGCGACCCGCCAGTCCTCGACGTTGAGGCTCACCTGGACGTGCCCCGCGCTCGGCAGGCGGAGCCCGAGAGCGCGCACCCCGCGGAAGCCGCCGTCGCGCTCACGCACCGCGCTCGCCACCTCCCGCGCCGCCTCGAGGTCGTCGCCGGCGAGGTTGACGTTGAACGCGATCAGCGGCGGCCGCGCGCCGACGATCACGCCGCCGGCCCGCTCGTCGAGCCGCCCCGGGCCAAAGTCCGGGGCGAGCTCCCCGTCGTCGATCCGCCGCTGCAGCTCCGCCGGGCCGCCGCGCCGGAAGAAGGCCGGGCCGCGCCCGGGCGCGAGATCGGCGTAGAGGAAGACGGGAAGCGCGAGCTCCTCCCCGACGCGCCGCGCGAGCTCGAGTGCAGCGGTGCGCGCGCGGGCGGCGTCGTCCTCTCCGATCGGGACGACGGGGACGACGTCGGCGGCGCCGATGCGGGGATGCGCTCCCTCGTGCGCGCGCAGGTCGATCCGCTCGCGCGCGCAGGCGATTCCCGCGAGCAGGGCGGGGACAAGCTCCTCCTCGCTGCCGACGAGCGTGTAGACCGAGCGGTTGTGATCCGGGTCGCTGTGGACGTCGAGCAGGCGCGCGTGCGCGCCAAGCGCCTCGCCGATCGCGCCGATCGTCGCGCGGTCGCGCCCCTCCGAGAAGTTGGGTACGGCCTCGAGCGGGAGCATCGGCGATGAGCCTACGCTCCGACACGGTGACCGTTCGCAAGTCGTCCTACCGCTCGCTCGACTCGCTGCTGCGCGACCTCTCCCGCTGCCGCGCGTGCGTCGAGGCCGGGTATCCGCTCTCCTCGCTGCCGGTGCGCGTGCCGGGCGCGGAGCAGCCCGCGTACCTCCTCGGCCAGGCGCCGGGAGTCGTCGAGGGCGAGGAGCGCCTCCCGTGGCGCGGACGGGCCGGCCGGACGCTCCGGCGCTGGCTCGAGCTCGAGGACGAGGAGTTCTACGGGACGTTCTACTGCGCATCGGTGACGCGGTGCTACCCCGGGCGCGCCCCGTCGGGCCGCGGCGACCGGACGCCCACGCCTCACGAGCAGGAGCTCTGCTCCTTCTGGCGCGACCGGGAGCTCGAGCTGCTGCGACCACAGCTGATCGTCACCGTCGGCGGGCTCGCGCTGCGGCGGCTGCTCGGTCTCGCGCCGCTGACGCCGAGCGTCGGCGAACGCTACGAGTTGGCCGGGACGCCCGTCGTCCCGCTCCCCCACCCCTCCGGCGCGAGCGGCTGGCTCAACCATCCCGCGAATCGCCGGAGGCTCGCGACGGCTGCGGCGCTCGTCGGGAGCGAGCTCGTGAGAATCTCGGCTCGACGCGGCGGAGCCGCCCCGCCGGCGGCTTCGAGCCGGGCCTCGACCTCGACCTCGGCCACCGGGGGAGCATAGGACTCCGACGGTACGCTCAACGAATGAGCGCCGTCCCCTATCGCCGCACGTTCGCGCGGCTGCTTTCCTTCCTCCGCCCCTACCGGCGCGGCCTCGCCATCTCGGCCGTCCTCGCCGTCGGCTCGCAGGCGGCGCAGATCGCGCTCATCTGGGTGACCGGCCGCAACGTGATCGACGGCGCGCTCGAGCGGCAGGACACGCACCAGCTGTGGCTCTACGTCGGGCTGATCGCCGGGCTGGGCTTCGCCTCCGCGGCCCTCATGCTCGGCCGCCGTCTCATCTCGGGCAAGCAGGCGCTCGAGGTCGAAATGGACATGCGGCAGGGCCTCTACGCCCATCTCGTGCGACTCTCGTTCGGCTTCTACGACCGCCACCAGACGGGGCAGCTCATGTCGCGCGCGACCGTCGATCTCCAGGGCGTGCGCTTCTTCCTCGGCTACGGCCTCGTCTTCTTCTTCCAGAACATCCTCACAGTCGCGTCGGTGACGGTCGTCCTCTTCTTCTTCGAGTGGAAGCTCGCGCTCATCGTGCTCGCCGTCATGCCGTTCCTCATCGCGCTCGCCTACCGCTACAGCCACATCGCCCATCCGACGCTGCGGGACGTCCAGCAGAAGCTCGCCGACGTCGCGACCGTCGCCGAGGAGAACATCGTCGGCGTCCACGTCGTGAAGGCATTCGCCCAGGAGCCGGCAGAGGAGGCGAAGTTCGCCGTCCGCAACGACGCGCTCTTCGGGCAGACGATCCGGGCGAACCGGCAGCGCGCGACGTACGTGCCGCTCCTCTCGTTCGTGCCGCTGCTCGCACAGGCGGCCGTCCTCCTGGTCGGGGCGCGGATGGTCGCGCATCACTCCCTCGCCGTCGGCTCGTTCATCTCCTTCAACCTCTACCTCGGGATGGTCGTGACCCCGCTGCGCTCCCTCGGCATGTGGATCGGGCAGGCACAGCGGGCGACGGCGGCGGGCGAGCGCATCTTCCAGGTGCTCGACGAGCCGGTGGACGTCGCCGACCGGCCGGGAGCGATCGACCTGCCGCAGGGTGACGGCGCGATCCGCTTCGAGGACGTCTCCTTCTCGTACCTCCCGGGCCGACCGACGCTCGAGCAGCTCGATCTCGCATTCGAGGCCGGCACGACGGTTGCGCTCATCGGTCACACAGGAGCCGGCAAGACGACGCTCGCCTCGCTCGTGCCGCGCTTCTACGACGTCGACTCGGGGCGCGTGCTCGTCGACGGCGCCGATGTGCGCGACGTGACACTCGGGTCGCTGCGTCGCGCGATCGGCGTCATCCCCCAGGATCCGTTCCTCTTCTCGACGACCGTGCGCGAGAACATCGCCTTCGGCCGGCCGGAGATGACCGACGCGGACGTCGAGCGGGTGGCGCGGCTCGCGCAGGCGCACGAGTTCGTCGAGCGGCTGCCGCAGGGCTACGAGACGGTGATCGGGGAGCGGGGCATCACGCTCTCCGGCGGCCAGAGACAGCGGATCGGGATCGCGCGGGCGCTCGCCGTCGATCCGCGGATCCTGATCCTCGACGATGCCACCGCCTCGGTGGACGCGACGACCGAGGCGCAGATCCGGGTCGGGCTGCGCGAGGTGATGCGCGGCCGGACGACGCTGATCATCGCCCATAGGCTCTCGACGATCGCGCTCGCGGACGAGATCGTCGTGATCGACGGCGGGCGGCTCGCGGCGCGCGGCACGCACGCGGAGCTCCTCGACGTGAGCCCGGTCTACCGGGAGATCTACGAGCACGGCCTGCTCGAGCAGCAGTTCGCCGACGCGGTCGAGGCGCGCGGCGACGTCGAGGAGGTCGCGTGAGGGTCCATCAGCCGGGGGGCCATCTCATGCGCGAGCGCGGCGCGCAGGTCGACGACTGGTCGTGGAGCACGACCCGGCGCCGGCTCGGAGTGCTCTGGCGGCTCACGCGGCGGTACCGGAGACGCACCCTCTTCTCGCTCTTCTCGCTCCTGACGGCGACGGCTGCGGCGCTCGCTCCCCCGATCCTCGCGAGGGAGGCGCTCGTCGACGCTGTCCAGCACAAGACCGGCAGCGCGCTCGTCTTCGTCATCGTGATCTTCGTCGTCGCCGGGCTCGCGAACTGGGGCATGACGTACGTGGAGACGTACATGACCGGCTGGGTCGGGGAGCGGATCCTCGCCGACCTCCGCACGCAGCTCTTCGGCCACCTCCAGCGCCTTTCGCTCGGCTTCTACGAGCGGAACCGGGCCGGCGTCCTGATCAGCCGGATGACGAACGACGTCGAGGCGATCGACCAGCTCGTCACCGACGGGGTCACGACGCTTGCTCAGAGCACGCTGCTCCTCACGGGCACTGCGGTGATCCTCTTCGTCTACGACTGGCAGCTCGCACTCGCCACCCTGGCCGTGATCCCGTTCATGAGCATCGCGAGCGCGCTCTTCCGCGTGCGCTCGGCGCGCGCGTACTCGGCGGTGCGCGAGCGGCTCGGCCTCGTCACCGCGACGCTCGCTGAGGACATCGCGGGGATGCGCATGGTGCAGGCGTTCACGCGCGAGCAGCTCGCGGCGGAGAACTTCCACGCGGTCGCCCGCCGCTACCGCGACGCGAACATGCAGACCGTCGTCCTCAACGCCGTCTACTTCCCGTTCGTCAGCTTCCTCGCGACGCTCGCCCTCGCGGTCGTGCTCGGCTACGGGGGCTACACCTACCTCCAGCACCCGTCGCCCGCCAGGCTGGGGACGCTGTTCGTGTTCATGCTCCTGGTGAACAACTTCTTCGATCCGATCCAGCAGCTGTCGCAGCTCTACAGCACGTTCCTCTCGGCCACCGCGGCGCTCGACAAGATCGTCGTCGTGCTCGACGAGGCTCCGGAGGTCGTCGACCGGCCGGAGGCGCAGCCGCTGCCACAGATCGAGGGGCACGTGCGCTTCGAGGCCGTCCACTTCGCGTACGGCCTACGCGGCGGCGAGCTCGGCGAAGAGGTGCTGCATGGGATCGAGCTCGACGTGCCCGCGGGGACGACGGTCGCACTCGTCGGCCACACGGGCGCAGGCAAGTCGACGATCGCGAAGCTGCTCGCGCGTTTCTACGAGCCGACGAGCGGCCGGCTCACGATCGACGGCTTCGACCTGAACGAGGTGACCCAGGACTCGCTCCGCGAGCAGCTCGGGATCGTGCCGCAGGAGGGCTTCCTCTTCGCCGGAACCGTCGCCGAGAACATCGCCTTCGGCAAGCCCGGCGCACGCCCTGAGGAGGTCGTCCGCGCGGCGCAGACCGTCGGCGCGCACGAGTTCATCCTCCGGCTCGAGGACGGCTACGAGACGCAGCTCGGCGAGCGCGGGTCGCGCCTCTCCCTCGGCCAGCGCCAGCTCGTCGCGTTCGCGCGCGGACTGCTGGCCGACCCGCGGATCCTCATCCTCGACGAGGCGACCTCGTCGGTCGACATCGGCACCGAGAGGACGATCGAGCAGGCGCTGCGCACGCTCCTCGCCGACCGGACCTCGTTCGTCATCGCACACCGCCTGTCGACGATCCGCGACGCCGACCTCATCGTCGTCCTCGAGCACGGGCGCGTGATCGAGCAGGGCTCCCACGACGAGCTCCTCGCCCGCCGCGGCCTCTACACGAGCCTCTACGGCGACTGGGCGGCGGCCTAGCTCAGCGCAAGGGATAGTCCCGCACAGGCACGACGACGTCGTTCGCGGCCTTGTCGTGCCAGCACTGCTTCTCCCGGTCCCAGAGCATCCAGAGGTATCCGAGCAGGATGACGATCGCCGAGACGAGACTGACGAGCCAGCGGAGGAACGCGCGTCCGTAGCCGATCGAGCTTCCGTTGTCGAGCCCGAGGACACGGATCCCGAGAGCCATCTGGCCGAGGGTCTGGCCACGCTCGGCTCCGATGAACGCCGTGAAATAGACGGCCGAGACGAGGACTCCAAGGCCGGTGCCGGGGCCCGTACCGAGGACCGCTCTGAGGATTCCGCTCGCGATCCCGACGAAGATCCCGTCGACGAACGCCCCAGCGAAGCGCCGCCAGAACCCAGCGCGAGCCCCACCGTGGACGCCCGCCCGCGCGTACGCGCTGGACTGCATGCCTCAACGATGACTCGGGTGTCGGACGTACGTGCGCCACGCGGCCGTCAGCTCGATGCGCTGGACGAGCGTCGGGTGGTTCTCGAGGAGGACGTAGTCCCACCACGGTGGGCTCGGGTCGTCGAGCGTCTCCGACGCGAACAGCCGGAAGAGCTGCCGCCCCGCGGCCGGGTCGTGCGTCGCGCGAAGAGCCGACCAGTCCGCCTCGGCCTCCAGGCGGCGCGTCACGACGTTCTGCAGGGGCAGCTCCACGAGCTGCAGGACGACGTAGACGAAGATCGCGAGCGGGACCGCCGTGGCCACTCCCATGCCGCCGCGCCGCCGGGTCGCGAGCGCGAGCGCCCCCGCCAGCGGCAAGGCGAAAAGCGCGTACCAGCCGATCGACTTCCAGATGTCGTTGTGCGCGAGATGGCCGAGCTCGTGCGCAAGCACGAAGCGATCCAGGCGGGGCGTGAACGGCGGCTCGACGATCGGCTTCCAGAGGAAGACGCGTTGGCTCGCGCCGAGGCCGGTCGCGAACGCGTTCGGCTCGGCGAGGCCCCTCAACACGCGTACGGGCACGTGCACGCGCTCGGTGCGCTCGAGCGTCTGGACGTACGGCGCATGGAGGGAGCTGCCGCCGAGCAGCCACGGCGTGACGAAGGCCAGCAGGATCCTGAGCCCGACGAAGACCGGCGCGGCCGGCAACCACCAGCGGTCGCCGATCCGCCGCACCCGCGCGAGGCCCATCACGATCGCAAGCGCGGCGCAGAGCAGGACGAACTGCGCGCCCAGCGCGATCCAGTCGCCGATCGTCGCCTGCACGTAGCTGCCGGAGAGCCCGTAGTGGTGGCGCCACCAGACATTCAGCACCGCGAACGGCAGCTCGGCAGACCAGACGAGGGCGAAGCCGATCATCCCGAGCAGCATCCCGGTGCCGATCGGGCCGGCCGCGGACTCGCGCGTCCAGCGCGCGCCGAAGCGGACGAAGAGGCCGAGCACGAGGAGCTGCGTGATCGTCTTCCCGAGCCAGAACAGGCGCGCGACGGCGCTGTAGTGCCGAGCCTGGTGGAGCACGTGCGGCGGGAAGAGCGCGCGCTCGGCAAGGTGGGGCAGGTGGTACGCGGGCAGCGACGACCGCCAGAGCAGCCACGCCGCCACGGCCCACACGACGCCGAGCGCGACGAGGAGCGCCGTGCGGCTGCGGGTCACTCGTCGGTCGTGTCTTCGCCCTCGAGCGGGCTCGCGTGCGGGTAGGCCCCGGTGAGCAGCAGGGCGTACGCCTGGACCTGCGCGTCGTAGCGGAGCGCGTAGGCCGAGAGGTTCCGCAGCCCCCACGGCGCCGAGCCCTTGGCGAGCGCGTAGAACCACGTCAGCACCGCCGAGGCGACGAGCGCGCCGCCGAGAGCGGCGCTCACGAGGAACCCCGGGATCGCGAGCACGATCCGGAAGCCGGTCTTCCAGCGGTTCTGCCGCTCCGGGCCTCCGACCTCGAGGTCGAGCGGGTACGTGTCCGCCGCGCCGGTGAAGCCCGGGAACGGATTCGCGACGAGCATGAGATACGCGTACACGTGCAGCCTGTAGCGGACGTAGGCGGCGAGGAAGCCGTGCAGCCCGCTCGCCGGGGCGCCGCGGAAGAGCGTGACGAACCACTGCGCGATCGCGGCGAAGAGGACGGCGATCGCCCAGAGCAGAAGCCAGACGAGGTGCGGAAGCGCGAGCAGGATCCGGAAGAAGACGGTGAGCCGCGAGCGGCGAAGATCGTACGGATCACCGACGACGCGCACCGGATGGCGCGGCGGCCGGTCGGTGACGTCGAGAAGCAGCTCCGTCGGGTCCGCGTTCGGGTAGCGGTCGGTGACGAGCAGGAGATACGCAGTGGATTGCGCCGTGTATCCGATCGCGTACGCGCCCGCGTCGCGCAGTCCCTTCGGCATCCGCCCGCGCACGAGCGAGGCGAACCACCCGAGTACCGCGCAGACGAGCAGCAGGGCGCCGCCGCCCGTCCCTCGCGTCGTGCTCTTTCCGCGCGACGTCCCGAGATTCCCGCCGCTCAGCCCGGCGAGCGTGCCCGAGACGAGCAGCGCCGGCACGGCGAGGAGCAGACGCAGGAAGATCGTCCAGCGCCGCTGCGCGACGGGCTCCTCCGGCAGCAGCACGTCGATCGGGTACTCCCCGGCCTCGCCCATGAAGCCTGGGTACGGGTTGCCGACGAGCGAGAGATACGCGCCGAGGTGCGCCTGGTAGCGCACGTAGCCGCACATCATCCCGTGGAACCAAGGCAACGGCCGGCCCGTGAAGATCGAGATCAGCCAGTTGAGGAAGCCGGTGATGACGATCCACAGCGTCCAGAGGAAGAACCAGAGAAAGTGCGGGATCGCCAGCAGGAGGCGGAAGAAGACCGTGAGCCGCGAGCGCTCGTAGTCGTCGTCGACGAGGAGGCGGACCGGATGCGGGTCGTGCACTTCGTGCATGCCCCCATCTATACGGCATCCGTCAGACTGCGCCTAGGGATGGACGAAGCGAATCTCGACGACCAGACCACGGAGCGGGTCGAGCAACCGGTCGGCGCGGAGGCCGAGCAGGAGACCCGGCTCACGCCCACCGAGGCGGCAGCGCGGATGCGGATCAACGTCCCGGTGCGCGGGAACCGCAAGCTGCGGACGCTGATCGAGCGCGTGAACGCCGACGACCAGCTCAAGGGCTGGTGGCACGTCGCGAACGTGAACGCGGTCGCGCGGATGCAGATTAACGACCACTCCTGGGTCCACGTCCAGATCGTCACGAACATCGCGCTCAAGCTCCTCCGCCAGCTCACGAAGCACGGCGTCGAGCCCGGCCTCGTGCGCGACTTCGGGCTCGACCAGGACGACGCCGAGATCGTCGTCGTCCTCGCCGCGCTCCTCCACTGCGTCGGCATGTCGATCCACCGACACGGCCACGAGGACTTTTCGCTCTTCCTCTCCGAGCCGAAGCTGCGGGAACTGCTCGACGGCCTCTACTCCGAGCCCGACCTGACCGTGGTCGTGTCCGAGGTGCTGCAGGCGATCATCAGCCACCGCGCCGACGGAGAGCCGCTGACGGTCGACGCCGGCATCGTCCGTGTCGCCGACGCGCTCGACATGGCGAAGGGCCGCTCGCGGATCCCGTTCGAGAAGGGCAGCGTCTCGATGCACTCGCTGTCGGCGGCGGCGATCGAGGACGTCACGATCTCCGACGGCGAGGAGCGCCCGATCAAGATCGAGATCCTGATGAACAACAGCTCCGGGATCTTCCAGGTCGACGGCCTCCTGAAGGCGAAGCTGCGCGGCAGCGGCCTCGAGCCGTATGTCGAGGTCGTCGCGCACATCGACACCGAGACCGAGCAGCGGCTCGTGCCGATGTACCGGCTCGAGATCTGAGACTTCCCACTGTGGCGGCGCCCCAGCTCAACTTCCTCACGCTCGCGTGCGCCGACGTCGAGCGGATGGCGGAGTTCCTGCGCCGGCTCGGCTGGGCCGAGTCGCCGGAGAGCGAGCCGGCACACCGCCTCTTTCAGGGGACGAACGGGATCGTCGTCGCGCTCTACGGAGCGCAGAACTACGAGCAGCACTTCGGCCGCCGGGCGGAAGGCTTCCGCGGCTTCACGCTCGGGTTGAACCTGGCGAGCCCCGACGAGGTCGACCGGGTCTACGCGGCGCTGCAGGGAGTCGAGGGTGCGGAGCTTCTCGAGGAGCCGTTCGACTCGCCACACGGCTTCCGCGGCTTCAGCTTCCGCGACCCGGAGGGGAACATCTGGGACGTGGCGTGGAAGCGCGGCTCGACCGTCACTCCGGACGGCGACCTGACCTGGTCGTAAGCTCTCCTCAACCGGGGTGGATGCGGTACACGTCCCGCCCCCCGTAGCTCGGCACCCAGATGTCGCCGAACGCGAACGCGGCCGGGAACGGCCTCTGGCCGACGGGGATCGTGGCGACGACCTGGTTCGTGGCGGGATCGATCTGCGAGACGGTTCCGTCCACGACGTTCGGGACGAACACCGTGCCGTCTCGCGCGATCGCGGCATTCTCCGGCTGTTGCCCCACAGGGACCGTCGCGACGACCCTGCGTGTCGCCGGGTCGATCCGCGAGACGGTGTTGTCGAGGGAGTTCGAGACCCAGACGGCAGTGGGCGAGACGGCCAGCGAGCGCGGCCCGTGCCCGACGCGCACGGAGCTCACGCGGTTCGTGCGGACGTCGACGCGGAAGACGCGGGTCCCGTTCCGCTGTCCCACCCAGACGGCGCCGGCGCCGTAGCGCAGGTTCGCGGGCTGCGTGCCGCGGGGCAGCTTGATGCGCTTCCGCACGCGGTTCTTCTTCGGGTCGATGCGGTCGACGTAGCCGAGGTTCGTCTCCGTGGCCCAGACGGAGCCGGCGCCGAAGGTCACGTCCCAGATCAGGTCGGACAGCTGGATCTTCTTCACGACCTTCATCCGCCTGGGGCTGACGCGGATGACCGAGGCGGAGGAGTAGCCGTCGACCCAGACGCTGTGGGCGCCGATCGCGACCCCGCACGGGCCCGGGCCGACACGCACCCTCTTCGTGACCCGGTTGCGCTTCGGATCGACTCGCGCAAGTGTCCCGCTCCCGTTGTTCCCGACCCAGAGCGCGCCGAAGCCGCCCGCCTCCGAGCAGGGCCTGCTTCCGGTCGGGATGCGCGCGACGACCTCTGGCATGCCGGCCGCGCCGGCAGCCGCGGCGGCGGCGCCCAGCGCGACGACGGCGGTGGCGAAGAAGAGCATGCGACGCTTCACGGTGACCTCCGATCGGGCTCGGCTGCACGCTAGAGACTCCGCGGCCCGGTGTTAAGGTCCACTTCGGGGACGATTTCATGGACCACTCGACGCGGAGAAGCCGCGCGCCCGAGGTGCTCGTCGAGCTCGACCGCGGCGCGCGCGAGCCGCTCTCCCTCCAGCTCGAGCAGGCGCTCCGAGAGGGCGTCCGGCGCGGCACGCTGCGACCCGGCACGCCGCTCCCCTCGACCCGCGCGCTCGCTGTCGAGCTCGGGATCGCGCGCGGCCTCGCCGTCGCCGCGTACGCGCAGCTCGGTGCCGAGGGATACCTCCGGCTGCGCCGCAACGCACCGCCTGTCGTCGCGAGCGGCGTCGGCGTGGCGGCACCGGCGGGCACGCTTGCCGCCGACCCCGTGTGGTCGCACAACCTGCGGCCCGATCTGCCCGACTACGGTGCCTTCCCACGCGGCGAGTGGCTGAAGTCGTACCGTGCCGCCCTCCGCGACGCCCCCGACAGCGCCCTCGCCTACGGCGACGTCCGGGGTGACGCGCACCTCCGCGAGGCGCTCGCCGCCTACCTCGGCCGCGTCCGCGGCGTCGTGGGCGACGCCGAGCACACCTTCGTCTGCTCGGGCTTCGCACAGGCGATCAACCTCCTCGGGGGCGTCCTCGTCCGCGCGGGCCGCAGGCGGATCGCCGTCGAGGATCCGAGCCACGCCATGATCAGGGAGGTCGTGGCGCGGAGCGGGCTCGAGCCCATCCCGATCCGCGTCGATTCCCGTGGGATCGACGTCGATGCGGTCGCCTCCGCCGCCCCGGACGCGGTGCTCGTGACGCCGGCGCACCAGTTCCCGACGGGCGTCGTGCTCGCGCCGGAGCGCCGCGCGCGGATCCTCGCGTGGGCCGCCGAGACCGGTGCTCTCGTGATCGAGGACGACTTCGACTCCGAGTACCGCTACGACCGCCCGCCGGTCGGCTCCCTCCAGGGACTCATGCCCGAGCGCGTCGTCTACTGCGGTACGGCGAGCAAGACGCTCGCGCCGACACTTCGCCTCGGCTGGATCGTGGCGCCCGGCGAGCTCATGCGGGAGCTCGTCGGCCAGGTGCTGCACACGGTCATCGCGCCGCCGCGGCTCGAGCAGCTCGCCTTCGCCGACTTCCTGCTCCGCGGCGAGCTCGACCGGCACCTGCGACGCATGCGCCTTCAGTACCGGCACCGACGCGACGTGCTCGTGGGAGCCCTTCGGCGTGAGCTGCCAGAGCTCGAGGTGCGCGGGCTCGCGGCGGGGCTCTACGTCGAGGCGGTGCTGCCGGGAGGAACGGACGAGGCGCGGGTGCTCGCCGAGGCGCGGGCACGCGGCGTCGGACTCTCCGGGATGCGCGAGCACTGCGCGGAGGCCGTGCGCGAGCCGGCGTTGCTCCTCGGCTATGCGGTGGCGCCGGAACCCTCGCTGCGGCGTGCCGTCTCGGTGCTCGCGGAGGCCGTGCGGGCGGCGGCATGACACCCGGCTACACTGGGCGCCGACCCGGTGCGGGGTCGTCTAATGGTAGGACGCCTGACTCTGGATCAGGAAGTTGGGGTTCGAATCCCTGCCCCGCAGCCTCAAGTAACTGCCTGCAAAGGCCACCTTTCTAGCCAGGCCCGGCGTCCGGGTGTCTCCCGGCTTGGTAAGCGTTTTAGGCCACATCGGTAAGTCCCGCCTCTCCTGGCGCCTCGATGGTGTCCCAATCGGCACCGCGGAGCAAAGGTCCATCCGCCGCGTTGCTCGAGTGGCGCTATTCGAGAAGGGCCGGAGCGGCGAGCCGAACGCCGCCCTCGCGTTTGCCCATAGCGGCTCCGGCCGGAGGTGACGTTACGCCGCTCGCCTGTGACTGGCTAGCGGCCCGTCTAGGGCAGTTCGGCGCGAGTGCCGCCTCACGGGAAACGGCCGCGCTCACGCGCGGCCGTTTCCGTTCTGGGCAGCGGCGCCGCAGCCTGCTGCCCGGACGCCTAGCCGAGGATCAGCTAGGGCAGGTAGTGGAGCTCTTGAACATGACCTGGAACGCGGTCGCGTCCTGGAGTGCGGTCGCCAGGTCGGCCTGGGCGTTCGGGTCCTTGAAGGAAACCCTCGGAGCACGCACCTTGACCACGCCGAGGTAGCAGCTCGCGCCATCGAGGCTCAGGCCGTGCTTGACCCTGATCTTCGTCTTCGCGCCGACGAGGAACGTCTGGCTGGTGTTGCGGAGCAGCTTGCCGTGACGGTTCGAGCGCAGAACGTCGATCGTGATCGAGCCGTTCGCCGGCGTCACCGAGTCGTAAGCCCCGTACGCCGAGAGCGTGCCGTGTAGGACGTACATGACCTTGGCCTTGCCCTTGGTCGAGTTCGACCCGTTGTCCTGCTTCGGCCCCTTGGCCAGCGCAGCGCCCGGAATCAACAGGGCGACAATCAGAAACGGAAGTACCTTCTTCATTCGATGCTCCTTGTCTTCGTTCGTCTGTCTCCCCGACACGCGGACGGTGATCCGACAATGTCAAGGGCTCCATCACTTCTGCGTAAAAGACGCGTAAAGCGGACGCAGGCTGCACGTGTCGCTGAGGCCCTCCGGGGCGGGACGGGCAAGGTCCCCGGCACGTACTCGCCCCGCCGCAACCGGGCGTTAGTGGCTAGCAAGACCGCCCTGCGTCGATGCGCAGTCGACTTCCCAACCCTGCCTCTGTGTATCGGCCAAGAGCCGCGCAGCCACATTCCCCAGGACGAGTGAACCCGTCACCACACCGTCTGTCTCTCGGCTAGCTCACTCTCGGTACACCGTCGGGCCGAACTCGACGCAGCAGCAAGCAGTCGCAAAACCTCGATCGCGTCCCGCTCGCCAACGCAGAGCGCGGGCCAACGCGGCCAGCGCGAGCTGCGACTCCGCGAGCGATAGGAACGTCGCCTTTCCGTCTCGAGCCGGCCATGCCAGCGGAGGGCCGCAAGCTCAAGCTTCTCGGGCTTCTGCTCCAGAGAGGATGCGGCTGCTTGGAAGCATCCGCCCGCGCAAGCTCCGGGGGAGATCTACTTGGCCTTGTTCCTTGACCGCCCCGGCGCGCCGGGCGGGAGGGCAGCTGAGGCAATCCCGCCCGACGAACTCTGGGAGGGCAGCAGGCTACCCGCCGGTCACCGTCCAGGTGCTGCTGACAAAGGCCCCGCCCGCCGCCGCCGTCGTCTGCGCAAACACGACGAAGCCGGTCGCTGCGGCTCCAACGTGCTGCGAGTCGGGAAGCCCGATGCCGTTGCTGTTGACCCGCGATCAGCGAAACGACGAGCGCAGGGCTCGGCGTCCTCAACTGACGCTTTTGCATCCGCCTTCCCTGGGCTCGCTGACCGTGGAGCAACTCTCAGCCACGGCAGCGCCGACCCCGACGCCCGGCACCCAGCGGAAGCTCCTACGCGGCGGCGGGTTGCGCCGCATTATCTAACGAGGTCTGACTGGAGGCCCGGTGGAGAGGGATCTCACCGTCGCTGACGCAACCCGCGCCCTCTTCTTGTAGATGAGCGCCCGGCTCCTGCCAAGCCTTATGCGGGCAATTGGGCGCTCGACTTTCGCAGCGGTGTAGGGTCGGCGCATGCCCCAGTTCGAGTACACGACCGAGGTGCTCACCTCGATGGTGGGCCGCGACAAGCTCCGCGTCGGCGACCTCGAGGACGTGCTCCGGCGCTACGGAGCCGACGGCTGGGAGCTCGTCACGCTCAACCTCGACGCGGACATACGCGGCACGCGAGACGGGCACCTGCTCGTCTTCAAGCGCGCAGTCCAGCCCTCCTAGGGCGTCGCGAGGTTCTGCCAGACGTTCTGGACGACCTCCTGGAACGGCGCGTAACGGAGACCGCTCGTGAGGTTCAGCGCTCCCGCGGCGAAGACCTTGGCACCGTCTCGCTCGTAATAGGTCATGTCCCCGCGGATCGCGGGGTTGGGCAGGCGGGGATCGACCGCTGCGAGGAGCTCGGTTCCCGGCGGCGAGACAGACGTCGTCATGTCGAACTCGATCCCGAGGAAGGGCCACTTCTGCAGCGCCTCCAGCCCCACGCCGGACATCGCCCAGGATCGCTGGCCGTAGGGCGTGAGCTCGTAGGCGCCGCGGTGCTTTCCCTCGTCGTTCGCCCGGTACTGGACGCCGATCACGCGTGATTCGGGCCTGTCGAGCGTGCGCCACTCCGCGACGCGCGTGATCACGTGGCGGTGCAGGGTGATCTTCCAGAGGAGGTTGGTCGCCGAGAGAAACATCAGGTTGCCGCCCAGGTCGCGATAGCCGCTGATGAGGTCGTACATGTGGCTCGTTGCGTACTCCTCGTGGAACGGGAAGACGACGAGGTCGTAGAGACGCGCGAGGTCCTCCGGGCTGTGGAAGCGCTTCAGGTCGTCGTCGCTGATGAAGTCGACCTGCTTTCCCGTGCGGTAGAGCCAGTGCAGGAAAGGCACGTCGTACATGCGCCACTTCGGCGGCGCGCCACGCTGGATGTAGGGCCGCGAGAGGTCGACGGTGTGGACGTCGTTCGCCGCGTACCACGTGTCGCCCCAGCCGTCGCCGTCGGCGTCGTAGTGGTTGTAGGCCTGCCAGGTGTAGGTGTGGAGGACGACGGCGATGCGGTGCGCCCCGTAGACGGGCGGCCGGATGATGAACGGCGCGTAGTAGCTCTGCCCGTCCGGCGCGGTCAGGCGCGCGAAGTACATGCCGTTGGCCCAGTCGCCCAGCCGGAGGGTGAAGGTCGAGGGAGCGTCGCGGTGCGCCGACCAGTCGATCCAGCTCGGGCCACTCACAGGCACGCCCTCCATGGCGGTGCCCCGCGTCGGCTGCGTCTCCGGCCCAGTCTGGAAGAACTGCAGCGTGAAGTGGGGCACGTCTGTCGCGATGCGCAGGTACGCGAGATCGCCCGCCGAGTAGGTGGAGTGCGTGAAGCCCGCGTCGATGCCCATCACCCGCACGACGGGTGCCGGCGGCAGCCACGCGAGCAGCCGGTGGTCGCCGCAGCCGTGCAGAGGTCGCGCCCCGGCCCCGTTCCCGACCTTCAGGAGCAGCCGGTACGTCTGGGGCAGCGTCGTCGCCGGGGGCGCCCACACGAGCTCGTGCTCGCCCGCCCCGAACGCCGTCGTCGTCGTCGTCACCGTGGTCGGGTACTTGCGGCAGACCATCACCTGCAGCGTCACGGTCGCGGGATTCTCGAGCCGGAAGCTCACGACCGCCTCGTCGCGCAGGCCGTCGCCGTTCGGGCTCACGGTCGCGAGGAGCTTCCGGTCGCCGGCGAACGGCGTCCCGCTCGTGACCCGCACGTCGGAGAGGCGCGGCGCGCCGGTCGATCGCCGAACCGCCCGGAACACCTGTGCCGGGGTCAGGGGAGGCGAGATCTCGTCCCGGTCTCCTCGGGCGGCGCCGCCATGCCAGTCGGGCCGCGCGGCGTGTGAAGCGCCGGCCGACGGTGCCGAGGCCACGAAGGCCAGCGGGACGAGCAGCAGCGGAGCGAGGAGGAGAGAGACGGGACGTCGCAGCATGGATGCGTACGGTGCGACCTGTCGCGGGCGGCCGCATCCGTGTAGACCCCAGGGTAGGCGTCGTGTCCGACGATCCGCGACGACCCCCGCTGCCCACGCCGCCGCCTGCCCCGGGGGCACGGTCGTTTGACCCCCTCGCTGCCGCCGTGGATAATCCCCTATCTCGCAAGCCGAAAGGGGAAGACTGATGAGGAAGTTGTTCGTCTTGCTCGCCGTCGGCGTCCTGGCGGCGGGCCTGTTAACCAGCGCGGGATCGGCGGCAGCAAAGACATCGGCACACGCCACAGCCTGCGCGTCTCGGGTTCCGACCGGCGGAGGGCGCTTCGGCGGTGTCGTGAGCGCACAGTCCATCGCAAGCTTTTGCTCGGTTCACAACACGAGCGACGGGGCCAACGGCCTTCCGCCGCTGCTCTATTGGGGCGGCCCCGTGATGGGGACGGATTCGACCACCGGGCCGATCACCGTGACCCCGATCTTCTGGGACCCGACGGCTCACCCGATGTCGAGTGCCTACAGGAACCTCATCGCGCAGTACCTGGGCGACGTCGCCGCCGCCAGCGGCAGTGATTCGAACGTCTACTCGACGATGACCGAGTACTCCGACACGACCGGGAGCATCCCCTACGACATGGTGGCGGGCGCTCCGATCGTCGACCAGAATCGCCTGCCCCAGAGCGGCTGCACCGTGATGCAGAGGGACCGCAGCAACATCTACATGGACGGCAGCGGTTATTTCGCCTGTCTCGACGATGCTCAGCTAACCGCCGAAATCCAGAGAGTCATCGACGCCAACAGCCTGCCGCAGAACGACTACTCCCACATGTACGCGCTGTTCCTGCCGAAGGGTGTCGAGTCGTGCTTCTACGGCGGCAAGACCGCGAACAAGTTCAATTTCTGCACGATCAACCACTACAAGAGCGCGGCCTACTGCGCTTATCACAGCATGATGGGCGACAACTGGCCGGACTACGGCACGATCTACGCGAACATGCCGTACCCGATCTACGCGTCGCCGGTCGGCTACACGTGCGGCAGCGATGCCGGTGGCTTCCTCGGCGGGCTGCAATCGCCGAACGACAACCTCGACGCCGACACCGAGATCAGCCCGACCAGCCACGAGATCATGGAGTCGATCACCGATCCGAACGTCTGGAATGGCTGGTTCGACGCTGTCGGGTTCGAGAACGGTGACGAGTGCGCCTACGTTTGGGGCACGCCGGATGGCCAGCAGGGCGGGCTCTACAACCAGACGATCAACGGGAACCACTACCTGACCCAGGAGGAGTTCAGCAACACCGACTTCTCCGACACCGGAGGCGGCTGCGTGCAGAGCGAGTCAGCCGTAGGGTGACCTCATAACCCAAAAGCACTAGACGAGACACAGCGGAGGGGGCGCCGAACCGGCGCCCCCTCCGCGTAAACGCCTAGTCGATCGCGCGTCGGTAGAAGCCCCGCACGCCGACGGCAACCGTCTCCTCGGAGAGCGACGTCGCGGCCACCGCGAAATCGTAGGCGCCGTTGGCGGATTCGCGGTTCAGGTGTACCTTCGCGACATGGACCGGCTCTCGAACCGCACCGTCGAGGGCCGCAAGACGGTCACGGTCCTCTTCTGCGACCTCGTCGCGTACACCGAGCTGGCGGGCCGGCTCGACCCCGAGGCGCTCCGACACATCATGCTCCGCTTCTTCGAGCGCGCCGCCGCAGTGATCGAAGCCCACGGCGGGACCGTCGAGAAGTTCGTAGGGGACGAGATCATGGCCGTCTTCGGGGTGCCGGTCGTGCGTGAGGACGACGCACTGCGAGCCGTGCGAGCGGCGCTCGCCGTGCACGAATGCGTCGCCGAGCTCGACCGTGACAGCGACGTCCATCTCGAGGTGCGGACCGGCGTCAACACCGGCGAGGTGATGACCGGGGATCCCTCGGCCGGCCACGGGTTCGTCAGCGGCGACGCGGTCGCCGTGGGGAAGCGCCTCGAGCAGGCCGCGTCACCCGGCGAGATCGTCCTCGGCGAGTCGACGTACCGCCTCGTAGCCCATGCGGTGCGCGCCACGCAGCTCGAGCCGCTGACGCTGAAGGGGAAGGCCGGGGAGGCCATCGCGTTCCGCCTCGAGTCCGTCGACCCGGGCGCGACGGCGATCCCGCGCCGCGACGACACCCGGTTCGTCGGCCAGGAGCGGGAGCTGGAGCGACTCCACTCCGCGTACCGGGAGGCCGCGTCCGCGGGCGCGCGCCTCGTGACGATCGTCGGGGACTCCGGCATCGGCAAGTCCCGGCTGGCGCGAGAGTTCATCCGCTGGCTCGAGGGGCAGGCGAGCGTGCTCGTCGCACGCTGCCCGCCGTACGGCGAAGGGACGACGTTCTCGCCGGTCCGGGAGGCCTTCCGGCAGGCAGGCAGGGACGAGACCGTGCTCGAGGGCTCGAGCTACGAGGTGTTCGCGGCGACGAGGGACCTGTTCGAGGAGCTGGCCCGCGACGGGCCGCTCCTCGCCGTGTTCGACGACGTCCATTGGGCCGAGGAGACCCTGCTCGACCTGATCGAGCATCTCTCCGTCCGCCTCGGCGCCGCGCCCGTGCTGCTTCTCTGTCTCGCGCGTCCCGAGCTCGGGGAGCGGCGCCCGCAGTGGCTCTCGCGGCCCGAGGCGACGCTCACGCTCGAGGCACTCTCGGAAGAGGAGACGCAAGGGCTGCTCGACGCGCTCGCCGCGCCGGCTGTCGTCCGCGAGCGCATCGCGGAGCTCGCGGAGGGCAACCCCTTGTTCATCGAGCAGCTCGCCGCGTTCGCCGGAGAGGAGGGCGGGGACGTGACGTTGAGCGGTTCGATCCGGGGCGTGCTCCACGCACGGCTCGACCGGCTCGATCACGAGGAGCGCGCCGTGCTCGAGCGCGCCGCCGTGATCGGGCGGAGCTTCCCGCTCGAAGCCGTTCTCGACTTCATCCCGCCGGACGAGCGGGAGGATGCGCAGGCGCGCGTGTTCGAGCTCGTGCGGCGCGGGCTGATCCGGCCGGACGTCGCCGTTCCGGGGGACGGATTCCGCTTCCAGCACGCGCTCATCAGAGAGGCCGTCTACGAGGCGATGCCGAAGGCGCTCCGCGCGGACCTCCACGAGACCGTGGGCGCGCGGCTCGACGACATCGCCGCCTCGCCGGCGTTGGTCGGCTTCCACTTCGAGCACGCCTGCCTCCTGCGCAGGGAGCTCGGCCTCAGGGACGCCGCGCTCGCCACGCGCGCCGGACGCCTCCTGCGGCGTGCGGCGGAGGAGACGCTCAGCCGCACCGACGCCCCGGCGACGATCTCCCTGCTGGAGCGGGCGCGCGCACTGCTTCCCGCCGACGATCGCGAGCTGCCCGCGGTCCTGACCGCGCTCGGCAGCGCCCGCCTGAACGGAGGCGACCTCTCCGGTGCCGAGTCGGCCCTCGTCGACGCGGTCGACGCCGCCGTCGCGCTCGGGCTCCGGACGGAGGAACTGCACGCCCGCATCGAGCTCCAGTTCATGCGCGCGTTCGCCGAGAGCACGCCCGTCGAGGAGAGCGTCGCGCTCGCGGAGGAGGCGATCGCGGAGCTCGAGCCGCTCGGCGACGAGCTCGCCCTCGCGCGCGCGTGGTGGCTGAAGAGCAGCGGCGACATCGCGGCCTGCCGCTGGCGCGCCCGCGGAGAGGCGATCGAGCGCGCACTCGAGCACGCACGTCGCGCGCGCGCGGGAGTCGAGATGGTCGGGACGCTCGCGGGATTGCTGGGGCAGGCTCTCCTCTACGGGCCGACACCGGTCGCCGAGGCGATCATCCGCCTCGAGGGGCTGCCCGACGAGCTCGACCTCGACCCGCCGCTGCGGGGCTCGATCCACACGAGCCTGGCCGGCCTGCTCGCGCTGCGCGGCGACTTCGACGAGGCCCGCCGCATGTTCAGGGACGCGGCCGCCACCTACGAGGAGTTCGGCCTGCGCTTCCGCCGCGCAACCCTGTCGTTCGTCGGAGCCCAGATCGAGCTGCTCGCAGGGGACGCCGCAGCCGCTGAGCGCGAGCTGCGCGCCTCCTCGGCGGCGTTCGACGAGATCGGTGCGGCCACATCGGCGACGACGCACCGTGCGCTCCTGGCCGAGATCGTCGCAACGCTCGGCCGGCTCGACGAGGCCGAGGAGCTGGCCCGGCAGGTCGCCGCCGAGGCATCCTCGTACGACCTGCTCTCGCACGTCCTCTGGCGTTGCACGCTCGCCCGTGTCCGTGCGAGCCAGGACGCTGCGCAGGAGGCGGTGGAGCTGGCGGCCGAGGCCAGGCGGCTCCTGGCCGATGCCGAGTTCCCGCAGCTCGCGATCACCGCGCTCACCGCCGCCGCCGAGGCCGCCGCCGCCGCGGAGGACGGCGGCGAGGTCGAGCGTCTCCTGGCGGAGGCACGAAGCATCGCCGAGGGAAAGGGCGCCGTCGCGAGCCTCGCCCAGGTCGATGCCGCTCGCCTCGCAATCGGCTAGATTCGCGCCAAAGCTGCGGACAGGAGGCACGGAATGAACAACGGCACGCACGGCGGCGACGAGCACGGCGACGAGGAGGACGCGCCCGAGGGGCACACGCTCGAAGGGCACACCCTCGAAGGCCACACCCTCGAAGGCCACACCCTCGAAGGCCACACCCTCGAAGGCCACACCCTCGAAGGCCACACCCTCGAGGGGCACGACGTCGAGGAGAGCTCCGGCGACGACGACGCGTAGGACGAGGGTCGGCGGCAGCGCCCGCAAGCCGCTCCCGGGAGCGCACCGGGTCGGCGCGGTCGCCTCCGACGAGCCGGTCGAGGTGACGGTGATCGTGCGGCCGCGCGCGCCGCTCCCTGCGCTCGACGAGCTGGGGCACAAGCCGATCGGCGAGCGTCGCCACCTCAGCCGGCGCGAATTCGCGGCTCGCTACGGCGCCGACCGGAAGGATCTCGCCGCGATCGAGGACTTTGCGGCCGCGCACGGCCTGCGCGTCCGACAGGCGAGCGCGGGGCGCCGGAGCGTCGTCCTCGTAGGGCCGGCGCGCCGGATGGAAGCGGCCTTCTCGACCCGGCTCGCCCGCTACCGCTCGCCGCAGGGCGACTACCGGGGCCGCTCGGGCCACCTGCACGTCCCCGCCCCGGTCGCGCCGGCGATCGAGGCCGTCCTCGGCCTCGACGACAGGCCCCAGGCGAGCGTGGCACACCGTGCCGTCCCCCACGAGCGCGTCGAGCAAGCGCGCCTGACCTCGTTCACGCCGCCGAGGATCGCCGAGCTCTACGACTTCCCTCGCGACCTCGACGGAAGCGGCCAGCGGATCGGGGTGATCGAGCTCGCGGGCGGCTTCCGCCGGTCGCAGCTCCGGCGCTACTTCGAGAAGCTGGGCAAGCCAATGCCGAAGATCACCGCCGTCTCGGTCGACGGCATCCGCAACCGGCCCGGGCAAGACCGTACCGCCGACGGCGAGGTGGTGCTCGACGTCGAGGTGATCGGCGCGATCGCTCCAGGCGCCGAGCAGCTCGTCTATTTCGCGCCGACGAGCGACCGCGGGTTCGTCGACGCCGTGACGACGGCGCTCTTCGATCCGCGCGGGCCTTCGGTGCTCTCGATCAGCTGGGGGCAGGCCGAGGCCGAGTGGACCGAGCAGGGTCGGCGCGCCCTCGACGGGGCGTTCCAGGCGGCGGCCGCACTCGGAGTCACCGTCTGCGCCGCCTCGGGCGACAACGGCTGGAGGGACGGCGTCACGGGGCGGGTGGCGCACGTCGACTACCCGGCCTCGAGCCCATGGGTTCTCGCGTGCGGCGGTACCCGGCTCGAGGTGGTCGACGACGGGATCGCCGAGATCGTCTGGAACGATCACGACGGCAATGCGACGGGCGGCGGCGTGAGCGACTTCTACGAGCTCCCGCCCTGGCAGGCGAGCGCGCGCGTGCCGGCGTCGATCAACGAGGACGGCCGCATCGGCCGCGGCGTGCCTGACGTCTCCGGGAACGCAGATCCCGAGACGGGCTACCTCGTCGGCGACGGGCTGAGCGAGCATCCCTTCGGAGGCACGAGCGCGGTGGCCCCGCTCTGGGCAGCGCTCATCGCCCAGATCAACCAGCGCCTCGGGGGCCGGGCGGGATTCCTCAACCCGCTGCTCTACGAGCACCTCGAGCGCTCCGTCTTCAACGACGTCCCGACGGGCGGGAACGGCGCCTACCGCGCGCGCCGCGCCGCCTGGGACGCGTGCACCGGCCACGGCTCGCCGCGCGGCCGCGCGCTGCTCGAAGCCCTCAGCGGCTGAGCCGCGCGCTATCCGCGAAAAGCCGTCAACCGGGGGCGTAAATCCCCGATGCGCCAGCCGCGCCGGTCACCGACGATCGAACCGTGCAAGAGATGCTCCTCACCGGCCGCGGAGGCGAGGGTGTCGTGCTCGCATCGCAGCTCCTCGCCGACGCGTTCGCGCGCGCCGGCTTCTGGGTGCAGAGCTTCCCCGAGTTCAAGGCCGAGCGGCGCGGTGCGCCGATCTCCGCCTTCCTCCGCTGGGACGACGAGCCGATCCGGCGCAGGTACAAGGTGCGCGAGTGCGACGCGCTCGTCGCGATCTCGGCCTCGCCGCCACCCACACAGTCCGTGGGGATGCTGAGGCCCGGCGGCCTTCTTCTCGTCAACCGCGAGACGCGCTTCCCCCACCGCGGCGACTACCGCGTCGCGCACGTGCCGGCCTCGAAGATCGCGCGGCGCAACCGGATCCTCTCGGCGGAAGGGAGGCCGATGGGAAACGTCGCCGTGCTCGGCGCCGCCGTGCGGCTCCTCCTTCCCGACGGGCTCGGCTTCCTCGAGGAAGCGATCCGCTCGCGCATGGGCGCGGCTCTGGCGGAGCCCAACGTCCTCGCCGCGCGCGAGGGCTACCGCCTCTGCAGGCACCAGCACACGACCGCCGGGGACACGTCGTACGAGCCGGCCGAGGCTCCGCTACCCAGACCGCCCCTTCCGCCCTTCTCCGTCAGCCTCACCGACTCACGCGGCAACCACACCGGCACGTGGTCGCTCGAGCGGCCGGTGCTCGCGGCCGCGTGCTCCGGCTGCGGCGTCTGCGCGCTCTTCTGCCCCGAGGGCGCGATGCGCCGCCTCGCCGACGGGACGATGGAGATCGACTACCTCTACTGCAAGGGCTGTGGCATCTGCGAGGTCGTGTGCCCCGTGCGCGACGCGATCGCGATGGAGGAGGTCGTGGCGTGAGCGTAGGCAGCCAGGAACTTCCGCGTGGGCGCACGGTCATGACGGGCAACGAAGCCGCGGCGACCGCCGCCGTCCTCGCCCGCGCGCAGGCGATCGCCTGCTACCCGATCACACCCCAGACGCTGATCGTCGAGCGGCTCGCCGACCTCGTCGCCGGCCGGGACGACGTCGAGTTCAAGAACCTCGAGAGCGAGCACTCGATGTTCGGCTACGCGCTCGCCGTCGCCCACACCGGCGTGCGCGCGTTCACGGCGACCTCGTCCCAGGGTCTCCTCTACGCGCACGAGCAGCTCCACCGGGCGTCACGCGAGCGGATTCCGCTCGTGGCCGTGAACGTGAACCGGTCGATCGTCGCTCCGTGGAGCCTCGAGCCGGACCTCACGGACAGCCTCAGCCAGCGCGACACCGGCTGGATCCAGCTCTACAGCGCGTCCGCTCAGGAGCTCCTCGACAACGTCCTCTTCGCGTACCGCATCGCGGAGGAGACGATGCTGCCGGTGCTCGTCTGCGCCGAGGGCTTCCTCCTCTCCCACACGGCCGAGGTGGTCGACGTCCCGATCCAGGAAACGGTGGACGCCTTCCTGCCACCGTTCCTGCCGCCGGAGGACTGGGTGCTCGATCCACGCTTCCCGCGCGCGTTCAGCGCGCTGCCGGAGCCGCGCGACTACGCGAGGTACCAGCAGAACGTCGCCGACGCGCTCGACCACGCTCGCGACGTGATCGAGGAGGTCGCCGCGGACTTCGAGGCGAAGATCGGCCGCCCGAAGATCGGGTCGCTCGATCTCGCCGGCGACCCGGAAGCCGACACCGCGCTCGTCACGATCGGGACGATCGGCGAGACCGCCCGCGAGCTGCTCTCCGACGACGAGCCGCTGCTCCTCGCGCGGGTGCACGCGTACCGGCCCTTCCCCGCAGAAGAGCTTGCAGCCGCGCTCGAGCACGTCTCGCACGTTTGCGTCGTCGACCGCGCACCGGCCTTCGGTGCGCTCGGCCCGCTCGGCGCGGACGTGCGCGGCCTCGGCATCCCCGCCACGGACGTCGTCTGCGGTCTGGGCGGCATGGACGTCACCCCCGACACGCTGCGCCGCGCAGTCGCGCAGGCGCGCGAGCACGCGCACGACGAGAAAGCCCTCTACCTCGCGGAGAGCGCATAGCGATGGCCGCCTGGCTCGACGAGGTCATCACCGAGGAACCGCACCTCTTCCCCGGCCACGCCGCCTGTGCCGGCTGCGGCCCCGCGATCAACATGCGGCACGTGCTCGGCGCGCTCACCGCGGCGGCGCCCGACCGCCGGATCGTGCTGGTCATCCCGGCCTCCTGCTGGACGATCATCGCGGGCGCCTGGCCCGTGAACGCCTTCGACGCGACCGTGCTGCTGACGCCGTTCGCCTCGGCGGCCGCGGAGGCGTCGGGGATCAAGACGGGGCTGAGGCTGCGAGGACTGGACGACGCGCAGGTCGTGGTCTGGGGCGGCGACGGCTCGACGAACGACATCGGCCTCTCCACGGTCTCCGCCGCCGCCGAGCGGAACGAGGATCTGATCTACGTCCTCAACGACAACGAGGCGTACATGAACACCGGCGTCCAGAAGTCCGGCGGCACCCCCGAGGGCGCGTGGACGACGACGACACCGGCCGCCGCCCCGCGCGAAGGGACGAAGAAGGACATCGACCGGATCATGGCCGCGCACGGGATCCCCTACGTCGCGACCATCGCGGCCGGCTCGGTGCCGCTGCTCAAGGACTTCCGCGCGAAGGTCGCGCGGGCCGCCGAGCTCCAAGGCTTCCGCTTCCTCCATGCGCTCGGCGCCTGCCCGCCCGGCTGGCGCTACTCGACAGACCAATCTGTCGAGATCGTGCGCCGCGCCGTCGAGTCGCGGTACTTCCCGCTGCTCGAGGTCGAGGGCGGCAGATGGCGGATCACGTACAAGCCCAAGCACCCGCTGCCGGTGAGCGAGTTCCTTTCGACGCAGGGCCGCTTCGCGCATCTCTCCGAGGAGCAGGTCGCGTCCGTGCAGCAGCACATCGACGAGCGGTGGGAGCGGCTCGGCCAGCTCGAGACGGCTACGACACGACAGGAGGACTGACGAGATGAGCCAAGCGACGACGGCCCGCCCCTCGGTGCGGCCGAAAGAGTTCCACTTCCCGCTTGTCGTCGACTGGGTCGGCGGCCGTCGCGTGAGCGCGCAGGTCGAGGGCAAGCAGCCGGTCGACGTCTGCCCGCCGCCCGTCTTTCGAGGCACCGACCCGAGCACCTGGAGCGCGGAGGATCTTCTCGTCGCGTCCGCCGCGTCGTGCCTCGCGGTCACGTTCACCGGCATCGCCGAGCGCGCCGGCTTCGAGTACGAGAGGTTCTCGGTCGCCGGTGACGGCGTCTGCGGCCGGCGGCCGGACGGCCGCTTCGGCTTCACGCGCCTCGCGCTCCGGGTCGAGCTCGAGACCCGGGCGGACGCCGCGGAGGCGCGCGAATTGGCCGAGCAGGCCGAGGAGAACTGCCTCGTCGCCGCATCTCTGGACGTTCCAACCGAGACGACGATCGTCGTCAACGGCCGCTGACGATGCGCTCCTTCACTGTCGTGGGAGAGCAGCAGGAGGCGGTCGCTGATCTGACCGCCGGCATCGTCGCCGTGCTCGAGCGCCACGGCTTCGAGGCGACGACGAACGGCGAGGCGCCCGCGGTCGTGCTCAACCTCGTCGACGCGGCGCGGCCACGCCCCTTCCGTCGCCGGGCGCGCGGCACGTTCGCCGCGGCCGTCTGGACCCTCCCCTCCCCGCCCGCCGACCCGCTGCGCGAGACGTACCCGATGCTCGTCCGGGCGCTCGCCAACATCAGCCTCTGCTACGTGCCGGGGCACGGAGTGCTCTTCACCACGATGGAGCGCGGCTGCTACCTCGTCCCCGAGGGACCGGGCCTCGCCGAGGAGGTCGTCGGACGGCTCGAGCCGCTCGCCACCTCGCATCTCGTGATCGACAACGAGTTCGTCCCCGACCTCGACCCGGAGCTCTGGCACGGCGATCCCCAGACGCGGGAGATCGGGGCGGTCGGGCGGCGGCTCGAGCGCCTCGGGCTGCTGCCCGCTCCCTTCCCGGTCGAGGACCTCGTGAGCGAGCGCGACCTGCGACAGATCAAGCGGCTGTACTCGATCGGCGGCCTCTCGTACGGCAACCTCTCCGCCCGCAAGGACGAGCGCCGCTTCTGGATGAGCGCGAGCGGCGTCGACAAGTCGAAGCTCGACGAGCCGGGCCGCGACATCCTGCTCGTCTCCGGCTACGACGCGGCCCGAGGGAAGATCGTCCTCAGCGTGCGCCCGGATCTCGAGCCGCGCCGCGTCTCGGTCGACGCCATCGAGCACTGGATGATCTACGGCACGAATCCCGAGGTCGGCGCGATCCTCCACGTCCACGCCTGGGTCGACGGGATCGAGGCCACCGAGGTCAACTACCCGTGCGGCACCTCCGAGCTGGCGGAGAGCGTCGCCCACCTCGTGGCCGCGGCGCCGGACCCGGCCCACGCCGTCGTCGGCCTGCGCAACCACGGGATCACGGCGACCGGCTCGAGTTTGACGGAGATCCTCGACCGGATCGAGCCCAGCCTGCTCCTGCAGGTCCCGATGGCCTAGCCGAATCGGGCTCACCACGCTGTCATCGGCGCCTCGTACGATTCGTCGCCATGTCGCCGCCGGCCGCTGTGAACGATGCGAGGCGGCCGCGGCGCGGCGCCCCCCGCCTGCGAATCTGGCTCCCCGTCCTTGCTCTCTTCTTCCTCTCGCCTGCGATCTACTCGTGGACGCGCATGGCGCTGCTCCCGTCGAGCCTGCCCCTCGGCGTGCGCAGCGTCGAGTGGGTGCGGCAGCACCACCTCAACTGGCTCGTCGACGGAACCGAGCACGTCTACTACAGCTGGAAGGCTCCCCACAAGGGCGGGCCGCAGCTCACGACGCTCCCGGCCGTCGGTTTCGCCGGCGACCGGAAGCAACACGGCATCACGAAGCGTCATGTCGTCCGCAAGCCGTGGCCGCCGCCCATCGAGCCCGTCTTCGCGCGGCCGCTTCCGGGCGAGGGAGTCTGGAAGCCGACCGGCCCGCCGATCGACGGGCGCCCGCCCGTCCTCGTCACGACCTTCCGGACGGAACGCGCCTACCCGCGCATCGTCGCCTACGTCGCGTGGTTCGATCACACGCGCACCGCGCTCGCGTACTACCCCGGCCGCTACGAGCCCCCGAGCGCGTCCCTGCGCGGGCCGATGGAGGTGCCGTGGGGGCAACGGTGGCGTCTGCTGGCGACGTTCAACAGCGGCTTCATCTACACGGACGGCCTGAACGGGGACGCCCTCGACGGGCACGTCAACGAACCGCTGAAGGACGGGCTCGCGACGCTCGTCGCCTACAGCGACGGGCATGTGAACATCGTCGGCTGGAAGGATGGGCCGGCCCCCGGCCGCGGCGTCGCCTTCGCGCGCCAGAGCCTGCCCCTGATCATCGACCACGGTCGCCTCTCCCCCGCGCTGAACGACAGCACGCAATGGGGCTTCACCCTCGGCAACGCCGTCCGCGTCTGGCGCACGGGCGTCGGGATCGACCGGCGAGGCAACGTGATCTACGCGGCTGCGAACGATCAGACGGTGATCACGCTCGCGCGGATCCTCAAGCGCGCGGGGGCCGTGCGGGCGATGGAGCTCGACATCAACCCCGAGTGGCCGACGCTGATCACGTACCGGCACCGGAACGGACTGCTGCCGACGAAGGTCGTGCCGAACTACCAGCAACCGGAAACGCGGTATCTCGTCCCCGACGACCGGGACTTCTTCGCCGTCTACCGGCGCCTGCCGGGCCGCCGGATCACCGTCCCGCTGAAATAATCCTCCAGACGGGAGGCGCCTTCGGCACACTGGGGCGATGCGGCGCGGGGTCTGGCTCCTTGTTCTGGGCGTTCTAGCAGCGGCCTGTGCTGCGGCCGCCGCGCACGCGGACGGGGCGACCACCACGACGGCGACGACCACCGGCCCGACGACCACGACGCCCGCGCCCACCTACGCGCCGCTCGTTCCGTCCCATCTCCCCAGCGCCTGCGTCGGCGCAGGCGAGGCAGCGATCGCGGAGCCCGACCGGAAGGTGCTCGCGCTCGGCACGCCCGCCTCGGCCGTCGGCCCGTCCGCGTATCCGGCCACGGCTCCGGTCGTCACGTTCGCCTCGTCGGTCGCGAGCGGCTCCACCTGCAGAAGCGCCCGGGTCACGCTCGAGTCGGTGTCGCTCTTCGGCGGGTTCGTCACCGCGGCGAGCGTCAACGCGGTGAACGGCAAGGGGACGGTGAGCGGGCTCGAGGTCGGAGGCTCGCCGGTGACGGTGGCCGCAGGGGAATCCACGCTCCTCGGCTACTGGGGACAGCTCACGCTCGAGGGGACAGGCGGGCGGGTCACTGCACCGCTCACCGTGCTGCTGCTCAAGCGGCACTATCGGCTTCCCCCCGGGACGATGATCTTCGTCGGTTTCGCCGCCTCGGCGCAGCCCATCGCGCGATCGAAGACGACGCATCACTCGTCCACCACGACGCAGGGCACCGACACGACGCCGTCCTCCGGCGCGCAGAAGCAGGGGACGAAGAAACACGGCGGCAAGAAGCACGGGCACAAGAAGCAGTCCGTGCCGGAGCCGCTCAAGGCGCGGCCGTCGCTTGGCTACAGGCCGAAGCACTATGTCTTCCCGGTCGGCGGCGGCGCGTCGTACGGCGACACGTACGGCGGGAACCGCAGCGACATCTACGACGGTTGGCACCACGGCGACGATCTCTTCTCGCCGCTCGGCACGCCGGTCGTCGCGGTCGCGAACGGGACGCTCAGCCTCGTCGGCTGGAACCGCCTCGGCGGCTGGCGGCTCTGGCTCACCGACGGGAAGGGCAACTCGTTCTACTACGCCCATCTCGCCGGCTACTCGCGCTGGATCCTCCACCACCCGAATGTCACGGCAGGCGAGGTGCTCGGCTTCCTCGGCCGGACGGGCGACGCATTCACGACGGACCCGCACCTCCACTTCGAGCTCCACCCGCACCAGTACGTTGGGCGGGGCTACGACGGCGCGGTCGACCCCACGACGTACCTCCAGAAGTGGCACGTCGTGCACGTGCCCGCGGCCGAGATCCCGCGCCCCGCGAGGCTGAAGGCGCCGGTCGGCACTCCCAGGCAGGAGGCGGTGGTGGTCTGGCACGAGCTGCTCGCCGCCCGGCACCTGCTGCCCGGGAACGGCGCCCGCTCGCCCGCAGGCCTCCGTGGCCCGTTCCCGCAGCCGAGGGTCCTCGAGGCAGCGGGTGCGTGGCCGCCGCGAATCGCGGACGTCCTGCCGACCGCCGCGCACGTCCCGGCGCCGGCGAGCCTGGCGCCGTGGGTGGGCGGCGGGGTCAGCGGCGCGGTCGTCCTCGTTGCGCTGTCGGCGAGCGCCTTCACCTTCCGGCGGCGACGGCGGGTCGTGAGCGAGACTTCGAGCTAGCGCCGCCACGAGCATCGCTACACTGGGCCCTTCGTTCGGCGCATTCGTCTAGTGGCCTAGGACACCGCCCTCTCACGGCGGCGGCACGGGTTCGAATCCCGTATGCGCCTTTCTGAGTCACAAAGTAACCCGCTTTTGCCTCAACCAAGCGGGACGTTTGTGACAGACGTGCCGTCGAAACGCGTCGCGTGCAGACCCCGGTGCAGACCTCGCTGAGTTGCCAGCCTTGTCGACAGCAAGAGCCACGCGGCGGTGAGGACTCTCGCCGGACCCAGAGGTCCTCTCGCCTAGCCCCGGTGTGGAGTGGCGTGGACGACGACCGTCTCGTGGAAGGTGCGTCCGGAGATGTTCCACGCGTAGCACCCTGGGCTGCGCACCCAGGTGAACCGGATGAGATCGGGCGAGGCAGCAGCCGAAAGCGAGTCGCCTCCGCTCGGCGAGTCGCCAAGGCGAGCGACGCCAGGTTGATCAAGCCGCCTCACCGTCACGTGAACTGGGCCACGGTAGTTCCCCACACTGAAGAAGTGCGTCTTCAGGGCGAACCAACCCGGGAAGTTCGTGGTTCCGAGCATGACCACGCCGCGACTGAGGTCGCCTGCATTGTCGACGCGAACGTAGGCAGGACTCCGGCCAAGGGCGGTTAGCCGCCCGTTGAACGGCTGCACCACGCTATGACCGTGGCTAGGGCGGCAGGCGAACGGATGCTTCTGCGATCCGCCGCACCCCGAGAGCAGGGCGGCTCCGACGATCAGAGTGCACGTCCATCTCACACCACCGACAGTACGCCCGCGGCGGGTCTTGGCTTCCCGCGCGGGGGTCATTCCTGAACTGGCCCAGCCGAGCGGGTCAGTCCTCGGCTCGCCCAATGCCGCGGCCCCGATAGGGGAGTCCGAAGATCGGACCGCACTCCCAGACCTGGACAACGTCGTTGCCGTAGGCCGCGTCGAGCTTCACCTGCGCCGCTTCAAGGTCGCGCTCCACGCCGACTTTCAGGTAGCCGTCCTCGGTCGGCCCCACAGCGTGGACTTCAACTCCCTCGGCCTTCCAAGCCGCCCAGTCGAACGAGTCTCTGAGGCCGTCCACCGCGGCGCGCGGGCGTGGCGCATCGTTATGGATCAGATAGACGCCGGGGCGGATCGCTTCCAACTCCTGCAAGACCTTCGAGGGCGCGTTGAACAGCCAAAGCTCTAGCTTCTCCAACTCCTGGCGCACCCGACACCCGGTGTAGTACGCGTCTCCGACGACCCTCCTGGCATCGCCGGCCGCCTCGCCGAGCATCGTCTGAGTCGCCGATTGGCTCGCGCCGCAAACAGCGCACCGAAGGTCAGGTAATACAGGCCCCTGAACCCAATCGTGGTCGTGCTCAGTCGCACACATCGCCTCCACCGCACTCTACGTCCGAGCCGCCGAAGCAGCCGAGCGTCTAGTCGTCCGCGAGGAGGTAATGCATGAAGCGATGGCGGTCGTCGAGAAAAGATCGTGTCAGCTCGTACTGCTCCGTTTCCTCATATGGCGTCTCGAGGATCCCGTCGTTGGAGAGGACATAGATGCGTGCGTCGGGGTAGCCGAGGATGATCGGTGAGTGGCTGGCCACGAGGAACTGCGATCCCTCAGCGACGAGGTCGTGCATCCGCCGGATCAGCGCCAGGCAGCCACGCAGCGAGAGAGCGGCCTCTGGCTCGTCGAGGACGTAAAGGCCGTCCGCACCAAACCGATTCATGATGAGCGAAAGGAACGACTCGCCGTGCGACTGCTCATGGAGCGAGACCCCACCGTACGAGTCGATGATCGGCGCCCCGCCAGGCGCGGCATCGAGTTCTTCGATGTGGGTCGCCACGTTGAAGAAGCTCTCCGCACGAAGGAAGTAGCCCGTGCGCTCCCGACGAGTGCCGCGTTCGACTCGCAAGTACTCGTGCAGCGCAGAATGCGATGGTCGCGTGGCGACCGTCATGTTCTTGCTCCCGCCTTCGGCGTTGAACCCGACTGCTACAGCGAGAGCCTCAATCAGAGTTGACTTGCCGCTGCCGTTCTCGCCGGCGAACAGCGTGACCGGAGCCGATAGATCCAGCCTTGCCAGGCCACGGACCGCCGGAGTGGAGAACGGGTAGCTATCGAAGGTCGGAACGTCCTCCCGCCGCAGGCGAACGGCTCGGATCAGCGGCTCATCCCCCATCGCACCGCAAGCTAGCCCATTGCTCAGGGTCATTCCGCAACTCAATTTCATGCTCGCCGTCTCGCTCGCTCGGCTCAGAGTGCCTGCAGCAGGACTGCGCGCACGGTCGACGGCCACCATCTGTGCGCCGCCGTGTGCTGTCGGGATGCGCTCGGCATTCAGATCGTCGGCGATTTGGCGGAGGCTCTTGCCTACGGAGCGCTCGTGGTGGATGCGCTTCGCGATCTCCGGTGAAATGGCCGGTTTGCGTCCTCGCGTCGGCTGCCCGAGCCGGGGTCGCGCTGTCCGTCGCCGCTCGATCGCGATTCGCTCGAGCTCGTCGACGGGGATCAGGCTGGTCCCCCAGGGCAGCTCGATCGTTTCGATGTACGGGAGCAACCGTCGCAGGGTCGAGACGGCTGATGCCGAGGGCCTGGGCAGCTTGGCTGCGGGTGTAGGCGAGCCGCTCGACCTGACTAGCCTCGCGCACCACCACTCGCGGCGAAGCGACCGCCGAGCGTTCGATTGGTCTGGCTCGGCTGGTGAGTCGGTTGGAGATGGCGGCGCGTCTTGTCGGCGCGGCGTTGCTGGCGGCGGCGCGACATGCCGTACAAGCGTACATGAATCTTGGGATGGTTTTGCACCTGGGTGCATCTGTGTCTCGCTGGCTATTCGTGTACGGAGGAAGCGGCTTTTCGCCTGCGGTCGAGGTGTCAGCGGCCGATGGAAAGGCCACGCCTGAGGCCGTGCTCGAGCTCGATCACGCGCTGCATCGTCTGCAAGGCCGGCCGGTCCTGCTCACGGCCGAGAACGGCAAGCATGCGCGCATGATCGTCGGCGGAGGCGACCGAGGGACGAAGGCCCTGGCCCAGCGGCTCGCGTACGGCGCGGCGGCGCAGGTCGTCGTAGCCGCGCGTGCCCGCCGGCTCCGGCACGATCTTCAACTCGCCCGCGTCAGTGCGAAGCTCGAGCACGCCGCGGCCGACCAGATCACGCTCCAGCGCGGGCTGCTTCCCGTCAGCGGCGGCGCGCGTTCAACTCCTCCAATGCGAACCCGAGCCGACGCAGGTTCTCCTCCCGCGTCGACGGGACGATGTCGATCCCGTCTGTCAACTCGGTCGAGCCATGGATGACACGCCCCAGGCCGCCGATCACGACGTAGGTCACCCGATGGCGCTCCAGCGTCTGCAGCACCTCATAGGGATCGAAGTGCCCGGCCACCTAGCCTCCGCGCGCCTTCAGCATCGTCTGCAGCCGCTCCTGCGGCGTTCGCGCCAGCGCCTCCTTGAGCTCCGCCTCGTCGCCGGGGTCAGGCGGCTGGTAGAGCACCAGCGTCATCTCCAGGTCGAACCCGCACGCCTGCAACAGCTCGCGCAGCGTCTCAAGGCTCGGGGTAACGGCGTCGCGCTCCCAGCGCGCGATCTGCGCCCGGTCCTTGCCGCTTCGTTCCGACAGCTCCGTCTGCGAGAGGCCCGCGCGCGTTCGCGCCTGACGGATCAGCGTCCCGCTCGTCATGCACGCATCGTACGCGTCTGGTGCGCTCCGCGCATAGGAGACATATCTGTTACCGTTCGGTGATGGCGCGAAGGTTGGATGCGCACCAGCTCCGGCTCGATGTGGAACGGAAATCGAAGCCCGCTGCGCAGAAGCGACCGTCCGAGCAAGCCAAGCCAGCTCCCGCAAGTCGCAGCCATCCACCGGCCAGGGAGCTTCTCGATACTCCGGGAGCGCTGCTGAACCGGTCCCACCTGCGCGAGCTCGGCCTCGAGCGCCGCGCCGTCGACGCCGTGTTCCGTGCTCTGCCTGTCGTCGCACTTCCCGGCTACTCGCGCCCGCTGATCCGTGCAGAGCAATATCTGGAGCTCGTCGAGCACCACACGTTCCGCGGTGACCGTGTGCGCCCGATACGGTCGAGCGGTGGCTAGCGCGTGGATCACGACGCGGCCGACCGCCGGCGGGCAGAGCCGCTACCGCGTCATGTATCGACTCGGCGGTCGGGAGAGCATGCCGCGCTACGCCGGCTCGTTCTCGACCAAGCGCGAGGCGCTGGCCCGGAAGTCCTGGGTGCTCGGTGAGCTCGCTGCGCTACGGGTTCCCGATCTTCGCCTGGTGGATGAGCAAGCGTCCTCCCCCACGCTCTCCGACGTCGCGGAGCGGTGGCAGGCCTCTCGGGTCGACGTCGCCGCGGGCACCCTCCAGACCTACCGGGTCGCCTTGGGACGCGTGGTGCCGAGATTCGGCGACCGGCCTATCGCCGACATCGACGCCCAGACGGTCGCGGGCCTCGTCGCCGTGCTTCACGAGCAGGGACTCAAGAAGCAGACGATCCGCAAGACGGTCAGCGTGCTGGCGATGGTCCTCGATCACGCGCGGGTCCAACCGAATCCGGCGCGCGATCGCCTGACGGTCAAGCTCCCCCGCGAGGAACGCAGGCACGTGCAACCCCCAACGGCGGAGCACGTCGAGGCGGTCGTTCGGCTTTTGCCGAAGCGGTATCGCCTGCCCGCGCTGATCCTGGACGCTACCGGGATGCGCATCGGTGAGCTCGAGGCGCTCACCTGGGGCGACGTCGACGAGCCGCGCAGCCGCTGGCGAATCGCGACGAGCAAGACCGGCCGGCCGCGCTGGGTGAGCCCGCCACCGCTCCTGCTCGACGCCGTCCTCGAGCTCTGTCCGCGCGACGATCGCCATCCGGACCGCCGGGTCTTCGAGCAAGTCACGAGCGAACGTCTCCGTACCGCCCTGACACGCGCGTGCACGGCCGCAGGAGTTCCTGCGTTCTCGCCGCACGACCTCCGCCACCGGCGCGTATCGCTGCTCCACCTCGGCGGGATGCCGTGGGCGCGGATCGGCGAGCTGGTTGGCCACGACGACCTCGTGACGACGGCACGGACGTACACGCACGTCGTCGCCGACGAGCGCGAGCTCGACTACGCGGAGCTGCTTCCTCGGTGAACCCGCGTCGGGCCGCAGGAGAGATGCGCGTGGTGCCGTACACTCGGGCAATGGCAACTGCGCCACGGCAATCGATGGTTGAGGAGCTCCGCTCCGGCCTCGCTCGGGCCCTGGAGGCGCTCGCAGACGTCACGCGCGGGCAGAAGCCGTCCTCCGAGGTCGAGGGCGACGTCGCCGAACTGCGGGAGCGCGTCGAATATCTCGAGGACAGCCTCGCCGCCATCGAGGCGCGAGCGGAGCGAGACGACGCGGAGCTTCGGCCGTGGAGCGAGGTTCGCCGATAGGCGGAGCCGAGAAACCGTTCGAGATCCTCTTCGAGCGGCGCGCCGAGCGAGAGTACGGAAGGCTGTCCGGCGACATCCTGCGTCGCGTAAACGCCGCCATCGACGGGCTCACCGCCGACCCGCGGCATCACGGCACCACGAAGCTCGCCGGACGCGATGACTACCGCGTCCGCGTAGGCGACTGGCGCATCGTGTACGAGGTCGATGACCAACGGCGTCGCGTCGTGGTCATCCGCGTCGCGCACCGCAGCGACGTGTACCGCAGGCTCTGACCTCCAGCCGCGTTACGAGTAGCGGCGCTTGACCTCTTCGAACGGGATCGTCGGCACGCCGGCAGCCCGGTCCGCCTCCACCTCGGCGATCGCGGCGTCCTCCTCCACGGTGACCGGCTCGTCGTCGACGGGCGCCGCCTCGAGGTAGCGCAGGAACGGATCACGTGTGCAAGGCGTCGATGAGCGGGAGCGTAGCGGCCGATTTTGGTGCCGGACCGGCACGCTCAGGAGCAAACGGTGCAGACCCCGGTGCAGACCTCGCGCGAAAAATACTGCCCATTTGCAGGCAGGTTCGAATCCCGTATGCGCCTCTCGGTCACGCCCCTGAGGGCGCGGGCCACCTCCAGAGCGGTCGCCGACGTGTGCGTCTGGATGATGACGCAGGCGCCACCGGCGAGTCTCGCGCCGCTACCGAGGGTGTCGCTCATGAGACGCGCGCCAAAGGCGGTCGACGCACACCGCGCCGCAACCTCGGCTCCTTTGCGAATCGGCCGGGCCGGCGTAACCTCGCCGGACGTACGCGGACGTGAACTCGTGGGATTCCGCAGGCCAACTTCGCAGCGCCCTTACGAGCGGGCCGGACCGCGGCGAGATCCGATCGGCGAGTCCGCGAGTAAGAGAGAAGGCACCGACAGGGACGACCCTCAGTCCTCACACCGGTCGTCCCGCTCCTCGCAGGGGCGGCTGCCACGGCCATAGCAGCCGCCCCACTTCTCGAAAGTTCTCGGGCCGGGGCGCTGACCGCGTCTACACTGGAGCCCATGCTCCGGGCTCGCTGGACAGGCATCGCAACCGCGCTGGCGATCGCCGTGGCGGCGGCCGTCACGGCCGGTTGCGGCGGCGGCAGCAGCACGGCGCTCTCGCTCGATCCGGTCGCAGCGGCCGCGGCGAAGGCGCAGCATGCTGGCGCGGCACGCATCCGCTTCGCACTCGACGTCAGCGGCGCGAAGCTCCCGGCCGGCAAGACGCTCCACGTCCACGGCGCCGGCGCAATCGACGGCACGAGCAGCAAGCTCACCATCGAGCCGGGATCGCTTCTCCGCCAGACGGGTGTCCCGGCGCAATCCTCGATCGAGGAGATCTCGCTCGAGCAGAACGGCGACTACGTCGTCTACGTGCAGGCGGGCTTCCTGGCGTCGCACCTGGCCGGCGGCAAGCAGTGGATCAAGCTCGACCTCTCCAAGCTCGGCCGCTCGGCCGGACTCGATCTGGGGACGCTCCTCTCGGGGAGCGGGCTCCAGCCGGGCAACGTCCTCTCGATGCTCGAGGCCGGCGGCGCGCGGATCGACGACCTCGGCTCAACGACGATCGACGGCGCGGCGGCCACGCACTACCGCGTCACGGTCGACGTGGCGAAGGCGCTGCAGGCGAGGGGGCTGACGAACCCGCTGCTCGCCGGCCTCGTCGCCCAGCTGCCGAAGATTCCCGCGGACGTCTGGATCGGCAAGGACGGCCTCCTCCACCGCATCCAGATCTCGCTCGACCTTCCGCTCCCGCAGAGCGCCAAGCCGGTGCACCTGGGCTTGACGATTGACGTCTACGACTACGGCGCCGACGTGACGATCGCGGCGCCGCCGGGCAGCGACGTGTACGACGCCACGAAGCTCGCCGGGCAGGGCCTCTTCAAGTAGCGCGGCGCGGCCGCCGCCAAGAAGATCGTGCGGCTCTGGGTCGACCTCTTCGCACGCCACGACCTCCTCAGCCTCGAGGCCCCTCGGCTGCGCGATCGTGCTGCTCGTCGCGATGGAGCTCGACGAGCTCGGCCGCCGCGATCTCGAGCGGCCGCGCAGCCGGTCGAGCTCCTGCCACTCGTCGCGGGCGTCATCCGGGGCGCCTCGTAGGCTCCGCGGCCGTGACAGCCGCCGCGGAATCGCACCACGGCGCCTTCGGGCAGGACACCTTCGGGCAGTTCGCGGAGCGCGTGGCCCGCTTCTTCGGGACACCGCAGTACATCCTCGGGCAGACGATCGTCGTCTTCTGCTGGGTCGCGTTCAACACGGCGGCGCTCGGCGGTCTCGTCAGCTTCGACCCCGAGCCCTACATCCTCCTCAACCTCGTGTTCTCGACCCAGGCCGCCTACGCGGCGCCGCTCATCCTGCTCGCGCAGACCCGGCAGGCCGACCGCGACAAGGTCACGGAGGACAAGACCGAGCGCCGCCACGACCGCGTCGAGCACGCGATGAAGAGCGAGACCGAGCGCCTGCTCGAGCTCCTGCAGTCGAACACTGAGCTCACGACGCAGGACAAGGAGCTCACCGAGCAGATCGCGCAGCTCACCCGCGAGATCCACGCGCTGGTCGTCCACAAGCCGGGCGAGCCGGCGGCGACCTGAGGCCTACGCCGCGGTCAGCTCGGTTGCGAGCGGGCCGGTGTCGAGCGGCTCGTAGCCGAGCCGCCGCGCGACGGCCTCGCTCGACGGCAGCGTCCCCTCCGTGAACAGCGCGCGGAGGAGGTCTCCCGTCGCGCTGCTGCGCCACCAATCGTCGCCCACCTCGCGCCGCAGGTGCGCGCGCATCTGCGCCGAGCGGATCCAGGCGCGCAGGTAGTCGGCGGAGTAGAAGCCGGCATCCATGTCCGCCAGGTAGCCGCGCTCGTCGTAGCGGAGCCCGGTCGCGCCGGTGAGCAGCGCCTCGTAGTCGCGTGCCGATCCTCCCTGCTCGGCGGGGAATGCGTCCCAGAAGCCGAGCTCGAAGCGAAGCTTGGCGGCGTAGCGGCGGAAGAGGAAAGCCTCGAGGAAGACGGTCGCCTCGGCGTTCGCCCCGGCCTCCGCGTCCGACAGCCCGAAATGGAGCGCATGCCAGCCGGGCTCGCGCGAGACCGCCTCGACGATGTAGGAGTAGATCTCGGTCAGCGCGTGGTCGCGGGAGATCGCGCGGAACGTCCACGGCAGCCGCGGGTCGCAACCTGCGTAGTGCAGCGCGTGTCCCGCCTCGTGGAGGAACGAGGCGTAGTCCGCGAGGCCGCCCTGCGCTCGTGTGATCAGGTGCACGACCTCGGGCGGGTCGGAGGGGATCACGCACGCGCGCGGGCTCTTCTGCGGCCGGTCTTCGAGGTCGAGCCTGATGTTCGGAATCGCCTCGAGGTCGAACCCGAGCGCGCGAACGGTCTCGACGCAGACCTCGACCGAGCGCTCCCTCGTGTACGTCGAGGAGAGCGGCGAGAGGCGGCGGAGCCAGCGGGCGTGCGTGCTCGCCGGAACCTCGGTGCGCTCCGGGCCGAGCAGCCGCTCGAACCAGCGCTCGCGGAGCCGGTCGTAGGCGCCCGCGACCTCGTCCGCAGCCCGTCGCAGGACGCCCTCGAGCTCGCGGAGCGAGATCTGCTTCTCCATCTCGTTGCGCGCGACCGCGTCCGGCTCGCCCGAGAGCCCGGCGTCGAGCCGGTCCCGGGCGGCGAGCAGCTCGCGGCGGCGATCGTTGAAGCTCGAGTCGAGCGTCCGCACGAGCGCGCCGAGCTCGTCGCGCTTCGCGTAGTCGGGGAGGACGGCGAGCTGCGCCTCGGCGGACCGGAGCGGCAGCTCGTCGCCGTCGAAGGTGAGCCGGGCCGCGAGCACCGCGTTCGCGAGCGCGTCCTCCTGCGTCACAAGCTCCGCGTCGACGATCCCCGCCTCGCACGTCCGCCGCAGCCGGTAGAGCCGCTCCTGCTCGTCTCCGCCGGCGGCCTCGGTCTCCGCCGCGCGAAGGGCGTCGAGCTGCTCCTGCGTGAAGAGGTCGGCGTGCCGCGCCACGATCGCCGCCTGCTCGGACGTCTCCTTCTCCCCCACCCGGACGGCGCGGAACTCCTCGGCAGCCTCGGCGTAGTACGCCCGATAGGCGTCCTCGTACTCCTGTGCGCTGCGGACGGCGGTCGCGCTCATCGGCGCACCTGCACGCGAGCGAGGTCGCGCACGGTCGTGAGGAGCACGCCGAGCTCGAACGGTTTCGGCAGGATCGCGTCTGCGTGCCTCAGGTCCTCACGCTTGGCCTCGGCCAAGCCCGTGAGGAGCACGACCGGGATCGGCGGCCGCCGCGCATGGCACTCGGCGACGAGCTCGTCGCTCCGCTCGCCGTGCAGGTGGACGTCGAGCACCACGACGTCGATTTCGCCCGTCGCCAGTGCCTCCCGCACGGTCGCGAGTGAGTCGGCCTCGTGGACCTCGTGACCGTCGAGCTCGAGGTTGACCCGGCAGAGGAGCCGGATCGACGGCTCGTCGTCGACGACGAGGATCCGGGCCGGCGCCGCATGCCCCCCGGTAGCGCCCATCGGCTTGAGTCTAACGGCCCTGAGAGCCGTCCGTACCCGCGGCCCGCGAGCGGTCGTTTACTCCTTTGAAATGGCAAGGGACTTTCCGCAGCCCGGTCGCGGCGGGCGCGGCGTCCAGGGCGCCGATGCCGCCGGCCTGCCTGTCCCGACCGAGCGTTTCCGGCGCCGGTCGTGGCTCGAGTTGCAGCGCGCCCTCGATCCACTCGCGCCCCCGAAGCCGCTACCCCCGGCCGCTCCTACGCAACGACAGCGGCCGCCGCCCGCAGGCGGCTGAGCGTCGTCTCGCGGCCGAGCAGCTCGATGCTCTCGAACAGCCCCGGAGAGACCTTCGAGCCGGTCACCGCGACCCGGACGGGCTGGAACGCCTGCCGCGGTTTCAGACCGAGCCCTTCCGCGGTCTCCCGCAACGCCGCCTCGATCGCCGCCGCGTCGAACGGTTCGAGCGAGGCGAGCGCCTCGTCTGCCGCCGCGAGCATGGGGCCACCGCCGTCGAGGTCGGCGGGATCCGGCTCGACGTCCTGGAAGAAGAAGCCGGCGAAGCCCGGGAACTCGGACAGCTTCGCGATCTTCTCCTGCACGAGGGGCGCGGCCCGGGTGACGAACTCGGCGTCCCAGTCGAACCCCTGCTCGCCCAGCCAGAGCAGGAGCCGGTCCGCGAACTCCTCGAGCGGTAGCTCGCGGAGGTAGACCCCGTTCATCCAGTCGAGCTTCTGGTAGTCGAACTGGGCCGGGCTCGCGGTCACGCTCTCGAGGGTGAAGCGCTCGATCAGCGCGTCACGACTCATGATCGTCGTCTCGCCGTCGGGAGCCCAACCGAGCAGGGCGAGGAAGTTCATGAGTGCCTCGGGGAGGTAGCCGTCGGCCCGAAACTCATTGAGGCCGGTCGCGCCATGGCGCTTCGAGAGCTTCCTTCCGTCGCTGCCGAAGATGCTCTGCGCGTGCGCGTAGACCGGCACTTCCGCGCCGACGGCGCGGATGATGTTGATCTGCTTCGGCGTGTTCGAGATGTGGTCGTCACCGCGGATGACGTGGGTGATCCCGTCCCAGACGTCCTCCATCGGCGAGGCGAAGTTGTACGTCGGACGTCCGTCCGAGCGGACGAGCACGAGATCCTCGATCGTCTCGTTCGGCACTTCGACACGCCCGCGGACGACGTCGTCCCACGCGGTCGTGCCCTCGTCGGGCATCCGGAAGCGGATCGCTCCCTCGTCCTCGTACGCCTTCCCCTCTGCGACGAGCTGCTCCGCGAGGCGCCGACAGTCGTCCATGCGGTCGAGCTGGAAGGTGGGCGGTCCATCCCAGTCGAGGCCGAGCCAGCGCAGGGCATCCTGGATCTGGTCGACTGCCTCTGCAACCTCGCGCGAGGTGTCGGTGTTCTCGATCCGCAGCAGCGTCTCGCCGCCTTCGTGACGGGCGAAGAGCCAGTTGAAGAGGAACGTGTGCGCGAGGCCGACGTGGAGGAGCCCGGTCGGGCTTGGAGCCATACGGACGCGGACGGCCATGCGGATAGCGTAGGCAGCGATGCTGATCGGCGCACACGTGTCCTCCTCCGGCGGGATCGACAAGGCGATCGACCGCGCAGTCGAGCTGGACGCCGACTCGGTGCAGGTCTTCACCCAGAGCCCGCGCGCGTGGCGGCCGACGAACCACGACCCGGCGAGCTTCGACCGCTTTCGTGCGAAACGGGCGGCGGCGGGGATCGGCGGAGTCCTCTGCCACGCCGTCTACCTCACGAACCTCGCGTCGCCGGATCCCGTGACGTACGAGCGCTCGGTGGCAACGCTGCGGAACACGACCGAGGTGGCGTGCGCGATCGGCGCCGACGGCGTCGTCTTCCACGTGGGCTCGCACCTCGGCAGCGGGCTCGAGGTAGGGCTGGAGCATGTCGTGCCGGCGCTCGAGGTGATCCTGGAGCTCTGCACGGACGAGACGTGGATCCTGATGGAGAACTCTGCCGGCGCCGGCGGCACGATCGGCCGCTCGATCGAGGAGCTTGCGACGATCCACGAGCGCCTCGGCGGCCATCCCCGGCTCGGGGTGTGCCTCGACTCGTGCCACCTCTGGGTGTCCGGCGTCGACGTGACCGATGCGGCGGCGCTCGATGCCTGCCTCGACGACCTCGACTCGGCGATCGGGCTCGAACGGCTGCGCGCGCTCCACGTCAACGACGCCGCGGCGCCGCTCGGCTCGAACCGCGACCGTCACGCCAACATCCTCGAAGGCGAGCTCGGGGAGCGGCTCGGCGTGTTCCTCTCGAACGCGCGGCTGCAGGGGCTCCCGGCGGTGCTCGAGACCGCGGGCCCCGAGAACCGCGGCCCGGACGCCGCAGAGGTCCGCAAGACGAAGGATTTGCGCGCCCGCTGGCTCACCTGACCCTTCGGGACAGGTCCTGGTAACTGATACCGAGCCGTGTCCGAAAGGGTCGGCTCGCCCTCCAGACCGCGCGCCGCGACTGCCAACCCGCCCACTCGGGACATGTCCCGGTATCTGATACCGCGACATGTACGTTCGAGACGTGTCGCTCCGGCAATATCGCTGGGTCGTCCTCGCGGCAGGAACGCTCGCCCAGGCGAGCTTCTCCGCGTCGTCGGTAGGCCTGCCGGCGCTCGGCCCGGCGCTGAAGGCCCACTACGGGTTGACGCTCGGCGAGACCGGCGTCGTGCTCGCGGCGATCGGGATCGGGATGCTCTTCACCCTCCTGCTCTGGGGCCTCGTCGCCGACCGCGTCGACGAGCGCTGGGTGATCGCGACCGGCCTCACCGCCGCGGCCGGTGCACTCGCCGCCGCCTCCGCAACGCACACCTTCGGCTCCGTCACGGGCGTCCTCTTCGCCGTCGGAGCGCTCGGGGCGAGCGTCAACGCGGCCAGCGGTCGCGCGATCATGGCGTGGTTCCCCTCGTCCGAGCTCGGCCTGGCGCTCGGGATCCGGCAGACGGCGATACCGATCGGTGGCGCGGTCGGCGCCGCCCTCCTCCCCCTGCTCGCGTCCGCCGGCGGCACGCGCCTCGCCTTCCTTTTCCTCGCCGGCGTCTGCGCAACCGGAGCGGCCGTCGCGGCCGTCTTCATCCGCAGCCAGTCGGAAGCCGAGCCCAAGCTCGGCGACGTGTCCCGCCCGTTGCGAGACCCGCGTATGTGGCTGCTGGGCACGGGCACCGGCCTCTTCCTCACTGCCCAGATCGGCATCACCGGGTTCGTCGTCCTCTTCCTCCACGACCACCGTCATGTGTCGTCCCACGCGGCGGCCGCATTGCTCGCAACGATCTACATGCTTGCGATCGGCGCGCGCATCGCCTCGGGGAGGATCTCCGACCGGCTCGGCAGCCGCCTGCGCCCGCTGCGGACGATCGGCGTCGCACTCGCGTTGCTCACCGCCGGGGTCGCCGCCGCCACCGACGCACCGCTCGCCCTCGCCGTCCCGCTCTTCCTCGTCGCCGGCGTTCTGAGCATGGCGTGGAACGGCCTCGCCTACGCGGCGGCCGCCGAGGCGGCCGGCTCCGCCCGCACCGGTGCGGCGCTCGGCTTCCAGCAGACGCTGCTCGGAGGCGTCGTCGCTGTAGCGCCGCCCGCCTTCGCCGCCGTCGCGGAGCACAGCTGGCGGCTCGCGTTCCTACTCGCCGCGACAGGCCCACTGCTGGGCGTCGCGATCCTGCAGCGCCTGCGTGATCCGGCTAGCGGTCGGCGACCCGCGCGAACACGCGGAACGTCGGCGAGCCTGCCGGCAGCTCACCGAACTCCGGATTGAGGCAGCCGAGATCGCTCTCACGGTGAGAGAACGTCGACTGCACCGCCGCCGCACACATCGGCAGCGGCTTGCGCAAGGCGCGCACGGCGCCGAAGCCCTCGTACGTCCGCTCCGCGGCAGCAAGCATCCCGACGTCGATCTCCGTCTCGAACACCTTCTGCAGGCAGCCCATGTACGTGTGCCCGTGCTCCTCGTACGCATAGACGAAGGGACACGACCGCTCGAGGCACGCAGCGGGGTAGACGACCTTCTCGCAGTGGACGGCGCAGCGCCGGCACTCCGCCTCGTCCTGCGGATGAAGGGGGAGCGTCGCAACATGCTGCCCGGGGCTCACGGTCCTATTGTCCGAGCGAGCGGCGGACTCCGCAAGACTTGACACCGGGGCGAAATGGAGGTAGGCGGCGCGGGAAGCGCAGAACGTCCACCCGGGCTCATGTCCGCGCAGGCGCTCTTTAGGCTTGCGCGGTGGACCGCAGGCTCCTCTGGGCGTCGCTCCTTCTCGCACCGGCGACGATCGCGGTCGACAGATTCACGAGCGCCGGCGAGGTCGCGCTCTTCGTGCTGGCCGCGCTCTCTCTCGTCCCGCTCGCGTGGCTCATCGGCCGGGCGACGGAGCACGCCGCCGAGCACACAGGCCCCGGCATCGGCGGCTTCCTCAACGCGAGCTTCGGGAACGCGCCGGAGCTCATCGTCGCCCTCTTCGCGCTCGGCGCCGACCTGCCCGTGGTCGTCCGCGGCTCCCTCTCGGGGAGCGTCATCTCCAATCTCCTCCTCGTCTACGGCGTGACACAAGTCGCCGGGCCGGACGGAGCCAGGATCGACCGCCGCTCGCTGCTCGTGCAGATCGGTCTCGTCGGCGCGGCAGTCGTCGCGCTGGCGCTTCCCACGGCGCTCGGCTACACGGGCGCGCCCGAACGGCACACCGTGGTCGTCGCGTCGGTGCCCGTGGCGGTCGTCCTGCTGCTCCTCTACCTCGCCGTCGTCGGCCGCAACCTTCTTCGCCATCGGAGTCGCGAGCGGGGGGAGCCCGGCGAGGGCGCGTGGTCGCTGCCCACCGCGCTCTTCGCCCTCACCGCGGCGACCGGCGGGACCGCCTGGGTGAGCGAGATCCTCGTCCACTCGCTGCACGCGTTCGCGACGGCCGTCGGCCTGAGCGAGTTCTTCATCGCCGTCGTGATCGTGGCGGTCGTCGGCAACGCGGCCGAGCACGGCGGCGCGATCCTCATCGCGCGCGATGGGAAGATGCCGCTCGCGACCGAGATCGCTATCTCGTCGAGCGCGCAGGTCGCGTTGCTCGTCGTCCCCGTCGTGACGCTGCTCTCGCTGCTCTTCTCGCACCCGCTCGCCCTCGCCTTCCGCTGGACCGAGCTCTTCGCGATGGCGGGCGCCGCAATCGCCGTCGCGGCGACGGTTTGGGACGGCCGCTCGCACCGGCGGGAAGGCGTGCTCCTCGTGGCCGCCTATGCGGCAGCCGTGCTGGGCTTCCTCCTGGGCGGCGGCCGGTGACGATCCGGGATCCATACGACGATGTCCCGGAGATTCGACTACGGTGGTCGCGATGGCCTTGAGGGAGGAGTCGAAGGGCGGCCTTGCGGTGCCCGCAGGTGCCGCGGTGGAGGCGCACGGCGTCGCGCGTCGCTACGGCGAGGGTTCGACCGCGGTCGACGCGTTACGCGGGATCGACCTCGAGGTGCGCTCGGGAGAGCTCGTCGCGGTCATGGGCCCGTCGGGTTCCGGCAAGTCGACGCTCATGCACATCCTCGCCGGCCTCGATCGGCCGACCGAGGGGACGGTCACGATCGCCGGGACGGAGATCACGAAGCTCGACGACGCCAAACTCACGCGTCTGCGGCGCGAGCACATCGGCTTCGTCTTCCAGTTCTTCAACCTCCTGCCCATGCTCAACGCGGAGGAGAACATCGTCCTCCCGCTCTCGATCGCCGGCGAGAAGCCCGATCGCGCCTGGCTCGACGCACTGCTGACGCAGATGGGGCTCGCCGACAGGCGCCGCCACCGTCCGTCCGAGCTCTCGGGCGGCCAGCAGCAGCGCGTCGCGATCGGCCGCTCGCTCGTCACACGACCGACGATCCTGTTCGCCGACGAGCCGACCGGCAACCTCGACTCGAAAACGGGGGGCGAGATCCTCGAGTTGATGCGCGCATCGACCGATGCGTACGGCCAGACGACCGTGATGGTCACCCATGAGGCGCGGGCGGCCGCGATCGCCGACCGAATCCTCTTTCTCGCCGACGGGCAGATCGTGCGCGAGCTCGGCAGACACGCCGAGCCGGCCGAGGTGCTCGAGGTGATGAACACGCTCGGCTCGTGATCCACGTCGCGCTGAGAGGCATGGCGAGGCGCAAGCTGCGGACCGCGCTGACTGCGATCGCGATCGTCCTTGGCGTTGCGCTCATCACCGGCACCTACGTCCTCACCGACTCGATCAAGGGCGCATTCGGCGGGATCTTCACCTCGGTCTACCGCGGCACCGACGCGACCGTGACCGGCAAGTCGGCGTTCGACCTGAGCGGCAGCGGCACGACGACGGCACCACCCTTCGACGAGGCGCTGCTGCCGCTCATCCGCAACTTGCCCAACGTCGCGGATGCCGTCGGAGGCGTCGGAGGAAACGCGCACCTCGTCGTCAACGGCAAGGTCGTCCACTTCGGCGGCGCGCCGAACCTCGGCTTCAGCGTCGACCCCACGCAGCCGGAGCTCAACACTCTCACGCTCGTCGACGGGAAGTGGCCCGGACCGAGCCAGGTGGTGATCGACCAGACGACCGCACACAGGAAGGATCTGAAGGTCGGGCAGACGATAGGCGTGCAGGCGAACGGCCCGACGCTGCGGATGACGATCTCCGGCTTCGTGCACTTCGGAGGAGCGACGAGCCTCGGCGGTGCGACGCTCTCGGGTTTCGACCTGAAGACGGCGCAGCGGCTCTTCCAGCGCGTCGGCAAGCTCGACCAGATCCGCGCGAAGGCGAAGCCGGGCGTGCAGCCGGCGCAGCTCGCCGCCGAGATCCGCAACATCCTGCCGCGGGGCACCCAGGTGCGGACCGGGCAGGGGCAGGCGCGGGAAGACGCGAAGGACACCGAGAGCTTCCTCAACTTCCTGCAGGACTTCCTGCTCGCGTTCGGCGGAATCGCGCTGTTCGTCGGCTCGTTCGTGATCGCGAACTCGCTGTCGATCACGATCGCCCAGCGGACGCGCGAGCTTGCGACCCTGCGAACGCTCGGCGCATCCCGGCGCCAGGTGCGGCGCCTTATCGTGCTCGAGGGGCTCGCGATCGGCAGCATCGGCTCGGTCGTCGGACTCGGCGTCGGACTCGGGCTGGGCGTCGGGCTCTTCAAGCTGTTCGACGCCGTCGGCTTCACGCTCCCGAACAACGGCCTCGTCCTGCACACACGGACGGTGATCGTCGCACTCGTCGTCGGGATCCTCGTAACGGTCCTGGCGAGCCTCCGCCCGGCGGTCCGGGCGACCCGCGTGCCGCCGATCGCGGCCGTGCGCGAGGGGTCGGAGTTGCCGCCGGGGCGGTTGGCGAAGTACCGACCGGTCGGCTCGGCGCTGCTGACGGCGCTCGGATTCGCCTTGCTCGTCTACGGCCTGTTCGCGCACGGCCTCGGGACGACGAAGATCCTCCTCTTCATGGGCCTCGGCACACTGCTGATCTTCTTGGGCGTCGCTCTTCTCTCTGCCCGGTTCGCACGTCCACTCGCGTGGGCCCTGGGCGCCCCGGCGAGCAAGTTCGGCGGCGCGCCGGGCGCGCTCGCTCGCGACAACGCCCGCCGGAACCCGCAGCGGACGGCCTCGACGGCTTCCGCGCTGATGATCGGCCTCGCGCTGGTGACGCTCGTCTCCGTCATCGCAGCGGGGATCACGAAGGGCTTCCGAGGCGCGGTGAACGACCTCTGGATCAGCGGCTACGCGATCACCGCCCAGAACAACTTCGACCCGATCCCGATCGCCGCCGGGAATGCGGCGGCCCGCACGCCCGGTGTCCAGGCGATCGCGAACGTCCGCGGCGGCGACGCGCTCATCTTCGGAAAGGTGCACCAGGCGACGGCGGTGAATCCGGGCGGCGCGCAGATCTTCCGGATCGACTGGTTGCGCGACGGCAGCAACGCGGTCATTGCGCGGCTCGGCGCGCACGGCGCGTTCGTCGATAGCGGCTTCGCGAAGTCGCACCGCCTGACGATCGGCTCCGCGCTGAAGCTGACCGCACCGACCGGCGAGACTGTCGACCTGAACGTGCTCGGCATCTTCAAGCCGCCGACGGGAGGCTCACCCTTCGGGTCCGTCACGATCTCCGACGCCGCCTGGGACAAGGTCTACGACTCGCCACAGAACCTCTACTCGTTCGTCCGGATGCGCGGCGGGGAGACGAGCGCCAACAAGACGGCGCTCGAACGACAGCTCGAGGCGTTCCCCAACGCGAAGGTCCAGACGAAGAAGCAATTCATCGACAACCAGATCGGGGGACTGAACGCGATCCTCAACGTGCTCTACGTGCTCCTCGCGTTGTCGGTCGTCGTGAGCCTCTTCGGGATCGTGAACACGCTCGTGCTGACGGTGTTCGAGCGGACCCGGGAGCTCGGCATGCTGCGCGCAATCGGGATGACGCGACGGCAGGTGCGGCGCATGATCCGCAGCGAGAGCGTGATCACCGCGCTGATGGGCGGCGTGATCGGGATCGCGCTCGGGCTCCTGCTCGGGGGGCTCCTCGCGGCGCGCGTCGATTTCATCGTCTTCGCGTTGCCATGGCGCCAGGTGATCCTGTTCGCGGTCGCGGCGGTCGTCGTCGGGCTCGTGGCGGCGATCTTCCCGGCGCGCCGCGCCGCAAAGCTCAACATTCTCGAGGCGCTGCAGTACGAGTAGCGATTCCGCCGCGCGTGCGGCGCGACCGTGAGTGCTACTCGGGCACCCGCCAAGGCCCCGGCTCGCGCGTCACCGGATAGCCGGCCCAGACCATCCGCATCACCTCGCCGTCCGCACCGCGCTCGAGCCGCAGCGCCTCGCCGTGCTCCGGCCCCGCAACGGTGCGCCAGCGCTCGTCCGTCTCCCGCTCGAAGACCGCGGACGGCTCCCAGTCCGCCATCCCGTCGTAGCGCGCCTCGAGCCGGCCTTCGCGCCAGCGGAAGACGAGCCGGGCCGCCTCCATGAACCAGATCCCGAGCAGCGGCACGACCTCCTCGGGCGGCGGCTCGCCGACCCGCCACGGCTCGGGCGCGACGGGCCACTCCTCCAGCGTCGCCCGGACGAGCGAGAGCCCGAACTCGACGAGCCCGGCTTCGCTCTCGTTCGTGAGCGCGGCGACCGCGACCTTCTCCTTCGGAGAGAAGAAGAGCCGCGCGATGAAGCCGGGCATCGAGCCGCCGTGGCCCGCGAGGATCCGGTCGTGGTTGGAAGCGTCGCCGGCCAAGCCGGCGACGCCCGGACGGAGGTACAGCGGGTCACGCCGCAGCTGCAGCCCGAGCCCGTAGCCCGAGAGCCAGCGCTCGTGGTCGTCGATCGCCTGCACCGTTCGCATCTCCTCGGCGCTCGAGGACGCGAGCACCGCCTCGTCGGGATCCGCGAGGAACGCGCCCCAACGGCAGATGTCGCCCGCCGTCCCCCACAGCTGCCCCGCAGACGCCCAGGCGCCGGTCTCCACGCCGACCGTGTCCCAGACGCCATCCGCGTACGGCTGCACGAGGTAGCCGTTGGCCGCGGGCGGCTCGGGCTCGAAGCTCACGCGGCTCAGGCCGACCGGCTCGAGCAGCCGCTCGCGCACGTAGTCGGCGTACGGCGTGCCCGAGACGCGCTCGACGACGATGCCGAGGAGCGCATAGGCCAGGTTGGAATAGTGGAAGCGAGCGCCGGACGGGAGCACCTGCTCGGCTTGCGCGAGCGTCTCGACGAGCTCGTCGGGCGGCGCGAACCTGAGGTGCAGCCACGAGTCGTCCTGCGTCTCGCGCTGGAGCCCCGACGCATGCGAGAGGAGCCGGCGGATCGTCGGCCGGTGCGCAGCGCCCTCGACGTGCCGGTCGAGCGTGTCCTCGAGGTCGAGCCTGCCCGCGTCCCGGAGCTGCAAGATCGCCGCCGCCGTGAACGTCTTCGTGATCGAGCCGATGCGGTACTGCGTGTCCGGCGTCGCCTCGAGACCCGACCCGGCATCGGCGACTCCGACCCCGGTCTCCCAGACGAGCTTCGTGTCGCGGAGCACGGCCGCGGCGATGCTCGGCAGGCGCTTCTCACGCTGCTCGGCCCGAACGAGCTGGTCCAGCCGAGCGGTGAGCCGCTCAGGCGTGGACATGCACCACCTCTTGCATCCTCTCGATCGCCTGCTCGATCTCCTCGTCGCCGACGTCGAGGTGGGTGACGGCGCGCAGCCAGCCGGGGCGGAGGCTTCCGACACCGACGCCCCGCTCCAGCAGCCGCGCACGCAGGTCCGCCTCGCCGGGAATGGGGACGAAGTTCGTCTCGACCGTCGCGGGATCGATGCCGATCCCCTCGGCGAGCCGCCGCGCGCGTGCGTGGTCGTCGGCGAGCCGCTCGACGTGGTGGTCGAGGGCGTAGAGCATCGCGGCCGCAGCGATTCCCGACTGGCGGAGCGCGCCGCCGAAGAGAAACTTCCCCTCCCACGCCCGCTCGATCATCTCTGCGGAGCCGGCGAGGATCGCGCCGAACGGGCAGCCGAGCCCCTTGGAGAAGCAGATCGTGACGGTGTCGGCGAGCGCTCCCCAGGCCGCAGGCTCCGCGTCGGCCGCGACGGCGGCGTTGAAGAGGCGCGCCCCGTCGAGGTGGACGGCGGCTCCTCGCGACCGCGCGGTCTCGACCGCCGCGCCGAGCTCGTCGAGCGGCCAGACCCGGCCGCCGGAGCTGCGATGCGTGTTCTCGAGCACGAGCACGCTCCCCGAGCCGAACTCGTCGAGCTCCTCGATCTGCTCGGGCGCCGGCCGTCCCGCCTCCGCGACGAGACCCTGCATGACGAGGCCGGAGTGGATCGCCGGGCCTCCCCACTCGTAGATCAGGACGTGCGTCCGCTCTTCGGCGACGACCTTGCAGCCGGGCCGGCTGAGCGCGCGCAACGCAGCCTGGTTCGCCATCGTGGCCGTCGGGAAGAAGAGCGCCGCCTCGTGCCCGAGCAGCTCCGCGGTTCGGCGCTGCAGGTCGTTCGTCGTCGGATCCTCGCGCCGCTGCTCGTCACCGACCTCGGCGGCGGCCATCGCCGCGAGCATGCCCGGCGTCGGCTTCGTGGCGGTGTCGGAGCGCAGGTCGATCACGACCGCGGACGCTACCGTAGCCCGGTGGACCGGGTCCTCCTGGAACAGACCCTTGCGGAGCGCGGCGAGCCGGCGTTCCGCGCCCGCCAGGTGTGGGAGTGGACGGCGCGCGGCGCCGCCGGGTACGCCGGGATGACGAACCTGCCGCTCGGCCTGCGCGAGGAGCTCGCGTCGGCCGTTCCCTTCTCGACGCTCTCGGTCGAGACCGAGCGCGAGTCGCGCGACGGCACGATCAAGACGCTCTTCCGCACCGGCGACGGCCACCCGGTCGAGGCGGTTCTGATGCGCTACCGCGACGGCCGGCGCTCACTCTGCCTCTCGTCGCAGTCGGGTTGCCCGCTCACGTGCACGTTCTGCGCGACGGGCGCGATGGCGTTCGGGCGCAACCTCACCGCCTCCGAGATCCTCGACCAGGCGCTCCACTTCCGGCGACTGACAGCACTCGATCATGCCGTCTTCATGGGGATGGGCGAGCCGATGCTCAACCTCGACGAGGTGCTCGCGGCGGCGCGGCGCCTGCCGGACCTCGGGGTCACGCACCGGCGGACGACCATCTCGACGGTCGGCTGGCTGCCCGGCCTGCAGCGCTTCGTCGACGAGGTGGACGGGGCTGCAAGCGTCGACGGCCGAGCCGCCGACGCGCGGCCGAACACCCCGCCTTCGGCGGCAATGCCGATCCGGCTCGCGCTCTCGCTCCACGCGCCCGACGACGGGCTGCGGTCGCGGATCATGCCCGTCAACGACCGCTACCCGATCGCGGACGTCGTCGCGGAGTGCCGGCGCCACGCGCAGGCGACGAACCGGCGCGCCTTCGTCGAGTACGTGATGCTCGCCGGGGTGAACGACGCGCCGGAGCAGGCGCGGGCACTCGGTGCGCTGCTCGGACGGGACCACTTCAAGGTCAACCTGATCCCCTACAACCCGTGGGCTGCAGGCGCGGCCGGCGAAGCCGCCGGCTCGTGGCCGAACACCCCGCCCACGGCGGGCGGGCTGTACGAGGGCTCCTCGCGCGAGCGGATCGCCGCCTTCCGGCACGAGCTCGAGCGCGCCCGCGTGCCCGTCACCGTGCGGCTGACACGGGGCCGGGACATCGAAGCCGCCTGCGGGCAGCTTGCCGCCGCGCCGAAGCCGCCGCGCACGCGCGCCGCCGCTCCGGCCAGATGAGCCGCCTCGTCTTCGAGCGCGAGACCTTCGAGGCCGAGCTGCTCGACCCGCGCCGCAGCTTCGAGCCCACGCGGGCGACGGTCGAGGTGCGGCGCGACCCGCTCACGGGCCACAGCGCGCGGATCCTGCCGGTGGGCAGCTTCCCGCCGCCGGCCGTACACGACCTCGAGCGTCTCGCTGCCGCGACCCGCGAGAGCTGCCCGTTCTGCTCGGGGCGAATCGAAGAGCAGACGCCGCTCCTGCCTGCAGACGTCTGGCCCGAGGGGCGGATTCGCGCCGGCGAGGCCGTTCTCTTCCCGAACCTCGTGCCGTACGCAAAGTGGAGCTCCGTCTCGGTCTACTCACCGGGGCGTCACGTGCTCCCCCTGGCGGACTTCACGCCCGGGCTCGTCGCCGGCAACCTGCGGGCGCAGCGCGACTTCGGACGGGCAGTCGTCGAGTTCGACTCGAGCGCGAAGTGGATCAGCGTCAACGCGAACCACCTTCCGCCGTCGGGCAGCTCGATCTTCCACCCGCACCTGCAGGGCAGCGCGAACCCGCTGCCGACGACGATGCAGCGCCTGCTCGCCGCCGTCCCGCCGGAGAACATTGGTGCCTACGTCTCTGCCGAGCGCGACGTCGGAACACGCCTCGTCGCCTCAGCCGCGGAGATCGACTGGATCGCGAGTTTCGCCCCGCTCGGGCCGGCCGAGATCTGCGCCTTCGTCCGCGGACCGGGCTCTCCACACGAGCTCGAGGATGCGCCGATCGACGACCTCGCGCGCGGGATCTCGGCCGTCCTCCGCGTCTACGACGAGCTCGGCTTCCAGAGCTTCAACCTCGCCCTCTACGGCGTTCCGGGCGCTGACACCCTGCTCGTGCGCCTCGTCGCGCGCGCGTACTTCGGCCCTGCCGAACGCTCGGACGCGATGTGGAGCGAGCGGCTGCAGTGGGAGGCCGCCACCGACCTCGCGCCGGAGCACGTCGCCGAGCTCGCCCGCGCCGCGTTCGCCTAGACGACCGGCGCCAGGTGCTCCTCGAAGCCGTACTTGACGACGAGGCGCTTCGCCGCCCGGACCTCGTCGAGCCGCCTGACGGGCCGGTGGTGCGGCGCGTCCTTCAGCAACTCCGGCTCCTCCGCCGCTTCGCGGACGATCGCGAGCATCGCGTCGCAGAAGGCGTCGAGCGTCTCCTTCGCCTCGGTCTCGGTCGGCTCGATCATGAGCGCCTCGGGAACGATGAGCGGGAAGTAGATCGTCGGCGGGTGGAAGCCGTAGTCCATCAGCCGCTTCGCCACGTCGAGCGCCGTACAGCCGTGCTCGCGCTTCAGCGTCCGCGCGGAGAGGACGAACTCGTGCATGCAGAGCCGGTCGAACGGCAGGTCGTAGGCGTCCTTCAGCCGCGCGAGGACGTAGTTCGCGTTCAGCACCGCCGCCTCCGACATCTCGCGTAACTGCGGGCCCCACATCCGCAGGAACGCGTACGAGCGCACGAAGACGCCGAACGGCCCCGTGAAGCCGCGCACCTTGCCGATGGTCTGCGGGCGGTCGTAGTCGAGGCCGAACTCGCCCCCCGCCCGCGGCACGACCGCCGGCACCGGAAGAAACGGCTCGAGAATGTCGCGCACCGCGATCGGACCGCCGCCCGGGCCGCCTCCGCCGTGCGGCTGCGAGAACGTCTTGTGGAGGTTGATGTGCACGACGTCGAATCCCATGTCGCCGGGGCGCGAGATCCCGCACACCGCGTTGAGGTTCGCGCCGTCGTAGTACATCAGCGCCCCGGCGCCGTGGAAGATGCGCTCGATCTCCTCGATGTTCTCGTCGAAGAGGCCGAGCGTCGACGGGTTCGTGAGCATCAGCGCTGCGGTCTCTCCGTCGACCTTGCCGCGCAAGTCGTCGACGTCGATGTTGCCTCGCGCGTCGGTCTGGACGTGCGTGAGCTCGAAGCCCGACATCGTGACCGAGGCGGGATTCGTGCCGTGCGCGGTGTCGGGTATCACGACCTTCCGCCGTTGCTCCGTCTCCCCCCGCGCCGCGAAGTAGGCGCGCACGAGCATCAGCCCCGTCAGCTCGCCCTGCGAACCTGCGGCCGGCTGGAGCGACACGGCATCGAGCCCCGTCACCTCCGCGAGAATCTCCTGCAGTCGCCACATCAGCTCGAGGGCACCCTGCGCCCCTTCCTCTTCCTGCAGCGGATGGAGCCGCGCGAAGCCCGGTAGCGCCGCGAGCCGCTCGTTGATCCGCGGGTTGTACTTCATCGTGCAGGAGCCCAGCGGATAGAAGCCCGTGTCGACGCCGAAGTTGCGCGTCGAGAGCTCGGTGAAGTGGCGCACGAGCTCGAACTCCGGCACCTCGGGCAACCGAGGAGGCTCGCTGCGACGGAGCTCGGCCGGGATCTCCGGCGGCGTCGGGACGTTTTCGTAGCGCGGAAGCGCCGAGGCGCGGCGGCCGGGCTGCGAGCGCTCGTAGATGAGCTTCATCCGGCCACCTCGGCGAGCACCTCGGCGAGGCGGTCGATCTCCGCCGGCGTCCTGCGCTCGGTGACCGCGACGAGCAGGACGTCGTCCATCCCCTCGTAGTCGCGACCGAGCGCGTAGCCGGGATGGACGCCGCGCTCGCGCGCCGCTGCGACGACCTCGCGCGCGTTCCGTCCGACGCGGACCGCAAACTCTTTGAACGTTGCCTCCTCTGCGAACACCAGCTCGAGTCCGGCACGCTCCTGGAGGCGCTGCTTCGCGTACGCGGCCAGCGACAGGCAGGTCTCCCCCAGCTCGCGCAGCCCCTGCGGCCCGAGCCACGTGAGGTAGACCAGCCCGCCGAGCGCGAGCAGCGTCTGATTCGTGGTGATGTTCGAGGTGGCCTTCTCCCGCCGGATGTGCTGCTCCCGGGTCTGCAGCGTGAGGACATAGCCGCGCTCACCCGCGGTGTCTACCGTCTCGCCGACGATGCGTCCCGGCATGCGACGGATGAATTCGTTGCGCGCCGCGAGGAAGCCGTAGTGCGGCCCGCCGAAGGAGGGAAAGTTGCCCGCGGCCTGTCCTTCGCCGAGCGCGATCGCGGCGCCGTAGCGGCCCGGGGCCTCGAGCACGCCGAGCGAGAGGAGGTCGACGTGCGCGACGGGCAACGCGCCCGCGTCGGCAGCTCTCGCGACGAGCTCGGGGGCGGGCTCGAGGCAGCCGAAGAAGTTCGGCTGCTGGAAGAAGACCGCGGCGGCATCCGTGGCGGCGGCCGCCAGCGCGTCCGGGTCGGTCGTCCCGCCCCGGTGCGGTACCTCGACGATCTCGAGGCCGAAGCCCGCAGCGTACGTCTTGACGACCTGGCGAACCTGCGGATTCGTCGCCTCGGTCACGACGACCTTGTCGCGGCCAGTCGCGTGCTTCGCCACGTAGCAGGCGTCCGCGGCGACGGTCGTGCCGTCGTAGCCCGAGGCATTCGACACGTCCATCCCGGTCAGCTCGCAGATCGCCGTCTGGTACTCGAAGATCGCCTGGAGCACGCCCTGGCTCATCTCCGGCTGGTACGGCGTGTACGCGGTCAGCAGCTCGCCGCGCTGGAGGATCGCGTCGACGACCGCGGGAACGTAGTGGTCGTAGATGCCCGCGCCGAGGAAGGACAACTCTGAGCTCGCATCCGCGTTCCGGTCGGCGAGGGCGGAGACGTGCTCGAAGACCTCTTGCTCGGACAGCGCCGGCTCGAGCTCGAGATCGCGCCGCAGACGGACCGCCTCGGGGAAATCGCGAAAGAGCTCGTCGATCGTGGCGACGCCGACGGTCCCGAGCATCTCCTCCCGGTCGGCGTCGGTGAGCGAGAGAAACGGATGCGTCACTGGTCGGCGAGAAGCTGCCGGTAGGCGTCGACGTCGAGCAGCGAGTCGGCCTCGCCAGGATCCGTGAGCCGGATGCGGATGAGCCAGCCGTTGCCGTACGGGTCCTCGTTCACGGTCTCGGGCGCATCGGTCACCTGCTGGTTCACGGCGACCACCTCGCCGGACAGCGGCGCGATCAGATCGGAGACCGCCTTCACGGACTCGACCTCGCCGTACGAGGAGTCCTTCGTCACGGTCGCGCCGGCCTCGGGCGGCTCGAAGTGGACGAGCTCGCCGAGCGCGTCGCAGGCGAACCAGGTGATCCCGAGCACCGCCTCCTCGCCCTCGATGCGTGCCCAGTCGTGCTCCGCGTGGTACTTCAGATCCTCGGGATAGCTCTCGGCGGCTGCCACTCAGTCCTCCCTCTTGTAGATCGGCTTCTTGACGACGCGCGCCCGGCGCGGACGCCCGCGGACGTCGATCGTCAGCTCCGTCCCGGGCTGCGCCTGCGCGGCGGGCACGTACCCCATCCCGATCCCGACCTCGAGCATCGGCGAATGCGAGCCGGACGTCACCTCGCCGCCGCCCTCATCGCCGACGGCACCGATCGGCATCCCGTGCCGCGGGATCGCCTTGTCCTCCATCACGAAGGCCACGAGCCGGCGCTCGGGCCCCTCGGCCTTGACGCGCCGGAGGACGTCGACGCCCTCGAACTCCTTGTCCAGAGCGCAGGCCCAGCCGAGACCCGCCGAGACGGCGTCCGTGTCGGGCCCGATGTCGTTGCCGTGCAGCGGGTAGCAGACCTCGAGCCGCAGTGTGTCGCGCGCGCCGAGGCCGCAGGGGACCGCGCCGCGCTCGAGCACGGCGTCCCAGAGCCGCGCTGCGTCCTCGCTCATGCAGAGCAGCTCGCAGCCGTCCTCGCCGGTGTAGCCGGTGCGGTTGACCATGACCTCGACGCCGTCGAGCGTCGTCTCCGCAAACGTGAACGCGGGTGCCGACGGCAGCCCGAGCCGTTCCAGCGAGCGCGGGCCCTGCACGGCGAGGAGCGCGCAGTCGTCGGAGACGTCGCGGACGTCGGAGCCGGGAATCTCCCGCTCCTTGAGCCAGGCGTAGTCGGCGGCGCGGTTCGCCGCGTTCACGACGAGGAGATACGAGTGCTCGCCGACACGGTAGGCAATGAGGTCGTCGACGATCCCTCCGTCCTCGTTTGTCAGGAGCGTGTACTGCGCCTCACCCGGCGTGAGCCGGTCGAGGTCGTTCGAGAGCGCGCCCTGCAGGAGCTCGTGGGCACGCGGCCCCTCGACCTCGAGCTCGCCCATGTGCGAGACGTCGAAGACGCCGGCGTCGGCCCGCACGGCGCGGTGTTCGGGGATGACCCCCGCGTACTGGACGGGCATCTCCCAGCCGGCGAACGGCACCATCCGCGCTCCGAGCTCTACGTGCCGGTGGTGGAGCGGCGTGTACAGGAGCGTCTCGGGCATCGGCACGGCCGATCCTAGTGCGTCGCCACCTCGCCGGACTCAGTGGAAACCCCTCCGACGGGCGAAAACCCACCCCGAAACGGAGCCGCCCCGGCTCGTCCGAGAACGGGCCGGGGCGGCGGACCGGGTCGTGGGGTTGACTCGTATCCGGTCAACCCTGTTGAGGGCACGAAGCGTGTGCCCGGTTTCCGCGCGCGACAAACCTGCCGCGGCGAAAAATCCGAGAGGCGCCGCTACCCGCCGCGCAGGAAGGACGGCACGTCGAGCCCGTCCTCGCCGCTCTGCTCCGGAGCGCCGGAGGAGATCGCGACGGGCGCCTCCGCGCTCCCGCGTCGGCGGCGGCGCTGCGCGCCGAAGCCCGTGGCGATGACCGTGACGCGCACCTCGTCGCCGACCGCCTCGTCGATCACCGCGCCGAAGATGATGTTCGCGTTCGCGTCGGCGGCGCTCGTCACGACTTCCGCCGCCTCGTTCACCTCGAAGAGGCCGATGTCCGGGCCGCCGGTGATGTTGAGGAGGATCCCGGTCGCGCCCTCGATCGACGACTCGAGCAGCGGCGAGGAGACCGCCGCCCGGGCAGCCTCCGCCGCGCGGTTGTCGCCGGTCGCGGCACCGATGCCCATCAGGGCCGACCCCGCGTCGCGCATGATCGTCCGCACGTCGGCGAAGTCGAGGTTGACGAGCCCGGGCACCGTGATCAGGTCGGTGATGCCCTGCACGCCCTGGCGCAGGACGTCGTCGGCCATCCGGAACGCGTCGACGACCGAGGTCTGCTTCTCGACGACCTGGAGCAGGCGGTCGTTCTCGATCACGATGAGCGTGTCGAGCCGGTCGCGCAGGCTCTCGATGCCCTGCTCCGCCTGCTGCGCGCGCTTCCTGCCCTCGAAGCCGAACGGCTTCGTGACGACGCCGACCGTCAGCGCACCGAGCTCGCGGCCGAGCTCGGCGAGGATCGGGGCGCCGCCGGTGCCGGTGCCGCCGCCCTCGCCCGCGGTCACGAAGATCATGTCTGCGCCCTTCAGCGCCTCCTTCAGCTCGTCGCGGCTCTCCTGCGCGGCGGCGGTGCCGACGGCGGAGTCCGCGCCAGCGCCGAGCCCGCGTGTGGCCGTCGAGCCGATGTGGATCTTCACGTCGGCGTCGCAGACCATCAGCGCCTGCGCGTCGGTGTTCACCGCGATGAACTCCACGCCCGAGAGGCCGGCGTCGACCATCCGGTTGACGGCGTTCGTGCCGCCGCCGCCGACGCCGACGACACGGATCACCGCGAGGTAGTTACCGGCTGCGTCGCTGGCGCTCATCTGCTCGTAGTCTGAACCTTCACTAGAGGATTGGGGCGAGATTCGGCAACAACGCGCCGGAGGGTATGCGCAGGAAGGCTCTTTGTCAACCGAAGGTGGAGACCCACACCGTCAACCTCTACTAGAGCCTTGTGTCGCCCGGACAGCCGGGCTGCCGCTACCGGAGACGGGCCGGCTGGGCACGGTCACGTCGAGGAAGGTCGAGCTCGCCGGCACGACCGCGAGCGTGCGCGCGGCGACCGCGACCTTGAGCTTGATGTCCCCGCCCCCGCCGAGCACGAGCTCGAGCCCCGAGCGGAGATGGAACACGAGCACGCCGTTGGCGTACGACGCAGTGGCGACTCGGGCCGCGAAGCTCCCGGCCAGGCCGACGGCGCGTGCCATCGCAGCGGCTCCCGGCGCAGCGAGCGCGGCGCCGAGCCTGACCGGCGTGCCCGCGGCGACCCAGATCCGCGGCAGCCTCGAGTCGGCAACGGATGCCAGACGCGCCATCACGCGCCCGCGAACCGAGACGAGCCAGCTGTCGGGACCGCGGCGCAGGACGGCGGCTGGGCGCTCCGGCACGACCGTGACGCGCAGCGTGTGCGGGAAGTCGCGGTCGTAGCTCGAGCGGACCACGGTCGGGAGCGCGTCGATCGTCCGCAGGACGGCGGCGCCGTCCAACCCAACGAGCGGCTTGCCGACGAGCGAACCGAGCGCGCCGCGGACCTGTCCGGCAACCTGCGGCGAGCCTCCCGTCACCTCGATCCGGCTGATCGCGAAGAGCGATGAGTCCCGCGCGAGCATGTAGGCGCCGAGTGCGAACGCGACGAGACCGAATCCGAGCGCGAGCGACCGTCGCGTCGGGACGAACCGGACCAGCCACGCCCGTGGATGCACGTGCGGCCGGGTCAGCCGCCCGGGCAGGGTGAGCACCCCCGCGCGCGTCACGGACCTCGGGAAACGAGCCTTGCCAGGCACGTTCCGGTGTTCGTCGCCGGAGCGACCCCTCCTACACGTCCGGGAGCTCGAGCCCGCCGAGGAACTCGACCTCGTGCTCGAGCCGGACACCGAACCGCTCGTGGACGCGCCGGCGAGCCTCCGCCATGAGCGCGAGGGCATCGGCCGTCGTCGCCCCGTCCGCGTTCTCGATGAAGTTCGCGTGCTTCGGCGAGATCTGGGCGCCGCCGATCCGGTGGCCCTTGAGCCCACAGGCCTGGAGCATCCGCCCGGCGCTGAGCTCGTGGTCGGGGTTCTTGAAGACGCTGCCGAAGGTGCGCCGGTTCGTCGGCTGGGCGTCCTTGCGGCGCGTGTTCAGCTCGCGCACCTCGGCCTTGATCTCGTCGGGAGGTCTCGCGTGCAGCCGCAGCTCCGCCCGCAGCACGACCTGTCCGTGCCGGAGCTCCGAGTGCCGGTAGCTGAGTCCGAGCTCGGCCGGAGTCAGCCAGCCGCTGCCGTCGGCCGTTGCGACGAGAGCTCGCTCGAGCACGGCCGCGAAGTCGCCGCCGTAGGCGCCGGCGTTCATCCAGACGCCGCCGCCGGCCGTGCCGGGGATGGCGCAGGCGAACTCGAAGCCGCCGAGCCCGGCGATGCGGGCACGATGCAGCGCGACCGCGTTCGCCGCCCCGCCTCCGACCCGCAGCACGTCTCCGTCTACCTCGACGGCCGCGAGCTCGCCGGCGAGCCGGATGACGAGCGCGTCGACGCCTTCGTCGGCGGCGAGCAGGTTCGAGCCGAGACCGACAGCGACCACACCGAGAGGGCGCTCCTGCGCCCAGCACAAGAGCTCCTCCACCTCTCGCTCCGACTCCGGCCGCGCGAAGGCGCCCGCCGGACCGCCCGTGCCGAGCGTCGTCCACCGCGCAAGCTCGACACCCTCTTCGATCCTCATCCGAGCTCCCGAAGAAGAAGCAGCGCTGCGCGATCGACGTCGCCGGCGCCGAGTGTCAGGACCGTGTCTCCCGGCCGCGCCCAGCCGGCCACGAGGCGGGCGGCATCCTCGAGCCCGGGCGCCCAGCCGATACGCATGCCCGGGCGGAAACGGGCCAGCTCGTCGACGATCAGCCGGCCGCTCACGCCGGGCACGCGCTCCTCCCGCGCGGGATAGATCTCGGTCACACAGGCGGCGTCCGCAGCGGCGAGCGCCTGCGCAAAGCCGTGTGCGAGGTGGAGCGTCCGGGAGTAGAGATGCGGCTGGAAGAGCGCGAGAAGTCGTCCGCCGTCGCGCACTGCGGCGAGGTCGGCCGCGAGCTCGGCCGGGTGGTGCGCGTAGCTGTCCATGACCGTGACGCCGCCCGCCTCGCCTTTCGGCTCGAGACGACGGCCGGCGCCATGGAACTCCACGATCGCCGCCTCGGCGTCAGCGCGCGCCACGCCCGCGAGCTCGAGCGCCGCGAGCGCGGCCGCGGCGTTGCGCCGGTTGTGCTCTCCCGGCACGGCGAGCTCGAGCGCGACCGGCTCGAGCCCCTCCCCGCGGACGACGTGCGGCGCGTGCCGCAGCCAGTCCTCGAAGAACGACTCCAGCTCGGCCCGGGAGACGAACGTCGTGTGGTGGTCGAGGTCGACGTTGAGGAGCACGGCGATCTCCGGTCGCAGCGCAGCGAGCGAGCGGTCCGACTCGTCGCCCTCGACGACGAGCCAGCCGGAGCCGGCCCGCGCGTTGCCTCCGAGCTGCGGCACCTCTCCACCGACGAGGAACGCAGGGTCGTCGCCGAGCCGGTCGAGACAGAAGGCGATCATCGCGCTCGTCGTCGTCTTTCCGTGCGCGCCCGCGACGACGATCGCGCGCCGGTGCGCGACGAGCTCGGCGAGCAGGTCTGCGCGCGGGCGGCCCTCCACCCGATCGCCGAAGGCCGTCGAGACGTACACCTCCCAGCCGACCGGAGGGACCGGCGGCTCCGGGGAGATCTCGACGGCGGTGTCGCCGAGATGGCGCAGGTACGGCGTCTCGGCCCGATCCCAGCCCGCGACCTCCGCCCCCCACGCGTGGGCGAGCAGCGCGTAGCCGCTCATGCCGGCGCCGCCGATCCCGGCGATCCAGATCCGCCTACCGGCGAGCGGCTGCGAGGGAGACGAGCTCATCCGCGATCTCTTCGGCTGCGTGGGGTTTCGCGACGGCGCGCATCGCTCCGGCCATGACCGCGAGGCGGTCGGCGTCCTCGAGCAGCGCCTCCACCACCTGCGGCGCGCGTGCGGCCTCCGCCTCGGGCACGACCACTGCGCCGCCCGCTTCGGCAAACCAGCGCGCATTCTTCTCCTGGTGCTGCCCGGTCGCGAAAGCGCCGGGGACGAGCACGGCCGGAAGTCCGGCCGCCGCCAGCTCCCAGACCGAGCCACCCGCCCGCGCGAGAGCGACGTCCGCCGCGCCGTACGCAACCCCGATCTCATCCACGAACGGCCGGAGGAGATAGTCGGGCCGCGAGACCCGGCCGCGCAGCTCGGGGTAGTCGCGTTCGCCGCAGAGGTGGACGACGGCGGGACCGCGTTCGGCCCACGAGTCGAGCGCCAGCTCGTTGAGGAGCCGTGCGCCGAGCGAGCCTCCGAAGACGAGGACGACGCGCGCGTCGGCGGCCAGGCCGAGCCGGCCGCGGGCCTCGGCGCGCTCGACCGCATGCGACGCGGCCGGGATCGGGCGTCCGACCGCTCGGTACTTCTCCCCGTGCCGGCCGAGCGGGAGCGCGAGGAAGACGCGTTGGGCGAGCGGCGCGGCGAGCCGGTTCGCGAGCCCGAGATGCGCATCCGCCTCGGTGAGCGCGCACGGGATCCCCCTCAGCCGCGCGGCGAGCACCATCGGTCCCGCGACGAAGCCGCCCGCGCCGAGCACCACGTCGGGACTGCGGCGGCGGAGGATGCGGAGACAGGCCGCCGGCGCCGCGAGCGCCTGGCCCGCGGCGCGGACGAGCCCGGGACCCGGCCGTCGCGGCAGCCCCGAGACGGTGAACGCGTCGAACTCGTAGCCGAGCTCAGGAACGAGCCGCGCCTCGACGCGATCCGACGACCCGGCGAACGTCACCAGCCCGTCCCGACGCCGCAGTGCCTCCGCGACGGCGAGTGCCGGCGCGACGTGTCCGACCGTCCCTCCGGCCGCGATCAGGAACCGCAGCTGCCGCTCGTGCGCCATCGCCACGGGCGATGTTAAGGAGGACGCCCACACCTACGAGCATCACCACGAGGCTCGAGCCGCCGTACGAGACGAAAGGAAGCGGGATCCCGGTCAGCGGCGCGAGGCCGATCGCGGCCGCCATGTTGATCGCCGCCTGCCCGCAGACCAGGGCCGTGATCCCCGCGGCGAGACGCTTCGCGAAGGGGTCGCGGCAAGCGATCGCAAGCCGCACGCCGGCGTAGGCGAAGGCGGAGAAGGCCATGAGCACGAGCGTGACGCCCACGAGGCCCAACTCCTCGCCGACGACGGCGAACATCATGTCGGTGTGCGCTTCGGGTAGGTAGGAGAGTGGCTCGAGGCCCTGGCCGAGGCCGCGCCCGAAGATCCCGCCCGAGCCGAGGCTGATCAGCGCCTGCACGTTCTGGAGCCCCGCGCCGGTCGGGTCCTTCCAGGGGTCGAGGAACGTGAGGAGCCGGTCGCGCCGGTAGGGCGACGACCACGCGGCGATAGCAGCGAGCCCGACAACGAGCCCGTAGGCGGAAGCGAGCAGAGGCAGCCGTGTCCCCGACACGAGCAAGATCGCGCCGACGACGAGGAGAAGGATCAGCGCGGTGCCGAGGTCGGGCTCGACGAGCACGAGCGCCGCGAAGACGAGGACGAGAAGCCCGATCGGCCGCCAAAGCTCCTTCAGGTTGCGCGGCGGCGGGCGGCGTGAGAGGTAGGCCGCCGCCCAGACGACGAGCGCGAGCTTCGCGAGCTCCGACGGCTGGAAGACGAGCGGGCCGACGGTGATCCAGCGACGCGCCCCGTTGACGCGTGCGCCGACCGCCAGCACGCCGAGGCAGAGGACGAGAGCGGCGACGACGAGGACCGGCGCGAGCGCACGGATCCGCTCGAGGTCGATACGCGAGACGACGATGAGCAGCGCAGCGCCGACGATCGCGTAGATCACCTGGCGCTCGACGTAGCCGAGGGGGTTCGCGTTGACGAGGGCGGCCGAGCCCGAGGTCGCGCTGTACACCATCACGAGCCCGAACAGGACCAGCGCCGCGGTCAGGAGCACGAGGAGGTTCCACTCGACCTGAAGCCGCGTCTTTCTCATTGCAGCGCCTCCACCAGCCGCCGGAACGAGTCGCCGCGTTCCTCGAAGTTGGCGAACTGGTCGAAGCTCGCGCACGCCGGCGAGAGGAGAACGACGTCTCCCGGCTCGGCGTCGGCCGCGGCGCGCGAGACCGCGGTCGGCAGGTCACCCGTCCGGACGTGGGCGCGGCCGGCAGCGTCGAGCGCTGCCGCGAGCTCGTCGCTCGCAGCGCCGACGAGGTAGATCGAGCGGACGTTCGCCGGCAGCTCGCGGACGAACGGGCCGAAGTCCTCTCCCTTGAGCGAGCCGCCGAGGATGAGCCGGAGCGGCGCGTCGTACGCGGCGACGCCGCGGCGGGCCGCGGCGGTGTTCGTCGCCTTCGAGTCGTTGACCCAGCGCACGCCACGCAGCTCGCGAACGAGCTCCAGCCGGTGCGGCACGCCGTGAAACGTGCGGAGCGCCTCGGCGATCGCGTCGTCGGGGATGCCGGCGGCGCGGGCGGCAGCCGTTGCGGCGGCGGCGTTCTCGCGATTGTGGCGACCGGGGATGAGCGGCTCGGCGGGAAGGGAGTCGTCGGCGGAGAACTCGATCCCGTCGATGCCGAGGCCGCGCGGGACGACCTTCGCGCGCGCGCGTTCGAAGATGCGGAGCTTCGCGGCCCGGTACGCCTCGAAGGTGCCGTGCCGGTCGAGATGGTCGGGCTCGAGGTTGAGCAGGACCGCGACGTCGCAGGCGAGCGCGTGGACGTCCTCGAGCTGGAAGCTCGACAGCTCGCAGACGATCCACGAACCCTCGGCGGCAGTCTCGGCCGCGTCGGTGAGCGCGCGACCGACGTTGCCGGCGACCTCGACGGGCCGCCCGGCGGCGCGGAGGACCGCGCCGAGCAGCTCCGTCGTCGTCGTCTTGCCGTTCGTACCGGTGACGCCGATGAGCCGCGCCCCGGCCGGAAGGAGCCGATATCCGAGCTCGACCTCGCTCCAGAGCGGAATCCCGCGCGCGTGCGCGACGGCGACGAGCGGCGACTCCGCCGGTACGCCCGGGCTCTTGACGACGAGATCCACCCCTGCCAGCAATGCCTCCTCCTCCGTTCCGAGTCGGAGTTCGACACCGAGGCCACCGAGCCTGCCGGCAGCGGCGCCGGGCGACCGGTCGGTCGCGACGACGTGGACGCCGCGCCGCGCGAGCGCCGCCGCCGCGGCGAGCCCCGACCGGGCGAGCCCGACGACGAGCGCCCGGGCCGGCAGCCATGCCTCGCCGGGAGCCGTCTCGTCGGGACGCGTCCCGCTCACGACAAGCGCTCCCCCCCAATGGGGGGCGCGGGTCCCCTGAGGGCAGCGTACGCGCGGGTGGGCGCCGGGACTCTGGAGGTTTGCTGGAGGATGCGATACGGATTCGTCGTCCGGCTCCGAGATCCTCAGCGCAGGCGGCCGCTGACGACGGCCTCGGCGCCGGCGTCCGCCACCTCGACCTCCTCGAACCCGGCGTCCGCGAGCGAGCGTGCAAGCTTCTCCCCGGCTACGCCGTCCGGCTCCGCGAACGAGACGCGGCCGCGAGCCGACAGCACCCGCGCGAGCTCCCCCGCGGCTGCGTCGAACGCCCCATCCGCCGTCGTGACCCGCCCGAGCGCCGCCGCCACGGCGCCGTCCGGCAGCGGGATCACCGGAGCCGCCCCGACGAGGTACGCCAGGCCGCTCACGCCGGCCGCGTGCGCCTCACCCAGGAGCTCCTCGAGCTCGTCGACCTGCGACCGGACGACGTAGACCCAGCCTTCGCCGATTCGCGCGTGCGCCCCCAACGCGAGCGACCCGCCGCCGAGGACGAGCACGTCCTCCTCCGGCTCCAGCCGGGCCGCGTCGAGCAGGGCCTGCTCCACCTCGCTCATCCGCGGGCGAACGGGAAGTAGTAGCGGTAGTAGAGGGCAAAGCCCACCGAGCAGAGCAGCGCGCCGACGATCCAGAACCGGACCGTGATCTTCGTCTCGGACCACGCCTTCATCTCGAAATGGTGGTGGATCGGCGCCATCAGAAAGACGCGTCGCCCGAAGCGCTTGAAGGAGAAGACCTGGATCATCACCGACAGCGCCTCGATCACGAAGATGCCGCCGATCAGAAGCAGCAGCACCTCGACCTTCATCATGATCGCGAAGGCTGCGAGAGCTCCTCCGAACGCCATCGAGCCGGTGTCGCCCATGATCACCTCGGCCGGAAACGCGTTGAACCAGAGGAAGCCGACCGCCGCGCCGATCAGCGCCGCGCCGATGATCGCGAGATCGAGCTTGGTCAGGTTGCGGTGACCCACCTGGCCCGACCGGACGTACGAGACGACGTTCATCGCCGTGAAGGTGAACAGCGCGATGATGGCCGTCCCGCCGAGGAGCCCGTCGACGCCGTCCGCGAGGTTCGTTCCGTTCGCGGCCCCGCCGATCACGAGGAACAGGAACGGGTACCAGGCGTACGACAGCGGCACCGTGGCGTCGACGACCGGGATGTAGACATCGGTGCTCAGGTGGAGGTGACGCGCAACGATCGCGACGACCACCGTCACTCCCGCCAGAAGCAGGAGCTTCCAGCGGCCGGGCAGGCCGAGCGAACGCCTGTGCGTCAGCTTGATGAAGTCGTCGAGGAAGCCGATGGCCCCGCACGCGAGGGTCGTGAAGAGCACGGCCAGCGACTGGAGCCGGAAGTGGCTGACCGGGAGAAACGCGAGCGTCGCCGCAAAGAGGATCAGCAGCCCGCCCATCGTCGGCGTTCCTTGCTTGGCGATGTGGTGTTGCGGTCCCTCCTCCCGGATGTGCTGCCCGAACTCGTTGCGGCGGAGGAAGTCGATGAACCTCGGTCCGATCACCACCGAGACCGCGAGCGCGACTCCGGCGGCGATGAGGACGCGAATCACGCGCCCGCCCCCAGCAACGCGTCCGCCACGACCTCCAGCCCCACCGACCGCGAGCCCTTGACGAGGATCGCGTCTCCCGGACGGACGAGACCGAGGGCGACTTCCCGCGCCTCGGCCGCGGAGGGCGCCCACTCGTCCGGCTCGTAGTCGCGCGCGAGCTCGCCGACGCCGAGCACGAGGTCGACCGCCTCCGCCTCCCGCCCCACCTCCGCGTGATAGCTGGGCGCGTCCGGGCCGAGCTCGGCCATGTCGCCGAGGATCGCGACGGTCCGGCGGCCGTTCGCGCGCTCGAGCAGGTGCGCGAGGGCCGCACGCATCGCGACCGGGTTCGCGTTCCACGCGTCGTTGATCAGCAGGCCGCCGCCCGGCAGCTCCGCCTCCTGCGAGCGCCAGCGTGAGAAGGCCACTTCGACCGGCTCCCCCGATGGCTCGACCCCGAGCGCCTCCGCGGCGGTCAGCGCGGCTGCCGCGTTCGCGACCTGGTGGCGCGCCGTGAAGCCGAACACGACCTCGCCACCCCGCCAGCGCACGTGTGTGCATCCGTCGCGAACCTCAGCCCCGGGCAGCGCGAAGCGGCGCACGTCGAGCCCGTCCGGCACGAAGGGCTCCAGCTCCGGCGCATCCTCCGGGAGGACTGCGACCGCACCTGCGGGAAGCTCTCCGAGGAGCTCCGCCTTCGCGCGGGCGATGTTCTCGAGGCTTCCGAGCAGCTCGAGATGGACGGGCGCGATCGTCGTGATCACGCCGAGGTGAGGACGGGCGGTCCGTGCGAGATCCCGAATCTGGCCGATGCCGCGCATCGCCATCTCGGTCACGACCACCTCGGTCTCGGGCTCGATCCGGCAGAGGGTCAGCGGCAGGCCGACCTCGTTGTTGAAGCCGTCCGGCGCCGCCACGGTGCGCAGGTGGGGACGGAGGAGCGCCGCGAGAATGTCCTTCGTCGACGTCTTGCCGACCGAGCCCGTGATCGCCACGACGCGAGCATCGCTGCGGGCACGGACGGCACTGCCGAGCGCGGCGAGGGCGGCGTGGGCGTCGTCGGGCACGAGGGTGGCCGCCGCGCCCCGCCGGCGGGCGTCGCCGAGATACGCCTCCCCACCGGAGACCGCGACGAACAGGTCGCCCGGCCGGATCCGGCGCGAGTCGACGTCGACGCCGGTTACGGCTTCCGGGTCGCCCTCGAGCCTGCCGAGCGAGAGCGCCTGCACCTCGGCGAGCGGCAGCGCGATCAGGTCCGCGCCTCCAATGCCTTGAGAGCCTCTTTGGCCACCTCGCGATCGTCGAACGGGACTGTCCGGTCGGCGAGCTCCTGCCCCTGCTCCGCTCCCTTGCCTGCGATGAGGACGACGTCGCCAGGTCGCGCCACCCCGATGGCGCGGACGATCGCCTCGGCGCGGTCGAGCTCGAGCTCGACGTTGCCGTTCGCTCCCGACACGATCTGTGCCGCGATCACCTCCGGATCCTCGCTGCGCGGATTGTCGGAGGTGACGATCGTCACGTCGGCGAGCTCCGAGGCGAGCCGGCCCATGACCGGGCGCTTCCCCGGATCCCGGTCGCCGCCCGCGCCGACGACGCAGATGACACGGTTGCCTCCGCCGCCGGCTCCGACCTCCGCGAGCTCGCGCGCCGCCCGCAGCACGTTCTCGAGCGCGTCCGGCTTGTGCGCGTAGTCGACGACGACGTGGAACGGCTGGCCCGCATCGACAGACTCGAACCGGCCCGGCACCCCTCGCACCGATTCGAGGCCGCGCCGGATCGCGTCCTCCTCGACTCCGAGCAGCCGCGCCGCCGCGAGCGCGGCGAGCGCGTTCTCGACGTTGAAGCGCCCCTGGAGCTTCAGGTCGACGCCCTCGAGCGCGTCGAGCCCGATCGCCGCGTCCGGCGCCAGGCCGTACGTGAGCGCCTCCGGCAGCTCCGCGACGAGCCTCCTCCCCCACTCGTCCCCCACGTTGACGGCCGCCGGCGGCCGGCCCTCGACGAAGAGCCGCCGCTTCGCCTCGAAGTACGACTCCATGTCGCCGTGGAAGTCGAGGTGGTCCTGGCTCAGGTTCGTGAAGACGAGCGCGGAGAAGCGAACGCGGTCGAGCCGGTGGAGGACGGAGGCGTGCGACGACGCCTCCATCGCGCACGAGCGGTCGCCGGCGTCGAGCATCTCCCGGAACAGCCGCTGCAGATCGATCGCCTCGGGCGTCGTCCGCACGACGCCGCGCCGCTCGCCGCCGACGCGCGCCTCGACCGTCCCGAGCAGGCCGGGGCGCCGCCCGGCGGCGGCGAGGATCGCGAAGAGGAGGAAGCTCGTCGTCGTCTTGCCGCTCGTGCCCGTCACGCCGGCGACCTCGAGCTCGCGCGTCGGCTCGCCGAAGAACATGTCCGCCGCCGGCGGCATCGCAGCGCGCGAGTCCCCGACGACGACCTGCGGCACCGGCACGTCGAGCCGGCGCTCCACGACGAGAGCGGCCGCACCGCGTTTCACCGCCTGCGAAGCGAAGTCATGCCCGTCGGCTCGCTCGCCCCTGACGGCGAAGAAGAGCGTGCCGGGCGCGACGGCGCGGGCGTCGTAGGCGAGATCGCGCACCTCGACCGAAGGGCGCCCGAGCACCTCCACCGGCTCGAGCGCTGAGACGAGGCGCTCCAAATCCATCTCGGCGGCGAGTCTACCCGGGGACGGTGCGCCTACCGGATCCGTAGATCCGGCGGGACCTCGAGGTACTGGAGGTCGAAGGAGGCGATCTGCTCGAAGGCCGGCGCCGCGACGAGTCCGCCGTAGATCTGCCCGTGCGGCTCGTCGACGCTGACGAGCACGAGGAGGCGGGGATTCGACGCGGGAACCATGCCGACGAACGTCGCCACGTACGCACCGGGGATATAGCCGTGCGGCCCCGGCTTCTGGGCGGTCCCCGTCTTGCCGGCGACCGTGTAGCCGGGGATCTGGGCCAGCTGCGCCGTTCCCTGATCCGAGACGACGCCCTTCAGCATCGTCCGCAGCTCGTCGTCGACGGCAGGCGAGAGGATCCGGCGCCTGTGCAGGCGCGGCGGCTGCTCGCCGAGCACGTGGTCGACGAGGTGCGGCTGGATCCACTCGCCGCGGTTCGCGATCGCCGCGTAGACCGAGGCGAGCTGGATCGAGGTGACCGAGACGCCCTGCCCGATCGGGACGTTGCCGATCGTCGACCCCGACCAGTACGAGGGCAGCAGGCCCGGGCTCTCGCCGGGGAGGTCGATTCCCGTCGGCCGGCCGAAGCCGAAGCGCCCCATCCACTTCTTGAGGCCGCTCTCGCCGAGATACCGCTCCGCGATCGTGACCGCGCCGACGTTCGACGAGCGTTGGAGGATCTGCGCGACGGTCATGCGCTCGGTCGACCGGATCTCGGCGTCGTGGATCACGCGGTCCGCCACGTGGATCGAGTACGGCAGCGTGAACGCCGTCTGCGGCGTGATCTTGTGCTCCGACAGAGCCCCGCCGACCGTCACGACCTTGAACACCGAGCCCGGCTCGTAGACGTCGTTCACGGCGTGCTCGACCGTCAGCCCGTGCGTCGTCGCGGCCGGGTAGTCGTTCGCGTTGTAGCCCGGCTCCTGCGCCATGGCGAGGATCGCGCCCGTGTGCGGATCGAGGACGATCGCCGTCGCGTCCCTCGCATGCGACTCGCGCACCGTCCGCTCGAGCACCTGCTCGGCGTTCGCCTGGATATGACTGTCGAGCGTGAGGAAGACGTCGCGGCCGTCACGGGCGGGAAGCTCCTGCGTCGTGTCGACGACCCGGCCGACCGCGTCCCGCACGACCGTCGCATGACCGGGAGTCCCCGACAGCTCCTTGTTCAGCTCGAGCTCGAGGCCGCCGAGGCCGGTGTTGTCGGTGCCGGCGTAGCCGAGCACCGGCGCCGCGACCGTGCGCTGCGGATACTCGCGCTGCTGGTCGGAGACGAAGGTGAAGCCGGTCAGGTTTCGCTTCGCGAGCGCCGCCGCCCGGCCCGGCGGCGCCTTCCGCTGGACGTAGACGAATCCGCGGCTGCGATCGGCGAGCTCCCGGTAGAGCGGCCTGAGCGGGATCCCGAGCACCTTCGCCGCGATCCGGGCCTCCCGCCGCGGATCGGCGATCTGCATCGGGTCGGCAACGACGTCGGTCGCCTGCTCGCCGATCGCGAGCGGCGTCCCGAGCCGGTCGAAGATCGTGCCGCGCCCGGCCGGGAGGACGAGCTCCTTCTTCGTCTGCTGCTGCGCCATGGCGGCGAGCGACGACGCACGGACCGTCTGGATCCACGCCGCCCGGGCGCCGAGAGCGGAGAACGTGAGGAGGATGACCGCGAGCAGAAGCCGGAGACGCGAGTTGACGACGCGCACCTTCAACGGCGGTGGGGCGCGAGGTCGAGGTACGACGTGGCGGCCGCGGGCGCCTGCACGAGGCCCAGCCGGCGCGCGGCCGTCTCGATCCTCGGTGCGGAGCTCGCGGCGGAGAGCTGGGAGGCGAGCGCCTGGTTGCGCGCCTCGATCTTGGCGCGCTCCCCATCGAGGCGCGTCACGGCGACGTGCGCGCGGAGCACCGCGACGTTGACCGCGACGACGCCGGCGAGAAGGAGCGCGAAGAGGATCATCCAGACGATGTGGGCGCGGACGCGACGGCGAGCCGGCTTGCGCCGCGAGCGTGCGGGCGACGCCGGACGACCCGGGGCCGGCCGCGTTCGCCGCCGCGGAGCCGGCGCCGGAGCGGGCTCCGCGAGCTCGGCCTGCGCGAACCAGTCGAGCGCCGCCACTAGGCCTCCTCGGCTCCGGCCTTCACCGCAGCGCGCAGGCGCGCCGACGCGGAGCGTGGATTCGCTGCGATCTCGGCCTGGCCGGGACGAATCGGCCGCCGCTGCAACGCGCGGAGCTCGGGCTCCTTGCCGCAGACGCAGACGGGGAAGTCGGGCGGGCACGTGCAGCCGCGCTCCCGCTCGCGCAGGAACCGCTTCACGATCCGGTCCTCGAGCGAGTGGAAGGAGATGACCGCAAGGCGCCCGCCCGGCCGCAGCATCTCGAGCGCCGCGGGCAGCGCCATCGCGAGCGAGTCGAGCTCGTCGTTGACCGCAATCCGCAGCGCCTGGAAAACCCGCTTCGCGGGATGACCCTCGCCGAAGCGCGCCGGAGCGGGGATCGCTGCCTTGATCGCGTCGACGAGCTCGCCGGTGCGCTCGAAGGGCTGCTCGCGTCGGCGGCGGGCGAGCGCCCTCGCGATCTGCTTCGAGTACCGCTCCTCGCCGTAGCGGCGGAAGATCGCCGCGAGGTCGCGTTCGCTCCACGTGTTGACGACGTCGCGCGCGCTCAAATCCTGCGTCGGATCCATCCGCATGTCGAGCTCCGCGTCGGCCGCGTAGGAGAAGCCGCGCTCCGGGCGGTCGAGCTGCATCGAGGACATGCCGAGATCGAGCAGGATCGCGTCGGCCCTGACGCCGTTCTCCGCCAGTTGCGGCAGGACGACGCCGAAGTCGCCGCGCAGGAGGCGAGCGTTCACCGGCACGCGCTTCGCGAGCTGCTCGAAGTACGTCCGGGCCGTCGGATCCCGGTCGATCGCGATCAGCTTTCCCCTGTCGCGCAGGTCGGCGGCGAGGATCGACGCGTGGCCGCCGGCGCCGAAGGTGGCGTCGACGACGGTCTCGCCGGGACGCACGGCGAGGCTCGCCCGCACCTCCTCGGCAAGGACGGGGACGTGGTCAGCTTCCCTGGGCTGCAAGACGTTCGGCAACATCCTCAGCACTCCCTTCGACCTCGGCGAGCTCGCGCGTCCAGGCCGCGCGGTCCCAGATCTCGAGGCGGTCGTTGACCCCGGCGACGACGACGTCGCGGCCGAGCTTCGCGTGCACGAGCAGCGCGGGCGGGATGCTCACCCGCCCTTGCTTGTCCGGCATCGTCTCGCTGGCGCCGGAGAAGAAGTGGCGGTGCATCCGCCGGCCTTCCTGGCTCAGCGGGTGCAGCGCGGCGAGCGTTGAGTCGCGGTAGTTCGCCCAGGCGTCGGGCGTCCAGGCGTAGACGCAGCCGTCGAGGCCGCGCGTGACGACGATGCCGTCCTCGAACGCCCGCCGGAACTTGGCCGGAAGCGTGAGCCGGTTCTTGTCGTCGATCGTATGCTCGTACTCGCCGAGAAGCATGGGGCCGCCTTCTCCCTAACCCACCACTACGCCCCACATTACCCCACACTTCTCCACCTGTCCAGCCTGCGGCTCGACAGGTGCCGGTTGAGGAACTCCGCCGCCGGGAGACCGCGCTCTCCCGTTGGCGCAGTTCGATCTTCCCCCCGGGCGAAGAGCGCAGCTCTTCGCCCGGCTACGCGGATTCGGCGGAGCGGAGCCGGGCGGCGAGCGTCCGTAGGAGCTCGTGCGTGAGCGCCGGCTCGCTCCGGAGGAGCTTCGAGAACGCGGTGCGGCTGATCGTCATCGCGAGTACCTCGCCGTCGGCGACGACACTCGCCGAGCGCGGCGAATCATCGAGCAGGGCCATCTCGCCGAAGGAGTCACCGGCTCGGAGCCGCCGCGAGCGTCCGGTCGGGGTGTCGACGCGCGCGGCGCCGTCGAGCAGCACGTAGAACGCCGAGCCGGCATCTCCGGCACGCACGATCGAGGCTCCCGACGCGAAGCGCCGCGGGCGGGCGAGGGCGGCGACGCGCCTGAGGTGGCGTCGCGGCAGGTTCCGGAAGAGCGGCACCTCGCCGAGCACCGGCGCCCAGTCGGCTCCGATCCGGTCCTTTCGGCCCGGCAACCCGAGTGCTGCGCGCGCAGCGGCGCCTGCAGCGAGCTGGCTCATGGATGGAGACCCTACAGCGCTTCAGTCGGCGCGTACATCTGCGGCGGAGAGCTGGTGGCCGTAGGCGCCGCGGCCCGTGAGGACCGCCGCACCGCAGGAAGCGCCGAGCGCGACCGCCTCGTCGACCGGCTTCCCCTGGGCGAGCCCGAACGTGAGCCCGGCGGCGAAGCAGTCGCCACAGCCGTATGCGTCGGAGATCGGCCCGGGCAAGGGTGCTGCGCGGAACGGCCCGCCGGGGCGGATCCAACCGCCGAGGGCGCCGGCAGTCGTGACGACGATCGGCGGAGCCGGGTCGAGCTCGCCGGACTCGAACCGCTCCGCCGCGTCCTCGCCGCTCCCGACGAGAACGTCCACCTGCACGCCTGCGCGGCGCAGCGTCGCGAGCTCGCGAGCCGTGGCAACGAGCACGTCCGAACGGCGCGCCGCCCTGAGTGCGGGGACGTCCCCGCTCGCGAAGTAGACCGCGTCACAGCGACCGAGCTTCTCCCACGGAAGGGAGCCGTCCTCCGCCGAAGGGAGGAGCTTGTCCCCGAGCACCGTGATCGTGCGCTCCCCGCCCTCGTCGACGTGTGTGAGTGCCCGCCGTTGCGTCCCGCGCGCGTAGCTCGCGTGCACCCTGATGCCGCGCGCCTCGAGCTCCTCGCGCGACCGGCGGCCGAGCTCGTCGTCGGCGAGCGCGGTGAAGAGGAGGCACGAGCCCGCGAGGTTGGCGACCTGGGCGGCGGCGACGGCGCCGCCGCCGGCGGGCTCCTCCCACGTCTCGAGCGCGTGCACGATCTCACCCGGCCCGGGCACGTGCTCGACGCGCGCAAACTCGACCCACTCGACGTGTCCGACGACGGCGACGTTCACCGCGCTCTCCGAAGGAGGGGGCCCGTGGGGGAACCATGGGTTCCCCCACGTTTGAACCCGACCCACTCCACGTGACCGACGACCGCGAGATCCATGACCTCACATCTTGAACCGCAACTACGTTTCAGTCGGTGTGAACGGCGTCCCTCCCTTCGAGCGCTTCTACGAATCCCACAAGGGCGAGGTGCTCGCGTTCCTGCGCCGGCGCGCGGGCCGCGACCGGGCCGACGATCTCTTCCAGGAGACGTTCCTGCGTGCGCTCCGCGCCTACGGAAGGCTCGAGCACGGCGAGCATCTGCGAGCTTGGGTGCTGACGATCGCCGCGAACGCGGTCGTCGACGCGGCGCGGCGAGATCGGCCGGCGGGCGAGCCGGCGGTCGACCCCGCGGGCGAGGACGAGCGCCCCGCCGTCGAGGAGCTCGCGCCGCTGACCGACGGCCTCCCGCCGACGGAACGCGCGGCGGTCGTCCTTCGCTACGGCTACGACCTCGATTACGGCACGATCGGCGCCGCCCTCGGCTCGAACGAGCAGGCGGCACGGCAGGCAGCCTCCGCCGGCGTGCGGCGACTGCGAAAGGAGAAGGAGCAGCGATGACCCCCACGACCGGTCCAGTCCCGACCGTCCTCGACGAGCGCTTCCGCGCGGCAGCAGCCGCCTCGGGCGAGCTCGACGTCGCCTACGACGTGCTCGACGACACGCCGGTCGGGTCGCTGCTCGTCGGCGTGAGCGCGCACGGCCTTTGCCGCATCGGCTTCGACCCCGAGCCGGAGGCGGAGCTCGAGCGGCTCGCCCGGAGCTTCGGCCCGCGAGTCCTACGCGCCCCGAAGGCGCTCGACGAGGCGCGCAGAGAGCTCGACGAGTACTTCGCCGGCCGCCGGCACGCGTTCGACCTCGAGCTCGACCTGCGGGCCGCGCCGGACTTCCACCGGCGCGTCCTCGAGGCGCTGAGCCGGGTCGACTACGGCCACACGACGACGTACGGCACGCTGGCGCGCCAGGTGGGCGCCCCGCGCGCGGCGCGCGCCGTCGGCACCGTCATGAACCGGAACCCGATCCCGATCGTCCTCCCCTGCCACCGAGTGGTGGGCGCGAACGGCAACCTCACCGGCTACGGCGGCGGCCTCGACCGCAAGGAGTGGCTGCTACGGCTGGAGGGAGCGCTGCTCTAGCACCGTCCGCCGCACCCGCGATGATCCGGCCATGACACTCCTCGCGCTCATCATCAAGGCGCATACGGGAGTCCGGCTCGGCGAGGTCGGGGAAGTGCTCGGGGCGGTCGGCGGCCTCGCACTGCTGCTCGGCGCGCTCACGCCGTTCGGCAGGCGCGCGGGGCAGGCGATCGGCGGCATCGCCCTCGCGGCCGGCTTCGGGCTCCTCATCATCGCCACCCACTGGGGCCACTTCCACTAGGAAGCCGGCGGGAGCCTGCTCAGCCGGCCGGCAGGTGGCGGAGCTTGTAGCCGACGCCCCAGACGTTCACTACCCAGCCGGGGAGCCCGACTGACGCAAGCTTTCGCCGGACGCGCGAGGCGTGCGACTCGAGGGTCCGGGTCGGGACATACGTGCGGAAGCCCCAGACGTCGCGCAGAAGCTGCTCGCGCGTGAAGACGCGGTCGGGAGCGGACGCGAGCTTGACGAGCAGCGCGAACTCCTTCGCCGACAGCCCCACCTCCTGGCCGAGCACCGTGACGCGGCGCGCAGCGCGGTCGATCGCGAGCGGGCCGATCTCGACGAACTCGCCCCGCGGCGGGCAGCGCCGCAGCAGCGCGTGGATCCGCGCGAGCAGCTCCTCGTAGACGAACGGCCGCGGCAGGCAGTCGTCCGCGCGGGCGAGCACGCGAACACGGGCCGCCGGGTCCGAGCCGCCGAGGACGATCACGGGGCAGTCCGGTACGACACCGCGATCGAGGGCGTCGGCGTCGCCAAGGAGGAGGACGTCGGGATCCGCGGCGCGGGGAAGCTGCTCGGCGCGCTCGCACGCGACGACGTCGAAGCCGTCGTTGCGGAGCTGGCGCTCGAGGAAGCCGCGAACAGCCGGTTCGGCCTCAGCGAGTAGAAGCGCGGTCATGCCAGCGAGGCTAGGCGCAACAAGCTCGCTCCGCCAGATGTCCTTTCACGCGAAAGCGTCACAGTTCGACCCGCTCGAAACGCGAAGACCCCAACCGGGCAAGGGCCGGAGGCTACGAAACCCGCGGTAGCGGGAACGTCGCCAGAGGCGTGACCGCGCTCGCGCCCTCCGCCAAGCGAGCGCGCGAGCGCACGAGGCACCGACCTCGTACGGAGCAGCGAAAGCCGATACCAGCACGGAGCCGCCGGGAGACCGCGCTCTCCGGCGGCGCAGTTCCTTTGTCCCAGCGAGCCGACGCGAAGCGTCGGCTCGCTAGAGCCGGCCGCTGCGCACGACGCCCCAGAGCAGCCAGAGCCCGAGCACGGCCGCGAGCGCGAAGCCGGCGATCGAGATGACGTTCACGCCGAGCACGTGCGGGCCGCCCTTCGCGAAGATCCCGATCAGGCTCGAGCCGATGAGCCCGCCCACGACGACGAGCGCGATCACGAGCCGGTTGAAGGCGACGTCGAGCTTTTGCATGAACTCGTCGAGCCCCTTGTGCACGAAGCCGACTTCGATCTGGCCGTCTCGGATCTCCTCCATGAAGTCGTGGAACTGGTGCGGCGCCTCCGCGAGCACCTGCGCGTACCTGAACACCTCCCTTCGGGCGCGCCGCGCGACGCGCTCGGGCGAGAACCGCTCGAGCATCAGGTCGCGCGCATACGGCCGCGCAACCTCGAAGACGTTGAAGTCGGGGTAGAGCTCGGCGCCGACCGAGCCGAGCGTCGCGATGGTGCGGTCGAGCAGGAGGAAGCGCGCCGGCAGTTGGAGGTTCATCGAGTAGATGAGCTGGAAGCCCTCCCGGATCACCTGGATCGGGTCGACCTCCCTCAGGCTCGCGCCGTAGTAGCGGTAGTAGAGCTCGCGCAGCTCGGCGAGAAACTCTCCCTCCCGCTCCTTCGGATAGCGGACGCCGAGGTCGGCGAGCCGCTTCGGCAGCATGTCGATGTTCTCGTTCGCGGCGTCGATGAAGAGGCCGGTCAGCTTCGACATGTCGTCGTCGGTGAGGGTCCCCACGGCGCCGAAGTCGATGAGGCCGACGACACCCGCCTCGGCCGGCAGGAGGATGTTCGCAGGGTGCGGATCGCCGTGGAAGAAGCCGTGGCGGAAGATCATCGTCATCCACGCCTCGGTGATGCGGTACGCGAGCTCGCGGCGCTCCTCGAGGCTCATCCCCACGAGGTCGACGTCGGCGAGCTGGATTCCGTCGATCCACTCGAGCGTCAGCACCCGCGGGCGCGTGTACTGCCAGTAGACCTTCGGGACGTGGACGTGCGGGTGACCGGCGAAGTGGCGGTGGAAGTTCTGCGCGTTGCGCCCCTCCTGCCGGTAGTCGAGCTCCTTGCGGATCGAACGGGCGAACTCGTCCACGAGCTGGCGCGTGTCGACGAAGTCGAAGGCGCGGATCCGCTCGCGCGCGAGGCGCGCCGCCTGGTAGAGGAGGCCGAGGTCGGCCTCGATCTGGCGCGGGGCACCCGGCCGCTGCACCTTGACCGCGACCGGGCGTCCGTTCGGCAGGGTCGCACGGTGCACCTGGCCGATCGACGCGGCCGCGACCGGCGCGGGCTCGAACTCGAGGAAGAGCCGCTCGAGAGTGTTTCCGAGCTCCTCCTCGATCACGCGCTCGGCCTGCTCGAAGGGGAACGGCCGCACGTCGTCCTGGAGGCCGCGCAGCTCGACGACGATGTCCGGCGGCACGACGTCGGGCCGCGTCGAGAGGAGCTGTCCGAACTTCACGAACGTCGGCCCGAGCTCGTCGAGCACCTCGCGCAGGTGCTGGCCGCGGGCCGAGTGCGCGCCGTGCTCGGCGGTCGCGCTCGCCATCCGCTCTTCGGCCGAGCGGCCCGGGAGGAGGTCGCTGAGCCGGTGCGCCTCGAGGAAGTAGCCGAAGCCGTGGCGCACCATGACCTGCGCGATCTCGGACAGGCGCCCGATGCTGCGGGTGGTGCTCATCGCGAAAAGGCTACGCGGCGCAGAGGCCGGTGTCAGGCGGCGAGGCGTCGACACCCTCTCGTCACGGTGGCTGCCACCGTGACGTAAGCGTCACGCCGCGGTGCTGCGGGCCTCGCGCCGGCGCGTCCACGGGCCTGGCGGGAGGAGGAGCGACTCGGCGTGGAGGTACGCGATCCCGACTGCCGGGAGGTCCGTGTAGCGCTCGACGCAGATGTAGCGCGGGCGCCACTCGGGGAAGAACTTGCGGTTGAACGAGTACAGCCGCTCGAGCTGGAAGACGTTGTCGGCGAGCAGGAGCCCGCGGCGCACGAGGCGGCGAACCGGCGTCCTCACCCGTTCGGGCGCGAGGAAGTCCGTCAGCGCGCAAAAGTTGAGGGAGAGCTCGCTGGCGCCCGTCTCGCGCGCCCACGCGAGCGTCTCGACGACAAGGAACTCCGTGAGGCCGTTCGGGGCGTCCGGGCGGCGGCGCATCGCGCTCAGCGACCAGCCGCCGCCGGCGGGCGAGGGCGCGAGGTGGAGGAAGCCACCGACGCGGCGGCCCTCCCCGTCTTCGGCGAGCGCGAGCACCGTTCCCGGGACGTGGAGACCGTCGATCGCCATCGAGAAGCCGCGCTCCGCCCCGCCGTCGCGCCACTCGGCGGACACCTCTTTGAGTTCCACCTCGAGCTCCGGGCCGACCTCGTCGGCGGCGACGACCCGGAACGAATACCCGGCCTTGCGGAGCCGCGAGACCGACTGCCGCACCTTGCGGATGGCACGCCCCTCGAGCGAGAACTCCTGCGGCCGCAGCACCGCCTCCTCCCCGATCGCCACCGGCTTGAGCCCGAGCGCGCGGTAGCGGTCGAGATGCTCGCCGGAGGCCCCGACGACCGCGAACCGCCAGCCGTGCCCCTGCGCGAGGCGGCGCAGCTCCGCGAGAAGCTCGTCGATCTCCGCCTCCTCGCCGACGGGATCGCCGCTGACGAGGGCTGTTCCCGCCACGACGCGGTAGGCGAGAAACGCACGACCGGACGGCGAGAAGAGATAGCTCTTGTCGCGGCGCAGGGCGAAGAAGGAGAGGCTGTCGCTGCCGTACGCGTCGACGAGCGCGCGCGCGACTCGCCGCTCCCCCACGGTCTGCGCGACCGCGTGGCCGAACGGACGCAGCCAGAAGTGGAGCGCGAAGAAGCCCAGAGCGACGCCGAGGCCGAGGAGCGCGTCGCTCGTACGAGCCGAGAGCTCGACCCCCCGCAGCTCCCCGCCGCCCATGATCGCGCCGATTCCGGCGAACGCCGCGCCGAGGCCGAGCAGGGGGCGGACGCTCGCGGGGTCGCCGGGCACGTCGAAACGCCGCCGCCAGCGGACGAGCGCACCGAGCAGGAGCAGCGACGCCGCCGCCTCCTCGAAGTCGAGGCCCTTGGCGAGGTGCGCGGCGGCGGAAGCGACCACGACCCCGACCGCGAGCTGCCAGGCCCGCCGCCGGCGCTTCGCGAGCGAGCGAGCGAGCCAGATGAGTCCGATCGCGAAGGCAACGGTGAGGACCCGCGCCGCTTCGGGCCAGCCCGGCGGCAGGAGGCCCTTCGCGAGCTTGACGCGGTCCGCCATCTCCGGCGTCAGCGCAGAGACGAGCCCGATCGCGCCGACGAGCGCTGCAGCCCACGCCAGAACCCTCTCCACGCTCGGCACCCGCCGGATCACGCAGCGAGGGTACAACGTGGGCATGAGGGAACCGGGAGAGCCTCTCGCCGAGGAGGAGCAGAAGACCACCGTCCGGATACCGCTTTCGCGCTGGACGGCGCTCCTGCTCGGCGTCGTGGCGATCGGGCTACCCCCCTGGACGCTCTACCTGACGTTCACGCTTCCCTCGCGGCACGTCACGTTCCACTACGACCTCGCCTGGATCGGCTTCGACGTCGCGCTCGCGGGCGCGTTCGCGGCAACGGCATGGGCGACGTTCCGCGGCTCGCAGTGGCTCGTCCCACTCGCCGCGGTCACCGCCACGATGCTCTGCTGCGACGCCTGGTTCGACGTCGTCACCTCGCACGGCGGCAGCGAGATCTGGGAGGCGGTCGCGGAGGCCGTCCTCGCCGAGCTGCCGCTCGCGGCCGTCTGCGCCTTCATCGTCTACGACGCGGAGACGTTCCTGGCAGCAACGGCGACCCGGTTCAGACGCTAGAGGGCCACTCGAATCGGGCACCAGCGGCGGCTTAGCCGGAGGCCGAACTGCGCTCGCGCCGGTCTCCGCCGCGCGCGAGCGCACGAAGTAGGCAGCCCGTCCAGAGCAGCGGAAACCAGAACAGCACGGAGCCGCCGGGAGACCGCGCTCTCCCGGCGGCGGAGTTCCTTCTCACTCAGGGAGCGGATGCGAAGCATCCGCTCCCTCGAGCAAGCGCAAGCGATGCTCGAGCTGCGCGACGCGAAGCTCGAGCTCGTCGAACTCGTCGCGCGTCACGAGGTTGAGCTCGTCGGCGAGCCCGCGCAACGCCGACAGGGCGCTGTCGGACAGGCGTTCGCGGCCGCCCCGCATGCGGCTCGGCAGCTCGGCGAGCAACTCCTCGACCGTGTCGAGGAGCAGCCGGCTGCTACCGCGCGCGGCCATGTGGCCTCGAGCGTCGCCGCTGCCGCCGCTTCTCGCGCCGGGCCTGCGCCGACGGCTCCGAGGGCGTAGCGGTCACGACGTCGACGAGCTCCGGGGTCGACTCCGCGGCGAGAGCCTGTTCCGACGACGCGAGAGCCACCGTCCCGGCGTCGCCCACCGAGCCGCGACGCCGTCCGTCGCCCTCGGCGGGCAAGGCGCCCTCCGCTGCCTGCGCCTTCCGCCGCGCGTAGTCGGGCTCGCGCTCCTTCATGATCGTGAGCAGCGGCGCGGCGAAGAAGATCGAGGAGTAGGCGCCCGAGGTGACGCCGACGATGAGCGCGAAGGCGAAGTCCTTGAGCGTCGCGCCACCGAGAATCTCCAGGCAGATGATCGGCAGCAGCGTGATGAACGTCGTGGCCAACGAGCGCCTGATCGTCTCCCACAGCGAGACGTTGGTGATCGTCGCGAACGGCGAGCGCCGCATGAGCGGGATGTTCTCGCGGATGCGGTCGAAGATGATGATCGTGTCGTAGATCGAGTAGCCGAGCACCGTCAGCACGGCCGCCACGGTCGCGACCGAGACCTCCTTGCCGACGATCGCGTAGAAGCCGACCGTCACGGCGATGTCGTGCAGCATCGCGAGGATCACCGGCACCGCGAACTTCAGGTCGAACCTGATCGCGATGTAGATCGTGATCAGGAGCAGCGAGACGATGATCCCGTAGATCGCGTCGATCGCGATCTGGTGCCCGAACGTCCCGGAGACGTTCTTCACCCCGCTCGAGTAGGCGCCGAACTGATTCTTGAGGTCCTGGGTGAGGTTGGACTGCTCGGACCGCTTGAGCGAGCGCGTCCGGATCTGCCATTGCTTGTAGTCGCCTTGCACGCTCTTGCCCTCGCCCTGGACGACGGCGTCTGGCTGCCCCTGCTGCGCCATGAAGGAGGCGAGCTTCCCTTGCGAGTACGCCTGGTGTGTCTTGAACTTGACCTGGGTCCCGCCCTTGAAGTCGATGCCGAGGTTGAGCCCGCGCACGCCGAGCGAGACGATCCCGGCGAGGATCACGACGCCCGAGAGCGCGAACCACAGGTAGCGGCGCCGCATGAAGTCGATCTGGAGCCACTTCGCCGTCTGCTGGCCGTGCGCACCCATGAAACGCGGGTTGTCGAACCAGCGGAAGCCGCTGAGCAGGCCGAGCATCGCGCGGGTGGCCGCGACCGCGGTGATCAGCGAGATCACGGTGCCGATCAGCAGCATCAGGGCGAACCCCTTCACGTCGGCGACCGCGATGAGGAAGATGATCATCGCCGTGATCACGGTCACGACGTTCGCGTCGAGGATCGTATGGAAGCCCTTCCCGTAACCCGCCGCGATGGCGGCTCGCACCGATCGCCCGGCTCGCACCTCTTCCTTGATGCGTTCGAACACGACGACGTTCGCGTCGGCCGCGACGCCGATCGTGAGGATCAGGCCGGCGAAGCCGGGCAGCGTCAGGGTCACGTTGAAGAGGAGGATCGCGGCGTAGTAGAGGAGCCCGTAGATCGCGAGCCCGGCGACGGCGACGACGCCGAGGAAGCGGTAGAGCAGGAGCAGGAAGAGGGCGACGATCGCGAGTCCCGCGACCGCCGCCCAGATCGCCTGGTGGAGCGAGCTCTTGCCGAGCGTCGGCGAGACGGTCGTCTCCGTGAGCTGTTCGAACCGGTACGGCAGCGAGCCGCTCTGGAGGACGAGGGCGAGGCTCTTCGCCGCACCGATCCCACCGGCGCCCATCTGGATCGTCGCGCCGCCGGCGATGCCGTCGGCGAGGCTGTGGTCGGTGTAGTCGATGTACGGCGTCGACTGAAGGACGCCGTCGAGCACGATCGCGTTGTGCCCGGCGAACTGCTGGACGACGGTCGGGTCGTTGTTCCCCGCCTGGCCCGCCCGGCCGGCGTTGAGCAGGCCGCGCTTGTACTCCGCCCTCGTGATGTTCTGGAACTCGCGCGAGCCGTGGCCCGTGAAGCCGAGCACGACTTCCGGCTGGCCCGACGTCGGGTTGAAGTCGGCGCCGATCTGCGACTCGTTGAGGTCGCGCCCCGTCAGCTCCGGCGGCCCGTTCGGGTGCGCGCTGTCGGTGTAGAACTTGAACAGGTACCAGGGCTTGCCGCCCAGGCCGTGGACCGCGAGGCGGTGCGCGGGCACCGTGAGGATCTGCGAGTCCGCCGGCTTCTTGCCCCGGTAGGGCAGCAGGAGCTGGTGGAGGTTCGGATCCGGCCCCTGCAGGATCTTGGTGGTCGTCGTCTTCTTCGGCTTCGTAACCTTCTTGCCCTTGACCGTCGTCGTGACCTTCTTCGTGACGGTCTTGACCCGGAAGAGGTAGTAGAACTCGGGCTTGCCCTTCTTCGCCTCGCCCTTCACGGCGGTGAGCAGGTCGTAGAGCGACGAGAGCGGAGTCGGCTGCCCGTTCGCGTTCACGGTGGGCGGCACGAGGTCGTTCTCGAAGTCGAAGAAATACAGCTGCCCGGTGGTGCCGATGATCTTCGCTGCCTTGTCCGGGTCGTGGATCCCGGCGAGCTGGATCACGATCTCGTTGCCGCCCTGGACGGCGACGTTCGGGGAGGTCACGCCGAGCTTGTCGACGCGGCTCGTCATGATCTGCTGCGCCGTCTGCATTCCCGCCGTTGTGAGCTGCTCTCCCTTCGGCGGCACGGCGCGCAGTACCACCTCGATCCCGCCCTGCAGGTCGAGGCCGAGCGTCGGCTTCTGGTAGACGGGCGAGCCCGGGATGGCGAGCAGCGCAGCGCCGACGAGCGCGGCCCCGATCGCGCCCATGAGCAGGAGGTAGTTGCGGCGCTCTCTCACGAAGGATCCTTCAAGACCGCGAAACAGGTTAGCCGCGGATCTCCTCATTCGATGTGTCGCCGCCCGAGCCTTCGCCGTCGAACGCCGAGCGCCATTTCTCGGGGCTTTCGTCGTTCTCCGGCTCTGCCGGCTCGCCGGGCTCGTCCTCGTCGGGCGCGCGCGTGACGCCTGCGATCGCGCGCCGGGCGACCCGAACCTCGGTCTTCGGCGCGATCGCGACCGTCACCTGGTCCTCGTCGAGGCGCGTGATCGTGCCGTAGATCCCGCCCGCCGTGAGCACCTCGTCGCCGACCCGAAGGTCTCCGAGCATCTGCTGCTGCTGCGACTGCCGCTTCCGCTGCGGCCGCACGACGATCAACCAGAGCAGGAGGAACGCGACGATGATGATGAGGAAGAACCCCGACCCGCCGCTGCTCGCTGCGATCATCACCCGATAGCCCCCTTCGCTTGTCTGAGCGCCTCGTCCTTCCACGTGAGGAACTCGCCGCGCTCGATCGCCTGCCGCGCCGCGGCGACAAGGTCGAGCAGGAAGCGCAGATTATGCAGGCTGAGCAGCCGCAACCCGAGGATCTCCTGCTGGTTGACGAGGTGGCGGATGTAGGCGCGGCTGAAGCGCGAGCATGACGGGCACCCGCAGCCCTCTTCGAGCGGGCCCTCGTCGCGGGCGAAGCGGGCGTTGCGGAGGTTGAGCCGCCCCTCGCGGGTTAGCGCGCTGCCCGTGCGGGCGGTGCGCGTCGGCAGCACGCAGTCGAACATGTCGACGCCGCGGGCGATCACCTCGAGCACGCCCTCCGGGTCGCCGATCCCGAGGAAGTGGCGCGGCTTCTCCTCGGGCAGGAAAGCGGCCGCCTCGGTCGTCGCCTCGAACATCGGCTCGCGGTGCTCCCCCACGCTGAGCCCGCCGATCGCGTAGCCGTCGAAGCCGAGGGCGACGAGCTCCTCCGACGAGCGGCGCCTCAGCTCGCCGTCGAGTCCGCCCTGCGTGATTGCGAAGCGGAGCTGCCCCGGCGCGCGCGGCAGGTCACGCTGGCGCTCGGCCCAGAGCGTCGTGCGGCGCATTGCGTCCTCGAGCTCCGATCGCGACGCGCCGGCAGGCAGGCAGATGTCGAGGCACATCGCGACGTCCGAGCCGAGGAGCTCCTGCACGCGCGCGGCGAGCTCGGGCGTGAAGCGTTCGGGCGTGCCGTCGTAGACCGAGCGGAAGGTGACTCCGTCGTCGTCCACGTCGAGCAGCGTGTCGCGGAGGGAGAAGACCTGGAAGCCGCCCGAATCGGTCAGGATCGGCCCGTCCCAGCCCATGAAGGCGTGCAGTCCGCCGAGCTCGGCGATCAGCTCCTCCCCGGGTCGGAAGTGGAGGTGGTACGCGTTGCCGAGCACGATCTCGGCGCCGACCTCGCGCAGCTCGGCGGGATCCACTCCCTTCACCGTCGCCTTCGTCCCCACGGGCAGGAAGGCGGGCGTCCGTACCTCGCCGTGCGCCGTGCGGAGGATGCCGGCGCGCGCGGAGCCGTCGCGCGCCGTGACGCTGAACGTGTCGCTCACGGGTCGAGCGTAGACGGGAGCGGCGCTTTCGTTGCGTGAGGCGATTCAGCGGGAGAGCGCCGCGCTCTCGAACCAGGCGTAGATCCGGGCCGCGATCTCGGCGTCCCGTTCGGGATCGGCCCGGACGTCGAGCTCGTGCTCGCGAATGCGGCCGAGCTCGGCGACGAGCGCGCGCAGCGGCGCGTTGCTCCCGAGCAGCGTCGCGATCCGGACCGAGTGCGGCGCGAACTCCTCGAGCTGCGCGTGGAGCGCGCGCTCGCCTCCGTCCCGCCAGAAGTCCCGCCACTCGTCGGCGCTCCGCGGCCTCACCGGCTGTGGTTCACCGCCTCGACGTTCGTGTCGTCGGAGTCGCCGCCGGCTACGAGACCGTGTCCGCTGCCGAGCGGTGCGAGCACCGTCTCGTAGAAGCGCCGCGAGGCGACGCGATCGGATACGCGGATCGTCACCTGGTCGAGCATCGCCGGAGGACCAGCATGACATCGCCGCAGGCCCGGAAGCGGCGCCGCTCGTCGCTCGTGAGCCGCCTCCGCGGCTGTGATTCACGGTTTCGAGGCTGCTGCCGACAGGGGCTCGACCCGCTCGCCGGCGGGAGGCGTCTCGAAGACGACGGAGTCACGCGTCCGCTTGGCCGTCCGCACCAGACGACTCGCCGCCTCGAGGGCGGCCTCGGCCGAACGGGTCTCGTCGAGCAGCACGGCTCCGACCGAGCCCGTAACCGCTCGCGGACGCCCCTCCACCAAGAACGGCCGCGACGCGATGAAGAGCCGGAGGCGCTCGGCGAAGTCCGCGAGATCGTGGCTCTCGACCTGCGGGGCGAGCACGACGAACTCCTCCCCACCCCAGCGGAAGACCTGATCGCTGGCCCGCAACTCCGTGCGCAGTCGCCGGTAGACATCCACGAGCAACTGGTCGCCCGCGGTGTAGCCGTGCGTGTCGTTGACCGTCTTGAAGCGGTCGAGGTCGAGGAAGCAGAGGGCGGCAGGGCGTCCGCCCCGCCGGACCCGCGACTCCTCGGCGGCCAGCGCCTCTTCGAGCGCGTAGCGGTTGGGTGCGCCCGTCAGCGCGTCGAGACGCGCGCGCGAACGCTCCTCCGCCAGGCTGTGCTCGAGGCGGAGCCGGAAGCGGTTTCCGATCGCGATCAGGAGCAGCAGGCCGGCCGCGAGGCCCAAGGCGAGAGCCGGAGCCGTCTGGAACTGGAAGAGGAAGGCAGCGAGGAGCGGTGCCGGGACGAACGCCGCCAGGACGGTGACGCGCCAGGAGGCGAGAAACTGCGAGCGGAAGTCGATCCTCCGGTCGAATGCGACGATCGCGTTGGCAGCCGTGCTCAGCGCGGTCCCGACCGCCATCCCGATGGCCGCCACCGCCAGGGCGCCGGCCGGGGTGCGTAGCGTCAACTGCTCTCCGATCAGACCGACGACGAACCCCTTGAGGGCGCGAGAGCCCGCATACGTCGAGCGCGGGCGCCAGACGTCACCGGTCGTGAACACCTCCGTCGAAGCGCCCGCCATGGCTCCGACGAGTGGCCCGCCGACGAGCGCCGCCGCGACCAGGAACGGGGCGGCGGCAGAGATGCGCGCGCGCGGCGCGACGACCACGCTGATCGTCTCCGCCAGCGCAGTCAGCAGGACCAGGACGATTCCCGCCGGGATGCTGGTGTCGAGGCCCACTCCGTGCAGCCCCGTCCACAACCCGAGCGCAAGCAAAGCAGCACTCGGAAATCCGAGCGCGACTAACGTGCCCTGGCCGCGGGAGGGCCAGATTGCCGCAGGCATCACGTTCATCGTCAGCCGAGGCGAGCGCGAGGGCGTCACCCGAAAGGGGAGTCTTGCGAAGCCGCGCCGCGAAGTGCCGCAGCCTCACAGGATCAGCATCGCGTCGCCGAAGGAGTAGAAGCGGTATCGCTCCTCGATCGCGAGCCGGTACAGGCGCCGCGTCTCCTCGATCCCCGCGAACGCCATTACGAGCGCGAGCAGCGTCGATCGCGGCAGGTGGAAGTTCGTCAGGAGGGCGTCGACCCGCCGGAACTCGAAGCCGGGCGTGACGAAGAGTTCGGTGCGGCCGGAGAGGGGCCCGCCGTGCGCAAGCGTCTCTAGCACGCGCAGCGTCGTCGTGCCGACGGCGAGCACGCGCCCCGCCGTGCGGATCCGCTCCCACGTCTCCCGCGCGAGCGCGTACCGCTCGCCGTGGATCCGGTGCTCGGAAAGCCGTTCCTCGGTCACCGGCCGGAACGTGTCGAGGCCGACGTGGAGCGTCACGCACACCGGGTCGAGCCGCGCATAGAGCTCGGGCGTGAAGTGCAGGCCGGCCGTCGGCGCCGCCGCGGAGCCGGGCTCGCGCGCGTAGACGGTCTGGTAGCGGGACGGGTCGTCGAGCGGTGCGGTGATGTACGGCGGCAGCGGGGTCTCGCCGGCCGGGGCGCCGTCGAGCCGGAGCCGCCAGCGTCCCTCCCCGAGATGCTCGAGCAGCTCGACCGGCCCGTAGCGGCAACCCGCCCGCAACCGGCGCGTCGGCCGCGCGAGCGCCTCCCACGTCCCGTCCTCGAGCTGCTCGAGCAGCAGCACCTCGCCGCGCGGCGATTCGAGCGGAATCCGGGCGGGCACGACCCTCGTGTCGTTGACGACGACGAGCTCCCCCTGCAGCTCGTCCGGCAGCTCGGCGACGGTGCGGTGGCGGACGGCGCCGCTCGCGCGCTCGTAGACGAGGAGGCGCGACGCATCGCGTGGCTCGGCCGGGTGCTGTGCGATCAGCTCCGGCGGCAGCTCGTATTCGAGCTCCGAGAGATCCATCCGACGCCAGTTGTACCGTCGGCTCCGTGGACATGGACGCGATCGCCCGCGCGCAACAGCGGATCGAGGACGCCGCCGCCGGTCGCACCGATCCCGCCGCGTTCGACGCGACGCTGCAGCGTGCGCGAAGCGCCGTCGAGTCGCTTGCCGCGACGACCGCCCGGTTCGAGGCGGGTCTCCCCGCCGCGATCCAGGACGGACTGCGGGAGCATTTCCGCCCCAGCTCCCGTCACCTCGCGGAGGTGCGGGGCCTCACGAATCAGGTCATCCGCCGGCTCGAGAGGATCGAGGGAGACCTCCTGACCGAGCGGCACGCCCGGGTCGACGACCTCGCCCTCCTCGTCGACCTCATCGCCTCGGGCTGGCGCAGCGCCGAGGAGCGGCTGGCCCGCCTCGAGGAGAGCCTCAAGCGCGACGGCGCGGTGGTCTACCGCCTCGAAGACCATCAGACCGGCTGAGGGCTCTTCACCGGCAGGACGAGCACGAAGCGGCTGCCCTGGCCCGGCTCGCTGTCGAGCTCGAGCCGGCCGCCGAGCGCGAGCGCGAGCTCCCGGGCGATCGTCAGGCCGAGCCCGGTGCCGCCGCCGTCGCCCGACCAGAAGGGCCGGAAGATCCGCTCCCGCTGCTGCGGCGCGATTCCGGGGCCGGAGTCCGACACCGCGACCATCACCTCCCCGTCGCGCGCGGACAGGCCGAGGTCGACGTGGCCGCCCGGCGGCGTCCAGTGCAGCGCGTTCGCCAGGAGGTTCGAGACGATCTGCAGCACGCGGTCGCCGTCGGTGACGAGCACGGCTCCCTCCCCGAGCTCGAGGTCGTAGTCGATGTCGCGCGCCCGCGCCTCCTCCGCGAACGCCGCGTAGGCGCGTTCGCAGAGGGCGCGCATGTCGACCTCCTCGTGCAGCAGCGTGAACCGGCGTGCGTCGAGCTTCGCGAGGTCGAGCACGTCTCCCACGAGGCGCTCGAGCCGCAGCGCCTCCTCGGCGATCACCTCGAGCGACCGCCCCTGCGCGTCCTCGCCCTCGAGGATGCCCTCGCGCAGCGCTGCGACGTGGCCGCGGATCGCCGTCAGTGGGGTTCGCAGCTCGTGCGAGACCGACATCAGGAAGCGGCGGGAGAGCTCCTCCGACTCGGCGAGCCGCGCCGCCATCTCGGCGAAGCTCGCCGCAAGGCGCTCGACCTCGCTGCCGCCGGTGCGCTCGGGCACGGTGACGGCGTAGTTCCCTCCTGCGACCTCGCCGGCGGCAGCGCTGAGCGCCTCCAGCGGCCGCGCGATCCGGCGCGTGAAGTAGAGGACGAGAGCCCCCGCGACGGGAATCCCGATCCCGAACGCGAGCGCAAGCTCCCAGGCGAGCTGGACCCAGCGGCTGCGCAGCGCCGCCTCCGGCTTCGCGACGACGAGCGCACCCACCGCGATCCCGGGCGGCAGGCGGACGACCTGCCCGACAGCGAGATAGGCCCCGCTGCGTACGTGGAGGTTGAACGCCGGCGGGTTGTCGCCGAGAAGCTTCGAGAGCGGCACGGCGCTCCGCGGCAGCTGCGGCAGAGGGCCAACGAGCAGCGAGGCTCCGGGCACGCGCGGGACCCAGAACACCTTGTCGTCCCCGAGAGCGAGCTCGAGGTTCCTCCGCGAGACGTGCCCCACCCCCGCCTGACGCTGGTAGAGCTGAACGATCCCGGCCGACTCCGCGCGCAACTCGGTGGCGGCGTGCGTGCGCGTGTAGCTCTGGAAGAAGCGGACGGCGATGAGCGTCGCGACGACGCCGGCGAGCACGATGCCGAGCAGGAAGAGCGCGGGCAGGCGGAAGCGCAGCGATCTGAGCACGACAGGCCCTAGCCGTCGCGGGCGGGAGCAGCCTTGTAGCCGATCCCCCACACCGTGACGATCGGTGCCGCGTCGCCGAGCTTCCGCCTCAGCTGACGGACGTGGACGTCCACCGTCCGCGTGTCGCCGGCGAATGTGTAGCCCCAGACGCGTTCGAGCAGCTGGTCGCGCGTGAGCACGAGGCCGCGGTGGTCGAGCAGCTCCCAGAGCAGGTCGAACTCCTTCGGCGCCAGCTTGACCTCCAGCTCCCCCACGTGGCACTCACGCCGGCCGGCATCGAGCACGAGCTCCCCGTGCTTCAGGATTCCCGCCTCGGGCCGCGCCCGGTTTCCGCCGCGGCGGAGAATGGCCCGCACCCTCGCCACGAGCTCGCGCGGGTTGAACGGCTTCGTGAGGTAGTCGTCGGCCCCCATCTCGAGGCCCGCGATCTTGTCGAGGTCGTCGTCGCGCGCCGTCAGCATCAGCACGGGCAGCGTGCTCGCCTCCCGGATCCGCCTGCAGACCTCCATCCCGTCGAGATCGGGGAGCATCAGGTCGAGGACGACGAGGGCGGGCGGGGCCGCACCGACGAGCGCCAGCGCCTCGCGGCCGCTCGCCGTCATCTGCACGTCGAAGCCGTCCTTGCGAAGGTAGGCGGCGACGAAGGACGCGATCGCCTGCTCGTCCTCGACCACGAGAATCGTCTGCTTGGGCGGGCTCATCCGCCCGACCCTCCGCCGATCGTGCGCTTCAGGGGCTCTGCCGGCAGCGAGCGGAACGAGGCGCCGTTGACCGAGTACGCGCCGTCGGCGCCCGGGTACACCGACGAGCCGTGCAGCGTGACCCTGCCCTGGCCCCCCGCGAAGAGGTAGACGCCCGAGCCGCGCACCACGACGCGATAGGCGCCGCCGAGGGCGCGGAAGCGGAAACCGCTGCCGCTGTACTGAGTGCCCGCGAAGCTGCGCCACACCACCGGGCTGTGGGAGACGTTCACCCCGGCCGGCTGCGGAGCGCCGCCCCCGGCCGCGGAGGCGAGCTGGAAGATCTGCACCCGCGCCTGCGCCTCGGGCGAGACGCGCCCGAGCACGAAGCCCTCGACGACGACGGTGACCACCGGGCGGCCGGAGACGCCGCCGTCGCCTGCAGCCTTGCGGACGACGAGGAACCCGGGAGCGACGTGTGCGCGCGCACGGGCAGACGCCGCAGCCGGAAGCATGAGCACCGCGACACTCGCGCAGCTGAGCAGGATCCGCCGCATGGGCGCACTCAGGGTACTTGCGCGCGGCAGGAACGTCCGACCACTCCGCGAAGCTGCGTTGCCATGCCAGACGAACACTTGCAGCGGCGCGCCGTCGACCTGGCGGGGCGGGTCGACGCGCTCGCGAAGGCGCTGCACGCGAGCGGTGTCCCGGCAGAGACCTCGGCACAGCTGCTTGAGCAGGCGTCTGCCGCCGTTCTCCAGGCGCTAAGCCTCGAGCTGCTGCTCGACGCGCCCCGGATGCGCGACGAGTCTCCAGGCCCCGAAACGGGGCTTCGCGCACCCGAGAGCGCGGCCTCGGAAACGCTCCGCCGCGAAAGCCCCGAGGGCCTCACGGGAGGTTCGAGCAGCCCCTCCGTCGCCGCGGCGTAACGCCGCAGAAACGCACAGCTCTCCAGAAACGCACAGCTCTCCGCGAGGGCCGAGCTATTCGTACGTGTAGAAACCGCGCCCCGACTTGCGGCCGAGGAGGCCGGCGTTCGCCATCGCGACGAGGCGCGCGGGCGGCGCCATCCGCGGCTCCCGCAGCTTCTCCCAGAGCGCCTCGCTCGCGTGCACGTGGACGTCGATCCCGACGAGGTCGACGAGCTCGCAGGGGCCCATCGGCCAGCCGGCCCCGTGCTTCATGCCGGCGTCGAGGTCGGTTGGCGTCACGCGCGCCTCGTCGAGCACGCGGATGCAGTCGTTGAGAAGCGGGATCAGGACACGGTTGACGACGAAGCCGGGAGTGTCGTGACAGCGGATCGGATGCTTGCCTAGCCGCTCGCCGAGCGCGTAGGCGGCCTCGAACGCCTCGTCGGAGGTCCGTTCGGCGCGGACGATCTCCACGAGCGGCATCAGCGGCGCCGGGTTGAAGAAGTGCATCCCGACCACGCGCTCGGGCGTCGAGACGGCGCCGGCGATCTCCGTCACCGAGAGCGCCGAGGTGTTCGTGGCGAGGACGGCGTCGGGGCGGCAGACCCGCTCGAGCTCCACGAACAGCTCCCGCTTCGGCTCGAGCTCCTCGACGATCGCCTCGACGACGACGTCGCAGCCCGAGAGGTCGCCGACGTCGGTCGTCAAGGTCAGCAGGCCGAGGTCGAAGGAGTCGATCTGGCCCTTCTCGACCTTGCGGGCGAGGAAGTGGTCGATCCGTCCGCGCGCCCTCTCCCCCAGCTCGTCGGTCACCTCGCGTCCGACGGTCTCGAGCCCCGCCTCGACCGCGAGCTGCGCGATGCCCGCACCCATCGTCCCCAGCCCGACCACTCCAATCTTCATCGCGCGGAGCCTAGACGTAGACTCGCCGCCGACGTGCAGGTACGCGAGGGCACCGTCGCCTTCCCGCTCGCGGGCGGCGAGGAGGCGGAGACGTGGTACCGGGTGACCGGCAAGCTTCGGCCCGGCGATCCGGCCGCGCCCGCGCCGCTCGTCGCCCTCCACGGCGGCCCGGGCGCTACGCACGACTACCTCCTCTCGCTCGCCGACCTCGCGGACGGCCGGGCGGTGATCCACTACGACCAGATCGGGAACGGCCGCAGCACGCACTACCCGGACCGCGGCGCCGACTTCTGGACGGTCGATCTCTTCGTCCGCGAGCTGCACAACCTCGTGGACATGCTGGAGATCGCCGACCGGCATCACGTCCTCGGCCAGTCCTGGGGCGGCTTCCTCGCCCAGGAGTACGCGTTCACGCAACCGCCCGGCCTGCGCTCCCTCGTGCTCGCGGATACGGCGGCGTCGTGGGCGGATTTCGCGACCGAGGCGGGCAAGCTGCGGGCAGAGCTTCCGGAGGACGTGCAAGCCGTGCTCGACGAGCACGAGGCGGCCGGCGACTACGACAATCCCGAGTACGTCGAGGCGTGCCTGGTCTTCTACGGACGCCACGTGTGCCGTATCCCATGGCCGGCCGAGGTGGCGGCGTCGTTCGAGTGGCTCGAGCGGAACCCGGTCGTGTACCGGACGATGAACGGCCCGAGCGAGTTCCACATCATCGGCTCCTGCAAGGACTGGCAGTCGAAGGACCGGCTCGGCGAGATCGCCGTGCCGACGCTGCTCGTCTCCGGGCGCCACGACGAGGCGACGCCGGCGCTGCAGGAGACGTTGCGCGCCGGAATCCGGGGCTCGGAGTGGGTCTGCTTCGAGGAGTCGTCGCACATGCCCCACGTCGAGGAGCGCGAGCGCTACATGCGGGTCGTCGGCGACTGGCTCGCGCGGTTCGACCACTAGCTCGCGAGACCTGCGGTCTCGCTCGCTGGTCCGGGCAAAGAGCTGCGCTCTTCGCCGGGGTGTGAACGAACTGCGGGCCGGGGAGAGCGCGGTCTCCCCGGCCCTCCGTGCTGAGAGCACATAAGGGCTGACGCAAGGTTCCAACCGCTCTTCCGTCGCGGGCGAGCAGGCTACGCGTACTCGCCCGCTACTCCGCGGCGTCGTAACGCGCCGTTACGACGCCGCCTTGACCGCACGAGGGCTAGAAACGTTTCAGACCCTCATCCAGGCAGGCAACCCTTCCAGCGATCCCAAAGCAGAAGCAGCACGGAGCGCGGGCGGGACCACGCTCCCGACCGCGCGGAGTTCCGTGTTTGAGCGAGCGAGACCTCAGGTCTCGCGAGCTATCACAGCGGCGATCGCCTGGCCGAAGCCGATGCACATCGTCGCCAGGCCGTAGCGCGCCTGCCGACGTTCGAGCTCCGAGACGAGCGTCGACGTGATGCGGGCGCCCGTGGCGCCGAGGGGGTGGCCGAGCGAGATGCCGCCGCCGTTCGGGTTCACGTCGCCGGCCTCGTAGCGCTCCTGCAGGCCGGTGTCCGCGAGGAACTGCGCGACCACCGAGGCGAACGCCTCGTTCACCTCGATCACGTCGATCTCATCCCACGTCAGCCCCGCCTTGGCGAGCGCCTTCGCCGAGGCCTCCGGGTTGCCGTGCAGCATCAGATGCGGGTCGACACCCACGACGCCGAAGGAGACGAACCGCGCCCGCGGCTCGAGCCCGAGCTCGGCGACCTTCGCCTCGGAGGCGACGAGCACCGCGGCCGAGCCGTCGACGATCTGGGACGAGTTTCCGGCCGTCACGACGCCGTCCGGGATGAACGCCGGCTGGAGCGCAGCCATCTTCTCGAGCGTCGTCTCGCGCCTCACGGCCTCGTCCACGGCGAAGCGGACGCGGCTGAGCGTCGTGGCGCCTCCGGAGGAGTCGGGCTCGGGCACGTCGAGCTCGATCGGGACGATCTCCCGCTCGAAGCGCCCCTCGTCCATCGCGCGCGCGGCGCGCAGGTGCGACTCGTAGCCGATCCGGTCGAGCTCCTCGCGCTCCAGCCCCCACTGCTTCGCGATCTCCTCGGCGGAGATCCCCTGCATCACGATCTCGTGGCGCTCCCACACGAGCGGCGACATCGAGCCGTTGTTCGATCCCATCGGGACGCGCGACATCATCTCGACGCCGCCCGAGACGACGAGGTCGAGCTGCCCCGACCAGACCGCAGCAGCGGCGTTGAAGTTCGTCTGCATCGAGGAGCCGCACTGCCGGTCGACGGTCGTCCCGGCGACCGACACCGGCCAGCCGGCGGTCAGCGCGACGTTGCGCCCGATGTTCCACGCCTGCTCGTCGACCTGCGTGACGCAGCCCCACTGCACGTCCTCGACCTCGGCGGGCTCGACCCCGTTCCTCGCCAGCAGCGCATTCACGACCTGAGCCGAGAGCTCGTCGCCGCGGATGTGCGACAAGGTGCCGTTCTTCTTGCCGATCGGACTGCGAACCGCGTCGACGATCATTGCGCCGGACTGCGTCATCCACGAGACTGTACCGCGGTCGATGCTGCGCAAGAACGCGAAGATCGAGCTCCTGAAGCGCGTCCCGCTCTTCGAGCGCTGCTCGAAGTCGGAGCTGCAGCGGGTCGCCGCCCTCGCCGACGAGGTGAGCCTCCCGGCCGACCGGAAACTGACGCGTGAGGGCGAGCCGGGACGGGAGTTCGTCGTGCTGGTCGAGGGACGCGTCGAGGTGCGGCGCAAGGGACGACTGCTCAGGGAGCTCTCGACCGGAGACTTCCTCGGCGAGATCGCGCTCGTGGCCGAGGTGCCGCGCACGGCGACGGTGACGACGCTCGGCCCGGTGACCATCCTGCTCATGACGGCACGCAACTTCCAGACGCTCCTGCGCGAGGTGCCGTCGCTGCAGCCGAAGGTGCTCTACGCGCTCGCGACGCGCCTACCGCCCGAGTTCCAGTAGCGCTACGAGCTCCGCGGCACGCGCGGCTCCTCGACGTGGCCGAGATACGTCGGCGCGGCCAGCTCGAGAACGAGCCTCCGGCCCGGCGTGTCGCCGCGCTCGAGCTCCTCGAACGTGTGACCGACGTCACCGCCGAGCACCATCGGCCCCGCGTCGGTCTCCACGAGGACGATCTGGTGCCCGCGGGTCTCCCCCGGAGCCGGGACGAGGCGAACGCCCGGGAGGATTTCCGCCTCGCCGTCGTGCTCGACGTACGCGGCGCCGGAGAAGTCGACCCACTCGCGGATCGTGTAGCCGTCCTCGCTCAGCGCGTCCGCAAGCTCGACACGCTGCACGTGGATGGGCACGCCCGGAAAGAGCCGGTTGCCACCACAGTGGTCGAAGTGGAGGTGCGTGTTGACGACCATCGCGACGCGCTGTACGAGCTCGGCAGGCAGCGGGTGCGGAGTAGGAGACCACTCATCGTCGAGCTCCGGTGTCGAGTCGATCATCCCCGTGTCGACGAGCACGAGCCCGCGGGCCGCCGAAGGCGGGGTGTTCGGCCGGGCGCCGCCGGCCCTGCCGGCGGCGTTCCAAGCCAAAGGGTGCTCGATCGTGTGCGAGAGGCCGGGCCAGCGGCCGCCGGCGACGATCACCTCGCTCGTGAGGTGGATCCCGATATCGTCACGCGTGAGCACGGGGCGAGCATATGGCGACGACAAAAGGCGTACACAAGCTGCTCCTCGACGGAGCGTGGCTCGAGACCGGCGAGGCGGTCGAGGTGCGGTCGCCGTACTCCGGCGACGTCGTCGGGCGGGTCGCGAAGGTTGGCGCGGGCGAGTCTCGCCGGGCGGTCGACGCAGCCGCGCGGGCGCTCGAGTCTCCCTTGCCGGCACACGAGCGCGCCGCGATCCTCGACCGGGTCGCCGACCTCCTGCGCGAGCGGCACGAGGACATGGCGCAGACGATCTGCGCGGAGGCGGGCAAGCCGATCCGCACCGCGCGCGTCGAGGCCTCGCGCGCAGTCTCGACCTACACGTTCGCGGCCGTCGAGGCGCGCAAGCTCGCCGGCGACGTCGTGCCCATGGCGGCCTCCGAGGCCGGCGCGGGCAAGGTCGCGTTCACGCTGCGCCGGCCGGTCGGAGTCGTCGGCGCCATCTCGCCCTTCAACTTCCCCTGCAACCTCGTGGCCCACAAGCTGGCGCCGGCGCTCGCGGCGGGCTGCCCGGTAGTGCTCAAGCCGGCGAGCGCAACGCCGCTCTCGGCACTCCTCCTCGCCGAGCTCGAGCAGGAGGCCGGCCTGCCCGCGGGCTGGCTCAACGTCCTCGTCGGCCCCTCAGGCGAGATCGGCGACGTCCTCGTCGAGGACGAGCGCGTCCGGATGATCACCTTCACCGGCTCGAGCGGCGTCGGCTGGGGGATCGCTGAGCGCGCTGCGAAGAAGCGCGTGCGGCTCGAGCTCGGCAACTCGACGCCGGCCCTCGTCGCCGCCGACGCGGATCTCGAGCTCGCCGCCTCGAAGCTCGCCGCGAACGCCTTCTCCTTCGCCGGGCAGAGCTGCATCTCCGTGCAGCGGATCTACGTCGAGCGCCTGGCGCTCGACGGCTTCCTCGAGCGCTTCCTCCCGAAGGTGGCGGCGCTCGTCGTGGGCGACCCGGCCGACGAGGCGACCGACGTCGGGCCGGTCATCGACGAGGACGCGCGGACGCGAATCGCGGCGTGGGTCGAGGAAGCCGAGGCCGCCGGCGCGACGCTCCTCGCAGGCGCCTCGGACGCAGACCCGCTCGGCCCGATCGTGCTCGCCGAGGCGCCCGAGACGGCGCGCGTCGTCTGTGACGAGGTCTTCGGCCCGGTCTGCGTCGTCAATGCCGTCGGCTCGCTCGCGGACGCGTACGAGCGCGCGAACGCCACCGAATACGGGCTCCAGGCGGGCATCTTCACCGGCTCGATCGCGACCGCGCTCGCCGCGGCCGAGGCGCTCGAGTTCGGCGGCGTCACGGTCAACGAGGCGCCGACGTTCCGCGCGGATCAAATGCCGTACGGAGGCATCAAAGGCTCGGGCAACACGAAGGAAGGCCCCGCCTACGCGATCCGCGAGATGACCGAGGAGCGGCTCGTCGTCCTCCAGGCCTGACGCAGCCCTTACGTTTCCGGTTCCAGGCTCACGGGGACGCGAATCTCGTGATCGGCATAGCGATCGCGCTCATCGTAGTCGGCCTGATCTTCCTCTTCATCGTCTCCTGGCTCGGCATCCTTTTCGGCATCGTCGGGCTCGTACTCGCGGTCTTCTGGGTCGCCGGGTTCGGGCGTCGTGCCGTCGGCCGGGAGGGGTCCGCGGAGACCCACCGCATGTGACCGCGTCCGTTGGCCCTCGAGGCAACGAATCCGGCGACTTTGTAACACCCTCGGCACGATGTAGTATCGAGTCCACGGGCGAGGGGAAACCCGTCGGAATCCGCTTCGGACAGGGGCCTTGCGGGGTCTGCGACGAGGAGACGCAACGCGAGTGATCGAAGAGAGAACCGCCCAGCTTCAGCAGTGCATGTATCAATACTCACGGGCGATCTACCGGTCCGTTAAGGACCTGATCGATCCGTACGCCGACCGCGAGACCCAGCTCGACTCGCGCCGGTCCGTGCTCATGGCCTGCGAGCAGACGATGGAGCGCCTCGCCAGCGATCCGCTCTACTTCGCGAAGCCCGAGCGGGCGCTGTTCCAGGATGTCCGGCGCCACTTCCCGATCACGGCGCAGGCGCAGGTCGCTTGGGCCGTCGAGCAGGGCGTGAAGGCCGCCGCCGACTTCATCGAAGAGCAGATCGAGTCGGGCCTGCTCGACGGCGGCATCGCCCGCTGCCGGGCCACGACCCGCAAGGGCAAGCCCTGCCAGCGGACACCGCTGCCGGACCGCGACTACTGCCCTTCGCATCAGCACTTGGAGACACGGGCCGCAGCCTGACAGCCTGACGGCTGCGTCCGGACCAGCCGAGCTCCGCGCGCGCTTCGTACTGCGAGCACATAAGCGCTGACGCACCGTTACGCCGCAGCCAGGACCGAAGTCAAGGCTCGAAGCCTTCGACCAGAACCCAGGCCAAAGGCCGGAGGCTAAGACGAGCGCAGCCGACTTGGCCGCAGGCCGCACTGCGCTCGCGCCGGCCTCTGCCGCGCGCGGGCGCACCGGGCAGCCAGTCCGTCCAGGGATCCCAATCAGAAGCAGCACGGAGCCGCCGGGAGACCACGCTCTCCCGGCGGCGCAGTTCGTTATCCGCGCGGCGAGGAGCCGATAGGCTCCTCGGCGGGTGTCGCATGACACGGACAAGCTGATCCGGCAGCTCTCGCTCGTCGCCTTCCTGATGGCGGAGCGCCGGGCGATCACCGCGCGTGACGTCAAGTCGAACGTCGAGGGCTACTCGGAGATGTCCGACGAGGCATTCGCACGCCGCTTCTACTCCGACCGCGCGGAGCTCCTCTCGCTCGGGGTGCCGCTCCAGTCGCAGCGCGACGAGTTCACGGGCGAGGAGCTGTACACGCTCCGCTCGGAGCAGTACTTCCTGCCCAAGCTCGAGCTCGAGGACGAGGAGCTCGCAGCGCTCCAGACCGCCTTCTATCTCCTCGAGGGGAAGTTCGCGTACGCCGAGCCGTTGCGTCTCGCGCTTCAGAACCTCGCGCTCGGACGGCCGGGATTCACCGAGGCGCCGACGGAGACTGCAAGCCGTGTCGAGGTGCTCGATCCCGACTACTCGCCGGAGACGCCGGGGCGGCTGGCGAAGCTCGAGAACGCGATCTCGAAGCAGCGGACGGTGCGCTTCGAGTACTGGTCGATCTCGCGCGACGAGTTGAGCGAGCGGACGCTCAACCCGTACGCGCTCATCAACGACAACGGCCTCTGGTACGTCGTCGGCCAGGACCTTGACCGCGACGACATCCGTACCTTCCGCGTCTCGCGGATCCGAGGAGACATCAAGTTCGCGACGCGGCGGGAGCGAGACTTCCGCGCTCCGGTCGACTTCGACGTCGAGCTCTATCGCGGCCGGCCGCCGTGGCAGATCGGCAACGCCGCCGGCACGGCGCGGATCGAGGTACGCGGCGACACGGCCTGGTGGGTGCGGCGCGCGTACGGCTCGACCGGACGGCTCGAGGACGACGTCTTCGTCACCGACTACTCCTCCATCTCCCAGCTCTCGTCCTGGGTGCTGCGCCAGAACGGCCGCGCCGTGCCCCTCGAGCCGCCCGAGCTCCGGCGAGACGTCGCGGCGGCCCTGCGCCGCGTGCGCGAGCGGCACGAGGGCGAGCCGCCCCGGCCGGCGCGCGATGCTCCGGCGGCGAGCGCCGTCGCAATCATCGAGCGGCTCGCGGGGCCGGTCGCCCCCGAGCGGTTCGCCGTCCTACAGGCGCTGCTCGCGTATCTCCTGGCAGCCTGCGGGGAGGATCGCGAGGCCGAGATCCCGGCGGCGGAGCTGTTCGAGCGCTTCCCGTCGATCCCGTCCGAGGAGCTCGAGGAGCACCTGTCGCTCCTCAATCTCGTCAACTTCGGCGGCGGGTGCTACACGATCTACGCGGAGCTGCGCAACGGCTCGGTCCACGTCGACAAGGAGCTGTGGGGCGACACCTTCCGCGCCGCGCCACGGCTGACGCCGCTCGAGGCGCGGGCAATCCGGCTCGCGCTCGAGTACGTCGGACCGATGATCGCCGCCGACGCGCACACGCCGCTCTCGCGCGTCCGCAAGAAGCTCGAGGAGACGTTCGGGCAGTTCGAGCTCGGACAGACGCCGGAGCCGCAGGCCGCCACCGAGGAGCTCGACCTCGTCTCGAAGCTCGCGCGCGGCATGCGCGAGCGCCGGCTCGTCGAGATCGAGTACCAGAAGGAGGTCGACGCGGCTCCCACGACGCGGCTCGTCGAGGCGTACTCGCTCGAGCGGCAGCTGCCGAACTGGTACGTCCACACCTGGGACCGCACGAGCGACGGCGCCCGCTCGTTCCGCCTCGACCGGATGCGGAGCGCGAAGCTGACGCGGGAGCGCTTCGAGGCGCGGGAGGGATTCGAGCCCACGCGCCTCCGCGACGCGCGCACCGCGAAGATCCTCTACGACGCGGAGATCGCACGCTGGGCGATCGAGCGCGGCGCAAGGCCGCTCGCCGACGGAAGCGCCGTCCGGGAGCTGCCGGTCGGGAGCGACGAGTGGCTCGAGAGCGAGGTGCTCTCGCTGCGCGGCGAGGCCGTCCTGCTCGAGCCGGACGAGCTGCGGCACTCGGTCGCCACGCGCGCCAAGGCGCTCGCGAAGGAGCTCGGTGTCGAACGCCTCCGCGTCCGGGCGTAGACTTCCGAAGCCGTGGAGATCCGCTACGCGCGGAACGGGGGCACCGCGATCGCCTACCAGGTCGTCGGGGAGGGCGAGATCGACCTCGTCTACGTTCCCGACTACGTCTCGAATCTCGTCTACTACTGGGGATTGCCCTACTGGCGAGCGTTCTACGAGCGGCTCGCACGGTCGTTCCGCCTGATCCTCTTCGACAAGCGCGGAACCGGTCTCTCCGACCACGGCCCCCATTTCGCCGCGCTCGAGACGCGCATGGAGGATCTGCGGGCCGTGCTCGACGACGTCGGCTCGACGAGCACCGTCGTCTTCGGCGCGCACGAGGGCTCGGGCATGGCCGCGATGTTCGCAGCGACGTATCCGGAGCGGACTCGCGCGCTCGTGCTCTTCCATCCCTCGCCGGAGACCGGCTTGGGCTCGGAGGAGCAAAACCAGAAGGAACTGGCGAAGCTGCGCGAGAGCTGGGGAACGCGCGCGTACTGCGACGAACTGCTGCGCGACGGCTGCCCGTCGGTCTACGCGCAAGGCGAGGAGGCACGAGAGCTGTTCGCGAACGAGCTCCGCCTCGGGGCCAGCCCCGCCGTTGCGTACGCGCTCAACCGTGCTTTCTTCGATACCGACCTGAGCGCCGTGTTGCCGGCAGTGCGCGCGCCGACGCTCACGCTCTACCGGCGCGGCCGCCTGGGCGAGGAGGAGACGACGCTCGAGTTCGCGGCGTGCATCCCGGGCGCGCGCACGATGCGGGTCTCAGGGGATGACTACTTCGGGATGTACCTCTCGCCCGACATCGTGGACGAGATCGAGCGATTCGTCGCCGGCGAGCACGCGCCGGCGTTGCCGGAGAGCATCCTCACCACCGTGCTGTTCACAGACCTCGTCGGCTCCACCGAGCGGGTGAGCGCGCTCGGCGACCGCGCCTGGCGCGAGCTGCTCGCCGCGCACCATGCGCTCATCCGGCGCGAGCTCGCCCGCTTTCGCGGCGAGGAGCGGGACACCGCGGGCGACGGCTTCTTCGCGACCTTCGACGGCCCCGCGCGCGCAATCCGCGCCGGCCAGGCGATCGTCGACGGCGTGCGCGACCTGGGGCTCGACCTGCGCGTCGGCATCCACGTCGGCGAATGCGAGCTCCATGACGGCAAACCCGCCGGACTCGCCGTCAGCATCGGCGCACGTACGGCCGCGGCGGCCGCCCCCAACGAGGTGCTCGTCACGAGCACCGTGCGCGACCTCGTCGCCGGCACCGGTCTCGAGTTCGAGGCGCGTGGCGAGCGCGAGCTGAAAGGCGTGCCGGGGACGTGGCGCCTGTACGCGGTCGACACCACCGCCGCCGAGGTCGTCGCGGCTAGGGCTGCACCGGCAGCGTCAGCGTGAAGGTCGCCCCCTGCTCGCCGCCGGAGCTCACCTCGAGCGAGCCGCCGTGCGCCTCCGCGATCGAGCGGGCGATGAAGAGGCCGAGCCCCGTCCCGGGCTTCGACACGCCCGGCACGTCCACCCGCCCGAACTTCTCGAAGATGCGCGCCTGCTGGTCACGCGGGATCCCGGGACCGGCGTCCCGCACGGCGATCCGCACGGCGCCGTTCGCCGCCGCCGCCGAGATGCGCACCTCGCCGCCGTCCGGCGAGTACTTCACCGCGTTCTCGACCAGGTTGCCGAGCACCTGGCGGAGCCGCGCACGGTCGCCGCGGACGGCCGGCAGCCGGCCCCGGACGGACGCAACGACCGGCACCTCTTGCTGCGCGAGCACCGCAACTTCGACCGCCTCCTCGAGGACGCTCCGGAGGTCGACCGCCTCGAACTGGTAGCTGAACATCCCCGCCTCGATCCGAGACGTGTCGAGGACGTCCCCGACGAGGGCGGCGAGACGCGACGTCTCGTCGCCGATGAGCGCGAGAAACGACTCGCGCTGCGAGGCCGAGAGCATCCGCCAGCGATCCTGCAGCGTGCGCGCGGCGCCGATCACCGCCGCCATCGGGCTGCGCAGCTCGTGCGAGACGAGAGAGACGAAGTCCGCCCGCAACTGCGAGAGTCGCGCCAGCTCCTCGACGCGCGTCCGCTCGGCCTCGTAGGCGCGGATGTTCTGCACCGCGGTCGCCACGAGGCGGCCGAGCAGGGCGACGAGCTCGACCTCGTCCTCGCTGAAGGCGTCGGGGCGCTCGCGCGAGAGGCCGAGCATCCCGATCGTGCGGGCGCCGAGCTGGAGCGGCGCCACGAGCTCGCTGCGCAGGCCGAGCGCGAGGAGGTGCTCGTCCGCGGGGAACACACGCTCGGAGAGGTCACGGCGCACGACGACCTGCCGGTCGAGCACGCGCTCGAGCACCGAGCCCGCGATCGGGTCGTTGTTGCCAGGCGGAAAGACCTCGCCGGCGCCTCGGCCGGCCGTGGCGATCGTCGTCGCGGTCTCGTCCTCGACGAGGACGATCGCCGTCCGCTCGAACGGGACGAGGCCGCGCAGCTCGCGGATGAACGCCCCGAAGGCCTCGTCGAGCTCGAGCGACGAGCCGAGCGCGCGGGCGCAACGGTTGGCCGCCTCGAGGACGTCGACTCGGCGACCGAGCTCGTCGCGCAGCCGTTCGGCCTCGCCCGCGCGTACCTCGGCGCGGTTGCGCTCGGCGCCGATCGTGTCGCGGAGTCGGCCGACGACGATGCCGGAGAGCATGCCGACGAGGATCCGGACGAGCGCCGCGCGCCAGTGCAGGCCAGGCCCGAGGTCGTCGATCACGATCGTGGAGCCGGTCATCACGGCGCCGGCGAGCGCGCCGCCGGCGAGTCCGAAGCGCAGCGCCGCCTCGGCGATCGGGATCAGGAAGAGCGCGCGGTACGGCTGGCCGGCCTCGAACGAGAAGACGGCGACGAATCCGATCCCGACGATGCCGTCGAACGCGATCAAGAGTCCCCGCGCCCAGACACGCGCTGCCGGTCCGAGCTCGGTGGCGGAGAGGACTGCCGCGAGCGCGGTCTCCGCTGCGAAGAAGCCGACGACGGCCCACCCCCATGCCCGGTACGACCCGGGCATCTCGGTCAGTCCGACCGCGACAGCGCCCGCGACCACGAGCCCCGGTCGCAGAAGGACGAGCCAGCGCCCCGCGCGGCTAGACACCGCGCTCCTCCAGCCGCGCGAGTGCCCACGCCGCGAGCTCGCGCGTCGTGGCGTCCGGGTCGTCGAGATGGGCGGACACGGCTTCCCGTTCGCCGTCTCCCCCCACGTTGCCTGCCGCGACGAGCGCGTTGAGCCGGAGACGGCGGCCGTCGTTGTGCGGCACGTAGAGCCGCGCGAAGCGGCGTCTCAGCTCGCCCGGCTCTGAGCGCAGCCACTCCACGAGGGAGACGTGCGGGGTCGCATCCTCCGGGAGCGGCTCGGCCGCACGGCGCTTCTCGACGCCGCGGTTCCACGGGCAGACGTCCTGGCAGATGTCGCAGCCGTAGACCTGCGCGCCGAGCTCCGCGCGGTAGGCGGCGGGCGGCGGCGCAGGCGCCTGCGTCCAGTAGGAGAGGCAGCGCGTCGCGTCGAGCGTCCCCGGCTCGTCGAGCGCCCCGGTCGGGCAGGCGTCGATGCAGAGCCGGCAATCGCCGCAGTCGAGGTCGAGAGGCGGCGTCCGATCGAGCTCGACGTCCGTGACCAGCGTCCCCAGCACGACCCAGGAGCCGTGCCGACGGGTGATGAGGAGCGTGTTCTTGCCGTAGAAGCCGACCCCGCTCCGGGCCGCTGCCTCGCGGTCGACGTGCTGGTTCGCGTCGACGAGGACGCGATACGAGCCGCCGAGCTTCCGCCCGAGGAGGTCGAGCTTCTCCCGCAAGGCTGCGTAGCCGTCGAACCAGGTGTACCGCGGCAACCGGCCATGGCCCGGCGGCCGCTCCGGCTCGGGCAGCCAGTAGCAGAGCGCCGCGGACACGACCGTGCGGGCGCCCGGCAGCAGCGTCTCGGGATGGCACGACTCCTCGGGGCGGGCCATGGTGAAGCGCATGTCGGCGAAGAGCCCCCGCGCGCGCCGCGCGCGGATATGGCGCTCGGTCTCGGCATACGGCACGGCGGGGGCCGCGCCGATCGCGTCGAGCCCGATCTCCTGCGCCAGAGCGTCGAGTTCGGCTTCGGTCACCCGGATAGTCTGCCCCGGTGCGCGCAGTCCGGATCCACGAGGACGGCGGTCCAGAGGTGCTCGTCCTCGAAGAGGCGCCCGATCCGTCCCCGGGCCCGGGCGAGGTCCTCGTCCGCCTGCGCGCCGCCGCGCTCAATCACCTCGACGTCTGGATCCGCAAGGGCCTGCCTTCCGTCCCGAAGCCGCGCATCCTCGGCGCCGACGGAGCAGGCGTCGTCGAGGCGCTCGGCGAGGGCGCCGGCGGCTTCTCCCCGGGAGACCGCGTCGTCCTCAACCCGGGCATCGAGATCGCCGGCGGCCGGATCCACGTGCTCGGCGAGCACGGCGACGGCACGAACGCAGAGCTGATCGCCGTGCCGGCGACGAACGTGCACCCGATCCCGGACGGGTTGAGCTTCGAGGAGGCGGCGGCCTTCCCGCTGGTCTTCGAGACCGCGTACCGGATGCTCGTGACGCGCGCCGGCCTGCGCGAAGGCGAGTGGGTGCTCGCCTGGGGGATCGGCGGCGGCGTGTCGACGGCGGCGCTCGCGCTCGCGAAGGCGCTCGGGGCGCGGGTGCTCGTCACCTCGTCGAGCGACGCTAAGCTCGGGCGGGCCCGCGAGCTCGGCGCCGACGCGACCGTCAACCACGCGACCGGCGACGTGAAGGCGGTGGTGCAGGAGGCAACGGAGGGCCACGGCATCGACGTCGTCGTCGAGCACGTCGGCGAGGCGACGTGGGCGACGTCGCTCCAGGTCGCTGCGCCGGGCGGCCGCATCGCCGTCTGCGGCGCGACGACCGGGCCGAACCCCCCCGCGGCGCTCCACCGGATCTGGTGGAAGCAGCTCTCGATCCTCGGCTCCACGATGGGGACCGCCGAGGACTTCGCCGGGGCCTACGAGCTCGTCGCGAGCGGCCGCGCGCGTCCCGTTGTGGACACCGTGCTCCCGCTCGAGGAGATCCGCGCCGCGCACGAGCGGCTCGAGGCGGGCGAGCAATTCGGCAAGATCGTCCTCACGATCTGATGCCGCGGCACAGCCGAGTCACGCCGCTCGGGAGCTGATCGAGACGCCCGAGCGCGGCCACCAGACGAGTTGCACGACCGGGCCCACGAGGCTAGATCTGGTCGAGCCGATGAGTTCTCGCTGGTCTGTACGTCTCTCCTGGGTGCGTATCCGTAGCGAAGTAGCGGCCGGAGCAGCCGGCCGAGAAAGGAAGCCGTGAGATGCCGCGGTATCTGATCTCGTTCGATGACGGCGCGATGGATCACATCCCCGACGAGGAGGGGCCCGCCGTCGGCGATGCTGCGCACGCGGTGATCCGGGATGCCCAGGACGCCGGGGTATGGGTATTCGCCGGGGGCGTGTTCCCCCACGACGAGTCAAGCCCCAGCGTGGTGGCCCCCGACGGGACGGTGACTGACGGCTTGGAGAACAAGGCGTACATCGCCGGAATGACGATCATCGACGTGCCCTCACGCGAGGAGGCGCTGCAGTGGGCGGCCAAGATCGCCGCCGCCTGCCGCTGCCCGCAAGAGGTCCGCGAATTCGGGGCGGACCCGGCGGTGGGCAACTGATCGGACGCATCAGCGCAGTCGTCCATCCGACGCTCACCGCTTCACACGGTCGCCGGGGCCAGTGTTCGGCAATGACCCTGAGCTAGGTGAGAGACGTTGCCGCCAGCCGGCAGGTGGTCGGCCCGAACTGAACGTTCTAGTGCCCGGTCGGCGGACGCCCCTGCTGACGGCGCCGTTCCTGCTTGCGCTCTCGCATCGCGCTTTCGGCAGCGGTGAATAGCGATCCGACAGGCGTCGTGTCGCCTCCGTTTGCAAGGGCGGCTCCGATCGATACGCCGAGATACGAGTCCTCAAGCTCCGTCGGGACAGGGGCTCTGTCGAGCGCTGCCTCAAGGAGTTGGCAACGACGTTCGAGTGACGCCTGGTCTTGTTCTCCCAGCAGGCAGACGAACTCGTCGCCGCCACGCCCGTGCAACCGCCCGACCAGCTCACCGGGTCTCAGCAGCGCTTCGATCGCATGGGCTACCGCCCGGATCAGGTCGTTACCAGCTTCATAGCCAAGCGCCTCGTTCACCGCCTTCAGCCCGTCGAAGTCGATGCAGCCGAGCGCAAACGGTCGCTTGCTCGCTAGCCGCTCGTCCAGAGCGCGCAGCAGCATCGCCCGGCCCGGCATCCCGGTCACATCGTCTCGTTCCGCCTGCGACCGCTCCGTCATCTGGTGGACTGCGACCGCCGCGAAGCGGGCGAAGCGCTCCGCGTCCTGCGCCTGCGCATTGGCGAAGGCTCCGCTGCCGACTCGGTGCAGGCAGAGCACCCCGAGTAGTGCCTGTCGACGTTGCAGGCCGACACAAACCACGCCCGAGCGTTCTCGGGTCAGCTTGTCGCACAGTTGAGCGAGACGGGGACTGAGCGGCGCTTCGCCGGTATTGATCATCGCGCCGTTCCGCTCGTGGGCGACCAACTCGACCAGCATCCGCTCCGCTCTGATCGCCGTCGCAGAGGGCCGCGTCCCGACGAATCGCTCCGCCTCCAGATGGCCATCGTCGCTGATCACCAGAGCACGGCGGCGTCTGCCCCCACCAGTGAGTTCACCCGCTCCAGGATCAGGCGCACAAGATCATGCCGCTCCAGGTCTGGACCGTCATCGATCAACTCGTAGAGGTACGCGAGCAGCGCGCCCGTATTCGGACGGTACTTGTCACTCCAGTCAGAGGCCGCCGCCGACGCCATTTGTTTCACTCGACGCACATCATCGCCAGGCAGTCGAGACCTGGCATCGCTAATCCGGGCGATGCGGGGAACGACTTCGCGGGACGGGTCGCTGCGTTAGCCGATCTGCTCGGCCAGGCAGATGAAAGTCCTTCGACCCTCTTCGCCGCTGTGCGCCCGGCTATCGAACGCGCGCCGCGAAGCCGTGGTGTCGTACTCGGCCGATGAGGTTTCCGTGGTCTGCCAGTCTCTACCGCGTGGGATCCCTAGAGCGTTCTGACCGCAAACCACTCCAGGAGGACGCATGAAGCTTCTGCTTACGTCGTCTGGCATCAGTAACCCGAGCATCCATGATGCACTCGTCGGCCTGCTGGGAAAGCCGATCTCGGAGTCCAGCGCCCTCATCATCCCGACCGCCATGTATCCCTTCCCCGGCGGCGGGTCGGGCGCCTGGGGGGCGGTCTGCGGTCAAGCGCCGAGCCCTTTGTGCGAGCTGGGTTGGAAGTCATTGGGGATTCTGGAACTCACCGCGCTGCCCAGCATCCAAGAGGAGAGCTGGGTTCCGATGGTTAGGGAGACCGACGCCGTGTTGGTGTGGGGCGGCGATGTCCTCTACCTCTGCTACTGGATGCGCGAGTCAGGACTGGCAGACCTCCTGCCCTCGCTGAGCGAGTCGGTCTACGTGGGGGTAAGCGCGGGGAGCATCGCCATGACCCCGTACAACTGCGACGCAGAGTTCAACCTCCAGTTCGTGCCCGCAGGCAGCGACCAGGCGCGGGAAGGCGATAGGGCGCTGGGGTTGGTCGACTTTGCACTGCGCGTACATCTGGATCGAGAAGGCTTCGAGGACTCCTCCACGGCCAACGTGGAAAAGTGGGCCACGGGAATACCGATCCCGACATACGCAATCGACGATCAGACCGCCATCAAAGTCTCCAACGGCGCGATCGAGGTCGTCTCCGAAGGAAACTCGAAACTGTTGACCCCCGGCCTGGAAGCACGCCGATCGGCTTGAGACAGGCGCCCTCGGCTGGGCGAGTGTGCACGAATGTACCCCTGAGCCGCCGATAGCTACGGCGTGGCCGCGAAGTTGATCGACCGATATGTAGAGGGCAACCGCCGGTTCGCAGCGTGGTACATGAGGGCCTACGTCCCATGGGGTAGGCGGCACCAGCCGTACTCGTTCGCTATTGCCCCGGTGGTTCTGAGCGTCGGGTTCGTGGCTTTCTGGCTCGAACTCGATCTCAGTCTGCTGGAGGCGTTGCTCTACTTCCTCGTGCCGTTCGCAATCCTGTTCCTGTTATCGGCAGGGTTCGGCGTCTGGCGCGGTAAGCGGCGGCGCGACACGCGTCAGCCCTGAGTGCAGGTGGGGTTGACCCGGTTCGGTTGACACTTCGATCCTTGCGGCTACAGGCCGCAGGAAGGAGTCGAGGTGTCGAGGACAAGACCGCCGTATCCGCCCGAGTTTCGCGCCGAGGCGGTTCGCCTGGCGCGCTCGAGCGGGCTGCCGTTGCCCGAGCTTGCGCGGGAGCTGGGCGTCTCGCCGCAGTCGTTGCGTAACTGGCTCGGCCAGGCGCAGATCGACGCGGGCGAGCGTGAGGGACTGACAAGTGATGAGCGGGAGGAGTTGCGTCGGTTGCGGCGCGACAACGCGCGCCTGCGTGAGGAGCGCGAGATCTTGAAGAAGGCAGCGACTTTCTTCGCGCGGGAGACCGATCAGCGGCGATGACGTTTCGGCTGATCGAGGCGGAGAAGGCACAGCATCGTGTCTCCCTGTTGTGCAGCGTGCTCGGTGTCACCCGTGCGGGCTACTACGCCTGGCGGCGGCGCGGCCCGTCGCGGCGGGCCCTAGGCGATGCGGAGCTCTCCTCGCTGATCGGGCGAGTCTTCGTCGAGTCGCTCGAGACGTATGGGGCGCCGCGCGTGCATGCCGAGCTGCGCGAGGCGCACGGAATCCGGGTTGGCCGCAAGCGCGTCGCCCGCTTGATGCGGCAGCTCGAGCTGGAAGGCGTCTCGCGACGCGGGAAGCGGCGCCGTACCACGATCCCCGATCCCGCGGCTGCGCCGGCGCCGGACCTCGTCGGTCGCCGCTTCAACGCCGATCGGCCAAACGAGTTGTGGCTCGCCGACATCACCTACCTGCCGACCCGTGAGGGATGGCTGTTTCTCGCGGTCGTGCTCGACGCCTACAGCCGCCGCATCGTCGGCTGGTCGATGCGCGACGACCTCAAAGCCGAGCTCGTCGTCGACGCGCTTGGAATGGCAGTCACCCGTCGCAAGCCGCCGGCAGGCGTCGTCCACCACTCCGATCGCGGCTCGCAGTACACCTCACTCGCCTTCGGCACGACGCTGCGCGAGTCCGGACTGGTTGCGAGCATGGGCCGCCGCGGTGACGCCTACGACAACGCCGCCTGCGAGAGCGTCATCTCCACGATCAAGAACGAGTTGATCAAGCGGCGCAACTGGACGAGCCGCGACCAGGCCCGCCTCGCCGTCTTCAGCTACATCGAGACCTTCTACAACCCACGCCGACGCCACTCCGCGCTCGGCTACCGCAGCCCGATCGAGTACGAGAACATGAGCCAGGAGACGCCAGCAAACGCTGCCGCCGCATAACCCCAACGTGTCAACGGAAACGGGGCAACCTCAACCTCAACCTCACTCGCCATGGGCACTGCGGCGCACAGCACGGTCGCGGTCGTCTTGGGCCTTGCCGGGCTGGCTGCGTGTGTGGGTCTGTCCCTGGGAGCGTGGGCTCTGGTCCGAGGGAGGCACCTCGCGATCGAGATAACGGCCGTGTTGGGCGTCGGAATAAGCGCGCTGTTGGGACTGGTGGCCCTCGTGTTCGCGCTCTCGTTTCACTGGTGACAGGCGCGAGCAAGCTGGCATGCGCGAGCGTTCCGCAATGACCCCTGGCGGGGCGAGCGGTGCTAGAACTCTTCTCGTGTCGAAGCGCAAGGTCAGCCTTGGTCTTGCCGTTGCGCTTCTTGCCCTTGCCGGAGTATCTATCGGAGCGGCAGGTACACGCACCGGGATCGCCCTCGACCACCGCATGGGACCGGTACGCCTGAATGAGCCGAGGGTTGAGATCACGAAAGCTTTGGGGCTGGGAATCCCAGTTCATCTTGAGGGAAACCGCTTTCGCTTCTACTGGAGGGTTGGGATCTACGTGCTTTATCCGAAGGGCGCTCGGCAGCGCGCGGCCATAATCGAGACGCGGTCGGCGCGGTACAAGACACGCTCGGGTGTCCGGGTCGGGTCGTCCCTTCGGCGGCTACGACGGGCCATACGGGTGAAGTGTCATCGCTCCGGCCACTCCATCCAGTGTTACCACGGCCTCGACGGGCCGAGCCGCCCAGGAACCTCGTTCCTGATCAACGGCGCGACCAAGCGCGTCACCAGGATCGCCCTCGCCTACGGGATTTAGACGGCGGCCCGCGGCCAGACGGGTCGCATGGGCCAGCGTTCGCGAGCGCACCGTAACCGGGTTGTGCGCGGTGCAGGTGCTTGACATGGCTCCCCGCGGTACGAGCGGGGCCGCTCGCCGCTGTGCCGGGTCGCGTATCGTTGAGTTGGTGCTGTGAGTCAGTTCGCACAGAAGGGACTCGCGCTGGTGGCGGCTACCCTCCCGGTGGCCGCGCTAAGTGCCTGCGCGAGTGGGACGCACGCCGGCACATCTTCTGGCGTGAGCGCGACGACGAGTGCGGCCATCGTGACGCCCGTGATTCCCTGCGGCGAGAAGGCGGGCACGACCCCCTCGGGCACGGACGGTGGCTACCGCGTGGTGCTCGGCATCGTCTCGGTGCCGCCCCCGGTTCTGAGGCAAGTGGTACGAAGCAAGTCGCGGCCGTGGCCTTACTGGCGAAAGGCTGGACTCGCGATTCATCCGACCCACAGGAGGGTGAGCGTGATCGTTCCCACGGCATGGCGGAAGCGAGTCGCCCTGACCTGGGGCTGGGACCATCCCCCGGCGAGCGCCGTGAAGTTCCAGCCGTGCCCGTATGGGAATCTCGGCTGGAACGGCTATGCGGGTGGCTTCTTGCTTTCGAAACGGCGAGAGTGCGTGCCGCTGATCATCAAGGTTGCCAACCAATCGAAGACCGTCCGCTTCGGCTTCGACACGCGATGCCCCAGCAGCTAGCACGAGCTGGCTAGCCCGCTCACTCGGCTGGGCCAGTGTTCCGGAACGACCCCCGAGCGTCTTCCGCGTTACGGTGCCACGATGAGTCTTAGGTCTTGGTTCCGGCGGTTTGCGCGGTTCGAATACGGCCAGTCGTTCGGCGATCCGAATCGGAGATCTGAGCGGCACGCACTGCTTGAGGTCGACCTCGACCACAAGCAGAGGTCCGACCCGCAGGACGACGGATCAACGACTGCCGAGGGGCCAGACGACTCTGAGGAGGCTCGATGACGGTCGCCTGGGCGAGCAGTCCTCACGCCTGAGCTCCGGAAGCCCGGAACGGCTTCAGCCGAAGCCGAGAATGAACTTCGCGTCGTCGGACATCTTGTCCGGGGTCCAGGGCGGATCGAACGTGAGCTCGAGCTCGACGTCGTCGATGCCCTCCACCTGCCGGATGGCGCTGTCGATGTCCTGGGCGATCAGCGGCCCGGCAGGACAGCCCATCGAGGTCAGGCTGTACGTGACCTTGGCCGTCGAGTTCTCGACCTCGACCTCGTAGAGGAGCCCGAGGTCGACGATGTCCATGCCGAGCTCAGGGTCCTCGACCTGCCGTAGAACCTCGAACACCTCCTCGCGCGTCGCCACTCGGCCAGTGTAGAGCGACGTACCATCCCGCCGTGGTCCTCGCGGGCGGCAACGCAATCATCGAGGTCGTGATCCTCCTCTCCTCGACGGTTCCGGTGATCGGCCTGATCTGGTTCGCGTGGTGGTTCCTCCGCGCGGGCAAGCGCTACGACGAGCGCGAGCGGGCGGCAGGACGCCGCCGATAGGGCTGGAAGCGTCGCCGGCGGAGCCGCCGACGCCCGGCCCGAAGACCGGGCGTCTGCACAACCCCGCCGCAGCAGGCGTTACGCCGCGGGCTCGATGTTCTGGTTGACCCGGAAGACGTTGTCCGGGTCGTACTGCGCCTTGATCCGCGCGAGCCGGTCGTAGTTCGCGCCGTACATCCCGCGGACACGGCTCGGCTCCTCGTCCATCTGGAAGTTCGAGTAGCCGCCCGGCATGGCGTACGGCCTCGTGGCGTCGGAGTACCCGCGTGCCCACTTCGAGACCGCCGCGGCGTTCGCCGGATCGGGATCGACGCCCGCGACGACCTGCGCCCAGCGCGCGCCCCGGTAGGCCCACGCGGTCTCGTCGTCGCCGACGCGGGACGCGGCGCCGTCGATCGCGTACATGTGCATCGACGACTTCCACGTCGGCGCCTTCGGCATCCACTCGAGATTCGCCTCGATCAGCCCCTCGCTCATCTCGTCGAAGAACTCGCCGCGCCAGTACCACTGCTCGCCCGGAGGAAACACCGCATCGAACGCCGTGTTCCACACCGGCACCGGCATCGGAGCGACGCCGTCGAGTAGCGGCCTGCCGAACGAGCGCGCCTCGCGCAGCGCCGGCGTCTCCTCCTCGCCCGGCTGCGTCCAGACGACCACGCAGACCTTGCGGAGGTGCAACTCCTCGGGAAACGGCGGCCCCGGAGGCACGGAAAGGTATGCGAACCAGCCGCTCAGCTCATCCGGCGCGGACGCGGTAAAGCCCTCGTACCAACGCATGACCTCCGCGGCGTCGTCTAGGTCGTAGATGACCGGCCCCGCGAGGACGTTCGCGAGCGGGTGGCAGCGGAACGAGAACGACGTGACGACCCCGAAGTTGCCGCCGCCTCCGCGCAACGCCCAGAAGAGGTCGGGCTCGTGCTCGGCGTCGGTCTGGACGACGGAGCCGTCGGCGAGCACGACCGTCGCCGCGACGAGGTTGTCGATCGTGAGCCCGAAGGCGCGCGTCAGATGCCCGACGCCTCCGCCGAGCGTGAGACCGCCGACTCCGGTCGTACCGATGATCCCGACCGGCACCGTGAGGCCGGACTGATGGGTCTGCTCGATGAGGTCCTTGAGCAGCGTGCCACCGCCGACGCGCGCCATCGAGGCGGCAGGGTCGACGGCGATGCCGTTCAGCTGCGAAAGGTCGATCACGAGCCCGTCGTCGACCGAGCCGAGCCCGCCGCCGTTGTGCCCGCCGCCGCGCACGGCGATGCGCAGGCCGTGCTCGACCCCGTAGCGCACGGCCGCGGCGACGTCCGCCTCGTCGCTGCAGTACGCGATCGCGGCCGGCCGCTTGTCGATCATCGCGTTGTAGAGCGCGCGCGACGCGTCGTACTCGGAGTCGTCCGGCGTGACGACCCGGCCCTTCACCGCCGACGCGAGGCCTTCGAGGGAAACAGCCATGGTCTCCTCCCCAGTCGGTTTAGGCCGATGCTACGCGGAGCTCGTGCCGAATGGAACGATGCTTCGGCCCGCGATCAATACCCGAGCAGGCGCACTTCCTCGCGCCGCTCCCGGGCGAAGAAGTGAATGCCGTCGACGAACCGCACCCAGTTGCAGCGCGTGCACATGAGGAGCGAGTGCGTGCGGGCGCTGTCGGCGAGGAAGCGGACGCCGCGCAGGAGGTCTCCGTTCGAGACGCCGGTCGCAGCGACGATCACCTCGCCGGGCGCGAGGTCCTCGGTGCGGAAGACACGCTCGTAGTCCTGGATCCCGGCTTCGTGCAACTCGTCGATCTCGCGGCGGGATGTGGGCCAGAACTGAGCCTGCAGCTCGCCGCCGAGGCAGCGGAGCGCCGCGGCCGAGAGGACTGCCTGCCGGGTGCCGCCGATCCCGACCGCGAGGTGGTCGTTCGTGCCGCGGATCGCGGCCGAGATCGAGGCGGTCACGTCGCCGTCCTGGATGAGCTTGATCCGCGCGCCCGAGTTCCGGATCTCCTCGACCAGGTCATGGTGGCGGGGGCGGTCGAGGATGATCGTCGTCACATCGTTCACGCGCCGCCCGAACGACTCGGCGATCGCCTCGATGTTCGCCCCGACCGGACGGAGGAGGTCGATCGCGCCGCGGGCGCGCGGACCGACCGCCATCTTCCGCATGTAGATGTCGGGCAGCGTCGTGAAGCGGCCCGGCTCGCCGACCGCGATCATAGACATCGCGCCGTGGCCGCCTCGCGCCACGACGCCGTGGCCCTCGAGCGGGTCGAGGGCGAGGTCGACGTCCTTGCCGCCCGAGCCGACGATCGCACCCGGCGCGAGGCCGCCCGAGTCGTCGATCGAGCCGAAGACGACGCGACCCCTGATCGGGAGCACGTCGAGCGTCTCGCGCATGCCGGTCGCCGCCGCCTCCTCCGCTGCGCCCTCGTCCGCCCGGCCGAGCCAGCGCGCCGAGACGAGAGCGGCCCGCTCGGTCGCCCGCAGGTACGCCTGGCACTGGCAGGGGTTCTCCTCCTCGGTGCTGTAGGCGGCGCCCTCGCTCACAGCGCCACCGCGCGAGACCGCTCGGCGGCGTCGAGCACGAGATCCGCGACGGTACGCGCAGCCCGGTCGGCGTCGTCGTTCTCGATCACCGGCACGCCCTCGCGCCGGGCGCGCCCGACGATGACGTCCTGCAGGCGGCGGATGTCGTCGAAGCGCTCGAGGTAGCGCGACTCCGGCCGCTCCGTGCCCTCGTCCCGGAAGTGGAAGTGGCGCGCGTGATCGTCCTCGTCCTGGATCGACAGGACGACGAACACCGAGACCGCGAGGTCGGGCCTGGGGAGCTCGACCATCCCGGGAACGAGATGGACACCCTCGAGCACGAGCGACCATCCCTCCTCGAGCGCGCGCTCCAACGAGGCACGCACACCGACGAGGACGTTTCTCGACTGCTCGCGGAAGCCGGCCTCCAGCGGGGCCTCGGCGTCCGGATAGACGTCGCCCGCCTCGAAGCTCGACTGGTGGATCGACGGCATGAAGGCCCGCGAGAAGAACGCCCGCATGGTCTGGCGGACGAAGTCGGTCGACGTCACGCGCGTGATGCCGAAGCGGTACGCGAGCTCGGTCGCGACCGTCGACTTGCCGGTGCCGGTCGCGCCGCCGATGAAGACCATGATCGGCAGGTCGACCTCGCGGAGCTCCTGGTAGCGCCGCAGCCGCTGAATCGACTCGCGCCCCTCTTCCTCCCCGAGCACCTCGACCGCGAGCGCCTCGAGCCGTTCGAGCTCGATCTCCCCGCGCCCTCGCTCGAGGAGCTCGTCGCCGACCCGGCTCGCGAGCGCGTACGCGCGGTGGCCGGCGACGCCCGCGGCCATGAGGGACCGCGCCATCAGACCGCGCGAGTAGGGCAGGCCGAGCTCCCCGCCGCCGAGCGGGAGGGGCATGATCCGCCGCGGCTCGTTCACCCGCGCCCCTCGCCGGCGGTCATGCGCCGACCGCCTGGTTTGCGAGCTCGAGGACGTGCTCGTCGAGCTCCTCCGAGACGACGTCGTTCGCCGCGAGGACGACGTCCGCGCCACGCGCGAGCGCAGCCTCGACGACGACGTCGACGGCGGCGGCCTTCAGCTCGACGAGGTAGACCTCGGCCTCGACGCGCTCGAGCTCTTCCCGCAGCGCGTCGCGACGCGCGAGGTTGCGGGAGACGTGGACGACCTCCGCGTCGAGCTCGTCGACCGGGGCGTCGCCGGTGGTGAAGACGGCGGTACGGCGGCCGTCCAGCGGTTCGCTCGGCCGCAGCCGGAGCTCGGCCGCCACCACCGGGACGTCCGAGATCGCGCGGATCGCCTCTGGGTCTGCACCGCCCGTGTCCACGACGAGGTCGGAGACGAGGACGCGATAGGCGTTGAGGCCCGCGCGCGCGTCGTGCCGGCCGTTCGTGACGAGGATCCGCGCGTCCGCGTCGACGGGCGGGAGCGCGGCGCCGCTGCCGTCGAATACGAGCAGCTCCGGGTCGAGCTCCTGCGCGAGCTCCACTCCCTCGAGCACGTTCGATACGAACGGGGCTCCGGCGAGCCCGCCGCCGGCCCGGCGGCAGCCGATCGCCGGCACACCGGCGAGCGCTGCGGCCTCGAGATGGTCCGAGGCCGCGTGCCTGCCGGAACGGGAGAGCTCGAGCAGGTCGCCGAGCGTCGGCGGAACCTCGACGAGCTCCGGCTCGGCCGGGCCGCCGCGGCCCATCGCCACGACGACGACCCGACGGTCGCGGGCGAGGAGGCGGGCGACGTGACCCGCCACCGCGGTCTTCCCGGTCCGCTTGCCGAGGCCGATCACGGCGAGCGAGGGCGGCCCGACCGGGTGGAGCGGCGGCGGGTCGAAGCGGAAGTCGGCGCCGACGTACGGCAGCCGGATCGCGAGCGCGCGCGAGGCCCACAGCATCCGTTCCCTGGGGCCGAGCACCGGCTCGTCGGACAGGTCGACGACGAGGTCCACGTCCACCGCATCGAGCGCGTCGACGACCGGCGCGCCGTACTCGTCCCCGCCCTTGAGCTTCTCCGTCCCACCGACGAGCAGCACGCCGACGACCTCGTACGGGAGCGCCTCGAGCGCGTCCCGCACGACGGGCGCGTAGTGCTCGCCGTCGATCAGCACGAGGGCGCGCAGGCTCACGACGAGCGCACCTCGTCCTCGATGCGGGCCGTGTACTTCTCGTACGTCTTCGTGTCGGTCGAGAACTGGATGATCCGCTCCTGCCCGTGGAACGGGTAGCGGCGCCAGACGTCGACGTGCGTCCCGTCGACCTCCACCACGTTGTAACAGGGCCGCCCGTTGCCGCGCAGGCGTGACGAGGAGACGGTGCCCGCGTTGACGACGAAGAGGTTCTCGAGCCGCCACGCGTACGGGACGTGCTTGTGGCCCGAGAGGACGAGATCGACCTGCGCGCGCTGGAGGCATTCGAGCGTGTCGCCGGCGTCGTTGACGATGTTCCGCTCGCGGCCCGTGCCCGGCACCGGCAGCAGGTGGTGGTGGAGGACGAACACGCGTAACTCGGACGAGTCTGCGAACGACTCCTCGATCCAGCCGTACCGGCCGCGGCCGATCTGGCCGTTGTCGAGGTCGGGCTCGCTCGAGTCGACGGCGACGACCGTCGCGTTCCCGACCCGGAGCACGGAGTTCCGCGCGCCGAAGAGCGTCTCGAAGTGCACGTAGCCGACGTTCCGCGAGTCGTGGTTGCCGGGGATCACGACCATCGCCTCGCACTCGATCCGGTTCAGGTACTCCCGCGCGAGCGCGTACTCGTCCTTGAAGCCGTTCGAGGTGAGGTCGCCGGAGATCACGACGATGTCCGCCTCGAGCTCGTTCACCTCGGCGATCGCGCGCTCGAGTTGCTGCGGGAGGAAGAACTGCTGCCCGCAGTGCAGATCCGAGAGCTGCACGATCCGGAACATGCGCGGAAGGCTATAGCGCGCGAAAGCTCTTCTTGCTCGCCGGGACGTTCGCCCGGCTTGCCCTAGAAGATCCAGAGAACCGGGAAATAGAGCGCGGCCGCGACGAGGCCGGCGGCCGGCAACGTCAGAAGCCAGGCGAAGACGATGTTGCTGGCGACGCCCCAGCGGACGGCCGAGAGGCGGCGCGTCGCCCCCGCTCCCATCACCGAGCCGGAGACGACGTGGGTCGTCGAGATCGGGAACCCGAAGCGCGTGCCGACCCAGAGCGTCGTCCCGGCCGCCACCTGGGCCGCGAAGCCGTGCTCCGGCGACATCTTGTAGATCCGCTGGCCGAGCGTGCGGACGATCCGCCAGCCGCCCACGTACGTCCCCGCGCCGATCGTCAGACCCGCGGCAAGCTTGACCCACGAGGGGATCGAGAAGGTGGAGACGTCGCCGCCGTTGTGCAGGGTGAGCGCGAGCGCGATCGCTGCCATCGTCTTCTGGGCGTCGTTCGCCCCGTGCGTGAACGCGACCCATGTGCCGGACGCGAGCTGGCCGAGGCGAAAGCCGCGATGTGCGACGCCGGGCGAGAAGCCGAAGAAGACCCGGTAGATGACGACCACGAGCAAGAACGCGCCGGCGAAGCCGAGCGCAGGCGAGACGGCCGCCGGGAGGATCACCTTCTCCCAGAGGCCGTGCCAGAGCACGCCGTGCGAGCCGGAGCGCACGAGAGCGGCGCCGATCAGGCCACCGATGAGAGCGTGCGTCGAGCTCGACGGGAGGCCGAGCCGCCAGGTGAGGAGATTCCAGGCGATCGCGCCGAAGAGCGCCGCGAGGATCACCTGCCCCGTCGCGAGGTTGGCGTCGATGATGCCCTTGCCGACGGTGCTCGCGACCGCCGTCGTGACGAATGCGCCGGCGAGGTTCGCGGCGGCCGAGACGACCACCGCTGCGCGGGGCGAGATCGCGCGCGTCCCGACCCACGTCGCGACGTAGTTCGCCGTGTCGTGGAAGCCGTTGGTGAAGTCGAACGCCAGGGCGACGCAGACGATGATGACGAGCAGCGTGCTGCTCAACGGTTCTTGACGAGGATCGCCTCGAGCACGTCCGCCGCGTTCTCGCAGGCGTCGACTGCCTCCTCGAGCTGCTCGTGGATGTCCTTCCAACGGACGAGCTCGATCGCGTCGGCGCCGTTCGTGAACAGGTCCGAGATCGCCTCGCGCGCGAGCCGGTCGCCCTCGTCCTCGAGCTCGCGCAGCTCGATCAGCTGCGGCTTCGAGACCTTGAAGCCCTCGAGGCGCGCGATCGCCTCGCACAGCTTCGTCGCGCAGCGGTGGATCAGCTCGGCCTGCCGGCGCGCCGGCTCGCGGACCTCGTGGACGCCGTAGCCGACGATCTTCTCGGCGGTGTCGTCGATGTTGTCGCAGACGTCGTCGAGCACCCCTGCGAGCCGGTACATGTCGTCGCGGTCGAACGGCGTGACGAAGGTGCGGTTGAGGAGGTCGACGAGCTCATGGGTGAGCCGGTCGCCCTCGTGCTCGAGATCCTTCACCTCACGGGCCAGATCCTCCGCTCCCTCCGGATAGCGGTCGAGCAGCTCGACGAGCCGCTGGGCTAGCTCGGCGATGTTCGCCGCCGAGCGGTTGTACAGCTCGAAGAACTCGCGCTTCTGCGGGATCAGCGTGATACGGGCCATGGCACGCGGTTGTCTATCACGCTCGGCGGAGGCGTGCCTGTTGTTTGTGCGGATTGTCCCAGCGTCCGACGGCACCGCTACGGTGACCGGCGATGGAGCTTGAGCTCCCGGTCTTTCGGGCGTATCGAGGCGCCGAGCCGCCACGGTTCGCGAGCCCCGCTGAGCTCGAGTGCGCGAAGGTGCTCGACTACTACGACGTCGGCTGGGAATACGAGCCTCGGACGTTCGTGCTCGAGGAGACGGAGGACGGGCGCGTGCTCGAGGCGTTCACGCCCGACTTCTACCTCCCCGAGCAGGACCTCTACGTCGAGATCACCGCCATGAAGCAGTCGCTCGTCACCCGCAAGAACCGGAAGCTGCGGAAGCTGCGCGAGCGGTACCCCGATATCCGGATCAAGCTCTTCTACCGGCGCGACCTGGAGCGCCTCGCCCAACATTTCCACCTCGACCTCGCCAGCTGAGCCGGGCCGCTTGTCGGGCGACGACCGGATCGGGGAGGTTTATCTCGCGGCCGCGGAGATCAACGAGCGCGTGCGGGAGCTCGGGGCCGAGATCGCGAACGACTACGCGGGCCGTGAGCCCGTCCTCGTCGGGTCGCTCAAGGCGAGCCTCGTCTTCGTCGCCGACCTCTCGCGTGCGATCCCGATCTTCCACGCCCTCGACTTCGTCGAGCTCGCCGGCTACGGGAGCTCGAAGATGGGCGGCCACCAGCAGATCCGCGTGCTCAAGGACCTCGATCTCGACGTCCGCGGCCGCGACGTCCTCGTCGTCGAGGACGTCGTCGACACGGGCCTCACGCTGAACTACCTCGTGCGCACGTTCGAGCTGCGCGGCCCGGCGTCGGTTGCCGCCGTGACCCTGCTCGACCGGCCGTACAGGCGCCTCGTCGACGACCTGCCCGTCCGCTACGTCGGCTTCGACGTCCCGGACGAGCTCTACGTCGGCTACGGCTTCGACCTCGAGGAGCGGTACCGCGAGCTCCCCGATCTGCGCCTGCTGCATCTCTAGACCGGGGCCGTAACCACCGCCGGGGCGGTGGCGTTTATCGCCTGAAACTTGGAAAGACCCGAGGTTCGGGGGACGCCTCGCTCCGGGGTCGCGCACAAAGGTCGTCTCCCGACGACGCCGGCCGCCTCCCAGGGGCGGCCGGTTGCTCTTCCGGGCGAGGCGGCTGCTCGTTAACGTCGTACTGTGCACGCGTTCGGTGTCCGGAACGTCGTCGAGCGGCTGCGCTCGGGCGGGGGCGGCTACGAGATCGTCCACGAGTCGCCCGGGGTCGAGCTCGGTGTCTACGTCCTCGTCGCGCCGGAGCCGGATCGCCAGCAGCCGCACGCCGACGACGAGGTCTACGTCGTGCTCGAGGGCTCCGGTGTGCTGGAGGTCTCGGGCGAGACCGTGCCGGTGGCCGAGGGCGACGCGGTCTTCGTCGAGGCGGGCGCCGAGCACCGCTTCACGGCGTACGAGCACCTCGCGGTGCTCGTCGTCTTCGAGAAGCAGCGCTAGGGCGCGACCGCCCCCTCCTCCGGCCCCCAGCGCCACTCCGAGACGTCGGGAGCGTCCTCGCCATGCTCGCGCGCATACGCCCGCGCCCGGAGACGCGCGTCCTCCATCTCCTGCCGCAGGTGCCCGGCGCGGTCGCCGAGCCCCTGCACGCGGTCGATCACGTCCATCACGAGGTGGTAGCGGTCGAGGTCGTTGAGCATGACCATGTCGAACGGCGTCGTCGTCGCCCCCTCCTCCTTGTAGCCCCGCACGTGGAGGTTCGCGTGGTTCGTCCGCCGGTACGTCAGGCGGTGGATGAGCCAGGGGTAGCCGTGGTACGCGAAGACGACGGGACGGCCGGTCGTGAAGAGGGAGTCGAACTCGTGGTCGGGAAGCCCGTGCGGATGCTCGCTCTCCGGCTGGAGGCGCATGAGGTCGACGACGTTGACGACGCGCACCTTGAGCTCGGGCAGCCGCTCGCGGAGGATCGCGGCCGCGGCCAGCGTCTCGAGCGTCGGCACGTCGCCGCAGCAGGCGAGCACGACGTCGGGCTCCTCGGCCCCGTCGGAGGAGGCCCACTCCCAGATCCCGATCCCACGCGTGCAGTGGAGGATCGCGTCCTCCATCGGCAGGAACTGGAGCGCCGGCTGCTTGCCCGCGACGATGACGTTCACGTAGTGGCGGCTGCGGAGGCAGTGGTCGGCCACGGACAGGAGGCAGTTCGCGTCGGGCGGCAGGTAGACGCGGATGATCTCCGCCTTCTTGTTCACGACGTGGTCGATGAAGCCGGGATCCTGGTGCGAGAAGCCGTTGTGGTCCTGCCGCCACACGTGCGAGCTGAGGAGGTAGTTGAGCGAGGCGAGCGGCCTGCGCCACGGGATCCCCCGTGTCACCTTCAGCCACTTCGCGTGCTGGTTGAACATCGAGTCCACGATGTGGATGAAGGCCTCGTAGCAGTTGAAGAGGCCGTGCCGGCCGGTGAGGAGGTAGCCCTCGAGCCAGCCCTGGCACTGGTGCTCGGAGAGCATCTCCACGACGCGCCCGCTCGGGGCGAGGTGCTCGTCGACGGGCTCGACTGCCGCGTCCCACTGCTTGTCCGTCACCTCGTAGACCGCGTCGAGCCGGTTCGAGGCCGTCTCGTCGGGGCCGAAGATGCGGAAGTCCGAGGGGTTGGCACGGATGACCTCCGTGAGCCAGCGCCCGAGCACGCGGGTCGCCTCGGCCGTCTCGGCTCCGGGCTCCTCCACCGGAACCGCGAAGCCGCGGAAGTCGGGCAGCTCTAGCTCGCGCAGGACGAGGCCGCCGTTCGTCTTCGGGTTCGCGGACATTCGCCGGTCGCCCGTCGGCGCGACCGACGCGAGCTCGCCGCGCAGCACCCCGCCCTCGTCGAACAGCTCCTGCGGGCGGTAGCTCCGCAGCCACTCCTCGAGCTGGCGCAGATGCCCGGCGTTCGTCCGCACCTCGGCGAGCGGCACCTGATGCGCCCGCCACGTCCCCTCCACGGGCAGTCCGTCCACCTCGCGCGGACCGGTCCAGCCCTTCGGCGTCCGGAACACGATCATGGCCCGCCGGTCGTCGAGCGCACGGTCGAGCACGTCCGCGAAGCGGCCGTGGATCGACAGCACGTCCTCGCCGTCGAAGCCGGCCGTGAAGAAGAGCGGCTCGTACCCGTACCCGCGCAGCAGCGACGACAGCTCCTCCTCCGGGATCCGAGCGAGCACGGTCGGGTTCGCGATCTTGTAGCCGTTGAGGTGGAGGACCGGCAGGACGCGGCCGTCCCGCTCCGGATCCGAGAACTTGTTCGAGTGCCAGCTCGTGGCGAGCGGGCCTGTCTCCGCCTCGCCGTCGCCGACGACGCAGGCGACGGTCAGCGCCGGGTCGTCGAACGCCGCGCCGTACGCGTGCGAGAGGGCGTAGCCCAGCTCGCCGCCCTCGTGGATCGAGCCCGGCGTCTCGGGCGCCGCGTGGCTCGGGATCCCTCCCGGGAAGGAGAACTGCCGGCAGAGCGTCCGCAGCCCCGCCTCGTCGCGCGAGACGTGCGGATAGAGCTCGCTGTACGTCCCTTCGAGATACGCCTGCGCGACGACCGCCGGGCCGCCGTGGCCGGGCCCGCAGACGAAGATCGCGTCGAGGTCGCGCTCGCGAATGGCGCGATCGAGGTGCGTGTAGAGGAAGTTGAGGCCGGGCGTCGTCCCCCAGTGCCCGAGCAGCCGCGGCTTCACGTGCTCGGGCCGCAGGGGCTCGCGGAGCAGCGGGTTGTCGAGCAGGTAGATCTGCGCGACGGAGAGATAGTTTGCGGCGCGCCAGTACGCGTCGAGCGTCCGCAGCTCGTCGTCGGTCATGAGAATCTCCTTCCATGGACGTCCTCGTCGTCAACGCCGGCTCCATGAGCCTCAAGCTTCACCTCGTCCACGGCGACGAATCCCGGGCCGTCGACGGCTTCGTCGCGGCGGATGCCGTGGGCCACCGCGTCGTCCACGGCGGGCGCCGCTTCGACACCCCGGTCCTGATCGACGAGGAGGTCGAGCGGGCGATCGACGAACTCTCCGTGCTCGCCCCGCTCCACAACCGGCGCGCGCTCGAGGAGATCCGTCGCGCGCGCGAGGCGCTGCCGGGCGTCCCGCACGTCGCCGTCTTCGACACGGCGTTCCACCGGACGATGCCGGCCGCCGCGTCGACGTACGCGATCCCCGCCCGCTGGCGCGACGAGTGGGACGTGCACCGCTACGGCTTCCACGGCATCTCGGTGGAATGGGTCGCCTCGCAGGTCGAGGCGGAGCGGCTCGTCGTCTGCCACCTCGGGGGCGGCTGCTCGGTCACCGCGGTGCTGGGCGGACGCTCGGTCGACACGACAATGGGATTCTCCCCCCTGGAGGGGGTACCCATGACGACACGGTCGGGCTCCCTCGACCCGGGCGCGCTCGTGTACCTGCTGCGCGAGGAGCGCCTGAGCCTCGCCGCGCTCGAGCAGGCGCTCGAGCACGACTCCGGCCTCGCCGGTCTCTCGGGTGGCGGCTCGGGCGACGTGCGCGAGGCGTCGCCGCTCGCGCTCGACGTCTTCGTCCACCGTGTCGCCGGAGCCGTCGCGGCGATGGCGGCCGCCTGCGGCGGGATCGACGTGCTCGCGTTCAGCGGCGGGATCGGGGAGAACGCGGTGGACGTGCGCGGGCGAATCGTGGACCGAGTGCGCTTTCTCGGCGGTTTCCGGGTCGAGGTCGTCGTGGCGCGAGAGGAGCTCGTGATCGCGGCGGGGACGCGCCGCCTGTTGAGCGGGACGTGAGCGTTCCTACACCCTGGCGCTGAGCCGGGTCAGCTCGTCCGCGAGCTCCCCGCGCATGCCGGGCCCGTCGACGACGCCGATGCGCAACGGCCCTCCGGCCGCGAGGTCGAGCACCACCGACGGTCGTCCACGCAGCATCTCCTGCGTGCGCCGGCCGATCCGGACACGCTCGATCTGGCCATAGCCGAGCCGGTGGACGGCCGTCCGCCGCCGACCGTGCGAGCCCTCGAACCGGATCCCGGTCGGCTCCAGCTCGAGCTTGCCGGCCTCGACTTCCTGCCGGGGCTCGCTCCAGAGGACCGCGTAGCTGCTCATGTCCGCATCCTCGGCCGGAAGCGGCCGTGCGGCATCGGTAGGGATGCGGCGACCTCGTGCGGGAAAGCCGCTTGCGGGCTACGCGTTCTCGTCGGGATCGAGCAGGCCCTGGCGGATCGCGTGGCGCACGAGCTCGGCGCGGGTCGCTAGCCGCAGCTTCTGCATCACGTGGGCACGGTGCGTCTCCGCCGTCCTGACGGAGATGAAGAGGAGCTTCGCGATCTCCTGGTTCGTGTGCCCGAGCGCCAGCAGGCGAAGGACCTCGCGCTCGCGCTCGGAAAGCGGATCGGCTTCGGCTCGCGCCTTTGCCTCCGCCTCGGCGGCGGCGAGTCGCGCCCCGAGCGGCGGATGGACGTAGCGGCCGCCCGAAGCGACTTCCCGCACGGCCTGCACGAGGTCGTCGTCGGCGGCCTCCTTCAGGAGGTAGCCGCTCGCGCCGGCGGTGAACGCCTGGCGGACATAGCTCGGGTCGTCTTGCATGGAGAGAACGAGGATGTGCGTGTGCGGCGCGGCCTCGAGGATGTCGGGTGCGGCCTCGATGCCGCTCCGGCCGGGCAGCACGACGTCGAGGAGGATCACGTCGGGCTTGTGCAGCCGCGCGAGGCGGATCGCCGCCTCGGCGTCCCCGGCTTCGTCCTCGACGACAAAACCCTCTTCCGCCTCGAGCAGGAGGCGGAGCCCGGAGCGGACGAGGGTGTGATCGTCGACGATGAGGACACGAATCGGAGCGGGCACGGGCGTGATCCTTTCGGCTGCGCTCATGGGCGCAGGGTGCCTCAAGCCGGCCGAGCGCGGATCCGGGCGAGCGCGCCACGCGCATACGTAGTTTCCCGCAGATCGGACGGGATACCCGAGACGTAGAGCTTATGAAGCGTCGTGCTCGTGCAGGGTCTCGCGGTGCGGATGGTGCTTCTCCGGCGCCGGCGAGGCGTGGACGACGACGACCGGGCAGTGGGCGTGGGCGGCGCAGTGGTGGCCGACCGAGCCGAGGAGCATCCCCTTCAGGCCCCCGAGCCCCCGCGAGCCGACGACGAGCAGGTCGGCGGTCGCCGAGCGGTCGACGAGCACCTCGGCCGGATTGCCCATCACCGTCTTCGTGAGGATCCGGACGCCGGGCTCGCCGCCCAGCGTCTCGCGCACGATCTCCCCGGGCCGCTCGTGCGCCGCTTCCCGCAGCGGCTCCCAGTCGACGAGGGGCGGCACCCCGAGCGAAACGAGCGCTCCAGGGTCCCACGCGTAGACGGCCTCGACGGTCGCTCCGGTCAGCTTCGCCTGGTCGACCGCCCAGCGCAGCGCGTCGGCCGCCGATTCCGAGCCGTCGATCCCCACGACAATCTTCCCGTGCATGGCCCGAGCATATTCGGACCCGGCCGCATCTAAGCTCCAGAAGTGGTCACCGAGGGTGGGCAGGCACCGGACTTCACGCTGACGAGCGACGCCGGCACCGAGGTCAGCCTCTCCGACTTCCGCGGCCGGCCCGTCGTCCTCTACTTCTACCCCAAGGACGACACGCCCGGCTGCACGACGCAGGCGTGCGGCATCCGCGACGCCTACGGCGAGTTCGAGCGTGCCGGCGCGGTCGTGCTCGGCGTCTCGCCGGACAGCGCTGCCCGGCACGTGAAGTTCAAGGAGAAGTACGGGCTGCCGTTCACGCTGCTCGCCGACCCCGAGCACGAGGTCGCGAAGCTCTACGGCGTCTGGGGCGAGAAGCGCTTCATGGGCAAGAGGTACCTCGGCGTGAGCCGGACGACCTTCCTCGTCGCGCCCGACGGGACGGTCGCGAAGGTCATCGAGAAGGTCAGGCCCGGCGCACACGCCCGCGACGTGCTCGGCCTCCTCGCGACGGCCTGACGGTGACAAATCCCCCGGCCGGGGGACTCCGCCTTCCGGCCACACGGGCGAGGATCGGAGCTGCGGCCCATGCAGCTCTACGTGCGAGATCCCAGCTACTCCGAGCAGCTCGCGGCGTTCCTGACGAGCGTCGGCAGGAGTGCGGTCGTCGGGGCTCCCGACCGCGTCGACCTCGACGAGAGCGCCGAGGATGCGATCGGCCTCGAGCTCGAGATGTACCTGCGCGTCTGGCGCGTCCTCTACCCGGACGCCGACGTCGAGCTCGCGCTCGGCTAGAGCGGCTCCGCCTCTATGCGCCGGCGTGCGTTTCTGCGACGCTAGTCGTGTGCTCGCGTGGTTCCTCTCGCTCTTCGGTCGCGGGCGGCGGGCCGAAACCTCCCCGCTTCGCGAGGCCGAGGCGTATGCCCGCAGTTACGGCGAGCGGAGCGGCGAGATCGTGAGCGTCGTCAAGGTGGAGCCGAGGGCGATACCCCGACGGACGGGGGACATGACGGGCGAGCTGTTGCGCCGTGCGTTCGAGGTGAAGCTCGACTCGCGCGGCAGAACCGCGACCTGAGCGGTCGGGCCGCCTGGTGGGAGGTGGACAAGACGGCTCTCACACGGCGGGAAAGGCCGATGCGGATGAGAGGACTTGAACCTCCACGAGCCGAAGCCCACACGGACCTGAACCGTGCGCGTCTACCAATTCCGCCACATCCGCGCGGAGCGTCAGTGTAGCCGCGCCCAGGGCGCCGAACCGCCTCGCACGCGCGTACCATGCCGCCTCTTGGGCCGCTCCCTGCTCCCGCTCGTGCTCGCTCTCGCCGCCGTTCTCGCGTTGCTCGCGGGAGGAGGAGCTGCTGCGCCGCCGCGGCCCGCCGCGAACCTCGTCGAGGTCGTCGTCACCCTGCCGCGCCCACCCCTCGCGGTCGAGGCCGGCCGAGACCGGATGCTCGCAACGACGGTTCGCAGGCATCACGCGGTCGACGTGCGCGCCCCGGCCGCCGTCTCCTACCTCCGCACGCTCGCCGCGGCGCAACGGACGCTCGCCGCGCGGCTCGCCGTCGCGATTCCCACGGCCCGCGTCAACTGGCATTACGAGGTCGCGCTCGACGGCTTCTCCGTCGTCCTCCCCGCCTCCGACCTTCCGCGCCTGCGCGCGTTCCCGGGCGCGACGGTCTGGCCGAGCGTCACGTACCACGCGCTGCGCGACGCGACCGGGTCGGCGGCGACCCGGGCGGCGCAGTCGAACGTCGGGCCGACGCTCGTCGGCGCGACGGCGCTCTGGGGCTCGAGCCTCGCCACCGCCGGCCAGGGCATCAAGATCGCGCTCGTCGACGACGGAATCGACCAGGCGCACTCGTACTTCGACCCGTCGGGCTACACGTATCCCGCCGGCTTCCCGAAGGGGAACACCGCGTATACGACGAGGAAGGTCATCGTCGCCCGCGCGTTCCCGTCGCCCTCGACGAGCTGGAAGTACGCGAACACGCCGTTCGACCCGAAGTACTCCTTCCACGCCACCCACGTCGCCGGGATCGCCGCCGGCGACCACGACACGCCCACCGGGCCGGCCGGTGGGTCCCTCGTCTCGGGCGTCGCGCCGGCCGCATATCTCGGCAACTACAAGGCGTTGACGGTGCCGACGAACGACTACGGCCTCGACGGCAACTCGCCGGAGATCGCGAAGGCGATCGACCAGGCCGTCGCGGACGGGATGAACGTCATCAACCTCTCGATCGGCGAGCCCGAGGTGCAACCGCGCCGCGACATCGTCGTCCAAGCCCTCGACAATGCTGCGGCGGCGGGCGTCGTGCCGGTGGCCGCAGCCGGGAACGACTTCGAAGGCGGCGGGCTCGGGTCGGTCGGCTCGCCCGCGAACACGCCCGCCGCGATCACGGCCGCGGCTTCGACGCTCGGCGGCGACGGCACGCGTCCCGACGTCGTCGCCTCGTTCTCGTCCGCTGGCCCGACGCCCGTCTCGCTCCTGCCGAAGCCGGACGTGACGGCGCCGGGGGTCAGCGTCCTCTCCTCCGTCCCGCCGGACAGGTTCGAGCTGCTGGACGGGACGAGCATGGCAGCTCCGCACGTCTCGGGCGCTGCCGCGCTCCTCCTGCAGCGCCATCCCACGTGGACCGTGGAGCAGCTGAAGTCGGCGCTCGCCTCGACCGGAGATCCCGTGCATCCGTCCGGCAGCCCGGCCGAAGTCTCGACGCTGCGCGAGGGCGGCGGCAGGATCGACCTCGTCCGCGCCGACAAGCCGCTGCTCTTCACCGATCCGACCTCGCTCGGCTGGGGGCTCGTCCGCCGCGGGGCCTCGAGCACGAAGCAGCTCTCGACCGCAGACGCCGGCGGCGGGAGCGCGCCGTGGAGCGTGTCGATCGCCGCACAGTCGATGCCGCGAGGCGCGGCGCTCACGCCGCTCGCGACGACAGTCGTGGCCGGAGCGCCGCTCTCTCTGCGCCTCACGGTGTCGCGGACGGCGAAGGCCGGCGACGGCACGGGCTTCGTCGTCCTCACGCGCGGCAGCGACGTCCGGCGAGTCGCGTTCTGGTTCCACGTCGAGATACCGAGGCTCGGCCTCGATCCGCACCGGACGCTCCTTGGTCCCGGCACCTACCACGGCAACACGGCCGGGCGTGCCTCGCGCGTCTCCTCGTACCGCTATCCGGAGCGCGGTCTCGCCGAAGGCGTGCCGATCCGGCTCGGAGGTCCGGAGCAGGTGTTCCGGTTCACCCTGCGCCGCCGGGTCGCGAACTTCGGCGTCGCGGTCACCGGTCATGCGCGAGGCGTCCGGGTCTCCCCGCGCCTCGTCGCCGGCGACGACGAGAACCGCGTCGTCGGCTACACGGGACTCCCGGCGACCCTCAACCCGTACCAGGGCTTCGGCCGGCCGAAGCCCGTCGTGGGCGCGATACTACCCGATCCCGGCACGTACACGTTCGTCTTCGACACTCCGACGGGAGCGAAGCCCGGAGCCTTCACCTTCCGCTTCTGGGTCAACGACACGACAGCGCCGTCGATCCGAGCGCTGAGCCGGACGGTCGTTGCCGGGCACCCGATCCAGTTCGCCGTCCACGACGCGGGCGCGGGGGTAGACCCCTCCTCGCTCCACGTGAGGCTCGGGAGAAAAGCCGTCCGAGTCGCGTACGCCGGCGGCGTCCTCTCGATCCGGACGAAGGGACTACCGCCCGGCACGCGTCCCGTGACCGTCATGGCGTCGGACTACCAGGAGACGAAGAACATGGAGGACGTCGGGCCGGTGCTCCCGAACACGCGCATCCTGCGCACGACGGTCACGCTCAAGCGCTAGCCCCCGGCGGCTTCCGCGCGAGGCGGTGGGATCTGGCAGTCTCCGCCTCGCCCAGGTGAGCCGCGTGCCCCAGAAGCTGGATCTCGCACTAGCCGGGCGCCTGCGTGAGGTCGTGGACGGCCGCGCGGCGTCGGAGTCCGAGCTGCGCATGCTCGCCGACGAGGCGAACGGCTGGACTCGGGCCACGGACGCGCGGCTGCGCGCTGCGGAGGGACGGCTGGCCAAGCTGAACGCGAATCCGGCGAGCCCGATCGCGGAGATCGCAGCCGAGGTGCGGCGCGTCGAGGCGCTGTCGCACGAGCTGCAAGAGGCTCGCCGGCTCGGCGAGGATCTGGAACGGCGAACGCGGGAGCTGCGGACCGCGTGGCTGAAGCACCACGCCGACTCCGGCTCGCCGTTCGACGCAAATCGCCGGCCCGAGGCGGGCTAGAGAACGGCTAGCCCTTGCGGCGTTCGCGGTCGTCGATCGTCGGGAGATTCGCGAGATCCCGCTCGACGCTCGCCGCGAACTCGTCCGCCTCGTCGTCGCGGACGACGCGAAGGCTCGCCTTCCGCCTGGCGCGCTGCCGGCGACGGCGCGAATCGACCCCGAACCGCTCCCCGAGCCGCGGCCATTCGGCGCCCGCGACCAGAACGACAGCGACCGCGAGCAAGGCGATGTACAGCCAGCTCACGCCGCGAGTCTAGCGCAGCAGCCGCCCGAGAGCTATCCCGCCTCGAGGGCCTCGACCTTCGCGCGCAGGTAGTCGAGATACGGCTCCGGATCGAGCGGCCCGCCCACGATGCGCTCGAGCAGCGCGGGCGGCTCGAAAGTGCGCCCCCAACGGTGGACGTGCTCGCCGAGCCACTCCCGCAGGGAGCCGAACTCACCGCGCTCGAACTCGGCGTCGAGATCTCCGAGTTCGCTCGTCACGCGTTGCCACAGCAGCACGGCGATGACGTTCCCGATCGCATATGTCGGGAAGTAGCCGAAGTTGGAGTCCGACCAGTGCACGTCCTGCAGCACGCCGTCGACGACCCCGCCCGGCTCGACGCCCAGATACTCGCGGAGCTTCGCGTCGAACGCCTCCGGCAGGTCGGCGGGGGTCACGGCGCCTGACAGCATCTCCCGCTCGAGCTCGAAGCGCAGCACGATGTGGAGCGGGTAGGTGACCTCGTCGGCGTCCACGCGGCAGACGCTCGGCGCGACGCGGTTCAGCGCGCGGTGGAACGTCTCCAGCGAGACGTCCGCGAGCCGCTCCGGAAACGTCTCTTGCAGCCGCGGAAAGAAGAAGCGCCACGTCGAGACGCGGCGACCCACGACGTTCTCCCAGAGCCGACTCTGAGACTCGTGGAACGCCGAGGAGGCCCCCGCCCGGAGCGGTGTGCGGTCGTACCGCGCGTCGACCTGTCGCTCGTACAGGCCGTGCCCGAACTCGTGCAGGCACGAGAGGATCCCGGCGAGGTCGTCGGGCTGGAAGCGCGCGGTCAGACGGATGTCCGCCGGCGAGATGCTGACCGCGAACGGATGCACGGTGTCGTCGAGCCGCCACGACCGGTCGTCCATCCCCCAGCACGAGAGCATCTCGAGTGAGAACGTCCCGCTGCCTGTCCGGAGCGAAGCCGCCACGGAGGCACGAGTCGTCGACGGGCTCGCCGATGCCCGCGACGAGCGGAACGAGCTCGTCCTTCAGGCGGGTGAAGACCGCCTCGACGTCCGCGGTCCGCATGCCCGGTTCGTCGTCGTCCAGGAGGACGTCGTAGGGGTCGTCGTACGGCTCGTGACAGGCGACGTACTCGTGCATGAGCGCGAGCCGCCGCTCGAGGTGCGGCCGGACCACTTCGAAGTCGCCCGCGGCGCGCGCCTCGAGCCAGGCGTGGTAGCCGAGGGAGCCGGCCCGCGTCATCTCCGCGCTCAGCTCGCTCGGGACGCGGCGCTTCTTCTCGTAGTCGCGCCGCGCGACGCGGACGACACTCGCCTCGAACGCCTCGGGCTCGCAGCTCTCCTCGAGCTCCCGGAGCTCCTCGAGGAGCGCACCGAGCTCGGGTGCCGTGCCGAGGTCGTGGGCGAAGCGAGCGAGGGTCGCGCGTTGCTCGGCCCGTGCGGGAGCTCCGAGCGGAGGCATCTTCGTCTCCTCGTCCCAGCTGAGCAGGAAGGCGGCGTGCTCGAGATCGGAGATCTCGCCGAGCCTCCGGAGGAGCTCGTCGAGTCGGGACCGGAAACCGGACACGATGGCGCAGCCTAGCCGCCCGCCGCCCGCCGCCCGCGACCTCGCGCCTACTGGTAGCGGAGCGCCCTGTCGATTCGCACGGGAGCTCGCCGACCTGCGAGCGGCCGTTCATCAGAAAAGGCCGTGAAACGGCATGCCGACAACTACGTAGGCGGGCCTGTGCCACCGCCTCGGTGGAGCGGGACGAAGCGAGGGTCGAGCGCGGCGAGACCGAGGGCCGCGACAAGCGCCCCCGCGACCGCGGGCACGACGGTGGCAGGCGAGAGAGGCGCCAGGAGGAAGAATCGGCGGCCGAACTCGAGGAGCAATACCGCTACGTAGCCCGAGAGCAACATCGCCACGAGCAGACCGACGGCGCCGCTGCGGCGGCGCCCCTCGGCTTCGAGAGCGATGATCAAGTAGAGCCCGACGAGAACGAGCGTCGTCGTGGCCACCGTTCTCGCCTCGCGGACGTCGAGGTCGAGCACGTTCAAGGCGAAGAAGTAGCTCGAGAGAACACCGAGTCCGGCAGCGGTACCCGCCGGTAGCGAGAAGCGCGCGAGCTCGCGGAGGAATCCTGCGGACTCGTAGTTGCCGCGGCTCGGGGCGAGGGCCAGGAAGAACCCGGGGATGCCGATCGTGAGCGAGGCGGCGAGGGTGAGGTGCCGTGGCAGCAGCGGGTAGGCGATCGGCGTGAGGCCGACGGAGAGGACGAGGAAGGCGGCGAAGACCGACTTCGTCACGAAGAGCTTCGCGACGCGCTGGACGTTGCGCAGGATCTTCCGTCCCTCGGCAACCATGGCCGGCACGGCCGAGAACTCGCTGCGGACGAGGACGACGTCGGCCACGGCGCGAGCCATCTGCGTGCCGCTGCCCTGCGCGATGGCGAGTTGCGAGGCCTTGAGGGCGGGCACGTCGTTGACGCCGTCGCCGACCATCGCGACATACCGGCCCTCCGCGCGCAGTGCCTCGACGACCCGCCGCTTTTCCTCGGGGACGATTCGACCGAAGACGGCGGCGCCGAGCACGAGCCGGCGCAGCTCGGCGTCGTCCTCGGGCAGTCGCGAGGCGTCGACGGAGTCTCCCTCGATTCCGGCGTCGCGGGCAATCGAGGCGACGGTCTCGGGCCGATCGCCCGAGAGCACTTTCAGTTCGACCCCCTGGCTCCGGAGCCAGGAGACGGTCTCCCTCGTCTCGGGTCGCAGCTCCTCGGCGAGCAGGACGAGGCCGTCGGCGGTCGGGCGGGGGTCGTCGAGCTCGTTGGCGGTGCCGAAGGCGAGCACGCGCCGCCCCTCCGCCAGTCCTCGTTCCACGGCGGGGTCCAGCGCGCCGAGCTCGAAATGCTCCGGGGCGCCCAGGACGTACCCGACACCGGCGATGCGTTGGCCGCCGAAGCGGCGACGCGAAGAAAACGGCAGCTCCTCTTCGACCGGTGCCGGGGCCGCCGGATAGGAAGCGGCCACGGCGTCCAGAGTGGCATTCCGCGACGGCGCCGAGGCGGCGTAGACGCCGAGCCTGCGGGCGAGAGAGTCGGGGCCGACGATTCCGACGACCCGCAACCTCGGCTGCGTCAGCGTTCCGGTCTTGTCGAGGCAGACGACATCGACCGACGCGAGGGACTCCGTTGCATTGAGCTGCTGCGCCAGCGCCCCGAGGCGAGCCATCCGCAGCGCTGCCGCGGCATAAGTCAGGCTGGCGAGGAGGATGAGCCCCTCGGGGATCAGCGTGACGACCGCCGCAACGGCGGTGGGGACGGCCGTGCCCGCGCTCGCGTGTCGGTGCCAGAGGGCGTAGCCGAGGAGGACGCCGAGCGGAATGAGCACGGCGACGAGCACGAGCAGCAACCGGTTGAGTGCGCGCTCGAGAGGTGAGCGCGGATGCCTGAACGACCGCGCCTCGCCCGTCAGGCGCTCGGCGTAGCTGTCTTCGCCGACCGCCGTCACCCGGTACTCGCCGGCACCCTCGACGGCAAAGGACCCCGAGCGCACGTTCTCGCCGACCGCGCGGTCGACCGGCCGCGACTCGCCCGTGAGGATCGACTCGTCGACCCGCAGCCATTCAGCCCGCTCGAGCGTCCCGTCGGCGACGAGCTGGTCTCCGGGCCCGACGCGCACGAGGTCGCCGACGACGACCTCTTCGACGGGAAGCGGCCTCGGCTCGCCGTCTCTCACGACCGTGGCGTGTGGGGCCACGACCGCGCTGAGTCGGTCGAGTGCACGCTTCGCCCGCACCTCCTGCCCGGTCCCGATCGCGGCGTTGCCGAACAGGACGCCGAGGAAGAGCGCGTCCTGCCACTCGCCGAAGGCGAGCGTCACGCCACCGGCAACTCCGAGGATCAGGTTGAAGACGGTGAAGACGTTTGCGCGGACGATGCTGGCGTAGGAACGACTGCTTCGACGAACGGGCCGGCGGCCGCCGGCTGCGAGCCGCGCGGAAGCCTCGACCTGCGACAGCCCGGACCGTCGACGCGCGGCCCGGTCGACCTCCGAGGGAGGCGCGATGGGACGGGGTTGCGCCATGACATGGACTCCTTGCCACACTTCATATCCGAGCGGCGGTCGTCGCGGTTCGGCGTGAAGCCGCGGAACGTCTGCGGCGAACTCCCGAGGCGCCGCGGCGGCGAGAGAGGAGCATGGAGACCATGACCGAGCTGCCCGGGTCGACGGGCTGAGTGGGCCGGCGTCTTGGAGACGGCAGTCGGACTTGCTCTGGCCCTGATCTCGGCCGTTGCCGTGAACTGGGCGTATGCGCACGAGCACGACGCCGCCGCCGCCATGCCCGGTTTCTCGCCGCGCCGCCCGGCGCGCTTCGTGCGCCTTCTCCTCTCGAATCGGAGCTGGGTGCGTGCGTTCGCCACCGAGACAGCGGGCTGGCTCGTCTATGTCGCCGCGCTCGCACTTGCTCCTCTGTCACTCGTCCAGGCTGTGTGTGCTTCGGGGATCGCCGTGTTGGCGCTTGTCAGCGTCCAGGGGCGGCCCGGCCAACTTGCCACGCACGAGCGTCTGGCGGTCGCCGTGGCCTTCGTCGGACTCGCTCTACTGGCTCTGTCGCTCGTCGATACGCACCAGGCTGACCATCGGCCGCATCCCGCGGCCATCGCCCTCTGGCTGGGTGTGCTCTTGGCGGTCGCGGTCGCCCTCGGTCGACGACGAGCGGGGCTTGCCGCCGGGCCGGCCCTCGGCCTCGCCGCGGGCCTCCTCTTTGCCGGGGGTGACATCTCCGCGAAGCTGGTCGTCTACGGCGGCAGCTGGCTCGCCGCGACGGGAACCCTGATCGTCTTCTATGCGCTGGGCACGAGCGTCCTTCAGGGCTCCTTCCAGCGCGCCAACGCCCTCACCGGAGCCGGGTTGGCGACCCTCGTGACCAATGCCGTCCCGATCGCGGCCGGTTTCGTCGTCTTCGGCGAGCAGCTCCCGCACGGCACCAAAGGCGCCCTGCAGCTGACGGCCTTCGCTCTTCTTGTCGTCAGCGGGGCGTTGCTCGCCCACGTGAACCGCAAAGGCGCCGCTCGGCGGGGCTCGGGTCGTGTGTCGAGCGCACTCGAAATTGCGCGTGCACACAGTCGACGGATGATCGCCGGCGCCGCACTAGGCGGCGTCGTGGGGGGCATCGCGCTGCTCGCGCTCGATCGGCGGGAAGCGGCAGACTGGCTGTGGGCGGCGACGACCGCCTTCCTGCTCGGGCCACTCGCACTCTCGGTGCTCCGGTCGCTCTTGCGGCGGGATGTCGGCGTCGATGCGATCGCGCTCGTTGCGATGGCGGGCGCGCTGGCCCTCGGCGAGTACCTGGCCGGCGCGGTGATCGCGCTCATGCTCGCCGGCGGCAACGCGCTGGAGGAAGCAGCAAACCGGCGCGCGAGACGCGAGCTGACGGCGCTCGTGGAGCGAGCCCCGCGAGTCGCGCTCGTTCGGCGGGGAGACGGGCTGCACGAGGTTCCCGTCGAGGAGGTCGAGGTCGACGACCGCGTTCTCGTGCGGGCGGGCGAGGTCGTGCCGGTCGACGGGATGGTCGAGAGCGACGAGGCAATCGTCGACGAGTCGGCCCTGACCGGGGAGCCCCTGCCGATCACCGTCCGCCGAGGCGACCAGGTTCGCAGCGGCACGACGAGCGCAAGCGGGGCGTTCGAGCTCAGGGCGATCCGTCCGGCCTCGGAAAGTGCCTACGCCGCCGTCGTACGTCTCGTCGAGCAGGCAGAGCAGGAACGAGCCCCGTTCGTCCGCCTCGCCGATCGATACGCGGCGGTCTTCCTTCCGGTCACGACCGCCGTCGCCGGGATCGCGTGGGCGATATCGGGAGACGCCGTCCGGGCGCTCGCCGTCTTCGTCGTCGCCACGCCGTGCCCGCTCATCCTCGCCGCCCCGATTGCGCTGATGTCCGGCCTCTCCCGCTGCGCCCGCGCAGGCGTCGTCGTCAAGGGCGCCGGCACCATCGAGCAGCTCGGTGAAGCTCGCTCGGTCGTCCTCGACAAGACGGGCACCGTCACCCTCGGGCACCCGGAGCTCGAGCGCCTCGTACCGCTCGACGGGATCGACGCCGACGAGGCACTCCGCTTCGCCGCCAGCCTCGACCGACTTTCCGCGCACCCGCTCGCAAACGCCCTCGTCGCCGCCGCCGACGCAAAAGGACTTCGGCTCGAGCTTCCGGAACATGTGAACGAGTCCTTCGGCCACGGCATCATCGGCCATGTCGGTGGACACGAAGTGCTCGTCGGCAGCGGCAACTGGCTGCACGACCACGGGGTCGTCGCGACACTTCCCGGGCAGCTCGACGGCGCGGCGAAAGTGCTGATCGCCGTCGACGGAGAAGCAGCCGGAGTCGCGCTGATCGGCGACCGGCTGCGCAGCGACGCGGCCCAGCTCGTCCCCCGGCTCCGTGCCGCCGGAATCCGGCACGTCGCGCTCGTCACCGGCGACAACGCCGTGGTAGCCGACGAGGTCGGCGCGACGCTCGGCGTCGATCGCGTCTACGCCGAACGAAGCCCCGAGGAGAAGCTGGAGATCGTGCGAGCGCTGCGAGCACGACCCGACCTGCATTCCGTCGTCATGGTCGGGGACGGCATCAACGATGCCCCCGCGCTTGCACTCGCCGACGTCGGCATTGCGATGGGCTCGGCCGGGGCGACCGTCTCCTCCGAGACCGCCGACGCCGTTATCCTCGTCGACCGCGTCGATCGCGTCGCCGACGCCATCCGCATCAGCCGCCGCGCCCTCAGTATCGCCAGGCAGAGCGTCCTGCTCGGTGTGGGCGCCTCGCTCATCGCGATGGCCTTCGCCGCCGCCGGCTACCTGCCGCCGGTCAGCGGCGCACTCCTTCAGGAGGTCATCGACGTCGCGGTGATCCTCAATGCCCTACGCGCGCTCACGGACTCCCGGGAGGCAAGACAATGACCAAGGCACGCACAATCCCAACACCAAGAGCTTCCGCACCAGACTCCGTCTTCGCACGAATTCTCATCGGCGTCGACGGCAGCAAACAGTCGTTCGCCGCCTGCCGACAGGCGGCGCGCCTCGCGGAGCCCGAGACGGCTCTCGAGGCTGCGACCGTGACCTTGTTCCCGCCGGCCACGGCAGCGGCGCTCGGAGTGGCGGACCTTGCCGACCGCCTCGAGCAGGACGCAGGATCGGTACTGCTCGAAGCGGAGCGGATCCTCGGGCCCCACGGCGAACTGCGCCGCCTCGACGGCCTCACCGTGGAGGCGCTGCTCGACGAGGCGAAGCGTACGCAGGCGACGCTCCTCGCCATCGGCGCCCCAGAGCGCCCACGGCTCGAGGAGATCGTGCTCGGCGGAGTCGGCGGCGAGCTGCTGCATCGAGCATCGTGCGCCGTGCTGCTGGCGAGGCACGTCCCCGACGTGGCGGGCTTCCCGCGCAGCATCGTCGTCGGCATCGACGGCTCGGACGAAGCCGACCGCGCCTACGAGGTGGCGCAAAGGCTGGCGAGCCGGCGCCAGAGCACCGTCCGAAACATCGTCGCGCTGGGCGGCAAGCACCTCGATGTCGACCGGATCCAGAGCCACCACCCCGGGATCGAAGTCGTTGACGAAGACCCCCTGCCTGCCCTCCTGGAGGCGTCATCCTGCGCCGACTTGCTCGTCGTGGGAAGTCGCGGGCTCCACGGCTTGAAAGCTCTCGGCAGCGTCTCTGAACGCGTCGCCCATGAGGCTGCTTGCTCCGTCCTCGTCACCCGTCGAAGGGAGCAGGCGCACTAGATCCGCGGACCCACCAGACGTTCAGGAGCTCCCCGGGTTGGACTCGAACCAACAACCCTCCGGTTAACAGCCGGATGCTCTGCCAATTGAGCTACCGGGGATCGGCGGCGGCCATTGTAGCCGGGGGTGTCCGCGAACTCAGGCGAAGGCTCGGATCTCGTCGCCCAGCTTCGCGAGTTCCTGCTGGAGCTCGACGAGGCGCTCCCCGTCGGCGCTCGCAAGCTCGCGCCGCATCCCCCGCTCACGCAGGCGGAGGAGGAGCTGGCTCGCGGTCTCGAGCGTGATCTCCTCCTCGTCCCGGAGGGCGTACAGCTCGGCGAAGAGCGCGGTCAGGTCGCCGTCGGCACCCTCCTGGCCGAGCAGGCGGGCGCGGGCACGCCGGTGCAGCTCGTCGTCGAAATGCTCCGGTCCGAGCAGCTCGAGCCTCGGCAGCAGGGACTCGTGCGCCGCGACGCCGGCCAGCGCGCGCCGCTCCAGCCGGTCGCCGGCCTCGAGAATACGGGGGGAGCTGACACCTGCCGTGGCTGCGCTCCTCCGCGACGGAGCGAGCAGCGCCTGCATCTCGGGCGGTAGGTCGAGGAGATCGGTCGCGATGCGGCGCGCCTCGTGATGCTCGGGCGAATCCGGCAGGGCAGTCAGGAAGGCGAGAATCGCGGCCCAGGCGCTTTCGCGGTCGCTCGCCCGCGCGTGCTCGAGTCCCACCCGGTGGACCGGGTAGCTCACCGGCGTCGCCAGCCGCTCCTGGAAGGCGGCAGGATCGTCTGCGGGATCCGTTCCCGGCGGCAGTGGCACGACCCTGACGGTGAAGCCGTCACGCGCCGCGAGCTCCATCCCGCGCAGCGTCGCGTCCTGTCCCGCGGCGTCGGCGTCGAAACAGAGGAAGAGCCGCTTCGTCAGCCGCGTGAGCTCCCGCAGCTGCGCCTCGGTCAGCGCGGTCCCCATCGAGGCGACGACCGGCGCGAACCCCAACTGCCGCAGGGCAATGACGTCGGTGTTCCCCTCGACGACGACGGCCCGGTCCTCCCTGGCGATCGCCTGGCGGGCGAGGTCGAGGCCGTAGAGGAGGTCGCCCTTGCGGAACAGCTCGCCCTCCGGCGAGTTGACGTACTTCGCCTGCAGCGCGTCGTCGTCGTGGAGCTTGCGGGCCTGGAAGCCACGCACGCGCCCGCGCGCGTCGGCGAGCGGGAAGACGATCCGGCGCTGGAAGTAGTCGTTGCCGCGCCGGTTCGCGAGGCCCACCGCGAGCAGCTCCTCCTGCGTGTAGCCCTCCTCTAGCGCGCGGGACGCGAGCCGCGCGCCGCCGGGCGCGTAGCCGAGCCGGAACTCGCGGCAGATCTCCTCGCCGAGCCCACGGGAGGCGAGATAGTCGCGCGCCCCGGCGCCCGCCTCCGACTCCCAGAGCACGCGCGCGTAGAACTCGGCCGCGCGCTCGAGCAGCGCGCGCAGTCGCCCGTCGCGCTGGCGCTTCCGCTCCTGCTCAGGCGACGCCTCCTCGTAGGAGAGCTCGACCCCGAACCGCCGCGCGAGCACCTCGATCGCGCCGACGAAGTCGACGTTCTCCGTCTTCTCGACGAAGCTGATCGCGTCACCGCCTTCGCCGCAGCCAAAGCACTTGAAGGTGCCGCGCGCGGGCGAGACGGTGAAGCTCGGCGTCCGTTCCTGATGGAAGGGGCAGAGCCCCTTGTACGTGCTGCCCGACTTGCGCAGGCGCACGACGTCCTCGACGAGCGGGAGGATCTCCATCGCCGCCTTGACGCGCTCGACCGACTCGTCCTTGATGCGCGCCACGGCCTATTCCAACTCGGCGAGGTAGGCGAGCGCGAAGCGGTCGGTCATCCCGGCGAGGTAGTCCGTCGCCTCCTCGGCGTCCATCCCGCGCCGGCCGACGAGCTCCTCGAAGATCCGCCGTACGGCCCTCGCCGCCGGAGCGTGATCCTGCGCGAGGTAGACGCGCCCGAACATGAAGGCGCGCAGCGCGAGCATCGCATCGCCGACCTCGTCGCTCTGGACGATGTCGCCGGCGCCCGCAGAGTTCTCGACGACGTCGTGGACGAGCGTGTCGATGCGGCGCGAGCCCGTGTCACCGAGCAGCTCGATCGGCTCGGCCGGGAGGTCGGCGGGATCGAGGAGCTCCGCGCGGACCGCGTCGTCGATGTCGTGGTTGATGTACGCGAAGCGGTCGACGAGCCGGACGATGCGCCCCTCGAGCGTCTCCGGCTCTTCCGGGCCCGTGTGCTTGAGGATCCCGTCGCGAACCTCCCACGTGAGATTGAGCCCGCGCCCGTTGCGCTCCAGCCGTTCGACGACCCGAAGCGAGTGCTCGTTGTGGCGGAACCCGCCGAGGCCGCGCTCGCGCAGCAGCTCGTCGAGCGCCTCCTCTCCCGCATGGCCGAACGGCGGGTGGCCGACGTCGTGGCCGACCGCGATCGCCTCGGTCAGGTCCTCGTTCAGGCGCAGCGCCCGCGCGACTCCCCGCGCGATCCCGGCCGCCTCGAGCGTGTGTGTCAGGCGGGTGCGGAAGTGGTCGCCTTCGGGGTCGACGAAGACCTGCGTCTTGTGGCGCAGACGCCGGAACGCCTTCGAGTGGACGATCCGGTCGCGGTCGCGCTGGAACGGCGTCCGCAGGCGGCACTCGTCCTCGGGAGCCTCGCGCCCGCGGGTCTCGTACGACCGCACGGCGAGTGGGGAAAGCCACAGTTCCTCGTGCTCGCGAACCGCGTCCGCGAAGCCGTCAGCGATCTGTCCGGCGATCTCCGACATCACCAGGCCAATCTAGCCCGGCGGCCGGAGGAGCGGGAAGTGGCCGTAGCGTCGATACTTGGGGCGATGCGCCTGCGCCGCCGTACGGCCGACCAGCCCGTCGTCGTCTGCGGCTCCGGCAGCCGCCTGCTGGGCGCCGCGATCTGCAAGGAGCTCGGCGTGCCGCCGGCGGCAGCGGAGACGATCCGTTTCGCCGAGGGCACGATCTTCGTGCGCCTGCTCGAGAACGTCCGGGGCCGCGACGTCTACGTCGTCCAGTCGACGGTCTATCCCGCGAACGACAACGTCGTGGAGCTCCTCTTCTGGCTCGACGCGTGCCGGCGCGCGAGCGCCGCATCCGTGACCGCCGTCGTCCCCTACTTCAGCTACGGCAAGGGCGACAAGAAGGACGAGCCGCGCGTCTCGATCCGTGCGCGCGTGCTCGCCGACGCGATCGAGGTGGCCGGCGCGGATCGCGTCGTGACGATGGACCTGCACACGCCGCAGATCCAGGGCTTCTTCCGCGCGCCGGTGGACGATCTCTACGCGATGCCGATCCTCGTCGAGGCGATCCGGCGGGCCGGCGCGAGCGACCCGGTCGTCGTCTCCCCGGACGCGGGCTACGCGAAGATGGCGCGCCGCTTCGCACGCCGGCTCGGCGGTGGGTTCGCTCTCGCCGACAAGACGCGGGCCGGCCACGGCGAGGAGGCGGAGGTGTTCGGCCTGCTCGGCGACGTGGCCGGGCGGGACGCCGTCCTCGTCGACGACTTCGTCGCGTCGGGCGGGACGCTCTTCGAGGCCGCAGAGCGGCTCGTCGAGCGCGGCGCGCGCTCGGTGATCGCCGCGGTGACGCACGGCGTCTTCTCCGGCGACTCGGGCACGAGGCTCGCTGCGAGCCCGATCGAGCGCGTCATCGTCACCGACACGGTCGAGAACCACCCGCAGCCGCTGAGCGAGCGGGTGGAGGTCGTGTCCGTGGCCGGGCTCTTTGCCGAGGCGATCAAACGGATCCACGGCCGCGAGAGCATCAGCGTCCTCTTCCGCGACGGCTGAGGATCAGACGATGATCGGGACGGTGCCGCCGTCCGCGCTCCACGCGGCGCCTGTGACGTAGCTGGCCCGCGGCGAGCAGAGGAAGGCGATCACGGCCGCGATCTCTTCGGGCTCTGCGAGCCGGCCGAGCGGCCGGCCGGCGGCGACCTTCGCGAGCACCGCCTCGCGCTCGCCCTGCTGGTCGGCGAGACCGCCTTCGCCGAGCCATGCGTCCGTCGCAGTCGGCCCGGGCGTGACCGCGTTGCACCGTATCCCGTCCTTCGCGTACAGATCGGCGACGAGCCGGGAGAAGGAGAGGAGCGCCGCCTTCATGACGGAGTAGTCGGGCATTCCCGTCGACGGGCGCTTCGCCGCGGTCGAGGAGACGTTGACGATCGTGCCCGCCCCGCGCTCACGCATTCCCGGCAGCGCAGCCCGTGTGGCCCGCACGGCGCTCAGGAGGTTGATCTCGAACGACGCCTGCCAGATGTCGTCGGTCACCTCCTCGAGCTTCCGGATCTCGCTGTAGCCGACGTTGTTGACGAGCACGTCGAGACGGCCGTGGCGCTCGATCGTCTCCTGCACGACGCGCTCCGGCTCGCCCGGCTGCGCGAGGTCGGCCGGCACTTCGCCGCCGCTGCGGCCGGTCGTGACGACGGTCGCACCCTCGGCGCGGAGCAGGTCGGCCGTCTCGAGACCGATCCCGCCCGTGGACCCCGTGACGAGGCAGACACTGTCGGCAAGACCGAGATCCATCGCTGGCTAGCGTAGTCAGTCGTGACCACGCTCCTACTCGTTCGCCACGGCGAGACCGACTGGAACGCCGAGGGGCGCCTGCAGGGACAGACCGACCGGCCGCTCAGCGACTACGGCCGGCGGCAGGCGCGCCAGCTCGCGGAGGAGCTCGCGGACGAGGACCTCGCGGCGATCTACGCGAGCGACCTCGCCCGCGCCCGCCAGACGGCCGAGATCGTCGGTGAGCGGATCGGTCTGCCGGTCGAGCTCGACGCGGGCCTACGGGAGAAGGACTGGGGCACGTGGGAGGGCCTGACCGCGGTCGAGCGCGACCGCGTCGAGTTCGTCGGCGAGTCGACGGAGGCTCACTCCGAGCGGATGCTGCGTGCGCTGCGGCGCATCTGCGAGCGGCATCCGGACGGCGGGCGCGTCCTCGTCGTCACGCACGGGGGCTCGATGCGGCGCGTCCAGACCGCCGCCCTGGGGATGGCGCTTCCGGTCGTCGAGAACTGCGGTCGCTGGACGTGCGCCTACGAGAACGGCTCGTTCCGCGCACTAGACTGAACGGTCGGTGGAGGACTACACGAGCAAGTACAAGGGCGAGCAGGTCGAGGTCGCGCTCTTCGGCGGCGAGTACCAGGAAGGCGTGCTCACCGCGTACTGCTACGTCGACGAGGTCGCGCACATCGAGCTCAACGGCCACATCCTCGTCCCTCTCCAGAACATCGCGTCGCTCCACTGCTCGAGCCGGTGCGACGCGCCGCAGAACGAGGACTGGCCGCCACGCGGCCTGCTCGAGGACGACGGGCAGGACGACGGCGGCGAAGCCTAGGAGCCCCCGGTGCTCCTCTCGCTCCGCAACATCGTCAAGGCCTGGCTGCTCGTGCTGGCGGTCGCCAGTGTCTTCGCCCTCGCCGGCTTGGCGCTCGACGGCGTGCGGGGCCTCTCGATCTTCGTCTTCTGCGCCCTCCTGCTCGCGGCGGGCGCGTACTGGACGTTCGACCGCGTCGCGCTCGGGATGATCGGAGCGCGTGAGATCCCACTCGCCGAGGCGCCGCTGCTCCACTCCACGGTCGAGCGGCTCGCCGCCCGCGCGGGAATCGCAAAGCCGCGCCTCTATCTCATTCCCGACGGGCTGCCGATCGCGGCCTCCACCGGGCGCGGCCTGCGCAGCTCCGCGCTCGCCGTGAGCACCGGCTGCATCGCCGCGTGTGCGCCGGCCGAGCTAGAAGGCGTGCTCGCACACGAGGTAGCGCATGTGCGGCTCCGCGACGTCCAGGTGCAGACGGCGGCCGCGGTCGCCGCCGCGGTGACGCTCGAGGCGAGCCGGATCGGCGGCTGGTTCGAGCGCGCGCTGCTCTTCGTGCTCGGCCCCGTGGCGGCGGCCTGCGTCCACCTCCTCGTGTCACCGAAGCGGGAGTTCGCGGCGGACCGGCTCGCGGCGAAGCTCTGCGACTCGCCACACGGGCTCGCGGACGCCCTGACGCGCCTCGAGCAGACGGCCGAGCTCGTCGCCTTCGAGGGCAGCCCGGCGACCGAGCCGCTGTTCACCATCAACCCGTTTGCAGAGCATGGGCTCGGCGCGCTGTTCGTCACACACCCTCCCATCGCAGAGCGTGTGCGCCGGTTGCGCGCGCTCGACCCCGCCTGGCGCGACCGGATCCGCAGCGACGTCGCTGCCTGAGCCGCCGGACCACGAAAGAGAGCCACTCTCGCGGCTCTCTTTCAACAAGTAAACAGCTACGTCGACGAGGTCGCGCACATCGAGCTCAACGGCCACATCCTCGTCCCGCTCCAGAACATCGCGTCGCTCCACTGCTCGAGCCGCTGCGACGCGCCGCAGAACGAGGACTGGCCGCCGCGCGGCCTGCTCGAGGACGACGGGCAGGAAGACGGCGGCGACGAGCCGTAGGTCGGCGGGTGCGTCGCTCCTCGCGGCCCGCAACATCGTCAAGTCCTGGCTGCTCGTGCTCGGCGCTCGCCGGCGTCTTCGCCCTCGTCGGCTGGCTGCTCGACGGCGTGCGGCGGCCTCTCGATCTTCGTCTTCTGCGCGCTGCTCCTCGCCGCCGGCGCGTACTGGACGTTCGACCGCGTCGTGCTCGGGATGATCGGGCGCGCGAGCGCCGCTCGGCGAGGCGCCGCTCCTCACTCCACGGTCGAGCGGCTCGCCGCGCGCGCCGGGATCGCCGAGCCTCGCCTCTACCTGATCCCGGACGGGCTGCCGCTCGCCGCGGCGACCGGTCGCGGCGTGCGCAGCTCCGCTCTCGCCGTGAGCACCGGCTGCGTCGCCGCCTGCGCGCCGGCCGAGCTCGAGGCGTGCTCGCGCACGAGATCGCCCACGTGCGGCTCCACGACGTGCAGGTGCAGACGGCGGCGGCGGTCGCCGCGGCGGTGTTGCTCGAGACGAGCCGGATCGGCGGCTGGTTCGAGCGGCGCTGCTCTTCGTCCTCGGTCCGTCGCTGCAGCCTGCGTCCACCTCCTCGTGTCGCCGAAGCGCGAGTTCGCAGCCGATCGCTCGCGGCGAAGCTCTGCGACTCGCCGCACGGCCTCGCCGACGCGCTCGACGCGGCTCGAGCAGGCGGCCGAGCTCGTCGAGTTCGAGGCAGCCCGGCCACCGAGCCGCTGTTCACCATCAACCCGTTCGCGGAGCACGGGCTCGGCGCCCTGTTCGTCACGCACCCTCCCGATCGCGGAGCGCGTGCGCCGGCTGCGCGAGCTCGATCCCGCCTGGCGCGACCGCTCCACAGCGACGTCGCCGCCTGAGCCGCCGGACCACGAAAGAGAGCCGCTCTCGCGGCTCTCTTTCAACAAGTAAATCGGCGGCGACCTACTCTCCCGGGAGGTTGCCCTCCGAGTACCATCGGCCCTGGCAGGCTTAACTTCTCTGTTCGGAATGGGAAGAGGTGTCTCCCTGCCGGTATGACCGCCGAACTGTCAAGGGCGCGCGATCCGCGCAGCACCTTCAAAACTCCATAGCGACTCTGACCGGCGTTCAAATCAAGACCTCGGGCAATTAGTACGGGTCCGCTGAACGCATTGCTGCGATTACACGTCCCGCCTATCAAGGTCGTGGTCTCCGACCGCCCTTACTCCCTCGAGGGGATGGGAGCTCTCATCTCGAGGTGGGCTTCCCGCTTAGATGCTTTCAGCGGTTATCCCATCCAGACGTGGCTAATCAGCAGCGCCGTTGGCACGACGACTGATACACCAGAGGTCTGTTCGTCTCGGTCCTCTCGTACTAGAGACGACTCCTCTCAAAGCTCCAGCGCCCATGGTGGATAGGGACCGAACTGTCTCACGACGTTCTGAACCCAGCTCGCGTACCGCTTTAATGGGCGAACAGCCCAACCCTTGGGACCTGCTCCAGCCCCAGGATGCGACGAGCCGACATCGAGGTGCCAAACCCTTCCGTCGATGTGGACTCTTGGGAAGGATAAGCCTGTTATCCCCGGAGTACCTTTTGTCCGTTGACCGACGGCACGTCCACCAGTTACCGCCGGATCACTAAGGCCCGCTTTCGCGCCTGCTCGACATGTCTGTCTCGCAGTCAAGCTCCCTTATGCCTTTGCACTCTACGCACGATTTCCAACCGTGCTGAGGGAACCTTTGCGCGCCTCCGTTACATTTTGGGAGGCGACCGCCCCAGTCAAACTACCCACCTGACGCTGTTCCCGCCCCGGATCACGGCAGCGGGTTAGAAGCCCAGAACACGAAGGGTGGTATCCCAAGGTTGGCTCCACGAGGACTGGCGTCCCCGCTTCACAGCCTTCCACCTATCCTGGACAACGAATCCCGAACTCCAACGTCAAGCTGTAGTAAAGGTTCACGGGGTCTTTCCGTCCAACCACGGGTATTCGGCATCTTCACCGAAACTACAATTTCACCGGATCCCTCGTTGAGACAGCGCCCAAGTCGTTACTCCATTCGTGCAGGTCGGAACTTACCCGACAAGGAATTTCGCTACCTTAGGACGGTTATAGTTACCGCCGCCGTTTACCGGGGCTTGGATTCAAGGCTTCGCCCGAAGACTAACCTCTCCTCGTGACCTTCCGGCACCGGGCAGGAGTCAGCCCCTATACGTCGTCTTGCGACTTCGCAGAGACCTGTGTTTTTGGTAAACAGTCGCTTGGGCCGTTTCACTGCGGCCCCCTCGAGCTAGGCCCGTAAAGGGCTTCACTCTACCGGGGCGTCCCTTCTCCCGAAGTTACGGGACCATTTTGCCGAGTTCCTTAACGAGGGTTCTTCCGATCGCCTTAGTATTCTCTACCTGCCCACCTGTGTCGGTTTTGGTACGGGCACGTCCAACCTCCCTAGAGGCTTTTCTCGGAGGCATGGCTTCAGGCACTTCGGCCCCGAAGGGCCTCGACGTCCCGTCTCAGGCTTGATGGCCGGCGGATTTCCCTACCGACCGCCCTACGCGGTTGTCCCAGGTCGACCAACGCCTGGGTTGCCCTAGCCTACCCCGTCCCCCCATCGGTGATAGCGGTTGGGACGTGGTACAGGAATATCAACCTGTTGGCCATCGCCTACGCCTGTCGGCCTCGGCTTAGGTCCCGACTAACCCTGAGTAGATTAGCTTTACTCAGGAACCCTTGGGCATTCGGCGGGCGAGTTTCTCACTCGCCTTTCGTTACTCATGCCAGCATTCTCACTTCCCAGCGCTCCACGGCAGGCTTCCGCCGCCGCTTCTCCGCCCTGGGAACGCTCCCCTACCACTCCACGCAAAGCGTGAAGTCCGTGGCTTCGGTTCCATGCTTGAGCCCCGTTACATTGTCCGCGCCCGACCACTTGACCAGTGAGCTGTTACGCACTCTTTGAATGGTGGCTGCTTCTAAGCCAACATCCTGGTTGTCTGTGCAATCGGACATCGTTTCCCACTTAGCATGGAATTAGGGACCTTAGCCGACGGTCCGGGCTGTTTCCCTTTTGAGCACGAAGCTTATCCCCCGCACTCTGACTGCCACGCTCTGGAATGACGGCATTCGGAGTTTGCCTGACTTCGGTAAGCTGGTAGGCCCCCTAGGCCAAACAGTGCTCTACAACCGTCACTGAACGCGTGACGCTATACCTAAATATATTTCGGGGAGAACCAGATATCTCTGAGTTTGATTAGCCTTTCACTCCGACCCACAGCTCATCCCCGCCGTTTTCAACCGACGTGGGTTCGGTCCTCCACGGGGTCTTACCCCCGCTTCAACCTGGCCATGGGTAGATCACTCAGTTTCGGGTCTAGCTCCCACGACTGAATCGCCCTATTCAGACTCGCTTTCGCTACGGCTCCGTTTCCTTAACCTTGCCGTGGAAGACTAACTCGCTGGCTCATTATGCAAAAGGCACGCCGTCACGGATTACTCCGCTCCGACCGCTTGTAAGCACACGGTTTCAGGTGCTATTTCACTCCCCTTCCGGGGTACTTTTCACCTTTCCCTCACGGTACTAGTTCACTATCGGTCACCGAGTAGTACTTAGCCTTACGGGGTGGTCCCCGCGGATTCCGACCGGGTTTCCCGTGCCCGGCCGTACTCAGGTACTCGCCAAGGAAGGCCATGCGCTTTCGCCTACAGGACTATTACCTGCTGCGGTGCGGCTTTCCATCCGCTTCGGCTAACACATGACTTTGTAACTTCCCGACCCGCCGGCAGACGGATCAAGGCGAGCCCTACAACCCCCACACGACAACGGCTGCCGCCTATCGCGTCGCGCAGGTTTGGGCTGTTCCCCGTTCGCTCGCCACTACTAAGGGAGTCGAGGTTTCTTTCCTTTCCTCCGGCTACTTAGATGTTTCAGTTCGCCGGCTTACCCCCCGCACCCTATGTATTCAGGTACGGGTACCGCCGCATTACCAGCGGTGAGTTTCCTCATTCGGAGATCCCGGGATCGCAGGATGGTCAGCTCCTCCCCCAGGCTTATCGCAGCCGCCCACGTCCTTCATCGGCTCTCGGTGCCAAGGCATCCACCGTGTGCCCTTGTTCTCTTGATCAGAAGAACACCGGTATTTAGATGTCGCTATGGAGTTTTCAAGGTCCGCGCGGGCTCGAGCGCCCAGTCCTTCAAAACTCAACAGCGTACGAATAACGCCGAGGTCGACGTTGTTTCCAGGCGAGCCGGGTGTCCCGACGGCAATAACTAACCATCAAGGGGACCGGCGCCTGCCGGAGTAAGAGCTCCGGCATCCCTAGAAAGGAGGTGATCCAGCCGCAGCTTCCGCTACGGCTACCTTGTTACGACTTCACCCCAATCATCGACCCTACCTTCGACGGCTCCCTCCCTTGCGGGTTAGGCCACCGGCTTCGGGTATTGCCGACTTTCGTGGTGTGACGGGCGGTGTGTACAAGGCCCGGGAACATATTCACCGCGGCATTGCTGATCCGCGATTACTAGCAACTCCGCCTTCATGGAGGCGAGTTTCAGCCTCCAATCCGAACCGAGACCGACTTTTTGGGATTCGCTCCCTCTCACGAGTTTGCAGCCCTTTGTATCGGCCAATGTAGCACGTGTGTAGCCCAGGACATAAGGGGCATGATGACTTGACTTCGACCCCACCTTCCTCCGATTTGTCACCGGCAGTCTCCCATGAGTCCCCGTCTTTCACGCTGGCAACATGGGACAGGGGTTGCGCTCGTTGCGGGACTTAACCCAACATCTCACGACACGAGCTGACGACAGCCATGCACCACCTGCACACTGGCCCCGAAGGGAGGCCGTATTTCTACGGCTTTCCAGTGCATGTCAAGCCCTGGTAAGGTTCTTCGCGTTGCGTCGAATTAAACCACATGCTCCGCTGCTTGTGCGGGCCCCCGTCAATTCCTTTGAGTTTTAGCCTTGCGGCCGTACTCCCCAGGCGGGGCACTTAATGCGTTAGCTTCGGCACAGCGGGAGTCGACACCCGCCACACCTAGTGCCCATCGTTTACGGCGTGGACTACCAGGGTATCTAATCCTGTTCGCTCCCCACGCTTTCGCGTCTCAGCGTCAGTACCGTCCCAGAGAGCCGCCTTCGCCACGGGTGTTCTTCCCGATATCTGCGCATTTCACCGCTACACCGGGAATTCCACTCTCCTCTTCCGGACTCTAGCCAGGCGGTTTCCACCGACGTCTCGAGGTTGAGCCTCGAGTTTTCACAGCGGACCTGCCTGGCCGCCTACACGCTCTTTACGCCCAATAAATCC
>CAWCLA010000001.1:0-933349 GCA_963796265.1 uncultured Actinomycetes bacterium | reverse complement strand
CGCGCCGGCCGTCGCAAAGGAAGCGCTCCGCGGTCTTCCGGCTGCTGTCGGTCCGCTGGCTGACGCGTCATGATCGCGCCCGCCGGTAGGCCGAGAAACGCAGGAGTGCAATCTCGGCGTAGGCCGTAACTCGCGGATGCGTACGCTGTCTCGGTGTCGGGCCCGTGCTGCACGCCGCCTCCCGCTGCCGAGTACCGGCGCTTCTTCGGTCGGCGGATGGCGCGGCACGAGGCCAGCCGCTACCGGCGGCGCGGCCTGCCCAAGACGGCTCGCGGCCTCGTCGAGCTCGCAGGCGAGGCGAGGGAAGCGACCGTCCTCGACGTCGGCGGCGGCGTCGGCAACCTCTCGCTCGAGCTGCTCGAGCGCGGCGCGGCCAGCGCGACCGTCGTCGAGCTCTCGGACGGCTACGAGGAGGCTGCGGCCTCGTTGCTCGCGGAGCACCATCTCGGCGAAAGGGTCGAGCGGCGCGTCGGCGACTTCGTCCTCGAGGCCGGACTCGTCGAGCCGCACGACGTCGTCCTCCTCCACCGCGTCGTCTGCTGCTACCCCGACGCCGCTGCGCTCGTCTCGACCGCGGCCGAGCATACGGGGCGGGCGCTCGTGCTGACGTATCCGCGCCAGCGCCGGCTGTCGCGGCTCGGCTTCGGCGCGGTCAACCTCTGGCTGCGGCTGACGCGCTGCGGCTTCCGCACCTACGTCCATCCGTTCGCGGCGATGCGGGAGGCGGCTGAGCGTGGCGGGCTCGCGCTCGTGCGGCGCGAGACACAGGGGATCGTCTGGGAGAACGCGGCGTTCGAGCGGCCCTCTAGCGCTTCGGAGTGAGCGCGTAGACGCCGTTCGTGCCGCCTCCGGTCACGACGATTCGCTGCCCGAGCGTCGTCGCCGTCGGGTCGGACAGCGAAGCCGGCAGCCGGGCGGCGACCGAGACCTTGCCCGAGTTTGGGTCGATGGCGAGCACCCGGCGTCCGCCGACGAAGTAAAGCGTGCCGTCGAGCGCTGCGAGCGCGGCGTGGTCCTCCGGTGCCGGCAGGGTCGCGACGTGCCTGACGCGTCCGCCGGGCGTGACGGCGTAGACCGAACGGGCCGCTCCGGTCGGCGTCAGGCCTCCGGCGACGTAGATCGTCCGTCGGAGCGCCGCCACTCCGGCATAGCGCACGCGCTGCGGCAATCGCGCGACCGTCGTCGTCCCGCCGCGAGGGAGGTAGCGGAGGATCGCCGACGCGAACATGCTGCCCGTGTAGCCGCCGGCGAGGTACGCGTGGCCGCCGATCACGACGGCGCCGAGGTCGGAGAGCGGCTCGTCGAGCGCAGGCGCCTCGACCGCGCTCCCGGTGCGCGGGTCGACGCGAACGACGCTCGGCACCGAGACGCTCTCTCCGCCGCCGAAGAGGTAGACGGATCCGGCGACGACGGCAGCCGCCGCGTCGTGCGTCGGCTGGGGGAGGTGACCCACGACTCGGAGGCGGCTCGGCGGCCCGGCGAGGATCGTGTCGAGCGATCGTCCTCCGGCGTATCCGCCGAGCACCATCAGCCGTCCGTGTGGCAGCGCGACCGCCGCAGCCTTCGAGGACGCCTGGGGCAGCGCCCCGATCCTCGTCACTTTCAGCCGTGCCTTGCCAGGTAACCGACTGCTACTTGCGGTGTCGGTGGTCGCCGTCCGGGGCTGAACGACTCCCCCGCTGCCGCAGCCGGCGGCGGCGAGCACCACCGCCGCCGCGGTCGCGATTGCCCTACCCACTCAGCTGGATCTGGCCGATGACGCCCGTTCCCGCCTCGTTCGGTGCCCAGCTCGCGTCGATCGTCCGGCTGTCGCCGTTCGGCAGCCGGCACGTCCCGCTGAAGCTCGTGCCGCCGACGTTCGTCACCTGCCCGCGGCAGATGTCGCCGCTCGGCAGGTACTCGAGCTGGAGCGACGTCGACTCGAGCCTCTGCGGCGCGACGAGCAGGTCGGCGCGCACGAGGAGCTTCTGCGGCCGCTTGGCCTGCCCGACGAAGGAGACGATCTGCTGCAGCTGCGTCCCGTTACGGACGACGGTGCCGCTGAGGCTCTCCTCCACGTGCGCAGCGTTCCACAACGGTGGCGAGTGGCGGAGAGGTCCGAGGATGAGCAGCGGCAGCGCGACGACCGTCACCAGTCCGGCCGTCGCCACGCCAGGCGAGCGAAGGGTGCGTCCCCCGAAGCGCCAGAGGAGCAGCATGAGGACGACGGCGACGGAGACGCCGTACAGGATTGCGAGCCAGGTGGCGCTGCGGTCGGTGCCGGACATGAGCCCGTGCACGGAGGCGAGCGACCAGATGGCGAAGTTGAGGTAGTGCGCCTTCCGCCAGAGGCTGTACGGGAGCCGGTTCCGGTAGTGGTTCGTGACCGCGAGGGCGACGAGGATCTCGGCGGCCGCGATCCCGAGCCCCGTCCAGACCGGTCGGTAGGTCGACGTGAACGGGACGAGGAGCTGGACGAGCGAGAAGGGCAGGAACGAGTCGGCCGCGATCGCGAGGACGTGGACGCCGATCAGCGAGCCGACGAGGAGGCCGCCGAACCGGTGGATGTCCTCGACCGAGAAGCGCGGCCAGCGGCGGTTCTGCGCCTTGCCGCCGAGCCCGAGACCGAGCGAGACGACGAGGCTGAGGACGACGTACGCCGCGACGCCCGACGCACGGGCCGCGTACCAGATCGCGGGGCTCGAGCTCACGTGCACGCCTGCGCCTCCCGTGTTGCGCCCGCCCACGCGTCGTTCTCGACGATCTCGCCGTCGAGGCCGACGAAGCGGCCGGCGATGCCGTGCTCGTCGAGCCACCGGGGCCCGCGCTCGCCGAGGAGGAAGCCGACTTTCGCAGCGACGTCGGCGGCGAGACACGACGCCCCGGACGCCGTCACCTGCTCCCAGCGCGAATCGCTCGCGCGGCCGGTCGCGGCGTCGACGAGATGCGCGCCACGCGACGCGATGCCGCTCGTCGCGAGGCCGCCCTCGACGACGCGGACGGCACCGTCGGCCGGGAGCGCGACGTCCACGGGGCCGCGCACCGCGAGGTCGCCTCCGACCGAGACGAAGCCGGGACCGTCGAGGGTGCCTGCGGCCTCGTCGACGGCGAGCGACTTGACGACGCCGTTGAGGTCGAGGGGCAGGCCGGGCGGCCGGGAGAGCATCCGTCCGGAGAGGACGATCTCGGGCCAGCGGCCGCAGAGCGTCGGGTCGACGAGCCCTCCCGTCTCGGCAGCGACGTCGAGCGCAGTCTCGAGCGCGCGCGAGAAGAGCCTGGAAACGGTGAGCACGCGGGCCGGCGACCGGTTCACGCGCGAGAGCTCGGACTCGGGTCGGAAGAGGCTGAACGCGTCCTCCCAGCGCTCGAGCACGGCAGCGGGCGTCGTCGGGTCGCCTCCCGCGACGGCGACGTCGCACCCCATCGCGCGGAAGCGGTGCACGGTGCCGGCGCTCACGACGTCGAACTGGAGATCGGCGGGGGCTGTACCGCCGGAGCGATCTGGCCACCCTGCGCGATGCTGCGGCGCACGGCGCGCTCGAAGGACGAGGGAGCGCCCAGCGGCTTCGCCTTGCCCTTCGTGTGGCCCGGGGCGTGGATCTTCGCGCCGACGAACGCGACGCCGAAGACGAGCACCGTCAGCGCTCCGATAGCGGTCTTCGCTGCGCGCGCCCGCCCCCGCGCGCGCTCGATGCGAGAGTTGCCAGCCATGGCGGGGCTCATGGTGCCCCGACCCCATGAGAGGCCGATGTGAGGCCCCTGGGAGCTCGGTACGGGCCCACAGTTACGATGAATCCGTGGCCGTGGAGACCGCCGGCAAGCTCGACGCGCGCGCGCTGCGCCGCGACTTCCCGATCTTCGAGCAGGAGATGCACGGGAAGCCGCTCGCGTACCTCGACTCCGCGAACAGCTCGCAGAAGCCGCGGCAGGTGCTGGAGGCGGTCGATCATTTCTACGAGACCTCCTACGCGAACGTCCATCGCGCGGTTCACCTGCTAGGCGAGCGCGCGACGAGCGCCCTCGAGCATGCGCGGGAACGCGTGCGCGAGCTGCTCAACGCGCCCGACGCCCGCGAGGTCATCTTCGTGCGCAACGCGACCGAAGGCATCAATCTCGTCGCCTACTCGTGGGGGCTGAACAACCTCGGTCCGGGAGACGCGGTCGTCGTCACCGAGCTCGAGCACCACTCGAACTTCGTGCCGTGGCAGTACGTCGCGCAACGGCAGGGAGCCGATTTCGTGATGCTGCCGATCGACGACAACGGCGATCCCGACCTCTCGGAGCTCGACGCCGTCGCCCGTGACCACGCGGTCAAGGTCGTCGCGACGAACCTCGTCTCGAACTCGCTCGGGACGATCCACGACCTCGCCCCGCTCGTGGAGTGGGCGCGCGAGCAGGGAGCGATCTTCGTCTGCGACGCGGCGCAGGCGGCTCCGCACATGAACGTCGACGTGCAGGCGATCGGCGCCGACTTCGTCGCGATCTCGGGCCACAAGATGTGCGGGCCGAGTGGCATCGGGGCGCTCTGGGGGCGTGGCGAGCTCCTCCAGTCGATGGAGCCGTTCCTCCTCGGCGGTCACATGATCAACTCGGTCCGCGTCGACAGGACGACCTGGGGCGAGCTGCCGCACAAGTTCGAGGCCGGTACGTCGCCGATCGCGGAGGCGGTCGGGCTCGGCGCCGCGATCGACTACCTCGAGGCGGTCGGGCTCGACGCGATCGAGGCGCACGAGCACGAGCTCGCCGCGTACGCGCTCGGGCGGCTGGCGGAGCTGCCCGGGATCACGCTCTACGGGCCTCCCGCCGAGCGCCGCGCCGGGGTCGTCTCGTTCAACCTCGAGGGGATCCATCCGCACGACGTCGCTCAGATCCTCGACCTGCAGGGCGTCGCGATCCGCGCCGGGCATCACTGCTGCCAGCCACTGATGCAGAAGTTGGGCGTGGCGGCGACGAACCGGGCGAGCTTCTACCTCTACACGATCTCCGAGGAGATCGACCAGCTCGTCGAAGGGCTCCACGCGGCCCGTAAGGTGTTCGCCTGATGTCCGATCCGGCCCTCGAGAGCCTGTACCGCGAGGTCATCCTCGACCACTACAAGAACCCGCGCGGTCACGGCGCGATCGAGCACGCCGACGCCGAGGCCGAGGGGCAGAACCCGCTCTGCGGCGACGAGGTCTCGATCTACGTCTCGTTCGGCGACGACGGCGAGACGATCGACGAGGTGCGCTTCTCGGGTCGCGGCTGCGCGATCTCGCAGGCGGCGACGTCGATGCTGATGGAGATGACGAAGGGCCGCAAGGCGCGGGAGGTCGCGGAGCTCGACAAGGACGAGCTGCTCGCCGAGATCGGCGTGCCGCTCACCCCGGTGCGCCTCAAGTGCGCGATGCTCGGCCTCACGACCCTGAAGGTCGCGCTCCACAAGGCGAAGGGCACGCCGCTCCCCGACGGCCTCGCCGGCTTCGACGACCTGGAACTGAGTTAGTGCCCGAGCTCGAGGTCGGCGCGGCGGACTCGTTGCCGCCCGGCTCGTCGAAGATCGTCCGCGAGGGGAGCCTCTTCGTCGGCGTCTACAACTGCGGCGGCGAGCTGTACGCGATCGAGGACCGCTGCTCGCACGACGACGGGCCCCTCTGCGAGGGCGATTGGGACGAGGATCTCTGCCGCGTCGTCTGTCCGCGCCATGGATCGGCGTTCGAGCTCTCGAGCGGACGGCCGCTCACCCTTCCGGCGACGGAGCCGGTGCAGACGTACCCGGTCCGCGTGGCCGACGGCTCGATCGTCGTCGAGCTCCCGTAGGGTCGGGCCTCAGGCCGCTGCCGGGCGGTCGCCGCGGACAGCGCTCTCGGTTCGGTTCCGGCCGTTCGACTTCGCGCGGTAGAGCGCCTGGTCAGCTGCGCGGAGCAGGGCTTCCACCGTGTCCTCGGGAAGCATCGTCGCCACGCCGCAGCTCGCACTCGTCCGCATCTCCCCGACCGACTGCGACTCGATCGTGCGGCGGAGCCGCTCCGCGAAGCGCCGGGCCCCGACGACATCGGTCTCGGGCAGGACGGCGACGAACTCCTCTCCTCCCCAGCGGGCGACCGTGTCCCCCTGGCGTGCGAGGGAGGCGAGGAGCTGGCTGACCTGGCGCAGCATGACATCTCCGGCGGCGTGGCCGAAGGAGTCATTCGTCTCCTTGAAGCGGTCCAGATCGAGCAGGACGACGGTGAGCGGGTGCGCAAACCGCTCGGCGCGGGAGATTTCGCCGGCGAGAATCTCCTCGAGGGCGCGTCGGTTCGCGAGACCTGTGAGCGCGTCGATGCGGGCCTCGCTCGCCTGCTCCTCCGTCCAGCGGAACGTGCGCAGAAGGGGGCGGGCGACGAGCAGGGTGAGGAGCACCAGTGCCACGAGCGCGAGCGCCCCGGCTTCGGCGACCCGCATGTAGGCGGCGTTCGTCCGGTGCGACTCGAGCCGGCGGGGCAGGAAGGCGCGGATGCCGGAGTGGTTCGCGAGCGGAAGGGTCGTCCCCCGCGCGGCCCTCGCTGCCGAGGCGCGGCCGGGGCCGACGAACGTGAGCTGGATTCCCTGCGTGGCCGGGGCCGAGATCTGCCGCAGTGTCGCTGCATCGAACGGCAGCTGCACAACGACGGAGCCGATCGCGCTGCCGTGGCTGACGAGCTGCACGCGAGCCGTCGCGGCGTGCGCGAGGCGCCGGCCGTACGTGTGGCCGTTCGCCTCGAGCAGCAGACCGTTGCGCCTCGCGAAGCGCGCGAGGGTCGACGTCTCGCGGTTCCGGATCGCCGCCTGCAAATTCGGCGATGAGCTCGCCGCGACGGCGTGCACCCGCCGCCGGTCGAGCAGCCGCGAGAAGCGCGCCTGAGCCGTAAGGGCAGCGTCGCGCGTCTCGAAGTCGATCGAGCGAGTCACGTTCCGGACCTCGTCGCGGACGATCGCGTACGAGACGCCCGCGATCGGGAAGATCGCGACGGTAGTCAGGGTGAGCATCAGTCGCAGACGTAGCCCGCGCCCGAGCGGAGAGGCCTGACGCGGCACGAGCCTCAGCGGTCGCGGCTCCTACCGTGGCAGTCGCGGCTACCGCCGCCTGCTGCATGGCGAGGCCGGGGCGGATCCTCGTTGCGCGCCTGTCCCAGCGGGGCGTGGTGGTATCCGGGCGGTGGGCTGGGCGGCCCGTTTTGCTCGTGTCCGGGCGGTGGGCCGTGGTGCTCGTGTCCGGGCGGTGGGCCGTGGTGCTCGTGTCCGGGCGGTGGGCCGGATGGGCCGTGGTGGTCGTGCCCGGGGGGTGGGCCGGCTGGGCCTGCCGGACGACGCAGGTGCGCGCGTGCGAGGTCGGTCGCCACGTGGTTCAGGCGTCCGACGCCCCCGCCGTGGGGTGCTGGCGGCGAGGACCCTCTGGTCGTAGGCTCCGACGACGCCGGAGCGGCCGGAGTGCTCGGGGCCGTGGTGCTCGGCGGCTGCGGTGGTGCTGTGGTAGTGGTCGGCGGCGACTGCGGTGGGACCGTGGCGGCGGTAGGCGGTTGCGGTTGCGTCCCGCCGGCAGGGCCAGGCCCGCTCGACGAGCCTGCGGCGCTTGCGCCGGTCGAGCCGCCACCCGTCGAGCCGCCGGTCGACGGCGCGGGTGCCGGAGCAGGCGCGGTAGGCGTCCGCGGCGCGACCGGCTTTACGGGTGTCCGTCTGTCCCCGGCGGGCGACGACACGGCGACCTTCTGGGGCGGCGGCGATCCCGCACCGGAGCCGATCGAGGGAAGGTGGACCGCGCTCGAGTCGAGGAGCACGGCCATCGCGGCCGCGCCGAGAAGAAGCGCGATCGCCGGCGCCGCTGCTCGCCGAGCAAGTGTCCAAGCTGCGCGCCCCTCGCGGCGTTCGTTGGCCGGCACCGGCCCTTTCCCCTTTTCCCGAACGAACTCTTCTCGGGCTCGACTCAGAGATACAAGAAACCCTCTTCCCGATCAACCCGGTTGTGAAGCGGACGTGCGCTGTTTCCGGTGGAATCTTTGGGCCATGACCGAGCCGATCCGCTGCTGGGGCGCGAGCGACCCCCTCTACGCCGCCTACCACGACGAGGAGTGGGGACGGCCGGTCCGCGACGAGCGCGGCCTCTACGAACGCCTCTGCCTCGAGGGCTTCCAGGCCGGGCTCTCTTGGCTGACGATCCTCCGCAAGCGGGAGGCGTTCCGCCGCGTGTTCGAAGGGTTCGACCCGGAGCGCGTCGCGTGCTTCGGCGAGCGCGACGTCGAGCGGCTCCTCGGGGACGCAGGGATCGTCCGTCACCGCGGCAAGATCGAGGCCGCGATCGCCAACGCGCGGGCCACGCTGGCGCTGCGGGCGGCGGGGACGCCGCTCGACAAGCTGATGTGGGAGTACCGCGATCGCGCGGACGGGAAGGAGCTCTCGCGGCGGCTGAAGGCGGCGGGCTTCCGGTTCGTCGGCCCGACGACGGTCTACTCGTCGCTGGAGGCCTGCGGGATCGTGAACGGCCACCGCGCCGACTGCTGGGTCCGCGACGCGGTCGAGGCCGAGCGGGCCTAGCTCTCGAGGATCTGCTTCAGCCGCTCGAAGTCCTTGCGGAACTGCTTCTCGGCGCGCCGCGCGAGCAGCCCCGCGGCGAAGCCCGGCACGTCCCCCTCAGCGGTGACCGTGAGCCGCGTGGCGCCGTTCGCGGGCTCGAGCTCGTGCCGGACACTGAACGGCACCGGGCTGTCGAGCGCGCGCAGCGTGAAGAGGTGCGGCTCTTCCTGCTCGACGATCTCGAGCGTCGTGTGGAGCTCTCGCCCAAGGAGCGACCGCGATTCCACGACCCGGCCGTCGCGCTCCGTCGCGCTCTTCACCCCCGACTGCCAGGCGGGCAGGTTCGAGACGTCGGCGAGGTAGGCGTAGACCTCTTCGGGGCTCCGCGCGATCTCGATCGTCAGCTCGGCCCGCACCCGGCGAAGGATAGGTTCGAGCGCCGCCCGCGCCTTTCGCTATCGTGCGGCTACCGCGGAAAGGAGGTGGTCCGGCAGTGATTTCAGAACGTACGGGCAGTGGAGGTACCAGCGGGTAGGGGCGCCGTCCCCGGACCTACGGGGAACCGCCTAGCCAGCGTGGGGGACACCGCGTTCCGCGCCGCCCGGATGGATGTTCGTCCGGAGCAGGAAGGCGCCTCTGCCACTACGCGCTGGTGACTGGAGAGGGGGCCGCTTCGGCGGCCCCCTTTTTTGCTCCTAGGCAGCGACTCGGTCGAGAGCCGGCACGGCTTCCGACGCAAGAGTGGTCAGGTGCAGCCGGAGCTGTTCGAAGACCTCTCCGTCGAGGAGCCGGCCCTCTGCGTCGAAGCGCTCGGGCGCGCGCGCGACCGGGATCTCCGTGCCGACGACGCGGGCGCCGGCGACGCCGAGGATCCGCTTCAGGTCCTGCTGGGCCCAGAGGGCGCCGAACTGTCCCGTGCTGGCCCCGACGACCGCGACCGGCTTGTTCCGGAGCACCGCTTCCAGCCTCGGTCGCGAAGCCCAGTCGATCGCGTTCTTCAGCCCGCCGGGGACGGAGCCGTTGTACTCGGGCGTCGCGAAGAGGATCGCGTCGGCCGCCGCCCAGTCCTCACGCAGGCGCCGCACCGGCTCGGGAGCGCCGAAACCGTCGCGATCCTCGTCGTAGAGAGGTAGATCGCCGATCCCCTCCCAGAGCTCGAGCTCGACGCCGTCGGGCGCGGCTTCGAGCGCCGCCTGCAGGAGGCTCGTGTTGAACGAGCTCTCCCGCAGGCTGCCGGAGACGGCGAGGATCCGCATCGTCAGTTCTCCTGCCTCGTGAAGGCCAGGTCGGCCGTCAGCACGACCTCGTCGCCCAGATAGTTGCCGCCGCTCTGGTTCGGCGCATTCCACGCGACACCGAAGTCGTTGCGGTCGACCGCGGTCTCGAGGGTGAGCCCGAGGCGCTCACGGCCGAAGGGGTCGACGCTCGGCGCCGACGCGAGCCGGCCCTTCAGCTCGACGGGCTTCGTGACGCCCTTGATCGTCAGCTCGCCCGAGCCGGCGACCGTGCCGTCCTCGGCGAGCGTGAGCTCGTCGGCGTGGAAGGAGATCTCGGGGTGGCGCTCCGCGTCGAAGAAGTCCGGCGACTGGAGATGGCCGGAGAGCTGCTCGTCCTTCACGTCGACGCTCGCGACGCGGGCAGAGCCTGTCAGCGTCGAGCCCTCGAGTGTCGCGTCGAAGTCGCGGAAGCTGCCGCGGAACGCGCTGACGCCGGCGTACTCGACTTCGAACGAGACGTTCGAGTGGACCGGGTCGGCCGCCCACGTCGTGCCGGCGGGGGCGAGAGTGGTGGTGGATTCCAGCGTGCTCATCTGAGAGGTTGCCTCCTGGTGGGAGTGAGCTATACTTGACATCGCAAGGATCATAGCGAGACAAGATTGTCTAGTCAAGTATTGACAGCGCAAGCAGTTTCTGGAGCGCCGGGCCTCCCGGATACGGCCTGGGTGCGCTTCCTGCGCGCCCACGCGGCGCTCACGCGGGAGCTGTCTTCGCGCCTCGAGGCGCTCCACGAGCTCACGCTGAGCGACTTCGACGTGCTCGTGCAGCTCTACTACGCGGAGGGACGGCGGATGCGTCGGATCGACCTCGCTCGCTCGGTTCTGCTGACGGCGTCCGGGATCACGCGCCTCCTCGACGGGCTGGAGTCTTCGGGGCTCGTCGGCAAGGAGCGCTGTGACTCCGACGCGCGCGTGGCGTACGCCGTGCTCACGAAGGCCGGTATGAGGAAGATCGAAGAGGCGCGGGAGTCGCACCTCGCCGACATCGAGGAGCTGTTCGGCTCGCAGTTCTCGCCCCAGGAGCGCGAGCAGTTCGCCGAGCTTCTCGGGCGGCTGCCGCTCGCGCACACGGCCGAGGCGTGCTCCGAGTGACGTACGCGTTCTCCTCCCTCGAAGAGTTGGGGGACGGCCCGGGTTTCCGCAAGGTCCGTGCCGCGCTCGGCGTGACGGCTTTCGGGATCAATGCGATCGTCATGCCGCCCGGCCACGACGGTTTCCTGCACTGGCACGACACGCAGGACGAGGTCTACTTCGTCCACCGCGGCCGGGTCGAGGTCGAGGTGGAGGGCGAGACGCGAGTCGTCGGCGAGGGTGGGCTCATCCACGTGGAGGCGACGACGCGGCGCAAGGTGTCGAACCCCTTCGGCGAGGAGGCGGTGGTGCTCGCGATCGGGGGCAAGGACGGCTACGTGGACCGCGACGGCCACCTCGCGAACGAGGAAGATCTCCCCCGCCGCGCCGCCTTCGGCAAGAGCGCCGGCTAGAGCAGAGCAACGGTCCGGATCTCGTCGCCCTCGCCGATGCGAGAGAGGCGTTCCGGTACCTCGTCGAGCGAGATCGTGCTCGTCACGAAGCGGGCGAGGTCGAGCCGTCCGTCGAGCGCGGCCTGCGCGAGGAACGGGAAGTCCTCCTGCGGGACCGTATCGCCGCCGTGCGTCACCACGAGCGTGGGCCGCGGCCCGAAGACGTCGGCGTCGAGGTCCACGTCGAGCTTCGCCCCGGGCAGCGGCATGCCGACGAGCGTCGCCGTCCCGGCGTACGCGCACATCCGGATCGCCTGCGCGAGCGCCGCCGCGGCGCCGACCGCGGAGAAGGCGAACTCGACGCCGCGGCCGCCGGTCAGCTCGCGTACCGCCTCGACGGGATCGCCGGCGGAGGCATCGACGACGTCGGTCGCGCCGAGGGCTCGCGCGTGCCCGAGCTTCTCCGGCGCCAGGTCGACGGCGACGATCCGCCCGGCTCCCGCAAGCGACGCGCCTTGCACGACGGCGAGCCCGACGCCGCCGCAGCCGATCACGGCGACGGTGGCCCCCTCCCGCACCGGAGTCGCCCAGAGCGCGGCTCCCGCGCCGGTCGAGAAGCCGCACGCGAGCAGCGCCGCCTGCTCGACCGGCAGCTCCTCGGGCACCTTCACCGCGCACGCCTCGTGGACGATCGCGTGGTCGGCGAGCGTGCCGCAGCGAAGCACCGGCGTGAGCAGTGCTCCGTCGACGGCCCGGTGCAGCCGCCGCTTCGCGCGCAGCTGCGAGGAGCAGCGGCGCGGGTCGCCCCGCCGGCACTGCGGGCACTCGCCGCACGGCGCCCGCCACGCGACGACGACACGGTCGCCGGGAGCGGCCGAGGTCACCTCGCTCCCCGTCTCCTCCACGACGCCTGCGGCCTCGTGGCCGAGCAGGATCGGGAACCGCATCCCCCAGCCCTTCGTCTCGACGACGTGGAGGTCGGAGTGGCAGAGCCCGCAGGCGAGGACGCGGACGAGCACCTCGCGCGGCCCCGGCGGGTCGACCGTCAGCTCCTCGACCGCCGGAGCAGCGTCCGGCTCGGCGTAGACGACGCCGCGCGTCACAGTTCCGTCACGGTGGCCGCCACCGGTCGCGAGAGCGTCACGACGCGCGCCGCAGCTGTTCGTCGAGCGGGACGAGCGGCAGCTCGAACGTCTCGACCGCGCTCCGGTCGGCGACCACGTTGTCGCCGAGCTCGAGCATCGTGAGCTGGTCGCGCGTCACCGGCGCGCCCGGCAGCCGCTCGGTCAGCGCCGCCTGGATGCGCATCGCCCCGAAGGGAATGTGCACCGACGGCCGCCGCACGCCGAGCACGCGCCGGAGGCGCTCCCAGAACTCGTTCCAGCTCACGGCGTCGGGGCCGCCTAGCTCGAAGGTCCGGTTCGCCGCGGCCTGCTCGCCGACCGCGAGCATGTAATACGCGGCGAGGTCCTCGACCCAGATCGGCTGCAGCCGCTGCGTCCCGGGCCCGACGATCGGCGTCACGGGCGCGAAGCGCGCCAACCGGACGAAGGTCGGCAGGACGCCGCCGTCGCGGCCGAAGACGAAGCTCGGCCGGACGATCACGTGCTCGACCCCCGACTCGCGGACGGCGCGCTCCATCTCCCACTTCGCCGTGAAGTACGGCACTGCGTCCTTCGACCGCTCGTCGAGGCCGAGCGCACTCGCGAGCACGAAGCGCCGTATTCCCGCCTCCTGCGCAGCCGCGACCACGTTCCGCGTCCCCTCGGCCATCACGCGCTCGAAGTCGGCGGGACGACCGCGGATGATCGCGACGAGGTGGACGATCGCGTCCACTCCCTCGCACGCGGCGCGCAGCGACGCCGGATCCGTCACGTCCCCGGAGGCCAGCTCGACCCCCCACGCGGCGAGCCGTGAGGCCCGCGCAGGGTTGCGCACGAGCGCCCGCACCGGCGTCTCCCGGGCCCGCAGCGCATGGATGACGTGCGGCCCGATGAAGCCCGTCCCGCCGGTGACGAGGACGGTCACGCGTCCTCGAAGTTCTGCCAGTAGCGGCTCGCGGTCGGGCCGCGCTGGCCCTTGTACTTCGAGCCGATCGCCTCGGCGCCGTACGGTGTCGCGGCCGGCTCCGTCATCTGCATGAAGGAGATCTGCCCGATCTTCATCGCGGGGTAGATCGTGATCGGCAGGTTGGCGACGTTCGAGAGCTCGAGCGTGACGTGGCCGTCCCAGCCCGGGTCGATGAACCCGGCGGTCGAGTGGATGAGGAGGCCGAGGCGGCCGAGCGAGCTCTTGCCCTCCAGTCTCGCGACGAGGTCCTCGGGCAGGCGGATCCGCTCGAGCGTCGAGCCGAGCACGAACTCGCCGGGGTGGAGCACGAACGGGTGCTCCTCCTCGACCTCTACGAGCTCGGTCAGCTCGGCCTGCTCGACCTTGACGTCGATGAACGGATAGCGGTTGTTGTGAAAGACGCGGAAGAACCGGTCGACGCGGACGTCGACGCTCGACGGCTGCAGGAGCGAGGCGTCGTACGGGTCGATCTCGATCCTCCCCTCGGCGAGCAGGCGGGCGATCGTCGCGTCGGCAAGAACCATGCGGACGATTCTTACCGCGATTCCCCGTCGGACGCAGCGGATATCGTGGCGTCATGGCCGTCACCCGCGCAATCGAGCTTCGCACCGAGATTCCAGGCCCGCGCTCGCAGGAGATCACCGAGCGGAAGGAGCGGGTCGTCGCCGATCCGCTCGGCCTCTACCTGCCGATCGTGATCGCGGAAGGTCGAGGGGCGACCGTCACCGACGTCGACGGCAACACCTTCGTCGACTTCACGGGCGGCGTCGGCTGCCTCAACGTCGGCCACGCGCACCCGCGCGTCGTGGCGGCCGTGCAGGAGCAGGCCGCCCGCTTCCTGCACACCGACTTCACGATCCTCCCCTACGAGGTCTACGTCGAGTACGCCGAGCGGCTGACCGCGCTCGCGCCCTTCTCCGGCCCGGCGAAGGCCGCGTTCTTCAACGCGGGCGCCGAGGCCGTCGAGAACGCCGTCAAGTTCGCCCGAGGCTACACGGGCCGTCCGGCCGTGATCGGCTTCGAGGGCGCGTTCCACGGCCGCACGCTCCTCGCGCTCACGCTCACCTCGAAGACGCACCCGTACAAGGCGGGGCTGGGGCCGTTCGCGCCGGAGGTCTACCGGGTCCCGTTCCCGAACGAGTACCGCGGGATCACGGCCCTCGACGCGCTGGAGGCGCTCGAGCGCTCGCTCTCGACCCACGTTGCCGCCGAGACGGTGGCCGCGGTCGTCGTCGAGCCGGTGCAGGGGGAGGGCGGCTTCATCCCGGCGCCGCGCGAGTTCATGGAGGGGCTGCGCGCAATCTGCGACCGCGAGGGGATCCTGCTCGTCGTCGACGAGGTGCAGACCGGCTTCGGTCGTACCGGCCGCATGTTCGCGACCGAGCTGTACGGCATCGAGCCCGACCTGATGACAGTGGCGAAGTCGATGGCCGCGGGGCTGCCGCTCTCCGGGGTCGTCGGCAAGGCGGAGATCATGGACGCGCTCTGGGACGGCGCCGTCGGTGGCACGTACGTCGGCAACCCGGTCGCGCTCGCCGCGGCGGTCGCCGTCCTCGACGTGTTCGCCGACGAGGGGCTCGTCGAGCGGGCGCAGCGCATCGGCGACACCGTCCGGGCGCGGATGCTCTCTTGGCAGGAGCGCTACGAGGCGATCGGCGACGTGCGCGCTCTCGGCGCGATGCTCGCCGTCGAGTACGTGGAGGACCGCGGGACGAAGGAGCCCGCGCCGGCCATCGCGTCACGGGTCGCCGAGGAGGCCGCGATGCGCGGCCTGCTCCTCCTCAAGGCCGGGGTGCACGGGAACTGCAACCGCGTCCTCTGCCCGCTCGTCATCACCGACGCCGAGCTCGACGAAGGGCTCGCCGCGTGGGAGGAGGCGCTCGAAGCGGTTCTTGCGTAGCCGCGCCCGCCGTTCGTGCGTTCCAGCGATGTGCCGGGACCCGGTCCACAATTCCTTCCGTGCCACGGCCCGCCCAACCAGGCGACCTGATCGCCGGGCGCTACGAGCTCGAGGAGCTCCTGGGCACCGGCGGGATGTCGACCGTCTTCCGCGCGCGCGACGCCCAGCTGGGCCGGCGTGTCGCGATCAAGATCCTCCATGAGTGGTACGGCGACGATCCGGAGTCCGTCGAGCGCTTCCGCCGGGAGGCGCGCGCGGTCGCGCAGCTGTCGCACCCGAACATCGTCACCGTCATCGACCGGGGCGAGGACGAGGGACGTCAGTACATCGTCTTCGAACACGTCGAGGGCGAGAACCTCAAGGAGTTCGTCCAGCGTTCGGGCCGGCTCCCCGTGCGCCGGGCGCTCGAGCTCGCCGTCGCGGTCGCGGACGGGCTCGCGTTCGCGCACGGGCGCGGCCTCGTCCATCGCGACGTGAAGCCGCAGAACGTCCTCCTCAGCAGCGAAGGCGAGGTGAAGGTGACGGACTTCGGCATCGCGCGCTCGCTCGACGTCGAGCACGGCGTCACCCAGACGGGCACGGTGCTCGGCACCGGCGAGTACCTCGCGCCCGAGCAGGCGAGCGGCCGTCCTGTCTCGCCCGCGACCGACGTCTACTCGCTCGGAGTCGTGCTCTGGGAGCTGCTCGCCGGCGACGTGCCGTTCGTCGGCGAGAACTTCGTCGCGGTCGCGATGCGCCATGTCAACGAGCCGGTGCCGAGCCTGCGCGAGCGGCGGCCCGACGTGTCGCCGCGGCTCGCCGCCGCCGTCGAGCGTGCCCTCGCGAAGGATCCGGCACGCCGCTTCCCCTCGATGACGGGGCTGGCGCGAGAGCTGCGTGCGTGCCTCGCGGAGCTCGAGGGGGAGGTGCCTCAGCCGGAGGACGACGCCGCGCTCACGCTGATCACGCCTCCTCCTCGGGCTCCGGCACGTGTCCGCCGGCGGCGCTCGCGCCGGCAGCCCCTCGCCTACGCCGCGGTGGCGCTCATCGCCGGCGGCGCGGCGCTCGCGGCGGCCCTGCTGCTCGGCGGCTCGAGCAACCACCGCGGAGGACCCGGAGGCGGTGGCTCGCCGGGCCTGTCTGTGCACCTGGACGGCGTCACCACGTACGACCCGCAAGGGGACGGCAGCGAGCAGGCCCTCGGGAATCGGACCGCCCCGCAGGCCACGGACGGCAACCCGGCGACGTACTGGTCGACCGAGACGTACAACACGCCGGACTGGGGGAACCTCAAGGACGGGCTCGGCCTCGTCCTCGACGCCGGTAGCGTCGTGAAGCTCTCGGAACTCACGGTGGAGACGCTGACGCCGGGGCTCGTCGCGCGGGTCGAGGTCGGCAACTCGCAGGACTCGTTTGCGATCGACTCCTCCTCGCAAACCGTGGGGACGCGGACGACGTTCACGCTCGACGGCAAGAGCGGCCGCTACTACCTGGTCTGGCTGAGCCGGCTCGGCTCGAGCCGCACCGCCCACATCACCGAGGTGACGGCTAGAAGCTGAGCTTCGAGCGGCGCTCGTGCCGCTCGAGCGCGAGCTCGACCAGCCGGTCGAGCGCCTCGGCGTAGCCGAGCCCGGACGCCTCGAACAGGCGCGCCCAGACGCTCGTCGCCGTGAAGCCCGGCATCGTGTTGAGCTCGTTGAGGACGACCTCGCCGTCGGACTCGCGCACGAAGAAGTCGACGCGCGCGAGCCCCTCGCACTCGCTGGCCACGAACGACTCGACCGCGCGCCGCTGCAGCAGCTCGATCGTCTCCTGGGGCAGGCCCGGCGGCGGCACGATCAGCTCCATCCCGCCCTCGTCGTACTTCGATGCGTAGTCGTACCACTCGTGCTCGAGCGTGTCGATCTGTCCGGGCAGCGATGCGACCGGCGGCGGCACGCGGTTGCCGAGGACGCCCACCTCGACCTCCGTCCCCACGAGGAACTCCTCGACGAGCACCTTCTCGTCGTGCCGGAACGCGAGCTCGACCGCCCCCTCCAGCTCGTCCTCGCCGTGCACCTTCGTGATGCCGACCGAGGAGCCGAGCCGCGCCGGCTTGACGAAGACCGGGTACCCGAACGGATTCTCGACCGCGTCCCCGAGCCGGATCGCGTGGTGCGCCGCGACGGGGATGCCGCTGTCGCGCATGACCTTCTTGAACAAGTCCTTGTCCATCGCGAGCGCCGACGCCGCGACGCCCGCCCCGACGTAGGGGACGTCGGCGAGCTCGAGCAGCCCCTGCACCGTGCCGTCCTCGCCGAACGGGCCGTGCAGGATCGGCAGGACGACGTCGACCGCGCCGACCGCCTCCAGCGTTCCGGACTCGGCGGGAACGGGCAGGGTCTCCGCGGGACGTGTCTCGGCGCCCGGCACCAGGACGTGGCCGGAACGGTCAGGTCCCGCCTCGAGCGCCCAGCGGCCGTCGCGGCCGATCGCGATCTCGGCGATCTCGTACCGCTCCGGGTCGAGCGCCGCGACCACCGAACGTGCTGAGGCGAGGGAGATCTCGTGCTCGCTCGACCGGCCGCCCGCGAGCACGGCCACGCGGAGGCGGCGAGCCGGGCTCACCCGGTGGTCGTCGTCCCGGGCGGTGGTGGCGGCCCCGAGGACTGGCCGATCTCGATCGTCACCGTCGTGCCCTTCGTCGCCTGTGAACCGCCCTCCGGATTCTGCGACTGGACGATGCCGTCCTGGCTCGCGTCGGTGACGGTCACGTACTGCTGGCTGACCTTGAAGCCCTGGCTCTCGAGGTCGCTCACCGCCTGCTGCGCCGTCTCGCCCACGACGGGCGGAACCGCGACCTGCGGCGGGCCGTTCGAGACCTGGACGTCGATCGTCCAGCCCTTCGGCTCCGACGATCCCGGCGCGGGATTCTGGTGGATGACCTGGTTCTGCGTCGCATCGCTGTCCACGAAGGTCGGGTTCACGTTGAAGCCGTCCGCGTGCAGCGTGTTGCTCGCCTGGTCGAGGGTCTGGCCGACGACGTTCGGGACGTCGATCTGCACCGGGCCGCTCATGACGTTGACCCGCACCTTGGATCCCTCCGGCACCGATTCGCCGGCGGGTGGATCGGTCGCGGTCACGACTCCCTTCGTCTTGCCGGGGACGATGTGCTCCACCGGCGTGAGGTTCATGTCGCTGAGCTCCTGCTGCGCGTCCGTCCATTGCTTGCCCTTCACGTCGGGCACGGTCACCTGCGGCGGCCCCGTGGAGACCCAGATCGTGACCGTGTCGCCCCTGGAGATGTGCTCGCCGGCGGCCGGATCCTGCTTGAAGACGAGTCCCTTGTCGTACTTCTTGCTCGATCCGTGCTGGACGGAGGGGACGAGGTGTGCAGCGCGGATCTGCCGCTCGGCCTGCGCCTGCTTCTCGCCCTGGTAGAGCCCGACCGGCTCCTTTATGGACGAGCCGGAGAGCTCGTGCCAGACGAAGAAGCCTGCGACGGCGGCTGCGATCACGAATCCGATGGCGACGACCCACGGCCAGAGCGGCCGGCCCGGCCCACCGCTCTCCTCGAGCTCCTCGTCCACGAGCACCGGCGGCGGCGGTGGAACGTCTCGCGTTCGCGTCCGCGGCGGCGGCGCGATCATCGTGGCAGCCGTCGAGTCGGCCGCCGCAGCCGCCGGCGGGCGCAGCACCTGCGTCGCCGAGTCCACGGTCGCCGCCGAGACGTTGGCGCCGCGGGAGACGCGCTCGAGGTCGGCCTCCATCTCGTCGGCGTTCTGGTAGCGGTCGTCGAGATCCTTGGCGAGCGCCCGCAGCACGACCATGTCGAGCTCGGGCGGGATGTCGGGCCGCAGCTTCGACGGCGGCTTCGGCGCGTGCGAGAGGTGCTTCATCGCGATCTCGACCGGCGTCTCGCCGTCGAACGGCGTCTTCCCGGTCAAGAGCTCGTAGAGGACGACCCCGAGCGAGTAGAGATCCGAGCGCGGGTCGACCTCGCCGCCGCGCGCCTGCTCGGGCGAGAGATACTGCGCGGTGCCGACGATCGAGCCCGTCTCGGTCATCTGGCTCGTGCCGGCGCGCGCGATCCCGAAGTCCGTCACCTTCACGCGGCCCTCGCCGTCGACGAGGACGTTGTGCGGCTTGATGTCGCGGTGGACGATCCCGTGCCGGTGCGCGAAGCGGAGCGCGGAGAGGATCTGGCGCGCGTACTCGATCGCGACGTTGATCGGAGCGGCGCCGCGGCCGACGATCAGCTCCTTCAGCGAGCGCCCGTCGAGGAACTCCATCGCGATGTAGTACGTGTCCTCGGCCTCGCCGCGGTCGTAGATCGAGACGATGTTCGGGTGGTTGAGCGCCGCAGCGTTCTTCGCCTCGCGGCGGAAGCGCTCGATGAACTGGGCGTCGTTCGCGTGGCGGCCGTTGAGGATCTTGATCGCGACCCGGCGGCCGAGTTCCTGGTCCTCGGCGAGGTACACGTCGGCCATCCCGCCCGCCCCGAGCTTGCGCACGATCTGGTACCGCCCGTCGAAGAGCGTGTCGATGAGGGAGTCGCTTACCGCCACGGCCGCCTAAAGGGTAGAGACATGCTCACGTACCCAGCAGCTTTTCGAGGATTGCCTTCGCGATCGGGGCCGACACGGAGGCGCCGAAGCCGTTCAGTTGCTTCTCGACCTGGACGGCCACGACGAAGCGCGGGTTGTTCGCCGGGGCGAAACAGACGAACCACGCGTCGTAGACGCCGGGCAGCCCAGTCTCGGCCGTCCCGGTCTTGCCGGCGACCGGTACGCCGGGGATCTGAGCCGTCGTGCCCGTGCCGCCCTCGACCACGAGCTGCATCATCTGGTTCAGCTCGGCGGCAGTCTGCGGCTTGATCGGCCGGCCGAGCATGTGCGGCGTCGTTCGGCTGACGAGGCTTCCGTCCGGCGCGACGATGCGATCGACGAGGTACGGCTGCGCCTCTTCACCGCCGTTGGCGATCGTCTGCCCGACCATTGCCATCTGCAGCGGCGTGGCGAGCATGCTGAACTGCCCGAAAGCCAGCCGGCCCGGGTCGATCTGATAGCTGTGCTTGGGTTCCCAGAGGTTCCCGTTCTTGTACAGGCCGGATGCCAGGCTCCCGCTCGGCGGTGTGTCGAGCGGCGGCACCGAGTAGAAGCCGAACCGCTTCGCGTACTTGAGGATCTCCTCGCCCCCGATGTGCTTGCCGACGTTGCAGAACACCGAGTTGATCGAGTGCTCGAAGCCCTGCGCGAGCGTGACGTTGCCGAACGCCTCCGGCCCGGTCTGGTCGGGGTTGCCCGCGTTCGAGACGTGCTGGCCGTACTCGATGCAGTAGCCGGGGTCGTTGAACACGGAGCTCGGCGTGTAGGCGCCGGAGTCGAGGGCGGCCGCGGCGGTCACCATCTTGAACGTCGAGCCCGGCGGGTAGAGACCGGCGGTCGCGCTGTTCACGAGAGCCGAGGAGTCGCCGCAGGTTCCCTTGATCTTGACGATCTTCCCGAAGCCGTTCGGCTGCTCGATGAGGTTCGCGTCGTAGGTGGGCGACGAGGCCATCGCGAGGACGGCGCCGGTCTTCGCGTCGAGCGCGACGACGGCGCCGCACCGTCCGGCGAGACCCTGGAGCGCGAGGCGCTGCACTGCCGGCCGGAGCGTGAGGGTCACGTCGTCCCCGTGCACCGTCTGGCCGCCGAGCTTGTCGAGCTCCTGCGAGAGCGTGTTGCTGAGGTTCGTGTTCGCGCCGGTCAGGTAGTCGTCGAGCGACGCCTCCAGCCCCGTGGTCGTGCCGGCCGCGGTCGCATAGCCGATCACCTGCGGCGCGAGGTTTCCGGAGGGGTAGCGCCGCGTGAAGGTCGTCAGGCCGTGCTTGCGCTGCTTGTGGTTCGTCGCGAGGACGGTGCCGCCGGCGCCGAGGATCTTGCCGCGGTCGACGGTGAGCCGCGCGACGAGCGCGATCGCGTTGCCCTGCCGGTCAGCGAGGTCCCCGACGGCCCACGTCTGCCAGTACGTCGTCGAGACGACGAGGGTGGCGAGCAGGACGAGCGAGGCGACCGCGACGTGGCGGAGCTGCTTGTTCACGCGGCCTCCTGGCGATTCGCCCGATGGGAGATCAGGAGCAGCCCGGCGACGAGGAGGAAGTTCGCGACGACGCTCGAGCCGCCGTACGAGACGAAGGGGAGCGTGATGCCGGTGAGCGGGATCACTCGCGTGATCCCCCCGACGATCACGAACGTCTGAAACGCGAAGCCGAAGCTGAGGCCGGCGGCGAGCAGCTTGGAGAACCCGTCGCTCGCCGTGACCGCGATCCGGAAGCCACGCAGCACGAAGCCCATGTAGAGGAGCAGGACGGCGGCGACTCCCACCAGCCCGAGCTCCTGTGCGAGCGCCGAGTAGATGAAGTCGGTGTTCAGGTCCGGGATCACCTGCCCGCCGCTCGTCGACGTGAAGATCCCGTGGCCGAGACCGGTGCCGCCGAAGCCGCCGTGGCCTAGCGAGTAGAGCGACTGGACGAGCTGATAGCTCTGGCAGTCCTGTCGCAGCGCGCCGTGCCCGACCGACGGGCAGTAGATCGTGTGCGTCGACCACGGCGAGAGCCAGTTCGTCACGCGGTCGCGCACGTGAGGCGTCCCCTGCGAGACGGCGTAGGAGCCGACGAGGAAGAGGCCGAGCGCCGCCGCGACGAACGAGATGCGCGCCGTCGCGATGTAGAGCATCGCGAGGAAGATCCCGTAATAGAGGAGCGCGCTGCCGAGGTCGTCGGTCGCGAAGAGGACGAGCATCGCGCCGCCCCAGATCACGAGCAGCGGCCCCCAGTCCTTGAGCCTCCCCTGCGCGAGCACCTCCCGCTTCTCGCGGAGGTAGGCGGCGAGGAAGACGATGAGCGCGATCTTGCCGAGCTCGCCCGGCTGGAACTGGAGCGAGCCGAAGTGGATCCAGAGGCGGGAGCCGTTGATCGACTCGCCGATCACGGGCGCGAGCGGCAGGAAGAGCAGCGCGATCGCCGTGACGCCGAAGACGTACTTGTAGCGCTCGAGCGCGCGGTAGTCGGAGTGCAGCCAGAAGAGCGTCGCGGCGAACACTCCCACGCCGATCACGATCCAGAGCCCCTGCCGGAACGCGTTGCCGGGCCCGAGCCGGTAGATCTCCGTGACCCCGATCGCCGTGAGCAGCGCGGCCATCGGCAGCAGGTAGGGGTCGGCGAGCGGCACCGTGGCTCGCGCGACGACGTGCGCGACGAGGTAGAGGCCGAAGAAGAAGGCTGCGTAGCCGAGCGAGCCGCCCGAGATCTGCGAGGAGAGCGCGATGTAGACGGTGGCGAAGCCGATCGCCGTCAGGACGCCGACCGTCAGGAGCGCCGCAAGCTCGCGGTTGCGCAGGGTCAGCGCGAGAGCCCCCAGACGAGCAGCGCCGCCACGAGCGCGAGCAGGAAGAGCCCAGTCAGGACGATCCGGACGCGATGAGTGTCGGCGGCAGGCGGTGCGGCGCCGGGAGCCGCAAGCCCCTCGGGGACATCGGTGGGCGCGACGACCATCGTGGCCGCCCGCGGATCCTCGACCTCGGCGTATTCGCGCGTCTGCTCTTCCGGCTCGGCCGGGTCGTCCGTGAGCGCCGGCATCGCGACCGTGTCCTCGAGGTTCGGCGCCGCCTCGGCCGAGATCCGGAACGCGACGGCGGTGATGTTGTCCTCGCCCCCGCCACGGTTGGCGGCCGTCACGAGGGCCTTCACCGCCTTGTCGAGGTCGTCTTGGTTCGTGTGGACGAGCTCGAGGATCTCCTCGTCTTCGACCATGTCGGTGAGCCCGTCGGAGCAGATGAGGAAGATGTCCCCCTCCTCGGCCTCGATCGTGAAGGCGTCGACGGCCACGTCGGGATCCGTTCCCACCGCGCGCGTGATCACGCTCCGCTGCGGGTGTACGTGTGCCTCCTCCTCGGAGAGCTTTCCGCTCTTCAGCAGCTCGTTGACGAGGGAGTGATCCTCCGTGAGCTGCTCCATCTGCTCGCCGCGGACGAGGTAGGCGCGCGAGTCGCCGACGTGGCCGATCGCGACGGCCATCCCCTCGACGACGGCGACCGTCATCGTCGTGCCCATGCCCGAGGCCGAGGGATCGGTCGAGGCGCGGTCGAAGATGCGGCGGTTGGCCTCCTGGATGAGGGCGTCGATTCGCTGTGGCCCGCGGAGTCCGTCGGAGTCTCCGCCCTCGAGCGCCGAGGCGGCGAGCCGCGACGCGACCTCGCCGGCCTGGGCGCCGCCCATCCCGTCGGCGACGGCGAAGAGCGGCGGAGCGACGACGTAGGTGTCCTCGTTGCGGCGCCGCCTGCGCCCCGTGTCGCTTGCCACCGCGTACCGGCCCACGGCCATCTCCCTAATCCTCCTCGACGCGGAGATCGGTCTCGCCGACGCGGACGACGTCGCCCGCGTCGAGCCGCTGCGCGCCCGCCACGCGCGCGCCGTTGACGTACGTGCCGTTCGTGGAGTCGAGATCCTGCACCCAGACGCCGTCGCCGCGCGCCTCGACTCGCGCGTGCTGCGCCGACGCGAAGTCGTCACCGGCGAGCACGAGGTCGTTCTGCCCGCCGCGGCCCATCGTCAGCGGCGCCGAGTCGACCGGAAACTCGTTCCCCTCGTCGAGGCTCGGGCTCCGCTGCACGACGAGCCTCACCGGCCTGCGCGACGCGGTCGCCGGGCGGAGCCCGGCGGCTGCGGCGGCTGCGGGCGTGAGGATCATGCTGTCCTGGCTCGCGGTCGGCCGCTCGCGTCCCGCCGAGGTGATGACACGCACGACGAACAGGTAGAGCAGGACGAGGAACGCGATCTTGAGCGCGAGGAGCGCCTCCGCTACCGAGGTAGAGGCCACGATGGTCACGATCTTCTATTCCCGCTCGGTCGAGAAGGTGACCGTCGTCTCGCCGATGGTGAAGCGCGAGCCGTCGTCGAGCCGGGCGCGCTGGACACGCCGGCCGTCCACCTCCGTCCCGTTCGTCGAGCCGAGGTCGACGAGCCAGAACACCGAACCCTCCTGCACGATCTCCGCGTGGCGGCGCGACACGTTCGCGTCCTCGATCTGGACGTCCGCGTCCCGCGAGCGCCCGAGGACGGAGCGCTGCTTGTCGAGGACGCGCCGCTCGCCGTTCCAGCTCAGCACGGCAACCTCCCGCTCGACGCCGAGCTCCACGAGCGAGGCGGCCTCGGTGGGTTGCGTCCGCGGCTTGTAGACCATCGTCGCGCCGGGCGGCGCGCTCGGTGCCGGGGCCTCCTCGTCGCCGCGTCGGTCGTGCTGCGCCATGCGGGTCGCGATGCCGAACTCGCCGAGCCCGAGGTCGTCGTCGGTCTCGAAGACGATCCGGGGTGGAGTGAGCAGCGCGTAGTTCTCTCGGACGGCGTGCTCGGCGAGGTACTCCTCGAGCTCGGACACGAGCGAGTTCTCGTAACCCTCGAACTGCTCGCGGTCGCCGGGGGAGAGGTAGACGGTGTACTCGTTCGGGACGTAGACGCGCGTCACCGACGTCGAGCGGTGTTCGTCCATCTCCTTCGCGAGCTTGCGCGCGAGCTCGACCGGCTGGACGTTCGTGCGGAAGGCGCGGCCGAAAACGCCCTCGAAGATTCGCTCCAGCCTCTGCTCGATTCCGCGCAGCATCAAGTTGCGGCTGAGGGTACCCCCAGGGCAGGAGCGCGAAGCGCTGTGAGCCCCGCGATCGCCCAGGCCGCGAGGAGGAGCGGGAGCGCGGAGGCGCTCGGAATGGCGATGACGGTGAGGGCGATCATCCCGGCACCGAGCCCCGCTGCCGCCCAGCGGCCCCGGGCCCGCGCGTGCGGCAGGGCGACCGCGACGAGGGCGAGCGCGCAGGCTTCGAGCAGGAGCGACGGGTGCTCGCCGGCCGCGCGGGCGAGCGACCCGGCGACGTCGAGCGGATCGCGCGCTCCGGCGACGCCGAGCCCGAGCGGCGCCGCGCCGCCGACGAGCGGCAGGGCGACGTGGCGGATTCCGGCGGCGAGCGCCGCCGTCAGCACCCCGAGCGCCACGGTGAAGGCGCGGAGCGGGGCGGCGCGCACGCGCGCGGCCGCGACGGGGAGCAGGCCGAGGGCGGCGACGGGCGCGAGCAGCGGCCCGAGCACGAAGAGCAGCCCCGCCCGCGGCTCCCGCCAGGTCACGAGGAGCCAGCCGGCGGCGAGCGCCGCGTAGAGGAGCGCGAGCCCGAGCGAGATGTTCCCGAGTGGAAGCACCGGCACCGCGAGTGAGAGCGCGATTCCCGCGCGTTCGCGGAAGAGGGTTGCCACGGCGGCGATCGCCGCGAGCCCGAGGGGCCAGCCGTGCGGGTAGAAGGGCAGGGCGGCGGCCGTCCAGCCGGCGAGGATCGCCGCGAGTGCGGCGGTGATGCCTGCTCCGGCCTCGATGCGCGGGGGAAGGGTGAGCGCGGGCCGCCGCGGGACGGACGTGGACGAGGTCGCGCCTCGCAATCCGGCCGCCAGGTCCCTGGCCGTCGGCCGTCTCGCCGCGGTCGTCGAGAGCGTGCTGTCGACGAGGCGCAGGAGCCGCTTCGGGAGGTCGGGGCGGAGCTCGCCCAGCGGCTGCGCTCCGGCCTCGATCGCGCGCGCCGTCTCGAGCATCGAGCCGCGCCAGAAGGGATGCCGTCCCGCGAGTGCCTCCCACAGCATCACGCCGACTGCCCACACGTCGGCGGCAGGGGTCGCCTCGCCGCCGGCGAGCCGCTCCGGCGAGATGTACGCGAGCGTCCCCGGCACGTCGCCGGCTTCGGTCAGCGTCTCGGCCTCGGCCATCTGCGCGAGCCCGAAGTCGAGCACGCGTGCGGAAACCCTGTCTCCTTCCGTCAAGAGGATGTTCGACGGCTTGACGTCGCGGTGGAGGATCCCGGCGGCGTGCGCGTGGGCGAGCCCGTCGCATACCTGCGCGCACGCCTCGACCGCCGTCTCCTCGGTCAGCGCGCCGGCACGCAGCGCCTCGCGGAAGGTCTGGCCGGGGACGAACTCGTACGCGATGTAGACGTGCCGCGAGTCGCGCCCGAAGCCGTAGGCTCGCAGGCAGGCGGGATGGCGGAGATGTGCCGCGGCCGCCGCTTCGCGCTCGGCGCGAGCCGCCGCCTTGCCTTCGCGGGCGATGATCTTGAGCGCGACCTCGAGCCCCGTCCGCTCGTCGCGGGCGAGCCAGACCGAGCCCGAGCCGCCGCTGCCGAGCGGTCGTAGCGGTCGGTAGCGATCGAGGACGAGCTCGGAGCCGGTGAGCTCTGGGGCGGCCTCTCCCATGCCTAGCGGAGATTGGCGACCCGGACGGACTGTCCTTCCCGGCGCGGTTAGGCTTGCCGACCAGGTGAGTACCTTCGACGACCGAACGGAGCTCGAGTTCTTCGACGAGCCGGAGACGCTCGAGGCGTCCGGTAGGCGGCGCCGGCGCATCAGGCCGCCGCGCAAGAGCGGTCCGCGGCGCCCGCCGCCGCCACCCGGAGCCGTGGCGCTTGCGAGGCTCGCCGGTTTCGTCGCGCTCGCGATCGCGGTCGTCGTCGGCCTCGTCTTCTGGGTCGGCTCGTGCCAGGGCAAGAGCAAGCACGACGAGTACGCGTCCTACATGAACGACCTGCGCCCGATCGCGCAGGACTCGGCCGGAGTGGGCACGTCGTTCGTGAACGCGCTCAGCTCCGCGTCGCTCACCCTCACCGGGCTCCAGTCGAGACTCGAGCTGTGGTCGCGGGAGGAGCAGCAGGACTACGACGACGCGCTGCGCCTGCGGCCGCCCGGGCCACTCCTGTCGGCGCACCAGCAGGCGCTCGCGACGTTCCAGCTGCGCGCGATCGGACTCACCGGCCTCGCCAACCAGCTTGCGCAGGCGGGCTCGAAGTCCAGCACGGAGGTGTCGAACGGGCTCGCCCAGCAGGCGCAGATCCTGAGCGCGAGCGACATCGTCTGGGCGAACCTGTTCCACCTGCCCGCGACGCAGACGCTGACGAGCCTCGGCGTGAAGGGCGTGATCGCGCCGCCGTCGCAGATCGTCTCGAATGCCGAGGTGATCACCGCCCAGTCGTTCGGGATCGTCTACGCGCGCCTGAGCTCGACGAACACCGGCGGCAAGGTGACCGGCCTGCATGGCAACGAGCTCGTCAGCGTCGAGGCGGTGACGAGCGCCGGGACGAAGACGCTCTCGCCCTCGAGCCCGACCACGGTGGACGTCTCGCCGAGCCTCGTCTTCAAGGTGGCGGTCAAGGACACGGGCAACTTCCAGGAGGTGAAGGTGCCCGTCACGCTCACCGTGAGCGTCTTCGCCAAGACGGTTCTGACGAAGAAGAAGGTTCTGCAGTCGATCCTGAAGCAGCAGACGGCGACCGTCTCGTTCGCGAACCTCGACCTGCCGAACTCGACCTTCAGCACGACTGCGACCGTGCGTGTCGAGGTCGGCAAGGTGCCGGGGGAGAAGAATCTCGGCAACAACAGCGCCAAGTATTCGGTCTTCTTCAGCCTTTCCTCGGGCGGCTAGTCGTTGAGCTCCTCGGTGGCGGGCTGGATCGCGATCGCGGCTGCCGCTGGCGCAGTCCTCGGCATCGCGATCGCCCTCTCTCTCCACCTACGGCTGCGCCGGGTCCGGTCGGCTCAGCTCGCGCTGCTCGGGAACGGCGGAAATGACCTCGTCGACTTCGCCGTCTCGCTCCAGGCGAGGATCGACGGGCTCCACCGCGCGGTCGACGACGTCGCGGCGGCGCTCGGGCGCCTCGAGCGTCGCGTCGACTCGACGGTGTCGCGCCTCGCCGTCGTCCGCTACGACGCGTACGAGAACACCGGCGGGCACCAGTCCGCGTCGGTCGCACTGCTCGACGCCTCGCGAACCGGCGTCGTCCTGAGCGCCATCCAGGGGCGCGACTATGCGCGGATCTACGTCAAGGAGCTCGACGAGGGCCGCGCCGCCATCTCCCTCTCGCCCGAGGAGGAAGAGGCCGTCGAGCGCGCGATGCGCTCCGCGCAGTAGCTGTTCGGGGCGCTGCTACTTTTCCGCCAGGTTGCAGCACGTTCTCGTTTTGAACGCGAGTTATGAGCCGCTCAACGTCTGTACGGTGCGGCGTGCCCACGTGCTCGTCTACAAGGGGAAGGCCGAGGTCGTCGAGCGCCTCGACAAGCCGCTGCGGTCCGCGACCGGGAGCTTCATCTGGCCGCACGTGATCCGGCTGCTCAACTACGTGCGGGTGCCGCGGGCGATCCAGCGCAAGATCTCCCGCCGGGCGCTCTTCGCGCGCGACGGTTGGCGCTGCGTCTACTGCGGCACGACGAACGGCCGGCTCACGCTCGACCACGTCGTCCCGCGCTCGAAAGGCGGCGAGTCGATCTGGGAGAACGTCGTGACCGCCTGCGCGCCGTGCAACCTGCGCAAGGGCGACCGGACGCTCGAGCAGGCGGGGATGCTGCTCAGGACCTCGCCTCGCGCGCCGACGCCGACGCTGTTCATCAAGCTCGCCGCGCCGCGAATCCCGACCGGCTGGACGCCCTACCTGCCCGCGACCGCGTAGCTCGCGGGACCTGGCGGTCGCGCTCGCTGGGAGAAGGGGCGGCTAGTTGACGTGTCTACAGGTGACGTTCGGCGCCGCGGTGCCGTATGTCGCACATGAACAGACTCGGGAAGATCCTCCTCCTCGCCGGCGTGCTGCTCGCCGCCGCCGCGATCGCGGGCGTGGCGCAGCCGCGCCTCGGCCGCACGGCAACAGCGTCGGGCGGCACCACCATCACGGTGACGGGCAACGGCACGGTCGACGCGACGCCCGACCGCGCCTCGTTCGACTTCGGCGTGACGACGCAGGCGTTCACGGCCGCGGAGGCACTGGGCCGCAACGCTTCCGAGGCGCGCGCCATCGTGGCCGCGCTGAAGGACGCCGGCGTCGACTCCTCGGACATCCAGACGACTCAGGTCTCGCTCTGGCCGCAAACCTCGAGCGACGGCACCCGGATCACGGGCTACCAGGCTTCGAACTCGGTTCACGTCACCGCCGCGCTCGGCAAGTCGGGCGAGCTCGTCGACGCCGCGGTCGGTGCGGGCGCGAACAACGTCGACGGGCCGAGCCTCGACACGGCCGACAAGAGCTCCCTTTACGACGAGGCGTTGAAGCGGGCGCTCGCCGACGCAAAGGGGAAGGCGCAGGCCATCGCCGACGGTGCGGGGCTCACGCTCCGGTCGGTGGAGAAGGTGCAAGAGGGCGGCAACGCGACCCCCGTGCCGCTGTTCGCCGCAGAGAAGGCCGCGACCGGGACGGCCGTCCCGATCGAAGCGGGGACGCAGCAGATCCAGGCTTCGGTGACGGTGACCTACGCGGCGAACTAGAGCTACGGGAACGCTGCGCGCTCGGATGGTTTGAAGGAACTGCGCGGTCCGACCGCGCTCTCGCGTGGGTGGAGTTCCTTTGTCCGGTTAGAGCTCGCCGCCGCCGTGGCGCGAGGCGATGCACGCGAGAGCCCAGCCGTTCGCGACGAGGACGATCTGCTCGGCGAGGAGGTCGGGCTCGTCGCGGGCGCGCTCTCGCGCGACCTCGACGACCACCTGATGGAGCGCCACCTCTACGGCGCCGCCGAACTCGTGCCGGTCTTCCGAGACGATCGAGAAGTCGGATAGGAGCTCGTTGAGTGCGGCCGCGAGCTCGTCGATCTCGGCGGGCGTCGCGTGGCGACCGGCGAAGACGCCGAAGTTGACGCGGACCTCGATCCCAGGCTCGGTGTGCTCGCGCACCAGGAGCGAGATCGCGGGCTCGTCGAGCAGCGGGCTCATGCCGGTTTCGTTATCCGTTCGGGCAGAGTCCCTAACGCGCTATCGCCCGCGTGGTTCCCAGTCGAAATTGAAGATCGCGAGCACGAGCCCACCGACTCCCCAGGCGGCGAGCACGGCGAGCGCTCCCGGCTGAGTCCAGAAGCCGTCGCCGTGGAGATAGACGGCGTTGACGAGCTTGACGAAGTACGTCAGCGGCAGCACGTCGCCGATCGCACGGAGGATGGCGGGATAGCCGTTGGTCGGTCCAAATCCGCCGGACAGGAAGGCCATCGGCAGGAGAACGAAGTTGACGACCGCAGACGAGCCTTCGGCCGAACGGATTGCCATGGCGGTCGCGGTTCCGAGCGCGGCGAACGCGGCCGAACCGATCAGCAGCGTTGCGACGAGCGAGCCGACGTCGGATGGAAACGGTGTCCCGTACAGCGCGCGCCCGAGCAGGAACAGTGCGACGGCCTGGAGGCCGAACACGGTCAGCGTCGAGACGAGCAGGGCGACGATGTACGTCGCGGGAGGCAGCGGCGTCGAGCGTAGGCGCTTGAGGACTCCGCTCTCGCGCCGGAGCACGAGTTGGATCGCGAGGCCGGCGAACGAGGTGTTCGCGCAGCCGTAGCCGACGAGCCCGGCGAGGACAGCCCACCTCACCGGCACGTGCTGGTACTTCCCGTGGTAGAGCGAGCCGAGCAGCACGAGAAGCAGCAATGGGAAGATGAAGATGAAGAACGCCGCCTCACGGCTCCGCCAGAAGACGCGCTGCTCGGTCCTGAGCTGATGGACGAACAACCGCCGCGCCTGACGGCGCACGGTGACGCGGACCGCCTCCGCGCTCACGCCTCGACCTCTTCCGCGGTCAGCGCCAGGTAGACCTCCTCGAGCGACGGCCGCCGCACCTGCAGTCCTTCGAGCTCCTCGCCCCGGGCGACGGCCGCCGAGGTCAGCTCGGCGAGGACCCGCGTCGGCTCGTCCGTCCGGACGAGCACCTCCTCGCCGTTCTGCCGGTAGCGGATCTCCGTCTGCAGGTCGGTGGTCGTCAGCTCGGCGGGCGTCCCGACGCGCACGATCTGGCCCTCACGCAGCACGGCGACGCGGTCGGCGAGCTGTTCGGCCTCGTCGAGGTAGTGCGTCGTGAGGAGAACGGTCTTGCCGAGCGATCGCAGCGAGCGGATCATCTCCCACGCAGCGCGCCGCGCGGCCGGGTCGAAGCCGGTGGTCGGCTCGTCGAGGAAGACGAGGTCCGGATCTCCGACGAGCGCGATGCCGAGGTCGAGCCGCCGCTTCTGGCCGCCCGAGAGCGACTTGACGCGCGCGTTCGCCTTCTGCTCGAGCCCGACGAGCGCGATCACCTCGTCGACGTCCCGCGGCGCCCGGTAGTAGCCGGCGAAGATCGCGTGCGTCTCGCGCACCGTGAGGTTCGGCCAGAGCTCGGACTGCTGCAGGACGACGCCGATCCGCTCCCGGAAGTCGGGCGCCGGCCGCTCGGGGTCGCTGCCGAGGACGCGCACCTCTCCTGCGTCGCGCTTGCGGTAGCCCTCGAGGATCTCGACGGTCGTCGTCTTGCCGGCGCCGTTCGGTCCGAGCAGCCCGAAGACCTCCCCCTCCTCGATCGAGAAGTCGACTCCCCGGACCGCCTCGAGGTTCCCGTAGGCCTTGCGCAGGCCGCTGACCTCGATCGCACGCATCCGCGGCGAAGGGTAGACGGGACCCGCCGCTACAGTCGCGCACGTGGCGACCTTCCGCTTCGTGATCGCCGACGTCTTCACCGACGTGCCGCTCGCCGGGAACCAGGTCGCCGTCTTCACCGACGCACGCGAGATCCCGGAGGAGCGGCTGCAGTCGCTTGCACGCGAGGTCAACTTCTCCGAGACCGTCTTCGTGTACCCGGCGGCCGGTGAGGGACACGCGCGGATCCGGATCTTCACGCCGTCGCTCGAGCTGCCGTTCGCCGGGCATCCGGTGCTCGGGACGGCGTTCGTGCTCGCCCAGCCGCTCCAGCTCGAAGAGATCCGGCTCGAGACCGGCGGCGGCGTCGTCCCGGTGCGGCTCGAGCGCGACGGGTCGCAGCTCGCCTTCGGCTGGATGCGGCAGCCGCCCGTCACGTGGGAGCCGTACGACCGGGCCGGCGAGCTGCTCGCCCTGCTCGGTGTCGAGCAGAGCGGGTTGCCCGTCGAGCTCTACCGCCAGGGGCCGGGCCACGTCTTCGTCGAGCTCGAGTCGCCGGGGGCCGTGGCGGCTCTGCGGCCCGACTTCGGGCGGCTCGCCGAGCTCGTCGAGCACGGCGTCGACTGCTTCGCCGGCTCGGGCGCCCGCTGGAAGACGAGGATGTTCGCGCCGGGAGCCGGCGTGGCGGAGGACCCCGCGACCGGGTCGGCCGCCGGGCCGCTCGCGCTCCATCTCGCCCGGCACGGCCGGATCGCCTTCGGCGACGAGATCGTGATCCGGCAGGGAGAGGAGATCGGGCGCCCCTCGACGCTCCACGCCGTCGCTCGTTCGCCGGAGGAGATCGACGTCGGTGGCTCCGCCGTCGTCGTCGCCCGCGGCGAGTTCCGGCTGTGAGGCGCGTCTCGGTCATCGGCGGCTCCAGTACCGGGAAGACGACGGTCTCGGGTGAGCTCGCGCAGCGGCTCGGCGTCGCGCACGTAGAGCTCGACGCGCTCCACCACGACCCGGGCTGGCAGGAGGCGCCGGCCGACGTCCTTCGCGCGCGGGTCGAGGAGGCGTTCGCAGCCGCGCCCGACGGCTGGGTGGCCGACGGGAATTACCACGGCAAGCTCGGCACCTTCGTGCTCGAGCAGGCGGACACGGTCGTCTTCCTCGACCTTCCTTTCCGGACCGCGCTGCGACGCGTCCTCTGGCGGACGCTGCGCCGCTCGCTCACGCGCGAGGAGCTGTGGAACGGCAACCGCGAAACGTTCCGGAACGCGTTCTCGCGGGACTCGATCGTCTGGTGGGTGATCGCGCGTCACGGGACGCACCGGAAGAAGTGGCCGTCGCGGCTAGCGCCGCTGACGCACCTCGACATCGTCCGGCTCCGCTCGCCGCGCGAAGTGACCGCCTGGCTTCAGTCGATCCAGGCGACCGAGTCGATGTCCGGCAATTCGAACGGCAGCGACCGCCAGAAGACGCCGCCGTTGGCCGAGACGTAGAGCCGCTTGCGCGCGGCGTAGAGCATCCGGTCGGGATCGTCCTCTGCGATCGCGACGGCGAATCCGGGCGGCAGTCCGCCGCCGGCCTCGCGCCACGTCGCGCCGCCGTCGTTCGAGAGCATCAGCGGCGGCCGCCGCTCGACGACGGCGACCACGGTCGAGCCGGCGCGCGCCGCCGTGACGACGCGCGGCAGCGTCACGTCGGGCCGCTCCGCCGCCGGCACCTCACTTCCCTCGCCGAGCAGCGTCTCGTCCTCGACGTCGACGAGGAAGACACCCTCGACGGTGCCGACCGCGGCGATCACGAACCTGTCTTTCCCAGGAAGAGACTGTCACTGAGCAGGGCGGAGACGAGCGCGCTCGCCCGGCGTGCGGCCGAGATCGGCCTGTGCCCCCCGGCGCGGGCGCTCAGGTAGGCGACCGAGAACGCGTCGCCCGCTCCCGTCGGGTCGCCGCGGACCGCCCGCGCCGCGACGCGTACGGCGGCGTCGGGGGTGAGGACGAGCGACCCGCCGGCGCCGAACGTCACCACGACCTCCGGGACGCCGAGGCCGCGCAGCTCCTCGAGCTCGCCGTCGCCGAGAATGGCATGCGCCTCCTCTTCGGCGAGCTTGAGGATCGAGACGTGCTGGAGGAGCGCCGGGTCGAATTCCGCGTCGAGCTCGAGCGGGCCGAGCCGCCGGGCGCGGACGAGCCCGTGGCCGTCGAGCAGCACGCGCCGGCGGCGCGCGATCCGCTCGAGCGTCTTGGGCGAGAAGTCGTCGCGCAGCAGCGGGGCGACGTGCACCCACTCGACTCTGCGCAGCGCCCGCTCGGGCTCGTCGCCGTCGCTCCATGGCTCCCCGACCGCCTCGACGTGCATCTCGCGGCGGCCGCCGGCGTCGTAGCGGAAGGAGAACGACGTCGTCTCGCCGGCTGCCGCGACCGATGTCGGCAGGCCGAGCGCCGCGAGGCGCCGGAGGTACGAGCGCCGCTCGGGCTCGCCGCACTTCGCGACGACGACCGCCTCCTGTCCGAGCGCGTGCAGCGCCCGAGCCGCGTACCAGGGGCCGCCGCCGATTCGCGAGTCGCGGCCGTCCACGAGGTCACGCGCAAGAGGGCCGATCACGGCGAGCTGTCGCACGACCCGCAAGCGTAAGCGCGACCGAGAGCAGGAAGGAGAGACCGAAGCTCGGCAGCGAGCCACCGATCGCTCCCTGGCCCGGGTGCGTGTGGTCGACGAGGTGGATCCACGAGCCCGGCCCGACCGGCGCGAGCCACTGGTAGAGGCAGAAGCCTGCGAGCCACGCGACGATCTGGGCCGGCCGGATCTCGGGCGCGCCGAACGCGTCGCGGTTGCCGACGACCCACTGCGCGAGCAGGACACCGAACAGCGGCACGAAGAACGAGCCGAGCAGGAAGAGGAACTCCTGGTAGTGGACGAGGTTCACGACGAACGTGCCGGCCGTCGCGGCCGCGGCCACCGTGAGGATCAGCACCCGCTGCGGCACCCGCGGCAGCACGTTCTGCAGCGAGACGGCGGCCGAGTAGACGTTCGCGAACGGCTCCTTCGTCTCGTCGACGCCGAGCGCGACGAGGGCGAGGGCCGCTCCGGCGCCGCCGGTGGCGATCGCGCCGATCACGGAGGGAGCGTCCGCGAGGCCGCGCGTGAGGAGCAGGATCGCGCCGAGTGCGTACAGCCAGACGTTGGGGAGGAAGTAGCCGACCGCGGCTCCCCAGAAGGCGCCGCGCCCGCTCCTCGAGAAGCGCGTGTAGTCGGCGGCAAGCGGCAGCCACGAGACCGGCATCGCCACCATCAGGTCGACTCCCTGCCAGAAGCTGAGGCCGCCCTTCCCGGGCTGCGACCAGAGCGCGCCGAGGTGGGCGTCGTGGAGCGCCCACCACGTGAGGTAGGCGAGCGAGGCGAGCACGATCCAGAGCGCGACGCGCTTCACCCACTCGCGGACGAAGCCGATCGGCCCGACGAGCGCGAGGGCGGTGGCGGCCGCGGCGGCCGCGAGCTTCCACACCCAGAGTGGGCCGTGTACGAGCGCGTGCGCGGCGGTTGCGATGACCAGCACCTCGAAGATCGTCCAACCCAGGTTCTGGAGGACGTTGAGGCCCGTCGGGAGGTACGAGCCTGCTCGCCCGAGCGGCGCGCGCAGCAGGACCATCGCCGGGACGCCGGCCTCGGCGCCGATCGCGGAGGCGAAGCCGAGAAGCGCGTTGCCGAAGATCCCGCCGACGAGGATCGCGAGTAGCGCCTCGCGCAGCGAGAGGGCGGGAACGAGGAACGCGCCGGCGACGAGGACGAGGAGGCTGAGCCCGAGGCTGCTCCACAGCATCCCGTTCTCGAGCCCGCCGAGCGTCCGCAGCCCGTCCGGGACGGGAGTGATCCCCCAGCTTGGTGTCCGCTCGTTGCTCATCGGCCTCCCTTCGCCGGCATGACCCGGATCAGGTTCGACGGGTGTGATCTCAGCCGCGCCGCACGCGGCACCCCGGTGCCTCGAGTGTACGGGCCGGGCGTCGGGGAACGAGCGGCTTCGTCGCCGTCTACTCGCTGCTCGGCAGCGTCGGCTGGTCGGTCGGGTAGACGCCGACCGCGAAGCCGTACATCGTCTCGCCCGACCGGGGAAGGCGGTCGAACTCAGCCACGAGCTCCGCCATGCGCTCCCAGAACTCCGACGCCTGCGTCTCCGAGATGCGGGCGTGGCGGATGAAGCCCCACAGCTTCCCGTCGTGGAAGGCTCCAGCCGACTCCCGGGCGGCAACCTCGAAGTCGTTGAAGTCGCGGGGCAGCTCGTCGCCTTCCGGGCCTCGCTCCACCCCGACGTAGAACATCCGCGCCGTGCGGCCGTAGAAGCGCTCCTCGATCGCGCGCACCCGCCGGGTTCTCACGACCTGGAGCAACCCCGCGTCGGCGAGCACCCTGACGTGGTGGGCGACGGTGCTCTTCGGGCGCTCGAGCGCGGTCGCGAGCTCGCTCACGGTTGCCGCCCGCTCGTGCAGCAGGCCGAGGATCGTCGTGCGTGCGGGATGGCTGATCGCCTTCACCTGAGCAGGCTCGGTGAGCGCGATGCGGTCGGCGAGCTCGTAGTCCGGGGGAGGGGAGTTGCCGGCCACGACTCAATAAACTAACATCGCCGAACGTTCCAAGTTAACGGATCATTCGCCGAGGAGGAGACGAGATGACCGAGGTCGTGCTGTACCACCATGTCCAGGGGTTGACCGACGGAGTGCGCTCGTTCGCCGACGAGCTGCGGCGGGCGGGGCACACCGTGCATACCCCCGACCTGTTCGACGGGCGCACGTTCGACACCATCGAGGAGGGCATCGCCTTCGCACGCGAGGCGGGGTTCGCAGCGCTGGCGGAGCGCGGGGTGGCCGCCGCCGACGGGCTCCCGGCCGAGGTCGTGTACGCCGGCTTCTCCTTCGGGGTCATGATCGCGCAGCAGCTCGCGCAGACCCGCCCTGGCGCCCGCGGCGCCCTGCTCATGTATTCGTGCCTTCCGGTCTCGGAGTTCGGGGATGCCTGGGCCGACGGCGTCCCGGTGCAGGTCCACGGCAAGGAGAGCGACCCGTTCTTCCTCGAGGACCTCGACGCCGCGCGGGCGCTCGTCGACTCGACCGGCCAGGCCGAGCTCTTCCTCTACCCGGGAGAGGAGCATCTCTTCGCGGACTCGTCGCTCCCGGCCTACGACCCCGCTGCCGCGGCGCTGCTCGGCGAGCGCGTGCTGGCATTCCTCGAGTCGGTTCGGGCCCCCGAGAACCTCCTGTGACGCCGAGCGGCGACGAGGCCGGCCTTTCATCGAGCGCTAACCACCGGGATCTAGCCTCATACCGTGCTGCGCCTGGAACGCCACCGGCTTGGTCCGCGCGTCTACCTCTGCGGTCTTCGGATCCACGAGTTCGCGCTGGGACTCGGCGTGCTCGGGGTGCTCCTCGTCGGCGGAGTCGTCGAGCTCTGGGAGCCGACGCGTCGCACCGAGGTCGCGGCCCTGTTCGGCACGTGGCTGATCGGAAAGGACTGGCGCGACCTCTTCCCGTCGAAGCGAAACACCGCGTCCTGGGGCCTCCTTCCGCACCGGGTACCGCGCGACCAGTAGGGGATTGATTCCGAGCTACCGCGGGGCCGGTCGACGTCCCTGACCTGGCGCAGGAGCGCGTCGCAGCTCGCTAGGCGATGAGCGAGCCGACTCGCCCGGCGAGCTGTGCGAGGTCGACCGGTTCGCTCGTGTCGATCCGGATCGTCTCGCCGGGCAGGTCGAGCGGATCGTGGCGCCCCGTCTCCACGGCTTCCCGCAGCGCTCCGATCCGCTCGGAGTCGACGTGGCCGGCGTGGCGCTCGCGTCCTCCGTAGCGCTCGAGCAGCAGGTCGAGCGGCGCGCTGCAGTGCACCTGGACGAAGCGGGCGGGGAGTGCGGCCAGCCTCGCCTCTATCTCGCTGCCGCACACGAAGTTCGCTTCCGCGACGACGCTCGCCCCGGCCGCGACCGCGTCCTCGAGCAGCGCGAGCATCGCCAGGTAGGTTCCGGCGCCGAGCCGCTGCGACCAGGCGAGGTCGCCGGCCCCGAGCCCGTCGAAGAGCGCCTCCTTGATCGTGTCCTTCGCGATCAGCGGCACTCGTAGCGCGGCGGCGATCCCGCGTGCGACCGTCGTCTTGCCCGCCGCCGGGGGCCCTTGCACGACGACGAGAAGAGGCAGGTCCGACCGAGTCATCTTGCGGGAGCCGCCGGCCGAGGCGACGATTTCGGCGTGGAACTGCCGCTGGATCGAGGTGACGTCACGGCTATCCTCACGGGGTTGCTCAACGCGAACGCGAAGCTCGACGAGATCATCTACTTCCTGGGGATCGACGATGAAGAGGAAGAGGAAGAGCCGCCTGACACCTGAGTTCTGGGAGCGCGACCGCGCGAACATGCGCCTGCTCGAGGAGCGGATCGCATATCACGAGCAGAAGCTCGCGAAGGAACGCGCCGCCTCCGAGCAGCCCGACTCGTAGTTCTCAGCCGAGAAGGCGCCGCAAGACGAACTGGAGGATCCCGCCGTGGCGGAAGTACTCCCGCTCGCGCGGGGTGTCGAGCCGGAGGCGGGTGCGGAACTCCTTGTCGTCCGCCCGCACCGTGACCTCGTCGGCCTCGCCGCCCTCGACCCCGGAGATCGAGAACTCCTCGCGGCCCGTGAGCCCGAGCGACTCGGCGCTCTCGCCCTCCATGAACTGCAGCGGGAAGATTCCCATCATGAGGAGGTTCGAGCGGTGGATCCGCTCGTACGACTCCGCGATCGCGGCGCGCACGCCGAGCAGGTTCGGCCCCTTCGCCGCCCAGTCGCGTGACGAGCCGGAGCCGTACTCCTTGCCGGCGATGACGATGGTGGGCACGCCCTCGGCGCGGTAGCGCCCGGCGACGTCGAAGATCGTCCCCTCCTCGCCGTCGGGCAGGTGGACGGTCCACGTCCCCTCGCTGCCCGGCACGAGGAGGTTCTTGAGCCGGACGTTGGCGAACGTGCCGCGCACCATCACCTCGTGGTTGCCGCGGCGCGCGCCGTAGGAGTTGAAACCGCGCCGCTCGACGCCGTGCTCGACGAGGTACCGGCCCGCGGGAGAGTCCGGCCGGATCGCGCCCGCCGGCGAGATGTGGTCGGTCGTGACGGAGTCGCCGAGCAGCACGAGGCAGCGCGCGCCTTCGACGTCGGCCACCGGCTCGGGCTCGCGGGGCATCCCCTCGAAGTACGGCGGGAGGCGCACGTAGGTCGATGCGGGATCCCACTCGTACAGCTCGCCCTGCGGCGTCTCGAGCCCGCGCCAGCGCTCGTCGCCGGTGAAGACGTCGGCGTAGGTGGAGGAGAACATCGAGCCCTGTACGGACTCTCCGATCACGCGGTCGATCTCGTCGCGGCTCGGCCAGAGGTCGCGCAGGAAGACGTCCTCGCCGTCCGAGCCCTGGCCGAGCGGCTCGTTGACGAGGTCGAGGTCCATCCGGCCTGCGAGCGCGTACGCGACGACGAGCGGCGGCGACGCGAGGTAGTTCGCCTTCACCTCGCCGTGGATGCGCGCCTCGAAGTTTCGGTTGCCCGACAGGACGGCGCAGACGACGAGGTCGCCGTCCGCGACAGCGGCGCTGATCGGCGCCGGCAGCGGCCCGGAGTTCCCGATGCACGTCGTGCAGCCGTAGCCGACGGTGTTGAAGCCGAGCTCGTCGAGGTACCTGTCGAGGCCGGACGCGCGGTAGTACTCGGTCACCACCTTCGAGCCGGGCGCGAGGGAGGACTTGACCCACGGCCGGCGCTCGAGGCCGCGCTCGACCGCGTTGCGCGCGAGCAGGCCGGCGGCGATCATCACCGACGGGTTCGACGTGTTGGTGCAGGAGGTGATCGCCGCGATCACGACCGAGCCGTGCTCGAGCCCGTAGGCCTCGCCCTCCACCGGCACGCGCTTCTTCTCGAGCGTCGCGGTCGCCGTGCGTACCGGGTCCGCGTCCGTCACCCCGTCGCCGGTCGGCGGGTCGCTGGCCGGAAACGAGTCGGCGACCTCCTTGTCGTACGTCCCGTTCGTGTAGTCGACGCCGAAGGTGCCGAGCGAGTCGATGAACGCCTCCTTCGCGCGCGCGAGCGGCACGCGGTCCTGCGGCCGGCGCGGTCCGGCGAGAGAGGGCTCGACGTCGTCGAGGTCGAGCTCCACGACCTGCGAGTACTCCGGGTGCTCGTCCGGCTCGTGCCAGAGGAGGTTCTCCTTGCAGTACGCCTCGACGAGCGCGACCCGTTCGTCGCTGCGGCCGGTGAGGCGCAGGTACTCGACGGTCACTTCGTCGACGGGGAAGAAGCCGCACGTCGCGCCGTACTCGGGGCTCATGTTCCCGAGCGTCGCGCGGTCGGCGAGGGCGAGCGAGCCGACGCCGGGGCCGAAGTACTCGACGAACTTCCCCACCACGCCGGTGCGGCGCAGGATCTCTGTCACCGTGAGCACGAGGTCCGTCGCCGTCGCACCCTCGCGCAGCGCGCCCGTGAGCCGGAAGCCCACCACCTGCGGCACGAGCATCGACAGCGCCTCCCCGAGCATCGCGGCCTCGGCCTCGATGCCGCCGACGCCCCAGCCCAGCACGCCGAGGCCGTTGACCATCGTCGTGTGCGAGTCGGTGCCGACCAGCGTGTCGGGGAAGGCGACCCCGTCGCGCACCTCGACGACGCGGGCGAGGTACTCGAGGTTGACCTGGTGGACGATGCCGGTGTTCGGCGGCACGACGCGGAAGTTGTCGAACGCGCCCTGGCCCCAGCGGAGGAAGGCATAGCGCTCGTGGTTGCGCTCGAACTCGAGCTCGACGTTGCGCCCGATCGCGAGCCGGGAGGCGAACTCGTCCACCTGGACCGAGTGGTCGATCACGAGCTCGACCGGGATCTGCGGGTTGATCGCCTTCGGGTCGCCCCCCTGGTCGCGCATCGCGTCGCGCATCGCCGCGAGGTCGACGACGGCAGGCACGCCCGTGAAGTCCTGCAGGAGGACACGGGCGGGGTGGAAGGAGATCTCGCGTGACGGGTCCGCGGCGGCGACCCAGTCCGCGACGGCCCTGGCCTCTTCCTCGCCACCGGCGCGAAGGACGTTCTCGAGCAGGATCCGGAGTGCGTACGGGAGTCTCGTGGCGGCGGTGTCGAGCCTGTGGAACCCGTAGCTCTCGTCGCCGACCCGTAGCTGGTCCATGCTTCGATTCAAGCAGAGGCGCGTGTGTGAGCGCCGCGGGGCCCGGCGTCCTCACCGCGCCAAGCGGAGCGTTGCGAGGTGTCGCTACCTTTGCGCGGTGGAGCACGGGGAGATCCACGCGGGCAGAGGCGGCCTCGTCGAGCACGCGATTCCCGGGGAGGCCGAGGAGCTCTGGACGGAGGACGGCGCCCACCACGTCGGCTGGTTCTGCGTCCGCACCGATCCGTTCCCGTGTCCGGCGCCCGGCTGCACGTTCGTCGCGGTGTTCATGACGGCGGCGCACCTCGTGCTCGTCTGGGAGGAGCAGGACGACCCGAACCTCCTACGTCACGCGCAGCGCGCGAAGGAGGTCGGCCGCAACCCGCGGATCATCTCCTACGAGGTCGACTTCGGCCCGAGCGCCTCGTATTACGCGTGGGAGGCCGCGGGTCGGCCGGTGCACGGAGTCCGCGGCAAGTAGGCAGGCTCATCCATGGACCTCAGCCGCTTCGGCGCGGCCCCGCCCTGGTCGCTCGGGGTCGAGGAGGAGCTGATGCTCGTCGACGCCGGGACGCTCGAGCCTGCGCGGGACGGCTTCTCGCGCGTCTTCGGCGAGGCGACCGAACGGATCAAGCCCGAGCTGTTCGAGTCGTTCGTCGAGATCGCGACCACGAACGTCGAGACGCCCCAGGAGGCCGAGATCGAGCTTCGCTTGCTGCGGCAGGAGGTGGCCGAGCGCGCGGCCGAGCACGGGCTCGCCGTGCTCGCGACGGGCTCCCACCCGACGGCACGCGGGCGGATCCCCCTCGTCCCCGTCGAGCGCTACCGGCGGCTGAAGGAGAAGCTCGGGCCGCGCGTCTACCGCCAGACCGTCTGCGGCCTCCACGTGCACGTCGCCGTGCCGGACCCCGATACCTGCCTGCGCGCGTTCGAGGGCGTCGTGGCGGGACTCCCGGAGCTCCTCGCCGCCTCCGCGAACTCGCCCTTCTGGGAGGGTGCGGAGAGCGGGTGGCGCTCGGTCCGCTCCCAGATCCTGCTCGAGATGCCCACGGGCGGCACGCCCCCGGTGCTGCGGAGTTGGGACGACTGGCGGGCGGTGAGCCGCGACGACAGCACCCGCCGGCATTGGGACGCCTGGCCGCGGCCTGAGTACGGGACGCTCGAGGTGCGCGTGATGGACCAGCCGACGTCGCTGCGGCGCACGGTGGAGCTCGCAGCCGAGGTGCAGCGGCTCGTCCGCGAGGCCGCGGAGACCGGGAGCGAGCTCGTCGACCGCCGCGAGTACGCGGCCCGGCGCGAGGCGTCAGCGCGCGAGGGCGGCGGATCTGAGGCCGAGCGCCAGCTCGAGCTCGGGCCGGAGGCGGCGCTGCGGGAGATCGCGGCCCTGACGGTAGGGTGACTGTCGTGGCCACGCGCGCGGAGACGATCCAGGTCGCCGGCGTCCGCTGCGAACGGTGCGTGATGCGGCTCGCGCACGCGCTCGAGGGGCAAGAGGGGCTCGAGCGCGCGAATGCGAACCTGATGGGGCAGGTGGCGCTCGCGTGGGACGACGAGCGGACGAGCCGCGACGCGATCGTCGCCCGGCTCGCGAAGGCCGGGTTCCCCGAGCTTGCCGCGGTCTAGACGATTCGACACCCGTTTGCCGGAATAGCAGCGTCCCCGGAGCCGTTCGGGAACGGCATGGCCCTCGCTGGTACGGTTGCTCGCATGGACGCCGAGCCGGAGGAGGCCCAGCGGCTGGCGGGCGAGGCGCGCGACCGCGTCCGGTTCGAGGAGGACGCGCTCGCGCTCTCCGACCAGGTCTACCGCGTGGCGCGCCACCTCGCGGGATCCCGCGAGGACGCCGAGGAGCTCATGCAGGAGACGTATGCCCGGGCGTTCCGGAGTTGGCGCTCGTTTCGACCCGGCACGAACCTGCGCGCCTGGCTCCTGCGCATCCTCACGAACCTCAACATCGACCGCGGGCGGCGGCAGCAGCGCGCGCCGCAAATGCAGCCGCTCGAGGCGAACGACTACTTCCTCTACGACCGGCTTGCATCCAACGGAGACGGCGTCTCCGACGAGGACAAGGTCGTGGAGAGGCTCTCGCAGGACGACATCGTGACGGCGCTCTCGGCAGTGCCGCACGACTTCCGCGACGTGCTCGTGCTCGTCGACCTCGGCGACTTCAGCTATGCGGATGCCGCCCAGATCCTCGACATCCCGGTCGGCACCGTCATGTCGAGGTTGCACCGCGGACGGCGTATCCTCAAGCGGGAGCTCGCCGAGTCGGCTCTGGAGGAGGCGACATGAAGGACCCCTGCGCGCACTGCGAGGAGATCATGCAGCCGTACCTCGACCACGTCCTCACCGATGCGGAGATGGCCGAGGCGGAAGCCCATCTCGACGAGTGCGAGCAATGCCGCAGGCGCTACCGGTTCGAGGAGAGCCTGCGGATCTACGTTCGCAAGGTGGCCGCGGAGCAGATGACGGCGGAGCTCCGCCAGAAGCTCTCGGCTCTCAGGATCCCGCTCGAGTAGAGACGTCGACGTCGCCGGGCGGGGTCAGGTCGTCGCAGGCGACGAGCCTGGCCGGCAGCAAGCGTGCGCCCTCGTCGGGCACGTCGCCCCAGATCGCCCGGGCGAGCAGGACGGGGTGGAGGCGGACCCCGCCGTAGGTCGCGGCGACCGTGTCGCCCCCGTGCGTGCGCCAGTCCTGGAGCACCCGGTCGACTGCGCGAGGGTCGAGGCCCGGCCCGTCGGCGAGGACGACGACGGCGGCCTGTGCCTCCGGCGGGAGGGCGGCGAGGCCGCACCGAAGCGAGGCGCCGGGTCCGCGCTCCCAGTCGGGACACGAGACGCTCTCCACCGGCAGCGTGTGCGCCCCGCTCACGACGACGATCCCGTCGACCGAGCTCCTCCGCAGCGCCGCCAGCACCGCCGGGAGCAGCTCGACCTGCTTCGGCGGCTCCGTCCCGTAGCGCGACGAGGCGCCGGCGGCGAGCACGACGGCGAAAACGGACATGTCCCGGTATCAGATACCAAGACAGGTCCGAGGAGGACGGGCACCCGCTCGGGGAGCTACTAACCTATCCCGCTAGGCAACCCGGCCTGAGATAGCGAAGTCCGACCTGTTGTTGAAATCGACCAGGGAGGGCTTCGATGGGTCTTGTCTCGAGCGATGATGGTTGGCGGCTGCCGGACTGGTTGTGGGCTCGGTTTGAGCCGTTGTTGCCGCGCCGCCGGTGCATCCGCTTGGCTGTCACCGGCCGCGGGTTCCCGACCGGGACGCGATGTGATCGCGATCTACTCTCGGCTGCGCGGTCAGTGGAACCGTTGAGGACCGGTCTGCATCTCGTCGACCGTCGCTTCCAGGTGGGAGCAGGCTTCGGGGTGTTCGAGGGGCAGGTCGACTGATCGAGCGTCGGGATCGACGGCCTGGGTTGTCTGCGATGGGGCGACCGGGAAATGCGCCACTGGGTGAGGCGACGGGTCCGAATCGACTGATAGAGCTTAAAAGGGGGCAAACGTTCGCTTCTTCTCGACGGCAGGGGTGCCGATCGGGCTGTCGCACATGACGGCGCCAATCCTGCCACGACTCAAAGCTCCTAGCCTCCGCACTCGTACTCGATCCCGATCCTTGCGGCTCCCACTCGCCGTTAGCATGGCGCAGGGCCTCGGACGGCGGTCGCCGTTCAACGAGCGCAAGTGCGGCTACCCCCACTCCGCCGCCGATCGAGTGGCACCTGTCGAGGTGGGCCATGTCTCGGTATCAGATACCAAGACATGGCCGAAATCGCCGTGTCTAGTCGAGCGAGGCGAGAGCCCGGCGCACGAGGGCTCGCGCTACCTGCACCTTCCACTCCGTCCGCGGCAGCGGGGTCGTCTCGTCGAGCTCCTCGACCCGCTCGATCCGCCACGGGATCGGGGCGACGCCCGCCAGCGCGATCCGCACGGAGCCGTCGTCCAGCCGGGCGGCCGCGACTCCGACCTGCGGGAACGACCACCGTTTGCGGTCCATCGCCTTGAGGTAGACGCTCGCCTCCACCGGCGACAGCTCGACCTCGAGGAGGAGCTCGCCGGCCTCGAGCGTCGTCGTGCTCCGGTCGCTCTCGTCCGGAAGCCGGTACAGCTCCTCGACCGAGAGCTCGCGCCGGTTCGTCCGCAGTCGAGCGCCGAGCGCGACGAGGGCGGCGGCCACATCGGAGGGGTGCGCCGAGGCGCAGAACCCGTTCGCGAAGATCGCATGCTCACGGTGCTCGCCGTCGCGCGCGTGGCAGCGGTCGCCGCCGTGGAGCCGGCACTCGTAGCCGAGCCGCCAGTACCAGCAGCGCGTCGCCTGCAGGAGGTTGCCGCCCAGGGAGCCCATGTTGCGGAGCTGCGGCGATGCCGCGAGCCGGCATGCCTCGCGCAGCCCCTCGGGGATCGCGTCCGCAGACGCCTCGAGCTCCCCGAGCGTCGTTCCGGCGCCGATCACCGCCCCGCGGATGCCGCGCGGCACGATGCCGCGAACGTCGACGAGCCGCTCCGCCTCGAGCAACCCGTCCCGTAGCAGCGGCACGACCTCGGAGCCTCCGTGCAGGAACACCCCGGCCTCGAGATCGTCGACGCTAGACGGCCGCAGGAGCTCCACGCTTCTCCTTCTCGCGTGCGCGCGCCTCGGCCTCGCGTAGCGCCCGCAGCAGCTCCTCGCGGGAGATCGGCAGCTCATGGACCTCGGCGCTGGTCGCGTCGCGGATGGCGTTCGCGATCGCGGCTGCGACCGGCACGATCGGCGGCTCGCCGAGCCCCTTCGAGCCGAGGTTCGTGAGGTGCTCGTCGGGCGTGTCGACGAACTCGCACACGATCTCGGGTACGTCGGCGATCGTCGGCATCCGGTACGCGTCGAGCGACGTCGTGAGCACGCGGCCCGTCTGCGGATCGAGCAGCCGCTCCTCCGAGAGCGTGTGACCGATGCCCTGGATGATGCCGCCCTCGACCTGGCTCGAGGCGCCGAGCGGGTTGACGATGCGGCCGACGTCGTGGATCGCTGCGACCCGCTCGACGACGACCTCGCCGGTCTCGACGTCGACCGCCACCTCGACGACATGGACGCCGAACGTGAGCACGCTCATCCCGGTCGGGTTCGGCCCGCGTGCGCCCTTGCCGAGGATCTGCCCGTCCTCGAGCGGCGCCACGACCTCCTCGAGTGGAGTCCCCGGCGGCAAGCCCCGCTGTTGGGCGATGTCCTCGATCTGCTCCCGCGCGTCGGCCGCCGCGGCGCGCACCGCCGGCCCCATCGACGGCGTCGTCGAGGAGCCGGCCGAGATCGAGGCGTACGGCCCTCGCGCCGAGTCGCCGAGCGCGACCTGGACGCGCTCGAGCGGCACGCCGAGCTCCTCCGCCGCTATCTGCGCCATCGCCGTGCCGGTGCCGGTGCCGATGTCCTGCATCGCCGTGATCACGGTCACGCGCCCGTCCGAGCCGATCCGCACCCACGCATACGAGGGAGGCCCACCGCCGCCGTACCAGATCTGGCTCGCCATGCCGACCCCGCGCTTCCAGGTCGCGTCCGACCGCCCGCGCACCTCGTGCCGCCGCTCCCAGTGCGGTTCCGCGAGGCGATAGCAGTCCTCGAGGTGCTTCGAGGAGAACGGCGTGCCCTCGTTCGAGCCCGCGTAGTTGCGCCGTCGCAGCTCGAGCGGGTCGATGTCGAGCCTGGCCGCGAGATCGTCGATCAGGCACTCGAGGCCGAACGTCCCCTCGGCGAATCCTGGCGCACGGAACGCCTTCATCGGCGGTGTATTGAGCTGTGCGCCGTAGGTGACCGTGCGGACGTTCTCGCAGTCGTAGAGCATCCGCATCGGGCCCTCCGTCGGGGCGTTCCAGCCCGACCAGCCGACGGAGTTCGTGAACTCGCCGTCGAGGGCGACGATCGTCCCGTCGCTCCGCGCGCCGGCGCGCAGCCGCTGGATCGTCGCGTTGCGGTTGCCGGCCGAGGTGTGCTCCTCCCGCCGGGTGAGCGCGCAGCGCACCGGCCGGCCGGTCCGCTTCGCGAGCTCCGCGGCGACGAACGTGTGCGGGTCGGGGCTGTTCTTCGAGCCGAAGCCGCCGCCCATGAACTCGCATACGACGCGCACCTTGTCCTCGGGCAGGCCGAGCGCCTCCGCGATCTCCTGCCGGACGCCCCAGATGAACTGCGTCGAGATGTAGACGTGGAGCGTGTCTCCCAGCCATTCGCACACCGCCTGGTGGGTCTCGAGCGAGTTGTGGAGGACGGTCTGCGTGCGGTACGTCGCCTCGACGACGACGTCCGCCTCCGCGAGCGCGCGCTCGACGTCCCCACGCTCCTCCCGACGGGGCTCGGCTGTGAGGAGCTCGCGCCGGACGGCGTCGTCGGGATCGAGCACGACCTCGAGTTCCTCCCACTCGACCTCGATCGCCTCGACGGCCACGTGCGCCTGGCCGAAGGTGTCGGCCGCGACCGCGGCGACGGGCGCGCCGGCGAAGCCCGCCTCCTCCTCGAGCCCGTGCGCCTCGCCCGGCCCGATCGCGGCTCGCACGCCCGGGAGCGCGAGCGCAGGCGCGAAGTCGATCCGGCGTACGCGCGCGTGCGCGTGGGGTGAGCGGAGAACCGCCGCCTGGAGCATCCCCGGCAGCCTGATGTCGGCCGTGTAGCGGGCCTCGCCGCGCACGCGCGCGGGCGCGTCCTGCCGCGGCGCCGGCTGGCCCACCACCGTGAGCGGCCCTGCGGGCCACTGCTCGAGCGGGTCCTCCTCGACGACGATCCAGACCTCCTCGAAGCGCCCCTCGACCTCCTTCTCGGTGCGGATCAGCCTTGCCAAGTGACTATCGCCTCCTCGATCTTCGGATACGTGCCGCAGCGGCAGATGTTCCCGGCCATCGCGTGCCGGATCTCGTCGCGCGTCGGTTGCGGGTTCGCCGCCACGAGCGCCGCCGCCGAGACGACCTGGCCGGGCGTACAGAAGCCGCACTGGACGGCGTCGGCCCGGATGAACGCCTCGACGAGCGGATGCTCGCGCAGCCCCTCGATCGTCGTCACCTCGCCCTCGACCGCGTGGGCGAGCGTGATGCACGACAGCCACGGCATGCCGTCGACCTGCACGGTGCACGCGCCGCAATGGCCCTCGTTGCACGCGATCTTCGTTCCGGTCAGCCCGAGCCGTTCGCGCAGGACGTGGGCGAGGCTCGTCCCGATCGGCGCGTCGAGAACGTGCTCCTCGCCGTTCACCGTGAGGCGCAGCTCAGCCACTCGTCACCGTCACCGTGTCGGCGATCTGGATCAGGCGGACTGCCGTGCGCGCGACGAGCCGCCGCTCGCTGTCGTCCTCCGCCTCGGGCAGCGTTCGCCACAGGTCGCGTGCCGCTTCGAGCAGCTCGCGGATCTGCTCGAGCTCCTCGCGGTGGGTGCCGTTCGGCTCCTCGGTCGCGTTGAGCGCGAGCCCGAGCGCGCCGAATCCGTCCGGCTGCCGGATGAAGAGGAGTGGCATCGCCATCGAGATGTACTGGTGGATGCGCGCGTGCGCGAGCGGCTGCTCGAGGACGGCGGGGCCGAGCGGCTGTGACGGCTCGAGCGGCTCCTCGCCGTCGGCGATCCGGGTCGCGTTGCCCGCGAACATCCCCCGTAGCTCGGCCTCGCCGAAGCCGGAGGCTCGGGCGGCGCGCAACGAAAGCAGGAGCGAGCCCGGCTGCTGGCCGTACGGGAAGTCCGAGGCGTAGACGATCTGCTCGGGCGGCACGAGCCGTAGCAGGCCGAGCAGATCGATCGCGCTCCACACCGAGGTATCGAAGAAGACGCCGCGCTTGCCCGCGAAGCGGTGCCCGAGGTTGGCGAGGTCGGCGATCCCGGCATGGGCGAGGATGAGTTGCGCGCCGGGGTGCGAGTCGACGAGATGCTCGAGCTCGGCCGCGATCGGCGGGAGGCCGCGGCCCGCGTGGACGAGGATCGGAACGCCTCGCTCCGCGGCGAGTGCGAAGACCGGCGCGAGCCGCTCGTCGTTGAGCAGGAACTTCTGGGCGCGAGGATGGAGCTTGATCCCACGGGCGCCGAGGTCGAGGCAGCGGCAAGCCTCCTCGATGGGCCCCTCGTCGAGTGCGAGCCGCACGAACGGGATCAGGCGTCCTTCGGAGCGCGCCGCGCACTCGAGCGTCCGGTCGTTGCCGGCGCGAAAGCCGGGGTGCCGGTCGGGCTCGTCGAGGCAGAAGACGAACGCCCGCGAGAAGCCGTAGCGGCTCATCCCGTCGGCGAGCTCCTCGTAGCGGCCGACCATGCCGTCGATGTCGCTGCCGAGGTGCGTGTGCGCGTCGAAGACGTCGAGGTCGGCGGGGAGGTCCGCGCGCAGCCGCTCGTCCCATGTCGCCGCGACCTGCTGTGCCCGTTCGAGCGCCTCCACCAAACGGAATCTAGCCGTCGGCCGTCCGGCTCCGCGAATGCGTGCCGACTCCGTGTCGACTCCGCAAAGGACACTTTCGGCGCTGCGCGGCGAGCGGTAGCAAGGGGCCGTCATGTCTTCCCCGATCGGAGGCTCCATGAAGCGCATCCACCTGCTCGTCCTGCTCTCGGCCTTCGCCCTGCCGTTCGGCGCCACGACGGCGCAGGGCAGCGGCTCGGGCAGCATCGTCATTTCCGAGGTCTTCGCCGCCGGCGGGAACAGCGGGGCCGCCTATGCGAACGACTACGTCGAGCTCTTCAACCGCGGGGCGGGCGCCGTCGCGGTCGATGGCTGGACGCTCCAGTACGCGTCGGCCTCCGGCACGACGTGGCAGGCGACCGCGGTCGGCGGCACGATCCCGGCGGGCGGCCGGTACCTCGTCCAGCTCGCCTCGGGCGGGGTGAACGGAGCGGAGCTGCCCGCGCCGGACGCGACCGGTACCTCGAACCTCGCCGTCACGGGTGGGAAGATCGCTCTCGTCGACGACACGACAGCGCTCTCGTGTGGCGCCTCGGCGGGAAGCTGCTCGGCCGACGCCTCGGTCGAGGATCTCGTCGGCTACGGCGGCGCGGCCGACTACGAGGGGAGCGGTGCGGCGCCGGCGCCGAGCGCGACGACTGCGCTCGCGCGGGCGGACGGCGGTTGCACCGACACGGACGACAACACGGCGGACTTCACTACGGCGACGCCGGAGCCGCAGAACTCGTCGGCGCCCGCGAGCGTCTGCTCGACGACGCCGCCGACGACGGGAGCGAGCGCGTCCGCCGGAGTCGACGTCGACGTCCAGCCGGTGCTCTCGATCGCGCTCGACCACGCGACGCTGAGCTTCCCTTCCGCAGTGCCGGGCACGACTCCGAGCCCGCTCCCCGAGAACGTGACGGTGACGAGCAACGACCCGAGCGGCTACACGCTCTCGGTCCACCGGTCGGCGTTCTCGCCGCAAGACCTGCCGCTCGGCATCGGCGTCGGAGGCGGCGCGTTCATGGCCGTCCCGGTCGTGCCCGCGCCCGACCTGCTCCTCGCGACGGCGAGCGATCCGAGCGCGGACGGCGGGGACGTCTGGCCCACGAGCGTCGGGTTCGTCTCGCCGCTGCCCGTCGTTCCGGCCGGGCACTACACGGCGACGCTCACGTACACGGTCATCGGCCAGTGAGGAGTCTGCTCGCGACGGTGGTCCTCGCAGCGGCCGCGGCATCCATCCCGGGTGCCGCGGCCAGCCGCGGCATCGGGCTCAGCGCAAGCCCACTGCGCCTCACGCTCAGGGGCGCGTCCGCCGGGGCCATCACCGTTCGGAACCCGGGCCGCCGGGCGTTGCGGGTCGACGTCTCGCGCGCAGGGCTCGGGCGCTCGCTCCGCGGCAGGCCGCGGGTGCGGCCCGCTCATGGCGCCGCGGCGTGGCTCCGGGTGCGCCCGCGCCGCCTCCGCATCGCGCCCGGCGCGAAAGCCGTCCTCCATGTCGCGACGATTTGGCGGCGGCGCGCCGGGCCGGGAGACCATCCCGCGCTCGTGCTCCTGACGACACGTCCGCTCGGCGTGAAGCGCGTCCGGCTACGGCTGCGGGTCGGCGTGATCGTCGTCCTCCACGTCCGGGGCCGGATCGTGCGGCGCCTCGACGCACGTGCGCTCACCGTCCGGCGCCACGGGTCGCGGCGACTGCTCGAGCTGCTCCTCGTCAATCGCGGCAACGTGACGGAGCGGCTCGGCGGCGACGGGTTGCGGCTCGTGCTCCGCCGCCGCGGCCGCAGGCTCGCGACGCTCCGGCCGCGGCAGCGCGAGCTCCTCCCGCACAGCGCGGGGCTCGTGGACTTCACGTACCGCGGGCGCGTCCGAGGCAACGTCGTCGCGCGGATAGCGCTGGGGCCGTCCGTGCACGGGCCGCGGCGCGCCTTCCACGTCCGTCTGTGAGCGTTCGAGTCCGGGCGGCTAGGAGCCGATAGGCCGCGAATGGACAGACGCGTCCTCTGGATCTTCGTCGGCGTCGGCTCCATCCTCGGAGGACTCGTGCCGGAAGCCTGGGGTGGCAGCGCCTTCGGCGTCATGTCGCTCGCTCTCGGGTTGGTCGGCGGCCTCGCCGGGCTCTGGCTCGGAGTCAAGCTCACCGGGTACTAGGCCGCCGCCGCGAGCATCCGGCGGAGGAACTCCGGCTCCGGCACCGACCCGTCCCAACGCGGCTCGCCGTCGACGACGATCCGCGGGACGGCATAGACGCCCATCTCCTGCGCGAGCTGCGGGAACTCGTTCGCCTCGATCGCGGTCGCTGTCACCCGCTCGGAGGCGAGGGCGAACCGGTACGCCAGCAACACGGCCGGCGGACAGTGTGGTCAGGTCGGGGTGACGAAGACGTCGACCGCGAGGTCGCGGTCGAGCTCCTCGAGCACAGCGAGCGTCTCGGGCCGCAGCGACGGCTCCTCCCGTCCGGCCTCGACGATCGCGCCGACGAGAGACCCGACCTCGTAGCCCCACGGCAGGCCGTCGTAGCGGACGCCGGCGTCGCGGCGGTCAGGGCGGATCGAGACCGCGGGAAAGCGCGGAAAGCCTGTCGGCTCCTCCTCGGTGCGGCACGTCACGCCCTCGCCGAGCTCCGCCAGTCCCTCGCACAGGCGCACGAGCTCCGCGCCGAAGTCGACGTCGCCGGACCCGGCGAGCGGAGTCTCCTCCGCCCCGAGGGCCACCACGAGCTCGACCGGGCGTGCGAGCTCCGCGAACCAGCCGCGCACCTTGGCCTCCTCCTCGGGGCGCAGAAGTGCCACGACCAGAGGCTACGCGCGGCCGTACAGCTCGTCGATCGCCTGCTCGAGCTCCTCGAGCCTGGCGGCTCCGAACGCCCGGACCGTCCCGTCGGAGTCGACGACGACGTTCGTGGGCACGCCGCGCACGTCGAGCGTCCTGGCGAGCCCGCCGCTCGGGTCGAGGAGGATCGGGCCCTTGATGCCCCACATCTCGCAAAAGCGGTCCACCTCCGGACGCGGCTCCGTTCCCTCCCAGATGTCGACGAGCACGACCTCGAGGCCCGACCGGGCCTCCTCGCGGACGCGCAGCTCCTCGAGGAACGGCGCCTCCGCGTTGCACGGGCCTCACCAGGAGGCGAAGAAGTTGAGGATGTACTTCTTCTCCGCCCAGTCGCGATTCGTGCGCCGCTCCCCCGTCCAATAGTCCTCGAGCGCGAACTCCGGCAGCTTGTTCCCGAGCCAGGGGCTCTTCTCCTCGAAGACCGGGGCGGGCGGCTTCGCGGCGAGCAGGTCCTCGACGATCGACATCGTCTGGCTCCCCGCGTTGGCGACGAGGATGCGGCCGTCGTGCGGGTCGACGACGATGCCACCCGGGCCGTTGCCGACCGGGATCTGCGACCACTCGGCGCCGTCGGCGACGCCGAGCACGCTCACCGAGCCGGCGCCGCGGTTGGTGACGTAGATCCGGTCGTGTGCGGGCGCCACCGTCAGCCCGACGGGCGCCTGCCCGGTGCGGATCTCCTCCACGACCTCGATCGCGTCGAGATCGACGCGCGCAACCGTGCCGGCGATCGAGTTGACGATGAACGCCTCGCCGCGTTCGGAGACGATCCCGATCGCGCACGTGCCGGTGCCGAGCTCGAGCCGGCCGCGCTCCTCGAACGAGTCGGCGTCGTAGAAGTTCGCGGAGGCGGCGACGAAATTGACGCAGACAACGAGGTGGCGGGTCTGGTCGACGCCGATCGCACCGGCGCCCGGCTCCGCGTCCACCGTCGCGACCGTCTCGAGCGTGTCGAGGTCGATCACGCTCATCGTCGAGCCGAGCGAGTTGCCGACGTAGAGGCGGCGGGACTCCGGAACGTGCGTCAGGCCGGACGGATAACCGCCAACCGGTACCGTTGTCTCGACCTCGAGCGTCGCCGAGTCGATGATCGTCACCTGGTCGGAGTGCGCGTCGGCGGAGAAGACGCGGCCCGTCTGCTCGTCGAGACCGATGTCGATCGGCTCGGCGCCGGTGCGGATCTCGGCGACGATCTCGTGCGTCTCGAGGTCGACGACCGAGACGAAGTCGCTGCGCGAGCACGCGACGAAGGCCCGCCGCCGTGCGGCGTCGATTGCGATCCCCTCGGGGTCGAGGCCGACCGGGATCTCCGCGATCTGCCGCCAGGGCGAGCGCGAGTCGATCCGGCACGCGGCTCCGACAGGGAAGCCCGGGTCTTCTCTCTCGCCCGTCGCCGCCATGTGATTTGCGAGTATCGCCTGTCGCGAGGACGAAGCGCTGGAGGAACCCGCACCCCGATCGTTAGGATCGATGCCCGGTGGCCGACTCGGTCCTCATCTACGGTGACTCCTTCCGCTCCGCCGACATGCGGCACGCGGTGCCGCTCGGGGTGCCGGATCCGTTCCTCTATGCCGAGACGAACGGGACGCGCCACGTCTTCTCGAACTCGATGGAGGCGACGCGGCTCCGCGAGCTGGGCCTCTTCGACGTGCACATCGCGGAGGAGTTCGGCGCCGACGAGCTGATCGGGTCCGGGCTCGGCCGGCGCGAGATCGTGGCGCAGCTTGCCCTACGGTACGTCCAGAGCCTCGGTCTCAAGAGCTTCTCGGTCCCCGAGACCTTCCCGATCTGGCTTGCGGACCGCCTTCGCACCGACGGAGTGGAGCTCGAGCCGGACCAGGATCTCTTCGACGACCGCCGCCGGGTCAAGACCGAGACGCAGCTTGCGGGCATGCGACGCGCCCAGCACGCCGCCGAGGCGGCCATGGACTCCTGCCGCGACCTTCTCCGCAGGGCGGAGATTGCCGGGGACGACCTCCTCCTCGACGGTGAGCCCCTGACGGTCGAGCGGGTCAAGGCGGCGATGAACGCGACGTTCGCAGCGCACGACACGACGGCGGACGAGTTCATCGTCGGGCCCGGTGCTCAGGGCGCCGTCGGACACGACATGGGCTCCGGCCCGATCCGCGCGGGCGTTCCGCTGATCGTCGACATCTGGCCCCGCGACAACGCCTCCGCGGTCTACACGGACATGACCCGGACGTTCGTCGTCGGCGAGGTCCCGGACGACGTGCGCGAGTGGCATCGCCTCGTCAAGGAGGCGCTCGACCGGTCCGTCGAGGCGATCCGTCCGGGCATCGAGGGACGCGCGGTCTTCGACCTCACGTGCGACCTCTTCGAGGCGGCCGGCGAGCCGACGCAGCGCACGAAACCCGCCGGGGAACCGCTCGCCGACGGCTTCTTCCACGGGCTCGGTCACGGCGTGGGCCTCGAGGTGCACGAGCAGCCCGGCATGGGCCAGATCTCCGAGAAGCAGCTCGTCGCCGGCGACGTCGTCACGGTCGAGCCGGGCCTCTATCGCGCCGGCTACGGCGGCGTCCGGCTCGAGGACGTCGTCCTCGTCACGGAGACCGGCGCCGACGTGCTCACGAACTACCCGTACGACCTCGAGCCCTAGCCGGGCCCAAGCGGATCCGCGGAGCTGCGCTTTGCCCCGGCCTCCCCGCGCGCGAGCACACGAGGCAGCGGTCCCGCCCAACCAGCGAAGGCTGGTAACCCCACTGCGCAGTTCGTTTGCCTAGCTGGCGAAGAGCGCAGATCTTCGCAAGGCTTCGTGAGGTTTCCAAACAATTTCTTGACGAACGTCCCGCTGATCAGGGAGAGTTGCCTCGACACTTCGGCGACGGGAGGCGCTCCGAGGGATGCGCTCTCCGCCGCCGGCCAATCGAGGAGGGCTGGATGAGCGCAATGTCTTCCGAACGGGCAGTAACGGTGGTCGAGGCCACACCCGCCGCCGATCCTGCGCCGCTCGGCCTCGCAGGATTTGCTCTGACGACGTTTCTGCTCAGCGGGCACAACGCGTCGTGGATCCCGGATCTGATCTGGGTCGGCCCCGCCATCTTCTACGGCGGCCTGGCCCAGTTCTGCGCCGGGATGTGGGAGTTCCGCAACCGCAATGTCTTCGGCGCAACCGCGTTCTCGACGTACGGCGGTTTCTGGATGGGACTGGGACTCTTCATCATCCTCGGCGTCTTGACGAAGAACTGGTTCGCGGCCGTCGGCCCCAACAACATCGACAACTCCGTCGCATGGTTCCTGTTCGCGTTCGCCGTCTTCAACACGTACATGCTGATCGGCAGCATGCGCGTGAACGGTGCCGTGTTCATGGTCTTCCTCACGCTGGAGATCACGGAGATCCTGCTCGTGATCGGCTTCTTCAACGTGTCGCACGGCGGCACGGCGTGGTGGTTGCACGCGGGTGGTTGGATGGGAATCGCGACTGCTGCGGTCGCGTGGTACGCGTCTGCGGCGGGTGTGATGAACGGTGTCGCGGGAAAGACGGTGTTCCCGGTCGGGAAGCCGCTCATGACGTAGGGGCGCGCAGTCCCGATGGCCTGACATAGGATCTCGGTGCGATACATGGGCGGGTCCGCCGCCTCCGCGGAGGGCCCGCCCGGCCCGAGCTTTGACCTCATGAGGAGGTGAGCACGTTGGGAACCGTTGACGAAGTCCAGGTTTCCGAAGCCCAGATCGCTGTTCACTGGCGGGAGGAGGAGTACTACGACCCGCCCGCCCGGATCGTCAAGGAGGCGAACGCGAACGACCCGGCCATCCGGGACCGCTTCGCCGAGGACAAGTTCCCGGAGTGCTACGTCGAGTACGCGGAGATGCTGACCTGGGACAAGAAGTGGGACACGATCCTCGACACGTCGAACCCGCCGTTCTTCAAGTGGTGGGTCGGGGGCAAGCTGAACGCCTGCGTCAACTGCGTCGACCGGCACCTCGAGACGCGGGGCGACAAGAACGCGTTCATCTTCGTGCCGGAGCTGGAGGAGGACGAGACACAGGAGATCACGTACCGCGAGCTACACCGGCGCGTGAACGAGTTCGCGGCGCTGCTCAAGGACTTCTGCGGCGTGAAGCCGCAGGACCGCGTCACGTTCCACCTGCCGATGGTGCCGGACCTGCCGGTTGCGATGCTCGCCTGCGCGCGCCTCGGCGTGATCCACTCCCAGGTGTTCGGCGGCTTCTCCGGCACGGCTTGCGGACAGCGCATGGCGGACGCCCAGAGCACGATCCTCGTCACCATGGACGGGTACTACCGGAACGGCGAGCTGATCGACCACAAGGTGAAGGCGGACGAGGCGGTCGAGGCCGCCCGCAAGGACGGGACGGAGGTCGAGAAGGTGCTCGTCTTCCGGCGCATCCCGGGCGAGTACCACTCGGAGAGCCCGATGGTCGAGGGCCGCGACTTCTTCATCGACGAGCTGCTCCCGTCCTACGAAGGGCAGGAGGTCGAGCCGGAGTCGATGCTCGCCGAGGACACGTTGTTCCTCATGTACACGAGCGGCACCACCGGTCGGCCGAAGGGTGCGCAGCACTCGATCGGCGGCTACCTGTCGTACGTCACCGGGACGTCCAAGTACTACCAGGACATCCATCCGGACGACACGTACTGGTGCTTCGCCGACATCGGCTGGATCACAGGGCACTCCTACATCGTCTATGGCCCGCTCGCGCTCGGAACGACGAGCGTCATGTACGAGGGCGTCCCGACCTATCCGGACGCGGGCCGGCCGTGGCGGATCGCCGAGAAGCTCGGCGTGGACATCTTCCACACCGCGCCGACGACGATCCGGATGCTGCGGAAGCTCGGCCCGGACGAGCCGGCGAAGTACGACTACCACTTCAAGACGATGACGACGGTCGGGGAGCCGATCGAGCCCGATGTCTGGCGCTGGTACTTCAACGTCGTCGGCAAGGGCGAGGCGTCGATCACCGACACCTGGTGGCTGACCGAGACCGGCGGCTTCCTCGGCTCGACGCTGCCGGGCCTCGAGAAGATGAAGCCGGGAAGCTGCGGCCCCACCGTGCTCGGCCTCTACGGCGTCATCTACGACGAGAACGGCGACGAGGTCCCGATGGGTTCCGGCAAGGCCGGCAACATCTGCATGCGGAACCCGTGGCCCGGCCGCATGCTCGGCATCTGGGGCCAGGACGAGCGCTTCGTGGACACGTACTACAAGAAGTACAACAGTGACCCGAAGAGCACGGACTGGCACGACTGGCCGTTCCTCGCCGGCGACGGCGCGGTGCAGGCGGCCGACGGCTACTACCGGATCCTCGGCCGGATCGACGACGTGATCAACGTCGCCGGGCACCGGCTCGGCACGAAGGAGCTCGAGTCGTCTGCTATCACCGTCGACGAGGTCGCCGAGGCGGCAGCGGTGCCGGTGATCGACGAGCTGCGCGGCCGGGCGGTCGAGATGTACGTCTCGCTCAAGCCGGGCGTCGATAGCGGCGACGAGGTCGCCCAGAAGGTCACGCAGGCGATCGAGCGGGACATCGGCAAGATCGCCCGCCCCAAGAACGTCTGGGTCGTGGCGGACATGCCGAAGACGCGCTCCGGCAAGATCATGCGGCGCGTGATCGCGAGCATCTCGAACTTCGCCGACGTCGGCGACGTGACGACGCTCGCGAACCCGGAGATCGTCGAGCAGATCAACGAGCACGTCCGCTCCGAGAAGGTCGCACACGGCGATGTCCCGCGTGAGCTCTCCGAGCAGGAGCTCGAAGAGCTCAAGCGGTTCGGCCAGGCCGAGTAGCGGGCAGTCTCGAAGCGTATGCGTGAGGGGGAGCCTCCGGGGCTCCCCCTCGTCATGCGAGGATTGACGCGGTGACTCCCGACGAGCACCGGCGGCTCGGCATCGAGCTCTACAACGCGACCTGGGCCCTGATCGGGCGCGAGAGCCGCACGCCGGACGACGACGACGAGATGCTCCACCGGGCTCATGCCTCGGCCTACCACTGGCTCCAGGCGCCGCACACGGCGGCGAACCGCGCGCGCTCGCACTGGCTCTGCTCCCGCGTGCACGTGCTCGCGGGGCAGCCTGAGGGGGCGCTCCACCACGCCCGTCGCTGTCTCGCCCTCGTCGAGGCCCACGGAGACGAGATGGAGGATTGGGATCTTGCCGCTGCGCACGAGGCGCTCGCCCGGGCCTACGCGGCGGCCGGCGAGGCCGAGGAGGCGCGCCGCCACCTCGAGCTCGCGCGGGCGGAGACGGCCGCGATCGCGAACCCGAAGGACAGGCGGCACATCGAGTCGGATCTTGCCTCCTTCGCCCCGTAGGAGGCGAGGCGCCGTCGGGGGCGAATGATAGAAACCTCGCGCACGCGCGGCTGCCGAGGTCGAAGGCACCCCAACGGGCGGATCCGGGTCAGGTGCCAACTGGACCGCCGACCTTCGGAAACGCCGCCGTGGGGAGTGATGGATGCGCCGGGCACGATCTGCTCGGCGTGGGCTCGTTCCGGCGCGCCGGGGGCGCGTCACGCTCCCGGCACGGTGGCAGCCACCGTGACGAAAGCGTTGCGAAAGGCTGAGCGCTCGGCGCGGAGGCTCAGCCGTCGAGGAGGCGCTCGAAGCGCGAGGCGTCCTCGAAGGGGCCGATCACCGCGAGGCGCAGGCGGTCGGAGGCGATGAGGTCGGTCGCGACGCGCGCCACGTCGTCGCTCGTGACGGCGTCGACCCCGCGTAGCACCTCGTCGGGATCGGGGATCCGGTGCTCGAGCACCTCCTTCCGCAGCCCGAACATCATCAGCCCCTGCGGGCTCTCGAGCTGGAGGACGAAGCGGCCCTTCGCGAAGTTGCGTGCCTTCTCGAGCTCGTCCGGCGGCAGCGGCTCCGTCGCGATCTTGCGCAGCTCCGCGCCGATCGTCGTGACGGCGTCGTCGATCCGGGCGATGTCGACACCCGCCTGCGCGTAGAGCGTGCCCGCGTCCGTATAGCTGTGGTTGAGCCCGTAGACGTAGTAGGCGAGCCCGCGCCGCTCGCGGACCTCGGTGAAGAGGCGCGAGGACATCCCGCCGCCCAGCGCCGTCGCGAGGAGCTGGAGCGGGTACCGGTCGGGATGGTCGAGCGGCCGGCTGTGCACGCCGAGCGAGACGTGCGCCTGCTCGGACTGCTTCGTGTGGACGCGCACGCGGCCGTTCGCATACGGCGTCGCAGGCTCGGGCTCGCCTGTGTCGGCCGCCGTGAGGTCGCCGAGGAGCTCCTGGACGCGCTCGAGCAGGCCGTCGCCGATCCGTCCGGCGACGCCGAGCACCATCCGGGACGGCCTGTACCAGCGGTCGAGATAGCCGAGGAACGTGTCCCGTGTCGCGTCGCGGATCGTCTCTTTGCGGCCGATGATGTCCCGCCCGAGCGGTTGGTCGCCCCACAGGAGCTGCTCGTAGACGCCGCCGATGAAGTCGCGGGGCGTGTCGTAGTACATGTTCATCTCCTCGACGATCACGCCCTTCTCGCGCTCGATCTCCTCGGACTCGAAGCGCGAGTTGCGGAGCATGTCGACGAGGACGTCGAGCGCGACGTCGCGGTGTTCGGCCGCGCACTTGACGTAGTACGTCGTGCTCTCCTTGCCGGTGAAGGCGTTGAACTCGCCGCCGATCGCGTCGATCTCGCCGGCAATCTGGCGGGCGCTCGGCCGCCGCTCCGTTCCCTTGAAGAACATGTGCTCGGCGAAGTGCGCGATGCCGCTCGTCTCTGCCGTCTCGTAGCGGGAGCCGGCGGCGAGCATGACCATCACGGCGACCGACTGCGCATGCGGCAGGTCCGCCGTCAGGACGCGCAGGCCGTTGTCGAGCGTGCTTCGCTGGAACACCGTCACTCCCCTCGATCGTATAGACCTACTCCTCGTGCACGGCGAGGAGACAAGACGCGCGCTCGCGGCACAGCCGGAATGGCTGGCCAGGGTGCCGACCGACCGGCGCTTCCCCGACGGCGCCCGGGTTCTTTTCACCGGTTGCGGCACCTCGTTCCACGCGGCGATGACGGGCGGCGACGCCGTGCAGGCGCTCGAGCTCGTGCTCGATCCGGAGCGTGACGCCGATCTGCTCGTGCTCGTCTCGCACGAGGGCGAGACGCCGCTGACGATCGAGGCGGCGCGGGCGTGGCAGGGGCCGCGCTGGCTCGTGACCGGGCGGACGGACGGGCCGACCGCCGAGCTCTGCGACGAGGTGGTCGTCTGTACGCCTGAGATCGAGGAGAGCTGGTGCCACACCGCGAGCTACACGTGCGCGGTGGCTGCGATCGCAGCGCTCCACGGCGAGGACGTCTCGTGGCTCCCGGGGGCGGTCGAAACGGCGCTGGCCACACCTCTGCCCGAGGTGGGAGAGCAGGAGCGGTTCCTCGTGGCGGGAGCGGGCCGGGAGCTCGCCACGGCGCACGAGGCCGTGCTGAAGCTGCGCGAGGGTGCCTGGGTCGCCGCGGAGGCGTACGAGACGGAGCAGCTCCTGCACGGCTACCTCGCCGCGGTGGACGAGTCGGTGCGCGCGTTCGTGCTCGAGGGGGACGGCCTGGCGGCCGAGCGGGCGGCTGCTGCTGCGGCCGCGTTGCTGGAGCTCGGCTGCGATGTGACGCTCTTACCGACACGCCATCCCGTGGTGGACATCGTCGCGTTTCAGCGGCTCACGCTGCAGATCGCCGAGGCGCGCGGGCGCGAGCCGGACCGCATCCGCCGTCACGACCCGCGCTGGGCCGCCGCTGCGAGCGCCGCGAAGGCCGACAACGCCGCCTGATCTTCAGAGCTCGGCGAGCCCCTCGAGGAGCCGGTCGACCTCCGCGAACGTGTTGTAGTGGACGAAGCCGGCCCGTACGGCGCCCTCGGGTTGCAGGCCGAGCCGTTCCATCGCTTCGACCGCGTAGTAGTCACCGTCCCAGACGGCGATCACTCGTTCGGCGAGCCGCTCGGCGACCCCGCGCGGCGACACGCCGCCGACCCGGAAGGCGAAGGTCGGGACGCGGCCGTCCATCGTCTCGAGCCCGTAGAGCGTGCAGCGCTCCGACAACCCGTCGAGGAAGCGCTGCCCGAGCGCCCGCTCGTGGGCCTGGATCGCGTCCCAGCCGAGCTCCCCGATGTACTCGACCGCGGCGACGAAGCCCGCGAGGAGCTCGTGCGCGAGCGTCCCCGTCTCGAAGCGGCTGCCGACCGGCTCGTCTGCCGCCGGCCGCACCTTGTACGGGCGCCACGAGCGCAGAAGCTCCTCCCGGCCGAAGGCGACGCCGAGGTGCGGCCCGAAGAACTTGTACGGCGAGCAGAGAAGGACGTCTGCCTGGAGCTCGGCCACGTCGATCGGCCCGTGCGGCGCGTAGTGCACGGCGTCCACCCAGGTCAGTGCGCCGACCGAGTGCGCGAGCTTCGCGACCTGCTTCGCGTGGTTGACCGTGCCGACCGCATTCGACGCGAGCGGGAACGAGACGATGCGGGTCCGGTCGCTGAGCCGGCGCTCGAGATCCTCGAGATCGAGGGTGGTGTCGTCGTGGATGTCGACGAAGCCGACCCTCAGGCCGAGGTCGCGCGCGAGCTCGAGCCACGGAGCGACGTTGCCGTCGTGGTCGAGTCTCGTCACGAGCACCTCGTCGCCCGGGCGTGCCTCGCGCGCCCACGTGCGAGTGAGGGTGAAGTTCAGCGACGTCATGTTGGCGCCGAAGACCACCTCCTGCGCCGAGCAGCCGAGAAAGCCCGCGGCGGTCGCGCGCGCCCGCTCGACGAGCTCGTTGCTGCGGCGGCTGGCCGCGAACGCGCCCCCGAGGTTGGCGTTCGAGGAGCGCAGGTAGGCGGCGATCGCGTCGATCACCGACCCGGGGCACTGCGTGCCGCCGGGCGCGTCGAGGAAGGCGACGCCGGACGCGAGCGCCGGGAAGCGAGCGCGTACCACAGCGAGGTCCAGCGTCTCCGCGGTCATCCCTGCTCGAGGGGTGCCATCGTCAACCCGTGCTCGCGGAGCTGCTCCCAGTAGAGCTCGGCCTGCTCGTGGAGCCCGGACCAGACGACCGCCTGACCGGAGCTGTGGATCCGGTTGGCTAGCCGCATCCCGTCGTCGTACGAGACACCCGGGACTACCGACGAGAGCGCGAACGCGACGCCCTGGAACGTGTTGTGGGCGTCGTTGAGGACGATCACGAGCCAGGGCCGGCCGAGACCTGAGCCCTCGCCGCGGTCGAGCCGTTCGCGTGGCGGTGTGAGCGTGCCGGTCACTTGCGGATCGTACGGCCGTTCACCGTCCACTCGTAGCGGGGCTCGGTGGCGAGGGAGGAGCCGACGAAGCAGTCGCGCTCGGCCAGTGCGATCAGCTCGGCGAGCGTATCCGGCTCGGGCTCGATCTCGACCACGAGCTCGAGCTCGGCCTCGACGACCGCGTACCGCCCCTCGGTCTCGCGTCTCGTCACGAGCGTCCGGCCACTGCCGGCGGCCGAGCGGACAGTGACGCCCTTGCGTCCCGCGTGGTGACGGAGGCTCTTGAGCGAGCAGCGGACAAGCGCGGCGAGCAGCAGGTGGTCCGGTGACCACTCCGCCGGCACGTCGAGCGCGACGCCGTGTTCCTCGGTGAGCTCGCCGGCCGCCGAGAGCTCGACCGCGAACCGCAGCTCCTTCTGCTTCACAGCCATGGCCGAATGGTTTCAGTTCTCAGACGTGCGGCTCCGTCCGGGTTGGCTCGTACGCTGCTCGACGTGCGGCGGCTGCGTACGCTGTCGGAGACCGAATGCTATGTCCGCCTGTACGGCGGCTGGGATCACACAGTGACGCTCGTGAAGGTCGAGCCGCGGCGGCCGCGCTACGAGCCGGCCGTGTCGGGCGAGCATCTGCGGCTCGAGTTCGAGGCCCGCATCGAGGCGCGCACCGAGGAGCTCATGGCCGAGCTCGACGCGGCCGAGGCCGCGGCCGAAGCCGCCTAGCCTCTCGCCCGGCGGGCATCCGGCGCGAAGTTGCGACCTCGCCGTAACGGCTCGTCGCCTACCGTTCCCGAAGGGAGCCTCGCTCCCCCATTGGGGGAAGAGGTGGCTCAGGCGAGGGACATGACCGAAGGGGACACGACTCCGAGTGACGTGCCGGACGTCCTCGCTCCGGGTCTCCGGGTCGTCTTCGTCGGCATCAACCCGGGCCGCGTCTCCGCGGCCGCCGCAGCCCACTTCGCCAACCCGCGCAACGACTTCTGGCGTCTTCTCGACGCGGCCCGGCTGACCAGCCGGCTCTACGAGCCACACGAGCAGTTCGCGCTGCTCGAGGAGAGCATCGGCGTGACGAACGCCGCCTACTGCACGACGCCGGGCTCCGGCGACCTGCGGCGTGCCGACTTCGCCGGGTCGGCGGACAGGCTCGACCGGATCGCCCGCGACCTCGAGCCGGGCTGGCTCGCCTTCGTGGGCAAGGAGGCCTACCGCGGCGCCTTCGGCACGCGACCGGCGCTGGGCCTGCAGCAACATGCGCTCGGCTGCACGAAGCTCTTCGTCCTCCCGTCGACCTCTCCGGCGAACGCCGCCGTCCCGTGGGACGAGCGCCTGCGCTGGTTCCAGGAGCTGGCGGGTCGCTCGACCGGCCGGCCCCTGCGCAAGGGCGTTCGCGGTGTCGTGGTCGACCCGTCGGGCCGGACGCTGCTCACGCGCTTCGATTTCCGGAGCGGCCCGGTCTGGGCGCCGCCCGGCGGCGGGATCGAACGGGGCGAAGGCCCGGAGCGCGCCCTGCTGCGCGAGTTGCGCGAGGAGTGCGGCCTGCGCGACGTGACGCTCGGGCCGCTGCTCTGGACCCGTGAACATCACTTCGCCGACATGGAGGCGTGGGGCGGGCAGCGGGAGCGCCACTTCCTCGTGCGCACGCCGGTCTTCGAGCCACCCCCCGAGATCGACCTCGCCGCCGAGGGCGTTGCCGAGATTCGCTGGTTCACCCTGGATGAGCTCGCTGCCGTGGTGACGGCCCCTCGACGGCTCGCGTCGCTGCTTCGCGAACTGCTCGAGCACGGCCCGCCGGGCCGGCCGATCGACGCCGGTGTCTAGCCGCGCCAGCGGTTCGTGATCGGCGTCCGCCGGTCCCGGCCGAACGCCTTCGGCCGCAGCCGCACCCCCGGTGGCGCCTGACGCCGCTTGTACTCCGCCCGGTCGACGAGCGCGACAGCCCGCGCCACGACGTCCGCATCGAACCCGTCCGCGCCCAGCTCGTCGAGCGAGCGGTCTTCCTCGACATAGGCCTCGAGCACGTGGTCGAGCTCCGCGTACGGCGGCAGCGAGTCCTCGTCGAGCTGGTCCTCCCGCAGTTCGGCGCTCGGCGCCCGGTCGATCGTCGACTGGGGGACGAGCTCGCGTCCGGCGCGCTCGTTCAGGTGCCGCGCAAGCCGGAAGACGTCGGACTTGTACACGTCTTTGAGGAGCGCGAACCCGCCGGCCATGTCCCCGTAGAGCGTCGCGTAGCCGACCGACAGCTCCGACTTGTTGCCGGTCGCGACGAGTAGCCAGCCGAACTTGTTCGAGAGCGCCATCAGCAGGGTGCCGCGGATGCGCGCCTGGAGGTTCTCCTCCGCGAGGTCGGGGTCGCGGCCGGCGAACGAGGCTGCGAGCACGCCGGCGAACGCATCGACCACCGGCTCGATCGGAAGCTTGCGGAAGTCGCAGCCGAGATTCTCCGCGAGGCGGTGCGCGTCGCCCTGCGTTCCCTCGGAGGAGTAGCGGGAGGGCATCGAGACGCAGTGCACGCGCCCGGGGCCGAGCGCCTCGGCGGCGAGTGCCGCGGTGAGGGCCGAGTCGATCCCGCCCGAGACGCCGACGACGACCTCGGCGAAGCCGTTCTTGGCGACGTAGTCGCGCAGCCCGAGGGCGAGCGCGCGTCGCATCTGCTCGAGGTCGTCCTCGAGCGGCGCGAGCCCTGCCGCCTCCGGCTGCTCGAGGTCGACGACGAGCAGCGTCTCCTCGAAGCCCGGCGCCCGCGCTGCCACCGTGCCGTTGCGCTCGATGACGAGCGAGTGCCCGTCGAAGACGAGTTCGTCCTGGCCGCCGACCGTGTTGCACAGCGCGACAAGCACGCCGCTCTCCCGCGCTCGCGCCGAGAAGATGGCCTCGCGTTCCTGCGCCCGCCCGACGTGGAACGGGGAGGCCGAGAGGTTCACGACCAGCTCGGCCCCCGCCGAGGCGAGCCCGGTCGTGGGCGGCCCCGGAACCCACATGTCCTCGCAGATCGTGACCCCCACCTTCGTGCCCGCCACGTCGACGAGTGCAAGCTCGTCTCCGGAGGCGAAATAGCGCTTCTCGTCGAAGACGCCGTAGTTCGGCAGGTGCCACTTCTTCGCCCAGCCGGTCACCTCACCGTCCGCGCAGATCGCGCACGCGTTGTAGAGGTCGCCGTCCAGGAGCGGGGCTCCCACGAACGCGACGACGTCGCGCGTCTCCGCGGCGATGCGCTCGAGCGAGGCGCGTGCCGCGCGGACGAAGGCCGGGCGCAGGAGCAGGTCCTCGGGCGGGTAGCCGGTCACCGCGAGCTCGGGAAGGACGACGAGGTCGGCGCCGGCACCGCGCGCGTCGCCGATCGCACGGAGGATCAGCTCGCGGTTGCCGTCGAGGTCCCCGACGACCGGGTCGACCTGCGCCAGTGCGAGCCTCATAGCGGTTTCAGCCTAACAGTCGAAAACTGCGTGACTACGGGCGACGGAGCCTGATCGCGTTCCAGTCGTGCTCGAGGATCTCGTCCACCCGCCCGCGCAGCGACTCGGGTGGGTCGTGCTCCGCGTGCAGGTAGCGGCCGGCGAGCGCGTCGAACTCCCCCGAGGCGAGCGCCCGCACGAGCCGCGGCGCGCACTCGGGCGGCGTCCACGGCAGGTCGTCGGGGAAGCTCGACGTCATCTCGGTCCGCACCATCCCGGGGCTGATCGCGAACACGGGGATCCGGTCGCGGAGCGCGTTCGCCAGCGTCTCGCCGTAGCGGCAGGCGGCGGCCTTCGAGGACGTGTATGCCGTCTCGCTCTGTCCGGGCAGGTACGCGGAACCGCTGCCGACGATCACGATCCGGCCGGAGCTGCGCTCGAGCATCCCGGGGACGGCGGCGCGGCAGCAGAGGTGGACGCCGAGGACGTTCACCTCGAACGTCCGCCACCACTCGTCGAGATCGACCTCCCACGGCGGGCCGTCGGCGTTGCCGGTGCCCGCGTTCGCCACGAGCAGGTCGATCGGCCCGAGCTCGGCGAACCAGCGCTCGACGTCCTCGCGGCGCGACACGTCGCCGACGAGGGCGCGGCCGCCGATCGCCGCCGCGACCTCTTCCACCTGCGCGGCAGTGCGCCCGCTGACGGCGACGTCCACTCCCGCCGCCGCGAGCTCGCGGGCGACGCTCTCGCCAATCCCGCGGCCACCGCCGGTCACGAACGCCCGCTGGCCCGCCAGTTCGCTCACGGTCCAACTCTAGTTTGCCGAGCTAAGTTAGCGTCCGCTAACCTAGTGCGCGCTAACTTCTGGACGAGGAGATTGACGAGGAGATTGGTGTGAAAGCACGGGTGCTTGGCGTACTGCTCGCCGAGGAGAATCGCAAGTGGGTGACGCTCGCTGCGGTCTCGTTCGGCCTCTTCATGATCATGCTCGACAACACCGTGGTGAACGTCGCGCTGCCGACGATGGAACGCGACCTCCACGTCTCGATCTCCCAGCTCGAATGGGTCGTTACGGCGTATGCGCTCACGTTCGCGGCCCTCCTGATCACCGGCGGGAAGCTCGCCGATCTCTACGGCCGCCGGCGCATCTTCGTGCTCGGCCTCATCGTCTTCTCGCTCTCGTCGCTCGCCTGCGGCCTCGCGCCGAGCGCCGGCTTTCTAATCGGGGCGCGCGCCGTGCAGGGCTCGGGCGCAGCGCTGATGAATCCGGCGACGCTCTCGATCATCACGGCGACGTTCCCGCCCAAGCAGCGCGGTCAGGCGATCGGGATCTGGGCGGGCGTCTCGGCCCTCGCCCTCGCGATCGGGCCTCTGGCCGGCGGCCTGATCGTCCAGAACCTGAACTGGAACTGGATCTTCTTCGTCAACGTCCCGGTCGGGGCTTTGGGGATCCTGGTCTCGCAATTCGCGATCCGCGAGTCGCGCGACACCTCGCTCGAGCAGAGCGTGGACCTGCCCGGCCTCGTGACCTCGGCCGGCTTCCTCTTCTCACTCAGCTACGCGCTGATCGAAGGGAACGGGCACGGCTGGACGTCGCCCGAGATCCTCGGCCTCTTCGCGGGCTCCGCCGTCCTGCTCGCCGCGTTCGTCGTGCTCGAGCACCGTCAGCGGCTGGCGATGCTCGACCTCTCCCTCTTCCGGATCGGTGCGTTCACCGGCGCGAACGTCGTGGCGATGCTCGTCTCGCTCTCGATGTTCGGCGTCTTCTTCTTCGTCTCGCTCTACGTCCAGAACATCCTGGGCTACTCGGCGACCCAGGCGGGCGCGACGTTCCTGCCGATGGTGTCGCTGATCATCCTCATCGCGCCGGTCGCGGGCCGCCTCTCGGACAAGGTCGGCTCGCGCTGGCTGATGGGCGGCGGGATGACGCTCGTCACGGGCTCGCTCCTTCTCTACGAGCGCGTCGGGCTTCATTCGAACTTCTGGACACTGTTACCCCCGATGCTCGCCGGCGGCGTGGGGATGGCCATGACGATGTCGCCGATGACGTCCGCTGCGATGGGCGCGGTGCCGGTCGACAAGGCAGGCGTGGGCTCGGGCGTCCTCAACAGCTTCCGGCAAGTCGGTGGGTCGCTGGGCATCGCGCTGATGGGCGCGATCGTCGCTTCGTATCTCCACCACTCGGCGCAGAGCCCGGCCGCCGCGCAGGACTACGTCAACGGCCTCCACGCCGGGTTCCGGGTCGCGGCGGGGGTCACGTTCGTGGCGGCGATCGTTGCCGTGGTCACCGTGAGGACGAGGCCCGAGGTCGTGCGCGAGCACATCGCGGAGATGGCCGCATGACGACGACCGCGCCGCGGATGGCCGCAGCCGACCGGCGGCGGCATCTCGTCGAGACCGCGATCCGCCTCTTCACCGAGGGGAGCTACCACGGGACGACGACCGCGGAGATCGCGCGCGCCGCGGGGGTCTCCGAGCCGATCCTGTACCGCCATTTCGCCTCGAAGCGCGACCTCTACCTCGCGGGGCTCGAGCACGTCTGGACGAAGACCCGCGAGGCCTGGGTGCGGAAGCTCGAGGAGGCGTCGGACGTGTGCGCGGCGATCGAGGCGATCGGCAAGAGTCACGTCTCTGTTCGCACGCCGAAGCTGCAGCTCGCGGAGCTGTGGGTGCAGGCGCTGAGCGAAGCCTCGGAGGATCCGGACCTGCGCCGGCACCTGCGCCGCCACATGCGCGAGGTGCACGACTTCGTCGCCGACCTCATCCGGCGCGGCCAGGAGCAGGGAGCGATCGGCGCGGCGCGTGACGCCGACTCGGAAGCGTGGCTCATGCTGGCCGGCGGAATCCTGGGCATGGTCGGCCGCCGCGTGGGCCTCCTCGACGAGAGCGAGCTCCAGGCGATCCGCACCGCCCGCCTGGCGTGGCTCAGGGGCTAGCGAGCAAGACCCGCGCAACCGGGGCGCCGCGGACGGCCGGTGGCAGGCACCGTCACAGAAGTGTGACGACGAGAGCGCGCACGAAAACTGGGGAGGAGAGACTCTCGCGAGGAAGGCGGCGCGCTTGCGTATCGGTGGCTGCCACCGGTCGGCTGGTGCGGTGCGCCACACCGCCCGTGGCTGGGCGTACCGAGCCTCCGTGCCCGACCGACATGCGCGGGCGCGGCACAACGGCCGCGAGCGGAAAGCACGGCGCCGCCCGCGCACGCCGCAGGCGTGCCCGGGCAAGCGAAGCGGGTGAAGCGGACCAATGAAAAGGCCCCGGCTGCGGCTCCGGGGCCTTCTCGAGAGGCGTGCCACCTCCGGCGGGTTCCGAGGAGACGGATCTGCGGCCCACCCGTCTCACGTCCTTCACCGGAAGCTCCGGCACACCCCCTGCGAACCTCGGCCTGGCGTCCGGCCTGGTTGCAAGGTGGCCTCACTATAGGAGGGCATTCGGCCTGCGTCAAGTAGCTCGGTCAAGTGATTTTGCGCATCGCATGGTTGACTGGCTTTTTGTGATGAATACGCTCAGATGGGGGATGTCCAAACCGCCCAACTTGCGCTTCAGTGAAGTATGCGCTTGACTTCAGCGCGCAGAGACACGCCCATGAGAGATGCCGCCAGCCGCACAGCGCGCAAGACCAGCCCCCAGGGCGTTCGCCTGGGTGAACGCCTCCGCCAGCTCCGGGTCGCGGCGGGGCTGACGCAGAGCGAGCTCGCGGGCGACCGCTTCTCGAAGGAATACGTCTCCCAGATCGAGCGCGGCAAGACGCGCCCGACGCCGGGCACTATCGAGTGGCTCGCCGACCGCCTCGAGGTCGACGCCGGATTCCTCGCGAACGGCGTCGCGACTGACGCACGTGCGCAGCTCGAAGGAGCCCTCACGCGCGCCGAGGCGCTGTATGAGGCGCAGCAGGACGAAGAGGCGACGGAGGCCTTCGCGCCGCTCGCCGGCGCTGCCCGCGCAACCGGGTTGCCCGAGCTGCAAGTGCGGGCGCTCGTGGGCAGCGGTCTCGCGAAGATGCGCATCGGCGAGCACCGCGCGGCGGAGGCGCTCCTCAACGAGGCGCGTTCGATCTCCGAGGCCGAGTCCTTCTCCGACGTCGAGCGGGCCGACGTGTTGCTCCGGCTTGGCGGCTGCCGCTACCAGCTCAACAGCACCCAGACGGCGCTGGCCCTCTTCAACGAGGCGTTCGCGCTCGCCGAGCGGTCGGGCCTGCCGTGCGACACGCTCAAGGCGAACATCCTCTCCTGGCGGTCGCGGTGCTGGCAGCGCCAGCGCGACTACGAGGCCGCACGGGACGATGTCGAGCGCGCGCTCGAGCTGTCGCGGGGCGTCGAAGACCTGCGCACGATCGGCGGCGCCTATTTCCAGGCCTCGCTGATCGCCGACCGCGAGGGCCACTGGGTCCTGGCGCGCAACTACGCCGAGCGGGCGCGGGAGGCATACGGCCGGCTCGCCGATCGCGTCCACGTCAGCCAGCTGACGAACAACCTCGGCGGGCTCAACTTCCTGCTCGGGAACACGGATCAGGCGGTGGAGCTGCTCAAGGAGTCCTTCGCCATCGCGCTCGAGCTGGGGCGCGACGCCGACGCCGGCCGCGCGGTCTCCTCGCTCGCGCAGATTCATCTCCGGACCGGGAACACCGAGCAGGCCGAGGAGCAGGCGCGGCACGCACTCCAGCTGCTCGACGGTCGCGTCGACTACGTCGACGAGACCGGCAGCGCGCAGCTGGTGCTCGGCCGGGCGCTCCTCGAGCAGGGGCGCCTCGACGAGGCCGAGACGGCCTTCGCGGCCGCCGAGGTCTGCTTCGGCGAGCTCGGATCCGGCAGTCACCGGGCCGCCGCCTGGATCGCGCGCGGCGACCTTGCCGCCCGACAGGGGGAGCACGAGCGCGCGGCCGAGCTGTATCGCACGGCCGCAGAGGCCCTACAGGACGTCCGCTTCTAGTAACCGAAGGAGGTGAGGAATTTGAGCAAGGCACGGCTGATCTATCTCCTAGTGATTGCATCGCTCTTCGCGTACGTGCTCTCGGCGGTCCATCTGCCCGGCTTCGGCATGAGCGACGGCGGCGGCTTCTAGGGCGGCATCCCGGCGACCCGGGCCGTGTTTTCCGCGGCTCCGACGTTGGGGTGACGCCCTTGTGGGCGCACGTCCCGAGCGCGCTCGCCGCGCGCTGGCCGTCGGGCGGGTCGCACACCAAAGGGGCTGCGGCGTGTTCTCGCCGAGATCGGCGTGGCCGGTCGGCGCGAACGAGGCAGGCGTTGCGCCGCGGCCTCGAACCAGCGCGTCGACCAGCTCCCGGCTAGACCTGGGCCGAGCTCAGGCGTCGCCGTTCGCCGAGCCCATGCGCTCGACGACTACCTGCGGGATGCGGGCGTGAGGGCTGAGGCGCAGGCACATGCGCACCAGCTCCGCGCAGTCCTCGGGGCGGATCATGTCGTCCGGCTCGATCCCGGACCACTGTGCCATCGGCGTGTCGACGAAGCCCGGGCAGAGCGCGATCGCCCGCACGCCGTCGGCGTCGAGCTCGGCGTTGAGCGAGCGCGTGAGAGCGATCACGGCGGCTTTCGTCGCGCCGTAGGTCGCGAGGCCGGGCGTCGGGACGGTGCCGGCGATCGAGGCGAGGTTGACGATCCAGCCGCGCGAGGAGCGGAGAAGCGGGATCGCGGCCTGCGTGACGAGGAAGAGGCCGCGCAGGTTCACACCGAGCTGGAGGTCGAGGTGCTTGACGGGCAGGTCCTCGACCCGGCCGCCGATGCCGACGCCGGCCGAGTTGACGAGCACGTCGAGCCGGCCGAAGCGGTCGCGGTGTTCGGCGACGACCCGCGCGCAGTCCTTCGCGTCGGCGACGTTCGCCGCCACGGCCGCCGCGCCGAGCTCGGTCGCCGCCGCCTCGACCCGCTCGGGCCGGCGCGAGACGAGCGTCAGGTCGAAGCCCTCGTCCCGCAGCATCCGCGCGATCGCGAGCCCGATACCTGACGAGCCGCCGGTGACGAGTGCAGCCCTTGGCATTGCGCCTACAGTAAACGCCGTGGAAGCCGCGAACCTGACGAGCCTCACCGTCGGCGGCGGGTGCGCGGCGAAGTACTCCGCGGCGCGCCTCGAGGAGCTGCTGAAGGGGTTCGTCCCGACGGAGGCGGAGGACCTTCTCGTCGGACTCGACCCGGCGGACGACGCCGCGGTCTACCGGCTCGACGACGAGCGGGCGCTCGTCTTCACGGTCGACTTCTTCCCGCCGCTCGTCGACGACCCGGTCCTCTTCGGCCGGATAGCCGCGACGAACGCGCTCAACGACGTGTTCGCGATGGGCGGCACGCCGCTGCTCGCGCTCTCGATCGCGGCCTTTCCCGAGGAGCTCGCGACCGAGCTCGTGGCCGCGGTCTTCTCCGGGGCCGACGAACAGGTGCGCGCGGCCGGGGCGATCCTCGCCGGCGGCCACACGATCCGCGACACGGAGCCGAAGTACGGCCTCGCGGTCGTCGGCACCGTCCACCCCGGCGGCGTGTGGGTCAAGAGCGGCGCCCGGCCCGGTGACGCCGTCTTTCTGACGAAGCCGCTCGGCACCGGGCTCGTGCTGGCGGGGAAGGGCGATTTCGCGGAGGCCGCACGGTGGATGACGACGCTCAACGACGGTGCGGCGCAGGTGCTGCGGCCGTTCTCACCGCACGCGGTCACCGACGTGACCGGCTTCGGTCTCCTCGGGCACGCGCACGAAACCGCCGAGCGGAGCGGCGTCCGGATCCGCCTCCGCGCGTCCGCGCTCCCCGCGCTCGACGGCGCGCTCGAGGCGGCGCGGGCCGGCGTCCGCACCGGAGGCGACCCGCGTAACCGCGACTTCGTCGGCTCGCACGTCGAAAGCGACGGCGTGCCGGAGGAGCTGCTCGCCCTCGCCTACGACGCCCAGACTGCGGGCGGGCTCCTCGTCACGCTGCCGGCCGAGAAGGCGCTCTCGCTCGAGGCGGAGTTCGAGCGTGGCGGCCTCTTCCTCGCCCGGGTGGGCGCGGTGGAGGAGGGCTGCGGGCGTCGTGCTCGACTAGCGAGCGAGCCCTTCGGTCTCGCGCGCTGGAACAGAGGAACTCCGCCAACGGCGGACCGTGGTCTCCCGGCGGCGAAGTTCCGTTTTGCCAGCGAGCAAGGCGAAGCCTTGCTCGCTAGGCTCCGCTCGTGGACGGGGGCTCCGTATCGGCCGCGCTGCCGCGGCGGCTCGCGGGGACGGTCTCCCCGGCCGTTTTTCGGCGCGTCGCGTTCGTGGCCGTCGGCGTGCTCGTCCTGATCGTCGCCACCGGAGCAACCGTCCGGCTCACCGGCTCGGGGCTCGGCTGCCCGCACTGGCCGACCTGCACGACGACGCACGCGCTGCCGCGGGGCTACCACTCGGACATCGAGTTCTCGAACCGAGTCGTCTCGGCGGTCACCGTGTTCACGACGCTGGCGCTCGCTCTCGCTGCGTGGCGCACGCGCGGGCTCGGCCGCCGCGGCCGCTGGCTCGCGACCGCCGTCTTCGTGGGGACGCTCGCACAGGCGCCGCTCGGCGCGATCACCGTCTACTACGACCTCAACCCGTACCTCGTGATCTCGCACCTCCTGCTCTCGTTCACGGTGCTCTCGCTCGGGGTGCTCACGCTGCTCGAGGCATCGCGTCTCGTCCGAGGTGCGGGGAGCCCGCTGCCCGCGATCGCGCGGCTCGGCGGCCTCGTCCTCTTCGTCGCCGTCGTCCTGCTCGCGGTGAGCGGGACGGCCGCGACCGCGGCGGGTCGCTTCCCGGGCAGCTCGGGGTCGCAGGTGGTGCCGCGGCTCGGCCACTTCTACCCGGCGGTCTACTGGCACGTGCGCGCGGTCGCCGTGTTCGGGGTCGTCTTCGCTGTGCTCGCCGGCTGGGCGTGGACGCGGCGGCGCCTGCACCCGTGGCTGCCGCGCGGCTGTGCTGTGCTGCTCGCGATCCTCGCGGCCCAGATGGCGATCGGCGAGGTGCAGTACCGCACCTACAGCCACGTGCCGTGGTGGCTCGTGCTGCTGCACGTCGCGACTGCGGCGACGCTGGTCGGCTGGACAGTCGGGCTCGTCGCCCGCATCTGGCGCCCCATCGGGGCGGACTAGACTCGAGGAATGTCGCTGACCGTCTCCTCCCGGCCCGACCTACGGAGTCCGGTTCTCGTCGCGGCTTTCCGCGGCTGGAACGACGGTGGCCAAGGAGCGACGCTCGGCGGCGGCTACCTCGCGCGCCAGTGGGGCGCGGAGTCGTTCGCCGAGATCGAGTCGGAGAACTTCTACGACTTCCAGGCGGTGCGTCCGCACGTCTCGCTCGAGGATGGCCTGACGCGCAAGCTCGAGTGGCCCGCGAACACGTTCCTTCACGCGCCGATCCCGGATCTCGACCGCGACGCCGTGATCCTGCTCGGCGTCGAGCCCAACCTGCGCTGGAAGACATACTCGGGGCTCGTCCTCGACCTGGCGCAGGACCTCGGGGTCGAGCTCGTCGTCACGCTCGGGTCGCTCCTCGCCGACGTGCCGCACACGCGGCCGGCCCCGGTGAGCGCTGCCGCAAGCGATCCGTCGCTCGTGGAGGAGCTCGGGGTCGAGCCGTCGCGCTACGAGGGGCCGACCGGCATCGTGGGCGTCCTCCTCGACGCGTGCCGGCGGGCCGGCCTCCCGTCGGTGAGCCTGTGGGCTGCGGTGCCGCATTACGTCTCGCTCGCGCCGAGTCCGCGTGCCGCGCTTGCCCTCTGCCGCCGGCTGGGCGAGCTCATCGGCACCGACATCGACCTCGCCGAGCTCGAGCAGGCGAGCGAGGAGTACAGCGAGCAGGTGACCGAGGCGGTCGCGTCCGACGCCGAGACGGCCGCCTACGTCGACGAGCTCGAGCGCCGGGTCGACCTGATGGAGGCGGCGGAGGATCTGCCGTCCGGGGAGAGCCTCGCGGCCGAGCTGACGCGCTTCCTCCGCGAACGCGAGCAGGACGGCGACGACCCCGGCGAGAGCGCCGGCGGGCCTGCGAGCTAACTCAGCGTCAGCCGGCGCCGAACACGTCGTAGTTCTTCGTGAGGCGGACAACGCCCGTGCCGTCGGGCTTGATCGTCCAGACGTCGAGCGGCAGCCAGCTCGCCTTGCTCGCGCTGAGCACGAGACGCGTCCCGTCCGGCGACCAGGCGAGCGAGGTGACCCGCTTGAACGGCAGCGCCACCTGGCTCGAGCCGACCACGAGCTTCGGTCCGTTCGTGAGATACGCGAGCCGGCCGTCGGCCGACCAGGCCGGGGTGCCACCCTGCGCCGCCACCTCGACGGGATCGCTGCCGTCCGGGTTCGCCGTCCAGAGCCCGTGGTCGGACTGGTCGCTGCCGACGTAGGCGATCCGCGTCGGCCCCCAGGCGGGATCCTGCCCGAGGATGCCGAGGTCGTGTGGCGTGCCGCCGGCCGCCGGGACGGTGAAGAGCTCGCCGCTGCTGTCGCAGCCGGTCTCGGAGTAGAGGATCGTCGTCCAGTCCGGCGACCACGTAGGGGAATCGTCGAAGGTGCAATTCTCCGGGTTCGTCAGCGTGCGCTCGCCGCTCCCGTCGGCGTTCGCCACGCGGATCCCGTCGGAGCAGCCAGAGCAGCTGATACCGGTCAGCTTCGCCCAGACATAGGCGACCTTCGTGCCGTCAGGAGACGGCGCGGGCTGCGTCTGCTGAGCCTGCGCGTTCGTCAGTCGGTGCGGCTTCCCACCGCCGGGTGAGACGGAATAGAGGTTGGAGTACGGCTCGTCGCAGTACCCCCAGCTCTCGTAGACGATCGACGTGCCGACGAACTGCTGCCACCCGATCGCCGCCGTCCTGGCGTGGTACTGCCAGCAGCCGGGCACGTGGGCGTACGTCTTCGCGCGTCCGCCGGCAGGCGACGCGGCGCCGAGGAGGTAGGAGACGCCCTTGTTGCGAGGCGACGTGACGATCGCGAGCGTTCCGTCCGCCGACAAGGTGTCGAACCAGCGGTCGGAGGCGGGCGCGAACCGGCCCGTCCGGACATCGAGACTCTTCGCCTTGCACCCGCACGACCCGAAGCCGCCGACGACCACCTTGCCGTTCCCCGTCCAGACCAACCCGTGCGCGCCCTGCAGCGGCTTCTGCAGGAGGCGCTCCCCGGTCGAGCTCAGGACGACGATCACCTTGCCGGTGTCAACGGCGAGCTCGTCTCCGCCGCGCGACCATGCCGGGACCGTGAAAGCTCCCGCGGCAGGCGCCGAGAACCGCCGCGTACCGTGTTCGTCGTAGACGCCGACGCTGCCCTTGAACGGGATCGCGACGAGACCGTGCGCCGACCAGACCGCCCAGCTGCGGGCGCCCTTCACCGTCCACAGGATCTTCCCCTGCGGGCTCGCGGCCACGACTGTGTGTCCGGACATCGCGAGCAGGACGCGGCCATCGGGCGACCACTGAGCCGAGTACATGAGAAAGCCGCCCCGGTGCACGGCGACGGATCTGTGGCCGCGCTGGAGGATCAGGACCTTGCTGGATGCACCGCGGCCGCACGCGGTGGCCGCAAGCCGGCTGCCGCCGGGCTGCCACGCGAGCGTCTCGCCGCAGATCAAGCCGAGGGACGACGCGAGGACGGGCCCGACCTGGACGAGACGCTTGCCGCCGATCCCCACCTCGTAGACCCGGGCCTTGCCGTCCTTGCGATCGCTGATGAAGGCGACGCGCTTGCCGTTCGGGGAGACGACCGGCGCGACGTCCTGGAACGGGCTCTTGCTCAGGTCGACGCGGTGGCCGTTCGAGTCGAGCCGGTAGACCTCGCCGGTGAGAGACGGCGCACGGTCGGCCGCGAAGACGATCGGCGCTGATGTCGGTGTCGATGCCCGGCCGGATGCGGCGCTCGCCGGGAGTGCCAGCAGTGCCGCCAGGCCGAGGATCCCTAGCCGGGACATGCCCTGAAAGTACTCCGCGGCTCCAACGCCCGCCTAACGGGAAATTACGGGACGGCGCCGGTGAGCAGCTCGAGCCGGTTGCCCCACGGATCCGCCGTGTAGAAGCGGCGGAAGCCGGGCAGCGAGTCGTCCCACTCGACGCGCTCGCCGACGGCCTCGAGGCGTTGCGCGAGCTCGTCGAGCTCTTGGGAGGGAAGGCGGAACGCGGGGTGAGCCTTCCGCGCCGGCGCGAACGTCTCCTCGACGCCGATATGCAGTTGACGACCGTCGCCGAGCGCGAACCAGGCGCCGCCGCGCGAGCGCAGCGGCTCGGGCTTCACGAGTTCCTCGAGCCCGAGCAGGCCGCCGAAGAAGCGCCGCGCCTCGGCCTCGCAGCCGGGCGGCGCCGCTATCTGCACGTGATCGAGCTCGATCAACCGGCCTTGTCGGCCGCTGCACCCTGGGCGGGCGCGGTCTCGCCGGTCGTCTCCGGCTTCGCTGCCGAAGCTGCAGGCTTCCCGCCGCCCTTCCGCCTCCGCCGGCGGCGCCGCCTGCTGCGGCCGCCGCCCTGCTTCGGTGCGGGGAGGTTCTCGGCCAGCGCGAGCGCGACCTCCTGGATCGTGCCGAGCCGCTCGCGCGCGTCGTCGATGAGCTTCGTCGCCCGCGGCGTGTACCCCTCGGCCGAGGCCAGGAGCGCGGCCCCGACCGGCTGCGGCAGCTCGAGCGCGGCCTTCACGAGCTTGGCCGCGTTCTCCTCGTGCCGGTGCCCCCGCGAGTTCGCCAGCGCACCGAGCAGCCGCTTCGCCTCCGGATACTCCGCCGACGCCCGCCGGTCCTGCACCTTGCGCGTCGCCCGCGCGAGTCGCCACGTCCAGCGGGCGAGGATCTGCTCCGGCGCGTCGGGCTTCTCGTCGCCGATCGCGCGCAGCAGGGTGCGGATCCCGGGGAGCCGCTCCTTCTCCCACGTCGGCGCCTGCGTCACGAGCGTGACGAGGTCGTCGAAGTCGGCCCGCTCGACCCGCATCGAGACGCGGTCCTGCAGGGCCATCATCCGCAGCCGCCGGTTCGGGTTCTCGGCCGCCGCCGTCGCCAGGAACTGCTCGAGCGCCGCCTTCGATGCGCTCCGGTCGGTCAGCTTCTGGACGAAGGACGCCCGCTCGTCGAAGCGGATCTGGCGGCCGGCGATCGTCGCCCAGTAGCGCTGCTCGTCCTCGTCGAGGTACTTCGGGTCGATTCGCTGCCACTCCCGCTGGATGACGTTGACGCGGCGGCGGACGTCGGGCGTGACCGGCACGAGCCACGGCGCGGGCGTGAGGCGGCGACGTGCACGACGCTGCGAGCGGCGGCGCGGCGCGGGGGTGACGCGCGCACCCTCGCGGTAGAAGTCGGCGTCGAGCAGCGAGTGGAGCGAGACGACCCGCTCGTTGTGGGTCGCTCCCTTCGGGACGAAGTCGACGACGATGCCCGCCTCCTTACGCGGGTGGAGGCGCATGATGCGGCCGATGCGCTGCTGGTACACGCGCCGCGATGCGGTCGGCGCGAGGTGCATGCAGACCGTCGCGCGCGGGGAGTTCCAGCCCTCGGCGAGGAGCTGCGCGTTGATGAGGACGTTGATCTCGCCGCGCTCGTACGCGGCGAGCGTCTCGGCGAGGCGGACCGGCGGCGTCCGGCCCGAGACCGCCTCGGCCTTCAGCCCGGCCGCGCGGAACTCCTTGGCGAGGTTGTACGCGTGGTCGACGCCGGCGGCGTAGACGATGCCGGGCGTGTTGTCGAAGCGGTCGCGGTACATGCCCGCGGCCGCCTGGTTCAGCGCCTGGTGGTCGAGGGTCTTGGCGAGGACGTCCTGGTCGAAGTCGCCGCCGACGATCGGCACCGCGTTGATCGCCGCGACCGGCGGCACGCGCAGGTCGCGGAGCGGCGCGATCAGGCCGCGGCGCGCGGCGTCCTGCAGCGGCAGGTCGTCGACCGAGGCGGGGAAGACGTCGGAGACCTGCTTCGCGATCAGCTGCTCGGTCGCCGTCATCCCGATGTAGATGGGCTCGGGGAAGGAGCGGATCGCCGCGGAGGTCTTCTCGCCGAGCGCCGTGTGCGCCTCGTCGCAGATCACGAGCTGGTACGCGTCGCGGTCGATCTCCCCGACGTGCCGTGCGAACCAGGCGTACGTCTGGATCGTGAGCGGCGACTTGCGCGCGCTGCGGCTGTCTCGGGTGATCACGTCGGCGAACCGGCCGCCGTAGCCCTCGGTCTTCAGGTCGCGCTGGAACTGGGAGACGAGCAGGCGCCGGTGCGTGAGGATCAGGACGCCGAGGGTGCGGGCCGCCTCGACGAAGCCGGCCGCGGCGATCGTCTTCCCCGACGCGGTCGGGTGGCGGAAGCGGTAGCGGCGGACGGCGCCGGGGTCGTCCTGTGCCGGCTCCTCGGGAAGCTCCGCGTCCTCGATCTCGACGACGAGCGTCGAGTCCTCGTCCTCCTCCTCGACCTCCAGCTGCTCGAGCTCCTCTGCCGTCGCCGCCTGGCCGTTGCCGTTGCCGGTCGCCTCGTCGTGGCGCTGGCTCGCGGCGATCAGCTCGGTGAGCATCCCCGCGAGCGCGTCGACCTGGTGACGGCGGAGCGCGGTGCCGGCGGCGGTTCGCGGCTCCGGCTCGGCAAGCACGCGCTCGAGACCGAGCAGGAGCCCGTAGCGGACCTTCCACTGTGTCGACGGAGCGGCCTTGCCGGCGTCCATCTCGACGCGCGCCTCGTCGAGCGCGCGCCGGCGCGCGGTGCCCTCGGCGAGAGCCTCGGCCGGATCCTCGCCCTCCCGTACGAACGGCTCGCCCGCCCACGCTTCCGCGCGGAGAGCGGCGGCGACCACCGGGTCTGTCGCCTCCAGTGTTGAGCTGGTCGGCTGAATCGCTTCCTGCATATGCGCAGCACGCTTGTAGTGCTGCCTTCAAACGAAGAGACGCGCTGCGCTCTGCTGATTCCCCTGGGCGAGCGGCGCAAGGAGAAGAATACCCTCCGGGCGAGATCCGTCAACGTCCGATGTGTAACGGTCGTTACGTATTACGCGCCGAGCCCGCCGAAGATGGCGAACGGATTGGCGGGGCTCGTCTCCCAGACGACCTCGCCGCCGGCCTCGACCTGGCCGTGGAGACGGGCCGCCAGCGCGTCCGCGTCCTCCCGGCTCGCGGTCCCGACGATGAGGTAGTTGAAGCGGCGCTCGGGCTTGTAGCCCTCGGCCTCGAGGCGCTCTGCGAGCTCGCGCGCGTCCGGCCGCGACGGGCACTCGACGCGCACCTCCCACGGGGCGAAGCCGCGGTCGAGCTCCTCCTCCTCCCACGTCTCGCCCGACGGCTCGTCGTCCCAGCGGTCCTCCTCGTCGAGCCAGTGCTCGATCCTGCTCGTGCGCGCCGCGAAGCCTTGCTTTCGGAGCTCGGCCTCCACGACCGCATGGGCGTGCTCGGCCTCGGCGCGAGTCGCGGCATAGACGAAGACGGTGTGGCCGTCGCGGGAGACCGCGAGCCGGTGCGCCTCGAGGTCGTGCGCGAGCTCGCGAGCCTCTGAGCCGAGGTCGCCCGCGAGCTGCGCGAGCAGGCCCGCCGCGTGCTCCTCCTCGTCCACCTCGATCCGGATGCGCCAGTCGTCGTCGGCCATGTCGGCTCGAGCCTAGTCTGTGGGCGTGGACTGGCGCGAGCGGTACGAGTTTGCGGCGGCGCGCTACGCGGCCGGCGAGACGCGGGAGCTCGACGAGCGGCAGCTCGTGCAGCTCGCGAATGCAGCGTGGGCGGCCGGGCTCTCGCTCCTCATGGCCGGCGACCGCGAGGCGGCGGCGGAGTGGCTGCGGCGCTCGGCGGCGCGCTATCGCGAGAGCTGGGACGCGGGTGCGGGGTTGGACGCGTGGGGGCGGCCGATCGGGGCGATGAAGGCGCTCCTCATCGCCGGCGAGGACGCGGGCGAGGCGGCGCGATGGACGCTCGAGACATGTCTCGGTATCAGATACCGAGACATGTCCGTATCGCCCGTCGGTCGGTACGCGGGCGTCCTTGCTCTCCTTGTTCTCGAGGAGGACGAGGAGGCGGGCGCTCTCGCGGGGACCCTCGGCGAAGGCTTTCCGAGCGACGTTGCTGCCGCGCTCGCGGCGTTGGCGGCGCACGACGCGGCCGCGTATCGCGAGGCCGTCGCGCGCATTCGGCGCTCGTTCGAGACCCGGGAGGACTTCCTCGAGGACGTGCCGGTTCCCGACACGGCGCTCGCGCTCGACGCGCTCGCCGCCGGGCGCGGTCTCGCCTAGAGCTTCGCGGCTGCGGCGCGGTCGAGGACGGCTCGCGTCGTCCCCTCGGCGGCGCGCGCGAGGCTGCCGGGCGTCTCGTGCGACGGCTCGCCTGCGAGCGCCCGCGCGACGGCGTCCGCCTTGTCCTCGCCCGCGACGAGGAAGAGCAGCTCGCGGGTCGCGCACAGGCGCGGCAGCGTCAGCGAGATCCGGTCGACGAACGGCTCGTGGCCGGCCTCGGAGCCGACGGTGTCGCGGTCGGTGACCTCGAGCGTGGGGAAGCCGGGGAAGAGCGACGCCACGTGCCCGTCCGGGCCGAGGCCGAGCAGGACGAGGTCGAACGTGCTTACGCCCGCGAGCTCGCGGGCGTACTCGGCGGCGCCTGCGTCGCGGCCGAGCTCGCCGCGCATGCGGTGGACGGCGGCCGGCTCCCCGTCGAGCCGGTCGAGGAGCGCCTGCTTCGCCAGGCCGAAGTTCGAGCGCTCGTCGTCCGGCGGCACGCAGCGTTCGTCTCCCCACCACAGCTCCGCACGGCTCCAGTCGGGCTCGAGACCCCCAGTGAGCTCGTACGCTCGGCGCGGCGTCGAGCCGCCGGTGAGGACGAGGCTCCCGCCGGCGCGCGCCTGCTCGGCGAGCCGCTCGGCGACGAGCCGGGCTGCCTCCTCGGCGTCGGCGGCGACGGTGATGTCGACCGAGCTCAACGGGCGATCTCTGCCCGATGAGCGTGTGGAGGGGGCGTGGGGGAACCGGGAGGTTCCCCCACAGAAGACGGAAGAAGGGCGCAACGAGGGGGAAACGTGGTTTCCGCCTCGGGAGCGAGCCGCAGGCGAGCGACGCTCAACCGCCCTCGGCGAGCTCGCGCGCGCGGACCATCGCAGCCTGGATCGCGTTGAGGAACGCCGCCCGCACGCCCGCCTGCTCGAGCTCCCGGATCGCGGCGATCGTCGTGCCTCCCGGCGAGGTGACCGATTCGCGCAGCTCGACCGGGTGCATCCCCTCGTCGCGCAGCTGCTTCGCCGTGCCGAACATCGTCTGCACGACGAGCGTCGTCGAGACCTCGCGCGAGAGGCCGAGCAGGATGCCCGCCTCGATCATCGCCTCGGCGAGAAGCGCGAAGTAGGCGGGACCGGAGCCCGAGACCGCGGTGATCGCGTCCATCCACGTCTCCGGTGCGCGCACGACCCGGCCGAGGTGCCCGAGCAGCTCCTCGGCGAGCGCGAGGTGCTCGTCGCCGGCGTGGGCGCCGCCGCAGATGCCGGCCATGCCCTCGTGCACCGTGGCCGGCGCGTTCGGCATGGCCCGCACGACCGGGACGCCCTCCGCGATGCGCTTCTCGATGTAGGCGGTCGGGATGGCGGCCGCGACCGAGACGACGGTCTGCCCGGTCCTCAGGTGCGGGCCGATCTCGCCGAGCAGCACGTCGATGTCCTGCGGCTTGACGGCGACGACCACGACGCCGGCGCCCGTCACCGCGGTGGTGTTGTCGGCCGTCACCTCGACTCCGTAGCGCTCGTGCAGCTCGGCGAGCCGCTCCTCGCGCCGCGAGGTGACGACGATCTCCGAGGTGTCGCGCCAGCCCGAGCTGAGCAGGCCGGAGAGGAGGGCCTCCCCGATCCGCCCGCCGCCGAGAATCGCGATCTTCCTGCTCATTCTGCGGATTCTGCCCGAGATCCGGGATGTGCTCGCCGCTGCATTGCACGCGTGCGATGGGATTCGTGCTGCGCCGGTGACGCGGAACAGCCGCTAGGCGGCTCGCGCGGCGGGGAGCGGGACCAGGCCCCGCCCGAGGCCGGCGAGGAGATAGACGCTCGCGAGGCCGGCCCACTCGCCGTACGGCTCGAGCAGTTCGGCCGTCTCCCAGCCCTCCACCGGCCGGCCGCGCAGGGCGCGCAGGAGCTTGACGAGGCCGAGGTCGCCGACGAGCCCGTGCTCGCTGCGGCCGAGGCCCTCGAGGCAGACGACGCCCGCCGACCACGGCCCGAGCCCGCGCTCGCGCTCGAGCCGGCGGACGACCGCGTCTGTCGGCAGGTCGTGGAGCCGCTCGAGCTCGAGGCTGCGGCAGAGCCGGACGAGGGCCGCGCCGCGCCGCTCGTGAAGGCCGAGCCGCCGCAGCTCGAACGGCGCGGCGGCAGCGAGCGCGGCGGTCGCCGGCGGCTCGCAGAGATCGTCCCTGGCTGCCGGCGGGCGAGGCTCGAGTGCGCGGATCACGCGGCGCTCGAGAGTCCGTGCCGTCTTCCAGTCGACGAGCTGACCGCAGACGGCGCGGAGGAGCGCCTGCGCCACCGTCGCCGTCCGTACCGGGCGCAGACCGCGCAGGAGCAGCGAGGCGCGGCCGAGCAGCGGGTCGTCCCGGACGCGGCGGAGGAACTCGGAGTGGTCGTCGTCGAGCGCGAGCATCCAGCGGAGCTTCCGGGCCGCAGCCTCCGACTCGGATCGGATCGTCACGACGCCGTCGAGCGACTGCCACGCGCGGGCGACCCCGCCGCCGCAGCGCGCGGTCACCAGCCCTTCCCGGACTCGTCGCGTCGCGTCGCCGGCGAGCCGTGCGGAGAGCGCGAGCGAGTACGGACCGCGCGGGCGGACGACGATCTCGACCATGGCCCGAGCCTACTGCCTCGTCTGGACACGGCTCGAGGAGCGTCTTGCGTGGCGCGATCGCGCGACCTACCGTCGCCGCGTGGCGCGACCCCTGACCCCGGTCGACTTCCTCATCGCGATCGTCCTCGTCGCGGCCGTCGTGGTCGTCTTCGCACACGGGCACGGACGCTCCGCTCCGCGGATCGTCGCCGACCCGGTGCGCACGCCGGGCGTGCTCAACCCGGACGTGACGCAGGCGAAGATCCGCTCGACGATCTGCCGTCGCGGCTGGACCGAGACGATTCGCCCGCCGGTCTCGTACACGAACGCGCTCAAGCGCAAGCAGATGCGGCAGTACGGCGAGACGGGCCCGCTGTCCGGCTACCAGGAGGATCACCTGATCAGCCTCGAGCTCGGTGGGAGCCCCACCGATGCGCGCAACCTCTGGCCCGAGCCCTACCCGCGCGCGGCCGATGTGGACAAGGTCGAGAACGAGCTCAACGCCGAGGTCTGCTCGGGGCGGCTCACGCTCGCCGAGGCGCAGCAGCGCGAGGACACGCTGAAGCACACGCAGGGCTAGATTGCGGGCATTGAGATCGCGCCGGACACCCGCATGGGGCTCGTCGAGCTGAGCGTCTCGGACCTCGACCGGTCGCTCGCGTACTGGCAGGACGCGATCGGGCTCCGCGTCCTCTCGCGCGAGAACGGCACGGCCGAGGTGGGCGCCGACACTCCGCTGCTGCGGTTCGTCGAGGAGCCGGGGGCGCGGCCCGCCGACGGGTTCACCGGCCTCTTCCACGTCGCCCTGCTCGTGCCCGACCGGCCGAGCCTCGGGCGCTTCCTCGCGCACGCCGCCCGCGAGCAGATTCCGCTCGAGGGCCTCTCCGACCACGACGTGAGCGAGGCGATCTATCTCCGCGACCCGGATCGTCACGGGATCGAGGTCTACGCCGACCGCCCGCGTGAGCAGTGGGAGGGAAAGGTGGGGGAACGCATGACGACGCGCCCGCTCGACACCGGCTCGCTCCTCGCCGAGGTCGGCGACGCCGACTTCGACGGCCTGCCCGCCGGGACGACGGTCGGCCACGTCCACCTCCGCGTGCGCGACGTCGACGAGGCGATCGGCTTCTACCGGGACGTGCTCGGGCTGGGCCTGACGGCGCAGCTCGGCCACCAGGCCGCGTTCCTCAGCGCCGGCGGCTATCACCACCACCTCGGCGCGAACACGTGGGAGACGCGGGGCGCGCAGCCTGCGCCCGAGGGAACCGCGCGCCTCCTGCGCTTCACGATCGTCCTGCCCGACGAGGACGAGGTCGCGCGCGTGGCAGGACGCATCGGCGGCGTCGAGGCCCGCGACCCGTCCGGGAACGCGATCCTCCTCAGCGCACGCTGAGCCTTTCCGACCCCAGACCCGCTTTGTGCGCTATACCTGCTAGCGAGGGAATGAGCAGCAAGCCGGTCGAGCAGCTCTCGCAGGTGATCGTGCGCTTCGCGGGCGATTCCGGCGACGGCATGCAGCTCACGGGGTCGCAGTTCACGTCCGAGTCCGCGCTGCTCGGCAACGACATCTCGACATTGCCGGACTTCCCCGCCGAGATCCGCGCGCCCGCCGGCTCGCTGCCCGGCGTCTCGGGCTTCCAGCTCCACTTCGCCGACCACGACATCCTCACGCCGGGCGACGCGCCGAACGTGCTCGTCGCGATGAACCCGGCGGCGCTGAAGACGAACATCGCCGACCTGCCGAAGGGCGGGACGCTGATCGTCGACGCCGACGCCTTCACCGAGCGGAACCTCCAGAAAGCCGGCTATGCGCAGAGCCCGCTGGAGGACGGGTCGCTCGACGAGTACCAGGTGCACCCGGTGCCGCTCACGTCGCTGACCGTCGGCGCGCTGAAGGAGGTCGACGGCGTGACGCCGCGCGAGGCCGAGCGCTCGAAGAACATGTTCGCGCTCGGGCTCATGTCGTGGCTGTACGGGCGCTCGATCGACCCGACGACCGAGTTCCTCGAGGCGAAGTTCGGCGCGAAGCGGCCCGAGATCGCAGCGGCCAACGTCAAGGCGCTCAATGCCGGCTACGCCTTCGGCGAGACGACGGAGTCCTTCGCCATCACGTACGAGGTGAAGCCGGCGAAGCTCAAGCCCGGCACGTACCGGAACATCACGGGCAACCAGGCGCTGTCGCTCGGGCTCGTCGCAGCGTCGCGGCTCTCCGGGTTGCCCCTCTTCCTCGGCGCCTACCCGATCACCCCGGCGAGCTCGATCCTCGAGGAGCTCGCGGGGTACAAGGAGTTCGGCGTCCGTACCTTCCAGGCGGAGGACGAGATCGCCGCGGCCGGCGCCGCGGTAGGGGCGAGCTTCGGCGGCGCGCTCGGCGTCACGACCTCGGCCGGTCCGGGCATCGTCCTCAAGGCCGAGACGGTCGGGCTCGCGATCATGCTCGAGCTGCCGCTCGTGATCTGCGACATCCAGCGCGCCGGCCCGTCGACCGGGATGCCGACGAAGCCGGAGCAGGGCGACCTGCTCATGGTCCTGTACGGCCGGAACAGCGAGTCGCCGGTCCCGGTCGTCGCGGCGAGCTCGCCCTCGGATTGCTTCCGCGCGGCGATCGAGGCGGCGCGGATCGCGCTGAAGTACCGCACGCCCGTCTATCTCCTGTCCGACGCGTACCTCGCGAACGGCTCCGAGCCGTGGCTTCTGCCCGAGCTCGACACGCTGCCCGACCTGACCCCGACCTTCGCGACGGAGCCGAATGGGGGCGACGACTTTCTCCCGTACCTGCGCGACGAGCAGACGCTCGCACGGCCGTGGGCGGTGCCGGGGACGCCGGGGCTCGAGCACCGGATCGGCGGCCTCGAGAAGGCCGATCGCACCGGCAACATCTCCTACGATCCCGCGAACCACGACCTGATGACCCGGCTCCGCGCGCAGAAGGTGGCCGGGATCGCGGCCGACATCCCGGAGCTCGAGGTCGACGATCCCGACGGCGACGCGAAGATGCTCGTGCTCAGCTGGGGCGGCACGTACGGCCCGGTCGCCGCCGCCTCGCGGCGCGTGCGCACGAACGGGGGGCGGGTCGCCCACGCGCATCTGCGCCACCTCAACCCGTTTCCGCGCAACACCGGCGACGTGCTCCGCCGCTACGAGAAGGTGCTCATCCCCGAGATGAACCTCGGCCAGCTCCTCCAGCTCGTGCGCTCGCAGTTCCTCGTCGACGCGGTCGGCTACAACCGGGTGAGCGGCGTGCCGCTGCGCGCGGCCGAGTTGCAGGATGCGATCGAGGCGCTGGTGGGGGCATGAGCGAGGCGATGGAGGTGCTGCTGTGAAGCTCCGCGAGTTGCTGAAGAGGATCCGGAATGCGGGCGGCAACGTCCCCGCGATGGCCCCGCCGAACTGGGTGCCCTCCCAGCAGGACGAGAGGCCGCGGCATTGAGCGAGGACGGCGGCAACGGGAACGGCGGCGTGAAGCTGACCGCGAAGGACTTCCGCACCGACCAGGAGGTCCGCTGGTGCCCGGGCTGCGGCGACTACGCGATCCTCGCCTCGCTCCAGTCGTTCATGCCGGAGCTGGGCATCGCGCGCGAGAACACGGTCTTCATCAGCGGGATCGGCTGCGCGGCGCGGTTCCCGTACTACATGAACACGTACGGGATGCACTCGATCCACGGCCGTGCGCCGGCGATCGCGACGGGCCTCGCGACGACGCGGCCCGACCTCTCGGTCTGGGTCGCGACGGGCGACGGCGACGCGCTCTCGATCGGCGGCAACCACCTGATCCACGCGCTGCGGCGCAACGTCAACTTCAAGATCCTCCTCTTCAACAACCGGATCTACGGGCTCACGAAGGGGCAGTACTCGCCGACGAGCGAGCTCGGGAAGGTGACGAAGTCGACGCCGATGGGGTCGCTCGACTGGCCTTTCAACCCGATCTCGCTCGCGGTCGGCGCCGAGGCGACGTTCGTCGGGCGCGCGATCGACACCGACAAGAAGGGGATGACCGAGGTGCTGCGCGCCGCGGCCGAGCACCGTGGCAGCTCCTTCGTCGAGATCTTCCAGAACTGCCCGATCTTCAACGACGACGCGTTCGACTACGTCCGCGACGACAAGGAGGGCGTGAACCGGATCGTGTTGCGGCACGGCGAGCCGATCACGTGGGGCGCCGAGGGCGAGAAGGCTTTGCGCCAGCGCCGCAACGGCTCGATCGAGGTCTGCCGCGCCGATGAGGAGAACGTGCTCACGCACGACGAGACCCGCGAGGAGCCCACGCTCGCGTTCGCCCTGTCGCGCGTGAGGCAGACGACGCACGGCGGCACCCCGGTCGGGATCTTCCGCAACATCGAGCGCCCGGTCTACGACGACCTGATGGCCGAGCAGCTCCGGGTTGCCGAGGAGAAGCAGGGGAAGGGCGATCTCGCGGAGCTCCTCCACTCCGGCGAGACCTGGACGGTCGGCTAGCGGCTGCGGCGAGTCTCGGTCTCGGTCGTGCGGGCGATCGCCGCCGCGACCTCGTCTGGGGCGTCCTCCTGGAGGAAGTGCCCGGCGCCGGCGATCAGCTCAGGCCCGGTTGCCGTGGGGATGAGGGAGACGAACCGCTCCGCGACGGCAGGTGGGAGCACCGCGTCCTCGGCGCCCCAGACGACATGTGCCGGCTTGTCCCAGCCCGCGAGCGCGTCGCGGACCCGGTCGAGCGCCGCCGCACTCGGGTGTCCGGGCTCGGTGGGGACGAGCTCCGGGAACGCGAGCGCGCCCGCCTTCGACCCGGGTGTCGGGAAAGGCGCGTCGTACGCCGCGCGGACATCGTCGGCGAGTCCGCGGCTCGTACCGCCGGCGACGAGCCGTCCTACGTCGAGACCGCCTCCGACATGGCGGAGCGCTTCCCTGAACCGGAGCCACGTCTCGCTCGGGGCGCGTCCCGACCAGACTCCGGTATCGAGGATGACGAGCCGCTCTACGCGCTCGGGATTCTCCACGGCGACGCGCAGCCCGATGAGGCCGCCCCAGTCGTGGACTACCACCGCGAGCTCGCGCAGGTCGAGCTCGCGCACGAGTTGCGTCACCGCTTCGACGTGGCCGTCGTACGTGTACCAGCCGGGGTCGGTCGGCTTGTCGGAGCGGCCGAAGCCGATCAGGTCGGGCGCGACCGCCCGGCGCCCCGCGGCGACGACCCGGGGGACGACGTGGCGCCAGAGGAACGACCATGTCGGCTCGCCGTGCAGGAGCAGCACCGGTGCGCCCGCCCCCTCGTCGACGTAGTGCATCCGCAGGCCGCCGGCGTCGAGCCAGTTCGGCGCGAACGAGTAGTCCGGCAGGTCCGCGAAGGCGTCGTCGGCAGTGCGCTCGAAGTCGATGCGCGAATCCTGCCAGGCGGGCGCCCGGCAGCTAGGCGTGCCGCGGCTGGGCCGCGCGGCGGCGGGCGACGAGGCGCGGCGTCCAGCCGAGGCTGAGCGCGGCCGCGGTCACCGCGACGAGGCCGATCAGCCCGGAGACGGCGAAGGCGAGCTCGGTGCCGCCCACGGTGCAGAGCCAGCCCGTCAACAGCCCGGCCAGGGCTCCCGTGCCGTTGAAGGCGTAGAAGTAGAGGCCGATCACGCGCCCGCGCAGCCGGTCCGGCGCGGCGAGCTGCATGCTCGCGTTCGAGTTCGCCGACCAGGCCGTGAAGCCCGCTCCCGCGAGGAAGAGGAACGCACCGGCGAGCACGGCCGAGTGGAGCGGCGCGAGCAGGAGCTCCGAGGCCGAGAAGAGGGCGCCGCCGATCAACAGCACCTTCGTCGACGCGCGCCCGAGGGACGCCGCCGCGAGCGCGCCGACGAGCGCGCCGGCGCCGAAGGCCGAGAAGAGGAGCCCGTAGACGTAGCCGTGCGCGTGCAGCGTCACCTTCGCGAGCACCGGCAGCGTGACGTTGAAGTTGAAGCAGAACGTGCTGATCACGAAGACGAGCGCGAGCATGACGACCATCCGCCGCTGCCTCAGCACCCACGCGAGCCCCTCGCGCGTGCCGGCGAGGATCCTCGGCCGCTCGAACTCCTCGAGCGGGAAGAACTCCGAGACGCGCATCGCGAGCAGGCCGATCAGGACCGCGAGGTAGCTGATCGCGTTGACGAGGAAGCAGACGCCCGCGCCGGCGACGAGCACGGCGCCTGCGACGGCCGGGCCGAAGATCCGCGACGCGTTGAACAGGGTCGAGTTGAGCGCGATAGCGTTCGGCAGATCCTCGCGGCCGACCATCCGGTAGGTGAGCTGCTGGCGCGACGGGACGTCGAGGACGAGCACCGTCCCGTTTACGAACGCGATCGTGTAGAGCATCCACGGCTGCGCGAAGCCGCCGAGGACGATCCAGGCGAGCGCCGACGCCGAGACGAGCTGCGCCGCCTGTGTCGCGAGCACGGTGCGGCGCGCGTCGAGCCGGTCGGTGAGGACGCCGGCGAACAGCCCGAACGCCATGTAGGGCATGAACTGCGCGAACGCCATCAGGCCGACGTCGAACGGCGAGTGCGTCAGCTGGAGGATGTACCAGGCGAGCGCGATCCGTTGCATCCACGAGCCGGTCTGAGAGATGGTCTGACCGCCGAAGAAGAGGCGGTAGTTGCGGTAGCGGAGGCTGTGGAACGTGCGCCGGGCCCGGGTCACGCGCGCCCGTCCTCCTCGATCAGCCGGGTGAGCGGCTCGACGGCCGCTCCCACCGCGGCGAGCTCGGCCGGCGTGAGGGCGCCGAGCCGGCTCGCGAGCCAGGCGGTGCGGCGGGAGCGGACGCGGCGTAGGACGCGCTGGCCCTCCTCCGTCAGGGTCAGGCCGACACGGCGGCGGTCTTGCTCGCTCTGGGTGCGCGCGACGAGGCCGCCGCGCTCGAGCCGCGAGACGCGCTTCGACATCGCGGCGGTCGAGACCCGCTCTTCGGCGGCGAGCTCGCCGACGGTGACGTCGGGGGCGTACTTGATCGAGACGAGCAGGCCGACCTGCTGCGACGAGACGCCGGCGATCCTCTCCCGGCGCAGTTCGCGCGCGAGGTGAAGAAGCGTGGGGCGGAGGCGGTCCGCGACCGCCATCGCATCGAGCTGCTGCTTCGTCGCCTGAGACATTCGGTAACCAGGTTAGCAAAACGCCTAACCTGGCTAACGATTTCCTTACAGTCCCGGCGTCGTGATGTCGGGCGCGTGCACGCTCTCGGCGGGAACGCCCTCGGCCCCGGGCCGCCGCGCATGGTGGCGAGAGCGGAGCCAGAGGAACAGCATCAGGGCAATCGCCGCGAGCGCGATTCCGATCGTCCAGTGCTGCAGGCTCAGGGCCGTGTCGCGGGCCTCCTTCTCCCATTCGCCGGGGTCCCACTGGTTCGAGAAGGCGTTCGTCTTCGGGATCAGGTCGACCCCCGGCGGGAAGCGATGCGTGTGGTGGAGCTCCCACGTCGCCGTCTTGTGGACGACGGCCATGGCGATGAGGATCGCGGCCGTGCACGAGGCGTAGAAGCCGAGCGGCAGCCGGCAGGCGAGGTACCCGATCACGACGAGCACGAGCGAGGGCAAGAGCGCCCACAGCCAGATCCGAGCCTCGTTCGCCGCCGTCGGGCTCTGCCAAACGGTGCAGATCCCGCTGTGGCAGCCCTTCCACTGGATCGTGTGCGGCGTCTCCTGCGCGAGCGTCGACGCCATGAGCGACGAGAAGAAGAGCGGGATCGCCATGAAGGCGGCGATACCGAGCGGGGCACGGCCGCGTGAGGAGGGCAACCACGCCGGAAAGCCGAAGCGCGTCGAGTCGGGCGGGCCGGAGGTCTCGGGAGGAGAGGTCATGCGAGGTTCTCGGCCTCGAGCACGCGCGACAGGAACTCGCGCGTGCGCGGCTCGCGCGGCTCGGTGAAGATCTGCGCCGGCGGCCCCTCCTCGAGAATCCGGCCGGCGTCGAGGAAGCAGACCTTGTCGGCCACCTCGCGCGCAAAGCCCATCTCGTGCGTGGCGACGATCATCGTCATGCCGCTCTCGGCGAGCTCCCGCACGAGGTTGAGCACCTCCGAGACGAGCTGCGGGTCGAGCGCGCTCGTGATCTCGTCGAGGAGCATCAGCTTCGGCCCCATCGCGAGCGCCCGGACGATCGCGACGCGCTGCTGCTGGCCGCCGGACAGCCGGTCCGGAAACTCGTCGGCCTTCTCTTCGAGGCCGATCCGGCGCAGCAGCGCGCGGGCGTATGCCTCCGACTTGTCGCGCGACACGCCGAGCGCCTTGCGCGGTGCAAGCGTGACGTTCTGCAGCACCGTCATGTGCGGGAAGAGGTTGTAGGCCTGGAAGACGATCCCGATCTTCTTGCGCAGCGCGTTGACGTCGAGCTTCGTCCCGGTCAGTCGCTGCCCGTCGACGACGATCTCCCCTTCCTCCACGTGCTCGAGCAGGTTCAGGCAACGGAGCAGGGTCGACTTGCCCGAGCCGGAGGCGCCGATCAGGCAGACGACGTTGTGCTCGGCGACCTCGAGGTCGACGTTCCGCAGCACCTGGAGCTCGCCGAACCACTTCGAGACGCCGCGGAGGTGGACGAAAGAGGGTTCGCTGGTTGCCGCGCCCGCGCTCAAAACGCCTGCGCGCGCTCGCGACGCTCGCGGAGCGCCACGAGATGATCGGTGAAGCGGGCCAGCGGGATCGTGATCAGGATGAAGAAGCACGCCGCGACGAGGTAACTGACGAAGTTGCCGTTCTTCTCGGAGACCCCGTTCGCGGCCCCGGCGGCCTCGATGATGCCGATCACCGAGACGAGCGCCGTGTCCTTCTGGAGGCCGACGAAGTCGTTGAGGAGCGGCGGGATCACGCGCCGCACGGCCTGCGGGACGATGATGTACCGCATCGCCTGCATGTACGTGAGCCCGAGCGAGCGCGCGGCGGCGCGCTGGCTTGCGTGCACCGACTCGATGCCCGCCCGGTAGACCTCGGTCACGTACGCCGTGTAGACGAGCGTCAGCGCGATGACTCCGTACGTCACGGGCGAGCGGTTCGAGATGTAGCCGAGCTGCAAGCCGGGCAGGCCCAACCCGATGAAGAAGGCGACGATGATCAGCGGCGTGCCGCGGAAGAAGTCGGTGTACGCGATCGCCAGGGCCCGCAACGGTTTCGCCACGGGCCCCGGCAGTCCACGGACTATCGCCACCATGAGCGCGAGCACCACGACGAGGATCTCCGCGATCACCATCATCTTCAGGTTGATCTGGAAGCCCGCCCACACCTCCGGCGTCGCCAGCGTGAAGCTGTGCAGGTCGAAGAACGCATGGAGGACCTGGTGCAGCGCGTGCACGTGTTACCTCGCTACTGCAGCTTGGGGATGGCGTTGAAGTTCACGTTGAACCACTTCTTCTGCAGCTTCGCCACCGTCCCGTTGTTCGTCAGCTTCGTGAGCACGCGGTTGACGACCGGGGTGAGCGACGAGCCCTTCTGGAGCACGGCGCCGTACTGCTCGTTGGTCACGATCTGACCCGCGACCGAGCCGAAGCGGTCCGGCGTCTGCTTCTTCTGGAGCAGAACCAGCGGCACGTCGAGGATGAACGCCTGGCACTGCCCGACCGAGACGGCCTGATAGGCCGCGGTCGTCGTCGGGTAGCTCAGCGTCTTCTTGTCCGGCTTGAGCTGGTCCTGGATGTACTGCAGCCCGGTCGTGCCCGACTGCGCGCACGTCTGCATCTTGCGCAGGTCGGCGAGGCTGTGCGGCACCGGGGCCGTCTTCGAGAGGAGCACGCCCTGGTTTGCGTTCATGTACGTGTCGGTGAAGTCGACCGTCTTCTTCCGCTGGGCGGTGATGGTCGCCTCCTGGAAGGAGATGTCGAACTTCTTCGTCCCCGGCGCGAACAGGCCGGTCCAGGACGCGTAGGTCCAGACCGGTGTGAGGTTGAGCGCCTTCGCGACGTCTGTCGCGAGGTCGACCTCGTACCCCTTCGGGTTGGTGACCTTGTTGCCGCGGATGGTGCCCTCGGCGAAGCCTGGCGCCGGATCGCCGAACGCCACCACGAGCTTGCTCGCGTGCATCGTCGGGGCCGACGATGCCGTCGTCGTCGTGTCGGGACTGTTGGACCCGCCGCCACCGCAGGCGGCGAGGACGGAAACGAGCGCTGCGACCCCGAGCAGCGGGAGAAGAAGCTTCACTGATTGCCCTCCTATGTGGTCGAAACCGGCGAGACGCTGACTCTAACGCGCTCCGATGCGAAGCACTAGGTCGCGATGGCGGCGGCGGTGAGCGCCTGGAAGTGGCCGATGAGCTGCTCGCTGCGGCTCATCAGCACTCCGCGTTCGATCGCGCCGGACGAGACGCCGCGCTGTACGCCTTCGACGAGCGCCCGGTCCTCCCGCCCGACCTGGTCGTCGAAGGCGAGGAGCTCGTCGATCTGCGCGGGCTCGACGTCGGGGCCGAAGAAGTAGTCGAGGAAGCGGTACGTCCGCTCCGGTGTCCGGGGCACGATCGGGCCGATCGAGATGTTCGGGCGGCCTCCGAAGATGTTGATCCCGAGGTTCGGCCAGAGGAAGTGGAACTGCGCGCGGGGCAGCTCGTCGGCGGGCGTCGCGGTGCGGAGCGGGCCGTGCTGGGTCGAGAGGCGCCCGTCGGTCGAGAGCAGGTAGCGCTCGGGCGAGACGTCGATGATCTCGCTGAACGCGGGGTGCGCGACCTGGCAGTGGTAGCACTCGAGGAAGTTCTCGCAGACGATCTTCCAGTTCGCCTCGATCTCGGCCTCCCAGCGGGAGTGGTGGACGAGCTCCTCGACGTCGAGCCCGAGCTCCGCGACCTGCGCCGGGAGCGAGCCGAGCGCCTGCGGGAGCGGCTCCGGGTCGGGCGCGACGTTGGCGAAGACGAACGGGCCCCACGTGTCGACCGCGAGCGGGACGAGGCCGAGCTCGTCCTGGGGGAAGTCCGGCTCCTCCTCGCTTCGCGGCGCCGCGCGGAGGCGGCCGTCGAGCCCGTACGTCCAGGCGTGGTACGGGCACTGGAGCGTCTCGCGGCTGCCTTCTCCCTCGGCGAGCGGGAACCCGCGGTGGCGGCAGACGTTGACGAAGCCGCGCAGCACGCCGTCCCGGTCCCGCGTGACGACGACGGGCGTGCGGCCGACCTCGGCGGCGAAGTAGCCGGGCGCCGCGAGGCGGCCGGTGTGGCCTACGTACTGCCACGCGGAGCGGAAGATCCGCTCCTGCTCGCGCCGCAGGATCTCCGGATCCGTGTACCAGCCGTACGGCACAGTCGTCTCCACCTCGCGAGCGTACCCGTCTCCTCGAGCCACGTCCGGCAGCCCCTACCGGACCTGGCTCGGTATCTGATACCGGGACAGGTCCGGATCGGCAGACCGCCGCTTGCCCTGAGCGGATGCCATGGTCGGCCAGGTCCACCGCGGCCACGTCTCGGTATCTGATACCGGGACGTGTCCGCATGGGACGATGTTCGGCGTGCGCGCGATGGTGCTTCACGCGGTGAGGGAGCCGCTGCGGCTCGAGGAGGTTCCCGTCCCGGAGCCGCAGCCGGGCCAGGTCCTGCTGCGCGTCTCGGCATGCGGCGTCTGCCGGACCGATCTCCACATCGTCGACGGCGAGCTGACCGAGCCGAAGCTCCCGCTCGTTCCCGGCCACCAGATCGTGGGCCGCGCCGAGGACGGGCGGAGGCTCGGCGTCCCCTGGGTCGGCTGGACGGACGGCACGTGCCGCTACTGCCTCTCGGGCCGCGAAAACCTCTGCGAGTCGGCCCGCTTCACGGGGTACGACCTCGACGGCGGCTACGCGGAATGGGCTGTCGCCGACGAGCGCTTCTGCTTCCCGATCCCGGACGGCTACCCGGACGTGCAGGCGGCGCCGCTCCTCTGCGCGGGCCTGATCGGCTACCGCTCGCTGCGCCTAGCGGGCGACGCGGAGCGGCTCGGGCTCTACGGCTTCGGAGCCTCGGCGCACATCGTCGCCCAGGTGGCGCAACACGAGGGCCGGCGGCTGTTCGGCTTCGTCCGGCCCGGCGACGACGCGGCGGCGGCGTTCGCGCTCGAGCTCGGTTGCGAGTGGGCCGGCCCATCCGACGAGCCGGGCCCCGAGGAGCTCGACGCGGCGATCGTCTTCGCTCCGGCGGGCGAGCTCGTGCCGGGCGCCCTCCGCGCCCTCGCCCGCGGCGGCGTCGTCGTCTGCGCCGGCATCCACATGAGCGACATCCCGTCCTTCCCGTACGAGCTTCTCTGGCACGAGCGCATCGTGCGCTCGGTCGCGAACCTGACGCGCCGCGACGGGGAGGAGTTCCTCGCCCTCGCGCCGCGCGTGCCGGTGCGAACGGAGGTCGAGGAGTTCCCGCTCGAACAGGCGAACGAGGCGCTCGACCGGCTTCGCGGCGGCGTGATCCAGGGTGCCGCCGTGCTAAGAGTGGAGAAGTGAGTCGCCTCTCGGAACTGGCCGCCGTCGCGTCGCGGCACCGCCGGCTGCTCGGAGCCGTCCAGCTTCTCCTGCTCGCCGCCTTCTTCGGCAGCCTCGGCTGGGCGCTCCGCGGCTCGGTCCACTCGGCCGCGCACGACCTCGACAACGCGAACCTGGTTCTCTTCGCGCTCGGCTGCGCTGCTCTCGGCGCCTACTACCTCGTGTTCGTGCTCGGCTGGATGCGGATCCTCGCGGAGTGGGGGATCCGGCTCTCCTACCCGGCTGCGCTGCGGGCGGAAATGATCTCGATGCTCGCGAAGTACATCCCCGGCGGGATCTGGACGCCGGCGGCCCGGGTCGTCGCGGCCAGGCGCGCCGGCGTGACCGACGCGGCCCTCGTCACCTCGTCGATGCTGCTCGAGGCGGGGATCTCCGCGGTCGCGGGAGTGATCGTCTTCGTGCTCGGGCTCGCGTTCGTCGACGACGTGCACGCCCCGCTCGCGCCGCTCGTGGTCTTCGGTGCCGTGCTCGCCGTCCTCGTCCAGCCGCGCGTCTTCCGGCCGCTCGCGGGGAAGGTTCTGCGGCGGATCGGCTACACGAGGGAGCTGCCGAACATGCGGGGGCGCACGCTCACCATGCTGCTCGTGTTCTACGGGGGGACGTGGGTTCTCGGCGGCTTCGCGGTCTGGTTGCTGCTGCGCTCGGTCGGCGCCCATCCGGAGCCGGCGTCGATCGTCTTCCTCGGCGGGACGGCCGCCGTCGGCGCGATCGTCGCGGTCCTCTTCGTCTTCGCGCCTTCGGGGCTGGGGCCGCGCGAGGCCTCGATGTACGGCCTGCTCCTCGCCGTCGCCACGCCCGGTCAGGCTCTCGGCGCGGTCGCGCTGAACCGCCTCGCGCTGACTGCCGTCGAGCTGCTCCTGCTCCTCGTCGGCGGGCTGCTCCTGCGCCGCAGCGCGGTGGCCCCGGCCGAGCCGGTCGAGCTACCGTCCGTCTAGCTCGTGCACATCCTGATCGACCTCGGCCACTCGTTCCGCGAAGCCTTCTTCATGTTCTGGGAGACCCTGTGGGCGCTCGTGCTCGGCTTCGGGCTCTCGGGCGCCGTGCAGGCGTTCGTCTCGCGCGAGCAGATGGAGCGGCTCCTCGGCCGGCACGGCCCGCGCGAGATCGCCCGCGCCGGCATCCTCGGCGCCTGCTCCTCCTCGTGCTCGTACGCCGCCTCGGCGATGGCGAAGACGCTGTTCCAGCGCGGCGCGGACTTCATCAGCTCGATGGTCTTCATGTTCGCCTCGACGAACCTCGTGATCGAGCTCGGGATCGTGCTCTGGGTGCTGATCGGCTGGGAGTTCGCGCTCGCGGAGTTCGTCGGCGGCTCACTCATGATCGTCCTCCTCACCCTCGCCGCCCGGCTCGTGCTGCGGCAGGACGAGATCGAGGCTGCGCGCGCGCGGCTCGAGGACGGCGGCGACCACGTCCACGGCGGCGCAGCGACGCGGGCCGGCTGGCGGGAGCGGCTGACGTCGCCGGCCGGCTGGGCGGACGCGGCGAGCTACACGCTCGCCGACGCGAAGATGCTGCGGAAGGAGATGGCGTTCGGCTACGTCGTCGCCGGCTTCCTCGCCGTGCTCGTCCCGGCGAGCCTCTGGCGCAACGTCTTCGTCTCGGGCCACGGCTTCTGGACGTCGCTCGAGAACGTCGTGGTCGGCCCGTTCATCGCGATCGTGAGCTTCGTCTGCTCGGTCGGGAACGTGCCGCTCGCCGCCGCGCTCTGGCACGGCGGGATCAGCTTCGGCGGCGTCGTGAGCTTCGTCTTCGCCGACCTGATCACGCTGCCGCTGCTCCTCATCTACCGCCGCTACTACGGCACGCGGCTCACGCTGAAGCTGCTCGTGACGTTCTGGACGGTGATGAGCGCGGCCGGGCTCGGGGTCGAGTACCTGTTCCGTGCTGCGTCGCTCGTTCCGACGAAGCGGCCCGAGGTCGTCGCCCCGACGAGCTTCCACTGGAACTACACGACCTGGCTGAACCTCGTCTTCCTCGTCCTCTTCGCCGGGCTTTGGTGGCTTGCGCGGAACCAGCACCGCCTCGGCGGAGGCACTGGCTACGCGATCGATCCCGTCTGCGGGATGCAGGTGGAGGTCGCGAACGCCGGGGCGCGCGCGCAGCACGAGGGGCAGACGTTCTACTTCTGCTGCGACCACTGCAAGGCCCGCTTCGAGGCCGACCCGGGGCGCTACGACGCGCGCGCCGCCGGGCCGATGCAGGCGTAGACGAGCTCGACGGAGCCGTTCGGTAGGGGCTGAGTCGACTCGAGCGTGAGCCGAGTGTCCGTCGCGAGCGACGGTGTCAACTGCATCCCTCCGCCGACGACGACCGGAACGACGATCAGCCCGAGGAGGTCGAGCGCGCCGAGTTGCCGGAAGGCCTCGATCGTGCGGGGCCCGCCGACGAGGTGCACATCGCGGCCCCGGTTCGCTTCCCGCACCTTGGCGAGGAGCGCCGCGGGATCTCCGTCGACGACGACCGAGTCAGGCGTGCCCGCCGGTCGCTGCGAGCCGAGGACGAAGACGTCGAGGTCTCCCCAGGGCCAGCGGTCCGCGGCCAGCGCCGGCTCGAAGGTCGTGCGGCCCATGAGGACGGCGTCGCACGACGCCTGAAACTCGGGAAAGCCGTAGGCCTCGGCGCTCCAGCCCGGATCGGCGAGCTGCACCGGCCAGCCGTCGGGCGTCGTGACGTAGCCGTCGACGCTGATGCACAGTCGAGTCCGGATCTTCATCTTCCGCGGTTCTACACGCCGCGCGAACCGCTACGCGTGGGTGCGCGGCGAGAAGGAGGAAGTCGTAGAACGCGAGCATCGTCACGAGGATCGTGAGCACGGTCACGCTCCTTGGGTCGGAGTCGCGACGGCCGAGTGCAGTAGTTCCCCCGACAAGGTCAGCGCGTTATCCCCAACGAGCACGGGTGCGTGCGCTCCTAGCGTTGGGGTATGGAGCAGCTCGGGTCGCACCGGCTCGTCCTCGACGGCAACGAGGCCGCGGCGCGCGTCGCGCACAAGCTCGCCGAGGTGGTCGCGATCTACCCGATCACGCCGGCGAGCCCGATGGGCGAGCTGGCCGATGCCTGGTCCGCTGCCGGCGGGCGGAACCTGTGGGGGCAGGTGCCCGAGATCGTCGAGATGCAGTCGGAAGCCGGCGCCGCGGGGGCCGTCCACGGCGCCCTGCAAGGCGGCGCGCTCGCGACGACCTTCACGGCCAGCCAGGGTCTGCTCTTGATGCTGCCGGAGATGTTCAAGATCGCCGGCGAGCTGCAGCCGTGCGTCTTCCACGTCGCCGCCCGCGCGGTCGCGGGGCATGCGCTCTCGATCTTCGGCGATCACTCCGACGTCTACGCCGCCCGGCCGACGGGCTTTGCCATCCTCGCCAGCGCCTCGGTGCAGGAGGCGCAGGACATGGCGGCGCTCGCCTTCATGACCAGCCTCGAGAGTCGCGTGCCGTTCCTGCACTTCTTCGACGGCTTCCGCACCTCGCACGAGATCAACGTGATCGACCCGCTCTCGGACGACGACCTGCGCGCGCTGGTCGACGAGGAGCAGGTCGCGGCGTTGAAGCAGCGGGCGCTCTCACCCGACCATCCCAGCCTGCGCGGCTCGGCCCAGAACCCGGACGTCTTCTTCCAGGCTCGCGAGGCCGCCACTCCCTTCTACGCGGCGGTGCCGCGTCTGCTCGAAGAGGCGATGCTGCGCTTCGCGCGCCGGACGGGCCGCAGCTACCTCCCGTTCGACTACGTGGGCCACCCCGAGGCGGAGCGGGTCCTCGTCGCGATGGGCTCCGCGACCGCGACGATCGAGGCGGCGGTGCGGCGTCTGAACGCGGAGGGCGAGCGGGTCGGCCTCGTCACCGTGCGTCTCTACCGGCCGTTCTCCAGCCGTCACCTGGCCGCGACGCTGCCCTTCTCGACCCGGGCCGTGGCGGTGCTCGACCGCGCGAAGGACTCCGCCGCGGTGGGCGAGCCGCTGTACGAGGACGTCGTCACCGCCCTGCACGAGGAGGGACGGCTGCCGCGGACCGTGATCGGGGGCCGCTACGGGCTCGGCTCCAAGGAGTTCACGCCGGCCATGGCCCGCGCCGTCTTCGACGAGCTCGCCCTCGCGCAGGCGCACGACCTCGAGGAGGTGCACCGCGACGGCGACGTGCGGCCGCACCGGCACTTCACGGTCGGCATCAACGACGACGTCTCCGGCACGAGCCTCACCTGTGACCCCGCCTGGCGCGTGCCGCGGCACGGTGTCAGCTGCCTCTTCTACGGGCTCGGCTCCGACGGCACTGTCGGCGCGAACAAGAACTCGGCCAAGATCATCGCCACCGAGGCGGGCCGCTACGCGCAGGCGTACTTCGTCTACGACTCGAAGAAGTCCGGCGCGGTGACCGTCTCGCATCTCCGCTTCGGCGAGGACCCGATCGACGCTCCGTACCTGATCGAGGAGGCCGACTTCGTCGCCTGCCACCAGTTCCCGCTCCTCGAGCGTCACGACGTGCTCGAGCACGCCCGCGCCGGTGCGACCTTCCTGCTCTCGAGCCCGTACGGCCCCGACACCTGGCGACACCTCCCCCGGCCCGTGCAGGAGCAGATCGTCGACCGCAAGCTCCGCCTCCACGTCGTCGACGCGAAGCGGGTCGCTCGGGAGGCCGGCCTCGCCGGACGCGTGAACACGGTCCTGCAGACCTGCTTCTTCGCCCTTTCGGGCGTGTTGCCGGTCGAGGAGGCGATCGCCGCGATCAAGGCCGCAATCGAGAAGAGTTACGGGCGCAAGGGCGAGGAGATGGTCCGGCGCAACTTCGCTGCCGTCGACGGTGCCCTCGCCGCCCTGCAGGAGATCGAGCCCGGCGAGCTGAACGGCGCGAAGCCGCCCGACCTGCACGCCGACGCAACTCCCTTCCTCCAGGCGCTGCTCACGGGTCACGGCGACGAGCTGCCGGTCTCCGCCTTCGATCCCGGCGGGGTCTTCCCGACCGGCACCGCTCGCTTCGAGCGCCGCGCGCTGGCCGACGAGCTGCCGGTCTGGGATCCGTCGATCTGCATCGACTGCGCCAAGTGTGCGCTCGTCTGCCCGCACGCCGCGATCCGCATGAAGGTCGTCGAGCCGGAGCTGCTCGCGCAGGCTCCGCACGGATTCAAGAGCAAGCCCTGGCGCGGGAGGGACCTGCCCGGAAAGCAGTTGGCGATCGCCGTCTCGCCGCTCGACTGCACCGGCTGCAAGCTGTGTGCGACCGCCTGCCCTGCCTTCTCCAGGGAGGAGCCCGAGCATCGCTCGCTGGAGATGCGCCCGGTCGAGGCGCAGCGCGAGCGGGCCGAGCGGGATTGGGAGTTCTTCCTCTCGCTGCCGGAGCTCGACCGGACGCTCGTCGAGCCCGCGTCGATCAAGGGCTCGCAGTTGCTCGAGCCGCTGTTCGAGTTCTCCGGCGCCTGCTCCGGCTGCGGCGAGACGCCCTACCTGAAGCTGCTGACCCAGCTCGTGGGAGACCGGCTGCTCGTGGCGAACGCGACCGGCTGCTCCTCGATCTACGGCGGCAACCTGCCGACGACGCCCTGGGCGCAGACCGCGGACGGGCGCGGGCCAGCCTGGGCCAACTCGCTCTTCGAGGACAACGCCGAGTTCGGCCTGGGACTGCGGCTGAGCCTCGACCAGCAGCGTCGCGAGGCGCTCGCGCTTCTCGAGCAACTCGACCTGCCGGCGGAGCTGAAGCAGGGTCTGCGGGAGCCGCAGCCGGACGAGGCGGCGCACGCGCGGGCACGCGCGCTGGTCGGCGAGCTGAAGACGCTGCTCGCAGACGGCGCGGACGCGGGCACGCGGCGGCTGGCCCTGCTGGCGGATGCCCTCGTCGAGAAGAGCATCTGGCTTGTGGGCGGCGACGGCTGGGCCTACGACATCGGCTTCGGCGGCCTCGACCACGTGCTCGCCTCCGGGCGCAACGTGAAGGTGCTCGTGCTGGACACCGAGGTCTACTCGAACACGGGCGGCCAGGCGTCGAAGGCGACCCCGCGCGGCGCGGTGGCCAAGTTCGCCTCCGCGGGCAAGCGCACCCGCAAGAAGGACCTCGGCCAGATCGCGATCGGCTACGGCGACGTCTACGTCGCCCAGATCGCGCTCGGCGGCGACAACGCCCAGGCGGTGCGCGCACTCTGGGAGGCCGAGCAGTATCCGGGCCCGGCCCTCGTGATCGCCTACAGCCACTGCATCGAGCACGGGATCGAGATGGAGCACGGAATGCTGCACCAGAAGGACGCGGTCGACACGGGCTACTGGCCCCTCTACCGCTACGACCCGCGCCAGGAGAAGCCTCTGCGCCTCGACTCGAAGCGCAAGCGTCCGGTCGGCGACTTCCTGGCCGAGGAGAATCGCTTCGCCTCGCTCCAGCGCAGCCAGCCGGAGACGGCGGCGGAGCTGGACGCACTCGAGCAGTCGGACGTCGACGGTCGCTGGGCGCGCCTCGAGCTCCTGCTCGGCGCTCAGGAGCCGGCCGGCGCCCCCGCCGCGAACGGCAACGACTGACGCCGGATAGCAACTCGGAGGGATTCCTCCAGGGTCAACCTGGTCGTCAGCAGAGGAAGACCCTTAGGCCGGATTGTCCCGGCTCAGCCGGGTTAGGACTCGCCGAGCGATAGAGCGTCCTCTTGTTGGTGCGCTTGCCCCCGGAGGCGAACTCGGCGACCCGAGCCAGATCGCGATCGGCCGGTCGATTAGTCGGGTGGAAGACTCGTCGAGGAGGCGGAGGAGCGCGGTGCCGGCGGCGTTACAGACCATTCTCGACTTCCGGTCGAGCCCTTCGGAAGTGCCTCCAAAGGAGCGCTTTTGCGCCTCCGCGAGCGCCGATGAGCTCCCTGGTCCTCGAAGAACCGCTCCACTTATCACGCCAAGTTGCCGACAACACAGTTGTGGCTACGGCGCTTCTCCTCATCTTGCTGGCGTTCTCCGTGGCGTGGGCGACTACGTTCGCCGCGGTCATCGCGGGACGGGTGAGGGCCGGTCGGAGTCCGGGCCGGCTGCGCGGCGTCCGCCGCGTCACCGCAGCAATACTCCCCGCCCGGCGCCTGCGGTTCGCGAGCGACCGTCGTCGGCGGCGGAGGTGGAACCGGATCGAGGCCCTTCGGCTGATCGCGGAGACGCCGACCTCCCTCCGCAGCGCCGAGTGGAACGCGCTCGCGGACGCACTGGACGACCCCAACGAAGACGTTCGCCTCGGTGCCCTTGCAGCCGTCTCGGCACGCGGCGACGAGTTGGCCGCAAAGCTGCTCGTCACGGCTCTCGTCGGGTGGCGCGCCGGTCGCGCACGGGTCGCAACGGAGCTCGAACGGCAGCCGGGGCGGCACGTCGCCCCGCTCCTCGAGGAGTTGCTCGGCGATCATCGGCCAGAGGTGAGATTCTGGGCGCTGCAGGTGATCGGTCGCAGGCGCTCCTCGCTGTCCTGGGCGGCGATCACCGAGTTGATGCACGATCCATCCCCGAACGTCCGGGCGGCGCTCGCCGAAGGCCTGCCGGTCTACTACCGGCGTCCGACGATCGCGCTGCTCCGCCTTCTTGCAGACGATGAGTGGTACGTGCGGGTGCATGCGGCGCGGTCGCTCGGCGAAGTCGGGGCGACAAGCGCGGCCCCGGCGGTTGCGGAGCTGCTCCGCGACTCCTCGTGGTGGGTGCGCGACGCTGCGGAAAAGGCACTGGTTGCACTCGGGCGGGACGGAATTCGTGAAGCGCTGCGACTTCTCGAGGACTACGACCCGTTCGCCCGTGACTCGGCGGCAGAGGTGCTGCAGGAGTCGGGGTACCTCGACCGGTGCGTGGCGGCGGCTGCGTCGGGAGAAGCGGAGGCTGAGGCAGTGCTCGCGAGGGTGCGCAGCGCGACCGGCGACGCCCTCGTCGAGTCGGCGGTCGCCCGAGTGGGGGCGAGCGGCGAGACGGTGCTGGAGGACGACGCAGACTCCGGGCTCAGACTGGCGGCCGCCTCGTGACCGTCGAGCTTGTGCTGCGTTGGGCGGTCTACGTCTGCTTCGGCTATCTCGCGGTGATCTACGCGGGCTTTTTCGCGCTCGCCGCAGTCTCGCTCCTCGAGGGAGTCTTTCGGGCGCGACAGCGCGACGCCGAGGACCTAGGGGGCGTATTCGATTCGCATTTCACGATCCCGGTCAGTGTCCTCTTCGCCGCCTACAACGAAGAGGTGCCGATCTTGGACGCGGTGCGCTCGGTGCTTGCGAACAACTATCCCGAGTTCGAAGTGATCGTGGTCAATGACGGCTCCACAGACCGGACGCTCGACGTCCTTCGAGAGGCATTCCAGCTTCAGCCGCGCCAGATCTTCTACCGCAAGCGGTTCGAGACGGAGAGGATCCGCGGGATCTACCGGAGCGAGACCGACGCGAGGCTGATCGTCATCGACAAGGAGAACGGCGGCAAGGCAGACTCTCTGAACTGCGCTCTCAACCTTGCGCGCTATCGCTACGTGCTCGGCATCGACGCCGACACCGTTCTCGACTCCGACGCCCTGATGGCGGGTATGCGCCTGGTCTTGCGCGATCCGGCGACGGTGATCGGCGTCACGAGCATCCTCTCGATCGCGGAACAACCGGAGCTCCGGATCCTCGAGCCGCGCGGCCAGCGACGGATCGACCGGCGACCGCTGCTCGCCTTCCAGCAGCTCGACTACACTCGCTCGTTCCTCGCGGCCCGTCTCGCCTGGAGTCGGTTCAACTTCATGCTCTGCAGCGTCGGCGCCTTCAGCCTCTGGCGGCGTGACGTCGTCGAGGAAGTCGGCGGCTTCTCGACGGATTTCACGTGCGAGGACATCGAGATCACGTTCCGCATCCACGAGCACTTCCGCCGCACGGGACAGCCATATCGCATCCTGTCGCTCGGTGAGACGGTCGGGGCGACGGAGGGGCCGACCAGCGTCCGCTCACTCATCCGCCAGCGCGAGCGCTGGCAGCGCGTGATCATGGAGACGGTCTTCGCCTACCGCGGGATGCTCGGTCGGCGTCGTTACGGGACCGTCGGTCTGATTGGGATGCCCTTCTATCTGCTCAGCGAGGTCGTGGCTCCCTTCGCGGAAATGCTCTCCCTCGCGGTCATCGTGGTCGCCGCCGCCACGGGCCACCTCGACATGCACGTCTTCGTACTGACTCTTGCGAGCCTCGCGGTCTTGAACGGGGTTCTCACCAACGTCGCAGTGCTGGTCGACGATTACACGAACCGCCTTTACCGACTGCGAGACCTGGTGCGCCTCTGCCTACTCGGTCCCTTCGAGCTGTTCCTCTACCGGCCGATCATCAGCCTCGCCCGTGCCCGGGGTGTGCTCGGCTACGTGCGCGGCGACCAGACGTGGAACAAGTTCGCGCGGAACGAACGCGCCGCTGCCTAGTCCCTCGGCCTCCGGGCGGAAGCAACGCTACGCGCCGGAGCTTCTCGCCTTCCAGCCGATCATGGCATCCGGTTCGATCGGCCGCTCCTCCTCTGGGTGGTCGGCGCGGTGCTCTCGGAACCATGCGATCGCCTTCGGAATCCCCTCGACGAGCGGCGTCTGCGGCAGCCAGTCGAGCAATGTGCGCGCCTTGCCGATGTCCGCGACATAGCGGGTTACCTCGCCCAGCAGCGCTGGCTGCATCGTCATCCGGGGCTCGACCCCCAGCTCGGCGGAAATCAGCTCCGCTAACTGAATGAGCGTGTTTCCCTGCCCGTACGCAAGGTTGATCGTCTCGTTGACCAACCGACGCTCGACGAGTCGCTCGATGCCACGCGCGACCCCCTCGACGCAATCGTCGACGTACGTAAAGTCGAGCGTTTTCTCTCGCCCAAATATGGTGATATCCTCTCGTCGGGCTAGGCGGTGAATGAAGAGCGGAACCACTCGTACCATTCTGTGTAGATCATTGTCATATCGCCCGTAAACATTCGAGAATCGAAAGACTAGATAACGAAGGTTATAGCAACGAGCGTACGAATATATGAACGCTTCACTGGCTATCTTGGAAGCAGAATATGGAGATTCCGTGAACGCAAAATCGGCGACGGCTTCATCGTATCCCGCGAACCGGTGAATGTCGCCGTAGACCTCACGACTCGAGGAAAACACCACCGGCAGATTTAGCCCTCGGGCATACTCGAGCACATTGAACGTCATGATGGTGTTCTCGAGTGCGCGGTGCGGTTCTGCGACGAGCTGGTGCACCCGAGCGTACGCCGCAAGATGGACTACGACGTCGACGACCGGGTATTCGACGCCACCAATGCCGCCGCGGTAAGCGGGACAGTGTCCGGCAAGATCCTGGAGAAGAGTCGGGAACGCGTCGGTCCACGGATTGAGCCGCTTGTCGATACCGAAGACGTCGTGGCCGTCTGCGAGAAGGCGCAGTCCCAGATTGGTTCCGATCTGGCCGCTCGAGCCGGTGATGAGGACCCGCATCTCGAAGAGACCCTACTCGAGCCGGGTGCGGCCGGACCAGGTTAGGACGGGGCTTCCATCGCCGGCTGTAAGCGATCGGCTCTAGTCGACGCCAAGACAACGCAACTCGGCGATCGGTGCCTTCTAGAGCGGGAGCGACTGAACTCGAACTCGCGACACGGTCCGATGGCGCATTTGTCCTTCCGCGCCGCCGTGAGCGCAGTCGTTGACCTCATCGTGGAAAGCGGTTAGCCCTGTACGGACTATCTCTGCCGGCACTGCCCGCATACGCTTTCGCTGTGGGCATCTGCTCGAGGTGCGGTCAAGCGAACTCGGACAGCGCACGCTTCTGCAGCGGCTGTGGCGCTGAGCTCGGTGTGGCCTCGGCGCGGGAGGTCCGCAAGACCGTGACGGTCGTCTTCGCAGACGTGACCGGTTCGACGACGCTCGGTGAGCAACTCGACCCCGAATCGTTGCGTCGTGTGATGGCGCGCTATTTCGAGACTGCAAGGACCTGCCTCGAGCGCCACGGCGGCACCGTGGAGAAGTTCATCGGCGATGCCGTCATGGCTGTCTTCGGAGTGCCGACGGTGCACGAGGACGACGCCCTCCGCGCCGTCCGTGCGGCCTCCGAGCTGCGCGACTCGCTCAGCTTGCTGAACGGCGAGCTCGAGCGCGAGTACGGCGTCTCACTGCAGCTGCGCACGGGCATCAACACAGGCGAGGTTGTCACGGGCACCGAGGAGCGGCTCGCCACGGGGGATGCCGTCAACGTTGCAGCTCGCCTCGAACAGGCCGCCCAGCCCGGAGAGATCCTGATCGGCGAGCAGACGCACCGCCTCTCGCGCGGGGGGATCGAGGCCGAGCCCGTCGAGCCACTGTCCCTCAAGGGCAAGACGGATCTCGTCCACGGATACCGCCTGTTACAGGTGATCGAGGGCGCGCCCGCCTTCGATCGGCGGCTCGACGCGCCGCTCGTTGGGCGTCGTGACGAGCTCGGCGCTATCCGGGCGTCCTTCGAGCGGACGGTCACAGAGCGACGGTGCCACCTCGTCACCGTCCTCGGCCCTCCAGGAATCGGCAAGTCCCGGCTCGCCCGCGAGCTCGCATCGATGCTCGCCGGCGACGCGAGCGTTCTCTCTGGGCGGTGCCTCTCCTACGGCGAAGGGATCACCTACTGGCCTCTGGTCGAGATCTTCCGCGAAGGAGGAGCCGAAGACGAGCTCGCCGCTGCGCTCTCAGAGATTTCGCCCGAGGACATCTCCTGGTCTGTCAGGAAAGCGCTCGAGCGGCGTGCGCGCGATCGGCCGCTGGCGCTCATCATCGAGGACATCCACTGGGCCGAGGCGACGTTGCTCGACCTCCTCGAGCATCTCGTGGACTGGACTCGGGACGCACCACTTCTCCTTTTATGTCTCGCCCGTCCCGATCTAATCGACGTCCGCCCGACATGGGGCGGCTCGTCCGAGGCCGTGACGCTCACGCTCCAGCCGCTTTCGCAGGTCGAGTCCGACGAGTTGGTCGAGGCACTCCTCGCTGGCTCCCGGGTCGACGATGCCATTCGTGCTCGGATCAGGGACGCGGCCGAGGGGAACCCGCTCTTCGTCGAGCAGCTGCTCGCCATGCTCATGGAAGGCGGTGACCCCGAGCATGTGCCACCGACGATTCAGGCGCTTCTTGCCGCTCGCCTCGATTCCCTCCCCGCCGAGGAGCGAGAGGTGCTCGAGCGAGCCTCCGTGGTGGGCCTCGAATTTGAGTGGGAAGCGCTCGGAGAGTTGGCTCCCGACCGGCGCCGGCCCGCGGGAGCGCAGCTCGCGGCGCTCGTTCGCAAGGAGCTGATCCGTTCGCACGAGGCGATCGAGGACATCTTCCGCTTCCGTCACGTACTGATCCGCGACGCCGCCTACGAGCGTATCCCCAAGGAGCTCCGCTCGGAGTTGCACGAGCGCGTAGCCGGTTGGCTCGAGGGCAGGGGTGAGGAGTTCGACGAGGTGATCGGCTATCACCTCGAGCAGGCGTACGACTGTCTGGCGGGGCTCGGGCGGCCGGGCGAGCGGGGTCGCGCCCTTGCCGACGCTTCGGCGGAACGTCTCGCCGCGTCCGGGCTTCGGGCGTACGCCCGCGTCGATTCACGGGCGGCGGTGAACCTGCTCGAGCGCGCGGTCCGCCTGCTTGCAGCCGACGACCCGCGTCGCCTGAGCCTCCTCCCGAGACTCGGTCAAGCACTGAGACTGCAGGGTCGACTGGATCGTGCCGACGCAGTTCTTGCGGAAGCCGTGGAGCGTGGACAGGCGGTGGGCGAGCGGGCGGTAGCGGCAGATGCGGGCGTCGCACTCGCGGACCTCCGGTTGCAACGAACCTCCGAGACGGGCGTTGGACGGGAGGACGTCGCACGCGAGATCGAAGCGGCGGTTCAGGTTTTCGACGAGGTCGGCGACGAGGCGGGCCTTGCTCGCGCACTCTTGGTCCGCGGGAAGTTCCGGTTCTGGGGCGGGGAGGCGGCAGCGGCGCTCCCGGATCTCGAGCGGGCCTCTCAGTACGCGCGCCAGGCAGGTAACCGGACGGAGGAGGCCGAAAGCATTCAGTACATCTGCGCAGCGATGCGCGTCGGCCCGACGCCGGTGCAGGAAGCGTTGCGGCGGATGGAGGAGCTCAGCTCGCGCGCCGCGATCAACGGAAGGCTCGAGATGGTGTTGCTCCTGGCGCGGGCGCAGCTTGTCGCGGCGCTCGGTCGCTTCGACGCGGCGCGGGGGTTGGTCTCACAGGCACGACCGTTGGCTGAGGAGCACGGCCTCGACTCCTTTCAAATACGTTGGACTGCAGGCCACGTCGAGCTGCTCGCCGGCGACGCCGTAGCAGCCGAGCGCGAGCTGCGCATGACCTGCGAGCACTATGAGGAGGTCGGAGAGTTCGGGTATCTCGCGAGCATTGGGCCTTACCTTGCCGAGGCCGTCCTCGCTCAGGGGCGTGACGAGGAGGCGTTGCAGTTGACCGAGCGGTGGCGCGCCGACCGCCTCACGGTGCCCGAAGATGCCGATGGGCAGACCCAGTGGCGGCGAGTTCGGGCGAAGGTCTTGGCGCGGACGGGCGAGCTCGACGAGGCCGAGCGCCTCGGCCGGGAGGCAGTGGCAATCGCGTCCGCTACTGCGGACATTCTCGACCTGCGAGCGGAGGCGCTCGCGGATCTCGGCGAGGTTCTCCGGCTCGCGGACCGTCCGCAGGAGTCCCGAGCGGCCTTCGAAGAGGCAATCCGACTGTACGAAGCCAAGGGCAACGTCGTCGGGGCCGAGCGAGTTCGCGACCTCCTCGCAGAACGAGCCATCGACGCCTGACAGTGCTTGTCCAGGGGCTTAGGGGATTGCCTCGACAGGCTCGGCCTGCTCCGAGCCGGGAGTGCGGGCTGGAGCAGGGATTTCCTGGTCAAGTGAGCCGGCTGTGACCGGCCACAATCCGGCAGAGCCTGTGTGGCAGGTGTGTGGCTGCCTCAAGGGTTCTGGCGGTCGGCGACATCCGTGTTAGTCCGCAGCGGTCGTGCGGTCAGGTCCGATGCCTGTCCAGTCGCCAGGTGGGAGAGTCGAGGCGCCCCCGCGGGCGTCGGGGTGTTCGAAGATCGACGGCTGCAGAACGAAGCCCGGCGCCCGCCTTAGGGCCGGCCCGGAGGCCCAGAGAGGGAGGTTTCGCTTGTCGACCAGCTCGCTCGAGCGCCGGATGAGAGCGCTGAGGCAGGCGAACCACCGCCATCCCATGATGCTGACGAGGAGAGCGTGAGGCACACGAGGCTCATCCGTGTTGGGGCTCTGGCTGGAGCCGCCTATGCATACGTGCGGTTCTTGCGTGGGCCGATCCTTGCCTGGGGTGCGACAGCGGCGGAAGCGGCGGCCCCTCTGCCAGGGGATGAGCTACTGGAAGACGCCGACGGGGTCGCGACGCGCGCGATCACGATCGGCGCGCCTCCAGCGGCGGTGTGGCCATGGATTGCGCAGATGGGGCCGGCGCCGCGCGGCGGCGCATACACGTATGACTGGATCGAGAACCTGCTCGCCTTGAACATGCACTCCGCCGACCGGGTGCTACCGGAGTTCCAGCACCCCGAGCTCGGCGACGGCTTCGGTTTCGGCGCCAACCGGATGAGCTACGCGCTCGTCGAGCCAGAGCACGTGCTCTCCGTCCGCTCAGCCGACGGCAACTGGGTCTGGACGTTCGTCCTCGAGGCGCGGGAGGGGAAGACGCGGCTGATCAGCCGCAACCGCTTCCGGCTCCCGAGGCTGAAGGACAAGATCGGGATGATCCCGATGGAGCCGGCTTCGCTGGTGATGGAGCGCAAGATGCTGCTGGGGATCAAGCAGCGTGCGGAGAAACTCGCCGCCGAGGCGCGGGAGCCGGCCAATGCCTGAAGCGCACCGCACCGAGTTCACGGTTGAGGAGGCGCGCCGGTTCGGCGAGGAGATCGGCATCGACTGGGCGAGCGCGCCATTCGACGTCGAGCAGTTCCGGAGCGGGATGAACGTCGAGCTAGAACACGGACTTCGCGACATCCTCACCAACGTCAGCGACGACGACCCGCGTGTCACTGCGAAGATCGCGCTGGCGCACCTCAACGAGTTTCCCGACTACTACACGCGCCTGGAGCAGATGGAGGAACAGGCAAAGCGCGACTGGGCGGGCCGCTAACCCCGGCTCATCCAACGCGCGGCGGACGCCCTGGTCCGGCCAAGGTGTGGGTTTTCCGAACCAGGTGCGCGCCCTTCTCCGATGTGTCGAGCCGGCTGCTGGGTGATCGTGGTTGGGTCGCCGCATCCGCGGCTGTCTGACTGACAGGAGGAGTGTCATGGCAACGATCGAGAAGGTCGAGACCTTCTCGGCTCCGGGACAAGCCGACAGTCCCGTCGAGCTGAAGTCGCGTTACGAGAACTTCATCGGTGGGCACTGGATCGCACCGGCAAAGGGCGAGTACTCCGAGAACGTGACGCCCGCGACGGGCGAGCCGTTCACCGAGGTGCCCCGGTCCACCGCCGAGGACGTCGAGCTCGCGCTCGACGCCGCGCACGTCGCGAAGGACGCCTGGGGTGAGGCGTCCACGACCGAGCGCTCGAAGGTGTTGAACAAGGTCGCAGACGCGATCGAGGAGCACCTCGAGATGCTGGCCGTCGCAGAAAGCTGGGAGAACGGCAAGCCGGTGCGCGAGACGCTCGCAGCGGACATCCCGCTCGCAGCGGATCACTTCCGCTACTTCGCCTCGGTGATCCGCGGCGAGGAGGGGGCGATCTCGGAGATCGACAAGAACACGATCGCCTACCACTTCAGGGAGCCGCTGGGCGTGGTCGGGCAGATCATCCCGTTCAACTTCCCCCTGTTGATGGCGGCCTGGAAGCTCGCGCCGGCGCTCGCGGCCGGCAACGCGGTCGTCCTCAAGCCGGCAAGCCCGACTCCGTGGTCGATCCTCAAGCTGATGGAGCTGCTCGAGGAGATCGTGCCCGGAGGCGTGATCAACGTCGTCAATGGGCCGGGTGCCGAGATCGGGAAGGCGCTCGCCACGAGCAAGAGGATCGCGAAGATCGCCTTTACCGGCGAGACGGTGACCGGGCGGCTGATCATGCAGTACGCCGCGCAAAACATCATTCCCTCGACCACGGAGCTGGGCGGCAAGTCGCCGAACATCTTCTTCGCCGACGTGATGGCGGAAGACGACTCGTTCCTCGACAAGGCGGTCGAGGGGCTCGTCCTGTACGCCTTCAACAAGGGCGAGGTCTGCACCTGCCCCTCCAGGGCGCTGATCGAGGAGTCGATCTACGACCAGTTCATGGAGCGGGCCCTCGCGCGCATCGAGAGCATCCGTCAGGGACATCCGCTCTCGCTCGACACCCAGCTCGGCCCGCAGGTCTCGATGGCGCAGCTCGAGAAGATCGAGAGCTACGTCAAGATCGGCCTCGACGAGGGCGCCGAGCTGCTCACGGGCGGCGAGCCGGCGCATCTCGGCGGCGAGCTCGAGGGCGGCTACTACTTCCAGCCGACCGTCTTCAAAGGCCACAACAAGATGCGGATCTTCCAGGAGGAGATCTTCGGCCCCGTGCTCGCAGTCACGACGTTCAAGAACGAGGCTGAGGCGCTGGAGATCGCCAACGACACGATGTACGGGCTCGGAGCCGGCGTCTGGACGCGCGACACCGCCAAGACCTACCGGATGGGCCGCGCGATCAAGGCCGGCCGGGTCTGGACGAACTGCTACCACCTCTACCCGGCACACGCCGCCTTCGGCGGCTACAAGGTGTCCGGGGTCGGGCGTGAGAACCACAAGATGATGCTCGACCACTACACCCAGACGAAGTGCATGCTCGTCTCCTACGACCCGCAGCCGCTCGGGCTCTTCTAAGCCGATGCGAGCGGATCCGTCTCCCAGCGTCGTCGCCACCGAATCCGCGGTCGCGGAGATCGAGCGCCTGAGAGGCGACTACGGTCCGCTGATGTTCTTCCAGTCGGGGGGCTGTTGCGACGGCAGCTCCCCGATGTGCTTCCCGGACGGCGAGTTGTTCGTCGGCCCGAGCGACCTGCTGCTCGGAGAGGTCGACGGTTGCCCCTTCTACATCGACACAGATCAATACGAACGATGGAACCGGCCGACCCTCCTACTCGACATCGCACCAGGCGCCGGCTCGGGAATGTCGCTGGAGGGAATCCACGACCTTCACTTCGTCACGAGCTCCCCACAAGTCGCGCTCTATGCGGCGCCGCAGGTCGTCCCCTAGACCGGGCGACGACCGGAAGATCGACGACGTCACCATCAACGCGAAGGAGCACGAAATGCCCGACACCATCTCACCGTCCTATCCGCTTCGGCTTGAAGGCGAGCTCGAGCCACAGCTGAGCCGCTGGCTCTGGCTCGTCAAGTGGCTGCTCGCGATCCCGCACTTCATCATCCTCATCTTCCTCTGGATCGCGTTTGCGGTCGTGACGGTGATCGCCTTCTTCGCGATCCTCTTCACCGGCCGCTACCCGCGAGGACTCTTCGAGTTCAACTCCGGCGTCATTCGTTGGTCATGGCGAGTCTGTTTCTACAGCTACAGCGCCCTCGGCACTGACAAGTACCCGCCGTTCACGCTCAGGGACGTGGTCGACTACCCCGCGCGCGTCGAGATCGAGTACCCGCAGTCGCTCTCGCGCGGACTCGTCCTCGTCAAGTGGTGGCTGCTCGCTCTCCCGCACTATCTGGTCGTCGCGATCTTCGCCGGTGGTGCATGGGCAAGCTGGTCGGGTGCAGGCGGGTGGGGCGACGCGACGAGTGGCGGCCTGATCGGGCTGCTCGTTCTGTTCGTCGGACTCGCTCTTCTCTTCACGGGCTCGTATCCGAGGTCGCTGTATGACTTCGTGATGGGCATGAACCGCTGGTGCTTCCGCGTCCTTGCGTACAGCGCGCTCATGACCGACACCTATCCGCCGTTCCGCCTGGATATGGGCGGGCAGGAGCCGCCGCAGAGTGCGTCGCGCAGCGATCTGCCGCGCGTTCCTGTGCCGACGACCTAGAGTCCCTCGAGTCGGTGCGGCGGGCGACCGCCGCGCCGACTCGACGGCCGCCGGTAGTCGCTTCCAGTGCCCTCTCTCTGTTCACGAAGGTGGTCAGTCACGGGCTCCTTGGGGCGATGCAACGGATCGCAGCCGAGGCTGATGCTCGGCACGACGTTCGTATTCGCGGCTTCTCTCATGGTCCTCTGACCTCTGGCTTAGAGTCCGTCCCAGAGAGCGATCCGCTGCGACGGGCCGTGACCGCCGCTGCGCCAACCCCTCACCTACCGGAACCCCCACGCCGGAATCTTTCCACCCACAGGGAACGCCCGAGCGTTTTCGACGCGACGCCTGCCCGCAACGACTCGACGCCATCCAAGCAGGCGCACCAGTCGAAGCTTTGCTCGTCGAGCAGTAGTGAGTTAAGGAGCGACCTTCGGCTTCGGCCGCCGGTGATCCGCTTCATCCTCGGTCGACAGGGGCGGCGGGCCGTGAGAAGATCCGCGTCATCTCGAGTCTCGAGGAGGTGGAAGGTGAGCGAGGGGAGGATGGGGCGCAGGGAGTTTCTGGCCAAGGGCGCGTTCGCGCTCGGGTCGGTCGCAGCCCTTCCGGTGGTCGGCGTCGGAGGTGCCCAGGCCGCGGTGGGCCGCGCGTTCGGCGGCATTGCTCCTGGGCAGCTGGGCCTTGTTGGCTGTGACCATGTCGGTCTGACGGTCCCCGATATCAACCAGGCGATCGAGTGGTTCGAGGATGTGATGGGTGCGGTCGCACCGCTCACGTTCGGCCCATTCCCTGCCGGAGCCTTCGTCGCGAGTGTCGTCGACGTCGCGGAGACGGCCTCGATCGACCAGATCACGATGCTCCGTGTCGGGCACAGCGCCAACATCGAACTGTTCAAGTACACGGCGCCTGACGGGCAGCGGCATGACATGCCAAAGAACTCAGACTGGACGGGCCACCACATCGCCTTCTATGTCAACGACATCGACGTAGCAGTCGAGTACATGGTCGAGAAAGGCGTGCGCAAGATGCCGGCCGGTCCGTTCACGCTGACGGCCGGGCCCGCTGCCGGACAGACGATCCAGTACTTCCAGACGCCGTGGGGCGGCTACATCGAGTTCATCAGCTACCCGGACGGCATGGCATACCAGGTGCCGAGCGTGAAGCCGCTTTGGTCGCCAAAGCTGAACGGGATGGACTCCGTCGTCACCAGCGTGCCTGGTTTGCTCGGCATCGATCACATCGGGATCACGGTCGCGGACATCGATGTGGCGGCGGCGTGGCTCGAGCAGAACCTCGGCTTCATCAACCCGCTCACCTTCGGGCCGTTCAGCGATCCGGTCGGCACGTTCATGACCGACCTCGTCGATGTCAACCCGCGCGCGGTCGTGCAGCAGATCCGCATGCTTCGCGGCGGCAACGGGCCGAACGTAGAGCTGTTCCAGTACACCTCGCCCGACCAGGATCAGACGTTCCGCATGAACTCCGACTGGGGCGCCCACCACATCGCCTTCTACGTTCGGCACATCGACAAGGGCGCCGGGTACCTGCAGACGGAGACCGGAACAGGGCTGTTCGGTCCTGTGACGCTGACGGACGGCCCCGCCGCCGGCCAGTCGATCAACTATTTCGAGAATCCGTTCGGAACCGACATCGAGCTGATCAGCTACCCGCACGGAATGGCATACCAGTCGAGCGCGCCCGTCCCGCTCTGGGATCCCCGCGGCAATCACCCTTAACCGAGGGGAGCCGGGGGTGATGGAGCACGATCTGCTGGTGAACCGCGACATCTTCGTGACGCCGGGGTCCGAGGAGGAGTGGACGCTCTCGGCTGCGCACAGCAACGTGCGCCGTGATCACTATCTGGTCTTCGAGGAGATTGCTGCGGATCTGAGGGCGTGACCGGCGCACCGTTCGGCTTCTTCGGGCGAGCGGCGCTCGTCAGCGGCTGCGGCAGCGCTGAGGGCATCGGCTTTGCCTGTGCAGGGCTGCTGGCGCGGCTCGGCGCGCGGGTCGCGATCACCTCCACAACCGATCGAATCGAGACTCGGGCCGAGGAGTTGCGACGCGTGATCGAGGGCCGCCGTGTTCGGGGACGGCTCGAAGGCTCCTGCGGTTGCCGCGAGATCGAGAAGCTCCTCAAGCCATGGCTCAACCGCGAAGCCGAGCGCGGGCCAGTCGAGAACGGAACGGGGCGGTCGCGCACGCGGAGGCAGCGGTCAGCGGTAACGCCACCGAAAGCTTCGGAGAGGGTCTCTTCCATCCTGCACGGAACGGGAGGGCTCGGCCCCCATACACCTCGGTCGGGCTCCGCCTCCCTGCGAACCTCTCGTTCGAGCGCTGGCAGGCGCTTGGACGACAGGTCGGCAGCATCGCCAATGCCTCCAGCTGGTGGCTCGCAGACTGGGCGTTCTACGGCGAGGGCAGCTACGGCGAGAAGTACAAGCAAGCAATCGCAGTCACCGGCCTCGACTATCAGACCCTACGCAACTACGCATGGGTCGCTGGCCGCTTCGACTTGTCCCGCCGGCGGGACAAGCTCAGCTTCGCGCACCATGCGGAGGTAGCCGCGCTACCCGAGCAAGTCCAGGACGAGTGGCTCGAGCTGGCCGAGAGGAGCCGCTGGTCGCGCAACGAGCTCCGGGCACACCTGAGAAGCGAGAAGGTTAAGCTCGCCCGGATTCCGACCCACGTGGATCAGACCCGGGTGGAGCAGCTGCGTCTGAACGTCGAGGCCGGGCGAGTCGAGCGATGGAGAGCCGCGGCACAAGCCCAGAGCGTGGACCTGACGGAATGGCTCGTCACCGCGGCCGACGCTGCTGCTCAGCGTCTTGTCTCCTCGGCTGACGGCGATGGAGCGCGAGTTGGCAGACGATGGAACAGAACAGCCGGAGCCAGAAGGCAGAGCGCTGGCGCCGCCTGAACTTCGGACCCCCAGACACCGATGAGCGCTTTCGTAGAAGGAAGCGGCCCTGCGCGACGCCATATGGACACTCCGAGACTGTCTTCGCACCCAGCCTTGCCGCCGACACCGACGAGACAGAGAAGAGAGGAAGCCGAATGAGCACGACGATACGACTCCCGGACGCGACGCTTGAGCCGGACGGCCACCAGTTGTTCCGCGACGTCAACAGACGGGTTCGCGAACTCGTGGACGGAGACGACGACGAGGGGTACTTCTTCTGCGAGTGCTCCGATGCGAATCGCGCCGCGGTGCTCCGGATGAGCGGAGCGGAGTACGACGCTCTCCGCAATCTCCCGGGCTGTTACGCCGTCCTGGCTGGCCACGACGACCGCGAGCTCGACACGGTTATCGGCCGGGCCGAGAAGTACGTGCTCGTGCGCTGCGAGGAGCCGGCCCCGGAGGTTCACGGCGCCTCAGGCCTGTCGGCACTGCCGATCCGCGACGACGAAACCGGCTAGCGCTTACCTCGATGCGGGCGGCGCCGCCCGGCGCCGCAGGCGCGCGAGCCGCGCCTCCGCCTCGGCGCGGCGGCGGCCCCGTGCAACCTCGTCTCCCGCCTGGAGCTGCCTGCAGACGAGGTAGGCGATCATGCCGGCGACGCCGGGCAGGATGAGGACGAGGATCCGGTACACGGACACCTGCTCGGTGTAGGAGAGGCCGAAGGAGACGTCGGCGCGGTCGGCGCTTCCGGCGAGCAGGAGGAGGAAGGCCAGGGTGACGACCGCGATGCCGACTCCGGTTCGCACCGGGGCGTCGCGCGGGCGGTCGAGCAGGTTGTGGAACGCATCGTCGCCGGTGAACTTCCGCTCGAGCGCCGGCCAGAGGTAGAGCAACCCGAACACGATCGTCGGGAAGGCAACGCCTCCCCAGAACGGTGCGGGCGCGATCGTGTAGCCGTCGATCACCCAGTCGAAGCCGGGCACGATCCGCAGCGCTCCGATCAGCCAGCCGAGGTACCAATCCGGCTGGGCGCCGTTCGTGGAGACGTACGTGTGGAACGGCCCCCAGAGCCAGATCGGGTTGATCTCGACGAGCCCGCCGAGCAGGAAGAGCACGCCCGCGGTCGCGAGCGCCAGCCCGATCGAGCGCGGTGTCTGGCCGGGCCACATCGGCACGCCGAGGAGCGTGCGCTCGGTCTGCTTGCGCTTCGCGCGGAACTGGGTGTGGTGCCGCGAGGCGACGAGCGCGAGGTGCGCGCCGAGCAGTCCGGCGATCAGGATCGGGAAGACGAGGATGTGCGCGAGATACATGCGAGGCCACACCGAACTTCCACCCGGGAACGGCCCCTGGAAGATCAGGTTCATCAGTCCAGGCCCGACGAACGGGATCGACAGGCCCACCGAGTAGCCGATCACGAGCCCCATGCCGGAGAGGAGGTCATCGACGAGCGAGTAGCCGATGTACGCCTCGAGCAGCGAGACGGCGAGGATCGTCAGGCCGATCAGGTAGGTCAGGTCGCGCGGCTTGCGGTACGCGCCGGTGAAGAAGACGCGGAAGAGATGGAGGACGATCGCCGCGATGAAGACGTTCGCAGCCCAGTGGTGGGTCTGCCGGATCAGCAGGCCGGCCCGCACCGAGAGCGAGATGTGCACGACCGACGCGTACGCCTCGCTCATCTGCTGGCCGCGCAGGGGCGCGTACGGGCCGTGGTAGACGATCTGGTGCGTGCTGTCGACGAAGAAGAAGGCGAGATACGTGCCGGTCGCGACGAGCACGACGAACGCGTAGAGCGCCACCTCTCCGAGCAGGAACGACCAGTGGTCGGGGAACAGGTAGCGCAGCCCCTTGCGGAGGAATGGCGCGGTCCCCGTGCGCGTGTCGAGCCAGCGGACGAGCCGGCGGGTGAGCGGTGCGCCGCTCACGTCGTCGGCTTCCAGATCCGCGAGCCCCACCAGGAGGGGCCGACGGGCTCGTCGAAGTTGCCGCGGGCGCGCAGGTGTCCGCTCCGGTCGATCTCGAGCGGCAGCATCGGCAGCGCGCGCCCGGCCGGTCCGAAGATGACCGTACCGCCGGTCGCCGGATCGAACGTCGAGTAGTGGCATGGGCAAACGAGCGCGGGCCGTGGCTCGTCGGGCTGGAAGAGCGGTGAGCGGTACATCGAGATCGCGCAACCCGCGTGCGTGCAGATCTTCGAGTAGGCGACGATCCCGTTCGCGTCGTAGCCGCGGAGCGCGGGCGGCAGCCGCAGCTCGCTCTCGGGCAGTCGCACGAGTACGAGCGACGCGCTCTGTTGCTCCGGGTCGGCGCCTTCGGCGAAGGCAGTATAGAAGGCGCCGCGATCGATGTCGGACGCGCGCAGCGGCCGCCCCTGCTCGTCGACGAGCCGCTTGCCGCGTCGCCACGGAGTCGTGAGGTAGCCGCCGACCCGGAAGATCGGGCCGAGCGAGACGGCGGGTGCGAGCAGGGCGAGCCCGAGCGAGCCGCCGGCGCCGAGCAGGCTGAGCGCGAAGAAACGCCGCCGCGTGATCCGGTCGGTGCCCTCGTCAACGAGCCGCGCGACCGCCTCCTGCTCGGCAGGGTGCTCCTCGGCCGGGTACTCCTCGGTCAGCTCCTCGGTGACGACCAGCCGCCTGCCGGTGACGACGAGCGCCGCCGCGACCGCGAGTAGTGAGAGGCCGAGGCAGGCGCCGAGCAGCTGAGTCTCGTGCGGCAGCGTGCCGAGTGCGTAGACGGCGACGAAGCCGAGCGCGAGGAGCGCGCCGGCGGCGAAGAGGGCGATGGCCGCGGCTTCGGCGCCGCGGTGCGGCGGCAGTTTGGGAACGATGCGGTCGTGCGGGTTCGGGGCGGCGCTCATCTGCGGAGCCTCCTTCCGACCGAGAGGCAGACGGCCACTAGAGCCGTCATCGCGAGGAACCACGTCACGAGTCCCTCGGGCACTGGCCCGAGGAAGCCCATCGACCAGCCGCCCGGATGGTCGGGGTGCTTCGTGTACTCGACGTAGCGGACGATCGAGTTGAGCTGCCGGTCGCTGATCGCGCTCTTCGAGAACGTCGGCATCGCGTACGGGCCGATCCGTACCGCCTCGGCGATCTGCGTCGGCGTCGCCGCGGTGAGCGCCGGGGGCACGGCGCCCGTCACGTAGCCGCCGCGGGCGACGATCTGGTGGCAGCCGGCGCAGTGAGCGGCAAAGAGTTGCTCGCCGCTGGAGAGGTTCCCCCGCTCCGGGTGCAGGGTCGGGATTGCCGGGCCTTTGCCGAGCGAGGTGATATAGGCGACGAGCGCCTTGATCTGCTCCTCGCTGAACGGCGACGGGCCGCGGGTCGGCTGCAGGCCGAGATGCTGGAGCGGCATGTAGCCGGTGCGCAGGTAGAAGTCGGCCGCGAGCGCACCGACGCCGACGAGCGAGGGGGCGACCGCTCGCTCGACCCCCTGCGTCCGCGCCGGCCCGGCGCCGATCGTCCTGCCACCCGCCCGCACCGAGCCCTCGCCGTTCGGCCCGTGGCACGAGAGGCAGTACTGGCCGTAGAGGTGGTCGCCCTGCGTGGCGAGCCCGCCCGGGGCAGCCGCGGCCGGGCTGCAGAGGAGGGCGGCGGCTCCGACTGCCGCAGCGGCGAGGCGTAGGCGCTGGAGCGTCACGACTGCCTGCACAGCGTGTCGACGAGGGACGCGGAAGTGTCGAGGACGACGATCGTCAGGAAGAGCAGGTTCGTCACGAGCGCCGCGGCCGAGAAGAAGTGGAGTCGGCCGAGACGCGCCTCGGCCTCGCTGTCGGGGCGCTCGAGCGGCCCGTCGCCGAATTCGCCCCCTCGCGTCCGCAGGAACACGGTGAGCGCCGCGGCCTCCGCGCCGAGCGCGACCGCCGCAGCGCAGCCGAGCATCGCCGCCTCCCACGTGTGCAGCCCGATTCCCCAGTGCATGCCGGCGATCGAGCAGCGCGCCTCTGCGGCGCCATAACCGACCACGTGTTGGGCCGCCCAGGTGAACGCTGCGGCGAGGATCCCGAGCCACTGGAAGACGGACAGCACGCGCGTGCTCGTGCTGGCGGCCGGGGCGGGCGAACGCGCGGCGCTCATGCGGCGGCGGAGAGGACGGTTCCGGTGACGACGATCGTGATCGCAATCACGGCGAGCCAGTAGAGCGCGATCGCCCGGGTTGCCGTCGCCCGGTATGGCGTGAGTCCCGTGGTCAGCTTGAGCAGCAGCCAGACGTCGAGCAGGAGCCCGAAGAGAACGTGCGCGTGGTCGGCGCCGAGCAGCACGAAGTAGATCGAGCCGTACGCGTCCGTCTTCGGGGTGAAGCGGTGGAGGTCGAGTTCGAGCTCGTGAATCGCGTAGATGAAGTAGCCCGTCTGGACGACCAGCGCGGTCACGACCAGGCGGCGGACCGCGCTGAGCCGGCCCGTGGTGGCCGCGCGGGCGGCGAGCAGCATCGGAACGGCGGTCGTCGCGAGGGCCGCGACCATGATCAACGGCGCCGCGAGGGCCGGGGGTGCGATCCCGTCGGGCGGCCAGTGGGCGCTTCCGAAGCGGAGGTAGAAGTAGGAACCGACAAAGACCCCGAACAGCGTCACCTCGCTCGCCGCGACAATCGCCATCCCCCAGAGGCCGACCGGCAGGCCGCTCCGCTGCTGCTCGACGGCCGCGACCCCCCGCGCGTCGCGCGGAGCGGTCGTACGGGGGACGAGCCGTTCGGTGCGGTCGTCGACAGTGAAGTCGCTCATGCGTTCACGCCTCGTGCGGCTCCGTCGAATGCCAGCCGGCGAGTGCGAGCAGGCAGAGGACGCCCATCGCGGCCGCGATCGCGAACTTTCCGATCACGAGCATCGTGAAGACGAGGCCGAGCGCCCCAGCGAGAATGATCGGCCACGGGGAATCGTGAGGCATCGCCACGATCTCCCCGATCCGGCCGTCGAGGCGCGCGCTGACCGTCGTCTCGTGGCCCTGGTCGAGGACGAGCGCCCCCTCGGCGAGCCGGCGCTCGTCCGCGGCCCGATCGTCGTCGTCCCAGTTCGCGTACGCGCTCGAGACCTTCGGGATGACGGCGAAGTTGTACTCCGGCGGGGGCGAGGAGACCGTCCACTCGAGCGTCGCCGCATGCCACGGATCGCGCCCAGCTGGTTCGCCGCGCAGCCGGCTGACCACCAGGTTCCCCAGCAGCAGCAGAATCCCGGCGGCGGTCAGATACGCGCCGATCGTCTCCGTGAGGTTGTACGGCGCCCAGTCGAGGCCGCTCGGGTATGTGTAGTTGCGACGCGGCATCCCGAGCAGCCCGACGATGTGCATCGGGAAGAAGAGGACGTTCGTCCCGATGAAGATCACCCAGAAGCTGATCTGGCCGGGCCGCTCGAAATAGAGCCGCCCCGTGACCTTCGGAAACCAGTAGTACATGCCGCCGAAGATCGGGAACACAGCGGCCCCGAAGATGATGTAGTGGAAGTGCGCGACGACGAAGTACGTGTCGGTCAGCTGCTGGTCGAACGGGATCGCGAGGAACATGATCCCGCTCAGCCCGCCGACGACGAACATGTAGATGAAGCCGACGATGAAGAGCAGCGGCGTCTTGAACCGCGCTCGGCCGGTGAAGATCGTCATGCACCAGGCGAACACCTGGATCGTGCTGGGAATGACCACGACTGCGGTCGCCGCCGCGAAGAAGACCGTCGTGATCGTCGGCATGCCGGTCGCGAACATGTGGTGTGCCCAGACACCGAAGCCGAGGAAGACGACGAGCAGCTCGGCGATCGCGACGAACGGGAAGGCGACGAGCCGGCGCTGCGTGAACGCCGGGATGATCTCGGTCGCGATCCCGAAGGCGGGGACGATGAGGATGTAGACCTCCGGGTGGCCGAAGATCCAGAAGAGGTGTTGCCACAGCAGTGCCGAGCCGCCGTGGGCGACGTCGAAGAAGTGGGAGCCGACGTTTCGGTCGAGGTAGAGGAAGATCGCGTCGGCGCTGAGTGACGGCAGCGCGAAGAGCAGCCCGAACGAGGCGGCGAGGAAGGCGAAGCAGAAGAGCGGCATGCGATTGATCGACATGCCAGGCGCCCGCATCTTGAAGATCGTCACGATGAAGTTCGCGGCCGTCAGCGTCGACGCGATGCCGTTGAAGATCAGCGCCAGGCAGTAGAAATCGATGTTCCGGCCCGGGTCGTAGAGGCGCGAGGCGAGTGGCACGTAGTCGAACCAGCCGGCGTTCGGCGCCACGCCGAGGGCGAGGCTGGTGTAGAGGAAGATCCCGGAGCCGAGGAAGACCCAGAAGCTGAGGGCGTTCATCCGCGGGAACGCCATGTCGCGCGCGCCGAGCATCAGCGGGAGCAGGTAGTTCCCGAACGCGCCCGTGGTCATCGGGATGATGAAGAAGAAGATCATCGTCACCCCGTGCAGCGTGAAGACCTGGTCGTAGGTGCTCGGCGAGAGCACGGTCTCGTTCGGGGCGGCGAGCTGGGTGCGGATCAGCATCGCTTCGGCGCCGCCGGCGCCGAAGAAGACCATCGTCGCCCAGAAGTAGAGAATCCCGATCCGCTTGTGGTCGGTTGTCGTCAGCCAGCCGAGCACGCCCGGACGGGCGCGCCACATCCGCTCGAGCCGATCGACGACCTCCTCGGTCGGCGTCGGGCCAGGCGCGACGGTCGCCATTACTTGAGGTTCTCCAGGTAGGAGACGAGCGCGTGAAGCTGCGCGGCCGTGTAGTCGAAGTCCGGCATCTGGTTGCCCGGCTTGATCGCTTGCGAGTCGTCGATCCAGCGCGAGAGCTCCGCTGGCGTGTTCGTGATCGTCAGCGCCGCGAGCGTGCTGCGGCTGCCGAGGTGCGTCAGGTCGGGTCCGACGTCGCCCGAGGCCGACGTGCCGCGGATCGTGTGGCAGCTCTGGCACGGTCCGTCGAGGAAGAGCTGGCGGCCGCGCCGTTCGAGGGCCGTGGCCGGGGCCCTCGCCGGGGCTGCCTCTCGCGTCAGCCAACGCTCGAATGCGGCCCGTGGCTCCGCAACGACCTCGAGGGACATGTGGGCGTGCTGCAGGCCGCAGAACTCGGCGCACTGTCCGCGGTAGACGCCGGGCTTGTCGGCGTAAAGGAGCACGCTGTTCCGCCGGCCCGGGATCGTGTCCACCTTCCGGTTGAGCTCGGGCACCCAGAAGCTGTGGATGACATCCGCGGTGGTCGCAACGGCATGAATCCGCGTGTCGACGGGAATGTGGATCTCGTTCGCCGTGACCGCCCTCGTGCCCGGATACCGCACCTCCCACCACCACTGATGGCCGACGACGTCAATCGTCATCGCGGTCGAGCCGGCCGCGGGCGCCTCCGTCGTGCCGATGATGAAGATGTCCGCGACCACGAAGAGCGACGCGACGACGACGACCGGCATGATCACCCCGAGGCCGATCACGACCATCCAGCCCGCGCGCTCGCCCGGCTTCGGATCGTCGTCAAGCGCGGTTCGCTTGCGCCGAGCCCAGGCCGCTACGAGCAGGCCGACCACGAGTGCGAGCCCGAAGCCCGACACGCCGAGCATCCACCACCACAGGTTCGCGATGTCGCGCGTCGAGTGACTGAACGGATGGAGGGAGTTCTGCCCGTTCGAGTCGCAGCCCGCGGGGGCGAGCGCGAGCACGAGCAGGAGAACGAACGCGGCCAGGCGACGTGCGGGTGTTCTTCTCGCTTCCCGGCCCTCGCGTGCCACCGCAGAGTCTTTGCCGGCGTTGGCTGGCCTGAAACTGGGTCGCAGTGCGAACGATCGGCGACGGCGTGATCTCGTCTCCTGCACCGCTGACCTGGTCGTTCGAGCCACTCGAGATCGTCTCGCTCGCAGCTGTTTCCGCTGCCTACGTCCGGCGGGCGATCACGCTGCGGCGACGCGGCCGGCCGGTGCCGCTACGTCGAAGGCTCTGCTTCGCGTCGGGCGTCGCGGTCGTGGCGCTGGCGCTCGTCTCGCCGATCGACACGATCGGTGAGGAGCGACTGTTCTCGGTGCACATGCTGCAGCACGTCATGCTCGGCGACGTCGGCCCGCTGCTCGTCGTGCTCGGCCTCGACGGGCGAATGCTGCAGCCGCTGCTCCGGGTGCGCCCGATCCGCTTGCTCCGCGTGCTCGCGCACCCGCTCGTCGCCCTCCCGCTATGGGCGATCAACCTCTGCGCATGGCATCTGCCTGTCTTCTACGACGCAGCCCTCCGCGACAACGCCGTCCACGCCTGCCAGCACATCCTCTTCTTCACCCTCGGTGCGCTGATGTGGGCGGCGCTTTTCGAACCGCTACCAGGTCCGCGGCGGTTCGGGATGGCGTGGAAGGCCGTCTACCTGCTCGCGATGTGGGTCGTGTGGCTCGCGCTCTCCCAGATCTTCCTGTGGTCGGGCCACGCGTACTACGCGCCGTACCTCCACGTGCCGCGCACGTGGGGGCTCAGTCCGCTCGCCGACCAGCGCGCGGGCGGCGGCGTCATGCTCGTAGAGGGCTCGTTCACGATGATCGGTGTCCTCATCTGGCTGTTGTTCCAGCTGTTCGCCGAGAGCGAGGCGCGGCAGCAGATGATCGAGGGGGGCACGCCCCGGCTCGCAGCCGCGCGCGCCGCGCGCTACCGCCGCGCCGCGGCTCCCTAGTCCGCCCGCCGGTCGCGGGGCGAGATCGTGGCGAGCATGATCTCGGCCGAGAGCAGGCTCTCGTAGACGAGGACGGCGAGGAAGGCAGCGCCGAAGTAGCCGGCAGGTCCGCCGACGAGCGAGACGATTCCCCAGCCGCTGGCGATTGCGGCGGGCACCGACGGCACGTGGATCGCCGACTAGGAGCGGCGGCGCGGCTCGTGCTCGCCGAGGACGCTCGAGACCCCGAACGCGAACAGCACGACGAGGACGGCCGCGGTGAGGGCGCCCCCCACGTAGGCGAACGCCTCGGTCGGGTCCGGGCCGCCGAGCCGCGAGGCCGCGACCGCCCCGGTGCCCCAGACGATCAGCGTGAATCCGTAGGCGCTCGCCTGACGACTGAGCGCGAAGCGCAGGGCGCGGACAAACGTCGTCACGACGGAAAGCTTCCGTGCCTCCACGCGCGGGAAACCACGAGCCGGTTTGCGATTGCTCCCCGCGAACACAAGAGAGGTCGAGACCCGTCGAAAGGAGCCCCCGCCATGTCAGATCTCGTTGCCGATTTTCTCCTCGCCCGGCTGCGCGAATGGGGGATCCACCGCGTCTTCGGCTTCCCGGGCGACGGAATCAACGCAATCATCGGCGCCTTCGACCGCGCCGACGGCGACCCGGAGCTGATCCAGGTTCGTCACGAGGAGATGGCCGCCTTCATGGCGTGCGCGCACGCGAAGTTCACGGGTGAGGTCGGCGTCTGCCTCGCCACGTCGGGGCCTGGCGCGATCCACCTGCTCAACGGCCTCTACGACGCAAAGCTCGACCATCAGCCGGTCGTGGCCATCGTCGGCCAGCAGGCCCGCTCCGCGCTCGGCGGCAACTACCAGCAGGAGGTCGACCTCCAGTCGCTCTTCAAGGACGTCGCCCACGAATACGTTCACACGGCCTCGACGGCCTCGCAGATGCGCCATCTCGTCGACCGCGCGATCCGGATCGCCGCCGACCAGCGCAGCGTCACGTGCCTGATCATCCCCAACGACCTCGCCTCCGAGCCGGCCGTCTCGCCGCCGCGCGCGCACGGCACCATCCACTCGTCGGTCGGCTACTCGCCGCCGGCGACCGTTCCCCATGTCGCGGATCTCGAGCGCGCCGCCGCGGTGCTGAACGCCGGCTCGCGCGCCGCGATGCTCGTCGGTCAGGGCGCGCTACACGCTGCCGACGAGGTGACGGAGGTCGCCGATCTTCTCGGCGCGGGCGTCGCGAAGGCGCTGCTCGGCAAGGCCGTCCTGCCCGACGACCTGCCCTGGGTGACCGGCTCGATCGGGCTGCTCGGGACGAAGCCGAGCTGGGACCTGATGAACGACTGTGACACGCTGCTCATGGTCGGCTCGAGCTTCCCCTACTCGGAGTTCCTGCCCGAGGAGGGCAAGGCGCGCGGCGTGCAGATCGACATCGACGGACGCATGATCGGCATCCGCTACCCGATGGAGGTCGACCTCGTCGGCGATGCGGCGGCGACCCTGCGAGAGCTGATCCCGCGCCTCGCGCGCAAGAGCGACCGCGGCTGGCGCGAGAAGATCGAGTCCGGGGTCCGCGACTGGTGGAGCCTGATGGCGGAGCGGGCGATGCAGGACGCCGATCCGATCAACCCGCAGCGCGTCTTCTTCGAGCTCTCCCCGAGGCTGCCCGACGACGTGATGATCTCCACCGACTCCGGCTCCTCCGCCAACTGGTTCGCGCGCGACCTGAAGCTTCGCGCCGGGATGACCGCAACGCTCTCGGGGACGCTCGCCACGATGGGCCCCGGGGTCCCGTACGCCATCGCCGCGAAGTTCGCCCATCCGGGCCGGCCGGCGATCGCGCTCGTCGGCGACGGCGCCTTCCAGATGAACGGGATGAACGAGATGATCACGATCGCGAAGTACTGGCAGCGGTGGGAGGACCCACGACTCGTCGTGCTCGTGCTCCGCAACGGCGATCTCAACCAGGTGACGTGGGAGCAGCGCGCCATGGAAGGGGACCCGCGCTACCCGATCTCGCAGGACGTCCCCGACTTCCCGTACGCGCGGTACGCACAGCTGCTCGGACTGGAGGGAATCCGCGTCGACTCCCCGGACGACGTCGGAGCGGCCTGGGACGAGGCGCTCGCAGCCGACCGGCCGTGCGTGCTCGAGGCGATCACCGACCCGGAGGTGCCGCCGCTGCCGCCGCACATCACGCTCGAGCAGGCTCGGAGCTTCGCCAGCGCGGTCGCGTCCGGCGATCCGGACGCCCGCCGGATGATGCAGCAGAGCTTCGCCCAGAAGGTCGTCGAGTTCCTCCCCGGCCGATGAGCGCGGTCGCCCTCGACACGGCGATCGAGTCGCTGACCGTCGCCGCGTACACCGTGCCGACCGACGAGCCGGAGTCGGATGGCACGCTCGCCTGGGCCTCGACGACGATCGTCGTCGTCGAGGCTTCCGCCGGCGGCATGAACGGTCTCGGCTACACGTATGGCGACGTCTCGGTCGCCCGCTTCGTCGAGTCGCTGCTCGCCGACGCGGTCGCCGGCTGCGATGCGCTCGACGTGGCCGCCTGCTGGGCGCGCATGCAAGAGCGGATCCGCAACGCCGGCCGGCCGGGCCTCGGGCAGATGGCCGTCGCCGCCGTCGACGTCGCGCTCTGGGACTTGAAGGCGAAGCTGCTCGACGTGCCGCTCGTGCGGGCGCTCGACGCGGCGCGCGGCGAGGTGCCGGTGTACGGCAGCGGCGGCTTCACCTCGTACTCGCTCGAGCGGCTGCGCCAGCAGCTCGGAGGCTGGGCGGTGGCCGGCATGCCGCGCGTGAAGGTGAAGGTCGGCCGCGACCCGTCCCGCGATCCGCGCCGCCTCGCCGTCGTGCGCGAGACGATCGGCGACACCGTAGAGCTCTTCGTCGACGCGAACGGTGCCTTCTCCCGCAAGGCGGCCGTCGGGTGGGCCGAGCGCTACGCAGCCGAATGGGACGTGCGCTGGTTCGAGGAGCCGGTCTCCTCCGACGACCTCGACGGCTTGCGACTGCTCCGCGACCGCTCGCCCGGCGGGATGGATATCGCTGCCGGCGAGTACGGCGACACCCTCTTCTATTTCGAGCGGATGCTCGCAGCCGGCGCGGTCGACTGCCTGCAGGCAGACGTGAGCCGCTGCGGCGGAATCACCGGCCTGCTGCGCGTCGCAGCGCTCTGCGAGGCGCATTCGCTCGACCTCTCGGGACACTGCGCGCCGCAGATTTCCGCGCACGCGCTCTGCGGCGTCGCGAGACTGCGCCACCTCGAGTGGTTCCACGACCACGTCAGGCTCGAGGAGCTTCTCTTCGACGGCGTGATCGAGCCGGAAAGCGGCGTCGTACGACCCGACCGCTCGCGGCCGGGCCACGGACTCGAGCTCAAGCGGGAGGAGGCACGGCGATGGGAGGCGTGATCGGCCGCACGATCGAGAACATCCGCTCGGGCCGGGTGCAGAAGCTGCTGTCGGCCGCCACCGCGGCCTCGGCCGCCGGCCTCGGCTTCGAGATCTACCTCGAGCACTACCGGGGCTCGTTCGGGAGCCGCTGGATGTGGACGCCGCTGCTGCTTGCGCCGCCGCTGAGCGCGGCGGGCGTGGCCAGCATCTGGTCGGAGACGGCTGCGCGTCGCTGGCTGCCCGCGCTCGGGGCGCTCTACGCCGCGGACGGCGTCGTCGGCCTCGTCACCCACGTCCAGGGCGTTCGCAAGCGGCCTGGCGGTTTTGCGGAGCCGACCTACAACCTCGTGATGGGTCCGCCGCTGCTCGCGCCGGGGTCGCTTGTCGCGGTCGGCGCGCTCGCCGTTGCGGCGGCCGTCGCCCGCCGGGAGCGCTAGCGGTGGCGCGCCGCTTCGAGCCGGAGGGTCTACCGCGGCAGCGCCGCGGCACGACGCCGCAGCTCGTCGGCCGCTACCCCGACTTCGATGTGCTCGAGCTCGCCGACCACTGGGACGAGAAGACGCGAGCGGTCGTCCTCGCGCGGGTGCACGAGGTTCCCGAGCCGCGGTTCTTCGACGACGCGGAGCGCGCGACGCTCGAGCCGCTCTGTGACCGATTGACCGCGCAGGACCGCGAGCCGCGGATCCCGGTCCTCGCCTACATCGACGAGAAGCTCGCCTCCGGGGTCTTCGACGGCTACCGCTACGACGGGCTGCCCGACGACGCCGAGACGTGGCGCGTTGTGGTACGCGGCCTCGACGAAGCGGCTCGCCCGCTAGGGGCCGACACCTTCGGCGCTCTCGACCGGCAGCTGCAGCTGGTGCTCTGTGAGCGCTTTTCGGAGGACGAGCTCTACGTCGCCGCCTGGGAGGGGCTCGACGTCTCGCGCGTCTTCAGCGTCGTCATCCGCTACGTCTGCGAGGCCTTCTACTCGCATCCCTGGGCATGGAACGAGATCGGCTTCCCCGGGCCCGCCTACCCGCGCGGGTACTCGCGCTTCAGCAGCCCACACCTCCGGCACGGCGAGACCGAGTCGTGGGAGGCTGGGGAGAGCTTCGACTTCGACCCTGTCCGCAGGGTTGAGGAGCGGCAACCGACATGAGGCGTCTCCGCGACGCGGTCAAGGGCTCCGTGCGCATGCCGCGCGAGAACGACTCCGCCTTCCTGCTCGATCCGCACGCACGCGGGCTGCAGAACCTCGACCGTATGGCGCACTACTCGACGCGGAGCCCGGTCGACCTCGTGATCGTCGGCGCCGGGGCTGGCGGCGTCACGCTCGCCCAGCGGCTCGCGCGCCTCGGCTGGCGGATCGTCGTCCTCGAGAAGGGGCCGTTCTGGGACCCCGATCGCGACTGGGTCTCCGACGAGAAGGGCGCCGCTCCTCTCTACTGGCGCGACACACGCGTCATCGGCGGCTCCGACCCGGTGGAGATGGGCAAGAACAACTCGGGCGTCGGCGTCGGCGGATCGATGACGCACTTCGCCGGCTACGTGCCGCGTCTCCATCCCTCCGACTTCGAAGTGCGCTCGCGCGACGGGGTCGCCGTCGACTGGCCGATCTCCTACGACGAGCTGAGGGAGTCGTTCGCACGCGTCGAACTGGAGCTGCCGGTGGCCGGTCAGTTCTGGCCCTGGGGTGACCCGCACGGATACCCGCACGCGCCGCATCCGATCTCCGGTGCGGCCTCCGTGGCCTGGGCCGGCGCCCGGAAGCACGGCATCGAAATGCGCGTCGGCCCTGTGTCGATCACGAACGGCGTCTTCGGCAACCGCCCACACTGCATCTACCGCGGCTTCTGCCTGCAGGGCTGCAAGGTCAACGCGAAGGCGAGCCCGCTCGTCACCCATCTTCCCGACGCGATCGAGCACGGCGTCGAGGTTCGCGCCGATTCGACGGCGATCCGAGTCGAGGTCGACGATGCGGGCGGTCGCGTAACCGCCGTCACCTATGTCGCCGACGGCGAGGAGCGCTTCCAGCTCGCCGACGCGGTCGCGGTCTGCGGCTACGCGATCGAGACACCGCGGCTGCTCCTCAACTCGACGAGCCGCCGCTTCCCGCACGGTCTCGCCAACAACGAGGACCAGGTTGGGCGCTACGTGATGGTGCAGGGCGCCACGCAGGTCGCCGCCCGCTTCCCGGAGCTTCTGCGGATGTACAAGGCGCCGCCGCCGGAAGTCTCGAGCGAGCAGTTCTACGAGACCGACCCGGGCCGAAGCTTCGCGCGCGGCTTCTCGATCCAGACCGTCTCGCCGCTGCCGATCGGCTGGGCCGAGCACGTCGTCGCCGGGGGCCACTGGGGCGAGGCGCTCCGCGAGTACATGCGCGACTACAACCACTGGACTGCGCTCGGCGTCCTGTGCGAGCTGCTTCCGCAAGCCGACAACCGGGTCACGCTCGCCGACGAGACCGACGCGAACGGCGTCCCCGTCGCCTTCTTCAGTCACAGCCTCGGCCCCAACGACCGCGCGAACATCGCCTACGCGACGAACGTCATGAAGGAGATCTGGGAGGGCGCCGGCGCTCGGGATACGCTCACGATCGACCGCTTCGCGCACCTCGTCGGCGGCTGCCGGATGGGGTTCCGGCCGGAGGACAGCGTCGTCGACTCGAGCCATCGCGTCTGGGAGGTCGAAAACCTGTTCGTCGCTGACGGCAGCGTCTTCCCGACGCAGGGGGCCGCGAACCCGGCGCTGACGATCATGGCGCTCGCCGACCGCCTCGCGGGCCTCTTGCAGGACAAGCGGACGGGCCGCCTGTCCCGCCGTCCCTCGCGAGCCTCGCTGGCACGGCAGGCGTAGATAGCAGTAGATCGGGCACGTGGAATGCATGACCTGGACGGCGAGTTGAGCAAGAACGGAAGACCGGAGGTCGTGGTCGTCACCGGCGCCTCGGGCGGGGTCGGACGGGCGGTCGCGCACGCGTTCGCGAAGCGCGGCGCCCACGTCGGCCTGCTCGCCCGCGGCGAGGAGGGGCTCGAGGGCGCCCGCTCCGAGGTCGAGTCGTTCGGCGGCAAGGCGCTGGTGGTGCCGACGGATGTCGCTGAACACGAACAGGTCGAGGCTGCGGCCGAGAAGGTCGAGCGGGAGTTCGGCCCGATCGACGTCTGGGTCAACGATGCGATGGCGACCGTGTTCGCCCGCTTCCTCGACGTCGAGCCCGCTGAGTTCAAGCGCGCCACCGAGGTCACCTACCTCGGAGCGGTCTACGGAACGATGGCCGCTCTGAAGCGGATGGTGCCGCGCGACCGCGGCACGGTCGTGCAGGTCGGCTCGGCGCTCGCGTATCGCGCGATCCCCCTTCAATCCGCCTACTGCGGCGCGAAGTTCGGCGTGCGGGGCTTCACCGACTCGGTCCGCACCGAGCTGATGCACGACCGGTCGAACGTCTGGATCACGATGGTGCAGCTGCCGGCCGTCAACACGCCGCAGTTCAACTGGTGCCGGACGCGACTCCCCGACCATCCGAAGCCCGTCCCGCCGATCTACCAGCCGGAGGTGCCGGCCGAGGCGGTGTACTGGGCGGCGCATCACCGCAGGCGCGAGCTCGACGTGGGCGGCTCGGCGGTCAAAGCAATCGTCGGCAACAAGCTCGCGCCGCGGCTCGCCGACCTCTACCTCGCCCGCACGGGCTTCTCCTCGCAGCAGATCGAGGAACTGCCCGTGAACGGGCGGCCGGACAACCTCTTCGAGCCGGTGAGCGACGAGGCCGCGGTTCACGGAATGTTCGACTCCGAGGCGCGCGACCGGAGCTACCAGGTCTGGGCGACCACGCACCGGCCGCTGCTCGCTGGAGTGCTGAGCGGAGCCGTTCTTCTTGCGGCCGGGCTCGTCCGCCTGGCGCGCTGATGTCGGAGTCGCGCGTCGCGGCGGCGGAGCTCACGCACTCCCTTCCTCACACGCTCCGGGAGTACGCGCTCCTCGCCGACGGCGAGCGCGGGATCCTGGTCGGACCGCGCGGCGACTACGCGTGGATGTGCTTTCCCGGCTGGGCCGACGACGGCTTCTTCTCCGGCCTCGTGGGCGGCGGAGGCGTCTACTCGATCGCGCCGTGCGACCGCTATGTCTGGGGCGGCTACTACGAGCCGGCAAGCCTGATCTGGCGCAGCCGCTGGGTCACGGAGGAGAATGCGATCGTCGAGTGCCGCGAGGCGCTCGCCCTTCCGAGCAGCGGCGACGGAGCCGTCGTGCTGCGGCGGGTGGTCGCCTGCGCCGGAACGGTCAAGGTCGGCGTGCTCCTCGGGCCGCGCGGCGGCTTCGGAGAAGTGCCGCTCCGCTCGCTCCGGCGAGACGACGACGGTGCGTGGCACGGCCGGGTCCGCGACATCGAGCTCTGCTGGACCGGCGGAGCCGACGCGGCGCCCGCCCCGGACGGCCACGGCGGCAAGCAGCTCGAACTCGAGCTCGAGCTCGAGCCGGGCGACCACCATGACTTCGTGCTCGTCATCGGCGCCGGTTGCGAGGCGCCCCCTGATCCCGACGTCGCGTGGTCGGCGACCGAGACCTCGTGGCGCGAGTCCGTCCCGGCGCTCGAGGCGACGATCGCTCCTCGCGACGCCCGGCACGCCTACGCCGTGCTCTCCGGCCTGACGAGCGCCGGCGGGGGAATGGTCGCCGCGGCGACGATGGCTCTTCCCGAACGGGCGCGGAACGGACGCAACTACGACTACCGCTACGTCTGGATCCGCGATCAGTCCTACGTCGGCCAGGCCGTCGCCAAGTGCGGCCCCCATCCGCTGCTCGACTCCGCCGTGCGCTTCGTGCGCGACCGCCTGCTCGCCGAAGGTCCCGCGCTCATGCCCGCGTACACGACGGCCGGCGGCCGCGTCCCTGACGAGCGGACGCTCGACCTCCCCGGCTACCCGGGCGGCGGCGGCGTCGTCGGCAACTGGGTCAACTCGCAGTTCCAGTTCGACGTGTTCGGCGAGGCGCTCCTGCTCTTCGCAGCGGCGGCCGGCCACGACCGGCTCGACGCCGAGGCCTGGCGCGCCGCCGAGCTCGCCGCCGCCGCCATCGAGAAGCGCTGGCGCGAACCGGACGCGGGAATCTGGGAGCTCGACCCCGACGAGTGGACCCACAGCCGCCTGATCGGCGCCGCGGGCCTCCGCGCAATCGCCGGTCGCGGTCTGGGCGGCGAGCAGGCGGCACGCTGGCTCTCGCTCGCGGACGCGATCGTCGCCGACACCTCGGCGCGGTCGCAGCATCCGTCGGGCCGCTGGCAGCGGTCGCCGCACGACGAGCGCGTCGACGCGGCGCTGCTCCTGCCGGCGTTGCGGGGAGCGATCCCGTCCGACGATCCGCGCTCGCTCGCGACGCTGCGAGCCGTGGCCGACGAGCTGACGGAAGACGGCTACGCCTACCGTTTCCGACACGGCGCCGAGCCGCTCGGCGAGGCGGAGGGCGCCTTCCTGCTCTGCGGCTTCCTGCTCTCGCTCGCCTACGCCCAGCAGGGCGACCTGGTCGCCGCGGCACGCTGGTTCGAGCGCAACCGCGCCGCCTGCGGGCCACCGGGTCTCCTGTCCGAGGAGTTCGACGTCCAGCAACGGCAGCTGCGTGGGAACCTGCCGCAGGCGTTCGTGCACGCCCTCCTGCTCGAGAGCGCCGTGGCACAGTACGCACCACCGTCGAACGAGCCCGTCGGGCGAGCGGGATGCAGCTCGTAGCGGTGGATCCGCTCGTCTGGCATGGCTACGTCGCGTGGACGCCGCTGGGGCTTGCCCGCGGCCAGCCCGATCGTCTGGGTGCCCAATACCCCGATGTCTGACCCTGATCCCGAAAGTCCGGACTGGGTCAATCGAGACGACCCTACGACGCGTCAAAAAGAAGCATCTGCCTCTTCGCGACGGCTAGACGGTTACTTAACAACATTGAGTTGACAGGCCGCTAGTTTTAACTTTATTCACAAGCCGCTAGTCGAGTCAAGTCCCAGGACGTGGTGTAACTCGTCGGCATGGTGGGCGGCTCAGGCCGCGGTGAGTGCGGGCACCTCCTCTTCGTCGACGTTTTCTTCGCGCCGCTCCTCGAGGAGCGGCGCGAGCGAGTCGAGGGATAGGTAGCGGCGCCCGACCAGCCACTCGTCGTTCTGCTCGATGACGAGGCTGGTCGCGAGCCGGATCAGGGAGGCGTCGTCGGGGAAGATGCCGACGACGTCGGTGCGGCGGCCGATCTCGCGGTTGAGGCGCTCGAGCGGATTCGTCGAGCGCAGCTTGCAGCGGTGGTCGAGGGGGAAGCTGTAGAAGGCGAGCAGGTCCTCCTCTGCTCGTTCGAGCATCGCCGCGACTTTCGGTAGGGGCCGCTCCAGCCGCTCGATCGCTTGGCCGACGAGCTCGCGCGCCTGGTCGCCGTCGTCGGCGTTGAAGATCGGCCGGACCAGCGCCGCGACCATTCCTTGCTGGTCTTTGCGTACGTGGCCGAGCGCCTCGCGCAGGAAGTGGACGGTACAACGCTGCCAGGGGCAACCGAGCACCTGCGCGATCGCGTTCTTCAAGCCCTCGTGCGCGTCGGAGACGACCAGCTGCACGCCGGCGAGGCCGCGCTTGACCAGCGAGCGCAGGAACGCGCGCCAGAACGCCTCCGTCTCGGCCTCGCCGCAGTCGATCCCGATCACCTCCCGTCGGCCCGACTCGTGCACCGCGTGCGCGATCACCAAGCACTTGCGCACGACGCGGCCGCCATCACGAACCTTCTCCACCTTCGCATCAAGCCACAGATACGGATAGCGGCCCTCGAGCGGCCGGGTGCGGAACGCTTCGACCTGCTCGTCGAGGCCGGCGCAGACGCGCGAGACCTCGCTCCTTGAGATCCTCAGGCCGAGCGACTCGACCAGCTGATCGACCTTCCTGGTCGACACGCCGCACACGTACGCCTGCTGGACCACCGCCACCAGCGCCTGCTCGCTCCGTCGGCGAGGCTCGAGGAAGCTGGGGAAGTACGAGCCGCGGCGGATCCTTGGAATCGCCAACTCGATCTCGCCAGCCCGCGTGTCCCACCGCCTCGGCCGGTACCCGTTGCGATGCGTCAGCCGCTCCTCGCTGCGCTCGCCGTGCTCGGCGCCGATCAACTCCGACACCTCCGACTCCATCAACTGCTGCACCACCCAACACAGCGACTCGCGCAAGAAATCGAGCCCCTCCTCCTCGAGCAGGTAGCTGACGACCTGCTCAGCCGTCATCCTCTTCGTCTCGGCCATCGTGGTGACTCCTCTCGTCGTCGTCGTGGTAGACCCGACGAGTCTGAGCGCCACGGTGGCCGGACTCCTATCCGGCTCCGTCCGACGCCCAGTTACACCACGCTATGGGACGTGACCGCTAGTCGCTGTCGGCTAGCGGACAGCAAGTGCTCAGGCGTAAGGACACGAACCCAGGCGAGTGTTGTCTAACTGGGATGGGCACCGCTGCCCCGCGCCTCGTTACCGCGAAAGGCCCCTCGGGGGCCTTCCGTGATCCTCGTACGGCTTGAGGGCTAGTGACCTTCGCAGACCCATCTCGACCTGTCGTTGGCCGCGACCCGCGGGCTCGAGAGGCGGGCGCCAGCGAAAGTGGCGAATACACGAGGCCTCCGAGAACCGGGGTGAAGACGACAACCAGAAGCCGAAGCCCGTGGAAGTACCCGTAGGCGGCATGGCCGGCGGCGCTGTGGTCGCGGCGCCCGGTGAACGTGTAGGTAAGAGCAAGAATCAGGTAGCGGAAAACGACCGCGCCCGCGCTTGCGCCAGCGCCGACCGCGAGCGCCAGGGCGACCAGGACGGTTGGAGTCGCACGCAGCCAGTCGGCGAAGGGACGAGACGTCTTTGGAAGTGGAAGCACGGTTCGCAGAGTCGTGTTTCCCTCCCGAGCTGCGGCGTGCGCAGGTCTTCCCCTAGATCGGCTGCGGCTTGTGGTGCGTCAGTGTTCTCGCCATGCGGGGTCCCGTGCCAGCGGCCCACGAGGATCCGCGGCGTAGAAGCGGCTATTCGTTTCCCAGGTCGAGCCGCCGCACATCGGGCAGCTCTCCGGCGCGACGCGGCAACTGGCGCCGTAACCGCAGCTGGCGCAGTGGAGGAGCAGCAAAGGGCGCTGCTCGCTCCTGCCGGGGCTGTTTCGAATTACCTGGGCCATGGAGCGGGCTGGTCGACGATCTGCGTGCGGCTGGTCGGCTTCGCGTTCCGCGCCTGGATCTCGCAACGCTCAATCGCCGCGCGCACGTCCCGATCCAGCGCCGCGATCGTCCGCGGATCTTGCACTACTTTCCAGAGGAAGCTTTCGCTATCGAGTCGCCGGACGTAGGGATCATCGACGATCGACGACAGTGGCCGTCCAGCGCGATGCTGCGCAACGATGTAGCCGCGCAAGTGGGCCTCGCGGAACGGCCGCCGGCCGAGAAACAGATACGGATTGCCCGCGAACCGACTCCGCTCTGGCCCACTGGCACACGTCGCTCTCGCGTCGGTTCTGAGCCCTACCCGTCGAGTCTTATGCCGAGACCGACCAAACATCGTGATACGATCATACCTGCAGCGAGGCCTGAAGGGCGGCAATATCCGTGTCGCGGGTCTTGGAGCGTGCGGGTTGGGAGGATCGGCGGCATGGTGGCCTGGACCGGCTGCGCTCGACACTTCAGGCCGCCGGTTTCGTGAAGTCGCTGACCTTTTCCCAGGTCCGGCACCTCGGAGCGAAGCCGCGTGCGGGATCAGCGCGGGAGTCAGGCAGGATCGCCAAAGCCGGCGGTCGGTTCCTTTAAGGCTGATTTGCAGGTATTTCTACGGGAGCGACGGGACTCGAACCCGCGACCTCCGGCGTGACAGGCCGGTCTTGGTGCTTGCGGGCTGAGCGGAGATAGGCGGGGATTCGCGGCGGGAGCAGGGGATTTCTAGTCAGCCGTTGCGGGGATTCCCGGCGGCGGCCGGAAGCTTGCGGCGACCTCCCGCGGGATCAGTGCGGGATGCGGCGTTGTCCAGTTAGAAGACCAGGGTCGACATGCGAGCGCGGCATCCCGTCGTGGTGGCTGCCCAACGCGACGCAGACCGAGCAACCGGCTCGGACGTGAGGACAGTCGCGCAGGCGAGCGCGGCTCGGCAGATCACCGGAACCGTACTCAACCGCACATCTTGGTGATAGCTATAGTATTGTCATGACCACGTCTCCTGCTCGGCTTCCCGCTCAGCTCGACCCGCTGATCGGAGAGGCGAAACAGCGAGCCCGGCGAAGGCGGCTCGCGCTAGCGGCGGCGTTCCTCCTGGTCGCAGCCGCCGTGGCGACGTTCGCGCTCAAAGCGACCGCTGACCCCTCGTCCCTGCGGCCCGGTCTCATCACCACACCGGCATCCCTTCGAGCGTTAGCTAGCAGCACGGGATGCACTGCGGGGCCACGACCGGCAATCGGCAAGTTCCCAGGAGACAAAAATGGCGACGGGAGGATCACCGACTCCGGCAACGAGCGGATTCCCGCCCTCGTCGCGGCCGTCGGCGACCACGGCATCGCAGGCTACGTCAAGGCCGCCGACGTGTTCTGCCAACCCGCCCCAGCAACACCGGCAGCGGCCCTCGCCACTCAGGGAAAGCCACGCCAGATCCCCGTCTACGCAGCGAACGGAACCACCCGCGTGGACACCCTCACGATCGGCGCTTCGCGCTAGCCCATAGCACCAATGCTTCGCGTCAAGATCGACCGTCGGGAGCCAACCGACCTCTATCTCCAGGTCGCTGCTGAGATCCGCCGCGCGATCGCAGACGGGGAGGCGAAGCCGGGCGAACGACTCCCACCAGCACGCGACCTCGCGGCCGTGCTCGACGTCAACACAAACACGGTGCTCCGCTCATTGCGGCTCCTTCGCGACGAGGGGCTGCTGGAGTTTCGACGCGGCCGCGGCATCAGCGTCGCCGGCACTCCCGAGCAGGGCGCCGTCCTCGCCCGTGCGCGCGAGCTTGTCCAGTTCGCCCGCCAACAGGGCTACCGGACCGACGAGCTGTTACGGATCATCGAGAGCGTCAGCTAGACAACACAGGCCCGGCCTCGGGATGCATTGCGGAGCACTCGCGCAACCGACGGCCCTTTTGCTCAGCGGACCGGCGACCTACGATGGTGACGTGCGTAGGGCGGTTGCTCTTGCTGCCGTAGCCGTGGCTGTTCCGAATGCAGCGGTCGCTGCACCGACGCGGCCCTATCACGTCGTCGCGGAGCTGGCTGGGGTGCCGATTAAGGCTCCGAGCAAGAGTCAGGCTTGGGGAGCTTGCCCAGGAGGCACGATCACTCTCGACTCTGCGGAGATGCGAAGCGCGAAGCGCGTCGTGTTTGCTGCGCTTCCAACACTTGCCAAGCGTGCGACGCCTCATCTACGGCTGAAGCACGCGCGGGTGACGCTCGTCAGTCACACTCGTCGGAACGGCTTCATCCTGCCCACACGGCGGGCGTGTTGGGGTCGGCCGTTCCTCCGGAGTGTTCTTGTAGAGGTATTCCTTCCGGCCGAGCGATCGGCTCCTGCCCTCCGAGGTAACCCCTGGTTCTACGTCGCTCGCACCCGAAAAACCTGGGTGATCTGGGACGAACCGCACTAATCCCGCTCGGGGGTCGTTCCGGAATGCTGGCCTGGTGCTTGCCGACCCGGAGGGCGTGACTCCTGAAAGGATGTCGAGCGATGCCGATCACGGTGGCGCAGGCAACCCAGAGGCTGCTTGACCTCCTCGACCGGCACGACGACTACGTCCCGATCGAACTGATCGAGGACGACGAGGACTTCGCGGAGAGCCGGGAGGTCGTCACTGCCGCAGCCCGTGCCCTCGCAACCGAGTCTGATGTCCTCACGGGCGAGGAGACCCACCCGCACGAGCACTGGTTCCCGTACTCGTTCTTGATGCGGTCGAGCACCTAGCAAGGGCCCCTGGAGCCTGCGGCCGGCGACCTCGCCTCATCACCGAAGATTCGGTTGAATGAGCGTGCTCCTCGAGATTATGGTTGCCGCCGTCAGCGTCTTCACCTTCGCGGCTGTCGCCTGGGTGTTCATCTGGGCCGCCAAGAAGGACGGCGAGGAGGATCGCGCCACCCAGAGACGACTCGGCATCCGCCGCCGCACCCGGCTCGGGCGATAGCTGGCCGCCGCCTAGCGGGATCACGCGCTCAGGGCTCTTCCGGGACACTGCCCAGCCCAACGCGCTCAGGCCGCACGGTAGTCCCTGAGCTACGACGGAGCGTGCGTCATTTGGGCCCGGCATCGAGCGATTGCAGGGCATTCACTATGGCCACGGGATCGCTCTGACTGCCCTGACGGCTGATTGCGATGTAGAGGCCGTCACGCACGGTGAAGCTGGAGAAGAAGGGCTCGTCGAGTAGCAGAACGCCCTGGGTAGGAGGAAGGAGTGCGCAGTGCATCCCCCATCCGTCCTCACACTGTGTCGCCTCCTTCACCTGGAGAACGTCCGCGCTGTCGGCCGTGCCGCCGGGCGGCGCGTAGGTGAAGATCACGCCGACCGAGTGGACGGGCTGCTTGCCCGATTGCGGCGCGTAGCCAGTCACGAGGTTCTGTTGCTCGACGTTGACGAGCTGGTAGCCGTTCCAGGTCTGTCCGAGCCAGAGCGCCCTGCCGGCGAGCAGTGCGGGGGCCTGAGCAGCGTCGATCGGCGAGGTGGCTTCCGTCCGTCCACTCGTAGGCCCGTACACCCGAGCCGGCCGCGTGAAGAGGGAGGGGTCGTAGGTTCGGGTGTCGATCTCCGTCACCGTGAACTGGACCGACTGGGAGCCGCTGGTGCGCACGAGGATCGGGGCGTAGGTCGAGGCGTCGATGGCCACGTCCTCGGCCGGATAGCCGCCTTCGCTTTGGCTGGTGGCATTGATTCGTAGCCAGATCACCTGATGGCCGTCGACCTGGCCGGTGCCGGTCTTGGTCGCCTCGCCGGAGGAGAGAGCGGACTGGTAGTGGTCGACGAAGCCGGCGAGCGCGAGGTCGAGCGTGGGCGCCTGCTCGGGCACCTTGTGCGGCTTGGTTCCGTTCTGACCGTTCGCGTTGCAGCTCACCCGCGCCTTGGTCGCCTCGATCGGGTGGGCGGCGATCCAGGCGCAGGTGTAGACGGGCCCCCCAGGCGTGAACTCGCCCTGCGGCGTTTCGAGGAGTTGCTCGTAGGCGAGCCCGTTCAATGTGGTGACCGTCTTCTTCACGTCGCGGCTCTCGTCGAACCAGATCTCCTGCCGCTGCGTGGACTGGATCGGCGTGCCGCTCGGGAGCGAGACCGGCTCGTACCAGCCACCACTCGGCAAGGGCTGTTCGGTGACCACATGCAGCACCTCTCCGGTCCCGACCGCTGCCAGTGCACGCTGGACGAGGGTGTCGCCTCCGCTGCTCGCTGGCCAGAACGCCACTGCGGCGAATGCGAGCGCAGCGAGTGTCGCAGCGCCGGAGAAGGCAACCGCCAGTCTCCGCACCGCGTGGCGGGAGCGGCGGGGGCCGGAGCCGTGGCGAGCCAGCGGCCGTTGCGGCAGATCGTCCTTGGTGATCTGCTCGACGCGAGAAAGGACATCGTCCCACTCGCAGACCGTCTCCTCCTCCGGCACAAGCGGATCAAGCAGCGCCTGAAGCGCGCGTTCGTCCTCCATCATCGAGGCACCTCCTCAAACAGATGACGCAGCGCGGAGCGCGCGCTGCTGAGGGTTGCTGCGACGGTGCCGGCGCTCACCTCGAGCGCCTCGGCGATCGTCGCGTAATCCAGTCCGGCGTAGTAACGCAAGAACACCATCTGGCGCTGCCGCTCAGAAAGCGCCGCGACGGCGGCCCGCAGCCGCGGATCGAAGCCGCTTTCGTGGCCGTTCCTCGTCGCGAGCTGGCCAGCCTCGTCGAGCGGCTCGGCCGGTCTGCGCCTGGCCGTACGCTGCTGCATCAGCGCCGCGTTCACCACTGCTCGCCACAGCCAGCCCTCGAGCGAACCCTCGCGCCGGAACTCCCCGCGACTCACCACCGCCCCCGCGAACGCGTCCTGCACCGCGTCACGCGCGGCGTCAGCGTCACCAACGATCCCGCGCGCCACCCGCCGAAACACAGGCAGGCGGGCACGGTACAGCGCCTCGATCTCGTCCAGTGTCGCGCCCGATTCGATCGCCGGTCCCACTACCTAAGACGATGCCACGTCGGCTCGATTTCTTTAGGCGCGTCGTGGACCGGGCACCCCGCAGGTGAGCACTCTCTGGCGTACTTCGGTCCGGACTCTCTGGGCGAGCCAGCGTCGCGGCGGAGGTTCAGGAACGGCCACACTCGCGTGAGAGCACGCTCGCGGGATCGAGTGTCCCGCCGACTGAAGGCGCAATGCCGCGGGGAGTGACGACGGCCGCCCCGGGAGCGTATAAGCGGTGGAATGCACCGTCTTGTCGGCTTGCTCCTAGCTCTTTCCTGCGCGTGCGCGGCTGCCGGTTGCGGCGGGTCGTCGATCAAACAGGACGCTCGCCAGGAGGCGAAGGAGCTGCTCGGCGATCCTCACGCGCGGGTGGTGCGCGTCGAGACGGTGCAGATCGTGAACGGCACACGCGAAGCAGTCGTCCCGATGCAGGGCCACTTCACGGTCCACCCCGACTGTCCGGCGGCCGCCGGTGGCAAGGCGAGCCGCTGTCACACGATCCACTCGCGCTACGCCGTCCTCGACTTCGACCTGTCGAACCCGAAGAGGTCGCAGGGCTACTGGATTCCAGGCCCGTTCCAGGTCGCCGCAATCACGCGCGCAAGGAGCGCTCGGCCGCTGTTCGGCATCTTCCCCGACTTCCTGAATGACACCGTTCGCTGCGACATCCCCCGTGGCGGCTCGTCGTCCGGCATGGTCGAGGGCACCTGCTCGACGAGCACCGACATCTCGGGCCACGCGATTCGAGTCAGGTTCATCGAACGCTGGCCGCGTGCCAGCCGGTCCGACGGAAGCTGGCCTGCCTACGAGAAGAGCGGCGGCTGGATCGTGACGCTCACGAGAGCTGGTCACGTTCAATCGATCCATACGACCGGCGACCTGCCACCGCAACTCCGGCAATAGCGACCTTCGTCCGTCCTCGCATCACTGCTCAGGCACCTACCCGGCCGCGTACGGCGAGGACGACGCGGATTCGGGCACGGGAGCCGGTCAAATTGGAGAGCGACCATCGCGCTCCTCGAAGGAGCGCAGCCCGCGCGGCGGGGATTGCATCTCCTCCCCGCTCTTCGGCTCAGACACGGCACCCGCGCCCGTGCCGATTCTACGTCGGGCTCGAGGCGCGCGAGACTGGCGTCCTGCCTTCGTGTTGGTCAGTAGTGGCATTCCGCCCAGACGCGGCCGCTGCGGGCGCTGCTCACGTTCAGCTTGAGCGGAGGCTTGTCGGGTGGTCCGAACTGATGTTGTTGGTGGACGCCGCTGCGAGCTGTGGTCGGGACCATGAGGTGGATCACGTGGCCTCCGTCGTGGCAGAAGACACGGTCGCGGGCTCGTGCGCCGGCGAGGATGCCGGTCTCGCCTACCTGGAGTCTGAACTCCTTCTGGCCATGGTGGACGGCGATGGCGTGAACGGGTATCGGTCGCGGTGCGCAGCCGCCCTTGTAGGTCTCTGTTCTTTTGGCGAGCTGCCGTCCGCTGCGGTCGAGGAGCGTGAACGTCGGCTTCCACCACACGGCCGGTTGGATCGCTGCTTTGCAGATGATCGAGTCGGGGATGTCGGTGTGCGCGATGAAGAAGCCCCGCGATCCGACCTTGGCGGTGCCGGTGCCGCCGTTCGGGGTGGTGAAGCGGACGTTCGCGGCGGCGGGAGCGGTCGTGCGTCCAAAGAGCACGAGGGTTCCCGATGTGCCGGCCGGGACGGCGGTGGCCTCGAAGGAGTGGCGATCGGGCCCGGCGCAGTCGCCGCCTTCGCCGTGGGGGCCGGGCTGGTAGCCGGGAGTGACAAGGAGGGTGCAGAAGCCGCCTTGCTTGTTGGTCGTCGAGTAGAGCTTGTAGGCGCCGTCGCGGGCCACGAGCACCGCTCGACCGGGGCGCGGGTTGAAGCCGAGCTGTGGTGCGTAGCTGCCGAAGTCGGACTTGACGTTCGGAGGCGCCGGCGATCCGACCAGCCAGCCGGTGGCTGCGATCGCCGTGCCGACGATGATCCCGGCCGCGGTCAGCGCGCTTGCCAGCAGCACGAGCTGGCGCCGGCGACGCACCCGCCTCGTCTGCCAGCGCCCGGCAGCGGCTACCAGCTCGCCGCGGTAGGTGGTCAGTCCGTCGTCGAGGTTCACGAGTCGCCTCCTTGGAGGAAGGTCTGCATCGCCCGCAGCCCGCGCGAGACGCGACGGCGCACCGTCGCCTCGCTCGCTCCGGCCACGGCTGCGATCTCCGCGTAGTCGAGGTCATCGATCACGCGAGCGGTCACGGCTGTCCGCTGCTCCAGCGAAAGGCGGTTGAGTGCGAGCCCAAGCCGTGGCCGAAGCCGACTCGCGTCGACTCGCGCCAGGCCGTCGTGGCTCTCGTCGAGTGCGGTGGCCAGGCCGAGCCGCTGTCGTGCCCTGGCGTCGATCGCGCGACGCCTCTGCCAGTCACGAAGCAGGTTGCGGCCCGTCACGGCCAGCCAGGGCCAGAGCGACTCCTCGGCGCCGATGCGGATCCGGCGCCGACGCACGAGCAAGCGTGCGAACACCTCCTGCGCGGCATCGAGCGCAACCTCCTCACTCGCCCCCTCCCGCTGGAGATAGCGAACGAGCCGCACCGCGTAGCGGTCGTAGAGCACGCCGACAGCCTCCGCCTCACGCCGAAGCGCCTGCAGCAGCTCGGCATCACTCCGGTCGGCGTCTCTCACTACCCGTAAACGAATAGCCCCCCGAAGTTGTGACAGGCAAGTACCCGGTCACCTCTTCCGGGGTGGCGGCACCAGGGCTGGAGTGTGGCTGTAGTCCTCGATGCCGATCTGCTTGCCATTTGTGTCGAGGGCGATGATCGTTGCGAGCAGGTTTGCCGGCGGCTTCACGCGTCGCGGTGCGGCGACGAGGACGAGGCCGCGGCTGGGCGTGGCGGTGACCTTGGTGCCGTCGCGGTAGCGGATGATCACACTGGCGACATCCGGGCTGGCCCGGCCGTAGATGAACGTGCCCCCGTCCGGCGTGTCGTCGACCTCGAGGTTGACCGGCGCGCCCCCTTCCCAGTAGGGAGGCGAGCACCTCGCGCCGCCACCGATCATGCCGTCGCTGAACCGGATGCGCCAGCAGAGTCCGCCGCCGCGGGCCGGGGCGGTGCTGATCGTGGCCGAGGTGCCATCGGCGGCGACCGCATGCTCGGTGGTCGTCCACGCAGCGTTCTTGACGGGGGGTGGCGCCGCTTGCGTGGGCTCACTGATCGTGTCAATGTCGATGATCCGCGACTGGGAGTCGTAGGCGACGACGCGGGCCGGGAAGAGCGCGCGCGCAACCGGCACCGCGAACACGTTGTCTTTCAGGGGGACGTCTTCGATCGTGCCGTTGGTGAGGAAGATCTTGAGCTGGGCGACGTCGTCGGAAACGATCCCGGAGAAGTAGGCGTACTGGTCGGCGCCGCTGGCCAGCGACGTGCCCAGGCTGACCGGTTCGAACGAGAACATCTCGTGCAGGCCGCTGCAGCCGCCACCCGCACCGCCACCACTCTGCACCAGGAAGACGCATAGGGCCTGCTGATCGCGATGGAAGGGATCGTGCGCGAGGTTCCCGATCAGAAGGACGACGCGCGCGGGGTTGGCCGGGTCGGGCTGCACCTCGCGCGCGAACGTCACGTCGGTCAGCGGTCCCTGCCTCAGCTGCTTCAGGAGCTTGGGCTCGATCGGCTGGCCGCGCTCTTGACGCTGCTCGATCCAGGAGACGGTGCCTCCCGTGACCTGGCGGTCGACGTGAGTCGGTCCCTGCGGCAGCGCGAAGTGGTCGGGCGCGGGCGTGCCCTTCTCGCCAAAGGGAGCGGCTACGAGCGGCAGTGTCATCGTCGAGCCGTCGGCGGCGACGGCCTCGGCGCTGCGGATGCTCACGCCGGCGCGCTTCGGCTGGTCGAGGTAGAGGAAGGCGTTGGAGGCGACGATCGCCTGGTGGGTGCCGTCGTCGCCGTGGAGGATTACCTGCTTCACGCCGTCGGAGGCGATCCCGAAGGTGGCGCTTGCCAGGTCCGGTCGATAGCCGTGGCTGCCGGCCGGCACGTGCGGAAGTCCGTAGGGCTCGTCGGTGGCGACGACGAGTGCCGGCTCCTTGGCCGACTGCAGCGCCTGCAGCGGCGCGCAGCTTTCGTTGGCGCCTGCAGCCGGTCCGGTGGCGACCAGGCGCAGACAGAGGGCGTCGCCGCTTCGGAACCCGTAGAGCGTGAACGTCGATCCGGCCGCGGTGGTCTCGATCAGCTTGCGCAGCCGGGTTCCGGGCGGGAAGCCGGCCCAGCTGCGGGCGTTGGCCTGCTCGAATGCCTGTTGCGCCTGGGGTGAGGCGGGCGTTCCGGGGGAGCCTGTGATCCAGGCCGAGAAACCGTCGAAGGTGCGGCCGATCGCCGCTCCCAATGGCGTGGCGACGCTCACAACCGCGACCGCGATGGCGGCGGCGACCGCAATCTGGAGCGGTCGGCGCGCGATTCGCGGCCGCCCGAGCGCCGGAGGTTGCACGCGGCCGAGTACGTCCTGCCAGTCACCCTCAGCGCCTAGCGGTAGTGGGTCGAGGCTGACGAACGCTTCCTGGATCAGTGGCTCGATGTCGATTATCACTGCACCTCCTGAAGGGAGCGCCGCAAGGTTCGATGGGCGGCACTGAGCGTTGCCGAGACCGTGCCGACCTCGACCTCGAGAACGTCGGCGATCGCGCGGTAGTCGAGGTCGGCCCAGTAGCGAAGAAAGACCGCAAGCCGCTGCCGTTCGGGCAGCGTCCGCACCCAGAGCTCGACCTCTCCGACCGAACGGCTTCCATTGCTCGAGACAGGCTCGGGCACCTCGGATGGGCCGACTTCGTGGCGCGCCGCGTGCTCGCTGGCGGTTTTCGCCGTGTTGACGACGATCCGCCAGACCCACGCTTCGAGCGGGCACTCGCCACGAAACTGCTCTTGCTGCTCGATCGCGCGGGCGAAGGCCTCCTGCACGGCTTCCTTTCCACTCTCGATGCTTCCGGTGATCGAGATCGCTACGCGCGCGAACGCCGCCCACCGCCGCCGGTAGAGCCCCTCAAGCTCCGCGAGTCGCTCTCTCGAACCAGGCACCGTTCATAGGACTATCGCGGCGCGCCGTTTGTTTAGCCACAAGCGACGGCTCGTTCCACCCAGCCGTGCCGCTGCTAAAGAAATGGCGTCCGTTCTAGCCTCCTCAGGAAGTGGATGAGACTGTCAGTGTGGGTCGTTACGTTTGCCCGCCTCCTGCGATTAGGTATGTGATGAGCGCTCAGGCTGGTCTCTTGCCGGACCACTACCGCAGGGTGTGGCGGTTCGTGCGGCGTCGAGCGGCTTCGCTTGAGGACGCTGAAGATCTGACGCAGGAGGTGTTCGCGAATGCGGCGGCGGGTCTGGAGGCTCGCGGGTCGGACTCGGCGACCGTTGCCTGGCTGTTCACGGTCGCTCGGCGCAGGTTGGCGGACGAGGCGCGGCGGCGGGGACGCTTGCCGCTGGCTTCGCTCGAGCTGGTCGCCGATCCCGCGGCGCCCGAGGCTCGCTACGGCAGCGAGGTCGCGCGAGCCCTTGACGCGGCCCTTTCGAGGATGCCGGACGGACAGCGTCGTGTGGTGCTGGGACGGTTGATTCAGGGGCGCAGCTTCGCCGAGCTTGGCCGCGAGTCGGGAACGACGGAGGAGGCCTGCCGCATGCGCTTCATGCGCGGCCTCCAGCTCCTGTGCGAGGAGTTCACCAAGGAGGGTTTGCAGCCATGACCAAGACGACTTCACCGCTCCGCGATCGCGAGTTGATGCAGATGCTCGCCGACGAGCCGGAGCTGCTGGCGCTCGCCGACGCGCTGGTCGAGACGCAGCAGGAGCGGCTCGAGACAGGACCGCGGCTCCGCCGTCGGCCGTCGAGGCTCCCCTCCGTCCTGGCAGCTGCCGGGGTGGCCGCGGCTGCGGTCGCGGTCTTGCTGGTCGCACCGTGGGGCGGGAGCGACGGCGGTTTCGTCCAGCGCGCGCTGGCTGCGGTCGGCACAGGCCCGGTGCTGCACGTGGTCATCGAACAGCCGGTCCCGCAGGGCATGTACGACGCCGTCTCGCTTCCGAGCGGGACGCCGATCCAGGCGAGCGAGCGCCGGGAGATCTGGTTCGACCAGAGCCGCGGCCTGGAGAAGACGGTCGCATCGCTGAACGGTGTCCCGCTGTTCCAGTCCTTGGAGACACCCCAGGGCGGTTACAGCCAAGACGGCAACCCCTACAACCTCTGCACCTGGAACCCAACCCACCAGGCGTTCAACTGCATCACGACCAACCAGAACCCGACCGGACCGAACATGCCGGGACCGCCACCGACGCTGGAGGTCGCCCTCGCCGGCTTCGTCGACCAGTACCAGTCCGCCCTGGCCTCCGGCGAGGCAACGAAGACCGGGACCGGGCAGGTCGACGGCCGTCAGGTGATCTGGCTACGGATCAATGCCGACAGCAAGGACTACATCCCGGCCGAGGAGGTCGCGATCGACGCCTCCACCTACGCGCCCGTGCTCGTCCGCACCCTCAACTCCAATCCGGTGCAGTTCACGGTGGCCCAGATCGACACGCGGGCCTACGACGCCTCGCTGTTCACGCCTCCCGCCCGCGAGTACCCGGCCATGAGCGTCACGACCGGCCCCGCCACGACGATCGATGCGACCGAGGCACCGGGCCTGCTCGGCGGCCAGGCGCTCTGGCTGGGACAGACCTGGAACGGCTACCAGCTCGCCCAGGTCGAGCAGCAGCAGATCACGGCCAACTACGCAGCCCAATCCGGCAAGCAGCCCACCCAGTCCGTCGCCGTCACCTTCACTTACGCGCCTCCCGGCGGCTCAGCCACCAGCCCCGACGCGCTCCAGATCAGGGAAACGACCCAATGCAGCGGAGGGCCGGAGAACATGCCCTGCAGCGGTGGAATCCAGCCGACCGAGGGCACCCTGCTCCTCGACCCACACTTCCACTCCGGCTACACGATGCACGACGGCCTCTACGTCGCGATCACACAGAGCAGCAGCCAAAGCGACCCGGTGGCGGTGGCGAACGCCCTCCAACCACTCACCAGCTCCGGAAGCTAACGATCGTCCTACTGCCCAGGCTCGAAGGTGAGATCGCCGACCGAGACCGCACCGGGCAGTCGCGGAGACGCGGACTCCTCCCAAAGCGTGTCCGGGTCACACGGCCCGGGCGCGCCGTCCGCGCCGAGATGCGCGCCAGCGTCCTCCGGTCCGGCTTACGCCACTAAACAAACAGGCGCCACCGGAGCGTCATATAGGTGATGGGGCGGCGAGGGCGGCTCAACGGTCAGCTTGAAATCATCTACCGCGGCCGCTACCGGCACTTCTTGCGTGTCGCGACAGCGATCGTGGGCGATGAAGCCAGCGGCCATGACGCGGTACAGGAGGGCTTTGCCCAGGCGCTGCGGGAACAGCATTCGTTTCGCGGGGACGGCCCGCTGGACGCCTGGGTCTGGCGCATCGTCGTCAACGCTGCCGTCGACACACTCCGCCGATCGGAAGCGCAGCGCGACACTCCAGAGGCGGTCGAGCGTGCGAGCACAAACGGGCACGTCTCGGACGAGCCCGGCGTTCGCGCCTGGGTCGCGGCGCTGCCGGAACGACAGCGGCTCGCCGTCTATCTGCGCTACTACGCCGACCTCGATTACCGCGCGATCGCGCAGGTGCTCGGAGTCGAGGTAGGGACGGTGTCGGCGACGTTGAGTTCGGCGCATCGGGCGCTTCGCCGCTCTCTGGAGGAGGTTGAACAATGATCGACGTCGAGCCACTGATCATCTCCGAGCTGGAGCGGATGCTGCCGCTGCCGGATGGAAGCCGCGCCGACTGGAAGGACGTGCTGCTCCGTGCCGGTAGCGCCGACGGTCGTCGGATCCGGGCGCGCCGTCTCGCGTTCGCCGCCGGTCAGGGCGAGCCGCATTGCTGGCGGCGCGTGCTGGTCGCAATCGTGGCGGTGGCCCTGCTCGCGGGGGCGGGTGTGGCCATTGCGGCGAGCTTCGGCGTGTTCCGAGGCATCAAGGCCGCCCAGCATCCCCGCACGAAAGCAGACAGGCTCGACCCAGCTGTCGTGGCGTCAATCATCTCCCACAACAGACAGGACAAGCGGCTGATGCACACCAGCCGTGGCCTCCTGGAGCCCGGCAGCTCCCGCTTGGTCAGGCAGCTCCCAGACGGGGCGCGGGTCTTTGCGGTCGCCGCGACCGGCGGCGAACTCTGCGTCGTGATGGAGCGAATGCCCCGGCTCGCCAGCAACATGAAACCCGGCGGCTACACGGCGGGGTGTACGTCGCCGCTCACCCAGAAGCTACCCACCACCATCGAAAGCTTCCGCGCGTGGAAGAAACTCGGAGGAAGCCACGAGGAGTCCCCCGCTCTCAGCTGGGGGATCACCCTCGACGGCGTCACCGCCATCTCCTTTATGGCGGGCCGGCACGAGCTGACCGTGCCGGTCAAGCACAACGTTTGGGTCTACCTGGGCAGGGCCGCGGTCAACAAAAGCGTTGTCGTTCACTTCCAGGACGGGCGGACACAGACGGTCCCGTAATGGGCTGAGCGGGTGGAGGCGAAACGCGCCGCCGTTGTGCAGCGTGCGGCTCGGCTCAAGCCTGTCATCTTCTGACCAACTTCCGGTCAGTCGATGCGGGCCAGCACCGTCTTGCGCAGCGTTCGAGGGTCGATCCGGATCACCTCGTAGCCGGATGCGGCCCGGCCCGGGGGAACGATCACCGTGGCCAACCAGATGGCTTGTGGCTTGACGATAAGAGCGTCGGCAATGCCAGGGACGTCGATCTGCCCGGTGCGACGGCCGCTGCGCGAATCGATGCGGACGAGTGTGGCGTGTGCGCCGCCGTTGCTGAGCGCCCAGAGGGCGCTGTCGCCGGCGGCGAGGTCGTGCTGGAAGCCGCCGAGCCGCAGTCGGCCGGTGTGGAGGGTGCGGGTCCGGCCGGTGCGCTCGTCGATCCGAACGATGCCCCTGCCCTGGGGAAGCCAGACCGCGCCGGCACCAGTCGTCAGATCGCCGAGGCGGGCTCGCAGGACTTGGTGGACGCGTCCGCCGGGGTCGATGTGGAGCAGCCGCTGGTCGGTGGAGATCCAGCAGCCGCTGGCATCGGCGGCCATCCGGCCGGCGTCCGGAATGCTCCAGCTGCGGCTGAGCCGGCCGGCGAGGCTGAAGCGGGCGATCCGCGTCCGGTCCGGCGTCGTGGTTGAGCCGATGAGCACCCAGACGCCTCCTGCGCCGGCGGCGACGTACTGGACGGAGTGATTCTGCTTGCGCCAGAGCACGCGCGCTCTTGCCGGTGCGCTGGTCGATCCGGGTGAGCGTGCCCTCGACGTAGCCGTTCTCGACGCTCGCGACCCAGGCGGCGCCGCCGGCCAGGGCGACGCTGAGGGGATAGGCGGCGCCGACGAGGCGCGGGCTGGCGAGCAGGCGGCCGGTGCGAGCGTCGAGCTCGCGTACGCCCGGTTCGCCGACGAACCAGACGCGTCCGTTGCCCGCGGCGAGGTCGACGAAGTCGCCGCCAGCCCGGGCCGGCGACGCGACGAGCAGGACATCGCCGCGCGCCGTGCGGCAGAGCGACCGCGACTTCATCCCTCGCCAGCCGGTGCAGGCTGCCGTGGCGGGTGACCGTCCAGACGCGACCGCCGGCGACGGCGAGCCAACGGCCGACGCGGGCAGTCAACCGCTGCACGACCGCGCCGCTCGCAGGATCGATCCGCTCGAGCAGTCCTCCCCGCGACCCGTCCGACCCAGAGCGAGCCGAGCCGTACGCGGCCGCGAGCTGCCCGGCCGGGAGTGGAGTGATCCCCTCGCACGCGATTGCGGGACGAGTCGACACGGGCAAGTCCGTTGCGGAGTGTGGCCGTGCCGCCGTTCGTCCACTCGCCGAGCGCGAGCAGCTGCTTCCCGCCGGAATGAGTTGCCCCGGATCGAAGCGGCCGCCGCGGGCCCGATCGGGATCCTCGCCACGACGCGGTTTGTGGGCTGCTGACCCGGTAGAGGCCGAGCAGGCCCTCGCCCAACCAGACGGTCCCGGGTGCTGTCGCGATCCCCTCGAAGGTGTCGAGGGGGAGGCGCAGCATCCCCGTCAGCCGCCGCAGAGCGCGGATCGGCGCGCGCCAGCGCGCCGCGGGCGGTCGCCACCCAGACGCTGCCGCCGCCGACCGCGACCGCCTCCGGCGCGAAGGCGTTGCTGCGATAGGTGGAGGTCACGATGGGACGCGGCAGCTTCAGGTGCAGCGTCGCGCTCACGCGAAGCGTCCGCCAGATCGAGCCGGCGCACACGGTTGCGCCAGAAGTCCGTCGCGTACACCCCGCCCGGTCCGACTGCGATCGCACCGCGGCCGCGCGAGCTTCACCGAGGCGATCACTTTCCCGATGCGGGGTCGAGCTCGATCACCCGGCCGACACTCCGCTTCGCTTCGCCTGAGCAGCCGCGGTCGCAGGTCAGCAGCCAGAGCAAGCCACGGGCCGAGAGGAGCTGAAGGGGAACACCGCCCAAGCGCTGCGGCTAGCCCCGTTGTCGCTCCCCGGACCCTGCTACTCCGATCAAGAGGACGGTCAGCAGCAGGCAGACGACGTCCCGCCGCGTCGCAACAGCGATTGCCACTGTGTCCGCGCGTCGCGAAGGGCACGCTGGCGGCGTGGACGGCCGGCCGACAGCAGAAGCAGAGCGAGACGGGCGACGGTCGCAACACGCATGCTCTTTCTACGGGCGAACGCCCGCACCCAGTCCCGAGGCTCGGGCGTGCGGGACTTCTGAGCCGAGATGCCGCGTACTGAATCGTGATGGGTTCGGCGTTGTTCGCGGCTGTGCTTGCCTCGGCGGTCTTGCCCTCGCACGGGTGCAAAGCACCGCTTCCGCAGGGGCCGGCGGTGCCTGCGGCGATCGTCGTGCGGACGAGCTGCGGCTGGTTTGACCTGGAGCCGAGTGGGCGGGTGAGGCGTCTGCCTCGCAGCCCCGTCGGGTTCGGCAGGGGTGGGATCGCCGAGGACGGAAGCCGCCACTACGGGGCTGACCTCTTCATCCGTCGCACCCATCCCGGTCGGTTCATCGTCTGGCGCCTCCACCGCACGCCTGCGGGGCGCCTCACCCGCACCGTGATCTGGCATTCGTCCCGCGACTACTACAACACCGGCGGCGACAACGCGTTCGGCCCCCACCTCTTCGCTTTCGACGACTACTACCACGGCATCTTCCTCACCGACCTACGCCACCCGGAGCGGCTGGTCATGCGCGGACGCGGTCTCTATCCGATCGGATTCACCCGTGCCGGCGATCTCCTGATCTCGATGCGCGGATACTCAATCGCGGTCGTCGCCCCTAACGGGACGCTGCTGCGCCGCTTCTCCTACCGAGGCCGCAACTCGTTCACCTGGGACGAACACACCGACACGCTCTACTTCGTCCGACCCGACCGGATGCTCGCCGCCGCCCACGGCGCCCACGTGCGCCCCATCCGCCCCGTGACCGGGATCGAGGGCGGCATTTGGTTCACGCGGCCCCGGCTCCTCGTGTTCAACGGACGGCGCAGCGTCACGATCATCAACCTCAACGGAAAGCTGATCGCCCGAGACCGATGGGCGCGCACCCCGATCGACACCTTCGACTCCGGCCTCAGCGTCTCCCCCCACGGCCGCACCTTCGCCTTCCGCCTATCGAGCGCGCACCCCGGCGCACACCACGGACAAGCCGTCGTCTACGTCCTCCATGCCGGGCAATCCGAGGCCCGCGCGATCTACCGGCACCGACTCGGCCCCAGCGGCTGCGCCGTCGGCGCCAACATGGAATGGCACGGCCGCTACCTCCTCTACAGCTCCGCCGACGGACAAAGGGCGGTCCTCGACACAAGCACCGGTCGACGGATCAGCCTGATGCACCTTCTCCACGGGATTCCGCAGCGTGGCCGTTCTCAGGTCTACGACGTCTTCTGGCGACGCGACCTCGCGCACGGCTAGACACGTGTCGTCTCGACGCTCACCGACCGACGGGCCAGGACGGGCGGAGAACTCGCGATCGCGGCTGTGCCGTATCTCAGTTGTGCTGATCAGAGGCGCATTGGTTTCGTTGGGTGCTGTCGGGCTGCTCGCGCTCCTGGGTGCCGCGTCGGGGACGCGCTCGAGCGGGCTGGTTGGCGGGCTGCCGTTGCGGCAGGCGCCGCCGACCTTCGGGGGGCGGTTGTTTGGCTTCGCGTACGGGGCGTCTTCGACGCGGCTGGCCCGGATCGATCCGGCGACGCTGCGAGCGTTGCCTGGTCGGTCGCGGCCTCTTCCTGGTGTTCTGGCTTGGGCGGCCTCGCCGGATCGATCGCGGCTCGCGGTCGCCGAGTGTGGTCGAGGGAGCAGCTGTCGTGGGCTTGTGCAGCTGTTCGCGATGCCGTCGATGCGGCCGCTGGGGCGGAGGATTGCGATCGGTCCACCGGCGGTCGCCTTGTCCTGGGATGGAAACGATCGCCTGCTTGTGCTGGCCGGCCACTGTTGTGCCGGCAGCGCAGAAGTCGTCAACCTCTCTGCACGCTCGGGCACGGTGACTGAGCGGCGGCGGGTACGAGGCACGGTTGTCCGCTTCGCGCGCAGCAGGACCGGGTTCGTCCTGCTAGCCGCTCCGCGCAACAGGATCGGTCTGGCCGAACTAGTGGTCGCCGACGGACGCCGACTGCGGACGGTGAAGTTCGCTCGGATCGAGGCCGGACTCGTCCCGGGGAGCCTTCGCAACGCGGCGATCAGCACCGACCGCTTCCCTGGTCTGGCCGTCGACCGCGCCGGTCGGCGCGGCTACGTGGTGGACCCGGACGGAACAATCGCCGTCGTCTCGCTCGGCTCGCTCCAGGTCTCCTACCACCGCGCGAGCACGAGCCGGACCCTGTTCGAGCGTCTCGACAGCTGGCTGGAGCCGACCGCCCAGGCGAAAGGCGACCGGGGCCCTTGGCGGCAGGCGCAGTGGCTCGGCGACGGGCTGCTCGCCGTCACCGGCACCGACTGGGACGCCAAAGGAAGCGTGAGCGGCAACGTGATCTCGGAGACGCTGCACGAGCGGCCGACCGGGCTCGAGATCCTCAACACGCGAACCTGGCAGCAACACACACTCGACCCGAACGCCGACACGCTCACGATCACAGACGGCCTGCTGCTCGCGACCGGAACCCGCTGGGACGTCACGCCAGGCAAGAACCGAACGAGCGGCGAAGGTCTAGTCGCCTATGACGCCCGGGGACATGTTCGCTTCCGCCTGTTCGGCGGCCGCTCGGTCTACGTCAACGTGGTGTTCGACCGACGCGCCTACGTCACCGTCACCGCCCCCTCCGGCCACCAACACGAGTACAGCGTCGACCTACGCACGAGAAGCGTGACCGCGACAGCGGACGCCGAGTGGCCGTGGCTCCTCCTCGGCGCCGCCCAACCCGACGGCGGCTGACCGCCGTGACGTCCATCCTGGTTCGGACCTGTTCGTCGCTCGCAGCCGTAAGAGGGGTGTGCGTATCCGCCCACCGCTTGTGCTCGTCGCTTTGGTGGCACTGCTGGCAGTAGGCGGCGGGGGCACGAGCAGTTCGCTTGCTGTTGCTCGTGCCTCTTGCCGGTGGCAGCCCGCCTTGGTGCAGGACCCGCATCCGCACCTGTACGACCGATTCAACTCGGTGACGGCCACGGCACCCGGCAATGCGTGGGCGGTGGGCGAGTACTACACAGGCCACGAGGGAGGCCCTAACGGTGCGTTCATCGAGCGGTGGTCGGGACGACGCTGGCGTCTGTTGGGAAGACCGCTGCCGCGCGCCTCGCTCTGGTCGGTGTCGGCGTCCGGCCCCGACGACGCGTGGGCCGTCGGCGATCACCTGCTCGAGCACTGGAACGGCCATGACTGGCGCAGAGTTGCTCCGGCACCGGTTGGGGGCAGCATCCTCTGGGGCACCGCGACCTCCGGGCCTGGGCAGGCGTGGCTGGTGGGCGAGCGGTGGCGCGGTGAGCGCAAGAACGGCAAGACGATCGCCGAACGGTGGAACGGCACGCGCTGGACCGTGGTCCCGACGCCGAACCCGCCTGCCGCAGGCCACCGTTACGACGCGATCCTGCAAGCTATCAGCATCCGTTCCGCCTCCGACGCGTGGGCCGTCGGCTACTGGCTCAGCGGGCCACACATGCTGGTCTCGCACACACTGATCGAGCACTGGGACGGGCGACACTGGCGGCTCGTCCCCAGCCCAAGCGTCCGCGCCTCAAACGGCGTCCTCTACGACATCCTCTTCGCAGTCACCGCCGCCCGACCAAACGACGCCTGGGCGGTCGGCTCATACGAGAGTCACGCCGGAGGCTACGGCGGCGGAGGCGAACACGCACTCGTCCTGCACTGGAACGGACGACACTGGTCGCGCGCCACACTGCCCCCGGTCCGCGAGCGGACCTTCCTGCACGGCGTCGTCGCCCGGCCCAGCAGCGCATGGGCCGTCGGTGATCGCGGCCTCCCGCCTCACCACCACCGCACCCTGGTCGAACGGTGGGACGGAACACAATGGACAGTCGCTCAGGCGCCGAGCGGGTTCGATCTCGCCGCTGTCTCACAGCCGGCCCGCGGCAGAACCTGGGCGGTCGGCGCCGTCGGCCGCCGACCTCTCGCAGCACACCTCGTCTGCCCTTCACACGAGACGCAATAGAAAGAAGGTCAAGCCGGTGCGTCCGGGTTGGCCGGATCCGGCGGCTCACCTGGCGGCGGAGCCGGGAGCACGCGCTGGGCCGCGTATGTCGTCCAACCGCCAGAGTCGCTTCGCGTCTCGACGTCGGACCAGAGGATTTCGGCCTCGGCCGCGGCGTCGCGTACGAGGGCCGAGTCGATCTCGTTTCTCGTCTCGCGGATCTCAGCGAAGGGCCACTCACACACAAACGCGAGCGGGCCCTCGGGCGGAAGCGGCCAGACCCAGAATCCCTGAGACCAACGCCCGTCACCACCACCCCCGCCCCGCGGAAAGAGCACCGGCCCCTCGGGAGGCTCGTCCGGCTCTCCGGGCATCGGGAACCGCATCCGGTTCTCGATGTTCGTCGCCTTGCGGCCATCGGAGAACTGGATCCCAAGCCTGAGAAGTTCTGGGTCGAGTCCCTCCTCCCGCGTCCGACGCCGCCGCGGATGGTGCGCGAAAAAGAACGGATGCCCGAACTCCTCTTGGTCAAGGCGGCCGCGCAGCTCAACGTCAAACTCGAATCCATCCGGGAAGGCCGTCACGGCGGGAATCCAGAGCGCAGCCTTATCGGATCGACCGATCACAAGGTTGAGCGCAACCGTCTTGCCGATTACGGCGTCGCGCGCGCCAGCCCACGGTCGCCGCGGCGGCTCAGGCGGTGGTTCAGGCGGCGGCGGGGGAGGCTCGAAGAAAGACGGCATCGCCCCCTAGTCTTCCACCGCCGAGGGCGACTAGCTTCGCCTGTCCGAGCGCTGTCCACCTCGAGTTGGAACGAGAGCAAGTGCGGGATCTATGCGGGATGCCCGCTGGGTCTGTTGTCCGGGGAGACGAACTACCTGCAAACGGGCGCTTCTGGATCTGCGACCGATCGACCTCCGGCCGGATGGGCCGGTCGTCCTTCTTGCGGGGATTAGCGGCTACGACCGGCTCCGTGCGGGGATTTCCCGGCCGATTCGCGTGCGGGATCTGTGCGGGATGCATGAAAGGCCGGCGGTCGAGCGACGACAAAAGATGCCGATTTGCAGGGACTTTTAGCGGGAGCGACGGGACTCGAACCCGCGACCTCCGGCGTGACAGGCCGGTCTTGGTGCTTGCGGGCTGAGCGGGGATAGGCGGGGATTCCCGGCGGGAGCAGGGCTTTCCGACCGTGGCGTTGCGGGGATTCCCGGGCATCGGGCGGGAGCTTCCGGCGACCTCCTGCGGGATCAGTGCGGGATGCGGCGTTGCCCTCTCAGTGAACGGTGCGGGATGTGTGCGGGATGAGAGAGCACGCGTCAAAAGGGCGCCATACACCCCCATGGAGCGCTCGTGGAGCACCCATCTACGCCGGCGCGCCGCGCTCGGGAGAGGAGCCCGAAGGACACGCCGTCGCGTCATCGCCGAATGGAGCTCTTCTGGAGCTAATGCTCAGAGGGCGCTCTCGTTCAGCTTGCGTTTCCTAGAGCTCTATGCAGCGGTCGCAGCGCGGACGTCCATCCGTGCCGGCGACGTCATTGCCGTCGCGCTTGATCTCCTTCCCGTATTCGCACTCGGACTCGTCGTGGTAGACGTTGCGATGCGTCGGCGGGTACTCCTCGTTGTCCGTGTGAAACGGGTCGACCTGGGCCATCGCGACCTCCCCTGGCTGCATGTTGTCGGCGTTGACCTTATGTCCCGAGCGTCCGGGATGCCAAGCATCCCACGATCTCGGCAGGGGGTCGACTCAAGGTCACGGGCGAGTGCAAGATCGGCTATCTGGCCGGAGGTGCCGATCGCGACGGCAGCCCGCGCCAACTTACGAGCGAGGCCCCGGGCACTCTATACAGTCTGGCCCAGGCGGCGTCCCTGTCACTTGAGCGGGCCGTAGGCGTGTCCGGCGCTTAAGAGCCGAGCTAGCTCACTCGGCCAAGGTCGGCGGTTATCGGCCTGCGTTGATGCGGGCGATGTCGCCCCGCGCCTTCGCGAGCGCGGCGGTCACCTTCCGCTCGGCTCTTTGGAGGTCTGCGGTGCTGCGGTCTCGAATCTGCCAATCGATTGCAATGTCCACCCATTCCCAGAGAGCGCTGGTGGCCAGGCTCATGTCGTCACGCCACGCGCTGATCGCGTTCGGCTCGTTATCAGCGGTGTAGTAGCTGTCGGCTCTATCGAACGCGTTGAGGAATGAAAGGTCTCCGGTGGGTCGGAGCGGTTCTGATACGTCGATCTGCTCGCCGCCGAGTTCGGGTCATTGAAAGCGCGTCTCCTGCCATTCCCCTTACCTACTGCGCGTTTCAGAGGATGGTTTCACCCCTATGAAGCAGGTTTGCGTAGTGGGCCACTGAGGCCACGAGAGTCCGCGTGACCTTAGCCCTCGTCTGGGCTGAGATGGGAGCAGCGGGGTTGTAGCCCGGCCGGCGCAGCGTGACCGTCGCTGTCCAGTCCCCTGTCGTGAGTTCGTATTGCATGACCTCGCCCGACGGCTTAACGCTGACGGCGAACCTGCCGTCCTGAACGGGCACGGTGGCCGTGGCCCCCATGTGCTTAGGGGGGTCGCCGTGTCCTGACCTGATCGTCACTGCCCCATTCTTCGGGGTGACCGTGCCGACGATGCGCACGTTGTGGCGTCGGAACGTCCACTCGCTCAGGTAGCCGTTTCGCGTGACCATTTGCGCGCCGACCACTTTGGTCACGGCTATGTCAGTTCCGGCAACGGGGGTCCCGTTCGTGGTCGGTTCGGCAACGGGCGTCCCGTTCGAGCCCGGTTTTGCGACTGCACCCGTGTCGCCGCCGCCGCTTGTAGCCGAAATGATGACGGTGAGAAAAACGAAAACCGCCCCAAACGACGCGCCGAAAGCCAATATCCGACTCCAGCCCCGGCGACGCAGCAGCCTGTACAGAGCGACTGGCCAGGTAACGACCAGCCACCAGGTCAGGGAGCCCTTGCGTGGGGTGGTTGCCAACGTCATCCGTTATGGCATCGGCCCTTCTCTCGAGTCTTTAGGCGCGTCTTCGAGGTTGCGTCTGCCGCTAGTTGATTTCGAGATCACGACTCAAGTTTGAAGCTTCGCCAGCCGATATAGGTGTTCGGAGGAAGCGTGAAGAGACTGCTTGGTTCAGTTGCTGGGATTGCCGCACTCGTGGCGGTTACAGCCGCGCTCGAAGCAACGAACGCCGCGACATCAGCTCGACTGGTCAGCGTCACCTCGCCCGTCGCAAAAAACGCGGACGCAACGCTTGTCGCACATGTCGTTCCTCGGCGGCTTTGCAGGATCACCGTCCACTACAAGAGCGGCCCTTCACAGGCCATGGGCCTTAACCCGAAGCGACCCAGCCACGGGCGCGTGTCATGGACGTGGATGGTCGGGGGGAACACGACACTTGGCAGGTGGCCGATCACGGTGAACTGCGGTACCGCAGGATCGTTCCGGACGCACTTCAAGGTCATCCGCTAGCAGCGCAACCCCCTCTACTCCTAGGGCCTCTTGCTCCGCAGGGCGAATGAATCGCCGCGTGGTCGAGGTTCGCGATTGAGGTCTCGAGTGGGATCGCCATGACGCCGATGGTCATCGCGTGCTGGCCGAACTACGTGAGCACGATCGCCGGGGTGGCAGGTTCATCGCTGCTGCCGATGAGGCCGGACGCGGCTGTCCAACTGGACCGCTTGTCGGAGCGGCTGTGTTGCTCGACCTTGACCGCCCTGACCTGCTCGACCTCCTCGACGGCGTCAGGGACTCGAAGAAGCTAACGGCGAAAGGACGACAGTTGGTCGCGCCCCGCATCTTTGCCGCGGCCGTACGCGTGGCGATCACCATCGTCGACAGCGACGAGATCGACCGACACGGCATGAAAGAGGCCAACCGCCGAGTGCTTGAAGAATCGCTTCGCGCCGTCGGAGCAGCGCCGTGCGAGCGGATGCTGGTCGACTACTTCAAGCTGGCGAACTTACCCGTCGAGTCGATTACCAGAGGCGATTCCATTTCCCTAACGACGGCGGCTGCGTCAGTGATCGCCACAGAGAAGCACGACCGACTGATGCAGGTTCTCGACCAGCAGCACCCGACGTACGGCTTCGCCAGGCACGGTGCCTACGGCACGGTGGCCCACCTGAACGCGCTGAGTGAGTACGGCCCGTGTTCAGCGCACCGCAGGTCTTGTCGGCGGGTCGCCGCGCTGCTCGCGTAGCGAACTCAGCCCGCCCGCCGAGCTTGCCGATACCAGTGGAATGTTCGGCCTCTGCCGATACTGCGGCGACGAGCTTCCGCGTGCGCGGCGACCACTTGAGATCTGCGCGAAGTGCGATGGCTTCGCCGCTCTGCGACCGGTGTGGGCATCCCCGCTCCGATCACGGGCAGGTGTTCGTTCGCGGCGTTCACGTCGGCTGCAACAAGCGCGTCGGGGATTTCCAGACGGGGACTAGTTGGCGCTGCGAGTGCGAGGGCTTCCGCCCGATCACTGGCGACCTGTCAGAGGCGAGCTTTGCGGCTCCTGACGAGGATCAGGAGGCGGCATGCCGCAGGTATAGAAGGCCTCGGCGGCGTCGAGCACTTGGGCGGGGTAGCACCGCTGGACGAAAGGTTCAAAGTCCACGGGTCCACGGGTATCGCCATCGCCGGTGTAGGCGAACAGGGCGCCAACGTACTCTCGCTCAAGGAATTCTCGTGTGACGGTGAGGGTGTCAGTCCAGTCGTTCCACCCGTGTCACTTGACTGTTTGCCACCCCTCGCTGAACTCAGCCATCCACCAACCAGACCCTTGTTCTCGTGCGGGAGGGGACGGTCTTGACCTGGATCCGCTTTTGCATGAGGGCCCCCGGTAGCGGATCGAAAAAATCGCCACTACGAACGAATGTAGCCGACCATTTGGTTGGTGCGAGATTGCGCGTGCGGGTCTATTCAGGCGTCGTCTCAGCCATCCGATATGTCTTCGTGGTCACCAGTTAGGAGGGGAAGATGCCGCTGTTCCAGTCGAAGGAAGACAAGGAAGCGGCTCGCGCAACTCGCGAGCGTGCCAAGGAAGCAAGACGCCAGCGCGACACCAATCCGGGGCTACGCGCTGGGAGTACAAGGTGGTCTGGGTCCACAGAGGAGCGCAGAAAGGAGCCATGGGCTCACGCACGATGGAGCTCGCGTTCAACAAGGTTGGATCGCAGGGGTGGGAACTCGTCGCCGTCGAGGAAGAGCGTGCAACCTTCAAACGCCGAATCCTCGAACTGTCAGAAGCCGAGAAGGAGGAGCTCGCGACTGTCGAGGTTCCAGGGGACGACGACGAAGAGTGAGTTCCGCTACGCGACCTGTGCCTCCAAGCGGAACGCACGACGGTCGCCTGAGATGACGAGAACGATGTAGTGGCGTGCTCCAGTCGGGTCCTCACACCCAAGCAGTCCCTCGGCAAGGTAGGCGGTCTCTAGGCTTTCACCCGGACATGGGACCAACAACATCGGTGGGTTTTCCGACTGTTCGACCAGGCGAGGGTCGTCGTCTGCTACGCCGCCCTCGACCTTGAACAGCCCCACGAACGGGGACGCTGCTGTCGCATCGACCTGCGCCATACTTCGACTGTGATCGATCAGATTCGCGCCGCCGCAGAGGCGCTGGGTCACGGCGATCCCGAGCCGTTCGCCTCTCTCTTCGCAGAGGACGCCGAGTGGCGCGGCCCATCGCGCGGCCACCTCTGGTGGAAGCACACGCCCTCCTGACGCGGGCCTAACGAGGCCCGTGAGGTCTTGAAGGCACGCGGCGGCTGGACGATCGACAATCTGACCTTGGCCCGTGTCGGCGACGACAAGGTCATCGGGACCGCGCAACTGAGGGATGACGACGGAAAACTACGGGGAAGGAACCCCGTGGTCATCACCTTCCGGGACGGCAAGATCGCGGACATGCAGGGCTGCGCTACCCGAGGCGAAGCCGAGCAGTTCGCCCGCCGACACTGACGTAGCTCGGTCTTACGCCACCTCGACCCGCAGCATCCCCACGAACGGCGACTCGTCCTCCTCGGCGAACGGGACGACGGCGATGACGCGGAAACGCCGGCCGCTGCCGACGAGGATCGGGTTCAGGAACCGTTGCGCTGGGCTTCGGCGACGAGCTGCCGGAACTCGTCGACCTGCTCTTTGCCGAACTTGACCTCGAGGCCGTGCTCCCGCGCGATCTCCTGCTCGCGGTCATAGCCGATCGAGTTGGGATACAGCCACCACTCGCCGATCCGCTCGCGGCGCAGCTCGCCCGTGAAGCCGTAGGTGTCCGCAATCGCCTCCAGTGCTCGGCGAAGCCGCTGCTGGCGCGCGACGTCGTACTCAGCGCTCATCCCTCTCCGATCATCTCAGATCGCGCTGGCGCGCTCGACGACGAGGATGTTGCCGTCCGACTCGAGCACCTCGGTCCGCCGGAAGTCGATCACCCGCCACGGCCCGGCGCCCTCGAGGAAGACGTCGTCGGTCCCGACATGCGGCTCGTCCACCGAGAAGGGGTGGTAGCGATACGCACTCGCGAGCTCGGGTCCCTCGAATGAGCCTTCGCGGACATGCCAGACGAACGAGCCCACGGCGGCCTAGTGACCTGAGTCGTTGATCCGTTGGCAGTAGGCGGCGAGGCTGTCGAGGATCTCGTCGGCGGTCTTGTGCCAGACGAACGGCTTGGGGTTGTCGTTCCAGTTGGTGATCCAGGTGCGGATCGAGGCGACGAGCTCGCGCACGGAGCGGTGGGCGCTTCGCTTGATCCATTTCGTCGTCAGCTCGGCGAACCAGCGCTCGACGAGGTTGAGCCAGGAGCTGTAGGTCGGCGTGAAGTGGAGCGTGAAGCGCGGGTGGCGGACGAGCCAGCGCTGGATCGAGGGTGTCTTGTGGGTGGAGGAGTTGTCGAGCACGACGTGCACGTCGAGGTCGGCCGGCACGGCGGCGTCGATCAGGTTGAGGAAGCGGCGGAACTCCTCCGCGCGATGCCGCGGCGTCATCTCCGCGATCACCTGCCCGGACGCGACATCGAGCGCGGCGTAGAGGTTGGTGGTGCCGTTGCGGATGTAGTCGTGGGTCTGCCGCGCCGGCACTCCCGGCATCAGTGGCAGCACCGGCGCCGAGCGGTCGAGCGCCTGGATCTGCGACTTCTCGTCGACGCAGAACACGACCGCGGCCTCGGGCGGGTTGAGGTACAGCCCGACGATGTCGCGCACCTTGTCGATGAACTGCGGATCCGGCGAGAGCTTGAACGTCTCGACCTGATGCGGCTTGAGCGCGAACGCCCGCCAGATCCGGCTGATCGCGCTCTGGCTCATCCCGGTCGCGGCCGCCATCGAGCGGGTCGACCAGTGCGTCGCGTTCGCCGGCTGCTCCTCGAGCGTCTTGACGATCACCCGCTCGACGTCCTCGTCGCTGATCGAGCGCGGCTTGCCCGGCCGCGGCTCGTCATGCAGCCCGTCAAAGCCGCGCCGCGCGAACCGGCCCCGCCACTTGCCGACCGTCGAGCCGGTACAGCCCAACTCGGCCGCGATCTCCCTGCTCGACCGCCCCTCCGCCGCCGCCAACACGACCCGGCACCGAAACGCCAACGCCTGCGAGCTCTTCGGACGCCGAGCCCACCGCTCCAGCGTCTCCCGCTCCTCATCGCTAAGCACGACCTCCGCACGAACCGGCATAACCGCCCCCAATCGTCGTGGCCGAAGAAGACGACATTCGACGCCAAACGCCGGGTCCCTGCGAACTAACGACTCAGGTCACTAGGAGGGGCTATCGACTCGCCTAGCGAAGCGCGCGAGTGGTGAGACAAGAGCGCTCGCCGCGAACGCCAGCACGCCGAAGATGTTGGTCGTGACGCAGGTACGACACGCTCCGCAGCACGCTTGTGTCGCCGGAGCGATCTCAGCAGCTCGGTTCAGCACCGGGAGCGCACGGCTCGTCGCCCGTTCGAGCATCCTCTGAGTGTAGGCGCCTACGGGGCAGGCCAGGGCGCGCGCCAAAGATGGCTCGAGGGGACAGGTCAGTCGCGGTCATGTGCCGAGGAGTTTGGCCTTCTCCCGCTCGAGCTCCTCGCCCCATCTCGCCTCCGCGTTGGCGCGAGCGCGAGCAGTTCCACTCGCGGCGTAGCCCACACGGCATAGACCTGGCCCCGCAAGTCGAACTCTGTTTGCCTCGGCTCCTGCGTCTCGCGCGCTGACGCGCGTCGGGAGGGTTCGGGCCTTCGGCCGGGGTTCTGGCCCACGGGGCCAGTGAAGGAGACTCTACTCCTCTGCGGTGGCCGCGCGCACGTTTCGCTAGCCCTTTCGCTAGACCTCCTAGGCAGCCGCGAAAGAGCGGCGTATGCTGAGTTCGAGCAACGCCCGCCGGGTCGCTCCTTCCGCTCCTTCCTCCTCCCGGGCGAACATTTCGAGGAGCGGAGTCTGAGAGCAGCGTGGTGGGAGCCTTGCACGGCCGAGTGCTTGTCGTTGACGACAGCGACGTCTTCTTACGTGCCGCCGCCTCCGTAATCTCGGCCACCAGCGGGTTGCGCCTCGTCGGCGCCGTCGGGTCGGGCGAGGAGGCGATCGAGGTACTTCCACGGCTACGACCGGATCTCGTGCTGCTCGATTTCCAGATGCCGGGCATGGACGGAATCCAGACGACCCGCATCATCCGCCGGGACGATCCGCGGACGGTCGTGATCGTCATCTCCGCCGAACTCGACGGGCGGAGCGATGCCGCGCGGGCAGCCGGAGCAGCTACGACCCTCGACAAGCGCGACTTCCTCCCTCACACGCTCGACGCGCTCTGGCTGGAGCACATGCCCGACGGCCGCTCCCTATCTGTCGCCTCGACCCGCTCGTCGGAGCGCCGGATGACTGCGCTCACGCAGGCAAACCAGGTTCGAGGGCTGCGGGCGAAACTCAAACAGGATCTGCGTGAGGGCACAGTCCGGCTCGAGCAGATCCTCGCCACCCGCCCCGGCTACCTCGCCACCGCCGAGGTGTTCGACCTGCTCATCGCAGTGCCAAAGATCGGCCCGGTCAAAGCGGCCCACCTACTGACATCACCCACATCAAGCCGTCCAAGACCGTCGTGGCGCTCTCCGAGCGACAGCGCGCCCGCCTCATCGAGCTGCTCAGCCGCTAGCTCGGGCTTCGCCGAGCTCGTCCCCGTCGGCCGTGTAGAGCCGGTGCCATTCGAGCCCGTCTACGAGGAGCTTTGCGCCGAGCGCGAACGGGTGACGCGCGAGTTGCTGGCCCATCTCGGACACGAAGGTGAGGCGGCGCTCGACCCGCCTGCGTTCATGCAGCGGCAGGCGGACGCGCTCAGCGCGGAGTGGGCTGCGCAGTATCGGGAGCAGGTCAGCATGCTAGCAACCGCGCCGTCTCTGTCCTCCACCAGCCCCAGTGGTAGCTTGACGCCCGTGAAGGCTTCCGCCGTTCGCGGCCTGGAGCGCGGTGGATGCTGGTGGTCGCGCTCGGCTTGATCGTCGTTGTTGTGGTGCTGATCATCTGGATCAGCGGCAGCTCGTCGCCGACCACGGGTTAGGACGTCTCCTATCCGCAGTGCTCGGGCTCGTACCCGTCGAGTCCGCTGTTCGGGATCGTCGGTGTCAACGGCGGGCTGGCGAACAACGCGAACCGGTGTCTCAGCGGCGAGCTGCACTGGGCGCGCGACACGCCGGGGCAGAAGCGGCCGAAGCAGCCGCCCCTGTCGCTGTACATCGACACTGGTAACCCCGGCGGGCATCGCGTCTCGGACTGGCCCGGCGGCGGCACCGCGCCGGCCTACGGTTCCTGTAATGGCCTGTTGGTTTTTTTTTTTTTTTTTTTTTTTTTTTTTTTTTTTTTTTTTTTTTTTTTTTTTTTTTTTTTTTTTTTTTTTTTTTTTTTTTTTTTTTTTTTTTTTTTTTTTTTTTTTTTTTTTTTTTTTTTTTTTTTTTTTTTTTTTTTTTTTTTTTTTTTTTTTTTTTTTTTTTTTTTTTTTTTTTTTTTTTTTTTTTTTTTTTTTTTTTTTTTTTTTTTTTTTTTTTTTTTTTTTTTTTTTTTTTTTTTTTTTTTTTTTTTTTTTTTTTTTTTTTTTTTTTTTTTTTTTTTTTTTTTTTTTTTTTTTTTTTTTTTTTTTTTTTTTTTTTTTTTTTTTTTTTTTTTTTTTTTTTTTTTTTTTTTTTTTTTTTTTTTTTTTTTTTTTTTTTTTTTTTTTTTTTTTTTTTTTTTTTTTTTTTTTTTTTTTTTTTTTTTTTTTTTTTTTTTTTTTTTTTTTTTTTTTTTTTTTTTTTTTTTTTTTTTTTTTTTTTTTTTTTTTTTTTTTTTTTTTTTTTTTTTTTTTTTTTTTTTTTTTTTTTTTTTTTTTTTTTTTTTTTTTTTTTTTTTTTTTTTTTTTTTTTTTTTTTTTTTTTTTTTTTTTTTTTTTTTTTTTTTTTTTTTTTTTTTTTTTTTTTTTTTTTTTTTTTTTTTTTTTTTTTTTTTTTTTTTTTTTTTTTTTTTTTTTTTTTTTTTTTTTTTTTTTTTTTTTTTTTTTTTTTTTTTTTTTTTTTTTTTTTTTTTTTTTTTTTTTTTTTTTTTTTTTTTTTTTTTTTTTTTTTTTTTTTTTTTTTTTTTTTTTTTTTTTTTTTTTTTTTTTTTTTTTTTTTTTTTTTTTTTTTTTTTTTTTTTTTTTTTTTTTTTTTTTTTTTTTTTTTTTTTTTTTTTTTTTTTTTTTTTTTTTTTTTTTTTTTTTTTTTTTTTTTTTTTTTTTTTTTTTTTTTTTTTTTTTTTTTTTTTTTTTTTTTTTTTTTTTTTTTTTTTTTTTTTTTTTTTTTTTTTTTTTTTTTTTTTTTTTTTTTTTTTTTTTTTTTTTTTTTTTTTTTTTTTTTTTTTTTTTTTTTTTTTTTTTTTTTTTTTTTTTTTTTTTTTTTTTTTTTTTTTTTTTTTTTTTTTTTTTTTTTTTTTTTTTTTTTTTTCCCCCCCCCCCCCCCCCCCCCCCCCCCCCCCCCCCCCCCCCCCCCCCCCCCCCCCCCCCCCCCCCCCCCCCCCCCCCCCCCCCCCCCCCCCCCCCCCCCCCCCCACCAACGCCTGCTCGTACCTCTACGGGGAGCAGCGTGCGGCCTACTCCTACCACCTGGTCGCCGCGCTCGACTCGGTCGCGGCCAAGACCGCGCCCTGGTGGCTTGACGTCGAGCTGACGGCGAGCTGGGCCGGGACCTACCAGCTCAACATCGCCGCGCTGCAGGGCTTCATCGCCGGCCTGCGCGACGCCGGCGCGACCGGTCCGATCGGGATCTACTCCACCAGCGCCCAGTGGAAGGACATCACTGGGCTGACGGCGCAGACGACACCGACGGCCTTCAAGGGCCGGCTGCCCGACTGGGTGGCCGGAACCGAGGCGACGCTCACGCAGGCGCCAGAACTGCACCGGCGGCGGCTTCACCGGCGTCCTGCCGACGCTCGCGCAGTACCGGATCGGCCCGCTCGACGCCGACCTGCGCTGCACCGCCACCCGCTGACCCAAGCTCTCCGGACCAGCTGGCGCTGCTCGATTCGACTACGTGGTCGCAGCATGCAGAAATGGCGACTTGACACATAGCCTTGCTAGGCATAGCATCACGAGGGGTGAAGGCAGAAGCGCTGAAGGGACATCTAGATCCGATGATCCTCGCGGTCGTGGGCGCGGGCCCCGCTCACGGCTACGCGGTGATCGAGTCGTTGAAGCGGCGCAGCGACGGAGTTTTCGAGTTGCCCGAGGGGACGGTCTACCCGGCACTGCATCGGCTCGAAGCCGAGGGCCTGCTCACAAGCTCCTGGCAGACGACGACTGGCAGACGGCGTCGTGTCTATCGCCTCACGAGGCGCGGCCGCTCCACGCTCGGCGCACGGCGCAGCGAGTGGCAGGTGTTCTCCCGCGCCGTCGACGGAGTCCTCGCGTGAGCTGGCTCGACGAGCTCGAGCTGAAGCTCAAAGAGACAGGCATCCCAGCTGGTCGGAGGCGGCGAATCGTCGCGGAACTCCGGGACCATCTCGCCTCAGATCCGGGTTCCGAGGAGCGTCTGGGCTCTCCTGGCGCGCTCGCGCGCCTTTCTCCGACGAGCTCGGCACGGTCTATGCGCGTCGAGCCGGCTACGCGGTTTTCTTCGCGCGCACCGCTAGGCCTCCTGTTCGTCGCGCTTGCGCTTACGGCCCTCTACACGACGAGTGTCAATGCCCAGCTGACGGGTGGACTCGTTGTCGGGACCCAGCTCGCGTTCGTGGGTGGGACGCTCGGGCTGCTGCGGGCCTGGAGGACGCGGCGCGCGGGCGTGGTTACGTCCGCCGAGGCAGGCGTGATCATCCGTCGCGCGGTGCTCGGCATCGCTGGCGGCGCGATCACTGTGGTGACGCTGGCGTTCGCGGCATTTCAGGGCCGAGGGGTCCAGTGGGCAGTGCCGGAGCTCGCATATGCGACGGTCGCCGCGGGAGCGCGACCTTCACCGCGGCCGCGGCGCTGACGGTGCACGCGGCCGCCTTCATCCGTCGCGCGAGGGTCCGCGGGCGACCTCGCATACGACCTCGGGATCGATGCCTCGCCGTGGGCGATCGCGCTCGTCATCGCCTTTGCGGTAGCGCTCTGCATCGCGGTTGCCGGCGTTGTCCAGGCGGATCCGATCGACGGTCTCGTTCGCGCAGTGGGGGATGGTCTTCTCTGTCTCGCCGGCTTCGCGGTGCTCGGCCGCCCACTCGGCCTTCGCGGCTGAGCGTTTCCTGTAGCTCAGGGTCATTTGATGCGGGGCTCATTTGGTGCGACTTGACCATCCGGGCGCTCGCTGCCGCCGGTACGTCGGACCAGAAGTTCGCCGAGTCGGTGGCGGTTTCGTCCACCTCCGAGCAATGCATTCGGCTTCCGCCTAGCTCACCGCCCAAAGCTTCGGTCTAGTCCCGCTCCGTGCTCGGCGCACCGCGCATGCTGCCGCGATTCGCCGTGACCGTCAATCGCGCTCTTCTCGCTATTTGCGAACTTCAGGTCGGGTTGATCCCGATCGAGTATCCGCTCTTTGCGGGAATTCCTCCCTGCCGTACTGTGGCCGCGCGTCCGATTCGATCTGCAGTGCCGGCTCGGCCGGCCCTCGACCTGCGCCGCCTCAGAGATTGGCGGAGGATGGGTGGGTGGTCGGCGTTGCCGGGGAGCACCAGCAAGGTGCGGAGCGTTCGATTTTGTTTGGAAACGGTTACGATGTCGGCATGCCGATGCTGCATAGCTGTGGCTTCCAGGGCTGCGAGACGTTCACGCTCAGCACGTACTGCTACGAGCATGAGCAGCTGATTCGCGCCGAGATCGAAGCCGAGCGAGGGCAGGTCGTGGCGCGTGACGAAGATACGGCCCGCGAGTTGGCCGAGGCGACGCGAGTCATCTGAGGGCATCCGGGGGCGGCTCGCCGGGTTGTCGGCGGTCGATCGATACCGCGTCCAGCCACTGACTCGCGCCCACTGGACTACGTCGGAGCCCGCGAGACCTTTGCGGGCGCCGCGCTTGTGGCGCCTGGGCGTTACGCCGTCTGGGCTTCGTCGGTCAGCGCGCTCATGCCCGCCGTCTCCGCCCGACCGGGCCGATGCGCGGGCCCTCATCGGTCGGCACTTGGTCGCCCGGATCGCGATGCCGACCGCGAACACCGAACGCGATCAGCGTGGCCCGCTTGTCGGCGGCTCGGCCCCTGGGCTAGAGCGTGTGTTTCTCGACGATGACGTAGCCGTTGTGCTGTTCGATCAAGGTTTCCAGTTCGATCCGTTGGTGTCCAGGTGCGACGAGGTAGCGGCGTGGGCTCTCGCGTACTGCTTGGAAGACGGCGGGGTCGACCTCGATCGGGAGGGCGCAACCCGTCTTGGCGCACTCGCAGATGAGCGAAAGCGGCTCGCCGCTTGCCTGGATGCGTTCCTCGAGTTCGGCGATGTGGACGTTGACTTCTCGGAAGAGGGTCTCGTTGCGGATAGCCCGCTCTTCCCGGGGTGACATCTGGAGCTCGGATGCTACGCCGGAGCGCGACGATCTCCTAGCGTGGCGAGTCCCCGGAATGGCTGCCTGGGGACTCAATTTTCGCCGGACAGGGTATGCAGCGCCGGTGGACCGGGAGCTTTCCAGCCGTGGCGATCTGATTCGCCTCGCTGCCACTACCGAAGTGCTGCTCGCGCTAGCCGAGCGGGTCGATGGTGAGATCGCCGACGAGGCCATTGTGGCCGAGCTGCACGAGCTACGCGACCGGGCGCAAAGCGCGATCCGCAGCTTCAGCGAGCAGCGGTAGACCGGGCCGCACGGCCTAACAGCCAACCAGCCCCTCTCGACTCTCGGCTCGAGACCGGTCTTGTCACTCAATCCGACAACGCGTACTTGGCTTGGCTCTCAGCGAGGTTGGGTCTGGTCGAGCTCGGCGGGGAGTCGACCATCCCAGGCGCGAAGTTCGCGCAGAAGTCGCTTCTGCCAGCTCCTGCAGCGTGCGCGTCGACGCTGTTCGAGGAGAGCGAGGTTGAGGAGGAGGATGGTCAGCGACGCGGCGATGAGCGGAGGAAGCCAGTCCGGCATGAGGCTCCATTGTCGCGGAGGGCTGCTGGGATGGTGAGCGTCTCAGCGCGCGGTTGGGGAGAATCGAGGCGGATGGAGATCGAAGAGCTGATCGACCGCTTGTACGCAGTGCCGCGGGAGGAGTTCACGCGGGAGCGCAACCAGGTCGAGCGGGAGCTGCGCAAGGCCGGGGAGCGCGCGCAGGCAGAGCGGGTGAAAGGTTTGCGCAAGCCGACTGCTGCCGCCGGCGCCGCGAACCGGCTCGTCCGCAGTCACCGCGCCGAGGTGGAAGCGTTCCTTCGAGCGGCAGCGACGCTCCGCGACGCCCAGGTTGCCGGCACGGGCGACCTCGCCTCGGCGGCAAGTGCGGAACGAGAAGCGCTCGAGAGGCTCGTCGCTCTCGGCGGCGAAGCGGTTCGTCCGAGCCTTGAGGCGGCCGCCGTCGATGACGAGATCGCAGGCGAGTTGCTGAGGGCACGCCTTGTGAGCGAGCCCGAGCCGGCCGGCTTCGGCACCCTGCTCGCCTATGCAAGACCCGCAGCCGGCAGACCCACGACTAGGAAGGCCGGAACGGGCGACCGCAAAGCCACAGCGAGAGAACCAGCAGTCGCGCGGCCGGCGAGGCGACGTACGGCCAAGTCTCGTCCGGATGACGGCGCCGCCCGCGTCCGCCTGCAGGAGGCGAAGGAGATGCTCAGCGCGGCCGCAGCAGAGGAGCGGCAGGCTCGACGACGCTGGACGCAGACGCAACGCGAGCTCGAGAAGGCACAGGCGGCGGCCGAGAAAGCGCAGCGTGATCTGGACCGCCTCCAGGGTCGGTAGGAACCGCACCGCTGAGGCCCCCGCGGCCTTTGGGACTGCACGCTTGTTAGCGTCGTGCCGGTGATCTGGCAGATCGAGCTTCGTCGGCATACGGACGCCGATGGTGACGTGCTCACCGCCGAGGGCGTTGCCGAGGCTCTCGCGATCGGCGCCCGCCTCCGTGGCCCCTACCAGCTGGCCGTGTCGAGCGGCGCCCAGCGCGCGACGCAGACGCTCGCCTGCTTTCTCGCCGCGCTCGGACAGCAGGTGCCCGGCGGCGTTCGCGTCGAGTCGGGCTTGCGTTCGCAGCTGGAGGACCGCTGGCGAGCCGCCTACCAGGTGGCCGGAAGCGGCACCCTCGACGCGCTGCGCGAGGCCGATCCCGAACTGGTCGCCGAGGACTCCGCACGGCTAGGCAGCGCGCTGCGCCGGATCCTCGACAGCCTGCCCGACGGCGGCAGCGCCCTGGTGGTCGGGCACAGCCCCACCAACGAGGCCGCAGTCTTTGGACTGACGGGCCAGATCGTGCCGCCGCTCGCCAAGGGTGCGGGCGTCCGCATCGCCGCCAAGGACGACGGCTGGCAGCCCGAACCCGTCGAGTAGAGACTCATCGGATCGAGACCCGTAGCGTGAGCCTGGTCAGTGAACCGCGTGGCCGAGGGCGACAACCGCCTCGAGCCGGTCTCCGCGGAGCTGCAGCGGTCTCCAGCTGTCGCCCTGGTTGCGGCTCTCCCACAGCTGGCCATCGGCGAGCCCGGCGAAGAGGCGCTCGTCTGTTGCGAGTAGTGCGTAGGGCATCGCCGGCAGAGGCTCCGGTAGCCCGCCCGCGAGCGGCTGCCAGGGCTCGCCGTCGCGGCGCCGATAGATCCGCGCCTCTGGATCGCGGCGGCCATGGGCGGCGAAGGGGCCGGTGCTCGCCGACACGTACCAGCAGTCCGGGTCGTCCGGATCGGCCGTGACCGACCAGGTGTAGTGGCGGTCGCGGCCCTCGTCGGCTGGCTGCCAGCTTTCGCCCGCGTCGATGCTGAAAGCGGCGCCACCACCCCCAGCCTCATACGCGCGCCCTCGTGTGTTCGGGTGCCAGGTGAGCGAGTGCACGTCTGGTTGCGCGCCCGGCCGGTGGTCCTGCCAGCTCGTGCCGCCGTCGGTCGAGCGCATCAGCCCGCCCAGCTCGATCCCGACCAGCAGCAGGTCGGCGTCGTGCGGGCAGGGCGCGATCCAGCGCACGTGCGACGTCCACGGCCGGGGCGGAAAGCTCCAGTTCGGCCGCGAGGGCAGCTCGAGCAGCGCCTGCAGTTCACGCCAATTCGAACCGCGGTCGTCGCCTCGGAACAGCCGACTCGGCTCGGTGCCCGCGTACACGGCCCCGTCGGCAGCGCTCATGGCAAGCGAGAAAACTGCGGGCTCGGGCAGCCCGCAGTCTTGCCAAGTTCCGCCGCCGTCGACGCTGCGACGCACACCGCCCTCACGCAGACCGGCATACACGATGTCGGAATTGGCCGGGTCGACTGCCAGACACTGCGCACCGGTTCCCGAAAGCGCCAGTTCAACCGTCCATGTTCCCCCCGCCTCGTCGAGCCGAGCGATGCCGTCCCCGGTGGCCGCGAAGAGGCGCATCCTGCGCACAGCGTACGAACTGAACTCGCGCTAGGCGCCTGCGCCGAAGCCGTCGACGAGCTCAGGGTGGATCTCGATGATCACGCGTCTCTCGCCTGGACCGAGGTAGGGGTACTTGTCCTCGCCCAGGTACTTCTTCGCGAGCTTGTCTATGTGCTCGACTGCGCCCTCTTCGACGAGCGTGGCTGGGCCGCTCACCATCACGTAGCCGGACTGCTGGTCCTCGGCGGGTAGGACGGTCACGGTCGCTCGTGGATCGCGCTCGATGTTCTTGACCTTTGTCCTGCCGTAGGCGCTGTTGACGAGCACATTCTCGCCGTCGTAGTCGATCCAGACAGGTGTGGCCTGTGGGGATCCGTCCTCGCGGATGGTCGCGATCACGCCCCAGTTGCGGTCGGTAAAGAGCCTCGCCTGCTTCTCGTTCAACGTCGCCATCAAATTGACCTCCTCCGCGTCATGCTTGCGTGGAAACTTCGGTTCGGATGGCATTTCGAACGCGTCGCCGACTGCGAATAGTCCGTGATCAGCCTGCAAGCGGCACCTCCGCCTACAAAGGTGATCGCACCCGGGATGCCGAGTGGCCGTGGCTCCTCCTCGGCGCCGCCCTAGCCCGACAGCTGCTTACTGGCCACCACAACGCTCAGGCTCGTTGCGGGATCCTTGCGGGATGCGGTCCGGGGCTGTTGCCTGGGAAGACGACCCCCCCCTGCAAACTCGCCGCTCCTGGATCTGTAGCCAGCCGACCGCCGGCCAGGTGGGCCGGTCGTCCCTCTTGCGGGGATTGGCGGCTATGAGCAGCGCCGTGCGGCGATTCGCGGCCGCTTCGCGTGCGGGATCTGTGCGGGACGCGCAAAAGACCGGCGGTCGAGCGTCGAGAAAAGATGCCGATTTGCAGGTATTTTAGCGGGAGCGACGGGACTCGAACCCGCGACCTCCGGCGTGACAGGCCGGCGTTCTAACCAGCTGAACTACGCCCCCGCGGACGGCCCAGTGTAGCTGGGTCGTTGGAACGAGGCAGGCACAGCAAGGCCGCTTCGGGAGTGGCTCTGCCTCTACCCTGCGCCGGTGAACCTCGCCGACTGGATCGCCGTCGTGATCGTCATCGTCTCGGCGCTCGGCGGGATGCGACGCGGCCTCGTCCTCAGCGCCTTCTCTCTCGCCGGGCTCGCGGCCGGCGCCTACATCGGGTCGCGCGTCGCGCCGTACCTCTTGCACGGCGGGTCGGGCTCGACGTGGACTCCCGTCGCGGGGCTCGTCGGCGCCGTGCTCGGCGCGGTGCTCTTCCAGCTCGGGGCGCTCGTCGTCGGCTCCTTCATCCGCGGCGGGATCCGGGTGACGCCGCTGCGGCTGCTCGACACGGCCGGCGGGCTCCTCCTCGGCGTCGCGATCGGCGTCGCGATCGTCTGGGTCGGCGCGTCGGTCGCGCTCCTGTCGCCCACCGAGACGAGGCTGCGCCACGAGGTCGAGCGCTCGGCGATCGTGAAGCAGCTCGACAACGCGCTGCCGCCGCGCACGCTCCTCAACCTGCTCGCGCGCATCGACCCATTCCCGTCGATCGTCGGCCCGAAGCCGCCGTCGCTGCCGCCGAGCAAGGGCGTCCTCCGCGACCCGTCGGTCAGGGACGCGACCACGCGTGTCGTCAAGGTGCTCGGCACGGCGTGCGGTGTCGGCATCGAGGGAACCGGCTGGTTCGCCGGGCCCGATCTCATCGTGACCGCCGCCCACGTCGTCGCCGGCGAGCAGGACACGATCGTCCGCATTTCCGGGCAGCCGTTCCCGAGCCCGGCCGACGTCGTCGTCCTCGACGTCCACAACGACATCGCCGTGCTGCGCGTCTCGGGAGTGCAAAAGACGCCGCTCCCGCTCGCGGACCCGAAGCCGGGCACATCGGTCGCGATCCTCGGGTACCCGCTCGACGGCGGGCTCACCCCGACCCCGGGCCGTATCGGCCCCACGGCGACCGTGCTGACGCAGGATGCCCTGGGGCAGGGGCCCGTCGCGAGGTCGATCACGGCCGTCGCGGGGCAGGTCGAGCACGGCGACTCCGGCGCGCCGGCCGTCGACCGGGCGGGCAGGGTCGAGTCGACGATCTTCGCGGCGCGCGTCGGCTCGCAGAGCGGCTACGGCGTTCCACCCTCGATCGTCCGCAGCGACCTCGCGCGCGCCGGCACGAACCGCGTCTCCACCGGCTCCTGCGCTCCCTAGGACGGCTCGGGGAGGAACTCGACCACGTCGAGCGGCCGGCGGAACGGCGCGACGACGTAGACGCCGCCCGCGACCTCGCGCGCCGCCTCGATCAGCTCCCGTCCGAGTGCGTGCCCGACCTCGCGGGCGGCCGATCCGGCCGCGCGGTACCGCTCCTGCACGTGCTCCGGGACGACGATCCCCGGGACCTCGTTGTGGACGCGGACGAGCGTCTCCGTCGTTCGGATCGGCCACACGCCGACGAGCACCGGCACCGGCCAGCCGCCGATGCGCTCCCGGAACGCGTCGAGCGCCTCGAGGTCGAAGAGGATCTGCGTCATGGCGTAGCGGGCGCCGGCCGCGACCTTGCGGTGGAAGCGTTCGGCCTCGAGCCCCAGGTCGTCGGCGGTCGGGTTCACGGCGACGCCGGGGAAGAAGCTGGTCGGCGCGTCGATCGTCCGGCCGTGCCAGTCGGCGCCCGCGTTGAGCTTCGCGATCAGCTCGACGAGACCGATCGAGTCGACGTCGTAGACCGCGTGGGTTCCGGGATAGTCGCCGGCTTCGGGCGGATCGCCCGTGACCGCGAGGATGTTGCGGACACCCTCCGCGTGCGCGCCGAGTAGGAGCGACTCGAGACCCGCGATCGTGCTGTCGCGCGGGGTCAGATGCGGGATCGTCTCGACGCCGGTGAAGCGCTCGATCGCAACCGAGGCCATGAGCCCGCTCATGCGCGCCCGCGCGCGCGGGTTGTCGTTCACGTCGACGAACTGCGCGCGGCCCGACTCCCGCACCGCGCGCGCCGTCTCGATCAGGGCCTCGGGATTGGCGCCGAGCGGCGGGTCCACCTGGACCGAGACGGCGAACGCGCCTTCGCCGAGTAGCCGCGCGAGCTGGGTCTCTCCCGACGCCGGCTCGAAGGGCGCCGCCTCCGTTCGTTCGTGGACGAGGAAGGAGCCGGCGGGGCGGCGGTTCGCCTCGACCGCGTCGCGGATCGCCGCGATTTGCGCCGGCGTCGTGCCGCAGCAGCCGCCGATCAGCCGTGCGCCGAGCGTGCGTGCCTGCGCCGCGAACTCGGCGAAGTAGGCCGGCGTCGCGTGCGGGAAGACGATCCGCCGGCCGGCCATGCTCGCAAGGCCGACGTTCGGCAGCGCGGCGAGGACGGCTCCGTCGCCGCCCATGTGGGCGAGAGCAGCGAGCGCCGCCGCCGGGCCCGCGCCGTGGTTCGCGCCGTAGGCAGCGAGGCCCAGCGGCCGCAGGCGCGCCGCGGCGTCCTCCGCCTTAACGCCCGCGAGCGTCTCTCCCTGGGCGTCGAACGTCAACAGCGCCACGAGCGGAAGCTCCGAGACCGAGCCGATCGCCCCGATCGCCGTCTCGAGCTCAGCGAGGTCGTAGAACGTCTCGACCATGAACAGGTCGACCCCGCGGCCTTCGAGGACGAGCGCCTGCTCGGCGAAGAGTTCGGCACGGTCGAGCCCGCCCAGCTCGACGTCGCCGAGCGGGCCGATCGAGCCGGCGATGAAGACGTCGCGGCCGGCAACCTCCCGCGCCTCGCGCGCGATGCGCACGGCGGCGGCGTTGATCTGCTCGAACTCGTCGCCGAGGAACTGCCGGCCGAGCTTCGCGCGGTTGGCGCCGAAGCTGTTCGTCTCGATCAGCTCGGCGCCCGCCCGGATGTAGCCGAGATGCACCTCGAGCACGCTCTCCGGCGCGCGGACGTTCGCCTCCTCCGGACAGCGCAGGCCGGGCACCGCGCTCGAGAGCAGCGCGCCCATGCCGCCGTCCGCGACGATCGGCGTATCCGACGCCAGCCGTTCGAGGAACCGGCTCACGCCTCGTGGACGGTGCGGCCTTCCATCCCGCCTGCGACCGTCACGAGCTCGCCGGTGATGTGGCCCGAGAGCTCGTCGGACGCGAGGACGACGACGGCGCGGGCCACGTCATCCGCCTCCGCAACCTTCCGCAGCGCCATCGTCCGGCCGAGGCGGCTCACGAATTCGGGGTCGAGCTCGCCGCGCGTCAGCGGCGAGTAGGTCCAGCCGGGCGCCACGGCGTTCACGCGGCCACGCGGCGCGATCCGGACGATCTCGTTCTTGAGGCTGAGGAGCAGCCCGGCCTGGATCGCCGCTTTTGCCGCGGCGTAGTCGGCGTGTCCCGCCTCGCCGAAGCGTCCCGCCGTGGAGCCGACGAGCACGAGGCTGCCGTGGCCGCTGCGCTCGACGAGGCGAAGGAACTCCCGGGCCGTGAGAAACGTCGCCGTGAGATTCGTACGCAGTGTCGCCTCCCACCGCTCGAGCGGCAGTTGCCACACGGGCTCGTCCTCGCGCGGCCAGAACCCGGCCACCGCCGCGCAGACGTCGACGCCGCCGAACTCCCGCTCCGCCGCCTCGAACAGCCCGGCCGCCTCGTCCTCCACGGTCAGGTCGGCCTGCAGCGCGACGCCGCCCGTGGCGCGGGCGAGCTCCTCGGCGCGGTCGCGGCTCGTGCGGTAGTGGATCGCCACCCGCGCGCCCTCTGCCGCGAAGGCAAGCACGCACGCCGAGCCGATCCCCCCGGCGCCCCCGGTCACGAGGACGCGCTTCCCGGCCAGGCCCGTCTCCACAGCCTGACGTTATCGTCCCGTCATGCGCGTCCACGTGATCAGCGACATGGAAGGCGTGGCGGGAATCGTCAAGTGGCAGCAGGTTGCCGGCGGCGAGAAGCTCTACGACGAGGCACGCGTCCTCTACACCGAAGAGATCAACGCCGCCGTGCGCGGCGCGAAGGCGGCCGGCGCGACCGAGATCGTCGTCATGGACAACCACGGCGCCGGCGGCGAGTACAGCTTCAACTCGCTCGTCCCCGACCTGCTCGACCCCGGCTGCGAGTACGTCGTCCAGCAGGAGTGGACGGAGTACGTCGGCTTCCTCGAGGCCGGCTGCGATGCTGCGCTGCTCGTCGGGATGCACGCGATGGCGGGCACGGCCGACGGCGTCCTCTCGCACACCGTCTCGGGGCAGGCCTGGCACAACCTCCGCTTCAACGGGCAGCTCGTCGGCGAGACCGGCATCAACGCAGCGGTCTGCGGACACTGGGGCGTGCCGGTCGTGCTCGTCACGGGCGACCGCGCGGTCTGTCGGGAGGCGTGGGAGCTGCTCGGCGCCGGGCTCACGACCGTCGAGGTGAAGGAGGGGATCGGCCGCTACAGCGCGCGGATGAAGACGCCGGCCCAGGCGCGCGAGCTCATCGAGGAGGGCGCGCGCAAGGCGCTCGCCGACCTGGCGGCCGTTGCGCCGTACGACCCCGGCCGGCCGTGCGAGATCGAGATCGAGTTCGTCACGCCCGACCGACTGCAGGAGTACGCGAACCGCAGGGGCGTCGAGGTGACCGGCGCGTGCACGCTCGTCGTCCGCGGCGACGACTGGTGGTCAGCCTGGTCCAGCTTCTTCTTCTAGGCGCGCCGGGTCGACGATGCGGGGGCCCTCGACCAGCGTGAAGAACGCGCGTGCGAACGGCGACCTCTCGCTGCGGGCGCGCAACTCGTTCCAGTCGATCTGCTCGCGCAGCGCCCGCCCGTCGTTGAGCACCTGCGCGTAGTCGGGCTCCCGCTCGCTCAGCGCGAGGAGCTTCGTCGTCATCACATCCTCGAGCGTGAAGACGTGGACGCGCAGCGCGGACACCTCGAGCAGCGGCGCCCGCTCGATCGTCTCGTCGGAGATCGGCCCGCCCGACGGCGCGAAAGATCAGGTCGATGAGCGTGCCGTTGTCGTGCCACGCCTTGTAGAGCCACTCTTCCGGCGGTCGTTCGGGTGCGGAGGCCGGCCCGCTTCATCGCCTCGAGCAGCTCCTCGAAGGTCGGCTCAGGCACCGCGGGGTCGTTTCCATTTGTCGGATCGCGCAACATGAAACGGTGTGGTACGGATCGCGGCAGCCGCCGACGTTCACGCCTCCGCTGCGAGCGCCGAGCGGGTCGAGCGTGCATTCGCCGATCTCGACGGAGAAGCCGACGTCGTCTTCCTCGCCGGCGACCTGACGACGGCCGGCGAGCCGGAGGAGGCGGAGGTGCTCGCCGGCGCGTGCCGGGCCCTCGACATGCCGATCTTCGCCGTCCTCGGCAATCACGACCATCACGCCGGGCGTGCCGCCGAGCTCGTCGAGGCGCTCCGCCGCGCGGGCGTCCGCGTCCTCGACCGCAACTGCGCGACCTGCGAGGTGGACGGGCTCGAGCTGGGGGTGATGGGCACGAAGGGCTTCGTCGGCGGCTTCCCCGGCTCGGCGCTGCCCGACTTCGGCGAGCGGCTGCTCCGCCGCGTCTATGCCGAGAGGAGCGCCGAGGCGGACGCGATCGCCCGCGGGCTGCAGGCGATCGTGCACTGCGACCTTCGGATCGTCCTTCTCCACTACTCGCCGGTCGCGGACACGCTCGAGGGCGAGCCGCCGGGCATCCACGCGTACCTCGGCTGCGAGCGGCTCGCGACGCCGATCGCCGAGAACGGCGCCGACCTCGTCCTGCACGGACACGCTCACGCGGGGGCGTTCCAGGGGTGGATCGGCGACATTCCCGTCTACAACGTCGCCGTCCACGCGACCGGCCGCAACTTCTGGATCGTCGAGCTCGACCGCGGCGGCGTGCGGCGCCGCTCGGAAACGCTGCGCGTCTCCGAGCGGTGACACGGAACTGCGCCGCCGGAAAGAGAGCGCGGTCTTCCGGCGGCCCCGTGTTGCGCGGCGTTGAGTAGGTTGCCGGCGTGGAGGGCCGCGTCGTACGGATCTCGATCGCGCCGGTGAAGTCGCTGCACGTCGTGAATCCCGACGAGGTGGAGCTCGGGCCGGGCGGCGTCGCCGGCGATCGCCGCTTCTGGCTCGTCGACGCCAGCGGCAGACTCGTCAACGACAAACGCCGTCCTCGGCTGCTGCAGGTGCACGCCGAGTGGGACGAGGACACGCGGCAGCTCGGGCTCGCGTTTCCCGACGGCCGGCGCGTCGACGGCGTGGTCGAGCCCGGCGAGCCCGTGGAGGCGACGCTCTACGACCTGCCGCATCCTTCGCGAGCCGTGCCCGGCCCGTGGCAGGAGGCGCTGTCGGACTACATCGGCGAGCCGCTGACGCTCCTCTGGTCCGAGCGGGGAGCCGTCGATCGGGGCGTCGGCGCGGGCGCCGTGACGGTCGTCTCGCTCGCGTCGCTCGAACGGCTCCGCGAAGAGGCAGGCGTCGCGGAGGCGGTCGACGGCCGTCGCTTCAGGATGCTGTTCGAGATCGACGGTGTGGAGCCGCACTCCGAGGACGAGTGGATCGGCCTCCGCGTGGCGATCGGGGATTGTGTCGTCGCTCCCGTCGGCGACGTGGGGCGGTGTGCCGTGACGACGAAGAACCCCGACACGGGCGAGGTCGATCTCGACACGCTGGGGACGCTCGCCGCCTATCGCCGCGAGGGTCGCACCGAGCCCCTGCCGTTCGGCGTGCACGCGGCCGTCGTCCAGCCCGGACGCGTGCGCGTCGGCGATGCGGTCCGTCCGGCGCCCCTTCCCGTGCGGGCATAGCAGAGTCGCTATCCTCCGGGTATGGCGGCGAAGGCGCGCGCAGAGGTAAAGGGGCCGGTCGAGCGTCTGCACGAGCGGATCGTGGCGGGCGACCGCGGCTGGTTCTTCGCGCGGATCGCGGACCGGGTCGCCGAACGGCGCATGGCGATAGGCCTCTCGCAGCGCGAGCTCGCAGAGCTCTGCGGCACGACGCAGTCCGCGATCGCGCGGCTCGAGCGCGGCGGCCGCCCGCCGCGGATCGACACGCTGCTTCGCATCGCCGAGGCGCTCGATTGCGAGCTCGTCGTCGAGCTCGAACCGCGCACGCACTAGGCGATGGCGGAGATCGCCGTCGCCGTCGCAGGCGACTCGATCTCGGCCGGCTCGCCGTTGTGGGATCCGGACACTGTCGTCCGGGCAGGGATCTCGGCGCCAGACGAGCGGAGCCAGTGGCAGTGGTGGGCGTCGCGCGCGGACGCGCGGCTTGAGTTCCGGACGACGGCGGTCTACGGCGAGCGAACGGACGAGATCGCGCCGCGCCTCGACCTCGTCCTACCCGGCGCCGACGTCCTCGTCGTCCAGGGCGGCATCAACGACGTCGTGCAGCGTCGGCCGGTCGAGGAGGCGGCCCGGAACCTCGAGGCGATGCTCGCCCGCGGTCGCGCTGCAGGGCTCGCGCTCGCCGTCACGGACGTGCTCGCCTGGAACAACGGAGACGAGCGGGCGGCGGCGATCGAGCGGCTCAACGAGCTGATCCGCGAGCTCGCCGTGACGTCAGGCGCGACGCTGCTCCGGTTCCACGACACGCTCGCAGACCCCGCCCGGCCGCGCCGGATGCTCGACAGCCTGACCGACGACGGCGACCACCCGTCGATCGAGGGTCACCGCCTCCTCGGCGAGCGCGCCTTCCAGCTACCCAAGTAGCGGTCTGGTACGACGTTGGACAGGTCCGCGCTCGGACGAGCCCGACTCAGACGTCCAGTTCGAGACCGTCGAAGGCGCGCTCGACGCCGTCGGGGAGCGGAAGCTCGTCGGGCCGGTGGATGACGACGAACCGGCGGGCGCCGGAGGACGAGAACGCATCGAGCGCCTCGTCCGCGGTGAGGTGGCCGCGGATGCCCTGCTCCGGCTGCGCGAGGGTCGCCTCGCAGAGGAACAGGTCCGCGTCGCGCGCGAGCTCGACGAGCCCCTCGCAGGGCGCCGAGTCCGCGCTGTAGGCGAGCGTGCGGTCTCCGTCGGAGACACGCAGCCCGTAGCTCTCGAGCGCGTAGTGGAGCATCCGGTACGCGACGAGCTCGAAGCCCGCGGCGACGAACGGCGTCTCCTCCTCGTACTCGTGCACCGGGAAGAGCTCGAGGATCGCGTTCGCGTAGAGCACGGGATCGAGCCCGTGCAGCGTCTCGCGGCCCCCGCGGGGCAGCCAGAGCTCGGGCGGAGGCACCTCGCGTCCCGCGCCGAAGAGGCCGCCGAACGCCCACGGGATGACGTCCCCCCAGTGGTCGAGGTGGAAGTGGGTGATGACGATCGCGTCGACTCGCGGCCACGGCTCGAGACGCCGCAGGCGGGGAAGCACGCCGGGGCCGCAGTCGAGCAGGAGCCGCCGGCCGTTCTCCTCGACGAGGTAGCCCGACTGGGCGCCGCCGGGGTTGGGCCAGGCCGGTGAGCAGCCGACGACGTGGACGCGCACGCGCCTATCCTCGCTGCAACCGGCGGGTGCTCGCACGGAGAAGCGCAGCTGTGTATAACTGCGCCGTGGGCAGCGCGTCCGCAGACATCCTGAAGAAGGTTCCGCTCTTCGCGGAGCTCGACGACCGCGAGCTCGGGCAGATCGCGACCAGCATGCGCGAGCGGCGGTACAAGGCGGGCGACGTCGTGACGCAGGAGGGTGCCGGCGGCGTCGGCTTCTTCGTCGTCGAGGAGGGCGAGGCGGACGTGAGCGTCGCCGGCGAGGGGAAGGGGTCGGTCGGCCCGGGCGACTACTTCGGCGAGATCGCGCTCATCAACGAGTCGCCGCGTACCGCCACCCTGACGGCCCGCACGGACATGGTGTGCTACGGCATGACGCCGTGGGACTTCCGGCCGCTCGTCGAGAGCAACTCGGCGATCGCCTGGAAGCTCCTCACCGCCATGGCCGAGAAGATGAAGTAGACGTTCGGGCGGCGCTAGCCGCGGCGGAAACGGCGCGCGCTGTAGTAGCCGCCGCCGTAGCCGTTCATCGTCGAGATGCGGACGACGGATCCCGTATGTGGCGCGTCGATGAAACGGCCTCGCCCGGCGTAGATGCCGACGTGGCTCGCGCCGTAGAAGAAGACGAGGTCGCCCGGCCGCAGAAACCGGCGCGGGATGCGGCGGCCCTTCAAGAGGTCGGCGAAGCTCGAGTGCGGCAGCGGGATCCCGAAGTGGCCGTAGACGAAGCGGACGAGCCCGGAGCAGTCGAAGCCGCTGTGCGGCGACGTGCCGCCGTAGCGGTACGGGACGCCGACGAAGTGTCGCGCGTACGCGACGACCCGGCGGCCGAACCTCACGCCGGGATTGAAGGCCGGTGGGTGGGGCACCGGATGCAGGCTCGTCACGTGCCCGTACTTCGCCAACTGCGCTCCGTGCCTCGTCGCCAGACGGGTCGCCCGCCCCTGGAGCGGGCGCACGAGCGCGAGCACGAGCGCGAGGGCGATGGCGAACAGCGGGATGAGGAGGCGTAGCGGCCGCATGGAAGGTGACGAACTCCCGTCGAAGGGGCGCGGCCGTCGCAGAGTGCGGCCGCTCGCTGTCGGCGTGGACGGCCCGCAGTTCAGCACACGCCGGGTGGTTTCGCATCACTCGATCGGGTGGCCGCTAGCAACTTCCGGCAGGTTGGCACAGGTTCGGCGAAAAGTCCTTACAGCGCTCTCCGCTCGCTCGTGGACGGTCGCGCTCGAGCTGTGGCTCAGCCCTGCGCCCGCGCGAGCGCGGCGTGGACCTTCGTGAGCAACTGCGGCAGCGTCGGCCAGCCCTTCACGGCCAGGTCCTCGTAGAAGAGGAAGCGGCCCGAGCCGGAGACGAGCTCGAGCCAGGGCGAGTCCTGCACGCGGTACCCGTCCGCCACGCGTCCGCTGTCGTCGACGGCGACCGGATACGAGAGCGGGTGCGGCAGGCTGCGCAGGAAGCTCGGCAGCGCCGCGGACGACCGCTCGACTCCGCCCTCGTCGATCGCGACCAGCGGCGGCAGGCCCTTGCTCTTCGCAGCGGCCTGGTATCGGTTGAGCGCTTCGAGCTGGGCGCTCAGATCGGTGACCTCGGTCTCCCACGTGTCGAAGAAGAGGACGAGGTGCGGCCCGGAGCCCGGGCCGAGCCGAACCATGCCGCCGCCGGCGCGCGGCAGCGTCACGCTCCGGCGCGGGCCGAGGAGGCTGAGCGCCATGGACGGCGGGCCGCCGTGCAGGCGCGGGTGGCCGGGGAGAAGCGCCGACAGGCTCTGCGCGATCTCGTACCCGAGCAGGTCGACCCCCGAATACGCCATGTCCGTGACGAAGAGCCGCGACATGCGTCCGCGAGCGTCGATCACGAACGTCGCCGGGGTGTGGTCGATCGCCCCCTTGATCACCGCCGCCTCGATGCCGTATGCGCGCCAGACCCGCCTCAGCTCGGGGAGCGAGCCCGTGAGGAAGCGCCACTTGTGCATCATCCCGTGCGCCTGCGAGTAGCTTCGGACCCACTTCACCTGCGTCGCCTCGGGGTTGGCTCCGACACCGAGCAGCTCGACGTTCGAGGCCGCCGGTCCGAGCAGCTGCTTCGCGTGGAGCAGCGCCGTGGTCGTGAGCGGGCAGATCGTCGTGCACTCCGGATCGTTGAAGGACACGACGACGACCTTGCCGCGAAGCGAGTGGAGCGAGACGCTCTTGCCGAACTGGTCGGTCAGCGTGAAGTTCGGAGCGGAGCCGCTCAGCTTGGTCCCGGGGTCGACCTGAGGTCCCGCGACCGTCGGCGTCGACAGGACAGGGCTCGCCGGCGCGCTCGACGAGCGGGCGATCGAGATCGCAGCACCGACGCCGACCCCGACGGCAAGCGCGACTCCTAGCACGATCCAGTGAAGCCGGCGGGACACCTGTTCCCAGTATGGCAGCGCACCGAGGAGGCAGATACGCTCTTCGGCAGTGGCCGTCAGCTCTTCTCTGAGCGCCACCGGTGTGCGGTGGAACCTGAGCGATCTCGAGCCGGACGCCGAGCAGGCGCGCAACGAGTGGGACGAGTTGCTCGCGCGCGCGCGCGACTTCGCGGAGCGGCAGCGCGGCACGGTCGGCTCGGCTGGGCCGGCGGCGCTGCGGGAACTGCTCGACGAGCTCGACGGGCTCGCGCAGGACGTTTCCCGGGTCCACTTCTACGCGACCGCCCGCGAGCACACCGACGCGACCGATCCCGAGACGAACGACCTCGCCACGCTGGCGCGCGACCGCGCGGCCGACCTCGAGAGCATGCTCCTTTTCGTCGAGCTCGAGTGGATCGCGCTCGACGACGCCGAGGCGGATGCGCTGCTCGCGGCCGCGGAGCTCGAGCCGTACGCGCACCGGCTGCGGGTGGCGCGAGAGGAGAAGCCGTATGTACTGCCGGAGGGCGAGGAGCAGGCGCTCAACGCACGCCGGCCGGCGCTCTCGGCCTGGGAGTCGCTGCACGGCCGCGAGCTCGCGACGCTGACGGTGGAGTTCGACGGCGGCGACGGGCCGGAGCCGCACACGATCGACCGGCTGCTCTCCTACATCCACCATCCGGACCGCGAGCTGCGGCTCGCCGCGCTCGACGTCCTCTACGGGGCGCTCGAGACGGTGGCGGACGTGCAGGCGGCCTGCTACGACGCGATCGTCGGCGACCGGCTCTCCATCGACCGGCTGCGTGGCATTCCGGACTCGATGTGGCCGACGAACCAGCGCAACGAGCTCGACGGCGAGGTCGTCGAGGCGATGATGGTCGCCGTCGAGGAGCACTACCCGCTCGGCCGTCGCTGGTTCGTCCGCAAGGCCGAGGTGCTGGGCCTCCCGCGGCTCCAGCTCGCCGACCAGTACGCGCCGGTGGGCAGCGACCGCCGGGTCGAGTGGCTGGAGGCGGTTGCCATGGTCGAGGAGACGCTGCGCGACTTCGAGCCGCGGCTCGGCGAGATCTTCCGCACGTGCCTCGACCGTGGGCATGTCGACGCCGAGCCGCGGCCCGGCAAGGTCGGCGGCGCGTACTGCAATGCGGTCTCGAAGACCGTCTTCCCGTATGTCCTCCTCAATTACACGGACCAGCTACGGGACGTCGTCACCCTCGCGCACGAGTTCGGCCACGCCGTGCACGGGACGCTCTCGCTCGAGCGGCAGGCGTACCGCTCGTTCCACACGGGCCTTGCGCTCGCCGAGGTGCCGTCGACCTTCGCGCAACTCCTCGCCGTCGAGCGGCTGATCGACCAGGAGGAGGATCCGGCGACGCGCGTGATGCTTCTCGCCGACCGCGCCGAGGGCGCGATGGCGTCGATCTTCCGGCAGACGATGATGGCGCGGTTCGAGACGCGCGCCTACGCCGTCCGGGGCGAGGGGAAGGCCCTCACCCGCGACCGGCTCGCCGAGCTGTGGATCGAGGAGAACGGGCGCTACTACGGCGATTCGCTCGAGTTGCCCGAGGGCTACCGGCTCGGCTGGTCGTACATCCCGCACTTCATCCACGTCCGCTTCTACACCTACGCCTATGCGTTCGCGCATCTCGTGGCGTTCTCGCTTCTGGCGCGCTACCGCTCCGATCCCGAGCGGTTCGCCCCTGCGTACCTCGAGTTCCTCGCGAGCGGGGCGTCGCGCTCGCCGCAGGATCTGCTCGCGCCGCTCGGCGCCGACCTGCGGAACCCGGAGACGTGGGCAGACGCCTTCGCGGAGTTCGACCGCTGCGTGGCCGAGGCGGAAGCCGGCGTCGACGAGCTTCCCGGCCTCTAGCGCCCGGCTCCGGCAAGGGCCGACGACCGGTGGCAGCTACCGTGACGTACGTGTCGCGACTTTCTCGCAGTCGCGTGCCCTCCCCAGATCTCGTCCCGCATTTGGTCGTCACACTCCCGTGACGGTGGCTGCCACCGGTCGCTCCTAGGCCGCGGCGAAGCCCTCGCGGCGGAGAAGCTCGCGGGCGCGTGAGGCGTTGTCGGGGCCCGCGACGAGGATGACGAGGACGCCGCCGTATTCGGGCGAGACGTGGCGGAGCTCGAAGTCCTCGAGGTTGATCTGCGCGGCGCCGAGGATCTGCGTGATCCGCGCGAGCACGCCGGGCCGGTCCGGCACGCGCACCCGGATCCGGTTCAGCTGGGCCGGCGCGGTGCGGTAGGCGAACGACTCCAGCCGCTCGCGCGCCGCCGCCGCCGCCGCGATCGAGGCCTCGAGCGACGCGCGGTCGCCCGCCCGGAGCGCCTGCTCGAGCTCGTCGAGCGAGGCGCGCAGTCCGGCGATTGCCGCCGCGATCTCGTCGGCGTTCCCGAGGAAGATGTCGCTCCAGATCGCAGCGTTCGCGCCGGCGAGCCGCGTCATCTCGCGGAGTGAGGCCCCCGCGAAGGCGAGCGGCGCGTCGTCCTCCGCCGCCGCCTCGGCCACGCGGAGCATGAGCACGTTCGCGAGCGCGTGGGGCAGGTGGCTCGTGAGCGCGAGCAGCCGGTCGTGCGCCGCCGCGTCCGTGCGCACGGCATGTGCGCCGAGCGAGGCGACGAACCGCTCCACGAGCTCGACGCTCTCCGCCGACGAGACGCCGGTCGGCGCGAGGAACCACAGCGCCGCGTCGAAGAGATCCGCCGCGGCGCGGGCGGGGCCGCCGCCGGCGCCGCCGGCGACCGGATGGCCCGGGACGAAGCGTGGATCCGCGAGCGAGGCGAGAGGACGCTTCGCAGACGCCACGTCCGTGACCACCGCGCTGGGCCCTGCGGCATCCAGCGCCTCCTGCACGACGGCCGGCGCAGCTCCGACCGGAACGGCGACGACGACGAGCTGTGCCTCCGCGACGGCGGCGGCGAGCGTCGGCGCCGGCTCGACCGCCCCCCGCGCGACGGCGCCCTCGAGCGCTCCGCGGTCCGTGTCGAATCCGCGGCAGTACGTTCCGGCGCGGCCGGCGGCGAGGGCCACCGACGTCCCCATGAGGCCGGTGCCGATGACGGCGAGACGCTCGACCGCGCGCGGCCGCTCGGGCGCAGCTGCCGGCGCCGCCGGCGCGCGTCGGTCCGCTGCGACCTCCTGCTTCAGCACGTCGAGAACCGCCGAGAAGATCGACGCGACCCCGCGCTCCGAGAGCGGTCCGGAGTTCGCCTCGACGAGCGTTTGCAGCAGCTCGGCCTCACGTTCGGGGTCGATCCAGCGCTCGCCGGCCGCGTCCTTGTGGTCGCGGACGGCCGCCACGAGCTCGAGCCGCCGGTTCAGCAGCTCGAGCAGGCGCCGGTCGAGCTTCGTGATCTCGCTCCGGAGTGCCTCGAGCTCGCTCACGCCGTGTGCCGCTCGCCGGCCTCGATCGCGACGTGCAGCCGGTTCGCCGGCGGCGCGAGCGGGCAGACCCAACCGGGGTCGTACGAGCACGACGGGTTGTAGGCGAAGTTGAAGTCGAGCACCAGCCGTCCGTCCTCTTCTCCCAGATCGGCGCCCTTCACCGTGTCGAGGACGTAGCGCCCGCCGCCGTAGCTCTCACGCCCGCTCGTCGTGTCGCGGAAGCTGAGGAATGCACCGCCGCCATAGCCGGCGAGCCACGACACCTCGAGCACACACGGCTCGTCCCGGAGCTCGAAGTGGGCCCGCGCGAACGGCTGGAAGAGGATCTCCTCCGTCCCGCTGGTCTCGAGCGGACGTGGCGGAGCCTCGACGTCCTCGAGTTCGGCCAGCACACGGGCCTGCGGATCGTACGGCCAGTAGTCGAGACGCTCGAACGACGCGCGATGCCCGGCGGGTAGCGGCGACTGCGGGTGCGAGCGGAAGAGCTCGTCCCGCGTCTCCTGCCACAGCTCCCAGCCCGTCTCGGCCTCCATCGTGCGGACGGCCGCGTAGAGGCCGACGACGCGCCGCTTCCAGTCGAGGAGCGCGAGGGTGTCCGCGGCAGTCATCGCCTGACGCTACCGGGCGAGCTCGCGGATGCGCTCGACGGCTCGTTGCAGCGACGTCTCGTCGAAGAGGTAGGGCGCCGCGTTCGCGACGGAGTGGAGCGGCCCGTCGAGCTCGCCGCTGTCGGCCGCGCCGTTCACGAGGTAGCGGACGGGGATCTCGTGGCAGACGACGAGCGTCACCGGCTCGCCGTGCGCGAGCAGCCGCTCGAACGCGCCGGCGTAGCGGAGCGCCGCCTCGTCGAGGCTCTCTCCGCCGGGAAAGCGCTCCCGCCGGTTCGTGTGCGCCGGCGTCTCGCGATACGCATCGAGCGAGGAGCCCTCGAGCTCGCCGATGCGGATGTCTCCGAGCTCCGGGTCGATGCGGTGCGGGACGGCACGGCCCGCGAGCGCGATGTTCGCGGTCTGGACTGCGCGCGGGAAGGGCGAGACGGCGGCGAGATCGAGCGGCAGCGCGGCGAGCTGGCTGCCGAGCCGCTCCGCCTCCTCGATTCCCTGCTCCGAGAGCCCACGGTCGAGAGCCGGGTCGCCGTTCACGACGTTGTCGACGTTGAACAGCGACTGCCCGTGCCGCGCGACGAGAAAGAGGCGCATCGCGGGAGACTAGGCCGCGGTCGGCCCCTGCGGGGTCACGTCCCGCACCCACGCCGCCGGCGCCGACCGCGTGCCCCGGCGCTCGGTTCTGTTCAGGCGTGCCCGAAACGCGAGCGTGCGAGGCGCTTCAGCCCGGTCTTGCGCGGGAACAGCCAGTGGTCGACCGCTGCGCCGACCGCCCAGACGACGATGGTCGCGCCGACGAGCGTCCAGAAGCCGTCGACGCGGAAGCCGCCGACGATCGCGTCGGTGAGCCAGAGGACGAACATCGCGAGGAAGAACCAGGCGACGCCGAGCGTGAGGATCGCGAGCGGGAGGGTGAGGAGCTTCAGAACCGGCTTCACGAAGGACGCGAGCAGCCCGTAGACGAGCGCCGCGAGGATGAGCGTCCCCGCCGACCCGCCCACCGAGACGCCGCTGAAGATCCACGCGGCGACCGCGAGCGCAGCGGCGTCGATCGCCCAGCCGACGAGGACACGGAGCAGGAACGGCACGGGGCGATCCTAGCTGGTCCGAGGCGATCGGTCTCCTCGGCCCTGCAGGTCGAGCCTCGGGCTTCGAGGTCGGCAACGGCGCCGCTCCGGGCGCTGCGACCGCGTCCGTTCTGCTGCGCAGGAAGAGCACGACGGAGGCGACGGCGACCCAGAGGAGCCAGACGATCATCGTGAAGAAGAAGATCGAGACCATCGCCGCCACGCCCGCGACGAAGCCGAACCAGCTGAGCCAGCGCGGCATGATCGCGAAGCGGCGGGCCGCAGCGGACGCGGCGAAGATGAGCGTCGCCATCGCAGCTCCCCCCGTCGTCACCATCAGATACGTGGCGTCGTTCGCCGCGTGGAGGACGCCGCTGTAGACCCGGTGCTGGTACGTGTCGTCGCTCATCGTCTTCATCCCGTCGGTGAGCGCGATCGCCGCCATCGCGACCGCGACGTAGATCGTCCCGCCCGCGAGCACGAGCGTCGAGAGGAAGGTCCCCTGCTGCTCCGGCGCCGCCTGCTCGCTCGCCCGCACGCGCTCCCGCAGCGCCGTCACGAACCAGATCAGCGAGAACAGGGCGAGCCCCGTCAGGATCCAGCCGAAGTGAATGTGGGTGCGATTGCTCGAACTGCCGTACCAGGCGGCCATCTTCGCCGGCGACGAGTCGGTCGGACCGTCGAAGAGCAGCAGCGCTCCGACCACCGCCAGCACTACGAAGACGAGCCCACCCAGGCTCGCCCAGACCCGCAGACCACCACGTGCCATGTCAACCCCTCCTCTGGAGATAGATGCAAGACCCCGTTCCTCGGTTCCCGTGAACCGAACGCGGCTGGATTGTGAACCGGTGTACCCCGCTTGTCCAGCCCCTGCGGAGTGCCCCGCGTCTACGCGGCGACCGACTCAGAGACCTCCACTCACATCGACATTCCGCTGCCGCCGTGGAGGCCGGGAGCGAGCCCGGGGTAGATGGGCACGAAGCACGCCAGCACGATGAGCCCGAGCCCGAAGGCGATGCCGAGAGCTTTTCCGTAACGCCAGGTCTTCTCGAGGAAGACCACGGCGGTGAGTCCGGCCATCCAGCCCAGGTTCATCACGCCGACGGCGACCAGCACCGCCATCAGCCCCCAGCAACAGCCGCCGCAGTAGCCGCCGTGGTACATGCCCACGCGCAGGTCGCGGAGCCGCCCGGTGTAGCCGCCGAACTGGAGCAGGAAGCCGATCGGCGACCGGCAGTGCGAGAGGCAGCGATCCTTGAGCGGCGTCAGCTGGTAGAGGCCCGCGACCACGAGGGTCCCGGCTCCGACCCAGGGCGCGGCACCCGGGAAGTCGGTCGTCACGCGGCCGCTCGCCCACGCGGCCGCGTAGCCCACGATCCCGAACGCCGCCCAGGCGGCCAGGTATCCGGCGACGAGAGCAACGACTCGCGAGGCGCGCGCGAGCCCGGTCGAGGTCTCGCGGAGGGTGCTCAGGTAGATCGACGCCACCGGCGCGACCGCCGGCAGCATCATCGCGCCCATCATCGCGGTCCAGAGGACGACGAAGCCACCGAGGCCGCGCCCCATCGTTCCGGGCCCGTTGCCCATCGCGAGCGCGTCCCGGACCGTGACCGTCCACGCCACTGCCGCGGCGGCCAGCAGCGCCGCCCACACTGCGGCCGCCCGTGCCGGACCGACCAGCTCGAAACCGAGCCGGCCCGCGAGCGCGCCGACCATTACCTCAGCCCGCCCAGGAGAACGTGGGGGCCGTTCTTGAAATACGTCCCCTCGAGCTGCCACGCCATCGAAGGCCCTCTCGGTTTGGTTGGTACTCGGCGACTCTCACCGCCGGCGTCGCAGCATTACACAGGCAGTTGGAAGATCGTAGAGCGATAGTCCGTCTAGTAGATCGCGCCGCCAAGACAAACAGAGGCCCTCAGGACCGGACACGCCGAGGCGGCGCATCGACCGGTAGCTCCGGTTGCCATGGCTCCGGCCGCCCGGCCTCGCGAGGGGATTGGAGGTCGTAATGACCATGCTGTTCCGGCGGCGGAAGCTGTTGGCAGCCTCTGCAGCCGCCGCGCTCACTCTGGGCCTCGTTGCCGGGGCTCTTCAGTTCAGCTCGACGGCGAGCGCCTCGAACGATCCTTGTTCCGATCCGGTGACCAGCGCGCCGACGGCGCCGGCGACGGTGTCCGTCGCATCGACGGCGTACGGCCGCGTGCTCGTCGTCGGTTCCGGGGACTATGCGGGTTGCTCGCTGTACCTGCTGACCTCGGATGAGCTGCATGCGGTGACGGGGGCGCAATTCGCCTGCAGCGACAACCTGAACGTGCTCGGGGCACCGTGTGATTCGGTGCTGTGGCCGGCACTGCTGACCGACGGTGCCCCGATCGCCGGGGCGGGGGTCGACCCGAACCTCCTCGGCACCGTGACTCGCACCGATCTGCCCGGCGTCGGGCCGGTGCAGCAGGTGACCTATGCCGGGTATCCGTTGTACCGCTTCACGTTCGACGAGATGCCGGGGGAGACGGAGGGGGCGAACCTGTTCGACCCGGTGACGAGCCCCACCGGCATCTGGTATCTGGTCGAGCCGAAGCGGGGCGCTCCGGCGCCGGGTCAGGCGCAGCTGCAGCTCGAGACTGCGCCGGTCGGTGGCATCGGGTCCGACCAGACGGTGCTGGCGGCGACGATGAACGAGGACTTCAGCCTCTTCGCCGACGCGAGCTTCCCCGTCTACACCCTGAGCAAGGGCCGTGGCCCAGGGGAAGGTCCGGCGAAGGGCCTAGGCCCGGTCGGCCACGGGGACGTCTGCCAGACGCTCTGTGCCCAGTACTGGCCGCCGGTGCTCACGTCCGGCCGGCCCGTCGCCGGGCCCGGCGTCGACGAGGAAGCCCTCGGCACGGTCAGGTTGCGCGACGGCAGCTCGCAGGTGACGTACAAGCACCGCCCCCTCTACCTGTTCGTCAACGACGCCTACATCCCGGGCGCGGTAGGCGCGCAGGGCATCTACGGAGACGGCGTCCGCACCCTCTGGGGCGAGTTCCACAGCATCCCGCCACTGCCGTAGGCAGGTCGAGGCCGGAGAGGGGAGTGAGAGAGAGGCCGGGGGCCGTGAGCGGCCCCCGGCCCGCCGGCCCGAAACCTGCCGGCGGTCGTCCGCCGATGGGCCGGGGAGGGATCGAACCTCCGACCTTGGGATTAAAAGTCCCCTGCTCTACCGACTGAGCTACCGGCCCGCTGCGAGTCGAGCGTAGCGCCGGGCCGTAGGATCTGCCTCGTGGCGCGATACCCGTACGAGACGGAGTTCCCGTCGCTCGACCTCGACCGGCCGGAGGCGGGGATCCTGCGGCTGACGCTGAGCGCGCCGGGGCGTCTCAACGCCGTGAGCGAGGCGCAGCACGGCGAGCTCGCGCGTGTCTGGCAGGCGATCGGGCGCGACGAGGAGACTCGGGTGGTGCTCGTCCGCGGCGCCGACGGTGCCTTCAGCTCCGGCGGCGACCTCGAACTCGTGCTCGCGATCGCCGACGACGCCGACACGCGGCTCCGTGTCTTCCACGAGGCCCGCGACCTCGTCTACAACATGCTCGGCTGCCCGACGCCGATCGTCTCCGCGATCACCGGTCCGGCGGTCGGCGCGGGGCTCGTGGTCGGGCTCCTCGCCGACGTCTCGCTCGCGAGCCCGAACGCGCGCATCGTCGACGGGCACACGAAGCTCGGCGTCGCCGCCGGCGACCACGCGGCGCTCCTCTGGCCGCTCCTGTGCGGGATGGCGAAGGCGAAGTACCACCTGCTGCTGTGTGAGGAAGTCGACGGCGCCGAGGCGGAGCGCATCGGGCTCGTCTCGCTCTGCGTGCCCGAGGCCGAGCTCGAGGAGCGGGCACTTGAGATCGCGCGCCGGCTTGCCTCCGGCTCGCGCGCGGCCATCACCCACACGAAGCTCGCGCTCAACGAGTGGCTCGTCCGGGCGGGCCCGATCTTCGACGCCTCTCTCGAGCTCGAGTTCCTCGACATGACCGGCCTGGACGTGCGCGAGGGTGTCGCGGCCGTGCGCGAGAAGCGTCCGCCGAGGTTCGGGTAGTGGACGAGAGCCGGCTCCGGGAAGTGCTCGGCGAGCCGGCGGAGCTCGTCCGCAACAAGGTCGCCGACCGGCTCAACCCGCTCACGCGGCAGTTCGTCGAGCGGTCGCCGTTCGTCGTCGTCGCCACCGGCAGCCCGGAGGGCGGTCTCGACGTCTCGCCGCGCGGCGACCCGGCGGGCTTCGTCCGCATCCTCGACGAGCGGACGCTCCTCCTGCCCGACCGGCCCGGGAACAAGCTCGCCGACACGCTCACGAACCTGCTCGCCGACGACCGGATCGCGCTGCTCTTCCTGATTCCGGGCGTCAACGACACCTTCCGCGTCAACGGTCGGGCGCGGATCGTCGACGACCCGAGACTGCTCGCCGCGAGCGAGGTCGAGGGGAAGACGCCCCAGCTCGGGATCCTCGTCGAGGTCGAGGAGGCGTACACGCAGTGCCCGAAGGCGCTGCTCCGTTCGCAGCTCTGGAACCCCGAGCGGCACATCGAGCGCTCGGAGCTCCCGAGCTCGGGCGCGATCCTGCGCACGGTCGCCGACTCGGAGCTCGACGTCGAGGAGTACGAGGAGGCGCGCTCCGAGCGGTACCGGTGCCGCGAAGGGTTCTACTAGATGGATGATCGGTTAATCGGTGTACGCGGTGAGTTCGCGGCTGGGTAGGCCGAGGCGTTGGTTGAGGTTGATGGCGGCGCAGAGGGCGAGGATGCGTGCGGTGACGCGGGCGAGCAGACCGGCAGGGGTGCGGCCGCCGTGGCGTTCGAGGTGGAGCTGGTCTTTGAGGCTGTTGACGATCGACTCGATTCGTTGCCGGATCCAGCCGATCGGCGGGTTGGGGCGGTTGGGCTCGTCGGCTCTGCTTGGCCGCAGCAGCAGCGCCCGCAGCTCCCGCACGGCCGCTTCGAAGTCGGCGCCGGCAAAGCCCTTGTCGCAGATGATCGTCGCGCCTTCGATCGGGTTGGCCTTCAGGAGCGCGAGCGCTGCTTCGCGCTCGGCGGCGTTGGCGGCGACCAGGTCGAAGTCGACGATCGTGCCGTCGGGAGCGCAGAACAGCACGAGCTTGAAGCCCCAGTAGCGGCGCGAGTGTGCCGGGCAGTAGCCGAAGCCGGCCCAGGGCGCCAGCTGGCTGCGGCGGCTGGTGTCGATCGATTGGCCGCAGGGAAGCGGTGTCGTGTCGAGCAGGCGCAGGTCGTCGCCAGCGCCGAGTGTCTCGGCCGCGAGTGCTTTCCAGAGCAGCACCAGCTTCGGCGCCAGCGCGCGGCAGCGCTCGTTGTAACGCGACTGCGACGGCAAGTACGGAAAGAGGTGACCGAGACGCCGGCGGGCGCGGCGCAGGAAGACCCGGTCACTCGGGCACTGCAGCAGCATCTGCGCGACCATCAGCGCCAGCAATTCGCTGTCACTGATCAGCTCCGGACGGCCGCGGCGAGGCGTCCGCTCGGAAGGAAACAATGCGCAGGCCGCGCAATAAAGCGCGATCACGAGGGTGTCGAGGTCGGCGCGCACGTAGGCCTCCTGGTCGACGGAGCATTGACACCGCCGACCTTCGACACCCTCAACTTCGGTCCCTGCTACCCGGCACCCAGGGCGACAGCCGTGAATTGCCGATCAACCATCTAGGCCGGCCCGGGACGCTGCCGCTCCCAGGCGTCGAGCAGCTGTTCGACGTTTCGCCGCTGCGCCTCGCTGAACTCGAAGCGGGCGAGCAGGCGCCGCGCCTCGGCGACGTCGTCGTTCTCGACCGCGGCCTCGAGATGCTCGCGCATCGGGATCGGTTGCCGCAGCTGCCGGCGTAGCCAGCGGAGAAGGCTCACCTGCGCCGCTTCCACGCAGAGAGTCTCTCATGCCGCCGTATGCAGGGATTCCTGTCCTTGCGAGGGGGCGCGTGGAAGCGCTCGACTTGCCCGTGTACCCGTGGCAACATGCAGCCGTGGTGCGCCAGCAGGAGGTCGTCGGCCGTCGAGTCGAGCTTGACGCGCTGGCGCTCTTCTTCGGCGGGCTGACCCGGGGGCACTCGGTCGTGACTCTCGGTGGGCCGGCCGGAATGGGCAAGACGACCGTCTGGGTGCGAGGTCTCGAGCTTGCGGCTGCGGCGGGCGCACGCGTGCTCTCGACGCGGCCCTGCGAGCCGGAGGCCCGACTCCCGTACGTGGGGTTGTCCGATCTGCTCGGGAGTGTGGAGGACGAGCACTTCGATGCGCTTCCCGGCGTGCAGCGTCGTGCGCTGGATGTCGCGCTCTCCCGGGTGGAGGCGGGAATGTCCGGCGTCGACGCGCGTGCGGTCGCGAGCGGTCTGCTCTCGCTGCTGCGAGGCGTCGCCTCGGCAGGCGCGGTCGTGATCGCGATCGACGACGTGCACTGGCTCGACCGGGCGACCTCGGCGGCGCTCACGTACGCGCTGCGGCGATCGGAGGACCTGCCGCTGGGCGTGCTCGTGACTCTGCGCAGCGGCGGACGCGGCCGACGGACGTTCGTCGATTCCCTGCCGGCCGAGTCGAGGATCGATCTGGAGCTCGGGCCGCTGAGCGTCGGCTCGATGCACGCCATCCTGGAGCGGGAGCTGGGCTTCACGCTTCCGCGGCCGACTCTCGTGAAGGTGGTTGCGGCATGTGGCGGCAACCCGTTCTACGCGCTCGAGATCGCGCGCGAGCTCGAGCGGCTCGGCGAGCCCGCTCCCCTGGAGGAGCTGCCTATCCCCGCCGATCTGCGCGCGCTCGTGCGCAGCCGACTTGGGCGGCTTCCTGCCGAGACGCGGGAAGCACTTCTCACGTCCGCCTGTCTGGGGCTTCCGCGTGCGGGGCTGGTCGAGGAGGAGGCGCTCGGTGCCGCCGAGGAGGCGGGCATCGTGCACCTCGCTCCCGACGGACGGATCGAGTTCGCGCACCCGCTGCTCGCCGCCGCGATCCGCGACGGTGCCTCGACCGCGCGCCGGCGAGCCGTGCACCGCCGGCTGGCCGGGCTGGTGTCGGAGCCTGAGGAACGGGCGCGTCATCTGGCGCTCGCGTCGAGCGGGCCGAGTGCGGAGGCGGCGCGTGCACTCGACGAGGCCGCACGGCTCGCGAGCGCCCGTGGCGCCCCCGCGGAGGCGGCCGAGCTGGAGGAGCTCGCGCTGCGGCTGGCGCCGGACGAGGACGAGGGACGGCCGGAGCGGCTGCTCTTCGCAGCCGCCTGTCGGTTCAACGCCGGCGATCTCGCCCGAACCGGGGCGCTGCTCGAGGAGGTGCTGGCGGAGACCGCAGGCGGACCGCGTGCCCGCGCGCTGCGGCTGCTCGGACACCTGCACGCTCGCCGTAGCAGCTTCCCCAAGACAATCGAGACCGAGCTCGCGGCTCGCGAGGCGGCCGACGAGGACGTGGAGCTGAGGGCGGAGATCGAGCTCGACCTCGCCTTCTACCGCTCCAACATCGGCGACTTCGCAGGCGGTGACGAACATGCCCGTGCCTCGGTGTCTCTGGCCGAGGCCGCCGGGGACAAAGGACTCCTGGCCTGTGCGCTCGCGGTGAAGACCGTACTGGGCTTCCTGTGCGGACGAGGGGTCGCTCAGGCGGACCTGCGCCGTGCGCTTGCCCTTGAGGACCCGCTGCGGGAGACGCCGCTGATGCTCCATCCGCGCTTCGTGTACGGCTTTCTCATGCTCGGGACGGGTCGCCTGGACGACGCAATCGCGACGCTGGACGCACTGCGGCGCGAGGCGCTCGAGCGAGGACGCGAAAGCGATGTCCCGCTCGTCTTCCTCTACCTCGTCTGGGCTTCGGTCTGGCGTGGGGACGTCCGAAGGGCCGAAGGGTACGCCGAGGAGGCGCGGCGGGTGGCGGCCCTGCTCGACGACCGGATCGCCGACGCGATGGCGCTCAGCGCGAGTGCGCTGGCCTGCGCTTACAGCGGCGAGGTGGAGCGTGCGCGGAACGACTCGGCCGCGGCGATCAGCCAGTTCGAGCTGCTGCAGTGGATCGGTGGCACGATCTGGCCGCGCTGGGCGCGCGGGGTGCTCGAGCTCTCGCTCGAGAACGCCCCTGCTGCCGACGATGCGCTCGGGCCGCTGTCGGAGGTGCTGGCAGCACTCGGGCCGGCCGACCCGCTGCTCGCGATGTTTCTGCCGGACGAGATCGAGGCACTCGTCCAGCTCGGCCGCACCGACGAGGCGGAATCGTTGCTGCGACCGTTCGAGCAACGGGCTTCGACACTCGACCGGGCGTGGGCGCTCGCCGCGGCCGCTCGGTGCCGCGGCTTGCTGGAGGCCTCGCGCGGCGATCTGGAGGCGGCCCTGACGAGCCTCGAGCAGGCTCTTGTCCGCCACGACCGGGCGAACATGCCGTTGGCGCGGGCCCGGACACTGCTCGAGCTCGGCCGCCTGCAGCGGCGGCGGCGGCAGAAGCGACTCGCTCGGCTGGCGTTGGAGGAGGCCCTCGTGATCTTCGAATCCCTCGGGACGCCACTGTGGGCCGAGCAAGCCCGCGGCGAGCTGGCCAGGGTGGCGACTCGCAGGAGGGCGCCGGGGTTGAGCGCGACCGAGCAGCGGATCGCCATGCTCGCCGCCGAGGGTCTCACCAATCGAGCGATCGCGGAGCGCGCGTTCGTCAGCGTCAACACCGTCGAGGCGAACCTGACCCGCGTCTACCGCAAGCTCGGCATCTCGTCGCGGGCACAGCTCGCTCGTGCCCTCGACGAGCTCGCGGCCGCACCGATTTCGTAGGGCTTTCCGTACTTTCTCCCCGGCGTACGGCGCAGCATGCTTTCTCGTCATGGTCGAGAGCGTTGCGAGCTTCGTCGCCGAGTGCTTCTGGCCCGACGTCGAGAAATCGGATCTCGAGGCACTCGACCGTCGCGTGCGAGGAGTGACCCGGCAGCTCACCACCCGTGCTCCCGTGCGCTACCTGGGCTCGATCCTGTTACGCGAGGACGAGGTCGTCCTCTGCCAGTTCGAGGGAACGGCCGAAGCCGTCCGGGATGTCGCCGAGCAGGCGGAGATCCCGTTCGCACGCATTCTCGAAGCAACGCGCTCGCCCTGGCCGCTCGCCGAGGCGACCTGACAAGGAGGAATCATGCGCTCAGCGCGCCGCATCGTGATCGCCCTCGTCCTCGCCGCGACGCTCGCCGTCCCGGCTGCGTTTGCCGCGTCCGGGAAGAGCTCCGCTCGCTCCAAATGGGTCCGCATCACCGGCCCGAACAACACCGGTGCGCAGGTCGGGCTCGCCCGTACCTCCGACGGCGTGCTGAACGTGATCTGGAATCACGGCACCCCCGCCCCGACCACGATCTACGACACGCGCTATTCCGCCTCCGGCGCAAAGCTGGGCACGAAAACGGTGGTGACCAACTTCGGCGGTGCCGGCGGGCTGGCGGTGCTCGTCATGCCGGACGGCAGCCTGCGACTGTTCGCGAGCGGCGCCACTGCCACAGGCTCAAGCGTCGTCGGCATCAACACGTTCACGGCGCCGGCGAACGGGGCGGCCTGGGTGCGCGCCTCGGGCGACGTCTGGGGTGGCCCCCCCGCCGGGGCCGAAGGGACGATCGGCGCCGCGCTCACGAGCTCGGGACTGCCTGTCACCGGCTGGGGAGGCAGTTTTCAGGTGGGGCTCGCCGCCGGGGGCCTGGGGACCACCGCCTGCTCGTGCTTCGCCCTACAGGGCGATCTCGCGACGGACGCAGGCAGCGGTGCGGTCGTCATGTCCGGCCTCGGCCAGCCGAGCGGCTACAAGTACGCGGGCACGTTCGTGCAGGAGGTCACGCCCTCGAACGGCGGCCGGGTGGTCCTCCCGAGCGCGAATCAGGGCTCCGGCGACTCCGGCGTCTCGGGGCGCCTCGGCGCGTCCGGCGTCTACGTCATGTACTCGGACAACCTCCGCCCCCAGGTGACCAAGCCGGCCGTCCGTCTCTATCGCTACAAGGGTGCGACGAAGAAGATCGCCAAGGGTGCCTTCACCGTGGCGAAGGTCTTCGCCGGACCGCAGGGGCGGCTCTGGCTCGTGTGGGGCGACGCGAAGAAGGTGTACGTCACGCGCACGAACAAGGCCGCCGGCAAGCGCGAGCCGGTGCAGAAGCTCAAGGCGCCGCCCGGCACTGGCTTCCTGGCAGACGCGGACGGTGAGGGCTCGCAGGGAGCGCTCGACCTCTTCGTCAAGTCGGACGCGGGCGGAGGCTTCGGCTTCTGGCGCGCGCACGTGCTGGCGAGGTTCGCGCTGAGCGCGAGGGTGGCCGGCCATCGCAAGGGAACACCGGCGAAAGTGACGCTGGTGCTGCGCGACGCCGGAGACGCGGTCACCGGGGCAAAGATCGCTGTCGGCGGCAAGAAGCTGACCACGAATGCGAAGGGCGTAGTCAGCCTCAAGCTCAAGCCCGGCTCCTACTCGGCCGGCGCGAAGGCCGCCGGCTACAAGTCCGCGAAAGTGAAGTTCAAGGTGAGCTGACGACGAGAGAATGGGCGGTGACGGGATCGAACCGCCGACCTCCTGCTTGTAAGGCAGGCGCTCTCCCAGCTGAGCTAACCGCCCGGGCAAGCGGAGGGTACCGCCGCCGGCGCCGTCCCATTCGTGCGCCGGCGGTGGATCCGCAGCACGTCGTGAACGCGCCGGCGGCTCCGCAGGTCTCTATCGCTCGTCGAGCTTCAGCGCCGCGCTGTTGATGCAGTAGCGGAGCCCGGTCGGATGCGGGCCGTCGGGGAAGACATGGCCGAGGTGGCCGCCGCAGCTCGCGCATAGGACCTCGGTGCGCACCATCCCGTAGCTCGTGTCGACCTCCTCCTCGACGGCTGCGGCGCCCGCAGGCGTGGAGAAGGCCGGCCAGCCGCAGCCGGAGTCGTACTTGGCGTCGGAGTCGAACAGCTCGGCACCACAGCCGGCGCAGCGATACGCGCCCGGCTCGAAGACGTGGTCGTACTCGCCGGCGAACGGCGCCTCGGTGCCCTTCTCGCGCAGGACGCGGTACTGCTCGGGCGTGAGCTCCTCACGCCACTCCCGCTCGGACTTCTCGACGTGCGGCACGAGGCGAGCGTAGCTGGACTAGGTCTCCCCAACGGGGTTCATTGGCGGTGGGGAGGGCCCCCACCCTTCTCGCTGAGCCAAAGCCCGGGCAGGTTGGCAGAAGCATGGCCATCCAGCGGCGGAAACTACGGGCTAGTCCGTGGTTGATACGACCGATATGCCACGTGCAGGCGACCAAATCGTGTCTCTGCAAACTCGTCCCACAAGGGAGTTGACTCTGCATGAACAAGGCCCTGACGATCCTGGCCTCACTCGGCATCTTGCTGGCGGTTACCAGCGGTGCCTACGCGGCCAAGGGCCTGCTGACCGGTGCTGACATCAAGAACGGCTCACTCACCGGAGCCGACGTCAAGAACCACTCGCTCAGAAGCTCTGACATCAAGCTCAACTCGCTCACCGGTTCCTACATCAGGAACCACTCGATCACCGGGATCGAGATCAAGAACGGCTCGATCACCGCTGCAGACATCAACAACCGCTCACTCGGAGCTTTGACCGGCCCGAGAGGCTTGACCGGAACGACCGGAGACACAGGCGCAGTCGGCACGAACGGCACGAACGGCGCGACAGGTTCGGTCGGTGCAACAGGTCCAACGGGTGCGGACGGTGCAACCGGCCCGCCCGGGTCGAACGGCACGAACGGCACGAACGGCACGAACGGCACCGTGACGCCGCTTTCGGCCACCGCCGGACTCACAGCCCTGCCAACCGCGTCCCCGCCAACCACCGTCGTCGCCCTCACCGACGTACCCGCAGGCAACTACATCATCCTGGCGAAGACGAATCTCGCCCAGACCGGCGCAGGTGACTCAATCAACTGCTCGCTCGAAGACGCCACAGCAAGTCTTGTGCTTGACCGGATCGCCCTGAAGACACTCCCAGCTCTCGCCGCGGTACCCGTTTCCCTGCAAGCAGTCGCCACGGTCGGCGCGACCACCACTCTGGAAGTCAACTGCGCCGTCGTAGTCGCAAACGGCACGGCCGATTTCAGCAGCCTGATCGCCATTCCGACGAGCTGACTATCCGCCCAGGCTCATCCAACCGCCGTTCTGGTCGAGCGAGAGTCCGACCAGAACGGCCGCGTTTCCCAGGTACGGGTCAGTGCACTTTTGAGGCACATCCGACACACCTGACCCGCCGTCTAGATGTCCTGCCTCGGGAGGTTGTGGACACGGCTGATGGGTGGCTGGCCGCCGAGTGAGCTGTGTGGTCTGCGCGTGTTGTAGTAGTGGAGCCAGTGTGACAGCGCTTTGGCGCGGTGCTCGCTCGAGCGGTAGACGCGGCCGAGTCCCCACTCCCGTTTGAGCGTCTGCTGGTAGCGCTCGACCTTGCCGTTTGTCTGTGGCCGGCGGGGCCGGATGAAGCGGTGCTCGATTCGGTGGGCTTGGAGGAGCTCTCGCAGTGAGCGGTTGTGCCGGTAGACGAAGGCGTTGTCGGAGAGCAATCGCTTCGGCTCAACGCCGAGCTGTGCGAAGTGCGCCAGCGCCCGCTCGACGAAGGCGGTGACGGTGTCGGCGCGCTCGTCGCGGTGGAGCTCGCTGTAGGCGTAGCGGGAGTGGTCGTCGACGAGCGAGTGCACCCACTCGTAGCCGATCTGCATCCGCTTCTCGCGGCCGCTGCGCTGTCGATCGCCGGTGACGGCATGGCCGGGTCTGCTGAAGCGGACGAAGCGCTTGGTGTCGATGTGCAGCAGATCGCCGGGACAGGGCCACTCATACAGCCGTGGCTGCTCGCGCGGCTCCTGGGGCGGCCTCGAGATCCCGGCCCGCTTGAGCGTCCTCCAGACGGTCGCGTGCGGATACCCGACCTCGCCGGCGATCAGCCTCGGCCCCCAACTCGAGCGGCGCCTCGCTGCGCAGATCCGCTCTTGCTCGACCTCCGGCAAAAGCCGCGGCATTCGATGCGGCCGCGACGAACGGTCCTCCAGGCAGGCCAGCGAGAGCCGCTGCTCAGCGGCCGCAGCCTGCCAGCGCTGCCACCACTTACACGCGGTCGTCGGCGAGACGCCGCGGCGTCTCGCCGCAGCACGACACGAAAGACCGGCCTCGACATCGGCGACCAGCGCACGACGTCCAGCGAGTCCGAGACGAGCGTTACGGTGAAGCCCCATCCGGGTCCTCCTTCGACTGTGAGCCTTCGCAGACCCACAGCCTCAAAGGAGGCCCGGATGACCTACCTAACCGTCCACAACCTGTCGAAGCACGTCATCTAGAGCCGTTTCCGCATAGACCTCCTGCGGGCGGACATGCCCCCAACGGGGATCGAAGCTGCCTGCAAATAGGCACTTTCCAGGTGGCCGTGCACGCACCGGTGCACGCACGCGACGGGCATGGACGGGCGCGAACGAGCACGAATTCAGCTGTCGGCAGAGTTTTGTAGTACGATTTGTGAGGTGGAGATCCACGCCTCGGCGCGCAAGCACGGGATCGCCGACGAGGACATCGAGCACGCAACGGCACACGCGATGGCAATCGAAGATCAGGACGACGACACGCGGCTGTATCTCGGCCCTTCCCGAAGCGCTGACCTGTTGGAGGTCGTGACGATCGTGCGCGACGACGGCTCGGAGCTTGCGATCCACGCGATGAAGATGCGACCGAAGTACCAGCGACTCTTGCCCGGAGGATGAGGATGGCGAAGAAGACGCACGGCAAGACGGCGAGCGGCACCCCGATCACCGACGATCTGGTCTCGGAGCTGGTCGAGAAGGCCGAGGCTGGCTACGACGTCGACGAGATGCTCCGCCGCAGGAAAGTGGGCCGTCCGCCGATGGGCTCGGGCGTCGCGAGCGTCGAGTCCGTCCGCCTCGACCCGGAGCTCCGCGAGGCGCTGGCGGAACGAGCGCGGAGCGAACACGAGACGACCTCGTCGGTAATTCGCAAGGCGCTGCGGAAGTACCTCAACGTCGCCTGAGAGGGCGCGAGCATGACCGCGCTTCGCGGGCCGCCGACCCTCGCCGAACTCCGAGGCCGGCGGGACGAGATCCTGTCACTGGCGCGCCGCCACGGCGCTTCGAACGTGCGCGTGTTCGGTTCCGTGGCTCGCGAGGACTCCGAGGCGCGGGACCTCGACCTCCTGGTCGACCTCGAAGCAGGGCGCAGCCTGCTCGACCTCGCCGCGCTACACGTCGAGCTCGAGGACCTGCTCGGCTGCGATGTCGACGTGACCGAGCGGGTGAAGCCGCGGCTGCATCAGCAGGTCATGGCCGAGGCGGTTCTACTCTGAGCTTGAGCGCGACCCTGGACGAGCTGCGTTGAGCGACGCTTTCAGCGCTGCGTAAGCAGCGCGCCGTAGTCGAGCTCGCGGCCGTCGACGAGCACATGCGTGTAGGTGTCGCTCGTCACCTTCAGCGATCGCTGTCACGAGCGCGCCGATCTCCGCCCACGTCCGCCCTTGCCGGTGGAGGAGGCTGATCCGGCGATGGCGGAGGTCGTGCGGCGACCACAGCGGGATGCCGGCCGCACGGCAGGCCTTCGCGATGCTCGTCCGGATCGAGTCGGCGCCGCTCGACGCGAAGAGGCGCGCCTGCGGGTCGCGGTCCTCCCGCGGAGGCAGTGTCCGCTCGATCGCCTCGGCAAGGACGTCTGGTAGATCGACCCAGAGTGCGCGCCCGGTCTTCGACGTGGCCGCGCGGAGTCGCACCCGGCGCCGTGGCTCGTCGTAGTCGCCGGCGAGGATCGTGTCGATGCTCGACACGCGCGCGCCCGACCAGTCGAGCCAGAGCAGCGCAAGCCGGTGTTTCGACGGCAGCAGCCGGTAGACGACCTCGACGTGGTCGGCGCCGGGCGGCTCGGGCTCGCGGATCTCGCCGCGCGGTAACCGCACGCGCAGCTTGTCACGCACCGGATTCGGCGCCACGCCGGCGAAATCGAACACGCAGGCGAGATGAGTCACGGCCTTGCGGATCGTCTCGCGCTTGTAGCCGCTGGCATGGAGCTGCGAGACCGCGTCGGCGATCTCCTGTGGCGTGAACCTCTCGACCCGCCGTCCTGCGCCGAGCACGCCGAGGATCAGATTCAGGGAGGTCCCGATGTTCACGCGCGTCGCCTCGGCGATGTCGATCCGGGAGGCGCGGTAGGCGGCGGCTGCGTCCGCAAGCGTCGTCGTCTGGGCAGGCTTCCGGTCGAGCGTCGACAGATCGGGAACTCGCATCGCCGCGAGCTCGCTGTCCACCCAACGCCGCCGCTCGGCGGCTTCCGCGCGCGTCCCGAAGCTTCCCGCGTACCGCTGGCTGCTTTCGCGGCCGCCGAGCCGATAGCGGACGAGATACCGCTTCCGACGTCCGGGTGTTGGCCGAGCGACGATCCAGCTACTCGGCATGACGGTCCTCGTTAGACGGGACGCACACGGTCATCGCGGTAAGTGTTGCGCTCGACGAGCTGGAGGTAGTCCTCGACGCGGACCATCGGTCGCGAATAGCCCGGGAGCGCGACCACCGGCAGAGCGCGGAAGATGGCGTCGATAGCGCGGCGCTCGAAGCCGAGCTGGCGCAGGTGCGTGCGCGTGAGCAGCGCGCCCGGCGTCTTGACGAGTTCCGCAGCGCGGGAGCGTCCAGCTGTCCTCTTCGCCCTGCTCCGGCGTGACGCCGAGGGCCTCAGCTGGAGTTGGAGCTGCTGCGCGTCCTCGCTCCGCGCCATGCAGAGGAAAGTAACACATATGTCACTCAGGCGCGGAGCGCACCAGACGCGTACGATGCGTGCATGACCAGCGGGACGTTGATCCGGCAGGCGCGGACGCGGGCAGGGTTGTCGCAGGGCGACCTGTCGCAGCGGAGCGGCAAGGATCGGGCCCAGATCGCGCGCTGGGAACGAGACGCGGTGACGCCGAGCCTGGAGACGCTGCGCGAGTTGCTGCACGCGTGTGGCTTCGACCTCGATCTGGCCCTGGTGCCCTACCGGGGACCGGACGTCAAGCTGGAGAAGCGGCTGGAGAAGTCCCAGGAGCAGACGCCGCAGGAGCGGTTGCAGGCGATGCTGAAGGCGCGCGGGCGCTGATGGCCGGCGAGCTCGACCCGTATGCGCTGCTGCACGCTCTCGAGCGGCAGCGGGTGACCTACGTCGTGATCGGTGGTCTCGGCCGGGTGCTGCACGGCTCGGGCGAGGTCACCGACGGGTTGGACATCGTGCCCTCGACGCGGGAGGAGAACCTGCGCCGGCTCGGCCTCGCCCTGGAGGAGCTGAACGCGCGCCGGCCTGACGGGAAGCCTCCGGTCCTGGAGCGCGATCTAGTTGGTCGCGGCGTCCTCGAGCTCACGACCGACTCAGGGGAGCTGAAGGTCGTGCCCGAGCCGGCCGGCACACAGGGCTATGACGACTTGCGGCGGCGGGCGGAGCGACCGCCGCTCGGACACGGCTTGCGGCCGGCCGTGGCCTCGCTTGACGACCACGCGCGCATGCTGGCCGCGCTCGACCGCGGGCAGGACCGAGAGCCGCTTGCCGTCCTGCAGCGGCTGATCGAGCTGGAGCACGGCCTCCGCCGTAGCCCGGCCATCGACCTGTAACCGTTCGTCAGCAGGCGCCGGGCCGCTCTGTTCCGTACAGGAATAGCAAGCGTGACACAGATGCACCCGGGTGCAAGAACATCCCAGCATTCGTGTACGCTTGTACGGTATGTCGCGCCGCCGCCAGCAACGCCGCGCCGACAAGACGCGCCGCCACCTGCAACCGACTCACCAGCCGAGGCCTCAGGTCGAGTCGCCTGCGCCGCCGGGGGTAGTCGTGCGCCAGGCCGCTCATGTCGAGCGGCTCGCCTACAGCCGTAGCCAGGCCGCCCAGGCGCTCGGCATCAGCCTCTCGACTCTCCGCCGCCTGCTCCCGTACATCGAGACGATCGAGATGCCTTGGGGCACCAGCCTGATTCCCGCCGACGAGCTCGAGCGGGTCGCGGCTGAGCGGCGACGTACCGTACGGCCGCGGCTCGAGCCGGCTACGCGCGGACGCAAACCGGCCGTCCCACCCGAGATCGCGAAGCGCATCCACCACGAGCGCTTCGCCGGCAAGAGCCTCCGGCAGATCGCCGACGACCTCAATGCCGAACGTGTTCCGACTGCTCACGGCGGTGACAGGTGGTGGCCCTCAACCGTGCGTGCCGTTCTTCAGCGGGCAGCGTGAGGCGACTTGGCGACGAATCAGTAGTCGCGGTGATGCGGCAAGAGTAGGAAGCCCACGACTCGATCGCGCTTGGCCCGCCGAAGTCCGCATCTCGATGCAGCTGTGCCTCGTCCACATTCCCCTCACCATGTTCTTGTGCCTTCAGCCCTGGACCTGAAGTCGTTGCGTGCTCGTATACGAGGGTAGATTCAATGAGACTGAGCAACAGCGGGCCGTGCGGCCGGCGCGCCTCGAGCACGAAGGGGCCGCGACAACGTCTGACCGAGCAGCCATCGCGAAGTCCGCCACCGACCGCCCGGAGGGCTTTGAGCTACTGCTGCTCGACGGCTTCGCCATCACGCGCTTCGGGGAGAAGCAGCAGACGCCGCCATTCGGCTCTCAGCGGGTTCTTGCCTTTCTGGCGCTTCGCGCGCAGGCCGCGTCGCGTACTTTCGTGGCGGGGAACCTCTGGCCTGGGACGACCGATTGCCATGCTCAGGCGAGCCTTAGGTCGGCGCTCTGGCGACTGCACACGATCGACTGCCGGGTCGTCGAGGCGACGCGCAGTCATCTACAGCTGTCCGCCCAGGTCATGGTGGACGTGAGGGAGCAGGTGGCGACTTGTTCTCGGCTCCTGGATCCTGGCGCCGCGCCAAAGAGTGGAACTCCATCGGCCCCGCTTGAGGGGGAGCTCCTTCCGGGTTGGTACGACGAGTGGGTGCTCTTCGAGCGCGAGCGGCTCCGGCAACTCCGCTTCCACGCGCTTGAAGCACACGCGCGGACGCTTTCCGCCTGTGGCGAGCACGGTGAGGCGATCGAGACCGTGCTCAGCGTGTTGCGTGCGGACCCACTTCGAGAGTCCGCTCACCACCTCTTGATCGAGACCCACCTGGCAGAGGGAAACCGGGCGGAAGCGCTGCGGCACCTCGATCTGTACCGCCACCTCCTCGACCGGAGGCTTGGCCTCTCCCCGCCGCACGCAATCACGCAGCTGCTCGATGAATGCCGCATGCCGACAAGCAGGGCGAAGCGCGGGGTGGACGATGGGTGGTGACGAGGTGGTGATGCTGGCGTGACGAACCCGGGACGGCCATGCTCTACAGTCGTGTCTCTACGGTCGTGTCTCGGCTCGATCGCACGACTGGGGGAGCCGCTTGGTGGATGAGGTTGGACATCTCGGGAGCGCCGCATTCTTCCTCCTATTTCTGTTCGCCGGGCTATCAAAGGTCGACAGCTGGCAAGCGTGGCGGTCGGCCGTGGCCGAGTTTGTGCCGAACGCGCGCGTGAGTCGACTCGCGGCCGCATCGGTCCCCGGCCTCGAGTTCACGTGCGCGGCCCTACTCGTGGCTCAGCAGGCGCTCGGCCTTCTCGCAACGGGCGCGACGCTAGCCGCCTTTGCCTGCGCCGTAATCGTTCTCCGGCGGAATCATGCCGGCGCTCCATGCAGGTGCATGGGGGCAATCGCGAACACTCGAATCGGCGAGGCCCTTGCCGCCCGGAACCTCGGGCTTGCTGTCGCGGCCGGAGCGTTGTCGGCCTCGGCCTCAAGCAGGCCGATGTCGGTGCCGGTGATCGCGTTCGCTTGCGTTGCCGGGGCGTGTGGGCTCGTTAGCGTCGAAACGCGTCGCTTCGTCGTGAGCAGCGCGCACATGGGAGTCGAGCCGTGAGCAGTTGGAACCTGCTCACTCTTGCTCTTGCTGCATTCGTGGTCTTCCAAGCCGTCGCCTTGGTCGCATTGATGCGAGAGACTGGGCGCCTGTCATTGCGTCTAGCGGACTTCTCCTCCGGTGCGGTGATTCGCACCGTACGCAATGCTATTCAGCTCCCTCCTGAACTCAATCCGCTTTTCAACTTGAGAGTGACGTGCGTGGGCGAAGACTCGGCCTGCTGCTCGTGACCCTAGTGACCATTGTTGGAGCGGGCGCCGCGGCAGCACTCGTGGTGATTCCTACGCGGAGCCCGTCTCCAGCAGACGGCACTGCGCCAGCGAGACCGAGAACGGGCGTGTTCGCACAGCTGAGAAAGCGACCGCTCCGCGAGCCGCGCTTCCCGCCTGATGCCTTTTGCCCGAATCCATCTCGTGGTGTGATTGCTCTGCCGCGGACGTTTCCGGGAGAGCATGCCGGCCTTGGCAGTGGACCGATACATGTCGTCTCCCGGGGAATCCCTCGCTTCTTTGACCTCTTTCCCCCAGGCCCCGGAGAGTCGCGCTCGCGGAGCAGTTGGCGGAGCAACGAGGCGTTGTGGGTGAGCGAACCGCGATACCGTGGACCCGTCCTCATCCGGGGTCGGATGATTCGCGGATCGCTGCGTGTCGGCTTCGGCGGGCGAGTTCGGCCAGAGTGGTCCCTCCGGCTACCTGCCGGCCAATGGGACGAGGCGCGAGGGTCACTACGGATCTGGGGCAAGAGAGTCCCCGCCCCCGAAGGGTGGCGTCTGAGGGCGGCTCTGATCCGCATTCCCGAGACTGCTCCCAAGGGCGAGTCATGCTGGTTCTTGCAGGCTGATGGAAAGTCGTTCAGCGAAACGATCATCTTCGGCGTCATCATGCAGCCCTAACCTCTGCCCGGTACGTGACGTCTGCCAGGTACTGTCGCCTACCCAGTGTCCTGCTCAGCGTTCGACGGTGCTCAGCGTCAACTCGGGCGCGCCCCGCTCACCGTCGCTGACGCTTGCGGCTGCCCTGCTGTCGCAGTTCGTCCAGCTTCCGCCGTAACAGCTCCGGGACTTCGACGCCGGGTTCCGTGCCTGGCCGCTCGGCGGCAGCATCCTCCGGTAGCACGGGCTCGGCCAAGGGCTCGCCGACTCGCATGGACCCGTCGAGACCTCACGTCGGTGACCGACCGAGCGGAACCGAGCGGATGCAACCGGACGGCTGCCGCTTCCGCCGGACGCGTCGACGGTGCCGCGCCGGTCGACTGTCGCGTGAGTTGTCGCGCGATCAGCCGACTGCGCCCCGGCAAGCCGGACGACCAAGCGCTCGAAACGTTTCACGGCTCGGCGTTAACGCCGGGCCGCCGTTGTCAAGCGAGGCAAGATGTCCGTGCACGCACCGGTGCACGCACGCGGCGCGCGTCCGCGGCATCTCTGACTCGCATGACCCGCATGGTTGAGCCAAATCGCTGGTGCGATCGGGCCCGATATGCCCCCAACGGGATTCGAACCCGTGCTACGGCCTTGAAAGGGCCGTGACCTGGACCGCTAGTCGATGGGGGCGCGGGCACTCAGGCTACCGCGTGGCACGAGCCGCGAGCCCGCGTGTCACGCCACCTCTGCGGTCGTACCGTGCTTCTCGATCGTCTCGTCGAGGAAGCGGCCGATCGCGGCTGCCGGGTGCGCGCCGATGAAGCCGGTGACGGGATCGCCGTCCCGGAAGACTGCGACGGTGGGGATGCTCTGGATGCCGTACTGCGCGGCGAGCATCTGCTCGGCGTCGACGTCGATCTTGACGAGCGCGACCTTGCCCTCGCGCTTCGTGACCTCGGCCTCGATCGCGGGACCGAGCATGCGGCACGGGCCGCACCAGGCGGCCCAGAAGTCGACGACGACCGGGAGCTCGTGCGAGCGCTCGATCACGTCCTGTTGGAAAGTCTCGGTGGTCACATCCATGGTTGGCGTTCTCCTTCAGGTGGTGCCGCCGACCAGGGCGGCGAGGGTGGACAGCTGGGACTGGAGCGAGCCGCAGACCTGTTCGCAGAGCGCGAACACGCCTTCGTCCGCGATCCGGTAGTAGACGTGCGTGCCTTCCTTGCGGCGGGCGACCATGCCGGCGTCGGCGAGCACGGAGAGGTGTTTGGAGACGTTCTGCTGGCCGGCGCCGAGCCGGTCGGCGAGCGCGTTCACGGTCTGCTCGCCGTCTCGGAGCTCGTCGAGGAGGCGGACCCGGAGCGGGTCGCCGAGCGCCCGAAAGCGGCGGGCGATCAGCTCGGCGAGATCCTCGGGGAGCGGATGGGGAATCGTCATGTGCTATATACTAACAGACGATTTAGTTGTATAGAGGTGGAAAAGGAGATCTCCTGGTGGATGTCGTTGAAGTCCGTCGCGTCCCGTCGGCACCGACGGCCGAGCACCCCGAGGCAGTCGGCCCGATCGGCCGCCTCGGCGGCTGGGCCGCCGACCATGTCCGTGTCATCGCGCTCGGCTGGACGGTCGTCGCGCTCACCCTGGCGGTGTTCGCCCCGAAGGTGGAGACCGCGCTCTCGGGCGCCGGCTGGCAGGCGAACGGCTCGCAGTCGGTACAGGCGCGCCAGCTGATCCAGCGGAACTTCGGCGGCCTCTCGAGCTCGGCACCGATCGTCGTCATTCACTCCGCCACGCTGACGACGAGCTCGCCTGCCTTCCGCGCCACCATCGCGCAGGCGGAGGCGATCCTCCGCTCGGACCCGCGCATCGCGAGAGTCGTGGCACCCCGGCCGGGAGTCTCGATCTCGCGCGACGGCCACACGGCGCTCGTCGTGGCCGGCGCGAAGCAGGACCCGACGGCGATGGTCGCCGCCGCCGACAAGCTGAAGGGCAGGCTCCACAGTCTCGCGACCCACAGCGTCTCGGTCAGCCTCACCGGCGCCTCCGGGATGTGGTCGGACTTCAACGTCGCCAACCGCACGGCGATGATGAAGTCGGAGCTCTACTCGTGGCCGGTGACGCTGGCGATCCTCGTGCTCGCCTTCGGCTCCCTCGTCGCCGCCGGGCTGCCGCTGCTGCTGACGATGCTCGGACTGCTCGCGTCCGCCGGGCTGCTCGCCCTCCTGACGCACGGCTTCGAGATCTCGATCTGGGCGATGAACTTCGCGCTCATGTTCGCGCTCGCGCTCGGCATCGACTACGCGCTCTTCGTCGTGCACCGCTTCCGCGGCTCCTTCTTCGGCTCGAAGCAGTCTGTGCGTGATGCCGTCGCGATCACGATGGACACCGCGGGCAAGGCCGTGCTCTTCTCCGGTCTCACCGTCTTCGTCTCCCTGTCGGCGGTCATGCTCGTGCCGAGCCCTGCGTTCCGGTCGATGGCCCTCGGGATCATGCTCAGCGTCGCGTTCGTGCTCGCCGCCACGCTGACGCTGCTGCCCGCGGTGCTCGCCAAGCTCGGACCGAAGGTCGACTCGCTCTCCCTGCGTTGGGTGCATTCGGGCGAACATCGCTCGCCGCGCTTCGCGCGCTGGGGCGAGCGGCTGTGGCGGCACCCCCACCTCTTCGGGCCGGTCGCGACGCTCGTCCTCGTGCTGCTCGCGCTGCCGGTGTTTGGCCTGAAGACCGGGATGCCGTCGATCAAGGTCGTGCCGAAGAGCGACGGCTCCCGGATCGGCTACACGCAGGTGCAGGAGGCGTTCGGGCCGGGTGCACCGGGCGCGCTTCAGATCGTCGCCCCGCGCGCCGAGGCGGCGCAGGTCGTCGCCGTCGCCCGGCGCGATCCCGGGGTCGCCCAGGTCTCGCGGCCGCAGCTCGGCGGCGGCCGGCTCTCGCTCGTCCAGGCGACGCCGACCACGGATCCGTCGAACAGCGCAACCGGTCGCACCATCGACCGCCTGCGCTCGACGCTCCCGGCCGGAGCCCTCGTCGGGGGCGCCGCTGCCGAGAACCACGATCTGGAGAAGGCGCTGACGGCGAAGACGCCGCTCGTGATCGGGGTTGTGCTCGCGCTCGGGTTCGTGCTCCTACTCCTCGCCCTCCAGGCGCCGCTGATCGCCGCGCTGGGTGTCGTCACGAACCTGCTCGCGGTTGGTGCCGCCTTCGGCATCGGGCGCTTGATCTTCCAGGACGGCCACGGCGCGGGCCTCCTCGGCTTCGAGCCGCAGGGCTTCATGGACGCGTGGGCGCCGGTGTTCTTCTTCGCGATGATCTTCGCGATCTCTATGGACTACACGGTGTTCCTGCTCTCCTCGGCGAAGGAGCACTGGGACAAGTCCCACGACGCACGGGAGGCAGCCGTCGGCGGCCTCGCGCACTCCGGCCGCGTGATTTTCGCTGCCGCGGCGGTGATGGTCGCGGTCTTCTTCACCTTCGCGCTCTCGGGGCCGCTGCCACCGAAGGAGATGGGCGTCATCCTCGGCCTGGCCGTCCTGCTCGACGCCGCGCTCGTCCGGCTCGTTCTCATCCCGACGCTGCTGCGCGTCTTCGGCCGCTACGCCTGGGCCGCGCCGCGCTGGCTCGAGCGGCTGCTCCCGGACGTCCGCTTCGGGCACGGCTGATGTACGAGCTCTGGCAGACGGAGTGGTGCCGGGCCTCGCGCCGCGTCCGGCAGCGCCTCACCGAGCTCGGCATCGACTACCTGACCCGCCAGGTGCCGGTCGAGAAGAACGACCGCGTACTGCTGCGCGAGCGCACCGGCGCCGAGACGATCCCCGTCCTCGTCGCTCCCGGCGAGGAGCCGTTGGTCGGCGAAGAGGCGATCCTCGCCTTCCTCGCCGACCACGAGCCTGTCCCCACGGAAGCGCGTGCCCACCGGCTGAAGGCCGAGAAGGCGCGCCGCCGCTACCTCGAGGAGGAATGCGAATGCCTACCGCAACCGGCTACACGTTGACCGCGACGACGACGGCTTCGTTCGCCGACGCCGTCGACCATGCCCGCACCGAGCTGAAGGAGGAAGGCTTCGGTGTCCTCTGCGAGATCGACGTGCAGGCGACGCTGCGCGAGAAGCTCGGCGTCGAGCGGGAGCCCTACACGATCCTCGGCGCTTGCAACCCTGCGCTCGCCCACCGAGCCCTGTCGGCCGAGCCCCAGCTCGGCACCCTGCTGCCCTGCAACGTCGTCGTCTACGAGCAGGACGGCGAGACCCACATCTCCGCGATCGACGCCGAGCGGATGCTCTCCATCGTCGACAACGACGAGCTCGCGCCTGTCGCCGCACAGGTCCGCGAGAAGCTCGCCGTCGTGGTCGAGCGCGCAGCCGACAGCTAGACCGGCGTCAGCCGGCACCGCTACCCACGGTCGGCTCGATCGCGGCTCGCGCGACCCGCTACGGTCGGGGCATGAGCGGTGGCCGAGCGCACGACGGGCACTCGCACGGCGTCAGCGAGGACGCTGACACCAGGCGGCTTTCGGTCGCGCTCGGGCTGATCGTCGGCTTCATGGCGGTCGAGGTCGTGGTGGGGATCCTCGTCCACTCGCTCGCGCTGCTCTCGGATGCGGCGCACATGCTCAGCGACGCGGGCGCGCTGGTGATGTCGCTGGTCGTGATCCGGCTGATGCGGCGGCCGTCGGGAGGCAACCTCACCTTCGGCCTCAGACGCTCGGAGATCCTTTCGGCACAGGCGAACGGCGGCACGTTGCTCGTGCTCGCCGGGCTGATCGTCTACGAGGGGATCCACCGGCTCGTCTCGCCGCCGGCTACAGGAGGGCTCGCGATCCTCGTCGTCGCGGTCGTCGGGGTCGGCGTGAACCTGCTCGCGACCGCGCAGCTGGCGCGGGCGAACCGGGAGTCGATGAACATCGAGGGCAGCTTCCAGCACATCCTCACCGACCTGATCGCGCTCGTCGTCACTGCGATCGCGGGTACCGTCATCCTCGCCACCGGCTGGACGCGCGCCGACGGCATCGCCGCGCTCGTCGTCGCCGTCGTGATGCTCCGCTCCGCCTGGGGCCTCTTGCGCGACTCGGGCCGCGTGCTGCTCGAGGCGGCACCGGAAGGCGCCGACGTCGAGGAGATCGGACGTGCACTCGCCGGGCACGCCCATGTGGAGAGCGTGCACGACCTGCACGTCTGGCAGATCTCGAGCGGCTTCCCGTCACTGTCGGCACACGTGCTCGTGCACGCGGGCGACGACTGCCACGGCATCCGCCGCGAGCTCGAGCAGATGCTCGGCGAGCGGTTCGGGCTCGAGCACACGACGCTTCAGGTCGACCACGCGCAGGACCCGGACGCGCTCGTCCAGATCGGCCAGGCACCGGCCAACCGGCACCAGCACGACACGGCCTCGCACGGCGACTGAGCGCGGAAACGGCTCAGCTGAAGGGCGGGTGGAGCGGGAGGACGAGCGGGGCACGCGGCTTCTGACCGAAGTTGAAGTCGCGGACGAGGTTGCCGAGGATCTTCGCGTTCTCGCGCACGACACGTCGCGAGTCCGGCCGCCCGTCGGTGTTCGGATCGATTCGCTGCCCGTGGAGGAAATCGTCTTCGATGAACTTCAGATAGGCGTCGAAGCTGAGGACCTGGTGGTCGACGTAGCCCGTCCTCGCGTACGGGCTGATCACGAGCCCGGGAACGCGTAGCCCGTAGCCCTCCCCGTCCACGCGCGGCGGCCTGACGTGGTCGTAGAAGCCGCCCCAGTCGTCCCAGGCGAGGAAGATCGCGGTCGAGCGCCAGTCGGGGCCGCGCATGATCGCGTCGATCAGGTGGGTGACGAACGTCTGGCCCTCACTGACGAGACCCGGCGGGTGCTCGCTCACCGCCTGCGACGGCGTGAGCCACGTGACGGCCGCGAGCGTCCCCTTGTGCGCGGCGTGGAAGAAGGAGCCGAGCGGCGCGATGTCGTGGAGCTGGTGATCCTGTCGTACGGTGTCGAAGCGCGGAAGCGGGTTCCAGATCCCGGGGGTCTGCGCGCCCTGGTGCACGTGCGGACAGAACATCTCGTTGTGCGGACAGTCGGGCTGGCTTCCGTTCGCGACGTAGTAGCGCCAGCTCACGTGGTAGCGGTGGAGGAGATACGTGAGGTCGGTCCACGGAAAGTCGACGGGTTTGCCGCCGCCCTTCGCACCGTAGGGCGCGGTCAGTGCGGGCTTGCAGCTCAGCGGGTCGCCGTGCTTCGAGCATCGCGCCGACCAGGCGGAGACGAGCGAGAGATGCGCCGGCAGGCTCCACGCGTTCACCGACTCGAACATGTGGTCCTGGAGGACGAAGTGGCGCGCGTAGTTCCAGTAGTTCGGGATCTCGTGCCAGTCGTGGTAGCCCATCACGTCGGGCTTCGCCGGCGTCAGCGAGCAGCCGGGGTTGTCTGTGCTGTGGCACGCGAGGAACCGGCCGAGACGCGCCTGGCGCTCGAAGCCGTTCATCTTGCCGCCGGCGATGTCGCGGACCGCGTCGCTCGTGTCGTGCGGGCCGCCCGCGTTGCGGTCGGCGGTGTCGTGGTACGGCTTGACGCAGACGTGCGTCGCCGGGTCGGGTGAGCAGACGGTCGGCACCCCGTCTTTCATCGGGATCCCGTCGGCGCCAGGATAGGTGCCGAAGTAGGAGTCGAACGAGCGGTTCTCCTGCATGATGATCACTACGTGGCGGATCTTGTGGATCCCCCTCCGCGTGCTCGCCCGCGCCTCGTGCCGGTGGCCGGGGAGCTCGGCCGAGGCGAGGAGAAGCGCGGCGAGCCATATCGTCGCGATGAGGGCGAAGGCGACCCGCTTCAAGAGGCGCGCAGCCTACGGCGCGCTCTTTAGAGCGAGGTGAGAGGCGCCGCTAGAGGAACATGACCCAGGAGCGGGTCGCGCCGCACGAGCAGTCCTTGTGCTTGGCGGAGCACCGGCGGCAGTCCCAGTACTCCCACCAGATCCACTTCAGATGCTGCACCTCGAGCGCCATAAGGGCGAGGATCCAGAGGAAGATCGCGGTTTGCGACACGCTGGCACGGTCGCACACGAGCGGGCGGCCCGCAATGGGCCGCCCGACTCATCCTCGAAGCGCGTCCGGCCTATCAGCGTCGGTAGCCGGCGCGGCCGAAGCCGCCCGCGAACAGGCTGATCAGCCAGAGCAGTGCGAGCACCGCGGCGACGATGAACAGCCAGTGCACGACGAAACCGACGCCGAACGCAATGACCGCCAGGATTGCAAGCAGAACCAGAAGAAGCATCTCCACCCTCCCTTCCGTCCGAGTGGGGACTGTGTTTTCGGGTCTGGGACTGAAAACGCCGAAGCCGCCGGCGCGGTTACGCACGTACGCTCGGAGCCGATGAACGCCGCCGCCGAGGACTTCTCGCAGGACGAGCGGGCCCGGGCGCGCGCGTATCACCGGCCCCTCTACCTCGCGCTCATCCTCGACCTGGCTCTCGCCGCGGGCCTGCTCGCGGCCCTCGCCTGGAGCTCGCTCGGCGACCGGCTCTTCTCCCCGCTGCTCTCACTCCCGCCTGTCGCCGCGGCGGCCGCCTATGCGGCGCTCGTCACGACGTTCTCGGCCGTGGTCCGGACGCCGCTCGCGTTCTGGCGAGGCTGGCTGCGCGAGCGGCGCTGGGGCTTCTCGACCCAGGGCGCCGGCGGCTGGCTCGTCGACCGCGTCAAAGCCCTCGCCGTGTCGCTCGTGCTGGGGGCTGCGGCGTGGACTGTGGCCGTCGGGCTCGCGCGGACGTTGCCGGGCTGGTGGGCGCTGCCGGCCGGCGCCGCCCTCGCGCTCGGCGTGCTCTGCCTCTCCTTCGTCGCGCCCGTCGTGCTCGAGCCGCTCTTCAACCGCTTCCGGCCGCTCGAGGACGAGACGCTCGCCGCCGACCTGCGCCTCCTCTCCCAGCGGGCCGGCGTGCCGGTGCGCGACGTGCTCGTCGCCGACGCGAGCCGGCGCACGACGAAGGTCAACGCATACGTCTCGGGCGTCGGCCGCACGCGGCGCGTCGTTCTGTTCGACACGCTGCTGGCGGCCGCCGACCCGGCGGCGGTGCAGGTCGTCGTGGCCCACGAGCTCGGGCACCGGCGCGACCGGCACGTCGCCAAGCTGACGCTGCTCGCCATGGCCGGCGCAGCGGTCTCCGTCGCGATCCTCTGGGCGGTGCTCGGGACACGGATCGGGCAGCCGCGGACGTTGCCGCAGGCGCTCCTTTCCCTCCTCGCTCTCGAGCTGGTGGCGCTGCCCGCGGGCTCCTGGCTCTCCCGTCGCTGGGAGCGCGCAGCCGACCGGTGCTCGCTCGACCTCACGGAGGAGCCCGAGGCATTCGCCCGTGCCCACGTGGAGCTCGCGCGCCGCAACCTCTCCGACCTCGATCCGCCCCGCCTCGTCTACGCCTTCCTCTTCAGCCACCCGACCCCACCCGAGAGGCTCGCGGTCGGCCGCTCGTGGCGCGAGGCGCACGCCTGAGGAGCGACGGCTTTTCGCAGTGCGATCATTGTTGCCTGTTCTGGCGCTGCCGTTCTACGCTGTGCCGGAGTCGTCTCGAGGGAGCCGAGTGGTGGAGAGCGTGACTGGTCGCGAGAATCAAGAGCGTGCGAAGCGGGACGTCCTGCTCGAGCTCAACGCGCGCGTGCACGAGGCGGCGAGGCGGTTCTCGGGCAACGAGCCCGAGCGTGATCCCTGGGACTTCACGTGCGAGTGCGGCGCGGCCGATTGCCGCGTGGCCGTCTCGCTCACCCTCGCGGAGTACGAGGCCCTGCGGGCCCAGGGTTGGCCGGTGCTGGCTCCAGGGCACGAGAAGGTCTCGGACGACGAGCCGACGGCGGCGTAGTTCGACGCCTGCATAGAGTCAGGGTCGTGGCCGCTCTCGACCTGCACGGAAAGCGCGCGATCGTCACCGGCGCCTCGTCGGGCATCGGACGCGCGACGGCGGCCGCGCTCGCAGCCGCCGGACTACGCGTCGCGGGCGGCGCCCGCCGCGTCGACCGGCTCGAGACCGAGGTCGCGCTCGCGCTCGACGTCACGGACCCTGAGAGCTGTGACCGCTTCGTGGCGGAGGCGGTCGAGTCGCTCGGCGGTCTCGACATCCTCGTCAACAACGCCGGGCTCGCTCTCGGCCGCGCACCGTTCGACGAGTCGAGCGAGGAGGACGAGGAGACGGTCTTCGGCGTCAACGTCGCGGGGCTCGTGCGGATGACCCGCCTCTGCCTTCCGCATTTCGGCGACTGGGGGCACATCGTCAACCTGGGCTCGGTCGCCGGCCGGGCCGCCTACGAGGGAGGCGCCACATACGTCGCCGCGAAGTTCGCCGAGCGCGGCTTCACGTATGCGCTGCGCGAGGACCTGCTCGGCCGGCCGATCCGCATCACGACCGTCGACCCGGGGCTGACCGAGACGGAGTTCTCGCTCGTCCGCTTCAAGGGCGACGAGGAGAAGGCGGCCGCCGTCTATCGCGGCGTCGAGGCGTTGCGGCCCGAGGACATCGCCGACTGCATCCTTTTCGCGCTCACCCGGCCGTGGCACGTCAACGTGGACGAGATCGTCGTCAAGGCGCGGACGCAGTCGTCGGGCGCGCGCATCCTGCGGGACGGATGAGCTGGCGAGTTGTCATCGTCACCCGTATCGCGCCGGTGCTCGCCGGCTTCGACGGCATCGTCCGGGCGGCGGGGCACGAGCCGGTAGCCCTGCTGACGATGCGGAACGCCGACGGCCGCTACGGCCCTGAGTCGCTGACGGACGAGGTCGCGATGGGCGCTGCGGAGGAGTTCGACGTGCTGATGCCGGCGCGGCGGAGCACGATCGCGCCGCTGCTCGCCTCGGTGCAGCCGGACCTCGTCGTCTGCATGGGCTTCCCGTGGAGGGTGCCGCCCGATGCGCTCGCCGTGCCGCGGCTCGGCTGGCTCAACGGTCATCCGTCCCTTTTGCCCCGGCATCGCGGCCCGCTGCCGGTCGCCTGGGCGATCCGTTCGGGCGACGAGGAGACCGGGATCACCTTCCATCTGATGGACGCCGAGCTCGACGCCGGGCCGATCCTGTCCCAGCGCGCGTTCCCGCTCGGCGAGCTCGAGCCGCCCGAGGTCTTCTACGGGCGGTTCGGCCCGGTCGTCGGCGAGGCGCTCGCCGAGGCGCTCGAGCGACTCGCGGCGGGCGACGAGGGAACGCCGCAGGGGGAGGGCGGCAGCTACGAGTCCTTCTTCGGCGACGAGGACGCGTGGCTCGACCTCTCCCGCCCCGCGGCCGAGGTGCACCGGCTTGCCTGGGCGTGGCGCTACGGCATGGCGCCCGGCGGGGTTCGCGGTGCGCTGCTCGAGCTCGACGGCACCCCGGTGCGCGTGCTCGCCACCTCGCTGACGGAGGCCGACGGTGCACGGCAGGTCGAGTGCGGCGATGCGCCGCTCTGGGTCGTCGAGACGGAGGAGCTCAGCGAGGAAGAGGCCAGCCGGTCCACCGCTCCGGCTCCAGCCACGCGCTGACGCGCCGGGCGGCGCGGTTGTGGAACGGCTTGCCGGTGTAGCGGATCGAGAGCCGGTCGATGCCGGCGAGCTCCGGATCTTGCTCGATCGAGACGACGCTGCCGAGCAGGGTGACCTGCCGGTACCAGTCTCCTGCGGCGAGGACCGTGAGCGCGACGGCCGGGTTCTGCCGCATGTAACGGAGGCGGAGGCGGCTCTCGTCCATGTTCAGGAACATGCGCCCGCCCTCCCAGTCGTACCAGGTCGCGGCCGTGTGGGGCGCGCCGCGCGGGCTCACGGTTGCGACGACCGCCGGATTGGGCTTGGCGAGGAAGGCGTCGATCTCGGGCGGGACCGGAACGCGCGGCACTGGGATCCGCTCCAACGCCGGCTAGGCCGGCGCCTCCGCTCCCGGGCGTGCTCCGTCGAGCCTACGCACGCTGCCGAGCCTACTCCGGGGACACGAGGTTCGGCCGCAGGTAGGCCTCGGCGAAGCCCGCGCGGAGGATGTTGCGGTAGGAGTTGCTCGGGTGGCCGGGAAGCCGTTCCCCGGTCTCGGTGACGACGGCGTCGGCGCCGAGCTCTCTCGCCCGGTCGATCCGGGCAGCGAGGAGGGCGCCCTGCGCTCCCTTGCCCCGGTGCTCGGGCAGCGTGCCGGCGGCGCCGAGCCAGCCGACGCCGTCGTGAACGAAGAGGGCTGCCGCTCCCACGGCGGTCGTGCCGTCCCGGGCGAGGAACACCTCCCACCGCGGCCGGCCGGCGATCGTCTTCCAGCTCGTGGCGATCTCGAGAGGAAGCCCGAACGCCTCCGCGACGACCTGCGAGAAGGCGTCGCCGTCCTGCGTCGCTTCGATCTCGAGCGGGGTCTGCCGTGCGGGAGCCGGCTCGAGACCGCGGCTGAACTTCATCCAGGCGTAGCCGGTCGTGAAGCCTCGCTCCCGTAGACGCGGCTCGAGGCTCGTCTCGACGTCGGGCGAGAGCGGTACCGAGTAGCGGACGCCGGCCGCGCGAAAGAAGGCGTCGATCTCGTCGAGCTCCGCCTCCGAGGGCATCCGCTCGAGCCCGAGCGCGATCGCGCGGTTGAGCATCAGCGAGTCGAGGCCGGGTAGGGCGCAGCACGCCGCGCCGGCGATGCGGAGGGTCGGTAGCCCGGCGGCCTCGTTCAGGTCGGCGTACGCCTCCGCCTCGACGCGTTCGAAGCGCACGCTCAGTGTCGAGCGCGTTTCTCGGCCCAGCGCTTGAGCCCGGCATACGACTGCCAGAACGGCATCGCCTGCCCGTAGGAGGCCACGTCCTCGCCGGAGTCGGCGAGCTGGGCGAGCGCGTATTCGACGAACTCCTCTTCCGTCGCTCCCCCCTCGACCGACTCCGCCCAGTCCTCGAGCGCCAGCCGCAGCTCGGTGAGGTGCCGCCCGACGTCGTCGGCGACGCCGAAGTGGACGAGAGCGAGCCGCTCGGGGGCGCGGCGCTCGATCTCGTCGAGCGTCACCTCCCACGCCTCGACGTCCACCTCGGGCGGCGGCGTGGGAGGCATCACGAAACGGCCCGGCAGCACCCGTACGCCGCACGCGTCGCCGGCGTACAGCGTCCCGTCGGGGTCGAGGTAGCAGACGTGGTGCGAGGCGTGGCCCGGCGTCGGGAACGACTCGAGCCCGAGCACGGCGCCGTCGACCGTGTGGACGTTCTCCTGCGGCACCGGTGCGAGCTCGCCCCAGAGCGAGTCGAACGAGTCGCCGTAGAGGCGGCGCGCGCTCTTCTCGAGCCGGGCCGGGTCGACGAGGTGCGGCGCGCCCACGGGCGAGACGTGCACCTGCAGCGCCGGGTGCTCGCGGACGAGCGTGCCCGCCGCGCCTCCGTGGTCGAGGTGGATGTGGCTCAGCAGGAGGTGGCGGACGTCGGTCAGCGCGAGGCCGCGGTCGGCGAGCCCCTCCTTCAACGCGTCGATCGTCGTCGAGGGGCCGCAGTCGAAGAGCGCCGGCCCGTCGTCGGTGTCGAGCAGGTAGCTCGCGATGATCCGGTCGCGGCCGAGGTGGTGGAGGTCGATCGGCTCCGGTGTCGGCACGGCTCGATCCTATGCGCCGGGGCTACGGCGATCTTGCTGAGGTGCGCGAGGCCGCCGGGAGTCACGAGGAAGCGATGGCCGCGTGGCGCGAGGCGCTCGACTGCGACGAGCGCAAGGGGATCGTCCCGCTCGCTCGTCGCGTGCGGGAGCGGCTTTCGGCGTTGTAGTCCGCCTAGATGGTTGATCGGTTAATCGGTGTACGCGGTGAGTTCGCGGCTGGGTAGGCCGAGGCGTTGGTTGAGGTTGATGGCGGCGCAGAGGGCGAGGATGCGTGCGGTGACGCGGGCGAGCAGACCGGCAGGGGTGCGGCCGCCGTGGCGTTCGAGGTGGAGCTGGTCTTTGAGGCTGTTGACGATCGACTCGATTCGTTGCCGGATCCAGCCGATCGGCGGGTTGGGGCGGTTGGGCTCGTCGGCTCTGCTTGGCCGCAGCAGCAGCGCCCGCAGCTCCCGCACGGCCGCTTCGAAGTCGGCGCCGGCAAAGCCCTTGTCGCAGATGATCGTCGCGCCTTCGATCGGGTTGGCCTTCAGGAGCGCGAGCGCTGCTTCGCGCTCGGCGGCGTTGGCGGCGACCAGGTCGAAGTCGACGATCGTGCCGTCGGGAGCGCAGAACAGCACGAGCTTGAAGCCCCAGTAGCGGCGCGAGTGTGCCGGGCAGTAGCCGAAGCCGGCCCAGGGCGCCAGCTGGCTGCGGCGGCTGGTGTCGATCGATTGGCCGCAGGGAAGCGGTGTCGTGTCGAGCAGGCGCAGGTCGTCGCCAGCGCCGAGTGTCTCGGCCGCGAGTGCTTTCCAGAGCAGCACCAGCTTCGGCGCCAGCGCGCGGCAGCGCTCGTTGTAACGCGACTGCGACGGCAAGTACGGAAAGAGGTGACCGAGACGCCGGCGGGCGCGGCGCAGGAAGACCCGGTCACTCGGGCACTGCAGCAGCATCTGCGCGACCATCAGCGCCAGCAATTCGCTGTCACTGATCAGCTCCGGGCGGCCGCGGCGAGGCGTCCGCTCGGAAGGAAACAATGCGCAGGCCGCGCAATAAAGCGCGATCACGAGGGTGTCGAGGTCGGCGCGCACGTAGGCCTCCTGGTCGACGGAGCATTGACACCGCCGACCTTCGACACCCTCAACTTCGGTCCCTGCTACCCGGCACCCACGGCGACAGCCGTGAATTGCCGATCAACCATCTAGACGCCCACCGCGCGCTCGCGGGCCGCGACGAGGAGCTTCTGCGCCTCGTCGCGGTTGCCCCAGCCGCGCGTCTCGGTTCGCTTCGACGGCTCGAGGTCCTTGTAGCGCTGGAAGAAGTGCTCGATCTCGTCGCGCAGCTCGGCGGCGACGTCGTGGACGTCGCGGATCCGCTCGAACGCCGGGTCGCCGAGAGGTACGGCGAGGAGCTTCTCGTCCGGGCCTTTCTCGTCCTCCATGTGGAAGACGCCGATCGTGCGCACACGGATCCGGCAGCCGGGAAAGGTCGGGTCGGAGACGAGCACGAGCGCGTCGATCGGGTCGCCGTCCTCGGCGAGCGTCCCCTCGACGAAGCCGTAGTCGGCCGGGTAGGTCATGGCAGTGAACAGTCGCCGGTCGAGCACGATGCCGCCGAGCTCCGCGTCCCACTCGTACTTGTTGCGCGAGCCCGACGGGATCTCGACGAAGACGACTGCGCTCATTTCGAGCCGGAACGCGCCGCCGCCGGGACTACGGCGTCCTCGAGGTCGGCGACGAGGTCCTCGGCCGACTCGATCCCGACAGAGAGGCGAACGAGGTTCGGCGGCGCGGCGAACGGGGCGTCGGCCGTCGCCGCGTGGGTCATCCGGGCCGGCACCTCGATCAGGCTCTCGACGCCGCCCAGCGACTCCGCCAGCTGGAAGAGCCGTGTGCGTCCGGCGATCGCGGCCGCTTCGTCCGGCGACTCCGCGAGGAACGAGACCATGCCGCCGAAGTCGCGCATCTGGCGCGCCGCGATCTCGTGGCCGGGATGCGTCGGGAGGCCGGGGTAGAAGACCCGCTCCACGCGGGGGTTCTGCTCGAGGACGGCGGCGACCTCGGTCGCGTTCAGGCAGTGCTGCCGCATCCGCACCGCGAGCGTCTTGATGCCGCGGAGCACGAGCCAGCAGTCGAAGGGCCCTGGCACGGCGCCGAGCGACTTCTGGAGGAAGCGCAGGCGCTCGGCCACGGTCGGGTCGTTCGTCGCCGCGAAGCCGCCGACGACGTCGGAGTGGCCGCCGAGGTACTTCGTCGTGGAGTGGACGACGACGTCCGCGCCGAGTTCGAGCGGCCGCTGCAGGTACGGCGTCGCGAACGTGTTGTCGACGACGAGGAGCGCGCCGGCGGCGTGGGCAGCCTCCGCGGCGGCGCGTATGTCGACGATGTTGAGCATCGGGTTCGACGGCGACTCGATCCACACCATCCGCGTCGACTCGTCGAGGTGTTCGGCGAGGTTCGGGAACTCCTCCGCCGGCAGGTAGTCGAAGCGGTAGCCCTTCGGCTCGTAGACCTGAGACGTCATCCGGTAGACGCCGCCGTATACGTCGGCGACGAGGACGACGCGGTCGCCCGGGTTGAGGAGGTGGAACAGCGTCATCGTCGCGCCGAGCCCCGACGAGTAGGCGACCCCGTGCTCGGCCGACTCGAGCGACGCGAGCGCCGTCTCGAGCGCGTGCCGCGTCGGGTTGGCGACCCGCGAATAGTCGTACCCCTTGTGCTCGCCGACGGCGTCCTGGACGTACGTCGAGGTTTGGTAGATCGGCGTGATGATCGCGCCGGTCGCGGGGTCGGCCTCCTGCCCGGCGTGGATCGCGCGCGTCTCGAAGTCCACGCGGTGAGTCTAGGGGAGGGCCTGCGTCAGCCGGTGGGGTCGAAGTGCCAGACGGCGCCGTCGTTCGACATCGAGACGAAGACCCCCTCGGCCGTCGAGAGCACGCCGAGGGGCGCGTTCCCGGCCGGGATGGTGCGGGAAACGGCATTCCGCGCCGGGTCGACGACCGAGATCGTGTTTGCGTCGATGTTCGGCACCCAGAGCTCGCCGCCAGGCTGGCCGCGAACCCATGCGCTCGCGAGGGGGTTCGCGCCGACGCGCACGCTGCCCGTCACCTTGCGCGTCCGCGGGTCGAGCCGGTAGACGCGGTTGCGCTCGCTCGAAACCCAGAGCGCGCCGCCGGCCGGCGTGATCCAGTCGGCCGCCGGAACCCGGATCCGCGCCGTGATGCGGTTCGTGCGAGGGTCGATCCGCACGACGCGGCCGCGGGAGAGGTCGCTGACCCAGAGCGCGTGGTTCGCGTAGACGAGGCCGTTCGGGTCCACGAACCCGTGAATCCGCGCGACGACCCGGTTCCTGCGGGGGTCGACGCGGACGACGGTGCCGTCCCCCTCGAGCGAGACCCAGACGCTCCCCGCGCCGAAAGCTGCCGCGAACGCGCGGTACCCGATGCGGATTCGCTTCCTGACCTTCAACGTCCGCGGGTTCACGCGCGCGAGCGTGTAGGCCTGCTGGCTGGCCACCCAGATGCTGCCCGCGCCGGCCGCGAGCCCGTACGGCCTCGAGCCGAGGCGGACCTTCCCGCTGACCCGTCCCGCCTGCGGGTCGATCCGGACGAGCCGGTCGAGCACGAGATCCGTCGTCCACACCGAGCCGTACGCCGAGACGAGGATGCCCCCCGCCGCTCCGGTCTGGATCTCGGAGGGCGTGGCCGCGGCGGGGGAGTTCGAGGCGGACGCACACGCTGTGAGAGCAACGAGAGCCGCCGCTAGTCCGAGCGTGCGAGGATACTGCAAGATTGTGCCGTTATACCACAAGGTTGATGTAAATGGAACGCGGCGGCAGCGCGGGCGGCGGCCCGACGATCCTCCTCGATCTCTTCCTGACGAACCAGCACCGGAAGTGGCTGATCGCGGCGGCGCTCGCCGAGACCGAGCTGCCGGCGGAGGACTACCCGGTCTACGTGCTCGTCGGCGCGGAGGGGCCGTGGACGCCGACCGGGCTCGCGAGGCGCCTCGAGATGCCGCTCTCGACGATGCTCTTCCGCCTCGGCCGGCTCGAGCGCCGCGGCCACGCCGAACGCTTCCCGAACCCGGACGACGGGCGCTCGTACCTGATTCGTCTCACGCCCGAGGGGGAGCGGCTGCTCGGCGTGGCGCGGCCGGCGTTCCGCGACTACGCCGAGGCGGTCGAGCGACGTCTCGGCTCGAAACGCGTCGACGCGCTGCGCGCCGGGCTCGAGGAGCTCAGGCAGGCCGTCACCGCGGAGCTCGACGGGCGCGGCGCGGGTTAGACGCGACGCGCTCCGCTCCGAGGAAGGCGGCGAGGCTCGCGAGCGGCTCCTCGAGGTCGACCGGCTGCTCGCCTCTCTCCCACCAGAGCCCCTGCACGCGCAGCTCGTTGGCGCGCCGGTCGAAGACCGGCTCGATGCGGCCGACGAGCCGGTCTCCGCGGAGGATGGGGAGGACGTAGTAGCCGTACTCGCGCTTCGCCGCGGGGACGTACATCTCGAGCCGGTAGTGGAACCCCCACAGGGCCTCCGCCCGGTTACGGTCGTGGACGAGCCGGTCGAACGGCGAGAGGAACGTCGTGCGCTCGGGCACGGGACCGTCCTCCGCCTCCGGGTGCGCGAGGAGCCGGCCCCGCTCTAGCCGCACGCCGAGCGCGCGGAAGCGCTTCTCCTCATACAGACGCCGCGCCTTCGGCAGCGGAAGCGTCTGGGTCTCGGGGTACCAGCGCTCGGCGAGGTCCCACAGCCGCTGCTTGCCGCGCCTGCCCGCGACGGCCACCTCGCCGCGTGCCGCGAGCACCTCGAGCATCAGGCCCATCTTCCGCGCGCCCCACCAGCGGTGGTCTTCCCGCCGGTGCTCGGGCGCGTCCTCGATCTCGCGGGAGAGGAGGGGCCCGCGCTCGCGGAGCTCCTTGAGCACGTAGCGGCGGAAGCCGGCGTGCTCCTTCAGCCACGCAATGAGTCGCCGGTCGAGGGGACGGTCGCGGCGGCGCATGAACGCTTTCAGGATCGGCAGGTCCTCGCTCGGGTAAAGGAAGGCGTCCCACTCGACGAGCTTCCGCTCCTGCCACAGCAGCCGGTCGAGCTCCTGGGGATCGAACGGCCCGAGCCGGCTCCAGAGGACGAGCTGCTGGGGCGGCGCGACGCTCGAGATCGGGTCGAGCTGGAGGAAGCCGAGCCGGCGGACCGTCTCGAGCACTCCGTTCGCACGGCCGTCGAGCGCCTGTGCGCGCACGGCGATCCGGCGCCCTTCCTCGACCGAGACGGGCACGCCGCCCGCGCTCCGTGTCCACCGGTCTCTCACGGCAGGCGGACCTCCTCGAGGCCGAGCACGCGGGCGAGTCGTGCCGCCGCGCGCTCGAGCTTCGCGCCGGCGTTTCCGCGCACGCGCGGCTCCCGGTGAAAGCGCCGCACGTGCAGTACGCCCTCGGCGCGGTCGGCCTTCAGGTCGGCGCGCCCCACGATCCGGTCGCCGGCGAGCAGGGGCAGCACGTAATAGCCGTACGCGCGCTCGTGCTCGCGCTTGTACACCTCGATCACGTGGCGGAAGCCGAAGAGCCGCTCGAGCAGCGGGCGGTCCCAGAGCAGGTTGTCGAAGGGGCAGAGGAGGACGGGCGGTGCGGGGTCGCCGTCGAGCTCCCCGTCGGCGTCGGTGTAGAACGGCGGGCCGTCGTCGTCCGGGTGCACCTCGCGCAGGAGCCCGTCCTCGACGAGCGCGAGCACGTGATGGTGCAGGCGCGCGCGACCGCCTTTCAGCCGCCAGTGCTCGCGGATCGCGGGCTCGGTGAGCGCGCCGCGGGCGCGCACGGCGAGGAGGGCGAGCGTGCGGAGCGTCTCGTCCTCGTCCGGCGTCGGCGCGTCGAGTACGGCGCCCGGGATCACGCGCTCGGCGAGGTCGTAGCGGCGCTGAAAGCCGTTGCGGCCGGCGATCGCGAGCACGCCGCGGTCCCACAGCGCCTCGAGCACCGCCTTCGTCGGCTTCCAGTCCCACATCTCCGCACGCCCGCCGGCGCCGTCGAAGTCGCGCGACGCGAGCGGGCCCTCGGCCCGGATCCGCTCGAGCACCGGCTCGACGAGGTCTCCGTGCTCGCGGAGCGCGCGGTCGTAGATCCGCCAGTGGCCGTCACCCTCCATCGTCCTCCGGCAGTGGGGCCACAGCTCGATCGGCAGCAGACAGGCCTCGTGCGCCCAGTACTCGAAGACCCTGCCGGAGGCGAGCAGGCCCTGCAACTCCGTCTCGTCGTAAGCGCCGATGCGGCTGGACAGGGTGAGGCGGTGCGCCCGGTCGACCGCGGAGATCGAGTCGAGCTGAACGGCGCCGAGCCGCCTGATCGCTGCCTCGACGTCGCCGGCCCGCGCTCGCCGGAAGCGTCGAGCGTACCGCTGCGTGGACACGGCGAGCCGCCGGATCGCGGCCAGACTGACGCTCGGGGTCGTCATCGGCCCCTCTACTAGCAGGTAGCTGCGTCGCTCCGCCGCCCGAGTCGATAGCCTCCTGCCCGTGCCGCGCCCTAGACGCAGGAATCCGTGGAGCTCGACCGCTGAGGTGCTCCTCTGGCTGCTCTTCGTCGCGCTTCTCTTTCCCGCAGGCTTCGCCGGCTGGGCGGTCGGGCGCTACACGTCGCTCGGAAAGCCGTCGGCGACGGTCGTGCGCACGGTCACGGTCGGTTCGACGTCTGCCGCGACGACGACCGCGCCCGCGACGACCACCTCGGCCACGACGACGTCCTCGGGCAGCGGCGGTGGCAATGCGGCCGCGGGCAAGTCGGTCTTCGCCTCGAGCGGCTGCGGCTCGTGCCACACCTTCCAGCCCGCCGGTGCCACGGGCGCGATCGGCCCGAATCTCGACACTGCGCCGGCCGCCGACGCGAAGGCCGACCACAACATGGCCCTTGCCGCCTTCATCAAGCAGTCGATCGTCGATCCCGAGGCCTACATCGCGAAGGGCTACTCGAAGGGGATCATGCCGACGACGTTCGGCACCTCCCTCTCGAGCTCGCAGCAGAACGACCTCGTCGCGTTCATCCTCTCGGGCACGAAGAGCTGACGCCGCTCAGGCGTACGCACACTCGCCCAAGCAACCGTGCTGTCAGGTGGCTGCGCGCTTGACGTGGCGACGGATCGCTCGCCGAGCCCGCTGGTAGCGACGTCGGCTCCAACGTGCTTCCGGCCGCGCGAACATCCGCGATCTCTACGGATGCGGCAAGCCCTCGTGGCGCGGAGTATCCAGGCTGAGATGGTGACGCACACCTCACGACCCGGTAACCCGATTCCGTTCGCCTTGCTCAGCCTGGGTACGTTTGCGGTCTTCGCCGCGTGGCTCGCCGTCGCGTGTTACGCCATCGCGTATCTCATCTCCCACTGAGCCGAACGGCGTTCGTGCTGCCGCAGCGTCGCGGCAAAGCCGGGCTGGCAGCCCGCGAACCTCCCGTAGCGGGCGAGACGAGCTCTAAGCGCGCGTGCCGCTGAGGACGTCGACGACGCGCTCCTCGGCGCCGTCGGCGTAGCCCGCGCCGAGCTTCTCCTCGAGAATCCGCCGCAGCTCGCCGCTCTCCGCGAGCTCCTGGGTGATGTCGGCGCCGCCGACGAGCTCGCCCCCGACGAACACCTGCGGGATCGTCGGCCAGCCGGACAGCTCCGACAGCTCCTGCCGGATCGACGGGGCGGGGAGGATGTCCACCGTCGTCACCGGCGCGCCCGCGGCCCGCAGCGCCTCGAGCGCCCGGCCGGAGTTGCCGCACATCACGAACTGCGGTGTGCCCTTCATGAACAGCGCGACCGGCTCGTTCGCGATCACGTCCTTGATGCGGTCCGAAAGTTCGCTCACGTCGTCCCCCTCGTCTTGATTCGAAGCTCGTGGATGGTGCCGTCGCGCAGCGGCTCGGCGAGTGCGTCGTTGACGAGCCGGTGCTGCTCGAGCAGCGGCAGCCCGTCGAAGCGCGGGCTCGCGACGGTCACCTGGAAATGGTCGCCGCCGCCGGTGCGGTCCTCGACACGCAACTCCGGCGCGTCGGGGAACGCGTCGCGGAGCAGCGATTCGAGGTGTTCGACGGCCACAGGTGGAGAGTAGCGACGGCCTAGACGGTGACCGCGCGCTCGGCCGCGTCCACTCGCTCGAGCCACGGCTTCGCGCCGAGCTGCTCGAAGATGTCCCGCGCCTGCGCGAGCAGCGGAGCCGGATCGGTCGCCGCGAGCTCGGCCTGCTCCGCCAGGGAGATGGCGACGTAGTACGGCATCTCGAGCGCGCGCAAGCCGTCGACGGCACGCGAGAGAAGCTCGGAGGCGCCGTCGCGATCTCCGCGCAGCGCAAGCAGCCGGCCCCGGAAGCGCGCGTCCTGCGCCACGAGCCGGGGAGTCTGTTCCGACGGAGGCAACCGCTCGGCCTCGCCGAGCAGCTCCTCGATCTGCTCCTGGTCGCCGAGGTCGAATGCCGCCTCGCACGCCTCGATCCAGGCGAGCTTGTAGAGCGGATGAAGCGCGGACACCCCCTCGATGCCCAGCGCATCTCGAGCTGCAGCCAGCGCGGCGGCCGGCAGCCCCTCCGCGCGCATCAGCTGCGCCTCGAGGAGGCGGAGGAAGAAGCGCGTCTGGTGCTCATCCGAGTCCAGATCTCTCGAACCTGCTTCGAAAGCCGTACGCGCCCCTGCGACGTCCCCTCTGGCCAGGGCGACGTTCATCACGCCGATCATCCGCTCGCCGACCGTGCGGATGTCGTCGACCGTCAGTTCTCCGACGAGCTGCTCGACCTCGTGCCACTCGCCGAGGTCGAAGCGGTTGAACACGAGATGCCCGAGGTAACGCTGCTCGGAGACGCGATCTCCCCTTCTGCGCGCCAGCTCGAGTCCCTCGAAGTCGACCGCCGCCGACTCGCGAAAGCGGTCGCGGCAGGCGAACTGGTAGGAGAGGTTGTAGAGGGCGCGGGCCAACGGCTCGCCGAGATCGTGCTCGCGGCCGAGGGCGATCGCGTGCTCGAGCAGCGCGAGTGCCTCCTCATGGCGTCCGGCCTCGTCGAGAACGAGGTGCTTCGTATTGAGCGCATGCACGAGAACGTCTGGAAGAACGAGCGCCTCCGCAATCTCGAGCGCTCGCTCGACCCGCTCGCTGGCCGCCGGAAAGTCGGTCAGGAAGAAGCGATGCCGTGCCAGGGCTTCGGCCAGCTCCGCGAGCTCCTCGCCCGGCTCGTCGTCGGCGAGGGCTGCGAACGCCTCCTCCATCCGCTCGGCTCCACCGGCGAGGTCGCCGGCGCTTCCCATCGCGATGCCCATCGCGCCGGTCACGTGTGCCACGCGCCTCGTGTCGCCTTCGCCGCGGTAGAGCTCGATCGCGCGCTCGTAGAGGGCGAGGGCTTCCGGATATCGGCCGCCCGCCTGCGCCGCCTGACCCGCTCGCTCGAGGAGCTCCGCCTGCCAGAGCGGCTCGTCGGCGAGGACCGTTGCCTTTTCGAAGTAGCGCTGTGCTTCCTCACTCGCCGCGAGCGACGCCGCACGATCGCCGGCGAGCGCGAGCCGCTCGGCTGCGCTCCTCCGGATCGCGGCGGCATCGGACGCGTCAGGTGCCGCTTCGTACGCGTCGACATAGTGCGCAGCGATTACCTCGACGAGTTCCTGCTCGGCTCCCGCGGACGTCTCCTCGAGATACGCGGCTGCGGCGAGGTGCCTCGCCTTCCGGTCGGCCTTCGCGAGGGTCTCGTACGCGATCTGCTTCAGGAGGTCTTGGAGAAACGAGTACTGACCGCGCTCCGGCGAGCGCGGGTCGGCTTGAACAGACAGCACCTCCTTGCGGACGAGCGAGCCGAGGATCGGCTCGAGCTCAGGCTCACTGAGCCCGGTGAGCGCTTCGAGGCCCGCCTTCGTGAAGCTCTTGCCGAGAACGGCGGCGTCCTGGAGGACACGCCGCTCGTCGGGCTCGAGGCCGTCGAGCCGCGCAGCGATCAGTGCATGCAGCGTCTCCGGAACCTCCAGCGCCTCGATCGCCCCGGTCGGCCTGTAGACGTCGCCCTCTCGCTGGAGGAGGCCGCGATCGAGCAGCATCCGCACGGTCTCGACGGCATAGAGAGGCACACCTTCCGCGCGCTCGAGGATCCGCGTGCGTAGGTCGTCGGGCAGGCCAGGCGCGAAGCCGTCGAGCAGCTCCTCCATCGCCGCTGACGCCAAGGGCTCGAGCGAGAACGTCGTCGCGTTGCGCCCGGCACTGCCGAAACCTGGCCGCCGCTGGGCGAGCTCGGGTCGCGCGAGCGCGAGCACGAAGAGCGGGTGCGCGTGCGACCACTCGAGCAGGTGCTCGACGAAGTCGAGCAACGCGGAATCCGCCCATTGCAGATCCTCGAACACGAGCACGACAGGGCTCTGCTCGGCGAGCCGCTCGAAGAAGAGACGCCACGCGGAGAAGAGATCCTGGCGGTCGCCGGAAACGTGTTCGGCGAGTCCGAGCAGGTGGGCAAGGCGGGGCTCGAGCCAGCTGCGCTCGGCTGAATCCTGGATCCGCTGTTCGAGCATCGTGCGCAGCTTCGCGAGCGCCTCGTCTGAGGTGTCCTCCTCTGCGATCAGCGCGCGCATCCGGACCATCTCGGCGAGCGCCCAGTAGGCGACGCCGTCTCCGTAGGCGGGGCAGCGGCCGCGGTGCCACAACACCTCGTCGACGGGCCCGTCGAGGTACTTCTCGAACTCCCACGCGAGTCTCGACTTGCCGATGCCGGCGATGCCGACGACCGAGACGAGATGCGCCTTCCGCTCCTCTGCGGAGCCGTGAAAGTGCTCCTTCACGAGACGCAGCTCGCGCGCGCGGCCGACGAACGGCGGCTCGAGCTCGCCCGAGACGCGCGCGCCGCCACGAACCGCTGTGACTCGGAGCGCGCGGAACAGCGAGAGTGGCTCCGCCTTGCCCTTCAGCTCGTGCTCGCCGGCGGGCTCGTATGCGATCGCCGCCGCGGTAGCGCGCCGCGTCGCATCGCCCACGAGGACTGTGCCGGGATCCGCCGCGGCCTGCACGCGCGCCGCAGTGTTCACGAGATCGCCGGCGACCATCCCCTCGCCCTCCGCGGCGAGGTTCACGGCCGCCTCGCCCGTGAGGACGCCCGCTCGGAGCGCGAGGTCCGGCGCACCCACCTCCTCGCCAAGGGCTGCGACCGCGGTGACGAGATCGAGCGCCGCGCGCACCGCGCGCTCGGCGTCGTCCTCCTGCGCGGTCGGCGTCCCCCAGACCGCCATCACCGCGTCGCCGATGAACTTCTCCACCGTGCCGCCGTAGATCCCGATCAGGCGGCGGCACGTGTCGAAGTAGCGCGACAGGAGCTCGCGCACCTCCTCCGGGTCGCGAGACTCCGAGAGCGGCGTGAAGCCGACGAGGTCGGCGAAGAGGACGGAGACGAGGCGCCGCTCCGCTGTCGTAGTCGACGCGGCGGGTGGTGTGGTCGACTCGGCGCAGAGTGGCGAGCCGCATTCCCCACAGAACCGCATCCCGGGCTCGTTCGCGGCGCCACAGCTCGGGCAGATGCGCGCAAGCGGAGATCCGCAACCGCCGCAGAACTTTCGGCCGGCCGCGTTCTCGACTCCGCAGTGCGGGCAAGCGATCACGGACGGACGCTAACCGCGGTGGGCGAGGAAGTCGAGCAGATCGGAGCGCGTGAGCACGCCGACCGGCTTGCCCTCCCGCGCGACGACGACCGCGTTCGTGCCGCCGCTCAGCGTTGCGAACACCTCGTCGAGCGTCGCCGACGCCTCGACCGCCGCGAGCGGCGGCTGCATCGCGGCGGCGACGTCCTCGTGCACCGCGTCGGGGTTGCCGAAGACGCGCTCGAGTAGCGCGCGGTCCTCGAGCGAGCCGATCACGTCCGCCAGCGACTCGCACTGGCCGTCCCGCACGACCGGCAGCTGCGAGATGCCGTAGCGCTGCATCGTGTCGATCCCCTCGCCGACCTTCGCGTGCGCCGTGATCGTCACGAGCTCGGGCACCTCGCCGCCGTGCTTCGCGAGCAGCAGCTCCTCCACCGTCGGCAGCGGCGCCTGCCGCTCGACGAAGCCGTGCTCGAGCATCCAGTTGTCGTCGTAGAACTTCGACATGTACGAGCGGCCGGAATCCGGGACGATCGCGAGCACGGTCGCCTCCGCGGGCAGGCGCTCCGCGACCCGAATCGCCCCCCAGACGGTCGAGCCCGCCGAGCCGCCCGCGAGGATGCCCTCCTCCTGCGCGAGTCGCCGCGCCACGAGGAACGACTCCCGGTCGGAGACCTGGATCCACTCGTCGACGACCGTGAGGTCGATCGTGTCCGGCCACGTGTCCTTGCCGATCCCTTCGACCAGGTACGGGTGGAGCTCGGACTCGTCGTTCGCGGTGTAGATCGACCCCTCCGGGTCGACGCCGACGATCTTCACCTCCGGCTTCCGCTCGTGGAACCAGCGGCCGACGCCCGAGATCGTGCCGCCGGTGCCGACGGAGATGACGATCGCGTCCAGTTCGCCGCCGGTCTGCTCCCAGATCTCGGGCGCGGTGACGTCGTAATGCGCCTGCGGGTTCGCCATGTTCGAGTACTGGTCCGGCTTGAAGCCGCCGGGAATCTCCTCGGCGAGCCGCGACGAGACCGAGTAGTACGACTCCGGCGAGTCGTGGTCGACCGCCGTTGGAGTGATCACGACCTCGGCGCCGTACGCGCGCAGCATCGAGATCTTCTCCTGGCTCATCTTGTCGGGCATGACGAAGACGCAGCGGTAGCCCCTGCCGGCCGCCGCGATCGCGAGCCCGACGCCGGTGTTGCCGGAGGTCGGTTCGACGATCGTCCCGCCCGGCTTCAGCCTCCCGTCCCGCTCCGCCTGCTCGATCATGGCGAGGCCGATCCGGTCCTTGACCGAGCCGCCGGGGTTGAGGAACTCGAGCTTGGCGAGGATCCGCGCGTGGCCGGGTGGGGAGAGCCTGTCGAGCCGCACGATCGGCGTGCCGCCGACGAGGTCGAGGAGGGTCGGATACTCCCGCGGCATCGGGGGAAGCCTAGAACAGCGGCGGTCCTCGGCTAGGCGACGACCGGCTGCGCCTCGGTCGGGATCTCGTTCTTCACGAGCCCCAGCGCGGCCAGGATCCCCGCGGCGGAGATACCGGCGGTGACCCAGAACGCGAGCGCATAGCCGCCGGTCAACGCGGCCGGCTGCGAGTGACCCGTCTGCAGGAGATGCGTTGCATGCGACACGGCGACGCTCGACGCGATCGCGACGCCGATCGCGCCGCCGACCTGCTGGGACGTGTTGAGCAATCCCGAGGCAAGCCCGGCTTCGCGTGGCCCGACGCCGGCGAGGGCGGCGATCGACACCGGTATGAACGCGAGCGCGAGCCCGAAGCCGAACAGGAGATAGCCGCCCAGCAGGTCGTGCACGTACGTTCCGTGCACGGGGATCTGCGCATACCAGATCAGACCCCCCGTGTTGAGCGCGAGCCCGGCCGCCATGACCGGCTTCGGCCCGATCCTCGTCGAAAGCCACTGCGAGAGTCCGGCGACGAGCACCGTCGTCCCCGCGGTTGCGAGAAACGTGATCCCGGTCTTCAGCGCCGAGTAGTGCAGGACGTTCTGCACGTAGAGCGTCAGGAGGAAGAAGTCGGCGAAGATCGACGAGCCGAGCAGCAGGCCGACGACGTTCGCGCCGGCGAGCGTGCGGATGCGGAAGATCGACAGCGGCATCAGCGGGTTCTCGGCGCGCGTCTCCCAGACGACGAAGAAGACGATGAGCGCCGCCGCCGCGACGAGCAGCTCGATCGTCGTCGAGTTGCCCCAGCCGTCGACCGGCGCCTTCGAGATCGCGTAGACGAGCAACGCGAGGCCGCCCGTGACCGACGACGCGCCGATCGCGTCGAAGCTGCGGCCGGCGTCCGGCGCGCGGCTCTCGCGCACGATGCCCGGCGCGAGCGCGAGCACGAGCCCCCCGACGGGGACGTTGACGAAGAAGATCCACTCCCAGCCGAGGTACTTCGTGAGGATCCCGCCGAAGAGCACGCCGGCGGCGGCGCCGCTCCCGCCCATGGCGCCCCAGATGCCGAGCGCCTTGTTCCGTTCTGCGCCTTCCTCGAAGGTCGTCGTGATGATCGACAGCGTCGAAGGCGACACGATCGCCGCGCCGAGGCCCTGCACCGCGCGCGCGGCGACGAGCACTCCCGTCGATCCCGAAAGGCCGCAGACGAGCGAGGCGGCCGCGAAGAGCGTGAGGCCGATCAGGAACATCCGCTTGCGGCCGAGGATGTCTCCGGTGCGGCCGCCGAGAAGGAGGAAGCCGCCGAACGTGATCGCGTAGGCCGTGATCACCCACTGCAGGCCGGTCGCCGAGAAGTGGAGGCTGCGTCCGATCGACGGCAGCGCCACGTTGACGATCGAGACGTCGAGGACGGTCATGAAGAAGGCGACGCAGACGAGTGCGAGCGCCTGCCATCTCCTCGGGTCCGGTGCGGTCATGTCATCTCCCCTGGCGATCGTTTGCGCCGGGACCGTGTCAGATCGCCAGGGGTCAATGCCGGAAGTGGCGGCGCCCGGTGAAGGCCATCGCGGCGCCCGCCTGCGCGACGGCGGCGATCACGTCCTCGTCGCGGCGCGAGCCGCCGGGCTGGACGATCGACGTCGTGCCCGCGTCGAGGGCGATCTGCGGGCCGTCGGGGAAGGGGAAGAACGCGTCGGAGGCGAGGGCCGAGCCGGCAGCGTCGTGGCCGAACTCCGCGGCCTTCTCGACCGCGATCCGCACCGCGTCGACGCGGCTCATCTGGCCGGCGCCGATCCCGATCGTCTGCAAGCCCTTGACGAGCACGATCGCGTTCGAGGCGACGTGCTTGCACACCCGCCAGGCGAAGACGAGATCGCCCCACTGCGGCTCGTCCAGCTCGCCGGTCACGAGCTGCCAGTTGTCGCGCTCGTCGATCTCGGCGTCGGAGTCCTGGACGAGCATCCCGCCGATGACACGCTTGTAGTGACGCTCGCCGGTCTCGCCGGCGCGCCGCTCTCCGTCGAGGAGGATCCGGACGTTCTTCTTGCGCCGCAACGCGTTGAGCGCGTCCTCGGTGTACCCGGGCGCGAAGAGCACCTCGACGAACTGCTCGGCGAGCTTCTCGCCCAGCGGCGCCTCGACCTCGCGGTTGAGGGCGACGACGCCGCCGTACGCCGAGGTCGGGTCGGAGGCGAGCGCCTTGTCGTAGGCCTCCTCGACGGTGGTGCCCACGGCGACGCCGCAGGGGTTCGCGTGCTTGACGATCACGCACGCCGGCAGCGCGAACTCGCGCGCCAGCGAGCGGGCGCCGGAGAAGTCGTTGAGGTTGTTGAATGAGAGCTCCTTCCCGTGCAGCTGCTCGACGCGTGAGAGGAGGTGGCGCCGGGCGCCGCGCTCGGCGTAGTACGCGGCGCGCTGGTGCGGGTTCTCGCCGTAGGCGAGGTCGATCACCTTCTCGAGCGAGACGACGAGCGACGCGGGGAACTCCTCACGGGCGTTGAACCAGGTCGCGATCGCGGCCTCGTACGCCGCCGTGTGGGCGAACGCCTCCGCCGCCAGGCGCCGGCGCGTGTCGAGCGAGAGCGCGCCGTTCGCGCGCAGCTCCTCGAGCACGGGGCCGTACTGCCGCGGGCGGCAGACCGGCGCGCAGTAAGCGAAGTTCTTCGCCGCGCCGCGCAGCATCGACGGGCCGCCGATGTCGATCGTCTCCACCGCCTCGTCCTCGGTCGCGCCGCGCCGCCCCGTGACCTCCTCGAACGGATAGAGATTGACGCAGACGAGATCGAACGGCTCGATCCCCTGCTCGTCGAGCGTCGCCAGGTCCTCCGCCTCGTCGCGGCGGGCGAGGATCCCGGCATGGATGCGTGGGTGGAGCGTCTTCACGCGCCCGCCGAGCATCTCCGGAAAGTCGGTGACGGCCTCGACGTGCTCGACCGGCAGGCCGATCGCCTCGAGCGCGGCCGCGGTCTTCCCGCTCGCGACGAGCCGCCAGCCGAGCCCGACGAGCCCGCGCGCGAACGTGTCCAGCCCTGTCTTGTCCCAGGTCGAGATCAGCGCGCGCACAGTTCCCTCACTACCTCGGGCAGCAGCCGGTGCTCGACCGCCTGCACGCGCTTGCGCAGCGTGTCGGCCGTGTCGTCGGGAAGCACGGGAACGCGCTCGGCCGCGATCACGGGGCCTGTGTCGATGCCCTCGTCGACGTAGTGGACGGTGGCAGCGGTCTCGCCGACCCCGGCCGCGAGCACGTCCTCGATGGGATGCGCCCCGGGGAACCGGGGCAGCGGGGCCGAGTGGGTGTTCACGATCCGGCCGCCGTAGTAGTCGAAGAACGGCTTCCGGAAGAGGTGCATGTATCCGGCGCAGACGACGAGCTCCACGCCGTGCGACCGGAGCCACTCCGCCAGTGCGACGTCCCGCTCCTCCCGGCTTGCGTATTCGCCCGCGTCGAAGACGGCGGTCGCGATCCGGGCCACTTCGGCCCGCTCGAGCGCGCGTACGCCGGGCTTGTTCGAGGCCACGGCCGCGATGGGCAGTCCGGCGTCGATCAGCGCCTGGAGGTTCGTCCCCTCGCCGCTCACGAGCACGCCGATCACCGGATGCGCCCGAGCACGAGCTCGTCCGACTGAGCATCTGCCTGGGGCTCGCTCACCACCGCGCAGTAGCCGATGCCGAGGTTGAAGACGCGCCGGAGCTCGTCCTCGGCGACGTGCCGCGCGAGCCACTGGAAGACGGGCGGGCGCTCCCACGCGTCCCAGTCGATCTCGGCGTGCAACCCGTCGGGCAGGACGCGCTCGAGGTTGCCGAGGATGCCGCCGCCCGTCACGTGCGCGAACGCGTGCGCGGTCTCGCGGAGGCGCCGCACCTCGTCGAGGTAGAGCCTCGTCGGTGCGAGGAGATCCTCGCCGTCGTAGTCCTCGAACTCGAGGGCGCGCCGGACGAGCGAGAAGCCGTTCGCGTGGACGCCGGCGGACGGGAAGCCGAGGATGTAGTCGCCCGCTGCGACTTTGGACCCGTCGATCAAGCGCTCGCGGTCGACGATCCCGATGCACGTCGCCGCGAAGTCGAGCTCGTCCTCTCGGTACACGTCGGGCATCTCGGCCGTCTCGCCGCCGATCAGCGCGACGCCCGCCGTCAGGCAGACCTCCGCGGCGCCCTCGACCAGCTCTGCGACCTGCTCGAGCTCGACGCGGGCGGCGGCGACGTAGTCGAGCAGGACGAGGGGATCGGCTCCGCAGGTGATCACGTCGTTGATGCAGTGGGCCGCCATGTCTGCGCCGCAGTTGCGGAGCTTGCCGCGCGGGCGGGCGACCATCGGCTTCGTGCCGATCGAGTCGGTGGAAGCGGCGAGCAGGCGTCGCTCGTCGAGCGGATGGAGCGCCGCGAAGGCGCCGAAATGCGCGGCGCCGGTCGACTCGACCGCGGCGCGCAGGCGTGCGACGACCGCGTCCGCCGTGGCGAGCGAGACGCCGGCCGCGTCGTACGTGCGCGCTCCCTCGCTCACGGATCGAGTCTAAGGCGGCTGCCCGACGTCCGTCCCGGACACCTCCGGAACCAATCCGTCCGGAACCTGGCTCCGGACGTGCCTGTACGCGGTGAGTTCGCGGCTGGGTAGGCCGAGGCGTTGGTTGAGGTTGATGGCGGCGCAGAGGGCGAGGATGCGTGCGGTGACGCGGGCGAGCAGACCGGCAGGGGTGCGGCCGCCGTGGCGTTCGAGGTGGAGCTGGTCTTTGAGGCTGTTGACGATCGACTCGATTCGTTGCCGGATCCAGCCGATCGGCGGGTTGGGGCGGTTGGGCTCGTCGGCTCTGCTTGGCCGCAGCAGCAGCGCCCGCAGCTCCCGCACGGCCGCTTCGAAGTCGGCGCCGGCAAAGCCCTTGTCGCAGATGATCGTCGCGCCTTCGATCGGGTTGGCCTTCAGGAGCGCGAGCGCTGCTTCGCGCTCGGCGGCGTTGGCGGCGACCAGGTCGAAGTCGACGATCGTGCCGTCGGGAGCGCAGAACAGCACGAGCTTGAAGCCCCAGTAGCGGCGCGAGTGTGCCGGGCAGTAGCCGAAGCCGGCCCAGGGCGCCAGCTGGCTGCGGCGGCTGCTAGACGAATAGCTCGCCGAAGAGCTCCGGCCGGCCCTGTGGGCCGCCGGGGACGAAGCGGACGACCGTGTCGCCCACCTCGACGTCGGCTCCGTCCCGCTCCGCGTCGAGGATCTGTGCGAGCGCCTTCGCCTTGCCGGACGGATCGTCGGCCTTCAGATGGAGCTCCGACAGCTCCATCTCGTCTCGCTGGGCGAGAAGCTCGTCGATCCACTCGCGCGGCGGATGGAGCTCGAGCCGGTAGCCGGCGTTCGTCGACACGAACGTGCGGCGGCCGCCGTGCTCCTGCACCCGCAGGTCGTTCCGCTCCGCGCGCTCGAGCGCCGCCTCGAACTCGCCCTCGTCGAGCGCGAACCCGAGATGGTCGACGCGCGGCGTCGGCCACTGGCCCGGCTGGACCACGACGTTGACGGCGCCCTTCTCGAGCTCCGTCAGCCGGAGCTTGAAGCTCATCGCGTCGAGCTCGCTCCACGAGATGCCGGGCTCGTACGAGGTCAGGTCCTCGCCGATCCGCCCGTGCCGGGCGACGAGGTGGAACGCGAGCTTCCCGAGGTAGCGCCCCTCGACCTCGCGGACGCGACTCGTGACGAGGTGGTAGTGGAAGAGCTGCACCGCCGCCCATGGTGCCAGGCACGGTCTAGCGCAGCTCCTCGGCGAGCTCGCTGGCCCAGCCGCCGTCGCGGCGGGTATGCACCTGCACCCACGCCTGCCCGTCGGTCTCCGAGAGCTCGAGCGTCCCCGAGCGGTCGGGGAAGCGCAGGTGGAGGTGACGGCTGCGCGGCCGCCCTGACAGCAACCGCTCGCTGTGGACGACCAGGCCACGGCGCCGGCATTCCGCGAGCGCGTCCTCGAGTCCCTGACGCAGGTCGAGCCGGATCACGCGCGAACCGGCTCGAACCGAAGCTTCGCCGCCTCCGCGGGAACCTCGGTCGGGTACTCCCCGTTGAGGCAGGCGCGGCAGAGGGCAGACGCGGGACGCTGCGTCGCCTCGACGAGCCCGTCGTGCGAGAGGTAGGCGAGGGACGTGGCGCCGACGTGCCGGCGCACTTCCTCGACCGTCCGCGTCGAGGCGATCATCTCGGCCGGGTCGGCGAGATCGATCCCGTAGAAGCATTGCCCGATCACCGGCGGCGACGAGACACGGAGATGCACCTCGGCCGCTCCCGCGTCGAAGAGCATCCGGACGATCTCGCGCGTCGTGTTGCCGCGCACGATCGAGTCGTCGACCGCGACGACGCGCTTGCCGGCGACCTCGGCGACCGGGTGGTACTTGAGCTTGATCCCCTGCCGGCGCAGCTCCTGGTCGGGCTGGATGAAGGTGCGCTGGACGTAGCGGTTCTTGATCAGCCCTTCGCTGAAAGGGAGCCCGAGCGCGCGGGCGAAGCCGATCGCCGCCGGCGTGCCCGAGTCGGGAATCGGCAGCACGAGGTCGGCCTCGACCGGAGACTCCTGCGCGAGCCGCTCGCCCATCCGCACGCGCGCGTTGTGCACCTCGATCCCCTCGAGCCGGCTGTCGGGCCGGGCGAGGTAGAAGAACTCCCAGATGCACAACGCCCCGCCCTCGACGCGCTCGAGCGCCTGCGTCGCGTGGAGGCCGTCGGCGTCGGCGACGACGAGCTCCCCCGGCGCCACCTCGCGCACGAGCTCGGCGCCCACGAGGTCGAGCGCGCACGTCTCGGAGGCGAAGACCCAGTCCTCCTGGAGCCGGCCGATCACGAGCGGCCGGAAGCCGTGCGCGTCGCGGAGGGCCACGAGCCGTCCCTCCGAGAGCGCGACGATGGAGTAGGCGCCGTCGAGCCGGCGCATCGCGTTCGCCACCGCCTCCTCGAGCGGCGCCGGGTCGTTCGCGATCAGGGCGGCGACCAGCTCGCTGTCGGACGTCGTCCCGAGCGTCACGCCGTCCGCCCGGAGCCCCTCGCGGAGCTCGCCGACGTTGATGAGGTTGCCGTTGTGGCCGAGCGCGACCGTGCGCGCCCGGCCGTGCTGGACGAGCGGCTGCGCGTTCGCCCACTGCGACGAGCCGGTGGTCGAGTAGCGCGTGTGGCCGATCGCGACCTGGCCGCCGCTCAGCCCGCCGAGCTTCTGCTCGTCGAACACCTGGGCGACGAGCCCGAGGTCGCGCAACGCTGTGAGGCGACCGTCGGCGGAGACCGCGATCCCCGCCGACTCCTGGCCGCGGTGCTGGAGCGCGAAGAGGCCGAAGTACGCGAGCCGCGCGACGTCGCGCTGGGGCGCGTAGACGCCGAAGACGCCGCACATCAGGCGACAACGCCGATCTGCACGAAGCCTCGGGAGCCGAGGCGCCCGACGCGCTGCGGGCGGCAGGCGAGGATGGCAGCACCGCGCCGGGAGTCGTAGCCGGCCGGGAGCTCGACCTCCGCCTCGCGGCCGCCGCTCCAGGCCGCCGCTTCCGCGAGCGCGGCTGCGATGCCGCCGCTGCCGACGTCGTGGCAGAGGGTGAGGTGCGGAGCGGCCTTCCAGAGGAAGCGGATCAGGGCGGCCTCGGCCGCGAGCGAGCCGTCGGGCGAGGTTGCGAGGAGGACGGCGTCGCCGCTTCGCCACCGGCCGGGCACGCTTCGCACGTCCTGCACGAGCCCGACGCAGCCGACGACCGGCGTCGGCGGGATCGAGGAGCCGTCGGCGTCGTTGTAGAGCGAGACGTTGCCGGAGACGACGGGGATTCCGAGCGCTTCGGCCGCCTGCGCGATCCCTTCGACGGCCTGCGCGAGCTCGTGTGCCACCGCCGGCTTCTCGGGGTTGCCGAAGTTGAGGCAGTCGGTGAGGCCGATCGGCTCGCCGCCCGCGCTCGCGACGTTGCGGGCGGCCCCGAGCGTCGCCTGCACGCCGGCCCGGAAGCCGTCGGTCTCCCCGCGCGCCGGCCCCTGCAGGGCGACCGCGAGCCCACGCAGCGAGGGCCGCAGCCGGAGGACGGCCGCGTCGAGGCCCGGCCGGCGGACGGTGCGCGAGCCGACGAGGTGGTCGTACTGCTCGATCACCTCGCGCACGTCGAACGCGGGGCTCGCCTGCCGCCGCAGAGGGCGCTCCTCCGCACGCTGCTCGACCTCGTAGCGCGGGCACTCGTCCGTGAGCAGACGCGCGGGGACGTCGCCCACGACCTCGCCGTCGTGGAACATTCGCAGCGCGCCCGAGCCGGTGACCTCGCCGATCGCCGTGCACGGCAGCTCCCACCGGGCGCACACCTCCCGCACCGCGTCGAGCATCTCGGGCCGTACCACCGCCACCATCCGCTCCTGCGACTCGGAGATCACGATCTCCCACGGCTCCATCCCGTTCTCGCGCAGGGGCACGCGGTCGAGGTGGACGTCGATGCCGGCGCCCCCCGCAGCCATCTCCGAGAGCGCGGACGCGAGGCCGGCTGCGCCGCAGTCCTGCAGCGACTCGACGAGGCCCGACTCGACGAGCTCGAGCGAGACCTCGATCAGCTTCTTGCCGGTGAACGGGTCGCCGACCTGAACGGACGGGCGCTTGTCGGTGTCGTCCGAGCTCAGCTCCGCGCTCGCGAGCACCGAGGCGCCGCCGATACCGTCGCGGCCGGTCGTCGCCCCGTAGAGGACGACGAGCCGTCCGGGCCCGCTCGCTCTCGCCGAGCGCAGCCGGTCGGCTTCGAGCAGCCCCACGCACATCGCGTTGACGAGGCAGTTCGAGGCGTAGGCGGGATCGAGCACGGTCTGGCCGCCCACCGTCGGCACGCCGACGCAGTTGCCGTAGTGGCCGATCCCGGCCACGGCCTGCTGAAAGTGGAAGCCCGGCTCGCCGAACCAGAGCCCGTCGAGCAGCGCGATCGGCCGCGCGCCCATCGCGATCACGTCGCGCAGAATTCCGCCGATGCCCGTCGCCGCGCCCTGGAACGGCTCGACGGCCGACGGGTGGTTGTGCGACTCGACCTTGAACGCGACGGCCGTGCCGTCGCCGAGGTCGAGCACGCCGGCGTTCTCGCCCGGTCCCTGCAGGACGCGGTCGCCCGCCGAGGGCAGCCGCTTGAGAAGCAGCGCCGAGTGCTTGTAGCCGCAGTGCTCCGACCAGAGGAGGGAGAAGACCGCGAGCTCGAGGTGGTTCGGATCGCGGCCGAGAAGCTCCCGGATACGGCCCGCTTCCCAGTCCGTCAGACCGAGGGCGCGGTGCAGGGGCTGGGCGGCGACCTCCGACAGGTGATTGAGTGTAACCGGGGCCGCGGCGGAATCTCACAGGACCCGGCTACGTTGCGTTCCAACGGTAGATGCGTCGACCGGCGGTCATCCTCGTGGTGCTCGCGCTCATCTGGGGCGCGTCGTTCATGCTGATCAAGATCGCCGACCGGCAGCTCGCGCCGGCGACTCTGATCCTCGGCCGCCTCGGCTCGGCGGCCCTGTTCCTCGCCGCGATCGCGGTCGTGCGCCTCGGTCCTCGCGAGACCCTCGCCGAGATCCGCAACGCGTGGCGCTGGCTCGTCGTCGTCGGGCTCGCGAACACGGCGCTGCCCTTCTGGCTCCTCTCCTGGGGCGAGAAGCGAATCGACTCGGGGCTCGCCTCGATCATCCAGGGAGCGGTGCCGATCTTCAGCGTGCTGCTCGCGTTCGGGTTCTTCCGCGAGGCGCGGGTGTCGGGTCTCCGCCTGCTCGGGCTGGGCATCGGCTTCGTCGGCGTGGCGCTGCTCGTCGGCGCCCAGCCCCACGGAAAGCTTCTCGCCGCCCTCGCCGTCGTCGGCATGGCCCTGTGCTATGCGATCGGGACGCTGCTCGCGGGCCGCCATCTGCGCGGCACGCCGCCCCTCGTCGTGGCGCTTGCGTCGACCGCGGTCTCGACACTCGCCGTGGCTCCGGCGGGGATCGTGCAGGCGCCGTCCGGCATGTGGCACGGGGAGACGATCACGGCGATTCTCGTGCTCGGCTTCGTCGGCACGGCGGTCGCGTACCTCCTCTTCTTCGCGCTCATCCAGCGGGCCGGGGCGACCTACGCGACGCTCGTGACGTACCTCGTGCCGCCGATCGCGCTCGCCTACGGCGCGATCTTCCTCGGCGAGAGCTTCGGCCTGACGGCGTTCGCCGCGCTTGCGCTGATCCTCGCCGGGGTCGCCCTTGCCACGGGCTCGGTTCGACTAGCCTCGCTGGGTGGCGGTCGAACTGAGGCGCGCGAAGCCGCCTGACGCGGACTTCGTGCTCGAGCTCCTCGGAGCCGACGACATCCGGCCGTTCCTCGGCCCGCGCAGCGCCGCGACCCGCGACGAGGTGCTCGAGGAGATCGAGCGCTCGCTCGCGGAGCCGGAGAGCTTCGGCCGCTTCGTGATCTTCTCGGACGGCGAGGCCGCCGGGATGCTCGGCTTTCACGTCGCGAACGAGCGGAGCCGGATCGCGCGGCTCGAGCGGCTCGCGATCCATCCCCGTCACCGCGGCCGCCGTCTCGCCGACGAGGCGGCGCTCCTCTTCCAGCGGCACCTCGTCTTCGAGCTCGGCTTCCACCGGCTCGAGCTCGAGATCTACGCTTTCAACGAGCGCGCCTGCGCGCACGCCGAGCGCGTCGGCTTCGTGCGCGAGGGCCGGAAGCGGAAGGCGTACCTGAAGGACGGCGACTGGGTCGACACCGTCCTCTACGGCATCGTCGCGGAGGATCTCGACTAGTCCAGCCCGCCGCCGACGTCGAGGACGACCGTCTTGAGGTCGGTCATGTCGAGCATCGTGTAGCGGCCGCCGATCCGGCCCCAGCCGCTCTGCGTTCCCGGTGCGCCGCCGAACGGCTCGTGCGCCTCCCAGTAGTCGGTCGAGTCGTTGACGACGACGTTGCCGACGCGGAGGTTGTCGAGGTAGCGGAACGCGCGCGAGAGGCTCGACGTGTAGACCGCGGCCTGAAGCCCGAGGTGCGAGTCGTTCGCCGCCGCGAGCGCCTCCTCGTCCGAGCCGACGCGGATGAGCGGGACGATCGGCCCGAATGTCTCCTCGCGGTTGATCAGCGTGTCGAGCCCGACGCCGGCGACGACGGTCGGCTCGTAGTAGAGCTCCGTCGGATGGCCGCCGGCGCGGGAACCGCCGAGCACGACCTCGGCACCCTTGCCGACCGCGTCCTCGAGGTGCCGGTCCATCTTCGCGGCCGTCGGCTCGTTGTTCATCGGGCCGACCTTCGTCTCGGCGTCGAACGGGTCGCCGAGCGGCCACTCGGTCGCGGCCTTCACGACCTCGGCGAGGAACGCGTCGTGGACGCGCTCGTGGACGAGCACGCGCTCCGTCGCGCAGCAGACCTGGCCGGCGCAGAAGAAGCCGCCGAACACCGCGCCCTGCGCGGCCCGCGCCAGGTCGGCGTCCTCGCAGACGACGACCGGGCCGTTGCCGCTCGCCTCGATCAGGGAGCGCTTGAGCCCGGCTGCGCGGACGATCTTCTCCGCGGTCGCGTGCGAGCCGACGAAGCCGATCCCGTCCACCCCGGGATGGGTGACGAGCCGCTCGCCGACGTCACCGCCGCCGTAGATCACGTTGACGACCCCGTCGGGCAGCCCGGCGTCGGCCATGATCTGCATGAAGTTCGCCATGGCGAGCGGCGTCCACTCCGACGGCTTGATCACGATCGTGTTGCCGGCGGCGATGCCCGGCGCGATCAGCTCGACCGGGATCAGCGTGGGGAAGTTCCACGGGGTGATCGCCGCGTAGACGCCGTTCGGCTTGCGGAAGGTGAGGATCCGCTTCGCCGGGTCCCGCGACGGGATGACCGCCGTCTCCATCCGCTTCACGTCCTCGGCGGCGATGCGGAAGTTCTCGGCCGTCTCGTCGATGTCGCCCAGGGCCTCGCCCGCATACGGCTTGCCCTGCTCGAGCGTGAGCTCGCGGGCGAAGTCCTCGCGCCTGGCGGCGATCAGGTCGGCGATCGCGTGGCAGATCTCCGCGCGCTCCCACGCCGAGCGCGCCGCCCACCCGGGCTGGGCGCGGCCCGCCGCCTCCACGGCGGCGTCGATGTCGTCCGGGCTCGCGTCGGGGGCCTCGGCGAGCGTCTCGCCCGTGACCGGGGAGACGATCGAGCGGCCGCGGTCGCCGGTCGCGGCGACCCACGTCCCGCCGACGAAGTTCTCGAGCGTGCGGACGGCGAGGGCCATGCCGCGCCGATTCTACGATCACACGGCGGCGGGGGCGCGTTCGGTGGCGATCGGGAGGTCGAACGCGAACGTGCTGCCGTGCTGCGGGGCCGGCTCGACCCAGATCCGCCCGTGCATCGACGAGATGAGCTGGCGGCAGATGTACAGGCCCAGCCCGCTTCCCCCGACGCCCTGGTGATGATTGGGATCGAGCCGGTAGAACTTCTCGAAGACGTGCTCCCGCTCGGCGGGCGGGATACCCGGGCCACGGTCGCGAACCGAGAAGCGGACGCGGGCATCGTCGCGCTCGACCTCGACGTCGACCCGGCTCCCTGCCGGCGAGTACTTGACCGCGTTCTCGATGAGGTTGGCGAGCACCTGGTGCGTCCTCCCCTCGTCGCCCAGCACACGTGGCAGGTCGTCCGACGTCGAGATGCGGAGCATCGCCCTCGTGGCGGCACGCTGCCGAGCCTCGTCCACTGCCGTCCGTGCGACCGTCGCGGCGTTGAACGGCTCCCGCTCGACGCGCAGGGAGCCTGCATCGAGCTGGCCCGCGAGGAGGATGTCCTCGACGAGGTCTGCGAGTCGCTTCGACTGCGTGGCGATCATGGCCAGCAGGGTGTCGTGCATCGTGGGCGTGAGCAGAGGGCCACGCTCCGTGAGGGTGACTGCCGCCCCGTGGAGCGCCGCGAGGGGCGTGCGGAGCTCGTGCGAGACGGTCGCCACGAATTCGGCGCGGATCGCCTCGAGCCGGTGCTCGCTCGTGGCATCCCGGAAGGCGTAGACGGTGCCGTCGCCGAGCTCCACGCCCGCGATGGACAGCCAGAGCTCGCGCCCGTGAAGCTCGAGCGGGATCGTCTCCGGCCGAGACCTCTCGTCGGGCTCGGACGTGGGGATGCGAGCGGCGATCGAGCTCCAACCGGGTAGCGCCGTCTCGGCGTGCGCACCGCGCATCTGCTGCGCCGAGAGGCCCGTGATGCTCTCCGCCGCCGGGTTCCAGAGGCGGACGACGCCGTGCGAGTCGACGAGGAAGACGCCTTCGCCGAGATGGGAGAGCACCCGCGCTGCCTGCTCGCGCTGCTGCCTCGCGAGGCGGTTTCGCCCCAGCAGCGGCGCGAGGGAGTAGGCGGCGAGCGCAACCGCGGCCAGCGCGCCGAGACCGGCGAGGAGCAGCCGCCGGCGGGTCGCGTCGGCGCCGGCGAGGATCTCGGCGGCCGGAGCGAGCGCCACGAGCCGAGTCGACGGCGTCTCGCGGGACAGCACCGTCGCGACGGCCACATAGGACCTGCCGCCGACGGGAAGGCGCAGCGGCCGGTCGAGCGGGAGCCCGGTGTCGACCGGGCTGTGATCGCCGGCGGGCAGCAGGAGCGACCGCCCGTGTGCGAACGCGAGCTCGCGGCTCGGCGGAAGCTGCGCTGCGCGCTCGAGTCGCGTGAGCAGCCGCTCGTCGAACGGGACGAGCACGGTCACGGTGCCGATCCGCCGCTTCCCGACGACGATGCCGATGCTCCGGCTCGGGACGCTGTGGCTCGCCGGAGGGGGCGACGAGCCGAGGCGGAGACGGACGTTGGGCTGCGACAACTTGCCGAGCTGCCGGCGGTCGCGGTGCTCGAACGCACGCTGCACCCGACGCGAGGACGCGACGGTGCGCGCCTCCCGGCCGGCGCCGGCGAGAACCTGGCGGTAGTCGCTCGCCGCGTTTCGCAGCGCGCCCTGCAAGGCCGCCTCGGCGTGCGAGCGCGCTCGCGCCGCCTCCAGGCCGGCGAACGCCCAGGCGCCGGCGGCGAAGGGCAGGACGAGGAAGACGAGTGCCACCCCGACCGTCAAGCGTCTGCTCAGGTGTGCGACGATGACTTCCCTCCGCCGTGCGGGTGCGGGCCGTCCCGCGGGCACGGCTTCGTCGGTGCCGGGCGCGGTCTGTGGTGTGCGTCGAGCAGCGAGCGGTCTCGGCCGTGGTATCCGTGCTCCTCAGGCGGGGCGGGCGGCGCCGGCGGGGCCGGGCCGGTCCGAAGCGGGCGGCCGTGATGTCCCCGCTCGGGATGGGCGACGGAGGCAGGCGCCGGACCGTGGCCGCGACCGTGCGACACGGACGCCACGGGCTCGGGCCTGGCCGGAGGGGACGCGAGCGGCGCCGGCGGCGTGACGGGTGCAGGCGCGGTGTGCTTCGGTGGCCGAGCCGGGGCAGGCTTGTGAGGCGGGTGCGCCGGCGAGGGTCGCGCCGGACGGGCCGGAGCGGCGGCCGGCGGTGCGGTCTGGCGCAGGACGGGCGAAGCCAGGGCGGCCGGCGCGGAGCTCGGCGCTTCCCGCTGCCGCTGCACGGGCGGCGGCGCGGCGTGTGGCGGTGGCGGTGGCAGGACGATTGCGCCCACGTGTCCGAGATCCGCCGGGGCGGCCGTGCCCGGCAACAGTCCGGCGGGAGGGGGTCGCAGGATGAACAACGAGAGCAGGATCGAGCCGACGACGGCCGCAAAGGCCGGCACAAAAGGCCCGATCCGCGCGATTATCCGATCCATTCCGTCGTCTGCGGCCGGCAGACAGTCCTCCCTCGACGCTCGCCTCTTCATCGGCGAAACGAGGGCGGGTCTTGAGCGAGCGCTCGGCGCATGCGCCTACGATTCCTGCAATGGCGCGCTTCCTTCACACGATGGTCCGGATCACCGACCCAGAGCAGAGCCGCGCATTCTACGAGGCGCTCGGCTTCCGCTACGAGCGGGACATGGACATCGTCCGGAACGGCGAGCTCGAGGCGACGAACTACTTCTTCGGCATCGGCGACCAGGAGTCGGTGCTCGAGGTCACGTTCAACCACGACGGCCGCACGTACGAGCTCGGCACGGGTTACGGCCACATCGCGGTCGGCGTCGACGACCTCGCGGCGACGCTGGCGGAGCTGCAGGAGCAGGGCATCGAGCCGGAACGCGAGCCCTATCGCGTTCGCGAGGGCGGCTCGCTCATCTGCTTCGTGCAGGACCCGGACGGCTACCGCATCGAGCTGATCGACCGCAGCGGCCGCTAGATGGTTGATCGGCAATTCACGGCTGTCGCCGTGGGTGCCGGGTAGCAGGGACCGAAGTTGAGGGTGTCGAAGGTCGGCGGTGTCAATGCTCCGTCGACCAGGAGGCCTACGTGCGCGCCGACCTCGACACCCTCGTGATCGCGCTTTATTGCGCGGCCTGCGCATTGTTTCCTTCCGAGCGGACGCCTCGCCGCGGCCGTCCGGAGCTGATCAGTGACAGCGAATTGCTGGCGCTGATGGTCGCGCAGATGCTGCTGCAGTGCCCGAGTGACCGGGTCTTCCTGCGCCGCGCCCGCCGGCGTCTCGGTCACCTCTTTCCGTACTTGCCGTCGCAGTCGCGTTACAACGAGCGCTGCCGCGCGCTGGCGCCGAAGCTGGTGCTGCTCTGGAAAGCACTCGCGGCCGAGACACTCGGCGCTGGCGACGACCTGCGCCTGCTCGACACGACACCGCTTCCCTGCGGCCAATCGATCGACACCAGCCGCCGCAGCCAGCTGGCGCCCTGGGCCGGCTTCGGCTACTGCCCGGCACACTCGCGCCGCTACTGGGGCTTCAAGCTCGTGCTGTTCTGCGCTCCCGACGGCACGATCGTCGACTTCGACCTGGTCGCCGCCAACGCCGCCGAGCGCGAAGCAGCGCTCGCGCTCCTGAAGGCCAACCCGATCGAAGGCGCGACGATCATCTGCGACAAGGGCTTTGCCGGCGCCGACTTCGAAGCGGCCGTGCGGGAGCTGCGGGCGCTGCTGCTGCGGCCAAGCAGAGCCGACGAGCCCAACCGCCCCAACCCGCCGATCGGCTGGATCCGGCAACGAATCGAGTCGATCGTCAACAGCCTCAAAGACCAGCTCCACCTCGAACGCCACGGCGGCCGCACCCCTGCCGGTCTGCTCGCCCGCGTCACCGCACGCATCCTCGCCCTCTGCGCCGCCATCAACCTCAACCAACGCCTCGGCCTACCCAGCCGCGAACTCACCGCGTACACCGATTAACCGATCAACCATCTAGAGGGCGAGGCGAGATCGGCAGGCCGATTGCGCCGGGCGCCGCCTTCGGCCTCACGAACCAGCTACGCCCGGCTCTCGCGGCGGAGTCCCGATCTCCGCGTCTGCCGGCTCGGGCACGTCGTGGAGGCGGCGGATCGGCGAGGGGAGGAGGAACGCCATCCCGAGCAGCGCGCCGCCGGCTCCGATCCAGATCGTCGTGTGCACCCCGATCGTGGAGCCGAGCACGCCGGCAACGGTCGTGCCGAGCGGCCGCACGCCGTAGTTGACGACCATGAACGCGCCGGAGACGCGCGACCGGATGCGCGTCGGGATCAGTCCGCCCTGGATCGTGCCGGCGAGGATGTCGAGCAGCATCAGCCCCAACCCCGAGAAGAACTCCGCCGTGAAGAGGAGGGCGATCACGAGCCAGTGCGGCCCGCGGGCGGCGGGCACGAGCAAGAGCGGCGCGGGAAAGAGGAAGCAGCCGATCAGGAAGGCGGGGCCGACGCCGATCCTCCGGGCGATGCGGCCGGTGTTCGCCGAGGCGACGAGCGTGCCGACGGCTGCGATCCCGAGCACGACGCCGATGGTCGCCGGCGCGACGTGGAGGTAGCGGCTCGCGTAGAGCAGGAAGAGCGCCCCGTAGACGAAGTTGAAGAGGTTGATTGTCGCCACGCCGAGCAGCTCGGCGCGCATCACGGGGTTGTGACGGATCCAGCGGAGACCCGTGCCGATGCCCCCGCTCTCCCGTTCGGCGCCGGGCGGATCCGGGACGTCGATCCGCTTCATGAAGAGCGCCGACCAGAGGTACGAGCCCGCGTCGAGCGCGAGCGCGTACGGGCCCCGCAGAAGCTGGACGAGCAGGCCGCCGAGGCTCGTCCCCGCGAGGAAGGAGAAGCCCCGCGCGCCGTTGAGCAAAGTGTTCGCGTCGATGTAGTCGCTGCGCTCGACGAGCGTCTGGAAGAAGCCGCCGTAGCCGACGTAGAAGAAGACGCTCGCGCAGCCGAGCAGGAACGAGACGGCGTAGAGCTGTGGCCACGTTAGGTGGCCGAGGGCGAACGCGATCGGGATCGTCGCGGTGAGCAGGCCGCGCACGACGTCCGCGACGAGCATCACCTCGCGCCTGCGTCCGCTGCGGTCGACCCACACTCCGGCGTGAAGCGAGAGCAGAAGGTTCGGCAGGAGGTACGCGGTCGTGAGCGCGCCCATCTGGCCCGCCGTCGCGTGCAGCGCGAGCACCGCGGTGAGGGGGAGGGCGATCTGCGCCACCTGGTCGCCGAGCAGCGACACGGACTGGCCGAAGAAGTAGCGGCGGAAGTTCGCGTTGTCGCGGAGGAGGCGGGGGATCCGAGGTCGCACGCGCCGGGAATCTACGCCGAGCCCACGCCGGCGCCCGAGGTCGGGCGCCGGTCCGGCATCCGGCTAGGCTCTGCCGGATGGTTCGCGGACGGTCGTTCGAGGCCTGCGGCGCGGACGCACGGTGGCCGGCGGAGAGTCTCGAGCGTGTCCGTGCGCTGCGGCGGTAGCACGCTGCGGATGAGCGTCGTCCTTGCGCTCGTGCTCTCGGCTGCCTTCGGCGCCGGTGACCAGTACCTCGGCAGCCTCGAGGGCTCCGGTCACGTGTGGGCCGCGGGCTGGTCCGCCGCCGTCAGCCTGCTCTCGGCGCCGTGGCTCCTGCTCCCCTTCGTCGCCGGCTGCACCGAGCGCACGGCGCGCAGTGCGGCGCTGCTCGGTCTCGCCTGCACCTACGTCGCCCTCCTCGGCTACGGGGTGATGACGCTCGGTCCCCTCGAGCACGCGCACGTCACGCTTGCGACGGTGCGGGGCTTCGTCGGCAGCGAGCGCAGCGTGCTCGTCGGAGGCATCGTGACCGGGCCGTTCTTCGGCTGGCTGGGGTGGCGCTGGCGCGTCCGACGGGAGATCGCCAGCGCTCTCGTGCCGGCCGCGGCGCTCTGCCTCGAGCCACTCGCGCGCACGGTCTCGATCGACCCGATTCGGTATCGCAACGTGTGGGTCGCCGAGGTTGCGGCCGGCCTCGCGCTCGCCGCGGCGATGCTCGTTCGCCGCTACGCGGGCAGCGAGGAGTAGGTTTCCCGGCTTTGCGGAAGGAACCGGCTGTGTGGCCGGAGGGTTCCACTGCGGAGCACGTCCGGCGCCTGCAGTCGGTCACAGACGCCGCTCTGGCGCATCTGCGCCTCGATGAGCTGCTCGCTGCCCTGCTCGAGCGGACCCGGCAGATTCTCGAGGTGGACACGGGCGCGATCCTGCTGCTCGACGACGAGACGAACGAGCTCGCCGCGTGCGCAGCCCTCGGGATCGAGGAGGAGGTCGAGCGCGGCATCCGCATCCCGGTCGGCGCCGGCTTCGCGGGCCGCATCGCTGCCGAGAAGCGCCCCGTCGTCCTCGACGACGTCGACCACGCCCACGTCCTCAACCCGATCCTGCGGGAGAAGGGGATCAAGTCGATGCTCGGCGTTCCTCTGGTCGTGGAGGGGAACGTGCGCGGCGTGTTGCACGTCGGCTCGCTCTCCCCGCGCCGCTTCGGCGAGGGCGAGATCGATCTGCTCCAGCTCGTCGCTGACCGCGCCGCGCTCGCGATCGAGAACGCACGCCTGTTCGAGGCGGAGCGCGCCGCACGGGAGCGCATCGAGCACGTACAGGCGGTCACCGACGCGGCACTCGCGCACCTTGGAGTGGACGACCTGCTCGAGGTCCTCCTGGAGAGGATCCGCGAGATCCTCAGCACCGACACGTGCGCGGTCCTGCTCCTCGACGATCAGACGAACGACCTCGTGGCGCGCGCCGCGCTCGGGATCGAAGAGGAGGTGGGAGCCCGCGTCCCGCTCGGTGTCGGCTTCGCGGGCAAGGTCGCCGCCGAGGCGAAGCCGCTGGTGATCGACGTCGACGAGTATCCGGTCCACAACCCGATCCTCAGGCAGAAGCGGCTCAAGTCGATGGTCGGCGTGCCCCTGCTCGTGCGCGGTGTCGCCCTCGGCGTCCTCCACGTCGGGACGCTCGCGCCGCGGGTGTTCAGCCGCGACGAGGTCGAGCTGCTCGAGCTCGTCGCCGCGCGGGTGGCGATCGCCATCGAGCGGGCGCGGCTCCACGAGGATCTCGTCCAGCTCGACCAGCTGAAGCTCAACTTCGTCGCCATCGCCTCGCACGAGCTGCGGACGCCGGCCACCTCTGTCTACGGCGTCCTCAGGACGCTCGCGGAGCGCGGCAAGGACCTGAGCGAGGACCTGCGCGACGAGCTGCTCCAGGTCGGCGTCGAGCAGGGGGAACGTCTCCGCCGGCTGCTCGAGGAGCTGCTCGATCTCTCGCGCCTCGACGCCTACGCGATCGTCGTCGAGCCGCGGCCGCTCGTGCTGAAAGCCGCGCTCGCCGAGGTCGTCGACGGCGTCCTTCCGGGGACGGACGCCGTCGAGCTCGCCATTCCGGACGATCTCGCCGCCGTCGTCGACCCGCTCGTGCTCGAGCGCGTCGTCTCGAACCTCGTCGCGAACGCGGCCAGCTACGGCGCGCCGCCGATCCGCATCGACGCCGAGCAGCGGGACCGCCACCTCCGTGTCTCGGTGGAGGACGCGGGCCCCGGGATCCCGAAGGAGCTCGAAGGCAAGATCTTCGAGCGCTTCGCCCGGGGCGGCCGCTCGGCGGGCCACGGCCACGGCCTCGGGCTCGCGATTGCCCGCGCCTACGCGCAGGCCCACGGCGGCGACCTCGTCTACGACCCGCAGGCCGGCGGAGCACGCTTCGAGCTGCTCATCCCGCAGGAGCGGAACGGGCTCGGCAAGAAGCAGCTGGCCTGACCGCGTTCCTAGCCCGACAGCGCCTTCTGCAGCGCGTTGAGCGTCTGCGCTCCGACGACGCCGTCCTCGGCCAGCCCCTTCGAGACCTGGAAGCGCTCGACCGCCGTCTTCGTCGACGGCCCGTAGTCGCCGTCCGCCTTGCCCGGCGAGAACCCGAGCGCTGCGAGCGCACGCTGGAGAACCTTCACCTGCGACCCCGTGGCGCCGGGCGAGAGCGTCTGGGAGGGCGCCACCGTCGGTGTCGTCTGGGGCGCCGTCGACGTGGCCGTCGTGGCCGGCGGCCGTGTCGTCGGCAGCGTCACGGGCGGGATCGAGGCCTTGCCGCCGAAGACGCCGACGGCCGCGAGGATCCCGAAGAAGAGCGCGAGGATGGACGCCGCGATGATCGCGAGCTGGGTCGCCGTCAGCGTCCGGCCGCCGACGACGATCTCCCGCGGGCGGCGAGGCTCGTTCTCTTCCTCCGGCAGCACCCAGTCGTCCTCGGCGTCGTCGTAGACGGCGCGGTGGGCGCCCGTGCGTGTGTCGGTCGGCGGCTCAGGCTCGTCGAACCAGTCGTCGTAGCCCGGGTCTGGCCCTTGGCGACCCTCCATGGCTACGGACCGTACCGCGTCGCAGGTCGCAGCGACAAGCCCTTTGTCCCCGGTTGACAGCGCCGTCGCAGATATGCAACACTACCGATGCATGACGGAATCAGTACCGAAGCACGTTGCAGGCCCGCCGAGAGTCGACGAGAAGCTACGCCGCGCGACGATCGACGTCCTGGGCGAGCGCGGCTTCTCGGGCCTCACGCTCGAGCGCGTCGCCGAGGTCGCCGGCCGCGCGCGCTCGACGCTGTGGCGGCAGGGGCTTTCCCAGGAGGTTCTGGTCGGCTCGCTCGTAGGGGAGCTCGCGGACGACTTCCGCGAGACGATGTACCCCATCCTCACATCGTCGGGGTCGGGGCTCGAGCGGCTCACGCACGGCCTCGAGGCCCTCTGCGAGCTCATCGACCGCCACCTTCCGCTGCTGCTCGCGACCGACGAGGCGTTCCATCAGGAGACCGCGCCGGGCGTGCCGCCGGACTACCTGCATCCCTTCATCCAGTTCTTCCGCGAAGGCGGCCGTGACGGATCGCTGCCCGAGATCGACGACGTGGTCGGGGCCGCGGACCTCGCCTTCAACGCCGTCGCGTGGCCGTACGTCCATCTACGCGGCCGGCACGGGTGGCAGGAGGAGGAGGCGCGCACGTGCGTGGTTGGGGTCGTCCTGCACGGGATCGCGGGGCCGGAGAGCCCCATCTTCACGAAACGGCGAAAGGAGTCGAGATGAGCATGCTGCTGCCGTACGCCGAGCCGCTCGTGCCGCGCGAGCCGGGCGAGCGCCAGATCCCCGAGCCGCCGCGCCGGGGAGAGGACGGCGGGCCGCCGTGCGGGATCTGCGACGGCAAGACGACGCCGGCCGTGTGGTCCGACGACAACTGGACGTTGCACCCTCCGGTCGGAGGCAGCCTGCCGGGTGCGGTCTGGCTCGCGAGCCGCGTCCACGTCGATTCCTTCTGCGACCTGCCCGACGACCTCGCCGCCGACTTCGGTCGCGTCGCGGCGCGGGTCGAGCGTGCCATCCTCGGGCTCGGCGACGCCGCGCGCATTCATCTCTACCGCTGGGGCGACGGCGGTGCGCACTTCCACGTCTGGTTCCTGCCCAGACCGCTCGGCATGCTCGAGGCCTCCGGAATGATGCTCCCGCTCTGGGAGGACGCGCTCCCGAACGTGCCCGACTCCGAGCTCGCCGCCGCGGCGGAGCGCGTCGCGGCGCTGATGTGACCGGGGAGCGAAGGGTTGCGCTCGTCGCGGGTGCGACCCGCGGCGCCGGCCGGGCGATCGCGGTCGAGCTCGCACGCGCCGGGTTCTTCGTCTACGCGACCGGCCGCAGCAGCCGGGCCTCCGGGCCCTCGGAGATCGGCCGGCCGGAGACGATCGAGGAGACCGGAGAGCTGCTGGCCGCAGCCGGCGGGGACGGGGCAGCGCGCGTCGTCGACCACGAGGATCCCGCCGCCGTGGCCGAGCTCGTCGCCGGCATCGAGCGCGACCACGGTCGCCTGGACGTGCTCGTCAACGACATCTTCGGTGGCGACCGGTACATGGAGTGGGACAAGCCGCTCTGGGAGCACGACTGGGCGGGCGGCCTGCGGATGCTGCAGATGGGCGTGCACACGCACCTGATCACTGCGCGTGCCGCGCTGCCGCTCATGCTTAGGACGGCCGACGGCGAGCGGCCGCGGGGGCTCGTGGTCGAGATGACGGACGGCACCTCGGAGGCGAACGCGGAGTTCCGGCGGAACGTCGGCTTCTACTACGACCTCGTCAAGGCGAACGTCGAGCGGATCGTGATCGGCCTGAGTGCGGAGCTCGAGGGCAGCCCGGTGACGGTCGTCGGCGTCACCCCCGGCTGGCTGCGGTCCGAGAAGATGCTCGAGAACTTCGGCGTGGCGGAGGAGAACTGGCGCGACGCCCTCGACAAGCGTCCCGGATTCGGGATCTCAGAGTCGCCCGCGTACGTCGCCAGGGGCGTGGCTGCCCTCGCCACGGCGGATGACGCCGGCCGGTGGGCGGGGACGATCGTCAGCTCGCGCCGGCTCGCCGACGCGTACGGGTTCACGGACGTCGACGGGAGCAAGCCGGACTGCTGGGGCCATCTCGCCGCCTACGGCTGGGGCCACCACGACGGTCGCGGCATCGACGAGTTTCGGTGAGCCTCGACGCGTGACGGCCGTGCTCGTCGTGCTCGCGATCGGCTTCGCGTGGAGCATGGGCGCGCACTACACGGGCGCGGTGATGGGGATGCCGCATGCGCTGCGGGCGATCGGCGCCTGGCAGGCCCTCCTCCTCATGGCGCCGCTCACCCTCCTCGGCGCCACGTTCGCGAGCCACGCGGTGCAGCGCCGGGTGGGCTCCGGGCTCACCGACTCGCGGCTCGGGGTCTCGCAGCAGGTCGTCGTGATCGGCGTCGCGTTCGCCCTCACGACGCTCTTCAACCGCCTCCGGCTGCCGACGTCGACGATCCAGATCCTCGTCTTCGCAGTCGTCGGCGTGACGCTCGCGGTGGGCGCCGGGGTGCGCTGGGGCGAGATCGCGCACCTCGCGATCGTCTGGGTGAGCGCGCCGGTGGCGGCCGTCGTGCTCGGAGCGCTGCTCACGAAGGGGCTCGACCGCATGGCGCTCGACGGCCGGACAGGCGCGGCGCTCGTGGCGATGGGTGCTGCGGCCGCCTTCGCGATGGGCGCGAACGACGTCTCGAATGCGAGCGGCGCCCTCGTCGGCACCGGGACGTTCGGCGCGCTCGCGGCCGGCGCCGTCGGCGGCGCCGGGCTCGCCCTCGGCGTCCTCACCTGGGGGAAGCCGCTCCTGCGCCGCGTCGCCTTCGAGATCGTCGCCGTCGACCAGGCGATGGCGGCGGCGGCGCAGCTCGTGCAGGCCGCTGTCGTCCTCGCAGCCGTCGCCTTCGGCTTCTTCACCTCGATGAACCAGGCGCTCGTCGGCGCGATGGCGGGTGCGGGGCTCGCGCGTGGCCGCGAGACCGTCCATCTGTCGACGCTGCTCGCGATCCTCCAGGGCTGGGCACTCGGACCGTCCGCGGCACTCGGGGCCGGCTACGCGTTCGGCCTGCTCGTCCGGTGAGGAGGACGTGCCGGCGATTCGCCGCTAAGGCGGCACGAACGCGTCACGGCTTCCGGGCTAGCGTCTTCTCATGGCGACGAGGGCGGCGACACCGTGGGGACCTGCGGATCTCGTCGAGGAGCTGACCGTCCCGCAGCAGGCGGGGACCAAGCGGTTCTCGTCGAAGGTGCAGTTGCTCGAGACGGCGAAGGGGGAGCGGCTCGTCCGCTTCTCCTATGCCGGCGCGGGCGGCGGCACGCGCGGGCCGGTGACGCTCCGGGAGCGAGACATCGGACGGCTCAGAGCCGCGCTCGCCAAGCATCCGGCGCTCGCCCAGGCGCTCGGCATGTAGGGCTGATCTCCCCCGGGGAGCTCGCCGCGGCTCAGATCGCGGCGAGCACCCGGTCCCGGGCAGCGTCGACGAGCGAGGCGAGCAGGAGCGCGCCGTCGTCCGAGCCCAGGAGCGGGTCGACCGCATGCTCGGGATGCGGCATGAGCCCCATGACGTTTCCGGCCTCGTTGCAGACGCCGGCGATGCCCTCGACGGATCCGTTCGGGTTGTCGACGTAGCGCAGCACGACCTGGCCGGGATCGAGATCCGGCGGTGGGAGGTAGCGCCCGTCACCGTGCTTCACTGGCAGGACGAGCCGCTGGCCGAGCACGCACCGGCCCGTGAAGGGCAGATCGTGCCGCGCGACCGTGACGGGCACGTCGCGGCAGACGAAGCGCAGCGACTCGTTGCGCAGCAGCGCGCCCGGCAGCAGGCCGGCCTCGCAGAGGATCTGGAAGCCGTTGCAGATCCCGAGCACGAGCCCTCCTCCGGCCGCGAACTCGCCCACCGCCGCCGTCGCCGGCGAGAAGCGCGCGATCGCCCCGCAGCGGAGGTAGTCGCCGTACGAGAAGCCGCCGGGAAGGACGACGGCGTCGAGGTCCGGCAACTCGCGCTCGTCGTGCCAGACCGGCACCGCCTCAGCGTCGAGCGCGGCGAGCGCCCAGAGCGCGTCCCGGTCGTCCTGCGAGCCCGGATAGCTGACGACCCCGATCCTCGGTTGCGGACTAGCCAACGATCTCCACCTCGTACGACTCGATCAGCGGGTTCGCGAGCAGCCGCTCGCACATCCGCTCCACCTGCGCCTTCGCCGAGGCGGCGTCCGCGGCCTCGAGCTCGAGGTCGATCACCTTGCCGACGCGCGCGTCGCGGACCTCGAAGCCGAGGTGACCGAGGGCCGAGCCGACCGCCTCCCCCTGCGGGTCGAGGATGCCCGGCTTCGGACGGACGAGGACCATCGCCCTCACCCGAGCACCACCGTCGGATCGTCGACGTACGCGGGGAACGGGATCGTCGTCAGCCGCTCGAACGCCTCGTGGTACTTCGCGCGGGTCACCTGCACGACGTCGTCGGGGAGCTCCGGCCCGGGCTCGGTCTTGTCCCAGCCGGTCGTTTCGCAGTAGTCGCGGACGTACTGCTTGTCGAAGCTGCCCTGCGCCCGGCCGGGCTCGTACTCCTCGCCGGGCCAGAAGCGCGAGGAGTCGGGCGTGAGCGCCTCGTCGCCGAGGACGAGCGTCCCGGCGGGGTCGATCCCGAGCTCGAACTTCGTGTCGGCGATGATGATCCCGGCCGCGAGGGCGTGCTCGGCCGCCGTCGTGTAGAGGCGGAGCGAGACCTCCTCGACCTCGCGGAGCCGCTCCTCGCCGACGAGCGCGGCGGCCTGCTCGCGCGTGATGTTCTCGTCGTGCCCCTCCTGCGCCTTCGTCGCCGGCGTGAAGATCGGCTCGGGGAGCTTGTCCGACTCGCGCAGCCCTTCGGGCAGGCGGTGGCCGCAGACCTCGCCGCTCGCGCGGTAGTCCTTCCAGCCGGAGCCGGCGAGGTAGCCGCGTACGACGCACTCGATCGGCAGCATCTCGAGGCGGCGGCACTCCATCGAGCGGCCGTCGTCGCGGATCGAGAGCATGTGGTTCGGGACGATCGGCCCGAGCAGCGTGAACCAGTAGCCGGAGAGCCCGGTCAGGACGCGGCCCTTGTCGGGGATCTCGGTCGGCAGGACGACGTCGAAGGTCGAGATCCGGTCGGAGGCGACGAGGAGCAGGCGCTCGTCGTCGATCTCGTAGATCTCGCGGACCTTGCCGGAAGCGATGTAGGTCTCAGGCATGTAGCGGCTCCTCCTTGAGGGCTTCGAGACGGGCGAAGACGGTGTCGACGTGGCGGGTGTAGGCGGCGAGGTCGAACGTCGAGTCGAGGTCGGCGCGCGACGCGATCTCGTCGTCGGCGCGGCAGAGCTCGCGGAAGTCGAGCTCCTCCTCCCACGCGCGCATCGCCGCGCGCTGCACGAGGCGGTAGGCCTCGTCGCGCGCGAGCCCTGCCTCGACGAGCGCGGTCAGGACGCGCTGGCTGAAGAAGAGGAAGTGGCTCCCCTCGAGGTTCCGCCGCATCCGTTCCGGATAGACGACGAGGCCGTCCATGATCCACACGAAGCGGTCGAGCATGTAGTCGAGCGCGAGGAATGCGTCGGGGATCGCGACGCGCTCGGCGGACGAGTGGGAGATGTCGCGTTCGTGCCAGAGGGCCACGTTCTCGAGCCCCACGACCGCGGCGGCGCGCACGACGCGCGCGAGGCCGCAGATGCGCTCGGCGACCTTCGGGTTGCGTTTGTGCGGCATCGCCGACGAGCCCTTCATCCCCGCCGCGAACGGCTCCTCGGCCTCGCGGACCTCCGTGCGCGCCAGGTGACGGATCTCGACTGCGAACCGCTCGAGCGAGGTCGCGCAGAGCGCGAGCGCGTTCAACAGCCCGGCGTGGCGGTCGCGCGCGACGATCTGCGTCGACAGCGGATCCGGCTCGAGGCCGAGCCGCTCGCACGCGATCCGCTCGACCTCCGGCTCGACCACCACGTAGGTTCCGACCGGCCCGGAGAGCTGGCCGACGCCGGTCTCCTCGAGCGCGTGGGCGAGCCGCCGCCGCGCCCGGTCGAGCTCGAAGGCCCAGCCGGCGAGCTTCCAGCCGAACGTGACGGGCTCGGCGTGGATCCCGTGCGAGCGGCCGATGCAGAGGGTCGTCCGGTACTCGTGGGCGCGCCGGAGGACCGTCTCGAGCGCACGGTCGATGCCCTCCGCGATCAGCGCTCCAGCCTCGCGGATCTGGAGGGCGAGCCCGGTGTCGACCACGTCCGACGACGTGAGCCCGTAATGGACGAAGCGGCCCTCGGGGCCCAGCTGCTCCGCGACCGCGTCGACGAAGGCGGCGGTGTCGTGGTCGGTGACGCGCTCGATCTCCGCCACCCGCTCGGGCGTCGGCACCCGCACCCGGCCGCGAATCGTCTCGACCGCTTCCGCCGGGATCGTCCCCATTTCGGCGAACGCGTCGAGCGCTGCCAGCTCGACCTCGAGCCACGTCGCGAGCTTCCCCTCGTCCGACCAGATCCTGGCCATGGCCGGGCGGGAGTAGCGGGCGATCACGGCTCCAGTCTAGAGCCCGGGCCTGTCGGCGCCCCGCCCTCGAACGAGGGACCGCGAACCGCGCAGGGCCCCGCTACTCTGGCGCGGCTTTATCCCATGAAATCTGTAGGAAGGCGTGTTTGAAGAGGTACGTATTCTCCGTCGCGACCGCCCTCGCGGTCGCCCTCGCCGCCGCCGGCGGCGGCGAGGCCGGCAGCAGCCTCATCCCTGACTTCGCTCCGCACTCGGCCACGTGGCTGCAGGCTCTGCGGGAGTTCCCGCTCAACCCGAAGCCCGCGAAGCCGGCCCACCGGCAGGCGGTCTCGAAGCGGCGGTCGCCGCTCGCACAGCGCATCACGACGCTCTCGATCTACGAGCACACCGCGAAGCCGTGGATCCTCGCCGAGCAGGGCTGCTCTGCGGCGCGGCGGCACGAGAGCGGCGTCGTCGTCCTCGACTTCGGCAAGCCCGCGTTCGAGAAGGGCGGGTACGGGACGATCCTCTTCTCGAGCCGCTTCGCGAAGAACCACCGGGTCACGACCGCGATGGTCGGTTACGCGCGCGGCTACGTCTCCTGCCTGCCGCACGGCTCGGACGCGTCGATCGCGCTCGCGCGCGGCACGAGCAACTACCACCCGGCCGTGCCAAGCGCCTACGCGGCGGGCGTCCGCTGGGCGCGTGAGACGAACACGCTCGGCCGTGCCCTTCTCCGGCACGGGTTGGCGGAGCACGTCCGGGCGGCGGCCGCGGACGATGCCGAGCCCGCGTGGGATCCGCAGTTCCGCAAGACGCGCGACTTCTTCCACGGCTTCCGTGCGGCAGTGCACGGCCACCCGCTCTACGACTACGGCTCGCTCGACGGTGGCATCGGCGCGGTCTGGAGCGCCCGGCAAGCCTGGTACGTCGCCGCGGGTATTCGTTCCACGCAGGCGCTGCCCGAGATCTACAACCCGGCGATGGCGCGCGAATGGGCCGAGCTCGCCCGCATCGCGCGCAGCCGCTACCACCGGGGGGTGCGGTTCGCCGGGGTGATGACGCAGGGAACCTCTCACTGCCGCTGCGGGCTCCGTCCGCCGGCCGCCCACCGCGTGCTCTCTCGTGCGCTCGCCGCGATCGGTGAGGAGCGGACCACCCTCCTGCCGCGCGGGGGCACCAACATCGTCGGCTGATCCGAGCGGCCCGCGAACTCCCGCGGGCCGTCTACGCCCGCAGGATCCGGAGCGCGAGCGCTGCGGCGTTGCGGGCGTTGTCGACGCCGACCGCGGCGACCGGCACTCCGGGCGGCATCTGCGCGATCGCGAGCAGCGCGTCGAGACCGTCGAGAACCGAGAGGCTCGAGCGCAGGGGCACGCCGATCACGGGGAGGTCGGTGTGCGCCGCGACCGCGCCGGGAAGCGCCGCCGAGAGGCCAGCGCCGCAGATGAGCACGCGTAGCCCGCGGTCACGGGCGGTCTGTGCGTACTCGGCGACGGCGCCGGGCGTGCGGTGCGCCGACCGCACCTCGAACTCGTAGTCGACACCGGCCTCGTCGAGCAGCGCCGTGGCGCCCTCCATCCGCTCGCGGTCCGACTCCGAGCCGACGAGGATCCCGACGCGCGGGCCCTCAGGCATTGGCGGCGATGTCGGTGCGGTACTGCATGCCGGCGAAATCTATGCGCGTGGCCGCCTCGTAGGCAGCGGTTCGCGCGTCCTCCACGGTCTCGCCCGTGCCGACGACGTTGAGAATCCGGCCGCCGTTCGTGACGAGCCTCCCCTCGTGCAGCGCCGTCCCCGCGTGGAAGACGAGCGCTCCTGTCGCCTCGGCCTCGGCGACTCCCTCGATCGGCGTGCCCCTGTCGCTGCGCGCCGGGTAGTCGCCGCCGGCGAGCACGACCGTCACGGCGGCGCGCGCCGCGAGCTCCGGCTGCCGCGAGAACTCTCCCGCGAGCAGCGGCAAGAGGTCGCTCTCGAGTCGCGGGAGGAGCGACTGCGTCTCCGGGTCGCCGAAGCGGCAGTTGAACTCGATCACGCGCAGCCCGTCCTCCGTGCGCATCAGCCCGGCGTAGAGGAGGCCGTGGAACGGCGTGCCGCGGTGCGCGAGCTCGCGGAGCACGGGCAGGTGGATCGCCTCGAGAATCTCCGGCGCCTCCTCGTCGGCCACGTCGGGGAGCGGCGAGACGGAGCCCATGCCGCCCGTGTTCGGGCCGCTGTCCCCGTCGCCGATCCGCTTGTAGTCGCGGGCCGGCGGAAAGGCGACGGCCGACTCGCCGGCGGCCAAAGCGAAGAGCGTGAGCTCCGGTCCTTCGAGCAGCTCCTCGACGTGGAACGGCTGGCCGAGCCCCTGCGCCGCCGGCAGCGCCGCGTCGAGCTCCTCCTGGGTGCGGCAGACCCAGACTCCCTTGCCGGCCGCGAGCCCGTCGACCTTGACGACGCACGGCGGCCGTGCGACCGGCAGCGTCCGGGCGGTCGGCACGCCGGCGGCGTCCATCACCTCTTTCGCGAACGATTTCGAGCCCTCGATGCGCGCGGCTGCGGCACTCGGGCCGAAGGCGGCGATGCCGCGATGGCGCAGCTCGTCGGCCAGGCCTGCGACAAGAGGCGCCTCGGGCCCGACGACGACGAGGTCGATCCGAAGCTCGCGGGCGAGCGACACGAGCGCGGCGTGGTCCTCGGCGCGTACCGGATGGCATTGCGCGAGCGCAGCGATCCCGGGGTTGCCCGGCGCCGCATGGAGCTCCTCGAGGCCGTCGCTACGCGCGAGCGACCAGGCGAGCGCGTGCTCGCGACCCCCGGACCCGACGACGAGCACTCGCACCATCCGATCCTAAGCGACCTCGGTGCGAACCCGTGGGCGCGTGCAGGGTTACGCTGCGGGCGCTGATGGACGCGCCGCCCTACTCGGCCGCCGCTGTCGACGTCCTCCGGCTTCCGGCCGGCGCGACCGAGCGCGACGAGGTCGCCGTCGAGGAGCCGCTCGAGATCCGAATCGGCGGGCGGCCCGTCGCCGTCACGATGCGCACGCCGGGACACGACGAGGATCTCGCGCTCGGCTTCTGCCTCTCGGAGGGGCTGCGGCCGCAGGACACGCGCCTGCCCGACGACCTCGCCGCGAACACCGTCGAGGTGGCCGCGCCGGGGTTCGATCCCGGGCGGCTGCAGCGCAGCTTCTACACCTCGTCCTCCTGCGGCGTCTGCGGGAAGGGGGCGCTCGAGGCGGTCGCGGTCGAGGCGCCGCGGGTCGCATCCGACTTGCGGCTGCCGCTGCAGCTCGTCGCCTCGCTGCCGGACCGGCTGCGCGCGGAGCAGGCGGCGTTCGCGGCAACCGGTGGCCTGCACGCGACGGGGCTCTTCTCGGCCGCCGGCGAGCCGCTGTGCGTGCGCGAGGACGTGGGCCGGCACAACGCGTTGGACAAGGTCGTCGGCTGGGCGTTCCGAAAGCAGCTGCTCCCGCTCGCCGGCCACGTGCTCTGTGTGAGCGGCCGCCTCTCCTTCGAGCTCGTCCAGAAGGCCGCCGTCGCGGGTTGCCCGGTGCTCGTGGCGGTCGGCGCGCCGTCTAGCCTCGCCGTCGCTCTCGCGGCGGACCGCGGAGTCACGCTCTGCGGCTTCGTCCGCGGCGGCACCGTGAACGTCTACACGGAGCCGTGGCGGATCGAGACCTGACGGGGATCCTCCTCGCCGGCGGGGCCAGCCGCCGCTTCGGCTCTCCCAAAGCGCTTGCACGGCTCGGAGGGGAGACGCTGGCGGAGCGCGCGTGGCGGCTGCTCGGGGAGGTCTGCGCGGAGAGGATCGCCGTCGGCCGCCTCGACGGCCTCCCTTTTCCGGCGCTCGCGGACGAGGGGACGGGCCCGGTCGCGGCGATCGCCGCCGGGCTGCGTGCGGCGGCGCACGACGTCGCCGTGGTCGTCCCCGTCGACATGCCCCTGCTGACGTCCGGCGCGCTGCGGCTGCTGGCGGGATCCTGCCGCGACGCCGCGGTCGCCCAGGAGGGGCCACTCCCCTGCGCGGTCGCAAGGCGTGCGCTGCCGGCGTTCGAGACCGGCGAGCGCCGCCTCCGGACCGTCCTCGACGGGCTTGACGCGGCACGGGTGGAGCTCGAGGAGCGGCTGCTTGCGAACGTCAACACCCCGGCCGAGCTGGATAGGCTCGCGCGGTGAGCGCGCTCTTCCGCGGCGACGGCGATGCCTACGACGACTTCATGGGCCGCTACTCGAGGGCTCTGGCGCCGCTCTTCGCCGACTTCGCCGGGGTCGATCCGGGAGCGCGTGCGCTCGACGTAGGCGCGGGGACCGGCGCGCTCACCGCCGAGCTCGTGGCGCGCGGGGCGACGACGGTCGTGGCCGAGCCGTCCCCGGAGTTCGCCGCGGTGCTGCGCGACCGTTTCCCGGAGCTCGAGGTGCACGAGACCGGGGCCGAGGCGCTGCCGCTCGAGGCAGACGCGTTCGACGTCGCGCTCGCGCAGCTCGTCGTCCCCTTCATGGCCGACGCGCCGGCCGCGGTCGCCGAGATGGCACGCGTCGCCCCGCGCGTCGCGGTCTGCATGTGGGGCCTCCCCGAGGTCGACATGTTCGCCGCGATCGACCGGACGGCGGACGCGATCGGCGCCGCGCGCTCAGCAGAGCCGCAGAGGTACCGGGACGAGCAGGAGCTTCGGGACCTGCTCGCGCCGCACGGCGAGGTCGAGGCCGCCGAGCTGGCCGTCACCGCCGGCTACCGGGACTTCGACGACTTCTGGCATGCCCTCGAGCGCCACCCCGGTCCGGCCGGCCACTGGCTCGCGTCGCTCGACGCGCACCAGCGCGAGCGCGCGCGCGAGGAGCTGTTCCGCGAGCTCGGCAGTCCACAGGGGCCGTTCGAGCTGGGCGCGGGAGCGTTCGCCGCCGCGGTCACGCGCGCGTGAGCACGGAGGAGCGCTCGGCTCCGGTGCCGACGAGCGTGACCTCGACCTCGAGCTCGCGCTCCACGAACTCGACGTAGGCGCGGGCGGGCTCCGGCAGCTCCGCGACGGACGAGCACCCGTCGAGCGGCTCGTTCCACCCCTCGAGTAGCTCGTAGACGGGTTCCGCCGCGTGGAAGTCGCTCTGGTGGGCCGGGAAGTCGCGCGTCTCGCTTCCGTCCCGGGTGCGGTACCGGACGCAGACCGGGAGCTCCTCGAAGTGGGAGAGGACGTCGAGCTTCGTCAGCGCGAGCCGGTCGATCCCGTTCACTCGCACGGCGTAGCGGAGGGCGACGAGATCGAGCCAGCCGCAGCGGCGCTCGCGGCCGGTGACGGTCCCGTACTCGCCGCCGAGCTCCCGCATCCGCGTCTGTTCCGCGCCGGCGATCTCCGACGGGAACGGTCCTTCGCCGACGCGGGTCACGTACGCCTTCGCCACCCCGACGACGTGATCGACCCGCTGCGGTCCGATCCCCACGCCCGTCGCCGCGCTGGCGGCGACCGGGTTCGACGAGGTGACGAAGGGATACGTGCCGTGGTCGAGGTCGAGGAGTGTCGCCTGCGCGCCCTCGAGGAGGACGTGCTTCCCCTCCCGCAGTGCCCGGTCGACGTAGAGCGACGTGTCGGCGACGTACGAGCGCAGGCGCTGCGCGTAGCCTTCGTACCGCTCCGCGACTGTCTCGAGGTCGAAGGGCTCCGTCTCGTAGACGCGCTCGAGCCAGAGGTTCTTCTCGGCGAGCGCGACCTCGATCTTCTGGCGCAGGATCTTCGGGTCGAGGATGTCCTGGACGCGGATGCCGAGCCGCATCGCCTTGTCGGCGTAGCAGGGCCCGATCCCGCCCTTCGTCGTGCCGATCGCGAGCTTGCCGAGCCGCCGCTCGCTCGCCCGGTCGATCGCGACATGCCACGGCATGATCAGGTGAGCGTTACCGGAGAGGTAGACCTCGCCGGTGGGATGGCCTCGCCGCTCGAACTCGTCGAGCTCCGCGATCAGCACTTCCGGGTCGACGACGCAGCCGTTGCCGATCACACACGGCTTGCCGCGGACGATGCCGCTCGGCAGCGCCCGGATCTTGTACGTCTCGTCGCCGACGACGATCGTGTGGCCGGCGTTCGGGCCGCCCTGATAGCGGCAGACGACGTCGGAGTCCTGGGCGAGCAGGTCGACGATCTTGCCTTTGCCTTCGTCGCCCCACTGCGCGCCCACGATGACGGTGGCGGGCACGCCGGGAGACTATCCGGGCGACGCAGACTGCAAAGGATTGACGTCTGGGTGCGCGAGCGCACGAGGTAGCGGCCCCGTCCAGACCAGCGAAAGCCGGCAACTGCACGAAGCCGCCGGGAGACCGCGCTCTCCCGGCGGCGCAGTCCCTTCAATCCCGCGGAAACGCGCAGCGTTCCGCGGAGTCTGTCAGGCGGCGCCGCGCTCGACGAGGAGCTCGCGAAAGTCTTGCCGTGCCTCGATCTCGACATCCCGGCAGAGTCGCCGGAGGCGGCTGGCGGACGGCCCGCCGAGGCGTCCGGCGAGCTCTCCCCAGCTGCAGTTGGTCGTGACGATCATGAGCGACTGCTGTTGTTCCCGGTGGTTCAGGATCTGGTAGATCCGGTCTCTGGTCCACGGAGACGACCAGTCCTCGGCGCCGAGATCGTCGAGGACGAGGATCTCGAATCCGCTCGGGGTGGGAGGGGGCTCGCCTTCCCCGTAGCTCTCCCTCAGGGCATCGAGCCACTGCGGGACGTTGATGAAGAGGGCGGTGCGAGGATGGTCGCTCCAGACGAGCTGGCGAAGCATTGCGACGGCGAGGTGGGTCTTGCCTGCGCCCGGATGGCCCCGGAGCAGAAGACCCCGCGAGAGCCGAGTCCCGGCTCGATACTCCTTCACCCACTGCTCGCAGACCCTGACGGCGGTCTGGGTGCCCGGCAGGGGCTCGAAGTTCTCGAACGAGCAGCCGTCGTACCCCGAGGGAACCCGGACGCGGGCCCAGCGCTCGTCCGCCCGGCGCTGCTCGTCGCCGACCTCCTCGGCGGCGCGGCACAGCTCGCAGTAGCGCTCGGCCGCGAACGTCTGGCCGAGGAGGACGACCTGCTCGGTTGCGAACTCCCGTCCGCAGCCGAGGCACTTCGCTGTGCGGCTAGTGGGCAAGGCTGGCGAACTTCGCGTACTTGCTGATGAAGGCGACCTTGAAGTCGCCGGTCGGGCCGTTGCGGTGCTTCGCGACGATCACCTCGGCCACGCCCTTGTTGCTGTCGTCGGTCTCGTCGCGGTCGTAGTACTCCTCGCGGTAGAGGAACATCACGAGATCGGCGTCCTGCTCGATCGAGCCCGACTCGCGGAGGTCGGAGAGCATCGGGCGCTTGTCGTGCCGCTGCTCGGGCGACCGGTTGAGCTGTGAGAGCGCCACGACCGGGAGGTCGAGATCCTTCGCGATCTCCTTCAGTCCGCGGGAGATCGAGGACACCTCCTGCAGGCGGCTCTCCTCGCTGCGGCCCGTCGTCATCAGCTGGAGGTAGTCGACGACGACGAGGCCGAGGTTCGACTCGCGCCGCTTCAGCGTCTGTGCGCGGGCGCGGAGCTCGAGCAGGCTGAGCGCCGGGGTGTCGTCGACGTAGAGCGGCGCCGACTCGAGCTGGCCGCACGCCTGGGCGAGGCGCGGCCAGTCGTCCTTCGAGAGCTTGCCGGTGCGGATGTGGTGGGCGTCGACCTTGCCGCGGGAGCAGATCAACCGCTGCGCGACCTCCTGCCGCGACATCTCGAGGCTGAAGAACGCGCACGGCATCTGCTGGTCGACGGCGACGTGGTTCGCGATCTCGAGGGCGAAGGCGCTCTTCCCCATCGAGGGGCGCGCGGCGATGATCACGAGGTTCGCGGGCTGTAAGCCGGCGGTGATTCGGTCGAGGTCCTTGAAGCCGCTCGCGAGGCCGGTCACCTCGGCGCCGGACTCGTAGAGGTGGCTGATCCTCTGGAACGTCTCGACGAGCGTGTCCTTGAAGAGGACGAGCTCGCCCTGGGCGCGCCGCTCGCCGAGGTCGTAGACGAGCTGCTCGGCACGTGCGACGAGCTCCGCGGGCTCGCCCTCCCGTTCCCAGCCGAGCTGGGCGATCTCGCCACCGGCCCGGATCAGGCCGCGGAGCGTTGCGTTCTCGCGGACGATCTCCGCGTAGTGGCGGGCGTTCGCCGTCGCCGGCACCAGGCGGGCAAGCTCGTGCAGGCGGACGCGGCCGCCGACCGCCTCGAGCTCCCCGCGCTGCTCGAGCTCGTTCGTGAGCGTGATCGCGTCGACCGGCTCGTTCTTGCCGTAGAGCTGGAGTGCGGCGCGGTAGATCTTGGCGTGCGACTCGCGGTAGAAGTCGCCCGCGTCGAGGATCTCGCTCACGGCGGCGATCGCGCCCGGCGAGATCATCATCGCGCCGAGGACGGACTCTTCTGCCTCGAGGTTTTGCGGCGGGACGTCGGCCGAGGCTGAGGGGGTCGGAACGGGGGCGAGCGTCATCCGTCTCGATTCCACCAGTTCGAGCGCCTGGTTGCCAGGTGTGGGTATGTCCGCTTTGAACAGGTCATTTTCGGCCATTTGCAGGAGAAACAGGCATAGTGACAGGCGCGCCGGACGGCGCGCCTGTGGACGGAGGAGCCGCTAGGAGCGGGAACTTCGTGCTCAGATCCACAGGTCGTGGACAGCGTGTGAACGTCTCGGCGCCGGCGGAGGGCGGACGTCCGGCGCGAGCTCGAGCAGCCCCGGCGCGCGGCGCTCGGGCTGGCGTGCGATGCGTATCTCGCCGGGACGACCTGGACATGCCCCGACCGGAGGGGGTCGGCCGCGCGCCGGCCGCGTTATTCGTCGGCGAGAGCAGCCTCGGCGTCGGCCCGCCATTCGGGCTCGGCCTCCGCCTCGGTCTCGGCCTCGGCCTCGTCGGCTCGGCCTCTTCGGTCGCTTCGGTCGCTTCGGTGGCTCCGGCCTCGGCGTCCTCGGCCTCGGTCGCCTCGGCTGCGTCGACCTCGGCGAGGATCTCCTCGAGCTCGGTCGACGGCTCGGGCGGCCCTTCCGCGGCCTCCTGCTCGGCGCGCTCGGCTGCCGCCATCGCCTCGAGCTCCTCGTCGGAGGGCAGCTCGCCGCCCTCGGGGACGACGTGCGTCTGGAGGTCGACGCGAACGTCCTCGAAGAGCGCGACCGGGATCTCGTAGCGGCCGATCCGCTTGATCGGGTCGGTCTCGACCTTGCGCCGGTCGACGCGGATCTTCTGCGAGCTCCAGAGCTCGTCGACGATGTCGGTCGGCGTCACGGAGCCGAAGAGCGAGCCGGTCGGGCCCGCCTTGACCTCGAACCGCAGCACGGTCTTCGAGAGCGTCTCGGCGATCTCGTGCGCCTGCTCGGCCGTCTTCGCCTCGTGGCGGGCGCGCTGTGCATCCCGCTTCTGCAGCTCAGCGACCCGCCCCCGCGTCGCCTCCTCGGCGAGCCGCCGGGGGAGGAGGTAGTTGCGGGCGTAGCCGCGGGCAACCGAGACGACGTCGCCCCGGAGGCCGACGTGCTCGACGTCCGAGAGGAGGATGACCTCCACGTCAGCGGTCCCCGCGGTCCCCGCGGTCGCCGCGATCTCCACGGTCGCCGCGCTCGCGCCGGCCGCCGCCGCGCTCCTCCGAGCCCTCGGCGACGTACGGCAGCAGCGCCATTTCACGCGCCCGCTTGACCGCGGTCGCCACCTGCACCTGGTGCCGGCGGCACGCGCCGGTGATGCGGCGGCTCCGGATCTTGCCCTTCTCGGAGATGTAGCGGCGCAGCTGGTTGACGTTCTTGTAGTCCACCTCCGCGATGTGCTCCTTGCAGAAGAAGCAGTTGCGGCGCCTGATCTGCCCCACGGGGCCGCCGGGGCGCCTCCGCTGCTGCTGCTGAGTCTTCTCTCTCGCCATGCTTCTCCTAGAACGGGATGTCGTCGTCTGTGGCCGCCGGGAAGTCGGCGCTCTCCTGCTGCGCCGCGCCGGCGGGCACGAACTGGTTGCCGCCGCCGCTGTCCCCGTCGCCGCGGCTGCCGAGGAACTGGACGCTGTCGGCGACGATCTCGACGGCCTCGCGCTTGCCGCCGCCGTCCTTCGCCTCCCACTCGCGCCAGCGCAGCTTGCCGTCGATGCCGACGGGCCGGCCTTTCGAGAGGTACTGGGCACAGCTCTCGGCCTGGTTGCCGAAGACGGAGACGCTGAAGTAGTTGGGCGCGTCGACCCAGTTGCCCGACTCGTCGCGCTTGCGGTCGTTGACCGCGACGCGCAGGCTGCACACGGGGGTGCCGCCCGGCGTGTGCCGGAGCTCGGGATCCCTCGTCAGGTTCCCGACCAGGACGACGCGGTTGATGTTCGCTGCCATGTCTTACTCCTCTTCCTCGCCGGGCTGCTCTTCCGGGCCAGCGTACTCCGGCTCGGCGTCGTCCGAAACGGCCGTTGCGGGCTCGGCCGGCTCGGAGGGGGCCGGCGGGGCTTCCGGTGGGGCGTCAGGCGGTGCGTCGGCGGCGGTGCTTTCGGCCACGACGGCCGCGGCGTCGTCGCGTGGCGCACTCGTGCGGGAGCCGGCGATGTGGCGCGTCGCCAGATGGCGCAGGACGGCGTCGTCGATCTTGAGCACGCGGGAGATCTCGTCGAGCGTCGCCGCCTCTGCGTCGAAGACGACGAGGTGGTAGACGCCCTCCTCCTTGTGCGAGATGGGGTAGGCGAGACGTCGGCGGCCCCAGGCGTCGTGGCTGTGCCACGCGCCGCCGCCCTTCTCGACGAGGTCGCGCGCGCGGGCGAGGATGTCGTCCTGGCGCGCCTCTGCCTGCTCCGGGTCCAGCAACAGCAGGATCTCGTAAGTCGTCACGTCCCGAGGCCCTCCCTTCCCATGGTCTCGATGTCGGCCCCGACTGCCGGCGCCGCTCGGGACGGAACGGCACGATGACGGGGCAGGAAGCGGCGGTCACTGTAGCATCGGCGCCGTGAGGCGCCTCGTCGCGTGGATCGGCGGAGTCGTCGGCGGCATCACCGCCTACCGCTTGTTGCGGCGGCGCCCGCAGGTCGCGGCCGAGCCCTCGCCTGAGCCGGCTCCCGCGCAGCCGGACGAGCGGGCCGACGAGCTGCGCGCGAAGCTCGCCGACTCCCGTGCGGCAGAGCCGGTCGTGGCAGAGCCGCCCGTGGAGCCGACGGTCGAGGAGCCTCCCGAGCCCGAGGAACCACCGTCGCCCCAGGACCGCCGCCGGGAGGTCCACGAGGAGGGCCGCGCCGCCCTCGACGAGATGCAGTCGGACTAGCGAAAGCTAGTAGCCGGGGCCCGGCGGAGGTACGTCTTCCTCCTCGACCACGCGCCGTCGCGGGTAGCCCCAGCGGGCGGGAGAGGCGCGGTAGCCGGGGCGCTCCTCGACATACGTGCGGCGGAGATAGCCCGGGCCCCACGACGACCACAGGAGCAGGTCGGCGAGAAAGGCGATCAGGCCGAAGACGACGAGGATCCAGCCGACGGTGTTGACGTTCACCGACCCGGGATGCGTCGGATGCACGGCGAGCGCGAGGATGAAGCCGACCGCGGCGATGACGAGGCTGACCGCGAAACCCATGGCGGCCTCCTGCCCGGGTCGCCAGAAACGAACCGCCCTTCTCTGTGCTGCGCCCGCCATGGTGGGCGCGGCACTCTTGCGCGAGTGGAAAGCGGAGCGCTTGCGGAGCGGGCGAGCGCAAGCGAGACGGAGCGGCGCCGGAGTCGAACCGACCTAGCCGTGGGCTGCACGACCGTACGGGTTTTGAAGACCCGCTGGGCCACCGGGCCCGGCCGCTCCGCCGCGAGCGTACCGAGCTGGTAGCGGGCTACTTGTCGCCCTCGAGGTACTGCGAGTCCCAGCCGTCCGGCGTGAACGCCTCACCGGGTGCTGCGGCTGCGATCGCGAGGACGAGCGTGTCGTCTGCCCGGGCCTCGGCGGTGCGGCGTGCGGCGGCGTCCACCACCCAGACGCACGTGCCCGCCGGGGCGTCGAACTCCTCGCCGCCGACCGTGAAGGTCGCACGCCCGCTCGCGACGTAGTACAGCTCCGGCACGCCGCTGTCCGCCTCGTCGTGCTCGGGCAGGACGTTCTCGCCGGCGCCTCGGTGGTAGGCGTTCATCCCGAAGGTCTCGATCCCGAAGTGGTGGCGGATCGGGATCCAGTGGGGCCACTGCTTCGATGCGATCTCGTCGATATGGGCTTTCTCGTATGCGCTCATGGCGCGGAGCCTATTCCTCCGGGAACCGCGCGAGAAGCTCGTCGGGAGGCAGGTCGGCGAGGGAGTGGAGGACGAGGTCGGCTCCGGCTCGCTCGAGCCCGAGCTCCCGCGTCACCTCGTTCGGGACCGCGACGCAGAAGACGCCGGCTGCCTTCGCCGCGCGGACGCCGTTCGGCGAGTCCTCGAACGCGACGGCCTCGTTCGCGGCCACGCCGAGCGCCTCGAGCGCCTCGAGATAGAGCGTGGGCGCCGGCTTCGCGCGCGAGCGGTCGCGGTCCGCGGTGCAGATCGCGTCCCATCCGGCCGTCTCGTCGAGGCGCTGCAGGTGCATGTCCACCCAGTACCTGGGCGAGCTGGAGACGATCGCGCGCTTCAGGCCGAGCCGGCGGGCGGCGGCGATGTACTCCGCGATGCCGGGCCGCAGCTCCTCCGCCTCGATCAGGGCGATCTCGTGCGCATAACGGCGCTCGTTCAGCGCCTCCCGCGCGAGCGGCTCGCCGACGAGCTCCTCGAGGTGCGCCATCGGGTCCCAGGCTCCGTGGGTTCCGACGACCGTCGCCCAGAGCTCCGGCGGCAGCTCGTGGCCGTGCTCGCGGTAGAGGAGCTCCCAGCCGGCCCGCGAGGCGAGCTCGGTGTCGAGGATGAGGCCGTCGAAGTCGAACAGGAAGGCGCGCATCGCCATGCCTGTGCAGAGTACGGACGTGGCGATCCTGGGCGTCGACGTCGGCGGCACGTTCACCGACGCTGTGCTCGTCGAGGAGCGCGGGATCCGGACGGCCAAAGTGCCGACCGCCGCGCGCCAGGAGGAGTCGGTGCTTGCCGCGGCGCGCGCCGTGGGCGCCGGCGCGGGGCTCACGCGCTTCGCGCACGGGACGACCGTGGCGACGAACGCGCTCCTGGAGCGGCGCGGCGCCCGCACCGCGTACGTCGGCAACGCCGGCTTCGAGCACCTCCTCCACCTGGGCCGGCAGACGCGCGCGCACCTCTACCGCCTCTGCGCCGGCCACCCGGAGCCGCTCGTGCCGCTCGAGCGTTGCCATGGCGTTCGCGGCCGGATCGGCCCGGAAGGAGAGCTCGAGCCCCTCGACCTCGACGTCCTCCCGGATCTCGGCGACGCAGAGGCCGTTGCCGTCTGCCTCCTCTTCGCCTTCCGCGATCCCTCGCACGAGCGGGCCGTGGCGGAGGAGCTGCGGCGGCGCCACCCAGGTGTCCACGTCGTCGCGTCGCACGAGCTCGCGCCCGAGTTCCGGGAATACGAGCGCGCCTCGACGACCGCCGCCGACGCCTACCTCGCGCCGGTTGCGGCGCGCTACCTGCGCGCGCTCGCGGAGGCTGCGGCGGAAGCCGGGCTGCCGGAGCCCGTCGTGATGCTCTCCTCGGGCGGCGTCGTTCCCGCCGGGTTGGCGGCGGAGCACCCGGCGCGGCTGCTTGTCTCCGGCCCCGCGGGAGGCGTCGTCGGCGCAGGGATCCTTGCCCGCCGCGCGGGCTTCGAGGATGCGATCGCCTTCGACATGGGCGGCACCTCGACCGACGTCTGCCTCCTCACGGGCGGCCGGGCCGTGCGCGTCGCCGAACGGGAGGTCGGCGGCCTGCCGGTCAGGCTGCCGTCGGTCGACGTGCACACGGTCGGCGCCGGCGGGGGCTCGCTCGTGCGTCGCGACGCGGGCGGGGCGCTGCGCGTCGGGCCGGAGTCGGCGGGCGCGGATCCCGGCCCTGCCTGCTACGGCCGCGGCGGCGGGCCGACCGTGACCGACGCGAACCTCCTCCTCGGCCGGCTCCCAGGCGAGCTGCCGGGCGGCCTCGCCCTCGACCGCGATGCCGCGGCCGCGGCGCTCGACGGGATCGATCCGGCCGCGGTCGTCGAGGTCGTGAACGCCGAGATGTTGCGCGCGCTGCGCGTCGTCTCGGTCGAGCGCGGACACGATCCGCGCGAGTTCGCGCTCGTCGCGTACGGCGGCGCCGGCCCGCTCCACGCGTGCGCGCTCGCGGAAGAGCTGGGCGTGGAGGCCGTGCTCGTGCCGGCGGCGGCGGGGGTTCTCTCGGCGCTCGGCCTCGCGGCGGGCGACGAGCGGCGCGACCGCGTCGTCTCGCACGTCCGGCCGCTCGCCGAGGCGGGCGACTTGCCGGCGGAGGGCGAGGCGGACCTCCGCTACCGGGGCCAGTCCTTCGAGCTGACCGTGGCGCTCGGAGGCGACCTCGCGGAGCGATACCACCGGGCGCACGAGGAGCGCTACGGCTACGCGGATCGCGGGCGAGAAGTCGAGCTCGTCGCCGTCCGTACCGCCGAGGTCGCCCCGGGCCCGGACCTGGAGCTACCGAGCGAAGAGCCGGAGCACTTGTCCGGGCCGGCGCTGCTCGAACTGGACGGGTCGACCTTGTGGATCCCCCCCGGGTGGGAGGGGGCTAGGGATGGTCCCAGCTGGGTCGTGACGCGTGAGTGACGTGATCGCACCGATTCAGCTTCAAGTCATCGGCGCGTCGCTGCGGTCGATCGCGGAGGAGATGGGCGCCGTCCTGATCCGCGCCTCCTTCTCGGCGAACATCAAGGAGCGGCGCGACTGCTCGACCGCGCTGTTCGACGAGCGCGGCCGGATGATCGCGCAGGCCGAGCACATTCCGGTTCACCTCGGCGCGATGCCGGACGCGGTCGCGGCGGTCATGCAGCTCAACCTCGAGCCGGGGCAGGTCGCGATCCTCAACGACCCGTACACGGGCGGCACGCACCTGCCCGACGTCACGCTCGTCTCGCGCACCGTTCTCGGCTTCGCGGTCTCGCGGGCCCACCACGCCGACGTCGGCGGGATCGAGCCGGCGAGCCTGCCCGCCTTCTCGCGCACGCTCGACGAGGAAGGCGTGATCCTGCCGCCGCAGCTCCTCACCGACGACGTGCTCGAGCGCTTCGTCCAGGCGACGCGGCAGCCGGAGGAGCGGCGCGGCGACCTCCGCGCCCAGCTCGCCGCGCACGGTCTCGCCGAGCGGCGGCTCGAGGAGCTCTGCGCGCGCCGCGGCCGCGAACGCGTCGCCGCCGCGATGGACGAGCTCTACGCCTACTCCGAGCGGATGGTGCGGGCGGCGATCGCCGAGCTCCCGGACGGCCGCGGCGAGGCCGAGGACGTCGTCGAGGCGGTGGAGGGCGATGTGCCGATCCGGTGCTCGGTCGAGGTCGCCGGCGACGGGATCCGGATCGACTTCGCCGGGACGGCGCCGCAATACGACGGCAACCTCAACTGCCCGCTCGCCGTGACGAAGTCGGCGTGCTACTTCGTCGTCCGCTGTCTCACCGAGCCGGACCTGCCCGCCTCGGGCGGCGCCTTCGCTCCCGTCACGGTGACGGCGCCGGAGAGGTGCCTCGTCAACGCGCGGCCGCCCGCGGCGGTCGTTGCCGGCAACACCGAGACCTCGTCGCGGATCGTCGACGTCGTCTTCACGGCCTTCGCGCAGCTTCTACCGGTGCCGGCGGCGGGCCAGGGGACGATGAACAACCTCGCCTTCGGGAACGACGACTTCACGTACTACGAGACGGTCGGCGGCGGCCAGGGGGCCTGCCCGGAGGCCGACGGCCCGAGCGGCGTCCATGTCGCGATGTCGAACACGCTCGCGACGCCCGCCGAGGCCATCGAGCTCGAGTACCCGCTCCGCGTCGAGCGCTGGGAGCTGCGGCTCGGCTCCGGCGGAGCTGGCGCCCAACGGGGCGGCGACGGCGTCGTGCGGGAGCTGCGCGTGCTCGAGGACTGCCGGCTCTCGGTACTGGCCGAGAGGAGGCGCCATGCGCCGCGTGGCCGCGCAGGCGGGGACGACGGCGCGCGCGGCCGGACCCTCGTGAACGGCGAGGAGCAGCCTCCGAAGGTGACGCTCCCGCTGCACGCGGGCGACATCGTGCGGGTCGAGACGCCCGGCGGCGGCGGCTGCGGCGCGCCTGAGTAGGCTCCGCGGCGTGGACCGCCCGGTCAAGGTCGCGTGCGCGCAGGTCGAGCCCGTCGTCCTCGACCGCGAGGCGACGCTCGACAAGCTCGAGAAGGTCGCCGTCGAGGCCGCCGGGGAGGGGGCCGAGCTCGTCGTCTTCCCCGAGACGTTCGTGCCGGTCTATCCGTCGTCGCGCTGGGCCAAGGCGTTCGCGGGCTGGGAGGCTCCGGGAGCGAAGGAGACCTTCGCCCGCCTCGCGCAGCAGTCGGTCGCCGTCGGCTCGCCCGCCGAGCGCCGGATCGCCGCGGCCGCGCAGGAGCTCGGCATCTGGATCGTGACGGGCGTCAACGAGGTGGAGGCCGAGCGGCCCGGAACGATCTACAACTCGCTCCTCTACCACTCGCCGGCCGGCGAGCTCGCCCTCCACCACCGCAAGCTCGTGCCCACGAACCACGAGCGGCTCGTCTGGGGCCAGGGCGACGGCCGCGGCCTCGAGGCGGTAGAGACGGGGTTCGGCCGGATCGGCGGGCTCATCTGCTGGGAGAACTACATGCCGCTCGCGCGCGTCGCGCTCTACGAGTCGGGAGTCGAGATCTACGTCGCCTCGACCGCCGACGACGGCGACGCCTGGCAGCAGACGCTCGTCCACATCGCGCGCGAGAGCCGCGCCTACGTCGTCGCGCCGGCGCACTTCCAGCGGGAGTCCGCGTACCCGGCAGATTTTCCGCTCGCCGTGGAGATCGAGGGAGCGGGGACGATCGGCCGCGGCGGCAGCGCGATCCTCGCCCCCGACGGCTCGTACCTCGCCGGCCCGCTCTACGACGAGGAGGCGATTCTCTACGCGCAGCTCGACCCGGCGCTCCTCCTAGCCGAGCGGCAGCGCTTCGACCCCGTCGGCCACTACAGCCGGCCGGACGTCCTCCAGCTCACAGTTCGCGCGGACGGTGCGAGGCCGAGTAGACGTCCTTCCGCGCGATCTTCCCGTCACTGAGCGGGAACACGTCGACGCCGTCCCATTCCTTCGAGCCGGTCGACGCCGTCCACTCGCAGACCGCGAAGTCGTCGGCGGCGTGGAGCGCCCGTGTCGTGAAACGCAATGTCGGGTTGTTGCGGAAGATCTGCGCGATGTGCTCGCGGACCGCAGCCGCGCCCTCGGCGCGCTCGTCCGCGGTGTGGTTGTGGAAGACGACGTCGGGATGGTGGAGCCCGTCGATCGCGTCGAGGTCCTGCGCGTTCCACGCGGCGTTGTAGCGCTCGATCAGCTCGCGGGCGTTCATCGGCGTCTGCGTAGGACTCTCGCATCTCCGACGCGCCGTGTCACGCCGTCTGCGTCGAAGCGCTCGAGGTAGAGCTGCGCCGTCTTCCGCCCGACCCCGAGCGCGTCGCGGAGCTGCGCGAGCGTGATCCCGTCGTGGAGCGCAGCCCGCGCCTGCTCGTAGGCCTCCGGCGAGATCGCGAAGCCGTCCCCGACCCGGACGAGCCGCTGCTGCTCCTCGAGGAAGCGCGCAAGCTGCGCGTCCTCGACACGCACGGGCTCGAGGCCGAGCTGCGCGAGGAGCGCCTCCGCCGCCTCGGCACGCTCGCCGAGCTCCGCGCTGGCGCCGGGGCGATAGAGCTTCGCGCCGCGGCGCTCGAGGCCGAGGTGGGGGACGACGGCGTCCGCCCACGGCTCCGAGGGCACCGGCACGCCCGGGTCGAGCGGATCCGCGGCGTCGAGAGCCGCCTCGAGCGACCGCCGGAACTCGTCCAGCCATTCGTGTGACCACACCCACTCGCCCTCCGCGTCCACGCCGACCCGCCGCAGCTCGCTCGCGCGAACGGGAGCGTGCACGAGCGCCTCGCCGCGCTCGAGCGCCTCGAACCGGGCGAGGTCGGCGTGGCGCGGCGGCGCAGGATCGAGGACGACTCCGCCGCCGACCGTCGTCCCGGCGCGGAGGACGACGCGGTCGCCGCGCGTCGCGACGACCGGCCGCGACAAGCGCAGCTGGGCGAAGCGGTCGCCCGCGCGGGCGACCCGGGCCGCGGTCTCCGCGGTGCCGTGGTGGAGCATCACGCGTGGCGGGACCTCCGCCGGCGGCTCGAGCGTCACGTCGAGCCGGAAGCTCGGCCGGAACGCTCCGGGCGAGACGACGACGTCGCCGCGGCGCACCTCCTGCCGCTCGACGCCGGGGAGGGAGACGGCGACGCGCTGGCCCGCCTCGGCGCGCTCGACCGGCCGGTCGTGCACCTGGACGCTTCGCACCCGCACGCTCCGGCCGCGCGGCTCGACGCGCAGCTCGTCTCCCTCGCCGATCGTCCCCGACCAGAGCGTCCCCGTGGCGATCGTCCCGACCCCGCGCAGCGTGAACGAGCGGTCGACGTGGAGTCGCGCCGGGCCGCCGCGGTCGTGCTGCGCGACGCGCGTCGCGACCTCCGCCAGGGCTGCGCGCAGCTCGTCGAGGCCGGCGCCGGTGCGCGCGCTCGTCGCGACGACCGGTGCGCCGGGAACGAGCTCCTCCGCCTCGGCGCGCGCGAGCTCGAGCATCTCCTCGTCGACGAGGTCTGCCTTCGTCAGCGCGACGACGCCGTGCTCGATCCCGAGCAGCCGCAGGATCACGAGGTGCTCGTGCGTCTGCGGGCGCGCTCCCTCGCCGGCGTCGATCACCAGCAGGAAGAGGTCGATGCCGCTCGCGCCCGCGACCATCGTGCGGACGAAGCGCTCGTGCCCGGGGACGTCGACGACCGAGAGGCTCGTCCCGTCCGGCAGCTCGAGCGGCGCGTAGCCGAGGTCGATCGAGATCCCGCGCTCGTGCTCCTCGGGGAGGCGATCGGTGTTCTTGCCGGTCAGCGCCTCGACGAGCGCCGTCTTCCCGTGGTCGATGTGACCCGCGGTGCCGACCGTCAGCGGCATTGACCCGATATAGCAAACGTGCTATATGAGAGGCGACGATGCTGAAGCGGCATGACGGCACGCTAGCCGTGGGCCCGACACAGGTGAAGTACGGCCTGGCGTGGACGGCTCTCGCCCTTCTTCTCGCCGCAGCGTCGTTCGAGCTCGTCCTCGCGCTCCGGCACGAGTTCAGCCCGCACGGGGAAGGCTGGCTCCTGCTCGCCGCGCTTCTCGCGATGCTCTGCGGCATGGTGCTCGTCTTTCGGCGCGTGCCGTTCGCCGGGCTCTTCGCGCCGGCGGCGGCGCTCTTCGTGACCGCCCGCTTCTACACCGGTGACCCCTACTACCAGAATCCCTCCGGGTCGTCGATCCTCCGCAGGTACGCCGACGGGGGAATCGTCCCGCCGGCCTGGATCTACATCTTGCTCGGCGCCGCGCTCCTCGCGGGTATCACGACGCAGCTCTGGCGGCGCAGCGCGCCCGTCGAGAGCGCGGTCGTTCTGTTCCTGCTGCTCTTCACGGCGCTGTACATGGGCGCCGGGCACTGACGGCGGCCGCCGCCTCCTCGGCCTCCTCGTCGGTCAGCGTCAGGCAGTCGAGCAGGAGCCGGCCGTCGCGCACGACGCCCACGACCGGCGGCTCGCCGCCTCGCAACGGCGCCGCGAGCGACGCCTCGAGCGCGCAGGCGAAGCTCGGCAGCTCGGCGAGCGGCAGCGCGCCGCCGCCGACGCGCCCGACCGTCTCCTCGACCTCGCCGCCGGTCACCGCGGCGAGCCGTTCCGCCCGTGCCCGCACCGCCTGCGTCCCCTGTGCGAGCGTCCGCAGGACGGGAATCCGCTCCGGCGCCTCGAGGTGCAGCAGGAGCGTCCCCTCGAGCGCGGCGAGCGAGAGCTTGTCGACCCGCAGCGCCCGCTGCAGTGGGTGCCGCCGCAGCCGCTCCACGAGCTCCGCGTTGCCGAGGACGATCCCGGCCTGCGGCCCGCCCAGCAGCTTGTCGCCGGAGAAGCAGACGAGATCGGCGCCCGCGGCGAGCGACTCCCGCGCCGTGGGCTCGGCCTCGACCGGCGCGATCGCCCCCGAGCCGAGGTCGTCGACGAGCGGTAGGCCGTGCCGGCGCGCGACCGCGGCGACCTCCTCGAGCCGTGGGCGCTCCTCGAAGCCGACGACGCGGAAGTTCGATTGGTGGACGCGGAGCAGGACAGCGGTCTCCGGTCCGATCGCGCGCTCGTAGTCGGTCGCCCGCGTCCGGTTCGTCGTCCCGACCTCGACGAGCCGCGCGCCCGAGCGGGCGAGCACGTCCGGGATCCGGAAGCCGTCGCCGATCTCGATCAGCTCCCCCCGCGAGACGACGACCTCCCGTCCCTCCGCGAGCGCCGCGAGCGCGAGCAACACGGCGCCTGCGTTGTTGTTCACGACGAGCGCGGACTCCGCGCCGGTCAGCCGGCGGAGGATCGCGACGACGTGGTCCTGGCGCGAGCCGCGGAGGCCCTCTCCGAGGTCGAACTCGAGGTTCGAGTAGCCTCGCGCGGCCTCGACGACCCGCTCGAGCGCCTCCTCGGCGAGCGGCGCGCGACCGAGGTTCGTGTGGACGACGACCCCCGTTGCGTTCAGGACGCGTCGCAGGCGCGGCCGCCTCGCGTCCACCAGCTCGTCCCGCAGTCGCGCCGTGAGATCTCCCGGATCTGCGCCCGCCCGGATCTCCTCCCGCGCGCGGTCGATGACGGCGCGGGCCGCCTCCACCGCGAGCGGGTCGCCGGCCGCGCGCGCGAGCTCGTCCACGGAAGGCAGGTCGCGGAGCTCCACACGCGGACCGTACCGCGAGCGCCGAACCGAAAGCTCGAGGTCGCTACAGCGAGAACCGGGGCGAGAGGCCGGAGGCCAAGCGGATCCGCGGAGCGCGGACTTGGCCGCAGGCCGGACTGCGCTCGCGCCGGCCTCCGCCGCGTGCGAGCGCACCGGGCAGGCCTCTCAACCAGGGATCGAAAAACCAACAACTGCACGGAGCGGGTCGGAAACCACGCTTTCCGGCCCGCGGAGTCCGTTACCTCAGCGAGCGAAGCGCCAGCTTCGCGAGCTCTACTGAGCGTCTGACTTCTCCGGTGCGTGCGGGCTCCCGCGCCCGTCGCCGGTTCGGTAGGCGTCGAGCACCGTCTCGAGAGCGATGCGCGGCTCGTCCGTCAGCGTCAGCAGCGAGAGATCGTCCGCCGAGACCATGCCGTCGGCGAGCGCGCTGCGGCGCACCCACTCGAGGAGCGGCCTCCAGTACGCCTCGCCGATCAGCACGACGGGGAAGTGGAGGACCTTCCCGGTCTGGATCAGCGTCAGCGACTCGAACAGCTCGTCGGCCGTGCCGAAGCCGCCGGCGAAGACGCAGAACCCCTCCGCCGCCTTCACGAACATCGTCTTCCGCGCGTAGAAGTGGTCGAAGGTCAGGGCGAGATCGAGGTACGGATTGCCCTCCTGCTCGTGCGGCAACTCGATGTTGAAGCCGACCGAGAGGCCGCCCCCGTCCTGGCAGCCGCGGTTCGCGGCTTCCATCACGCCTGGCCCCCCGCCGGTGACGACGGCCCAGCCCGCCTCGCCGAAGAGGCGCCCGGTCTCGCGAGCGAGCTCGTACGGTCGCGACCCTTCCGGCGTGCGCGCCGAGCCGAAGCACGAGACGGCCGGCCGGTCGATCCGCTCGACGGCCTCGAAGCCGGCGAGGAACTCGCGGCCGATCGACTCGGTGTGGCGCTGCAGCTGCTCGGCGCCGTGGTGCCTCTGGAGGAGGTCGCGATCCTGCATTGGGTAGAGCCCTTTACAGCATCCCGCTGTGGCGCGTCGCGAGTAGCCCGCCGACGAGCGCCGCCGCGAGCAGCCCGTAGAGGAACGCGATCAGCGTGGCGTGCTCGCGGTCGGGTGGGACCGCCTCGACCGGGACGCGGTTCTCGTGCCGGATCCAGCCGCGTCGGGAGTCCGAGATCGAGCGGAAGACCGTCCCGCCGTCGAGGAAGCCGATCGGCAGCATGTTGAAGGCGTTGAGCAGGAAGCCGATGTTCGCGAGCACCACGAGCCAGGTCGAGTCGCGCGCCGACCCGACCGCCCACGCCGCCGCCGCCCCCAGCCCGCCGACGAACGGCCCGGCGAGCGAGATGAGCGCGCTCCGCCAGGGCGGCAGCCCGGCGTGCCGGACGGTGACGAAGGCGCCGACGAACGGGATGAAGGTCGGCAGCGAGACACGCACGCCTTGCCGTCGCGCCTCGGCGACGTGGCCGAGCTCGTGCACGAGGATCAGGAGGACGAGCCCGAGCCCGAACTTCCAGCTCCCGAACCAGAACGAGTACGCGGCGAACGAGACGAAGAAGGCGAAGAACTTCGCGAACACGAAGCCCCATTTGAGCGCCGCCCCGCCGATCACGATCGCGAGCCCGACGAGCCGCTCGAGCGAGCGGCGGACGATCCCGCGCTCCGGCTCCGCCTGGGCGCTCACGAACTTCTCCTGCCTAGAGGTTTCCGTCGGCGAGGCCGTGTGCACAGTGCCTGCGGCGCCTCGCCGGCGGCCAAAAGAAGGGGGCAGCGTGGGGGAAACATGGTTTCCCCCACGGGAGCAAGCCGAAGGCGAGCGACGATCACGAACCGCGCCCGATCCATTCCTCGCCGCCCGCGTAGACCTCTTTCTTCCAGAGCGGGATCGTCGTCTTGAGCGTCTCGATCGCCTCGCGGCAGGCGTCGAGGGCGGCGGCGCGGTGCGGGGCGGAGACGGCGATGACGACGCTCGCCTCGCCGATCTCGACGCGCCCGAGCCGGTGGTGGATCGCAACCGCGCACAGCCCGTGCCGCTCGGTCAGCTCCTCGCCGAGACCGGTGAGCATCGGCTCGGCCATCTCCTCGTACGCCTCGTACTCGAGGTGGACGACGTCGCGGTCTCGCGAGCGGCGGCGGACGGTGCCGACGAAGCTCGCGAGCGCTCCCGCCTCGGGAGCCTCGACCTCGTGCAGCACCGCGGCGACGTCGAGCGGGCCCTCGACGAGGCGGAACGAGCCGCCGCTCACCGGCGGGATGAGCGCCACCTCGTCGCCGTCCGCGAGCTCGTGCCCGCGCTCGACGTACTCGCGGTTCACGGCGTAGAGGATGCCGGGCGGTTCGTCGCCCCCGATGTCGACGACACGCGCGAGAGCCGGCCAGACGTCCTCGACCAGCGCGACGTCCTCGAGCTCGAGCCGCGAGCGCCCGGCGCGTTCCCGCAAGCCGGCGAAGAGGCGGACGGTGACGCGCATCTGCGTGAGTGTGCCCGACGGCCATACTGGCCCGATGGGGATGTTCTTCCACGACCGGGGAGAGGCGCCGCCGGAGCGGCCGTCCGACCCTGCGGTTCGGCGGGCCAACATACGCCGGATCGGGCCGCTCTTCGGTCCCTACTGGCGGCGGCTGTCGATCCTGCTCGGACTGATCGTCGTGAGCGCGGCGGTCGGTGTGGTGCCGGCCTTCCTGCTCCGTCGCGTCCTCGTCGCCATCGCCCGTCACGACACGCGCGCGATCTCCTTCAACGCCGGCGGGATGATCGCGATCGCGGTCGTCTCCGGCGTCCTCGCCGTGATCCAGACGCTGCTCTCGAACCAGGTCGGACAACGCGTCATGCACGATCTCCGCGCCGCCGTCTTCCGTCACCTGCAGCGGCTCTCGCTTGCGTTCTTCACACGGACGCGGACCGGGGAGGTGCAGTCGCGGATCTCGAACGACATCGGCGGCGTCCAGAACGTCGTCACGAACACGGCCACGAGCATCGCCTCGAGCGTCACGACGGTGGTGGCGACGACGGTCGGCATGCTGCTTCTGAACTGGGAGCTGGCGCTCTTCGCGTTCGCGCTGATCCCGTTGTTCGCGGTCCTCACGCGCCGCGTCGGAGCCGAGCGGCGGAAGATCGCGAAGACGACACAGGAGTCGCTCGCCGACATCTCGAGCCTCGTCCAGGAGTCGCTCTCGGTCAGCGGGATCATGCTCGGCAAGACGATGGGGCGCGGCGACGAGCTCGCCGACCGCTTCGAGACCGAGTCGCTGCGGCTCGCCGACCTCGAGGTGCGCCAGCGGATGGCCGGCCGCTGGGTGATGGCGTCGATCCAGACGAGCTTCTCCGTGATGCCGGCGGCCGTGTACTGGCTCGGCGGCACGGTGTTCAGCCACTCGATCTCGATCGCGACGATCGTCGCCTTCACCACGCTGCAGACGCGGCTCTTCTTCCCGGTCGGCTCGCTGCTGGGCGTCGGCCTCGACATCCAGACGTCGCTCGCGCTCTTCGACCGGATCTTCGAGTACCTCGACGCGCCCGTCGACATCGCCGAGCGGGAGGAGCCGATCGAGGCGTCCGCGGCGGGGGACGTCGTCTTCGACTCTGTCTGGTTCCGCTATTCGGACGACGTCTGGACGCTGCAGGACGTGAGCTTCGTCGTCCCCGCGGGGACGACGACCGCGCTCGTCGGCGAGACCGGCTCCGGCAAGACGACGCTCGGCTATCTCGCGGCAAGGCTCTACGACGTCGGCCGCGGCTCGGTCTCGATCGGGGGCGTCGACGTCCGCGACCTGAGCCTCGGCGCCCTCGCGAGCCTCGTCGGCGTCGTCTCGCAGGAGACGTATCTCTTCCACGCCTCGGTGCGCGAGAACCTCCGCTTCGCCAAGCCCGACGCGTCGGACGAAGAGCTCTACGCGGCGGCCGAGGCGGCGCGGATCCACCACGTGATCGCGGCGCTCCCCGACGGCTACGAGACCATGGTCGGCGAGCGTGGCTACCGCTTCTCGGGCGGCGAGAAGCAGCGGATCGCGATCGCGCGGACGATCCTCCGCAACCCGCCGGTGCTCGTGCTCGACGAGGCGACGTCCTCGCTCGACACCGAGACCGAGCGGCTCGTGCAGGAGGCTCTCGACCGGCTCTCGGTCGGGCGGACGACGATCGCGATCGCGCACCGGCTCTCGACGGTCCGGGACGCCGAGCAGATCGTCGTCCTCGATCGCGGCCGGGTCGTCGAGCGCGGCCGCCACGACGAGCTGGTCGCAGCCGGCGGGCGCTACTCCGCGCTCGTCAGCCGCGATGCGGAGCTCGAGCCATCCGCCCTTGTCTGAGTCTGGGCCGACGTACGATCCGTCCATGGCGGCGACCGGCGACCGGCGCACCGAGTCCGGCATCGAGGTGAAGCCGGTCTACACCGCCGCCGACGCGTCGCGCGAGCTCGAGGCGCCGGGCGAGTACCCCTTCACGCGGGGGCCGTATCCGGACATGTACCGCGGCCGGCCGTGGACGATCCGGCAGTACGCCGGCTTCGCCTCGGCCGAGGAGTCGAACGAGCGCTACCGCTACCTCCTCGAGCGCGGCCAGACCGGCCTCTCGATCGCCTTCGACCTGCCGACCCAGCTCGGCTACGACTCCGACGACCCGCGTGCGCTCGGCGAGGTCGGCCGCACCGGCGTGGCGATCGACTCGATCGCCGACATGGAGGTCCTGCTCGCCGGGATCCCGCTCGGCGAAGTCTCGACATCGATGACGATCAACGCGCCCGCGTCGCTCCTGCTCCTCCTCTACGAGCTCGTGGCCGAGGGGCAGGGGGTGCCCCCCGACGCGCTCCGCGGCACCGTCCAGAACGACATCCTCAAGGAGTACATCGCGCGCGGGAACTACATCTTCCCGCCGCGGCCCTCGATGCGCCTCACCACCGACCTGTTCGCGTACTGCGCGCAGCGGATCCCACACTGGAACACGATCTCGATCAGCGGGTACCACATCCGCGAGGCCGGCTCGACCGCCGTGCAGGAGCTCGCGTTCACGCTTGCGAACGGGATCGCCTACTGCGACGCGGCAGTCGAGGCTGGTCTGTCGCCGGACGACTTCGGTGCGCGCCTCTCGTTCTTCTTCAACGCGCACAACGACTTCTTCCAGGAGGTCGCGAAGTTCCGTGCGGCGCGGCGGTTGTGGGCGCGGATCATGCGCGAGCGCTTCGAGGCGACGAACCCGCGCGCTCTCGCCCTCCGCTTCCACGCCCAGACCGGCGGCTCGACCCTCACGGCGCAGCAGCCCGAGAACAACGTCGTCCGCGTCGCGATCCAGGCGCTTTCCGCCGTCGCCGGCGGGGCGCAGAGCCTGCACACGAACAGCTACGACGAGGCGCTCGCGCTGCCGACCGAGCACGCGGCGCGCATCGCGCTCCGCACGCAGCAGATCCTCGCCGCGGAGGGGGGAACCACCGACACGGCCGACCCGCTCGGCGGCTCGTACTACATCGAGGCGCTGACCGACGAGCTCGAGACGCGGGCGTGGGAGCTGATCGGGAGGGTCGACGAAGCGGGAGGCGCCGTCGCGGCCGTCGAGTCCGGCTTCGTCCAGGAGGAGATCGAGCGGGCCGCCTTCGAGTTTCAGCAGCAGGTCGAGGCGGGGGAGCGGCTCATCGTCGGGATGAACGCGTTCGCGGAGGAGTCGGACGAGCGCATCGAGCTCCTCCGAATCGACCCGGCGGTGGAGCGGGGCCAGCTCGAGCGGACTGCGCGCGTCCGGGCCGAACGAAACGCGGAGGAGGCGGTAGCGGCGATCGCAGCGGTGCGCGAGGCTGCGTTCGGAGAGGCGAACCTGCTGCCGCCGCTGCGCAAGGCGCTGCGGGCGCGCTGCACCGTCGGCGAGATCTGCGAGACGCTGCGTGAGGAGTGGGGGATGTACGACGCCGTCCGGGCGCGCGCCTGAGAAATCAGCCGCCGACGCGCAGCCTGTCGTTCTCGGCGACGAGCAGCGCCGTCGCGCCGAAGTCCTGCCGCGAGAGTGCGTTCACGCGCGGGATCACGTCGTTCGACCCGTAGATCCGCTGTGGCTCGCCGCCGGCGATTTGCACCGGAAGCAGCCGTCCCGCCACGATCCGCCCATCGGCGCGCAGCGTCACGAACAGGATCGCGCTCTCGCCGAGGATGCCTTCCGTGGCGAGTGCGCCGCCCGCCGTGGCGAAGTTGCCGAGCGAGTACGCGATCAGCCTGTGGCGGAAGACCTCGAGCCCGCGCAGGACGTGGGGGCCCGACGCGAGGACGAGGTCGGCGCCGGCGGTGACGAGCGCGTGCGCGAGCAGGCGCTCGTTGCCGCGGTTCTCCCCGAGGTAGCGCTCGGTGCCGTGCGGGACGTGCTGGTGATCGACCCCCTCGGCGCCGACGTGGAGCACCGCGACGACGAGGTCGGCGCGCGTTGCCGCCCGCTGCACGAGTCGTCGTGCCGCGGGGACGTTCAGCAGGCTCTGCGCCCACGGATACGGCGCGAAGCCGAGGATGGCCACGCGTAGTCCGTTCCTGCGGAGCACGGTGATCTGCCCCGGCCGGCCGCTCGAGTGCAGGCGGTTGTGCGCGAGTGCCCGCAGCGTCTGCTCCTGACCCGAGGCGCCGAAGTCGAAGGCGTGGTTGTTCGCGACGTTGAGGTCGTCGAAGCCTGCGCGCCGCAGGAGCCGGGCCGACCCCGGCGGCGACTGGAACGCGTAGCAGTTCGTGCTCGCCGGCGCGCACCTCGACGTCCCGCCGGAGCCGAGCGTCCCCTCGAGGTTCCCGATCGCGATGCGGGCGCGGCGAAGCGTTCCGCTGACCCGCGCGAACAGCGACGACGGCGCCGGTCCGAGCAGCGCGATGTCGCCGACGAATGCGATCGTCACGCGAGTCGAGGTCGTCGCCGGGGCGGGTTCGGGACGGACGGCGAGAGCAGCTACGGCAAACGCCGCGAGCACCACGGCCGCGACGAGCGAGATCCTTCGCACGGCCCGCGCGCTACTCGCTCCACCAGCCGGGCACGATCTCGCCCCGGTCGCCTCCGATCGGGCTGCCGATCGCGAGCATCTCGAGGCCCTCGGGCCCTGACTCGAACGCGCGCATCGTCTGCGGCGCAACCCGGATCACGTCGCGGGCGCGGATCTCGACGACCTCCTCGTCGAGCTTCATCCGGCCGCCTCCGGAGAGGATCACGTAGAGCTCCTCCTGCTCGACATGGCGGTGCCCGAACGGCCCGCGCATGTTCGGCGCGAGCGTCTGGTGGCTCAGGGCCACCTTCTCGCACCCGAGCTCGCCCTTCGGGAAGCGCGTCGACATCCCCTCGGGCATCCCGAACTTTGGGGCGGCGTCTTCGACGTCGCCGAGATTGAGGATCGCGTAGTTGCTCATGGCCGGGAGGCTACGCCTCCGAGCAGCTCGTCGAGCGTCAGGGTCGCGCCTTTGGCTCGGAGCTCGTCGGCGCGCTCGGCCCCGAGCGCACCGACCACGAACGCGCCGACCCGCTCCTGCGAGGCGGCCTCCTCGGGGTCGAACGCGGCCCCGATCTCCAGAAAGACGTGCTCGGAGGCGCCGAGCATCAGTGCGGCGCGCTCGGCGTCGTCCTCGATCCTCGACAGCTCCGCGAAGCCGCCGAGGCAGTTCGCGATCACCTCTCGGTAGTCGAGGCGGCGCGCGAGCGCGAGGCTTTCGAGCAGGGCGGCTCGGCCCCGGTCAGGCTCCCCGAGCGCGAGCTCGGCGCGCGCGAGGTTGTGCAGATAGATCGCGACGCCGTCCTCGTCGCCGACCTCCCGGCCGAGCGAGATCGCCTCTGTGAGGTACTCGACGGCGGTCTCGTGGTCGCATTGGTTGTTCGCGATCGCGCCGAGGTTGCCGAGAGCGACGCCGAGCCGCGCCGTCTTCCCCTGCTGGCGGAAGACGTCGGCGGTCTCCTCGTAGATGGCGGCTGCGCGGTCGAAGTCCGACTCGGCGATGGCAACGGCGCCGAGCTCCGCGAGCGCGCGGGCCCTGCCTTCCTCGTTGCCCAGCTCTCGGTACAGGTCGAGCGCCTCCTGCCAGAGCTGCGCGGCGAGCCGCGTCTCGCCCTGCCGGAACGGGAAGGTCGCCCCATGCACGAGCGCGAGCGCGCGCAACGGCTTCGGTGCGTCGACGGTGCGCTCGAGCACGCGGTCGAAGGAGCGGCGGCCCTCGCTCAGGTGCCCGCGGACGACCCAGAACCAGCGCGCTGAGACCGCGAGTCTGACCTCGAGCTCGAGCTCGGCTGCCTCCGAGGCCCAGGCGAGCGCCGCCCGCAGGTTGTCGTGCTCCTCGCCGAGGACCGCGAGGAAGGCGTCGCTGGAGGACGTGCCGGCCGAGTACGCAGCATCCGCCTCCTCGATTCGGGCGAGGACGTGCAGGCAGTGACGGCGCCGCGTCGCCTCCGCGTCGCCCGAGCGCTCGAGCTGCTCCGCGGCGTATTCGCGGATCGTCTCGAGCATGCCGAACCGCGGCTCGCCCGTCGGCCGGCGCAGCGGGCGGACGAGGCTCTCGTCGACGAGCGATGCGAGCGTGCCGAGGACGTCGAGCCCGTCCTCGCCGCAGACGGCCTCGGCCGTCTCCAGCGTCCAGCCGCCGGAGAAGACGGCGAGCCGCGCGAAGAGCGTGCGCTCGTCTTCGCTCAGAAGGCCGTTGCTCCACTCGAGCGTCGCCCGTAGCGTCCGCTGTCGTCCGGGCAGGTCCTGCGCGCCGCCGACGAGCAGGTCGAGTGCGCGATCGAGGCGCCGGCTCATCGTCTCGGGCGGCAGGAGCTTGGACCGGGCTGCCGCCAGCTCGATCGCGAGGGGCAGCCCGTCGAGCCTCGCGCACACGCGGGCGACCGAGGCGATGTTGCGCTCGTCGAGCTGGAAGTCCGGGTCGACGGCGCCGGCGCGGGCCGTGAACAGGCGGACCGCATCGTTCGCAGCCAGCTCCTCGAAGCTTCTGGCGGAGCCGGCCTCCGGGAGCGAGAGCGGCGGGACCGGGTATTCGTGCTCCCCGGCGAGACGCAGGGGCGTGCGACTCGTCGCGAGCACGAGCAGCCGCGGGGCGGTCGCCAGGAGGCGGGAGACGAGCTCGACCTCCGGGACGAGCTGCTCGAGGTTGTCGAGCAGCAGCAGCATGCTCCGGTCACGGAGGCGGGCCGCGAGCACGTCCTCGACGGCCTCGGCGGTCTCACTCGCGCCGAGTGCCTGCGCGAGCGAGGAGCCAAGGAGCGAGGCGTCGTGTACCGAGGAGAGATCGACGAACACGGCGCCGTCGCGCAGTTCGGGCGCGAGCTCGGCTGCGGCGGCGATCCCGAGCCGTGTCTTGCCCGCTCCTCCGGGCCCCGTCAGCGTCACGAGCCGCACGTCGTCCCGCCGGAGGAGCGCGCCGACCGCGGCCACCTCGAGGCGGCGTCCCACGAGCGGGGTAGGCGGCGTGGGCAGCCGCACGAGAGCGGGCGCGAGTGTCTCGGGAGCCGCGAGCGCGGGATCGTGGCGCAGGATGCGGCGTTCGAGCTCCTGCAGCTCCGGACCGGGATCGACTCCGAGCTCCTCGACGAGGAACGAACGGGCGTCCCGGCAGGCGGCGAGCGCGTCCGCCTGGCGGCCGGAGCGGTAGAGGGCAAGCGCGTGCTGCGCCCGGAAGCGCTCCCGGTACGGCTGCGCTCCGATCAGCCGTTCCAGCTCGGGGACGAGGTCGTCGTGGCGTCCCAGCGCGAGGTCGGCCTCGTGGAGAAGCTCGGTCGCACGCAGCCGCCGCTCGTCCAGCTGCGGGGCAGCCGCCTCGTGCGTAGGCTCTCCCGCCAGGTCGGCGAGCGGCTCGCCGTTCCAGAGGGTAAAGGCACGACGGAGATCCTCGGCCGCGTCCGCCGCCCGTCCGGACTCCAGAGCGCGTGCGGCCTGCTCTACGAGGCGCTCGAACCGGCTGAGGTCGAGCTCGGCGGGATCGAGCTGCAGGAGGTAGCCCGTCCCGTGGCGTTCGATGCGTTCGGCGCCGAGCACCCGTCGCAGGCCGTGGACGTAGACCTGCAGCGACGAGACCGCGGATTGCGGTGGCTCCGCGCCCCACAGGGCGTCGACCAGCCGGTCCCGGGACACGACGGTGTTCGCGTTCAGGAGCAGGAAGGCCAGCAGAGCGCGTTGCTTGGGCGCCCCCAGGGTGAGCGGGCCCTCGTCGCCCACCACCTCCACCGGCCCCAGGATGTGGAATTCGATGCTCGCCGACCCCCTTCCAACCACGTCTCAAGCGGAAATTAAGCGCCCGCCTCGATGGTGCTCCCGACCCCACCAGCGGAAGGAGCATCGACATGATTCACGCAGGCGACACGATTTACAACCCGGTCACCGGCGAGCGCATCGTCTTCCGGCAGACCTCCCGGGAGACGAACGGGCAGGCCGTGGTGATCGAGACCTTCGTGCAGCCGAACGGCTTCGTCGCGGCTGCCCACGTCCATCCGAGCCAGGAGGAGCGCTTCGAGATCCTCCGCGGCAGCGTCGGCTTCCGGATCGGGCGGAAGAAGCTCGTCGCCGGGCCGGGACAGCGGCTGACCGTGCCCGCAGGCACGCCGCATCGCTTCTGGAACGCCGGCGACGAGGAGGCCCACTTCGTGTGCGAGGTGCGCCCTGCCCTCCAGTTCGAGGCGCTGCTCGAGACGATGTTCGCGCTCGCCGCCGGCGGCAAGACGAACCGCAAGGGGATGCCGAACCCACTGCACCTCGCAGTGATCGCGCAGGCGCACTTCGACACGGTCCGGCTGCCCTTCCCGCCGGCGCTCGTGCAGCGGATCGGGCTCGCCCTCGGCGCTCCGGTCGGCCGTCTCCTCGGTTACGAGGCCGTCTACGTCCCTGCCCAGCCGGCGCCGGTCGCGGTCGCCGCCTCCATCTGAACGAGAACAAGGAGATCGAGATGCACAACATGCTCACCACTCCGCTCCCGGGCTCGTGGCTCGCGAGCCGGCTCGGCGTCAACCCCCGCGAGATCGAGCGTCTGCGCGAGCGCGGCGAGCTCTTCGCGGAGCGCGATCTCGACGAGTGGCTGTATCCCGCGTGGCAGTTCGGTCCCGGCGGCTCGATCCCGGCCGGCGTTCGCGAGGCCGTCAAGGCAGCCCGCGCCGCCGGGCTCGACGAGGCGCGCCTCGTCGCCTTGCTGCGGCGTCCCGTCGGTCTCGTCGGCGGCGGCCGCCTGCTCGACCTGCTCTTCGAGGGCCGCTCAGACTTCGTGCTCGACGTCGTCCGCGGGGCCGCAGCCGCCTGAGCCGCCGACGAGGCGTTGCTCGTGTCCGGGGCCGGCGTACGCTGGCCCCGTGCGCATCCTGCTCGTCTCGCAGATGTACCCGGGGCCCGACGCGCTCGACCTCGGCACCTTCGTCGCGCAGGTCGAGCGGGAGCTCGTCGCACGCGGCCACGAGGTCGAGCGAGCCGTCCTCGACACGCGCGCGGGCGGCAAGCTCCGCTATCTGACGCTCGCACGCCGGACGCTGGCCGCGTCCCGGCCGGACGTGGTGTACGCGCACTTCCTCGTGCCTGCCGGCCTGATCGCCGCGCTCGCCGGCCGCGCGCCGCTCGTCGTGACCGCGCACGGGAGGGACGTCCGGAACATCGGCGCGCTTCCCGGCGTGGCGGCGGCGACGCGGTTCGTCGTGCGACGGGCGGAAGCGGTGATCTGCGTCTCCGGCTACCTCCAACGCGAGCTCGAGACAAAGCTGCCGGAGGCGCGCGGCAAGGTCGAGGTCGTCTCGAGCGGCGTCGACCGCGAGCGCTTCGCGGTCAGCGAGCCGCCGCCCGGGCCTCCCGGCTTTCTCTGCGTCGGCGCGCTCGAGGACCGAAAGAACGTGCTCCGGCTGGCCGACGCCTTTGTGCGGCTCGACGAGGGGACGCTCACGTTCGCGGGTGACGGGCCGCTCCGTCCCCGCCTCGAGGGACGCGAGCGCGTGCGCCTGCTCGGGCGCGTCCCGCACGACGAAATCCCGCACCTGCTCGCCGAGTGCCGTGTCCTCGCCCAGCCGAGCCTCGTGGAGCCGCTCGGGCAGGCGCTGCTCGAGGCGATGGCCTGCGGACGGTCGGTCGTCGCGACGCGGATCGGCGGCCCGCCGGAGTTCGTGCCGCCCGGCGCAGGCGTCCTCGTCGATCCGCTCGACGCCGACGCGCTCGCGCGTGCGCTCGAGCAGGCCGCTGGGCTGCCGTGCCCGAACGAGGTCGCGCGCGAGGCCACGGCAGACCACGACGTCCGCCGCCAGGCGGAGCGCATCGAGGCGATCCTCAGCCGCGCTGCTGCTCGAGATCCGCGAGCCTGACCTCGACGAGCGGCCCGATCCGCTCCTCGAGGCCGGCCTCCCGGGCGAGGGCGAGCGCCTGCTCCCAGCTCTCGCGCGCCTTGGCGGGGTCGACGCCCTGCTTGAGCCGGTTGTCGCCCGTCACGAGCAGCTTCTGGATCTGCTCGCGGACACCGTTTTCCACAGGTCGACGCTAACAGGGCAGGATGGGCGGATGCGCGCCCGCAAGCCGAAGCCCCTTCGCGTCCTCATCGCAGACGACCACCGGCTCTTCGCCGAGGCGCTCGAGGCGATTCTCTCCACCGACGTGCGGATCGAGGTCGTCGGCCAGGCGGGTGACGGCGCGCAGGCGGTCGAGCTCGCACGCACGCTCGCCCCGGACGTCGTGCTCATGGACGTGAGCATGCCGGTGCTAGACGGCTTCGAGGCCACCCGCGAGATCCGGGCGGCTACAAAGACCGTGCGCATCCTCATGCTCACCGGTTCGAACTCGCGCGACGACGTCGACCGCTCGCGGGAGGCCGGCGCGTCGGGCTACGTCACGAAGGACCGCATCGCCTCCGAGCTCGTCGAGGTGCTCGTCGAAGTGACGCGCCGGCGGCTACCCTGAGCGGGTGCTCGCGTTCTTCGCCGTCACCCAGGTGCTCGTCGTCGTCGCCCTGACATCGCTCATCCTCATGCACTCGGGCCGCGACGCCGGCATGGGCGGGTTGGGCTTCACGCCGGCCTCCCAGGGCGGGACGCACATCGTGGAGCGGAACCTCACGCGGGTCACCATGGTCGTCACGGTGCTCTTCTTCGCGAACAGCATCGTGCTGTTCCACCTCCTCGGCTAGGCCCCGCACGCCGTTCGGACGTCGCTACACTGCGCGGGCTCGCGCGCTGGTGGCGGAATTGGTAGACGCGCTAGGTTGAGGGCCTAGTGGCCGCTTTAGGCCGTGGAGGTTCAAGTCCTCTCCAGCGCATCAAGGGTCGTCTGCGGGCGACCCTGTTTCGTTCTCGGGGCCGGGCGCCGTTCGGACGGCAGGGGAGATTCGACCTCCAGAGCGTTGACGGATACTGCGCTGCGATATATCTTCCCGATATATGAAGCAGACAGCGGTCACTCCGGTGGTGCTCGGAATGCTCGCGCTCGGGCCACGCTCGGGCTACGACATCAAGGCGGCCGTCGACCGGTCGACGCGGTTCTTCTGGGCGGCGAGCTACGGCCAGATCTATCCGGAGCTGCGGCGGCTCGAGGCCGAGAGGCTGATCGTGGGCGAGGACGCAGCCAACGGGGCGCGCGGCCGGCGGGTCTACGAGCTCACCGATTCCGGGCGCAAGGCGCTCGAGGAGTGGCTGCTAGGCCCGACCACGACTGTCGAGTACCGCGACGAGTCGCTCCTGCGCCTCTTCTTCTCCGACACCCTGCCGCGCGAACAGGCGCTGGAGATGCTCGAGGCTCGCAGGCGCGGTCACGAGCAGTACCTCGAGGTCCTGCACGCGATCGACGCTCGGCCAGGGCGCGACCCGGACTTCGTCGATCTCGTCCTGCGCTGGGGCATCGACTTCAACGAGTGGGGGAGGCAATGGTGCGAGCAGCAGCAGCGACGCCTGCGCCGGCGGAAGACGCGCTGACCGAGCCGAGCTTCCGCGCGATCTTCCGTGCGGGGGCGTCGGGCCTGCTGCGCGAGGGCGTCTTGCCGCTCGGCGCCTTCTACGCAGGGTTGCGACTCGAGGGTCTCGCCGTCGGCATCGTCGCCTCGACCGTCGCCTCGGTGTTGCTCTACGTCAACGAGCGGCGTGCCGGTCGCGCGGGCCTGCTCGTGCGGCTCTCGCTCGCCTTCGTCCTCGTCCAGTCGGCCGTCGGGCTGCTCGCGAACAGCACGATCGTCTACCTGGCGCAGCCCGTGCTCGCGACCGCCGTCTGGGGAGTCGCCTTCCTCGTGTCCGTGCCGCTCGGGCGGCCGCTTACCGGCATGATCGCCTCTGCCTGGTACCCGTTCCCGCCCTCGTTCCGGGAGTCGGCCCCCTTCAAGCGCGTCTTCGGGATCGAGTCGCTCGTCTGGGCCGGCTACTTCCTCGCGCGGAGCGCGCTCCGCCTCGCGTTGCTGCTCCACGGCTCGCTCGAGAGCTTCCTCGCGGTCACGGTCGTGACCGGGACGCCGGTGATGCTGGTGTTGCTCGCGTGGTCGATCCGGTATGCGATTCGCGGCCTGTCGGATTGACGCTGTCCGGAGGAGTCCGTACTCTGCCGGCGAACACCTGTTCGCCACAGTCCCCCGACCCCGGAGCGTGAGATGCAGACGACAGCCGAGCTGACCGGCCGCCAGCGCGAGATCTGGAGCTTCCTCGTCGACTACGTCGACAGGCACGGCTATCCGCCGACCGTGCGGGAGATCGGCAGCGCGGTCGGCCTCGCCTCGCCTTCCACCGTCCACGCGCATCTTGCGAACCTCGAGCGGGCGGGGCTGCTGCGCCGCGATCCGACGAAGCCGAGGGCGCTCGAGCTCGTCGGCAGGGAGAAGCGAGCGGACGCCCCCGTCCGCGAGCTGCCGAGGCTGCCGCTGCTCGGCCAGATCGCTGCGGGCGGACCGTTGCTCGCAGCGGAGAACGTCGAGGACGAGATCGCCGTGCCCGAGAGCCTCCGCGGCGACTTCCTGTTGCGCGTCAAGGGCGACTCGATGATCGGGGCCGGCATCCTCGACGGCGACGTCGTCGTCGTGCGGCGCGCCCAGGACGCGCGCGACGGCGAGATCGTCGTGGCCCTCGCGGGCGACGACGAGACGGCCGACGAGGCGACGGTGAAGCGGTTCTTCCGCGAGAGCGGCCGCATTCGGCTGCAGCCGGAGAACGCGGCGCTCGAGCCGATCTACGCCCGCCACGTCGAGATCCTGGGCAAGGTCGTCGGCGTCTTCCGGGAGGTCGGTTGATGGCGAGCGGCGTCGCTTCGCTCCACCGCACGCTCGAACAGGAGCTCCTCGCCGTGTTGCGCGGAGCGTCGCTCGAGTGCCCGGTCTGCGGCGAGTTCGTCCTCCACGAGGGGTCGTTCGTGCGCTGCCCGGAGTGCGCGATGCGCCTGCACGGACGGGTCGAACGGGCCGACGCGGGGGTACAATCCGGCTCGCAGGCCGGGTGACCGCGGCGCCTCGTTCGAGGCGTCGAGGAAAGTCCGGACACCGCAGGGCAGGACGCTCCCGACAGGGAGGCGGCGAAAGCCGACGGAAAGTGGCACAGAAAACAGACCGCCGGTCGCGAATCTCCGGAGTCGCGGCCGGTAAGGGTGAAACGGTGGGGTAAGAGCCCACCAGCGGCCCTGGCGACAGGGCCGGCTCGTCAAACCCCGTCCGGTGCAAGGCGAACAGGCTCCGCCGACGCGGCCCGCCGAGGAGCCGGGTAGCCGCACAGATGGATGGCCACCCTCGACAGAATCCGGCTTACAGGCCTGCTAAGGGAAAAGCCTCGGAAACGGGGCTTTTCCTATTAGGTCGTGTTCGCCCGGAACTCGTCGTGGTTTCGGTCAGGCAGCCCTTCGGCGGTCTCTCTGGAACCGCTCGGCGCGGGCGCCCGGGTTCGCACCGGCTTCGTCCCGCCCCGCGATTCCGAGGCTAGCAGCGGCGGCGAACGTGCTCAAGATCCCGCATCCGATGTGTGATTAAAGCTGTGATTGACGTGGGATTAGATCTGTGGCACGATTGGGCCGAACAAGGAGGTGTGCCGATGGCAGTCAGTCCCGCCGCTAGACCCGACTACGCAGCCCAGACCCGGTCGGTCCGCTGCCAGCTTCCCGGAGGTCGTCTCCGCGCTGCGCGAGATCCTGGGCCTGAAGCTCTGCGCCTACCTCGGCTCGGTGAAGGAGACGCGCGCAGTCGAACGAGTGGGCCGAGGGCGCTCGCGAGCCGAGCGAGGCGGTGCAGCGCCGGCTCCGGCTTGCCTTCCACGTCGCAGGCGCGATCGCCGACGTCGACGGCGCCGAAGTTGCGCGGGCCTGGTTCCAGGGGCTCAACCCGCAGCTCGACGACCGCTCGCCGGCGCGGCTGCTTCGCGAGGGTGACCTCGACGAGGTCGGGCCGGAGGTCATCGGCGCCGAGCGCGCCTTCCTCGTCGGCGGATGAGCAACGGGCTCGCGTCCGTCGAGCCCGACGGACCGCTCTACCGGCTCGGCAGGTACCCGGATCCGTGGGCGTGGCCGGACCGTGGTCGTACGCTGCAGCGATCGACGGCACCTTCGGCAACCGCTACGACGACCCCGACGCGAGCTACCGCGTCCTCTACGCCTCCTCGCAGCGGATCGGAGCGTTCCTCGAGACGCTCGCCCGCTTCCGGCCCGGACCTCGAGGTACTCGCCGAGCTCGACCGGATCGAAGGAGACGACGAGCCGCCGCCAGCAGTCCCGCGAACGTGGCAGGACGGCCGCCTGATCGGCGAGGCGACCGTCGAGGGACGCTTCGTCGACGTCGGCGACTCCGCCTCGCTCGCCACGCTCCGAACGGCGCTCGCCGCGAGCGCGATTCACCACGGCCTCGACGAGATCGACGCGGCGACGATCCGGCTCCGACGCGCCGCGAGCGTTCACGCAGCAGGTCTCGCGCTACGTCTACGAGCAGGGCTCCTTCGCCGGCATCTCGCTACCGCTCGCGGCTCGGCGACGACGTCTCTGAACTGGGCGGTCTTCGAGTCGGCTCCTGACGGTCAGGATCCCGCTCGTCGCGACGACCTCGGCGGCGATCGCAGCGGACGATCCTGACCTTCGCGCGGCTCTCGAGCTGCTCGGCCTCACTCTCGGCTGACGCGGGGGCTCAGGCTGCCGTCGGCATCGCCACACGTGCCGCCAGCGCCGCCGCCGCATCGTGCAGCTCGTCCGCCGCGACGTGGGCGTAGCGGCTGACCGTGGAGAGATCGGAGTGGCCGAGATAGGCGGCGACGAGTCGGGCGTCGCCCGTCTGCTGGCGTAGCCACGTCGCGGCGGTGTGGCGGAGGGTGTGCGCGGTGACGCGCTTCTCGATCGCGGCTCGCTCGGCGGCGCGACGGATGATCCCGGCGAGGATCGTCGGCTGGAGGCGCTTCCCCTCGAGGCCGCAGAAGACCGGCGCGTCGGCGGCCGCGTCCCGTTCGGCACGGAGGAGCGCAAGCTCGCGGGCGAGCGGCGCTGCTAGCGGCTGCCGCCGCGGCTTGCCGCCCTTGCCGCAGCGGACGAGCAGCGACGGCCGCGGCCCGTCGAGCTCCAGGTCGGCCCAGTCGAGCGCGATCAGCTCCGCCCGACGGAATCCCGTCTGGACGAGCGTGAGCAGAACGAGCCGGTCACGCTCGGCGAGGCCCGCGCGCCTCCGAGGTGGATGTTCGGCGGCGTCGAGGAGGCGTCCGAACTCCTGCTCGGTCAGCCAGTCCGCCTCCTGCTGCGGCTTCGGCGGCGCCTCGAGGTCGAGGAACGGATCAGGCGTTCCGCTTCGCCGGCTCAGCCAGCGCACGAAGCGGCGCAGCAGGCCGAAGCGGCGGTAGTAGGTCGCGGGAGCCGGGTCGGCCCGCCGCTGGTAGTCGGCCAGGTAGTCGACGATCGTCGCCTCCTCGAAGATGCTGCGGTCGCGATCGCCGCACCAGGCGAGGAGGTCGTCGATCGCGATCCGGTAGGCGGTGATCGCGCTCTCGCTCCGCTTCGCCGCCTGGAGTCGGCGCAACCAGTCGTCCCGTGCGCGCTGCAGGTCCGGGACGGGCGCCGTCGGCGGTGTCTTCCTCAGCTCGCCGAGAAGTCCCGCGAGGAGGGCGACTGCGTCATTCGTCGTCCGCGGCTTCCGCCGGCCGCGGCGGCGGTGCGGGAGCTGCGGCGGCGGAGCTGGGTCCTCGCGTGCCGCGCCGGGCGATTCGCCGGCATCGAGCTCGAAGAGCGTGAGCTGCCGGGGCGAGGACTTCATCGAGGTCGCGTAACCTATCAAGCACGCGATATGGAGTCAACACGGAGGTAGAATCGGCGGCGCGATGAGGGCAGCCCAGATCATCCGCGAGGCGCGACTGAAGGCCGGCCTGACGCAGACCGAGCTCGCCTCGCGGCTGGGACGCGAGCGGGCCCAGGTAGCCCGCTGGGAGACCGGCGGCCAGGAGCCGAGCTTCGCCAACCTCACCGCCGCCGTCGAGGCCTGCGGCTACGCGCTTGACGTCGCCATCGTCGAGCGCTGCGCCCACGCCCGAGCTCGACGCCGAGCTCGAGACGAGCGTGCAGCAGGCGCCGCAGCAGCGCGTCCAGGCCCTGCTCGAGAAGCTCGAACCCGGTCGATGAGCAGCCGGCCCCGGTTCGACCCGTACGAGCTGCTCGCAGCGCTCGACCGCGAGCGCGTCAGCTACGTGATCATCGGCGGCTTCGCACGCGTCGTCCACGGGAGCGGCGAGGTCACGGACGGGCTCGACATCGCCCCGTCGTTGCGTGACGAGAATCTCCGGCGCCTCGGCCGCGCCCTCGGTGAGCTCGGCGTCGACGAAGCAGGAGCCGGAGAGCAGTTGGCGTCGCGCGAGCCCGTGACGGCGGAGACGCGCGCCGGCGAGCTCCGGATCGTCCCCGAGCCGTGGGGCACACGCGGCTACGACGACCTCCGGATCCGCGCCGGCCGAGAGAACCTCGGCCGCGGCGCTTCGCCCGGCCGTCGCCTCCGTCGTCGACTGCGTGCGCATGCTCGACGCGAGCGACCGCGACGCTCGACGGCGACCGCCTCCTCCGGCTCCGCCGCCTGATGGAGCTCGAGCGGCAGCTCGCCCCGAGCCGCAGCCTCGGCCTCGAGCGCTGAGCCGTCGTCCGAGCTCTTCGTTTCGAGCGCCTTTCAGGACGGATAGCCAGCGAGACACAGATGCACTTTGAAGTGCGGCCTGTCTCGCGAGGCAACGCCGAGCATCAGGATGAGCTCCTATCTAAGCCGCCCACGGAGTCCGTGCATCTGCATCTCCTGTGGTCGGGCGGGTAGGAGACAGCGTGTGGGCGCGAGCGGCTATTCGTCGACCGGAAAAGCGTGTGCGAAGAAGAAGACCTGAGGGCCGTGAGTCGCTGGGGACGCGGCGGAGTCGGTGGGCCGACGCTGGGCGTACTGGTGGATGAGCTGGTCGAGTTCGTGGCGAAGTCGGACGAGATCCGACGGGGCTAGCGAGAGGATCATGTCTGTGCTAAAGGCGGCCCGCCGCCAAGCGGCGTCCCATTGCTCCCTCTCCTCGTGCCAGTGACGCAGGCGCTTCAATTGCCGGCTCACCACAACCTGCTGCGCGGTGTTGGCCGCCTCTCGGCCCCCAGGAATGTTGGCGATCGTGATCTCTGACCAGCGTACGCCGCCGGGAACCGCACGCCACCACCGCTCGCGGCCATCACTTGCCAACTCGGGTGCCTCCTCGATGTAGCCGTACGTCTGCAGCTGCCGGAGGTGGTAGCTGAGCGTTCCGACCATCGCGCCGGTCCGTGCTGCGAGTCGCGAGACGGTGGCCGGCCCCTCAGAGCTCAGCAGCTCGTAGAGGCGTAGGCGGACGGGGTGCGCCATTGCCCGGAGGGCACGCGGATCTGTGAGCTGGGGTGTATCCAAGATTCCCCCGATGCTAGCGGATGTTTGAGACTTATCGTACGATGATACTCGTACGATAAGTCTCGTAGATCCCGAATATCGGGAAGGAGGTGAGCGGAGGATGAAGTTCGAGATCTTCATGGTCAGCCGGATTCGGCCGGATACCTGCGGCATCAAGGGTTAGGCACGCGTTGCGAGAGGGGTCGGCCTGCGCCGGCCCCTCCCCCGCTGACAAGCAAGGAGGGATGACAGTGGAACTTTCAGAAGGAGCAAACGGTTGGTGGTGTCGGCATGGCTCTGATCTCGTGGCGCTTCTGCCTCCGGAGGCGGTCCATGACGGTCGCATCGAGCCGGTAGTCGAGAGGGAGCTGGAGCGTGCTGGCTTCTACGCGACCAGCGAGCGCGACACGTACTACCTGACCGTCCTACCGAGCACGTCCTGCAATCTTGGCTGTGCCTACTGCTTTCAGAACGTCGCCGCGGCCCCGGCGGGGACGTACCGACCGCCGCGCATCCCGCACCGGGCGCTCAAACCGCACACCATCAACAGACTGCTGCGCTTTGCCGACCGGCAAATGGAGGCGGTGGGCGTGTCCCGACTCGACATTCTCCTCTTCGGCGGCGAGCCCCTTCTCAACCGAGAGGGCTGTCTCAAGCTCCTTTCGGCCGCCCGTGCACACGGACTCGTTCACTCAGAAATCGTGACGAACGGCGTCCTGTTGTCAGCAGAGATCGGCGCGGCTCTTGAGCTAGCGGGACTGAGGCGAGTTCAGATCACCTTCGACGGTGATCGCGACGACCACGACCAGATCCGCGTGACGCGCCGCGGTCGCGCCACGTTCGACCGGATCCTCGCGAACATGGTCGAGGTTAGTCGCGCCACGACGCTGCCATGGTCGCTTCGCGTGAATGTCTCGGAACGCACGGCGGCCGGCATCCCAAAGCTGCTCGACCGCCTGGCCAAGCATCTGGAGCCGTCTCGCTGCACCATCAACTTTGCGCTTATCGAAGATGTAGGCATCGGCTACACAAACAGCTGGGGGCCGAATGACGAAACCGCGGCTCACTTCGGCGCCTGGAGTGTGCATGCGCTTGAGCTCGGCTTCGATGTGCCTTTTTACGCCCGTCTCTCCGAGTGCTCGTACTGCTCGACCAAGCGTGGCGAAGGGGGAGCCGTCGTCAACGCGGACGGCACGCTATACAGCTGCTGGGAGTCCGTGGGTAGAGACGGCTGGGAGGTAGGCGACGTCGAGTCGGGCTACCTCGAGGATGAGCGTCTGCTCGATAGCCGCTGGGTGGCGTGCGACTACGACACGATCGACCGCGACCGGCGTGCTGAGAAGTCCGCTTTCAAGCTCAGGGTCGATGTCACGAAACTGGACTGGTTGTACGAGCACGGTCGCCTGACAGGGATTAAAAGTTGATCAGAGCGGTCACAGGGCAGGGGCTGCCTCCGAGCCTTGCCTGGCAGCCTGCCGACGACGTCTACGGGCAGATGATGCTCGACTACATGTCTGCAGGCTGGTCGATGGGGGGCGTTCTCGAACGGGACGACGGCTATGTTCAGCCTGCCCTTCCGGTGACCTCGTACTTTGCTCCATACGAGGACTGGCCCAAGTCCGAGCGGGATGCAATCGATCGCGCTGCGGGCCGGGTCCTCGATATCGGCTGTGGCGCCGGACGACACGCCCTGTGGCTGCAAGACCAAGGCTGTGAGGTCGTCGGCATTGACAGCTCGCCCGGAGCGATCCAGGCTTGTCGAGAAAGAGGGTTGCACCACGCCGTCGCACTTCCACTCGAGCGGTTGGCGTGCGACCTTGGAAGGTTCAGCACCTTCCTAATGCTCTGCACCAACTTTGGTCTAGCGGGTACGGCGTCGCGGACCCGCACGCTGCTATGTCGGCTTGCCGCGATGGCCGAACCGCAAGCTCGCCTTATGGCGCACTCTCTCGATCCGTCGCAGGCAACGCAACCGGAGCACATCGCATACATCGAGCGCAATCGCGCGCGAGGTCGTATGCCTGGTCAGCTTAGGCAGCGTCTTCGTTACCGCGCTCTCCGGACTGACTGGTTCGAGCAGATATACGCCGCACCAGATGAGATCGAGTTGCTGGCAGCCGGAACCGGCTGGAGGCTCGATCAGCTGCTTTGCGAACCCAATCCGGATTACGTCGCCATCCTGACGCGCACGCGATAGGAGACGGGAAGGTGTCGACCGAACTCAGCGTTGGAATGTCGAGTTCGGCTAGGGAGTCCGCCCGTGGCTGTCGTTAGTTCGTCAGAAGCCCCCGCGGCGCCGCTTCGTCGGAACCGGGACTACCTCCTACTTTGGGGAGGTCAAACGGCTTCGCAGATCGGCTCTAACTCATCTGCGCTCGCCTATCCTCTTGTCGCGCTGGCTCTGACGGGATCGCCGGCGCGGGCGGGAATCGTCGGTGCAGCGAACTGGCTCCCGTATGTCCTCTTTCAGCTCGTTGCCGGAGCACTCGTGGATCGCTGGAGCCGGCGGACCACGATGTTGGTCTCCAACGGGCTAAACGCTCTTGCATTGGGCAGCCTCCCGCTTGCCTACTTCTTGGCGACCTGTCCTTTTGGCAGCTAGCGGCGGTGGCGTTTCTCGACCGGACCCTCTCCACATTCTTCACGCCGGCCGAGACGTCGGCGTTGGCGCGGGTAGTTCCGCTCAACCAGCTTCCCGAAGCAGTTGGGCGGAACGATGCTCGCGAGCACCTCGCGAGCATCCTCGGCCCTCCCCTTGGGGGTGCGCTCTTCGGCCTTGCGATCTATGCCCCTTTCGCGGCCTACGCGGCCTCGTACGGCATCTCGTTCGCATCGACCGCTGCCCTCGTGACGCCCCTGGAGCCTCCGCCACGTACCGCGATGCGGCTACGGGCTGAGTTGGCGGATGGGCTTCGCTTCGTGTGGCGGGTGCCGTTTCTCCGCGCCAGCATCTTTCAAGCTGCCGGAACGAATTTGACCTGGTCCGGGCTGCTCCTGACGCTGGTCTTCATTGCCCGAGCTCACGGTGCGTCCAGCGCTGAGGTTGGTGCGATGTACGCACTGATCGGTCTCGGCGGTTTGCTTGGTTCTGCATCGCAGCCGCAGACTGCTCGCCAGGTTGGCGCTCCCCGCAATCGTTCTCGGCTCAGTGTGGATTTGGACGCTCCTGATCGCGCTCTGACCTTGACCTCTGACCCCTTCGTCCTAGGCGCGATAGCCGAGCGCAATGCTGCTCTCGGCTACCTGGAACGGGGCCGTCGTCGGTACAACCATGAGGCTCACGCCAGACGCAATACGTGGACTCGTGACAGCAGCGGACGCCTTCATCTCATTCGGCCCTCGACCACTCGCGTTTCTCGCCGTTGGCTACCTCTACGCGTCCGCCGGAGGGCACACGACTCTCTTGGTAATCGCAGCCTGGACGCTCGCCATCGCGACCCTCTCAAGCCTAACTCCGGCACTCCGCAGACCACCTGCGCTCACATGACTCCCTGGAAGCATCGAACAGCCGGAGTTGCCATCGCAACCGCGGCGCCGATCTCGGCAACTGCGGAAGCTCTCGCTGGCGCGGGGGTCTACGCCTCTGTCATTTGGGGTCTTCGGCCGCCACCGCCGCGGCGTGAATCCCTCGGAGCCATGCGGCTTCCCGCGACTGGGTGCGTCCTGGGACGACAGCTGATCAGCCCTCGTAATGACGGAGTCGTCGCTAGCAATCCGCGACTGGGAAGCGGAGCCGCTTGACTGCGCCTCGGAGCTCATGGGCCGTGACTCGCGTGTACCGCTGCGTGGAGTCGAGGTGCTTGTGGCCGAGCAGTTCCTGGATCTGGCGGAGGTTCGCGCCGGCGCGGAGTAACTCGGACGCGAAGACGTGGCGCAGCGTGTGTGGCGTGACGTGCTTCCGCTCGGTGACTCCGGCCGCCCGCGCGTAGCGGAGGAACGTCTGTGTCAGGATCGTCTGCGAGAGCCGCTTTCCCTGCACGCCGACGAAGAGCGCCGGCTCCGGATCGCCCGCGCGGACGCGGAGGTAGTCGACGAAGAGCGGCTCGAGGGCGGGGTGGAGCGGGACGACTCGCTGCCGACCGCCCTTCGCGCGCCGGATCCTCAGCAGGCGCCGCTCGAGGTCGACGTCCTGCCAGTCGAGCCCGAGCAGCTCGCTCCGCCGTAGGCCGGCGTAGGCGAAGAGTGCGAGCAGGAGCCGGTCGCGCTCGCGCTTACCGTCATGCTTGCGCTTCCAGACGTCGTCGCGACCTGCCGCCTCGAGCAGGCGCGCGAGCTCGCGCCGGTCGAGGACGTCCGGGAGCGCCTCGCGCTTCTTCGGCGTCCGCAGCACCCGCGCCGGGTCGCGCTCGATCTGCTCGTTCTCCTCGAGGAAGCGGAAGAAGCACTTGAGCGCGGCGACCGTCCGCGCCTGGCTCGACGGCGCCGGCCGCCGCACCGACTCTTCGGCGAGGAAGCGGCGCAGGTGCAGCGGCCGCACCTCGCCTACCGTGACGAGTCCCTCCCGCTCGAGGAAGGCGATGCACGCCCCGACGTCGCGCTCGTAGGCCGAGCAAGTGAGCGGCGCGAGCCGCCGCTCGATCCGGCAGTAGTCGAGGAAATCGGCGAGCTCCTGGCGCATGTTCGTGTCCTTTCGGCAGGCCGAAGGACGCTGCTCCGAAACTCGTGACGAGACTCCGGCTTACAGGCCTGCTACGGAAAGCCCCGCCTCGGAGCGGGGCTTTCTACGGGGACGCACGGCGGGCCGGTGCAGGAACCGAAGCCGGCACGAGCGGCTTGCGTTGTCTCACCGATGGCCGTCGTCCTGCGCAGCTCGATGCTCGCGTCCTCGACGCTCCTCCTGCTCATGATGTGGGGACTGGTCCTCGCGTACCCCCGCCGCAGGCGGAGCCGGAAGCAGCTCGTCTCCGCTTCGGCCGGCTTCGCCGCGGCGGCGGCTGACCAGGAGACGAATCGAAGGCCCTGCTCCGGCGCGGCCCCACTTCAGGACGTCGAGCGGGCCTCGAGCCGGCCCGTGAGGCCGAGCTCCTTCAGGCCGCGGTGGACGAAGATCGCGAGCTGGACGCCGCCGAGAGCGCTCAGGTGGATGCCGTCCGAGGCGAACCAGGAGGGGTGATTGCGGGCGTGGCGGTTCCAGTCGAGGACCGTCATCCAGTGAAACCGCGCCGAGGCGCCGTGGATCACCTCGTTGATCAGCCGGTACTGCGTGTTGACGGCGCGAAGCGTCAGCCAGAGCACGTGCGTCACGCCGCGACGGTGCATGGCTCTCAGCACCTTGCCGATCCCCGCCGCGTAGACGTGCGGGTCGTCGTTGTAACCCACGAGGACGACCGCGGTCGGGCGGATCTTCCGCCCCAGCCTGCGCACCTCCTTGAGGACGCTCGGCGGCGGGTCCTGCACGAGGCAGCCCGGCTGCGTCAGGCGGCCGCACGGGGTTAGGGCGAGGGTGAGCCGGTTGCCTTGCGCCAGCACCGTCCGGGCCGTTGGGTCCCAGGTGAATGCCGCCGCGACCGAGTCGCCGAAGATCGTCGCGTGCTGCAGCGGCCGCTTCTTCGCCGCGGATGCACCGGACGCCAGCGCGCAGCACAGCGCGACGGCAAGGGACGACACTACGAGGCGACCCACCAGGCTGAACTCTAGGCGGAACGTCGGCCGGGGGAAAGTGCGATCTACGTCCGCAGCACGACTTCGAGCGCGGTGCCGAGCCCGGGTGTGCTGCGCACGCTGAAGCCGCCCTCGATCGACGACGCCCGGTCGCGCATGTTCCGCAGCCCCTGTCCGGCCGTTGCGACATCGGGCGGGAACCCCTCGCCGTCGTCCTCGATCGCGACGAACCGCTCTCCGGAAGGACGCTGGCCGATCACGACCTCGGCACGGGTCGCGTTCGCGTGGCGCCGGACGTTGCCGAGCCCCTCCTGGACGATGCGGAAGATCTCGATCTGCTCGTCGGGCGCAAGGCGGATCGCCGGGTCGATCTCGAGGTCCACGTCGAGCCCGCCGTCCGCCGTCAGGAACTCGACGTAACGGCGCAGAGCGGAGTCGAACGGCGCGGTTCCACTCGCCGAGGACAGGGCGAGGATCGCGAACCGCGCCTCCTGCTGGGCGAGCGCGGCGGCCTGCTTGAGCTGCGGCCCGACCTCCGCGACCGGCGTCCCCGTCTCGAGCATCTGGGCGTGCGTCGAGACCGCGAAGAGGTACTGCGCGAGCCCGTCGTGGATCTCGCGCGCGACGCGGGCCCGCTCCTCGGCCACGGCCCGGCCGACCTCGGCCGAGCGGATCGCGCGCCAGGCGCCGACGAGTATCAGCGCGAAGGCGAGGAGTCGCAGGAAATCCCCGACGGCGACGTACGTCGTGTCGCGCAGCGGCGTGAACACGAGATGGAGCGCTGCGAAGAGCTGGAGCGTGAAGCCGAGGGCAAGCCACCGCGCGAGATCGTCTCCCGTCTTCGCGAACCGGCGGCCCCAGCCGACGACGGCGAGGAGGGCGAGGAGCGCCTGGACGGCGAGCACGGAGGCGAGGCCCGGAGGCGCCCCGCTGCCGCCCGGGAACGAGGTCAGGGCCGGGAGCTCCCCGCCGTGGGCGCGCAACAGGAACCAGGCGGCGCCGAGAGCGACCGCCGCCATGGCGACCGCGTCGCGAAGCGCACGGTCACGGACGCGGCTGCGGCCGCGGACGAACGGCGCCACCGCGATGAGACCCTGGGCGGAGACGCCGCCGGCGAGCGCGGCCCATCCATCCGCCCGGCTCACCGAGCCGCCGCCGAGCACCGGGACGATCGCGAACCCGATCATGGACAGCGACCCGACGAGGAACCCGGCTGCGAGCAGCAAGTCGGTGCGCAGGCCCACGACAGAGAACCGGGCCGCGGCGAGAAGCGCGACGAGCACGCCGGCGAGCGCCATCGCCGTCTCGACCACCAGCAGGAGCTGTGGCTCGCGGTACTGCGTCCGGAGGGCCGGATACGTGAGCAGAAGCGCGAGGCTCGCCGCGAGAAGCCCGCTCAGGACCACTTCGCCCCACAGCCAGGCCTGCAACTCGGTTCGCCGCGTCTTCACCTGGGTCTTGTCGGCAGAAGCGTTGCTGCCGATAAGGAGCACGTGGCTGCGCGCATTCTCGTCGTCGACGACCATCCGCTCACGCGCGAGGCTCTCGCGGCGCTGCTGCGCTCTCGCGGCTTCGAGCTCGCCGGGCTCGCCGCCGACGGCGAGGAGGCGATCGCGACCGCAGCCGAAACGCAGCCCGACCTCGTCCTCCTCGACCTCTTGATGCCCGGCCTCGACGGGCTGTCGGCCTTGCCGCGCCTCCGCGAGGTCGCGCCCGGCTGCGAAGTCGTCATCCTCACGGCGTCTGGAACCGAGGAGAACCTGCTCGCCGCGATCCGCGGCGGGGCCGCCGGCTACCTGCTCAAGACCGAGTCGCCGGAACGGATCGCCGAGTTCCTCGAAGGGGTCGTCCACGGCGAGGCCGCACTCTCGGGGCCGATCGCCCGCAGGCTGCTCGACCAGGTGAGGAGCGGCGGCGGCGGCTCGGGCGTCCCCGATCGCATCGCCTCCGTCCTCTCTGCGCGCGAGGTCGAGGTGCTCCTCCTGCTCGACGAGCACCACACCACGGAAGAGATCGCACGCCGGCTGTTCATCTCCGAGCACACCGTCCGCTCCCACGTGAAGGGCCTCCTTCGCAAGCTCGGCGTCTCCTCGCGCCGCGAGGCCCTCGAGCAACTCGCGCTCGCGCGCGCCTGACGCCGAGCTCTTCGCTCTAGGACGTGAAGCCGTCGAGCGCCGCGGCGACGAGACGCGGCAGCGTGTCGAGCTCGTAGCCGCCTTCGAGGACGGCCGCGACGCGGCCGCCGAGGGCGCAGCAGCGCCGCGCGAGCTCCCGGAAGCCGTCCTCGGTGACCCGCATGTCCGCCAGCGGGTCCCCGTCGTGTGCGTCGAAGCCGGCGGAGACGAGCACGAGCTCCGGCTCGAACCGCTCCACCGCGGGCTCGACGACGCGTGCGAACGCGTCGAGGTACTCGTCGTCCCCGGATCCGGCCGTCAGCGGCACGTTGATCGTCGTCTCGGCCTGGTTGCTGGGGCCACCGCTCCCCGGATAGAACGGCCACTGGTGGAGGGAGACGAAGAGGATGCTGTCGTCGTCGTGGAAGATCGCTTCGGTGCCGTTGCCGTGATGGACGTCGAAGTCGACGATCGCCACCCGCGCGAGACCGAGGCCCTGCTGCGCCGCGCGCGCCGCCACCGCGACGTTGTTGAACACGCAGAAACCCATCGCTCGCCCGGCGAGGGCGTGGTGGCCCGGCGGGCGGACGAGGGCGAAGCCGCCGCGCAGCGCCGCCTCGATCGCGGTGCCCGCCGCGAGCGCCGCGGCCTCGAACGTCGTCGCCGTGCACAACGTGTCGCCGTCGAGCCAGACCACGTCCTCGACGGCCCGGACGAGCTCCACGTGCTCGGCCGTGTGGCAGAGCAGCAGCTCCTCGTCCGTCGCGGCACGGCCCTCGCTCCAGACGTCCTGGTGCGCGAGTAGCACGGCGAGCCGCTCGGGCCGCTCCGGGTGGCTCCCCGTCGGATGCAGCCGCGCGAGGTCGGGGTGTGTCAGGACGTCGATGCGTCCCCCAGCGCTCCCACGCGCCCGGCCACCGCGCCGAGCCCGAGCCGTTCGAGAAACGAAGACGCCTCCGCCCACGCCGGGGATGTTTCTGCGAGGGGAGGAAGGGGGGCGGAGGCGTCCATCGTCGCGATTCGCCGGAAAAGCCTCAAGTCCTCCGCCTCCGCCGCGAATCTGCCGTCGGCGAGCGCCGCCTCGAGCGTGCCGTACTGCGCGAGCAGCTCCGCCGCCTTCTTCGGCCCGATGCCGCGCGCTCCAGGCAGCTTGTCGGACGGGTCGCCGCGCAGCGCGATCAGGTCCGGCACCTGCTCCGGCTCGACGCCGTAACGCTCGCGCACCTCGGCCGGCCCGATCCGCGCGAGCTCGCTCACTCCGCGCGTGGGTTGGATGATCGTGACGCGGTCACTCGCGAGCTGGAACGCGTCGCGGTCGGAGGTCGCGACGAGCACGTTTCCGGGCCACGCACGCGCTACGGTGGCGAGAAAGTCGTCCGCCTCGTAGCCGGGCGCCTTGGCGACGAGGAAGCCGAAAGCTCCCACGAGGTCCGGCAGGATCTCGAGCTGCTCGAGCAGCGCGTCGTCGAAAACCCGTCCCGACTGGTAGGCGCCGAACGCCTCGTGCCGGTACGTCGGCGTCGAGAGCGTGTCCCAGGCGACGACGACGGCGTCGGGGCGCTCCTCCTGCCACAGCCGGACCAGCATGTTCGTGAAGCCGACGACCGCGTTGAGGCGAATCGATTTCGGCAGCGCGTGGTAGGCGCGGTGGGCGAAGGAGTCGCCGTCGACCGCAAGCAGGAGACTCACAGCGACGCCTCGAGCTCGGCGATGCGGGCCATCAGCCGCTCGGTGGCCTCCTCTGCGGCGTCTCGCAGGTCGCCGCCGCCGCGCAGGTCGTCGATCTCGACCGGGGCCCCGTAGGCGATGTGCAGCGGCCCGAGCGTCAGCAACCGATCGGTGCCGGCGACCGCCGCCGGGACGAGCGGGACGCCGGCTTCGAGCGCGATCCGGGCCGCGCCCGAGCGCGGCCGCGGCTGGTGCTTCTTCACGAGCCCCTTCACGCGCCTCGTTCCCTCGGGGTACATCGCGATCACGTGACCCTCGCGGGCGAGGCTCACGGCGGTCTCGATCGCCTCTCGGTCGCCGACACCGCGCCGGACACTGAACGCGCCAGCTCCGTCGAGCACGAGTCGAAGCGGCCACCAGTACAGCTCGGATTTCGCCATGAAGCGAAGCCAGCGGTGCGGCCAGAGCGGCAGTCCGAGTGGCCAGGGGTCGAAGCTCGAGACATGGTTGCAAGCGAGGACGTAGCCGCCGGTGGCGGGAAGGTTCTCCCGTCCGCGAGCTTGCAGCCGGAAGAGCCCGTACAGGACGGGCCAGCTCAGCACGCCGACGACGTGGTAGAGGAGGGGCGGGCGCACGCCTGGAGTATCGCGTCCGGATGCCGCGGCTATCGTGACCCGCCGTGCAGAAGCGTCTCGTCATCGTCGAGTCGCCGGCGAAGGCGCGCACGATCGCCGGCTACCTCGGGCCGGAGTTTGTCGTGGAGTCCTCCGTCGGCCACATCCGCGACCTCCCCGACAGCGCCGCCGAGATCCCCGAGCGCTACAAGGGCGAGTCGTGGGCGCGACTCGGCGTGAACGTCGAACAGGGCTTCGAGCCGCTCTACGTCGTCGACCCGGACAAGAAGAAGACGGTCGCGCAACTCCGCAAGCAGCTCGCCGACGCGGACGAGCTCCTGCTCGCGACGGACGAGGACCGCGAGGGGGAGGCGATCGCGTGGCACCTGCTCGAGGTGCTGAAGCCGAAGGTGCCCGTTCGCCGGATGGTCTTCCACGAGATCACGAAGGAAGCGATCGAGCGGGCACTCGACGAGACCCGGAAGGTCGACGAGCGGCTGGTCGACGCACAGGAGTCGCGGCGTATCCTCGACCGGCTCTACGGCTACGAGGTCTCGCCCGTCCTCTGGAAGAAGATCATGCGCGGGCTCTCGGCCGGTCGCGTGCAGTCGGTTGCGACGCGCCTCGTCGTCGAGCGGGAACGCGAGCGGATGGCATTCCGCGCAGCCGCGTGGTGGGACCTTCTGGCCACGTTCGATCCGGAATCCTTCGAGGCACGGCTCGTCTCCGTCGCCGGGCAGCGCGTCGCGACGGGCCGCGACTTCGGCCCCGACGGCAAGCTTCGCGGCGAGGCACGGCAGCTCGACGAGGACGCAGCACGCGGCCTTGCGGAGGGCCTCGCGGGCGCCTCGTTCCGCGTCGCCCGCGTCGAGCGGAAGCCGTACGTCCGCCGCCCGAGCCCGCCGTTCATGACGTCGACGCTGCAGCAGGAGGCGAGCCGCAAGCTCCGCTTCTCGGCGCAGACGACGATGCGGCTCGCCCAGCGCCTCTACGAGAACGGCTACATCACGTACATGCGCACCGACTCGACGACGCTGTCGGAGTCGGCGCTCACGGCCGCGCGCGAGCAGGCGGCGTCGCTCTTCGGCGCCGACCACGTTCCGCCGGAGCCGCGCCGCTACGAACGAAAGGTGAAAAACGCGCAGGAGGCGCACGAGGCGATCCGGCCTTCGGGCGATCGCTTCCGCACGCCGCAGGACGTGCGCTCGGAGGTCTCACCGGACGAGCACGCCCTCTACGAGCTGATCTGGATGCGGACGATCGCCTCGCAGATGAAGGATGCCCAGGGCCAGACCGTCTCGCTGCGCATCGCCGGGGAGTCGGGCGCAAGGCTGGAAGCGACAGCGGCTGAGCCGCCGTCGCCCGGCCAGAAGATCGAGGGCGAGGCCGTCGAGTTCGGCGCAGCCGGAACCGTGATCACGTTCCGCGGCTTCCTCGCGGCCTACGAGGAGGGACGTGACGACGACCGCCCGGCGAAGGACGACGACGAGGAGCGGCGGCTGCCGAACCTCGCCGAGGGCGACCCGGTCGAGCTGCGCGCGCTCGAGCCGCAGGGTCACGAGACGAGCCCGCCGGCGCGTTACACCGAGGCGACGCTCGTGCGGACGCTCGAGGAGCTCGGCATCGGCCGCCCGTCGACCTACGCGTCGATCCTCGGCACGATCCTCGACCGAGGCTATGTCTCCAAGCGTGGCACGGCTCTCGTTCCGTCCTTCCTCGCCTTCTCCGTCGTCGCCCTGCTCGAGCAGCACTTCGGCCGGCTCGTCGACTACGACTTCACCGCCCGGATGGAGGATGACCTCGACCGGATCGCCGCCGGGGACGAGCACCGCGTCGAGTGGCTCGGACGCTTTTACTTCGGCGGCGACCCGGGCGACGCCGCAGGCGGCGCCGTCTTCCGGCCGGGCGCCGGGGGCAGCGCCGACGACGCTTCCAGCCTCGGCCTGCACGAGCTCGTCTCGGACCTGAGCGCAATCGACGCGCGCGAGATCAATTCGCTCGAGATCGGAGAAGGGATCGTCCTCCGCGTCGGCCGCTACGGGCCGTACCTCGAGCGGGACGGGCGGCGCGCAAGCGTGCCCGAGGAGCTCGCACCCGACGAGCTGACGCTCGAGCGGGCGGAGGAGCTCCTCGCGCAGCCGAGCGGCGACCGTGAGCTCGGGACCGATCCCGAGACGGGGCGGGAGATCGTGGCGCGCACCGGTCGCTACGGCCCCTACATCACCGAGGTCCTGCCCGAGGACGCGAAGGAGAAGCCGCGCACGGCTTCGCTCTTCAAGACGATGTCCCTCGAGACCGTCACCATCGAGGACGCGCTGCGCCTCCTTCAGCTGCCGCGCGTGGTCGGAGCCGCGGAGGACGGCGAAGAGGTCGTCGCGCGCAACGGCCGCTACGGGCCGTACGTCCAGAAGGGGAAGGAGTCGCGGTCGCTCGAGTCGGAGGAGCAGCTGTTCACGATCGACCTCCCGGCCGCGCTCGCCCTTCTTGCCCAGCCGCGGCAGCGGCGCGGCCAGCGGGCGGCAGCGCCGCTGCGCGAGCTCGGCACCGACCCGGTGGGGGGCCGCGAGATCGTGCTCAAGGAGGGCCGCTTCGGCCCATACGTCACCGACGGCGAGACGAACGCGAGCCTCCGCCGCGGCGACGATCCCGAGACGATCGCACTCGATCGTGCCGTCGAGTTGCTCGCCGAGCGCCGGGCCAAGGGGCCGACGAAGCGCTCCCCACGTCGCCGCAAGGCATCCTGAGCGTTCCTTTCCCGAAGCCCTCTGCAAACTTCGCCGACCGGTCCGCGTCCTATGCTCACGAACTCGTTCGACGCGCGGAATAGACTTGCGCCGCGGCTCGTTCGACCGACCGGGTACGCACCGGGGCGGCGGCCGGCCCGGCCGAGGTGGTAACCGGAGGACTTCCCTCCTAAGGTACGAAGGCTGCGGGGAAGCGACGAGGCAGGACGAAAGGACTGAGGGAACCCTGACGCAGAACCAGCTGAACGAGTTGCTCGAGTCGGAGCAGATCCGCGCCATCGTCGAGAGCGCCGAGGAGCGGGGCTTCATCGACCCGGCCGACATCGAGGCCTTCGCGACCGAACACGAGCTCAACGACGCGGAGGCCGAGGAGCTCATCCGCGAGCTCGAGCGCATCGGGCTCGAGATCGGCCAGCCGGTCGCGACCGCTGCGGTTGCGCCGCGCGCCGAAGTCGTGAAGGAGCAGGAGAAGCCGGCCGACCCGATCCCCGAGACCGAGGCGCAGGCGCCCCCCGTCCCGATCTCCGGCTCCGCCGACAGCCTGCAGCTCTTCCTGGCCGACGTCGGCCGGCACAAGCTTCTCACCGCGGCCGAGGAGGTCATGCTCGCGAAGCGGATCGAGCGTGGCGACGTCTCGGCGAAGCGCCACATGATCGAGTCGAATCTCCGGCTCGTCGTCTCGATCGCCAAGGGCTACCGCGGGCTCGGCGTTCCGTTCCTCGATCTGATCCAGGAGGGCACGCTCGGGCTGAACCGCGCCGTCGAGAAGTTCGACTGGCGCCGGGGCTACAAGTTCTCGACCTACGCGACCTGGTGGATCCGCCAGTCCGTGCAGCGCGCGGTCGCGAACCACGCGCGCACGATTCGCGTGCCCGTCCACGTCGTCGAGCGCCAGCAGAAGCTGTCGCGCGCGGCGCGGCGGCTCGAGGTGGAGCTCGGACGCGAGGCGACGAAGGAAGAGCTCGCCGAGGCGACGGGCCTGCCGATGCAGCACGTCGACGAGGCGCTCGGCGCGGCGAACGCGTCCGTCTCGCTCAACCAGACGGTCGGCGCCGACGACGAGGGCGAGCTCGGCGACCTCTTCGCCGACCGGGAGGCCGTCGATCCGTTCGACGAGGCCGAGGAGTCGCTCCGCCGGCAGGGAGTGCGGCGGGCGCTCGAGGCTCTCCCGGAGCGCGAGCGGCGGATCCTCGAGCTGCGCTTCGGCTTCGAGGGCGAGCCGTGGACGCTCGAGGCGATCGGGAACGAGCTCGACCTGACGCGAGAGCGGGTTCGCCAGCTCGAGGGTCAGGCACTCTCCCGCCTCGGCGCTCTGCGTGACCTCATCTCGGTCGCGGCCGCCTGAGCAGGTAACCGCGCCGCGGCGCGCAGGATCGCCTCGCGCTCGAGCGGCGCGACCCGCAGCTCCGGCGGCGGGCGGCGCAGGAACCCGTCGACGAGCAGGACTTCGTCGAGGTCGAGCTCTCCGGGGCGGCTCGCGGCCGCGAGGCCGGCCTCGATCTCGAGAGCCGCCCCGCCGCCGGGCGGTAGCGTCCGCTCCGCCGCCACCCGCCCGCCGGCGACGAAGACCGCGCGCACGTAGCCGGGGTCGCGGCCCGGAACGAGCACGCAGCACTCGAGCCGGCGCACCCCGTCGAGGCGCTCCAGCTCGCGGCACAGGCGCTCGAGCGCGGCCACGCGGTCGCGGAGCCGGGCGGCGTCCTCGAACCTCCTCGCCTCGGCCAATTCGTGCAGGCGGCGGCGCAGGCGTGGCAAAGCCGTTGCCGGCCGGGCGAGCTCGTCCGGGGAGAGCACCCGAGCCGCGAGCTGTGCGGTCCGGCGCGACCGCAGCGGGCCGACCGGGGAGGGGCGTGACGAGGCCACTACCTCCTCGCCCCGTTGCCGCAGCCAGACGTGCCGCTCCGGCCGTGAGACGCGCGCGTTGCCCGGCGGGCGGAGCTCTCGGATCAGGCGGAGCTCTTCGAGCGCAGCCTCGAGCTCGGAGCCGGTCGGGCGCCACTCGATTCGCTCCGCCGCGGCGACCGCCGCCTCGACGGCGGGCCGCTGGCGGTCACTGCGGAAGTACGACCGCAAGCGTGAGCGCAGGTCGCCGGCCCGGCCGACGTAGAGCACCTGGTCGCCGCGGCCGAGGAAGAGGTAGACACCCGGGCGCGGTGGTGCCCCGAACGCGAGGTGGCGCTTGTCGAGCAGTCGTCGAGTTCGCGTTGCCGAAAGTGCGGTGAGGTCCGCGACGGTCCGCGCGCCCCGCTCCTGCGCAAGCCCGATCAGCGCAAGCAGCAGCTCGGCGGTTGCGCGGGCATCGGGAAGCGCCCGGTGGCACGGCCGCTCGGTCGTCCCGAAGAACCACGCGAGTTGTGCAAGGCCGAACTTCGAGACGCGTCCGGCGAGCAGCGTGCGCGCGAGTCGCACCGTGTCGACGACGGTCGACCCGATGCGCGAGCCCGTCAGTCGCTCGGTCTCGCGGTCGAGGAAGGCGAGGTCGAAGCGCGCGTTGTGCGCGACGAGGACCGCGTCCCCGGCGAAGTCGAGGAAGCGGCGAACGGCGTCGGCCGGCCCGGGCGCCCCTCGCAGATGCCGGTTCTGGAGGCCGGTCAGGGCGCTCGCCCCGGGGGCGATCGGAAGTCCCGGATCGACGAGCATCTGGAACTCCTCCTCGACCTCGAGCTCCCGCACACGCACGGCGCCGATCTCGCAGATCCCGGAACGCCCGGGCCGCAAGCCCGTCGTCTCGAGATCGACGACGACGTACGTCGCCTCCTCGAGCAGCAGCGCGGCGCCCGGCGGCTCGGCGAGTGCGACGGCGTCCCCAGCCCACGCGAGCCTTGCGTCGGTCTCGACGACCTCCGCCAGCAGCGAGCGCGCGAGCGCGACCGGAGCCTGCCGAAGGGCGAAGAGCCGGCGCGCCGCATCCTCCGCGAGTACCGGCCCTCGTTGCTCTTCCACGAGCTCCACGAGCCGGTCGGCCGCGTCTAGCCTGAGCTGCATGACCGAGAGCCTAGGCGAACATACGTTCGTGCGCCAGCTCGCGCCGCTTCGCGCCGAGCCGTCGGAGGAGGCCGAGCAGGTGACGCAAGCTCTTCGTGGCGAGCCGCTTCGCGTGCTCGAAGAGGACGGCGCGTGGGTTCGGGTCGAGACCGCGTACGCCTATCCGGGCTGGGCGAGGCGCGAGGATCTCGGCGGCGAGCGCGATGCCGAGTGGCTGCGGCCGGCCACCGCCGATCCGGTCGCGCACGCGCGCACACTGCTCGGCACCCGTTACGAATGGGGCGGGATGACCGCAGCCGGCATCGACTGCTCCGGCCTCGTGCACATGGCGTTCCGGGCGTGCGGAAGTCTCGTGCCGCGGGACGCGGACCAGCAGGAGGACGCGGGGGAGAAGCTGGCTGAGGCCGACCTCCGTGCGGGCGACCTCGTGACGTACGGCCCGCCCGCGGGAGCCGACCACATCGCTTTCTGGGTAGGGGCGGGACGCATCCTCCACGCGACGGGGCGCGACGGCATCGACTGCGTCGTCGAGGAGGACGAGCCGGCGGAGCTCCGCGCGCGCCGGCGTGCGCTCGTGCGGCTCGGCGAGGGCGCCGACCACCTGTCGGGCGAGCGCTAGCTTTCGTCGTTCGCGTGGAGGCGACCGCTTTTCGCAGGAGAACAGCCGCGGTTGCGGCGACGCTCCCGCTCCTCGCCCTTGTGGCCGGCTGCGGCGACTCCGGACGTGTCGCCACGAGCAGCACGCGGCCGACAACGGCGCCGACGACGACGCCGACTCCAACGCGGAAGGACGCACCCGCCTCGACGAACGAGTTCCCGGACTTCCGGATCGCGATGGACGAGGCGACGGACTATCTCGATCCGGGGCTCTCCGACACGATCGAGGGCTGGGGCGTGATGTGGAACGTTTACCTCCCGCTGCTCGGCTACGAGCACGTCAGCGGTCCCGACGGCGCGAAGCTCGTCCCGTACCTTGCGAAGTCCCTCCCCCAGATCTCGCGGGACCGCCGGACGTATCGCCTCACCCTGCGCGAAGGGCTGCGCTACTCGAACGGCAACCCGGTCAAGGCGAGCGACTTCAAGAAGACGATCGAACGGGACTTCCTGCTCGACTCGGTCGGCGCCGGCTTCTTCCGGAACATCGTCGGAGCGAAGGTGTTCGCGAAGAGGCAGAAGGGCCGGATCCGCGGCATCGTCGTCGACGACGCGACGCGCACGATTCTCATTCACCTTGTCGCGCCGCAGGGCGACTTCTCGAACGTCCTCGCGTCGGAGTTCGCGGCGCCGGTGCCCGCCGGCGCGCCGGCGGCGGACACCTCGCTCCACCCGCTGCCGTCGACCGGCCCGTACGAGATCACGAGCTACCAGCCGAAATCGGGGATCGTCGAGGAGCGCAACCCGTACTTCCAGGCGTGGCGCTTCCACGGCAACGTGCCTGCCGGAAATCCCAACCATGTTACGTGGGACATCGTGCCGAACGCCTCGGTCGCCCTCCACCGCGTCCTCAGCGGCCAGGACGACTGGATGGGCTATTACCAGATCCCGAGCGCCCGGCTCCCGGTGATCGAGCGGAAGCGCAAGTGGCGCCTGAAGTCGTTCACGCCGCCCAACCTCATGTACTTCTTCATGAACACCCGCGTGCCGCCGTTCGACAGCGTCAAGGTACGGCGGGCGGTGAACTACGCGATCTCGCGCCAGTGGCTCAGGCGGCTCGCGGGTGGGCTCGCGCATACGACCGAGAACATCCTGCCCCGGCCGTACCCGTCGTTCCAGGCGCACGACCTGTACCGGCACGATCTGCGCAAGGCGATCCGGCTCGTGCACGAGTCGGGTTACGCGGGGCGGAAGGTCCACGTCTGGAACCACGACGTCGCCGCCGACCTTCCGTTCACCGAGTACCTCGTCTCGGTGCTGAACCGGATCGGCTTCCGGGCGAGCGAGAAGGTCGTCACCGCGAGCAGTTACTGGACGACGATCGGGGACCAGAAGACCGGGGCGCAGATCGGCTTTGCCGACTGGGTGCAGGACTACCCGCACCCCCTCGACTGGTTCGGTCTCCTCGACGGCCGGAGGATCACGCCGACGCACAACTCGAACTACGCGAACTTCGACGCCGGCTGGGTGAACCGCGAAATCGCGCGGCTCACGCGGCAGCCGAAGCTGACGCCCGAGGTCGACGCCCGCTGGGCGGCGCTCGACGCGAGGGTGATGAGGCGCGCTCCATGGGCCCCGTTCCTCAACCAGGAGGAGATGGATTTCTTCAGCGCACGTGTCGTTCTCGGCTGTTACGTCAATAACGTCTTGTACGAGTTCGACTATGCGAGCATCTGCGTCAAGAAATAGTGCGGATTGATAAGACTTCTCCATGGGCCGTTCGGCCCATGAGCGGGGCCGGGCGGCCCAGCCAATTCGTGCTCGCTACCCAGCAGGAGGTGTAAGAAGTGAGAACGAAGCGAGTGAGATCCGTCGCGGTCGCGGCGGTGGTCGCGGCGGGGCTCGCCCTGGTGGTGAGCGCCTGCGGCGGCGGTGGTGGCGGCGGCGGGTCGATCTCGACCTCGACGGCGACCACGGGGAGCACGTTCCCGGTGCTGAAGACCGTCTGGGGGACGACCGACTACCTGGACCCGAGCCTCTCGTACCGGCTCGAGTCGTGGCAGCTGTTCCAGGACGTCTACGTCGGCCTCGTCGTCAAGGCGCACGTGAGCTGCCAGACCGACAACTGCGCGAAGATCGAGCCGGGCCTCGCGACGACCATCGGCACCGTGACGGACGGCGGCAAGGACTACAAGTTCACGCTGCGCAAGGGGCTGAAGTACTCCGACGGCACGTCGATCAAGGCGAGTGACTTCAAGAGCACGATCATCCGTGACTTCAAGCTGAACTCGCCGGGCATCGGCTTCTTCTCGAACATCGTCGGCGTCGACGCTTGCGAGGCGAACCCGACGAAGTGCTCGGACATCTCGGGGATCGTCACGAACGACTCCGCGGGGACGATCGAGATCAAGCTGAAGACGCCGGAGTCCGACTTCGAGTACGTCCTCTCGATCCCGTTCACGGACGTCCTCCCGTCCTCGACGCCGGCGAAGGACACGGAGAATCCGCCGCCGCCTGCGGCCGGCCCGTACTACATCGCGAGCTACAACCCGAGCAAGTCGTTCGTGGTGAAGCGGAACCCGTACTGGACGAAGGGCGAGATCCCGGCGCTCCCGGACGGGAACCCGGACAAGATCGTCGCGATGATGACCGACGATCAGGCGCAGTCGGCGCAGCTCGTCGCGTCGGGGCAGTACATGTACGACGAGAACATCCTGCCGACCGACCAGCTCCAGCACTACAAGAGCAAGTATCCAGACCAGATCAAGTTCTTCACGACGCCCTCCACGTACTACTTCTTCATGAACTGGCGGCTCCCGCCGTTCAACAACGTGAAAGCGCGGATGGCCGTGAACTACGCGATCGACCGGAACCAGCTCGTCAACCTGCGCGGCGGACTCGGCGTACCGACGTGGAACTTCCTCCCGCCGAGCTACCCGCAGTACAAGAAGCTCACGCCCACGCCGTATCCCTACAACCTGACGAAGGCGAAGCAGCTCGTCCAGCAGTCGGGGATGGCGGGGCAGAAGGTGACCGTCTACACGATCTCCGACGTGGCGGTCGACCTTTCCACCGGCGAGTACCTGCAGGGCCAGCTGAACAAGATCGGCTTCAACGCCACGCTCAAGCCGCTCGCCGGCGCGAACTACTTCACCGTGGTCGGGAACCAGGCGACGAAGGCGCAGATCGGCTTCACCGACTGGTTCGAGGACTACCCGTACCCGACGGACTGGTTCAACATCCTCCAGAACGGCGAGCACATCACCCAGGTCCACAACAACAACTACGGGAACGTCGACGTCAAGTCGATCAACAAGGAGATCGACCGGCTCGGTTCCCTGCCGCCCAGCGAGGCTCTTTCCGCGAGCACGAACGCGGCGTGGGCGAAGATCGACCGCGACCTGATGGTGAAGTACGCCTCGACGGTGCCGTATCTGAACGGCATCCTCACGTCGTTCTTCTCGTCGAAGATGGATCTCGCTTGCGACATCTTTGACGACAACAACGACGACCCGGCGCAGTTCTGCCTGAAGTAACCGGTTCATCCGGCGCGGCGGTGCCCCGTGCATCGCCGCGCCGGCTCCAAACCTTCACCCGCACGCTCAACCGCACCCGTGGCGACCACCGGCCAAGAGGAGTTCACGCTCGATACCGCCGCCGAACTGGCGGCTGAAGAGGGTCGGGCCCCGATCCAGGGCCGGAGCCCGTGGGCGCTCGCGGCGAGGCGGCTCCGTCGCAACTACGTCGCGCTGGCCTTCTTCGTCGTCTTCCTGCTCGTCGTCACGTCCTGCCTGCTCTCACCCGTCTATGCGGCGCACGTCTCGCACCTCGGTCAGAACGAGACGAACTCAGGCGGTGTCGTCGTCGAGCACGGAAAGAGGATCAACGTCATCTCGGAGGGCGGCACGAAGATCGTGAACGGCCAGCCGGTGATCGTGTTCGGCGGGATCCCGATCGGCCCTCAATGGGGCGCCGCCGGCGGCCAGTACATTCTTGGCGCCGACGAGCTCGGTCGCGACATCGGGACACGGCTCCTCTACGGCGGCCGCAACTCGCTCTTCATCGGCGTCACCGCGGCGGCGATCTGCACGATCCTGTCGGTGATCCTCGCCCTGCTCTCGGGCTACTTCGGCGGGATCACGGACTGGATCATCTCGCGCTTCTTCGACCTGATCTGGGCGTTCCCCGTCGTGCTGCTCGGGATCGCGCTCGGCACCGCACTCTCCGTCAACGGCTTCCACCACGGCTTTCATCTCTTCGGGGCTTTCATCGGCCTCAATCTCTCGGGGTCGAGCCTCTGGATAACGATCCTCGTGATCGCGTTCGTCTTCATCCCCTACATCGGGAGACCGCTGCGGGGCCAGGTGCTCGCGTTACGCAACCGGGAGTTTGTCGAGGCGGCCACCGCGCAGGGGGCCGGCTCGATCCGGATCATGTTCACCGAACTGCTGCCCAACGTCGCCTCCTCGGTGCTCGTGCTCTTCACGCTGATCGTCGCGAACGCGATCCTGACCGAGGTCGGCCTCTCGTACCTCGGCGCCGGCGTGCGCCTGCCGAATCCGTCCTGGGGAACGATGATCGAGGAGGGGTCGAGCCGGCTCTCGACGGCTCCGGCGCTGAGCCTCTTCCCCGGCATCGCGATCGCGATCACCGTGCTCGCGATCAACGTCTTCGGCGACGGCCTGCGCGACGCGCTCGATCCACGGGCAAAGATCAGGATCGAGCACGGGTGAGGAGGCTGGGCTAGATGGGTGCGTACATCATCCGGCGCATCTTCGGGATGTTGCTCGTACTGCTCGCCGTCAGCTTCATCGTCTACCTCATCTTCATCGTCATCCCTGGCGGCGATCCGGCTGAGCGAATCGCGGGCAAGGTCGCCACTCCGGCGAACGTCGCAGCCATCAGGCACAAGCTCGGGCTCGACCAGTCGTTCGTCGTCCAGTGGTACGACCTGGTGAAGTCGCTGTTCACGGCGAAGCTCGTCTCGTACTACGACGGGACGAACGTCGTCAACCAGATCAAGCAGGGGCTGCCGGCCACGTTCTCGCTTTCCATCGGCGCCGGAATCATCTGGATGGGCTTCGGGATCCTCGTCGGCACGATCTCCGCGGTCACCGCTGGCCGTATCTCGGACCGCGCGATCACGGCTTTTGCGCTCATCGGGATCTCGCTCCCAGTGGCGTGGCTCGGGCTGATCCTCCGTTACTTCTTCGCCGGAGAGGGAGGGGCAGTCTCCTGGTTCCCGGACGGCGGCTACGTCGCGCTCACCTCGAACCCGGCGCAGTGGTTCTACCACCTGCTCCTGCCGTGGTTCACGCTAGCCGTGCTCTTCATCGGCTTCTACGGCCGCGTGTTGCGCTCGAACATCCTCGACACGATCAACGAGGACTTCGTTCGCACGGCGAAGGCGAAGGGGCTCTCGACGCGGCGGATCCTCGTCAAGCACGTGCTCCGGGCGTCGCTCATCCCCATCGTGACGCTGTTCGGGCTCGACTTCGCCTCGGTCCTCGGGGGCGGGGCGATCATCACGGAGACCGTCTACCAGCTGCACGGGGTCGGCTGGTACGCGGCGCAGTCGATCGCCAGCCAGGACCTGCCGCCGCTGATGGGTGTGACGCTCTACGGAGCGATGTTCATCGTCGTCTTCACGCTGCTCGTGGATCTCGCATACGCGTATCTCGATCCACGGATCCGGTTGAGCTGATGGCCGAGCGGCTGCTGGAAGTCAACGACCTCAAGGTCCGCTTCGCGACGGAGGACGGGATCGTGCGGGCCGTCGACGGGATCTCGTTCGAGCTCGAGCGCGGCAAGGTGCTCGGGATCGTCGGGGAGTCGGGGTCCGGCAAGAGCGTCACTGCTATGACGCTGATGGGGCTCACGCGCGGTGTCAACGCGCGCTTCGAGGGCGGGGTCCTGTACCAGGGGAGAGACCTGCTCGAGGTCTCCGACCGCGAGATGCAGAACTATCGCGGCAACGAGCTGGGGATGATCTTCCAGGATCCAATGACCTCGCTGAATCCCGTCTATCGGATCGGCGAGCAGATCGTCGAGGCCATCCAGGCTCACGACAAGGTCGACAGGCGGACGGCCCGTGCGCGCACCGTCGAGCTCCTGCGCCAGGTCGGCATTCCCAACCCGGAGGCGCGGGTCGACGACTTCCCGCACCAGTTCTCCGGCGGGATGCGGCAGCGCGCGATGATCGCGATGGCGCTGTCTTGCAATCCGTCGATTCTCATCGCGGACGAGCCGACGACGGCGCTCGACGTGACGATCCAGGCGCAAATCGTCGAGCTGATCAGCCGTCTCAAGGACGACTTCAACTCCGCGGTCATCTTCATCACCCACGACCTCGGCGTGATCGCAGACATCGCCGACGAGATCATCGTCATGTACGCCGGCCGTGTCGTCGAGCGCGGCACGAAGCGGGACATCTTCTACGACCCGCAGATGCCGTACACGTGGGGGCTGCTCGGCTCGATCCCGCGTCTCGACCGGCCGCGCCCCGAGCGCCTGCACACGATCGAGGGCATGCCGCCGTCGCTCATCAACCTCCCGGAGGGCTGCAAGTTCCGGCCGCGCTGCCCGCACGCGTTCGACAAGTGCATGCAGGAGCCGGGCCTCGAGAACCGTGTCGAGACGCCCGGCCATCTCGACCGGTGTTGGCTCGACGTCGAGCTCAAGCGCGACCGCCGCGACGAGACGATCTCGGGCGGCTCGGCGGCGGCGGCGTGACCGTTCTCGAGCAGACGCGCGAGTCGGCCGAGACCCCGCTACTCGAGGTCCGCCACGTCAAGAAGTACTTCCCGATCCGGAAGGGAATCCTGCAGCGGGAGGTCGCGCGCGTGCACGCGGTGGACGACGTGACGTTCGCGGTTCGGCAGGGGGAGACGCTTGGGCTCGTCGGCGAGTCGGGCTGCGGGAAGTCGACGCTTGGCCGCACGCTCGTGCGCCTGCTCGAACCGACGGACGGCGAGATCGTCTTCGAGGGAACTCCGATCCAGCGTCTCGGAACACGGCGCTTGCGGCCGCTCCGGCGCGAGATGCAGATGGTGTTCCAGGATCCGTACGCGTCGCTCAACCCCCGCAAGCGCGTGGGCACGATCGTGTCCGATCCGATGCGGATCCATAATTTGGGCAACCGGGCCGAGCAGAAGCGGCGTGTCGGGGAGATCCTCGAGACCGTCGGCCTGTCGCCCGAGCACTACAACCGGTTCCCGCACGAGTTCTCCGGCGGGCAGCGGCAGCGGATCGGGATCGCGCGGGCGCTCGCGCTGCGGCCGAAGCTGATCATCGCGGACGAGCCCGTCTCCGCCCTCGACGTGTCGATCCAGTCGCAGATGCTGAACCTGCTCGAGGACCTGCAGAACGAGTTCCACCTGACCTACATCTTCATCGCCCACGACCTCGGCGTCGTCCGTCACGTGAGCGACCGGATCGCGGTGATGTACCTCGGCAAGATCGTCGAGCTCTCGCCGGCGGAGGAGCTCTACAGCAGGCCGATCATGCCGTACACCGAGGCACTTCTCTCCGCGGTTCCGATCCCGGATCCGGATCTGGCGGAGAAGCGGGAGCGGATCGTGCTCGAGGGAGACGTCCCGAGCCCGATCAACCCCCCGAGCGGCTGCCGCTTCCACCCGCGCTGCCGCTACGCGACCGATGTTTGCCAGCAGGTGGAGCCGCCGCTCGTCGACTACGGCAACGGCCATCTCGCCGCCTGCCACCATCCGCTCAACGTCGACCGGGAAACGCTGCAGACGGCTGGAGTGGCGGAGCAGCACACGCCCGCCGAGGCAGACGAGACTGCGCTGCCGAAGGACACGTCGGGCGCGTCGGATCCGTCGGTTGCGCCCACTGCGCGCGATACCCGTTCGAGGTAGTCCCAGCCGCTAAAGCAGCCCGTTTGCAGCGCCGATACTCCGGATGTGGACGCTGCTGAGCGTAAGGAGATCCTGAGCCGTTATCTGACGCACTCGCGCCGCTTCGAGGAGGTCGCGGCGCGGCGTCGTGGTTCCGGCGGTGCCGACGTGATCCCGCTGCAGAGCCCGCTTCGCGAGCTCGAACAGGCGCCGACGGTGCGGGAGATCGAGGTGCTGCAGCTCATCTCCGACGGTCTGGTGAACCGGGAGATCGGCCAGCGGCTGTTCCTCTCCGAGGAGACGGTGAAGTCTCATGTGCGGCATCTGCTCGCGAAGCTCCAGGCGCGCTCTCGTGCGCATGCGGTGGCCGTTGGCCTCCGCCGCGGGCTCATCGGCTAGCTTGTCCACAGCCGATATCGGCTGTGGACAAGGAAAAGCGAAGCGCCGGGTGAAGATCACCCGGCGCCCGTGAAGTCGTTTGCCCGTCTGCCACTTGCTATGCGGATCCCCCGCCGGGGGGATGAACGCTGCCTGTGGATGACGGACTATCCGACGGCTCTACCAGTACCTGCTCTCACCCACCGCGCTTGCGCGGAAGACGAGGCCCAAGAGTGAACGACGCATGACTACTCCGATCGATCGGGAACTGACGGCAAGGGCAGCCTATACCCCTTTTGGGGGAGACGCAAGGTTAAAGAAGCTGGTCAAAGGTCTAGTTAACGCCGATCATCGAAGCGTCGCGTGGGCCGGCATCCTGTTTGCCGGATCCGTGGCAGCAGTCAGCGTCCTCTGGCTGCACGGCTATCGCCTACCGCCGATCTGGGCAGCTCTGGTGCTGGCTGCGGTTGCAGCACTCGCTGAGCGCCAGAGCATCGACGTCGCCCGCGGGACGACCCAAACAGTGTCGTTTCTCCCGCTCGTCTTCGCGGCTGTCGTGTTCGGCCCGCTCGGCGGCTTTGTGGTCGGAGCTGCTTCGAACGTCTTGGATCTACGTGACGACTTCCTGAAGTGGAGCGTTTACACGCCGATCCGCGGGCTCACAGCTGCGGCAGCAGGCCTTGCTGCGTGGACGCTCGTGCCGAGCCCGACCAACTTCGGCGGGTATGTCCTCGCGAGTCTCGCCGCATCCATCGTGGAGTTAGCCGCGGGGTGGTCCCTCGTCGGCATGACCGCGTGGGTACGCGGAGGGAATGTGCCGGAGGTGCTGCGCGCCATCAGTTCGGTCTCCCAGCTCACTGTGCCCTTGTACGTTCCAGTTCTCGCGCTGTTCGTCTATGGCTATCACCTCTACTCCCTGCGTCTCGTCCTCGTCTTCTTCATCCCCGCCCTGGCGGCCCAGCGTCTATTGCACCTCTACCAGCAGGAGAAGGTCGTTACCCAGGACCTCGAGAACGCGAATGAGAGACTTCGTCGAGCGAGCCTCTCGTTTGCGACTGCTCTCGTCGCCACGCTCGACGCCCGGGATCAGTACACCGCGGGTCATTCGGCGGCGGTGGCGATCTACGCAAAGGACATCGCGCGCCGCATGGGACTGTCAGAAGCGGAGCAGGAGCTCGTCCACCTCTGCGGACTCGTCCACGACATCGGCAAGATCGGCCTCAAGGCCGGCATCCTCGAGAAGCCTGGGCCCTTGACCCTCGAGGAGCGCAGGCAGATGGAGCAGCACTCGGAGATCGGCGAAAGAATCCTGCGCAACGTCGACGACTACTCGGAGATCGCCGACATCGTCCGCTCCCACCATGAACGCATCGACGGCATGGGCTATCCGGACGGGTTACACGGTGACGAGATACCGCTCCTCTCGCGGATCATCGGAGTCGCCGACGCCTATGACGCGATGACTTCAGATCGCCCCTACCGTGACGCGCTGCCCAGCCGTGTCGCGCGGATGCGTCTCGCCCAGGCCGTCGAGACACAGTTCGACACGGCGGTCGTCGCAGCGTTCGAGGCGATCCTGGCGGCGGCCGCTGACGATTACCGCTCCGGGCGAGGCGCCTCCTTCATGCGCGAGCGGCTGCAGTTCGAGCAAGACGGCGAAGATGCTCCGGTGGCGCTAGACGTCGCTACGTAGAGCGCGCGCCGCCTCGATCCTCGATCGAACCCCGAGCTTCTCGAAGATGTGCTTGACGTGCACTTTCGTCGTCGAGAGGCTGATGTACAGCAGCTTGGAGATTTCTTCGTTCGTTAGCCCCTGAGCCAGCAGCTCGTGCACTTCGGTTTCGCGCGGACTCAACCGTGTCGTTTCCTTGGCTTCTCTCGGGATGCGTAGACCGAGCGAAGTCGCAAGTGGCGTATCTCGAGAGGCGGCAAGCAGCCTCTGGAGCCACAAGCGCGACTGCGGCTGTTCTGCGATGAACGCGCCAAGGCCCGGCGCAGCTCGCACCGCGATGACTATCGGGTCGTAAGCTCCTCCCTCGATCGCGTTTCTGAGACAAGCGGCTGTTTCGGCGTACCTCTCGTTTGTCAACGCGATGATTGCTTCAGCAAGGTGCGCCAATGTTCTAGCCTCTAGCCCGCGGCCTGCCTGGTGTGCGTCTGCGACCATGGACGTGGCTCGAGCGGAGTCTCCGATGATGGCCCAGAGCAGAGCTTGCCAGGCCAGAAACTCACTGCGACCTGTTCTGCTCGCGCGCTCGGGAGGACCAAGCGAGAGGGCGTCCAAAGCTCGCTTAAACTCGCCCACGCTTGCATATAGGCGAGCGCGCTGAACTGGGAGATTTCCGTGGAGGTAGGCGCCGCCCGGATGATCCCGCGTCTGACGCTCGAGCATCGAGAGGGCTCGCTCGGCCAGCGTAAATCGTCGCAGTCCGACGAGCGCTTTAACACGAGTTATCTGGGCATAACGAACCGGGAACTCAATCGCATAGCTTTCCGTAATGGATGTCAGAGCGTCTGTGCTCTCGAGGCCTTCCTCGTATTGGGCGTTCACGACGAGCGCGTAGCTGTACGCACTCAGGAGGCCTGTATGTGCGATGGGGTCCGCGCCTCCCTTTGCGACTGCTAGTACGCCTCGCGCGTCGTCGAGGGCGTCTACGAGCGGGCCATCGACGAGAGCTACACCGAGTTCCGCAGTCGCGATCCTTAGCGACTGTTTGAGGCCAGTTGGTGCGGCGGCTCGGAAATCGTCGAGCTGTTCTGCGAGGTCCGGCGCTTGCTCCTCGAGTGCCCGGATGACACGAAGCCAAAGCGCTCCCTCGCGAGACTCAATGCTCTCGGCGGATGCGGCAGCAAGCGCCGCGTATTCAGCTGTCCGATTTGGGCGGTCCGACAGATGGGCCGACGTGCCGGCGACGAGGTGGGCGCGGGCAGCAAGATCTCCCCCAAGCGAGTTCGCGGCCTGTGTCGCGAGGGCCATGGCTCGGTCGAGTTCGTCTGCTCGCAGCAGCGCCTCGCTTTCGGCGTAGTCGATCAAGCCGCCTTCGGCTCCCGTGGAGCGGGCGGCAGCAACCCACCGCTGCAGACTGCTCGTTCGGCCGGCGGCGAGGAGTTCGTCCAACGCGGCCTCGATCGCTTCGGTGACGAAGGCCGCGTCCTGAGCGGCTTCCGCGACGCAGAGCGCCTCGTCCCACAGGCGACCTTCCAGAAGCTTTCGGCTAAGCGAAAGCAGAACTTGTCGCGTCTCCGTGTTGGCCACCTCCAACCGGCGAATGAGCAACTCTCGAAGGAGCGGATGCAATGAGAGCGACTTCTCGATCCGCAACGGCCAACAGGCCGCGAGCCTCGGCCTCCTCGATCATCTCGTCGGCGTTCGCGCCGAGAACCAAGCGCGCCGTCTCCATGTCTGCGACCGACGCGGCCGCGAGGAGCATCAGTCCGAACTGCGTCTCCGGGCTCGCTGCGGCGAGAAGCTCGCTCGCGAGGAAGTCGTACAGCGTGTCGGAGAGGAGATGGCTCGACGTGAAGTCGACGTCTCCGCTCATCGCCGCAAGGCCCAGGACGGCGGGCCAACCGTCGGCGGTGCGCATGAGGCGTGCTCGGCCGGCAACGGCTCCCGCCGCCGCAAGGACCTGCGTCGCTTCCTCGTCGGTCATGGCGAGCTCGCCCGCGCCGACCTCGAGCCCTTCGCCGTACACCTCGAGGCGCGGCGTGAACCAGTCGGGTCTCGTTCTCGTCGTGATGAGGAACCGGATATCGAGGCTTTCGACGAGCATCGACAGGAGCTCGTCGGCCTCCTCCGTTCCAGCTGCCTCCCACTCGTCCACGACGAGAAGGACTTTCTGGGTCAGCCTGCCGAAGCTCCGGACGATCGCGCGGCCGAGCGGCTTCGGGCTCGCGTTGACCGACGCGATCGCCGCAACCTTCTGCGGCTCCCGCGGAACGTCTGGAGCGATCGAGGCGAGCAACTCGTCGAGCTGCACGGCGAGCACCGCGACATCCCCGGAGGCCCGCGTCGTGCGATACCACGCGACCGGCCCGCTCTGCCGCCGCGACCACTGGCGCGCGAGCGTCGTCTTCCCGTAGCCGGCAGGAGCCGCGAACACCGCGACGCGCGAGCCGCCTCCCTCTTCGAGCCGTGCGATCAACCGAGGGCGCTCGATGATGTGGTCGAGCGCGGGCGAGCTCGCCGCCGCTTTGATCGTCTCCACCATTCCCCTGCCGGATCGCGTCCGGGATCCGAGAACCCTACTCCTCTCTCGACCACTTGTCACGACTGCTGCAAGCGGGGGGTCCCGCGCTCGGGGTAGGGCCCGAGCGCGGGGTCGCCGTCAGCCCCCGGCGCCGGCGATGGCCGGCGCGAGCTCGCCTGCGAGGGGGTCCTCGCCGGTGAGCGCCTTGAACGCGGCAGGGATCTGCCGCCGTCTCGGCACGCCGAGCTTCTGGCGCAGCACGTCGCAGTGCGCCTTCGCCGTCCTCGGCGAGATGCCGAGACGCTCTCCGACCTCGTCGTTCGAGCACCCGCGCGCGATCAGCGCAACGATCTGGAGCTGGCGCTCGGTCAGGTCGGGCTTCGCCTCGTCGCTGTCTCTCATGGCCCGGCACGCTACGGCCGCGCCGGCCCGGCAGCTATCGGCCGACGGGGGTATTCGTGCGGGCGGCGTGCGATCCGCCGACGAAGCTCGCCTCGTGGCCGCGCGTGTTCGCCTCCGAAAGCTCGTCCTGCGTCAACGCGCCGATCCGCAGCAGCAGATCGAACTCGTCGCGCAGATGCGTCCGCATCATCTCGGGCCCGTCTGTCGCGATCGTGAAGAGGACGCCGTGCTCGACGAACGTGCGGAAGACGTCCCGCACCGCCTCCTCGTCGGCCAGCGCCTTCGTGAGGAGGTTCGAGGTCGGGCAGATCTCGAGCACCACCTCGCGCTCGCGGAGCTCCTTCATCAGCTCGGCGTCGCCGGCGGCGAGGATCCCGTGGCCGATCCGGTCGGGACGCAGCAGCTCGACCACCTCGCCGATCTCGGCCCGCCCCGTCTCCTCTCCCTCCTCGCCGACGTGGATCGTCACACCGAGCCCGGCGGCGCGGGCTTCCTCCACCATCGGCTGCACCTGCGAGTAGTCGTACCGCTCGTGGCCGGGGCGCGGCCCCGCGATGTCGATCCCCACGACGCCGCGCGGAGCCCAGCGAATCGCCTTCTCGACGATGATCTCGTTCTGGCGCGGCGTGAACGTCCGGTCCATCATCAGGATCAGGCCCGCGCGCACCTGCCGGTACTCGAGGCTCGCGACATCGAGCCCCCGGATGGCGGCGAGGATGATGTGGTCGAGGTCGCGCTCCCCGCCCCGGTTTCGCTTCATGGGGTTGAAGCGGAGCTCGAGCGTCGTGATCCCCTGCGACCGGTACGCGCCGCCGATCGCGCCGTGCACCGAAACCTCGACGGCCGCCGGGCTCGACTGGATCAGCTCCGTCCAGTGGTAGATCGCGTCGAGCGCGTCGAGATCGGGCACGCCGCGCGGGTCGGAGACAGTCACGAGCCGGTCGAAGTCCCAGAAGTCCTTGACCGGGAGCGCGATGCCCTGACTATGGGCGAGCGACCAGAGAATGTCCGACGAAACCGAGCCCCCGAGATGGGTGTGCAGCTCGGCCAGGCCCTCCATCCGAACAGTCTAGTCCCAGCCCACGACCGCCCACCGGCGGCGCGCGAAGCGAGGGCCGAGGAGCGCGAGGCGGGCTGCGATGAGGACGTCCAGCGCCGCCCAGACGCCGATGACTCCCCAGCCGCGGGAGAGCGCGAGTGCGGCGAGCGCGATGAAGAGACCGCTAGCGGCGAGCATCGACCACATGAGGTAGCGCGTGTCGCCTGCGCCGATGAGGATCCCGTCGAGCGCGAAGACGGCTCCGCCGAGCGGCTGCATCGCCACGAGGAACGGCCACAGGAGCGTGGCCTGGTGAAGCACGCCCGGGTCGCCGGTGAACGCCCGGGGCAGAGCGTGATAGAGCGGCGCGAGCACCGCGGCGAAGACGACACCGATCGCCACCGACCATCCGATCATCCGCACGGCCGCCGCATGTGCGCCGCCGGCCTCGCCCGCGCCCAGCATCCGGCTGACGATCACCTGGCCGGCGATCGCGATCGCGTCGAGGACGAGCGAGAGGAAGAGAAAGAGCTCGTAGGCGATCTGGTGCGCGCCGATCTGGGCGTCCCCCATGCGCGCGAGCACGGACGCCGCGACGAGGAACGACGCGTACAGAGCCGCCGTGCGCATGAAGATCTGCCTCCCGATGCGGAAGAGCGGCCGCATCTCCCGGAGGCTCGGTCGTCGGGAGGGGGCGTGGGGCCGGAGCAGCTCGGCGACGAACGCCGCCCCCATTCCCGCCTGGGCGATCGCGGTACCCGCGGCCGAGCCCGCGATCCCCCAGCCGAAGCCGTAGACGAACAGCAGCTCGAGCACGAGGTTGGCGACGTTCGCCACGACGACGATCTCGAGCGGCCGGCGGAAGTTCGATACGCCGCGCAGGTAACCCTGGCCGGCAAGCGCCACGAGCGCCGCCGGCAGCCCGGCGGCGGCGATCCGGAAGTAGACGAGAGCGAAGTGACCGGAACGGCCGTGGCCACCGAGCCCCTCGAGCAGCGGCGCGGCGAGGATCTCGCACCCGACGAGCAGCACGACCCCGATCCCGAGCGATGCCCAGAGCGCCTGGGCAGCGAGGCGGGCGGCTTCATCCTCCCGACCTGCGCCCGACGCCCGCGCCACGACGGCCGTCGTTCCGTAGGTGAGGAAGTTGAAGATCGCGAAGGCGCCGGCGAGGACCGTCCCGGCGAGGCCGAGGGCCGCGATCTGGGGCCGGCCGAGGTGACCTACGATCGCCGTGTCGGCGAGGATGTACAAGGGCTCGGCCGCGAGCGCTCCGAGCGCTGGCAGCGCGAGGCGGACGATCTCTCGGTCGTGCGGGGAGCGAATTCGCATCGGGCAGGCGACGATAATGGCCGGATGGAGCCCGCGAACGAGCCGCCCCGCGAGCCGACCCGGCTCCTCGGGCTGCCGCTCGGCCGAGTCGCCCGCGTCTTCCTGGGCCTCCTCGTTCTCGGCGCCGCCGCCGGCCTCCTGTGGTGGAGGCAAGGCAGCCTCGCGGCGATCGGCGATGCGTTCAGCGCGGTCCGCTGGGAGTGGGTCGTCGTCGCCATCGCGCTGAATCTTCTCTCGGTCATCGTTCGTGCCCTCGCGTGGACGACCGTCATCCATTCCGCGATGCAGCCACCTCACCCCGGAGCGCTGCTGGTGTTCTCCGCGTTCTCGGTCGGCCTCTTCGCGAACGCCGTCCTGCCGGGTCGGATCGGCGAACTCGCCCGCGTCGCGGTCCTGACGCGTAAGCTTCCCGGGCGGAAGGGCGCATGGGCAACGCTTGTCGGGACGGTCTTCGCGCACCGCGTCTTCGACATCGTGCCGGTGCTCCTGCTGATCCTCTATGTCGTGCTGACGGCGAGCATCCCGACCTCGGCGCGGGCGAGCATGCTCGGCGTCATCGCCGTCGGAGTCGGGCTGTTCGCGTTCGCGTTCGTCACCGCGCGGCGGCACCATCTGATCTCGCTCGAGGGGCTCGGTCCGGCCCGCCGGCTGCTCGCGATGGGACGCGCCGGGCTCGGCGTGATGCGCTCGCCGGTCGGGTCGTCCGGCGCCATCTTCTTCCAGATCTGCGGCTGGACGTGCCAGATCTTCGCTGTCTATACGGCGATGCGCGCCTTCGACATCCACTCGCCGCTGCCCGCGGCAGGCGTCGTGCTGCTGTTGATGAACGTCATCACCGTCTTCCCGTTCTGGCCCGGCAACGTCGGTCTCGTCCAGGTGGCCATCGCGTCCGCGCTCGTCGGCTACGGCGTGTCGTACAGCGTCGGCGTCGCCTACGGCTTCGGCCTCCAGGCGATCGAGGCGTCGGTCGGCATCGGTGTCGGGCTGCTCTTCCTCGCTCGCGAGGGGCTCTCGGTCGCGATGCTCCGCGTGATGCCCTCAGCGAACCGGGCCGAGCTGCCGTCCGAGTAAGCGGCGGAGGACGAGAGCGGCCGCGCCGGCCGGGCTGCCGTGCGCTAAGCCTGGGCCGGGCCGGCGTCTGCCGCGGGGGACGGTCGTGACTGCTCTGCGCGGCGTGCGAGCTCCTCGACGCGTCCCTCGGCGGCGTCGAGCTTTGCGCGGCAGAAGGCATAGAGCGCCTCGCCCCGCTCCCACAGCTTCAGCGCCTCGTCGAGTGGCGCCTGTCCGCGCTCGAGCCGCTCGACGATCTGCTCGAGCTCGGCCTGCGCCTGCTCGAAGGTCGGCTCCGTTTGCTCCGTCACGGCGTCACCTCTTCGACGCGTGCGCCGAACCCGCCCTCGGCGAGCGTGACGTCCACGTGCTCTCCGGTGGAGACGGCGCCGGTCGAGGAGACGACGTCGCCCGCCTCCGTCCGGACGATCGCGTACCCTCGCTTCAGTGTTTGCACAGGTGACAACGCTACGAGCTTCGCGGCGCTGTTCTCGAGCGCCGCCCGCTTCCGCTCGACCGCAAGCGCGGGCGCGAGCCGCAGCCGTTCGTGAGTCCGCTCGAGGCGCAGACCTTCTCGCTCGACGGCGACGCGTGGCGTCGCCCGGAGCCGCTCGGCCGAATGGGCGAGGCGCTGTCGGTTGCGCTCGAGCGAGCGCCGCACGTTGCGCGCGAGCCCCTCGCGGGCGCGGTCGAGCCTGCCGCACAACTCGGTCAGCTGCGGCACGACGAGCTTCCCGGCTGCCGTTGGGGTCGATGCGCGGACGTCCGCAGCGAGATCGCAGAGTGGCGTGTCCTGCTCGTGCCCAACGGCCGAGACGACGGGGACCGGGCAGCCGGCCACCGCGCGCACCACCCGCTCGTCGCTGAACGGGAGGAGATCCTCGAAGCTCCCGCCTCCACGGGTCAGGACGACGACGTCGACGCCGGGCTGCTCGCAGAGGGCGCGGATCGCCGCGACGATCTCCGCCGCCGCGCGCGGGCCCTGCACGTAGGTCTCCGCGACGAGCACGGCTGCAGGCGGAAAGCGGGAGCTGATCGTCGTGACGAGATCCCGCTTCGCGGCGGCGTCGTTTCCGGTCACGACGCCGATCCGGCGAGGCAGGAACGGTAGTGGGCGCTTGCGAGCGTCCGCGAAGAGACCCTCCGCCGCGAGGCTTGCCTTCAGGCGCTCGAGGGTCGCCAGGTGGGCGCCGGCGCCGAAGCGCTCGATCGTGAGCGCGCGGATCTTGAACTCGGCGCGCTGCTCGTAGAGCTCCGGCCGGCCGAAGACGTGCACCCGCTCGCCGTCCGCGAGGTCGAGCCTCAAGGCGTCGAACTTCCCGCGCGCGATCGTCACGCCGGCGCACGACCCGTCGGCCGGGTCCTTGAGCGTGAAGAAGACCGTTGCCCACCGCTCGTGCCGCCGGAGCTCCGTGACCTCTCCCTCGACCCACACGGTGGGGAGGCGACCGAGCCATTGCCCGACTCCCCGGTTGAACGCGGCGACCGAATAGACGGTGCGTTCGTCGTAGGGCAGCGCCTCGACCTTGGCCATCGGCCCCAGCGTACTTCGCGTCTCCGCGGGGGCGGGTACGGGCCTAGAGAAGGATCTCGACGGCGGTCTCGGGCGCGCAGCCGCGACCGAGCATCTCGCAGGCGAAATGGAGGTCGGCCTCGCTCACTGCGACCCGCTCGGCGAGTGGCAGCGGGTAACCGGCCTCGATCAGGATGTGGAGCCGCCAGCTCTCCACCTTCGACCGTTCGTCGATCAGCGGCTCGAGGATTTGGGTGGTCGTCTCGCTCATGGCTCACCAGGTTCGTGCTGCTACCGACGAACCCTCCCGGCCTTTGTTAGGCGAAGTTTTTGTTAGGGATTCGTCTCGAAACGAAGCACCGGCCGTTTGTCCGCGCTGGACGACGTATCGCGCTCTCCGCCTGGCCGGCGCGTGGTGATTCCGAAACGAGCTCTCAGGAACCGCGGACGGCCGCGGTCGAGGCGAATCGGCGCACGAGCTCCTGCAGCCGCGCCTCGAGCACTCCGCGCTCCGCCTCGATGTCGGCGCGGAGCTCGTCTATCCGGCGCCGTGTTTCCGCCTCGAGCTCTCCCAGCCGGAGGTCGTGTGCCGCGACGAGCTCGTCGTGCCGCCGCTCGAGCTCGCCAGCCACATTCGAGACCCTGTGCTCGAGCCGCTGAGCACCCGCGTCTCCCACGTGGGCCAGCCGTTCCGCGAGCACCGTCTCGGCCTCCCGCGAGAACGTGCTCACGGCGCGGTCAAGCTCACGGGCGAGGCGCTTCGCCGCGTCCTCACGCGAGGTCTTGACGAGTTGGGCGAACCGCTGAGCGGCCTCGTCCGCGTGCGATGCCACCGCCCGGTCCACCGCACGCTCGAGCTGCTCGATCTGGCGGCGGGAGATGTCCTCGAAGCCGCCGCGTACCCGCTGCACGGCGTCCGCCTCCTCGCGCTGCGCCTGCTCGGTCAGCTCCCGCTCGCGGCCCGCCATTCGAGCCTCGAGGCCATGGAGAGCCTTGCGTCGCTCGGCGGTGTGTGCCTCGAGCTCGCTCTGCAGCTTCCCGAGGGCGTCTTCGACCGTACGGCTGAGGTCGGCGCGCAGCCGCGCCACCCCGGCCCGCTGCTCCTCGCTCTCGGCGGAGAGGCGCTCGGCGTCGGCGGTGAGCCGAAGCTCGATCTCGTGCAGCAGCCTCTGCTGTCGCTGCTCGAGCTCGGTAATCCGCGTCTTTGTCGCCTCTGCCGCGCGATCGAGATCCTGCGCCCAGCCCGCGAGCCGCTGCTCGATCTGCGCCTGAACCTGGGTCAGCTTGTCGCCGAGAGCCGCCGTCGCGTCGCGCTCCCGTTCCGCGACGAGTGAGCGCCGCTCCTCGCCGATCCGGCGCTCTTGCTCCTCCAGCAGGGAGCGTGAGTCTGCGCGGGCGCGGGCGAGCGTGAGCTCGAGCTCGGCCGCGAGCTCGCCCTTTTCCCGCTCGACGACCGCGGCGAGGCCGTCCTCGGCTTCGGCGAGACGGGCGTCCATCGCGCTGACGCGGCGCAACGCCTTGCGCAAGAGCAGGGCGGCTCCCGCTGCAAGCGTGCAGACCGTGAGCCCGCCTGCGGCGACGGCGAGCGGCCGGTCGTGACGCAGGGCGAAGGCGACCCAGATCCCGACGGCCGGGACGGCCTCGAGCAAGACGGACGACACGAGGAACCCGGTCGGTGCGCGGTGAAGGGCTGCCCCGGCGAGCGTGAGCGCCGCGACCACGACGCCGCCGGCGAAGATGAGATCGGCGATGGTCGTCAGCGCCACCGTGCTGAGTGTAGGCGTTACCCCGCGCGGAACAGGAGCAGCGCGAGCGCGACGAGCACCGTCGCGGCCGCGAGCGCCTTGAGCGCCGCCTCCGGCGTGGACGCCAGTGCGTCGGCGTCGAGCGGCAGCGTCGTCCCGTCGTCGAGCTCAGCTTTCCCTTCGACCGCGACCACGCGTCGCCGCACGAGCCGGACGGGCGTCGACAACCGCCGCTGCGCCCAGCTCGAGGCGAAGGCGTAGCCCGCGGCGGCGAACGCCGTTCCGTGCAGCGTTCGCGCCGAGGCGAAGTACGCGGTGAGCACAGGGAAGGCCCCCCACGCAGCCGGGAACCACAGCCCGCCGTGGAAGGCGCCGCCGAACAGCTCGAGGTTGTAGGCGACGACGAGGAACGCGCCGACGGCCACGAAGACGAGGAGCCACAGGGTGCGCGAGACCGCGACGCCGATGCCGACCGCGGCCGCTGCGGAGATCGAAGCAGCGGCGAGAACGGCGAGCACGGGCGGCGGGATGCGCGTCTGCAGCGGCCTTCCCCGCAGCTCGTCGAGCGCGTGTGCCCCGACTCCCATCGCGAGCGCGAACGCGAGCGTCGTCCAGCCCAGCAGCGCCCAGTTCATCCGTGGCGCGAGCGCTGCGCCGACCGCGACGTAGGAGAGATGCCAGAGCGTGTACGGGGGGTGGAGGAGCGTGACGTAGTCGCGCCAGCCGCCCGGGCTGAGCGCGTAGAACGCCGGCCGCGGACGCGCGGCCGTCATGCGCGCCGCCCCCAGAAGACGACCCCGCCGCCCAGGCTGAGTCGCCGCGCGCGTGTGTCCGCGACGCCCGCCTCGCGCCACGCGTCGAGGAGCCGCGGCTCGGGCCAGTCACGCCAGAAGTCGCGGATGCTGCCGCCGAGAAAGCGGCCGACTCCGTGCCAGCCCGGCGAGACGAGCGCCCCGGCCGACGGCAGCCCCACCCGTACGTACAGCTCCCACAGCGGACGCCACGCCCCGCGCGGGAGACCGAACTCGAGCATCGCGACCGTCCCGCCGGGCCGGACGACGCGGGCGAGCTCGCACAGCGTCGAGGGCACGTCGTCGACGTAGCGGAGCAGGTAGGTGAACGTGACGGCGTCGAACTCCCCGTCGGCGAACGGCAGGGTTTCGGCTCGCGCCTCGCGAAGCTCGATCCGGCCGCTCAGGCCGCCCCGCTCGATCTGCCGACGCCCGGCGGCGAGCATCTCGGGGCTCTGGTCTACACCGACCACCGTTCGGGCGGGATCCGCGCGCGCAAGCTCGATCGCCACGGCCGCGGTGCCCGTGGCGACGTCGAGCACGCGGTCCGCGTCGGGCGGGATCCGCGAGGCGAGAAAGGTGCGCCAGCGCGGGTCCTGGCCGAAGGAGAGCAGGCGCGCATAGCGGTCGTACGTCGGGCCGAGCGGCGCGAACAGCTCGCGCGCCTGACGTGTCCGGGCGGAGACCTCCACGGCCCTATTCTGGCCGTATGGCGGTCGCGGAGGACGTCGCACGCATTGCAGGCACCGCTGCGGGCTTCGCGGCCGCGGGGGAGGAGCTCGGCGGCGTCCTCGTCGCCGAGACGCTCGGGCGGCGCGTCTACCTCTGTGCGTTCGAGTCGCCGGAAGGTCGCGCCTGGCTCGCCCTGGACGACGACGCCCGGCCGCTGACGGAGGGCCGGCTCGTGCGGGAAGCGGCCTCGCTCGCAGGGCTCTGCGAGGTGGCGGAGGAGTCCGCGGGCGGTGGGCACCTCCCGGAGCTTCGGGCCCGGCTCGCCGAGCTGCGCGAGACGGACCGCCCCGAGGGGATCGTGGAGGCGGAGGAGGCCGCGGCTTCCCTGGCCGAGACGCTGCAGGCGGAGCCGCGCGTCGCCACCGGTGCATACCTCGACGCGATCGGCTCCGCCTCGCGCCGGCTCGAGCAGGCTCTCGGCGAGAGCGGCGCCTCCCCTTTCGCCGCCGCCATGCAGGCGGCGCGCGGCTCCGTCGAGGCGCTGGCCGACGACGTGGAGCGCAACCACAAGGTGCCGCTGACCTAGAAGCCGCCGCTACCCTTGCCGGATGGAAGGCGGCGGTTTCGGATTCCCCTTCGGCGGCGACCCCGAGGAGATCATGCGCGGCCTGCGCGAGTTCGCGGAGGCGCAGGCGGAGAGCGTGCAAGAGGCGCAGCGCGAGCAGTTCTCGACGCTCACCCTCAACACCGCCGTCGAGCTGACCGCGGCGGCGCTGCAGCAGATGCAGCCGCAGGGCGGCGTCGACGAGCAGGCGATGGCGCTCCGCGACGCGATGCGCGTCCTCTTCCCCGAGGCGGTGGCGCTCGTGAGCGCCGCGCGCCAGGGGTTCATGCGGGAGGGGTAGCCGCGGCCGCGGCGTAGAATCGCCGCGCCCGTGTCGCTGTTCGACTCCGCCCTCGTCCGCCTGCTGCCGGCGGTGCCGAAGCCCGTGGTGCAGCTGTTCTCCTCGCGGTATATCGCCGGTGCGACGCTCGCGGAGGCCGTCGAGTGCGTGCGCGGGCTCAATGCCGGCGGGAGGATGGTCACCGTCGACGTCCTTGGCGAGGAGATCACGCACGAGGAGGAGACCCGCGCGATCGCCCAGGCCTACCGCGACGTCTTCTCCGCGATCGACGAGGCGGCTCTCGACTCGAACGTCAGCGTCAAGCTCACCGCTCTCGGCCTCCAGCTCTCGTACGAGCTGTGCCGGGAGAATCTCCTCGACGTCGTCCGCACGGCGGCCGGCTACGGCAACTTCGTCCGGATCGACATGGAGGACTCGACGACGACCGACGACACGCTTCGGCTCTACCGCGAGCTCCGCGAGGACGGGCACGACAACCTCGGCGTCGTCCTCCAGGCGCGGCTGCGGCGCACGCTCGACGACGTCCACTCGCTCGCCGACCTGCAGCCGAGCGTTCGTCTCTGCAAGGGCATCTACCTCGAGCGCGGCGGAATCGCGTTCGCCGACGTCGAGGCGGTACGGGCGAACTTCCTCGGCTGCCTCGACGCGCTGCTCGATGCGCAGGCCTACGCCGCCGTCGCGACGCACGACGAGTGGTTGATCGGGGAGTCGCTCGCGCGGATCTCGAGACGTGGGCTCGGTCCGCTCGAGTACGAGCTCCAGATGCTGCTCGGCGTGCGCGAGCAGCGGCGCGACGAGCTCGTCGCGGAGGGGCACCGGCTGCGGGTCTACGTTCCCTTCGGCGAGCACTGGTACGGCTACTCGCTACGCCGGCTGCAGGAGAATCCCGCCATGGCGGGGACGATCGCGCGCGCGGCGGCGGGCCGCGTGCTTCGCCTCAGCCGGTGATCTGGTCGCGGGCCGAGGGCTGCCGCGTCACGCTCGCCGACGGGCGCGAGCTCCTCGACCTCACGGGCGGCTTCGGCGTCGCCGCGCTCGGTCACCGCAACCCGCGCATCCTCGAGGCGTGGCGCGAGCAGGAGGTCGTGCACGCGCTCGGCGATCTCGCCGACGCAGAGGTGACGGTGCGCCTTCGCGAGGCGCTGCCGTGGCCGGCGAAGCTCGGCGTGACGGGGGAGGATGCGGTCGAGATCGCGCTCCGGACCGCTCTGCTCGCGACGGGCCGGTCGGGAATCGTCGCCTTCGAGGGCGCCTACCACGGCACCGGGCTGCTCGCGCTCGCGGCGACCGGCTTCGAGCGGTTCCGCGAGCCGTTCGCGCCGTGGCTGCCGGGGCCGGTGCACCGGCGGGCGTACGGGGAAGATCCCGGGCCGCTCCCCGAGGACGCAGGCTGCGTGATCGTCGAGCCCGTGCAGGGGAGGGCGGGCTCCCGCGTCCCGCCGGACGCGTTCCTCCCCACGTTGCGGCGCCGCTGCGACGAGACGGGCGCGCTCCTCCTGGTCGACTCGGTCTACGCCGGCCTCGGCCGGGTGGGCGAGATGTGGCCGGGCGAGGAGGTCGCGGACGTGCTCTGCGTCGGCAAGGCGCTCGGCGGCGGCCTGCCGCTGTCGGCGGCGCTCTTCTGTCGTGACGGGCTCGAGGACGTGTGGCAGCTGGGGCCCGAGGACGTGTACACGCATACGCACGTCGGGAGCCCGCTCGCGTGTGCCGCGGCTCTCGTCGTGCTCGAGGAGGCGCCGAAGCTCCTCGACCGCGTGCGCGAGGCGGGCGAGCGGTTCGAGCAGGCGGGCTGGCGCGGTTCCGGGCTCCTTCGTGCCCGCGGTGGCGACGCGGAGGCGGCGGTCGCACGTGGCGTCCTCGTCGTCCCGGCCGGTCTCGACGGCTCCCTGATTCAGGCGACGCCGCCGCTGACGATCACGGACGCCGAGCTCGACGAAGCCTTCGAGAAGCTCGGCTAGGCCGAGCGCCGCGCGTAGAGCAGAAACGTGGCCGGGATGCGGCGGTCGTGGCGGCGGCGGGAGGTGCCTCCCGGATACTCCTCGAGCGCCTCCGCATGCAGCCCGGCACGCGCCAGCGCGCTCACGACCTGGCCGATCCGCCACAGCCGGTCGGGATCGGAAGGGTCGCGGAAGTAGTCGTGCCGCCAGCGGAGCAGCCCGTCGACGCAGTCGGCGACGGGATGGTCGTCGAAGACGAGGAGCTCGCCGTTCTCGCGTAATGCGGCGGCGATGCCGATCGCCCAGCCGTCGAGGTCGTCGAGGTGGCCGAGCACGCCCTCGCCGGAGTAGACGAGGTCGAACCGCCCGCGCCGCAGCTGGCGCGGCAGCGACTGCGGGTCGCCGTCCACCCAGAGGATCTTCGGCCAACGCTCGCGCGCCGTCTCGAGCGCCGCCGGCCGCGGGTCGACACCCGTCACGACCGCTCCGAGCTCGGCGAGCGCCGCGGTCGCCTCGCCTGCGGCGCAGTGGAGGTGGAGGACGCGCTTGCCGGTCAGGTCGCCGAGCGTGCGCTGCACGATCGACGCGAGCTCTGCGGGCTCGGCGCGGGCACGGTGCGCCGCTTCCCAGGCGCGCAGGTTCTCCTCGGTCGGCTCCACCTGCGGCCTAGGCCCCGAGCGAGTAGCCGCCGTCCACGACGAGCGTCTGACCGCAGATCATCGCCGCGTCCGGCGAGCAGAGAAAGGAGACCGTGGCGGCGACGTCCTCCGGCTCGACGAGCCGCCCGGTCGGCGTCCGCTTCACCGTGGCGAGCATCTGCTCCTTGTTCGGGAACCAGTCGAGCGCCTCGGTGTCGACGACGCCCGCGGAGACGCAGTTGACCCGAATCCCGCGCGGAGCGAGGTCGACGGCGAGGTAGCGGACCACGGACTCGAGCGCCGCCTTCGACGTGCCGATGAGGACGTAGTTCGGGAGCACGCGCTGCGAGCCGAGGCTCGAGATCGCCACGATCGAGCCGCCTCCCACCATCGCGGGCACGGTCGCGCGGGCGAGCGAGAGGAGAGCGCGCGCGTTCGCGGCGAGCGTCCAATCCCAGTGCTTGTCCTCCGTCTCGAGCGCCGCGCGGATCACGCCCGTGGCGGCGTTGTGGACGACGACCCGGTACGGCCCGGCGGCGGCGAGCTCCTCCACGACGCGTGCGTCGGCGACGTTTCCGCGCACGAGCACGACCTCGGCACCGGCTTCCTGCACGAGCGCGGCCGCCTCCTCCGCGGCCGTGTCGTTCCGCATGTAGCCGAGCACCGCACGGGACGCTCCGTCGGCCACGAGCCGGAGCGCGATCGCCCGGCCGATCCCCCGAGTTCCCCCGGTGACGAGCACCGAGGACCCTTCGAGGCTCATCGCCGCGGCAGCGGCTCTGCGGCGGGCGCCGAGCTCGGGAGCTCGCTCCAGCCCGGCCGCGTGCGCGGCTCGCGGTGGCTGTCGGCCGCCTTCGAGGACGCGTGCCCGAGCCGGTCGAGCAGATCGATCTTCTCCTCCGCGTACCGGCGCACCGGGTGCTCCGCCGGCAGGTCGGAAACGAGCTCCCGCACGCGGGCGCGTAGCTGGTACGCGAAGTGCGGCGTCGCAGGCCCGACGAGCTCGTCGACGGCGGCGAAGGTCGGCTCCGGCATCGCAGCGGAGCCTAACGGAGGTACGTTCGCGGGTGTGCGGCGCCCTTCCCCGACAGACGCGATGCTGCTCGGGACGGTGCTGCTGTGGGCGCTCAACATCACCGTCACGAAGTACATGTTCGAGCACGGCTGGCTGCCGCTCGCGTACGGGACGATCCGCTACTTCGCGGCGATCTCGCTCTTCTGGATCTTCACGTACCGGCGCGAGCACTCCTTCCGGATCGCCAGGAAGGACATGCCCCTCGTGCTCCTCGCCGCGCTCCTGATCTTCGCGAACCAGGTCTGCTTCGTCTACTCCGTCAAGCTTGCACACGCCTCCACCGTCGCGCTGCTGCTTGGCGCGACGCCGGTGTTCATCGGGCTCATCTCGGTCGCGCTGCGCCTCGAGGCGCTCGCCGTCTCGTTCTGGATCGGCGCGCTCGTCACGTTCGTGGGCGTCGGGCTCGTCGCGGCGGCTGCGACGGGCGGCCTCGGCAGCTCGCTCGGCGGCGACCTGATCGCGATCGCGACCGCGTTCACCTGGGCCGCCTACACGGTCTCGATCAGGCCGCTCATGCGCCGCTACTCGCCGTACCGGATCAGCGCGCTCGTGCTCGCGATCGGCTGGGTGCCGCTCGCCGCGCTCGCCTCGAGACAGCTCTCCGCCGAGTCGTTCTCCTTCGGCTGGAAGGTGTGGCTCGGCTTCGGCTACGCGGTGATCGGCCCGCTCTTTCTCACGAACATCCTCTGGTTCACCGCGATCGACCGCGTCGGCCCGTCGCGCGCCTCGCTGTTCGGGAACCTGCAGCCGTTCTTCGCCGTCTTCTTCGCGCTCTTCCTGCTCGGCGAGAGCCTGCACACGCTCGAGATCGCCGGCGGCGTGCTCATCTTCGCGGGGATCGCCTACGAGCGGGTGCGGCGGAAGGCGCCCCCGCCCCTGCCGGCGGCGGAGTGAGCTCTCCTCGCGTCTCGGTCCTGCTGCCGGTGCGCGACGAGGAGCGTCATCTCGCGGCGTGCCTGGGGTCGCTCTCGGCGCAGACGCTCCCGGACTTCGAAGTGCTCGTCGTCGACGACGGCTCGACCGACGCGTCACCCGCGATCGCGGCCGAGCATGCGCGAGCCGACTCCCGGTTCCGCGTCCTGCGCCAGGAGCCCGCGGGGATGGTCGCCGCGTCGGAGCGTGCGCGGGCCGAGGCGCGCGCCCCGCTCGTCGCCCGCATGGACGCCGACGACGTTGCGCTGCCGGAACGGCTCGAGCTGCAGGTTGCGGCGATCGAGGAGGAGGGCCTCGCCGCGGTCGGCGGCCGTGTCGAGTACTTCCCCGACCCGACCGACGGGATGCGCGCGTACGCGGATTGGCTCAACTCGCTCGTCACGGTCGAGGCCGCCCTGCGCGACCTCTGGGTCGAATGCCCGCTGCCGGGGCCCGGGCTGACGGCGCGCGCCGAGCTCGTCTCCTACCGCGATCGCGGCTGGCCGGAGGATTACGACCTCGTCCTGCGGATCTGGGAGCGGGGCGGCCGCTTCCGCAACGTCGACCGGCTCGTACACCGCTGGCGCGACCACCCGAAGCGGCTGACCCGGACGCGGCCGGCCTACACGCTCGACGCCTTCCGGCGCTGCAAGGTGCACTTCCTGCGCAGGACCCTGCTCGCAGGCGGCCGTGCCGCGGTGGTGTGGGGCGCGGGCCCGACGGGGAAGGCGCTCGCACGCGAGCTCCTCGCGGCGGGCACGCCGCTCGCCGCCTTCGTCGAGGTCGACCCGCGCAAGCTCGGCAAGCGGATCCACGGCGCGCCGGTCGTCCCGGTCGAGCGCGCAGCCGAGTTCCCGGGGGCGCTCGCGCTCGGCGCCGTCTCCGGGCCGGACGGGAGGGCGAGGGTGCGGGAGCTCGCTGCAGGGCTCGGCTTCGTCGAGGGCGAGGACTTCGTCGCCGTTGCGTAGTCCGAGCGCGAGGCATAATCGGCCCATGGCCGAAGACTTCATGCCGCTGCTCGGCTGGGATCACGTCGAGCTCTGGGTCGGCAACGCAAAGCAGGCGGCGTACTTCTACGAGCACGCCATGGGCTTCACGCGGACGGCGTACGCCGGGCCCGAGACGGGGGTCCGCGACCGCGCGTCCTACGTCCTCGAGCAGGGGGACGTCTGCTTCGTCGTCACCTCCGCGCTGCGCGAGGAGCACGAGATCACGAAGCACCACGCGCGCCACGGCGACGGCGTGCGCGACATCGCCCTCACCGTGCCCGACGCGACGCAGGCCTACCGCGAGGCGGTGTCGCGCGGCGCCCGCAGCGTGATGGAGCCGCGGCGCGACGACGACGAGTTCGGCACCGTCGAGCGTGCGGCGATCGCCACGTACGGCGACACGATCCACACGTTCGTCAACCGAGCCGACTACGCCGGTCCGTTCCTGCCGGGCTACGTGTCGGTCTCCGAGAACGGCCACGCTTCACCTGGGGTCGGCCTGACGAACATCGACCACGTCGTCGGCAACGTCGAGCTCGGCCGGATGGACCACTGGGTCGAGTTCTACGAGCGGGCCTTCGGGATGACGAACATCCTCCACTTCGGGGACGAACAGATCCAGACCGAGTACTCCGCGCTCATGTCGAAGGTCATGTCGGACGGGCAGGGGAAGATCAAGTTTCCGATCAACGAGCCCGCCGAGGGCAAGCGCAAGAGCCAGATCGAGGAGTACGTCGAGTTCTACGGCGGGGCAGGCGCGCAGCACATCGCCCTCGCGAGCTCGGACATCGTCGGCACCGTCTCGTCGCTCAAGGAGCGCGGCCTCCTCTTCCTCGAGACGCCCGACTCGTACTACGAGGAGGCGCCCGGCCGCGTCGGCGAGATCGCCGAGGACTACGCGGTGCTCCAGGAGCACAAGATCCTCGTCGACCGTGACGAGGACGGCTATCTGCTCCAGATCTTCACGAAGACCGCGCAGGACCGGCCGACGGTCTTCTTCGAGGTCATCGAGCGGCACGGCGCGACGACCTTCGGCGAAGGCAACTTCAAGGCCCTGTTCGAGGCGATCGAGCGCGAGCAGGCGCTGCGGGGGAACCTCTAGGAGCTCCGCTGGACATCGTCGACGACGCGAGGGCGGCGGGCCGGCAGGCGCGCTCGCTGCGCAGCGTCGGTCACCGTCCGTTCCCGCTGCCCGACAGCCGCTGGACGCTTGGCCAGACCTGGGAGCAGACGTTCTGGGCGCACTGGCCCGTCCCGGCGACCGAGCTCCGTCCGCGCGTGCCCGACGAGCTCGAGATCGAGGAGCAGGACGGCAGCGCCTGGCTCGGGATCGTGTTCTTCCGCGTACGCGCGTTGCGGGCCCGCGGCGCGCTGCCGGTGCCGGGGATCTCGTCCTTCCTGCAGCTCAACGTCCGCACGTACGTCCGGGGCCCGGACGGCCTGCCCGGCGTCTGGTTCTTCAGCATCGACGCCTCGAGCCGGCTCGCCGCGCTCGGCGTCCGCCGGATCTATCGCGTGCCCGCCTTCCACGCGAGGATGACGCTCGAGTGGGCCGGGAGCACCGGTGCCGAGGCCGCCGCCAGGCCGGCAGACCGCGCCGCCGAAGGCGGCGGCGGTGGGGACTGGCAGGAGGCCGAGTGCGTGAGGCTCGGCGAGCCGGGTCGGGTCTTCGCGGGGCGCTACCGGGCGACGGGTGAGACGTTCCGCGCCGAGCCCGGCTCGCTCGAGTCGTTCCTGACCGAGCGCTACCGGCTCTTCACTGCCGACGGCAGAGCCGAGATGCACCACGACCGCTGGCTGCTCGTCTCCGCGGAGGCCGAGATCGAGCTCGCCTCGATCGCGCCGTTCGCGCTCGGCGCCTCGCCTCGCTGCTGCCACTTCGCGTTCCGGCAGGATGCGCTCATCTGGCCGCCGCAGCTCGCTCACTCCTAGCGGCTGCGTACGCTTTCCGGGGTGGAAGCCCAGCGGAGAACTGCGCTCTGGTCGGTGCTTGCGGCGCTGGCGCTCATCGGGCTCAAGCTCGGCACCGGCCTCGCGACGCACAGCCTCGGCCTCATCTCCGAGGCGGCGCACTCGGGCACGGATCTCATCGCCGCCTTGCTGACGTTCTTCGCCGTGGGCGTCGCCGTCCGTCCGGCCGACCTCGGCCACCAGTACGGGCACGGCAAGGCGGAGCATCTGGCGGCGCTCGCCGAGGGGACGATTCTCGTCGCCGCGAGCGCCGTGATCGTCTGGCGTGCGATCTCCCGTCTCGCCAGCAGCGGCGGCACCTCGGTGCACGCGACGTGGTACGCGCTGCTCGTCGTCGTCGTGGTCATCGGCATCGACCTCGCCCGCACCACGGCTTCGTGGCGCGCGGCACGCGCGTACTCGAGCCCCGCGCTCGCGTCGAACGCGCTCCACTTCGGCAGCGACCTCGGTGGCTCGGTCGCGGTGCTCGCCGGCCTTCTGCTCGTGAGGGCCGGGCATCCACGCGCCGACGCCGTCGCTGCGCTCTTCGTCGCCACGCTAGTGCTCGCCGCCGCCGCACGGCTGATGCGGCGCAACGTCGACGTGCTCATGGACCTCGTTCCCGCAGCCGCGGAGGACGCGGCGCGCCGCGCGATCGCCGGGGTCCGGCCCGCGGTGGAGCTGCGCCGGCTGCGCATGCGCCAGGCGGCGGGGCGCGTGTTCGCGGACGTCGTGATCGGCGTCGAGTACGGCGCCGGCATCGGTCAGGGCCATGCGGCGGCCGACTCGGTCGAGCGCGCGGTGCAGTCGGCGCTGCCGGCCGCGGACATCGTCGTCCACGTCGAGCCGGCAGGCGCCGCCGAAGCCGACGTGCGCGACCGGGCGCACGCCGCGGCGCTCAACGTCCCACGCGTGCGCGAGGTGCACAACGTCTCGGTCGTCTCGGTGGACACGGGCACCGAGCTCTCGCTCCACCTCAAGCTTCCCGGCGACCTCCCGCTCGAGGAGGCGCACGCGATCGCCGAGGAGGTCGAGCGGGCGATCGAGCTGGCGGTTCCCGAGGTGTCCTCGGTGCGGACGCATCTCGAGCCGCTCGCCGTGGAGGCGGCGGGCACAGAGGTCTCCGGCGACGCGGAGACGGTGCGCCGCATCGTCCGCGCGGAGCTCGGCGTCGATCCGGCCGAGCTGCGCTTCGTCGACACCGACGAGGGGCTCGTCGCCTACCTGACGCTGCGCCTCGGCTCCGACACGCTCGCCGCCGCGCACGCCGACGCGAGCCGGATCGAGGAGCTCATCCGCCGCGAGCGGCCGGAGATCGCCGACATCGTCGTCCACACCGAGCCGCGATGAAGTTGTGCATGTTCAGCCCGAAGAGACCGGTCCTCGAACGGGGCTGGCCCGGGCGGATCGACGGCGAGACGGTGGTCCAGCTCGCGGCGCAGACCCTGCAGTCGTTCTTCACGGGAGGCGGGCAGGCGCGCGAGCACGCGGAGTATCCACTCGCCGACGTCGTCTTTCGCGCGCCGGTGCTCCATCCGCCCTCGGTGCGGGTCTTCGACGCGGCCGGCGACTTTGCCTTCGCGAACCCGGCCGCGATCAAAGCCGCGGGCGAGGACCCCGGGGTGCAGGGGGCGGAGCCGGTGCAGCGCGTCGCGGCGATCGTCGGCGCCGACGGGGCGATCGGTGGGTTCACCCCGCTCGTCGAATGGGTCGCGCCCCAGCTGGCCGGCGCGAAGCAGCGCGACTTCGCGCTCGAGCTGGGGCCGGTCGTGACGACGCCCGACGAGGGCGTGCCGCTCGGTGTCGACTGGGAGCGGCTCGTCGCGCACGCGGCCGAGCACACGAGGCTCTATCCCGGAGACCTGATCGTCCGATGAAGGTCGCGGTCGTCGGCGCGGGCGTGATGGGCTGCGCGACCGCGTGGGCTCTCGGCGAGCGCGGCGCCGAGGTGACCGTGCACGAGCAGTTCGAGCTCGACCACGACCGCGGCTCGAGCCACGGGCGGACGCGGATCTTCCGCGTCGCCTACCCGGATCCGTACTGGATCCGCTTCGCGCAGGACGCGTACGCCGGCTGGAAGGAGCTCGATCCCGGCCTGCTCGGCCTGTACGGGCTCGTCGAGCTCGTCGCCGACCCGGCGCTGACGTCGGCACGCGCCCTCGACGAGTGCGGCGTGCCCTACCGCCTCCTCGACAGGGACGAGGTGCGTGCGCTCGGTGCCGCTCTGCCCGAGGGCTGGACCGGTCTGTACGTCCCCGACGCGGGAGTCGTGTTCGCGGATCGCGCCCGCCACGCCTTGCTCGCCGCCGCCGGGGTCGAGGTCGAGACGAACCGGCGGGTCGAGTCGACCGACGAGCTCGACGCGGACGCCGTCGTCGTGACCGCCGGCCCGTGGATCCGCGACCTCGTCCCCGATCTGTCCGTGACCGTGACGCGCGAGACGGTCGCGTACTTCGCGCGAGAAGGGCCGCCCCCGCCGTCGATCGTCGACCTGAACGCCGAGACCGGGGGCCACGGGATGTACTCGCTGTACGACCCCGTGCACGGGCTCAAGGTGGGAGCGCATCACGCCGGTGCGGAGGCGTCGCCCGGTGCCGAGGCGTCCCCGGATCCCGCGATCGTCGAGCGCATCTCCGCCTGGGTCCGCGCCCGGTTCCCGGATGTCGACTCCGAGCCGGTCGAGACGCAGACGTGCCTCTACACGACGACGGCCGACGAGCGCTTCGTCCTCGAGCGTCGCGGCCGCATCGTCGTCGGCTCGGCGTGCTCGGGGCACGGCTTCAAGTTCGCGCCCGCGGTGGGTCGCCGGCTCGCGGAGCTGGCCCTCGCCTAGGCGATACGCTGTCGCCATGCCGTTCTACCAGCGTCTTGGCGACCTCCCGCGCAAGCGCCACGTCCAGTTCCGCGAGAACGGGACGCTCCTCACCGAAGAGGTGATGGGGCTCGAAGGCTTCACCGGGAACGAGTCGATCCTCTACCACCTCCAGTCGCCCTGCCGCGTGATGGAGCTCGCCGGCTTCGAGCCGATCGAGCGCGAGGAATGGGTGCCCGACCAGCACGCGCACCGGCACTTCAAGACGTTCGACACCGAGCCCGCCGGCGACGAGATCACCGGCCGCCGGCTCCTCATGTGGAACGGCGACGTCGAGATCTCGCTCTGCCGCCCGTCCGCGGCGATGGACTACTTCTTCCGCAACGGCGAGGGCGACGAGGTCGTCTTCGTCCACGAGGGGTCGGGCACGCTCGAGACGATCTTCGGCGACCTGCCGTACTCCGAGGGCGACTACGTCGTGATCCCGCGCGGCACGACCTACCGCTTCAGGCCGGAGGGGCCCCAGCGGTATCTCGTCTTCGAGACGCCGGGGCTGATCGAGATCCCGCGCCGCTACCGGAACCAGTACGGGCAGCTGATGGAGGGCGCGCCGTACTACCACCGCGACATCCACCCGCCGACCGAGCTGCACACGGTGCGCGAGCGCGGTGAGTTCCCCGTCAAGGTGCGCGTGCGGGGCGGCTACCAGACCTACGTTCTCGACTACCACCCGTTCGACGTCGTCGGCTGGGACGGCTACCTCTACCCGTGGACGTTCTCGATCCACGACTTCGAGCCGATCACCGGCCGCATCCACCAGCCGCCGCCGTCGCACCAGACGTTCCAGGGTCAGAACTTCGTGATCTGCTCGTTCTGCCCGCGCAAGCTCGATTTCGACCCGCTCGCGGTGCCGATCCCGTACCACCACTCGAATCTGCAGTCCGAGGAGATGATCTATTACGTCTCGGGGAACTTCGGCTCGCGCAAGGGCGTCGAGGTCGGCTCGATCACGCTCCATCCCTCCGGACTGCCGCACGGGCCACAGCCGGGGCTCGCCGAGAAGGCGCTCGGGATGCACGAGACGCACGAGCTCGCCGTGATGTGCGACACGTTCAACCCGCTCCGCCTCACTCCGTTCGCGCGCGACCTCGACGACGGACGCTACGCGTACTCGTGGTACGAGAACGCGGAGAGCGGTGAAGTGCCGGCCGAGGGCGCCGACGCCTCGGGCGCCGGGCTGACCTCTCACCTCTAGGCATGAGTTCGCGGCTGACTAGGCCGAGGCGTTGGTTGAGGTTGATGGCGGCGCAGAGGGCGAGGATGCGTGCGGTGACGCGGGCGAGCAGACCGGCAGGGGTGCGGCCGCCGTGGCGTTCGAGGTGGAGCTGGTCTTTGAGGCTGTTGACGATCGACTCGATTCGTTGCCGGATCCAGCCGATCGGCGGGTTGGGGCGGTTGGGCTCGTCGGCTCTGCTTGGCCGCAGCAGCAGCGCCCGCACTCCCGCACGGCCGCTTCGAAGTCGGCGCCGGCAAAGCCCTTGTCGCAGATGATCGTCGCGCCTTCGATCGGGTTGGCCTTCAGGAGCGCGAGCGCTGCTTCGCGCTCGGCGGCGTTGGCGGCGACCAGGTCGAAGTCGACGATCGTGCCGTCGGGAGCGCAGAACAGCACGAGCTTGAAGCCCCAGTAGCGGCGCGAGTGTGCCGGGCAGTAGCCGAAGCCGGCCCAGGGCGCCAGTGGCTGCGGCGGCTGGTGGCGCGCCTCGCGCGTGCCGCTGCTGCCGGTCCCGCAGCCGTTCTCCCTCGAGCTCACGACGGCCCGTTTCCGCGCCTTCGGGCTCGACCGGGCGACGGTCTCCGAACACGGGGCGCTGTACCGCGTCGTCGGCGGGCGGGAGGTGCGGATCGCGGCCGCGCCCGGCGGAGTCGACGTGGACCCGCTCGACGCCGAGACGGAGCCGGTCGTCCGCAAGCTGCTCGGCTTCGACTTCGACCTCGTCGCCTTCTCCGGGTGGGCGGCGGGCGAGGACCGGCTCGCCCGGCTCGTCGTCCGCTTCGCCGGCTTCCGTCCGTCCCTTGCACCCGACCCGTTCGAGTCCCTCGTCACGTCGATCACGGCGCAGCAGGTCTCGCTCTTCGCGGCCGTCGCGATCCGGAACCGGCTCGTCGAGCGCTTCGGCGAGCGCGTTGGCCGCGTCTGGGCGTTCCCTCCGCGGGAGCGGCTCGCGGCCGCCTCCGAGGAGGAGCTCGTCTCCGTCGGCTTCTCGCGCCGGAAGGCGGAGTACGTGGTCGGGCTCGCCCGCTCCGAGCTCGACCTCGGGGGGCTGGCGCTGCTTCCGGACGAGGAGGTGAAGGCGCGGCTGACGGCGCTGCGCGGCCTCGGCGAGTGGACGGCGGACTGGTTCCTCGCTCGCCACCTCGGTCGTCCCCGCGCCTGGCCGGCGGGCGACCTTGCGCTGCGCAAGGCGGTTCGGGCGCTCTATGGTGAGGTGGACGTCCGCGCTGCGGGCGCGCGTTTCGAGCCGTTCCAGAACCTGACCGCGCACTATCTCCTCGCCCAGTACCTGACGCCGTGATCCGCCCCGCGACCGCCGACGACCTCCAGCTCGTCCGCGAGCTGTGGCAAGCCTTCAACACGGAGATCCCCGACGAGCCGTGGCGCGAGGACGACCTCGAGGAGGATCTCGCCTGGCTCGAACAGGCGATCCGCGACGACATCGTCCTGCTCGCCGACGACGCCGGCCTCGCGGTCGCCCGCCGTAAGGGGGAGCGGCTCGGCTTCCTCGAGGTGGTCTACGTCAGGCCGGCTGCGCGGCGGGGCGGTCTCGCCGCGGAACTCGTTCGCGAGGTCGTGGACCGGCTGCGGCAGGCAGGCGCGGAGATGCTCGAGCTCGAGGTCCTCGCCTCGAACACCGAGGCGCGTGGGATCTACGAGCGTTGGGGGCTGAAGCCCGTCGAGCTGACGCTCGGCGCACCGCTGGCCGAGCTCGAGCAGCGCCTCGCGCCCGCGGCCGGCCCGACGTTCGGCTTCGTCCACGTGCAGACCGACGACGCGGAGAAGGTCCGGCGGGATGCCGTGAAGGTGCTCCGCCTCGAGCCGGAGATCGAGATGGGTAGCGGTTGGCTGCGGGTGCGCTCGGATGCGACCGACGCGGACCCGGCGAAGCTGAAGGCGCTCGCGAAGGAGCTCTCGTACACGACCGGCGGCGTCGTCCTCTCACTCGGCGTCGAGCGCGGCGCCGTCGTCCGGTACGACCTCTTCGACCGCGGCGCGGACGTCGACGAGTACCTCTCCGTCCCGGAGTACTACGGGCCGCTGCCCCCGGGCGACGCCTATGCGCTCGGGGCGAACCCGACCGTCGTCGCGCGGCTGACGGGCGCGGATCCGAAGCGCGTGCGCGAGATCGCGCGGACGGCCGCTTCGCCCAGCGAGCTGCCTGCGGCACAGGAGTTGTACGAGCAGATCGCCGCCGTCATGGGAGTGCAGGCGTGAGCCTCGTCCTCTATGACGCGCCCCGCTGCCCCTATTGCGCACGGGTCCGGATCGTCCTCGCCGAGAAGGGCGTGGAGTTCGAGGTGGTCGAGATCGACCTCTCCGACCGGCCGGCCTGGCTGTACGAGAAGAACCCGGCCGGCAAGGTGCCCGTGCTCGAGGAGGACGGCCGGCCGCTGCCGGAGTCGGCCGTGATCATGGAGTTCCTCGAGGAGCGCTACCCGGAGCCGCCGCTCCTGCCACGCGATCCCGCCGACCGTGCCGCCGTTCGGCTCCTCGTCTTCCGCGACGACGAGCTGACCGACCCCTACTACGCGTTGCGGCGAGGCGAGGACGGAGCGAGCGAGGCGCTCGACGCCGCACTCGGGCGTCTCGACGCCCTGCTCGCCGAGCGGCCGTTCCTCGGGGGTGCAGAGTACGGGCTCGCGGACATCGCCTACGTCCCCTGGCTCCTGCGCGCCCGCGACGTGCTCGGCGTCGGGCTCGACGGCACCCCGGCGCTCGCGGGCTGGCTCGCGAGGCTCGAGGAGCGGCCGGCGATCGGAGCCGAAGCAGGTATCGTCGCCGCGCTGTGAGGGCCGTCGTCGACTCCGGGTGGCTCGCCGAACATCTCGGCGAGGACGACCTCGTCGTGGGAGACGTGCGAGGCCCGAACGCGCACATGCGCGGTCACATCCGCGGCTCGCGGCCGCTCGTGCTCGGCTCACCGCCTCCCGCCGCGGACGAGGAGTCGGCGCGCGCGCTCGCGCAGGAGATCGCGGTGCGGCTGCGGCGGCACGGGATCACGGGCCGCGAGCGGCTCGTTCTCGTCGACCGCGGCGACGGCGTCGGCGCGACGCCGGCTGCGCAGATGGCCGAGCTGGCCGGCCATCCGCAGGTCGCGATCCTCCTCGGCGGGATCGCCGCGTGGGAGGGCGGGCTCGAGGAAGGGGCGGTCGAGCTGGCCCCGGTACGTGAGGCGGAGGCCGACCTCGAGCCGAATCCTCTTGCGCTGCCGACGCGGGAGGACCTCTCGGGCAGGCTCGGCGATACGTCGCTCACGCTCATCGACGTACGGACTCCGGACGAGTTCTCGGGCCGCCGCGGCAACCACTGCGACCCGCGCCAGGGCCACATCCCGGGCGCGCGAAACCTCGAGGTTGGCGCGCTGTTCGAGGCGCCGGGGCGGCCGGCGCTGCCGGAGCGCATCCGCGAGCTCGTCGGCTTACCCGAAGGGGCGGAGATCGTCGCGTACTGCCACTCCGGCTCGCGCTCCGCGCTCGCGACCCTCGCCCTGCGCGCCGCCGGGTACGCGGCGCGCAACTACGCCGGCTCCTGGCACGAGTGGAGCCGGCACGACGAGCTTCCGCTCGAGCGCTGAGTTACTCCCCGGGCTGAGCGGGAGCCTCCGGCGGGGCGGCTTCGGGCTCCGCCGGTGGCGCGGGCTCCGGCTCGGACGTCCTACCCATCGATCTCGCCTCCGGGAGCTGCACTCCCTCGCCCCGCGCGCGAACCACCGACGCGGCAGCGATCGCGAGCGAGAGGATCAGGCCGATCCAGGCCGGCCAGTGCCGCGCCGTGTCGTGCGTGAGGAATGTGATCACCGTGAACACGGCGAGCAGCAGGGCGATACCGACCGAGACGAGGCCCTCGCTCAGCCCGCCGAGCGGCATCTTCACAGCCAGCACCCGTGCCGCCTCCCACGCCAGGAGCGCGATCGCCAGGAGGCCGGCGATGACGCCGATGCCGTGCCACTCGGACCGTCCCACCGTGATGCCGAACCCCGAGACCTGCTGCCAGTCGAGGAACGAGAAGATGATGTAGAGCAACGTCCCACCGAGGACCATCTGAACCTCACGCGAGAGTTTGTTCACGAAATCCATGTGTCGAGCTCCTTCATGGCGGCCACCTCCAGTAGCAGATCCCTGTCCGGCGGATCCTCCTCCGCGCCCGCCCGGGAGTCAAGCCTCGGCCCAGGAGGCCCGGCGCCTCAACCGCCACGCACCGCGAGTTTCTCGGCGGCGGCGAGGAACGACCGGCAGAGGTGGCGGCCGATCTGGTTCCAGGCCCCGATCCGCTCGCGCGTCTCGGCCCGCAGGCGCTCGGGATCGGGCGGCAGGTCGCTCTTGTCGGCGATCCAGCGCTCGAGTTGCGGCTCGGTCACCTCGGGGTGGAACTGGACGCCCCAGCACGTCTCGCCGAGCCGGAACGCCTGCAACGAGGCCGCGTTCTGCGCCAGCGAGACCGCGCCGTCGGGAAGTCCGTGCCCGTAGTGATGCCACTCGAGCGCTGCGAAGCGCGGCGGCAGCACCGAGAGCACGGGATCGGCTGTCCCCTCGTCCGTCAGCGCGACCTCGTGCCACCCGATCTCGGGCTCGGCGAGCGGGCCGAGCCAGGCTCCGGCGGCGCGCGCGAGGAGCTGCGATCCGAGGCAGATGCCGAGTGCCGGCACCGGTCGTTCGAGCAGCGCCGCCAGCCACGCCGACTCCTCGCGGAGCCATGGGTGTGCGGCGTCCTGGTCGGCATGCATCGCGCCGCCGAACACGAGCACGGCGTGGTACGCCTCGAGTGGTTGTGGCGGCGGTGCTCCCCAGCCGAAGCTCCACTCGTCGAACCGGTGGCCGGCCTCTGCGACGAGCGGGGCGAACAGTTCGGAGCGCGCGTCCCCGCCGTGGACGAGCGAGAGGACGTCCACTACGTTCCCCGGCTCGCAGCGACACCGCTCGCGTCCAGGAGCACCCGCAGCTGCCGCGCGTTCGTCGCCGCCTGCGCGACGCGCTGCAGCGGGTTGTCCGGATCCTCCGACGAGGCGTTGTTGTTGAAGAAGGCGAAGGCCTGCTCGGACCGGCCTGCGAGCTCCCGCAGCGGCCCGACCCACTCGCCGAGTTCCTCGTCGGAGTAGAGGTAGTCGAACCGCTCGGCCGCCGAGCCGCCGCGCTTGTTCCAGGTCCCGAGGTTGCGGCCGTGGAAGCGCACGTACGCCGTCGGCGAGGTCGTCGCCACGACGGTCGGGACGAGGTTCCGCGCCGTGTCCGAGCGCGGCGCGTCGACGACGACATAGCCGGCGCCGATGCGCTCGAGGAAGGCGAGGCTCGCCGCGCGGTTCTCGTCGTCGAGCCACGAGCGGTGGCGGAACTCGACGAGCATCTCGTCTCCGCCGAGCTGCTCCCGCGCCCACTCGAGGTAGTCGAGGGACGCCTCCTTGTGGACGACGTAGGGCGGGAGCTGGAAGAGGATCCCGCCGAGCTTGCCCGCAGCACGGAGCGGCTCGAGTGCGGCGAGGAAGCGCCGGAAGACCTCCGCGCGAAGCTCGCGCGGCGGGCGATCGACGCGCCCGCGCTCGTCGAGCGGCATCTCGTCGCGGAGGTCGGGTGGGATCGCCTCCGCCTTCACCGGGTGCCGCGTCAGCAGGCCGAACGCCTTCACGTGCATCGTGAAGTCCGGGGGCGTCCGTTCGGCCCATCCCTCGACTGCCGACTCGCTCGGCAGCCGGTAGAAGGTGGAGTCGACCTCGACCGTGTTGAAGTGCTCCGCGTACCAGGCGAGACGTTCCTTCGCCGGCAGCTTCGGCGGATAGAACCACTTCGAGAGCGCCTCGTCGGCCCACGAGCACGTGCCGATCCGGACGGTCGCCGCCATGGCCAGGACGCTAAAGCATCGAGCCGCGGACATCGCTTCTCTGGACAGTGCCGTTCCCGACCGGTCGGGCAGCGCGAGCTAGCGGGAGACGGAGCGCTTGAGGAGCGACAGATGCAGCGTCACGCGGCCGATCGTGAGCGACGCGCTTTTGCCGGCCGGCGCCTCGTACACGCCGTCTGCGGTCGTCGCGCCGACGGTGACGACGAGCTTCTTGCCGCGCGGCAGCAGGACGGCCTCGTCGAGGAGCGGGATCTTCACGACGCCGGCGCTCTCGCCGATCGCGGCGGCGCCGGCCGTGAGCGGCGTCCTGCGTCCCTTGACGGAGACCAGCGCCCGGAGATCCGTCCAGCCGGAGTTGCCCGAATAGCGGACGCTGAGGGAGCCGTCGCCGAACGTCTCGAGTGGGCCGCCGGGCAGGCGCACCGACCGCTTGGCGCTGCCGGCGGCGCCGAGATTCTTCGTTCCCGGCAGGTTCACGCTCTCGTGCCGCGTCCGAGGCAGGCTCTTGTAGGAGGTCGTCGTCCCGTTCCACGGGTCGTGCGCGAGCTCCACGCCGCCGTGCACGGTTCCGCTGCCGGCGAGGTAGTGCCGGAACCAGGCGACGGCCTCGCCGAGGTACGTCGGCTGCTCCGCCGCCGGGTTCGTCGCGGGCGGATGGCCGAGGTCACCGAGGTAGAGGCGCTTCGGGCCGGCGAGGAGCCGGCCGGCCGCGAGCGCCTGGTCGAGGTCGAAGAGGAAGTCGTGCCGGCCCTGTAGCAGCAGCGTCGGCATGGTGAGCGAGTGGAGCCGCGCCCTCGACGAGCGCGCCGCCATCGCGGCCTTGACCGCGGGCGTGACCGAGCCGCCGAGCAGGTCGTCCCGCGCCTGCACGAGGGACGGGTCCCATTGCCCGGGGACGAGCTCGGCGAGGCGGCCGACGAGCCCTCCCTTCGGGACGCCGGCGGGAGCGAGCGCCCGGCCGAGATCGGTCCACGCGATGGCCGGCACGATCGCCTTGAACGGGACCCCCGCCACGGCCGCGTTCCAGACCTCGCCGCCGCCGAGCGAGAGGCCGAAGGCGCCGATCGCGGTGTTCGAGACATCGCTCCGTGCGGTGAGCCAGGCGAAGAGGTCCCGCGCATCCTGCACATCCCGCGGCCCGTCGAGCCCGAAGGTGCCGCCCGACGCGCCGGTGCCGCGGGCGTCGCAGGCGAGCGAGGCGAACCCGGAGGGCGCGAAGGCGGCGTTCGCGATCGTCTCGGTCGTCGCGTGCGTCTGCCCGAGGCCGTGGAAGAGCAGCAGCCCCGGCCACCCTCCCGCGGGCGGGCTGCCGGCAGGCAGGACGAGCGCGCACGCGAGCTTCGTGCCGTCCGAGGCCGTGATCGTCAGCTCCTCCGTCGTCACACGCGAGGCGCGCGTCCCGGCGAGGACGGCCGAGGCGGCTCCGGCAGCGACGGCCACCGCGACGGCGACCGCGACGAGAACGCGCGTCCGACCCACGAACCGCACGCTAGCGCCCATCTACGATGCGCGCCATGGATCCTCGTCCCGTCGGTGTCTTCGACTCCGGAGTCGGAGGCCTGACCGTGCTCCACGAGTGCCTCGTGACGATGCCGAACGAGGACTTCGTCTATCTCGGCGACCACGCCCGCCTGCCGTACGGGCCGCGGCCGCTCGAGGAGATCCGCCGCTTCGCGCGCGAGATCGGCGCGTACCTCTCCCGTCAGGACGTGAAGCTCATCCTCGTCGCGTGCAACGCCGCGACCTCGGCCGCGCTGTCGCAGCTGCAGGAGGAGCTCGCGGTGCCGGTCGTGGGCGTCATCACCCCGGAGGCGCACGCGGCGGTGCAGGCCACGCGGAACCGGCGCGTCGGGCTCCTCGCCACCGCGGCGACGGTGGACGCCGGCCGCTACGCCGAGCTCGTGCATGCGCTCGACGCGGGCATCTCGTTCCATCCGGTCGCCTGCCCGCGGCTCGTGCCGCTCATCGAGGGCGAGGACCCGTACGGCGAGGAGACGGAGCACGCCGTGCGCGAGTACGCAGCGCCCCTGCACGCGGAAGGGGTGGACACGGTCATCCTCGGCTGCACGCACTACCCGCTGATCCGGAAGATCTTCGAGCGGGTCTTCGGCCGCGAGGTGACGCTCGTCTTCTCGGCGGAGGAGACGGCCCGCGAGGTGGCGGAGACGCTCGCACGCAAGGGCGTCGAGAACGAGCGCGGGCGCGAGGGGGCCTACCGCTTTCTCACGACCGGCGACCCCGCCGCCTTTCAAGAGCTCGGGCGCCGCTTCCTGCAGCTGCCGGTGCGCGACGTCGAGCATGTGACGGTGGCGGCGCTCGAGGCTGCAAGCGCCGCAGGCCAAGCCCGCGACGCGCGGCCGGAAGACCGGATGCCTGCGGCGTCCGGGGGAGCCGCGGCATGAGCAGGGAAGGCGGGCGGCGTCCCGACCAGCTCCGCCCGATCTCGTTCGAGCCCGACTACCTCGAGAACCCGCACGGCTCGGTCGTGATCACGCAGGGCCGGACGAAGGTGCTGTGCACGGCGATGGTCGAGGAGGAGGTGCCGCGCTGGCTCCGCAACCAGGGGCGGGGCTGGATCACGGCCGAGTACTCGCTCCTGCCGGCGTCGACGGGCCAGCGCGTCCAGCGCGAGGCGGCGCGGGGCAAGCAGCAGGGGCGGACGGTCGAGATCCAGCGGCTGATCGGGCGCGCGGTCCGCGCGGTCGCCGACTTCGAGGCGCTCGGCGAGCGGACGCTGTGGCTCGACTGCGACGTCCTCCAGGCGGACGGCGGGACGCGGTGCGCGGCGATCTGCGGCGCGTACGTCGCCGGGATGCGCGCGCTCGAGCGCTTCGGCCTCTCGCGCGCCTTCCGCGACTCGGTGGCGGCCGTCTCGGTCGGCGTCGTCGACGGAGTCCCGCTGCTCGACCTCGACTACGCGGAGGACTCGAGCGCCGACACCGACATGAACGTCGTCCTGACCGGCGACGGGCGCCTCGTCGAGGTGCAGGCGACGGCCGAGCGCGACCCGTTCGCGCGCGAGACGCTCGACGAGCTGCTCGAGCTGGCCGCGGCGGGCATCGGCGAGATCGGCGCCCTCCAGGCGGAGGCGGTCGCGCGGGAGCTCCCCTGACGTGCTCGCGGCTGTTGCGTCGATCGGCTGGCCGGAGGTGCTGTTGCGCATCTTCGGCGCCGCCGCGCTCGGCGGCGCGATCGGCCTCGAGCGCGAGCTGCGCGAGCGGCAGGCGGGGCTGCGGACGCACCTCGTCGTCTCGGTCGGAGCCGCCCTGTTCACGCTCGTCTCGGCGTACGGGTTCAACAGCTTCGACGGGAAGGTCGACCCGACCCGGATCGCCGCGCAGATCGTGAGCGGGATCGGCTTCCTCGGTGCCGGCGCCATCATCCGCCAGGGCCTCTCGGTACGCGGCCTCACCACGGCGGCCTCACTCTGGCTCGTCGCCGCGATCGGGATGGCGGCGGGCGCCGGCTACTGGGACGGCGCTCTCATCGCCACGCTCGGCGCGCTGCTCACGCTCGGCCCGCTGCGCGTGATCTCCTTCCGGCTCCTGAGGCAGTACCGCCCGGTGCGCGACCGGCTGCTCGTCGAGATCCCGGCCGGCGGCAGCGCCGTCCCGATCATCGAGGCGATCGAGCGGCAGAGCGGCAAGGTCGTCTCCCTCGACGTGGCGCAGGAAGGAGACCGGCGCTCGATCGCGGTCGACGTCGAGCTCGCGGCCGGCTCGGCCCCGGCCGTCGTGGCGGGCGTCGCCGAGATCGACGGCGTGCTCGAGGTGCGGTGGACAGACTGAACGCCGTTCTCTGCTCCCGAAACCGCAACAAGGCACGGGAGCTCGAGCGCCTGCTTCCCGGCTGGACCATCGAACCGCTCGACCGCGACGACTACCCCCCGGAGACGGGCGAGACGTACTACGACAACGCCGCGATCAAGGCGGCCTTCGGGCGGGAGCACGAGCGCGGGTGGGTGCTCGCGGAGGACTCGGGGCTCGAGGTGGAGGCGCTCGGCGGGCGGCCGGGCGTGCTCTCTGCCCGCTACGCGCCGGAGGGCCCGCCGGCCGTCGCGAAGCTGCTCTACGAGCTGGAGGGCAGCGGCGAGCGCCGCGCGCGCTACGTATGCGAGCTCGTCCTCCTTTCGCCCGACGGACAGGAGCTTCGGGGCACGGGGACGCTCGAGGGACGAATCGCAGGCGAGCGGGCGGGAAGCGAGGGCTTCGGCTACGACCCGATTTTCGTCCCCGACGGCGAGGAGCGGACCGTGGCCGAGCTCGGGAACGACTGGAAGGCCGAGAGCTCCCACCGGGCACGAGCCGCCGGTGCGCTGCTGGCCGCCCTCGCCGCCGCGAGCCGCTAGGTGACGTGCTTCGACAGGTTGTGGACGGTTAGGTAGGTCATCCGGGCCTCCTTTGAGGCTGTGGGTCTGCGAAGGCTCACAGTCGAAGGAGGACCCGGATGGGGCTTCACCGTAACGCTCGTCTCGGACTCGCTGGACGTCGTGCGCTGGTCGCCGATGTCGAGGCCGGTCTTTCGTGTCGTGCTGCGGCGAGACGCCGCGGCGTCTCGCCGACGACCGCGTGTAAGTGGTGGCAGCGCTGGCAGGCTGCGGCCGCTGAGCAGCGGCTCTCGCTGGCCTGCCTGGAGGACCGTTCGTCGCGGCCGCATCGAATGCCGCGGCTTTTGCCGGAGGTCGAGCAAGAGCGGATCTGCGCAGCGAGGCGCCGCTCGAGTTGGGGGCCGAGGCTGATCGCCGGCGAGGTCGGGTATCCGCACGCGACCGTCTGGAGGACGCTCAAGCGGGCCGGGATCTCGAGGCCGCCCCAGGAGCCGCGCGAGCAGCCACGGCTGTATGAGTGGCCCTGTCCCGGCGATCTGCTGCACATCGACACCAAGCGCTTCGTCCGCTTCAGCAGACCCGGCCATGCCGTCACCGGCGATCGACAGCGCAGCGGCCGCGAGAAGCGGATGCAGATCGGCTACGAGTGGGTGCACTCGCTCGTCGACGACCACTCCCGCTACGCCTACAGCGAGCTCCACCGCGACGAGCGCGCCGACACCGTCACCGCCTTCGTCGAGCGGGCGCTGGCGCACTTCGCACAGCTCGGCGTTGAGCCGAAGCGATTGCTCTCCGACAACGCCTTCGTCTACCGGCACAACCGCTCACTGCGAGAGCTCCTCCAAGCCCACCGAATCGAGCACCGCTTCATCCGGCCCCGCCGGCCACAGACAAACGGCAAGGTCGAGCGCTACCAGCAGACGCTCAAACGGGAGTGGGGACTCGGCCGCGTCTACCGCTCGAGCGAGCACCGCGCCAAAGCGCTGTCACACTGGCTCCACTACTACAACACGCGCAGACCACACAGCTCACTCGGCGGCCAGCCACCCATCAGCCGTGTCCACAACCTCCCGAGGCAGGACAGCTGATATGGGGTGAGATTTGTCAAGTCGGCACGGCTTTGAGGCCCGCGCGAGCGGGCCTCGTTGTTTCGGCGGGGAGAGCGCGGCGGCAGTCGTCGACGCGTTGTGTCGCGGCTGATATGCGCGGGTCGGGACCGCATGACCGGGTGTGCGAGCTGGAGGAACGGAGCCGCTCTCTAGGGTCGAGCATCGCCCAGTCGCTGGGCGGCTCATAGCTGTACCGCGGGTCGTTCCTCTCGTGCCGTTGCGCCGCTCGCGCTCTCCTCGCCGAGCCGTTGAGTACGCGCAGCTACATGGTGGCGAGGGCCCAGCAGTGGCCGGCGAGCTCGCGCGCGACCGCGACTGCGACGACGGTGCGCCGTTTGCCGCGCCGCTCGAGCGCATGCCAGCGGGCGTGGAGTCGGCGCGCGCTCTGATCGGCGCAGGCGCGCACCGCGGCCGGCTGTCCCTGCCGGCGCCGTGCGAGCGTCGCGCTCTCGCGCAGTGGTCGTCGCTGCTGCCAAGCGGCCTCGACCAGGAGACGGCGTGCGTGGGTGTTGCCGGTCTTGGTGATCGAGCCGAGCCGGCGCCGCTCGCCACTGGAGTCCTCGCTCGGGGTGAGCCCGAGAAACGGGCCAAGCGATTGCGGCCGGAAGCGTGTCCAGTCGCCCAGCTCGACGGTTAGAGCGAGCGCCGTCAACGTGCCGACACCACGCAGACAGCAGAGCCGACCGACGATCTCCACGAACGGCGCTTCGCCTGCGAGCTCGGCGATCGCTTCGTCGAGCGCGTCCCGCCGCACCTTCGCCTGTACGGCGGCCGCATACGACTCCTCGAGCGCCAGCTGCAACGGCCGACTCTCGAAGCGCTGCCGGCGCAGCCAGGAATCGTGAGCGAGCGTCCACGCGCTCGCGTCGTAGACCAACCCGTGCCGAAGCAGCAGCTTCGAGAGCCGATGCCGGGCGCGCATCAACTCGCCGCGCGCGTCCTCACGAGCCCGCACCAGATCACGTGCCGCCTCCTCGTGCGGCTCGGGGACCCGCACCGCCACCAGCTCGCCCAGCCGCAAGAGCCGAGCCAGCCGCTCCGCGTCGCGACGATCGGTCTTGACCCGGTCGGCCGGCGCGCGCTGGATCTTCGAGGGCGCCGCCACCGTGCAGGCGATCCCCGCGGCCGCGCACGCCCGCGCGAGCCCGTACCCGGTCGGGCCAGCCTCGTAGGCGACCCGCACCGGCCCAGGGAACTGCCTCAGCCACTCAGCCGTCTCTGCCGGCAGCGTCGGCGCCCGCAGGCTCCGCAGCTCCCCACTCGTCGCATCGAGCACGCCCGCCACCGTCTTGCGCGCGTGCACATCCAACCCGACCCACGTACCCTCAGCCATACCGGCGCCTCCCGTAATTGCGGCTCTACCGCCGGCCCCGTGCCGACGGCAACCCGCGCCAACTTACGAGCGAGGCGCCGGGTCACACCCCATACGGTCTAGGCGCGCCGGCACGCGGAGAGCCCGCGTCTACGGCCCGGGCTCAGCTTCTCGGCGGCGCTCGCGCCACCACCAGTTGAGCTCGCCGCAGAAGACGATCACGTTCGCCATCACGTAGAGCCAGAGCAGCAGGATCGCCGGCCCGCCGAGCGTCCGCAGCGTCACGTTGACGTCGGCGAAGCGGACGAAGATCGGGAGTGCCTGGAACGACGCCTCCAGCACGATTGCGCCGACGATCGCGCCGGGCAGCGCCTCCTCCAGCGGGACGCGCGTGTTCGGCAGCCAGCCGTAGACGGCGAGGAGGAACAGGAAGACGCCGGCGAGCGACGCCCCGATCGAGACGGCGTAGGCGAGTATCGAGCTGCGGGCGAACGTCCCGAGGTTGTGCTTCAGGAACTCGACGCCGAGCGCGCCGACGACGAGGCTCGCGAACAGCGCGATCAGCACGCTCGCCGCGAGCGCCCCCGCGAGCAGCTTCCCGTGTACGAAGCGCCGGTTCGGCAGACCGTAGACGATGTTGAGCGCCGACTCGAGCGCGCTGAAGAGCGAGAGCGACGACCAGAGCAGGCCGACGCCGCCGATGATCCCGAGCGCGGCGGCGTTGTTCTGCACGCGACGGACGAGCTTGATGATGCTGTCGAGCGAGGTTCCCGGGAAGGCGTGGTTCAGCTCGCGAATGAAGAAGTCGGACGCCTGGGCGCGGTGAGCGAGGCCGAAGAGCGACAGCGTGAGGAAGATGAGGGGCACGAACGAGAGGAGCGCGAAGTAGGCAACCATCGCGGCGAGATGCGTGCCGCGGTCGGCGAAGAACTTGTGCACGAGCTGGCGCCGGCTGATCCGCACGGAAGCAGAGTCTGCACCTTGATACCGTCGGACCGATGGACGCAACACGGGCCCTCGCGGATCTCGTCGAGATCTCGACGCAGATCGAGGCGGCGGCGATCGTCGCCGCCGACGGCGATCTGGCTGGCTCGGTCGGCGTTCCCGATCTGCGCGCCGGCGTGCTCGCACGCGCGGTGCGTGGGCTGCTCGACGGCGCTGCCGCATTCCGCAGCGGGGGTCGGGTCACGCAGCTACACGCGGAGCTTTCCGCGGGAGAGGTGTTCGCGGTGACTGGCGCCGACGGGTCGGCGATCGTCGCCGTTGCAGGGAGGCGGGCGGCGCCGGGCCTCGTCTTCTACGACCTGAAGCAATGCCTTGCCAGGCTGGCCGACGAGGCGGGCGATGAGGCGTAGGCTGCTCGCCCTCGCCGGCCTCGCAAGCGGTGCGCTCGCCGGGGCGGCCCTCTACCGGCGCTGGTCCGGCGGGAGCCGCGGCCGCGTGGACATCTACTTCGACGACGGTTCCTTCGTCACGTTCGTGGCCGGATCGGCCGAGGCGGAGCGGCTGCTGCCGCTCGCCCGCCAGGTCCTCACGGCGGCCCGGCCCGCATGAACGACGAGGGGCTCGGAGAGGCGCTCGTCGCCGCTGCGTATCTCGAGGGCGACTTCGTCCTCCGTTCCGGCAAGCGGTCTCGCTTCTATCTCGACAAGTTCCGCTTCTCGACCCGTCCCGACCTGCTCGCCGCGCTCGGTGACCGGATCGCGGCCGCCGCCCAGGAGCACGAGCCCGACGCCGTGCGCCTGGCCGCACCGGTGCTCGGCGCCGTGCCGCTCGCGGCAGCGGCCTCGCTCGCAGGCGGCATGCCGTTCGTGATCGTCCGCGACTCCGCGAAGGACTACGGGACCGCGAACCGCATCGAGGGCGCCTTCGAGGCGGGCGAGACGGTGTGCCTCGTCGAGGACATCGTGACCTCCGGTGGAGCGCTTCTCGAGGCGATCGCGGCCGTCCGCGAAGCGGGTCTCGTCGTCCGCACAGCGGTGTGCGTGATCGATCGAGAGGAGGGCGGAGCGGACGCTCTCGCGCGTCACGCAGTCCGGCTCCGTCCGCTCTTCAGGGTAAAAGAGTTGCTGAAAGGGGGGAAAACCCCCGCAAAACCGCATGGTTGAGCCGCAAACACGGAGTTGGTAGGGTCGTTTAGGCCCAGCAAGCGATCTACGACTGGAGGAGAGAGTGACGAAGCAGGAGTTCGTATCCGAGGTGGCCCGCCGCGCGCAGCTGTCGAATCGCGACGCTGGCAAGGCCGTCGACGCATTTCTCGAGGCCGTCACCGACACGCTCAAGGGTGGAGGCGACGTCGCCTTCACAGGATTCGGGAAGTTCTCGACCGCGAACCGCGCGGCCCGGACGGGGGTCAACCCGCGTAACCCGACGCAGAAGGTGCACATCCCCGCAGCACGCGTGCCGAAGTTCTCGGCCGGCAGCACGCTCAAGACGGCCGTCAAGCAGACGTCGCCCTACTAGACCAGCAGGCCCGAAGAGAGCAACATCTCCTCCGAGGATCGAGAGGCCGCCTCCGGGCGGCTTCTCCGTTCTCCGGAGACTCTCGTATCCTGGGAGGCGTGAGCGGGGCGGGTCATTTCGCGGATCGGCTCGTCGCCGCCGTGGAGCGGAAGGGTGCTCCGCTCTGCGTCGGGCTCGATCCCGATCCCGCGCTCATGCCGGCGGGGCTCGGCGTCGTCGAGTTCTGCCGCGGGATCGTCGACGCGGTCGCCGGAGCCGCGGTGGCGGTCAAGCCGCAGGCGGCCTTCTTCGAGGCGCAGGGCGCTACGGGCTGGGCCGCGCTTGTCGAGGTGTGTGCCTACGCGCGCGCGGCCGGGCTGCTCGTGATCGCCGACGCGAAGCGCGGCGACGTCCCGTCGACCGCCCGCGCCTACGCAGCCGCGTTCGCGCCGCTCGCGGACGCGGTCACCGTGAACCCGTATCTCGGCCTCGACTCGCTCGAGCCCTTCCTCGCGTGCGACGGGCTCGGCGTGCTCCCGATTCTGAAGACGTCGAATCCGGGCAGCGCCGACATCCAGGATCTGCCGCTCGAGGATGGACGGCCGCTGTGGCAGCACGTCGCGGAGCTCATCGACCGCTGGGGCGCCGGACTCGTCGGAGCGAGTGGGCTCTCCTCCCTCGGAGCCGTAGTCGGCGCCACCCACCCGGAGGTGCTCGAGACGGTACGCGAGCTGCTGCCGCGCTCCGTGCTGCTCCTGCCCGCCGTCGGCGCGCAGGGCGGACGGCCGGAGGATCTCGTTCCCGCCTTCGCGGCAGGGCCGGCGAGCGCTCTCGTCTCCGCCTCGCGCTCCGTCATCTACGCCGACTCCGGCGGGAAGTGGCAGGAGGCCGCGGCGGCGGAGGCAGCGCGCCTTGCCGACGAGCTGCGCGCCGTAGCCGTCCCAGGCTAGGCGTGGACCGACGTCGCCTCACGCGCCTCGCCGCGCCCGTCGCCTTCCTCGCGGCGATCACGATCGGCGCCCTCGTCGTCCGTGCGGGCTTCGAGCACGGCAAGCACCCCGCCGCCACTCGAGCCACGACCCAGACCACGAAGACCGAGACGACGCCCTCGCACCACAAGCGCGTGCACGCGCGGACATATGCCATCCAGTCCGGCGACACGTTCGAGTCGATCGCGACGAGGACCGGGACGACGGTCGCCAGGCTCGAGCAGCTCAATCCCGGGGTCGACCCGACTGCGCTCCGCGTCGGCCAGAAGATCCGCGTGAAGTAACCTCCGCCTCGGCGTGGTGAACCGGCAGTGATCGTCACCGTAACCCTCAACGCCGCGGTCGACCGCACGCTCACGGTTCCGAACTTCCAGTTCGGCCACCGGCACCGGGCAAGCGGCAGCCTCACGAGCGCGGGCGGGAAGGGCATCAACGTCGCGCGGGGGCTGAAGCGGCTCGAGACGCCGGTCGTCGCCACCGGGCTCGCGGGCGGCCGCACCGGCGACCGGATCGTCGAGGAGCTCGGCCTCGAGGGGATCCTGAGCGACTTCGTCCGCATCCTCGACGAGTCGCGCACCTCGATCGCGGTCGTCGACCCGACCGCGGGGTCGCTGACCGAGGTCTACGAGTGGGGGCCTGCCGTGCGGCCGGAGGAGCTCGAGATGCTCACCGACAAGCTCCACTACCTCTCCCGCGTCGCGAGCTTCGTCGTCTTCTCCGGCTCCCTCCCGCGCGACGTCGAGAACGGCTTCTACGCGGACGCGATCCACGACCTCAACCGGCGCGGCATCCAGTGTGTCCTCGACTGCGAGGGAGAGCCGCTGCGCCTCGGCGTCGAGGCCGAGCCCTTCCTCGTCTCGCCGAACCAGCAGGAGGCCGAGAGCCTCGTCGGCCAGGAGTTCATGGACGAAGAGGACTTCGTGATGGCGCTCGACACGATCGCCGACCTTGGCGCGCGCAACGTCCTCATCACCCAGGAGACCGCGTGCTTCGCCCTCCTTCGCGAGGAGCGGGAGGTGCGGCGCTTCCGTGCCTCGGTTCCGCGCATCGAGCCGGTGGCGCGGGTCGGCGCCGGAGACGTCCTCCTCGGCGGCTACCTGTCCGAGCGGTTCAACGGCCGCCCGGTCGAGGACGCGCTGCGGACCGCGGTCGGCTGCGCGGCCGCGTCGGTCGTCGAGCTCGGAGCAGGACGCTTCGACCCGCGCGAGGCCGCCCGCCTCGCAGCCGGCGTCGAGATCGCAGAGCTCGAGCCGGTCGAGGCGTAGCTCTTAGGGCCTATCCCGCTAGGGCGTGAGCGAGTCGGGCTGCGTGGGCTTTCTTGAACGCGATCAGGCCGCAGGCGAGTTGGAGCAAGGCGAGGTGGTTCTGCGGTTTCTTCGACCAGCGGATCAGGAGGGCGCGGTTGCGGTTGAGCCAGGAGTGACAGGCCTCGACGACCCAGCGGCGGGCCTGCCATCCCGGCGTGGTCCGTTTGAGCTCGATCTCCTCACGGCGGCGGCGGAGGTGGGGTGTGTAGCCGCGACCTTGCGCGAGTTCGTTGACCCACGGGTAGCCGTAGCCGCCGTCGAGGCAGAGGCCCTGCGGCTGCTCGGCGGTCGGCTCGGGCCGCAGGATCGGGATCGAGTCGAGTGTCGGGGCTAGGAGCTTTGAGTCGTGGCGGTTGGCGCCGTCATGTGCCAGCCCGATCGGGACCCCTGCCGCCTCGCAGAGAAGCGAACGTTTCGCCCCCCTTTTGCTCTATCAGTCGGATTCGGACCCGTCGCCTCACCACCAAGTGGCGCTTTCCCGGTCGCCCCATCGCACGACAACCAGGCCCAGTCGATCCCGACCTGCTCGTCGTAGTCGAGCAGCCCCTGCCGCCAGAGTTCGTGGAACACCCCGGCCTGCTCCCACTCCTGGAAGCGACGGTGCGCCGACGACGAACTGCAGATCCCGGTCGCGTTCAACGCGTTCCACTGCATCCCAGTGCGCAGCACGAGCAGGATCGCGTCCATCGCGTCCCGGTCGGGAACCCGCGGCCGGTGACAGCCAAGCGGATGCTCCGGCGGCGTCGGCAACAACGGCTCAAACCGAGCCCACAACCAGTCCGGCAGCCGCCAACCATCATCGCTCGAGACAAGACCCATCGAAGCCCTCCCTGGTCGATTTCAACAACCAGGTCGGACTTCGCTATCTCAGGCCGGGTCCCTGCCTAGCGGGATAGGCCCTTAGGGCCTATCCCGCTAGGGCGTGAGCGAGTCGGGCTGCGTGGGCTTTCTTGAACGCGATCAGGCCGCAGGCGAGTTGGAGCAAGGCGAGGTGGTTCTGCGGTTTCTTCGACCAGCGGATCAGGAGGGCGCGGTTGCGGTTGAGCCAGGAGTGACAGGCCTCGACGACCCAGCGGCGGGCCTGCCATCCCGGCGTGGTCCGTTTGAGCTCGATCTCCTCACGGCGGCGGCGGAGGTGGGGTGTGTAGCCGCGACCTTGCGCGAGTTCGTTGACCCACGGGTAGCCGTAGCCGCCGTCGAGGCAGAGGCCCTGCGGCTGCTCGGCGGTCGGCTCGGGCCGCAGGATCGGGATCGAGTCGAGTGTCGGGGCTAGGAGCTTTGAGTCGTGGCGGTTGGCGCCGTCATGTGCCAGCCCGATCGGGACCCCTGCCGCCTCGCAGAGAAGCGAACGTTTCGCCCCCCTTTTGCTCTATCAGTCGGATTCGGACCCGTCGCCTCACCACCAAGTGGCGCTTTCCCGGTCGCCCCATCGCACGACAACCAGGCCCAGTCGATCCCGACCTGCTCGTCGTAGTCGAGCAGCCCCTGCCGCCAGAGTTCGTGGAACACCCCGGCCTGCTCCCACTCCTGGAAGCGACGGTGCGCCGACGACGAACTGCAGATCCCGGTCGCGTTCAACGCGTTCCACTGCATCCCAGTGCGCAGCACGAGCAGGATCGCGTCCATCGCGTCCCGGTCGGGAACCCGCGGCCGGTGACAGCCAAGCGGATGCACCGGCGGCGTCGGCAACAACGGCTCAAACCGAGCCCACAACCAGTCCGGCAGCCGCCAACCATCATCGCTCGAGACAAGACCCATCGAAGCCCTCCCTGGTCGATTTCAACAACCAGGTCGGACTTCGCTATCTCAGGCCGGGTCCCTGCCTAGCGGGATAGGCCCTTAGAACTCGTTCTTAGGGGACGGGGAGGGCGCGGAGGCGGCCGGCGCCGCCGTGGTTCTCCGCCCAGACCAGCCGGTTCTTCCGAAGCGTGAGACCGGCGGTGTTCAGAGCCGTCCGTCCGAGCCTATGGATGCGGCCGGTAGCGGTCGAGACGCCGTACAGCATGCGATTGACGCGGTAGACGATGAGCCGGTCGCTCGCGGCGAGCTCCGTCGCTGCGCGGCGGGAGACGAGCACGCTGCCGAGCTTCGTCGCGTCGTCCGCCGAGAACCACGAGATCCTGTCGCGGGGGCCGCGCTGGGTGAGGACGGCCAGCACGTGGGGAGAAAGCGCGACCGTGGCGGGGATTCCGCGCACGAACGCCTCGCCCACCGAACTTCCGTCGGTTGCGTCCACGATCTCGACCGACGTGTTCGCGCTCCCGGAAGGGTGCCCCGCCCTGACCGTCGTCGCCGGGATATAGGCGATCCGCCCTGCCGACGCGGCGAGTCCGAGCGCAGGCCCGGCGCCGGGCAGTGGCGTCTCCGTCGTGCGGGTGACGAGGCGAATGCCGCCGTCGGCGATCTTCTGCTGGCAGGAACCTCCCGAGAGGCAGGCGAGCTTGTCGACGTATTCGACGTCGAACCACGAGTAGGCGAGCGTCCGGCCCGATCCCGCCACGCCGCCGAGCCATTCACCGGTGCCGTTGCTCGCATGCGCGAGCCGGTCCAGGTGCCGCTCGTCGGGGCCGCCGATGGGCGCGGCCAGCACCCAGTCGACGGGCGTGGGACCACTCTCGTGCAGCGTCCAGAGCGCCGTCGACATCCGGGCCGCGACGGCGAGTTGCGGCTGTCCGTCGGTGAGATCCCAGTGGCAGGTCATGCTGTCGGACGGAGGCTGAGGGGCGGTCCGGTCCCGGTTGCCCGGCGAGAGCACGTGGATCGCGTCGCAGGTGCGTGTGCTCGACGAGAACCACGCCACGAGATTGCCGTCCTGGGCGACTGCCTCGATCGGCCCGTCCGCGCTCTTGCGCAGGGTGTGCGTCGTCGGCGCTCCCGCGGCCGCCGAGCCCGTGAGAGCGAGAAGTCCCGCAGCAGCGAGGAGCGCTCGCACGCGATGACGGTAGCTGCGCCCTGTTAGGACGTTGTCAACGGTGCTTGTTACCCTGCTCTTCTTGACGGAGCATCTTGCAGCCGAGCTGAACGCCGACGACGTCCAGCGGCTGCTGGAGCTCGACCGGAAGTTCGGGAGAGAGGGGCTGACGTTCGACGACGTGCTCCTCGTTCCCGCCGAGTCGCACGTCCTGCCGAATGACGTCTCGACGCGTGCTCGCCTCACGCGCTCGATCGACCTTGCGATCCCGATCGTCTCGGCCGCGATGGACACCGTGACCGAGGCCCGCCTCGCGATCGCGCTCGCGCGGGAGGGCGGCATCGGCGTCGTCCACCGCAACCTCGCGATCGACGCGCAGGTCGCGGAGATCGACAAGGTGAAGCGGTCCGAGTCGGGGATGATCGTCGAGCCGGTGACGTTGCCGCCCGACGCACCTGTGCGCGGGGCGCTCGAGCTGATGGCGCGGTACAAGGTCTCGGGCGTGCCGATCACAGACGACGACGGAGTCCTCGTCGGCATCCTCACCAACCGGGATCTCCGCTTCGAGAACGACGTCGACCAGCCGGTCTCGGCGCTCATGACGGCGCGCAACCTCGTCACCGCGCCGGTCGGGACGACGCTCACCGAAGCCGAGGAGATCCTCCACCGGAACAAGATCGAGAAGCTCCCGGTCGTCGACGCGGACGGCCGGCTGCGCGGCCTGATCACGGTCAAGGACATCCAGAAGAAGATCGAGTTCCCCCAGGCGACGAAGGACGAGCAGGGGCGTCTGCGCGCCGGCGCCGCCGTCGGAGTCGGCCCGGATGCGCTCGAGCGGGCGCAGGCGCTGGTCGGCGCCGGGGTGGACCTGCTCGTCGTCGACACGGCGCACGGCCATTCCGAGGGCGTGATCGAGACGGTGCGGCGGATCAAGGACGCGGTCTCGGTGGACGTGATCGCCGGCAACATCGCGACGGCCGAGGCGGCGCGGGGGCTGATCGACGCAGGTGCGGACGCCGTCAAGGTCGGTGTCGGACCCTCCGGGATCTGCACGACGAGGGTGGTGGCAGGCGTCGGCGTACCCCAGGTGAGTGCGATTCACGACGTTGCGGGCGTCGTTGCCGACGCCGGGGTGCCCGTGATCGCCGACGGCGGCGTCACCTCTTCGGGCGACATCGCGAAGGCTGTGGGGGCCGGCGCGGACGCAGTCATGCTCGGCGGCATGCTCGCCGGCACCGACGAGACTCCGGGCGACGTGATCCTCCTCCAGGGCGAGCGCTTCAAGGAGTACCGCGGCATGGGGTCGCTCGGAGCGATGAAGGCGCGGGGCTTCTCGAAGGACCGCTACTTCCAAGGCGACGTCGAGGACGTCGAGAAGCTCATCCCCGAGGGGATCGAGGGACGCGTCCCGTACAAGGGTCCGCTCCAGCACGTCGTCCACCAGCTCGTCGGCGGGCTGCGGCAGGCGATGGGCTACTGCGGCGCCGCCACGATGGAGGAGATGAAGCGGGCGCGCTTCGTCCAGATCACCGCCGCAGGTCTGCGCGAGTCGCATCCGCACGACGTGACGATCACGAAGGAGGCGCCGAACTATCGGCGCTGAAGGGGCGCAGGTTCTCGCCTTCCCCCGCTCGGAGGAGCGGCCGGTCCTCGTTCTCGATCTCGGCGGGCAGTACTCCCAGCTGATCGCGCGGCGCGTGCGCGAGTGCCGCGTGTACTCGGAGCTCGTCGGCCACACGATCACACCCGACGCGATACGGGCCCGGAACCCGTACGCGCTCGTGCTCAGCGGCGGCCCTTCGTCCGTCTACTCGGACGACGCGCCGCGCGTCGACCCTGCGCTGTTCGAGCTGGGCGTGCCCACGCTCGGGATCTGCTACGGCGCGCAGCTCATGGCGCTCGAGCTAGGCGGCCGCGTCGACCGCACGGGCGTCTCCGAGTTCGGGCGCACGTCGATGGACGTGACGGAGTCGCAGCTCCTGGCCGACACGCCGCCCGAGCAGACGGTCTGGATGTCGCATCGGGACACCGTCGTCGCCGCTCCCGAGGGCGCGCGCGTCGTCGCGAGCTCGCCGGCCACGCCGGTTGCCGCCTTCGAGGCGCCCGAGCGGGGGCTCTACGGCGTCCAGTTCCATCCGGAGGTCGTCCACACGCCGCACGGCATGGACGTGCTGAAGAACTTCCTCTACTCGGTTTCCGGCGCGCCTCCCGCGTGGACACCGGCCGCCGTGATCGAGGAGCAGGTAGCGCGCATTCGGGCGCAGGTGGGCTCGGAGCGGGTGCTCTGCGCGCTGTCGGGGGGCGTCGACTCGGCCGTCGCGGCGTTGCTCGTGCACAAGGCGGTCGGCGAGCAGCTCACGTGCGTCTTCGTCGACCACGGCCTGCTCCGCCAGGACGAGGCCGAGCAGGTGGTCGAGACGTTCGGCGAGCACTTCCACGTCCCACTCATCCACGTGCAGGCACAGGAGCGGTTCCTCGACCTGCTGGACGGCGTCGAGGAGCCGGAGGAGAAGCGGAAGATCATCGGCCGCGAGTTCATCCGCGTCTTCGAGGAGGAGGCCCGGAAGCTGAGCAGTCAAAGCGGCGGCGACGTTCGCTGGCTCGTGCAGGGAACGCTCTATTCCGACGTGATCGAGTCGGGCGGGACGGAGGGCGTTGCGGCCACGATCAAGTCGCACCACAACGTCGGCGGCCTGCCCGCGGACATGCGCATGCGCCTCGTCGAGCCCTTGCGGCTCCTGTTCAAGGACGAGGTGCGGCGGGTGGGCGAGGAGCTCGGGATGCCCGAGCGGATGGTCTGGCGCCAGCCGTTCCCCGGCCCGGGTCTCGCGATCCGGATCATCGGCGTCGTCACCGCCGAGCGGCTCGCGATTCTGCGCCAGGCCGACGCCGTGCTGCAGGAGGAAGTGCGGCGGGCCGGCCTGTACGGCGAGCTCTGGCAGTCGTTCGCGGTGCTGCCCGCGGTGCGGTCGGTCGGCGTGCAGGGCGACGAGCGGACGTACGGCTATCCGATCGTGATCCGCGCCGTCACGAGCGACGACGCGATGACCGCGGACTGGGCACGGCTCCCGTACGACCTCGTCGAGACGATCTCGGCGCGGATCGTGAACGAGATCCCGGGTGTCAATCGCGTGGTGCTCGACGTGACGTCGAAGCCGCCCGCGACGATCGAGTGGGAGTAGCGGCAGCGCCAGATTGCCGGAGGGGATCCAGCACGATCACCTCCTCCACGACAAGCTGCGTTCGAACGAGGCCGGGGCGGCGCGCGTCCCCGGCGTACGGCACGAGCTTCGCCACGGGATGTCCGGCGTGCGCGACGACTATCTCCTCACCGGCACGCACGCGACGGAGCAGGTGTGAGAACAGGTCGCGAGCATCGCGAGTGTTGTATTCCGCGAGTTGGCGTGGCCTGGCGTCGCCCTCGGGCCTGGTGTGGCGACATCGACGGAGAAACAGCTGCAACATGCAGCCATGGTGCAACCGAACGCGCTACGAAAGGTCGTCGAATGAGTGGGGGGTTCGTAACGCGCTTGGCTGAGGCAGAGATCGGCGCGACGTACAACCAGTACGCCGCCTCGCCGCTGCTCCGAGACCGACTCCGCTCGTACCTCGAAAGTCGTCGGGGAGCCGGCGTACTCTTCGTCGGCGAGGCGGCGGGGTACCGCGGCGCACGGGTCAGCGGGATCCCGTTCACGTCTGAGCGGCAGCTCACCGGCTCCGGGCCCGCGGAGGCGACGGCGACGGTCGTCCACCGCGTGCTCGAGGCGCTCGGCGTCGAGGACGAGGTGCTGCTCTGGAACGTCGTGCCGACCCATCCCGGCACTGAGACCTCCAACCGACGGCCCACGAGAGTTGAGGTCGAAGCCGCTTCGCCATTCCTCGACGAGCTGGCGCGCGGACGCACCGTGATCGCAGTCGGGCGCCTCGCTGCCGCGGTCCTCGACGCACCGTACGTCCGCCACCCGGCGCACGGCGGGGCCCCGATGTTCGAGCAGGGCCTGCAACGGGCTTTCGCTACAATCGGCCGCCGGCGGGCACCGGTCCGCCCCTTTTCATGAAGACCTACAACGCCAAGCCGGGAGAAGTCGCGCGCGAGTGGTACGTCGTCGACGCCGAGGGCAAGACGCTCGGCCGGCTGGCCACGCAGATCGCCGACACTCTCCGCGGCAAGCGGAAGCCGCAGTACACGCCCCACGTCGACACCGGCGACTTCGTCGTCGTCGTCAACGCTGAGAAGATCGCGGTGACCGGCAACAAGCTCGACCAGAAGCGGTACTACCGCCACTCGGGCTATCCGGGCGGCCTGCGCAGCCGGACACTTCGCGAGCAGCTCGAGCGCCGGCCGACCGAGGTGCTTCGCGTGGCCGTGAAGGGGATGCTCCCGAAGAACCGGCTCGCGCGGCAGCAGATCACGAAGCTCAAGATCTACGCCGGCCCCGAGCACCCGCACGAGGCTCAGAACCCCCGCCCGCTGGAGTCTGACTCGTGAGTGAGCTCGCCCAGTACCGCGGCACCGGCAAGCGCAAGACCTCGGTCGCGCGCGTGATCCTGCGGCCGGGCGGCGGCTCGACGTGGGTCAACGGCCGCACGCTCGAGGAGTACTTCCCGCGCTCGGTCTGGCAGACGATCGCCGTCTCGCCGCTCAAGGTGGCCGGCGTCGAGGGCCAGTACGACCTCCGCGTCCGCGTCCACGGCGGCGGCCTCACCGGGCAGGCCGGTGCGGTACGGCACGGGGTCGCCCGCGCGCTCGTCGAGGCGAACCCGGAGCTGCGCTTGCCGCTCAAGCGCGAGGGCTTTCTCACGCGCGATGCGCGCAAGGTCGAGCGCAAGAAGGCCGGCCTGCACAAGGCCCGCAAGGCGCCGCAGTTCTCGAAGCGCTAGCCCCGCCCGCCGCTAACCTCGCGGCCGTGGGGCGGCAGCACTTCGGAACCGACGGCGTCCGCGGCGTCGTCGGCGAGACGCTCACTGCCGAGCTCGTCGAGCGGCTCGGCAAGGCGGCGGCGCTCTGGTGCGGGCGAGGCCGCGTCTTCGTGGGACGCGACACGCGTGCGAGCGGCCCGGAGCTCGAGGAGGCCTTTGCCCGGGGCGTCGCATCCGCGGGAGGAGTCGCCGTCCTCGCGGGAGTCCTGCCGACGCCCGCGGTCGCTCTGCTGCGGCTCGACCTCGCGGCGGTCATCTCCGCGTCGCACAATCCGCCGGAGTACAACGGCGTCAAGCTCTTCGACCGCGAGGGGCGCAAGCTGACGGACGATGCCGAGGAGGAGATCGAGGCTCTTCTCGGCGCGCCCGCACCCGGCGGCGGCGAGATCGACCGCGTCGACGTCGCGGCGGACAGCTACCTCGAGCACGTACTCGAGCGGTTCGGCACGGATCTGACCGGCCTCCGCATCGCCGTCGACTGCGCGAACGGAGCCTACGCAGGCCTCGCGCCGCAGGCCTTCGAGCAGCTCGGCGCCGAGGTCACCGCGATCGGGAACGACCCGGACGGGACGAACATCAACGTCGGCTGCGGAGCCACCGACCTGCGCGCGCTGGCCGACACCGTCCGTGGCCGAGGCCTCGACCTCGGGATCGCCTTCGACGGCGACGGCGACCGCATGCTCGCGGTCGACGAGCGAGGAGAGCCCGTCGACGGCGACCAGATCCTCGCCGTCCTGGCCTTCGACCTCGGCGTCGACGGGGTCGCCGTCACGGCGATGACGAACCTCGGCCTCCACCGTCTGCTCGAGGAGCGGGGGATTCGCGTCGTCGTCACCGACGTCGGCGACCGGTATGTCCTCGAGGCGCTCCGCCGGGAGGGGATGTTGCTCGGCGGCGAGCAGTCCGGCCACCTGATCTGGCTCGACGGACACGTGACGGGCGACGGCCTCGTCACGGCCTTGCTTCTCTGCCGCGCGCTCGCCGGCAGGCCTCTCTCCGAGGCGGCGGCGATCATGCCGCGCTTCCCGCAGGCGACGCGGAACCTGCCGCGCACGGGCCGTACCCCGCTCTCGAGCGGGCTCCTCGCAGCGGTCGAGAACGTCAACGTGGAGCTCGCCGGCGCGGGACGCGTCCTCGTGCGGTCTTCCGGTACCGAACCCGTCGTGCGCGTGCTCGCGGAAGCCGGGACGCCGGAGGCCGCCGAGGCCCTCTGTGCTAGGATCGCCGCCCTGGTGACACACGAGCTCGGCTGATCCGCCCGCGGCGCTGCGATCGGGTCATGAGGCCGGGCTCTTCGCGTTTGTACGGGCGGTCTTTCGCGCCCAGCGGGGAAAGGAGCGGACGTGTGCGGGATCATCGGATACGTTGGATCACGCGACGCGAAGCCGCTTCTGCTCGAGGGGTTGCGCCGGCTCGAGTACCGCGGCTACGACTCCGCGGGGATCGTCCTGCGCGAGGAGGATTCCCTCGACTATGTCCGCGCCGTCGGCAACCTCCGCAACCTCTCCGAGGCCGCCGGCACGAACGGCTCCCACTCTCACCATGGGCTAGGGCACACGCGCTGGGCGACGCACGGAGGCGTGACCGAGCAGAACGCGCATCCGCTCACCGGCTGCGAGCCCGGCCGGCTCGCCATCGTCCTCAACGGGATCGTCGAGAACTACATGGAGCTCCGCGACCAGCTCGCCGCGAGCGGCCACACCTTCAGGTCCGAGACGGACGCCGAGGTCGTCGTCCACCTGCTCGAGCAGGAGTACGACGGCGATCTCGCGCAGGCGCTCAGCCGCGTCTACCCGCAGCTCGAGGGCCACTTCTCGATCGTCGCCATCCACTACGACCAGCCCGACCTGCTTGCAGGCGTCCGCAACCAGACCCCGCTCGTGATCGGGCTCGGGAACGGCGAGAACTTCTTCGCCTCGTCGATCGCCGCGTTTCTCAGCGAGACCCGCACCATCCTGCATCCGGGAGACGGCGAGGTGGTCGAGGTGACGCCGGAGCGGGTCCGCTTCCTCGTCGACGGAGCCGAGATCGACGCGCCCGAGCCGCAGGAGGTCGACTGGGACGAGGAGAGCGCCGAGAAGGCCGGCTACGAGACGTTCATGCTGAAGGAGATCTTCGAGCAGCCGGACGCCGTGGCCGAGACGATCGGAGACCGCGTTCGCGGCCACAAGCTCGTGCTCGACGCGCTCGGCATGACCGAGCTCGAGATCCGCAACCTGCGCCGGATCGTGATCGTCGCCTGCGGCACCGCGTACCACGCCGGCGTCGTCGGCCGCTACATCATCGAGGAGTGGGCGCGGGTCCCCGTCGAGCCCGACATCGCGAGCGAGTGGATCTACCGGAACCCGGTGCTCTCGAAGGACACGCTCGTGATCGGGATCTCCCAGTCGGGCGAGACGCGCGACACCGTCAACGCGGCCAAGCTCGCCCGCGAGAGCGGCGCGCGCACCCTCGCGATCACGAACCTGATGGGGACGCAGATCACGCGCGAGGTCGAGGCGACGCTCTACACGCGCTGCGGAATGGAGGTCGGCGTCGCCGCGTCGAAGACGTTCACCGCGCAGGTTGCCCTGCTCAGCCTGCTCGCGCTCAAGCTCGCCGAGATCCGGCGGACGCTGCCGCAGGAGGAGATCGAGTTCATCCTCGACCGCCTGCACGAGCTGCCAGAGAAGATGCAGGAGTTCCTCGACGGCGACCACCCGATCGAGGCGATCGCCCAGCGGTTCCACGACCGGCCGTTCTTCCTCTACCTCGGCCGCCACATCGGCCTGCCCGTAGCGCTCGAGGGCGCACTAAAGCTGAAGGAGATCTCGTACATCCCGACGGAGGGGTACTCGGCGGGCGAGATGAAGCACGGGCCGATCGCGCTGCTCACCGAGGGGACGCCGGTCGTCGTCGTCGCGACGAACATCCACGTCTACGACAAGATCGTCTCGAACATCCAGGAGACCCGGGCGCGCGGCGCGCACGTGATAGCGATCGCCACCGACGGCAACGAGGACATCCAGCATCACGCCGACGACGTGATCTACGTGCCGCGGACGCCGAACTTCCTCCAGGCGTCGCTCGCGGTCATCCCGCTGCAGCTGCTCGCCTATCGGATCGCGCGGCTCCGCGGCCTCAACGTCGACCAGCCGCGCAACCTCGCGAAGACCGTCACCGTCGAGTAGGCGACTCTGCGATCTCGCGCCAGAAGTCGACGAACAGACGCTCGAAGAGGAGCCCGGCGCGGAGCGTCGCGGCATGGTGCGGAGCCGCGGCATCGGGCTCGGCGGCCTCGTAGACGGCGAGCCGTGCCCGGTGTGCTTCCTCCTGGGCCCGGGCGAGCTCGGCAATCTCCTCCGCGCGCAACCCGTCGCCGAAGAAGAGCTTGAGGAGGCCGGTGTCGCGAATCTGCGTCTGGTCGCTCGTCGGCTCGCGCAGCCAGCCGTCGAGCGCCTGCCGTCCGGCCGGCGTGAGCGTGTAGACGCGGCGCCGCCGGCCGCCGTGCTCTCGCTCCTCGGCGAGGAGCCCGAGCCCAGCGAGCCTCGCCGGCTCGGCGTAGAGCTGCGAGTGGGGGAAGTTCCAGAAGTAACCGACCGAGCGCGCCGCCTTCTGCTTCATGTCGTACGGCGTCGTCGCGCCCGCGGCGACGAGCCCCAGGACGACGTAGGAAACGGGCGTGAGTTGGTCCTCCGGCATCGCCCGAAAAGTATACGGTATGCTCCGGACGATCCGAACCGGATGGTAGGAGGCACGGAATGGGACTGACAGAGAGGCTGGCGCGCGCCTCCGCGGCGAAGCCGCGCAGGACGTTTGCCCTGTGGGGCGTCGCCGTCGTCGTGGCACTCGGGCTCGTGGCGACCTCGCTGCACGGGCTGAGCTCCAACGGGAGCGTGGTGGGCAAGCCGGAGTCGATCAAGGCCTCGGACGTGATCGCGCGCGCATTCCCGCAGGTTGCCGCGGGCGAGAAGCAGGACGTGATCGTCATCTCCTCGCGCCGCTACGCGGTCTCATCGCCTCAGTTCCGAGCGGTCGCGCAGCGCGGCCTCGCCCGCCTCCGCGCCACGGGGGAGGTTCGCGACGCTCGCGTGGCGGCCGTCTCGCCCGACCGGCACTCGGCGCTCGTCTTGCTGCACATCCGCAGCGATTCCGGTGCAGGCCCGGTCGAGAAGGTCGTGGAGCAGGCGGCGCGCGGCGACTTCTCGGTCGGCATCACGGGCTATCACAGCACCGGCTACGACTTCGGGAGACAGTCGCAGACCGACCTCGAGAAGGGCGAGCTCGCCTTCGGCCTCCCGGCCGCGCTCGTCGTCCTCGTCCTCGTCTTCGGCGCCGTCGTCGCCGGGCTCGTGCCCGTGCTGATGGCGATCCTGTCGATCATCGTCGCGCTCGGGCTCGTCGCGTTGCTCTCGCTCGAGTTCTCGCTCTCGGTCTTCATCGTGAACATGCTCACGGGCATGGGGCTCGCGCTCGGCATCGACTACTCGCTCTTCGTCGTGTCCCGCTACCGCGAGGAACGGGCGCTCGGCTCCGCGAAGGAGGAGGCGATCGCGCTCTCGGGCGCCACGGCCAGCCGCGCCGTGCTCTTCAGCGGCAGCACGTTCGTCGTGGCGCTGTTCGGCATGTTCCTCGTTCCGACCTCGATCATGCGGAGTCTCGCGCTCGGCGCGATCCTCGTCGGCATCGTCTCGGTCGTCGCCGCGCTGACGCTCCTACCTGCCCTGCTCAGCGTCGTCGGCGACCGCGTCGACGCCCTCCGCGTCCCGATCCTCGGCCGGAACCTCGGCCGGGCGGACCGGGCCGAGGGTCGGCTCTGGCGCCGGATCGTCGGCGGCGTGCTGCGCCGACCGGCGCTCTCGCTCGCCCTGTCCGTCGCCGCCATGCTCGCCGCGGCCTCGCCGATCTTCGGCCTGCACATCGGCGCCAACGGTGTCAGCACGCTGCCGTCGACCCTGCCCTCGAAGCAGGGCTACGTCCTGCTGCAGCGCTCCTTCCCCGTGCAGAACCCGGAGCCGGTGCGCATCGTCGCGGTCGGCGGGAACGTCAGCGTCGTGCACCGCGATCTGCTGCAGCTCGAGCGCCGTATGGCGGCGGAAGGGAGCTTCGGGAGTGGGACGATCCGAACCTCCGCTCGCGACCAGGTGGCGCTCCTCATGGCACCGGTTCGCGGCGACCCGGTCGGGGGTGCGGCCGTGAAGGCGGTGCGCGACCTTCGCGCACACGTCATCCCGTCCGTCTTCGCCGGCAGCGGCGCCAAGGTGTACGTCGGCGGTGACACGGCGGAGAACGTCGACTACTTCGACGCGGTCACGAACCCGACGCCGTACGTCCTCCTCTTCGTGCTCGGGCTGAGCTTCGTCCTGCTCACGATCGCGTTCCGCTCGATCGTCGTCGCGCTCGTCTCCGTCCTGCTCAACCTGCTGTCCGTCGGCGCCGCGTACGGCCTCTTGACGCTCGTCTTCCTCTACGGCGACGGCGCAGGGCTGTTCGGCTTCCAGCACACGCACGTGATCGACGCGTGGGTGCCGCTCTTCCTCTTCTCGGTGCTGTTCGGGCTGTCGATGGACTACCAGGTGTTCCTCATGAGCCGGATCAAGGAGCGCTACGACGCATCGGGCTCGACCCACGAGGCGGTCGTCGGCGGCGTCGCCTCGACCGCGCGGATCATCACCGGAGCGGCGCTGATCATCGTCGTCGTGTTCGCCGGCTTCGCCGCCGGGAAGCTCGTCATGTTCCAGCAGATGGGGTTCGGCGTCGCCGTGGCGCTGCTCCTCGACGCGACGATCATCCGCTCGGTCGTCCTGCCGAGCATGCTCGGCCTGCTCGACCGGCGCAGCTGGTATCTGCCGCGCTGGCTCGACTGGCTCCCGCACGTCGAGGTCGAGCGGCCGGCAGTCAGCTCGCCGTAGCACCTGCCGGCGCACGCCGGGTTAGTCGAGATCCCGTCGCAGCCGCTTCGTCCGGGAGCGACGCTTCTTCTGCTCGAGGCGGCGCTCGCGGGCCGCTGCGGTCGGCTTCGTCGGAACCCGCTTCCGCTCGACGCGGAGCGCCTTCCGTAGCGAGGCGACGAGCCGCTCGATCGCGAGCTCGCGGTTGCGCGCCTGGCTCCGCTCGTCCTGCGCCACCGCCCGCAGCACCGGCCCGGCGCGTGCGACGACGCGGCGCTTCTGCACCTCCGTCAGCGCGCGCGATGCCTCGACGTCGAAGACCGCGACGACCCGCGTCTCGGAGCGCTGCGCGTGCTGGCCGCCCGGCCCGCTCGAGCGGGAGACCTGCAGCTCGACCTCGGCCAGCGGCAGCACGACCGAGCGCGTGACGCGAATAGACTCGGCGGCCATGGCCGCGATTTTGCTCGACGTGGACGGCGTCCTGCACGTCTCCGGCCAGCCGATCCCCGGCGCGGGGGCCGCCGTGCGCCGCCTCCGCGAGGACGGGCACCGGCTCCGCTTCGTCACAAACGCGACGACACGGTCGAAGGCCGATCTCGCGGCGAGCCTGCAGGCGATGGGGATCGAGCTCGAGGTGGGGGAGATCCAGACGACGGCGGACGCGGCGATCGAGGCGCTCGGAGGCAGGCGCGTGCTCGCGCTCGTCATGCACGCGCTCGTCGGCGACCTCGAGGGCGTCGAGCTCGTCGGCGACAACGCCGATGCCGTCCTCATCGGCGGCGCGGACGACTCCCCCGAGACGAACCTCGTCTTCTCGTACATGAACCTCGCACGGGCGTTCGCGGAGCTCGAGCTCGGGGCCGACCTGTACTGCCTCCACCGCAACCGCTGGTGGCAGACCCAGCGGGGGCCGCTGCTCGACTCAGGCTGCTATGTCGCGGGGCTCGAGTATGCGGCGCAGACCGCGGCGGACGTGCTCGGCAAGCCGAGCCCCGCGTACTTCGACGCCGCCTGCCGTGCGCTCGACGCCGAGCCGTCCATGACCTGGATGGTCGGCGACGACCTCGAGACCGACGTCGTCGGCGCGCGCGGTGTGGGGATGCATGCCGTCCTCGTCCGCACCGGGAAGTTCCGGCCGGATACCGTCGAGTCCTCTCGGATCAGGCCGGACGGGATCGTTTCCTCGATCGCGCACCTGCCGGAGTGGCTCGAGGAGCATCTCGCATGAGCGTAGGCCCGACGGAGCTCGTCAAGGAGCGGAGGCGCCCAGCTGAGCGGCGCCGGAGCGGATGACTGTTCGTGTCGGCACCGACCTGATCGAGATCGAGCGGATCCGGCGTGCGCTCGGGCGCTACGCGCGCTTCCGCGAGCGCTGCTTCACCGAGGCCGAGCGTTCCTATTGCGACTCCCGGCCGAATCCCGCGGAGAGCTACGCCGGCCGCTTCGCCGGCAAGGAGGCGATCGGCAAGGCGCTCGGCTTCGGAGTTGCCCGGGCCTTCGCCTGGAAGGAGATCGAGATCGCAGGGCGGCCGAAGCCGTCTGTGCGGCTCTCCGGCCGCCTCGCCGAGCGTGCTGCTGCGCTGGGCATCGGCTCTGTCGACCTCTCGATGACACACTCGCGCGAGCTCGCCCAGGCGGTCGCAGTCGCCTCCGATGGCTGAGCTCGAGCCCCTCTACACCGCGGAGGAGATGCGCGCCGCCGAGGCGGGCCACGACGTCGACGCGATGATGCAACGCGCGGGGGCGGCCGTCGCGGAGGAGCTCATGCGCCGCTTTCCCGCTGCCCGGCGCATCGCCCTGCACGCCGGCGGCGGGGCGAACGGCGGCGACGGGCGCATCGCCGGCGAGGTCCTGCGCGCGCAGGGATGCGAGCTCGTCGGCGAGCGGCCGGACGTCGTGATCGACGCGCTCCTCGGCACCGGCCTGAAGGGCGCGCCGCGCGAGGAGACCTCGCGCTTGATCGAGCAGGTCAACGGAGCCGGCGTCCCCGTGGTCGCAGTGGACATCCCCTCCGGCGTGAACGCGTCCACGGGGGAGATCGCGGGCGCTGCCGTGCGCGCCGACCTCACCGTGTCGATGCACGGCCCCAAGGTCGGCCTGGCCGTCGCGCCCGGCCGCTTCCACGCGGGAGAGGTGGCGGTCGCCGGCATCGGCCTCGAGGCGGCCGGGACGGAGCATCGGCTGGTCACGCCGGAGATCCTCGCGGAGGTGCCGCGCCGCTCGCCGCGCGACAACAAGTACACGGCGGGCCACGTCCTCGTCGTCGGAGGGTCGCCCGGGCTGACGGGAGCCGCGGCGCTCGCCGCCCGTGCGGCTCTCCGCGCGGACGCCGGCTACGTCACGATCGCGGCGCCCGCGGAGTCGGTGCCCGTCCTCGAGACGCTCGTGCTGGAGGCGGTGAAGCGGCCGCGCGAGCAGGCGCTCGAGGTCGCCGCGAAGGCGCAGGCGCTGGCGATCGGGCCGGGGCTCGGGCGCGACGAGGAGACGAAGGCGCTCGTCCGCCGCCTGCTCGCCGAGGTCGACGTGCCGGCGGTCGTCGACGCCGACGCGCTCTTCGAGCTCGAGGCGGCCGAGTGGCCGGCGCCGCGCGTGCTCACCCCGCACGAGGGCGAGCTCGCGCGCCTGCTCGGGCGGGAGGCGAGCGAGGTTGCGGCGCACCGGCTGGCGTCGGCGCGGGAGGCGGCTGAGCGCTTCGGTTGCGTCGTCGTCCTCAAGGGCGAGGACTCCCTCGTCGCGGCGCCGGGCCGCGGAGTGCTCGTCTCGGCGCTCGGCCTTCCGTCGCTCTCGACCGCAGGCACCGGCGACGTGCTCACCGGCATCACGGCCGCGTTCCTCGCCAAGGGCCTCGAGCCGCAGCGGGCGGCCGCAGCCGCGTGCGCGGTGCAGCAGCTCGCCTCGCGCGAGGCCTCCCAGCGCTACGGCCTCGTGGCGAGCGACGTGATCGAGGCGCTGCCGCGCGTTCTCGCTCGTACGGTCGGCGACTAGGCTGGCCGGCGAGATGCGCGTGTTCCGCCTAGCAGGCGGCATCCGCCCCGGCCACGCGGCAGCCGTCCTCGCCCTCTCGGTCGACGCCCTCTACCTCGTGACGATCGGGCAGCAGAACACCGGGATCACGAGCCGCGTCGTGTTCGTCGCGACCTCGATCGCCGCAGCGGGCACGGCGTGCGCGGCGACGGAGCTGCTCGCCGGCTTTGCGGGTGGCGTCGCTGTCGCCTGGGCCGCGGCGACGCTCTGGATCTGGACGCTGCTCGGCGCTGCCTCGATCGGCATCGCCGTGGCGCCCGCGGGGATCTTTGCCGTGATGGCGCTCACGCGCCGCCGTGAGAAGGATCTCGCGATCGCCGCCGGGATCGCCGCCGCCTTCCTGACCGCCGCCGCCGTCCTCGTCTGGACGGCCTGACGCGTGCATCGCAGCGAGATCACGATCGACCTCGGCGCGATCCGCCACAACGCGCGGCGCCTCCTCGAGGCGCTCTCCGGTGCGGAGCTCTGGGCTGTCGTGAAGGCGAACGGCTACGGCCACGGCGCGAGCGACAGCGCGCAGGCCGCGCTGGCGGCCGGTGCGTCGGCGCTCTGCGTCGCCACGGTTGACGAGGGGCTCGAGCTCCGACGGGCCGAGCCGGACGCCCGCATCGTCGTCATGAGCCCGGCCGCCGACCCGCGCGAGGTCGCCGCCGCGCGGGAGGCGAGCCTCGAGCTCGTCGTCTCGGGCGGCGAGATCCCGGGCGGCGTCCCCGTCCACCTGAAGCTCGACACCGGCATGGGCCGGTGGGGGCTCTCGGAGCTGCCCGAGCCGCCTGCGAACGTCGTCGGCCTGATGAGCCATCTCGCCACCGCCGACTCGGACGACCCGGAGTTCGCGCTGCGGCAGGTCGCGCGGTTCCGCGAGGCGACCGCGCCATACCCGCACCTGACGCGCCACCTTGCGAACAGCGCCGCCGCGCTGCGGCTGCCCGACGCCCGGTTCGACGCCGCCCGCTGCGGGATCGCCCTCTACGGGATCTCGCCCTTCGAGACCGATCCGGCCGAGGACGGGCTCCGGCCGGCGCTCTCGTGGCGGAGCCGGCTTGCGCGGGTGCGTCTCCTGCAGCCGGGAGAGAGCACCGGTTACGGCCGGCGGTTCGTCGCCGAGCGCCCGACGTGGATCGGGATCGTCCCGGTCGGCTACGACGACGGCTTCCGGCGGGACATGACCGGCACCGAGGTGGTCGTCGGCGGGGAGCGACGGCGGACGGTCGGCGCCGTCTCGATGGACGCCGTCGCGGTCGAACTCGACGGGGAACTGCCGGTCGACACGCCGGTCACGATCGTCGGCGACGGCGTGCTCATCGAGCGTCACGCCGCGGTCGCCGGGACGATCGGCTACGAGATCGCCTGCGGCATCAGCGTCGACCCGAGGCGCGCCGAGCGTGTCACCGTCGACTGACCGCTTCGCCCGGACGGCCGGGCGCATCGCGGCGCGGCAGGACGCCCGGGCGGTAGAGCTCGCGCAGCAGGTGCGCGACTTCGTCCGGCCGCGCGGAGACGAGCGAGCTCTCGACGTCGGCACAGGAGCGGGCGCGCTCGCGCTCGCCCTCGCGCCGCTCGTGCGAGAGGTCGTCGGGCTCGATCCGGTGCCGGAGCTGCTCGAGCTCGCGCGCGCCCGCGGCGTGGCGAACGTCGAGTTCGTCGCAGGAGACGGGACGGCGCTCCCGTTCCCGGACGGCGACTTCGACCTGGCGACCACGCAGCGCACGCTCCATCACGTCGCGCGCCCCGAGCTCGTCGTCGCCGAGCTCGCCCGGGTGACGCGACCGGACGGACACGTGCTCGTTGTCGACCAGCTCGCACCCGGCGATCCGGCCGCGGCTGCGACGTTGCACGAGTTCGAGACCGCGCGCGATCCTTCGCACGCACGCCTGCTCGCCGACGCCGAGCTGCGAGAGCTCTTCGCAGCAAACGGGCTCGCTCTCGTCCGCGAGCGCCACGACGACGAGCTGCGCGATCTCTCCGTCTACCTCGATCTGGCCGGGTGCGAGGGAGATCGGCGGGCCCGCGCCGAGTCGCTCGCGGCAGCCCACCCGCATGTTCTCGTGGCAAGCGCCGGCTGGTACCTGACGGCCCGCGGCTAGGCGGTGCCGGAGACGCCGCCCTCGAGGCTGGCGAACGCCTCTCTCAGCTGCTCACGCTCGGTCTCGAGTGCCGTGAAGGAGAGGAGCAGGCGCCGCTCGCCCTCCGGCGTCAGCCGCAGGTGGGCAACCCGCGCGTCCCGCTGTGACTGCTCGCGCTCGACGAGCCCTGCGCCCTCGGCCCGACGGACGAGCTCGGTCACGGTGCTCTGCGCGAGCTGCAGCCGGTCGGCGAGCTCGGTCACGGTCGACTGCTCGCTGCCGTCGTTCGCGCCCTTGATCATCATCAGCAGGGTGTAGCGCTGCGGGGTGAGCCCCGACTTACGGGCGATCTTCTCACTCCGCCGCAGGAAGTGGCGCAGAGCCGACCTGAACTCGGCGACGCTGATCACGTCCTGGATCGACACGTTGCCTTCGACGGGCATGCGGCGATTCTACGGCGCTTTCGGCAGGCGCGACAGAACATGCGTGAACACGTTCGGCATCAAGTCCTGCAGTGCCCCGACCGGCCCGTAGTACCAGGGAACGGTCGTCTCGCCCCGCCCGTCCTCGAGCGAGCGGAGCACGTGCGCGGCGACGTCCTGCGGCCCGATCACGAACCGCTGAACGGGTCGGGGCAGCCAGGACTGCGGAAATCCCTCCGTCTCGGCGAAGCCGGGCTTCACCGTGTGCACGCGGATTCGGTGCCCGCGCAGCTCGGCTGCGATCGTGCGCGAGAAGGCGAGCTGGGCGTGCTTCGAGGCCGAGTAGGGGCCGCTCGGCGGCCCGGCGACGACACCCGAGACCGAGACGATGTTCACGACGTCCGACGGCGCGGCGGCCTGCAGGCCCGGCAAGAAGGCGCGCAGGCACCAGACAGCGCCGAGGTAGTTGATCCGAATCAGCCGCTCGATCACCTCGGGGTCGCCGGCGAGGTAGCTTGTTCGTCCCGCGATGCCGGCGTTGTTCACGAGCACGTCGACCTTCGGGTGGCGCCCGAGAATCCGCTCGGCGACCGACTCGACGGCTGCCCGGTCGGAGACGTCGCACGGCTCCGCCTCGCCGCCGATCTCCTCCGCAAGCGCCTGCAGGCGGTCGGCGCGGCGCGCGAGCAGGACGCAGAGGTCGCCGCGCGCGGCGAGGAGACGAGCGATTTCGGCGCCGATTCCCGACGAGGCGCCCGTGACGACCGCGACCCGGCCCACGGCAGAACAGGCTACAGCGCCGCGCCTTCTCTAGGATCGCGGCGATGGCAGGACCATTCGAGGGAAAGCGTGGGCTCGTGCTGGGCGTCGCCAACCGCCGCTCCATCGCCTGGGCGATCGCCCGCGAACTCGCGGCCGGCGGTGCGAGCCTCGCCTTCACCTACCAGGGAGAGCGGATCGAGTCCACCGTGCGGGAGCTCGCCGCCTCGGTCGAATCGCCGCTTGTCACGGCATGCGACGTCCGCTCGGACGAGGACGTGGCGCGCGTCTTCGCCGAGGTGGGGAACGCGTTCGGCGGCGCGCTCGACCTGCTCGTCCACTCGGTCGCCTTCGCGGCCGCGGAGGACCTCGAGGGCCGCTTCACCGACACGCCGCGCGACCGGTTCTGGCTCGCGGTCGACGTGAGCGCCTACTCGCTCGTCGCCTGCACGCGCGCCGCGGAGCCCTTCATGGAGAAGGCCGGCGGCGGCTCGGTTCTCACGATGACGTACCTCGGCGGCGAGCGTGCCGTGCCGCACTACAACGTGATGGGCGTCGCGAAGGCGACGCTCGACGCCTGCGTCCGCTATCTCGCGTGGGATCTCGGCGCGAAGAACATCCGCGTGAACGCGGTCTCGGCGGGGCCCGTGCGGACGCTCGCCGCGCGCTCGATCGCCGGCTTCGCGACGATGGAGGACATCGTCGAGGAGCGCTCGCCGCTCCACCGTCACATCACCGCCGATGACGTGGGCGCGGCGGGAGCCTTCCTTCTCGGCGACGGCGCCGCGAACGTGACCGGCACCACGCTGTACGTCGACAGCGGCTACCACGCGATGGGTATGTAGAGATTGCCACGCTGATCTCCGGATGAGCTGCCGGCACTTTGTTCAAGCCGTTCGCGCGGCGCTGCAGGCTGCCCAGTGACGTGGGGCTGCGAGCCGCTGAGGGAGCACTTGGCCGTGTCGGAGTGTGGTCCCGTGATGACGCTCTGCGGTCTCGCGGCGAGCTGCTTGCCGCAGCCGACTGCCGGCTTGCACCGTTGGATCAGGCCTGGGCGGGCTCGGGTGGGCGAGTGGCGACGTAGACCAGCGTGTCGTCGGCGATACCGGTGAGGACGTCGACGGTCGTAAAGCCGGCGGCGTGGAGCAGCGGCACGAGCTCGTCGCGGTACCACTGGCGCATGGTCAGCGTGTGCTCCTCGCGTCGCCCATCGGATGTTTCGGCGCGGATCGTCAGGTGGACGCAGCGGTCGTCCTCGTCGACCGCGTCCACGCGGCTGCTCAACGTGATCTCGGCCTTGGACGGCTCGTTCCAGTCCCGAGGCCGCCAGTCGAAAGGCTTCTCCTCGTTGTCGAGGACGAGCGTGCCGTCGGGCAGCAGCGCGTCGTGCAGCTGTCGGAGCGCCTCAATGTCTTGCTCGCGGGTGCTGCCCAGGCCGAGGACGCCGCTACAGATCACCGCCGCGTAGCGCCGCGGCGGGTTTAGCTGGTGCAAGGGAGCGACCCAGAGCTTCGCGCCCGGTGCTCGTTGACGGCAGCGCTCGATCATGTCGGCGGACGCATCGCACCCGTCGATGTCGAAGCCTTCTTGGCGCAGTGGGACGAGGAGCCTTCCGGCGCCACAGCCGGCGTCGAGAACCGGGCTCCCCAGATGCTTCCTGTAGAGATCCAGCTCGGGCGCGTCGAGGTTGACCGTGGCCCAGTAGTCGGCAACGAGGCCGTGATGCCAGGTGCTCGGTGTGTGCAAGGCGGCTCCTTCGGTGAAGCCGAACATTTCATATTCTGCGATCCGCGACTGTTCTCGCCGCGGGGCGACTCCAGCGAGGTTGTCTGTCTCCGAAGTCATGTTGCTGTCGCGCCGGCCCCCGCGGGTCGGCGGGCCGAGAACGAATTGGGCTGCGTGCAGGTCGCGTACCGTGGGCTGCGGGCGTGCCGGCCCGCCGAGTGCGGCGAGAGCGGGCTGCAGACGCTCCGATCGGAAGCGCTCCCAGGCTTGTTCGGTCTCCCAGATGCCGATCGCACGGACGCCGTCGTCGGTCGGGCCCGCGAGGTGCACGATCAGGCCGGCCGGCGGAGGGTCGTACAACCGTGCAGCGAGCCAGTCGTATTGCCGCCAGCTCGCTGCCACGTCCTGCACGAGTGCGTAGGCCACGGTATCTCCGTTCGTCTCGGGTCTTCGCGTACCGGTCGCCCGCGAGGGGCGACCGGTACGCGAGGGCCGGTCACGCGTTGTCGAAGCCGACCTGCGCGTCGTACGTGCCGATCGGGCCGATGAGCGGATCGAGCACGATCGCGTTCTCGTGGATGACTCCGTGGAGTCCGGCAAGGCCGCCGGTCGCGGAGACGATCGCCGCGCTCGCCGACACGATCGGACCCTGGCCCCGTCCGTCCAGGACGAATATTGCGGTGCCCGGAACGCCGTTCACGGTGCCGGTGAAGGTCTCGACGTCGTGGAAGTTGGATGTCCCGTTGGGATGGAACGTCAGCGTCCCCCTCAGCGTCGAGGTGCCGGTGAACATCCCCGTGTAGACGACGGTCGCGCTCAGGTCGATGATGGTGTTTCCGCCAGCCTGTCGCATGCCGTTGAAGATGCCGCCCTGGTAGGTCAGGGTGCCGCTTCCGGAGAGCGGAGGCGCCGCAGTGGCTGCTCCCGCTGCGAGCGCGAGCGAGACTGCGGCAACCGAGGCGGCAACGACGTAGCGCAGCCCCTTGTTCGAGAACATGTGCTCCTCCCTTGCGTCGTTCAATAACGTGACGGCGGAGACCGTTGCACGACCTGCTTTAGTCGCTCTTTAGTCCCGCGTTTGCAGTGGGACACAGTGGGCGGGAGAATCCGGCTCTGAGCGCAAGGAGACTCGAGATCTCGGTTCTCGGGCCGGTGGAGCTCGTCGCCGGCGCGGAGGTGCCGCTCGCAGAGAAGCAGCGGCGGCTGCTCGCGGCGCTGCTGACCCGTATCGGAAAGCCGTACCCCGACGACGCGCTGCTGACGGCCGTCTGGGGCGAGGCGCAGCCGCGGTCGGCGAGGAGCCTGCTGCAGGTCTACGTCTCGCAGCTGCGCAAGGCACTGCCGCCGAGCGCGCGGATCGTCAGGGTCGAGTCGGGCTACACGCTACACCTCGATGCCGAGGCCTTGACGGCGACCACGTTCGAACGACTGCTGCGGGAGGGGACGGAGGCGAGCGCCGAGGGCAACCCGGAGCTCGCCGCCTCGCTCCTTCGACGCGCTCTCGGCCTCTGGCGTGGCGACGCCTACGGTGAGCTCGCCTACGAGGACTTCGCGCTGGCCGAGGCGGAACGGCTCGAGGAGCTGCGGCTCGCCTGTCTCGAGGAGTGGGTCGAAGCGGAGCTGGCGGTCGGACGACACGGCGAAGTCCTTCCGGAACTCCGCGCGTTGGTCGCCGCGCATCCCGAGCGGGAACGCCTCCAGGGAGCGCTGATGCTCGCCCTCTACCGCTGCGGGCGGCAGACCGACGCGCTCGAGGTGTATACAGCGGCACGCACTCATCTGGCGGACGAGCTCGGCCTCGAGCCGGGTCGCGAACTGCGCGATCTCCAACGGCGCATGCTCGACCACGACGCTTCCCTTGCCGCTGAGCGCGCCGCGCCGGCCGCCCGCCCCGACCTCCCGGTCTTCCACGGCGACCTGCTCGGGCGCGAGCGTGAGCTCAGCGAGCTCTTGGTGCTGCTGCGCGGCGAGACGCGCCTGATCACGCTGAGCGGTGCTGGAGGCTCCGGCAAGACCCGGCTCGCGGTCGAGGCCGCCCGCCGCGCGGCGCCGGAGTTCGCGAACGGTGCCGTCTTCGTCGACCTCGCACCGCTCCGCGATCCCGAGCTCGTCTCGCGCGCTCTCCTGACCGCGGTCGGCATCGAGCAGGAGCCGACGGATGCGCGCGCCGCTCTGCGGTCGGTGCTTGCGAACCGGGAGCTCCTCGTCCTGCTCGACAACGCCGAGCACCTGCCCGAGGCGTTCCCGCTCCTCACGGAGATTCTCGCAGACGGTCCGCGCCTCACCTTGCTCGTCACTAGCCGGGTCGTCCTGCATCTCTCGGGCGAGCATGTCTATCCGGTGGAGCCGCTGCCCGACGAGGCGGCACGAACCCTGTTCCACGAACGCGCGCGCAGCGTCGCCCCGCACCTGCGCGACACCGTGCAGAACGAGGAGGTGATCGCCGCCATCTGCGAACGCCTCGACAGGCTGCCGCTCGCGATCGAGCTTGCGGCCGGCAGGACGCGCTCCCTCACGCCGGCCGAGGTGCTCGAGCGACTCGAGCCGCGCCTGCCGCTGCTGGCGGGAGGACCGCACGATCTCCCCGCCCGCCAGCGGACGCTCCGGGCGACGCTCGAGTGGAGTTACGAGCTGCTCGACCCTCCAGAGAGCCGGGATCTGGCCCGGGTGGCCGTCTTCGTCGGCGGCTTCGACCTGCAGGCCGCCGAAGCGGTCTGCGAGACGACCGTCGACCGCCTCGGCAGCCTCGTCGACCAGAACCTCCTCTGGCACGGAAGTCGCGACGGCGTCTCCCGCTACACGATGCTCGAGACGATCCGTGAGTACGCGTTCGAACGGCTGGAGGCAAGCCGCGAGGCAGACGAGGTCCGCAGCCGTCACGCCTCCTACTTCCTCGAGGTTGCGCGCCGGGCCAACCTGAATCCCGGTCGGTTCGCGGCGGGAGGGCAGCACCTGGCAATCGCCGCCACCGAGGTCGACAACATGCGCGCCGCGCTCGGCTGGCTCGTCGCGGCCGGCGAGATCGACCGCGGTCTCGAGCTCGCAAGCGCGATGGACATGTTCTGGACCGCCCACGATGCGAACGAAGGTATCCGCTGGTTCTCGACCCTTCTCGATCATCCCGGCGCCCGCGACATATCCCTCGAGCTCCGCGCTCACTGCCTCCGCGGACTCGGCAGCAGCCGCGCGATCGCGGGCGACACCGAGACGGCGGCGCGGCTGTGGGAGGAGAGCCTCACCCTCTTCGAGCGTCTCGGCGACGACTACGGCCGCGCCGTGCTGCTCCATCGCGTCGGCTCGGTGGCGCTCTGGGAGGGTGACTTCGACCGCGCGCGGGAGCTGATCGAAGAGAGTCACAGTCTGCACGACCGGGACGAGGTGCCGATCAGGCGAAGCTTCGGGCTCATGTCCAGCACGGGCGGCCTGGGGGCGATCGCCCGCGACACCGGCGATCTCGAGCGCGCCGCAGCACTCCTCGAGGAGAGCGCGGCGCTGGCCCGGGAGGCGGGCGTCGAATGGTGGGAGGGCGGCATGCTCGCCGAGCTCGCCTCGCTCGAGCTACGGGCGAGTCGGCTGGAGCGCGCGGACGAGCTCGCACGCGAGTCGCTCGCCATTGCCGACGAGATCGGCGACCGTCCCGGACGCATTTTCGGCGTCGGTCTCCTCGCGGCCGTCGCTGCCGCCCGAGGTGAGCCTGAGCTCGCCGCGCAGCTCTGGAGCGCGGTTGCGCAGGAGGATGCCTTCGCTCCGCTCGGAGGCTGGCGCCGACACCGCGACACCTGCGCCAACTTCGTTGCCGCGGTCGCCGAGGGTGTCAAGTCAGCGAAGCTCGACCTCGACAACGCGGTAACCCTGGCACTCGACACGCCCTCCACACGCCCGGTGACTCAGGCAGGCCGTAGAGGTCTGTCGCGGTGAGGACTCGGTGGTGACGCTAGCGCTCTGTCGTCGTGAAAGTGCCTGCAAATCACGAGGTCCGAACCACTCGATGGGTATGTAGACGTTCCGGCGGCGCGTGCGGCAAGGCGCCGTGGGCCTTTATCCGAGCCGTCTTGATGGGCATCCCAGGTCGCTTGGTAACTCACGGTTGCGGCGTGATTGCTCGTCCGGTGGCGGATCAGCCTGCCGCGCCGTTTCCTATCTGACGTCCACGTCCGGCGCCGTTGACTGTCGGCGTGTGGACCCGGTGATGACACGCTTCAGCGATGCGGTCGTTTGGCGCTGGACGCCACGCGTGAGCGCTCGGTGTAGATCGTCAGCTGCCGGGCCGGCAAGGCTTGCGATCCAGGCGACGTCTGCGGCAAGACGCGAAACCCGCGGCCGTTAGGCGCTGGCTTCAGGTCGGGAGGTGACGGCCTCGACGATGCGAATCGGATCCAGCCCGGCGCGCTCGGCGACCAGCGCCGCGTCGCGGCTCGTGGCGGCCTGGAAGACGAAGAAGCAGATTTCGTCCTCTGGGATGTGGATCGACCGTTCGAAGCGGATGCTCGTCTGCTCTCCCGTCAGCTCTTCGGCCGCCGAGCGTGCTCGTTGCTCGCAGACGACCCGCTCGCCCGCGGCCGTGCGGCTCAGATAGGTCTCGACGAGATAGCTCGGCATGTTCGGGATGAGCCTGTCGGTCGGGGGGCGCGGCGCTCGAGCGACACCAAGGACGAGCTCGAGCGCCGCGCGCCTACCCAGTCGGCGCCGTCAGGAAGAGGGGGTCAGCCGACCTGTCCGACGCCGCCGACTTGGATGTCAACGTACATCCCGGCGTTTTCGTGCACAACAGGCTTCTGTGCGTCGCAGAAGAGCCTGTACGTGCCGGGCTTCAGCTCGAGCTTCACCGTCTTGACGATGTCGGTTGCAGCGTTCTCCGGGAACGGGTTGGTGGCGCTGCACTTGAACACGTCGGGGTTCGCGGGATCGTCGTTGCAGACGGGCGTGAGCTGCAGTTCCGAGCCCTGGCCGGGGCCGCAGGGCGCCGTCGAGCCAGGACAGCTCCTGAGCTCGAAGTTGTGGGTGTTGAGCGGGTCGTCGACCGTGATCCAGTACGTCCCCGGCCTAATCGTGAGCAGGCCGGTACCGCTCGGAACGCAGTACTGGGGGCCGGAAGGCACGCTGGTGTCTCCTGGCGGTTTCGCACACACGCCCCCGTTGCCGTCGACGCCGTAGCCCTCGACCGGGGTCTGTCCCTCCAGTCTGGCGCTGATGCAGAACAGGTGGTCGCTGAGACAGAAGTTGCCTTCGATCGCACGGCCCTGCGCCGACGCCGTCGTGGTCATCAGTGCAGCGGCCGCTCCGACGGCGCCGAGCATCGTGAGCAGCACGGCGATCCTGCGTTGCCGGAAGATGGCCTTGATCATCTGAACCTCCTGCTTTTCGAGTGGCCGGCAGGGCCGTGACGCTACGGCAGTGCGAGGGACGTGGAAACGTCAGAACGTCTGAACTTTGCTCGGTGCCTGTGCAGCGGCCGAAAGGGGCCACGGCCGGCCTGCGCGAGCGTACGACGCTGCCCAAAATGGCCAGTAGGCGAGCACCACCAGCATCAGGAGCGGCCCGCTGTTGGGGTCGGTGGCCTGACCGGTGAGGATGCCGCCGAAGTTCTGGGCTACGACCCAGATCGCGCCGGTCAGGAGAAGGGCGAGACCGAGCAGTGGGCGCGCAAGAGCAGCCGGTAGGAAGCCGGCGACCAGCGTCAGAGCGAGCAGCGTTGCGAAGGTGGGCGCGATGACCGTCCCGTGACCGGCTGCGCCGTCGGCCGCCCAGCCGTCCAGCCTGGCGAGCCAGTCCGGCTCGCCGTCGGCCAGGCCGGCGACGGTGTTGCGCAACGCCGCCGTGGAATCGTTGCTGCGCTGGAGCGCGAGGTAGAGCTCGCTCCCCCAGAGCGCGACCCAGGCCGCAAGCGCGCCGCGGCCGAGCACGCTCGAGCACGCCAGCGAGCCGCCGCTACGAGTCGAAGGCCAGGCGAGAAGCGCAAGCAGGGCATACAGGATCACCGCACCAGGCGCGCCCGTGAGCGGGTTGGCGGCCCCAGCGAGCAGCCCGCCGAGGCCCTCTCCGAACCACCAGACGCCGAGCGCCCACACCACCGATGCGGCAAGTGCGGGCTTGACCGTGCGCTGCAGGCACAGGCCGACTGCGAGCGCGAGCTGAGTGGTCGCGAACAGCCCGTTCCACAGGGCCGTGTCGCTGAGCATCACCTGCGCCCCCCACAGCACGGAGTGTGCGACCGGTGCGGGGTTGCCCTGCGCCGTCGGGATGATTACGTCGGTTACGAAGCCCCGACCGAACATGAAGGGCTGGTACTGCAGCGCGGCGTCGAGCAGCCACGCCGCAGCGAGGGCCAGCTGGAGCTTCCGTCGCGCTGACATCGGATCGAGGCGGTAGCTCGGCACGGCACGCGACGCTATGCGGCGGGCCGCCCGGTGGAAACGTCAGAACATCTGAACTTTGCGGCTAAACGGGCTCTCGGACGTGCAGCCGGTGGGCGAGCTCGGTGCGGGAGCGCACCCCGAGCTTGGCGTAGATGTGGGTCAGGTGGCTGGCGACGGTCCGCTCGGCGAGAAAGAGCGAGGCGGCGATCTCGCGGTTCGTCCGCCCCTCCGCGACGAGATCCGCCACGCGTTGCTCGGCGGCAGTGAGACCCTCCTCCCGCCTGCGCCCGCCGAGGCGTCCGAGCTCCCCCCGTGCCTTCGCCGCCCAACCCGCCGCGCCGATCGCCTCGAACTCGTGCAGCGCCGCTTCGATCGCCTCGCGCGCAGGGCGTTTTTGCCGGCTGCGGCGCTTGACGGTGCCGAGTGCCAGGAGCGCCCGCGCATGGCCGAACGGGTCGCCGACCGTCTCGTGCTTGACGACCGCCTCCTCCAGGTCGAGGATCGCTCGATCCACATCGCCGCGCGCCGCTGCGACGAGACCCCGGCACCGTCTCGCCTGCGCGAGCACGTACAAGCGGTTCACACGTAAGGCGGCGGCTTCCCAGACATCGAGGACGCGCACTGCTTCGTCGAGGCTGCCGTCCTCGAGCAGGAGCTCGACCCAGTCCGGAGTCCACCAGCGGACGCTCGGCTCGTGCCATTGGAACTCCGCCGCACGGCGCTCTGCCCCCCGGAACCAGCGCGCGGCCTCGGTTCGGTTGCCGCGCGCGCGTGCGACGAGGCCGAGGATCGCCTGGTGCTGCGGCGGGTGAAGCGCAAGCTGTTCCTCGGAGAGCCGGAGCGCTCGTGCCGAGTGCGTCTCCGCCATGTCGAGCTCCCCGCGGTGCACGGCGACGAGTGCGATCGGCAGGTGGTCCTGTGGCCGCTCGAGGCCGTACTGGGTCGAGATCTCGTGCGCCTGCTCCGCGTACGCGGCAGCGAGCTCCAGGCGCCCGGCCCAGAGCTCGATCCAGGCGAGGGCCCAGAGCGCGCGGGCGCTGCGCGGCTCGTCGCGCTCGTACCACTCGTGATACTCGCGGTCGAAGAAGGCGCGGACCTCGCCTCGCTGCGGAGCGGGAGCGAACGTGTTGACGACCGCAAGCGTCGCCTCCTGCACCAGCTGATCGCCGCCGACGGCGGCGGGGAAGTCGTTCGTCCACCGGGCGAGGTCGGGCGGCGCTTCGGTGCTGCCCTGGAACCACCCGATGACCTGGCGGATCGCGCGCGCGTGAGCCGTCAGCACCTCGTCATCGAGCGCGGAGGCGAGCTCGAGTGCCCTATCCGCGTGCTCGAGCCCGGACGTGAAGCGCGTCGCCCACGCGAGCCGGCAGTGCACCGCCGCCTCGAGGTCGGCGTCCGGCGCGGCCTCCCGCAGCACAGTCTCGAGCAGCGCCACCGACCGCTGGAGCGACTCGAGTTCCGCCAGCACGATCAGCGCCTGTGCGCGGAATCTTCCCCCTTTGACCTCGCCGAGCAGGTCGTCCACGATGGCCCGGGCCCGCGTCCACTCGCCAGCGGTGTGCTCCGCACGAGCCGCCGCCAGCGCTCGGCGATGCCGGTCGTCGTGCGCGTCCGCGGGTGTCAGACGCAGGGCCTGTTCGGCGAGCTCGGCCGCGACTTGCACCGCGCCGCGGGAAGCTGCCACGCTGGCAGCCTCATCCAGCACCGCAGCGATCGCTTCGTCCGGACTGTCTTTTGAGAGCGCCAGATGCCGGGCCTGGATCAGCGGATCGTCGACGAGTCCGGCGATGCGGGCGTGGATCTTCACCCGCTCCGACCGCAGGTCGCCGTACAGAACGGACGAGAGCAGCGGGTGCGTGAAGCGAATCGCCCCATCGTCGCGTTCGACGATTCCGGCGTCGAGCGCCGGAGCGAGCGCCTCGAACGGCAGGCCCGAGCGCTCGAGAAGTACGTCAGTCACCGTCCCGGCCGCGGAGACGAAGGCGAGCGCCTCCCGAGTCGGCGCGGGAAGTCCCGCCAGCCTCGCGCGCACGAGCTCTTCGAGGGTGCCGGGAACGCGAAGAGGTTGCAGAGGGTCGACCTCCGCTTCGAGCACCCGAGCCAGTTCGAGGGCGAAAAACGGATTGCCGCCCGAATGCTCGTGGATGCGCAGCAGCGTCTGGCGGGCAAATTGCCGGCCAAGCCGCTCGCTCAGGAGCCGATGGAGCGCTCCGAGGCTGAGCGGCCCCACACTCAACCGACGAACGAGCTCCCCACCGACCGCGTCCTCGAGTTCCGACCGCCGCTACTTGCTCCGGGACGATCCGGCGAGCAAGGAGAACAGCAACACGGCTGTCGCTCAGCCGGCGCAGCGCAAATGCGAGTGCTCCTAGCGACGACGCATCGAGCCACTGGATGTCGTCGATCGCCAGGAGCACCGGCGCCTCGCCCGCGAGCGAGCGGAGGGTGTCGGCGACCGCCAGCCCGAGCGCACGCGGGTCAACCTCATCCGTCCCGCTGGGCTCGTTGAGCAGAAGGGCGACCTCGAGCGCACGCCGCCTCGGCCCCGGCAGCAGGGGCAGCACCTCCCCGCGCACAGGCTCGAAGAGGTCGGCGAGCCCTGAGTGAGCAAAGCCTTGCTCGGCCTCTGCGGGTCGCGAAGCGAGTGCACGGAGCCCCCGACTCGTTGCCTCCTCGACGGCGGCCTGCCACAACACCGTCTTCCCGATACCCGCCTCTCCCTCGAGCGCGAGCAGCGCTGGTCCCCGGAGTACGTCCGCGAGAAGTCCTCGCACAGCGGCGAGTTCCTCCTCGCGGCCGATGACTTCGGAGAACACCCGTCAATGATCGTGACAGAGGGCGTCCAGAAGGCAACCCGCTGGATGCCGTAGTTGGGCTTGCTCACCCGCCACGACAGGGCTCGCCGCCGCTCCGCGGCTACGAGAACGCGACCGAGAGGGACCCGAGCGGGCCGAGGTCGAGATGCCAGCGCTCGCCCGGCGCGATCGGATGCGGCGGAACGACGGAGCCGGCGATCACGATTTCGCCGGCGAGGAGGTCGCGGCCCGCCCTCTCCCGCACGGCGTCGAGGACCCACGCGTGCGGCCCCGTGAGCCCCGTCAGGTCGTCGGCCCCGGCGAGCTCCTCGCCGTCGCGGGTGATGCGCGCGGCAGCGCCCGCGAGCGTCTGGGATCGCGGCGGCCCGAGGATGACGTGCCGGTGGTAGATCCCGGCGGCGAGGATCCGTTCGACGTCGTCGGGCGGGAACTCGAGGTCGGCCAGCTCGATCGCCGCGCCGAGCCCGCGGCCGATCCAGATCGCGACCTCGAACTCGATCATCGGCTGCGTCCAGCCGGCGACGGGGACGACGGCGCCGGTGTCGAGTAGGCCGGACGCCGGCAGCGGCGCCACGAGCGGCGCGTCGAGCGCGAGCTGCTCCTGCGCTGCAGGGGCGCCGAAGCCGACCTTCCAGCCGAGCTGCGTCACTCGGCGGGCAGGAGGTATCCGGCAGCCTCGAGCGAGCCGGCGCCGCTCCAGCCCCAGATCAGGAGCACCTCCTCGTCGCCCGTGTTGTCGAAGCCGTGCCAGTGGCCCCGCGGCGTGAAGACGACGTCGCCCGCCCCCGCCGGCTCGCGGCCCTCGTCCGTGTAGATCTCGCCGCGTCCGGAAAGGACGACGAGGAACTCGTCGCAGTTCGGGTGCGCGTGCTTCTCATGGCGCGCTCCGGGCGGCAGGACGGTGCGCCCGACGACGAGCCGGTCGGAGCGCGCGGCGCGTGCGTCGATCAGGAACTGCACCTGCATGTCGATCCAGCCGTCGTCCTCGCGCAACCCTTGCTCGAGCGGGACCTCGCGGATCGTCGTGCGGTACGGAACGGGCTCGGTCACGGGTTGCCGCCGAGCCGCCGGAAGACCTCGTAGGCGGCGATCCACTCCTTGTCGCCCAGCCCCGCCGCGCTCGTCGCGGAGAGGAACTGGTCCGCGAGCGTTGCGAACGGCAGCGGCGTCTCGAGCTCCTGTCCCAGCCGTAGCCCGAGCTGCTGGTCCTTCTGCTGCAGCGGAACGTCGGCGAACGGTGTCTCGGGCATCTTCCCGTCGAGGATCATCGGCCCGCGGTAGCCGAGCATCGGCGACGCGATGACGGACTTGAGGACGGCGTCGACCGCAGCCTCGCGCTCGACGCCGGCCTTCTCGGCCATCGCCACCGATTCGCAGAAGGACATGCCCTGGACGACGAGCGAGAGGTTGATCGCGAACTTCATCACGAGGGCCGAGCCCTGAGGGCCGAGGTACGTGACCTTCGGGCCCATGTCGAGCAGGATCGGCTCGACGCGCTCGAAGGCCGCGCGGTCGCCGCCGACCATGATCGAGAGCTGTCCGGCCGCAACGGTTGCCGGCGACCCGGAGACGGGGGCGTCGAGGAAGGTCGCACCAGCCTGGTGCACGATCGCCGCGATCGCGCGGGACTCGTCCGGCCCGATCGTCGAGCAGTCGAGCCACACCTTCCCTGGGCCGAGGTCCGGCAGCGCGGCGCCGACGACGCTCTCGACCGCGGCGGCGTTCGTGAGCATCGAGAAGACGACGTCGCACTCGCGCGCGATGTCCGCGGGCGTGCCCGCGACGCGGAGGCCGTCTGGAGCGAGTTCGTCGGCCTTCTCGGGCGAGCGGTTCCAGCCGACGACCTCGTATCCCGCCCCGAGCAGGCGCCGGACGATTCCCGTCCCCATCGCTCCCAGCCCGGCGAAGCCCACCCTCACGGAGCGCGAGCCTACCGTCTACCGCGTGCGAGTTGGCTCATGCACCGCGACCGGCACGGGATTGACTTTGCATGCTCGAAGGTGATATCGCTTGCCAGATTGTCTGATCGTCTGATCGATCACGGAGGAGGAGGAGGTAGACATGAGGCAGCGTCGGTTCCGCATCGGCGTGCTCGTCTTTGCGGTCACGGTCGCCCTCGGCGTCTGGAGCGCGAGCTCCCTCGCGTCGTCGGCGTCGCGCGATCGTGCAGCGGCGAAGCCGGTTGTGATCGGAATCTCGCTCTCGCTCTCGGGTGACTTCTCGGACGAGGGCAAGGCCGCGTTGCGCGGCTACAAGCTCTGGCAAGCCCACCAGAACAAGCTGGGTGGCCTGAGGGGCCGGAAGATCGCGCTCAAGATCGTCGACGACACATCCAGTCCGAATCAGGCCGTCTCGAACTACGTGAACCTGATCACCAAGGACAAGGTCAACTTCGTCCTCGGGCCGTTCTCGACGCTGCTGACCGCACCGTCGGCGACGGTAGCCCACCGCTACGGCTATGCGTTCATCGAGCCGGCCGGCGGCGGCCCCGCGGTCTTCCAGGCGAAGCTGAACAACGTCTTCTTCGCGCAGCCGGCGCCGGCGATCAGGAACGCCGACGTCCTTGCGCACTACATCCTGTCGCTGCCCAAGTCGAAGCGGCCGAAGACCGCCGCGTACCCGATGCTCGACGACCCGTTCGCGGCGCCGCCGATCCAGCGGCTCCAGAAGATCCTCCAGAAGCATGGGATCAAGACCGTCTACTCGAAGATCTACCCGTCCGAGACGACCGACTACTCGCCGATCATCCAGGCAGTCGTCGCGGCCAAGCCGGACCTCATCGCCGCCGGGACGCAGAGCGTCGACGGCTACGCGATGGCGAAGGGCCTGATCCAGCTCAACTACAACCCGAAGTTCCTCTACATCGAGAACGGCGCGAACAGCCCGCTCGAGTTCCCGTCGAAGGTCGGGCGCAAGAACACGGCCGGCATCCTCTCGTCGGGCGACTGGTTCCCGCAGGCGAAGTTCAAGGGCAACAAGCAGTTCATCGCCGAGTACGTGAAGCGCTACGGCGGCGACAAGAAAGGTCAGGACATCGACACGACGACCGCTGAGGCGTACTCCTGCGGGCAGATCCTCACCGAGGCGGTGCACAAGACGCACTCGTTCTCGAACAAGAAGATCATCGCCGCCCTCCACAAGGGCACCTGGCACGGGGTGAACGGCAACTTCCACTGGAGCAAGTACGGAAGCCCGAACGGCAACTCGGTCCTCGTGCAGTGGGTGAAGGGGAAGCTCGTGCCCGTCTTCCCGTCGTCGCTGGCGGTGCACAAGCCGATCACGAAGCCGAAGTGGCCCTAGACCAACACGGAAGGAAAGGGACGAGGTAGCCGGAGCAGGCTGAATGCAGACGTTCGTGCAAGCGGTGATCCTGGGCGTGCTCACCGGCGGGCTCTACGCGCTGATGGCGAGCGGGCTGACGCTCGTGTTCGGGATCATGCGGGTGATCAACGTCGCGCAGGGCGCGTTCGTGATCCTCGCCGCGTACCTCAGCTACAGCCTCTTCGGCCACCTCGGCCTCGACCCGTTCATCTCGATTCTGCTGTTGATGCCGGCGATGTTCGTCGCCGGCGTCCTGACCCAGCTCGTGTTCGTCCGCTCGCTGCGCGGCGAGCACGCCTCGGAGATGTCGCTGCTCGTCACGTGGGCGCTCGCGCTCGGGATCGAGGGGCTGCTCAGCATCGGCTACAAGACGACCGTCCGGGCGACGAACACGGGCTACGCGAACAAGTCGTGGACGCTCGGCTCCTATCGGTTCTCGGAGCCGCGCGTCTACGGCTTCGCCGCATCGGTCGTCATCCTGCTCGGCCTCTACTCGCTGCTTCGCTTCACCCGCTTCGGCCGCTCGATCCGTGCGGTCGTCCAGAACCCGACGTCGGCGCGGCTGCTCGGCGTGAACGAGAAGCTCGTCTCGGCGTTCGGGTTCGGGATCGGGGCGGCCACCGCCGCGGCGGCCGGCGCCCTTTACGGGATCGTCTATCCCTTCAACCCGGGCAGCCACTACGACCTCATCTCGCGGCTGCTCTCGATCATCGTCCTCGGCGGCCTCGGCAGCGTCGGCGGCGCAGTCCTGGCAGCGATGCTGCTCGGCGTCACCGAGTCCGTGGTCGCGGTGGAGTACTCGCCGACCTGGGCGTCCATGTCGTTCTTCGCGATCCTGATCCTCGTCCTGCTCGTTCGGCCGCAGGGCTTCTTCGGGCTCCGGGAACGCGTTCTGTGACGGGGATCCGCCCCTTGGGGCTCGTCCGCGGGCTCGTCATCGTCGGCGCACTCACCGCCTTCCCGTTCGTCTTCAACGAGCACTGGCTCGTCAACATCGGTGTCTTCACGCTCATGTACGCGGCGCTCGCGACGGCGTGGAACCTGTTCGCGGGCTACAGCGGCTACATCTCGCTCGGCCACGTCGCCTTCTTCGGGATCGGCGCCTACACGGTCGCGAACACCTTCAGCAACGCGAGCCCGCTGCGCGGCTCGGCCTACAGCTTCAACGCACATGCGTTCATGTCGATCGGCAACGGCTACCGGCCGTTCTACGTGCTCCCGCTCGTCGGGCTCGCGGTCGCGCTGCTCTCCGTCCCGATCGCCTGGGTTGCCCTGCGCACGCGGGCGATCACGTTCGCGATCGTGACGCTGACCTTGCTCTTCGTCTTCCAGAACCTCGCCTTCAACCTGCGCGGCGTCACGAACGGCTCCTCGGGGCTTTCCGTCCCGACGCCGAACTTCCCGGTCGAGACGTACGAGCGCCCGTTCTACTTCGCGATGCTCGGCGTGCTCGTGCTCGGGCTGCTGCTCTCCTGGCACATCGGCAGGAACAAGCTCGGGCTCATGCTGTTCGCCGTTCGCGAGGACGAGGAGAAGGCGCGGGGGCTGGGTGTGCGCACGACCGGCGTGAAGCTGGTCGCCTTTGCCCTCTCCGCCGGCCTGACGGCAATGGTCGGTGGAGTCTGGGCCTACTACCTGACCTACATCTACCCCGAGTTCGCGGTCGACCCGCTCGTGATGATCGGCTCGGTCGTGCCCGTCTTCCTCGGCGGCCGCGGGACGCTCTGGGGCCCGGTCCTCGGTGCGCTGATCCTCGTCCCGGCGCAGCAGTACATGGCCTACCGGCTCGGCGCGAGCGAGCTCTATCTCGTCGGCTACGCGTCGGTCTTCGTCGTGATCCTGCTCGTGTTGCCGCGCGGGATCCTTCCGTCGCTCGGCGGCGCGTACGAGCGCTGGCGCTTTCGTGGCGCGCGCGTCACGACACAGCCGGAGGAAGTGCCGGCTTCGTGACCGCCGCCGCTGCCCCGCTGCTCGAGAGCGACGCGCTCACGAAGCGCTTCGGCGGAGTCACCGCCGTCGAGGAGTGCTCCCTCGACGTGCAGATCGGAAGCATCACCGCGCTGATCGGGCCGAACGGCTCCGGCAAGACGACCCTCTTCAACCTGCTGACCGGCTACGACTCCGCCGACTCCGGCTCCGTCCGCTTCGAGGGCCGGGTCGTACGCCGGCCGGACCCGATCGCGCTCTACCGGGCGGGCCTCACGAGGACCTTCCAGCAGGCTCGGATCTTTCCGCAGCTCACCTTGATCGAGAACATGACAGTCGCGGTGCATCAGCCCTGGCGCGCCATCGTCTATCCGGCGGTTCGCCGCGCCGACCGCGAGCACGCGCACGAGCTGCTCGACGAGTTCGGCCTTGCGCGACTCGCGGAGGAGCAGGCCGGGCGGCTCTCGTACGGCCAGAAGAAGCTGCTCGAGTTTGCGACCGTGCTCATGAGCAAGCCGCGGCTCGTTCTGCTCGACGAGCCGACCGCGGGGGTGAACCCCGTGATGGTCGAGAAGATCGAGGAGCGGATCCGGGCGCTGCACGCGCGCGGCCTCACCCTCCTCGTCGTCGAGCACAACATGCCGCTCGTGATGGGCCTCTGCGACCGGGTGATCGTGCTCGACCACGGGCGCAAGATCGCCGACGGCCCCCCGGCACAAGTGCAGAACGATCCCGACGTCCTCGACGCGTACCTCGGCACATGAGCTTTCTCCGCATATCCGACCTGTGCGCCGGCTATGGCCAGGCCGACATCCTGCGCGGCGTCAGCCTCGAACTCGAGGCGGGAACGGTCACGTGCGTGATCGGCCCGAACGGCGCGGGCAAGTCGACCGTGTTGCGGGTGCTGAGCGGGCTGCTGAAGCCGCGTGTCGGGACGATCGAGCTCGCCGGCGCGTCGGTGGGCGGCCTCTCGCCGGCGGCGCTGCTGCGGCTCGGGATCGTCCACGTCCCGCAGGAGCGGAGCCTCTTCCCGTTGATGACGATCTGGGACAACCTGCTGATGGGCGGCCATTCGCTGCGCGACCGCGCGCTCGTCCATCGCAGGGCCGAGGAGATCGCCGAGCGCTTCCCGCTGATCGAGGAGCGGCGCCACGAGCGGGCCGGCACGCTCTCGGGCGGCCAGCAGAAGCTGATCGAGATCGCTCGCTCGCTCATGCTCGATCCGCGGCTGATCCTCCTAGACGAGCCGACGATGGGGCTCGACGCGAAGGCTCGCCACGCCGTCTTCGAGACGGTGCGGTCGCTGAACGAGGGCGGCCGGACGATCCTCCTCGTCGAGCAAAACGCGCGTCTCGGGCTCTCGGCCTCGCACGTCGGCGCCGTGATGGATCTGGGCGTCGTCCGGCTCGTGGACGAGGCGTCGAAGCTCCTCGACGACCCGCGCGTCGCCGCCCTCTACCTCGGTGGAAACCCCGAGACGGGGGCGAACGGCCGCGCAGACACTGCACAGGGATGAGCGCGTTCTCAGGCGCCGTAGGAAGCGGGCTCCGAGCTTGCGACGGCGCGCCGGTGGCTCGCGATCGGCGTCTGCCACGCGTCGGAGACGACCTCGACGAGCGACGGTCCCTCGGCGGCATGCGCGCGGTCGAGCGCCCCGTCGAGCTCGGCGGGATCCTCGACGCGCTCGGCCGTGAGGCCGTACGCGGCGGCGATCGCTGCGAAGCTCGTCGGCGGGAAGTCCTCGGCCTCGTAACCCCGGCCGAAGGCGATGCGCCGGTACCAGCGGATCCAGCCGAGCGAGCTGTTGTTGAGGACGACGACCGTCACCGGGAGCTCGTGCTGGACGAGCGTGGCCAGCTCGCCGACCGCGTACGAGAGGCCCCCGTCCCCGGTGAGGACCACCGTGCGCGATCCCGGCAGTTCAGTGGCGACGCCGATCGCGGCCGGCAGCGACCAGCCGAGGCCCGCGAGGCCCCGCGGGGTCAGGATTCGGCGGCCGGGCGAGCGCTGCTCGACGTAGGCGCCGCCCCAGCCGCTCGAGAGGCTCGCGTCGCAGACGAGGAAGCCGTCGTCGCCGAGCAGGCGCTCGAGCGCGAGCGCGACCCGCTGGGGCGCGATCGGGCGCGCGTCCGACGCGGCCTCCCTCGCGCGCTCCTCGCGCCAGCGCTCCACCTCCACGGCGATCCGCTCCGCCCACTCCGGCCGCTCGGCGGGGGAGCACGCGCCGCGGAGCGCCTCCAGTGCGGTACGCGCGTCGGCGAGCATCCCGGCCTCGAGCGGGAAGGCGCGTCCGAGCTCGAGGGGGTCGACGTCGATCTGCACGACCCGCTGGTCGGCGCGCGGCAGCGTCCAGCCGAAGGTCGCGCCGCTTCCGGACTTCATCCCCACGAGGAGGACGACGTCGGCGGCGCCGACGATCTCGGCCGCGGCCGACGTGCCGAGCGAGCCGACGACGCCGACTGCGAGCTGGTGCGCCTCGGAGACGAGACCCTTGCCCGAGAGCGTCGTCGCGACGGCGGCGCCGGTCCGCTCGGCGAGCGCGCAGAGCGCCTCGCCCGCGTCGGCCGCCAGCGCTCCGCCACCGGCGACGACGGCCGGCCGCTGCGCGCTATCGAGGACGCGCGCAACGGCCTCGACGTCGCCGGGATCCGGCTCCGGGCGCTGCGCCGGATAGCGCCCTTCCGCGGCTCGAGAACCGGGCGGCGGTGCATCCTTGCCCTCCCACCGCGCGTCGAGCACGTCCTGCGGAAGGATCAGCGCGACCGGCCCGGGGCGTCCCGTCGCCGCCTCCCGGAACGCCTCGGCGACGAGCGCGGGCAGCTCCTCCGGAGCGCTCACCTCTCCGAGCCACTTCGTCACGGGAGCGAGCAGCGCCGCCTGGTCGAGCGCCTGCGAGGCAGCTCCTCGATAGCGGTGCGCGTGCATCGGGCGCGGCAGGTCGCTGACGAGCGCGAGCACGGGTACCGAGGCGTTCAGCGCCTCGCCGAGGCCGGAGGGGAGCTTCGCCGCCCCGGGACCGACGGTCGCATCGCAGACGCCGACGCGCCCAGTCGCACGGGCGAGCCCGTCCGCCGCGTACGCGCCGCTTCGCTCGTCGCGGACGAGCACGTGGCGGATCGCCGGCCCTCGCTGGGCGATCCCGTCGTAGAGCGCCATCGTCTGCCCTCCGGGCACGCCGAAAACGACCTCCACGCCGTACGCGAGCAGGAGGTCGACGAGCTGGAGCCCGGTGTGCCGGTCGGCCGGCATCGCGAGGCAGCCTAATGTCCCGCTTCCTCCTCCACGAGCTCGCGCAGCCGGATGCCGAGCGGCTCGTCGCCGAGACGCGGACCGCCGTCGTCGTGGCGGGAAGCGTCGAGCAGCACGGGCCACACCTGCCTCTCGGTACCGACTACCTCGCCGCGCTCGGGATCGGCGAGCGTGTCGCCGAGCTGCTCGGGGCGCCGCTCGCCGTGCTGAGCCCGGTCGGCGTCGCTCCCTACCACGGCTCCTGGCGCGGGTCGCTGAGCCTGCGCCCGGAGACGCTGATCGCGCTCTTCGTCGACGTCGCGGACGGGCTCGCGGCGGCCGGGGCCGAGCGACTCCTGGTCGTCAACTGGCACGAGGGGAACACGGCGACGCTCCGGCTCGCCGCGCAGGAGGCGCAGCTGCGGCACGATCGCCTGCAGGTGGCGGTTGCCGAGACGCACGTCGTCGCGCGAGACCTCTCGGACGGCGAGTTGCCGCTTACGCATGCGGGAGCACTCGAGTCGGCCGCCGTGCTCGCCGTGGACGAGCGGCTCGTCGACGTCGGGCGCGCGACGAACGCCACGCCCGACGAGGTGGGGGACGAGGGGCACGAGCTCTTCCGGCGCCGTGACGTCTTCCCGGTGCTGCGCGACTTCCGCGACATCGCGCCGTCCGGCTGGTACGGCCATCCCGCAGGCGTCACGACCGAGCGCGCGGAGGAGCTGATGGCCCGCGTCGCCGTGCACGTCGTGGCGCGGGCGAGGGAGGCGTGGGAGACGCTCGAACGGCGGAGGACGACGTGAGCGAGACGATGCGCGCCGCGGTGCTGCGCGGCTGGGGCGACGTGGCGGTCGACCAGGTGCCCGTGCCCGAGCCGGCGCCGGGCGAGGCGCTGCTCCGCGTTCGCGCCTGCGGGATCTGCGGCACCGACGTGAAGCTCGTCGCGGGCGGGTTCGAAGGGCGCTGGCCTCCGTCGCTTCCCTTCGTCTTCGGCCACGAATGGTGCGGCGAGATCGTCGCCCTCGGGCCCGAGACCGAGCATTCCGGCCTGGAGGCGGGCGACCGGGTCGCCGCCGAGAACCACGCCGGGTGCGGCGAGTGCGTCCGCTGCCGGGCGGGGCGCTACAATCTGTGCGAGCGCGCGGGAACGCCCGGCTACCGGCTCTATGGCCACACCGCGCAGGGCGCGCTCGCCGAGTACGCAGCCCGGCCCGTCCGTCTGCTCCACCGCCTGCCGGAGACCGTCTCGGACGAGGCGGGCGCCCTCGTCAACCAGGGCGCACTGGCCGTGCACGCCGTCCGTCGCACCGGTCTCGACCCCGGCGCCTCGGTCGCCGTCTTCGGGCCCGGGCTGCTCGGACTCCTGACCCTCCAGGTCGCCCGCGCAGCCGGCGCCGGTCGTACCGTCGTCGTCGGGCGGGGCGAGCGTCTCGTGCTGGCGGGCGAACTCGACGCCGACGAGCTCGTCGACTACACGGTCGGCAACCCGGCCGAGGCGATCCGCGAGCTCACCGGCGGCCGTGGCGTCGACCGCGTCTACGACTGCACCGGTGACCCAACGATCCTGCCGCAGCTCGTCCGCGCGACTGCGCGCGGCGGGCGGGTCGCCCTGCTCGGGCTCACCGCCGGAAAGACGGCGGAGCTCTCGCCCGACGCGCTCGTCCTCGACGAGATCGACGTGATGGGCATCCGTTCGAGCCCGAACGCCTATCCGGGGATGATCGCGCTCCTCGCAAGCGGCGCCGTCCGCACCGAGGTGCTCATCCGCGACGTCTACCCGCTCGAGCAGATCGAAGCGGCGCTCGCCGCGATGCGCGACCGGACCGCCGTGCGACCGATCCTCGTCCCGTGATGCGTCCGACGGCGGAACAGGCGGAGCTCGTGGAGCAGGTTCGGGCCTACGTCGCCGAGCACGTCGTCCCGGCACGGGCACGGCTGGACTCGATGCGCTCGCTCGACGAGTTCCCGTGGGACGTCGTCGAGCCGGGCGCCGCACTCGGGCTGAAGACGCTGCCGCTGCGGCCCGAGCATGGTGGCCGCGGCGAGGATCCAGTCACACTCTGCCTCGCGGCGGAGGAGCTCGCCGCCGGCGACCTCGGGGTCTGTTACTTCTTCCGGCACTACTGGCGCTTCGCGCGCCTGATCGACCGGCTTGCGCCGCGTTGGCGCGACTGGGTACTCGAGCGGATCGCGACCGACGAGCGCTTCGTCCCGGCGAGCGCGGTCACGGAACCGGGCGCCGGCAGCGACAACGCGCTCCCGTTCGACGCGCCCGGCCACGGCGTCACGGTCTCGGCGCGTCCAGACGGCGAGGGCTGGATCCTCGACGGGCGCAAGGCGATGATCACGAACGCGGGCCTCGCATCGGTCTACTTCGTGTACGCCCGCGCTCCGGAGGGACTGACCCACTTCGTCGTCCCCGCCGACGCGCCCGGCCTCTCGACGGGGCCGCTCTACGAGAAGGTCGGCCAGCGCGCCTCGCCGCAGGCGGACGTCGTCCTCGAGGGCGTCCATGTCGAGGCAGACCAGATCGTCGGAACCCTCGGGCAGGCCCAGCAGGCGCAGCTCGCCGTCTTGATCGGGCCGAACGTGACGAATGCGGCCACGGCGCTCGGGCTCGCGCGTGCCGCCTACGAGGCGGCGCTCGACTTCTCGCTCGACCGCGTCCAGGGCGGCGTCCCGATCTGGAGGCACCAGCTCGTGGCGCACGAGCTCGGCTCGCTGCGGGTGCAACTCGACGCGATGCGCAGCCACGTCTACCGCGTGGCCGAGGAGCTCGCGCGTGGCGATGACTTCGACCCGGCGCTCGCCTGGGGCGTCCGTGTGTACGCGACCGAGGCGGCGATCGACGTCACCCGACGCGTCGTCTCGCTCTTCGGCGGACGCGGCGTGATGTCCGCCTGGCCGGTGGAGAAGCTCGTGCGCGACGCATTGACGCTCACCCACGGCAACGGGACGAACGCGCTCATGCTGCTGAAGACCGGGACGCGCGAGGCGGAGCGGCGCCGGCGCGAGAGAGAGGAGGCCGCGTGACCGACTTCCTGGAGTCGATGGACCGTCTTTTCCGCTGGCGGATCGCCTCGCACGTCCCGTACTGGGACTTCGAGCGGATCCGCGCCGAGGTGCAGAGCTGGGAGGACTGGCTCCCGACCTGGTGCCGGTGGGCCGAGCGGCACGTCGCGCTCGGCGACGAGGCGCTCGCGCGCGGGCGCCGGCTGACCGCGGGCGAGGCGTACGTCCGCGCCGGGCTCTTCTACCACTGGGGCACGTTCGTCTCGGTCGAGGACGTCGGCGCGTTCCGGGCCGCGCTCGAGGCCGGCGAGCGCGTCTGGGCGAAGGCGGCGCCGCTCGTCGACCCGCCGCTGGAGCTCGTCGACGTGCCCTTCGAGGGGACGACCCTGCCCGGCTACCTCCGGAAGCCACACGGCGTCGAGCGGCCGCCGCTCGCCGTGCTGCTCCCCGGTGCGGACTCCACGAAGGAGGAGCTGTACGACCTCGGCGAGCACCTCATCCGCCGGGGCGTCGCCGCCTTCGCGTTCGACGGGCCGGGCCACGGACTCGTCAGCTTCCGCCTCAAGCTGCGCCCCGACGAGGAGACGGCGGTCGTCGCCGTGCTCGACCACCTGCTCGCGCGCGACGACCTCGACGTGGAGCGCGCCGGCGTCGCCGGGATCTCGTACGGCGGCCTCTTCGCCATCCGAGCCGCGGCTGTGGACGACCGAGTCCGTGCGGCGGTCTCCATGAGCAGCTGGTACAGCCCGGCGGGACGCTACGAGACCCAGGATCCGCTCTCGAAGTCGGGGCTCCGCCAGTACCTCGGCGACGATCCGGGAGCCGTGCAGGATGCGATCACCGTCGCGGGCTACGCCGAGCGCGTGCGCGTGCCGGTGCTCCAGATCTACGGCGCGCAGGATCCCGCTTCTCCCCCCGAGCAGGCGGAGCGGACGGCCCGCGGACTCGCCGGACCGAACGAGGTCGTCGTGCTCGAGGAAGGCGTGCACGTCGGCAACAACGTTCCGTACCGCTCGCGCACCCTCGCCGCGGACTGGCTCGCGGAGCAGTTCGACGCATTGCTTTCGACTGACCCTGATTGCTAGGGTCGTTCAACGCTTGTCAGACAACCAGACATCATGGCAGACATCGTTCCCACTCCCCCCGCCGAGCCGATCGCCCGGCAAAAGACGTACGAGCTCGTCGCGGAGCGGCTCGTCGGGATGATCGGCGAGGGCGCGTTGCGCCCCGGCGACACCCTTGCCACCGAGCGCGAGCTCACCGAGCGCTTCGCTGTCGGGCGCTCCTCCGTGCGGGAGGCCTTGCGGATGCTCGAATCCCAAGGAGTGATCCGCGGCGCGAGCGGCAGCTCGTTCGTCGTCGCCGAGGCGATGAATCCGCTCAACAGCTCGCTCCGCCTGCTCTTCGCCCTCGACGGCCGGACGGGGCTGCGCGATCTGTTCGAGCTGCGCCGGATCCTCGAGTGCGAGGCGGCTGCGCTGGCCGCGGAGCGGAAACGGCCCGAGGATCTGACCGAGATGGACGCCGCGACCGAGGAGATGGCCGCCGCGCTCGCGGGCGCCGGTCTCGCCGACGGCTTCATCGACGCCGACCTCCGCTTCCACCTTGCGCTGGCCGAGGCGACCGGCAACCGCCTCGTCGTCCACAGCATGCGCGCGGTGCGCGACGTTCTCCGGCGCGCGCTCCTGACCGTCTATCGCATCCCCCAGAGCCCCCAGAGCGCGGTCGGCGAGCACCGCACGATCCGCGAGGCGATCGCCGCCGGCGACGCCGGCCGCGCCCGGGACGAGATGCGCCGCCATCTCGACCGAGTCGAGCTCGACGTGCACCGGGGAGGGGGCGATGGCTGAGGTCGGTTACGTCGGGCTCGGCGTGATGGGCACCTCGATCGTGCGCCGCCTGCTTGCGGGCGGGCACGGCGTGACCGTCTGGAACCGCACGCGCGAGAAGGCGGAGCCGCTGCTCGCCGAGGGCGCGCGCTGGGCCGACAGCCCGCGCGAGGTCGCGACGGGCGGCGAGCTGGTCTTCACGATGGTCACCAACACCGACGCCGTGCGGGCGGTCACCGAGGGCGAGGACGGGATCCTGGCGGGCCTCGGTTCCGGCGCGATCTACGTCGACATGAGCACCGCGAGCCCGGCGAACACGCGTGCGCTGGCCGAGCGCGTCGCCGAGGCTGGCGCGTCGATGCTCGACGCCCCCGTCTCCGGCACCGCGGTCACCGTCGACCAGGGGAAGGCGTCGCTCATGGTCGGCGGCGACGCTGAGCCCTTCGAACGCGCACGGCCGGTGCTCGAGGCGATCGGCCCGAAGGTGATCCACGTCGGCCCGAGCGGCTCGGCGGTGACGATGAAGATCGCAGTCAACCTCTCGCTCGCGGTGCAGATGCTCGCGTTCAGCGAGGGCGTGCTGCTCGCCGAGAAGAGCGGGATCCCGCGCGAGAAGGCGGTCGAGGTGATGCTCGCCTCGGTGATCGCGTCGCCGATGGTCGCCTACCGCGGGCCGCTCGTGCTCGGCCACCCGGAGGAGGTCTGGTTCGACTGCCACATGATGCAGAAGGACATGAACCTCGCTCTCGAGCTCGGGCAGCAGCTCGAGGTGCCGCTGCCGACGACGGCGGTCACGAACGAACTCCTGTCCGCGGCGAACGGCATGGGGATCGGCGGACGCGACTTCGCGGTGCTCTTCGACGTGCTGGCCTCGCTGGCCGGCGTCGAGACCGAGATCCTGGAGGAGGTGGCGGGGTGACGGCGACCGCGTCCGGAACGGCCGTCGGCTCCGAGCTCGCGCTCGAGATGTACCGGCGGATGACGCTGATCCGTCTCTTCGAGGAGCAGGCGAACGAGCTCTACCGGAGCGCGAAGATGCCGGGCCTCACGCACCTCTACATCGGCGAGGAGGCCGTCGCCGTCGGCGTCTGCTCGGCGCTCCGCCGCGACGACTGGATCACCTCCACCCACCGCGGTCACGGGCACTGCCTCGCGAAAGGTGCCGAGCCGGGGCGGATGCTCGCCGAGCTGCTCGGCAAGGAGGCCGGCTACTGCCGCGGCAAGGGCGGCTCGATGCACATCGCCGACCACGAGAACGGCAACCTCGGCGCGAACGCGATCGTTGGCGGCTCTGCCGGGATCGCCACGGGCGCCGCGTTCTCGGCGAAACGGCGCGGCACCGACCAGGTCGCCGTCTGCTTCTTCGGCGAGGGCGCGCTCGGCCAGGGGCTCGTGTACGAGGTGATGAACATGGCCGCGCTCTGGTCGCTCCCCGTGATCTACGTCTGCGAGAACAACCTCTACAACGAGTACACGCACTACCTCGAGGTGACCGCCGGCGACATCCTCGCGCGCCCGCGCGCGTTCGGGATCGAGGCCCGCGAGGTCGACGGCCAGGACGCTCGGGCGGTGTACGCGGCCACGGCGGAGCTCGTGGCGCGCGCCCGCGACGGCGCCGGCCCCGCGTTCCTGCTCGCGAACACGTATCGCTACCACGGGCACCACGTCGGCGACGTCGACCGCTCCTACTACCGCACGAAGCAGGAGGAGCAGCTCTGGCGCGACGAGCGCGACCCGCTCGCGCTCCATGGCTCGTGGCTCTCCGAGCAGGGTCACGCAACCACCGCGGAGCTGCGCCGGATCGAGGAGGAGGCACGCTCCGAGATCGAGCGCGGTCTCGCCTTCGCGCTCGAGGCGCCCTTCCCCGACGCGGGCCAGGTGACGGAGGACGTCTATGTCTAGCGCACCGTCCCCCGACGTCGCGCTCGAGCTGACGTTCGCGCAGGCGATCAACGCCGCGCTGAGGGAGGAGCTCGCCCGCGACCCTGCTGTGTTCATCCTCGGCGAGGACGTCGCCGAGGCGGGCACGCCGTTCAAGGTGCTCTCGGGCCTCGTCGAGGAGTTCGGGCCCGAGCGCGTGGTCGACTCGCCGATCTCGGAGGCGGGGATCACGGGGCTCGGCGTCGGCGCCGCGATGACCGGGATGCGCCCGGTGGTCGACATCATGTTCGGCGACTTCCTGACGCTCGTCATGGACCAGCTCGCGAACCAGGCGGCGAAGACGCACTACATGTCCGGCGGCAAGCTGAACGTGCCGCTGACGCTGCGGACGACGATGGGCGCGACGCGCCGCTCGGCGGCGCAGCACAGCCAGAGCCTCCACGCCTGGGTCGCGCACGTCCCCGGGCTCAAGGTCGTCCTTCCGTCGACCCCGGCCGACGCGAAGGGGCTCCTGAAAACAGCGATCAGGGACGACAACCCGGTCGTCTTCATCGAGGACAAGATGGACTACGCGGTCAAGGGCGAGGTGCCCGACGGCGAGCATACGATTCCGTTCGGCGTGGCCGACGTGAAGCGGGCCGGGGAGGACGTCACGATCGTCGCGACGAGCTCCATGGTGCGCGTCGCGCTCGCGGCGGCGGTCGAGCTCGAAGCCGACGGGATCTCGGCGGAGGTCGTCGATCCGCGCACGCTCGTCCCGCTCGACCGCGACGGGCTCGTCGCGAGCGCGCAGAAGACGGGGCGCGCGATCGTCGTCGACGAGGGGCATCGCGGCTACGGCGCGAGCGCCGAGCTCGCCGCGGTGATCTCCGAGGGCGCGTTCTGGGCCCTCGATGCGCCGGTGCGCCGCCTTGCCGCGCTCGACGTGCCGATCCCGTTCTCGCCGCCCCTCGAGGACGCAACCGTTCCGACCCCCGACCTCGTGGCGCAGACTGCGCGCGAGCTCGTCCGCGGCTAGGAGGAGGAGAGGCGATGGCGCTGCGCACATACGGGACGATGCAGGTCGACTGGGAGCAGCGGGCCGACATGGACCGGCTGCGACGCGAGCGGCTCGCGCGGGCGAAGGAGCATCTCGCACGCTCGGACCTCGGTGCCCTGCTCCTGTTCGACATGGCGAACATCCGCTATGTCACGGCCACGCATATCGGCACGTGGGCGATGGACAAGTTGATCCGCTTCTGCCTGCTGCCGCGGGACGACGAGCCGATCATGTGGGACTTCGGCTCGGCCGCGCGCCACCACAAGCTCCACAACCCGTGGCTCGGCGAGGAGCGCTCGCGCGCCGGAATCTCGACGCTGCGCGGCGCGGTCGAGGGCAGGGCGGAGTCGGTCGCGGAGAAGATCAGGCACGAGCTCGAGCTACGCGGCCTGCTCGGCGAGCCGGTCGGGATCGACGTCGTCGAGCTTCCCGTGCTGTTCGCGCTGCAGCGGGAGGGCGTCCAGGTCGTCGACGGCCAGGCGTTCATGCAGGACGTCCGCAAGCTCAAGACGGAGGACGAGATCACGCTGCTCAACACCGCGTGCGCGATGGTGGACGCCGCGTACGACGAGCTGTACCGGGCGATGCGGCCCGGCTTCCGTGAAAACGACTGCGTCGCGCTCGTGAACAAGGTGCTGTTCGAGCTCGGGTCGGAGCACGTGGAGGGCGTGAACGCGATCTCGGGCGAGCGCTGCTCGCCGCATCCGCACGTCTTCACCGACCGGATGCTCCGCCCCGGGGATCCGGCCTACTTCGACATCCTCCACGCCTACAACGGCTACCGCACCTGCTACTACCGCACGTTCGCCGTCGGCTCCGCGTCGCGGGCGCTCGTCGACGCCTACAAGCGCTGCCGGGACGTCCTCGACCAGGCGATCGCGGCGATCCGCCCTGGTGTGACCACCGCGGAGGTGGTCGAGCTCTTCCCGCGCGCCGAGGAGTTCGGCTTTCCGGACGAGGAGGCGGCCTTCGCGCTCCAGTACGGGCACGGGGTCGGCCTGTCGATCTGGGAGAAGCCGATCTTCAGCCGTCTCGTCTCGTTCGAGCACCCGGAGACGATCGAGCAGGGGATGGTCTTCGCGCTCGAGACGTTCTGGCCGTCGACCGACGGCTGGTCGGCGGCGCGGATCGAGGAACAGCTCGTGGTCACGCCGACGGGCGCCGAGGTGATCACCCGCTTCCCGGCCGAGGAGCTCCTCGTCACCGCCGGCGGCCAGTACACGGTCGGCGGGCCTTTGCCGGGGCAGCGAGAGGTGACCTCGAACCTCAACAATCCGCGCGTCGCCGACGCAGTGGTGGACTCGGCCCGTCTCGAGGGGGCGCATGCCGGCTGAGGTGATCATGCCCGCGCTCGGAATGGCGCAAGAGACGGGCAAGGTCCTGCGTTGGCTCGAGGCGGACGGCGCCGCGGTCGCGAAGGGCCAGGCGCTGCTCGAGGTCGAGACGGACAAGGTGACGGTCGAGATCGAGTCGCCCGCCGACGGCACGCTCGCGGGAGTCTCGGCGGCCGAAGGAGCCGAGGTGCCCGTGGGCACGGTGATCGCCCTCGTGCTCGCCGACGGCGAGGCCCTCGCGGCGGCGCCCAGCTCTCACGCCGGGGCGGCCGAGCAGGCGGCCGAGCCCGAGCCGGTCGCCGTGTCGGAGGCGACCGGCGACGCAGCTCCGAGCCAGCCGGAACGGCGAAGGCTCGCCTCGCCGAAAGCGCGGCGGCTCGCGGAGGACGCCGGAATCGACCTCGACGCAGTCGTCGGGAGCGGTCCCAACGGGGCCGTCGTCGCCTCCGACGTGGAGGCGGCTCGCGGTGTGCCGGCGGCAGTGGTCGGCGCGGTCTGGCAGCGGATGGCGGAGCGGCTGGCGCGGGCGTGGCAGGAGGTGCCGCAGTTCGTGCTCACGCGCGACGTGGACGCGAGCGCGCTCCGGTCCGGCCGCGCCGAAGGCGTCACCGTCACCGATCTGCTCGTGAAGCACTGCGCCGAGGCGCTCGTCCGGCACCCGCGCGTGACGATGTCGTGGCGCGACGGCGATCTCGTGCCCGGCCCCGGCGTCAACGTCGGGATCGCCGTCGCGACCGAGGAGGCGCTCGTCGTTCCCGTCGTCCACGGCGCGGACCGGCTGACCCTGGCCGAGATCTCGGCGCGGCGGCAGGAGGTCGTCGCCGCAGCCCGGGCCGGCACGCTGCGTCCGGAGGACGTCCAGGGCGGCACGTTCACCATCTCGAACCTCGGCATGTATGGCGTCGATGCATTCCAGGCGATCGTGAACGCGCCGCAGGCGGCGATCCTCGCGGTCGGGCGGATCGTCGAGCGGCCGGCCGCCGTCCAGGGCGCGCTCGCGGTACGGCCGGTGCTCACCCTGACGGTTTCCTTCGACCATCGCGTCGTGGACGGCGCGCGCGGCGCCGAGTTCCTGGACACGCTGGCCGCGCTCGTCGAGGCGCCGGCGAACGTTGCAGAGGAGGTGGCCTGATGGCCGTGGCGGAGACGGCGCTCGGCGAGCTCGGCATCGTGCTCGGCGGCGCGCAGGTCGAGACCGGGGAGACCTACGAGGTTCGGAGCCCCTACGATGCCGCGCCGGTCGCGACCGTGCATCGTGCCGGGCCGGACGAGGTCGAGCGCGCGATCGCAGGCGCGGTCGAGGCGTTCGAGACGACGCGGCGGCTGCCGTCCTGGCAGCGCGAGCAGGTGCTCGAGCGGATCTCGAGCGGGATCGCCGATCGGCAGGAGGAGCTCGCGCGCACGATCGCGCTCGAGGCGGGCAAGCCGATCAAGACGGCGCGGGTCGAGGTCGACCGGGCCGCGTTCACGTTCGGGATCGCGGCCGAAGAAGCGAAGCGGAACTACGGCGAGGTCGTCCCGCTCGACTGGCTGCCCGGCAACGAGGGCCGGGAGGCGCTGATCCGCCGCGTCCCGCTCGGGCCCGTGACCGGGATCACGCCCTTCAACTTCCCGCTCAACCTCGTCTCGCACAAGGTCGCGCCCGCGCTCGCCGCCGGGAACCCGATCCTGCTGCGCCCGGCGTCGCAGACGCCCTGCAGCTCGCTGGCGCTCGCCCGGATCGTGCTCGAGGCAGGCTGGCCGGCGGACGCGATCGCCGTGCTGCCGTGCTCGACCGAGACGGCGCAGCCACTCGTCGAGGACGACCGGATCAAGCTGCTCACGTTCACCGGCAGTCCGGTCGTGGGCTGGAGCCTGAAGAGCCGCGCCGGCCGGAAGCGGGTGACGCTCGAGCTCGGTGGCAACGCGGCGGTGATCGTGAACGGCGACGCCGACGTCGCGTACGCGGCCGAGCGCGTCGCGTGGGGCGGGTTCGCCTACGCGGGCCAGACGTGCATCTCCGTGCAGCGCGTCTACGTCCACGAGAGCGTGTACGACGAGTTCGCGCGTGACCTCGTCCGCCATGTCGAGGCGCTCGCGGTCGGCGACCCGCTCGACGAGGCGACCGACGTGGGCCCGGTGATCGACTCATCGAATGCCGACCGCATCGAGGAGTGGCTCGCCGAGGCGAAGGCGGCGGGCGCGACGGTGCTGACGGGCGGCGAGCGGGACGGCAACCTCGTGCGGCCGACCGTCGTCGAGGGCGCGCCCGAAAACGTGCGCGTCTCGTGCGAGGAGGTGTTCGCGCCGTTCGTCGGGATTCAGCGCTTCACCGACGTGCAGGAGGCGATCGACGCGGCGGGCCGTAGCGAGTTCGGCCTGCAGGCCGGGATCTTCACGAACGACATGCACGTCGTCGAGAGCGCCTTCGACCGCATCGACGTAGGCGGCCTGATGGTCAACGACGTCTCGACGTTCCGGATCGACCACATGCCCTACGGCGGCGTCAAGTCGTCGGGCTTCGGGCGCGAGGGGCTCCGGTACGCGATCGAGGAGATGACCGAGCTGAAGCTCATGACGACGAACCGAAGGGGTATGTGATGGGTGTGACGACCGCCGACATCGTCGTCGCGGGGGCAGGGCACAACGCGCTGATCGCCGCCGCGTATCTCGCGAAGGCGGGGCACGAGGTGCTGTTACTCGACGCTCGCCCGGCCGCCGGCGGCGCTGCAGCGACCGAGGAGCTGACGCTGCCCGGCTTCCACTTCGACTCGTGCTCTACCGGCCACACGCTGATCCAGCCGAACCCGGTGCTCCGCGACGACGAGCTCGGGCTGAAGTCGGTCTACGGGCTCGAGTACGTCAGCCCCGACCCGATCGCGCACGTCGTCTTCCCGGACGGCGAGTCGTTCACCCACTGGCTCGACCTCGACCGCGCGCTCGAGGAGATCGCCCGCTTCTCGAAGCGCGACGCGGAGACGTACCGGCGAGGCCTCGACGAGTTCGCCGAGATCCGGCCGCAGGTCGGCGCCTACCGCTTCAACCCGATCGGCTACGCCCCGCCCCTCGACGTCGCGCTCGCCGACCGCCCGCGCTGGTTGCGCCGGATCGCCTCGAGCGCGTACGACGTGATCCGCCGCGAGTACGAAAGCCGCTACGTCCAGGCGTATCTGCTCTGGCAGGCCTTCCAGACCGCGCAGCCGGTCGACTCGCCCGGCTCCGGGCTGCTCGCGTACTCGATCGTGGCGGGCCGGCAGGCGCAGAGCTGGACGCTTCCGCTCGGAGGGTCCGGAGAGCTGCCGCGCGCCCTCCTCGACTGTCTCGCCGATCTCGGAGCGACCGTCGTCTGCGGCAAGCGCGTCGTCGAGCTCGTCGTCGAGGACGGCCGCTGCACCGGCGTCGTCACGGACGACGGCGAGCGGTGGCTCGCGCGGAAGGCGGTGCTCTCGTCGATCCACGTGAGGTCGCTTGTGGACATGGCGCCGACGGAGGCGTGGGCCGACGACTTCCTCGACGGGGTCCGGACGTACGACCCCGGCATCTCGATCCTCGCCCAGTACTACGCGACGACCGAGGCGCCCGAGCTCCTCGCCCGCGGCGGGACGCAGACCGCCGTCTCGGCGGGCGTCGTCGGCTGGCCGGAGGACGTGCTCGCGGCGGGCCGCGACGTGCGCGAGGGGAAGCTGCTGCACGCGCGCTGGCTGCTGATCGCGACCCCGACCCTCGTCGATCCCTCGCGCGCGCCCGACGGCAAGCACACGGTCAAGCTCCTGAGCATGGTTCCGTGGAACGACGGCGACTGGGAGACGCTGAAGGACGAGGTCGCCGAGGAGAACTTCGAGGCTATGCGGCGCGCCGCTCCGAACATGACGCGCGACGTCGTCCTCGCCGAGCTCGTGAAGAGCCCGGTGGACATCGAGCACGCCAACCCGCACATGTGGCACGGCACGATCCACGGCGGCGACCGCTCGTTCCCGAATGAGGGTTCGCGCCGCCCCGCTCCGGGCTGGGCGCAGCACCGGATGCCGATCCCCGGCCTCTACCAGACCGGCGCAACCACGCACCCGGGCGGCTCGGTCACCGGCGGCCCGGGGCGGAACGCGGCGATCGTGATGCTCGAGGATCTCGGTCACGACCCGCGGGAGGTGCTCGCGGCGCCCGTCCGCGGCCGGCTCTCGGTTGCGTGATCGTCGACTGCCACGCGCACGTCGTCGTTCCCGGCTTCGGGGTGGACGTCGAGTGGCGAGACGGCGGCCAGATCGTCTCGTTCAACGGGCACGAGATCCGGGCGGCCGTCCGCGAGATCCAGGACGTCGACCGGATCCTCGAGGAGCAGGATCGGGCCGGCGTCGACATCGTCGTCCTCAGCCCGTTGGTGAATCTCTGCGGCGTCGAGGTCGAGCGCCAGAACGAGGCGCTCGCGGAGCTGGCCCGCGAGCGGGTGCTCGTGATCGGCACGGTCGAGCCGGACCGGCCCGAACAGCTCGTGGAGCTGATGCGGGACGGCCGGCTGCGCGGCGTCGAGATTCCGGCCGTCCCGGGAGGTCTGTACCTCGGCGACCCGGGCCTGCGCGACTTCTGGGCCGCGGCCGAGGAGACGGAGGCGCTCGTCTTCGTCCACCCGGGCTCGCGCGGCTTCGCGCTGCCCGTGATGGAAGAGCACTACCTCTGGAACACGGTGGGCAATCCGCTCGAGACGACGGTGAGCGCCGCGCACATGCTCGGCGCCGGCGTCCTCGAGGCGAACCCGCGGCTCAACGTCCTGCTCGCCCACGGCGGCGGCGTCCTGCCGGCGCTCCGCGGCCGGCTCGCGCGCGAGCAGGAGATCCACCCGCCCGGCCGCGACGTGCGCGCTGCGCTGCGCCGCTTCCTCGTCGACTCGGTCGTCCACGACGTCGACGTGCTGCGCGACCTCGTCGGCTTCTTCGGTGCCGACAGCGTCCTGCTCGGCTCCGACTACCCGTTCGACATGGGGGCCGACCGCCCCGCCGAGATCGTCCGCGCGCTCGGCTTGCCGCCGGACGAGGAGGCGCTGATCCTCGGCGGCAACGCGCTCCGCCTCCTCGACCGGGGCGGCGCCGTGTCACTCGCTCATGAGAGCCCCGCGTGAGGGGGCAGCCCGAGAGTCCGCTCGAAGTGCTGCTGTCCGAGCGCGAAGCCGATCGAGCAGCCGAGCTCGACCAGCTCGGTGTCGGAGAACTCGTCGTGCAGCGCGTCCCAGAGCGCGTCGTCGGCGAGATCGGAGTCCCAGGCGATCGCCAGTGCCCAGCGCAGCGCCACCTGCTCGCGCGGGGTAAGGCTCGAGGGATCCATCGCCTCCGGGTCGTCGGCGAGGAAGCGGAAGCAGAGGCGCTTCAGCTCCGGCTCGACGAGGCCGCCGAGGAGGACGTTGTCGCGCATGAACTCCCAGGCGTCGAGCACCGCGGGGACGCGGGCGCGTATCTCGTCGGGCGTGCCGATGAGATGCGCCACCTACACCGCCCCTTCCGCGAGGCCGCCGGCCGTCTCCGCGAGGAACTCGCCGTGGCCGACGGCCCACGTCTTGATCACGCGCTGCTGCCCGTACGTGAGGCAGACGAAGGACCCGAGCTCGACGATCTGCTCCTCGGTGAAGTGCTCGCGCAGCCGCGCCCACAGCGCGTCGTCGACCCCTTCCGGGTTCCAGACGAGCATGCTCGTGTAGAGGAGGGCGGCCTTCTGCCTCTCGTCGAACCGGTCGGAGCGCTCGAAGCCGAGCAGCTCGTCGTAGTCGGCCTCGCTCAGCCCCTCGTCCCTCCCCCGGAGGGACCGCTGCGAGCCTCAGTAGTCGCACTCGATCGTCTTCGAGACGTAGACGCGGCACAGCTCCTTGAGCGAGTGGTCGACGATCCCCTCGCGGAAGATCGTCTTCCACGGCCGCATGAACGCCTTCGCGACGGCGGGCACGTTGAAGCGGATCGCCTGCGTCTCGGGGCGCGGCGTTCCGTGCCGGCGGGAGTGCTCCATGTCGGCGAGGAGTTCTGGGTCGTCGATCGTCGAGAGGTCGACGTACGCGATGCGGGCCACGAGCAAAATCTACTCAGGAGGTAGCGACGGGTGCCGGACGAGAGGGTTACAGCGGCTATCGCGCACTGGGCGCCGCGCTTTGTCACGAACGGGGTCGACATGAACGACTTCCTGACCGTTACCAGGTCGGTCGAGACGTGGGACGAGTGGCTCCCGGCCTGGCGTGCGAACGGGGACGTGCACGCCGGGCTCGCGCGGGAGGCTGAGGCAGTGGGGCGAACGCGGACGGCGGGGGAGGCGTGGAACCGCGCGGCGCTCTCGTACCACTTCGGGAAGTTCGTCTGGATGGTCGACATGGGCCTCTACCGCGAGAACACGTTCCTCGCGGTAGAGGCCCTCCGGAACGCGCACCGCCACCTCGACCCTGGAGCGGAGCGGCTCGAGATCCCGTACGGGGGAATCGCGATGGCCGCGAACCTCCGCCGGCCCGCGGGCGTCGAACGGCCGCCGCTCGTGCTCCTGCTGCCGGGGCTCGACTCGACGAAGGAGGAGTTCTTCGCCTGGGAGAACGTCTTCCTCTCGCGCGGCATGGCGACGCTCTCCCTCGACGGGCCCGGGCAGGGCGAGACGGGACTCTCCTCGAGCATCGAGCCGGCGTACGAGAAGGCGGTGAAGACCGCCCTCGACTTCCTCGAGGGGCGCGACGACCTCGATCTCGGCCGCGTCGGGCTCGCGGGTGTCTCGCTCGGCGGCTACTACGCGCCGCGTGCCGCTGCGTACGAGCCGCGGGTGAGGGCGGCCGTCGGGATCAGCGGCCCCTTCGACTTCGCCGAGTGCTGGGAGACGATGCCGCGGCCGACGCGCGAGACCGTTCAGCATCACGTCGGTGCGGCGGACGAGGAGGCGGCCCGCGCGAAGGCGGGTGAGCTGAACCTCTATGACGCGGCGCCGCGGCTCGACCGGCCATACCTCGCGATCACCGGGCGGCACGACCGGCTGATCCCGTGGCAGCAGACGAAGCGCCAGGCCGACGAGGCGCCGGCGGGCGAGTTCGTCCTCTACGACGACGGCAACCACGTCTGCAACAACCTCCCGTACCTGTACCGGCCGCTCACCGCCGACTGGCTGTGGGAGAAGCTCGCGTGACGGGATGAGCACGCCGAGCGTCGTGCGCGGCTGGATCGGCGAGGCGCTTGCGCGGCTCGAGGACGAGCGCTTTCTCAAAGGGGAGGCGCGGTACGTCGGCGACATGAACGTTCCCGGGGTGCTCCACGCCGCCTTCGCGCGCAGCGTGCACGCGCACGCGCTCCTGCGGGAGATCGACGTGGAGGCGGCGAAGTCGTCGCCGGGGGTGCGCCTCGTGCTCACCGGTGCGGATCTCCGGGACGAGACCGACCCGTTCCCGGTCTTCGCGCGCGACGCGGATCTCGTGCCCGTCCTGCACCCGGTCCTGGCGCGTGAACGTGTTCGCTACGTCGGTGAGCCCGTCGCGCTCGTCGTTGCCGACACCGCCGAGCAGGCCGTGGACGCCGCCGAGCTGGTGCTGATCGAGGTCGAGGAGCTGCCGGCACTCGTCGATCCGCGCGCGGCGCGGGCGGCTCCGCCGCTCCACGACGAGGCTCCCGACAACGTGCTGCTCCGCTTGCGTCTCGGCTCGGGCGACGTCGGAGCCGCGTTCGCCGCCGCGCACGCGGTCGTGCGCCAGACGGTGCGGATCCCGCGGCTGATCGCGGCGCCGCTCGAGCCCCGCGTCGTCCTCGCGTCGCACGACCCGGCGAGCGACGTGCTCACGCTCTGGCTCTCGGCTCAGGACCAGCACCGCCAGCTCGACGGCCTCTCGACCGTGTTGCGCCGGCCGCGGCAGAAGCTGCACATCGTCGTACCCGACGTCGGCGGCGCTTTCGGGAGCAAGGGCGTGCCGCAGGCGGAGACCGCCGCCGTCGCGCTCGCCGCGATCCGCCTGGGCCGCCCCGTGAGATGGACGGAGACACGCACCGAGAGCTCACTTGCCGTCTACCAGGGCCGGGGCTCCGAGGTCGACCTCGAGCTCGCGCTCGCCGCCGACGGGCGCATGCTCGGATTGCGGGCTCAGGTCCTCGCGGATCTCGGCGCCTACCTCTTCACGTCGACGCCGGTCTCCTCGCAGACGCTCGCCTCGCTCCTCGTCGGCTGCTACGCGATCCCCGCGGCGGAGGTGGAGGTCACGGGCGTCTGCACGACGAAGGTGCCGACCGGTCCCTATCGCGGGGCCGGCCGGCCCGAGGCCGCGCTCGCGCTCGAGCGGCTCGTCGACCGCGCCGCCGCCGAGCTCGGGCTCGACAGGGTCGAGATCCGGCGGCGCAACGCGATCCCGCGCGACGCCTTTCCGTACCGCTCGCCGCTCGGCCTCACCTACGACTCCGGCGACTACGAGGGTGCGCTCGACGCGGCGCTCGAGCTGTCGCGCTGGGACGAGCTTCTCGTGGAGCGCGACCGGCTCCGTGCCGAGGGGCGCCTCGCCGGCGTCGGCCTCGCCCTCTATGTCGAGCGGGCCGGCCCGGGCTGGGAGACCGCGCGCCTCCGCCTCGAGGCGGACGGCTCGGTCGTCCTCTACACCGGCTCGTCGCCGCACGGCCAGGGACACGAGACGACGTTTGCGCAAATCGTCGCCGAGGAGCTGAGCGTCGATCCTGATGCCGTCGAGGTGCGCTGGGGCGACTCGTTCGAGATCCCGGAGGGGGTCGGCACCTTCGCGAGCCGCTCGGTCACGGTCGGCGGCTCGGCAGCGCTGCTCGCAGCGCGTGAGCTGAAGGAGCGGCTCGACGCCGGGGAGACCGAGCCGCTCGAGGTGTCGACCCGCTTCGAGCTCCCCGGCCCTGTCTTCTCGTTCGGCGCGTACGTCGCAACGGTCGAGATCGAGCGCGAGACGGGGGAGGCGCATCTGCGGAGGCTCGCCGCGGTCGACGACTGCGGCCGTGTGATCAACCCGCTGCTCGCGGACGGCCAGGTGGAGGGAGCGATCGTGCAGGCGATCGGCGAGTGCTTCCACGAACAGGTCGGCTACGACGACGACGGCCAGCCGCTCGCCATCAACCTCTACGAGTACCACCTCCCTACGGCGCAGTCGCTCCCCGAGATCGCGACGGTGCTGCGGGAGACGCCGTCCCCGTTCAATCCGCTCGGGGCGAAGGGCGTCGGCGAGGGCGGCTCGATCGGCACGCCCGCCGCCGTCGCAAACGCCGTCGCGGACGCGCTCGCGCCGCTCGGGATCCGCCACCTCGACCCGCCCTACACCGCCTCGCGGGTCTGGGAGGCGATCCGCGCCGCCGCGCCGTGACGGGCCCGCAGGACCGCAGGCGTAGGCCTTCTCGTATCTCGGGTGTGAGTCGACTGCTCCTCGCGCCCGTGCTCGTGCTGCTGCTCCTCCCGGCGGGCGGAGCGACGGCCGCGCAACGGCCGCGCCCTGAGCGGGTCCTGCTCGGGCGCTCGGAGCGCGGGCGTCTGATCGTGGCGTTTCGCGTCGGGAACCCGCAGGGGCTGCCGGTGCTCGTGTTCGGCTGCATCCACGGCACCGAGTGCGCCGGGCTGGCCGTCGCCCGGAAGCTCGAGCATGTCCCCACCAAGCTCGATCTCTGGGTGGTCCCGAACCTGAACCCGGACGGATACGCCCTCGGGAGGCGCCAGAACGGGCGCGGGGTTGACCTGAACGCAAACTGGTCTTCGGGCTGGCGGGGTGGTGGCCGTCCCTGGGACGTCTACTACCCGGGGCCGCGGCCGTTCTCGGAGCGGGAGACGCGTATCGCGCGAAACCTGATCCGTCGCATCCGGCCGAGGGTCACGATCTGGTTCCACCAGCACATGAACCTCGTCTGGGCGTGGGGGCAGAGCAGCCGCCCCGGGCGCATCTACGCCCTCGCGTCCGGGATGCGCTTCTATCATCGGCCCTGGCTCCCCGGGACCGCCCCCAACTGGCAGAACCACCACGTGCCCGGCACCGCGTCCTTCGTCGTCGAGCTCCCCGCCGGCACGCTCTCGCCGGCGCAGGTGCGCCGTCATGTGCACGCCGTGCTCACGCTCGGCGCCGCGCTCGCCTAGCGGGTACGGGTCTCGAGCCTGAACGTCACCCGGCGGTAGCGGCCGGCTGCGACCGTAACGCACTCGGGCTCCGGGCCGAAGGGCCGCGCGAGCCTGCCGGCTAGCCGCCGCTGATCGCGGCGATGACGTCGAGGCGCGAGCGCTCCGCGACCGGTGTGTCCAGCCCGGCGCGCTCGCCGTCGACGTAGACGTGGAGGTGCCGGCGCAGGGCCGGCCCCTCCTCGACGATCCTGTCGCGTAGCCCCGGCCAGCGCGCCTCGAGCGAGTCGATCGCGGCGAGCACCGTCGCTGCTTCGACCTCCACCCGGCGTGGCAGCCCCGGGAAGAGCGGCGTCAGCGTTCCGGGAAGCCTGATGTCGGCCACGGTCAGTCGAGCACCGCCACGTCGACCGACGAGATCGAGGGCAGGTAGCTCGCGATCTCGCTCCACGTCTCGCCTTCGTCGGCGCTGGCGAACACCTGGCCGGTGCTCGTGCCGAAGTAGACGCCCGGCATGTCGTGCCGGTCGGTCGTCATCCCCTGGCGCAGGACGCCGAGGTGCGCGTTCTCCTGCGGTAGTCCCTTGCGCAGGTCCTGCCAGCTCGAGCCGCCGTCCCGCGTCCGCCACACAGCGAGCTTGCCGTCGTGCATCGTCCGGCCGTGGCCGCCGTCGACCGGAATGACGTAGAAGGTCTCCTTGTCGTGCGGGTGGGCGCCCGCGGCGAAGCCGAAGTCGCCGGGCAGGCCCTCGGTGATCTCGTTCCACGACTCCCCGCCGTCGTCGGAGCGGTGCATGCCGACGTGGTTCTGCTGGTACATCCGCTGCGGGTCGGCCGAGCGGACGAGCTTGTGCACGCAGAAGCCGACGTCCTCCCAGTCGGCCGGCCAGTCGCGGCGCAGGCCGCGGTTCCGCGGCGTCCACGTCGAGCCGCCGTCTCCGGTCTCGAACGCGCCGATGCCCTGCACGACCGCGAAGAAGTTGTCCGAGTCGTCGGCCTCGGTGACGAAGCCGGAGATCCCGAGGTGCCCGGGCGGCTGGTTGGCCGGGTCGTCCCAGGCCTCGCTGCCGGGCTGCCCCGAGAGCGTCGACAGGAGCGACCACGTCTCCCCGTTGTCGCGGCTCTCGAAGATGCCCGGCGCCTCGACGCCCACGAGGAGCCGGTCGCCCGCCCGCGCGAGCGTCGAGACCTTCGAGATCTTGCGCCCGTCCCCGTCGCCGTAGGAGAGGCCCTCGCTCGACTGCTCCCACGTCGCGCCGAGGTCGGCGCTGCGCCAGACGCTCGAGCCGTGCCACTCGCTCGCGGCGGCGGCATAGATCTCGCCGGTGGTCGGATCGTAGATGGCGTGATAGACGGGCCACCCCTCGCAGTACGGGCCGCGCAGCGTCCACTCGCGGCGGTCGTCGCTTTCGAGCAGGAATGCGCCCTTGCGCGTTCCGACGGTCAACAGCGTCTTCGGCATCGATGCTCTCCTTGCCTCTCGGGATTGTCGAAAGTGTCGCCTATCGGACTACCTCTGGGAAAGGGACCGAGCGGCCGCCGGAAACTCATCGCTCCCGACGGCCGCGGTCTCCGGCTCTGCCTCAGCCGACGAGCGGCTCGCCCGTCTCGAGCAGCGTCTTGAGGCCGCTGAGGACGAACATCCAGCCGCCCGCGACGCCCTCTGCCGTCTTCGGCGCGCCCTCGAGCCGGTCGTGGACGACGGTGAGCTTGGTGACGTCGCCGTCCTGGGGCTCGATCTCCCAGGTGACGCGGCTCGGCTTCTCCGCCGCCAGTTCGGCGTCGTACGCCGACACCCACTCGTGGACGAGCCGGCGCGGCGGGTCGGCCTCGAGCACCTCCTCGTCCCACGCGGTGTCGCCCATCGTCGAGAAGCGGCGGCCGTCACGCAGCTCGATACGGACGCTGTGGAAGTACTTCTGGGTGAACTCCGGCTTCGTGATTGCGTCCCAGACCTGCTCGGGCGTTGCCTTGATCACGATGGAGTACACCTGGGTGTTCTGCGCGGTCCCAGGGCGGCCGCTGGCGGCGGCCGGGTCTTCCCGTTGGGTGTCGGCGGCCTGGCCACCGACGTTTCCGGCGATCGTGCTCATGCAGTCTCCTCCAGTTCGTGCTTGAGATCCGCGAGCGCCGCAACGCGGTGCTCGGTGTACTTGTCGATCCACCGGTCGTGGATCAGCCGGATCGGAACGGGGTTCAGGTGGTGGAGCTTCTCCCGGCCCTGCCGGCGGGCGACGACGAGGCCCGCGTCCTCGAGCACGCGCAGGTGCTTCATCACGCCGAAGCGGGTCATCTCCAGCTCGGACTCGAGCTCCGTGAGCGTGCGGCCGTCCCGCTCGAAGAGCCGGTCCAGCAGGTGGCGCCGCGTCGGATCGGCGAGCGCCTTGAAGACCTGGTCGTCGTCCATCGGGAAAGATTACGTGACCAAAAGGTCACATGTCAACCGATCAGCTGAACGGCTTCATGAGCATGTCGGCGACGACGAGCAGGAGCACGCCGACGTCGACGCGCGCAATGAGGAGGAGCTGCGTGATGGCCGCCTGCGTCTCCGGCGCGGCCGCGCCCTTCGTCTCGAGGAGCTCGGCGATCCGCTTCGCGCGGGGCGAGAGGAACGCGACGCCGGTCGTGAACGTCGCCGCGTAGCCGGCGAGGCCGACATCGACCCAGGTGGTGCCGAAGCCGATGTGGTCGTTGATCACCATCGTGATCCCCATCGCCAGGACGACGAGGCCGGCCGGAGCGAAGAATCTCTCCCCGACGAACGCCGCCTGCCGGGCGACGGTCGCGAGCTCCTCCGGATCGTTCTTGCTCTGGGCCCACAGCGCCAGCACCGTCAGCAGGACCCCGCCGCCGACCCAGAAGACGGCGACGCCGACGTGGATCAGCTTGAAGACCGCGTACCAGTGAGAGGGAGCGTCGCCCGTGTTGAGCGCGAAGACGAGGCCGACGGCGGCGACGGCGAGGCCGACGCCCGGGGTGAGCCAGCGCGCGGCGCCGGCCTCGGGGCGCGGCGCCTCGGTGATGGGAGTGGCATCCATGGCCGCGGAGTAAACGAGATGGGCCGGACGGCTACAAGGCCCGCGCCGCGGCGAGGAGCTCGTCGAGGTCGGGCAGCTCGCTCGTCCCGTAGGACCACGCGCCTCGGACCATGCCCTCGACGTCGACGAGGAACGCGCTGCGTCGCGAGACATCCCGCATCCCGTTGTACTCGAACGCGACGCCGAAGCCGTGCGTCGCGTCGGCGTTCCAGTCGGACAGCAGCGGGAAGTCGAGGTCGAGCGCCTGCATCCACGCGACGTGCGTGTACGGCGAGTCGCGCGAGATCGCGTACGGCTGCACGCCCGCTTCTCGCAGCTCCGCTCTCCTGTCACGCAGGAGCTCGAGCTCGCTCGTTCAGGTGGCAGACCAGTCGAAGAGATAGAAGAGCAACAGCAGCGGGCAGTCGTGGAGCAGGTCGCCGATGCTCGCGCGCTCCCGCGGCGTCGTCCAGACCACCGCCTCGAGCGGCGCCTTCGCTCCGACCTCCAGCATCCCCGCGATCCTACGCGGCGCCTGCGGGCTCCGGCTCGGGCTCGGCGGCGACCTCCGTGGCCTCCGCGATCGCCCGCACTACCTCGACGATGTCTCGGCCGGTGTTGAAGACGTGGAGCTGCCGGTCGGCGCCGTTGCCGCGCCGCAGGATCTCCTCGATTCCCGCCAGATCCTCCTCCGAGCCGAGGTCGCGCGCGTGCGGGCGGAGGGTCTCCAGCGTCCGCCGCACGAGCGCAGCCACCGGGAGCCGGTTGCGGCGGCCGGTGTGCAGGTCCATCACCGGCGCAGCGAGGCCGTAGCGCGCGGCGAGCCACTTGTTCTCGGTCGTGAGGATGCGGTGGAAGGACGGGATCTCCTCGCCACGCTCGACGAGCTCCGAGTAGTGCCTGACGAGCGCCTGGCAGTAGGCGGTGATCGCGATCACGTCCTCGAGCCGCGTCACCGCGTCGCAGATGCGGATCTCGATCGTGCCGAGGCGCGGGTGGAGGCGGATGTCCCACCAGATGTGGGTGTAGTCCTGGATGCAGCCCGTCTTCTCGAGCTGGTTCACGACCTGCGCGTAGTCGGCGTAGTCGCGGAACCGGGGTGGAGGGCCGGAGCGCGGGAACGCGGCGAACACCATGTGGCGCGAGGAGCGGATCCCCGTCGGCTCGCCTCGCCAGAACGGAGAGCTCGCCGACAGCGCGACGAGCTCCGCCAGGTGCGCGATGAGCGCATTCACGACCTGGATCGCCTTCTCCGGCTCGTCGACCGCGACGTGGACGTGCATCCCGAAGATCAGCTCGCGCCGGGCGATGTACTGCATCTGGTCGACCATCGCCCGGTAGCGGTCCTTGGCCGTGATCCGCTGCTGCTCGAAGAGCGAGAACGGGTGCGTGCCGGCCGAGCCCACTCGCAGCCCCTTCTCGCGCGCGACGTCGGTGACGTAGCGGCGGATGCGCAGGAGCTGCTGCCGCACCCCCGCGGGCGTGTGGCAGACCGGTGTGGCCACCTCGAGCACCGACTGCATCAGCTCGGAGTTGATGCGGGGCTCGAGCTCGTGCCCCGCGACCGCGGCGAGCACGGTGTCGATGTGCTGGACGAGGTCGAACGTCTCGCCGTCGAGGAGCATGTACTCCTCCTCGACCCCGAGCGTGTACGGATCGCTTGCGCCGAACGCGTGGTCGAGCACGCTGCCGCCCGGCGGAAAGTGCGAGCCCTTGCCGGTGATCGACGGCGGGATGAGCGAGTCGGATTCCGTCATCCTGCGACCATATCTCCCGTCTTTGCAGGAAGAAAGCGCCGGCCGAGCACGACGAGCGGGATCCCGACCACGACCGACGACCCGATCTTGCCGACGAGTTGGCCGTCGAAGAAGTCGAGCCCGGACGAGCCGAAGGCGAGGACGAGGAAGACGGCGCTGTCGATCGGCGCGCTCGCCCCGGCCGAGACGACGACGCGCAGCGCGTCGTGGACGCGTCCGCGCAACGGTGCGCCGACGAGGTTGTCGACGGTTTCCGAGACGAGGAACGCGGCGAGGCTGGCACCGACGATGCGCCACGTCGAGCCGACGGCGCGGTCGAACTCCTGGCCCGGGAAGGCGGGGTGCGAGTGGACGACGAGCGCGATGTAGCCGGCGAAGAGCGCCGAGCCGACGAAGCCGAGTCCGATCAGTAGCTGCGCGTTGAGCGCGCCGTCGCGACGGGTCGTAGCGGTGTGGTGCGCGAGCTGGACGAGCGCGAGCGCGACGCCGATCGAATAGACGCCGCCGGGTGCCTGGAGGTGCGTGAACGGCAGGCGGACGATCTTGTTCGCGCCGATCTGCGCCGAGAGGACGACGGCGACGTACAGCCCGGCGAGAACCGAGAGCCTCATCGGTCCGGCAGGATCGCGTCGAGCTCGATCTCGCAGCGCCAGCGCTCGTCGAGCAGTCCCGACACGACCACGAAGGACGTGACCGGGCGAATCTCACCGAAGACCTCGCCGTGGGCGCGCCCGACCGCCTCCCACTCGCCGGCGTCGACGAGGTAGACGCGGGTCCGGACGACGTGCTCGGGAGCTGCTCCCAGCTCGACGAGCGCTTCGACGGCGATCTGCAGGCAGCGCCTCGCCTGCTCGTACGGGTCGCCCGATTCGATTCCGATCGGAGCCGTCCCGGCCACGTAGACGTTCCTCCCGTCGCGCACCGCGCGCGAGTAGCCGACGGTTGCTGCGAATGGCGAGACCGCGGGGACGACGCGGCGTTCCACCCTCCTAGTATCTCGCGACGTGGAGGCGCTGCGGGCGATCGACGGCTGGAACGCGGGAGTCGCGGCCGCCGGAGTGGCGCGCCCGGGCGGAGTCGTCGCGACGCACGGGCCGCAGCGCGTCGAGCTGCGGTGGGCGTCGGTCACGAAGCTCCTCACGGGCCTGGCGCTTCTCGTCGCAGTCGAGGAGGGAACGGTCGACCTCGACGAGCCGGCCGGCCCGCCCGGCGCGACGCTACGCCATCTGCTCGCCCACGCCTCCGGCCTCCCGGTCGACGGCGACGAGCCGTTGACGAAGCCGGGCCGGCGGCGCATCTACTCGAACACGGGCATCGAGCTCGCGGCCAGTCTCCTGGGGGAGCGGGCGGAGATGCCCTTCGCCGACTATTTCGCCCACGCGGTCGTACGGCCGCTCGGCCTGGCCGGACGCCTTGCCGGCTCGCCCGCGCACGGTTACGTCGGCCCGCTCGACGATCTGCTGGCGCTCGGCCGCGAGCTGCTCGCGCCGACGCTCATCGCGGCCGAGACGCTCACCGAGGCGACGAGCGTCCAGTTCCCGGGCCTCTCCGGCGTCCTCCCGGGCCTCGGCCGGATGGAGCCGAACGACTGGGCACTGACGTTCGAGTTGCGCGACTCGAAGTCGCCCCACTGGACGGGGTCGCACAACTCCGGAAGGACGTTCGGTCACTTCGGCGCGAGCGGCGCCTTTCTCTGGGTCGACCCGGAGGCGGGCCTCGCGTGTGGCGTTCTCTGCGGCCGCCCGTTCGGCGACTGGGCGAAGGAGGCCTGGCCGGCGTTCAGCGACGCGGTGCTCGCCGAACTGCCCGGCTGACCAATCGGGCGGCCAAGGGCTTGGGTCCGGCCGTCCGCGAAGTTGAGCCGAACGGCCCATGGCGGATGCCCGGCTTCGTGTCGATCATGGTCGGGTCAATGAGCGAGCGCGGCTTTCATCGCATCGAGGACGACATCGCCGAGACCTGGCTCGAGGACTGGGCGGGCGCCGGTCTCGCGGAGCTCGAGGCGTACCTCGCGAAGCACGCGGACTTCCTGCGGTTCGTCGAGGGCCGCGACACGGCCCGGCCTGCGGACTGACTCCCCTGGTTCGTGAGGGCGCGGGGAGCGCGGTGCCGGCGGCCCCGCGCCCTCGTCGCTTCGTCGCCTGCGCCTAGCTCTCGAAGCCGAGCTGGCGCTCGAGCATGCCCTTCGGCATCGCGCCCACGGCCGAGGCCTTCGGCGCGCCGCCCTCGAAGAGCATCATGTTCGGGATCGACTGGATCCCGTAGCGCATCGCGAGATCCTGGTTCTCGTCGATGTTCACCTTCACGAGCTTGACGTGGTGCTCGTCGGCGATGCGCTCGAGCACCGGCGAGACCGCGTGACACGGCCCGCACCACTCCGCCCAGAAATCGACGAGGACGGGCTCTTCCGCCTGGAGGACCTCGCTCTCGAAGGTGGCGTCGGTTACGTCGGTTGTCATCGTTTCCTTTCCGTCTTCGGTCTGCGTTGGAGGCGCTGTACCCAGCGCCACGATTGTGCCAACGCCTCGGCCTAGACTTGCCTTCCCGATGCGGGAACCAATCTTTCAGCCTCTATCGGACAAACCCGATCACCCGGAGCTCGAGCGGGCAATCCTCGCGCGCTGGGAGGCGGAGGGCACGTTCGAGAAGCTGCGCGAGCAGAACCGCGGCGGGCCGACCTTCTCCTTCATGGACGGCCCGATCACGGCGAACGGGCCGGCGGGGGTTCACCACGGAATCGGGCGCACGCTGAAGGACGTCTTCCAGCGCTACAGGGCCCAGCGGGGTTACGAGCTTCGCTACCAGAACGGCTTCGACTCGCAGGGCCTACACGTCGAGGTGCAGGTCGAGAAGGCGCTCGGCTTCAACTCGAAGCACGAGATCGAGGAGTACGGCCTCGCCCGCTTCGCCCGGGACTGCCGCGACTTCGTGGCGAAGTTCGCCGGCATCCAGACGGCGCAGTCGAAGCGGCTCGGCATGTGGATGGACTGGGGCAACGACTACTTCACCTTCTCGGACACGAACATCGAGTACATCTGGCGCTTCCTCAAGACCGTCCAGGAGAGGGGCTGGCTGTACAAGGGGCACCGCTCGACGCAGTGGTGCCCGCGGTGTGGCACGTCGCTCTCGAAGCACGAGCAGGCCGGCGAGGAGAACTACGAGGAGCTCGAGCACCCATCGCTCTTCGTCCGCCTTCCCCTCCGAGGCAGGGAGGGAGAGTCGCTCGTGATCTGGACGACGACCCCCTGGACGCTGCCCGCCAACGTCGCGGCGGCGGTGAAGCCCGACGCGGAGTACGGGCGCAACGACGCGGGCGAATGGGTCGCGGTGGAGCGCTATCCGGAAGAGCACTTCGAGGAGAAGGTGCGCGGCTCGGAGCTCGTCGGGCTCGAGTACGAGGGGCCGTTCGACCGCTTCGCGGCTCAGAAGGACGTCGTCCACCGCGTGATCCCGTGGGACGACGTCTCACTCGACGAGGGCACCGGGATCGTCCACATCGCGCCCGGTTGCGGTGCGGAGGATTTCGAGCTCTCGCGCATCCACGACCTCCCGGTGCTCGCTCCGATCGACGAGTCCGGCCGCATGCTCGTGGGGTACGGCGAGCTCGAGGGCTCGGCCACGGAGGACGTCGTGGATCCGGTCGTCGAGTCGCTGCGGGAGCGTGGACTCCTCGTGGAGGCGACGTCCATCGTCCACCGCTACCCGGTCTGCTGGCGTTGCCGCACGCCGCTCGTCTTCCGCGTCGTCGACGACTGGTTCATCTCTGCCGAGGAGATCCGGCAGCCGATGCTCGACGGCAACGCGACCGTCGAATGGACGCCGCCGCAGTACAAGAAGCGGATGGACGACTGGCTCCGCAACATGGGCGACTGGAACATCTCCCGGCGCCGCTACTTCGGCCTGCCGCTCCCGTTCTACGAGTGCGAGTGCGGACACCTGAACGTGATCGGGTCGCGCGCAGAGCTCGAGGACCGCGCCGTCTCGGGGCTCGAGCAGCTCGAGGAGCTCCACCGGCCCTGGATCGACGGCGTCCGGATCCGCTGCGAGAGCTGCGGCGCCGAGGTCGCGCGCGTCCAGGAGGTCGGCGACGCGTGGCTCGACGCCGGAATCGTCCACTTCTCCACGCTCGGATGGCAAAACCCCGAGTGGCTCGAGCATGGTTACGCGACGGGGGCGTCGGCCGGGATCTCCGGCGCCGACCTGCCCGATCACGCCTACTGGGAGAGGTGGTTTCCCGCGGACTGGGTCTCGGAAGGGCGCGCGCAGATCCGGCTCTGGTTCTACTCGCAGTGCTTCATGGCGATCACGCTCGTCGGCCGCCAGCCGTACGGGCGTGTCCTGACGTACGAGAACGTCGTCGACGAGGACGGCCGCGAGATGCACAAGTCGTGGGGGAACGCGATCGACCTGAACGACGCGCTCGAGCGCATGGGAGCGGACACGATGCGCTGGCTCTACTGCTCCCAGAATCCGTCACAGGAGCTCCGCTTCGGGTACCGGCTCGCCGAGGAGGTGAAGCGCGGCTTCCTCACCTACTGGAACTCCGTCAAGTTCCTCGTCGACTACGCCAACGTCGCCGGCTTCCGACCGTCCTGGTCGGCGCTCGACCCGTCGGGGCTCACTGCGCCACTCGACCGCTGGCTCGTCGAACGGACGAGCGCCTTCGTCCTCGCGACGCAGACGGCGTACGAGGCGTACGACACCGTCGAGGCCACGCGGGAGTTCGAGGCGTACCTCGACGACCTCTCGAACTGGTACATCCGCCGCTCCCGCCGGCGCTTCTGGGCCGACGACGAACGGGCGCTCGGGACGCTCTGGTACGCGCTCGTGCAGACGCTGCGCGTGCTCGCGCCGATCCTGCCCTTCGTCACCGATCATCTCTGGCGGACGCTCGTTCTCGACGGGCCGGAGTCGGTGCATCTCGCCGGCTGGCCGGAGGTGGCCGAGCCCGACCGGGATCTCCTCGCCGAGATCGCGGCCGTGCGGCGGGTCGTCGAGCTCGGCCGGCAGTCGCGATCGAGCTCCGGCATCAAGTTGCGGCAGCCTCTCCGCCGGCTCGTCGTCGAGGGCGCGGACGTCGGTGGCCACCGAGAGGAGATCGCGGGCGAGCTGCGCGTGAAGGAGGTCGAGTTCGGCCACGTCGAGGCCGTCGAGCTCCGTGTGAAGCCGAACCTGCCGCTGCTCGGGCCGAAACTCGGCCAGAAGCTCGGCGCCGTGCGCGAGGCGCTCGCGGCGGGAGACTTCGAGGAGCTGCCGGGCGGCAGGTTCCGCGTCGCGGGCTACGAGCTCGAGCCGGACGAGGTGCTCGTCGAGCGGGGTGGGCGAGAGGGCTGGGCCGTTGCGTCGGGCGTCGGCGTGACGGTGGCGCTCGACCTCGGCCTCGACGACGAGCTCCTGCTCGAGGGCGACGCGTACGAGCTGATCCACGGCGTGAACTCGCTACGCAAGGAGCAGGGCTTCGAGCTCGCCGACCGGATCGTGCTCACGGTGCCGGAGGCGCAGCGCGAGCTCGCCGGCCGGCACGGCGACTGGATCGCGCGCGAGGTGCTCGCGACCGAGATCCGCGTCGCGGGCGACGAGCTGAAGCTCGAGAAGAGCTAGGCCGCCGTGCGCCGCTCGGCGCGGCGGAGCTCGACGGGCAGCTTGAAGCTCACGTCCTCGTGCACCGGCGCCTGCTCGCAGACCTCCGCGCCGCGCGCCGCGAACCACGCGCAGACCCCCGCCACGAGCCGCTCCGGCGCCGAGGCACCCGAGGTGAGGCCGGCGGTCTCGCACCCGTCGAGCCAGCGCTCGTCGATCCCGCGCACGTCGTCGACGAGGTGGGCCGGAGTCCCCTCCGAGCGAGCGACGTCGACGAGCCGCTGCGAGTTCGACGAGTTCGTCGAGCCCACGACGAGCAGCAGGTCGACCTCACGCAGGAGCTCCTTCACGGCCCACTGCCGGTTCGAGGTCGCGTAACAGATGTCCTCGCGCGCGGGCCCCTCGATGCGAGGGAAGCGGCGGCGCAGCACCGCGACGATCTCGCTCGTCTCGTCGACCGACAGCGTCGTCTGCGTGACGTACGCCAGCGGCCGGTCCTGCGGAAGCGAGACGCGCTCCGCGTCCTCGGCCGACTCGACGAGGACGATCGCCTCCGGAGCCTCGCCGAGCGTCCCCTCGACCTCCTCGTGCCCCGTGTGTCCGATGAGCACGACGGTGTAGCCGGCTTCGGCGTAGCGGCGCGCCTGGGCGTGCACCTTGGTCACGAGCGGGCAGGTGGCGTCGATCGTCGTCAGGTGCAGCTCCTCCGCCTCCCGACGCACGGCCGGCGCGATGCCGTGCGCGGAGAAGACGACGGTCGCTCCGTCGGGCACGTCCGCGAGCGCGTCGACGAAGACCGCGCCGCGGGACCGCAGATCCTGCACGACGTGCGAGTTGTGGACGATCTGCTTGCGGACGTAGACCGGACTGCCGTAGAGCGCGAGAGCCCGCTCGACCGTCTCGACCGCCCGTTCGACTCCCGCGCAGTAGCCTCGCGGGGAGGCGAGGAGAAGGCGCTTCACCACTTCGCGGCCACGATAGCCGGGAGCCGTTAAGGAGGCGTGAGAAACCGCATGAGGCGATGCTTCGGCGTTGCAAAGATGGGCCGGACGGCCCATTGTCCGCCTCGCAAACGGACTCTACCCTCCTTCCCACTGGGCGATGCGAACCGCGGCGTCTTCTGACGCACAGCGGGGAGCAATCGGGAGAGCCCGCCGCACCGACCCCCCGAGCGGCGGGCTTTTCCATGTCCGGGTGCGATTTCCCGCCTCGCCGCACCGGGCTTCGTACAATCTGACCCCCCAGTGAGGATCTCTGAAGCGCTCTCGACCGTTCGTGCGCTCGGCCGCGCAGTGGCCGCGGTGCAGTTCCTGCCTGCGATTCTCGGTCGCGGCAGCCCGCGCCAGGGCGGCGGCGCCTCGACCGCGCGGGAGCTCGAGAGCGTCAGCCGCCTCGCCGCGGAGCTGGCGCGGAGCGCCGACGTCGAGGGCGTCGCGCGGACGCTGCTCGACGAGCTCGCAGAGCTCTTCGACGTCGGCTTCGTCGCCCTCACCTTCGTCTCCGACGACGCGCGCGAGGCGGCGGGCTATCTCGCGCGGTCGCTCGGCGAGGACGTCGACTGGTGGCGCGAGCTGCGCGTCGACCTGGAGCACGAGCCGTCGGGGATCGCGAGCGCGGTCTTCGAGGCGACGGCGTTCACGGTCTACGACACCGGAGCCTCGGGCGTCGTCAGCAGCCGCCTCACCGTCGCCGTGGGAGCGAAGAGCGCCGCCTTCGTCCCGCTGCTCGTCGAGGAGCGCGTGACCGCCGTGATCTCGGTCGCGACGCTCGACGAGCCGCGGGTCTTCTCGAACGAGGATCTCGCGGTCATGCAGACGCTCGCCTCGGAGGCCGCCGTCGCGCTCGAGCGGCTGCGGACCGGAATCGCGCTCGAGGAGGCGTTGGCTCGCGAACGGCTGATTGCAGGGATCGCCCGGCAGCTGCGCAGCGAGCTCGATCTCCCGACTGCGCTCGCCGGTGCCGGCGAGGCGACCGCGCGCGCCCTCGACGCTTGCCGCTGCATCGTCCGGATCGGCGACCTCCCGGACGGCTCGCGCGTCGGTGCCGAGTGGAACGCGCCGGGGCTGGAGCCCCTGGGCGAGGAGATGCCGGAGGTCGAGATTCTCGAGCGTGCGGAGCAGGAGCGGGGACCGGTCGTGGGGATCGTCGACGACCAAGCCGTGGCGTCCGTCCCGGCCCTCGTCTTCGACCGGCCGGCCGGGTTCGTCAGCGTGCACCGTGCGTCCGTCCGGCTGTGGAGCAAGGGGGACCTCGCCCTGCTCGAGGGCGTGGCCGCCGAGATCGGGCTCGCACTCCGGCTCGCCCGGCTGCTCGAGGAGAACGAGGAGCGGCTCGCCCAGCAGAGCGCGCTCCTGCGCGCCGCACACGTCCTTGGCAGCGACCTTGACCTGGCCGTCGTCCTGCAACGACTCGCCGACCAGCTCGCGCAGCTCCTCGACGCCGACGCCGCCGATTGCCACCTGCTCGACCGCGAGCGCGGCCTCTTCCGCTGCGTCGCGGTGCACGGTTTCGACCACGGCCTGCTCGGATACGAGTTCCCCGCCGGCCAGGGCCTCGCCGGCGCGGCGATCGGCGAGGGCCGGCCGCTGATCGAGAGTGCGTACGGCAAGATCGAGACGCCGATCCCTCACTCCGCCTATCAGGGGTTCGCCGACGTGATCGCCGCTCCGATGGTCTGGAACGACGAGGTGCGGGGCGTGCTCGGTGTCGGCCGGCGCGAGGGCCGCCGCTTCGTGGAACGGGACGCGGGCGTTCTCGAGGCGTTCGCGGGTCTCGCGTCGCTCGCTCTGCGAAACGCCGAGATGTTCACGCAGAGCGTGCGCCAGGCGCGGATCCAGCGCGGCTTCTACCGCATCGCGTCGGTCCTCGGGCAGTCCCTGTCGCGGGGCGCCACCCTCGAGGCCGTCGTGCAGGCCGCCGCCGAGGCGCTCGGAGGCAACTCGGCAGCGGTGCTCGTGCCCTCGAGCGGCCGGCTCGAGGCGGCCGGGACGTACGAGCTTCCCGCGGATCTCGCGCTCATCTTCGAGCAGCGTGCCGCGGAGCGTCAGGGGCCGTTCTTCCGTGCCGCCGCCGAGGGACGCATCCTCGTCTCGTCCTCGATCTCGGAGGACGAGCGGCTGCTGCCCGACCTCCGCGCCGCGGCCGCCGCGAATCGCTATCACTCGCTCATCTCCGTCCCCGTGGACGCGCCGCGCGACGCGGACCGCGGGCTCGTCCTCGTCTTCTTCGCCGAGGAGCGCTCCTTCGACGACGACGACCTCGAGCTCGCACGCCACCTCGCCGACGCGACGAGCGGCGCGCTCGAGCGAAGCGAGCTGTTCGAGGCCGAGCGTGGCGCGCGCGCTCTCGCGCAGCAGCTGACGCGCACCGGCCGGCTCCTCACGAGCGAGCTCGACCCGGCGGCCGTGCTGGACGAGGTGGTCCAGCAGGCGCCAGCGCTCGTCAATGCCGACGCCGCCGCCTTCCGCCTGCGCGAGGAGGACGAGCTCGTCGTGACGGCGGCCGACGGGCCGGGTGCCGAGAGCGCGCTGGGCTCTCGCAGCCCAGCCGGCGCCTGGCTCTCGGGGGACGTCGTCCAGTCGGGCGCGCCGGTTGCGCTTGGCCGGGCAGGCGAGGACGAACGCCTGCGCGGCCTCGACCCGATGCTGCAGGCGGGCCACGCCGCCTTCCTCGGCGTACCCGTCGCCGGGCCGGAAGGTGCAACGGTCGGCGTGCTCGCCGTCTACGCCTCGGTGCCGCGCGAGTGGCGCGAGGAGGAGATCGAGGCGCTGCTCGCCGTCGCCGCCAGCACGTCGGCTGCCCTCTCGAACGCGGAGCTGTACCAGCGCGTCGCACTCGAGAGGGAGCGGTCGGTCGCGATCCTCGCCAACATCGCCGACGGGATCGTCGCGGTCGACCGCGAGGGCAAGGTCGTCCTGTGGAACAGCTCCGCCGAGCGGATCACGGGCGTTCCCGCCTCGGCCGCGCTCGGCCAGGCGCCGGTCGACGTGTTGCAGCGGACCCTCGAGGCGCCGGACGAAGCCGCGCGCGGCGACCGGCTCGTCCCGATCATGCGCGGGCGCGAGGAGGTGTGGCTGTCGGTCACCGAGGCCGTGATGCGCGATCCGCTGGGCGCCGTCGCCGGGCGCATCTTCGCCTTCCGCGACATTTCCGGCGACCGGCTCGTCGAGCAGGTCAAGTCCGACTTCGTGAGCACCGTCTCTCACGAGCTCCGCACGCCGCTCACCTCGATCTACGGCTTCGCCGAGACGCTGCTCCGCCAGGACGTCATGTTCGGTGAGGAGGAGCGGCAGACATTCCTCCGCTACATCGCGTCTGAGTCGCAGCGCCTGACCTCGATCGTCGACACGCTGCTCAACGTCGCCCGCCTAGACACCGGCGACCTCCAGGTCTCACTCGCGGCGACCGACGTCCGCGACGTCGTCGGTGAGGTGCTCGAGACGGTCGAGGCCGCAGACGTGACCGGCCACCGGTTCGTCGTCGACCTGCCCGACCAGCCGCTCGCGGCGAAGGCGGATCCCGAGAAGCTGCGCCAGGTGTGCTCGATTCTCCTCGAGAACGCGCTCCGCTACTCCCCGGACGGCGGCACGGTGACGGTCGGGGCGGCCCGGCGGCGCGACACGGTCGAGGTGAGCGTCGCCGACGAGGGGATCGGGATCCCGCAGGCCGATCAGGAGCAGATCTTCCGCAAGTTCTACCGCGGCGCCGACGCCGAGCTCCGGACCGGCACCGGGGGGACGGGGCTCGGTCTCTTCATCGCGCGGGGCCTGGTGACCGCGATGGGCGGCCGGATCTGGGTCTCGTCGCAGGAGGGGGAGGGGTCCCGGTTCGCCTTCGAGCTGCCGGCGGCGGCCGCCTCGTCCGCCGAGAACGGCAGGCTCCGAGAATGAGTGCCGAGATGGACGGGTATAGGCCCGCGGTGGACGCAGGAGCGGCGACACGGGTGCTGGTGATCGATGACGAGGCGCCGATCCGGCTGCTCTGCCGCGTCAACCTCGAGGCCGAGGGGATCCAGGTGCTCGAGGCGCCGGACGGTCCGAAGGGGCTCGACCTCGCCCGGGATGAGCAGCCCGACGTCGTCCTTCTCGACGTGATGATGCCCGGCCTCGACGGGTGGCGGGTGGCCGAGGAGCTGCTCGAGGACGAGCGTACGCACGGGATCCCGATCATCTTCCTCACGGCACGCGCCGAGTTCCGCGACCGAGCGCGTGGACTCGACATCGGCGGCGTCGACTACGTCACGAAGCCGTTCAACCCGCTCGAGCTCGCTCCACTCGTACGCGGCCTGCTCGAGCGAATCGACCGCGGCGAGCGCGACGAGCTCCGCGGCGAGAAGCTCGCCGAGCTGCGCGCGATCATCGAATCCGGGTAGCACGCCTCGCGTCGCCGGCGAGCCGCTCCTCGATCGCCTCGCGGATGATCGTCGGGAAGTCGTAGCGGATGCTCAGCTGCCAGTCGTCTGCCACCAGGTCGCCGTACCGCTCGAGCTCGTAGTCGGTGGCGGCCACGACGTAGGTTCGGTCGGGATCGATCGCCGTGGGGCCGGCGACGTGGAGCGGGCCTCGGGGCATGCCCCGTAACGGGCGGCTCGTCGTCTGCTGGAACTGCGGGTCGTTGCCGCGCTCCAGCATGTGCGCGACCTGCGCGCCGGTCAGCTCGGCGACTGCCGGGTTCGCAGTCGAGTGGCAGGCCTCCCAGAGCTCTCCTCGGCGCAGCGGGCCCGCAGGCAGGGGTCGGTCGAGGACGACGGCCGACGTCGCGAGCCCGATCTCCGCTCCCATTCGGCTGCGGAGCATCTCTGCGACCCACTGGGCGTCGAGCGGCGCTTCCAGGTCGGCGATCACCTCGTCCAGCGACGCGTCGAGCTCCGCCTCGGCGGCTGCGGTCGCTGCGAGCACGGCCGGATGCTGCGGCACGTCGTCGCCGATCTCGAGCGTCGACACGCGAATCTCGCCGTTGGTGACCTCGAGGCAGCCGAGGTGCCGGGCGTGGCTCCCGGCCTGCGCGATCGTCACGGAGCCGACGCGGTGGCCGTCGGGGAGCAGGTGATGCGTGTGGGCGCCGATGATCACGTCCACCTCACCCTGCACCTGCTCGGCGAGCTCCGGGTCGAGCGCGGACGGGTGGGTCTCCTCGTCGGTCGCATAGCCCAGGTGGGAAAGGCAGACGACGAGCTCCGCGCCCTGCCTGCGCAACTCTCGCGCGCCACGCAGCACTGCCTCCACCTCGTCGGTGATGTCGATCCCGTAGTCGATTTCGCTGTCGAGGAAGCCGCGGAACGGGTCGGTGACACCGACGAAGCCAACGCCGTCTAGCAGCGCCGTGGCCCGTACGCCCTCGACGGGCCCGAGGTTCGCGAGCAGCAGCGGGTAGCTCGCGGCACGCGCCTGGTCGGGAATGACCTGCGGTCCGTAGCGGAGCCACGCGGCGTTGCCGACCACGGAGACCTCGCAGCCCGCCGCCGAGAGGAGGCGGTGCATCGCGACGCCCTTCGTCAGGTTCGAAAGGCGGGACGTCGTCTCCTCGACGTCGCCTGCGTCGACGTAGATCACGCGGTGCGGCGTCTCGGTTCGGATCCGCTCGACGAGCGTCGCGACCCGGGCGAGCCCGTCCACGCGACCGTGGATGTCGTTCGTGTGGAGGATCGTCACGCGCATCCGCCGGCACGATACGTGCGGTCGGGCGGCGACCTACACTGGTCCGCGCGGGACGTAGCTCAGCCTGGTTAGAGCGCTGCCTTTGGGAGGCAGAGGCCGAAGGTTCGAATCCTTCCGTCCCGACTGGGCCGGCTCCGTTTGGCTCCCGCCCGCCGTGGCTACCCTCCGCGCATGGGGTTGAAGGCCCGGATCGACGGCGGCCTCCAGCGGCGTCCGAAGGTCGCCGTCGCGATTGCGACCCTCAAGAAGTACTCGGAGGACCGCTCGAGCAACCTCGCGAGCATGGTCGCCTTCTGGGCGTTCTTCTCGATCTTCCCGCTCTTCCTCGTCGGTGTGACGGTGCTCGGCTTCGTCCTGCACGGCCACACGCATGACGTCGTCCTGCGCAACGTGGCGAAACTCTTCCCGCTCCTGGGTCTCGGCGACGTCCGCGGCCTCAGCGGCTCCTGGTGGGCGCTGATCGTCGGCGCCGTGACCGCCGGCTGGAGCGGCCTCTCCGTCGCCAACACGACGCAGACGGCCTTCAACTCGGTCTGGGAGATCCCGGAGAAGGACCGGCCGGGCCTGCCGGAGCGCCTCGCTCGGAGCGCCGCCGCGCTCGTCACGATCGGGGTCGGGCTCGTCGGGACGACGCTGCTGTCCGGCTTCGTAACGGGCAACCAGAGCGCAGTATCGCTCGCGTGGTGGTCGCGGCTCGCGGCCTACGCGATCGCGATCGTGCTCGACGTCGGCCTGTTCCTGCTCGCCTTCCGGCTGCTGACCAGCCGCCGCGTGACCTTCCGCCAGGTCCTGCCGGGCGCGCTGCTCGCCGGCCTCGTCTTCTGGCTCCTGCAGGAGGCGTCGTCGGTGATCGTCTCGCGCGAGCTGAGCAAGGCCCAGGGCACATACGGCAACTTCGCGACCGTGATCACGATCCTCTGGTGGTTCTACCTGCAGGCCCAGGTCACGTTGCTCGGCGCGCAGCTCAATGTCGTCCTAGAGCAAGGGCTCTATCCACGCAGCCTCTTCGACGGCCCGTCGACCGCCGCCGACTACCGGGCTCTCGAGACGTACGCCGAGGCGGCGGCCTACAACGAGCGGGAAAAGGTCGGAGCCCGGTTCGTCGGTCCGGCCGATGCGGATCGGGAGGAGACGCGGAGCTAGCTCCGCCGGTGGGCGGCGACGGCTAGTCCAGCCGCCTGCTCGTCGGCGAGGAAGCGCAGCAGATAGGCGGTGAACGCTCCGAAGAAGACGACGGCTTCCTCCGCGGCCATCGTCACGCCGGCGATCTGCTGGTCGGCGAGCGGGCCGGGGCCCCAGGTCCGCGGCGCGTGGACGTAGAAGGCATAGATCGCGCGCGGGATCAGCGCGAGCAGCAGGCCGAGCGGCGATGCGAGGACGAAGGCGGCGAACAGGTACGCGGCCTTCGCGCCGGCCGAGGCTTGCCCGTGCACGACCGGCCACCAGACGCACACGCCGGCCGCGAGGTAGCTGAGGTGCTCGACGTGGAGGATCGAGTGCGGATGCCCGAGCGCCGTGTCGTAGATCCACGGCAGGTGCCACGTGTAGTAGACGGCGAGCCAGACCGGCAGCGCGACGAGCGGCCGGAAGAGCGGGAAGCCGCGCGCCCGCTCGGCGAGGTGCGCGGGGAGGGCGAGCACGAGCAGCACCGGGGCCCATTCCGCGAGGACGACGTTCTGCAGCAGGTGCGCCCAGAGGAAGGTGTGGTTCGCGAGCGGCTCGAGCTCGGTCACGAAGGCGGCGAACACGAGCGCGACGCCGAGCGCTCCGGCGACGAGACGGGGGCGCGAGAGCGCGCCTCCGCGGCCGGCGAGCACGAGCCCGGCCGCGAGCACCGGCGCGAGCCCGATCGCCTCCGCCGAGGGATGCATCTCGCTACCGTACCCGGCGCTCCGCGGGTGTAGCTCAATGGTAGAGCCCTAGCCTTCCAAGCTAGTTACGCGGGTTCGATTCCCGCCACCCGCTTCTTCTCTTCTTCGCCGTCTTCCTGCTCGCGCCGCGCGTGCTACTGCGGTGGGCCGCTCGTCGGCGTGATGCTGCCGCTCTGGGCGCTGCCGCTTGCATCCGTCCAGCCGATCGACACGGCCTGCCCGGGCACGAGGGAGAGGATGACCTTGCGGATGTCGGCGCTCGAGGAGATCGTCGTCCCGTTCAGCGAGTTGATGACGTCGCCGGAGACGAGCCCGGCGGTGTCGGCCGCGTTCCCCTGCACGACGGTCCTGATCTGGGCTCCGCCCGAGACGTCCGTGAGGACGACGCCGAGGAACGCGGTCGGCCCGACGTGGACCGTCGCGCTCGTGTTCCCTTTCACGATCAGGCTCGCGAAGAAGAGCACCTGCTTGATCGGGATTGCAAAGCCGCGGTGGAGGCCCGAGGTCGATCCGGCGGTCACCATCCCGATCGCACGGAGCTTCGAGTCCTCGAGCGGACCGCCCGAGTCGCCGGGCTCGACGGCGGCGTTCGTCGCGATCACGTTGCGCAGCGTCTCGCTGTCGCCGCTGTCGTCCCTCGCGACGATCTGCCGGTGGAGGGCCGTGATCCGGCCGACCGCGGCCCGCGGCGCTCCGCCGCGGCCCTGCGCGTTCCCGCGCGCGACGACGTGCTGCCCGACGTGCATCCGCACGGTTCGTCCCAGCCTGATCGTCCGCAGGTCCGACGCGTTCGCGAGCTGCAGCACGGCGATGTCCCGCGCGACGGAGTAGCCCACGACCGTGGCGAGGTAGCTCCGGTGAGTGGTGACGTCGACGACGCGGAACTTCGTCGCGCCGCGGATCACGTGGTTGTTCGTCAGGACCTCGCCGTTGTGCGAGAGGATCATCCCGGTGCCGGCGGCGATCCCGTTCTCGTAGCCGAGGGTGGTGTAGATGTCGACGATGCCGACGTTCGGTCCCCGGTGTACGGCATGGCTGGCGTGCCCGGCCGCGCCGGCCGGAGAGGCGGCTACGGCCGACGCGAGCGTCGCCAAGACGGCGAGCAGGAGGCGTCGCGTCAGGCCGGGCACGGAACAATCACAGCAGGCGTCGATGAGTCATCTCTAAGCGATGCGAAAGATCGATGTAAGCGACGGGTCGGCCAAACCGGCCGAGATCTTTAGCTCTGGGCCGGCGAGGTCGCGGTCAGAGGTCGATGCGCTCGATGACGACGTCGTCGTGCGGGCGGTCGCCCGCGTCGCGCTCGAGCTGCGAGATCGTGTCGACGACGTCCATTCCGTCGGTGACGCTGCCGAACACGGTGTGCTTGCCGTCGAGCCAGGGGCACGCGTCCGCCGTGACGATGAAGAACTGGCTGCCGTTCGTGTTCGGGCCGGCGTTCGCCATTGCGAGCGCGCCGCGCGCGACGGGATGGTCGTTGAACTCGTCTTCGAACGTGTAGCCCGGGCCGCCCGAGCCCGTCCCGGTCGGGTCACCGCCCTGGATCATGAAATCCGGGATCACCCGATGGAAGATGACGCCGTTGTAGAACCCGTCTGCGGCAAGTGTCCGGAAGTTCTCGACGGTCCGCGGCGCGTCGCCGTCGAAGAGCTCGACCTGGATCGGGCCGTGACTCGTGTGCAGGGTCGCGGTGCTCACTGCGGCCGAACGCTATCTGCGAGCGGCTCGAGCGCGCCGGCCGTAGGTTCGAGCGATCCGTTCCCCAGCGCCTCGACGACCTCGCGCAGAAGCGCGCGGGCGCCGCCGGCGTCATCGGCGGAGAGCACGGTCGAGACTCCCGCCAGGTGCTCGCCGCGGCGTTCGTCCCAGAGTTCGAGAACGACCGTGTCGAACTCGCGGCGCGGAATGTAGGAGTCCTCGGCGAGGCCGACGCGGACGGAGACGACGCGGCCGTCCGGCAGCGTAGCCTCCTGCTCGAGCGGTCCTCCGCGCAGCGACACGTTGTGTGCCATTCTGCCGGAGTGGGCCGGCTCCAAACCGCGGGAGGAGTAGGACCCTCGGGAAACGAAGTTGCGCCGAACGGCTCATGGCGCCTCTTCCGGACAGCCGCAACCCTGTGAACGTGGGCGGCGCGAGAACACTCCGCCTCGCCCTTGCTCTGGCTGCGCTTGCCGCGACCGGGCTTCTCGCCTCCTCGGCGTTCGCGACGGCTCGCTCGGAGCGGACGCTCCATACGCTGAACCGCCAGGTGCTCACCGCGGTGAACCGCTTCCGGAGCGCGCACGGACTCGCTCCGCTCCGCGAGTCCCGGGCGCTCGACCGGTCTGCGCGCCAGCACTCGCTCGACATGGGCAGCCACGGCTACTTCGGTCATTCCTCGGCCGACGGAACGGCTTTCTGGCAGCGGATCCAGCACTACTTCGGCTCGCGGAACTACGCGTACTGGTCGGTCGGCGAGAACCTCGTGTGGGCCGCGCCGAGACTGAGCGCCGGACACGCAATGAGCATGTGGATCGCTAGCCCGGCCCACCTCCGCAACCTGCTGACGCCGAAGTGGCGCCGGATCGGCGTCTCAGCCGTCCACGTCGTGCGTGCCCCAGGTGTCTTCGGTGGGCGCCGCGTCACGATCATCACCACCGACTTCGGCGTCCGGCGCTAGTCCGGCCGGGCCGTAGGGCGCCTCCGGAGGGCGGCGGCGCAGTGCGTAGAGCGCGGCGGCCGCGGGGCCGAGCGGCAGCCAGAGGTTGAAGATGCGGTAGCAGAAGACGGCGAGGACGGCGGCGGGCAGCCCATAGCCGACCCAGGTGAGCGCGAACGGCAGGAGGGCCTCGACCGCGCCGGCGCCGGCGAGCGGAAGCGTCCGCCGCGTCAGCGCGTACCCGGTCGCGTAGCCGACGACGACGGCGGCCACCGACGGCGTGCGGTGCGTGAACGCGGCGAGGCAGACCCAGAGGACGAAGACCTCGCCGGCCCAGTACACCGCCATGCCCGTGAAGGCCGCGGCACCGTGCCGCCACGGCGAGGCGACGATCTGTCCGACCACGCCTATGGCTTCGAGCGGCGGTCCAAGTACTCGCCCGATGCGGCCCCGGCAGATCCACGTGCGGTAGCGGACCGCGACGAGGGCGAGCGCGGTCCCGGCCGGAACGCCGATCGTCCACGAGAGCGTCACCGCCCGCTGCGCATGGGAGCCGTCGAAGAGGAGGAGAATCGCGCAGACGAGAGCGCCGATCGAGAGGACGGCGTACTCGAGCGAGCCTAGCCCGAGCACGCGGACACGTGCCTCGTCGGGCGGGACGCCGAGATCCTGGAGCGCCTCGAGGTCGACTGCGAACCCGCCGCGCGGGATGAACATGCCGAAGCCCGCGGCGACGATTGCGCTCGCCCGCAGCGTGCCGAGCTTGACGCCACGTCCCACGTGGGCGACCTCCCGGTACGCGAACGTGTAGCCGATGTTGGCCGCGACGGCGCCCGCGAGCGCGAACGGGAACCAGTACGTGTTCGCGTGCCGGAGGCGCGAGGCGACGGCGACGTAGCCGGCGGCCCCGGCGACGAGGATCGCCGCGACGAGTGAGAGCGCTCCCGCGAGGAGCATCAGCATCACGACGTGGTGCGGCTCGTGCTCGCGGTGGTGTCGCAGCCACACCCCGAGCGGGCCGCGTCGCCGAATACCTGCAGCGTCCTGGCGCGTCATCGTCTTGTTCCCTCGGCACCCACGAGAGATGCGCCCGGGAGGATTCGAACCTCCGACCCGCGGATTAGAAGTCCGCCGCTCTGTCCACTGAGCTACGGGCGCCGGCTACAGCGTAAAGCGCCGACCAGCAGGCGTTAGCCTCTGCCCGATGGCGGATCCGCTGCAGGAGCTGAAGGAGCGGCTGGGGGAGGTCACGGACCTCAACAAGGTCGCGCGCCTGCTCTCGTGGGACCAGCAGACGATGATGCCGCCCGCCGGCACCGGGCATCGGGCCGACCAGGCGGCGACGGTGCAGCGCCTCGCACACGAGCGGTTCACGGATCCCGCGGTCGGCAGGCTCCTGGACGAGCTGCAGCCGGTCGAGGCGTCGCTCGAGCCGGATTCCGACGATGCCGCGCTGCTCCGCCTCGTGCGCCGCGACTACGAGAAGGCGGTGAAGGTGCCGGCGTCGCTGCGTGCGGAGATGGCGCGTGCCGCTGCGCAGGCGCGGCCCGTCTGGGTGAAGGCGAAGGCCGAGTCCGACTTCCCGTCGTTCCTGCCGTCTCTCGAGCGGATCGTCCAGCTGAAGCTCGAGTACGTCGACTGCGTCGCGGACGGGGCGGCCGAGCGGTACGACGTGCTCCTCGACGACTATGAGCCGCAGACGACGACGGCCGAGGTGCGGGCGCTGTTCGAGGAGCTGAAGCCCCCGCTCGTCGAGCTGATCGCCGACCTGCGCGCCCGCGACTTCGACGACTCGTTCCTCCACGGCGACTATCCGCCCGACCGGCAGCCCACGCTCGCGCACGAGGTGATCGAGCTGTTCGGGCACCGGCCCGACAGCTGGCGCCTCGACCCGACCGAGCATCCGTTCGCCTCGGGCTCCGGCCGCGACGACGTCCGGATCACGACGAACTACCGCCGGGACTCGCTCGAGTCGCTCTTCTCGACGATGCACGAGTACGGGCACGGCCTCTACAACCATCAGCTGCCGCAGCACCTCGAGCGGCTGCCGACCGGCCAGCCGTGCTCGCTCGGGATCCACGAATCGCAGAGCCGGCTCTGGGAGAACCTCGTCGGCCGCAGCCTCCCGTTCTGGCGGCACTTCTATCCGCGCCTGCAGGAGACGTACCCCGAGCAGCTCGCGGACGTCGACCTGGTGCGCTTCCATGCAGCCGTCCACGCCGTCCGGCCCGGGCTGATCCGGATCCAGGCCGACGAGGTGACGTACGGGATGCACGTGATGCTCCGCTTCGAGCTCGAGCAAGACATGGTCGAGGGCCGCGTCGAGCTGCGCGACCTGCCGCAGCGCTGGAACGAGATGATGTGGGAGTACCTCGGCGTCGAGGTGTCGGACGACGGGCACGGCGTCCTCCAGGACGTGCACTGGTCGGGCGGGTCGATCGGCTACTTCTCGACGTACCTCATCGGAACGGTTGCCTCGGTGCAGATCTGGGAGGCCGCGCGGCGCGACGTCCCCGACCTCGAGGAGAAGGTCGGGGGCGGCGAGTTCGCGCCGCTGCGCGCGTGGCTCGGCGAGCACGTGCACGCTCTCGGGCGCAAGTTCTCGCCGCAGGAGACGCTGCGCCGCGCGACCGGCTCTGCGATCGCCGCCGGGCCGTATCTCGACTACCTCCGCCGCACGTACGCATAGCTCTCGCAGCGTCGGGTAGGCGCCCGGGGACAGCGAATGACGAAGGAGGGGTCTTCATGGCAGACACGCTGAAAGGCAAGAAGGTGGCGATCCTCGCTGCCGACATGTTCGAGCGAGTCGAGCTCGAGAAGCCGCGGAAGGCGCTCGAGGACGCCGGAGCCGACGTCGAGATCGTCTCGATCCACGAGGGCGAGATCAAGGGCTTCGACCACTTCGATCCGGCGAAAACGGTGACGGTCGACCGGACGGTGGAGGAGGCGTCGCCGGACGACTACGACGCGCTCGTGATCCCCGGCGGCGTCGGGAATCCCGACCAGTTGCGCGGGGACGAGAATGCGGTCGCGTTCGTCCGCGAGCTCCACGACGCCGGGAAGCCGCTGGCCGTGATCTGTCACGGCCCCTGGATGCTCGTCGAGTCGGGGGTCGTGCGCGGCCGGCGCGTCACTTCGTGGCCGACCCTCCAGACCGACGTCCGCAACGCGGGCGGCGAGTGGGTGGACGAGGAGGTCGTCGTCGACGGCACGCTCGTCACGAGCCGCAAGCCGGACGACATCCCGGCCTTCAACCGCGAGATGGTGCGGATCTTCTCCGGCGAGCGCGTGCCGGTCTGAGCAGAAATGCGAACGGGGCCGCCGCCGCGGCCCCGTTCGCTTCCGCAGCTTCAGCCTGCGGTGACGGATGCCGATGCCTCGACCCGATGGCGGCTCTGAACCAGGTTGTCGCGACGATGCAGCGGGCGTGCACGACGCCGCCGGCGGTGGGCGCGCTCGTCGGAATCGTCGGCTCCGACGGCGAGCTCGACCTTCGCATTCCCCCGGCGGAGGCGCTGCAGTCGGCTCGCTCGTTCTTCTGCATGGTCGGCGCCGGCCTGCGCGAGGCCGACGCGTCTGCGGTCGGTTTCGTCCTTCCCGTGCGGACGCTGTGGGGCGAGGAGAGCGTCTGCCCGTATCCCGACGCGGAGGCGCTCGCCATCGTGGCGGTCGAGGACTCCCGCGACGGCGTCCGGAGCGTGGGCATGATCTGCCCGCTGCACGAGCTGCCGGCCGGCTGGCGAGACGCACCCGACCGGCTGCAGTCGATCGCGCAGCCGTTGCGATTCATGCTCGCCGACCGGCCGCTCGAGGCGGAGGAAGCCGTCTAGCCGGGCGAGGGAGGGTGGCGGACGGGACTCGAACCCGCGGCCACCGGGACCACAACCCGGAGCTCTACCAACTGAGCTACCGCCACCGCGCGCGAACAAGCGTAGCGGGCTGTGTTTCCCGCTCGCCCGCTTCACCTCGGCACGCTTCACGGAGGGCCGGGCGGCGCCGTCGTGCGAGCGGCGGGCCCGCACCTGCCGGGCGCGGCAAGGGGGGCTACGCTTTCGGGACTGGGCCCCGTAGCTCAGAGGACAGAGCGGCAGCCTTCGAAGCTGCGTGCGGAGGTTCGATTCCTCCCGGGGCCATAAAGATGCTGATTTGCAGGAAGTTTTGGTTTAAGAGGGGCCACGAAGCGCCACATGTTCCAGGTAAATGTCGCGAGTCTTCGACAGCGTGGGTACCCCGGTGGTACCCCGATCGGTCCAGCCCGGCCCTGAGATCGCCCAGTTGGCACGGCTCGATCGGCCGTGGCGGCAGCGATCAACATCGAGGGACGCGCGAGATCGGCGAGACCGGCGAGGTCCTCCTCTCGTATCTCGTGGCACTGAATTGAGCGAATCCGAGCGTGATCGCTGGGCTGGGCCTGTTGAGTGTTCGGGACTGTCCCTGACGCTGTCTCGGAACGACAAAGACAAGTTGTGCGAAACGAACCTCACCGAGCTCGAGGCGAATCGCGCCAAGGCGCTAGGCGTTCCCGCTTCCATGTTCTAGCCTCGGCACGTGACGATCAGCGCGCACCGGAAGGTGGTGACGGTGCTCTTTTGCGACGTTGTCGGCTCGACGGCTCTGGGCGAGTCAGTCGATCCCGAGACGCTGCAGGGGATCCTCGCCAGCTACTTCGAGCGGATGAAAGGGATCCTCGAGTCGCACGGCGGCTCGGTGGAGAAGTTCATCGGTGACGCGGTAATGGCAGTGTTTGGCGTGCCGGTGGCGCACGAGGACGACGCGCTGCGCGCCTGTCGCGCCGCGGTCGAGATGCGCGACGCGCTGCCGGCGCTCGGTGTCGAGGGGCGTATCGGCGTCAACACCGGCGAAGTGCTCACGGGGACGGCGGAGCGGCTCGCGACCGGCGACGCCGTCAATGTCGCTGCGCGGCTGGAGCAGGCCGCGCAGCCCGGCGAGGTGCTCATCGGCGCCGAGACGCTGCGGCTGGTGCACGCGGCGGTCAAGATGGGGGAGGAGCGGCAGCTAGAGCTGAAGGGCAAGGCCGAGCCCGTGCCGGCGTACCCGCTGCTCGCGGTGACGGGCGAGCTGGCGCGGCGCTTCGCCACGACGATGGTGGGCCGGGAGCGGGAGCTGCAGGGGCTGCGCGCCGCATTCGCGCGAACGGTCGAGGATCGCTCCTGCCAGCTCTTCTCGATCCTCGGCTCGGCGGGCGTCGGCAAGTCGCGCCTGGCGGCGGAGTTCCTCGCGGGCCCCGAGGCGCGCGTGGTGCGCGGCCGCTGCCTGTCCTACGGCGAGGGGATCACGTACTGGCCGGCCGTTGAGATCCTGAAGCAGCTCGCGACCCTGCCGGAAGGCGATGCGGGGCGCCCGTTGCGCTCGCTGCTCGGCGAGACCGATGCGCCTGCGTCGGCCGAGGAGATCGCCTGGGGTTTCCGCAAGCTGCTCGAGCATGAGGCGCAGGCACAGCCGCTGGTCGTCGTCTTCGACGATCTTCACTGGGCGGAGGAGACGCTGCTCGACGTCGTCGAGCACGTCGCAGACCTGTCGCGCGACGCGCCGATCCTGCTGCTGTGCATGGCACGGCCGGAGCTGCTGGAACGGCGGCCGTCCTGGGGCGGAGGCAAGTGGAACGCGTCGACCGTCCTGCTCGAGCCGCTCGACGCAGCCGAGACGGAGACGTTGCTCGCCGAGCTCGGCGAGGTGCCTCCGGAGCTGCACGAGCGGATCGTCCAGGTCGCCGAGGGCAACCCCCTCTTCCTCGAGGAGATGCTGGCCCTCGTCCGTGACTCGGGTGGGGCCGAGGTCGAGGTTCCGCCGACGATCCAGGCGCTGCTTGCCGCTCGGCTCGACCAGCTCGATCCCGCCGAGCGCTCGGTGCTCGAGCGCGGCGCGGTCGAGGGCCGTACCTTCCACCGCGGAGCCGTGGCGGCGCTCGGTGACGGCGACGCCACCGTCGACCAACGACTCGTCGCCCTCGTGCGCAAGGAGCTGGTGCGTCCCGATCGCGCCACACTCACCGGCGACGACGCCTATCGCTTCCGCCATCTCCTGATCCGCGACGCCGCCTACGACGCGCTGCCGAAGGCGACCCGCGCTGACCTGCACCGCCGCTTCGCCGCCTGGCTCGAGGAGCACGGGCAGGGCCTCGTCGAGCTTGACGAGATCCTCGGCTACCACCTCGAGCAGGCGGCGCGCTACCTCGACGAGCTCGGCCGGCCGGACCCGGAGGTCGCACTCGCCGCCGGGGACCGCCTCGCTCTTGCCGGCAAGCGTGCCCAGCGGCGCACCGACCGGCGCGGCACTGCCGCTCTCCTCGAACGCAGCCTCAGGCTCACGAGCCCTCACCGGCTCGACGTCCACCTCGAGCTCGACCTGGCGTGGGCGCACGAGGACGAGCTCGGCAAGGCGACGGCCATCGCAGCGCGCGCCGCCGAGCGGGCAGTCGCTGCCGGCGATGATGCCGGTGCGCTGCTGGCCCGAGTCGCTGCAGCGTCCTACCGCACCCGTCGCGAGGGGTCGGTCGACGAGCTCGAGCGACTTGCAAGGCTCTCGCTTCCGACACTCGAGGCGCTCGGCGATCACCGTGGACTCGCGACCGTCTGGCTCGCGCTCAGCGAGGTCGCCAACATGCGCGGCCGCTACGAGGATCGTGTCGAGGCGTGTGAGCAAGCGATTCGACACTCGCGCCTTGCGGGCGAGGCGTCCATGCATGCGGACTACTTGTCCTACGCTCTTGTGCTCGGCCCGCGGCCGGCCGAGGCTGCGCTCCGGACGCTCGACCGCTTGGTCCCGGACACGGAGGATCCAACCGTGAGACTGAATCGCACCGTGCTGCTGGCGATGCTCGACCACCTTGACGAGGCCCGGGTGGGTGCCGCTGCTGCGGAGGAGCGGCTGCACGAATTCGGCCATCGGGACACTGCGAGCTACTGGCTCTCGGAGATCGCGCAGCTAGCCGGCCAGCAAGAGCAGGCGGTCGCGCACTACAGCGCCTACTGCCGGCACCTCGAGTCGAGCGGCCGGCAGGCGGAGCTCTCCACCTACGCCCCTCAACTCGGTCGCCTCCTCTGCGCTCTCGGCAGATATGACGAGGCCGAGCAGCTCGCAGAGAAGGGGCGTGAGCTCGGCGATCCGAACGATGTAGTGACCCAAGGCGCTTGGCGGCAGGCGACTGCCCTCGTGTGCTCGGCACGAGGACAACACGCGGAGGCCGAACAGCTCGCGCGTGAGGCCGTCGCCTGGGCAGAACGCACCGACGGCCTTCGGCTGCATGGCGACGCTCTCTCCGACCTCGCCGAGGTGCTCGACGCGGCTGGGCGCCGCGAGGAGGCGATCGCTGCCTGGAAGGAGGCGCTCGATCGGTACGAGCGCAAGGAGGTCATCCCGCTCGCCGGCCGCGTCCGGGAACGCCTCGACGCGCTCCAACCGAGCCACGATTAGGCGCTGCCATACGCCGCAATCTCTGCCAAAACACCACGACGACGCTGTCCCGTAGAGACAGCGACACCGCGGCTGCGCGGCGGGGACCCGAAAGAAGCAACGCTCGTCTGGGCCGGCGTCCTCGCGCCTGAAAGTCGCAATTGTGTTTGCCTATGCCTGTCTAAGGCTCACGCGGTGGGTACCTCGGTGGGCGCCTCGCCGGGTGAAAGGATGCGATTTGCAGGCGGCTTGGCTTCCTCCCGGGGCCATGAAACTCTCGAGTTGCAGGGATTTCTGGCGCCTCGGCCGGATGAGCCCCGCATAGTCCGGGGAGTCACCGGCCGTGGAGGCGGATTGCCCGCGGTGGTGTCCCCTCAGTGTTCCCTCGCGGTCATGCGCCGCTGATCTGTTGTTCGCGAAGCGGCCGTGCGTGGTCGCGGACCTTGGTGAAGGCGCGTGTGAGGGCCTGCACCTCGGGGTTCGTGAGGTGTTGCGCGAAGTGGCGTTGGACCGCCTGCCGGTGGTGGGCGCGTGCTGCGTCGAGGAGGTCGATGCCCTTTGGCGTGAGGACGACCTCGACTGCCCGGCGGTCGCTGGGCGGTCGCTCTCTTTGGACGAGAACGTCTCGTTCCATGCCGTCGATGACGCGGGTGAGGCCGCTCGTGCTGGTGACGATCTGGCGGGCGAGTTCGCTCATACGCAGCCGGCCGCCGGGTGCTTCCTCGAGATGGACGAGCACGTCGTACCAGCGAAGCGGGATTCCGGAGTGTTGCCGCAGGTCGGCGTCGAGGATGTCGACGAGCGCCTGCGAGCTCTCGAGGAAGAGCCGCCAGGCGACGAGCTCGTCCCTTCCCACACTTGACAGCTTTGCTTCGCTCTGCAAATATCCTCCATGCACTAGTCCTAGAAGCAACTTCTGCGGAGCGTAGCAGTTCGACCGGAAGGAGGAATGATGTCTGACGCGGACGTCACCTTGGTTACGGGCGCGACCGGCAACACCGGCTCTCGCGTTGCCGCGGCATTGCTGGAGCGGGGACGTCGGGTGCGGGCACTCGTCCGGGACGAGGCGAAGGCGGCCGGCCTGCGTGAGCAGGGCGCGGAGGTCGTGGTCGTCGACCTCGACCGGCCGGAGACGCTCGACGCGAGCCTGCTCGAAGGGGTGACCGGTGTCTACTTCGTCACCTGGAACGGCCCCTCGGCGCTCGAGCAGTCGCGCACCCTGCTCGAGACGATCACCAGCTCCGGGACTGCGCCTCGGATCGTCCGCCTCTCCGCCTATGGGGCGCCACAGAGCCGGATCATCTCCGAGCTCCTCCAATGCGAGGCCGACCTGAAGGCGTCCGAGCTTGCCTGGACGATCCTCAAGCCGACCTTCTTCATGCAGAACCTGCTCATGGTCGGCGAGACTGTCCGCGAGCAGGGGGCCGTCTACTTCGACTGGGGCGCCGGCAAGGCGGGCATGATCGACCTGCGCGACGTCGTCGACTGTGCCGTCGCGGTGCTCAGCGGCGAAGCGGGAGCCGTCGAGGGCGAGAGCTTCGTCCTCACCGGCCCGGCGTCGATCGGGTTCGCCGAGGTCGCCGCCGCCCTCTCCCGCGCGGCCGGGCGCGAGGTCGAGTACGTGCCGGTGCCGCACGAAGCCGCGAGCGAGGCGATGGTTGCGATGGGCATGCCCGCCTGGATCGCCGCCGGCTACGCCGAGCTCAGCGCCGGCTTCGAACAGGGCTACGGCGATCTCACCACCGACAACGTCCACAGGCTCACCGGCCGCGCCCCGCGTGACCTCGAACAGTTCGCACGCGATCACGCACAGCTCTTCGCCGACGCCGCCACGGTACTCGCCTGACGGACGGCACGGCCGGGAGCACCCATTCGAAAAAGGAGAAGCAACCATGACCACCGCAATCGCCATTCACCGTGTCGCCGACTACGACACCTGGCGGCCCGCCTACGACAGCCTCGACCAGGCCCGTAACGCCGCCGGCGTCACCGACCAGCAGGTCTTGCGCTCCCAAGACGACCCCAACCTCGTCATCGTTCGCCACGACTTCGCCGACCGCGCAGCCGCCCAGACCTTCTTCGCCTCCCCGGAGCTCGAGCAGGGAATGGCAGAAGCAGGCGTCGACACCTCGACACTCCAGATCCACCTCACAGACCCCGCCTGAACGGCAGCGGCCACGCGGGTGCCCGACGCCTCTGTCGGGTACGGATCCAGACGAGAAGCCCCGCACCAACGCGGGGCTTCCCCGTCACCAGCCTGTGGGATGCCGCCCAAGGCGCGACAGGAATAGTGGCGCCTTCAGCTCGTGGCCGCCTGTGGCCGCCAGCGCCGCGCTGGCCAGCCCGGTGGTAGCTTGAGGCCGGTGCGGCCCGTTAGCCGTTCCCGGCCCGGAGCGCGTTGGGTGCTGGTGGCCGCGCTCGCTTTCAGCGTCATTGTTGTGGTGCTGATCGTCCTGATCAGCGGTAGCTCGCCGACGACCGGTTACGACATCTCCTATCCGCAGTGCTCGGGTTCGTACCCCTCGAATCCGTTGTTCGGGATCGTCGGTGTCAACGGCGGGCTGGCGAACACCGCGAACCCGTGCGTCAGTGGAGAGCTGCACTGGGCGCGCGACACGCCGGGGCAGAAGCGCCCGAAGCAGCCACCCCTTTCGCTGTACATCGACACCGGTAACCCGGGCGCGCATCATGTCGCGGACTGGCCTGGCGGCGGCACCACGGCGGCCTACGGTTCCTGTAACGGCCTCTTGACCAACGCCTGCTCATACCTCTACGGCGAACAGCGAGCCGCCCACTCCTACCACCTGGTCGCCGCGCTCGACCCGGTCGCGGCCAAGACCGCGCCGTGGTGGCTCGACGTCGAGTTGACGACGAGCTGGGCCGGGACCTACCAGCTCAACATCGCCGCGCTGAAGGGCTTCATCGCCGGTCTGCGCAACGCCGGCGCGACCGGCCCGATCGGGATCTACTCGACGAGCGCCCAGTGGAAGGACATCACCGGGCTGACGGCGCAGACGACACCGACGGCTTTCAACGGCCGGCTACCCGACTGGGTGGCCGGAACCGAGGCCACGCTCACGCAGGCCCGACAGAACTGCGCCAGCGGCGGCTTCACCGGCGTCGTGCCGAGGCTCGCGCAGTACCGGATCGGCTCGCTCGACGCGGACCTACGCTGCATATCCACGCGCTGACCCCTGGGTACCTCGCCGCCGTCACCCGGCGCTCGGCGGGAGAGCGTCGAAGGTCACGACGCTCGCGACCGGCTCCAGGCGTTCCCGTATCGCCGCTCCCGACTGATCGACGAGGACGGATAGCCCGGCCCAACGGCCGCCGCAGTCCTCGATGAGCTCGCGTGCCGCGAGCGCCTGGCTGCCGGTCTCGATCCAGTCGTCCACCAGGAGCACCAGATCGGCGGCTGTTACCGCCTCGCGTTGCACGACGAGCTCGGGCCGGTTGCCGCGCCAGTCCGCTGCTGCACGAACCGTCGCCTTTGCGCCCGGATGGATCGCGCCATGCTTGCGGATCGGGACGAAGCCGGCGCCGAGCCGAAGCGCGACCGCCGCCCCGAGGATGAAGCCGCGGGCCTCGACGCCCGCCACTTTAGTCACGCTCGCCGACTCGAACGGCGCAGCGAGAGCCTCGGCCGCCCGTGCGAGAAAGGCGCCGTCTGCGAAAAGGCCGAGCACGTCGGCATGACCGTGGATCCACCTGAAGCGGCGGAGGAACTCCTCGCCAAAACCCATGGCGCTGCATTCTCGGCCAGCCGCGGGTCGCGTGCCGCCTAGGGAGCCGGGTCTTCGACCTCGAGGAGTTCGAGCAGAGGGCCGATCCTCTCGGTTCCTGGCTATGCCGTGTTCGTCGCCCGCTGCGGCCGGTCAAGTGCGGTCGAGCCACGACTCGACCTCGTCCAGCGTCAGGTCGCTGCGATCGTCGACGAGCGTGCGCGCCGTGTCGACGAGGGCATACCCGTAAGCCGAGTGGCGAAGCTCGACGCCGCTGCTGCGCGCGCGTCGCTGCAGGGTCGTCCGCCGCAGCTTCTCCGTCTTTGCGGCGTTGGCGCCGCCCCAATTCTCCTCGATCGGAGCGCCGCCGGGCGGTGTGGTCAGGATCCGCCGGCTATGGGGGATGCCGGCATCGTTGCCCCGCGCCGGGCTCACCGGATCCACTCGGATGCTGTCTCTACTTGTGCTTCCACCTCGGGTTGCCCTTCCACTTCAGGTTGTCCTTCTGCTTCCGGCGCGTCGCCGTTGCTGTCGGCCGACGGCAGAGTGCCCCCGGCGGCGCGAATAGCTGCAGCCTCCGCCTTCTTCGCCCGCTTACGCTCTCGGCGCTCCTTCACCGCGAGCTCCCGTGCCCGCTTCGCGTGCGTCTGCTGGTTACGAGCCGCCATACGCCTGCTCCTCTCGGGTCGAGGGTCGCGCGACAGCTGCGCGGTCGGCGACCGTCGCAGGCTGCCGATCACCCGCGCTCAGGCCGACACCAGCGCGACGTTTGTCGCCTGCGGCCCCTTCTCGCCCTGCTCGGGCTCGTACTCCACCTTCGCGTTCTCGGCGAGCGTCTTGTAGCCCTCGCCGACGATCGCGCTGTGGTGGACGAACAGATCCTTACCGCCGTCGTCGGGAGTGATGAAGCCATATCCCTTCTCGGCGTTGAACCACTTCACGGTTCCGGTTGCCATCGATCGAACACCTCCTCTGCAAACTGGTCGAGAACGGGCAGAGGGGGCGCACCGCGCGCATCCGGTACTCGCTCAGATAGTGGTTCGAGACTAGCAGCAACCCGTCCCAAAACAAGCACGGAGGGCACCGCTTCGGGGTGACGAGCTCGTCGCGTAGCATCGAGGCATGTGCCGGAATATCCGCGTCCTCTACAACTTCGATCCTCCCGCGAACTCGGAAGAAGTGCACTCCGCGGCGCTGCAGTACGTGCGCAAGGTCAGCGGCATGAACAAGCCGTCGAAGGCGAACGAGGCGGCGTTCGACCGGGCAGTGCACGCGATCGCACACGTCACGGAGCACCTCCTCGACGACCTCGTCACGACCGCCTCGCCGAAGGACCGCGAGGTCGAGGCGGAGCGTCGCCGCGCCCGCGCCCTCGCGCGCTTCGGCTGATCGGACGCTCTCTCGTGGGCGGTGTCTCGCCGCTGCGGCGCAACCGCGGCTCAGTGTTCGCGGCCGCGGGAGCGGAAGGCGGCGACGAGGGCGGCGACGGCGGAGGCTACGAGCACGGCCGCGAGCGTTTGCCCGTCGATCTTCCCCAGCTGTCCCACCGCGGCGAGCAGGACGGCGAGCACGAGCGCGAACATCCCGGCGGCCGTCGCGAACGCGCGCATCAGGGCTCGCCCGGCTCGAGGTAGCGGCCGAACCACTCGAGGATCGCCTCGAAGCGCTGTACGCGGTGCACCGGTGAGCCAGAGCGGGAGAGCTCGTGGCTCTCACCCGGGAAGCGCAGCATCTCGACCTCCTTGCCGAGCAGGCGGAGCAGCGTGAAGAGGTGCTCGCCCTGCTCGACGTTGCAGCGGAGGTCGTTCTCGGAGTGGACGACGAGGAGCGGCGTCTCGATCGCGTGCGCATACGTGGCCGGCGACATGCGCATCCACTCGTCGACGTGCTCCCACATCGGCCCGCCGAACTGGCGCTCGAAGATCCAGAACACGTCGCTCGAGCCGAAGGCGCTCACCATCTGGTTGACGGCCCGCTCCGACAGCGCCGCCTTGAAGCGTGTCGTGTGGCCGACGATCCACGACGTCATGAACCCGCCGTACGAGCCGCCGAGAACGCCGAGCCGGTCGGCGTCGAGGAACGGGAACCGCTCGATCGCGGTGTCGACGACGCCCGTCAGGTCCTCGTAGTCGACCGTGCCCCAGCCCGGCCCGGCGTCGCCCGCTGGGCCGCGGATCGCCCGTCCCCACGCCCCCGAGTGGCCGGAGCCGCCACGGGGGTTCGAGAAGAGGACGCAGTAGCCCGCGCCCGCGTACACCTGGACCTCGTCGAAGAAGCCAGTCCCGTATTGCGTGAAGGGGCCGCCGTGGATCGTGAGCAGCGCCGGGTAGCGGTGACCCTCGTCGAAGCCCGGCGGGCGCACCAGCCACGCGTCGACTTCGGTTCCGTCCGCCGAGACGGCGGTGAAGCGTTCGGCGCCGGCGAGCTCGCGGCCGGCTACGAAGTCGTCGCAGACCGAGGTGACGCGCGTTCCGCCACCGCCCGCTCTTTGGCCGCGCGTCCACGCGAAGAGCTCGTGCGGGCGCGTGTGCGTGCTCGAGGTGTACACGAGCTGGCCGTCGCGGAGGTCCCAGAGTCCGGTCGATTGCTCGCCGCCGACGAGGAGGTCCGGTTCGTCCGAGCCGTCCGCAGCCACCGTGTACACGTGGACGTTGCCTCCGTCCTCGATCGCGAACGCGATGCGCTCGCCGTCCCAGACCGGCTCGCGGACGAGCGGGTAGGGGACGCACTGGCGGTCGAGCGACGCGGTCAGGATGCGACGGTCGCTCCCGTCCGCGCGCATCACCGCGATCTGGCCGTTGTGCGGATACGTGCCGTCCGCGGGCTCGTGGCAGTAGGCGATGAACGTGCCGTCGGGCGAGAACGAGGCCATGGTGCCGGACTCCGCCGGCCCCGTCAGCCGCTTCGGCTCGGCGCCGTCGGCATCGACCTCGAGCTCGTACAGCGCGTCCACGAGCTCGACGTCCCAGCGCTCGCCGCGCAGCGAGCTGAAGACGATGCGGGCTCCGTCGGGAGCCCACGCCGGCCCGTCGTCCTCGCAGTCGCCGTGCGTGAGCTGCCGCTCGTCGTCGCCGTCGAGGCCGACGACGAAGAGGTGCCTGCGGCGGTCACAGGTCCAGCCGACGCTGTCGAGCTTGTAGTAGACGCGGCTGAACCGCCGCGGTGGCCGCTTCCGCGCGTCCTCCTCCTCGTACGCGGCGTCGCGGACGCGGCGCGCGAAGGCGATCCGGCGCGAGTCGGGCGACCACGCGATCGACTCGACGCCTTCGTGGCCCGTGGTGAGGCGCCGCGGTTCGCCTCCGTCCGCGGGCAGCACGTAGAGCTCGCCGTGCGCCTTGTCCTCCTCGCCGTCGCGAGTGGAGACGAAGGCGAGCCAGCGTCCGTCGGGAGACCAGCGGGGCGAGTTGTCGCTCCGCTCTCCCGAGGTGAACTGCCTCGGCTCCGCGGAGCCGTCGAGCGGCGCGAGCCAGATCGCAGCGCGGTAGGCGTTCGCCTCGCGGTCGATCCGGTTGACGACGTAGGCGACGTGCCGGCCGTCGGGCGAAAGCCGCGGGTCGCCGACACTCGTCAGCGCGTACACATCTTCCGGCCGCATCCCCGCCACGCCCGCGCGACTCTAGTACGCGCGCCCTCGCAGCGTGTCCGACGGCACCTATCCCGGCGACCTATCCTGCTGGGGGCGCGGGCGTGGTGGAACTGGTAGACACGCCGGTTTTAGAGGCCGGTGCTCTCACGAGCTTGGGGGTTCGAATCCCTCCGCCCGCATCAGGCGCGGACGCGAACCGCGTAGACGATCGCCGACGCCATCGCGGGCCAGATCGGCGCCGGCGAGGGAGAGCAGGCCCAGCCTCCATGCGGTGACGGCCCGTCGTTCGCGCTCGTCCGGGCGCTCCCTGCTTGAATGGTCCGCGTGGAGACCCAGGTGGAGGAGCTGCCGGAGAACCGCGTCCGGCTCACGGTCGAGGTGCCGTCGCACGACGTCCACCACGCGGTCGAGCACGCAGCCGACGACCTCGCGCAGAGCGTCAAGATCCCCGGCTTCCGCAAGGGGAAGGTGCCGCGCCAGGTGCTGCTCCAGCGTGTCGGCCGCGAGCGGCTGATGAGCGAGGCGGTGGAGAGCCACATCGGCGGCTGGTTCTGGAACGCGGCGGCGCGCACGAGGCTCCGTCCCGTCGAGCAGCCGGAGTACGACTTCGAGCTGCCTGCCTCGGCTGACGAGGACTGGAAGTTCACCGCGACGGTTGAGGTGCAGGCGAAGCCGGAATTGGCCGACTGGAGGTCGCTCGAGGTCGGGATCGCCGAGGTCGAGGTGCCAGAGGAGCTCGTCCAGGCGGAGCTCGACGCGTTGCGCTCGACGATCGCCGAGCTCGTCCCGGTCGAAGGCCGGCCGGTGGCGCCTGACGACACGGTCGTCGTCGATCTCGTCGCCGACGACGAGACGCGGCGCGACTACGTCGTCGAGCTCGGCCGAGGCGCCGTCGTGGAGGAGGTCGAGCAGGGCCTCGTCGGCATGAGCGCCGGCGAGACGAAGGAGATGTCGTTCGAGCTTGCCGACGGGTCGTCGCAGTCGCTCACCGCTGCCGTCAAGGAGATCAAGGAGAGGGTGTTGCCGCCGCTCGACGACGACCTCGCCCGCGCGGCGAGCGAGTTCGAGACGTTCGCCGAGCTCCGCGAGGACGTTGAGGCGCGCCTGCGCGAGCAGATCGCCGAAGAGGTCCAGACGCGCTTCCGTGCGGCTGCCGCCGATGCCCTCGTCGCCGCGTCGAAGGTCGAGGCGGCCGGGCCGCTCGTCGAGTCGCGCACGCGCGAGCTGCTGCGGGGCTTCGCCCGGCAGGTCGAGGCGCGCGGCGTCCCGCTCGAGACGTTTCTCGCCATGACCGGCCAGGAGCCGGAGGAGCTCGTGGCTCGACTGCGCGACGAGGCGCAGCGTTCGGTCGCGCGGGAGCTCGTGCTCGACGCCGCGGCCGAGCAGCTCGGGCTGGACGTGCCCGACGCCGAGGTCGAGGAGCTCGTGCGGGAGCAGGCTGAGGCCGCCGGCGACGAGCCCGAGCAGCTGCTCGTGAGCCTGCGCGAGAGCGGCCGGTTCGAGACGCTCCGCGAGGACCTCCGGCTCCGCAAGGCGCTCGACCGGGTCGCCGCCGAGGTCAAGCGAATCCCGCTGGCCCAGGCCGAGGCGCGCGAGGCAATCTGGACGCCCGACAAGGAGAATCCACCAACCGAGACGAAACTCTGGACCCCCGACCAGCCGCAGAGGAGTGAAGGAGCACGAACATGAACCCGCCCTCGAATCTCGTCATCCCATCCGTCATCGAGCAGACCTCGCGCGGGGAGCGCTTCTTCGACATCTACTCGCGGCTGCTCAACGAGCGGATCATCTTCCTCGGCACGCCGATCGACGATCAGGTCGCGAACCTCATCGTCGCGCAGATGATCCATCTCGAGTCCGAGGATCCGGACAAGGACATCAACCTCTACATCAACTCGCCCGGCGGCTCCGTCTACTCGGGCCTCGCGATCTACGACACGATGCAGTTCATCAAGCCCGACGTTGCGACGACGTGCGTCGGCATCGCGATGTCGATGGGCGCGCTACTCCTGTCGGCCGGCACGGAGGGAAAGCGGACGGCGCTGCCGAATGCCAAGATCCTGATCCACCAGGTGACGGGCGGCTTTCAGGGGCAGGGAACCGACATCGAGATCCAGGCGCGGGAGACGATCAGCCTCAAGCGCCGCCTGGAGGAGATCGTGGCCCTGCACTCGAACCAGCCGCTTGACAAGGTCTCGAAGGACATGGAGCGCGACTACTACATGACGGCCGAAGAAGCCGAGCAGTACGGCATCGTCGACCAGGTGATCGCGCACCGCTGACGTAGACGAAACGGCCGGACCGAGGTACAAGGAGAGAAGTGGCACGCGCAACCGACGGTAACGAGCAACTCCTCTGCAGTTTCTGCGGCAAGAGTCAGCGGCAGGTGAAGAAGCTGATCGCCGGCCCCGGCGTCTACATCTGCGACGAGTGCATCGATCTCTGCAACGAGATCATCGACGAGGAGCTGACGAGTCCGACACAGCTCGACCTCGACAACCTGCCGCGGCCACGCGACATCTACGCGGTCCTCAACGACTACGTCGTCTCGCAGGAGGAGGCGAAGCGGACCCTCGCGGTCGCCGTCTACAACCACTACAAGCGCGTGCAGATGGGGCAGGACGACGACGAGGTCGAGCTCCAGAAGTCGAACATCCTCCTGCTCGGCCCGACCGGCTGCGGCAAGACGCTGCTCGCACAGACACTCGCGCGGATCCTCAACGTCCCGTTCGCGATCGCCGACGCGACGGCGCTGACCGAGGCGGGCTACGTCGGCGAGGACGTCGAGAACATCCTCCTCAAGCTGATCCAGGCGGCGGACTTCGACATCAAGAAGGCCGAGACCGGGATCATCTACATCGACGAGGTGGACAAGATCGCACGGAAGGCGGACAACCCCTCGATCACGCGCGACGTCTCGGGCGAGGGGGTGCAGCAGGCGCTCTTGAAGATCCTCGAGGGTACGGTCGCCTCGGTGCCGCCGCAGGGAGGGCGCAAGCACCCGCACCAGGAGTTCCTCTCGATCGACACGACGAACGTCCTCTTCATCTGCGGCGGCGCGTTCGCCGGTCTCGACAAGATCATCGGCAAGCGCATCGGCAAGAACGCCGTCGGCTTCGGCGCCGATATCCGCTCGAAGCACGATGTCGAGTCGTCGGAGCTGCTCTCCGACGTGATGCCCGAGGATCTCCTCAACTTCGGGCTGATCCCGGAGTTCATCGGCCGTCTCCCCGTCGTGTCCGCGGTGCACCAGCTCAGGCGCGAGGATCTCGTCCAGATCCTCGAGGAGCCCAAGAACGCGCTCATCAAGCAGTACCAGCGCTTCTTCGGCTACGACGGGATCGAGCTCGTCTTCACCGAGGACGCGACGTGGGAGATCGCCGACCGCGCGCTCGAGCGCGAGACCGGCGCGCGCGGGCTCCGCTCGATCATCGAGGGCGCGCTGCTCGACGTCATGTTCGAGCTGCCGTCGCGCCGGGACGTCACGAAGTGCGTGATCACGAAGGAGTGCATCGCGCAGGGCATTCGCCCGACGCTCGTCACGAGCGCCGGAGCCGCCGGTGACGAGCCGGACGAGCCCATCGAGCAGACCGCGTAGCGCGCGAAGCTGGCGCTTCGCTCGGGAGAAGGAACTCCGCGCGCCCGGGAGCGCGGTCGCGCTCCGTGCTGTTGTTGGTTTGTCGGTCCTGGGATGGGAGGCGGCCGCGAGCGCCCCGCAAGCAGAGGCGTGCCGCGTGGCGTAGCGTTCGCACCATGAGTGCCATCGAGGTAGGGGCGGACTTCGGTCCTTCGTCCTGGATCGACGTGCCGCAGGAGCGGATCCAGGCGTTCGCCGACGCGACCGGCGACTACCAGTTCATCCACGTCGATCTCGAGCGGGCGGCGCAGACGCCGTTCGGAGGCACGATCGCGCACGGCTACCTGACGCTCGCCCTTCTGCCGGCGATGTCCTACGAGGTCGTCCCACACGACGGAGGCGACGGGATGGCGCTCAACTACGGGCTCAACCGGGTCCGCTTTCCTGCGCCGGTGCCCTCGGGCTCGCGCGTCCGCGGCTCGTTTCACGTCGACACCGTCGCGGAACACGACTGGGGCCGCCAGGTCACCATGACTGCGACCGTCGAGCGCGAGGAGGGCGACAAGCCCGTTTGCGTCGCCGAGGTCGTCTTTCGCTACTACCTGCTGCCGGACACGTAGAGCAGCGTTTCTGGATCCCATACTTCGGGGCATCTCGCCTGGCGCGGTGTAGACAACTGGCGCTCGTGGTACGTTTGGGATCCGAAATTGCCACGTCGCCGGAGGAGGCCAGATGTCGCACGAAGCTCGGGTCGGGGAAGAGGTCGCGCAACTCGAAGGCGAGTGGCGCCTCGACGACCGCTGGAGCGGGATCGAGCGGACCTACACCGGCGAGGACGTCGTCCGCCTGCGCGGCTCTGTCGTGCAGGAGCACACGCTCGCGCGCCTCGGAGCGGAGCGCCTCTGGCAGCTCATCCTCGGCGACCGCGTCGTGCGGGCGCTCGGCGCTCTCACGGGAGGCCAGGCCGTCCAGATGGTGCGGGCGGGGCTCGAAGCGGTCTACCTCTCCGGCTGGCAGGTCGCCGCCGACGCCAACCTCGCCGGTGCGACATACCCCGATCAGAGCCTCTACCCGGCGAACAGCGCACCCGCCCTCGTCCGGCGCCTGAACAACGCGCTCCTTCGCGCCGACCAGATCGACTGGGCGGAAGGCCGGAACGGCACGTACTGGCTCGCCCCGATCCTCGCCGACGCCGAGGCCGGCTTCGGCGGGCCGCTCAACGCCTTCGAGCTCATGCGCGCGATGATCGAGGCCGGAGCGGCAGGCGTCCACTACGAGGACCAGCTCGCCTCCGAGAAGAAGTGCGGTCACCTCGGCGGCAAGGTGCTCGTGCCGACGCAGCAGTTCGTCCGCACGCTGAATGCGGCCCGCCTGGCTGCCGACGTCTGCGGCGTCCCGACCGTTCTCGTCGCGCGCACCGACGCGCTCTCGGCCGCGCTGCTCACGACCGACGTCGACGAGTACGACCGCGACTTCGTCACCGGCGAGCGAACCGCGGAGGGCTTCTACCGTGTCCGCGACGGGATCGACGCCGCCATCTCGCGCGGGCTTGCGTATGCGCCGTACGCCGACCTCGTCTGGTTCGAGACCGCGACGCCGGACCTCGGCGAGGCCCGCGAGTTCGCGGCCGCGATCCACGAGCGGTTCTCGGGCAAGCCGCTCGCCTACAACTGCTCGCCGTCCTTCAACTGGCGCAAGCACCTGTCCGACGACGAGATCGCGTCCTTCCAGGACACGCTCGCCGAGTGGGGCTACCGCTTCCAGTTCATCACGCTCGCCGGCTTCCACTCGCTCAACGCGGCGATGTTCGAGCTCGCTCGCGGCTATGCCGAGGAGCAGATGCCGGCCTACGTGCGGGTGCAGCAGCACGAGTTCGAGCTCGAGGAGTTGGGCTACACGGCGACCCGGCACCAACACGAGGTCGGGGCCGGCTACTTCGACCTGGTCACGCAGGCCGTCTCGCCCGACAGCGAGACCCTTGCGCTCAAGGGCTCGACGGAGGAGGCGCAGTTCACGAAGGAGCCGGCGTGAGCACGGTGGCGGCCGTCGAGATCCTCGCTCCGGCCGACGAGTCGGTGCTCACCCGCGAAGCGCTCGAGCTCGTCGCACGCCTCCACCGCGAGCTGAACCCGCGCCGCCGCGAGCTGCTCGAACGGCGCCGCGAACGGCAGGCCGAGCTCGACGCCGGGGCGCTGCCGGGCTTCCTGCCCGAGACGAAGGACGTCCGCGAGGCCGACTGGCGCGTTGCCGAGGCTCCGCCCGACCTCCGCGACCGCCGCTGCGAGATCACGGGGCCGGTCGACCGGAAGATGATGATCAACGCGCTCAATTCCGGCGCCCGCGTCTTCATGGCCGACTACGAGGACGCGTGCTCGCCGACGTGGGAGAACGTCGTCGAAGGGCAGCGGAACGTCACCGACGCGATTCGCCGCGAGATCGCGCTCGAGACGCCGGACAAGACGTACCGGTTGAACGAGGAGGTCGCCACGCTCCTGATCCGTCCGCGTGGCTGGCACCTTGCCGAGCGGCACGCCCGCGTCGACGGCGAGCCGGCCTCTGCCTCGTTCTTCGACTTCGGCGTGCACATGGCGCGGAACGCGCGGGAGCAAGTCGAGCGCGGCAGCGGCCCGTACTTCTACCTCCCGAAGCTCGAGTCGCATCTCGAGGCGCGTCTGTGGGCAGACGCCTTCGCGCTCGCCGAGGAGGAGCTCGCCCTTCCGCACGGGACGATCCGCTGCACCGTCCTTGTCGAGACGATCCTCGCTGCCTTCGAGATGGACGAAATCCTCTACGAGTTGCGCGACTGGGGGTGCGCGCTCAACGCCGGCCGCTGGGACTACATCTTCAGCGTGATCAAGAAGTTCCGGGCGCGTGACTGGGTGTTGCCCGATCGCGTGCAGGTGACGATGACGGTGCCGTTCATGCGCGGGTACACCGAGCTGCTCGTTCGCTCGTGCCACCGCCGCGGTGCGCACGCGATCGGCGGCATGGCCGCCTACATCCCGTCCAGGAAGGACGCCGAGGCGAACGAGATCGCGCTCGCGAAGGTGCGGGAGGACAAGGAGCGCGAGTCGGGCGACGGCTTCGACGGCAGTTGGGTCGCGCATCCGGATCTCGTGCCCGTCTGCACCGAGGTCTTCGGCTCGGTGCTCGGCGAGCGGCCGAACCAGCTCGAGCGCCTCCGTGAGGAGGTCGTGCCCGATGAGTCGGCGCTCCTCTCCATCCCGGACACGCCCGGCGAGGTCACCGACGCGGGCGTGCGCACGAATGTCTCCGTCGGCGTCCGCTATCTCGACTCCTGGCTGCACGGCGTCGGGGCGGCGGCGATCGACAATCTGATGGAGGACGCGGCCACCGCCGAGATCTCGCGTTCGCAGATCTGGCAGTGGGTGCACTACGGACACATCGACGAGAAGCTCGTCCGCCACGAGATCGAGCTCGTCGACGCCGGGGACGAGGCGAAGGAGCTGTTCACCGCGGTCGCACTGACGGAGGAGCTCGAGGAGTTCCTGACCCTGCCCGCCTACGAACGACTCGACCGAGGAGTTGGATGACCGAGACGATGGTCAGGACGAAGGAGCGGCTCGACGAAGGAGAGCTGCTCGACCCCGAGGGTCCTTCGACGGCCGAGCTCGCCGAGTGCACTTGCCCGGAGTTCCGCGAGCGCGACCACGACAACGAGTAGCCGTCCGGGGCGGCGTACACTCGCCGCATGAGCCTCGACACCACGAAGGCCGACGACATCGCGCTCGTGATCGAGGAGGCGATCGTCTCCGGCGAGCTCGAGCCGGGGACGGTCCTCAGGCAGGAGCAGCTCTCCGAGCAGTTCGACGTCTCGCGCACGCCGATCCGTGAGGCTCTGCGCAGGCTCGCGGCGCTGGGACTCGTCTCCTTCGTCCCGAACCGCGGCGTTCGCGTGCGCACGATCTCACGGGAGGAGCTGCAGGAGGCGTTCATGGTGCGCGCCGAGCTCGAGGCGCTCGCGACGGAGGTCGCCGCGGCGAAGATGACGCACGAGGACCTCGCGGAGCTCGAGGAGGCCGAGCAGCAGTTCGCCAAGATCTCGAGGGGCCTTCGCGCACGCGAGCCCGGCGAGCCGCGCCGCTCCATCACCGGCGACTGGGTGCGTGCGAACCACGCGTTCCACGACGTCATCTACCGCGTAGCCGACCTGCCGCTCGTCGAGCAACTCGCGAAGAGCGCGCGCCGCTCCTTCTCGGGCCCGGCCGTCTGGGCGCCGGGCGACCACTCGATCGACGGCCTCTACGCGAAGAACGCCGAGCAGCACCGCGCGATCCGGCAGGCGCTCGCGGCCGGCAGCCGCGAGGGCGCGCGCGCCCTCGCGCGCGACCACGTGCTCTCCTCGTTCGAGCTGCTCGAGGCGATCCTCGAGCAGGTGGGCGGCTCCTGGCCGCAGTCGAAGCGCGGCGCCGCTAAGGTTGGCTCATAGTCGCTGCCTGACGACATTTCGCGCATGGATCCGCTCTACAGACCGCAGGGCGTCGAGGAGCGCTGGCAGCAGACCTGGGAGGAGGAGGGTCTCTACGGCGCCGACCCGGACGCGCCGGGCGACGCATTCGTCGTCATGCACCCGCCGCCGAACATCTCCGGCTCGCTGACGATCGGCCACTGCCTGCAGCTCTCACTCGAGGACACGCTCGTCCGCTGGCACCGCATGCGCGGCTTCAACACGCTCTTCCAGCCCGGCTACGACCACGCCGGCATCTCCACCTGGGCGGCGATCGGGCGTACGCTCGCGCAGGAGGGGCGCAGCCAGCGCGACCTCGGCCGGGACGGCTTCGACGCCTACGTCCAGGAGTGGCTCGAGCGCTACGGCGGCACGATCATGAGCCAGTTCCGCCGGCTCGGCGCCTCGCTCGACTACCGGCGCACGCGCTTCACGATGGACGAGGGCTACTACCGCGCCGTCATGCGCTGGTTCGTCCACCTCTACGAGCGCGGCTGGATCTATCGCGCGAACCGGATCGTCAACTGGTGCCCGCGCGACCTGACCGCGCTCTCGGATCTCGAGGTCGAGCACGAGGACGCCGACGACACGCTCTCGTACGTCCGCTATCCGCTCGCTGACGGCTCCGGCCACGTCACGATCGCGACGGTGCGGCCGGCGACGATCCTCGCCGACGTCGCGGTCGCGGTCCATCCCGACGACGAGCGCTACCGCGACCTCGTCGGCAAGGAGGTCGTCGTCCCGTTCGTCGAGCGGCGCGTGCCGGTGATCGCCGACGAGCGCGTCGAGCGCGAGTTCGGCACCGGTGCGCTCAAGATCACGCCGGGGCACGACCCGATCGACTTCGAGATCGGCCGCGACCACGGCCTCCCGGAACTCGCCGTGGTCGGCCCCGACGGCGTGCTGAACGACGCAGCCGGCGAGCTCGCCGGGCTGACGCAGGAGGAGGCGGGCCGGCGCGTGCTCGAGTGGGCGTCCGAGCGCGGGCTGCTCTCCAAGCGCGAGCACTATCGCCACTCCGTCGGCCACTGCGTGCGCTGCCACAGCCGCGTCGAGCCGCTCATCGTCCCGCAGTGGTGGGTCGCGATGCGCGAGCTCGGGGCGCCGGCGGTCGCCGCGGTGAAAGAGGACCGTGTCCGCTTCACGCCAGATCGCTTCGCGCGCGTCTACCTCGACTGGATGGAGAACGTCCGCGACTGGTGCATCTCGCGCCAGATCTGGTGGGGCCACCGGATCCCCGTCTGGTACTGCCCCGACGGCCATGTCACCGTCGCCGAGACCGAGCCGCAGGCGTGTGCCGAGTGCGGCTCGTCGGAGCTGCGGCAGGACGAGGACGTCCTCGACACGTGGTTCTCCTCCGCGCTCTACCCGTTCGCGACGCTCGGCTGGCCGGAGGAGACGCCCGAGCTGGGGCGGTACTACCCGGGCAACGTGCTCGCGACCGCCCGCGACATCATCTTCCTCTGGGTCGCGCGGATGATCTTCTCCGGTCTCGAGCTGGTCGGCGAGGAGCCCTTCCGGGACGCGGTCATCCATTCGTACTTGCAGAACCCGGAAGGCAAGCGCATGTCGCGCACGCTTGGCACGGGCATCGATCCGGAGGAGGCGCTCGAGCCGTACGGCGCCGACGCGACGCGCTACGGGCTTCTCAAGATGACCACGGGCCAGGACCCCCGCTTCTCGTGGGGCACGATCCAGGAGGGGCGGAAGCTCGCCAACAAGCTCTGGAACGCGAGCCGGCTCCTGCTGCTTGCGGGCGCGGTGGAGCCGGACGCGAAGCCGTCGTCGGTGGAAGAGCGCTGGATCCTCGCGCGCATCGACGCGACCCGCGCCGAGCTCGACGCCGACCTGGCCGGCTTCGACTTCGCGCACGCCGTCGAGCGCCTCTACCACCTCACCTTCGACGACTTCTGCGACTGGTACCTCGAGTCGATCAAGCCGCGACTCGCCGAAGAGGACGTGCGTGCGACGGCGTTCGCGGCGCTCGAGCGCCTCCTCAAGCTTCTCCACCCGGTGATGCCGCACGTGACGGAGGAGATCTGGACGAACCTGCCGGCGCGCGAGACGCGGCTCATCGTCGCGCCGTGGCCCGAGCCGCAGCCGCAGGAGCCCGGCTTCGAGCCGGTCGAGGACGCGCAGACCGCTGCCCGCATCTACCGGCGCAGCGGAGTCCGGATCGCGCTGGCGGGCGACGCGCAACGGATCTTCGAGGCGGTGGTGCGCCCGGGCGAGGACGGCGACGGCGACCTCGCGGCCGAGCGTGCCCGGGTCCAGAAGGAGATCGAGCGGGCCGAGCGGATGCTCGCGAACGAGAAGTTCGTCGCGAACGCCGCGCCCGAGGCGGTCGCGGCCGAGCGCGAGAAGCTCGCGCAATACCTTGCCGAGCGCGACGCGCTGGGTTGAGTCGCTCAGCCCGTGGCCGGCGGACGGCTTCGGGACGGAGCGGATGCGCACGCTGCTGCGCGACCTCGGCGACCCGCAGGAGCGCTTCCCCGCGATCCACGTCGTCGGCACGAACGGGAAGTCGACGACGACGCGGCTGACGGAGGCGCTGCTCGCCGACGCCGGCCTGTCGGTCGGCGCCTACCTTTCGCCGCACGTGCGCGGCTGGAGCGAGCGGATCCGCGTCGGCGGTGCGGAGGCGGGCTTCGAGGCGGCCGTGGCGGCCGTCCGCGAGCCGGCGGAACGGCTCGCCGCGACGCAGTTCGAGGTGCTCACTGCTGCGGCGCTTCTCGCGTTCGCAGAGGCCGGCGTCGACGTCGCCGTCGTCGAGGCGGGACTCGGCGGCCGCCACGACGCGACGAACGTCCTCCGCACGCGCGTCGTCGTGCTCACGAGCGTCGCGCTCGACCACTTGGACGTGCTCGGCGACACGCGCGAGGCCATCGCGGCCGAGAAGCTCGCCGTGGTGCAGCCCGGGTGCACGGTCGTGCTCGGCGAGCCGGAGTGGTACGGGCTCGCCGAGGAGAACGGCGCAAGTTCGGTCGTCGTCACCGGTCGCAGCAACCTCGCGCTCGCGGTTGCCGCTGCGGAATCGTTCCTCGGCCGGCCCGTCGACCCGCACGCGGCCGACGACGTCGAGCTGCCGGGCCGGCTCGAGCGGCGCGGCGAGCGGCCGCTCGAGGTCTGGGACGGAGCCCACAACCTCGCAGGTATCGGCTGGCTGCTGCCACGGCTCCCCGCGGCCCCGCCCTCCGGCTGGACGGTCGTCTGCTCGATCCTCCGCGACAAGCGGCCGGGGATGATGCTCGAGGCACTCTCGGTGCTCGGCCCTGCGCTCGTCGCGACGGAGACCCGCAGCGGCCGCGCGCTTCCCGCCGCCGAGCTCGGCGCACTCGCCTCCGCCCACTTCGAGCGGGTCGAGGCGGTGTCCGAGCCGGGCGCCGCCCGCACCCGCGCAGTCGAGCTCGCTGGGCCGGACGGGGCTGTGCTCGTCACCGGTTCCCTGTACCTTCTGGCGGATCTCAGTGGCGAGCACCGCGACCCATGACACCGGCGAGAGGCTCTCGATCTTCGCGTTCGCGATCGTCGTCCTCGCGGCCGTGCTCGGTTCCGCCTTTGCTGCAGGCTTCGTAATCGGCAGGATGCTGTTGTGATCCAGGCGAGCTTCATCGGCTCCGGCACTCTGCACGCGATCCTCAACGGTCTCGTCTTCTTCGCCTTCGTGCTCTGGCTCTCGCTTGGCTACTGGACGTACAAGGACGCGAAGCGGCGGATGGGGGACCCGTTGCTCATCGGCCTCTCGACCCTCGTCGCGCTCGTGATCCCGTTCGTCGGGCCGTTCGTCTACATGCTCTTCCGGCCTCCCGAGTACCTCGAGGACGTGCGGGAGCGGGAGCTCGAGATCAAGGCGATCGAGGAGCGGATCTCGGCCGGCGACCACCGCTGCCCCGTCTGTCATGCGGAAGTGGACTCCGGCTATCTCGTCTGCCCGGTCTGCACGACGAAGCTCAGGCAGGCGTGCAGCGAATGCAGCGCGCCGCTCGAGCCGATCTGGCAGGTCTGCCCGTACTGCGAGACGCCGATCGAGGCTGCGGCGCCGGGAACGCCGCCGGCGCTCGGGACGCGGCGCGGCCGGCACGGCGCCGGCCACTGAGCGCGGCAGTCCGCGTTCTATAGAGTGGCCCGCCGTGGCTGTGGAGCGGAGCCTCATCCTCGTCAAGCCGGACGCCGTGCGGCGCCGACTCGCCGGCGAGATCCTCGGGCGGATCGAGGCGCGCGGGTTCGAGATCCGCGAGGCGAAGCTCGTCACCGCGAGCCGCGAGCTCGGGGAGGAGCACTACGCCGAGCATCGCGAGAAGCCGTTCTTCGGCGAGCTCGTCGAGTTCATCACCTCGGGCCCGACGTGGGCGCTCGTCGTCGAGGGCGAGGGCGCGATCGCGACGCTGCGGGCGACGATCGGCGCGACCAACCCGGCCGACGCCGCACCGGGGACGATCCGGGGCGACCTCGCCTCCTCGATGCCCGACAACCTCGTGCACGGCTCCGACTCGCCGCAGTCGGCGGAGCGCGAGATCGCGCTCTGGTTTGGATGACCCATCCGAACATCGAGGCCTGGACGCGCGCGAACGCGGAGCACACGGACGCGCGCGCCGAGGAGGCCTGGTCGCGGGAGGAGCCCGACTGGGGCGTCTGGCGTGTCCCCGAGAGCCAGCTGCACGCCCTGCCGGACGTCTCCGGTAAGGACGTCGTCGAGCTCGGCTGCGGCACTGCGTACTTCGGCGCCTGGCTGAAGAAGCGCGGCGCCGCGCGCGTCGTCGGCGTCGACCCAACGCCGGCACAGCTCGAGACGGCGCGCCGTTGCAACGAGAAGTTCGCTCTCGGGCTCGAGCTCGTCGAGGCATTCGGGGAGGATGTGCCGCTGCCCGACGACTCCTTCGACGTCGCGCTGTCCGAGTACGGCGCCTCGATCTGGGCGGACCCGTACAAGTGGATTCCCGAGGCGGCGCGTCTCCTTCGTCCCGGGGGCGAGCTCGTCTTCCTCCGGAACTCGACGCTCGTCGTCCTCTGCTCGCCGGAGGAGGATCTGCCGGCCTCGGAGACGCTGCAGCGGCCACAGTTCGGCATGTTCCGCTTCCAGTGGCCGGACAGCGGCGTCGAGTACCACCTCTCGCACGGGGACTGGATCCGGCTCCTGCGTGCGAACGGCTTCGAGATCCTCGACCTGATCGAGATCCAGGCGCCGGCGGACGTTGCGACCCACCAGTACTACGGCTACGTGAGCGCCGAGTGGGCGCGGAAGTGGCCGGCGGAGGAGATTTGGCGAGCGCGCCTGCAGAGCACCTTCTCCTAGCCTCGACCTCGCCGCGGCGGAGGGAGATCCTCGAGCAGCTCCACGTCCCCTTCGACGTCGTCGCGCCCGAGTACGAGGAGGCGGAGGACGATCCCGTCGCGCACGCGCTCGGCAAGGCGCGGTCGGTGCTCGCCGGGGCTGCCGGCCGGCCGGTGCTCGGCTGCGACACCGAGGTCGTCCTCGCCGGTCGCGTCTACGGCAAGCCCGCCGGCCCGGAGGAGGCGGAGGAGATGCTCGAGAGCCTCGCGGGCCGGACGCACGAGGTCGTCTCCGGCCTCGCGCTGCTCACGCCCGCGTGGGAGGAGGTGCACCGCGAGGTGACGCGCGTCTCCTTCCGCGAGCTGACACCCCGTCGACATCGCGTCCTACGTCGCGAGCGGCGAGTGGGAGGGGCGTGCGGGCGGCTATGCGATCCAGGGGCGTGGCGCGGCCCTCGTCGAGCGGATCGAGGGCGACTACCTCAACGTCGTCGGCCTGCCGGTGGCGCGGCTCGTCCGTCTTCTCGCCGAGCGGCTCCCCGGCACGTACGGGTTCGGATGAACGAGAGCGCCGTCAAAGCAGCCGTCGCCGTCGCGGCGGCGCACGGGCTACGCAGCGACGACCCGGTCGTGCTCCGCGACTCGTGGCACGTGCTCGTCCACCTGCGGCCCCTGCCGGTCGTCGCGCGCGTCTCGAGCGGAAGGCCCTACCCGGAGGGGCCGCCGGAGGAGGACGTGGTCCGCGAGCTCGCGGTCGCGTCGCACGCGGCGCGCGCCGGTGCGCCGGTCGTGCCGCCGTCGGATCTCCTCCCGCCTGGCCCGCACCGGCACGGCGGGCACGTGGTCGCGTTCTGGAAGTACGTGGGGGCGCCGCGCGAGGTCGAGCCGGTGGCCGCCGGCGAGGCTCTCCGGGCCATCCATGAGGCGCTTGCCGACTACGAGGGCGAGCTGCCGTCCTGGCACACGGCCGACCTCGTGGGCATCGTGGACGGCCTGGAGCCGTCCGCAGACGCCGAGTTTCTCCGCGAGCTCGGCACGCGGCAACCGGCAGGCGCGACGCAGGCGATCCACGGCGATGCGCACCTGGCCAACTGCATGCCCGGGCCGCTCTGGCACGACTTCGAAACGGCCTGCCGCGGCCCGCGCGAGTTCGACCTCGCAGCCCTCGTCCTCTCGGGGCGTACGCGCGACGACGAGCCGTCGCGCATCGCGCTCGCGGCGTACGGCGACCACGATGCGGATCTGCTCGAGGAATGCATCCCGGTCTACTCCGCCTGGATCTACGCGTCGTTCATGGTCTCGCTGCCGCGCCGGCCGGAGCTCGGGCCTGTGCTCGCAGAGCGGTTGCGCTGGCTCCGCGCGGATTACGCCGACTAGTCAGGCGGGCAATACCCCCAGACAGACCGACCAGCCGAGTCGTACCGAACGCGCGAGCAGCTCGAGCATCGGGCACCGGTAGGGCCTAACGAGGTTTCGGGCCGAGTGGCAGCATCAGTGAGCAATAGCCGTTGATCAGGGCGTAGCCGCTGTCGGCGTAGAGACGGAGAGCGGGGTCGTTGTCGTCCTCCGTCTGCACGACCAGCCGCAGCGCGCTCGATGCGGTCGCAGCTGCTTGGACCGAAGCGAGCAGGGCGCGACCAACGCCGCGTCGTCGGTGCGTCGGGACGACGAAGAGGTCTCTGATCTGCCAAAAGTGGGCGAGCCGCAACGAAGCCGGGACATCCATCGTGATCGCAAAACCGACGAGGCTCGCACTGTCTTCGGCGACGAACACGCGGAGACGGCTGGTACCGAGGTTCTCGTCGAGCCAGGACGCTGATCCGAAGGCATCGGAAGCCTCGCCGTAGTGAGCGCGATACTGATCGAAGATCTCGGCGAGTGCTTCGAGTTCCCTGCGCGTCGGGGCAGCCAGAGCTCGAACAGAGATCGGATCGTCGGGGGCCCTGGAACTGGGATGGGTGCTCTGACTCACGGCTCTCTCGACGACAACGGTATCGCCAAGCGGCAGCAACCTCGCTTGCGCTGGTGTCCCGAATGACCTCCGAGCAAGCTTCGACCGGCGTGGCACATGATGTGGCCGTTCGTGGAGCTCTAGGGGATAGACACTCGTCCGGGCCGGTGCTCGGGAATGTCACCCGACCGAGCCGGCTGCCGCGTCGGCCCGCCAGCAGCCTGCGGGTCAGTTCGTCACGAAGTACGCGTTCGACCTACGGGCTGCGGTGATGCGGCAGTCGCCTTGCGAGTTCGGAGTCGCCAGATACGAGCATGCGTACTGGGGCTGGGCCGTGATTCTGGCACGCGCCGTGAACGCCCTGCTGAAGCGGCAGGCCCGCGGCCCGGAACGATGTTCGAGGGGATCGGACGCTGGCAGGGCCGGTGTTCCGGAACGACCCCTCAGCTATGAGGGCAACTCCCGGCCCGCATCAGTGTGCGGGTGGGTATCTCCAGACGACGGTCTTCCGCCTCGTATGCAGGGGCGTGACGGTTTCTGCCGGTGTCGCTCCGAGTCTCTCCGCGACCCGCTGGGACCGGACGTTGTCAGGCGAGATCAGAGAGACAAGCCCGCTGACGGATCGCGACTCACGGGCCCAGTCTCGTATCGCTGCGGCTGCCTCGGTCGCATATCCGTGTCCCCAGTGCGCTCGCACCAACGCCCAGCCAAGCTCGGGCTGAGCACGGCTTCCTGCCTGTGCCCAGGTCGAGGGTGTCCAGTCCCGCGTGTCGAAGATCATGAGACCGGCTTGACCGACCACCCGCCGGTCGGTCCCTGTGGTCTGGAGGATGAACGGACCGAGCCCATTGGTTCTCCAACCAGCCATCCCTTCCTCGATCATGGCTCGGACGTGCTCGACGGCTGAGACGGGCTCTCTGTTGAGCCCTCCCATGATCTCCTCGTCAGCGAACAGGTCGTACAGAGCCTCGGCATCGTGCGGGGTTGGCGCGCGGAGGCAGAGCCTGTGCGTGTAGAGGCTCAGCTGCTCCCAGGAGGTGTCACGAGCCACGCGGAGACGCTACTGCGCTCACATGGGCCAGTGTTCGGGAATGACGCCTGAGCGTAGATTGTGGTCGTGGAGGAGCCGCGGACTTTTCACGAGGGCGTCTTGGCGGGTCACGATTCGGTCAAGGGGTTCCGTGTACTCGCGACGGATGGCTCCGTAGGTCGCGTCTCGTGGGGGAGTTACACGCCGGGGGAGAGCTACCTGGTTATCAGCACTGGGCTGCTGCGACGGACGCATCGTGTCCTGCCTGCGGGCGCGGTGATTGCTGTACGCGACGGGGAAGTCGAGGTCTCGCTTAGCCGGTCGGGGATCGAGCACCTGCCGTTGCTTGCGCATCCGCACGCTCCCGTCGTAGACAAGACAGTCGATCAGATGCTGAACGCGTTCGAGCGGGCTGCCGCGTACATCAACATCCAGTAGGACAATCGCCTGGGCCAGCGTTCGGGAATGTCCCCTGACGGCCCGCCCGGAACTAGGCGGGCGTCTTCGGGAAAGTAGTCGTATGGGGTGCTCCTTCGATGAGGTCTTCGCAGCCGAATTTGAGCCGCTGCACGCCTACATCGCCAAGCGCCTTGGCGGTTCGGCAGCGGATGATCTGACGGCTGAGACGTTCGCCATCGCCTACCGGCGTTGGGGCGATCTAGACCCGTCCCGCCCGGTGAAACCCTGGCTCTACGGGATCGCTTCCAACCTCATCCGGCACAACTGGCGCAAGGAGCGGCGGATGCTCCGAGCCTACGCTCGCAGCGGTGTCGATCCGGTGCTCGCGGACGACGAAGCGGCCGTGGAACGACTCGACGCTCACGCAGAGCGATCCGCGCTGGCGGCGGCGGTCTCAGACCTGCGCCACGAGGAACGCGAGATTCTGCTTCTTCACGCCTGGGCGGAACTGAGCGACACAGAAATTGCAGAGTCCCTCTCGCTGCCTGTCGGGACGGTGAAGTCGCGGCTCAGTCGCGCCAGGGAACACCTCCGGAACCGTCTCGGCGCTATCGGCCAAGTAGAGGTAGACAGACTGAACACGATTGAGGAGCAACCATGACGAACGACGGCCTACAACTTCTCCGCGAGTTCCGGTCCGAGATCGCCGTGCCCGACGATGAGACCCGCCGCAGGATCTACGCCTACGCGACAAGGAGTCCGTCGAGCAGATGGCAGCCCTCGGCGCGTCTTCTTCGCGTTCCTCGCTGGCGCTCCTGGAGAGGTGCGCTCGTGATCGCCGTCACTCTGGCCGCGCTCGCGGGCACCGGTGCTGCGATCGCTGACGGCCTCGGTGCCTTCGGCGGCATCGGCGCCGCGGACCATCCGCAGACCGGCGTGGACGCGGTCGACCCAGCGACCGCCGCGTATCTGGAAGGCAAGAACTGCAGCGGTTCAATCAACCCAAAGACGGGCGTGGAACCTAAAGGTTGCCGGGGCGTCGCCGTCATCGGACTACAGCTCGACTCGGCCCGCCACCTCGGCCAGCTACCGGACGGCCAGAACGTCTACGTGATCGCGAGGCACGGCGACAATGACAACCTCTGCACCGTGGTCGGCCCGCCGCATCCCGAGATCGAGTGCAACAGCATGCTCAGCCCGTCGCACCCGACCACGATCTTCACGTACGCCGCTAATCAGCCGGCGGCTTCCCCGCTCACCTTCGGCGTCGCCCTTGACGGCGTCGCCTCCGTCTCATTCCAGGCAGGCGATTACCCGAACGGGCAGGAAGTCACGGTGCCGGTCAACGGCAACCTCTGGATCTATCCAGCAGCCGTCTACGACCTTCAGCCTGTCACAGCCCACTTCGCCGACGGCACGACCGTCGTCGAACCAGGCCAAGGAACAGGCTGCGCTGCCTGCTGAGTTGGAAGTACAGAACGTCGCATGGGCGAGCGTTCCGTAATGATGCTCCTATGACTTGTCAAGCGATCAGCGGCTCCTGGTTCTCGAGCAGCCGGTAGAGGTGGCGGGCCAGGTAGCGCTTGAGGAGGCGGGTGGCGTCGCGGCTTGATTTGCCTTCGCTGACGCGGCGGGCGATGTAGTCGCGGGTTGCGGGGTCATGTTGGCGGCGGTGGAGGACGATCGTGTGCAGGGCGCGGTTGAGTTGGCGGTCGCCGCCGCGGCTGAGCCGGTGTCGGGTTGTCTTGCCGCTGGAGGCGGGGATCGGGGCGACGCCGGCGAGGCGGGCGAAGCAGGCCTCAGAGCGGAGCCGGCCGGGGTGTGACCAGGCGATGATCAGTTGAGCGGCGACGATCGCTCCGACGCCGGGCTCGTCGAGCAGTGTGGGCGCGAGGGCGCGGACGTGGGTCAGGATCTCCCGCTCGAGCTCGGCGGCTTCGAGTGTTGCGGCTTGGATGCGGCGGGCGAGGCTGCGCAGGACGAGCCGGACGGCGAGCTCGTCGGCTGCGACTGTGGTTCGGCGGAGGCGGCTGCAGCGGTCGAGCAGCTTGCCGAGCGATAGTCGGCGCAGCTGCTCACGGAGCGGCTCTGGTGCGGTGACGATCACGGCGCGGAGCTGCGTGAGTGCTTCGCGGCGGACGTCGACGGCGCTGCGGCGGGCGATCAGCAGCAGCCGCAGCGCTTCACGCCGTTCGCCGCAGCGGGGAAGCGCGAGCGTCTCGCTGGCCAGCGCCGACCGCGCGATCCGGACCGCGTCGAGCGAGTCGTCCTTGCCGGCCAGCCGCCGCTCCGTCCGTGGTGTGCGGCTGATCTCGAGCACGGCTTCGCCCTGCTCGCTCAGTGAGCGGGCCAGCCCGGCGCCGTAGCTGCCGCTGCCCTCGATCGCCCAGGCTCGCCTGCCCGCCGCCAGCCGCTCGGCGAAGCGAAGCGCTTCCCCATAACCGCGACCGTCCACACCGGTCACCCTCCGCGCTACAACGGCACCCGCCGGCGCCGTCACCACCGCCAGCACGTGCTCGTCGCGGTGGGTGTCGACACCGATCACGTAGTCCAGCTCGTCTGCAAGCATCAGACCGATCCTCCGAGTCCATTCGTAGGGTCCGGTGGTGCCGGTCTGAAGCGAGGCAAACCGCGACGGCAGGTCGGTAAAGAGTCACGCCCCCAAGGCGGACAAGCTCCTGATCAAGCCAAAAGCGGACGCCAGACCGGCGCCGCCGCGCACAGGCGGACAGTTCACTCCCAAGGCACGACCAAGCGGCCAAACCCCTGACGAGTCACACCCGACACGGCGACAACCAGACTGGCGAGCGTCCCAGACAGACACCTCGCCGAGTCTTACCGACCCCTGAGGACGGCGGGCGAGCCTGGTCTACTTGCAGCCCTTCCTCTCTGACAGGCGTGCTCTTGGCATGATCGACGGCGTGGACGAAGCAGACCAGCCGAGCGGGACGCGACTTCATCTGGAGAAGATCCTCGTCGTGCCCCCGGAGCGTGTCTTTGCTGCGTTCGTTGACGCTGAGCAAGTCCGGCGTTGGTGGGGCCCCGCCGGATTCACCGTTCCGCGCCTTCAGTTCGATGCGGTGGAGAGAAGGGATTACCGAATCGTCATGCAGCCGCCAAATGGAGATGTCTTCCACATCCGCGGCACCTTCCGTGCTGTCGAGGCTCCACGCCGCCTCATCTTCACGTTCATCTATGAAGAACCCGATCCCGACGACCAGGAGACGCTGGTCACGCTGACGTTTGAGCCGGCGGATGCAGGCACCCGCGTCATCCTCGATCAAGCACCCTTCAAGACCCCCGCACGCTTGGAACTTCATCGTGGCGGCTGGACCGAAACGCTCGAGCGGCTCGAGCGGTCACTCGTCTGATGGGGTCACACTCTCGGCTGGGCCAGTGTTCACGAATGACCCCTGAGCCGCCGATAGCTACGGCGTGGCCGCGAAGTTGATCGACCGATATGTAGAGGGCAACCGCCGGTTCGCAGCGTGGTACATGAGGGCCTACGTCCCATGGGGTAGGCGGCACCAGCCGTACTCGTTCGCTATTGCCCCGGTGGTTCTGAGCGTCGGGTTCGTGGCTTTCTGGCTCGAACTCGATCTCAGTCTGCTGGAGGCGTTGCTCTACTTCCTCGTGCCGTTCGCAATCCTGTTCCTGTTATCGGCAGGGTTCGGCGTCTGGCGCGGTAAGCGGCGGCGCGACACGCGTCAGCCCTGAGTGCAGGTGTCGCTCGGCTGGGCCAACGTCCTCTCGCCTGACCCACGATTCCGTCGGCGCGCTACCCGCCTCGGCGTGGGGGAACCCATGGTTCCCCCACGGGCTCCCTCCTTCTATCGGGGTGCCCAGATTCGAACTGGGGACCTCTCCGACCCGAACGGAGCGCGCTACCAGGCTGCGCCACACCCCGAGAACGGGCCATAGGGTAGCGGGCGATGGCTGCGCTCAAGGCCGTCCTCTTCGACGTGGACTTCACGCTCGCCCGGCCGGGCCCCGAGCTCGGGCCGGAGGGCTACGTCCGGGCGGGCGAGCGATACGGGCTCCGGCTCGATCCCGGGCGCTACGAGGCGGCGCGCGACGCTGCGCTCGTCGACCTCCGCCGCCACCCCGAGCTCGAGCACGACGACGAGATCTGGTTTCGCTTCACGGAGCGGATCGTGCGCGGGATGGGAGGGGAGGACGACTCCGCCTACGCATGCGCCGTCGAGATAACGCGGGCCTGGGAGCGGCACGAAAACTTCGAGCTCTACGACGACGTGCCGAACGCGCTCGCCGTGCTGCGCGCCGCCGGGCTCCGCATCGGCCTCGTCTCGAACTCCGCGCGCGACGTGCGCGAGTTCGCCCAGCACCACGGCCTCGACGTCGATGCCGGCATCAGCTCCTTCCACCACGGGCGCACGAAGCCGCATGCGTCGATCTTCCGCGCGGTGCTCGACCTGCTCGGCGTCGCCCCCGCCGAGGCCGCGATGGTCGGCGACACGATCGCGGACGACGTCGAAGGCGCACGCGCCCTCGGGATGCACGCGATCCTCCTCGACCGCGACGGCCTGCACCCCGGCTTCGAGCCGCGGCTCGAGACGCTCGGCAAGCTCCCGTCGCTCCTCGGGCTCGGGGGCTGAGCTACTTCTTGTCGACGTGCTCGAGGAAGGGCCGGATCAGGTCGATCGGCGCCGGGAAGATGATCGTCGACGTGTTGCCGGCACCGAGCTCGAGCAGGGTCTGCAGGTAGCGCAGCTGCAGCGCGATCGGGTGCGCCTCGATCACGACCGCCGCGTCCTTCAGCTTCTCCGCCGCCTGGAACTCGCCCTCGGCGTTGATGATCTTCGCTCGCCGCTCGCGCTCGGCCTCCGCCTGGCGCGCCATCGCGCGCTGCATGCCGCTCGGGATCTCGACGTCCTTGACCTCTACGATCGAGACCTTGATTCCCCAGGGGCCGGTCGCCTCGTCGATGATCTCCTGCAGGATCGCGTTGATCCTCTCCCGCTCGGAGAGCAGCTCGTCGAGCGAATGCTGGCCGAGCACCGATCGCAGCGTCGTCTGCGCGATCTGCGACGTTGCGACCATGTAGTTCTCGACCTGCACGATCGCACTCTTGGGGTCGACGATCTTGAAGTAGGCGACCGCGTTCACCCGCACCGGCACGTTGTCCTTGGTGATGACCTCCTGCGGCGGGATGTTGAGCGTGATCGTCCGGAGGTCGACCTTTACGAGCTGGTCGACGATCGGGATCTTCCAGACGAGGCCGGGACCGCGCGGAGGGTCGAGCAGCCGGCCCCAGCGAAACATGACCGCCCGCTCGTATTCCCGCAACACCCGGACGAAGCCGAGCACGATGGGGATCCTACCTCCGCACCGTCAGCTGGAGGCCCTCGACCGCCTCGACCTCGACCTCCTCGCCGGGCACGAGCTCGGAGTCGTCGGCGGCATGCGCCTGCCACAGGGCGCCGTCGACGAAGACGAGGCCGGGTGCGCGCACCTCGGCCCGCTGCCCGATCATCGTCTGTACCCCTGTCTCGAGGGGTAGGCCTCGCGTCGCGAGCGCCTTCCCGGTCGCGAAGACCCAGAACGCGCCTATGGCGCTGCCGACGCCCACTACCAACCACTCGTTGACCCGATAGGCCGCGGGCTGATTCTGGAACAGGAGGACGAGGCCGAAGCCGAGCGAGATGAGCCCGCCGGTGGTGAGCACGCCGTGCGTCGGCGCATGAAGGTCGACGATGAGCAGGATGACGCCGAGCAGGACGAGCGCGATGCCTCCCCAGCTCGGTTTGAGCACCGAGAAGCCGTACAGGGCCATCACGAGGGAGACGGCGCCGAGCGCGCCGGGCAGCACGATCCCGGGATGGAGCACCTCGAAGACGAGGCCGATGATCCCGAGCAGGAAGAGCAGGCTGATCAGGTTCGGGTCGATGATCGTGTTGAGGAAGCGCGTGAGGAACCCGGGCTTGACCGTGTCGATCTCCGCGCCGGCCAGATGCAGCGTGAAGGGGCGTTGCGCGTCCTTCGTCCGGTAGCCGTCGAGCTTCTGCAGGAGCGCGGGCAGCGTCGGCGCGACGAAGTCGATCACGTGCATGCGCAGCGCCCGCGTCGCGGTGAGGTTCGAGGCGACGCGCACGGCTTTCGCCGGCCATTTCGTGTTGCGGTGATGGGACTCCGCGAGAGCCTTGAGCGACGCCACGGAATCTTTGATCACCTTGCGCCGCAGGTCGGAGCCGAGGTTCTGGCCGCTCGAGTCGATCGGCGTCGACGAGCCGATGTTCGAGGTCGGCGACATGGCGAGGACGTCGGCCGCCTGCGAGACCCAGACGCCGGCCGAGGCCGCGCGGGAGCCTTCCGGTGAGACGTAGACGATCACGGGAAGCCTCGAGTTCAGCTCCGCCTGGTAGATCGTCTTCATCGAGGTCGAGAGGCCGCCGGGCGTGTCGAGGAGGATGACCGCCGCGTCGTAGCCGGCGCTCGCGGCGTGCGAGAGCTCGTGCGTGAGATAGCCCTGCGTGACCGGGTTGATCTCGAGGTCCGGCCCGAACGTGATCGCGAGCACGCGCGGCTTCGAGGTCGCCCCCGCGGCACCGCCGACTCCGACGAGGAGGGCAAGTGCGACCAGCGCGGCCAGGAGCGCTCGTTTCATGATGCGAATCAGGATACGCCGCACCACCGATCCAGAGGCGTACTCTTTCGGCATGCCCGCTTGGGTCGCCTGGGCGATCGTTGCCGTTTTTCTGGCGGTCGGCGAGATCTTCACTCCCGGGTTGTTCTTCCTCGGGCCGATCGCCCTCGCCGCCGTGGCCGCCACCGTGGCCGCCGCCGCGGGCGGGCCGGTCTGGCTGCAGGTCGTCGTCTTCGGTGCCGGGTCGTTCGCGGCGCTCGGCCTCCTGCGCCCGATCGCGCGGGCGCACCTGACGATGCCGCGCGCGATCCGCACCGGTGCCGCGGCGCTCGAGGGCGCGAAGGCGATCGTCCTCCAGCCCGTCGATGGCCGCGGCGGGCGGGTCAAGATCGGAGGAGAGGAGTGGAGCGCCCGCTCCTACCTGCCCGACGAGGCATTCGACGTCGGGGCCGAGGTCGAGGTCGCACAGATCGAGGGCGCCACCGCCCTCGTGTACAGATAGGAGCTGGAATCCCGCATGGCCGTCTGGATCGTCATCGCAATCGTCGCCGTCGTCGTCCTCGTCACCCTGGCGCGGACGATCCGCATCGTCCCGCAGGCCCGCGCCGGCGTCGTCGAGCGCCTCGGCCGCTACTCGCGCACCCTCACGCCGGGGCTCGCGCTGGTCGTCCCGTTCATCGACCGGGTGAGGCCGCTGCTCGACCTGCGGGAGCAGGTCGTCTCGTTCCCGCCGCAGCCCGTGATCACCGAGGACAACCTCGTCGTCAACATCGACTCGGTCATCTACTTCCAGGTCACGGACGCGAAGTCGGCGACGTACGAGATCGCCAACTACCTGCAGGGGATCGAGCAGCTCACCGTGACGACGCTGCGCAACGTGATCGGCGGGATGGCGCTCGAGAAGACGCTGACCTCGCGCGACGAGATCAACGGCCAGCTCCGCGGTGTGCTCGACGAGGCGACCGGCAAGTGGGGTATCCGGGTCAACCGCGTCGAGCTGAAGGCGATCGACCCGCCCGCGTCGATCCAGGAGTCGATGGAGAAGCAGATGCGCGCCGACCGGGAGAAGCGGGCGACGATCCTCCAGGCGGAAGGCGAGAAGCAGTCGCAGATCCTCACGGCCGAGGGCGAGAAGCAGGGTGCGATCCTCCGCGCGGAGGGCCAGCGCCAGGCGACGATGCTGCAGGCGGAGGGGCAGGCGAAGGCGATCGAGACCGTGTTCGAGGCCATTCACCAAGGGAAGCCGGACGCCGAGCTGCTCGCGTACCAGTACCTCCAGACCCTCCCGCTGATCGCGCAGGGCGAGGCGAACAAGGTCTGGATCATCCCGAGCGACCTGCAGCAGGCAGTCGGCCGGATTGCAGGCGCGGTCCAGGACATCGCCGTGCCGCCTGCGCCGCCCGCGACGGACCGGCAGCAACCGGAGAAGTAGAGTCTGCCGGCTTGACCGCGCGGGCCGTAGCCGGAGAGGAGAAGCGGCGGCAGCTCGTCGACGCCGCGGTGCGTGTCTTCGCGCGCAAGGGGTTCCATGCGAGCCGGGTCGGCGACATCGCCGAGGAGGCGGGGGTCGCCCACGGGCTCCTGTACCACTACTTCGAGTCGAAGGACCAGGTACTCGAGGCCGTGTTCCACGAGAACTGGAGCGTCCTCCTCGCGCGGATCGCGAGCGTGGAGGAGACCGACGAGCCGGCAGCCGACCAGCTCCGGCACATCGCGGCGATCGTCCTGCGCACCTGGCTCCATCTGCCGGACGTCGTCCGCGTCGTGATCCGCGAGTTCGGCCGCAGCCCGGAGCTCGCGGAGCGGATCGGCGAGCTCGCCCAGCCGATCGAGGCGATCGAGCGGGTGATCGCGCGCGGCATCGTGCGCGGCGAGTTCCGCGCCGACATCGACCCGCGGGTCGCGGCGACCGTCGTGTACGGGTCGATCGACGAACTGCTCACCGGCTGGGTGCTCGGGCGCCTGCCGGCCGGGGAGGAGGACGTCGTGGCAGCAGAGCGGACGCTGCTCGAGGTCAGCCTTCTCGGGCTGCAGAGCGGCTAGCGACCAGCTCCGCGAAGCGGGCCGCGCCGACGTTTCCGCCCGAGAGGACGAGGCCGACGGCGCCGCCGCGCGCATCGAGCTTCCCGCTCAGGAGGGCGGCGACGCCCACGGCGCCGCTCGGCTCGGCGACGAGCTTCAGCCGGTCGAAGAGGAAGGCCATCGCCTCGACGATCTCCTCGTCGCTCACCGTCACGATCTCGTCCACACGCCGGCTGTTCACCGCGAACGTCAGCTCGCCGGGCTCCGTCGCCTGTAGCCCGTCGGCGATCGTGCGCGGGACGTCGACCCGTACGCGCTCGCCGGCGGCGAGCGAGCGGCGCGTGTCGTCGCCGGCTTCCGGCTCGACCCCGACGACGCGTATCCCGGGGCGCAGCGCCTTCGCCGCGGTCGCGCAGCCTGCGATCAAGCCGCCGCCGCTCACGGGTATGAGGAGAAAGTCGAGCTCGGGCGCCTCCTCGAGCAACTCCAGCGCGACCGTCCCCTGCCCGGCCATGACGAGCGGGTCGTCATACGGCTTCACGAGCGCGAGCCCGCGCTCGGCGGCGAGGCGTGCGCCGAGCTCCTCGCGGCTCTCCGTCCAGCGGTCGTAGGTGACGATCTCGGCGCCGTAGCCGCGTGTCGCGTCGAGCTTGGCGGCCGGCGCGTCCTCGGGCATGACGATCGTCGCGTGCGAGCCGAGGAGCCCCGCGGCGATCGCGACGGCCTGCGCGTGGTTGCCGGACGAATACGCGAGGATGCCGCGCTGCAGCGACTCCTCGTCGAGAGACGAGATCTTGTTGTACGCGCCGCGGAACTTGAAGGCGCCGCCGCGCTGGAAGCACTCCGCCTTCACGTGCCCGCGCGCGCCGGTGCGCTCGTCGAGCGTCCGCGACGTGAGAACGGGCGTGCGGTGGGCGACTCCCGCGAGCCGCTGCGCCGCGAGCTCGACGTCCTCGAGCTCGATCATCGACACGGAGCGGCGCCGCGACGGAACAGGCCGAATCCCCAGAGCCGTCCGTCGAACAGGTAGTACGCGGTGCGAGCGTGTGCCGAGTCGCGCACGAGCGCCGTGTAGCCGGAGCACGTGACCGTGCGCAGGTTGCCGACGAGCTGATGCACGGTGAGCGGCGTCGCGCCGAGTACGAGCCGGCGCGGCGCGTGCCAGCCGGGCGGCTGCCAGAGCGTGTAGACCGCGGAGACGGTCCCGCCCGCGAACTCGACCGCGAGCCCGCGCTTGGCGAACGGCCGGTAGGTGAAGTACCACGTGGGGCGCGAGCAGGCGCGGCAGGTGCCGTAGAAGCGGCCCAGCGCGGTGCGGACCGCGCTCCGCGACTCCCCTAGGCGGACGCCTCCGAGCGAGCGTCCCGGCACGAGCGCTCCCGCCCTCGGCACGCCGGCCGCCGCGCGGGCGGTGAGCACGAGAACGGCCAACGTGGTGGCGAGCAGGCTCCGCCTCATATGCTCACCCAGTATGTCGCTCTGGGATGCCGTGGCGGGACTGACGGTCAAGGTCGACGGCTACGCGCTGCAGCGGCGCGAGTCGCAGACGCCGTCGGGCTGGACGCGCGTGACCACGACGGTCGTCCTCGACGGGGACGGCGCGACGGGCGAGGGCGAGGACGTCACCTACTCGGCCGCTGCCCACGACGAGGTGCCTGCCGACCTCATGCTTGCCGGAACGTGGAGCCTGGAGGACGTTTCGCGCCGCCTCGACGAGATCGAGCTCTGGAGCGGCGATCCGGACGACCACACCGGGCAGGACCACCGCCGCTGGGCATTCGAGAGCGCGATCCTCGACCTCGCTCTCCGGCAGAACGAGCTCGGCCTCGGCGAGGCCCTCGGGCGCGAGGAGCGTCCCGTCCGGTTCGTCGTCTCGACGCGGGAGGCGCCTGAGCGGTGGCTCGCGGTCGCGCCGGACCTCGAGTTCAAGCTCGACGCCGAAGAGGACTGGGACCGGCCGCTGTTGCAGCGACTGCGGGAGCTCGACCGCGTTCGCGTCGTCGACCTGAAGGCGTACTACCGTGGCACGAGCGTCGACCTCGCGCCCGATCCCGAGCTCTACCGTGCCGTCGTCGAGGAGCTGCCCGGCGCGCTCGTCGAGGACCCGTGGCTCGAGGACGGCCTGCGCGAGGTGCTCGCCGGTGCCGAGGATCGCCTCAGCTTCGACGCGCCCGTCCACTCGCTCGCCGACCTCGACGGGCTGCCGCTCGAGCCGCGCTGGCTCAACATCAAGCCGTCCCGGTTCGGCACCGTGCGGGAGCTGCTCGCCACGATCGAGGCGTGCGAGGAGCGCGGGATCCGGCTCTACGGGGGCGGACAGTACGAGCTCGGCCCCGGCCGCCTCCAGATCCAGCGGCTCGCGAGCGTCTTCTATCCGGACGGGCCGAACGACGTCGCGCCGTCGGAGTACAACGAGGGCGAGCCGCGCGACGGCCTCCCGCAGAGCCCGCTGCAACCCCGCCTCGGGACAGGTCTCTGAACCGAACGGCCGGTGGCAGCCACCGTCGCGAAGCCGTCGCACGACCGTCAAGCATCTGTGGCGAACCCCCTCGTCAAGCCCGCGGATCCGTCACCAAGCCGTAACGGTGGCTGCCACCGGCCTCGGCTGCGTAGCGCATGCCCGCCCGTGACCGGCCGCGCACGCCGTCACAAAGCCGTGACGGTGGCTGCCAGCGGCTTCAGCCGCGGAACGCGTTCTCGCCGGTCAGCGCCTTGCCGACTGCGAGCGTGTGCACCTCGTGCGTGCCCTCGTAGGTGAGCACGGATTCGAGGTTGTTCATGTGCCGGATCACCGGATACTCGAGCGTGATCCCGTTGCCGCCGAGGACGGTCCGCGCCGTCCGGCAGACGTCCAGAGCGCCCCGGACGTTGCCCATCTTCCCCATCGAGACGTGCTCGGGCAGCAGCGTGCCCTCGTCCTTCATCCGGCCGAGGTGGAGGGCGAGCAGCGAGCCGCGGTTCACCTCGAGCGCCATCTCCGAGAGCTTCTGCTGCGTGAGCTGATACCCGGCGATCGGCTTCCCGAAGACGATCCGTTCCTTCGCGTAGTCGAGCGCCGCCTCGAAGCAAGCGCGTGCCGCACCCATCGAGCCCCACACGATCCCGTACCGCGCCTCGTCGAGGCAGGAGAGCGGGCCGCGCAGGGTCGAGATCTCCGGGAAGCGGTTCTCCTCGGGCACGCGCACGTCGCGGAGGACGAGCTCCGACGTGACCGATGCGCGCAGCGACATCTTCTTGTGCATCTCGGGCGCCTCGAACCCGTCCATCCCGCGCTCGACGAGGAACCCGTTGATCGCGCCGTCCGCGGTTCGGGCCCAGACGACGGCGACGTCGGCGATCGTGCCGTTCGTGATCCACATCTTGGTGCCGTTGAGGATCCAGTCGGAGCCGTCGCGCTTCGCCGTCGTGCGCATCGAGCCGGGATCCGACCCCGCGTCCGGCTCGGTCAGTCCGAAGCAGCCGAGCGCCTCGCCGGCGTGCATCGGCGGCAGCCAGCGCTGCTTCTGCTCCTCCGAGCCCCAGCGCCAGATCGCGAACATCGCAAGCGAACCCTGGACGGAGACGAAGCTCCGGACGCCCGAGTCGCCGGCCTCGAGCTCCAGGCACGTGAGGCCGTACATGACGGAGCTTGCTCCCGGCAGGCCGTAGCCCTCGAGGTGCATCCCGAACAGGCCGAGCCGGCCGAACTCCTGCGCGAGTTCGCGCGGCAGGATCCCTTGCTCGAACCAGTCGCCGACCTCGGGGAGGATCCGCTCCCGGACGAACCGACGGACGGTGTCGCGGATCGCGCGCTCCTCGTCGTCGAGGAGGGCGTCGAGCGCGAGGAAGTCGCGCGGGTCGATCTCCGTCTTCTTCGCGGTCGTCGCCACGGGCTCCATCGTACGGGTCTATGCGGCTTTCGGCTCGCCGAGGTATCGTTGACTGACCAGTCAATCAATCGCCCGGGAGGGCTTGATGGCCGCGATCGACGAGAGCACCGCAACGGGCGTCTCCTTCGCTCTGACAGACGAGCAGACGGAGCTGCGCCGGCTGGCGCGCGAGTTCGCCGCGAAGGAGATCCGCCCCAAGGAGGCGGAGTACGACGAGAAGATGCAGCACCCCGTCGAGGTGATCGCAAAGGCGCACGAGGTCGGGCTGATGAACCTTCACGTCCCCGAGGAGTACGGCGGCCTCGGCCTCTCGGCCTTCGACGGGCTGCTCGTCAGCGAGGAGCTCTACTGGGGCTGCGCCGGCATCGGCACCTCGATCACGGCGAACGGCCTCGGCGCTGGGCCCGTGATCATCTTCGGCTCCGACGAGCAGAGGGCGCAGTGGCTCCCACCGCTGACCGAGTCGCCGATCCTCGCCAGCTTCGGCCTCTCGGAGCCGGGTGCGGGCTCCGACGTCGCGGCGCTGAAGACGACGGCCGTGCGCGAGGGCGACGAGTACGTCCTCTCGGGCTCGAAGACGTTCATCACGAACGCGGGCTACGCGCGGTGGTGCGTCGTCTTCGCGAAGACGGATCCCAAGGCGGGCCATCGCGGAATGTCGGCCTTCGTCGTCCCGATGGACACGCCTGGCGTGACGATCGAGCAGCACCTCGACAAGATGGGCCAGCGCTCGACCGACACGTCCGCGTTCGCGCTCCAGGACGTGCGGGTTCCGGCCGAGAACCGCCTCGGCAAGGAGGGCGATGGCTTCAAGATCGCGATGGCGACGCTCGACGTCACTCGCCCGGGCACTGCGATCGGCGCGGTCGGTGTCGCCCAGGCCGCCTACGAGCACGCGGTCGACTACGCGAAGGAGCGCGTGACCTTCGACGTGCCGATCGCCATGCACCAGGGCGTCAGCTTCATGGTCGCCGACATGGCGACCGAGATCCAGGCGGCCCGGCTCCTCTGCTGGCAGGCGGCCTGGATGCTCGATCAGGGTCTCGGCCGCGAGGCGACGCTCTATTCCTCGTTCGCGAAGCGATTCGCCGCCGACACGGCGATGAAGGTGGCGACCGACGCCGTCCAGGTCTTCGGCGGCTACGGCTACAGCAAGGAGTACCCGGTCGAGAAGCTGATGCGCGACGCGAAGTTGTTCCAGATCTACGAGGGCACGTCGCAGATCCAGCGGCTCGTGATCGCCCGCGAGATCTTCACGCCGAAGGGTTAGCCGCTCTCGGCGGCGCGGATCGCCTCGGCGAGCCAGTCGGGGACGCGCGTCGGCCGCAGCGTCGACGCGTCGACGCAGGCGTGCTCGGTGTGGCCGTCCGCCACGAGCTCGTCGCCGCGCACGATCGCGTACTCGTAGCGGAAGCGGGCGCCGCGAAGGCCGAGGCAGCGGGTGTGGACAAGGAGCTCGTAGTCGAACCGCACCGGGATCCGGTAGCGGCAGAGGGACTCGAGGACGAGGGCCTCGATCCCGTGGTCGCGGAGCGCCTGGTACCCGCCGGCGAACTCGCGCAGGTACTCGACACGCGCGACCTCGAACCAGACAAGGTAGGCGGAGTTGTGTGCGATTCCTTGCGCGTCCGTGTCGGCGAAGCGCACGCGCACCGGGGTCGAGAAGCTGTAGCCCTCCACCGCTCAACTCTACGATGCGGTGATGCCGACCGGTTCCGAGGGCGACGAGAGGCACGTGACCGATACGGCAGGCGAGTTGAAGCCCTGGCGGATCATCCGACGGCGCGAGCTGCTCGATGCGTCGCCGTGGGTCCGAGTGTGGGCCGAGGACGTGCAACTTCCGAGCGGCGCCGTCATCGACGAGTTCAAGACCGTCGAGATGCCCGACTATGCACTCGTCGTGCCCATCCGCGACGAGGGCGTCGTCGTGTTGCGCGCCTACAAGCATGGTCCCGGCAGCGTGGGGATCCAGCTTCCCGGCGGCTACGTCGAGGCCGGCGAGGACCCGTTGGCGTCTGCCGAGCGCGAGCTCCTCGAGGAGACGGGGTACGCGTCCGACGAGTGGTTCTATCTCGGAGGCTTCGCGAACGACGGGAACCGGGGGTCAGGCAGGGGCCACTTCTTTCTCGCTCGCAGGGCGTTCAAGGTGGCGGATCCGGTCGAAGACGAGAGCGAGGCGTCCATCGTCACCACGATGCCGATGGATGCGCTTCTCAACGCCATGCGAGACGGAGAAGTGCACGTCCTGTCCGTCGTGGCCGCGATCGGGCTGGCGGCGACCATGCCGCGCTGATGGAGGACGCCGCACACCGTCTGGCGGAGCTCGTGCGCCGGCGGCAGCCGTGCGTCGTCCTCACCGGCGCTGGGATCAGCACGGAGTCGGGGATTCCGGACTTCCGCTCTGCGCAGGGGATCTGGGCGCGCTACGACCCGTTCGAGGTCGCGCACATCGACGCGCTCCGCCGCGACCCCGTGCGGGTCTGGGAGTTCTACGTGCTGCGGCTCGACGCGCTCGCCGGGGCCGAACCGAACGACGGCCATCACGCGCTCGCCCAGCTCGAGGAGCGCGGCTGGATCCGCGCCGTCGTGACACAGAACGTCGACGGGCTCCACCGGCGGGCGGGGTCGCGCGAGATCGTGGAGGTGCACGGCTCGCTGCGCGAGGCGGAGTGCACCCGTTGCCGCGTCCGCGTGCCGATGGCGGCCGCCCTCGAGCAGCTCCCGCTCCCCGCGTGTCCGGAGTGCGGGGAGGTCCTGAAGCCCGGCGTGGTCATGTTCGGCGAGCTGCTCCCCGCGCACGCGATCGAGCGGGGGCAGCGGCTGGCGGCGGAGGCGAGGCTCCTCCTTGTCGTCGGCTCGTCGCTCGAGGTGCATCCGGTCGCCGCGTTGCCCGGCGAGACGCTCGCCACCGGCGGTGCGCTCGCGATCGTCAACCGCGGCCCGACGCGGTGGGACTCGCGCGCGGAGCTCACGATCGACGCCGGCGCGGGCGAGACGCTCCGCGCACTGGCGGCCGGGCTCGATATCGTCGAGACCGACCGACCGAGGAGGAGCAATGGCTGATCGGAACAAGGACCTGCTGGGCCGGCTGGCCGACCTCAGCGAGGACGCGATCCAGCGGCTCTCGGAAGCCCCGGGCGCCGACCGCGCCCTCCAGGCGCTCAAGGGCCTCGGCGAGCGGGTCGACGAGCTGCAGCGGCGGACGCGCAGCTTCGAGCAGCTCGAGCGGCGCCTGGCCGCGGTCGAGAAGCGGGTGGACGCGCTGTCGAAGCCCTCTCGCCAGGCCGCGTCAGGTGCCCGTTCGCGCACGGCGAAGAGCGGCTCCGCGGCCAAGAAGCGCTGATCGTTCGAGCCCGACCGCGCCGGCCACTGCGACGGTCCCGAGGAGCAGGCCTCCGACGATGTCCGTCGGCGCGTGGAAGCCGGCGAGCTCGAGCAGCACGACCGCCGCCGCGAGCCAGATCCCCAGTGGGACGCGCAGGCGCGGCCATGCAGCGGCGAGCGCGGCCGCGACGATCGAGCAGCGGAGCGCGTGACCGCTCGGCCAGGAGGCGTCGAACCCGACGAGGTGCACGCCGTGGCGATGGAGCGCCGGACGCGTGAGCGTGTGCCGGAACACGACCTCCACGGCGACGGCGAGCAGCCACACCGTCGGCCATGCGACCGCCGCGCCGATCCGCCGGCGCGACCAGAGCGTGCCCGCTGCGGTCGCCACGAGCAGGAACGAGAGGACGACCTGGCCCGGCAGCGTCACGATCTCGGCGACGGCGGCGCCGAGCGGGTGGAAGGACGCGTGGTAGAGCGGGACGAGCGACTCGAGCAGCGTCGGGGCGGGGCCCGGCGGGCCCGCGAAGGGCATCGCGTGCTCGGTCGCCCACCGGTCGAGTCCCGTCGCCGCTCCCGACGCGACGAGACCGGCGAGCGCGCCGAACGCCGCGGCAGCCGCTCCCGCGACGCTACGCAAACGGCACCCGCAGCCGTAGCGCCGACGGAACGACCTCGAAGCGCGCCGGGGTCGTTCCGATCGGCTCGCCGTCGACCTCGAGCGGCAGCGGCTCGGACGCGTCGATCGACAGGCTCGACGACCTCAGAAGCTCCACCTTCGGATGCGAGAGGTACCGGCCGCTGTACAGCTTCGGGGCAGTGGTGAGGAAGTCGAGCTTCGTGACGTCGCCGATGAGAACGACGTCGAAAACGCCGTCGTCCTGCCGCGCCTCGGGCGCGAGCTTCATCCCGCCGCCGTGGTAGCGGCCGTTCGCGACGATCACGTCGTGCATGGCGCCCTCCCGCCGGACGCCCTCGTCGAGTCCGACCACGACCTGCGTGTTCTGCCAGGCGACGAACTCGCGCGTGAGTGCGTAGAAGAACGTCGCCCGTCCGCCGAGCGCCTTCGTCATCGCGTTTGCGCGCCGGGCCACGGCGCCGCTCATGCCCGCGGAGCCGACGTTCGCGAAGAAGCGGGTCGCGGCGCCCTCGCACTCGACCCGGCCGAGGTCGATCGTCCGCGTCTCGCCCTCGAGCGCCACGCGCACGGCGTCGTCGAACCGGCTCGGGACGCCGTGGGTGCGGCCGAAGTCCAGTCCGGTGCCCGACGGAAGCACGGCGATCTCGGCATTCGTCCCGGCGACGCCGTTCGCGACCTCGTTCACGGTGCCGTCGCCGCCGACGACGACGAGCAGCAGCGAGTTCCGGGCCTCGCCAGCCGCCTGCGCGAGGTGTCCCGGGAACTCCGACAGCACCTCCTCCCCCTGCAGCCCGAGCTCCGCGGCCCGCCGCCGGAGCTCGGGCCAGCGCTTCCCGGTCGCCCCGTTGCCGGAGGCCGGGTTGACGAGGAAGAGGATCTCCCGGGGAGCGCTAATCGGCGGTGACGGTCATGAGCGCGACGCGCGTCATGCGGTCGACCGCGGCCTGCAGCTCCTCGTCGGTGATCCGCGTGAAGACGCCCTCGACGACGATGTCCGAGACGGTGAGCAGGCAGCCGCCCCGAATGCCTTTCACCTTGCCGATGCCGCCGAGCGCCGCCACGGTGAAGAGGGCCGCCGCCTCCATCTCGACGGCGAGCACGCCGCGGGCCGACCAGCGCGCGTACTGCCCCGCGTCCGGGTTGTAGAAGACGTCGCTCGTGACGATGGGGCCGACGTGCATCGGCTGGGCGAGCTCCTTCGCCGCGTGGACGGCTCCGTGGATCAGCTCCCAGGACGCGGTCGGACAGTGGGCCTCGCCGTCGACGAGGTGCATCGCGGTCGCGTCCGCCGGCACGGCCGACAGCGCGACGATCAGGTCGCCCAGCGCGTGGTGCGGCTGGAGCCCGCCGCACGTGCCGACGCGCATCAGCTGCGTGCACCCGAGCTGGATCAGCTCCTCGAAGACGATCGTCGAGCTGGGGGAGCCCATTCCCGTGCCCTGGACGGAGACGCGCTTCCCCTCCCAGGTGCCGGTGAAGCCGAGCAGGCCGCGCTCGGAGTTCACCTGCGTCACGCCGTCGAGGTACGTCTCGGCGATGTACTTCGCGCGTAGCGGGTCGCCGGGGAGGAGGACGGCGTCGGCGTAGTCGCCGGGCTCGGCTCGGAGGTGGATCGGCACGGGCGCGACTCTACAGAGGCCCGAGGGCTGGAATGATCCGGCCGTGTCCGCATCCGTAGCGCCGACGCTCGACCAGGTGCTCGACTTCTGTGCCGAGGAGCCGGTCGAGCGCGTCTTCCTCGAGGACATCGCCCGCCGGGGGCTCGGGCGCTTCTCGGCCGTCGCCGGCGCCGGCGGGCGGCTCGAGGCGCTCTGCCATATCGGCGCCAACGTCGTCCCTTCCGGTGGCGGCTGCGCCGCGTTCGCCGACGCCGCGGTGCGCGGCGGCGCGCGGATGGTGATCGGCGAGGAGCGCGCGGTGGGCGAGCTGTGGGAGGCGGCCGAGCGGCGGATGCCGCGGCCGCGCGAAGACCGGCCCGGGCAGCCGGTCTACGCGCTGCGCGAGCCGCCGGCTCCGGGGGAGACGGGGCTCCGCGAGGCGCGCCTGCTCGACCTCGACGTGCTCGTGCCCGCGTGCGCGGAGGCGCATCGCGAGGAGATCGGGGTCGACCCGCTCCGGCGCGACGCCGAAGGTTTTCGCTGGCGGACGCGCCAGCAGGTCGAGGAGGGGCGTTCGTGGCTCTGGCTCGAGGGGGGCGTGATCCGCTTCAAGGCCGAGGCGTCGGCGTGGACGCCGTCGGCCGTGCAGCTCCAGCAGGTCTGGGTCGACCCGCAGGCGCGGCGGCACGGCTACGCCCGTCGGGCGCTCGCCGACCTCTGCCGGCTGCTGCTCGAGCACGTCCCGGCCGTCTGCCTCTTCGTGCGCCCCGAGAACGAGCCGGCGCTCCGCCTCTACGACTCGATCGGGATGACGCGCGAGCTCACGTATCGCTCGCTCGTGTTCTGAGGGTACTCACACGATGGAGCGGCTGATCCTCGTGCGGCACGCGGAGTCGGAGTACAGCGTCCGCGGGCTGCTCAACGGTGACCCCACAGCCGGTGTGGGGCTCACCGAGCGTGGCGAGGAGGAGGCGCGGCGACTCGGGCGCGAGCTTGCCGGCGAGCCCCTCGAGCTCGGAGTGCACACCGGCTTTCCGCGCACCCGCGCGACGCTCGAGCTCGTGCTCGCCGGCCGCGACGTGGCCGTGGTCGAGGAAGAACGTCTCGCCGACCCCCGGGCGGGAGGCCTCGAGGGCCTCACGCTCGACGAGTACCGCGGCTGGGCCTGGAACACGGGCTCCCGGGAAGAGGCGCCCGGCGGCGGCGAGAGCCGGCTCGAAATCGTGCAGCGGTACGCGGACGCCTGGCGCGCGCTGCTCGAGCGCCGCGACGGGACGATCCTCGCGGTCGTCCATGCGCTTCCGATCGCCTACCTCCTCCTCGCCCGCGACGGCGAGCCGCCCCGGCCGCGGATGGACGTCGGCGTCGAGCTCGCGCGTCCATACCCGTTCGATGGGGACGAGGTCGAGCGCGCGCTCGGCGTGCTCGAGGCGTGGTGCGCCTCGCCGACGTGGTGAAGAGCTCCACCCTGCGGCACAATCCGCGGATGGAGGAGCTGCGCGATCGCGTCGAGCGCTTCGTCCGCGAACACGAGCTGATCCCGCCCGGCGGCGAGGTCACCTGCCTCGTCTCGGGCGGAGCCGACTCGACCTGCCTGTGGCACGTGCTCGAGGCGCTCGGCCACCGCGTCTCGGCGCTGCACGTGAACCACAAGCTCCGTGGGGCCGACTCCGACGAGGATGCCCGCTTCTGCGCCGAGACGCTCGGCGCGGAGGTCGTGGAGCTCGACGGCCGCGGGCTCTCCGAAGCCGCCCTGCGCGAGCAGCGTCGCGGGGTAGGACGCGACCGGTTGCGCGCGACCGGCCACACCGCCTCGGACCAGGTCGAGACGGTCCTCTACCGGCTCGTCTCGCGCGGCGCGGCGACCGGCATCGCGCCACGCACTGGCGACGGCGTCGTCCACCCGCTCCTACCGCTCTGGCGCGAGGAGACAGAGACGTACTGCCGCGCGGCCGGGCTCGACTTCCGCGTCGACGCCTCGAACGCCGGGACCAAGCGCGGCCTGATCCGCGACGAGATCCTGCCGCTCCTGCGCCGCCTTCATCCGGCCGCGGACGAGAACCTCCTGCGCGCCCTCGACACCCGCGCCACACTGCCGCCCGCCCTGGCCGAGCTGCTCGCGGCGCCGGTCGGCTCGAAGCGCGTCGACCTCGGCGGCGGCCTCCAGGCGGTGCGCGAGCACGAGCGTCTCTGGCTCGAGCGTGGCCCGGTCGAGCTCGCCGGCGAGATCCGGTGGGGCGACTGGACTATCCGCTCGGGGCTCCAAGGGCTTAGAGTGCGCGGATGGAGGCCCGGCGACCGGCTGGCGGGTAGGAGGCGCAAGATCCAGGACGTGTTCGTCGACGCGAAGGTGCCGCGCTCTGAGCGAGAGGCGTGGCCGCTCGTCGTGCGCGGCGACGAGGTGGTTGCGGTGCCCGGTCTCGTCGAGCATCCGGAGGTGCAAGCTGTCCGCGACTGAGCTCGAACGCGCGGTGACGGAGGTCCTGATCGAGGAGGAGTCCCTGCAGCGGCGCATCACCGAGCTCGGCGCCGAGATCTCGATCGACTACGAGGGACGCGACCTGCTCCTCGTCGGTGTCCTCAAGGGCGCCGTCTTCTTCCTCGCCGACCTCATGCGCCACCTGACGGTGCCGTGCGAGATCGACTTCATGGCCATTTCGAGCTACGGCGCCTCGACCGACTCCTCGGGCGTCGTCCGGATCCTCAAGGACCTCGACATCAACATCGAGGGCCGGCACGTGCTCGTCGTCGAGGACATCATCGACTCGGGCCTGACCCTCTCGTATCTCGTCCGGAATCTCGAGGCGCGCGAGCCCGCCAGCCTCGAGGTCTGCGCCCTGCTCACGAAGCCCGGCAGGCGCGAGATCGACGTGCCCGTGCGCTACACGGGCTTCGAGATCCCGAACCGCTTCGTGATCGGCTACGGGCTCGACTTCGGCGAGCGCTACCGGAACCTCCCCTACGTCGGCGTCCTCGACGAGTCGTTCGTGCTCGAAAGCGCGTAGCCGCGACTCTCGCGGCTCCGTTACAACGGCATGGCGCTGGTACCCTCAGGCGGGACGTCCCGTGAATCGCTTCTTCCGTAGCGCGCTCTTCCCGCTCGTCATCATCGCGGCCCTCGTCTGGCTCGCGCTCCAGACGCTGGGCAGCCACAGCCAGAAGGTCACCCAGGGCACTACGTCGCAGATCTACGGCTTCATCGCCTCCGGCAACGTCGATCCCAAGACGCCGGTCACGATCGATCCCAACAAGCAGTCGATCACGCTGACCACGCGCGACCTTGTGAAGTACAGCGTCCACTACGCGTCGCCGGAGGCGGAGGCGCAGCTCGAGAAGTCGATGGTGGCCAACAACGTCGACTTCAACTCGAAGGGCATCGGCTCGTCGCCGTGGTGGTCGATCCTCACCGGCTTGCTGCCGTTCGTGCTCCTGTTCGGCTTCTGGATCTTCCTCATGAACCAGGTGCAGGGCGGAGGCTCGAAGGTGATGAGCTTCGGCAAGTCGCGCGCGAAGCGGATGACCCCCGACGCGCCGAAGATCGGCTTCAAGGACGTGGCCGGCGTGGACGAGGCGGTGGAGGAGCTGCAGGAGATCAAGGAGTTCCTCGAGAACCCGAAGAAGTTCCAGGCGCTCGGCGCGCGCATCCCGAAGGGCGTCCTGCTCTACGGGCCTCCCGGCACCGGTAAGACGCTGCTCGCGCGCGCGGTCGCCGGCGAGGCGGGCGTCCCGTTCTTCAGCATCTCGGGCTCCGACTTCGTCGAGATGTTCGTCGGCGTCGGCGCCTCGCGCGTGCGCGACCTGTTCGAGCAGGCGAAGCAGGCGGCCCCGTGCATCGTCTTCATGGACGAGATCGACGCCGTCGGCCGCCATCGCGGTGCCGGCCTCGGCGGCGGCCACGACGAGCGCGAGCAGACGCTGAACCAGCTGCTCGTCGAGATGGACGGCTTCGAGATGAAGGACAACATCATCCTCATCGCCGCGACGAACCGGCCCGACATCCTCGACCCGGCTCTGCTCCGCCCCGGCCGGTTCGACCGCCAGATCGTCGTCGACCGCCCCGACCGCCTCGGCCGCCGCAAGATCCTCGAGGTGCACACGAAGGGCAAGCCGCTCGCACCCGAGATCGACCTGGACACGCTCGGGTCCGGCACTCCCGGCTTCACCGGCGCCGACCTCGCGAACCTCGTCAACGAGGCCGCGCTGCTCGCGGCGCGCCGCGGCAAGAAGATCATCGAGCAGGAGGAGTTGGAGGAGGGGATCATGCGCGTCGTCGCCGGCCCGGAGAAGAAGGCGCGGCTTCTCTCGGAGCACGAGCGCAAGATCACCGCCTATCACGAGATGGGCCACGCGCTCGTGGGCAACTTCCTCGAGCACACCGACCCCGTCCACAAGATCACGATCGTCTCCCGCGGCCAGGCCCTCGGCCTCACGATCTCGCTGCCGACCGAGGACAAGTACCTCACGACGCGCACGGCGCTCATGCACCTGATGGGGATGACGCTCGGAGGCCGCGCGGCGGAGGAGATCGTCTTCCACGAGGTGACCTCCGGCGCCGCGAACGACCTCGAGAAGGTCACGCAGATCGCGAAGCAGATGATCATGCGCTTAGGGATGAGCGAGAAGCTCGGCCCGCGCGTGCTCGGCCGCAACTTCGACCAGCCGTTCCTCGGCCGCGACTACGGCGCCGAGGCGGACTACTCGGAGGAGATCGCGCGCGAGATCGACGACGAGATCCGCCGCGTGATCGAGGAGGCCCACGAGCTCGCGCTCCTGGTGCTGCGCGAGCACATGGACGAGCTGCACAAGATCTCGGCGATCCTCATCGAGCGCGAGACGATCGACCGGGATCAGTTCGAGCGGCTGCTCGCAGGCGAGGACGAGGGGACGATCTTCCCGGACGAGGCCCCGGCGGAGCCGGAGCTCCCCGAGCCCCAGCCGGAGCCCAAGCGCGAGCGCCCGCGCCCGCGCCCGTTCCCGCTGCCGGGCTCGGCCATGCAGGGCCCGGACCCCGCGAAGAGCTAGCGTCCGTCTCCTTCCGGCGGCCGCGGGCCGGGTCCCGGCCACAGTCCTTCGCTCACCCTGCGCGAGGGCGACGCGCGGCTCGTCAGTGGTCGAGGCTCAGCCGCCACTCGCTGCGGGGAAGGACGGCGAACGTCTCCCCGGCGCGGGGCTCTCGTCGCAGCACGTCCCGGACCGCCTGCCGCCGCGACTTGCGCGCGGGGAGCCCAGGTCTGCGCCCGACCTCGCCCAGCACCCGCCATTCCTCGGACCGGAGCTGCTGCAACACGACGTAGCGGCCGGCATCGGGGCTCACTCCCCGGACACTACTGCCGCGTATTCAGCGGTCGTCGTCGCCGATGGCAACCGGCCGAACGGGCTCGGTCTTCAACCGAAGCATCGCCTCGATGTAGAGCTCGCGCACCACGTCCATGTTCGGCCGCGGATCGTTCCGCCACGAGGCCGGAAGCGACTCCCGCAGGCGCTCCCGCGCGGCTCGCTCCTGCGTCCACTGCTCGAGAAGCCGGTCGTCGATCATTGCAGCGGGTATGTCGGCGCCCGCGCTCGACTGCTTTAGCCGAGCGTCTCAGGCGTTGTCACCGGCTTCGCGGCGACCCTCTTTCTCTTTGACGAGCTCTCGAGGCCAATCCGAGGCTGCTGGCGGTGGCGGAACGACCCTCTTCAACCAGCTGTAGAGGGGAAGGTTTTCCGCAGCTTCTTCCGGGCTCGGCGGATGACGATCGCCGACTGCCGGCGACGGCACGGCTTGCTCGGGGCTCGGGGTTGGGATCCGCGTCGGCGCGACCGCGCGGACGGCCTCGCCCTCCATTTCGGGCGCGGGACGGGGAGGCTCGTCTCGTCGCCTCTGTTCCGCGGCGACTCGTACCGCTCGCGCCCGGGCGGCCGTCTCTGCGCGTCGAGCTGCTTCCTCGGCGGAACGCTGGGCCTCGGCTTCTGCTGCTGCGCGTCGGGCTTGTGCTTCGGCGGCGCGGCGGGCTTCTGCTTCTGCTGCTGCGCGTCGGGCTTGTGCTTCGGCGGCGCGGCGGGCTTCTGCTTCTGCTGCTGCGCGTCGGGCTTGTTCTTCGGCGGCACGCTGTGCCCGGCGTTCGGCTTCTGCGTGGCGCGCCTCTTCCTCGGCTGTGCGTAACGCTTGCGCCCGAGCCTCCGCCTCTGCGCGGCGCGCGTCTTCCTCGGCCGCACGCTGCGCCCGGGCCTCCGCCTCGTCGGAGTCGATCATGTATCGCTCCACGAGCGCCTTGCGCTCCTGCGGAAGGCTCGTCTGCCCCGTCCGCGTGCCTCGCCCTCGTTTGAACACGTATCCGATCGTACGTCCAAAGTCGGAAAAGTGCGAGGATTTCCGGCATGATTTCCCTCGAGGAGCGCTTCCCGCGGCCGTCCGTGATGGGCGTCGTCAACGTCACGCCCGACTCGTTCTCGGATGGCGGCGTCCACCTCGACCCCGACGACGCAGCGGTTGCGGCGCGCCGGATGGTCGAGGAGGGAGCGGCGATCGTCGACGTCGGAGGCGAGTCGACCCGGCCGGGCTCCGCGGGCGTCTCCGCGGAGGAGGAGCTGCGGCGCGTAGTTCCCGTCCTCGACCGTCTCGCCGGAGGGCTTCCGCTCTCGATCGACACCTCGAAGGCGGAGGTAGCGCGGGCTGCGCTCGAGCGCGGGGCAATCCTCGTCAACGACGTCACGGCTCTGCGCGGGGACCCCGGGCTCGCCGGCATCGTCGCCGGCTCCGACGCCTACCTCTGCCTCATGCACATGCAGGGGAAACCGCGGACGATGCAGGAGGAGCCGCGGTACGGTGACGTCGCGGCCGAGGTCGCCGCCTTCCTCGAGGAGCGGCTCGCGTTCGCCGTCGCGCAGGGCATCCCGGAGGATCGGATCTGCCTCGACCCCGGCATCGGTTTCGGCAAGACCGTGGCGCACAACCTCGAGCTCGTCCGGCGCCTCGCCGTCCTCCTCGCGCTCGGGAGGCCAGTGCTCGTCGGATTTTCGCGAAAGAGCTCCCTTCGCAGGCTCACGGGATCCGACGACCTGCTCGGAGCGAGCGTGGCGGCAGCCCTCGCCGCCTTCGAGCGTGGCGCGACGATCCTGCGCGTCCACGACGTCAAGCCGCACGTCGACGCGCTCACCGTCGCCGCAGCCGTCGCGTGATCACGGTTGAGGTTCGCGACCTGCGCGTCTTCGGTCGTCACGGCGTCCACGACGATGAGCGCGAGCGCGGCCAGGACTTCCTCTTCGACGTGGAGCTCGAGGTGGGGGAGCGGGGAACGACCGACCGGCTCGAAGAGGCGGTCGACTACGTCGAGGTCGCGCGTGTCGTGCAGGAGGTCTCGGACGGGACGCGGTACGCGCTGCTCGAGGCGCTCGCGTCCGCCGTCGCCGAGGAGCTCGAGCGGCGATTCGCGCCGGACCGCGTTCGCGTGCGCGTCCGGAAGCCGGAGGTCCGGCCCGCGGGCCTCGAGGGCACGGTGGCAGCCACGGTCACGAGACCGTGACGCGCGCGTACGTCGGGCTCGGCGCGAACCTCGGCGACCGCGAGTGCACGCTGCGCGCGGCGGTGGACGTTCTCGCCGCCGAGGAGGGAGTCGAGGTCGTCGCCGTCTCCTCCCTGCGCGAGACGGAGCCCGTCGGCGTCGGCGAGCAGCCGCCGTTTCTCAACGGCGCCGTCGCGCTCGACGCCACGCTCGGCGCGCGTGAGCTCCTCGGCCGCCTCCTCGCCGTCGAGCAGCGATTCGGCCGCGTCCGCGTCCCCGGCGAGCACGGCCCGCGAACGCTCGACCTCGACCTTCTTCTCTACGGGAACGCGACGATCGACGAGCCCGGGCTCGCCGTCCCGCACCCGCGCCTGCACGAGCGCCGCTTCGTCCTCGAGCCGCTTGCCGAGCTGGCTCCCGGCCTCGTCGTCCCAGGGCGCGGCAGCGTGGAATCCCTGCTCGCTGAGGCCGGAAACCCAGGGGTAGACTGACCGCCGATGTCGCACCTGGACGATCTCGACGAGTACGAGGCCGAGCTCGAGCTGGCGCTGAAGAAGGAGTACCAGGCGGTCTTCGAGCTCTTCCGCTTCTGTGTGCTGACCCAGGACGCGACGTACCTCTGCAACAGGCTCGACGTGCAGCAGGCGGCGGCGAGCGTGGCGGGTGGGCTCCCGTTCTTCCAGCTCGAGCTCGAGGACGTCTGGGTCTGGGACAAGAACCGGCCGTCGCGGATCATCCCACGGGCCAAGGTCTTCACCACGGGCGACGTCACGGTCGAGGAGCTGCGCGGCGAGGGCGACGAGCCGCAGCTCACGGCGGAGGCCCTTGCCGAGCGCATCGGCGAGCCGTTTCGCAGCGAAGACGAGCTGTAGCGATACGCTCGCGCCGCGATGCTGCTCGCGGTCGACGTCGGCAACACCCAGACCGTCTTCGGGCTCTCCGAGGGGACCGAGCTCGGCGAGCGCTGGCGGATCGCGACCGAGGCCCATCGGACGGGTGACGAGCTCGGTGCGCTCCTGGCCGACTTTCTCGACCTTGGCGCGATCGACGGGATCTGTCTCTCCTCGACGGTGCCGCGCCTCGTTCCGGAGTACGAGCACGTCGCCGGGCGCTGGGCGAGCGCGGAGCTGCTCGTCGTCGGGCCCGGCGTGCGCACCGGGATCCCCATCGAGTACGAGGCGCCGAGCGATGTCGGCCCGGACCGCATCGTCAACGCCGTCGCGGCGAAGGAGCTCTTCGGCGCGCCGGCGATCGTCGCCGACTTCGGGACGTCGACGAACTTCGACGTCGTCTCGCCGGGCGGCGCATACGTCGGCGGCGTCCTCGCTCCCGGGATCGAGGTCTCGATGGACGCGCTCTTCGCGCGCGCGGCCCGGCTCGTCAAGGTCGACTACGTCGAGCCGCCGCGGGTGATCGGAAAGACGACCGCGGGGGCCCTGCAGTCGGGGCTCGTCTACGGCTTCGCCGGCCAGGTGGACGGCATCGTCGACGCGATCCGGGGCGAGCTGGGCGCGGAGGCGCCGGTGATCGGCACGGGCGGTCTCGTCGACCTGATCGCGCCGCACTCGCGGACGATCGGCCACGTCGAGCCGTTCCTCACGCTCGAGGGGCTACGCCTGATCTGGGACCAGAACAGGTAGCTCGCGAGCCCTTCGGTCTCGCTCACCGGGGGACGGTTCCGTCCGCCGCGTACGCTCCGTCCCAGGCCCTGGATGGTTCAGGGGGTTAGAACCCCGCGACCAAGACCAGGCTTGAACCTTGCGTCGCCTCGTGTGCTCTGAGTAGGAGCCCGTCCGAGACCCTGCTCTCGGATGGCCGCAGTTCCTTAGCTCCCGGGCGAAGAGCGCAGCTCGCCCGGCCGTAGGAGCGCGTACACCGTCATCGGCTCGCCGAAGCGTCCTACGCCCGGACTGCGCACCGTGAAGCCGAGCTTCGTGGCGAGGCGGTGCGAGGCGTCGTTCGCTGCTCCGATGTACGCCGTGACGCTCTCGACTCGAGTGCGGTTCCACAAATCCGCGATCGCTGCACGCATCGCCTCCGTCGCGATGCCCTCGTTGCGTCGCTCCTCGGCGACCCACCAGCCCGTCTCGACCTCGTCGGGAGCGATTCCCTGGATGCCCTCTCCGGCGAAGCGCAGCTCCGCGCCGCCGAGGAAGCTGTCGTCGCGCCCGTCCCGGATGGCCCACGGGCCGAAGCCGTGCTCTCGCCACTGCACCTCCGCGGCCAGCGTGTCCCGCGCGGCGTCCGCGGCGTTCCCCGACGCCTGGGCGTGCTCGGCTTCGTGGAGCGGCGTGAGCGGGACGAGGACGAGCCGCTCGGTGCGCAGAACGAGTTCGCCCGTCGCGCGGGACACGTCCGCGACGCTTATCCGCCGCCGTAGACGGAGATCGGAAGCCGGTCGAGCAGCACCTCGTCCCCGGCCGGCGGCAGCTCCGCCTCGAGCCGCTCGACGAGCGGCGCAGCGCCGGGCGCGGCGGCGAACAGCCGCATCACGACCTCCTCGGTCGTCCGGAGCTGAACCAGCTCCTGCTTGAACGGCTTCGGGAAGCGGCCGTGGCCGAGGTACCAGCCGTAGAACTTCTTGAGGAAGCCGACCGCCCGCTGCTCGCCGAGCTCGCGAACCGCCTCGCGGATGAAGACGACGAGCTCCGCCGCGACCTCCTCGCGTGTCGGCCGGAACGACTCGCCCTCGACGATCTCCCGTAGCGCCCACGGATTTCCCTGCGCGCCGCGCGCCACCATGACCGCCGCCGCGCCCGTCTGCTCGAGCACCGCAAGCGCCTTCTCGCGCGAGGTGACGTCGCCCGAGGCGATCACCGGGACGCCGACGCGATCCACGAGCTCCGCCGTGAGCGCGTGGTCGGCCTCGCCCGTGTACATCTGCCGCGCCGAGCGCGGATGGAGGGTCAGAGCCGCCGCGCCCGCCTCCACGAGCCTCGGTCCGAGCTCGAGACAGGCGCGCGAGCCGTTCTCGACGCCACGCCGCATCTTCACCGTCACGGGCACCCCGACGGCTCCCGTCGCCGCCGCGACGACCCGGCACGCGAGCTCCGGATCCTCCATCAGGTGTGCGCCGGCGCCGGTCTTCGTCACCTTCCTCACCGGGCAGCCGAAGTTCATGTCGACGATGTCCGCGCCGGCGGCCTCGACCATCCGCGCAGCGTCGGCCATGGCGCCCGGGTCGGAGCCGAAGATCTGGATCGCGAGCGGATGCTCGTCGGCCGAGACCCGCAGATACCCGAACGTTCGCTCGTTCCGATGCTCGATGCCCGCCGCGGAGACCATCTCCGAGCAGACGAGGCCCGCGCCGAATCGCCGTCCCTGCCGCCGAAACGCCTGGATGCTGACGCCGGCCATGGGCGCGAGCACGATCCGCGAGGGCACCTCGATCTCGCCGATCGACCACGAATCCCGCAGGTTTACCGGCATTTGCCGATGGTATCGGCGGTGTATTGACGGGGGTTGACGGCGGGGGTACCATCCGCCCCCGCCGGAGGCAGGTCGCCGCCGGCCGTTTCGTTTTTGTGGGTTCAGGAGGACAGTGGTGAAGGAAATCGTCCTTACGCCGGACGGCTACAAGAAGCTCCAGGCAGAGATCGAGCAACTCTCGACGGTTCGCCGCCGCGAGGTCGCCGAGCGCATCCGTATCGCGCGCGAGTTCGGGGACATCGCCGAGAACGCGGAGTACGACTCGGCGAAGAACGACCAGGCCCATCTCGAGGCGCGCATCGCCACGCTCGAGGAGCGGCTCAAGCACGCCCGCGTCGTCACGAAGAAGGAGATCCGTTCGGGCGAGGTTTCCGTGGGCACGAAGGTGCGGCTCAAGGACATGGGCTCGAACAAGACGGTCGAGTACCACGTCGTCGGCTCGGCGGAGGCGAACCCCGCGGAGCTGAAGCTGTCGAACGAGTCGCCCGTGGGCAAGGCGATCATGGGCCACAAGAAGGGCGACGTCGTCGAGGCGCCGACGCCCCGGGGGGCGCGGAAGTTCAAGATCATGGAGGTCAAGGCGGCCTAGTAGCCGCGTTCCTCCTACACTCGGCGGCCATGGCCGCCGCGAAGCGCTTTCCCGACCGTGACGAGGTCGCGGCCGTCCGCGTCGAGGCCGAGCGGCTCGAGCCGGGCGAGGCCGCCGACGAGACGAAGCGCCGGCTCGCCGGACGGGTCATGGCGCGGCGGGACATGGGGAAGCTCGTCTTCCTCGACCTCGTCGACCGCTCCGGCCGCATCCAGCTGATCTGCCCCGCCGAGCGGACGGGCGAGCTCGACCTCCACCTCGGGGACGTCGTCGGCGTGACCGGCTCGCCCGCGCAGTCACGCCGCGGCGAGCCCTCGCTCCAGGTGGACGCGCTCGAGGTGCTCGCGCGGAACCGCTCGCCGCTGCCCGACACGTTTCACGGCATCGAGGACGTCGAGCTCCGCTACCGCAAGCGCTACCTCGATCTCCTGATCAGCGAGGAGTCGCGCCGCGAGGCGATCCTGCGCGCGCGGATGGTCACGGCGGTCCGCGCCTACCTCGACGGCGAGGGCTTCCTCGAGGTCGAGACCCCGATCCTGCAGCCGCGCTACGGCGGCGGCTTCGCGGAGCCGTTCGTCACGCACTCCGAGCTGCTCGACACCGATCTCTACCTGCGCATCGCCGACGAGCTCTACCTCAAGCGGCTCATCGTCGGCGGGCTGGAGAAGGTCTACGAGCTCTCGAAGGACTTCCGCAACGAGAGCTACTCGTACAAGCACTCGCCGGAGTTCACCCAGGTCGAGTGGTACGAGGCGTACGCCGACTACAAGGACACCGCGGGACGGTTGAAGGAGCTCGTGCGCCACGCCGCCGAGGCCACGATCGGCGGCACGAAGACGACCTTCCGCGGCCACGAGGTCGACCTCGCGCACTGGCAGGAGGTGCGGTTCGTCGAGTCGCTCGAGGCGCACGGCGTCTGGACGCGTGACGAGCCCGAGTTGCGCGCGAAGCTGACCGAGGCCGGAGTCGACGTCTCGCGCGACCGCAGCTGGTCGCAGCTCGCGGACCACGCGTACTCCCACTTCGTCGAGCCGGAGCTCGTGCAGCCGACGATCGTCTACGACTGGCCGATCGAGTTGTCGCCCTTCGCCCACACGACCGAGGGCGACGAGACGCTCGTCGAGCGTTTCGAGGCCGTCGTCAGCGGGATGGAGATCGCGAACGCCTTCAGCGAGCTCAACGACGCCGAGGAACAGGCGCGGCGCTTCGCCGTGCAGGCGTCGGAGCGGGAGGAGGGCGATGCCGTGGCCGAGCCCGGCGATCCCGATTACGTCGAGGCGATGTCGTACGGAATGGCGCCGAACGGCGGCTGCGGCGTCGGCATCGACCGCCTGGCGATGGTCCTGCTCGGGAAGGACACGATCCGCGAGGTCATCCTCTTCCCGACGCTGCGAGCCCGCGACTGAAAGCCGGTCGGGTTCGGTAAGCCCCCGGGAGCCGGCTCTGTCCGGCCGGAAGGGTCGGCTACGATGGGCTCACCCTTCGACCGTCCAGCGGCGGTTGTACACGAAAGGAGAGTCGAGGGACTTGTTCGAACGCTTCACTGAACGGGCTCGCCAGGTCGTCGTCCTCGCACAGGACGAGGCGCGGGCGCTCAAGCACAACTACATCGGAACCGAGCACATCCTGCTCGGGCTGCTTCGCGAGGAAGAGGGTCTCGCGGCGCGGGTGCTCGAGTCCCTCGACATCACGGTCGAGGAAGTGCGGGCGCAGGTCGCGCGGATCGTCGGCCAGGGCGACGAGGTCACGACCGGTCAGATCCCGTTCACGCCGCGCGCGAAGAAGGTGCTCGAGCTCGCGCTGCGCGAGGCGCTGTCCCTCGGTCACAACTACATCGGCACCGAGCACATCCTGCTCGGCCTCGTGCGCGAGAACGAGGGTGTGGCCGCCCGGATCCTGCTCGACTTCGACGCCGACGCCGAGAAGATTCGCAACGAGATCATCCGCATGCTCTCGGGCCCCGGCCGCCGGCAGGCGGGCGCGGGCGGCCCGGCGGGCGAGAAGTCGAAGTCGTCGAAGCTGCTCGACCAGTTCGGCCGCAACTTCACGAAGCAGGCGCAGGAGGGCAAGCTCGACCCGGTCGTCGGCCGCCAGACCGAGATCGAGCGGATCATGCAGATCCTCGCGCGCCGCCAGAAGAACAATCCCGTGCTGATCGGCGAGCCGGGCGTCGGCAAGACCGCGATCGTCGAGGGACTCGCCCAGCGGATCTCCTCGAACCAGGTGCCGGAGATCCTCAAGGGCAAGCAGATCTACAGCCTCGACCTCGCAGCCCTCGTCGCCGGTTCGAAGTACCGCGGCGAGTTCGAGGAGCGGCTGAAGAAGGTCATGAAGGAGATCCAGCAGCGCGGCGACATCGTCCTGTTCATCGACGAGCTCCACAACCTCGTCGGCGCAGGCGCGGCCGAGGGCGCGATCGACGCCGCCTCGATCCTCAAGCCGGCGCTCGCCCGCGGCGAGCTGCAGACGATCGGCGCCACGACGCTCGACGAGTACCGCAAGTACCTCGAGCGCGACGCGGCTCTCGAGCGGCGCTTCCAGCAGGTGCGAGTCGAGGAGCCCTCGGTGGACGACTCGGTGCAGATCCTGCGCGGCCTGCGCGACCGCTACGAGGCGCACCACCGGGTCACGATCACCGACGATGCGCTCAAGGCCGCGGCCGAGCTCTCCGACCGCTACATCCAGGACCGCCATCTGCCCGACAAGGCGATCGACCTGATCGACGAGGCCGCCTCGCGCCTCCGGATCAAGTCGATGTCGGCGCCGCCGCGCTACCGCGAGCTCGAGGACGAGATCGAGCGCGTCCGCAAGGAGAAGGAAGCCTCGATCGAGAACCAGGAGTTCGAGAAGGCCGCCTCCCTCCGTGACAAGGAGCGCAAGCTCACGCAGAAGAAGCGGGAGCTAGAGGAGCAGTGGCGGACCTCCGAGTCGAACGAGGAGCAGCCGCAGGTCGGTGAGGAGGAGATCGCCGACATCGTCTCGATGTGGACGGGCATCCCCGTCTTCAAGCTCACCGAGGCCGAGTCGGCCCGGCTCGTGCGCATGGAGGAGGAGCTGCACAAGCGCGTCGTCGGCCAGGAGGAGGCGATCGTCGCGGTCGCGAAGTCGATCCGCCGCGCCCGCGCGGGCATCAAGGATCCGAAGCGGCCGACCGGCAGCTTCATCTTCCTCGGCCCGTCCGGCGTTGGCAAGACCGAGCTCGCGCGCACGCTCGCCGAGTTCCTGTTCGGCGACGAGGACGCGCTGATCCAGGTCGACATGTCGGAGTACATGGAGAAGCACTCCGTGTCCCGGCTCGTCGGCTCGCCTCCGGGCTACATCGGCTACGACGAGGGCGGCCAGCTCACCGAGGCCGTGCGGCGCAAGCCGTATTCGGTGCTCCTCCTCGACGAGATCGAGAAGGCGCATCCGGACGTGTTCAACATCCTCCTCCAGATCCTGGAGGAGGGGAAGCTCACCGACGCCCAGGGGCGCCGTGTCGACTTCCGGAACGCGATCGTGATCATGACCTCGAACCTCGGCGCATCTCAGATCTCGAAGAACACGGGCTTCGGCTTCACCGTCGGCGACGAGTCCGGGCTCTCGTACGAGGAGATGAAGAGCCGTGTGATGGGCGAGCTGAAGAAGGTCTTCCGGCCCGAGCTGCTCAACCGGATCGACGAGATCATCGTCTTCCACAAGCTCTCGAAGGACGAGATCACGACGATCGTCGACCTGCAGCTGAGGCGCCTGCGCGAGCAGATGGCGACGCACGAGGTCGCGATCGAGCTCACCGACGACGCGAAGGAGCTGCTCGTCGACAAGGGCTATGACCCGGCGATGGGCGCCCGGCCGCTGCGCCGCGCGATCCAGCGCTACATCGAGGATCCGCTCGCCGACTTCGTGCTCGGGCGACAGCTCGAGCCGGGCTCGACGATCCTCGTCGGGCGCACGCGCACCGAGGACGGCGAGCCGGGCGACGAGGTCGACATCACCTTCATCCCGGGTGAGGTCACGCCCGAGAAGGTGACTGTGCCGGCCGAGGAGCCGGCCGCGTCGGCCCCGGCCGACGACGAAGAGCCGGCAGGCGAAGAGAAGTAGATACGCGAAGGGTCGCGCGGTAGGGGTTCCCGCCTCCGCCGTGCCCTGAGCGCCGTCCCTCGCGGATTCCGCCCGGAGACGTGCCGCTCCGCTGCCCCACCAAGAAGAAGGGCGGCCGCCCGGCCGCCCTTCTTCTTGGTGGGGAGCTTTCCTATTCCTAGGTCAGGCGCTCACGGGCTTCGTCGTGTGGGCACCCGACTCCGTGACAGCCCGCCGCCTGAAGAACCAGGACTCGTTCTCCAGCGCGCCGCCGAGGGCGAGGATGACGAAGCCGACTCCGGAGAGGAGGAGTGCGATTCCGACCACGATCCCGAAGTTCGCCATCTGATTCGCCATGTAGGACGAGTTGAGGGCGGTGGTCAGCGCCGTCTCGGTCACCCAGACGTTCCGGGCGCCGTTCGCGACGGGCTGCTGCGTCTTCGGGTCGATGACCGCGTAATCCTTGTTGCTCGTGGCTCCGTCGGCCGTCAGCTGGGACTTCGGCGTCCCGGGCTTCGCCTGGTACTGGCCCATCTGCGCGTACACGAAGCCACCGGTGGCCTCGAGTGCATGGATCTGCATGTACTCCGCAAAGCAACGAGCCCTGCTGCCGTTGTTGACCGGCAGGCTCGCGACCGTGCACGTCGGCAGGTTGACGCTCTCGGCCCACGACTGCCCGGCCACCGCTGCCTTGATGCCCTTCGGGGTCATGTCGGGCGTCCCGACGATCTGCTGCTGCTTGAGCTCGGAGCCGACGGTGTTCTTCCCGTTCGTTCCGAGCACGATCGCGGCGACGCCGAAAGCGATGAGGACAACGCCTGCAGCGACTCCGCCGATCTCGAGGAACCTCTTCATGGTTCTCTCCTTCGACTTTGGCCTGTACGACATGTTGTGCATCCTGGCCGCGACCCGGGTAGGCAGCAGCCGTGCTCGCCCCGAACCTCGTTGCGGATTCTCCGCAACGAGCGGCAGTGAAGCGACCCGATGAACCACCCGAAAGGGGACGAGTGAAGCGGCCCCGGCGCGACATGATGCTTTGTGTAAGCACGAACCTCGGTGAGCCCCGATGCGGCGGGGGCTCCCGAATCTTCCCTCGAAGCACCGAAGCGGCCCCTTGCGGCGGGGCCGCTTCGGCGTAGCGAGCGAAGCCGGCGTTTCGCTCGCCGGAGAGAAGAGCTCCGGGCTGGGGAGAGCCCAGGTTGGCACGGAGTTGCGCGGATTCGTTGCGGTTCTCGTCCGCCTGCGCTCGTAGTGTGGAGGCCATGGCGAAGACGGCGGCCGTCCAGTTCAGCTGCACGGAGTGTGGCTACAGCGCGGGGCGCTGGTTCGGCAAGTGTCCGGGCTGCTCCACCTTCGGCACCCTCGTCGAGGAGCCCGTCGAGGCGGCGGGAGGAGCCGGCGGGGCGGCGGTGGCGCGGACGCCGCTCCGGCTCGTCGAGGTCGAGGTCGAGGAGGCGGCGCGCATCCCGACGGGGGTCTCGGAGCTCGACCGTGTGCTCGGAGGCGGGCTCGTTCCCGCCTCTCTCGTGCTCCTCGGTGGCGAGCCGGGGGTCGGCAAGTCGACCCTCTTGTTGATGGCGCTGCGCGCGATCGGCGAGACCCGCTCGTCCCTCCTCGTGACGGGTGAGGAGTCGGTCGCGCAGGTCAAGCTGCGCGCGGAGCGGCTCGGCGGGCCGGGGAACGTCCAGATCCTTGCCGAGACGGAGCTCGAGACCGTCTGCGAGACGCTTCGCACCGAGCGGCCGGACGTCTGCGTCGTCGATTCGGTGCAGACGCTGCACGCTGCCGAGCTCGCGTCCGCCCCCGGCTCCGTCGGGCAGGTGCGCGAAGCCGCCGCGCGGCTGCTGCGCGTCGCCAAGGAGCACGGCGTCGCCACCATCCTCGTCGGCCACGTGACGAAGGACGGCAGCGTCGCGGGCCCGCGGGTGCTCGAGCACCTCGTCGACTGCGTGCTTCAGTTCGAGGGCGACCGGTACCACGCGCACCGTGTTCTGCGGGCCGTGAAGAACCGCTTCGGCTCGACGAACGAGCTCGGCGTGTTCGAGATGACGGGCGCCGGGCTCGCAGGGGTCGCAGACCCGTCGGAGGTCTTCGGCCGGACGGTTCCCGGCGAGCCCGGCGCCGCCGTCGCCTGCGCGCTCGAGGGCACGCGGCCGATCCTGCTCGAGATTCAGTCGCTGGTGGCGCAGAGCGAGCTCGCCATGCCGCGCCGCGTCGCGACGGGCATCGACCCGAAGCGGCTCGCGATGATCGTCGCCGTGCTCTCGCGTCATGCCCGCGTCGCGCTCGGACAGGCGGACGTCTTCGTGAACGTCGCCGGCGGCGTCCGCATCGACGAGCCCGGCGCCGACCTCGCAGTCGCTCTTGCGATCGCGTCTGCTGCGCGACGAGTGCCGGTCAAGGCCGGCGTCGCCGCCTTCGGCGAGATCGGGCTCACGGGCCGTCTCCGCACCGCCGCGCAGGCCGAGCGGCGGCTCGAGGAGTGCGCGAAGCTCGGCCTCTCGGCGGTCGTCGCCCCGGCGGGTACGGCGCCGACTGGCAAAATCGCGGTCGAGGCCGCAGAGACGCTGCGGCAGGCGATCAAGGCAGGGCTCGATGGCGATCGATCCGAAGGAGACGACTGAGCGCAAGGGGGATCGCCTCGGCGACCTCGGCTTCACGCGTGTCCCGGCGGAGGAAGACCCGCGCCGCGATCCCGAGCTCCTGGCCGCGATCGCCAAGGTCGCGCCCGGCACCGGTCTACGCGAGGCGGTCGACGACGTCATCCGCTCCCACGAGGGGGCGCTCATCGTCGTCGGCGACCCGAACGGGCTCGCCTTCCTCTACTCCGGCGGCATCCGCCTCGACGCGCCGTTCCGGCCCCAGCTCCTCTACGAGCTCGCGAAGATGGACGGCGCGATCATCGTCGACGAGGCGGTGCGGCGGCTCGCCTGGGCGAACGTCCAGCTCATGCCCGACCCGACGATCCCGTCGCACGAGACGGGAACACGCCATCGCACCGCCGAGCGCGTGGCGAAGCAGACCGGAGCGCTCGTCGTCTCGGTCTCGCAGCAGCGGGAGACGGTCACGGTCTTCGTCGGTCCTGCGCGGTATCAGCTCGACCCGGTTGCGGATGTCCTCGCGAAGACGAACCAGGCGGTCGGCACGCTCGACACGTACCGGCAGCGGCTCGAGCAGGTGCTGACCCGGCTGACCGCGCTCGAGTTCCAGAACGCGGTCGTTCTCGACGACGTCCTCGTCGTCCTGCAGCGCGGGGAAATGACCTCTCGTATGGCCGAGCGGATCACGCGCGACTGCGTCGAGCTCGGCAGCGAGGGCCGCCTGATCCGGCTCCAGCTCGAGGAGCTCGTGGGGGACGTTCCGCGGGAGCGCGACGCGATCGTCCGCGACTATCACGTTCTGGGCCCCGGCGACGAGGCGACGGCTGCGCTCTCCGAGCTCGCGGCGCTCTCGTACCAGGAGCTGCTCGAGTTCGCGCGGCTCGCGGAGGTGCTCGGCCACGACCGCGGCGTCAATCCGCTCGACCACTCGGTTGCGCCGCGCGGCTATCGCATCCTCTCCCACATCCCGCGCCTCCCCGAGCCGCTCGTCCGCCGCGTCGTCGCCGGGCTGGGGAGCCTCGATGCGGTCGTCCGCGCGTCGCAGCGCGAGCTCGAGTCGGTCGAGGGAGTCGGGACGGTACGGGCGCGCGAGATCCGCGAGGGCCTGCGCCGGCTCCAGGAGCACAACCTGGTGGAGCGCTACCTGCAGCTCTGAGTACCGCTCTGACAACGCGGATTCGACCCAGATTTGGCCTCAGATTTGGCTTGGTCAGGCCGTTTCTGCTACACTGGCGCCCTGTGGCCGGCACAGAGGAGCGTGCCGGCTTTCTTCACGGAAGAGCGGCTTGCAGCCAGGGAGGTCGGGCTTGTACGACGTCGGCGACAAGGTGGTCTATCCCCACCACGGGGCGGGAACGGTCGTCAAGAAGGAGAAGCGCGAGGTCCTCGGACAGCAGCGCGAGTACCTGACGATCAAGATCCTGCACAACGACATGACAGTGCAGGTCCCGTCCGAGAATGCCGATCAGGTCGGTTTGCGCCGCGTGATCGGCGTGAAGGAGGTCGGCGTCGTCCTCAAAGCGCTGACGGGCGTCTCGACGGAGATGCCGAAGAACTGGAATCGCCGCTTCAAGCACAACCGCGACAAGATGAAGACCGGCGACATCCTCGAGCTCGCCGAGGTCGTGCGGAACCTCGCTCTCCGCGATCGCGAGAAGGGCCTCTCGACCGGCGAGAAGCAGATGTTCGTGAAGGCGAAGAAGATCCTCGCCTCCGAGCTGATGTACGCGAAGGACATGGACGAGGACACCTGCGCGGACTGGCTCGAGGAGGTTCTAGCCTCCGACAGCCCGCCGAAGCGCAAGCCGGCGGCGAAGAAGAAGGCTGCTGCGGCAGCAACGGCCTAGCCGGGCCGTCTCGCGGACATGTCCGTCTGGGCCATCCTCGTGGCAGCGGGGCGGGGGGAGCGGCTAGGGCTGGACCGGCCGAAGGCGTTTGCGAAGCTCGGAGACGAGCCGCTCCTCGCCGAGCCGCTGCGGCGGCTCGAGGCCTCTCCCTGGGTTGACGGGATCGTCCTCGTCGCGCCGGCGGGCTGGGAGGAACCTGCGATCCTCCTCGCCGAGGAGGAGGGCTGCGGCAAGGTTCACGCGTGTGTGACGGGCGGCGAGACGAGGACCGACTCCGTGCGGGCGGGTCTCGTGGAGGTGCCCTCGGACGCGCTCGTCGTCCTCGTGCACGACGCGGCGCGACCGCTCCTCTCGGACGAGGTAGTCGAACGCGTGCTCGCGCCGCTCGCGGAGGGCTGGGACGGCGTCGTGCCCGGGCTCCCCGTCGGCGACACGCTGAAACGGGTCGGCCCCGACGGCGGCGTGCAGGAGACGGTGCCGCGCGACGGGCTCTGGGCGGTGCAGACGCCGCAGGCGTTCGCTGCGGACGCGCTGCGGCGGGCCCAGGCGAACGGTGGAGAGGCGACCGACTGCGCCGGGCTCGTCGAGGCGGCCGGCGGCCGCGTCAAGGTCGTCGCCGGCGATCCGCGTCTGCTCAAGGTCACCTCCGAGGCCGATCTCGAGACGGTGGCGGGATGGCGCTGACGGTCGTCGTCTTCGATGTCGGCGAGACGCTCGTGGACGAGCGCACGACGTACACGCGCTGGGAGGCCGAGGGCGTCACGACCTTCGTGCTCGCGGAGCAGGACATTCACGCCGACGCCCTGCCGTGCTTCGCAGCGCTGCGCGCGCTCGGCCTGCGCCTCGGCGCGGCCGGGAACATGCACTCGGTGCACGAGGACTTCCTGCGACCGCACGTCGACTTCGTCGGCTCGTCGGAGCGTTGGGGCGTCGAGAAGCCCGACCTCGGCTTCTTCGCCCACGTCGTCGAGGCGGCGGGCGCCCCGGCCGACGAGATCCTCTACGTCGGCGACCGTGTCGACAAGGACGTCCTGCCGGCGCTCGCGGCGGGGCTCCACGCGGTCCGCATCCGCCGGGGGGTGCACGCCGACGTCGAGTCGCCGGCCGGCACCATCACGATCGGCTCGCTCGACGAGCTACCGGACGCGCTGGCCGATGCCTGAGTACCGCGTTGGCACCGGCTTCGATGCGCACGCGCTCGAGGAGGGCGTCCCGCTCGTGCTCGGCGGAGTCCGGATCGACCATCCGCGCGGGCTCGCGGGCCACTCGGACGGCGACGTCCTCGCGCATGCGCTCACCGACGCCGTGCTCGGAGCTGCCGGGCTCGAGGACATCGGTGCGCTCTTTCCCTCCGGCGATCCCGGGCTTGCGGGGGCCGACTCGCTCGAGCTGCTCGCGCAGGCCTGGGAGCGCGTCCAGGCGCAGGGCTGGAGCCTCGCGAATGCGGACGTGGTGCTGGTCGGCGAGGAGCCGCGCCTGGCGCCGCACCGGGAGGAGATGCGCCGGCGTCTTGCGGCAGCGCTCGACGTCGACTCGGAGCTCGTCGCCGTCCGCGCCACGACGACCGACGGTCTCGGCTTCGCCGGCCGCGGCGAAGGCCTTGCGGCTCAGGCTGTGGCGCTCCTCGTCCGATGAAGCTCGCGTTTGTCACCCACGCCGAGCACCCGAAGCTGCGGGGGACGCTGCCGAGCATCTGGCCGGAGTTCATGTCCCACGATCCGGTCGTCCAGGGCTTCTGGCCGCAGCTCTACGACCAGTATCCGGACTTCCAGCTCTGGGTCGTCGACCGCGAGATCGGCCGGCGCGAGACCGTCGGCTACGCCTGCAGCGTGCCTGTCAGCTGGGACGGCAGCCCGTCGCCGCGCGGCATCGACTGGGCGCTGACGGACGGCGTCAAGGGGACGCCGACGACGCTGTGCGCTGTCGTCGCGGGCGTGGTGCCGGAGTATCGTGGCCTCGGCATCGCCGAGACGATCCTGCGCCGGCTTGCGGCGGTCGGCGCCGGGCATGGGCTCGATGCGCTCGTGGCGCCGGTGCGCCCCACGTGGAAGGAGCGCTATCCGCTCGTGGCGCTCGAGAGCTACGCGACGTGGCGGCGCAGCGACGGCCTCCCGTACGACCCCTGGCTGCGGACGCACGAGCGGCTTGGCGGCGAGCTCCTGCAGACGGCGCCGCGCTCGATGACGATCTCGGGCACCCGTGCCGAGTGGGAGGAGTGGACGGGGATGGTCTTCCCGGAAGACGGCCACTACGTCGTTCCCGGCGCCCTCGTGCCGGTGCACTTCAAGAACGGCAGAGGCGTCTACGTCGAGCCCAACATCTGGGTCAAGCATCCTCTTTAGGCGCTCGCCCGCTTCGCCGACGCAGGCTCGCTCCGCTCGCGAGTCCTAGCGGCGCTTCCGCTGCTTCTCGAGCTGGCGGCGCATCTGGCGGTTCGTCACCTCGGCCTCCGTGCCGCCCTGCTGCTCCTGCATCTCCAGGAGCGCGGCGCGCTCCTCGCGGGTCAGGCGCGACATCACCTTCTGGGCCTGCTGGGGATTGTGGAGCTGCTTCGCATGCGGCTCGAGCTTGCGCATCGCGCTCGCGAGCTCCGGGTTCGTGCGCTCCATCGCCGCCTTCGACGCCTTCTCGAGCATCCGCTTCATGAACGGCACCTTCGTCAGCAGACGGAACAGCGGTCGCAGGTAGCGGCCGCCCCGGATGCGCCCGAGCACGCCGAGCACGCCGAGGATCACGACCAGCCCGGCCAGGATCCAGACCGGAATCAGCAGCGTGACGAGGGAGGTGGCGAGCATCGAGCGGATGGTACCGGGCTAGACGATTGATTCCGAACTGCCGCGGGGCCGGTTGACGTCCCTGACGCGGCGCGGGATCGCCACGCTCGACCGCAGCCCGTAGCGCTGCTACGAACTGCGGCCGATCGCGTCGCCCCTCTTGGCCAGAACGTCCCCGACCGCACGCCACTTCGGAATCAATCGTCTAGTCCGGCAGGGAAACGACCTGGCCGTCCACCCGCACGAGGCCGTCGCGCGCGAGCGAGGCGACGGCCTCCGCATCCTCCGGCTGCGAGCCGGCTACGACTGTGCGGAGGGTTGCCGCTCGCCGCTGCCGGAACGAACCCTCGAACGGCCCCTGGCGGCGCGCCGGCTCGAAGCGGCGGCCGCGCGAGGGGCAGGCGTCCGCGAGCGGACACTGGTCGCAGCGCGGGACGCGGGCGAGGCAGACGGTCTTGCCGAGATCCATGAGCGCCTGCGCCGCGGCAGGCGAGAACTCCCGGCGCGTACGTTCCGACACGCGCCGCACGTTGACGTCGGCGGGCAGAACCGGATGGCCGAACGCGAAGCAGGAGACCGCGTCCGCGGTGTAGCGGCCGACTCCGGGAAGCTCCGTCAGGTCGTCGGGCCAGCCGTGAGCCGCGACCTGCTGCGCCGCGCGGTGGAGGGCAAGCGCGCGGCGGTTGTAGCCGAGACCCTGCCACTCGCGGATCACCTCGGCGGTGGGCGCGGCGGCAAGCACCTCGACCGTCGGCCAGCGCTCGAGCCAGCCCTCCCAGCGCGGCACGACGCGCTCGACCTGCGTTTGCTGCGCCATTACTTCCGAGACCAGGATCGCGTACGGATCGCGGGTCTTCCTCCAGGGCAGATCCCGCCCGTTTTCCCTGAACCAGGCCAGAAGCAGCTCCTCCACGCCGGGGAGCCTAGAAGAGCGGCTTAGCGCTCGTAAGCAGGAAGACGGCCCGTGCGAAGGGCCGTGCGAATCGGGTCCGGTCGCGCGCGGCCCCGCCGAGGCTTCAGGAATCGCCATCCCCGGCCGTCGAGGCCCCAGCTTCGCCAGCCGGCTCAGATCTCGGCCAGCCGATTTCGTCAGCACCGACCGCCGCGCGGCGGTCGTGCCGACGGCTTGTAGCGGATGGAGCAATGCACGAGAAGTCGTGATTACGTCGAGTTCCGGCCGCCTCAGGTGCGGGCGGCGCTCAGTTCGGCGAGGCGGCTCCTGCGCCGGAGGTCATCGCTCGGCACGTGACCGCCGCTGCCAGGTGAGCGCGACTCCGGCGATGGTGAGGATGGCTGAGAGGACGAGCAGGCTCGCTCCTGCTCGTGCGAGTGTTGCGGTGCCGATCACGATCCCGAGCGCGAGTGCTTCCACTCCTGCCGCGAAGAAGGCGGCTTCGAGCAGCCCGAGCCGGCGGCGATAGAGTTCCGCCTGCTTCGGGCGCGGACCCGGCGGCCACCACACCCAGAGCGAGAGCGAGAGGAGCTTGGGGAGATGACCGACGACGACTCCGCCTGCCCAGCCGACGAGCAGGAAGACGACGTAGCCGCTTACCAGGCGCGTGCCGCCTACGCCGGCGGCCGCCGCGAGTCCGCATCCGGCGGCCTGGGCCAGGAAGATGCCGCCAAGGAGCAGATGCGCGAGCGGCGCCTCGAGGGGACCGCGTCGATTCCACATCACGCGCAACATCAGAGCGGCGAAGCGGCCGATCGCCAGTAAGACCACGAGACCGCCCGCGAGCGTCAGCCCACGCTCGCGCATGCCGATCCCTGCGAGCAGCAGCCACAGGCCCGCCACCAGCGCCACCTCTTCCGCCGGGCGCTCCCGCTGCGGCGCCGCCGGCGCCTGGGCGAGCATCGGAGCGAGGTTGCGGCCGACGGTCAGGATCAGCAGCGCGATCCAGCCGAGCAGCGCAACGTGCAGGTGGATCAGCAACCAGCGTTGATAGGAAAGGCCGCCGAACGGCCGGTCCTGATCGAAGATCACGGCACCGAGACAGAGAGCCGTGACGACGTGGGCGCAGGCGAGCGCGACCCCGAGGCGGCTCGCGATCAGCGTGCGCCCGCGCGGCGCGCGCACGACGAGGGCCAGGAGCTCCGCCAGGACGATCGCAAGGCCAGCAGCAACCATTGCGGCGCCGATCCAGACGATTGGGTGCGCCTCCCGGCCCAGCCCCGACGCGACCGGGAATCCGCCGGCGAGAAGAGGCAGCGCGAGCCACAGCGCACGCTGCGAGGGCAGGTCGTTGCGCAGCATCACGGGAAGCAGATGGAACGAGGCTCCGCTGACGGCGAACGGCAGCACGCCCAATGCGACGAGATGAACGGCCAGCACCGGTGCCGCCGCGAACGGACTGCCTGCGGCAAGGTCGGACGCAGCGACGACGGCAGCCACGGTCGCGGCAAGCCAGCCGATCAGCGCCACCGCGAAGTAGGCGGCGAGCAGCTGCCGCGAGAGCGGCCCGCCAACAGCGCGCTGATTTGTCAGTCCCAGCGGCCGCAGCGTCACCGGGGTCGTGACCGGGCGCTCACCCATGCCTCAGAGATACCGGAAGGAAGGACCGCTGGCGACGAGGACATGGTTCCTCATTGGTCTTACGGCCGCGGTCTGGATGTACCGCCGCCAGGCTCGATAGCCGTTCCTCGGATCCCCTCAGGCCGTGCGCTCTCGACTGGGCCAGTGTTCGCCAATGACCGTGAGCGGAGTTGAGGCGAGACCTACTCGGGTGCTCGCAGTAAGCCTTGAGTGCGTCTGATAGCGGTTGGGGTCGCGTCGCACGCGCCCGGAGCGGACTCCGCTTGACTTCCACCGCCGCTGGGCTTTAGCGTCGTGGACGTGGCGTGCAGCGTGCTGTGTGTCTCGCACACGACCGGGTCGGACGGCGATGAGATCGGGAGGCGGGTCGCTGAGCAGCTCGGCTACCTCTACGTGGATGAGGACATCGTCGCGAGCGCGGCAGCCCAGGGCGGCCTTGATCCTGGAGATATCGCGGACGAGGAACGCCGAAAGACGTACGCGAGGCGCATTCTTGAGGCGCTCGCCGAGGGAGGCGGCGACCCGGTGGTACTGGCCGCGACCGCCGGCATAGAGGTCGTATCGCCGGCCGACATCCGAGCCCTGATCCGCGAGACCGTCGTACAAACGGCCGCACGAGGCAACGTCGTGATCGTGGCGCACGCCGCCGCGCACGCAATCGAGCCTGGGCCACGAACGCTGCGTGTGTTGGTGACGGCCTCGACCGCGACTCGGGCGAGGCGAGTCGCTGGCGCAGAGCAGGTCGACGGGGCCAAGGCGGCGCGCACAATCAAGGACTCCGACGCAGGCCGGCGCGACTATCTCAAGCGCTTCTACTCAGTCGATTCCGAGTCTCCCACGGATTACGACCTTGTGATCAACACCGACGTCCTCTCGGCCGAGCAGGCCGCTGAGATCATTCTCCGCGCCGCCGATCGGTAACACCGTCGGCGCCCCTGAGCCAGTTGCGACCTACGCCAACGTCAGTTCTCCCGGTGTCGGTGTTCCTTCCCTTCTATATGTGAGCGGAAGCGATTTCGTGGAGCCGCGCAGGGCGGGGAGACCCACGTTAGGCCTCACTCGGGGAGTTGGGGTTGGTCATCACGCGCCGTCTCCGACGAGTCCGAGCCGGAGGTAGGCGTCTCGGCTGCCCCGTCCGGGGCATTCGCGTGCGCTTGCCGGAGCTGATGATGCGCATAGTGAGCGCCCTGCGGCCCGGCGCCGATGACACTCTCCCTGCGCACGATCATGCGCGGCTTCTTCGCGACGCCATGTTGCGTTCGCATGACCTGTTCCGGGTCCGCGACCCGCACGAGCTATTGCAGACCGTCCTCCAGGACACGGTCGATCTACTAGCTGCGACGGTTGCGCGCTTTCATCCAATTTCCGATCTGAGCGGGCTTCTTGGGCCGGGCGCGAACGGATCGCCGCTTCTCCCTCCCTCGACAGTCGCGCTACCGGTGCTGGCGGCGCGGATGGAGGCGGCTCTGGTGCCGCGGGCGCTGGAGCAGGAGCGTTCATTGCTCTCCTCGCACCGGCATCTCGATCCGGATCTTCAGCCGCTCGCCGAGCAGTGCGCTGCCGCTGGCATCACCATGCGTGTGGCGCCTCTGCGTGCCGGGCGACAGTTGCTCGGTGCGGCTGCCATCCACTGGATCGGGCAGGTCCATCCGGCTTCGGTGGAGCAACAGTCGATCGTTGCCGCCTACTGGAGCGCGGCCAGTCTCGCCCTCGCGGGCGTGCTCGAGCGGTCTCGGCTCGACGAACAGCTGTCGTCGCTCGAGATCAGTGCCTTCCGCGATCGGATGACCGGCCTGCCCAACTCGGAGGCGCTCGAGCGGCAACTCGAGAAGCACGAGGTGACCTGGCCGTTCAGCGTGCTCGTGCTCGATTTCGACGGGCTGAGAGAAGCGAATACCGCCTACGGCTGGCGAGACGGCGGTGACGTCGTCATCCTCGCGGTTGGCAAGGCGCTGGATGGCCTCGCCGGTCCGGACGAGTTTCCGGCCCGGCTTCATACCGCCGGCGACGAGTTCGGCCTGCTCCTACCGGGAGCGGACGAGCAGACGGCGCAGCGACGACGCGGCGAAGTGGAAGCAGCGCTCGACGGACTCGACCTCCCCGCGCAGTTCGACGGGATCTACGGTGGCGCATCGGTCGGCTGCGCCAGCCGGGTACCGGGCGAGACGACCGGCCAGACGCTGGGCCGGGCGATCGACGAGATGCGCAAGCGAAAGAAGGACCGAAAGAAGCAGAAGGGCGTTTGGCTGAACCAGGGCAGCTGACGCCCGCCTATGCAATGTCCTGCCGCCCGAGGGAAAGGGGTGGCCACCCTTGCGTCCAGCCCGCCCGCTGGTGAACGTTAACGGCCTGCGAATACAGATCAGAGCGGGCGCTCTGATTCGCGCTTGACCATTGCGGCCATCCGCTCCTAGGTTCGTGACACGGTGGCCGGAAGAGGCAGACGAGTTCCAGAAGGCCGCAGCGTGTCCCGCCGGCGCGTGGGTGTTCGCTCCTCGCGGGAGAGTGGCGCCGAGCTGCAGCCTCCCCTCAGCTGCGTGGAGTCCATGCGAACGGCCGTGCGAACAAACGCCGTCCGCGAGCGCCCAAATTGCGCACTTTTGGGGCTCGTGCGAACAGGCTGACTAGCCCAAGAACCCCTGCATAGCAGGGAGATCCATGTATTCGATTCCGTACTGCTGCGACATGACCTCGCTGACGAGGATCGCGTACGGATCGCGCGTCCCGCGCCACGGCAGGTCACGCCCGTTTTGGCTGAACCAAGCCAAAAGCAGCTTTTCCACGCCGAGAGCCTAGACGAGAGCCCAACGGCTGCCACTTGACATTGGACATAGCTGTCTGATTTATTATCTCAGACAGTAGCGTTCAACTTAGAAGGAGTCGCACAACCATGCACCACAAGCCGAAGCACTCCAAGAACGAAGTCGCAACGCACAGGGGAGAAGCCGGCAGCAAGCCGCGTCGCTGGCTTCTCCTCGTGTTGCTCATCGCTCAGCTGATGGTCATCCTCGACATCACCGCCGTGAACATCGCGCTCCCCCATATCGCCACTGACCTGCAACTGAGCGGCTCGAACATCAGCTGGACGATCACGAGCTACTCCGTGATCTTCGGCAGCCTCATGCTCTTCGGCGGCCGCGCCGCCGATCTCCTCGGGCGCCGTCGTATGTTCCTCACGGGTCTCGGTCTCTTCACGGCCTCTTCGTTCGCCTCGGCGATGGCCGGGAGCGCCGCGACGTTGTTCGCCGCCCGCGCCGGCCAGGGGTTGGGCGCGGCAATCCTCTCTCCGGCAGCTCTGTCGATCGTGATGGCGGCATTCCAGGGATCGCAGCGCGCAAAGGCGCTCGCCGCCTGGGGTGCGGTCGGCGGAGCCGGAGCTGCAATCGGCGTCGTGGTCGGCGGTGTCCTTACCGAGTTCGCCGACTGGCGGATGATCTTCTACGTCAATCTCCCCGTGGCGGCAGTGCTGCTCTTCGCCTCGTTGAAGATCGTTCCGGCCGACACTCAGAAGCCATGCTGGCGGGGCCTCGACCTTCCGGGGGCAGCCCTCGCGACCGCGAGCCTCGCTGCAATCGTGTACGGAATCACTCAGGCGAGCTCTGCTGGCTGGACCTCTCCCCAGACCCACCTCTGCGGTCTCGGCGGACTGGCAGGTCTGGCAGCCTTCGCGATCTACGAACTGCACGTCGACGCACCGCTTCTTCGCGTCGAGCGCGTCGCCGACCGCGTCGTCGGAGGTGGGCTCGTGCTCATGCTGGCCGCCGCGGGCTCGATCTTCGGACTCTTCCTGCTTTGCTCGCTCTACCTCCAGAACGTGCTCGGCATGGGGGCGCTCGCCACTGGTTTCGCCTTCATTCCGCTTGCGGTGTCGGCCGGGATCGGCGCTCACGGCGCTGGTCACCTCATCGCCAGGCACGGCGTTCGCGTCCCGCTCGCCGGAGCGTTCGCAGTCGCGGCAACCGGGATGATGCTCCTCTCGCGCGTCGGCGAGGGCGGCAGCTACCTCAGCGATGTCCTGCCTGGCATGCTGATTGCCGGTATCGGGCTCGGCGTCGCGGTCGTCTCGGTTTCCGTGGCGATCCTCACCGGGTCTCGTGCGGAAGAGGCCGGGATGTTGTCCGGGCTCAATTCGACCGGTCATGAAATCGGTGGCACCCTCGGCATCGCGATCTTCTCGACCATCGCAGCGGGAGCGAGCGGAGCGATCCTCGGCCCGCAGGCAGCATCCGGGATCGGGCACGCCTTCTTGTTCGCCGCTCTCGTCGCTACGCTCGCGAGCCTGGTGGCGATTGCAGTTCTCCCTCGCGCCCAGCACTTCCTTCCGAGGCTGCGGCTGAACCCCCAGGCGCTCCCCATTCACTGATCGATGGGCGAGGCGAAGACACAACTGGATGCGTCCGCCCCGAAACGCCGCCGGGCGGACGCCGAGCGCAGCATCTCCTCCATCATCAACGCCGCCCTCGAAGCGTTGGCGAGCGATCTGGATGTCAGCATGGCCGAGATCGCTCGTCGTGCCGGTGTGGTGCGGGCGACGATCTACCAGCACTTCCCAACTCGCGAGTCGCTGCTCGACGCCGTGATGGAGCACGCGGTGGCCCAGGTTGCGGAAGCGACGAGAGAAGCCGAGCCGACGCGGGGCGAGCCAGACGAAGCGCTAGAACGAGTGCTCCGTGCTACCTGGCTCAAGCTGAGCGATTTCCACGCATTGCTGGCGATCAACACGAGTCGTCTCTCGGCCAAGGAACTGCACCGCCGTCATCAGCCCGTCATGGCGCTGTTCGTGCCACTGATCGAACGCGGTCAGGAGAAGGCGGTCTTCCGACGCGACCTCCCGGTGTCGTGGCACCTCGGAATGATCCGCGCGATCGCGCACGCCGCAAGCACCGAAGTGCGAAGTGGTCGAATCAGTGAGACGGACGTCGAGCCCGCGATGCTCTCGACCGTGATGAACGCGCTTAGCCCGCAGCACTAGCGCGCCGGGCTGCTCGCCGGCGCAGGCATCATCCGGCGGATGCGCCGCCTCCTCGTCGTCGCCGGCGTCCTGATCCTGCTCGCCGGCGCCGGGACGGCCTACTACGCGTCGAAGCACCGCTACGGCGGCAACGTCAGGGGCTCGTCGACCGAGTTCGAGCCGACGCAGACCGTCGCACCACCGAAGCCCGACGCGCTCGTCTCGCCGATGTTCGGCGGCGAGCCCCAACGCCTCCACGTCGGCGTCGGCCACGTGAGGCCGCCGTTCCGGCGCGACTGGGTGTCGGGGGGGACGGCGCTCGTCGAGTTCCCGCCTGCGATCGCGTTCGACTACCTCTACTACGCGAGCCTCAACGGGAACCTGATCGCCGTCTCCACCCGGAACGGCCGCAGGCTCTGGACCGTCCACGTGCACCGCTGCGAGGCAGCGTCGCCGGCCGTCACCCGGCTCGGGCGCGGCTCGGTCTTCGCGGCGTTCCTCAACCGGCGGCCGTGCGGCAGGAACGCCGCGAAGAGGGGAGACGGCCAGCTTCTCGCGATCGCGGCCGGGCCGACTCATCGCGTCCGCTGGAGCAAGCAGCTCGGGGCGAGCGAGACCTCGCCGCTCGTCGTGGGCAGTCGGATCTACGTCGGCGACGCGGAGGGAAACGTCTACTGCCTTCGCGGCGTCGACGGCAAGACTGTCTGGACCCGCCACGTCGGGGGAGCCGTGAAGGGCGCCATCGCGTACGACCGCGGCGAAATCTTCCTGGGCTCCTACGACGGCCGCCTCTACGCGCTGAGGGCAGGCGACGGCAAGACGGTCTGGACGGCGCAGTCGGCGCGCGACTGGTTCGGCCGCCACGGCACCTTCTACTCGACTCCGGCCGTCGCCTATTCGCGCGTCTACCTCGGCTCGACCGACGGTCACGTCTACTCGTTCGGCGAGCGGAGCGGCAAGCTGCGCTGGTCGTACGGCACCGGCGGCTACGTCTACGGCTCGCCGGCCGTCTGGCGAGGCCGCGTCTTCGTCGGCTCGTACAGCCACAACTTCTACGCCCTCGACGCCGCCACCGGAGCCGTCCTCTGGAAGTTCCACGCGAACGGGCCGATCTCGGGCTCGGCGACCGTCGTCGACGGCATCGTCTACTTCGCCACCCTGAAGCGCCGCACGTACGGTCTCGACGCGCGCACCGGGGAGCAGGTCTGGACTTTCCCGGACGGCGGGTTCACGCCCGTCGTCACGGACGGCCGGCGCCTCTACGTCGTCGGCTGGGCGAAGGTGTACGCGTTCAGCCCCCGAAAGGGTTGAAGCCATGGGACTCGGGGCCATAGGGGGCAATGGCGCGGGAGATGATCGACCTCGACCTCGACGGCAAGGTCGTTCCCGTTCCGCGCGACGTCGTGAGCGAGATCGCGGCGGCGGCTGCGGCTCGTGCCGGCGTCTCGGCGCAGCATCGCGACCTCTCGCTCCTCCTCGTCCGCGCGCTCGAGTCGGGGTACGCAAGGCTTGGTCAGGGGGAGGTGCGTGCGCTGTGTGCGGTGCTCGAGGGAGAGCATCCCGACCGCTTCGGCACCGCCGGGGCCGAGCTGCTGCGCGCGGTCGCCTAGCTAACGCTTCAGCAGGAGCGCGGCGCCCGTGGCCGCAGCTCCCACTCCCGCTGCGAGCGAGCCGGCGAGCCGCCGGTGCTTCGAGAGGCTCGTCTGGAAGCTGTGCGTGTGGGCCTGCTCGTCGAACGGCCCGTGCGCGCCGCGGTCCTCGTCGACCGGCTCGAAGAGGTTGTCGTGGTCGTTGCCGTCCAGCGGCTGCTTCGTCATCTGGGAGCCGTAGGCGGTCTTCGCGAGATACCAGTCGAGGATCCAGGGGGCGAAGCGCTCGCCGACGATGTTGAGCACGGTCGGGATCCCGACGAAGATCTGGCGCCGCTTGTGGTACGACGCCCAGTGGATCGCGTCTGCGGCAATCTCCGGCTGGTAGAACGGCGGCACGGGCATCGTCTGCTTCGGCAGCTTCGTGCGGCCCCACGTGAACTGGCTCGTGTTGAAGCCGGCGAAGCTGCACCATCGAGACGTGGATGTTCCAGCCGTGGTGGCGGATCTCGCTGATCACCGACTCTGTGAAGTTCTTGCCCGCCGCCTTCGCACCGCAGTAGGGCGCCTGGAGCGGGATGCCGCGATACGCCATCGCCGAGCCGACCTGCACGATCGTGCCGTGATTGCGCTCGGACATCCGCTTCAGCGCCGAGCGCGTCCCCCAGACCATGCCGTGATACGTGACCTCCGTGGCGCGCCGGTACTCGTCGGGCTCGATGTCGAGGAATTCGGCGTAGATCGTCGCCATCGCGTCGTTGATCCAGATGTCGATCGGGCCAAACGCCTCCTCCGTCGCCTGTGCCGCGGCCTCGACCTGGTCGCGTCCGCGACATCGGTGGGAAGGACGAGCGCCTGGCCGCCGCGCTCCTCGACCTCCTCCGCGGCCGCCTCGAGACCCGCCCGGCCGCGAGCGAGGAGCGCGATCCTGGCGCCGTCCTCGGCGAACCGTCGCGCGGTCGCGCGGCCGATCCCGCCCGAGGCGCCGGTTGATGACCACGACGTCATTCATCGCTATCGATCTTCCGGCCGCGCCACTTCGCCAAACCCTCTAGCCAGAGAGAATCTCCACCGTGTCGCCGTCGATCAGCTCGTGTTGCCTCCCGACCTGCTGGCCCTCGAACCGCGCCGAGGGCCCCCAGATCCGCGCCCCGGTACAGCGCTCCCGCAGCTCGTGGTGGATCGTGTCGGCGACGTCGAGGACGGTCGCCGGAGGCCGTAACGCGACGGGGTCGCCGCCGTCGCGGAGATGAATCCGCAGCAGGCCCGTCAGCGCCCACAGCTCCTCGCGTAGCCGGTCCACGCTTTCGTCGTCGAGCACGGACACAGGCACGACGCGCAGCTCGGGATGGCTCGGCGGCGGCGCCTCGTCGCACTTCGTCGCGGCGACCAGCCCGGGCAGGTCGATCCCGGCCGCGGCGACCTCGGCTCGGATGACCTCCAGCTCCTCGACGGGCTGGTCGCAGGCGTGGCACCAGAGAACCGCGTCCGCGTTGCGGAGGACGCCGAGCAGCGCGCGGCCGCCTCCCCGATCCTCTGCGGCTCCCTCGATCAGGCCGGGAATCTCGACGAGCTGGACGAGCACGCCGCCGAGCCGCGTCGTCGCGGCGACCGGCCGTGTCGTCGTGAACGCGTAGTCGCCGGTGCGGATCTGGATCGACGAGAGCGCCTGCAGGAGCGACGACTTCCCCGCGTTCGGCGCCCCGACGAGGGCGATCTGCGCCGCGCCCTCCCGGCGCACGGCGATCGAGTCCCGCGTCACGACTCGCTTCCGCGTGCGGGCGGCCGTCAGCTCGCCCTCGACCCACTTCCGCAGGTCGGCGTACGGGCCGTTCCGGTAGCCGGGCAGCTCGGCGAGGATCGCGCGGAGCTCCCGGATCCGCTCCCCGCCTTCCTTGCCCACGAGGCGGCGCTTGATCAGCTGCTGCTGGGTGCGATGTGGCATCGGCATCGCGACGTACACCTCCGTTTCACGGGGCGGGATCGCGTCGCGTCCCGCCGCTTCCCTACGACGCTTCGGTGGGGAGCGGCGGACTAGCCGTTTTGGCGGAGAACCGTTGCGCGCCAGGACTCCATCGCGGGGCGGAGCTTACACTCGGCCGGTGGCCAGGGTCCGCTTTGCGCCGAGCCCGACGGGCTCGCTCCACCTCGGCAATGCGCTGAGTGCCGTCGCGAACCGCCGCTTCGCGGACGAGCACGACGGTCGGCTGATGCTGCGGATCGACGACACCGATCCGGCGCGGAACGTCGAGGGAGGGCTCGAGGCGATCCTCGCCGACCTCGAGTGGCTCGGGATCGGCTGGGACGAGGGGCCGGTGCGGCAGAGCGAGAGACACGTCCGCCACCGCGAGGCGGCGCATCTCGTCGGTGAGCCCGACGCCGAGGGAGCCCTTCGGTTCGGCGGCGTCACGCTCCTGCGTGTGGACGGAAGCCCGACGTACCAGCTCGCCACAGCGGTGGACGACCTCGACTTCGAGATCACGCACGTCCTCCGCGGCAGCGACCACCGCGCGAACACCGAGCTGCAGGCGGCGCTGATCCGGGCGCTCGGCGGCGAGCCGCCGGAGTACGTCCACCACGGACTGCTGCTCGGTCCCGACGGCCGGAAGCTCTCGAAGCGGCACGGCGCGTCGTCGCTCGCGGACCTGCGTGAGGAGGGCTTTCCGGCCGAGGCTGTGCGCGCGTACCTCGAGGAGCTCGGGCTTCCGCGCCACGACGTCCACCTCGACCTCGCGCGGCTGCGCCGGTTGTCGACCGAGGCGCTCGCCGCCCTGAGCGACGAGGAGCTCGCGGCGCGCGCCGGCGTTCCCGTCTCCGTGGCGCCGGTGCTGCGCGGCGCGCGGGATCTCGCCGAGGCCCGTGCCTATGCCGCGCTCGTGCTGGAGCCGGGGGAGGCGACGGTCGACTCGCCCGACACGCTCGCCCGCTTCCGCGAGCTCGTCGAGGCGGGAACCGAGCCAAAGGCGCTGTTGCGTGAGCTCAAGGCGGTCGGCGGCGATCTGAAGGCGTTGCGACTGGCGCTCACCGGACACGAGCGCGGCCCGGAGCTCGCGGCGGTGATCGCTGCGCTTTCGCGGGACGAGCTGCTGCGGCGAGCGACGTAGGCTAGAAACCGTGCGCGTCTACGACACCTACACGGGCTCGCTCGTCGAGCTGGCGCCGCCGCCTGGCCCGATCGGGATCTACTGGTGCGGTCCGACCGTCTACCAGCGCATCCACGTCGGCAACGGCTTCGCCGTGAGCGCGCTGCCGCTGTGGCTGAAGCGCTGGCTCGAGCACCGCGGCTACGAGACGAAGGTCGTCGTGAACATCACCGACATCAACGACAAGATCTACGACGCCGCGCCCGGGCACAGCGCGCAGCTCGCCACCGACGCGACGCGCTGGTACTTCGAGGACACCGATCGCCTCGGCCTCGGGCGCCCGGACGTCGAGCCGACCGCCGCCGAGACCGTACGCGACCAGATCGCGCTGATCGAGGAGCTGATCGCGGCGGGCTTCGCCTACGAGGTCGACGGCGACGTCTACTACCGCGTCGCCCGCTTCGGCGACTACGGCCGGCTCTCGCGGCAGCGGCTCGACCAGATGGAGGAGCAGGAGCCGAACCCGCTGAAGGACGATCCGCGCGACTTCGCGCTCTGGAAGGCGAACAAGCCGGGCGAGGACACGTGGTGGGACTCCCCGTGGGGTCGCGGCCGTCCCGGCTGGCACATCGAGTGCTCGGCGATGTCGGAGCGCTACCTCGGCGCGAGCTTCGAGATCCACGGCGGCGGGCTCGACCTCAAGTTTCCGCACCACGAGAACGAGATCGCGCAGTCGCGCGCGCTCGGCCACGGGTTCGCGCGGATCTGGATGCACAACGGGATGCTCAGCATGCGCGGAGCCGAGATGCACAAGTCGGTCGGGAACGACGTCTCGCTCGCCGACGCGCTCGACCGCTGGGGGCGCGAGACGCTGCTCTTCTTCTTCCTGACCGGACACTGGCGGAAGCCACTCGACTACTCCGACGAGACGCTCGAGCAGGCCCGCGCGCAGCTCGAGACGTTCCGCAACGTCTTTCGCTCGCCGAGCGAGCCGGTCGGGGACTGGGCGGCGTTCGAGTCGGCGCTCGACGACGACTTCAATACGCCGGAGGCGCTCGCTGCGATGCACGGCTGGCGCGACCACGAGCTGCTGCGGCGGGCCTTCGGAATCTTCGGGCTCGAGTCGATCGCCGAGGTCGAGGAGGCGCCGACGCAGCTCGCCGAGCTCGCCGAGCGGCGGCTCGAGGCGAGGGCGGCTAAGGACTTCTCCGGGGCCGATCGCCTGCGCGACGAGATCGCGGCCGCCGGTTGGGAGGTGCGCGACGTCGCCGAGCCTCCCGGCTACCGGCTCGTCCGTCGCTCGTGACGCGCGATCTCGTCTACGGGCGGCGCCCGGCGCGGGAGGCATTGCGCGGCCCGCGCGAGGTGCTCGAGCTGTGGGCGAGCGAGCGCGCGGTGCGAAGCGAGCCCTGGCTGGCGGAGGTCGAGCGGCCACGCGTGCAGACGAAGCTCGAGCGAGAACTGTCCGACGCAGCGGGGACGCGCGACCACCAGGGCGTCGTGGCCTGGTGCGAGCCGTTCCGCTACGCGGACGCGTGGGAGCTCGCCGCCGGCCCCGCGCCGCTGCTCGCGTGTCTCGACCAGGTCAGCGACCCGAGGAACCTCGGCGCCGTGATCCGCAGCGCCGAGGGAGCGGGGTCGAGCGGAGTCGTCGTGCCCGCCCACGGCTCGGCGCGCGTGACGCCCGCGGTCTGCCGCGCCTCGGCCGGGGCCGTGGAGCATCTTCCGGTGGCGGTCGTGCCGAACCTCGCGCGCTATCTCGCCGAGATCAAGAGCGGCCAGCTCTGGATCGCGGGCGCTGCGGGAGAATCCGGAACGCCGATGTGGCAGGCCGACCTCTCCGGCGGCATCGCTCTCGTGTTCGGCGCCGAGGGTCGGGGTTTGCGCCCTCTCGTGCGGCGCACGTGCGACATCGCGGTCTCGATCCCGCAGCTCGGCCGGGTCGAGTCGCTCAATGTCAGCGTCGCGGCGGCGGTTCTCCTCTACGAAGCGCGGAGACAGCGCGGTGGCTGAGACGACGCTCTACCTGTTCGACGGCTTCAACCTCCTGCATGCCGGGGGGTTCGGGTCGCCCGAGGAGCTGCGCGACCTGCTTGCGAGCTGGATCGCCGCGCAGGGCGCTCGCGGCGTGCTCGTGTTCGACGGACACGGCCCGGCCGAGCAGCTCGGCGCGCTCGAAGTGCGCTGGGCGAAGGACGCGGACTCGCTGCTCGAGCGGCTCGCGGCCGAGCATCGAGCGAGCGAGCAGGTCGAGATCGTGTCGTCCGACGCGGCCGTCCGGGGCACGACGGGCATCGAGGTGCGAAAGGTCGCGTCGCAGACCTTCCTCGGCGAGCTTGCGAGACCGAGCCAGCCACCCTCGAGGCGAGGAGACCTGCGCGATCGCCTCGATCCCGACACGCTCGCCAGGCTCGAGCGGTTACGCCGTGGCGAGCGCTAGCGTCCGCTAGCGTCCTGGGTCCACGGCAAACTGGGTCCAAAGCAATTGGACTTGTAAAATGTTGGACCTCTTGCTATCTTCGCCCTCGACCACAGGGTGAGACTTTCACCCTCGAGACGCCGGGAGGCGCCATGGCTGCTCGCACAGCGGCAGCGCGCACGCCGCAAAAAGCTCAACGAGAGCTAGAGGATCTCCAGCTCGTCCTCAAGGCACGGAACGGCAACGGCGTCGCGATGGACGCCCTCATCCGCCGCTACACCGGCTTCGTGCGCCTCAAGGCGAGCTCGTACTTCCTTGCCGGCGGCGACAACGACGACCTGCTGCAGGAGGGGTTGATCGGGCTTTACAAGGCGGTGCGGGACTTTCGGGCCGACAAGGAGACGTCGTTCCGCAGCTTCGCCGAGCTCTGCGTCACCCGGCAGATCATCACGGCGATCAAGACGGCGACCCGGTTCAAGCACGCGCCGCTCAACACGTACATCTCGTTCAGCCACACACCGGCGGGCCAGGAGGGCGACGGCGAGTGCACGCTCGGCGACGCGCTGCCCGGCCCGGCCGTGCAGGAGCCTCCGCTCGTCGTCATCTCGACCGAGGAGCTGCAGAGTCTCATCTTCAGCCTCGGCGCCGGCCTGTCGCCGCTCGAGGCGGACGCGCTGCGCCTCTACCTCGAGGGCTCGTCCTACGAGGACATGGCCGATCGCCTCGGCTGCGACACGAAGACGATCGACAACGCACTGCAGCGGGTCAAGCGGAAGATCCTCGCGCACCAGAAGGGCCGCGAGGTTCTCCTCTAACGGGTCGCTACGCTGGCCCGGCGCCGGAGTAGCTCAGCTGGTAGAGCAACGCTCTTGTAAAGCGTGGGTCGTCGGTTCGAGTCCGACCTCCGGCTCCTCCTCCTGGAGATTTCCAAACTCACAGCGTGACTTCGTGTGGATAGCCACGTGTCAGTGAGTGGCTGGCCAAGCTGTGCGGATGGCGGTGCCCCCGCCGTATGGGCGTGGTCTCTTCGTCAACGCGCTCGCGGGTGGATGCCAATCACTCGCCGCCGACCGCGCGTTAGCACTCAATCCGAACACCCACTAGTGTCAACACCTACGGCCCAGCGGTCGGCCGTCACGCGCGAGTCTTTTCCACGGCAGCGGAGTCCGGCGAGCGTCTACGAGGGGAGCGCCTGCTCGAGATCGGCCCAGAGGGTCTCAGGATCCTCGAGCCCGGCGCTCAGGCGGAGCAAGCCCGGCGGGACGCGGTCGCCCTCCCAGCGTCGCCGGCTCTCAATCAGGCTCGTGACGCCGCCGAGCGAGGTCGCGTTGACGATCACGCGGGTCGACGTCTCGACCTTCCGCGCCGTCTCCGCGTCGGCCACGTCGAAGGACAGCAGGCCGCCGAGGCCCGGGTAGCGGACGACCTCGACCGCCGCATGCGCTCGCAGCCGCTCGGCGAGGAAGCCGGCGGTCTCGGTCTGCCGCCGCACCCGCAGCTCGAGCGTCTTCAGCCCGCGCAGCAGCAGCCAGGCGGGGTCCGGCGCCGCGACTATGCCGGTTCGCCCGCGGAACGTCCGCAGGTCCTCGGCCGCGGTCGTGTCGCGGCAGACGACGGCGCCGAGCAGCGCGTCGTCGTGGCCCGCGAGGTACTTCGTCGCGCTGTGGACGACGAAGTCCGCGCCGTGCAAGAGCGGGCGGAGGTGGACAGGCGTCGCCACCGTCGCGTCGACGACGACCGGCGCGGGGTGCGCGGCTGCCGCCTCGAGATCCGGCATCGTGAGGTACGGGTTGGACGGCGCCTCGAGCCAGATGAGCTGGACCCCTTCCGGCGGCGGCCCGGTCTGGTCGAACTCGAACACCCGCAGTCCCCAGCGCATGAGCGTGGCGAACGTGACCCCGGTGCCGTAATAGCAGCCGGCGGCGAGTGCGATCGTGTCCCCGGGCTGCAGCACCGAGAGGGCCAGGGCCGTCGTCGCGCCCGCCCCGGACGGGAAGAGGAGCGCGGTGCCCTCGTCGAGGTCTCCGAGCGCGGCTTCGGCGGCCGCGAGCGTCGGGCTGCCGAAGCGCTGGTAGTAGAAGTCCCGCGCCTCGCCGCGCTCGTCGTACGGCCACAGCGTCGAGCGGTCGAGGGATTCCGGCACGCGAACGACCCTATCGGGCTTCCGGCTGCAGCTCCTCGAGCCGACCCATCCGTGCGAGCGCTGGGAAGAGGCCGCGCCAGCCCGCCGCGGCACCGATCATCACGGCGCCGCCGGCCACCACCGCCGTCGCCGTGCCGAGCAGGCGTGCCGCGGCGCCCGCCTCGAACGCGCCGAGCTCGTTCGAGGCGCTGATGAAGACCCACTCCACTGCGCTTACGCGGCCCTGCAGCTCGAGCGGTGTGACGAGGAGGACCGTGGTTGAGCGGATGTTCATGCTGATCATGTCCGCGAAGCCGCTGACCGCGAGCGCGGCGAGGGAAAGCGGCAGCGAGCGAGAGAGCCCGAACACGATCATCATCGCGCCGAAGGCGGCCACGACGACGAGCAGGGTCGGGCCTGCGCGGTAGTGGAGCGGCCGCCGGGCGAGGAGCAGCCCGGCGACGAGCGCACCGGCAGACGGCGCCGCGCGCAGCGCGCCGAGCCCGACCGGACCGATGTCGAGGATCGTGCGTGCGAACACCGGGGCCAGCGCGATCGAGTCGCCGAGGAGCACCGCGACCAGGTCGAGCGAGATCGCGCCGAGCACCATCCGCGTGCGAACGATGAAGCCGAGCCCGGCGGAAAGGCTCTGCCAGGTCAGCTTCGTCGCCGGCGCGGCCGCGACGCGCGCCGAGACGCCGAGGATGGTGACGACGCCGAGCGCGAAGAGCCCGGCGGCCGCGATGTACACCGCGACGGGCTCTATGGCGAAGATCACGCCGCCCAGTGCAGGGCCGACGACGATGCCGGCCTGCGAGGCGACGCTGCGCAGCGCGATCGCGCCCGGCAGGAGCTCGAGCGGCACGATCTCGGGCGTCAGCGAGCGTCCGGCCGGGTTCGTCACGGCCGAGGCAATGCCGGCTGTGACCGCGATCGCGAGGAACGGCCAGAGCTCGTGCGCCCCGGCGAGCGTGATCACGACGAGCAGCGCCGCGATCGCGACCTGGAGGGCAAGCCCGACCGCGACGACGAGCCGGCGCTCCACGCGATCGGCGAGCTGGCCCGCCGGGAGGGCGAGTATCGGCAGCGGCACGAACTCTGCGAGGCCGACCAGGCCGAGGTCGAGCGGGTTGCGGTGGATCGCATAGACCTGCCAGCCGATCGCGACGACGAGCATCTGGAGCGCGAGCCCGTTCGCGAGCGAGGCCGTCCACAGCAGCGCGAAGTCGCGCAGCTGCAATGCGGGCGGGAGGTTCCGGAGGCGTTGCCTCACGAGCGCGAACGTTAGGCTCCGCGGCGGTGGCAGACGGGCACGAAACGACGGCGGGCAAGCTCGAGTGGCTCGAGGAGCTGCGGGAGGCGGCACTCCACGCCGGCAGCGAGCGCTCCGTTGCCCGGCGCCGCGACGAGGGGCGGCTCCTCGCCCGCGAGCGCGCCGAGAAGCTCTGCGACCGCGGCTCGTTCGTGGAGCTCGACCGCTACGTCCGCCACCGCGAGTGGAACTTCGGGATGATGGACCGCCGCCCGTACGGCGACGCGGTCGTGACGGGCTACGGCACGATCTTCGGGCGGCGCGTCTTCGTCTTCTCCCAGGACTTCACCGTCTTCGGCGGCTCGCTGAGCGAGGTCTTCGCCGAGAAGATCTGCAAGGTCATGGACATGGCCGTCAAGTACGGCTGCCCCGTGATCGGGATCAACGACTCCGGCGGTGCGCGGATCCAGGAGGGCGTCGTCTCGCTAGCCGGCTACGCGGAGATCTTCTGGCGCAACGTCCAGGCCTCGGGGGTGATCCCGCAGATCTCGCTCGTGATGGGCCCGTGCGCCGGCGGCGCCGTCTATTCGCCGGCCATGACCGACTTCGTCTTCATGGTCGAGGGTTCCTCGTACATGTTCATCACGGGCCCCGACGTCGTGAAGACCGTGACGGGGGAGGAGGTCACGTTCGAGGAGCTCGGCGGCGCGGCGACGCATGCCGCGAAGTCGGGTGTCGCGCAGTTCACGGCCGCCGACGAGGAGACCTGCCTCGAGGATGCGCGCTATCTCCTCTCGTTCCTGCCGCAGTCGAACGCCGAGCGGCCAGCGTGGAGCGCCTCGACCGATCCGGCCGATCGCGAGGACGTCGAGCTCGACTCGCTCGTCCCCGACCACCCCAACAAGCCGTACGACATGCACGACGTGATCCGTCGGGTCGTCGACGACGGGGAGTTCCTCGAGGTCAGCGAGCGCTGGGCCCAGAACATCGTCACGGGGTTCGCGCGGCTCGGGGGCCACCCGGTCGGCGTCGTCGGCAACCAGCCGCAGTCGCTCGCGGGAGTCCTGGACATCGACGCCTCGAACAAGGCTGCCCGCTTCGTCCGCACGTGCGACGCGTTCAACGTCCCGCTCGTGACGTTCGTCGACGTGCCGGGATTCCTGCCCGGGACGTCGCAGGAGTGGGGCGGGATCATCCGCCACGGCGCGAAGCTGCTCTACGCGTACTGCGAGGCGACAGTGCCGAAGCTCACCGTGATCACCCGCAAGGCGTACGGCGGCGCATACGACGTCATGAGCTCGAAGCACATTCGCGCCGACTTCAACTTAGCCTGGCCGACCGCCGAGGTCGCCGTAATGGGACCGGAGGGAGCGGTCAACATCGTCTTCCGCCACGAGCTCGAGGGCGCGGAGGATCCCGAGGCGCGTCGGGCGGAGCTGATCGCGGACTACAAGGAGAAGTTCGCCAACCCGTACAGCGCCGCCGAGCGCGGCTACGTCGATGACGTGATCGAGCCGCGGCGGACGCGCCCGGTACTCATCGACGCGCTCGAGACGACATTGACGAAGGCGGAGCCCAGACCCCGCCGGAAGCACGGCAACATCCCGCTGTAGGCTCGCTCGCTGCGGCGGCGGTCTGCGCCCCCGGGAGGTCGCGTTCCGACGGCCTAGTGCTAGTGTGGGCAGTACGATGCTGCGCCTCAAGGTCGATCGCGAGGAGCCGACGGAGCTCTTCGAGCAGGTGGCGGCCGAGATCCGGCGCGCGATCGCCGACGGTGAGGCGAAGTCGGGCGAGCGGCTGCCTCCCGCCCGCGACCTCGCGGCCGTCCTCGGCGTGAACACGAACACGGTGCTCCGCTCGCTCCGCCTCCTCCGGGAGGAGGGGCTGCTCGAGTTCAGGCGCGGCCGTGGCGTCACCGTCGCGGGGACGCCCGAGCGCGGTGCCGTGATCGCGCGGGCGCGCGATCTCGTCCGGTTCGCGCGGCAGCAGGGCTACCGCCGAGACGAGCTGATCCAGCTCATCGACGAACTGGCGTAGCGCGACCGACTCGCTACGACGCGAGGGCGGTGCCGGGCTCGAGCGTAGAGTGCAGCTCCTCGGCGAGCGCCTTGACGACCGCCGGGTCGAACTGCGTCCCTGCACAACGGTCGAGCTCCGCGAGTGCGTCCTGGTTCGAGCGCGCCGCGTGGTAGGCGCGCTCCGAGGTCATCGCGTCGTAGGCATCGGCGACGAAGATGATCCGCGCTCCGAGCGGGATCTGGTCGCCGGCGAGGCGATTCGGATAACCCGCGCCGTCCCACCGCTCGTGGTGATGCAAGACCCACTCCGCGACCGGCTCGGCGCCCAGGCTCTCGAGCATCTTGAAGCCGATCTGCGGGTGCCGCTCGAGCATGAGCCGCTCGGCGGGGCTCAGCGTGGTCGGCTTGCGGAGGATCTCCTCGGGGATTGCGAGCTTGCCGAGGTCGTGGAGGTTCCCGGCGAGCCGCGTCAGCTCGACTGCGCGTTCGTCCGCCCCGAGGCGGCGCGCGATCCGGGCCGAGTAGTCGCCGACGCGCTGTGAATGACTCCCGGCGTAGGCGTCGCGGTCGTCGACCGCCTTCGCAAGGCTCTCCGCCGCCCGGTATTGCGCTCTGCGGTCCGGCGTGTCCGCGAGCTGCTCGAGGTTGGCGGGCAGGATCGACTCGGCGGAATACGCACGAACTCGGTTCTTGCCGTCCTTCTTCGCCCAGTAGAGGGCGCTGTCGGCGAGCCTGATCAGCTCGTCCCGGCCGCTGCCGTGCGTCGGGTACATCGCAACGCCGGCGCTCACGGTCACCGGGCCGACGCCCTCCATGTCGAGCCCGGCGACGCGCTCGACGATCGAGCGTGCCACCGCCGTCGCCTGCCGCTCGTCCTGTCGCGGCAGGAGCACCGCGAACTCGTCGCCGCCGAGCCGGAACGACTCGCCTCCCTGCCGCAGGCGGGACGCGACCTGTCCGAGCACGAGGTCTCCGACCGGGTGCCCGAAGCGGTCGTTGACCGACTTCAACTCGTCGAAGTCGACGAGGCAGAGTGCGAGCGAGGTGCCCTCCGTCTCCGCCTTGACGAGCTCGCGCTGGAGCCGCTCGTGAAAGCTGCGATGGTTGCCGAGCCCCGTGAGCGGGTCGGTCAGTGCGAGGCGCATCGCGCGCATCGCCTTGAACGTGGAGCGCTGGTAGAGGGCGATCGCGAGCAGCGGGCCGACCAGCGCGATCGACAGCGCAGGCTCGCGCTGCCAGAGGACGACGAGCGTGAGCGCCGCGGAGGCCATGAAGGCGAACGGTGCCGTCGTCTGCGTGATGTTCTCCCGCGCGATCGTGAAGAACGAGCGGCCGGAATCGGCCGAGAGGACTGCGCTGATCAGCACCAGGTTGACGACCCAGTAGTAGAGGAACCCGCAGAGCACGACCCGCGCGACGAGGATCCCGGCCGAGCTCCCGTGGACGCGGTCGATCGCGATCCCGGCGAGGAGCGCCGAGAGCGCGAACATCGCGCCGTTGTAGGCGACGCGGAGCGGCGGTCGGCGCTGGAGGAGGTGCGTGAACGTCGGTCCTCCCATCGCGACCATCACGCCCGCGGGCCACCCGAGCAGGATGATCGAGGAGACTGAGAAGACGAACCCGAGCGTCACCCCGCCGGCGCCCATTCCTTCGACCGGCACGGGGAAGCGCTCGGCGAGCGCCATGCTCGCGAAGAGGCCGAGGAGCGCCAGGAGGTCCGACGCCGAGCGCGGTGCGTCCGCGTAGCGATAGAGGGCCAAGCCGACGGCTCCAGCGCCCGCGACTATCACGGGCGCCACAACCGCGAGCACTCTGGCCGGTACCGGAGCGGGAGTCGTCACCGCAGCGACCTACCGAGCCCGTCGCTGTCGAGTCGAATTCACTTGCCAGCCGGCGAGCGCCGGCGGCCGAACACCCGCCACAGTTCCTCCCCTACGAGGTGTCGCCGGTGTCTACCAGCCGTAGTTCATCAATGCGCCGAGATTCCCGAGCGCGGCTGCGACGACCGCAGCCAGAGCCAGGAGAATCACCACGCGAGTCTTCCACTCGAGCATTTTGCCTCCAGGGGACTTTCGTCGAAGACGCCAGACGCAGGAATTGTGGTGCCGGGCTCGCCTGGCGGAAATCACCCGATGGGGGTAGCGGCGTCACTCGGAGGGGGTAACAGCAGCCTCCGCGGGACGTTGCGTGGCTCTGCGGAGCTACGACTCGAGGCCGGATTCGCGCAGCGGACGGCGACCCCAGGCGAACTTCTTCCGGTACCACCCGGTCAGCTGAGCGAGGGCGACTCCATGGTCGGAGGATTGGACGAACCAGCCGTTGCCGACGTAGATGCCTGTGTGGAAGATCTGCGCGCCCTTCGAGCGGGAGCCGTGCGTGCCGAAGAAGACGATGTCCGCGGGCTGCAGCTTGGCGAAGGCGATCCGCTTCGAGCGCGGAACCTCCACGCTCATCGTGTAGGTCGTCCGGCCCTGGAGCGCCGAGGCGAGGGTTCCCTCGTCCGGGTAGCTCTGGAGCTTGTAGACGCGCCAGACGAAGCCGGAGCAGTCGTAGCCGCCGGCTGCGGTGACGCCGAAGTCGACCTCCGGGCCGTCACTCGTCCCGCCCCAGACGTACGGCATCCCGATCTTCGAGAACGCGACGGTGAGGATCTGGTGCTGCCAGTCGCTCAGCTCCGGGACCGCGAACGAGTCGGCGAGGCTCTGAACCTGAGCGATCTGCCAGCTGTTCTGGAGCAGGCCGAGGTCGAGGATCTGCGCCGCCGAGTACGCGGCTTCTGCGCGGGGCGCCGTGTCCTGCGGCCGCCTTTCGAGGAAATCCTGGGCGGCCGGGTGGTTGATGCGCAGGTCGAGGAGTCGCGCCACGACTTCGAAGCCGAAGCGACCGGGGACAGCGACGCCGGCGGCTCGCGCTCCCCGTACGAACTCCTTCGCCGCCTTTCCGAGGCCGAGGGCCTGGACGAGCGTCCGGTCGAGCCGGGCCATCGTCACAGGGGCTTCAGGATTCGAGACGCTCGGGGCAGTCGTCGTCCCGGTCGTCGTCGTGTCGGTCGTCGTGTCGGTGCCCGTCGGGTACGTCGAGGTCGTGCCCGTCGTCGCGGGCGCGGTGCTCGACGCCGGAGCCGGCGGCATGGCGAGCTCCTCCTGCAGGCCGGCGGCGAGATCGGCGAGCGTCTGTCGCGTGAGGGCCGCGTTGGGCCGGAACTTGCGCACGCTCTTCGCGCCCATGAGGCCGTGCGTCACGACGGTGGCGATCTGCGGAGCCGCCCAGTCCGGGAGGCGGCCGGCGGCGCCCGGAGCCGAGGCAGCGGCGAGGGCGGCCAGCACGACGGTGGCCGCGAGCGTGACAATGCGCTGACCCACGATTCCGTGATCGGCCGAGGCGGCGCAGGGCATTACCCTCTTTTCGGTGGAACCCGTTCACATCACGCCTGAGCCCGACGCGGCGGAGCGCGAGGCGATTCTCGAGGCGCTCGCCGCCGACGAACGGGAGCGGCGGCAGGTGGTGTCGGAATGGGCCCGGGCGCTCCTGCCGTCTCGCGACGAGGCGGACGCCGAGCCGTAACCGAGCCGAGCCGCCGGGCGTTCCCACGACATGTGGGAGGAGTGCATACGCTGCAACGAGGCTCCCGCCGTCGACGATCAGGGTTACTGCGGCCACTGCCACTGGACCGTCCGGGCGGAGGTCGAGGAGGGCTTCTACGCTCTCAGGGAGTACCTGCGCGCCTGGGCTCGCTTCGGCGAGTGGTGCGAGGATCGGGGGATAGCTGCCTGACCGCTCTCTCTAGTCGGGTTGAGCCGCCCGGTTGAACACGCGTGGCGCGCTACGGGCGTAGTCGAGGCCCGACAGCCACGTGAGCACGACGGCCACGAGGAGCGTCCACCAGGCGACGCGCTGCGTCCACGCGCCGGCTGCGGCGAAGCCGGCGACGGCCGCGGCGATCGCCTGAGCCCACGTCTTCAGCTTCCCGAGGTCGCGGGCCGCGAGGACGACGCCACGCTCGATCGCCGCCTGCCGCAGACCCGTGACGAGCACCTCCCGGACGACGATCGCCGCGACCATCCACGCGGGCACGACGCCCTGCCCGACGAGCATCACGAGCGCCGCGAGCACGAGCACCTTGTCGGCGATCGGGTCGAGCAGGGAGCCGACGGACGAGACGCGGCCCTGTCTGCGAGCGAGCCTCCCGTCGAACCAGTCGGTGGTCATCGCGACGCAGAAGACCGCCGTGGCCCAGTAGTCGTGGCCGGAGAAGCTCCAGGCATAGAGCACGACCACGAGCGGGACGGAAGCCGCACGCGCGACGGTGAGCTGGTCGGCCGGCGTCATGCTCACGACGTGGAGAGAATACGGCGCGCTCATGTTCGACAAGGTTCTCGTCGCCAACCGGGGGGAGATCGCGATCCGCGTCTTCCGCACGCTCCGCGAGCTCGGGATCGGCGCCGTCGGTGTCTATTCGGAGGGCGATCGCGCCGCTCTCCACGTCGCCTACGCGGATGAGGCGTTCCTGCTCGGGCCGACCCCGGCGGCCGAGAGCTACCTCGCCGTCGAGCGCATCCTCGACGCTGCGCAGCGCGCCGGGGTGCAGGCTGTCCATCCTGGCTACGGCTTCCTAGCCGAGAACGCGGGGTTCGCACGCGCCGTGGAGGAGGCGGGGCTCGTCTGGATCGGCCCGCCGCCGGCGGCGATCGAGCTCATGGGTTCGAAGACGGCGGCGCGCACGGCGATGCTGCGGGCCGGCGTCCCGATCATTCCGGGCACCACCGATTCCGTGGGCTCGGTGGAAGAGCTGCTCGCGCTCGGGGACGAGATCGGCTATCCGCTCCTCATCAAGGCGGCCGCGGGCGGCGGCGGCAAGGGCATGGAGGTCGTCGAGGCGCCGGGCGAGGCGGCCGAGGCGTTCGAGCGGGCGCGGCGACAGGGGCAGTCGTACTTCGCGAACCCGGACGTCTACGTCGAGAAGCTCATCGTCGACCCGCGGCACGTCGAGGTGCAGGTCCTCGCTGACGAGCACGGCAACGTCGTCCACCTCGGCGAGCGCGACTGCACGATCCAGCGCCGCCATCAGAAGCTGATCGAGGAGACGCCGTCGCCGGCGGTCGGCGAGGAGCTGCGGCAGCGGATCGGCGCCATCGGCGTCGAGGCGGCCCGGGCGTGCGGCTACCGCTCGGCCGGAACGGTCGAGGGGCTGCTCACGCGGGAGGGCGACTACTTCTTCATGGAGATGAACACGCGCATCCAGGTGGAGCACACCGTCACCGAGATGGTCACGGGGCTCGATCTCGTGCGCGAGCAGATCCGCGTCGCGCTCGGAGAGCCGCTCTCCGTGCGCCAGGAGGACGTCGAGCTGCGCGGTCACGCGATCGAGTGCCGGATCAACGCCGAGGATGCCGTGCGCGGCTTTCTTCCCTCGCCGGCGCCGGTTACCGGCTATCGCGAGCCCTCGGGCCCCGGCGTGCGCGTCGATTCCGGCGTCGCCGCCGGTTACGAGGTCTCCGGGGCCTACGACCCGATGGTGGCGAAGCTCATCGTGCACGGCGTCGACCGCGAGCACGCCCGGCGGAGGATGCTGCGGGCGCTCGACGAGTTCTGGATCGAGGGGCCGACGACGCTGATCGGCTTCCACAAGGCACTCCTCTCGGAGCCCTGCTTCGTCGCGGGGGAGACCTGCCACGGCGTCGTGGAGTCGGCAGAGCTCGCCGCGCGCGCGGCAGGGCTCGACGGCACCGTGCCCGTCCCGCCCGGGAACAGTCTGTTACAGGGAACGACAGGTCCGAACCGGCGGATGATCGATCGCGTCCGCACGGTCGAGGTGGACGGCCGGCGGTTCGAGGTGCGGCTGTCGGAGCCCGAGCCGGAGTGGCGGGCGCTCGCGCGGCGCCGCCACGAACGGGTGCGGCACGGCCACGCCGGCGCGAGCGGCCGGGACGCCGTCGTCTCGCCGATGCAGGGCACGGTCCTCGCCGTGCGCGTGGCCGACGGCGACGAGGTGGAGCCGGGGCAGGTGATCTGCGTCGTCGAGGCGATGAAGATGGAGAACGAAGTGCACGCGGACCGCGCCGGCGTCGTCCGTCACCTGTCCGTCGAGGCCGGCCAGCCGGTCGCGACGGGCCAGGTGATCTGCACCGTCGAAGCCGAATAGAAAGATCCGGGCAATCCGGCGCCGGGCGACGAGCGTAGACACCGGGCAACCTACGTAAGGAGGAGACGGATGTCGAACAGAACAGTCCTGGCCGCCGCGCTCGTGCTCGCACTCGCCGCGGCCGGCACCGCCGCCGCTTCCCGCCAGAGCGGCTCCGCAGCCCTCGGCGCGAAGCACTCGACCGGCCGCGCGATCATCAAGCTGCGCAAGACGAGTCTCGGCAAGGTCCTCGTGACAGCGTCCGGCAGGACTCTCTACATGTACAAGCCGGACAGAAAGAACAAGAGCAACTGCTACGCGGGCTGCGCCGGGTTCTGGCCGCCGCTGATCTCGAAGGCAAAGGCGCGCGCCGGCACGGGCGTGAAGGCGAGGCTCATCGGCGTGGCGATGCGGAAGAACGGCCAGCACCAGGTCACGTACCGGGGTCATCCCCTCTACACCTTCGCCCAGGACTCGAAGTCAGGCCAGGTCAAGGGCCAGGGCTACGACGGAATCTGGTACGTCCTCAACGCCGCCGGCAAGGTCGTCAAGCGGTCCAGTGGCGGCGGGGTGACGTCCACCCCCACGACGACGACGAGCCCAGGCTACTAGAGGTCGCACGAGAGACCGAACCGCTCGGTCCACCGGCGCCGCGTCGTTAGTGTCCGGCGCCGGTGGACCTTTACGAGTACCAGGGCAAGGATCTCTTCCGGCGCGTCGGGATCCCCGTCTCGGACGGGCGTCTCGCCACGTCGCCGGAGGAGGCGCGGCGGGCGGCGGAGGAGCTCGGCGGCCCGGTGGTGGTCAAGGCGCAGGTGCTGGCCGGGGGTCGCGGCAAGGCCGGCGGGATCCAGCTCGCCGCCGACCCGGCCGAGGCGGAGGAGAAGGCCCGCCAGGTGCTCGGGCTCGACATCCGGGGGCACGTCGTCCGCACCCTCTGGATCGAGAAGGCGTCGGACATCGCGCGCGAGTACTACCTCTCCGTCACCTTCGACCGCGGCGCGAAGCAACCGCTCTTCATGTTCACGACGCAGGGTGGCATCGAGATCGAGCAGGTCGCGGAGGAGACTCCGGACGCGCTCGTGCGCCTCCACGTCGATCCGCTCGAGGGCTTCCAGCCGTGGGTCGCGCGGCGGCTCGTCTACGGCGGCGGAGTGGACGATCCCTCCGAGCAGAAGCAGATCGCCTCGATCGTCGAGAAGCTCTACCGCGCCTTCGTCGAGTTCGACGCGATGCTCTGCGAGATCAACCCGCTCATCGTCACGCCCGAGGGCGAGGTGAAGGCGCTCGACTCGAAGTTCACCGTCGACGACAGCGGGCTCCCCCGGCACCCCGACGTTGCCGAGTGGCGCGACCCGACCGCGGCCGATCCCATCGAGACGTTCGCGCGCGAGAAGGGCGTCACGTACGTGAAGCTCGACGGGAACGTCGGCGTGCTCGCGAACGGCGCCGGTCTCGGCATGTCCACCGTGGACGTCGTCGCGCACGCGGGCGGGCGGCCGGCGAATTTCTGCGACCTCGGAGGGGGCGGCAGCGCGGAGGGTGTCGTCGATGCGCTCGAGGTGATCACGCGGGACGAGCAGGTTCGCTCGATCTTCTTCAACATCTTCGGTGGGATCACGCGCTGCGACGAGGTCGCACGCGGCATCCTCGCTGCGCTCGATCGGCTCGACATGTCCCGCTACCCGATCGTCGTCCGGCTCGACGGGACGAATGCCGAGGAGGGCCGCCAGATCCTGGCCGGCGCGGGCCGCGAGAACATCCATCCAGAGGCGACGATGCTCGACGGGGCGCGGCGCGCGGTGGAGCTGGCGGGAGCTGCGGCGTGACCGACGTCTGGAACCACCGGGCCGCGGCCTACCGCGAGAGCGCCACCCATGCGAGCGGCGACGACCTCGACCTCGTCGTCGCGTGGTGCGAGCCGGGCCCGGGGATCGACGTGCTCGATGTCGCCACCGGCGGCGGCCACGTCGCGCGACGCCTGCGCGACGCCGGTGCGAACGTCGTCACCGTCGACGCCGCGCCCGGAATGGGGCCCGACGTGATCGCGCCGGCCGACCACCTCCCGTTCGCGGACGCGAGCTTCGACACCGTCGCCTGCCGCATCGCCGCGCATCACTTCCCGGACGCGCTCGCGGCGCTGCGCGAGATGGCACGCGTTGCGCGCCACCGGGTCGTGATCTGCGACAACGTCTTCGTCACCGAGAGTTCCGAGGAGGCCGACCGGCTGCGCGATCCGAGCCACGTCCGCAACTACTCCGCCGCGGAGTGGGAGAGCTTCTTCGGACTCGCCGGGCTCGAGGTCGTCGACGCGGCCCACATGGTGCGCGACACGGACTTCGAGCAGTGGCTCGCGCGCACGGAGACGCCGGAGTCCGATCGCGCACAGGTGCGCGAGCTGCTCTCAGAGCGCGTCCGGGAAGGCAGGCTCGACCTGCCCACCGTCGTCCTCAAGGGGGTCAAGGCCGCCTAGTGGCCATCATCCTCGACAACGCCACGCGGCTCGTCGTCGCGGGCCTGACCGGGTCGGAGGGCCGCTTCCACGGCCTCCGCAACCGCGCCTACGGCACGAATCTCGTCGCCGGCGTCACGCCCGGCAAGGGCGGTCAGGACGTCGAGGGAGTCCCCGTCTTCGACACGGTCGCCGAGGCCGTGGAGAAGGCCGGCGCGAACACGTCGCTCATCTTCGTCCCGGCCCGCTTCGCCGTGGATGCCATCTACGAGGCCGTCGACGCGGGCATCGGCACGGTGATCTGCATCACCGAGCACATCCCGGCGCACGACATGCTGCGCGCGTACGCGTACTTCCGGGGCAAGGGGACGACGATGATCGGCCCGAACTGCCCGGGCGTCCTCTCGCCGGGAAAGGCGAACGCCGGGATCATCCCGGCCGAGATCTTCAGCGAGGGAAGCGTGGGGCTCGTCTCGCGCTCCGGCACGCTGACGTACCAGATCGGTCACGAGCTCACGCAGCTCGGCCTCGGCAACTCGACGATCGTCGGCATCGGAGGTGATCCGGTCGTCGGCTCGTCCTTCGTCGACGTGCTCGCGAAGTTCGAGGCGGACGAGCAGACGGAGCTGATCGTGCTCGTCGGTGAGATCGGGGGCGACGAGGAGGAGAGGGCCGCGGCCTACGTGGCCGAGCACGTGACGAAGCCGGTCTTCGCGTACATCGCGGGCTTCTCGGCGCCGCCCGGCAAGACGATGGGTCACGCCGGCGCGATCATCTCCGGCTCCTCGGGGACGGCGCAGGCGAAGAAGGAGGCCCTCGAGGCGCGCGGGATAGAGGTCGGCACGACGCCGACGGAGGTCGCGCAGATGGTGGCTTCGCGGCTGAAGTAGCAGTAGCCTCGCGGCATGACCGCCTGCCCCAGCTGCGGGCACGAGCTTCCCGAAGGCGCGAAGTTCTGCCTTGAGTGCGGGGCGCCGGTCGCGCCCACGGCGCCGCCGCGTGAGCAGCGGAAGACGGTCACCGTCCTCTTCTGCGACGTCGCGGGCTCGACCGAGCTAGGGGAGTCGACCGATCCGGAGGCGCTGCGCGGGCTGCTCGCCCGCTACTTCGAGCGGATGAAGGAGATCGTCGAGCGCCACGGCGGCTCGGTCGAGAAGTTCATCGGCGACGCCGTCATGGCGGTCTTCGGCGTGCCGCTCGTGCACGAGGACGACGCCCTCCGCGCCTGCCGCGCCGCGGTCGAGATGCGGGATGCGCTGCCGGAGGTCGGCATTCGAGGCCGGATCGGCGTGAACACCGGCGAGGTGGTGACGGGAACCGAGGAGAGACTCGCCACCGGGGACGCGGTGAACGTGGCGGCCAGGCTGGAACAGGCGGCGGAGCCGGGTGAGGTGCTCGTCGGCGAGGGGACGGTTCTGCTCGTGCGCGGCGCGGTCGAGCTGGAGGAGGAGCGGCTGCTCGAGCTGAAGGGGAAGTCCGAGCCGGTCGCCGCGTATCCGCTCCTGGCGGTGGTCGGAGAGACGACGCGGCGCTCCGACGTCGCGATCGTCGGTCGCAAGCGTGAGCGGCGGACCCTCGACGATGCGTGGGAGCGCGTCCGTTCCGAGCGCGCGTGTCACCTCTTCACCCTCCTCGGCTCCGCCGGGGTCGGCAAGTCGCGCCTCGTGGCGGAGTTCCTTGCTTCGCTCGACGGCGCAGCGGTCGTCCGCGGTCGCTGCCTCTCGTACGGCGAGGGGATCACGTACTGGCCGGTCGTGGAGGTCGTCCTCCAGCTCGGCCGGCGGCCGTCCGATCCGCGGGCCGCCGCCGCCATCGCCTCGCTCCTCGGCGAGACGGAGGAGCCGGCGACCGCCGACGAGATCGCCTGGGCGTTCCGCAAGCTGCTCGAGGAGTCGGCGCCGGTCGTCTGCGTCTTCGACGACCTCCACTGGGCAGAGTCGACCTTCCTCGACCTCGTCGACCACGTCGCCGACTGGAGCCGCGACGCGCCGATCCTGCTCGCCTGCATTGCGCGGCCCGAGCTGCTCGACCGGCGGTCGACGTGGGCCGGCGGCAAGCTCAATGCCACGACCGTCCTGCTCGAGCCGTTGACGCCGGCGGAGACCGACGAGCTGATCGAGCGGCTGCTCGGCGGCGCCGAGTTCGCCGAGCCGCTACTCGTTCGAATCCGCGAGGCGGCCGAGGGCAACCCGCTCTTCGTCGAGCAGATGCTCGCGATGGTCGCCGAGTCGCCGAACGGCGACGTCGTCGTGCCGCCGACCATCCAGGCGCTCCTCGCAGCCCGCCTCGACCTGCTGGACCCGTCCGAGCGGGGAGTCCTCGAGCGCGGGGCGATCGAGGGGAAGATCTTCCACCGGGGCGGCGTCGAGGCGCTCGCTCCCGACGAGCCGGACGTGCCGACGAGGCTGATGGCGCTCGTCCGCAAGGAGCTCGTGCGGCCGGATCGGACGCAGCTCGAAGGCGACGACGCCTTCCGCTTCCGGCATCTCCTGATCCGGGACGCGGCCTACGACGGCCTCCCCAAGGCGGCGCGAGCGGAGCTGCACGAGCGTTTCGCGGACTGGCTCGACGAGCGGGGGGACGACCTGACCGAGGCGGACGAGATCGTCGGTTACCACCTCGAGCAGGCACACCGCTACCGCGTCGAGCTCGGGATCGCGGGCGCCGAGACGAAAGCGCTCGCGCGGCGTGCCGCAAACCGCCTCGCTGCGGCCGGGGAGCGGGCCGTTCTCCGTGACGACGTTGTCGCGGCCGTAGTACTGCTCGAGCGCGCGTGCGAGTTGACGCCCGTCGAAGAGCGACCTCTGGAGCTCGAGCTCGAGCTCGTTCGTGCACGATCGAACTCGGGCGACCTGGCGGGAGCCGTCGCGGCGGCTGACGAGCTCGCCGCTCGCGCGCGGAAGGAGGGCGACCGGCCGCAAGAGCTGCGTTGCCTCGTCGCGCGCGGGAAGATCGCCGATCTCGTCGAACCTACGTCCACGGAGGACCAGCGATCCCTCGTCGAGGAGGCGCTGGACGTCTTCCAAGCCGTCGACGACGTCGCCGGCCTCGCCGATACGTGGACGCTCGCTGCCATCGTCGAGCTCAGCACGCTGCAATGGAGAGCCATGGCCTTTGCCGCGGCCCGCTCGGTCGAGTATGCGGAGCAATCGGGTGGCAGTGCCGCGCTGCACGACGCCACGATGCACCAGGTGCCGGCGCGGCTCTACGGACCGTTCCCAGTCGATGAGGCACTCTCCTGGCTGGACGAGCATCCGCTGAAGCAGCCCCACTACTTCTCGATGCGAGGCCAGCTCGAAGCCATGCGCGGGAACTTCGACAAGGCTCGCGAGTTGGTCTCCGACGGCCGCGGCTTGGCGATCGAGCTTGGGCACCGTCTCATGGCGGCCGGAGTGTCGATGATGGATGTGGAGATCGAGTTGGCTGCAGGTGACGCCCATGCGGCCGCCGAGGCGGCCTTGAAGGGGGTCGAGGAGCTGGACGCGCTGGGGGAGCGGGGCTGGCTCTCGACCGTCGCGGGGCACGGGGCCGAGGCGCTCTACCGGCTCGGCCGGGATGACGAGGCGTGGCGGTTGACTGAGACGGCGGACGAGGCCGGCGCGGCCGACGACGTGATCACGCAGATGCTCATCCTGCAGGTGCGCGCGAAGATCCTCGCCCGCCGCGGCGAGCACGGCGAGGCGGAACAGCTGGCTCGTGAGGCGGTCGCGTGGGGAGGGCCCACCGACGCGCTCGAGGTGAAGGCGAACTCTTACCGCGACCTCGCGATCGTGCTTGCAGCGGCCGGGAAGCGCGACGAGGCGCTCGCCGCGCTGGACACGGCGCAGACGTTCTACGCGGAGAAGGGCCACACCGTTGGGGTCGCCAACGTCGAGAAGCTGCGCTCCGAGCTGGTCGCTAGTCTCGAAGCGTGATCTCGTTCGCCCGCGGCGTCCCGGCGCCGGAGTGTCTCGCCGTCGAAGAGCTGGCCGACTGCGCGCGCGCCGCGCTCGAGCGTGACGGCCGCTCGATCCTCAGCTACGGCCCCGGCGGCGGCTACGGCCCCCTACGCGAGCGGCTCGCCGAACGGCACGGGGTCGAGCCCTCGCGGGTCGTGATCACGAGCGGCTCGCTGCAGGGCTTCGTCTTCCTCGCCGAGCAGCTCGTCCGGCCCGGGGCACGGGTTCTCGTCGAGGCGCCGACGTACGACCGGCCGCTCAAGATCCTCACCCGGCTCGGCGCCGAGATCGTCCCCGTCGAGATGGACGACGAGGGCCTTGTGCCGGACGCGGTCGAAGAGGCACTCGACACGGGCGGCAAGCCGGCATTCCTCTACACGATCCCGACCTTCCAGAACCCGAGCGGGCGCACACTCTCGCTCGAGCGTCGCCGCCGCCTCGCCGAGCTCGCCCGCGAGCGGCAGCTGCTCCTGCTCGAGGACGATCCGTACGGGCTCGTCCGCTACGAGGGCGAGCCGATGCCGAGTGTGTTCGAGCTCGCCGAGGGAGAGAGCGTCGCGTACGCATCCTCCTTCTCGAAGACGGTCGCGCCCGGCCTGCGCGTGGGCTGGTTCGTCCTGCCGCCGCAGCTCGCGGCCGAGATCGAAGCGCTCGCGGTCTCGACGTACATCTCGCCGCCGTACCTCTCGCAGGCGACGGTGCTCGAGTTCCTGCGGCGAGACAGTTTCGAGCCAAATCTCGAGCGCGTGAACGGTCTCCTGCGCGAGCGCCGCGACGCCATGCTCGAGGCTCTCGCATGCGAGCTGCCCGAGGATGCGAGCTGGACGCAGCCGGACGGTGGCTACTTCGTCTGGCTCGAGCTGCCGTCCGGCCCTCCGAGCGGCGAGCTGCTCGCCGAGGCCGAGGCGGCAGGCGTCACGTTCGTCCAGGGCGGCGACTTCTTCCCAGGCGGGCGCGGCGGCGAGCGCGCGCTGCGGCTCGCCTTCAGCTTCGTCTCGCCGGACGAGATCGCGGAGGGCGTCTCAGTGCTCGGGACCCTCGCGCGAGCGGCGGCGCCGGCGGCGCTCTAGCTGCGCGAGCAGGATCCCCCCGAGCAGGCCGACCCCCAGCGCCAGCAGGATCAGCCAGACGAGCGAGACGCGCGCCGTCGCGAGCACGAAGTGGACGTTCACCTGCGCGCGGTTCTCGAGGATGAAGGCGATCGCGTACGCGACGAGCAGCCCGAGGACGATCAGCCGCAGGTAGAGCCGCGGCTGCCACCGATCGGCGACCTCGCCCGTGTCGATCCGGGGACGGCGAAGGAAGCGCATGAGTGGATCGTAAAGCCCGCGGCTTCTTCCGTCTCTCGAAAGAGACGTCACACTCCCGTCACGGTGGCTGCCACCGTGACGTAGGTGTTACGGCGGCGCCACGCCGCGAGCTTCGCTATGCGGCGGCGTGAACCGGGACGGGCCGCGGGACGAGGCGCGGCTGGGGCGGCGGCGGCGGCGTCCGGACCGACTGCGCGCGGAACGTCGGGCAGACCGTCTCGCCGGGAAGGGCGCATAGGCCTGCGCGCCGGAAATAGCAATCAGCACACGTTGGAGTGGAAAGTTTGCTCATCCTCGTCTTTGCTCTAGGAAGTCCGGGCCGCTTTCGAGGGGCGATGATAGGGGCAATACCCGCGCAGCGAGCGTTGCCGTGGACGAAAACTGACGAATTTCCGCCAGTTTCGAGACGGGCGAAGAGCGGCAGTTCCTACTGTCCTCGTGGCAGCGTTGCCAGGCTGTGCAACGCTTGCTTGAGCGTGTGGACCGGGATGATGCGAAGCGGCCCGGCGTAGCGGCGCGCGACGCGGGCATTGTCGCCGGCCGGGACGAGGAAGACGTCCGCTCCGGCCTGCCGCACGCCGTAGGTCTTCTGCTTCACCCCGCCGATCGGCACCACGCTGCCGTTGAGCGCCATCTCCCCGGTCGCCGCCACTCGATGGCCGCGAAGGACGTCGTGGCCGAGCTTCTGCATCACCTCGAGGGCGAATGCGAGGCCGGCCGAGGGGCCGCCGATGCCGCTCGCGTCGATCGAGACGTGGATCGGCAGCTTGATCGTCGCGGCCTGGTCGGGCGCGAAGCCGACGAATGCGCGGCGCGGCTGCCCGGGTTCCTCGCGAACTCCGACGGTCTTGATGCGCACCGTGAGCACGCGTCCCGCCCGGCGGATGCGAAGGGAGACCACGTTCCCGGGCCGCACGCGGTCGAGGGCCGTCCGGAGCGCCGCGATCGTCTGCGTAGGGCTTCCGTCGACGGCGACGATCACGTCCATCGGCTGGAGGTTGCAGGGGGCATTCGTACCGGCGACGAGTTGCGAGACCGCGACGCCGGTCGGCCGGACGACGACGTGGTAGCCGAGCTGGCGGAGCGCGACCGCGGCTGCGACGCGCTGGGAGAGGGCCATCTCCTGCAGCTGGGCTGTCTCCGCCTCGGCGGCCGTGGCGCACGGCGGGACGATCTCGCCGGCGGGCGCGAGCGACGCGTGGGAATGGAGCCACGGGAAGAGGGCTTCGAGCTCGCTCGCCCGTCGCTCGATGACGTCGACGAAGTAGAGCGTCCCGCTCCCGACGGGACGAGAGCCCTGAACCTGCACGAGCGGCGCGACCGGGTGGGCGACGTCGGGCAGCAGGATGTACTTCCCGGACGGGACGCTGAAGAGGATCAGGACGGTCGCGAACAAGAGCACGACGATCGCGCCGGCCGCGCGCCACGAAGTGAGGTGGCGTCTCAAAACAGGAACCGCTTGAGCCCGCCGTCGACGACGACCGTCTGGCCGGTGATGTACCGCGCGCGCTCGGAGGCGAGGAAGCAGACGACGTCGCCGAATTCCCGCGGCGTACCCCAGCGCCGCAGGGCGATCTCCTCGAGCTGCGCCTTGGTCGGGCCGTCCGGGTAGAGCTCGTCGAGCCTCGCCGTCGCGATTCGACCAGGCGCCACGCAGTTGACCGTGATGCCTGTAGGCCCCACCTCGCGGCTCAGCGTCTTCAGCCAGCCGACGAGCGCGGGGCGAAACGTGTTCGAGACGGCGAGATGGGTGGTGGGCTCCTGCGCCGCGAGCGAGCTGAGCGCGACGATCCGTCCGGCCGGGCTGCGCTCGAGATGCGGCAGGCAGAGGCGGACGAGCGTCACCGCCGGCCGCAGCACGAGGCGGTAGCCGGACTCGAGTGTCGCATCGTCGACCTCCTGCGCCGTGCCGGGCGGCGGGCCGCCGCCGTTCCAGACGAGGACGTCGAGGCCGCCGAACCGGTCGATGGCCGTGGTCACGGCCCGCTCGAGGTCGGCGTCCTCCGTCACATCGCCGCCGACCGCGACGCCCCCGATCCGCGCTGCGTGCTCGGAGAGTTGCTCGAGGCGGCGCGCGAAGAGGACGACGTTCGCCCCCTCCTCCGCCAGCGCCTCGGCGCTCGCGAGCCCGAGGCCCGACGAGGCGCCGCAGACGAGCGCCGTGCGGCCGCTCAGTCCGAGATCCACGAACCCGGCCCGCCGGGCGCCTCCGGCGCCCGGGTACTTCGCTCGGCGCCGCCGGCTTTGCCGGCGGGGCTTCGAGCAACAGCCCCGGAGCTCGCCAAGACTCGGGTCGTCATGCCGCCGCGCGCGGCGAACTCGCCCGCGACCTCGAGGAAGCGCGGCGCGCCGTCCGCTACGAGCTGCTCGAGCACTTCGTTCACGACCTCCTCCTGCAGGATCTTCCGCCCGCGGAACGAGGTGAGGTAGTCGCGGAGCGACTTCAGCTCGAACAGCTTGTCGCCGGGGACGTAGCGGATCGTCAGCTCGCCGAAGTCGGGTGCGCCCGTCATGGGGCAGATCGAGGTGAACTCGGGCGCGCCGAGCTCGACGAGGTAGTCGCGCTGCTGGAACCGGTTCTCGAGCGTCTCGATCAGCTGGAGAGGACTCCCACGACCTCGCGAACCGCGTCCGCGCTGTGCTCGAGCGCCTTCCGCTCGTCGTCGGAGAGGTCGAGCGCGACGATCTCCTCGATCCCTCCGGCGCCGAGCTTCACCGGCACGCCGATGTAGAGGCCGTCGATCCCGTACTCGCCCTCGAGGTAGGCCGTGCAGGGCAGGACGCGCTTCTGGTCGAGGAGGACCGCGTCGACGATTTCCGCGATCGCCGCGCCCGGCGCGTACCAGGCGGAGGTGCCGAGCAGCTGGACGATCTCGCCGCCGCCCTTCGCGGTTCGCTCGACCATCTCCTGGATCCGCTGCTCGGAGACGAGCTTGCGCAGCGGGACGCCGCCGACGGTCGCCGCCGAGACGACGGGCACCATCTGGTCGCCGTGGCCGCCGAGCACGAGCGCATGCACGTCGCGGACGGAGGCGCCGGTCTCCCAGGCGATGAACGTGCAGAAGCGCGCCGTGTCGAGGATGCCGGCCTGGCCGAAGACGCGCTCCTTCGGGAAGCCCGAGACGCTCTTCGCGACGTGGCACATCGCGTCGAGCGGGTTCGAGAGGATGACGATCGTGCAGTCGGGGCTCTGGGCGACGATCTGCTCGGTCACCGAGCCGACGATCTTCTCGTTCGTCGTCACGAGGTCGTCGCGGGACATGCCCGGCGAGCGCGGCAGGCCGGCGGTGATGACGACGACGTCCGAGCCGGCCGTCTCCTCGTAGCCGTTCGTGCCCGTGATCCTCGGCTCGAAGCCGAGCACCGGGCCCATCTGGTTCAGGTCGAGAGCCTTGCCCTGCGGCAGGTTCTCCTTGATGTCCGTGAGGACGACGTCCGCGTAGTCGCGCGCGGCGAGGATGTGCGCGGCGGTCGCGCCGGTGGCGCCCGCGCCGACGATCGTGATCTTCCTTCTCATACCGGGATCTCAGCCTCCAGCTTGTCGATGACCGCGTCCGCGACCTCGCTCGTGCCGACGGCAGTCGGGTCGTCGCGGCTCGGCTTCATGTCGTAGGTGACGCTCCTGCCCTCGGCGATGACGGCGGCGATCGCCTGCTCGAGGCGGTCGGCGGCGCTGCCCTCGTCGAGATGGCGAAGCATGAGGACGCCCGACAGCATCTGCGCGATCGGGTTGACTCTGTTCTGGCCGGCGTACTTCGGCGCCGAGCCGTGCGTGGGCTCGAAGACGGCGGCGGTGTCGCCGTGGTTCCCACCGGGGGCGACGCCGAGCCCGCCGATCATCCCGGCTGCGAGGTCGGAGAGGACGTCGCCGTAGAGGTTCGGCAGGACGAGCACGTCGTATTCCTCCGGGCGCTGCACGAGCTGCATGCACATGTTGTCCACGATCCGGTCGTCGAACTCGACGTCGGCGTTCTCTGCCGCGACCTCGCGGCCCACGCGCAGCCAGAGCCCGTCGGTGAACTTCATGATGTTCGCCTTGTGCACGGCCGTCACCTTGCGGCGGCCGTTCCGGCGCGCGTAGTCGAACGCGAACTCGAAGACGCGGCGCGTGCCGGTTATGGAGATCGGCTTGATCGAGATGCCCGCGTCGTGGTGGCGAAGCCGGCCGCCGCGCGCTTCGATCCACGCAATGAGCTCCGCTGCCTCCGCCGTCCCCTGCTCGTACTCGATGCCGACGTAGAGGTCCTCGGTGTTCTCGCGCACGATGATCAGGTCGACGTCGTCGAAGCGGCTGCGGACGCCTGCGTAGCTCTTGCACGGCCGCACCTGTGCGTAGAGGTCGAGCTCCTTCCGAAGCTCGACGTTCACCGAGCGGAAGCCTCCGCCGACGGGCGTCGTGATCGGGCCCTTCAGCGCGACGCCGGTCTCGCGGATCGCGTCGAGCACGTCGGGCGGCAGCGGGTTGCCGCCGTGGCGCTCCATCACGTCGGCGCCGGCCTCGCGCACGTCCCACTCGAGTTCGGTGCCCGTCGCCTCGAGAACGCGCCGCGTCGCCTCTGTCAGCTCCGGCCCCGTGCCGTCGCCGGGAATGAGGACGACTTTGTGCGCCACGGCGGCGAGCGTAGCTGAGCGGTTTCGTGAGGCGCGCGGTTAGGCTCCGCGGGTGACGCTCGCAGAGGCAGCGGCGCGTGCGGACGAGCTCGCCGAGGGCGGGGCGGCGCAGGAGCTGGCGGCGCTGCGGGCCGAGTGGGACGACGAGCTCGAGGCGGCCGCTCGCAGCTCGGACTTCCGCGAACGGGCGCTCGCCTTTCGCGCAGTCGGCATGTTCCGCTGGCGGGCGAAGGAGGAGCTGCTGCGCCGCGGTCTCGACGACGGGAGCCCGGCGGCACGCGGATCGGCGCTGCTCTCGCTCGAGAGCCTCTCCCGCGACCACCCGAGCACGGTCAACTCGGTGCGTCCGCTGTTGCACAAGATGCTCGCCGACGCGGAGGAGAACGCCGCCGTGCGCCGGCTCGCGGTGATGGTGCTGAAGAACGGCTCGGCGCAGCGCGACACGATCGTGCTGCTCGAAGGCCTGGCCGTGGACGACGACGCAGACGGCGACCTCCGCCGTGCGGCGGGCAGCGTCGCGCAGGGGCTGAAGCGGAAAGCTCAGGCCAAGCGCTAGAGCTCACCCCGAGCAGGTCGTGCAGACGCGGGCGCGAATCTCCCTCCCGCAGGAGGGGCACACGCGCCGGCGTCGGCGCCGCTCGAGTGCGCTCTTCTGTAGGCCCGCGGCGATCATGAGCCACGCAGCTCCGAGGGTGCTGGCCGCGGCGATTGCGACGTGAGGAGCGAGGTACATACCTACTTCCTGGATTGCGTTGCGTGCTTCCTGCGGCGCGCATGGGGGTGCGCTTCGAAGTACAACTCCCGCCGTCGGCGATCGGATACGTGGGTGTACAGCTCCGTCGTCGCGAGATCCGCGTGGCCGAGCATCTCCTGGACCGCGCGGAGGTCGGCGCCTCCTTCGAGCAGGTGCGTCGCGAACGAGTGACGCAGCAGGTGCGGGTGGATGCGCTCGGGCTCGAGGCCGGCCTTCGCGGCGAGGCGCCGGAGGATGAAGAAGATGCCGGCGCGCGTGAGCGGTCCGCCGTTCGCGTTGAGGAAGAGCTCCTGCCGGTGGTGCCGGTCGAGGTACGGGCGGCCGCGGGCGAGGTAGCAGCGGAGGGCGTCCGCGGCCTCCCGCCCGATGGGGACGACCCGCTCCTTGCTCCCCTTGCCGAGACAGCGGACGAGCCGGTTCTCGAGGTCGACGGACTGCCGGTCGAGTCCGGTCGCCTCGCTCACGCGCAGCCCGGCGCCGTAGAGGAGCTCGCCGAGAGCTCGATTGCGAAGTGCCGCCGGCGTCGTGCCGGCCGCCGCGTCGAGCAGCCGTTCGACCTCGGCGGGCGAGAGCGTGCGCGGCAGCGTCCGCCGGCGCTTCGGGAGCTCGACGTTGGCCGCCGGGTTGTCGGTGCGCGCGCCCAGGAGCACTTGATGTCGGAAGAAGGAGCGGACCGCGGCGAGCCGGCGCGCGACCGTCGTGGGGGCGAGCCCGTCGGCGCGAAGCTGCGCGACGTATGCGGCGAGGTCGTCGGGACTCGCGTCCGCAGGCGAGCGGCCCAGCCAGGCTGACAGTCCGCGGAGGTCGCGGCGGTAGGCATCCACGGTGCGAGGCGCGAGGCGCGCGGCGGCGAGGGCGAGGAAGCCCTCGACGGCCGGGTCCGACTCCTGCCGCTTGGCCACGAGCGCTGACTTCGTCCCTGCGAGCGTGACGCCTGCTCGAATGCGGGGATGGAGCGCAGGCGCGTGATCGCCCACGGCTTCGTCCAGGGTGTCGGCTTCCGCTTCGCGGTCGAGCGGGCGGCGGCATCGCGCGGCGTGTCGGGCTGGGTGCGGAACCGGTGGGACGGGACGGTCGAGGCGGTGTTCGAGGGCGAGCGGGACGACGTCGAGGCGCTCGTCGAGCTCTGCCGCCGCGGCCCGCGGAGCGCGGCGGTCGACCGCGTCGATGTCGCGGCGGAGTCGCCGGAGGGGCTGGCCGGCTTCCGAATCGTCTAGGAGCGGGGGTGCGAGCGGTCGTACACGCGCCGGAGGTGGCGCGCGTCGACGTGGCTGTAGATCTGCGTCGTCGAGAGCGAGCTGTGGCCGAGCAGCTCCTGGATCGTCCGCAGGTCGGCGCCGCCGTCGAGGAGATGGGTGGCGAAGGCGTGCCGCAGGCGGTGTGGGTGCGGGACGATCCGGCGCAGCGTGCTCGTATCGAGGCGGCGTCCGCGCGCGGAGAGGAAGAGCGCGTCGTTCGCACCGGTGGCGAGGGAAGGCCGCGCGTCGCGTAGGTAGCGGCCGAGCCAGAGCGCCGCCTCCTCTCCGAGCGGCACCACGCGCTCCTTGCCGCCCTTGCCACGGCGTATGTGCACGAGCTCCTGCTCGAAGTCGATGTCGGCGAGGTCGAGCCCCACCGCCTCGGCGCTCCGCAACCCGGCCGAGTAGACGAGCTCGACGAGCGCCCGGTTCCGCAACGCAACAGGGCCGTCGCCCTCGAGCGCCTCGAGTGTCCGCTCGATCTCGGCGGCGGCCGGCGCGTCGGGCAGCCTGCGCGCTCGACGCGGTCCGAGGCGGGCGTCGGGGACGCGGTCGGGCCCGAGCGCGTGCCGGAGAAAGGCGCGGATCGACGCGAGCTTCCTGCCGATCGTCGCCGGCGCGAGCTTCCGTGGCTGCCGGCCGTGCCGCGGGCCGCCGAGCCACGCGACGTAGTCGGCGAGGACACGGACGTCGACCCGGTCGAGGCTCACGCGCTGCTCCTCGAGCCAGACGCAGAACTCCTCGACGTCGGCGCCGTACGCGCGGCGGGTGCTCTCGCTCAGCGCCGGCGAGGCGAGGAAGCGGTCGGCTGCGGCGCGCGCGTCCACGCATTCCGATTTCGACGCCCGCCTCCGGCCGCCTGCGGCCGACGGTTCCGCCGCCGCCGGCTTCGTGGCATGCGCTAGCTTCACCTGGTGATCGCGAAGCACGACGTGCTCGTCGTCGGTGCGGGCTGCGCCGGAATGCGCGCAGCGATCGAGGCATTCGACGCCGGCGCCGACGTCGCGATGATCTCGAAGCTCCACCCGACCCGCTCGCACTCGGGCGCGGCCGAGGGGGGCATCAACGCGGCGCTCGGCAATGCGGCCGAGGACAGCGCCGAGATCCACGCCTACGACACGGTCAAGGGCTCCGACTACCTCGGTGACCAGGACGCGATCGAGATCTTCGCCGAGGAGGCGCCCGGCGACATCGTCCAGCTCGAGAACTGGGGCGCTGTCTTCTCCCGCCGCGAGGACGGCAAGCTCGCGCAGCGCCCGTTCGGGGCCGCCGGCTCGCCGCGCACGGTCTTCGCGGCCGACATCACCGGGCACGTCCTGATTCAGGTGCTCTGGGAGCAGGTCTGCAAGCGCGACATCCCGGTCTACGAGGAGTTCTTCGCCTGGCAGCTCGTGGAGTCGGACGGCCGCTGCCAGGGCGTCGTCTGCTGGGACCTCCTCCACGGCGGTCTCAAGACCGTCGGCGGCAAGACGGTCGTGCTCGCGACCGGCGGCGCCGGCCGGCAGTACCGCGTGACGACGAACGCGTACGCCTGCACCGGCGACGGCATGGCGATGGCCCTCCACCTCGGCCTGCCGCTCAAGGACATGGAGTTCATGCAGTTCCACCCGACGACGCTCTACCCGACCGGGATCCTGCTCACCGAGGGCTGCCGCGGCGAGGGCGCGTACCTGGTCAACTCCGACGGCGAGCGGTTCATGAAGCGCTACGCGCCGAACGCGCTCGAGCTCGCCTCGCGCGACGTAGTCTCCCGCTCCGAGCAGACGGAGATCGACGAGGGTCGCGGCATCGAGGGCAGCGTCCTCCTCGACATGCGCCACCTCGGCGCCGAGCGGATCCTCGACCGGCTGCCGGGCTCGCGGGAGCTCTCGATGACCTACGCGGGCGTCGATCCGATCTACGACCCGGTGCCCGTCCGGCCGGGGGCGCACTACCACATGGGCGGCGTCGAGACCGACAACGACGGCGCGACGGAGCTGACCGGCCTGTACGCGGCCGGCGAGTGCGCGTGCGTCTCGATCCACGGCGCGAACCGCCTCGGCGGGAACTCGCTCATGGAGACGATCACCTTCGGCCGTCGTTCCGGACGCGCCGCCGCGGAGTGGGCGCTCTCGCACACGACCGTCGAGGTGCCCGAGTCGGTCGAGCGCGATGCAGAGGCGAAGCTGAAAGAGCTGCTCGACCGCGAGGACGGGGAACGGTCGTGGAAGCTCCGCGAGGAGCTCGGCAACTCGATGCTCGAGAACTTCGCCGTCTTCCGCACGGAGGAGGGCATGACGCGGCAGGTCGAGATCCTCGAGAGCCTGCGCGAGCGCTATCCGAACGTGTACGTCGAGGACAAGGGCGAGGTCTTCAACAGCGACCTGACCCAGGCGATCGAGCTCGGGAACATGCTCGACACCGCCCTCTGCATGCTCACGGCCGGCGTGGTGCGCAAGGAGAGCCGCGGCGCCCACGCGCGGCCGCACGACTATCCCGCCCGCGACGACGAGAACTTCCTCCACCACTCGATCACGCGCTGGAAGGACGGCGGCGTCGAGCTGTCGACCTCCGAGGTGCGCTTCACGAAGTGGGAGCCGCAGGAGCGGAAGTACTAGGTCATGCAGGTCGGGCTCAAGATCTGGCGCTACGACACCGCGACGGGGGAGCGGGCGCTGCGCGAGTACGAGATCGAGGCGCCGGAGGAGGCGACGCTCCTCGACTGCCTCGACATCGTCAAGGACCGCCACGACGGCTCGCTCGCCTACCGCAAGAGCTGCCGGATGATGATCTGCGGTTCCTGCGGGATGCGGATGGACGGCGCCGCTGTGCTTGCCTGCAAGGTCCGGATGTACGACGTCGCGCAGGCGGGGCACGTCCCGGTGATCTCGGCGATGGGCAACCTCCCGATCGTCAAGGACCTCGTCGTCGACATGGATCCCTTCTGGGCGAAGTTCAAGGCGATGAAGCCGTGGCTCCAGCCCGGCTACGAGCGCCCCGAGGACGGGCGCGAGTACCGCATCTCGCAGGAGCGGATGAACGTCGTGCACAAGGAGGCGCTCTGCATCAACTGCGGCTGCTGCGTCTCGGAGTGCAACGCGATGGAGTCCGACCCCGAGTTCCTTGGCCCGCAGGCGCTCGCAAAGGGAATGCGCTTCGTCGGCGACCCGCGCGACGGTGCGACGGTCGAACGGCTCGAGGAATACAGCGGCGAGCACGGGATCTGGGAGTGCACCCGCTGTTTCTTCTGCAACGAGCGCTGCCCGAAGGGCGTCGATCCGCGCGACGCGATCGCGAAGCTCGGCGCCGAGGCGGTCTCGCGGGGGATCGACCGCGACATGGGGGCGAAGCACGCGAAGTGGTTCGTCAAATCGGCCGAGACGACCGGCTGGTTGCGCGAGACGGAGCTCGTCCCGAAGACGCAGGGTGTCGTCACTTCGATCAAGCAGATGAAATTCGCGATGAACCTCGCGCGCCACGGCAAGGTGCCGCCGCCGTTCCCGCCGCACGTCGCGCGGGACGTCAACGAGGCGCGGAACCTCCGCAAGCTCGTCCGCGAGCAGGATCGGCAGGGTGCGCTCGGCCACGTGCAGGGCGAGTGGGCACTCGAGCGGCTCGCGCACGGACACGCGCTCGGCGGCGAGTCGCTCGAGGAGATCTACGCGCGGCCGGGCGCCGCGCCGAGGCCGTGGCTACCCGACGTGGAGGAGGAGGTGCCGGCGTGAGTGCCACCGAGACGCCGCTGAAGAGGGTTGCGTACTACAAGGGCTGTCTCGCCTCGCTGTCCGCGAAGGAGCTCGACACGTCCACGCAGGCGCTCGCGCCGCAGGTCGGGCTCGAGCTCGTCGAGCTGGAGTCGGTGACGTGCTGCGGCGCCGGTGACATCCACGAGGCGGAGCCCGACTACTACCTCCACCTCAACGCGCGGATCCTCGCCTATGCCGAGGCGACCGGCGCGGACATGCTGCTCACGGTCTGCAACGTCTGCACGCTCAACTTGCGCCAGGCGAACCACATGCTGCAGGGCGATACGGAGCTCCTCGCCCGCGTGAACGAGAACCTCGAGACCGTCGGCGTTCCGCCGTACTCGGGCGGGGTCGAGGTGCGGCACCTGCTCTGGGAGATCGCGGAAGGGGAGGGCTACGAGAGGCTGAAGGAGGTCGCCCACCGTGGGCTGAAGGGACTGAAGGTCGCGCCCTTCTACGGCTGCCAGATCCTGCGCCCCTCGAAGATCATGGGCTTCGAGGATCCCGACCGTCCATGGTCGCTCGAGCGGATCATCGAGGCGTGCGGCGGGGAGGCGATCGACTACCCGGCGAAGATCAAGTGCTGCGGCTTCCCGATCATCCAGGCGCGCGAGGAGACCGCCCTGGGCGAGCTCATCCAGCCCGTCGAGCAGGCGCTCGAGGCCGGCGCCGACGTGATGGTCACACCGTGCCCGCTCTGCCACCTCTCGCTCGACGCCTGGCAGTCGAAGCTCGAGGCCTCGACGGGGAGGACGTTCAGGCTGCCGATCCTCCACCTCGCGCAGCTCGTCGGGGTTGCGGCGGGGCTCGAGGAGTCGGAGCTGAAGTTCAAGCGCCACGTCGTCGACCCGCGTCCGGCGCTCGAGCGACTGGAAGTCTGACGCGTCTGGCGTCTGCGGTCGGCTCGGCCGCCGTGGCCGCCGCCGGGTGGGGCGTGGTCGAGGCCGGCTGGGTGCGGCTGCGCGAGCGCGAGCTCGGGCTGCCCAGGTTGCCGGTGGAGCTGGACGGCCTCCGGATCGTGCATCTCTCCGACTTCCACTTCGGCGTGCCGTCGCCCGGAGTCGGCGCTGCCTGGCAGGCGACTGTCTGGGCGCGCGAACGGCAGCCGGACCTCGTCGCTATCACGGGCGACCTCCTGACGCATCCGCGAGGCGAGCCGATGCTGAGGCGGCTGGTGAGCGTGCTGCCCCGGCCGGCGGTGGCGGTGCTCGGCAACCACGACGTCGCGATCAGCCGCGATCCGCAGGCGCGCGCGTCCGACCTGCGGGAGCTCGAGCCGGCGACGCTGCTACGCGACGAGGGCCGGCTGCTCGAGCTGCGCGGCCGGAACGTCTGGATCGCGGGCGTCGACCCCAGGCTCATCGCCCGCGGCCGGCGGCGGCTCGACCCGAACGGCCTTGCGGCCCCGGCCGGCGAGCCCGTCGATCTGTCGATCCTCCTCTGCCACTACCCGCGTGTCCTCGACCGGCTCGAGCCGGGCCGCTTCGATCTCGTCCTCGCCGGTCACATGCACGACGGCCAGATCGCGCTCCCGTTGCCGGGCGGCAAGTTCCGCTTCGCCCATCCCCGCGCGAGCTTCAACGCCGGCGTCTACCGCAGCGCCGCCGCGACGATGCACGTCTCGGCCGGGCTCGGCACTACCTTCGTCCCCTTCCGCTTCGCGGCGCGGCCCGAGGCGACCGAGCTCATGCTGAGACAGGGCTAACCTAGGTGGACATGGCCGGTCAGGCGTCGATCTCGACAGAGATCCTCGCCCGCTACGCCGCGGACGCGGCGCGAGAGGTCGAGGGAGTGCGAGGGCTTGCGGACAATCCGCTTCCGCGCCGCCGCGCGGTCCGGGTGTCGGGTACCGACGACGCGGTGCGCGTCGAGCTCCACGTCGTCACCGAGTGGGGGGCGTCGATTCCGGCGGTCGGCCGGCTCGTACAGGAGCGGGTGCGCGAGTACCTCCGCAGCATGGCCGACGTCGAGCCGGCCGCGGTCGACGTGGTCGTCGACGCGGTGGGGCCGGACGCGGAATGAGCACGCGGATCTCGGGATTGACCGGCGCGACGCTCGAGACGGCGCCGAGCGTCTGCCACGAGTGCATCTGGTGGCAGACGCGCAGCGGGCGCAGCGCCGACAAGCGCAAGTGGATCCGCGACGCCGAGGAGGAATGGGGCGCGTGGGGGACGGTCTACCACGACGACGACGGACGGCTGCTCGGCTCGATGCAGTACGGGCTGGCGGAGCTCTTCCCCCGCGCCCGCGAGCTGCCCGCCGGACCCCCGAGCGGCGACGCTGCGCTCGTCACCTGCGCCTACCTGACCGACCCCTCGCGCCCCTGGGTCATGCAGTCGCTTTTCCTGACGGCGATCGGAGACGTGAGGGAACGCGGCGTGCGCGCCCTCGAGGCGTTCGCGTACCGGTACCCGGAGGGGGAGACGAACCTCGAGCGCTTCCACGTCCACCGGACGATCTTCCCGGCCGACTTCCTGGCCGACTTCGGCTTCGTGTCCGTGCGCTCGCGGGGGCGGGTCGAGCTTGCGCGGCTCGAGCTCGGTGGGCTCCAGCCGGTGGAGGAGGGGACGCGGGAGAAGGTGCTCGCGGTCGTGCGCGAGGCGTTCCTCCCGGCGCCCGAGCCGCAGCGTCCCTAGACGATCAGGAAACCGAGGCCGCGACCTTCGCCCACGGCAGGAAGACGAGCGTTCCCTTACTCGTGAGGCGGTTGCTCGTGTACGCGACGCCGGCCGCGTCGATCCGGGCGAGGGCGATGGCACGGCCGAGCTTCCCGATCACGCGGTCCTTGCGGCTCTTGAGGTTGACGGCGTGGACCGACGACCCCGTCGTGTAGATCGCGACGTTGCCCTGGACGTCGAGGTTCCGCGGCTTCTGCTTCGAGCTGCCGTGCACGGAGAGCGTCTTCCGGCGATTCCCGGTCTGCGTGTTATAGAGCTCGAGCGTCCGCGCCTGGGTGAGCACGACGAGGTTGTGGCCGCTGAGCGCGACCTCGGCGGCGCTTGCCGGGCTCACGGTCCGCAGCACGTCCCCCGACGACGACGAGTACAGCGCGACCGTTCCGTCGGAACGCAACACGGCCACGCGCCCTGCGTCGACGGAGACCGCCTCGACCGTGTCGGCTCCGGTCGCGATCTGCTTCGTCTTCGTGCCGACGAGCAGGTTCAGGGCGCCTTCGGTGACGGAGCCGCCGTCGTCGGTCGTCCAGCGGTTGAGCGCGAGCATGCCCCCGGAGCCGACGAGCCCGCCGAGCCACTGGCCGGCGCAGTTCGGCTGACTTCGCCCCGGGCAGTTGTCGCCCAGCCGCACGACCGACGCGATCTGCCGCTCCTTCGGCTTCACGATGGAGGATTCGTAGAGGTAGTCGTCGCCCTCGGTGTTGCCGCCGAGGTTGACGAGCCAGGCCACGCGGATGCCGGCGATCGCGAGCTGGAACACGCCCGCGCCGGTGCCGCTGCTGTCGGCATGCCTCGTCTTGTTGCCGCTGACCGTCATCGTCTTGCCGGTGCGGATGTTCCAGACGAGCACCTTGTTCCGGTTCGCGGAGCTCGGGTCGACGTCGTACGCGATGCGGTTTCCGTCGAGCGCGAGCGCCTCGATCCGGCCGTGCACGTGCTTGACCTTCGCCCGGGACGTCGACGTCTGCCCCGCGGCCGTCGCCACGAGGGCGAACGCCGCGACCCCCACGGTCAGCGCCGCTGAGACTCCAAGCAGCCTCGGTGTCCCGTGCATCCTGGTCAGCATCGCTTCAACCTCCGTCGCGCGCAATGCGCATAACAGAAGCTTTTCAGTCCCGTTTACGGACCCTCTTCACGAGGGTAGAGCGGCGCCTCTAACGGGGGGCCAACGCCGGCTCGAGCAGGAGCTCGGCGATCTGAAGCGCGTTGAGCGCGGCGCCCTTGACGAGGTTGTCGCAGGCGAGGAAGAGAACGAGGCCGTTGCCCGCCGCTGCACGGTCGGGGCGGATCCGGCCGACGAGCACGTCTTCGGTCCGGGCCGCGGCGCGTGGGGTCGGCGTCTCGACGAGGCGCACGGACGGGGCCGCGCCCAGCAGCGACTCCGCCTGCTCGGGCGCGAGCGGCTCCTCGGTCTCGACCCAGACGGATTGCGCATGCCCGACGAGGATGGGGACGCGCACAGTGGTCGCGCTGAGCGGCAGCTCCGGCAGCTCGAGGATTTTCCGCGCCTCGGCGCGGATCTTCGCCTCCTCGTCGGTCTCGTCGCCTTCCCACGGCCAGTCGAACCCGAGGTCGTGCTCCTCGGGGGGCTCGGCCCGCAGGCGTTCCATCCGCTGCGCGCCGGCGCCGGAGGCCGCCTGGTACGTAGAGACGCGCACCCGCCGCAGCCCGACCGCGTCGTGCAGCGGCTTGAGGACGCACGCGAGCGGGATCGTCGAGCAGTTCGGGTTCGCGACGACCCGGGTCGTCCGCAGCGCTTCGGCGGCACGGTCGCCGTTCACCTCGGGGACGACGAGCGGGTATCCCTCCGCGAGCCGGTACGCGCTCGACTTGTCGACGACGAGCGCGCCGCCCTCGACGGTGTGCGGGACGAGCTCGCGCGAGGCGCTTGTGCCGCACGAGAAGAGGACGAGGTCGAGATCGCCCGCTGCGAGCGCTGCCGGGGTCGCCTCCTCGACGGACAAACCGCCTGCGAGCTCGCGTCCGGCCGAGCGCGCGGAGGCGAAGGCACGGACGCTCCGGTAGCCGCGCTCGTGAAGGAGCCGGAGCGTCACCGTGCCGACGGCTCCCGTCGCGCCGACGACACCCATCCGTGGTTGGCGCTGGTTCACGTCGTCCCGAGGTCGAAGGCGTCGTGGAGCGCGGCGACGGCCTTCGGCACGTCCTCGGTGCGGACGTGGCAGGCGATCTTGATCGGCGAGGTGGAGATGACCTCGGCCTCGACCCCGATTTCGCCGAGGGTCGCGAACGCCTGCGCCGCAATCCCCGGATGACTCTTCATGCCGGCCCCGACGAGGCTCACCTTGCCGAGGTCGTCCCGCATCGACCACTCGACCTCGAGGGTCTCCAGCATCTCCTCGCAGGCGTCGCGATCCTCGACGGGCGCGCTGAAGACGATCTCGTCGCGGGAGACCTGGAGGATCGTGTCGACGTTGACGTTCGCCGCGGCGAGCCGCTCGAACAGGCGTGCCGCGTCGATTCGGCGGACGCGGTAGAGAGGCTCGCAGTCAATGTGTGCGACGCCGCTGATGATCGCCTTCTCGAGCACGGGATCCTCCTCGTCCACGATCCACGTTCCCTCGGCGTCGGAGAACGTCGACCGCACCTGCAGCCGCACGTCGTGGTTGCGCGCGAACTCGACCGAGCGTAGCTGGAGCACCTTCGCGCCGCTCGCCGCGAGCTCGAGCATCTCCTCGTACGTGACCGCGGGGAGGCGGCAGGCCCGCGGGACGAGGCGCGGGTCGGCGGTGAAGACGCCCTCGACGTCGGTGTACATCTCGCACGCCCCCGCGCCGAGCGCTGCGGCGAGCGCGACGGCGGTCAGGTTGGAGCCGCCGCGGCCGAGCGTCGTCACGTCGTGGGAATCGGCCGAGACCCCCTGGAAGCCCGCGACGAGAACGATCTTCCCGGCGTCGAGCGCATCGTTGATCCGCGTCGCGCGCACCTCCGCGATCTTCGCCTTGCCGTGAACGGTGTCGGTGACGATCCCGGCCTGCGAGCCGGTGAGCGAGATCGCCTCGTGGCCGAGGTCGTGCACGGCCATCGCGCACAGCGCGTTCGAGATCCGCTCCCCGACCGAGATGAGCATGTCGTACTCGCGTGGATGCGGGCGCGGCGAGATCTCGTGGGCGAGCCGGATCAGCTCGTCGGTCGTGTCGCCCATCGCCGAGAGGACGCCGACGACGCGCCGGCCCTCCTCGCGCGCTCGCACGAGCCGGCGGGCGACCTCCTGGATCTTCTGGGTATCGGCGACGGAAGAGCCGCCGAACTTCATCACCACGAGGTCGGGGCCGCCGGCCGCTGCGTCCGTTGCGATCTCCGGAACCGATTCGTACCGCGTGGTTGCCACGGCTACATCTCCCTGCGGCCGGAGAGCGCGCGGCCGAGCGTGACCTCGTCGGCGTACTCGAGATCGCCGCCCACCGGCAGCCCGCTCGCGAGACGCGTCACCCGCACGCCGTCGCGCAGCCGGCCGGCGAGGTAGGACGCCGTCGCCTCCCCGGTCGCGTTCGGGTTCGTCGCGAGGACGACCTCGACCACTCCGTCGCTCTGGACGCGATGCAGGAGCTCGTCGATCCGCAGGTGCTCGGGCTCCACGCCGTCGAGCGGCGACAGCGCGCCGCCGAGCACGTGGTAGAGGCCGCGGTACTCCGCGGTCCGTTCGAGCGAGACGACGTCGACCGGCTGCTCGACGACACAGATCGTGGTCCGGTCGCGTCGCGCGTCGAGGCAGATGGCGCACAGCTCGTCCTCGGTGAGGTTGCCGCACTCGCGGCAGAAGCGGACGCGTTCCTTCACCTCCTCGATCGCGCCGGCGAGCGCGAGCGCCTCCTCTTTCTGCGTCTGCAGGAGGTGGAACGCCAGCCGCTGCGCCGTGCGGCTGCCGATGCCCGGCAGCCGTGTCAGCTGGGCGACGAGGTTCTCCACCGAGGGGCTGAGCATGCGCCCTGAGGGTACTCGTCCACTTCGGACGAGTCAGCTACCGGGGCGAGAAGTCGAACGCCCAGCCCCAGATCACGACGCCGATCAGGGCGAGGACCATGACCGCCCAGAGCCAGTTCGAGAAGATGTACCGGCCGCGCACGCTGCGCTTCCGCGGCGGCGGCGAGACGCTCACTCGCCGAGCCCGGGGAGCCCCAGCCCCCCGGCGCCGAGCTCGCCGAGGCCGAGGTCGCCGAGCATCTGCTGCGCTTTCGCCTCGACACCCGCCCGCGCCGAGCGCAGCGCCTCGTTCACTCCGGCGAGGACGAGGTCGGCGAGCGCCTCCGGGTCGTCCGCGTCGATCGCGTCAGGCGCGATCTCGATCGCGACGACCTCGCCGGCGCCGTTCGCTGTGACCTTGACGAGACCGCCGCCAACCGACGACTGCGCGGTCTCCTGCGCCGCCTCGTCCTGCATCCGCTGCACCTGCTCCTGCATCTGCGCGGCCTGCTGCATGAGCTTCTCCATGTCGAAGGAGGACATGGCCCTAGCTTTCCCGCTCGCGCGCGTCGAATGTCTCCTTCAGGAGCTCCAGAATCTGCTCCTCTCCCGCCGGCTCCTCGTCGGCTGCCGGCGCCTCGCGCGCCTCGCCGAGCTCGAAGACGAGCGCGAGCCGGCGGCCGGTGACGTCGTAGAGGGCGTCGGCGAGCATGTTCGCGTTGTTCGGGTCGCGGGCGCGGTCGCGGTGGAAATGGGCGGTGGGCGGGAACTCGAGCGTGAGCGTGTCACCGCTGAGGTCTGCCGGATGCGCCTCGCGGAGGAGGGACGCAGTCGGGATCCCGCCGCGCTCCTCCACGGCCGGCAGGATCGTGCGTGCCCACGCCTCCTGGAGCTGCGAGAGCTCGAGCGCAGGCCCGCCCACCGGAACGGGGACCGGCGCGGGCTCCGGAGCGGGCTCGGACTCGCGGACGGGCTCCGGCTCTTCTGCGGCTGCGGCGGCGGGGGGAGCGGGAGCCGGCCGCGCTTCCGTCGCGCCCTGCTCGAGGCGCTCGAGCCTGAAGGCGATCGACTCGCGCGAGAGGTCGCTCGCGGGGCGCGTCACCTTGACGAGCGCGAGCTCGAGCGGCAGGCGAGGGTCGCCGCCCTGGCGCATGTCGTCGACCGCCACTGCGAGCAGGTCGACGAGCCGCAGCACGGTCGCCCCCCCGAGCTGGCCCGCCTGCGCCCGCAGGCGCTCCCGCGCCTCCTCGCTCGTCGCGGCCGTCTCGGGCACGTCGCCGAGATGCTGGGCGAGCATCAGCTGCCGCAGGTGCTCGATCAGGTCGAGCACGAGGCGGCCGAGGTCGTGCCCGTGTTCCGAGAGCTCCTCGACGTACGTGAGCGCGCCGGCCGTGTCGCGGTCGATCACGAGATCGCAGAGCCGGAAGAGCGCCTCCTCCTCGACGGTCCCGAGGAGCTGGAGCACCGACGGAACGGTCACCTGGTTTCCGGTCGCGGAAGCGAGCTGGTCGAGTGTGGAGACCGCGTCGCGGTAGGCGCCGCGGCCGCTGCGGGCGACGAGTGCGAGCGCCTGGTCGGGCGCGTCGATCTTCTCGGCGTCCGCGATCTGGCGCAGCACCTTGACGAGCTCCTGCAACCGCGGCCGCTGGAAGACGAACGTCTGGCAGCGCGAGCGGACGGTCGGCAGAACCTTCGAGAGGTCGGTCGTGCAGAAGACGAAGACGAGGTGCGGCGGCGGCTCCTCGATCAGCTTCAGGAGGGCGTTCCAGGCGGCATCCGTGAGCTGGTGCGCCTCGTCGAGGATGTAGACCTTGTAGCGCCCTTCGACCGGTTGGAGGACGACGCGGTCGCGGATCTCGCGGATGTCGTCGATGCCGCGCTGCGAGGCGGCGTCCATCTCGATCACGTCGAGGGAGGTGCCGGCCGCGATCGCGCTGCACGCGTGGCAGGTGCCGTCGGGCGTCGTCGTCGGCCCCTGCGCACAGTTGAGGCACTTCGCGAGGATGCGCGCCATCGACGTCTTGCCGGTGCCGCGCGGGCCGGCGAAGAGGTAGGCCTGCCGCACCGCCTCGGACGAGATCGCGTTCGACAGCGTTCGGACGACCGCTTCCTGTCCGACGACCTCCTCGAAGCTCTGCGGGCGGTACTTCCGGTAAAGCGCGGCCACCGGACGATTCAAGCAGAACAAGGCGCCCAACTTCGCGTGGCCGCCGCGCCCGACCTGCGCGGGCGCGGCACACCAGCGCGCGCCGTCAGCACGCGAGCGGCGCAAGCCGCTCGCCCCGAGCGAGCGGAAAGCGAAGCCGAAGGCGAAGCGGGCGAAGCGGGCGAAGCGGGAAACAGGCCAGGCGCACCGCACACCTGGGAGGCACTACTTAGCGCTGCTTCCTCCCGGATCTGACGCGGTTCGCAGGCTCCCACTGCACGGGGCCTGGCCCAGCGTCCAGTGTAGCCTCGGGCTTCATGCCGGACGACGCCCGCAGCGCGCTCCTGACTCGGTTCTTCGATCACGCGCCCATGTTTCCGCCGGCGAGCCTGCCGCCGGCCGAGGCGCTCGCCGAGGACCGCCGCGCCCGCGCGAGCGAGCACGCGTGGCTGCTCGGCCGTCTCGTCTGGCCCGCGGCTCAGCTGGCGGAGCTGCCACAGGACGAGGATCGGGCCCTGGCCGTCGTCGAAGCGGGCACGGAGCGCCAGGACGAGGCGGTCTATCTCGAAGGCGTGCCGCTCGACGAGGTCGCGGCGCGCGGGCTCCGTGCGAAGGTCCGCTGCGGCGGCGACCGCGTCCCGGCGGTCGAGGAGCTCGCGGACTTCGTGCGCGGCTGCCGCGCGCGCGGCCTCGTCTTCAAGGCGACGGCGGGCCTCCACCACGCGTACCCGACGTCGGCTGGAAGCGTCGGCGGCGGTGGATCCGGCGAGCACGGCTTCCTGAACCTCCTCGCCGCCGCCGTCTTCGGCGACGAGGAGGAGGCTCTGCGCGAGCGCCCGTCCGCTTTCGCCCTCGATACCGCGTCGTTCCGCTGGCGCGACCGGGAGGCGCCCCCCGCCCGGCTCGCCGACGTCCGAGCCTCGCTCTTCCACTCGATCGGCACGTGCTCGTTCTTCGAGCCGGTGGGGGAGCTCGAACGCCTGGGGATTCTGTGAGCGTAGGCTCGACGGAGCTCACCAAGGAGCGGAGGCGCCGGCTTCGCCGGCGCCGGGAGCGGGAAACGTGACCGGCTTCGGTGCGCTCGCGTCGGGCGGCCTCGCCTGGTGCGAGGACGGCGAGGTGGTCGACCTCTCGGGCCTGGGCGACGTCTTCGCCGGGCCTGCGCTGAACGAGCTGCTCGCCGCGGGTCGCGCGGCGTGGGAGGAGGCGATCGCCGTCGCGCGCGCACACGACGGGCCGCGTGTCCCGGAGCGGGAGGCTCGCCTCCGCCTCCCGTTCGACGTCGCGGACTACGTCGACTTCTACTCCTCCCTCGAGCACGCGACGAACCTCGGCCGCCTGTTCCGGCCGGATCAGGAACCGCTCCTGCCGAACTGGCGCTGGCTGCCCGTCGCGTATCACGGCCGAGCCGGCAGCGTCGTCGTCAGCGGCACCGAGGTCGTGCGGCCGCGGGGGCAGCGCAAGGCGCCGGACGAGGACGCTCCGACCTTCGGTCCGAGCCGTCGCCTCGACTTCGAGCTCGAGCTCGGCTTCGTCGTCGGCGTGCCGACCGGGCTCGGCGAGACTGTCCCGGTCGAGGCGTTCGCCGACCACGTCTTCGGTCTCGTGCTCGTCAACGACTGGAGCGCGCGCGACATCCAGGCCTGGGAGTACGTGCCGCTCGGCCCCAACCTCGGCAAGTCGTTCCAGACCTCGATGTCGGCCTGGGTCACGCCGCTTGCGCTCCTCGAGGGTGCGCTCGTCGAGGCGCCGCCGCAGGATCCGCCGCCGCTGCCGCATCTCGCCGGGGGGCGCGACCGGGGTTTCGACATCGCGCTCGAGGTGGAGCTGAACGGCGAGACGCTGTCGCGGGGCAACGCGCGGACGCTCTACTGGACGCTCCCGCAGCAGCTCGCGCACGCGACCTCGAACGGCGCGGCGCTACGCAGCGGCGACCTGATGGCCTCGGGGACGATCTCCGGCCCCGGCGCCGGCTCGGAGGGCTCGATGATCGAGCTCTTCCGCGGCGAGCGCTTCCTCGAGGACGGAGACGAGGTCGTCCTGCGGGGGCGCGCCTCGAACGGCGCCGGGCTCGGCGAGGTGCGCGGGCGCATCCTGCCGGCGCGCGCCTCGTAGCAGCGAGGGGCCGCCCGAGAGGCGGCCACTCTGCCTTCGGCGGCCGGCTGCCGCAGCCGCCGTCGCCGATGCCGGATTCGAGGGGCTAGCTCGAGCTGGGCGGGCCCCAGACGGCGACCATGTGTGCCGGCTGATCCTGCAGCGCCGCCTGGACGTCTGCGAGGACGGCGCTCTTGAAGGCGAGCCTCGAGGCTCGGACCCTGACCACGCCGCGGTCGCCGGACGCGGCGATCTCGGCGACGCCGTGCCTGAGCCTGATCTTCGTGTGCTGGCCGACGTCGATGGTGATCGACTGGCCGACCAGCAGCTTGCCGTGGCGGTTCGCATGCTTGACGTCGATGGTGACCTGGCCGTCCACGGCGGGGTCGGCGCCCGAGGCCGGGGTATACGCCGTGTAGTTCGAAAGCGTGCCCTTGAGGACGTACATGACCCTCGCCTTGCCCCGCTGGTTCGAGTGCGTCCCCTGGTGCGGGTTCGGCCCCTTGGCGAGTGCAACGCTCGGGATCATCAGCGCTGCAAGTGCGAGCGGACGTACCTTCTTCATGCTCGTGGCTCCCTTTCTAGCTCGTCAGTTGCCTCCCCGTAGGCAGAACACAGTGATGAAGAGGACGAGCCGTCCTTCATCGAGCCGACGAGCCACCGTGCTCAGCTGATGAAGCTTCTCACTACGATGGCGCCGCAGACCATGAACCTGATCGTCTACGTCTCCGACGCGCTTCGCACCGACCATGTCGGCTGCTATGGCGCGCGGCGGGTCACGACGCCGACGATCGACGAGCTCGCCGCGACGGGCGTCCGCTTCGACCAGACGATCGCCGTGGCGCCGTGGACGTGCCCTTCCACGACTTCGATGGTCACCGGGCTCTATCCGCATCACCACCGCTATCTGCACTGGGACGCGCAGCTCAACCCTGGCCTGCCGACGCTCTTCTCCGTCGCCGCCGCGCACGGCTACGCGACGGGAAGCTTCGTCTTCGACGACAACTATCTCTTCAAAGGCTTCCCCGACGCGAACGTGGCCGGTACGAGCGAGACGCTCGACGGGGCGGTCGAGTGGCTGCGAGCCCATCGGAATCGTCCGTTCCTGCTCTGGTTCCACAGCTGGGCCACGCACATGCCGTACGACGTGCGCCACGCCGAGGCACGCGAGTGGCGCGCGGCGAAGCAGGCGATCATGAGCGGGATCCAGTCGGACAGCGCCGCCGCGCTCCTGGCCTTGCGGGAGGACTACGCGCGGGCGGTCGAGCGCTCGTCCGAGCAGCTTCTCGCCGGCTTCCTCGAGGAGCTGGACGCGCTCGGCCTGCGCGAGCGGACGGCGCTCGCCTTCACGAGCGACCACGGCGAGTCGTGGGGCGAGCGGTTCGCCGACAAGGGAGCAGTGCAGGGCACCTACCACATGCACGGCGCGACGCTCTACGACGAGATCGTCGACGTGCCGCTGATCGTCTCGGCGCCTGGCCGGATCGAGCCGGGCAGCGTCGTACGCGACCAGGTCAGGCTCGTCGACCTGACGCCCACGCTGCTCGACCTCGCCGGCCGGCCGCTCGAGAATGTCGACGGCGCCTCCCTCCTGCCGCTCGTCTCGGGCGAGGAGCGTGGCGACCGAACCGCCTGGATCGTGGGCACGGACGCCGGCCGCGTCTCGCAGCTCGCTCTTCGGCAGCCGCCGTGGAAGCTGCTCTTCCACCTCGAGACGGGAGCAGAGGAGGCGTATCGGCTCGACACGGATCCGCGTGAGGTGCGGAGCGTGCCCGGTGAGGCTCCCGCGGAGCTGCGGGAGCGGCTCCACGCCGAGCTCGAGTCGATCGAGCAGCCGGAAGAGCTCTCGGACGAGGATCGCGCGACGGTCGAGTCGAGGCTGGCCGACCTCGGTTACCTCTGAGCGCCTTCGTGCGCGTCGCCGTCCACCAGCCCAACTACGCACCGTGGTGCGGGTACTTCGCGAAGATGTTCGCCTGCGACGCGTTCGTCTTCTTCGACGACGCGCAGCTGCCGCAGGGTCGCAGCCATGTGAGCCGAGTCAAGATCGCCAAGGGCCACGACGCGGACCAGTGGCTGACGGTGCCGGTGCGGAAGGGGATCAAGCCCATCCGGGACGTCGAGCTCGTGGACGAGCCGTGGGCCGAACGGCACCGGCGGACGCTCCAGCACACCTACGCGAAGGCTCCCCACGTCGCAGCGGTGCTGGAGCTTGTCGCCCCCGTCTACGCGGCGCCCGGCGCCTCCCTGGCCGACCTCAACATGCGCCTGATCAGGGCCGTGGCGAGCTACCTGGGCTACGAGGGCACGTTCCACCTCTCGAGCGACCACCCCGCCGACCTGAAGGCCGACGCTCGCATCGCCCAGGTGGTCGCGGCGGTCGGCGGCGACGTCTACGTCTCCGGCGCGGGCGGCGAGAGCTACCAGTCGGAAGCGGTCTACGGCGAGCGAGGGGTCTCGCTGGAGGTCCGGACCTACCAGCCGGTGCCGTATGAGAGGTCGGGATGGGCATGGATCGGCGGGCTCAGCATCCTCGATGCGCTGTTCCACCTCGGCGGGGGCGCGCTGGACGTGCTCCGGTACGACTGAGCCGTCGCGACAGGGCTTCTTCTAGACTCTTCGACGGCTGCGCTTCCCGCTCGAAAGTGCGTGCGCTGCCGGTACCGACGGAAGGAAACAGGGGAACCGATGCTTGAAGTCACGGCCGCGCCCACGGCGATCAGCGAGTTCTACTCGCGCATGGTCCTCATCCGCCGCTTCGAGGAGACCCTGCTCGACCTCTTCGCACGGGGCGAGATCTCGGGCACGACGCACACGTCGATCGGCCAGGAGGCCGACGCGGTCGGCGTCGTCTCGTGCCTCGATCGCGAGCGCGACGTGATCGTCTCGAACCACCGCTGCCACGGCCACTACCTCGCCTTCACCGACGACCTCGACGGGCTGCTGCGCGAGATCCTCGGCCGCGAGGGGGGCGCGTGTGGAGGCAAGGGCGGCAGCCAGCATCTCTGGGCGAGCAACTTTTACTCGAACGGCGTGCTCGGGAGCACCGTGCCCGTCGCGACGGGGATCGCGCTTGCGCAGCGGGAGGACGGCCGCGGCGGCCTCGTCACGGCATTCGTCGGCGACGGCACGCTCGGCCAGGGCGTCGTGTACGAGAGCCTCAACTTCGCGTCGCTCTGGACGCTGCCGCTCCTCGTCGTCCTCGAACACAACGGCTACGCCCAGTCGACGCCGTCGAGCCTCCAGATCGCCGGGGACGTCGAGGCGCGCGCCGCCGCCTTCGGAATCGAGACGACGCGGCTCGACTCGACCGACGTGACCGAGATTCGTGGCGCCGCCGAGCGTGCCGCCGGCCGCGTCCGCGAGACGGGCGAGCCGTTCTTCCTCGTGCTCGACACGTATCGCTTCGCGCCCCACAGCAAGGGCGACGACTTCCGCGACCCGGACGAGATCGCGGAGCGTCGCCGGCGCGACCCTCTCGCGGTCGCGGGCGCGAGCCTCGACGACGCGATGCGGGCCGAGCTCGAGCAGGCAGTCGAAGCGCGGCTCGCGCAGGCGGTCGACGAGGCGCTCGCGGCGCCGGAGGTCTACGCATCGTGAGCGGCGGCGCCCGCTGCATCCAGGCGCTCAACGCCGGTCTGCACGAGATCTTCGAGGCGCGCGACGACGTCTACCTGATCGGCGAGGACCTCCTCGACCCGTACGGGGGCGCTTTCAAGGCGAGCCAGGGACTGAGCACGCGCTGGCCGGATCGCGTCCTGCCGACTCCGGTGAGCGAGCCGGGAATGCTCGGTGTCGCCGCCGGGTTCGCGCTGCGCGGCTACCGGCCGATCGTCGAGATCATGTTCGGCGACTTCATCGCGCTCGGCTTCGACCAGATCGTGAACGGGATCTCGAAGTTCCGGGAGATGTTCGACGAGCAGGTGACGGTGCCGCTCGTCGTTCGCACGCCGATGGGGGGACGGCGGGGCTACGGGCCGACGCACAGCCAGTCGCTCGAGAAGCTCCTGCTCGGCGTCCCCGGCATCGTCGTTGTGGCGCCGAGCGAGTGCCACGACCTGGCGGAGATGCTGAAGGCGGCGGTCGACGACGACCGGCCGGTCTTCTTCGTCGAGAACAAGCTCATGTACGGACGCCCGAACCGGCGCCCGGTCGACGGCTACCTCGAGGAGTTCCGGGTGCTCGAGAGCGACGGGCCGTGGCCGGCGCTGACCTTCTCCGGCAACGAGTTCGGCGGGGCCGAGGCGACGCTCGTCACGTACGGCGGCATGCTCCCGATCGCGCTCGAGGCAGCGACAAGCTTGATCCTCGAAGAGGAGGTCTTCACCGAGGTCGTCGCGCTCGGCCGGCTGCTGCCGCTCGACCTCGTGCCCGTGCTCGAGTCGGTGGAACGCACGGGGAGGCTCGTGACGATCGAGGAGGGGACGTTGACCGCCGGCGTCGGCGCCGAGCTCGCGGCGCGCGTGCAGGCGGAGGCGTGGGACGACCTGCGCGGCCCCGTGCGGCGCGTAGCCGCACGCGACGGCATCGTGCCGGCCGCCCGTCCGCTCGAGGACGAGATGCTGCCGAGCGTGGGTGACGTCACCGCCGCGGTCGCGGAGCTCGCGGGCGCGAGACGCTGACGTGCTCGAGATCGTGCTGACGCGCGAGGACGCGAACAGCGACTCCGCGCTCCTCGCCGAGTGGCTCGTCGACGACCGCGAACGGGTGCGGAAGGGTCGTCCCGTCTGCGTCGTAGAGACGTCGAAGGCGTCCGTCGAGATCGAGGCTCCCGGCCAGGGGGTCATCGTCCAGCTCGTCGAGTCCGGGGCCGAGGTGGAGCTCGGGACGACGATTGCGGTTGTTGCGGAGGAGGAGGCGGAGATCGCGCAGGCCGCCGAACGGGTCGACGCGGCGTCCGAGTCCGGAGCGCCGGCACAGCGCAACGTCACCCGGCACGCGGCCGAGCTCGCCGACGCGCACGGCATCGATCTGAGTGCGATCGAGAAGACGGGCTTCGTCACCGCCGCGGACGTGGAGGCGATGATCCGGGCCGCCGCAGGCGGGGTCCCGGCCGGTCTCGACCCGGTGCTCGCGGGCCTGTCCACCGAGAACGTGACCCTGCCGCACCTCTTCGGGATCGACGAAGCGGAGGGCCGGCTCGACGAGGCCTTCCTCGCGGAGCTGCGCGCCGACCGGGAGGGATTCGGCGAGCGCTCCTCGGAGGAGAAGTGCGAGGCGTACCGGATCGCCGGCGCCCGGATCGGCGAGGGGGTCCATCTCGGCTCCGGCACCGTCGTCGACGCGCCGCGCATCGTGCTGGAAGACGGTGTCCGGATCGAGGCCGGCGGCAGCATCGAGTGCGCCGAGGTCGTGGCGATCGGGGCGCTCAGCCGCTTCGGTCCCTCGCTGCGGCTTGCCTGTCGGCGCGCCTATGTCGGGAAGGGCCTCTGGGCAGGCGCCGACGTCCGGATCGGCGGTGGTGGCCACCGCGACCCGTGGGCGACGTTCGCGCTCGGCGACGACGCGTTCGTCGGCGACGAGGCATATATCAACGTCTGCCGGCCCGTCCTGATCGGCGCAGAGGCCTTCGTGACCATGCGCTCGATGCTCGTCACGCACAACATCGGCCACTCCCTGCTGGAGGGATTCGAGAACCGCTTCGCGGGGATCGTCCTCGAGGACCGGGCACAGGTCGGGCTCGGCTCCGTCGTCTACGCGGGCTCTCGGATCGGTCGCGAGGCCATCGTGGCCTCGGGCTCGTACGTCGTCTCCGACGTACCGGCGGGGATGGTCGCGGTCGGCGTCCCGGCACGGGTTGCGGGGGCCGCGAGGCGCGAGCTGCCACGTCCGCGGCTCGTCGCGCTCGCCCGGCGGATGCTGCACGAGCTCCACGAGCTCCTCGTACTGCGGGGCGTCGCCGCCGAGCTGAGCGAGCGCGACGGCATCGAGACGATCGAGTTGACGGGACCGGAGGGCCCCGGTCGCGCCGTCTTCGTGGAAGCCTTGCGAGGCGGCGAGGTCGGGCCGGGCGACGGCGAGACGGTTGTCCTGACGCTCGATCTGGGCGGCGCCGCGCCGCCGAGCGTCGCCGTCCTCGACCTACGTGCCCGTCGCCTGCACGGCGAGGGCGGCGTCCTGCTCGAGTCGGTGCGGGAGTTCTGCCGCAAGCGCGGCATCCGGTTCGAGCCGGGCCCGTGGAGCTACGGCGGAGGGCTCGTCTGAGGAGCTCCGGCTCAATGACGATCGCGAGCTTCCGGCGGTGGCCCGGAGCGTGCACCGTGACGCGCTCGTACCATGGGGGCCCGAGGACGTCCCGCAACCAGAAGATGATCACGCTCACACCCGAGGCCGACGCTGCCTGACGACAAGCTCCGCATCCTCGGGGTCGGCGACTCGAAGTCTCGCCACCTCGGTCGCTGGGCGCGCCGGCTCGCCGAGCGCGGCCACGAGCTGCACATCGTCTCGGGGCGCGTGAACCCGCGGCAGGGAGAGCTCGACGGGATCAACGTCCACATCGTGCAGGACCTCGACCCCTTGCTGCGGATCCCCGGCATCCGCCGCTTCCGGATGGCGCCGACGGTTGCGCGGATCCTGCGCGACGTCCAGCCCGACCTCGTGCACACGCACTACCTGCTGCCGTACGGCTACTGGACGGTGCGGGCGGGCGTCGAGCAGCCGCTCGTCGTCAGCCCCTGGGGGAAGGACGCGATCGTCGACGCGTGGTCGTCCCCGGCGGCGGAAAAGCGCGCCCGGATCGGAATCGCGCCCGACCGTGCCCGCGCCTACGTCATGAACTCTCAGGCGCTCGAGGACGCGGCGGTCCGGCTTGGCGCCGACCCCGCCCTCTGCCACCGCATCCTCTGGCATGCCCGCATCGACGGCTACTCGCCTGAGCTCGCCGACCGCAGCCGCTGGCAGGAGCTCGGCTGGCCCGACGACGCGATCGTCTGCCTCTCGCTGCGCAACTTCCGCCCCTACACGAACCTCGACGTGCTTCTGCAGGCCTTCGCCAAGGCACGGGAGGAAGTGCCCGAGCTGCGCCTCTTCTCGAGCGCCGGCGGCGGCTGGACGCGCTCCAAGTTCGAGCGGCTGGTCCACAAGCTCGAGCTGGAGCCGTACATGACCGTCCAGGACGTGCACTTTTCCGAGCTCCCCGCCGTGACCGCTTCCGCGGACTTCGCGGTCACCCTCGCCGACGTCGACTCCTCGCCCGCGTCGCTGCTCGAGACGATGGCGAGCGGCGTTTCGCTGGTCGTCGGGCGAGCGCCGTCGATGGAGGAGTGGATTCAGCAGGGGAACGGCGGCGAGGTCGTCGAGCGCCACGACGTCGACGCGGTCGCGGCCGCGATCGTGCGCCTGGCGCGCGACCCGGAGCTGCGTCGCAGCTACGGCGAGCGGAACCTACGGGAGGTGCACGCGCGCTTCGGCGATCCCACCTCCCAGCTCGAGCAGGTCTACGCGGAAGTGCTCGGGCGCTGAAGGGCGCTCAGGCCGGCGTTGGCGGCGTCGGCCCCTGGCTCGAACCGAGCTCGGCCCGCCACGCACCCGTATGCTCGCCGGGCGCGGGAGCGACGGCGTCATCGGCCGTTGCCGCAAGGTCGACGGCTGCTTCGGCGAGCGTGGCGACCGGGCCGACGCAGACGTCCTCTCCCTCGAGCAGGTCGAGCCACGCGGCCAGCGGGCGCTCTGCGAAGATCGCCGCCAGCTCGGCGGCGAGCTTCTCCTGCTCGGCGGTGTACTGGCGCTCGGCGAGCTCCGGCCGCCCGAGCAGCTCGGCGAGGCGGCGAAAGAACACCGGCTCGAGCGCGCCGACCGTGAGCCAGCGCCCGTCGGCGGTCGCGTAGATCCGGTAGCAGGCGAGACCGCCGGTGAGCAGGCGCGGCACCGGGTCCCCGGCGAGCCGGTGGGTCGCGAACCGGTGCGAGCCGTGCGTCATCGACACGACGACGTGGGCGCCGCGGCCGGTCTTCTCCCGCTCGAGCAGCGCCGCGAGCACCTTCGTCACCGCCCCGAGCGCACCCGCGGCGAGATCTGCGACCTGCAGGGGCGGCCACGCCGGCGCGGTATCGGCGAGCAGGCCCGCCCAGCCGAGGTAGTTGAGGTCGTGGCCGGCTCGCTGCGAGTGGCGCCCGTCGAGGCCGAAGCCCGTGATCGAGCAGTAGACGGCCGTCGCCCGCGCGTGCTCGGGGCCGACGCCGAGCCGGGACGCGACGCCGGGCCGGAACGACTCGACGACGACGTCGGCACGCCCGAGCAGCCCGCGGGCGAGGGACGCATCCTCCTTGAGGTCGACGACGACGGACTCCTTGCCGGCGGCGAGGGCGGCGTGCCACGCCGGAGCGCTCGCACGCATCGGGTCGCCGCCGGGTTGCTCGACGCAGACGACCCGCGCGCCGAGCTCGAGCAGCTCGCGCGAGGCGAACGCGCCGGGCAGGTAGCGCGTGAAGTCCACGACGAGAATCCCGCGCAGCGGCTGCATCTGCGCCGAACGTAGCACCACCCTTCCCGGCCCCCTGAAAGAGCGTTGCCAACCAATCGCGGGAGCCGCCGGACGAGCGGTGCGCTTCCGGGCGAAACTTGGTTGGAAAGGCCACGAAGCGGTTGTAGGATCGTGTCCCGATAAGACGTCTAAGGCGCGCACGTCGAACCGTCGCTGCGCTAGGCAAGAACGAGAGGAGGCGGCCATGCCGAAGTACGTCGTTCTGTTCAACTGGACGCAGGAGGGCGTCAAGGGTGCCAAGCAGACAGTCGACCGCTACCGGGCCGGGAAGCAGATGGTTGAGAGCAAGGGCGGCAAGATCGACTCTTTCCTCTGGACGGTCGGCCCATACGACCTCGTTGCCGTTGTCGATGCTCCTGACGATGAGACGGCGTCGGCGGTCAACCTGGCGCTTGCCGCGGACGGCAACGTCCGCACACTCACGATGCGCGCCTACACAGAGAGCGAAATGCCCGCGATCATCGCGAAGATGGACTAGCGCAATGGGCCTGACCAGCATGCTCTACAAGGCGGCGCGAATGAGCGCGAGCGGTCGCGCCGCCCGCAAAGGCCCGGGCGCGCTCGGTAAGCGCTACGTCCGCAAGGGGGTCGGCCGTTCGATCGCCCGGACCGGCGTCTTTCGCTGGCCGCGCTAACTGCCGGCGGCGCACCGAGCCTCGAGGGAGGGCGAGTAACATCCGGGCCTGCGAGCTTGAGCCGGCGAGAGGCCTGATTCCGCCCGTTTGCGGGCTTTTCGTCTAGTGGGCGCGGCTGGGATCGAAGCACGCCCGCCCGCTTTCGGCGGTCAGCCGATCTGACCGAGAATCTGCGTTATTTGCAGGCACTTTTCTCGCCCGCGGGAGAGCTGCCGATTGGCGCTGGACAGCTTTCTGCGGGTTCTCGTGTGGTCTATAGGTGGTCTGCGGGTGTTGCTCGTGCGGAAAACGCCCGTCGTTCGTCGCACCTCGGGTGCATGTGCGTCTCCGCCTGTCTGGGGTTCGTGGTGGTGAGCGGGATGCTGAGCGTGGCGAAGCTGAAGCTGGGGCAGGAGGCCTACTACGAGCAGCAGGTCGCCAGGGGCTTGGACGACTACTACGCGGGTCGGGGCGAGTCGCCGGGGATCTGGGCCGGCAGCGGATCGGCCGGGCTGGGGCTGGTCGGCGTCGTCGGCGACGAGGATCTCGGCACGCTGCTGCGCGGGGTCAACCCGGCGAGTGGGGAGCGGCTGCGCTCGCCGGTGCGGTCGCGGATCATCACCGTCCGCAGGCTCGACGTCGAGTCGGGCGAGTGGCGGGAGGAGGCGAAGCGGCACGACCCGGTCTCCGGGTACGACCTCGTCTTCTCGTGTCCGAAGAGCGTCAGTCTCGTGCACGCGCTGACCGACGACGAGCAGGTCCGGCGGGAGATCAGCGAGGCGCACGAGGCTGTCCTGGCAGGCGGCGCTCGGCTACCTGGAGCGGGAGGCGTGCATCGTCCGCCGCGGCAAGGGCGGACACGTCCGGGAGCACGGGTCGGGGTTCGTGGCGGCGGCGTTCCGGCACCGCACCTCGCGCGCGCAGGACCCGCATCTGCATACGCATGTCGTGGTCGCCAACATGACGCGAACCGTCGACGGCGAGTGGCGGGCGCTGGACGGCGAGGCGATCCTGAAGACCTACCGGCTTGCCGCCGGCTACCTCTACGAAGCCCACCTCCGCAACGAGCTCACCCGGCGGCTCGGCGTCGAGTGGACCGAGCCGGTGAAGGGGATGGGCGAGCTCGTCGGCGTACCGGAGGAAGCGACCCGCGCCTTCTCCACCCGGCGGCAGTCGCTGCTCGAGCACATGGAGGCGCTCGGGACCGAGGGCTTCGCCGCCTCTCGGGTTGCGGCGCTCGCGACGCGGGAGGCGAAGGAGCAGGTCGACCTGCCGCGGCTGCGTGAGGACTGGAAAGCGCGGGCGGCCGAGCACGGCCTCGGCCGCCGCGAGCTCGAGGCGCTCGTCGAGCAGCGGTCGCTCACATGCGATCGCCCCGACGTCGAGCAGCTCGCGGCCGTCTTGCTCGGCCGCGAGGGACTGACAGGGAAGCAGACGACGTTCACGATGCCCGAGCTGGTGCGGGCGGTCGCCGGCGCGCTGCCGCAGGGCGGGAGCGTCGACGAGGTGCTGCAGCTCGCGGAGCGATGCTCTCCCGCTTCCCCGGTGTCGAGCTCGTCGAAGCGCAGCGATAGCGCCTGGCCGGCCGGCGCGGTTCACGACCCGGGAGCTGCTCGCGGTCGAGCGGGAGGGGCTCGAGCTCGCCCTCGCCGGCCGAACGTCGCGGTGCCGGCGCCGGAGCGGCGGCCGCTCGCGGAGGCGCTTGATGCGCGCCGGGCGCGACCTGACCGGCGAGCAGCGGATGCTCGTCCACGAGGCCGCCTGCCGGTCGGATCGGGTCGTCTGCGTCGTCAGGCGTCGCCGGCTCGGGGAAGACGCTGGCGCTACGGGCGCTCGCGGATGCCTACCGCGGCATCGACGCCACGGTCTTGGGGGCGGCGCCGAGCGGCCGCGCCGCCGACGAGCTCGAGCACGCGACCGGCATCCCGAGCCGCACCCTGCACCGGCTCCTCCTCGACGCAGAGCGCGAGGGCGGCCTCCCGCACGGCTGCCTGCTCGTGGTCGACGAGGCGGGGATGGCGGAGACGCGCGTCCTCGCCCCGCTCCTCCACGCCGTTGACCGAGCGGAGGGGAAAGTTGTGTTGGTGGGCGACCCGGCCCAGCTGCCCTCCGTCGGTGCCGGCGGCCTCTACCACGCGCTCTGCGACCGCCTCGACGTGGTCGAGCTCGCGAGCAACCGCCGCCAGCTCGACCCGCTCGAACGCGAAGCGCTCGCACGGATGCGTGAGGGGAACCCCGAGCCCTACCTCGCTTATGCCGCCATGCGCGGCCGCCTCAGGGTCGACGACAGCCCGATCGCGGCGAAGGAGCGGCTGCTCGCCGACTGGTGGCAGCAAGCGCAACCGAACCCGACCCGGTCGACGATGTTCGTCTACCGCCGCGACGACGTCGACGAGCTCAACCAGGCCGCACACGCGCTGATGCTCCAGGGCCGCCGCCTGCGCGAGGAGGCCGTCACGCTCGGCGGACGCGAATACCGGGTCGGCGAGCAGGTGCTCTGCCGCCAAAACGACGAGCGGCTCGCTCTTCGCAACGGCATGCTTGGGACGGTCGTCCAGCTCGACCACGACGCGCTGCTCGTTCGTGACCGGACGCGCACCGTCCGGCAGCGTCCCGTTCACCTACGCGAGCGAGCATCTCGACTACGGCTACGCCCTGACCGTCCACGCCGCCCAAGGCCTCACCGTCGACCGCGCCTACGTCCTCGTCCCCGACCAAGGCGCCCTACAGGAATGGGGCTACGTCGCCTGCAGCCGCGCCCGCCTCCAGACCCGCCTCTACCTCGCCGACCACGACCGCTCGAACGCGAAACACCGCTTCGCCAGCCCGACCCCGCCGCTCCGCCCGAACGCGCCGCCCGCGCCCTCCAACGCTCCTCCGCCGAGTCGCTCGCTCTCGACCAGCGCAGAGGCCGACGCGACACGATCCTCAACCAGATCGCTCAACAACACGAGCAGGTCGACCGGCAGCGCGCGCACACCGCCGAACAGCTCGCGAGAGCGCAACGTGAGCTCCAACGTCTCCACAGCTGGAACCGCGGCCGACGGGCCCAGCTCGAAACCGAGATCAACCGCCACGAGAAAGCGCTCGACCGCTGCGACGCGAAGACCGAACAGCTCCGCGAGCGTGCCGAGCGGCGAACCCGGGTGCTCTCCTTCGCCCGCCAGCGCGACCAGCTCGCACGCTCGCTGGCACCGGAACCGCCGCGCCGCAGCCCGGCAATCAAGCTCGACCGCGAACCGCCCGGTCGTGGGCTGGAACTGTGACCGCCTCAGGTGCGGCGGTCGTGAGTCAGAGCGAACTCTTCGCGACCCCCGCACGGGGGCCTCGATGATCGCGGCGAGCGTTCCCTGGCCAGGGCGGCGCGTGCATGCATAGGCACTCCCGCGCGCAGGGATCAGGAGCTGAGGAGCTCGACGCGGCGGCTCCAGGCGGGCCAGCGCTCGTCGGCGGTTATCACATGCCTCGCCTTGCTCACGTCGGCGTACGCGAGCACGAGCGCATCCGGCATCCGCAGGGCGCTGCCGTGCCGGGCACGGAGTCTTGCCGCCGCGACTCCCACCGCCTCGTCGACCGGGTCGACGGCGATCTCGAGACTGGCGATCAGCCGGCGAGCCTCGCGCTCCTTGCCGGCCCGTACCGGATGCACGAGCGCCTCGGCGAGCGTGTGTGCAGGAATGCGCAAGTCGTCGTCGGCGTGCGCGTCGAGGGCTTCGCGCGCAGCCCGATGGTGCGGGTCGGCCGGGTCGAGCAGCGCGATCAGCACGCTCGCGTCGAGGACGGTCAGCGCCACTCGTCGCGCAGCTCGTCGAGCGCACCCGCCGGCCAGACGTCGGGAAGCGCTCCCGCGGCTCGCTCGAGCGCGTGGCGGCGACGATCGCCAACCGTCTCGCCGTCGGGGCGGGAGACGATCACTCGACCTTCCTCGTCGGCCTCGACCGCAAGCTCCTCGCCGACCTTGATCCCAGCCCGCTCGACCACAGCGAGCGGAAGCGTGATCTGACGCTTCGGAGACAGCCGGGTGAACCCGCTCCTACGCTTTACTCGTCTCGGCATGAGTAAAAACATAGCAGCCTCTGCCGCCAGTGTTCCGGCCCCTGAGCCGCCGGTGCACGAAGTGCTTAGTCTCTTACCACTCCACCTGTAATACGTTGGCCACAGCCGGGACTGTTCCCGTCGCCCGGGCTAGTTCAGGAATGAAGCCCCGAACCCTGGATGGCGGCACTCACTGGCGGTGCGACATCCACGTGAGGTGTTCGGACTTCAGGTGCTCCGTCTTGTGACGAAGTTGAGCCTGCGGGCGATCGCTGCCTCGATAGCCCGCGCACCGATTCGATGTCCGGCTACCCCAACCGCGTAGGTGCGGCCGTGTTCGGCCCAGATGAGAACGGTTTGGCCCATGAAGACGACGCCGCCGACCCGCGGAGGTGGATCCAATCGAGGGCTGAGCGACGGGTGGACGTATTTCGCGGGGTGTCCTCTGACCGTCGTCTCAGCCGCAACCACTACACGGTGGCTTCGATGAGGCCTGATTGTCCCGATGAGGTACACGAAACGCTGCGGGGCGATCTCTTGGGGGACGCTCGCCACCACGACGTGAGCGAGTCCGCGGTCAGTCGGGAAGTAGGTGCCGACCCACGTCCATCGCGGCAGCCTCACCGGCCCGCACGATCCCGGATCACACTCGCCGCGACTGAACCCGGTTGCCCAGAATGGGTTCGAGCCCCGCGGGAGTGCAGCGGGACACGCGATAGGGAAGCGGACCCGACGGGCGGCTTGAAGGCACATCCCCTTTAGCCGGGCGACCGGAACTAGCTTCACGCCACTAGTCGCGGTGCCGGCAGGCTGCTGTGTCTTCCGGTGCGAATCACCTCCACCCCAGCATCCCGTCGCCGCGAACGCAACAACCACCACTAAGACGACAAGAGGGACTGCCTTTCGCATCCAAACCAAGTACGCACCATCTCATCTGAGAGGTCCCGCGCGCCTGACTCTGGGCTGTGCGAGTGTTCTAGACCCCTGAGCCCTAAAGCATTGCCGCCGGAGGGCAGTCCTCCTAAGCTCGAAGGCATGAGAAGGTCGAGAGCGCCCCGTAGCGCAGGAGGCCCCGGCTCCATACGCGCGTCGGCGGTCGAGATCGACTCGAAGGACTGTGGAGCAGCGCCTGCTCTCGCAGAGGGCTTCGGGGGACCGATCTTCGAACCGACCTGGTGGCCCGATGACGCTGAGGCGGTGACGTACCTACTGGACGAATCGCCGTCGCGCGTCAGATACCGGGTTGGGTCAACCCGCCGCGACGGGACGCCGATCTGCGTCATCGGGCGCGCAGGAGAACAACAGGAACGGACGCTTCCGCAAGGGAACTGGTCTCGCCCACCGGAACTGGAGGCGTGGCGCGGACTCGTCCGCACGAACGATCCCCACATTCACGCCGTCCTGTACCACGAGCAGCAGACCATCCATCTGATCGGCTACGCGTCCCTGGATGAGGTGGTGCACGCAGTCAAGAGCTTTCGCCGTGTCACCGCGGAATGGGAATAACGGCGCTCAAAGGACACACCGCTCGGCTGGGCGAGCGTGCTTTCACTCGAGCTGCTAGAGGCTCGGCAGGCGTTTCATCACTCGACTGGCATGCGTGAATCACCGCTGGGTGGTGAGCTAGTGCTCGAGTTCGAGCATGCGGCGCATCGTCGGGAGCACGTGGGGGTCGCGGACGGGATCGTCGCGTGCTTCGAGCATGCGGACGAGGTCGGCGGGGTGCGCGACTTGGGGCCGGAGGCCTTCGCCGATGGGTTCGCGGTTGGCGCGGCGGCGGAGGTCGTCATAGCCGCGCGTTCCGAGCGGCGCGGCGACGATGTGGAGCTCGCCGGCGTCGCAAACCAGCGGGACCCACGGCTCTTGTTCGGCGTCGAGCTGGTCGATGCCGAGCGGCTGCATGTCGACCCGGTGGGCGTTCATGGCCTCGAGTGCCTCCTGCAGCTGGCGCAAGTTGTCGAGGCGCAGGGAGGGAGTGATGTCGAGGTTCTCGGTGGTTTCCTCGGAGCCGTGGATGATCCGGGCGAGCCCGCCGATGACCACATAGGAGACGCGGGCGTGCTCGAGCTCGCGCAGCATCACGTACGGGTCGAGAGGCCAGAGGCGCCGAGCCGAGGCCAGCATCTGCGCCAGCCGCTCCTGCGGGGTGAGCCGCCGTACCTGCTCGATGCGGGCGTCGAGCTCGCGGTCAGGCTCGTACGGCTCGAGCACGGCGGGGAGATCGAAGCCGCACGTCTGGAGGATGCGCCGGAGCGTCGAGTAGCCCGGCTCGACCGTGTCCGTCTCCCAGCGTCCGATCGAGCTCACCGGCAGACCGAGCCGTTCTGCCAGCTCGCCCTGTGAGAGGCCTGCCCGCAGCCGCGCCGACCGGATCAGCTCGCCGCTTGTCATCGCCCGAACCACATTCTAAGCGCGCTCACCTCATCTCAGGCACTATCCACATATTTGCTACACTACTCTTTTTCGAGGCAACCGTGATCGAGCGGCACTACAAGACGCGTGAGCTGGCCGAGCGGCTCGGTGTCCACCCGGACACGATCCGCCGGGCCGCCCAGCGGGGCGAGCTCGAGTCGATCCGGATCGGGCTTGACCGGATCTACGCGGAGAGCGCCATCGAGAGGTTCCTCGCGGCGAACGTCGACCCGGTGGTAGCGGCGTTGAAGAAGCAGCGGCAGACTCGGCCTTCCAGCAACGGAAGGGAGGCCGCCTGATGGCGATCCGCAAACGCGGCAAAGGCCGCTGGCAAGTCCGCGTCCGCCCGTTCCCCGAGGTCGTCCTCCCAACCAGGGAGGCCGCCGAGAGAGTCGAGCTGGACCTCAAGCTCCGACTGAAGCTCGGACACCTCTACACCGAGAAGCCGACGTCCTTCGGAGAGGAGCTCGACGCCCGTTTCGAGCGCAAGCAGGCGATGGGCGGCAAGCGCGGCCGGCTGCGCCCGGCGACCGTGCGCTTCTACGACCAGAACGTCAAGCCGTGGGAGCCGCTCCGCGACGTCGCGATCCCGAACCTCCGCCGCGCGCTCGTCGAGGACCACATCGCGGCCCGCGCCAAGGTCGCGCCGACCGCGGCCCGCAACGAGCTCCAGTTTGCGAAGGCAGCGCTCCGCGATGCCGCTTCGCGCGGCCAGCTCGTCGACCCCGGAATCTTCCAGATCGAGCCGATCCGGATCGAGACGTGCGAGGCGGTTGCGCTCGAGCTCGAGCAGCTCTACGAGATCGGCTCGTTCCTGCCCGAGCGCATCGGCCGGGTCGTGCCCTTCGTCGGTACGGTCGGCCTTCGCTTCACCGAAGCGATGACGCTCACCGACGACCGCGTCGACCTCGACGCCGGCGAGATCTACATCCCCCGCGACGTGAACAAGTCGCGGCGGCCGAAGCCGATCCCGCTCGCCCGCGCCGAGGTCCAGCTCCTGCGCGAGCAGCTCCTCGTCCGGCCGGCGGGAACGCACGTCGTGTTCGCGACGGAGAAGGGCGGCCGCTACTCCGAGAGCGGGTTCCGGAGCGTGTGGACGCCGGCACTGTTCGGCGCCGGGCTCGCCCACGAAGAGAAGCGCAACCGGCGCACGGTCGTCGTCGCCGACTTCCGCTTCCACTGGCTGCGCCACACCGCGATCTCGCTCATGGCCCGCGCCGGCATGAAGCCGGAGCTGATCGCCGAGCGCGTCGGCCACACCGACGGCGGCGCTCTCGTCTACCGCCGCTACCGGCACCTCTACAGCCGCGAGCTCAAAGACGCGGTTTCGGCGCTCGACGCGTTCCTCGCGCAGTCCGCATGTGGTCCCAGAGTGGTCTCGGAAGATGGCTGACCAGCGCAAACCCGCATGGTTGAGCCAGGAATCGCATGGGCGCGGCTGGGATCGAACCAGCGACCCCTCGCGTGTGAAGCGAGTGCTCTCCCGCTGAGCTACGCGCCCTGAGGGGCCGATTGTAGCCCCGGTTTCGATCGCGAACGGCTAGTCCGCGACCGCGACGGAGGTGCGGCTCCGGGCGCGTCGCACCACTGCCAGCGCGGTCGCGCAGAACGCGGCCGACAGGAGGAACGGGACGATGTCGCCCGACGCCTCGGCGACGGCGCCTCCCGCCGCCGGTCCGATCAGCGCTCCGCTCGCCCAGGCGGCGTTCATCAGGCCGAAGGCCATTCCCTGCGGCAGGCCGCTCCGCTCGGCGCCCTCGGCGATCAGCGCGAAGGCCGGCGTGAAGAGGACGCCGTAGGAGCCCGATGCCGCGATGAGCAACGGCACGTAGGCAAGCGGGCGCGGGTTGAAGGCGAGGCCGACGGAAAGCGCGACGCTGACGGCAAGGGAGACCTGGACCGGAAGTGCGACGCCGCGCCGGTCGAGCTGACGCCCGGCGATCGGCGAGAGCGCGGTCTCGAAGCCGGCGCCGATCAGCCAGACGGCGCCGATCGCAGCGGCTCCCCAGCCGGCGTCGGCGAGGCGGAGCGGAGCGAGCGTCGAGAGGACGCCGAAGAGGAGCGACGGCAAGGCCATGAGGGCCAGCCCACCGGCGAAGCGGGTGTCGCGGAGCGCACGGCCGACGGCCGCCGCGGAGGGCGACTCGCGCGGGATCGGCTCGATCCGTAGCGTCCAGGCGGCGAGCACGATCGAGAGACCGGCCAGCGCGGCGAAGACGGGGCCGCGACCGAGCAGCGCAGCCGCCGCGCCGACGACCGGTCCGAACAGCGCGCCGAAGACCGCTGCGCCGAGCGCCGTCCCGATCAGCTCGCCCCGGCGGTCACGCGGGGCCGCGGCGAGCAGCCACGCGAACGACCCGGCCCACGTGAAGCCACTCGCTGCTCCCTGCAGGAGCCGTGCTCCGAAGAGCGGCCAGAATCCGTGGGCGAAGGCGAAGCCGAGGCTTGCGAGGCCCATGAGGGCGAGGCCGACGAGCACCGCGCGACGGGCGCCCAGTCGCGCAGTCGCGACGCCGCCCGGCAGCCCGCCGATCAGCGCGCCCGCCGCGTAGGCGCCGACGAGCACCCCGGCACCCGTCTTGGAAAGGTGGAGGCTCCGGGTGAAGTGGGGGAGGAGCGGAGTCAGCGCCGCGAAGAGCATCGTGTCGACCCAGACGAGGGCGGAGACGAGGACGAGCAGGCGGCGCATTCCGCTGAGCGTATGTACGCCGTACGGTTCCGGGTGTGACAGTCCGGGGTGTCGGCTCCGTATGAGAGGTGTGAACGCGCTGCCGGCAGCCGTCCGACCGCCCGGTCGTGTCGGCGCCCCGCCCTTTGCGGACGTCGTCGCGGAGCATCTCGACGCCGTCTACCGCTACCTCGTGTACCTCACGGGCGACCGTGCGGCGGCCGAGGATCTCGCGGCGGAGACGTTCGAGCGGGCGTTCCGGAGCTGGCGCCGCTTCGATCCCCGCCGCGGCGCGCCCCGCACGTGGCTCTGCCGCATCGCACATTCGGCCGCCGTCGACTGGTTCCGGGCCGAGGCTCGGCGGCAGCGGCGCGAGGAGTCGTACGTCCGCGACGAGGCGCTCATCGAGGAGTCGGTCTTCGCCGAGGGCCTGTCGCCGGAGCTCGAGCGAGCGCTGCGGCGGCTGACCCCGGCCGAGCGCGAAGTGGTTGCGCTGCGGGTGCTGCTCGAGCTCGACGGCCCCAGTGCGGCGCGCGTGCTCGGGATCAGCAACACGGCTTGCTCGACCCGGCTCAGCCGGGCGCTGAAGCGACTGGAGGAGGAGATGACCCATGTCCGCGACTGACCGGAGCGAACTGGACGGGTACGAGGCGCTCGTCGCCGAGCTGCGCGCCAACCCGCCGGCGGCGCCCGAGCGGCTACGGCAGCGTGTGCTCGAGCTCGAGCCCGGCGCTCGTCGCCGGATGTCGAAGCGGCGGCGGCTCGTGCTCGTCGTCGTGCCGGTCGCCGCCGCGCTCGCCGTCGGGGCCGCGCTCGTGCACGGCCTCGTCAGCTCGGGCTCGAAGGCGCCGAGCGCGCTGGCGCCGACGCTCGGATTCGGGAAGCCCTCCACTTCTCACGGAAGCGGAGGCGTAAAGAAAAGGCTCGCGCAAACGCCCGCGATGACAACGCCGAGGGCGGCGCCCCAGGCGGCCTCGCCGGCGTACAAGACTACGCATAGCGGATCCGCGCTCAACACTCTAAACCTCAGCCAGAGCCGCGAGTCACTCGTCATCCCGACGAACCGGCTCGTCCACTCGGCCGCCTCGCTCCAGGTGCAGGTGGCGAACCACGCGGCGCTGTCGCGGGCGACGAACAAGGCGACGCAGATCGTCGCCTCGCTCGGCGGCTACGCCCAGTCGGTCCACTACGAGAGCTCCGGCCACCGCTACGGCAACGCGGTGCTCGCGTTGCGCGTGCCCGTCGGGAAGGCGCAGGTCGCGATCTCGAGGCTCGAGAACCTCGGCACGCTCCTCTCGCAGCAGCTCTCGACGAAGGACCTGCAGCAGCAGCTCACCCAGCAGACGAACCAGATCGGCTCGCTGCGGCGCTCGATCGCGGTCTACGAGCACGCGCTTCAGAGCGGGACGCTGTCCGCCTCGGAGCGGGTCGGGATCCAGATCAAGCTCGCGAACGCGCGGCACGCGCTCACGGCGCAGCGGAAGGCACGCACCGGGACCCTCGCCTCCGGCGCGACCTCCGACATCGCGCTCACGCTGAGCACGCGCCAGCACGCCGTCGTCGTGGCGCACCACAAGCCCGGACGGTTCGGCCGGCTGCTCGGCTCGGCGGGCGACTTCCTCGCGCTCGAGGGGGTCATCGTCCTCTACGCGCTCATCGTGGCCGGCCCGCTGCTCCTGCTCGGCGCTCTCGCCTGGTGGCTCGTGCGCGAGCGCCGCCGCCGGGAGGAGAGCCGGCTACTCGCGAACGCGTAGGGCGGGGATCTGCTGGAATACGGCTCGTGCTCGGCGCAGAGCTCTCGACGGGTCACGAGGTCGGCCTCAGCGTCGTCGCGGCCGTCTTCATCGTCTTCGCGCTCGCGGCGTCGTTCCTCGTACCGCGCTACAGGCCGGACTTCCCGGGCCCCGCGGGACTGAGCGTGTTCGCCATCGCGTCGATCGTGCTCTTCGGCCTGATGGTCGCGGCCGTGAACTTCTTCGGCTAGCGCGCGCGAGGGGGCTCCAGGCGCTCGGGTACTCTGTGGCACTCCGGAGAAGTGGCCGAGTGGCTGAAGGCGGCGCCCTGCTAAGGCGTTATGGGGCTGAATGGCTCCATCGAGGGTTCGAATCCCTCCTTCTCCGCTAGCGCAGCGCCCGCCGCGGTTCTGCGCCCACCCGCGGAGGGGTGGCAGAGCGGTCGAATGCGGCGGTCTCGAAAACCGTTATCCGTCGTTAGGCGGATCGAGGGTTCAAATCCCTCCCCCTCCGCTCCCCGAGCCGAAGCCGATGCGGGCAATCGGGTTGCGGGCCCCTGCGCCCGTGCCGCCGGCCCGCCCGCGAACTGCACCGGGACCTCCTGGGACCCCCTGACGCGCCCCCGGACCGGCGCGCGACCGGCGCGCGCCGGTCGCACGCGAAGCCACGGCCCTGGCGGTGTTCTCGATGTGTGTTTGGGGGTTGCCGACTAGGCGGGTGGCGGGAGTAGGAGAAGGTGGCTCTCGACGACGGCGGCTGCGATGTCGGCGAGTTTGCGGCCGTTGTGCTGGGAGTGGTCGCGCAGCATCTCGAAGGCGCGGTCGGCGGTGGTCGAGTGGCGCGCCATCAGGATCCCCTTCGCCTGTTCGATCCGGGCGCGGCGTCCGAAGGCTCCTTGCAGGCTGTGGTATTCGGCGAAGCGTTGCAGGGTGATGTCGATGGCGCTTTGCAGTTCTTCGGGAGTGGCGTCGATGATGTAGGCGAAGACGCCGCGCTTGGCCGCCTCGTGGACGTAGGCGGGATTGCGTGCCGCGAGCAGCGCGACCACCGGGCAGGAGGCGTCGCGGACGATCTCGCCGATCAACTGGAGCGCGTGTTCGGAAGAGAGGCCGAGCCCGACGAGCGCAACGTCAGGCTGTTCTTTCGCGGTGACCGGGCCGACTTCCTTGACGTCGATCTCTCGGGCGATCACTTCGTGGCCGAGTCCGGCGACGACCTGGGCGAGTAGCTCGAGCCGGTCGCGTCGTTCGTTGGCGATCAGGATGCGGAGGTGCTCGATCCCGTTCTCGGCCATCGCCCGATCGTGCGGGCGGGAGGCCAATGTCATGGGGTCAATTCTAGCGCGCCCGTAGGATGTTGTGGGCGAGGTCGCCCGTCGCTCCGAAGAGGACGAGCGCGTCGGCTGGCCGTGCCGCGCCGCTGTCGTTGCTCATGAGGCGAGATCGTCGGGGTCGACGGCGTGTGCGACCGCCGTGCCGGGGAGAGGTTTGGCCAGTGGCGCTCGGCGCGGTCTGGGTTTACGCGTTGGAGCGGGTCGCGCCTTGGCGCGCGTCGCCGGCTTGGGCGGCGCGTCGTCGGCGAGGACGTCGCTCGCGGGTTCGCCGTGCAGGAGCCGCTCGAATTGCTCCTTGTCGATCGTCTCGTGCTCGATCAGGGTCGCGGCGAACTCGTGCAGGGCTGCCTGGTGTTCGAGTAGCACTTGCGCGGCGCGCTGGTGGGCGTCGTCGATCAGGCGGAAGATCTCTTCGTCGATCTCCTGCGCCATCTCCTCGGAGTAGGACGGTTCGGCGCCGAGTTCGCGTCCGAGGAAGGGTTGGTGGGGGTCGGAGCCGAAGACGCGTGGGCCGAGCTTCTCGCTCATCCCAAGACGGGTGACCATCTGGCGCGCCATCGCGGTCGCCCGCTCGAGGTCGTTCGCGGCACCGGTGGTGATCTCGCTGAAGACGAGTTCCTCGGCTGCACGTCCGCCGAGGATCATCGCGAGCTGGTCCATCAGCGCCGAGCGCGAGGTGAGGAAGCGGTCCTCGGTCGGGAGCGAGACGGTGAGGCCGAGCGCCTGCCCGCGGCTGACGATCGAGATCTTGTGCACCGGGTCGGTGTGCTCGAGGAAGTGCCCGACGAGCGCGTGTCCCATCTCGTGGTAGGCGGTGATCTTGCGCTCCAGCTCGGAGAAGATGCGCGTCTTGCGCTCCGGCCCGGCGATCACCCGCATCACCCCTTCCTCGAGCTCCGCCTGGCCGACGGTCGTCCTGTCGCGCCGGGCGGACAGAAGGGCGGCCTCATTGATCAGATTGGAGAGCTCGGCGCCGGTCAGCCCCGGCGTCGCGGCCGCCAGACTGTCCAAGTCGACCTCCGGATCCAGCGGCTTTCCCCTGGCGTGGACCTCGAGGATCTTGCGGCGGCCGACCCGGTCGGGGCGGTCGACGACGATCTGCCGGTCGAAGCGGCCCGGGCGCAGCAGCGCCGGGTCAAGAACGTCCGGCCGGTTGGTCGCACCGATCAGGATGATGTTCTGGTTCGCGTTGAAGCCGTCCATCTCCACCAGCAGCTGGTTCAGCGTCTGCTCGCGTTCATCGTTGCCGCCGCCGATACCGGCGCCGCGATGCCGGCCGACCGCGTCGAGTTCGTCGACGAAGACGATGCAGGGCGCCGCCTCCTTGGCCTCCTTGAACAGGTCGCGCACCCGGCTGGCGCCGACGCCGACGAACATCTCGACGAAGTCAGAACCGGAGATCGAGAAGAACGCGACCCCGGCCTCCCCCGCGACCGCGCGCGCGAGCAGCGTCTTCCCCGTGCCGGGAGGACCGTAGAGCAGCACACCCTTCGGGATGCGCGCGCCAAGCGCCTGGAAGCGTCTCGGGTCGGCCAGGAACTCCTTGATCTCCTGCAACTCCTCGACCGCCTCGTCTACGCCCGCCACATCCTTGAAGCCGACCTTCGGCACATCCGGTAGATCCGGCGCCAGGCGTGTTGCCTTGTGCTTGCCGAAATTCAGCAGCTGGCCGGGGCCGCCCGCGCCGCCACGCATCCGCCGCATCACAAAGATCCAGATCGCAGCGAGCAAAAGCAACGGCAACAACGACCCCAGGATCGACGTAAAGACCGAGCCGCGGCTCGGAGCCTTCGCAGCAAAGTCGACCTTCTTGCGCTGGAGCAGCGCCTGCAGGCCCACAGCCGACTGGTCACTCGGATAGTTCGCCTGCCACACGTTGCCGCCGACCAGCGTCGCGGTCACCAACAGCGACCCCGAATCAAACACGACCCGGCTGACCGAACCAGGCCTCGCCTCCACCCGGGCGATCAACTGCGACAGATCAACCGACGCCGTCGTGTGCGCCGCCGTACCCCGCCGCGACGCAGAGAACTGGTAGGCGAACGCCGCAACAAGAAGCAACGGCACCACAAGACGAAGCAGCTGCGGCGAAGGACGACGCATCACGCGACGTCCGCGCTGCCAGGATCTGCGGCGCGGCTCCGCGCCTCGGGCCGGTCGATCGCGAACATGTCCACCAGTGGTCCTCCTCAGCACGAGCTGTTGTGGCCGACCGTCGCGGTCGGGCCGACCGGCTGCCCCGACCTGCGCTGTTGAGGAGGGCTCTCGCGGGGTCGATCTCATGCGACCACCGCCTAGCGCGCGACGCCGCTTCGATACAGCGCCGTGCGCAAAGTGTAGCCCGTCTGGACGGCTTCGGCCGGCAGTCTGCCGGCGAGCGATTGCCGAAGAGCTAGGGCGCCCGGCCGGCGAACGAGCGTCGACCAGGTCGTCGAGACGGCGGTAGGGCGCAGGCGCTCGATGCCTTTCGCACCGAGCGCACCTGATTCCGCAAGGTCGGCCTCACGGGACGTCATCGCCTAGCGGCGTCGTGCGAGCACGCTGTAGGTTCCGGCGAACCCCGCGGCGAACAGGACTCTCGCGGCCACGCCCTGGGCGAACACGCGCCAATTCGTCAGCAGGAGGGGCCAGTGGCATCGACTACATCGAGCGTCGAACCCAAGACGGAAAAGCCGCTGCGAGGCCATGCGCTGCCTCAAACGCTACCTCGCCCGCAACCTCTACCGGCTCCTCGAACACCCATCGGCGACGGCTTGACAAACGTAGAAGCATCCCCACGAGTTCGGCAAGCGAGTCCGAAGGCTTGCGCGGGCGCCGTAGTAGGCTTGCACGATGCTCGGTTTGCCTGATGGTGTGCGGGCGTGCTTGTTTGATCTGGACGGGGTGCTGACGGAGACCGCGAAGGTGCAGGCGGCGGGTGGGAGATGTTCGACGCCTATTTGCGCGCGCGGGCGGCAACGGGTGGCTCGCCGTTTGTGCCGTTCGATCTGGTCGGCGTGACGCTCCTCACCGCGCCCGGGGTCGTGACGACCCACGGCAGACGACGGAGGTGCTCATCGGCTGGGCGATCGAGCGGATCGGCTCGCGCTCGGTGCGCGTCGCCGATGTCGGCACCGGTTCGGGCGCGATGGCGGTCGCCGTGTCTCGGTGCGCGATCTTGCTGGGCGGGAGCGTGACCAGCGCGAACTGGTGTCGCCGTTTACTCGCGCCTGATGCTGAGACCTGTGCTGTGTGGCTGGCCAGTTCTGACTGACGGTTCCGGGTCGTTGCGGTGACGACCCGGGCCGATGGTGTGGCGGCGGGCGATGGGCACGCGGCGCCTGGAGCACGCGCGGTTACGTTGGCGACGGTCACACCGTTGGCGTCGATCTTCGGGTCGGGGTTTCTGATCATCATCCCGATTCTCGAGCGGGAGTTGGGGGCGCTGGCGGCAGTCGGGATGGCCGGGGTCTGCCTGGTCGCGTGGATGGTCGGGATCGCGGTCCGTCACAACGTCGCCGTCGTCGAGCCGCTGGCAGACGCCGATCGCCTGGACACGATCACGTCACGGATCGATCGCGCGTCGGACCTGGTGATCGTGGTCGCCTATGTGATCTCGGTGGCGCTGTATCTGCGGATCTTGGCGGTGTTTGTCGTTGGCTATGTGTCCACGGGATCTGGCGTCACCGAGCGCCTGCTCGCCGTCGCCCTCGTTCTGGTGATCACGGCGGTCGGGCTCGTGCACGGACTTGCCGGGCTTGAGCTGCTCGAGCGACTGGCGCTCGGTTCGGTGTTGGTGCTGGTGCTCGCCCTCGGCCTACGATTTGCCGGCAGCGACGCTTCACAGCTACTGGGCGGCGGCCTGCGTCTCCCTCCGGTGCCGGGTCCCGGGCTCGTCTCGGTGGCGCTGGTGTTGGGCGGCATCGTGATCACGGTGCAGGGCTTCGAGACCGTGCGTTACCTGCAGCACATTGACCGCAAGGCGCGGATCGCGGGTTGCCGCCTCTCCCAACTGATCTCCTCCGTCGTGTACATCTTGATCGTCGCGCTCGCGACCCCGTTGATGGGCCTAGGTACGCGGTCCGGAGCGGATCGCGGGCTGCTCGAGCTCGTCCAGCGCGTCGCGCCGCTGCTCGCGCTGCCGCTTGTCCTGTGTGCCGTCTTGAGCCAGTTCAGCGCCGCCACGGCTGACACGGAGGCAGGCGTAGGGAACCTCCGCGTGATCGGGTGGGCACCACTCCGCGGGCGACGGCGATACCTGCTGGTCGGCGGCGCTGCGGTCCTGCTCGCCGCAACACTCGGGACATACGTGATCATCATGGTCGCGTCCCGAGCCTTCGCGGCGTACTACGCGCTCCAATGCACCGTGGCTCTACGCACCAGCAACCGTGGATCGATCCGCGTCGGCTACGGCGTCCTGGCCGTCCTGATGGTGGCGATCACGCTCTTAGCCCAAACAGCTCAATGACCCCAGGGCGCTCATGCTCGAGGTTCCGGCACCATCTCGTACCGCCCTCGATCGACGCGACGAAACCTACGGTCCGTACGCCGGGAATGAGCTGACAAGGCCTCTCTCACCGACAGCGAGCTACCTGTCCGAGCACCCGCTCGACAGCGGTGTGGATCTCTCCAAGCGGCATCGGCCCGTCAGCACGCTCGAGCACTCCTGTGACGGTCGCCAACACCACTCCCTGACGACGCGTCCGTCGCCGCATTGACCCAGTAGACGTTCGTGCCGTCCACCGCCACCGAGGCGGGGCTGCTCTGGCCGGAGGCGAGGCTGGTCACGGTGCCGCCACCCTGCGACTTGCCTGCGTAGGTGCGGTTGACTAGTGCTTCCGACCGGCTTCCGCCGGCTCCGCTCCCCGATCCGAGATCGATGTGAGATTCGGGTTGGGGCGTGCCGGGGAGCTCATCGGCGCCGCAGGCGCGTGGCTCCGCCTCGGGGGAGCTGGTCGAGGAGGCGGAGGAGGGCGGTGCCGGCGGCGTGCATGTCGAGCTGGTCGTCGACGACGGCGTGGAGGAAGATGCCGTCGAGGGCGGCTGTGAGGGCCGCGGCGGTCGCCGCCGGCTCGACGGCGTCCTCGTCGGCGAGGGCGCCGGCGAGTCGGGTGCGGAAGTTGCGGAGCATCCCGGCGAGCGCCAGCCGCAGCTGTGGGTCGCGGCCGGCCTGAAGCATGGTCTCGAAGAGGAGCAGCGTGAGTTGGGGCCGGTCCCGGAGGACTGCTTCGAACTCGAGGAGTTGTCCGAGGGCGACCCGCACGCTGGGCGCCTGGTCGAGTGTGTCGTAGACGGGCGCGAGCGTGTCGGCACAGGCCGCGAGGGCGGCGTCACGGACGAGGTCGTTCTTCGAGCGCCAGTGGTAGCCGACGATGCCCTGGGTGACGCCGGCGCGGGCGGCGATCTGGCGGGTGCTGAAGCCGGACCAGCCCTGCTCGGCGATCAGCTCCGCCGTGGCCCGGAGGATCTTGGCTCGTGTCGCCTGTCCGCGCTCGCGCTTGCTGCCGCCCACAGATGTAGTTTGTCATATGAACAGGTCGTTTGATAAGTTCGGAACCCGATGTCGAACGCTGCACTCGAGACCTTTCTGCTGAGCAAGAGCTATGGCGCTACGAGGGCGCTCGTCGAGCTCGATCTGCGGGTCGAGCCGGGGCAGGTGTTCGGCTACCTGGGGCCGAACGGGGCGGGGAAGACGACGACGATCCGGATGTTGCTCGGGCTACAGCGCCCGACGAGCGGCCGCGCGGCGGTCTTGGGCCTCGACGCCCAGGCCGACAGCGTCGAGATTCATCGCCGGGTCGGCTATCTGCCGGGGGAGTTGGTGCTGTACCCACGCCTGACCGGTCGCCAACACGTCGACTGGTTCGCCCGCGCCCGCGGCCTACGCGACCTGTCGTTCGCCCTGCGCCTGTGCGAGCGGTTCGCGGTCGTGCCGGACCGGCCCGCGCGAGAACTCTCGAAGGGGAACCGGCAGAAGCTGGGGCTCGTGTTGGCGTTCATGCACCGGCCGGAGCTGCTGATCCTGGACGAGCCCACCTCGGGTCTCGACCCGCTGATGCAGGACGAGTTCGAGCGGCTCGTGCGCGAGACGGTCGCGGACGGCGGGACGGTGTTTCTCTCCTCGCACGAGTTGGACGAGGTGCAGCAGCTGGCCGATCGGGTGACGATCATCAGGTCGGGCCGGCTCGTTGCGAGCGACACCGTGGAGCGCCTGCGCCAGAGCACCCCACTGCGCGTCGAGGCACGCTTCAGGCGTCCGGTCGATCCGGGAGCGTTCGCGAACCTGGAGGGCGCGAGCGTGACCGCCAGTGACGGAGACCGGATCACGCTGCAGGTGGCGGGACCGCTGGGGCCCGTACTCGAGGCGATCGCCTCACACGACCCGGTCGACGTGCTCTCCCGACACGCTGATCTGGACGAGCTCTTCCTCGAGCTGTACCGCGATCCCCCGCGGGAGGCCGCCGGTGTCGACTGAGATCACGCGGCTCGATGTCTTGCTGCGCCGGCGCAGCCTGCTCGGCTACTCGCTCGGGATGGCGGTCTACACGCTCGTCGTCGTCGCGCTCTATCCGGCGTTCAAGAACTCGCACTCGCTCGACAAGCTGATCAAGAACGACGCGACCGTCTCGGCGCTGTTCGGCGTCACCGGTCCGATCTCCACCTCGGGCGGCTGGCTGAACGGGAACCTGTACGCCAACTTCCTGCCGCTGCTGATGCTCCTGTTGACGATCGGATACGGCGCCGCCTCCGTTGCCGGCCAGGACGAAGACGGAACCCTCTGCCTGATCGCCACCCTCCCGACACGCAGAGCCGGCATCGTCCTCGGGAAGGCCGCCGCGATGACGTTCCAAGCGGCCGTCCTCGCCGCGGCGGTCGCCGTCTGCGTGCTCATCGGGCACGCTTTCGACCTCACGACGGGGTTCGGCAGCGTCGTCTCGATCTCGGCGACGACGGTCCTGCTCGGCCTCGACTTCGGGCTCGCCACCATGGCGATCGGCGCCGCGACCGGCAGCCGGTCGATCGCGCTCGGCACCGGAACCGCGCTGGCCGCCGCCTCCTACCTGCTCTCCTCACTCGCCTCCGCCGTCTCCTGGCTCCACCCGGCTCGCTACGCATCCCTCTTCTACTGGTCGGTCGCGAACGACCAGATCACCGCCGGCGCGCGCCTCGGCGACTACGCCGTCCTGACCGGGATCGCGCTCGTCGCGCTCTATGCCGCCGTGACGACGTTCGACCGGCTCGACCTCCACTAAGCGCGCTCAGCCCCCGCGCGGGGACATGGATGAGCGGGTCGAGGTCGGCGACAATCATGCGTGTGCGCGGCGCCGCCACGCCTGGCCGGCGGCTCCGACGAGGCAGGGCGGAGAAGCCCACGGCGATGACGCCCCAGACGTCCGCTGGCCCGATCCGCCTGCCGGGTCGTGTCGTGCTCGGATGTCAGGCCGGGGTGCCGCTGCGCGTTGCGAGTGCCTGTTTGAGCAGCTCGAGCGCCTTCTGCGTGTCGCCCTGCTCCTCGTAGATCTCTGCCATGGCCGTCAGCGCCTGGGCGACGTACCGGTTGGCAGTCGGGGCCTGCTCGACGGCGAGCTCGTAGAGCTCCAGGGCGCGGGCAGCGTCTCCCTGGTGCCGGAAGACGTCTGCGACCGCGGAGTACGCGCGGGCAGCGTCCCTGGGCGCGGCGGTGTTGAGACGCGGCACGATGCCGAGCAGGAGCTCCGCCGCTTCCTCTCCTGCGCCGAGCGCCGACAGCGCGCGCGCCCGCTCGATGGTGAACATCGCCGCATCGGTGGTCTCCCCTGCGGCCGCGACGATCGGCTCGCCCTCGTCGACGAGCTCGAGGGCGGTCTGCGGGTTGCCGCGGTCGTTCTCGATGTAGGCGAGGAGCAGCAGGGCTCCGGCGGCCGCGAGCGTCTGCTCGCTCGCCCTCAGCGTGGCGAGCGCGAGCTGCGCGTACTCGGCGGCGCCGTCGGGATCGCACTGTTCGAGATGGACACGCGACTGCGACCAGTAGAGGCTCGCGCGAAACATCGGGTCGGCCGTCTTGCGCGCCAGGTCGAGGACCTCGCCCAGTGTCGCGTGCGCCTGGCCGAAGTCGCCGTGGTCGACGTAGGCGTTGGCGAGCAGCAGCGCGAACCGGACCTGCTCGAAGCGATCCTCGCGCGTCCGCGCCTCGTCGAGAAAGCGTTGGAAGATGGCGAAGGCTTCGTCGAAGCGGCTCTGGGTCGCGTAGCTGCGGCCCAGGGCGTTGGCTGCGACAGAGGCGTCCCCGGCTGCAAGCTCGCCGGAGTCGAGCGCCTCTTCCAGGAAGGCGATCCCCCGCGGGACGTCGTCGCGGCGCAGCGCCAGCCGTCCGAGCCCGAGCTGCGCTCGGGCGAGGGCCGCGGGCGAGTTTGCCTCGGCCCGTGCCGCTTCGTACAGCTCGGCCGCTCGCTTCTCGTCGCCGAGCCGCAGGGCAACCTCGGCTTCGAGCAGTTCGGAGCTGAGGATGTCGGAATCGAGACGGCCGATGGCAAGAAAGTCGGCGCTGACGCCGAGCCGCTGCCCGAACTCGCGGAGGATCTGGAGGGAAGGGACGCGTGCGCCTGCCTCGATACGCGACACGTAGGCGGTCGTGCAACCCTCGAAGGAGAGGTCGCGCTGTGTGAGGCCCGCCGCCTGACGCGCCTGCCGGAGGCGCCGGCCGACGGCGGCCGGGTCGTCGACGTGAGTGGATGGCCGGCGCGGCATTGGACGGTCTAAGACTACAGGCACATGCGCGAAAATTGCGAGTCAGCAGGCTGGTGGCGGCGCGGCCGCTGCCGCCACCAGCCCGAGATTGCGAACGGCCTAGATGGGTGGCCAGGGACTGTCGCCCAGCACGAGCGCAAGCAGCGCCGTGCCGAGCGCAATCGCCAGGAGGGTCAGCGTTGCCTTCACGGACCGCCCTTTCGTCGATTGACAGAACAGCCCGGCCGGGAAACAGAAGTTCTAGTTCACGCATCGGACGTGGCTATCTATTGTCTTCTCGCGCGGCGAAGGGCGATAACTCGCGGCGACTATGGTGACTGGGGGCAAGGGAAGATCGCCGAGTCCCGCAGCATCGTCACCCCGTCGACGGGGGTGACGATGCGGAGCTCGAGCTCCACGCCGAGGACATTCGCACCGCGCCGGGCCCGAGCGCCGACCACGGCCCCGACGACCTGCCGCCCTGTGGCTGGCCCCGATACCCTGAGCGCTCTCGGAGAGGTGTCCGAGCGGCCTAAGGAGCGCGACTGGAAATCGCGTACGTGCTGAAAGGTGCGTCGCGGGTTCAAATCCCGCCCTCTCCGTTTGAGACATGTCCGGAACCCGGTTCCGGACATGTCTGGCTCAGTCGTGGATGCGCGCGATGAGCTCGCCGCGGCGCAGCACCTTCTGCGCCGTGCCGGCGAGGCGGACGTCGTAGCCCGCCTCGCGCGGGAAGAGCACCTTGTCGCCGGGTGTGACGCCGTCCGCCTCGGAGCCGACGGCGGTCACGATGCCGCTGCGGCACTGGGCCTCGGCGCTCGCCGGGATGATCAGGCCCGCCCGCGTCTCGGCCTCCTCGTCGGTCGGCTCCACCACCACGTAATCGTCGAGCGGCTCGAGCGAGAGGCGAAGGGGGCGCGTGTCCTCCAGCATGCGGTTCACGATACTCCCGGAAGATGACTCCGTCGCAATCGCCGTTCGTGGAGCTCGAGGTTGGGTCGCGCATCGTCAAGGTCACGAACCCGGACAAGGTCTTCTTCGGCGCGCGGGGCGAGACGAAGCTCGACCTCGTCCGGTACTACGTCGCCGTCGGTGAGGGGATCGTGCGCGCGCTCTACGAGCGGCCCACCCAGCTGAAGCGGCACCCGGACGGGGCCGAGGGCGAGGCGATCTACCAGAAGCGCGTCCCGAAGCACCGACCCGACTGGATCGAGACGGCGACCGTCACGTTCCCTTCCGGGCGTACCGCCGACGAGCTGTGCGTCACCGAGCTCGCCCACGTCGCCTGGGCCGCCAACCTCGCCACGATCGACTTCCATCCCTGGCCGTCGCGACGGCGCGACGTCGAGCACCCGGACGAGCTTCGCATCGACGTCGACCCCCAGCCGGGCACCGGCTTCGCCGAGGCGAAGCAGGTCGCGGCGATCGTGTGGGAGACGCTCGACGAGCTCGGCTTCGTCGGCTGGCCGAAGACGTCGGGCAACCGCGGCATCCACGTCGCCTGCCGGATCGAGCCGAAGTGGGGCTTCCGCGAGGTGCGCCGCTGCGCGCTCGCATTCGCGCGCGAGGTCGAGCGGCGCGCTCCGAAGCTCGTCACGACCGCCTGGTGGAAGGAGGAGCGCGGCGAGCGCGTGTTCATCGACTACAACCAGAACGCGCGCGACCGGACGATCGCGTCCGCCTACTCCGTCCGCGCGCGCCCCGACGCGACCGTCTCGGCGCCCTTCCGCTGGGAGGAGCTCGACTCGCTCGAGACCGAGGACTTCACGCTGGCGACGATGCCGGGGCGGTTCGCCGAGCTCGGCGACGTCCAGGCGGGCATCGACGACGCCGTCAACGACCTGCGCAAGCTGCTCGAGTGGGTCGAGCGCGAGGAGGCTGAGGGCGTGGGCGAGGCGCCGTACCCGCCGAACTTCCCGAAGATGCCGGGCGAGCCGAAGCGCGTTCAGCCCTCGCGCGCGAAGAAGCGGTGAGGATCACGACACGGCTACGGCACGGTGGCTGCCACCGTGCCGTGAGTGTCACACGGCCGGTGGGGCGCAGGCCTGGGCGCCTTCTTCGTCGAGCGCAAGCGCAGCCGCGTCCCAGAGGTCGAGCTCTCGACCTCGTTCGCGGGCGACGACGAACGTCGCCCGCGACTCCTCGAGCAACGGACCGCCTCGCTGAGCGCGCTCGTCCGCCCAGCGGGGGAGGCTCGCGGCCTCGTTCTCCGCGGCTCCCCACAGCATCCCAGCGCGTTCGAGATCGTCGCGCGCGAGTGCCAGTTGCGCGAGACCCGCGAGCGTGTAGAGCCCCCAGAGCCGGTTCTCCTGCTCGCGCTCCATCCGAAGGGCTGCGAAGCCCTCCCGCTCGGCCTCGTCGAGGTCGCCGCGACGGAGGGCGAGCATGAGGAGCTCGTGGCGTTGTCCCGACTCCCACCACGCCCAGCCTGCTTCCTTCGCCGCCGCCGCGCTCTGGCGCGTCAGCTCGGTCGCGCGGTCCAGGTTGCCCTCGGAGAGCGCGAGCTGGCCGAGGAGCCAGTAGTCGCTCGTCTCGATGAACCTGAACCTGCCTCGGGCGAGCTCGAGCGAGTGGTGTGTCAGCTCGCGGACGCGATCCCAGTCCTGCTTTCGCCATGCCGAGACCGCGAGCATGTGCTCGGCGGTGGCGACACCTCGCTCGTCTCCGAGTGTCCGGCACAGGTCGAGGCTCTCCGCCGTCAGCTGCTCGGCCTGCATGTCGTGACCGGCGAGGTCGCTCGCGCCGCCGTAGACCCGTAGCGCTACCGCCCGCAGCTCGGCTGGAATCGCCGCCGCGCACTCGAGCAGCCGCTCGAGCCGGAGCATCCCCTCGTGGGGGGCCGTGGCGTTCCAGAGCGTCCCGAGCTCGACCGCGATCTCCAGGCCGAGTTCGGTGTCCTTCTCCTCTGCCCAGTCGAGCGCGGCGCGCAAGTCCTCGCGCTCTGCCAAGAGCGCTCCGAGGTCCGACACCACGTCGTCCTCGTCCGGGTGTGCGGCGCGGGCCAGCGCGAGCATCCGCTCGGCGTGTCGTCGGCGTAGCGTCTCCGCCTCGCCGGATTCGTCGAGGCGCTCGAGCGCGAACTCGCGAATCGTCTCGAGCATCCAGTACCGCTCCTCGCCGGCCTGGCCGGTGCGGCGGCGGAGGAGGCTCTTGTCGAGCAGCGAGGCGAGTGGGTCGAGCTCGGCGTCGCAGACGGTCTCCGCGGTCTCCAGCGTGCAGCCGGCGCGGAAGACGCCGAGTCTCGCGAACAGCCGCTGCTCGTCGTCCGCGAGCAGGTCGTACGACCAGGCGATCGTCGCCCGCAGGGTCGCGTGCCGTTCCTCCGCGTCGCGCGTGCCCTTGAGGAGGTCGAGCCGGTTCGCGAGCCGCTCGAGGAGCACGTCCGGCGCGAGCAGCTTCGTCCGCGCGGCCGCCAGCTCGAGGGCGAGGGGAAGCCGGTCGAGCCGGTCGCAGAGCTGTGCGACCGTGTTCGTCGCGCCGATGTCCGACCCGACGGCTCGCGCTCGCTCGCGGAAGAGTGCCACGGCGTCGTTGGGCGAAAGCGGTGGAAGGTCGAGCTCCGACTCCCCCTGGACACGGAGCGCCTCGCGGCTCGTCACCACGATCCGGAGGGCGGGGATGGCGGTCGCGAGCTCGGCCAGCGGCCGGGCGGCGGCGGGGAGAAGGTGCTCGACGTTGTCGCACACGACGTGCGTGCGGCGGTCGCCGATCCGGGCCGCGATTGCCGCCGGATCGGGCGCGGGCGCCCCCAGCCGGTCGGCGATCGCGGCCGTCACGAGCGCGGGATCCCGCAGCGGCGCAAGCGGAACGAAGACGGTGCCGCCGGCTGCATCCTCCGCGAGGAGGCGTGCGAGCTCGATGGCGAAGCGCGTCTTGCCCGTCCCGCCGGGGCCGAGGATGGTCAGGACGCGCGGATCGTGGTCGTATACGAGCGAGACGGCCTCGAAGAGCTCCTCCTCGCGGCCCAGGAACGTCGTGGCGGCAGTGGGGAGCTCGACGCTCCCCGGCGTTCGGAGCGGCGGGAACTCGCGCTCCCCGAGCTGGGCCAGCTGGACGGGCCCGTCGAAGTCCTTGAGGCGGTGTCGCCCGACGTCCCTGAGCGGATGCGAGTCGAGCAGCGCGGCGGTCGTCGGCGAGACGAGGATCTGCTCGCCGTGCGCGAGCGCCGCGATCCGCGCCCCCCGGTGGACGTCGAGGCCGACGTAGCCCTCGGCCGCGAGCAGCGGGGAGCCCGTGTGCAGGCCCATGCGCACGCGGATCGGACCGGCGGCGAGCGCCTCCACCGCCGTCCGCGCGGCGACGGCTGCTCCCTGCGCGGTGGGGAAGGCGATGAAGAACGCGTCTCCCTGCGTGTCGACCTCGACGCCGCCCTGGGCGGCGGCCGCGTCGCGCACGATCCGCCGGTGTTCCTCGAGCGCGTCGGCGTAGCGCTCCGGGCCGAGGTCGTGCAGCAACCGGGTCGATCCCTCCACGTCCGTGAAGAGGAACGTGACCGTGCCGGTGGGAAGCCGAGGCGGGATCAGCGGAGCAGGTCCTCCACCGCGAGGTCGTCGGGGCTGCGCGGCGGGCGCACCTCGCGCCAGGTGCAATCGTCCGGATCCTTGTCGGGGCGGAAGCGGAGCAGGCGCGTGCCGTGGCGGAAGCGCCTCTTCTCGAGCTTGTCGAAGCGCACCTCGACGACGAGCTCCGGCCGCAGCGGCGACTCCTCGAGCTCGCCGCTGCCCCAGCGGTTCGGCTCGCTGAAGCGGCGGTCGCTCTGCTCGTCGAGGAGCGGCAGCACCTTCGCCGCGATCTCCGCCTGGTTCTTCGCGCCGACCGCGGCCGAGCCGACGTAGTCGAGGTGCCCTTCGTCGTCGTAGAGCCCGAGCAGGAGCGTCGCGATCGTCGTGCGGCCGCCCTTCTTCCAGCGGACCCCGGCGACGACGCAGTCGGCGGTGCGGTGGGGCTTGACCTTGACGACGCCGTCGCGCGAGCCCGGCAGGTAGGGGAGGCCGAGCCGCTTCGCGACGACGCCGTCGAAGCCGGCGGCCCGCAGCGTCTCGAGCCACTCGCGCCCCTGTTCGACGTCGTCGGAGACCGGCGACAGCTGGAACTCCGTTGCGACCTTCTCGAGCTCGGCCCGCCGCTTCTCGATCGGGCGCTCGTGCACCGGCTTCCCCTTCCACAGGAGAAGGTCGAAGGCGACGAAGGTGGCGGGGATCTCGCCCGCGAGCCTGCGGACGCGGCTCTCGGCTGGGTGGAGGCGCATCTGCATCGCGTCGAAGTCGAGCGCGCCCTCCCGTGCGATCACGATCTCGCCGTCGAGCGCCGAGTGCGGAGGCATCGACTCGCCGAGCGGCCGCAGCTCGGGGAAGTAGCGCAGCAGCGGCCGGCCGTTCCGCGACCAGAGCGCCAGCTCGTCGCCGTCGTTCTCGAGCACGCCGCGGAAGCCGTCCCATTTCGGCTCGTAGCGCCAGCCGCCGCCCGCCGGGAGCTCCGAGACGAGCTCGGCCTCCATCGGCGGGAACGGGACGTTGGGGCCGGGCGCGTCGGGCATCTCGGCATGGAACCTAGACGAGCAGTTCGCGACGCGCGATACTCGATATCGTGGCCGGCGGCGAGGCAGAGCGGGCGCACGCCGCCAAGGTGCAGGACGCCCTGTACCGGATCGCCGAGCTCGCGAGCGCGGCGCAGGACATGCAGGAGTTCTACCGCGCGATCCACGAGGTCGTCGGCGAGCTCATGTACGCGAAGCAACTTCTTCATCGCGCTCTACGATGAGGAGCGCAGCCTGATCGGCTGGCCGTACTTCGTGGACGAGCTGGAGGACGACCGTCCGGATCCGAACCAGCTGGTCGAGTTCGGAAGCGGCTACGCGACCGGGTCGACGGCCTATGTGCTCCGAACCGGCGAGCCGCAGCTGATCGCGCACGACCGCTATCTCGCCCTCGTCGAGCAGGGCGAGATAGCGGCGCAGGGGGCGGACACCGAGGACTCCAGCTGGCTCGGTGTCCCGCTCAAGGCAGAGGGACGGACGGTCGGCGTCCTCGCCGTTCAGTCGTACACCTCCGAGCACGTGTACACCGACCAGGATCGCGACCTGCTCGCGTTCGTCGGCCAGCACGTCGGCGCCGCGCTCTCGCGGGCGCGCGCGATCGAGGAGACGCGGCAGCGGAACGCCGAGCTGGCGCTGATCAACAGCGTGCAGGAGGCGCTCGCGGGCGAGCTCGAGATGCAGGCGATCTACGACGTCGTCGGGCGACAAGATCCAGGAGATCTTCGACGCCCAGGGCACCGCCATCGCGATCCTCGACGAGGCGACCGGGCTCGTGAGCTTCCCGTACCTGATCGAGCGCGGCGAACGCCTGTCGGCCGGAGCCGATGGTCTTCGGTGCAGCGGCTTCACGAAGCACGTCCTCGAGACGCGTGAGCCGCTGCTGATCACCGAGAACCTTGCCGCCGAAGCCGAGCGGTACGGCAGCTTCGTGGTGGCCGGCGAGATGCCGAAGTCCCTCTGTTCGTCCCGCTCGTCCTGCCGGGCGCGCGACCGGCGTCATCTCGCTCGACAACTTCGACCGCGAGCATGCGTTCGACGAGGCCGACCAGCGCCTGCTGACGACGCTCGCCGGCAGCCTCAGCGTGGCGCTCGAGAACGCGCGGCTGGTGCACGAGACGCGGCAGCGGAACGCGGAGCTGGCGTTGATCAACAGCGTGCAGGAGGCGATCGCGGGGGAGCTGGACCAGGAGGCGATCTACGACGCGGTTGGCGACCGGATCCGGGAGATCTTCGACGCCCAGGTCGTCTCGATCGCGACCCTCGAAGCAACCGGATTCCTGCAGGACCGGTACGTGCTCGAACGGGGTGAGCGGCTGGACGAAGCAGAGCGTTACGCGTCGGTCGGCTTCTCGCGGCACGTGCTCGACACGCGCGAGTCGCTGCTGCTCGTCGAGAACCTCGAGGCCGAGACGGAGCGGTACGGCAGCGTGACCGCGGCCGGCGACCCGCCCAGATCGGTCCTGTTCGTCCCGCTCGTCAGCGGCGGCAAGGCGACCGGCGTGATCTCGCTGCAGAACGTCGACCGCGAGCACGCGTTCGGCGAGTCGGACCAGCAGCTCCTCGAGACGCTCGCGGGCAGCCTGAGCGTCGCACTCGAGAACGCGCGGCTCGTGCACGAGACGCGGCAGCGGAACGCCGAGCTGGCGTTGATCAACAGCGTGCAGGAGGCGATCGCGGGCGAGCTCGACCAGCAGGCGATCTACGACGCCGTCGGGGACAAGATCCAGGAGATCTTCGACGCCCAGGCCGTGCAGATCATCGATACTCAACGAGGCGACCGGGCTAACGCATCTTCCCCTACATCGATCGAGCGCGGCGTGCGGCAGGAGTGCGGAGCCGTCGACGACGCCCATGCGGCTTCGCGAAGCACGTGCTGGAGACGCGCGAGCCGCTGCTGATCGCGCGAGAATGTCGACGGCGAGGCCGAGCAGTACGGGAGCCTGCGATGCACGGCGGGCGAGGCTCCGAAGTCGGTCCTGTTCGTTCCGCTCGTCAGCGGCGGCAAGGCGACCGGCGTGATCTCGCTCCAGAACATCGACCGCGAGCACGCCTTCGGCGAGTCCGACCAGCAGCTCCTGAGACGCTCGCCGGCAGTCTGAGCGTGGCGCTGGAGAACGCGCGGCTCGTGCACGAGACGCGGCAGCGGAACGCGGAGCTGGCGTTGATCAACAGCGTGCAGGACGCGATCGCGGGCGAGCTCGATCAGCAGGCGATCTACGACGCGGTCGGCGACAAGATCCAGGAGATCTTCGACGCCCAGGTCGTCACGATCGCGACGCTCGACGAGGCGACGGGGCTCGCGAACTATCCGTACGCGATCGAGCTCGGTGCGCGGCTGCAGGTGGAGCCGCTGGAGCCGGGTGGCTTCGTGAAGCATGTGCTCGACACCCGCGAGCCGCTCCTCATCGCCCAGAACGTCGAGGTCGAGGCCGAGCGGTACGGCAGTTACGTCATGGCCGGCGAGGGTGCGAAGTCGGTCCTGTTCGTCCCGCTCGTGAGCGGCGGCAAGGCGACGGGGGCGATCTCGCTCCAGAACGTCGACCGCGAGCGCGCATTCGCCGACTCCGACCAGCAGCTTCTCGAGACGCTGGCCGGCAGTCTGAGCGTGGCGCTGGAGAACGCGCGTCTGGTGCACGAGACGCGGCAGCGGAACGCGGAGCTGGCGCTGATCAACAGCGTGCAGGAGGCCATTGCCGGCGAGCTCGATTCGCAGGCGATCTACGACGCGGTCGGCGACCGGATCCGGGAGATCTTCGACGCCCAAGTCGTTGCCATCTCGATGCTCGACGAGGCGACGGGGCTCGTGCATACACCGTACGCCATCGAGCGGGGCGAGCGGCTGCAGGAGGATGCGTATCCGCCCGCCGGCTTCACGGGGCACGTGCTGGAGACGCGCGAGCCGATCCTGCTCGTCGAGAACCTCCTCGCCGAGGCCGAGCGGTACGGGAGCGTGGTCACGGCCGGCGAGATGGTGAAGTCGGTTCTGTTCGTTCCGCTCGTCACGGGCGGCAGGGCTACGGGCGTGATCTCCCTTCAGAACGTCGATCGCGAGCACGCCTTCAGCGAGTCCGACCAACAGCTGTTGGAGACGCTGGCCGGCAGCTTGAGCGTGGCGCTGGAGAACGCGCGTCTGGTGCACGAGACACGGCAGCGGAACGCGGAGCTGGCGCTTATCAACAGCATCCAGGAGGCGATCGCAGGCGAGCTCGAGCCACAGGCGATCTACGACGCCGTCGGCGACCGGATCCGGGACGTCTTCGACGCGCAGGTCGTCTCGATCGCGACCCACGACGAGGTGACCGGTCTCGTCCACTACCCGTACCTGATCGAGCGCGGTGAGCGGCTGCTGGCAGAGGCACGGCCACTGGCCGGCTTCGCGAAGCACGTGCTGGAGACACGCCAGCCGCTCCTGATCGCCGAGAATCTCGACGTCGAGTCCGAGCGGTACGGGAGCCGCATCGTGGCCGGCGAAAGGCCGAGATCGGTCCTCTTCGTCCCGCTCGTCGCGGGCGGCAAGGCGTCGGGCGTGATCTCGCTCCAGAACATCGATCGCGAGCACGCCTTCGGCGAGTCGGACCAGCAGCTTCTCGACGACGGTGGCCGGCAGCCTCAGCGTCGCGCTCGAGAACGCGCGACTCGTCCACGAGACGCGGCAGCGCGTCGCCGAGCTCGCGACGGTCAACAGCGTCGGCCAGGCGCTCTCGTCGCAGCTCGACCTTGACGCGCTGATCGAGCTGGTGGGTGAACAGGTGCGCGACACGTTCGACGCCGACATCGCCTACGTGGCGCTCCACGACCGGCCGTCGGGACGGATCGACTTCGCCTACTACCACGAGGCCGGGCAGCGGCGGGACGAGCCGTCGATCGCGTACGGCGAGGGGCTGACGTCCCAGATCCTCGAGACGCGCGAGCCGCTCCTGCTCAACCGGGAGGAGCACTACGAGGGCCAGGCGAGCGTCGGGACGCCCTCCCGCTCCTATCTCGGCGTGCCGATCCTCGTCGGCAGCAATGCGATCGGCGCGATCAGCGTCCAGAGCATCGAGGAAGAGGGACGGTTCGGCGAGGCGGAGTCCCGCCTGCTCGCGACGATCGCCGCCAACGTCGGAGTTGCGATCCAGAACGCGCGCCTCTTCGCCGAGGTCGAGCGCCAGCGCGGCTACCTCGAGTCCCTCGTTTCGATCACACCCGCGGCGGTCGTCGTCCTCGATGCCGGCGAGCGCGTGACCGACTGGAACCCGGCCGCGGCCGATCTCTTCGGCTACTCGGCGGAGGAGGCGCTCGGCCGGCCGATCGACGAGCTCGTCTTCGGCGAATCCGGGAGCGAGGAGGGACGCGAGACGACCGAGGAGGCGCTCCGCGAGGGCCGCGCGCAGCGGATCACCCGGCGCCGGCGCAGGGACGGAACGCTCGTCGACGTCGAGCTGATGCTCGTCCCGCTCACCGTGGACGGCGTCCACGCCGGCTTCCTCGGCGTCTACCACGACGTGACCGAGCTCCAGCGGGCACGCCAGGAGGCCGAGGCGGCGACGCAGGCAAAGAGCGCGTTCCTCGCCACGATGAGCCACGAGATCCGCACGCCGATGAACGCGGTGATCGGCATGACCGATCTCCTGCTCGGCACCGAGCTGACGGGCGAGCAGCGGGAGTTCGCCGAGGTCGTCCACTCGAGCGGGGACGCGCTGCTGCACGTGATCGACGACATCCTCGACTACTCGAAGATCGAGGCCGGCAAGCTCGACCTCGAGCGCCAGCCGTTCAGCCTGCGCACGTGTGTCGAGGGAGCGCTCGACATCGTCGCGCCGCGCGGGTGGGAGAAGGGGGTCGAGCTCGGCTGCCTCATCGACGAGGCGGCTCCCGCGGGGATCGTCGGCGACGAGGCCCGCCTGCGCCAGGTGCTGCTCAACCTGCTCTCGAACGGCGTCAAGTTCACGGAGGAGGGCGAGGTCTTCGTCCTCGTCGACGCCGAGCCGAGCGGGGCGGGCTCGGGTTCCTACCGGCTCGAACTCTCGGTGCGCGACACCGGGATCGGCATCCCGCCGGACCGGATGGACCGGCTCTTCACCTCGTTCAGCCAGGTGGACACCTCGACGACGCGCCGCTTCGGCGGCACGGGGCTCGGCCTCGCCATCTCGAAGCGCCTCGTGGAGCTGATGGGCGGCACGATCTCGGTCGAGAGCGAGCAGGGGAAAGGATCGACCTTCCGCATCTCGCTGCCGGTCACGGCCGCTGACGTGCCGAGCCCGATCCCCCTCGAGGAGGGCGTGGCGCAGCTCGCCGGCAGGCGGATCCTGATCGTCGACGACAACGCGACGAACCGCGAGATCGTGACTCGGCACGCGCGTTCGTGGGGCATGGAGCCGGTCTCGGTGGAGCTGCCGGCCGCCGCGCTCGAGCTGATCGAGCAGGGCGAGCCCTTCGACGTCGCCGTGCTCGACATGATGATGCCGGACATGGACGGGCTTGCCCTGGCCGGAGAGATCCGTGCCCGGCGGCGCGCGGAGGAGCTCCCGCTCCTGCTCCTCACCTCGCTCGGCCGCCTGCCGCAGGCGGAGTCGGGCAATGTCTTCTCGGCCCAGCTTTCGAAGCCACTCAAGGCATCGCAGCTCTACAACACGCTCCTCCACCTGCTCATGGCAGGGGGGGCCGCGGAAGAGGAGGTTGCCGCCGTGACGGATGGGAAGCAGACGAGGTCGGCCCTGCGGATCCTGCTCGCCGAGGACAATGCGATGAACCAGAAGGTCGCCCTCCGCCTGCTCGAGCGGCTCGGCTACCGTGCAGATGTTGCGACGAACGGGCTCGAGGCGCTGGCCGCGCTCCAGCGGCAGCCCTACGACGTCGTCCTGATGGACGTGCAGATGCCGGAGCTCGACGGGCTCGACGCCACTCGCCGGATCTGCGAGCAGTGGCCGCCGGAGACCCGGCCGCACATCATCGCGATGACGGCGAACGCCCTACCCGAGGATCGCGAGGCGTGCTTCGCAGCCGGCATGAACGACTACGTGGCGAAGCCGATCCGCGCAGAGGAGCTCGCCTCGGCGCTCAAGCGCGCGAAGCCGCTCCGGAACGGTGATGCCGCCTCGGATCGCGTCGAGTACGTCAGCCTCGACGACGGCGCGCTCCGGAACCTGCGGGATCTCGGCGGAGACGACTTCCTTGGTGAGGTGATCGACGCCTTCCTCGCGGATGCGCCGGAGCTGGTGGCAACCATCCGCCGCTCGCTCGGCGACGAGAGCGTCGAGGAGCTGCGGCGCGCGGCGCACACGCTGAAGTCGAACGGGGCGACGCTCGGCGCGGAGGACTTCGCGGAGCTGTGTCGCACCCTCGAGCAGCGCGCCAGAGCCGGCGAGGTCGACGGCGCCTCGGAGCTCGTCGACCGGATCGAGGAGGCGTACTCGCCGCTCCGGGACGCGCTCACCGCCCTCCGCTCGGAGCCGGTCTCGTGACGGTTCCCGCTCCTGCGGCGGGCACGATCCTCATCGCCGACGACAACCGTGTGAACCAGCTCTTGCTCGCACGCGGGCTCGAGCGCGACGGACACACGATCGTCTTCGCCGAGGACGGCCGGGAGGCGCTCGACCTGTTGCGGAAGCAGCGGTTCGACCTGCTGCTGCTCGACGTCCTCATGCCGGAGCTCGACGGCTACGAGGTGCTCGCCGAGCTGAAGGATGATCCGCATCTCCGCGACATCCCGGTGGTCGTGACGTCCGCGCTCGACGAGATCGACAGCGTCGTGCGGTGCCTCGAGATGGGTGCCGAGGACTACCTCGCGAAGCCGGTCAACCCGGTCCTGCTGACCGCGCGGATCAACGCGAGCCTCGAGAAGAAGCGCCTGCGCGACCAGCAGCGGGAGCTCATCAGCAAGTTCGCCACGAAAGAGGTGGCGGAGGACCTGCTGACGTCGGGCTTCTCGCTCGGCGGCCAGTACGTCGACGTGTCGGCGATGTTCTGCGACATCCGCTCGTTCACGACGATCGCGGAGGCGCGGGAGCCGGCCGAGACGATCGAGCTCCTCAACGACTACTACACGCTGATGATGGACGCGATCAACGGCGAGGGCGGGATCGTCAACCAGATGGTCGGCGACGGACTGATGGCGATCTTCGGAGCGCCGGCGCCGCGGGAGGATCACCGGCAGGCGGCCGTGCTCGCCGCACGCCAGATGGTCGAGCTGATCCGGCTGTTCAACGAGGAGCAGGCGGCGCGCGACAAGGTGCAGATCCAGATCGGCGTCGGGATCGCCTCGGGTCCCGTCGTCGCGGGCTATACGGGCACGCAGAACCGTGCGACCTACACGTGCGTCGGCGACACGGTCAACGTCGCGGCACGACTCGAGGCGCACACGAAGGAAGTCGGGCGGCCGATCCTCATCGACGAGAACACGCGGCTCGGCATCGGGGACGAGATCGTGGTCGAGGCTCAGGGCGACGTGCTCATGAAGGGGAAGACCGAGCCGACGAAGGTCTACGCCGTCCTGGTCGACGTCGTGGTTGCCGAGACGGCCTAGGCGGGCTTCGCAACCCGCGCGGGCAGCGCGCGTCTAACCTCGCGGGATGAGGAGGGTGGTCGTGACCGGGCTCGGTGCCGTGACGCCGATCGCCGCCGACGCGCCGTCGACGTGGCGCGCGGCCGTCGCGGGCGAGAGCGGCATCGACTTCATCCGCTCCTTCGACGCGAGCGGGTTCCCGGTGCGGATCGCGGCCGAGGTGAAGGACTTCGACCCGGCGAACGTCGCCTCGGCGAAGGATGCGCGGAGGCTCGACCGGAACGTCCTCCTCTCGCTCGGCGCCGCCAGGGAGGCGGTCGCGGATGCGCGGCTCGCCGGCGCGTACCCGCCGGACCGGGTCGGGATCCTCTTCGGCACGGCGATCGGCGGCGTCCTCGGGATCATGGAGCAGGCGGACGTGCTGCGCGAGCGCGGGCCGGATCGCGTCGCGCCGACGTTCCTCCCGAACGTGCTCGTCGACACGGCCAGCGGGCAGCTCGCGATCGCGTTCGGCTTCCGTGGTCCGAACTACGCGCCGGTCTCGGCCTGCGCGACGGGCTCGACGGCGATCGGGGAAGCGGCAGAGCTGATCAAGCGCGGTGACGCCGACGCCGTGCTCGCGGGCGGCGCCGAGGCCTGCCTCCATCCGCTGATCCTCGCCGGCTTCTGCGCGATGCGGGGTCTGGCGGTAGAGGACGTGGACCCGCCGCGTGCATCGCGTCCGTTCGACGCGACGCGCGCGGGCTTCGTGATGGGGGAGGGCGCCTGCGTGCTCGTCCTCGAGGAGCTCGAGGCCGCTGAGCGCCGCGGAGCCACCGTCTACGCCGAGATCCTCGGCTACGCGATGTCGAACGACGCGCACCACCTCGCGCAGCCCGATCCCGAGTCGGTCGGGGTCGCGGAGATGATGCGTCACGCACTCGAGCGCGCCGGCCTCGAGCCCGAGCGCGTGGGCTACATCAACGCCCACGGCACCTCGACGCCGCTCGGCGACGCGGCCGAGACGAGGGCGATCAAGAAGGTCTTCGGCGACCACGCCTACCACCTCGCCGTCTCCTCGACGAAGTCCGTCACCGGCCACTGCTTCGGCGCGGCGGGGGCGATCGAGGCGATGATGTGCGTCCTCGCCGTCCATGACGGCGTCCTGCCGCCGACGATGAACTACGCCCATCCCGATCCCGAGTGCGACCTCGACTACGTGCCCAACGAGGCGCGACACGAGCAGGTCGACGTCGCGCTCTCGAACGCGATGGGCCTCGGCGGCCACAACGGCTGCGTGCTAGTGGGGAGGGTCTGAGCGATGAGCGACTTCGAAGAGATCGAGGCATACGCCGAGGCGCACTCGACCCCTCCGGGCGATGTGCTGAGCCGGCTCGGAGAGGAGACGTCCGCGCTTCCGAATGCGCAGATGTCGGTCGGGCACGTCGAGGGCCTCTTCCTCCGCTTCCTCGTCGCCGCGCAGAAGCCGCACCGCGTGCTCGAGATCGGGGTCTTCACCGGCTGGTCTTCGATCGCGATGGCCTCGGCGTTGCCCGAGGGCGCCTCGATCGTCGCCTGCGACGTGAACGAGGAGACGACCGCGATCGCGCGCCGCTATGCCGAGGAGGCCGGGGTCGCCGACCGCATCGAGTACCGCATCGGCGACGCGAAGGAGACGATCGCCGAGCTCGACGGCGAGTTCGACCTCGTCTTCATCGACGCCTGGAAGGACGACTACATCGAGTACTACGAGCTCGTCCTGCCGAAGCTCGCGCCGAACGGCCTCGTCCTCGCCGACAACACGCTCGCCGCCCTGCGCGGCAACGAAGGGATCGTGCGCTTCAACGAGTACGTGCTCGCAGACGACCGCGTCGAGTGTCTGCTGCTGCCGGTCCGCGACGGCGTGACGCTGATCCGCAGGCGATAGCCCGTGGGCTGGGAAGGGCCTCCCGCTCCGTACCGCATCGAGACGGAGCGGCTCGTGATCCGCTGCTACGACCCGCGCGACGCGGCCCTCCTGAAGGAGGCGATCGATTCGAGCCTCGAGCACCTGCGCCCGTGGATGCCCTGGGCCGTGCACGAGCCGCAGACGCTCGGGGAGAAAGCGGATCTCCTGAAATCGTTCCGCTCCCAGTTCGACCTGAGCGACAACTTCATCTACGGGATCTTCTCGGCGGACGAGTCGGAGATCGTCGGCGGCACGGGCCTCCATCCGCGGATCGAGGAGGGCGGGCTCGAGATCGGCTACTGGATCAGGGCGAGCGCAACCCGCCGCGGCTTCGTGACCGAGTCGACGGCGGCGCTCACCCGCGTCGGCTTCGAGGTGTGCGGAGCAGACCGGATCGAGATCCGAATCGAGCCGCGCAACGAGGCGAGCTTCGGCATCCCGCGGAAGCTCGGCTTCGCCGAGGAGGCGACGCTGCGCCGGCGCTTGCCGTCGCAGGGAGACGGCCCGCTGCGCGACGTCACGATCTTCACGATGTTCCGCGAGGACTTCGACCCCGCCATCGCGCCTGCGATCCGCGCCTTCGACGCGCGCGGCGAACGCGTCCTTTAGGGCCACGTCTCGGTATCAGATACCGAGACATGGCCGTTGCGGGCCGGAACAGCTCCCGCTGCCAACTTCTCGAACAGGGCGTGTCCTCTGCGGACGCGTCTCGGTAACAGATACCGAGACAGGTCCGATGCGGACGTTTTCGTAGCTAGCTGTCCCGCCTACTGAGCCGCCCCGGGTTTCGCGGGGACCGTTTTGGTTGGTTTCCTCTTTTCGATTCAATCGGGCAGTTGCGGGAGCCTAGCGTCGTGATTCGACCTCCTCGTACTCGGCTGGCGGGACGTCGCCGAGAGCGCTGTGGAGACGCTTGCTGTTGAACCAGGCGACGTATTCGACGATCGCGAGTTCGAGCTGGGAGCGTGAGCGCCAGACGCGGTCGCGGATCAGTTCGGTCTTGAAGCTGTCGACGAAGCTTTCGGCGAGCGCGTTGTCGTAGGCGTCGCCGACCGAGCCGATCGAGGCGAGCACCTGGTGGTCGTCGAGTGTCTGGCTGTAGTCGTAGGAGGTGTACTGGCTGCCGGCGTCGCTGTGGTGCACGAGCTCGACCTCGTCGACCCGCTCAGTCATGGCGAGGGCCATCCGCAGCGCGTCGAGGACGAGATCGGTGCGCATGTGCGCTGCGAACTGCCAGCCGACGACCTCGCGGCTGTAGGCGTCGACGACGAACGCGAAGAAGACGAGGCCTTCCCAGCAGCGCAGATAGGTGAAGTCCGCGACCCAGAGCTCGTTGCGGCCGGCGGCGCTGAAGTCACGCTGCACCAGGTCGGGCCGCCGCCGCGCCTCGGAGTCGGGGATCGTCGTCCGCCACGGCTTCCCGCGCCGTTTCGCGCCCTGGATCCCGTTGCGGCGCATCAGCCGCTCGACCCGGCCACGGCCGACCTGCTCGCCCTCCCGCACAAGCGCCTTCCACATCCGCCGGGAGCCGTAGGCGTAGTAGTTGGCAGCGTGCAGCTCGCGGATCCGGCCGAGCAGCCGCTCGTCCTCGAGCCGGCGAGCAGAGAGCCGACCACCGGCACGCTCGTAGTAGGCGGACGCCGACACGCCCAAGGTCCGGCAGATCGGCTCGACCCCGAAGCGCGCGCGGTGCTGATCGACGAACGCGCTCACTTCGGACGGTGCGGATCGAGCTCGCCCGCGAAAAACACGGAAGCAGCCTTCAAGATCTCGTTCGCGCGGCGCAGCTCGAAGTTCTCCTGCCGCAAGCGCTTGATCTCCTCGCGCTCCTCAGCCGTCGGCAGATCCGGACGGCGCCCCTCGTTCGCCTCGACCTGCCGCACGTACTTGCGCAGCGTCTCGGACGGCAGCCCAAGATCAGCCGCGACGTGCGCGATCGGACGGCCCGACTCGAACACCAGCCGCGTCGCACGCTCCAACAGCTCGACCGGGTACTTCCTCGCTCTCGGCATGACAGACCTCCTCTCGCCGGAAAACCCGGCGATCAAAGTCTCCGTCAAACCCGGGACGGCTCATACAGAGGTTGTGAACGGCTGAGGTTCTATCCGGCCCTCCTTTGAGGCTGTGGGTCTTGCCGGACTCACGCCCAAAGGAGGGCTCGGATGTATCTGCACGCTAATGCCAAGCTCGGACTGGCTGGTCGGCTCGCGCTGGTGCGGGCTGTCGAGGAGGGTCTGTCGTTGAAGGCGGCCGCCGCTGCCTTCAGTGTGTCGCCGGCGACTGCGCATCGGTGGTGGCATCGCTGGTTGGAGGGCGACCGTGAGCCGAGCGCGCTGCTGGATCGCTCGAGCCGGCCGAGGCGCTCGCCGCGGCTGTTGGCGGCCGAGCTGCAGGAGCGGATCTGCGACTGCCGGCGAGAGACTGGCTGGGGACCACGGCTGATCGCCGGTGCGACCGGCTTCTGCCACTCGACCGTCTGGAAGGTCCTCAAGCGGGCTGGGCTCTCGCGCCGTCTGCCGGTCGCAAGAGAGGCAGCCAACCGCTACGAGTGGCCCTGTCCCGGCGATCTGCTGCACATGGACACCAGCCGCTACGCGCGCTTCCTGCGGCCCGGCCACCGCGTCACCGGCGATCGTTCTCAGCACTCTCGGCGCTGGATGCGCCCTGAGACGCGGATCGGATACGACTTTGCCCACGCGATCGTCGACGACCACTCCCGGCTCGCGTTCGTCGAGCTGCACCCGGACGAGAAGGCGACCACCGTCACCGGCTTCGTCGAGCGGGCGCTCGCCTTTTTCGCTGAGCACGGGATCGTCTGCAAGCGGCTGATGACAGACAACGGCTTCAGCTACGTGAAGAACCGCTCCCTCGCCGAGCTGCTCGCCCGCCGCGGCATCCGCCACCTCACCACCCAGCCCTACCGGCCCCGCACCAACGGCAAAGTCGAGCGCTTCCACCAGACCATGGCCCGCGAATGGGCCTACGGCCTCAGCTACCGCTCACACCGACACCGCAACACGGCCCTGCCACACTGGCTCCACAACTACAACCACCGGCGACCACACAGCTCAATCGGAGACCGGCCACCAATCAGCCGCGTTCACAACGTCCGTGGGTAGGACAACTAGCCACGGAGGACGTCGATCGTGAGCTCGTCGAGCGAGCCTGCGACGGCGTCGGCGAGGGAGAGCGCTCCGTCGTCGGGCGGATAGCCGGCGTTCGGGATCGCGACGACGCGCATTCCGGCCGCCTTCGCCGAGCGGATGCCGGCGTGGGAGTCCTCGACCGCTGCGCATTGCTCCGCAGTCACCGCGAGCCGACGTGCCGCCTCGCGGTAGACGTCCGGCGCGGGCTTCCCGCGCTCGACCTCCTCGGACGAGACTGTCGCGCGGAAGCAGTCGGCGAGGCCCGCGAGCTCGAGCACCGCCTCGAACACCTCCCGGTTCGAGGACGACGCGAGCGCGAGCGGGAAGGCGGCAGCCGCGCGCCGCACCGCCTCGACCGCCCCCGGCAGCAGCGGCAGCTCGCCCCGGTACGCGTCGAGCATGCGCGCGACGACGTCGCGGTTGATCGCGTCCGGCTCGTCCGGGACTCCCGCTTCCTCGTGGAGGTAGCGCGACCACTCCGGCGCACTCATCCCCATCATCGCCCGCTGCACCTGCCCGTCGTAGCGGCCGCCGCGCTCGCGCACGTACCGCTCGCGTACCGCGTCCCAGACCTCTTCCGACTGGAGCAGCACCCCGTCGAGGTCGAACACGACGGCCTCGATCACACGCTGTGGTACGTGCTCTCGCGGTAGACGAGGGCGTGGTGCGACGGGCCGTGCTCGATCGAGAGGACGTCGGCGATGAAGAACGTGTGGTCCCCGGCGTCCGCCTGCTCACGAGTCTCGGCCTCGATCCAGCCCAGCGCTCCCTCGATCAGGGGCGCAGCCTGTCCCTCGCGGGTCGGGACGCCCTCCCAGTGGACGATCGGGGGGTAGCCCGCGGCGAAGCGGCGCGCGAGCTCCTCCTGCTCCGCTCCGAGCAGGCTGACCGCGAAGCGGCGGGCGCTGCGCAGGAGCTCGTAGCAGGACGCCTCCTTGCCGATCGAGACGCCGATCAGCGGCGGCTCGAGTGAGAGGGAGACGAGGGAGGAGACGGTGACGCCCATCCGGTCGCCCTCGACGTCGACGCTGAGGATCGAGACGCCGTGCGGCCAGAGCCGCATCAGGCTGCGCAGATCCTCCCCGGCCACCATCGGGCGAACGCTACAGAGCGCGAGCCGAGCAGCGGCGGGGGTGGGATTCGAACCCACGGGCCCGCGAGGGCTCAGAGGTTTTCAAGACCTCCCCGTTCGACCGCTCCGGCACCCCGCCGCTGCGTCTAGTGTCGCAGCCGGTGGCGACCCTGAAGGATCTCGACAGGCTTGCGCTCGCCATGCCCGAGGCCGCGAAGGAGGTCGACGAGGGCCGGCCGACCTACACGGTGCACGGGAAGATGTTCTGCTTCCACCGCAGCCGGCGGAAGGACGCCGTCGACCCGGAGACCGGCGAGCGGCTCGACGACGTCCTCGTCTTCCGCGTCGCCGACCTCGGCGTCAAGGAGCTGCTCCTCTCCGACGCGCGCGGGATCTACTTCACGACGCCCCACTGGGACGGGTACGCCGCGGTGCTCGTACGCATCCCCGATCTCGCCTGGCTCGACCGCGGCGAGCTCCGCGACCTCGTCGAGGAGGCGTGGCTGACCCGGGCGCAGAAGCGGCTCGCGAAGCAATGGCTCGCCGAGCGCGGCGAGACGGAGGACTAAGGGCCTATCCCGCTAGGGCGTGAGCGAGTCGGGCTGCGTGGGCTTTCTTGAACGCGATCAGGCCGCAGGCGAGTTGGAGCAAGGCGAGGTGGTTCTGCGGTTTCTTCGACCAGCGGATCAGGAGGGCGCGGTTGCGGTTGAGCCAGGAGTGACAGGCCTCGACGACCCAGCGGCGGGCCTGCCATCCCGGCGTGGTCCGTTTGAGCTCGATCTCCTCACGGCGGCGGCGGAGGTGGGGTGTGTAGCCGCGACCTTGCGCGAGTTCGTTGACCCACGGGTAGCCGTAGCCGCCGTCGAGGCAGAGGCCCTGCGGCTGCTCGGCGGTCGGCTCGGGCCGCAGGATCGGGATCGAGTCGAGTGTCGGGGCTAGGAGCTTTGAGTCGTGGCGGTTGGCGCCGTCATGTGCCAGCCCGATCGGGACCCCTGCCGCCTCGCAGAGAAGCGAACGTTTCGCCCCCCTTTTGCTCTATCAGTCGGATTCGGACCCGTCGCCTCACCACCAAGTGGCGCTTTCCCGGTCGCCCCATCGCACGACAACCAGGCCCAGTCGATCCCGACCTGCTCGTCGTAGTCGAGCAGCCCCTGCCGCCAGAGCTCGTGGAACACCCCGGCCTGCTCCCACTCCTGGAAGCGACGGTGCGCCGACGACGAACTGCAGATCCCGGTCGCGTTCAACGCGTTCCACTGCATCCCAGTGCGCAGCACGAGCAGGATCGCGTCCATCGCGTCCCGGTCGGGAACCCGCGGCCGGTGACAGCCCAACGGATGCACCGGCGGCGCCGGCAACAACGGCTCAAACCGAGCCCACAACCAGTCCGGCAGCCGCCAACCATCATCGCTCGAGACAAGACCCATCGAAGCCCTCCCTGGTCGATTTCAACAACCAGGTCGGACTTCGCTATCTCAGGCCGGGTCCCTGCCTAGCGGGATAGGCCCTTAGCGCCCGCCCCGTCCTGCTTACGCCGGTCGAGCTCGGCCTGAGCCTTCCTTGCGACCTCGAGCAGCTTCCGGTTGTTCTCCCGGACCCGCGCCCTGGAGGCCTCGAGCTCAGCCTTCGTCTTCCTGCTCGCCATTGTCCTCCTCCACGAGAACGTCGCGGATGTCGCTCAGCAGGTCCCCGATGTCGTACACGCTGAATAGTAGGCGGACGACTTCCTCCCGATAGATGACGGGCTCGGTCACGCACGAATGCTCGCGCGGCCGCGCTGTGGCCGTAAGATGCTCTTTCGGACGCGTCAGTCCCGGACGCGGTCGCCGCCGAGCAGGCGCGGCGCGCCGAACTCCCAGAGCGGCTCCGGCACCGCAACCGAGCCGCCGCCGTCCTGGAAGTTCTCGAGCAGCGCGATCATCGTGCGCGCGGTCACCGCGGTGCCGTTCAGCGTCGCGACGTGCTCGAGCTTCCCGTCGCGTCGGGTGCGGATGCCGAGCCGCCGCGCCTGGAAGTCGGTCGTGTTCGAGGTCGAAGTCAGCTCCCGGTACCGCTCCTGGCCGGGGAACCAGCCTTCGATGTCGTACTTCTTCGCAGCCGACGCGCCGAGGTCGCCGACGGCGACGTTGACGACGCGGTAGGGGAGGCCGAGCTCGCGGATCAGCTCCTCTTCGATCTCGAGCAAGTGCTCGTGCTCGTCTCGCGCCTGTTCGACGAACGTGAAGACGAACATCTCCACCTTGTCGAACTGGTGGACGCGGAACATGCCGCGCGTGTCCTTGCCCGCCGCTCCCGCCTCCCGGCGGAAGTTCGTCGAGTACGCCGTGTACCGCGACGGCAGCGTGTCGGCATCGAGGATCTCGTCGCGGTGATACGCGGCGAGACCCACCTCGGAGGTGCCGGTGAGGTAGAGCTCGTCGCGCTCGATCCGGTAGATGTTGACCTCGTCGGTCGGGAGGAAGCCCGTGCCGTACATCGCGTCTTCGCGGACGAGCACGGGCGGCAGCATCGGCACGAAGCTCTTCTCCACCAGCCGCGCGAGCGCCCAGCGGTAGAGCGCGAGCTCGAGGAGCGCGACGTCGCCGACCCGGTAGACGAAGCGCGAGCCGGAGACCTTTGCGCCGCGCTCGGGGTCGATCCAGCCGAGCGCCTGCGCGAGGTCGAGATGGTCGCGCACGGGGAAGTCGAAGCTCGGCGGCTCTCCCCAGCGGCGCATCTCGACGGCGTCCTCGTCGGTGAGACCGTCGGGCGCCGATACGTCCGGCGGGTTGGGAACGCGGTCGAGGATCTCCTGTCGGCGCGCCTCGGCCTCGCCGAGCTGCTCCTCCAGGCTCTGCAGCTCGACCTTGAGACGCTCGAGCTCGGCGAGCTGCTCGCGCGTCGGCTTGCCCTTGAGCTTCCGTGCCGCCCGCAGCTCCTCGACCCGCGGCTGCACCTCGAGCACCGCGCGGTCGGCGGCGAGGAGCTCGTCGAAGAGCTCGCCGGCCCCCTTGCGCGCAAGTGCGATACGCATCTCCTCCGGCGCGGCCCGGGCTGCCTTCAGGTCGATCATCCCGCTGAGTCTAAGTACGCCTCGAGCAGGTCAGCCACGCCTTCCTCCTGCACGGAGGGGACGACGAGGTCGGCGCGCGCGAGCACGTCCTCGTGTGCGTTCGCCACGGCGACGCCGAAGCCGGCCCAGTCGAGGAGCTCGCGGTCGTTCTCGCCGTCGCCGCACGCGACCGTCTCCTGCGGCCGGAAGCCGAGCCGGTCGGCGACGAAGGCGAGCCCGCTGCCCTTGCTCACGTCCGGATGTGCGAACTCGAGGAAGTACGGCAGCGACTTGGAGATGAAGAGTCGTCCCGCGAAGCGCGGTTTCAGCTCGTCCTCGAGGGCGTCGAGCGCCTCGGGATCGCCGACGGCGACGAGCTTCGTCGGGTCGCGGTCGAGCCATGCGCGCAGGTCGCCGACCACGTGGATCTCGAGGTGCTGGAAGTCGGCGTACCGTCTGGCCTCGGGCGTCTCCTCCGCGACGTAGAGAAGGTCGTCGACGTAGCAGTTGAGGTGGAAGCCGGCCGCGAGCACGGCGTCGATCGCCTCTCGGGCCTCCGCGAGCGCGATCGGGAGGTGGAGGAGGAACTCGCCCGTCGCCGGGTCGGCGACGACCGCTCCCTGGTAGCAGACGACGAGATCGTCGAGCCGCGCCTGCTCGAGGTACGGGCGCACCGCCCGGAACATCCGTCCGGTGACGACTACGACGTGCGCGCCCGTCGCCCTCGTGCGCCCGAGCGCCTCCTGCGTGCGCGGGCGCAGCGCGCCGTCCTCGGCGATCAGCGTCCGGTCGAGGTCGAGCGCGAAGGCGGCAACTCGTGCCGGAAACGCGGGTGGAAGCTCTACGGCGCCGTGCCGCCGGTCGACGTGACGACGAAGGCGGCCACGTCCGCGATCTGCTGCGTGTTGAGCTGGCCCTTGAACGCCGGCATCTGCGCTCCGCCGTTCGTCACCTGCGCCGTGACGGCGCGGTAGTCGGGCTTGAGCGAGTCGAGGTTCGGGCCGATCGTGCCGTTGGCATGGGCGGCGGCCAGCGTGTGGCAGTTCCCGCAGCCCCCACTGGCGAAGACGGCCTTGCCCTTCGTCGAGTCGCCCTTGAGGTGGAAGGCGGGAACGACCGGGAACGTCGGCGCGTTCGAGACGGTGCCGACCACCGTGTTCGGCGTGGGCGAGGCGACCCCCTGGGAGTTGCAGCCCGCGAGCACCAGGGCACCGAGCAGCGCGGCGGCGATGAGTCCTGGACGGCGCACCGGGACCGGACTCTAATGAAGGGCTAAGACCGCGCGCGCGGGAACCGGCGGAACGCTGCCGCTGAGTACCATTCGGGCCATGAAGCGCAGATCGTTCGGGCGCGACCGGGGCCTGTCGCTGCGGATGCTCTTCACGAGCGGGCTGCTCGGCCTGCTCTACGTCGGCTTCGCGGTCGTTCTCTTCAGCGTTCTCAAGGTCGGGCTCGCGCCGATGCTCCTGATCGTGATCGGCCTCGCCTTCTTCCAGTACTACACCTCGGACAAGCTCGCGCTCGCCGCCTCGGGTGCCAAGGTCGTCCAGCCCGAGGAGGCGCCGGAGCTGCATGCGATGGTCGAGCGCCTGTGCGCAATGGCCGATCTGCCGAAGCCGCGCGTCGCGGTCGTCGACACCGACGTCCCCAACGCGTTCGCGACGGGCCGGAACCCCAAGCACGCGGCAATCGCCGTGACGACGGGGCTCTGGCAGCGGCTCGAGCCGCAGGAGGTCGAGAGCGTCCTCGCACACGAGCTCTCCCACGTTGCGAACCGGGACGTGCTCGTCATGACGATCGCGAGCTTCTTCGCCATGCTCGCCGCGATGCTCACCCGCTTCGGGCTCTACGCGGGGATGTTCGGCGGCTTCGGCGGTGGCAACCGGAACAACAACAACAACCAGGTTCCGGTCTGGCTCATCGTCTTCGTCGTCTCGATCGTCGTCTACGCAATCAGCTTCATCCTCATCCGCACGATCTCGCGCTACCGCGAGTATGCCGCCGACCGTGGCTCCGCGATCATCACCGGCGCGCCCGAGAACCTCATGAGCGCGCTCCAGAAGATCTCGAGCGGCATCACGCAGATCCCGCAGCGCGACCTGCGCGAGGTGGCCGGGATGAACGCGTTCTTCATCATCCCGACGAACTGGAAGTCGCACATGAGCGAGTGGATGATGGATCACCCGCCGCTCGAGAAGCGCCTCGCGGCCCTCGCCGAGATCGCCCGCGAGATGGGCCGCCCCGTCAGCTAGCTCGCGAAGCTGGCCCTGAGCCGCGCAAAGGCTTCGCGTTTCCGCGGGGCTATCAGATGGGTGCGTCGTACAAGGCGAGCCACTTGCTGAGCTCGGGCTCGATGGGGAGCTCATGCTCGAGCTTCGCCTTCAGCTCCAGCTCGCGCGCGTTGTCGCGTTCCTGCTTCTCGCCGGTCGGGACGAACGGCCACCACGTCCCGGTCTTGAAGCCGTAGATCCAGTAGACGGGATGCTCGCCGCCCCAGGTGCCGCCGTCGAAGCGGAACGGGGCGGCGAGGAGCTGGGCGCCGAATCCGCGCGCCTCGAGCTCCGACGCGACTGCGTGGACGCCCGTGACCTGGTCCTCGAGATCCGGGTCGCGGACGATGATCCACTCGAAGCCGAACGAATCGGTCTTGCGGTCGAGCGTCGAGCCGGAGCCCTGCGCGACGCTCTGGAGCAGCTCCTCGATGTCGCGCTCCGCCTCCCCGAAGACGCCGGCCGAAAGCGGCTTGAAGATCGCCGCGGCCGCGCCCGCGGTCTTGAGCGAGCACTCGGTGTCGAGCGTGACGGCCGCGGTCGACAGGGCGAAGAGCCGATCGCCAGCGGGCTCCTCGAGCTTCTTGCGGCCGAAGAGGATGTCGCCGAGCCGGGTCAGGGCTGGGGCGCGTCCTCGGCCGGCTGCTCGGCCGGCTCCGCAGCGGGCGCGTCGGGCTGTGCCTCCCCCGCGGCGATCCCCTTCTGAGGCTCCCCGGAGCCGACCTCGGTCTTGAGCTTCGCGAGCTCGTCGTCGACCTGGGAGGACGCTGTGATCTGGGAGAGCTCGCGGTCGAGCTGGGTCTGGTCGCCGGCGGTGAAGTCCTCGAGCGCTCCGGTCGACGTGAGCTCGTCGATCGCCGAGGCGCGCGCCTGCATCTCCTCGGTCTTGTCCTTCGCGCGCTGGATGGCCAGCCCGGTGTCCTCCATGTGCTGGCCGATCCCGGTCGCCGCTTCACCGACCTTGACCTGCGCTTCCGCGGCGGAGTACTGCGCCTTGAGGACTTCCTTCTGCGAGCGGAAACCCTCGATGCGCGTCTCGAGCTGCTGCTGGGCCGCGATCAGCTTCTCCTGCTGGTCCTCCAGCTGCTTCACCTGCGCGTCCATGCTCTGGAGCTGCTGCTGCGCGATCGCCTTGCGTTCGAGCGCCTGCCGTGCGAGGTCCTCGCGGTTCGCCGCGACCGCCTGCCGCGCCTGCGTGTCGAGCTTGACGACGTTCTGCTCGAGCTTCTGCTGCTGTAGCTCGATCCGCTTCTTCGACGTCACCACGTCCGCGACGCCGCGCTTGACGTTCTGCAGCTGCTCGAGCATCTGCTCGTACGAGTAGTCGAGTGTCTCGGTCGGGTTCTCTGCTCGGTTGAGCAGGGTAGAGATCTTCGACTTGACGATGAGCGACGCGCGTGAGACCAGGCCCGCCATCAACCCTCCTCGTGGGGAACGTGGACTAGCCTAGCGCCATGCTCGTCGAGCGGAGCATGCATCCCGGCTGGCTGAGCAACGCCTTCGTGCTGGCGGTGGAGGACGGGCCGGCGGTGTTCGTCGACTCGGGAGCCGACCTGTCGCCGCTCTTCGAGGCGGTGGAGCGGTGGCGGACGACGCCGGTCGCGGTCCTGCGTACGCACGGCCACCCGGACCACGTCGAGCACGAGCAGGAGCTCGTGCGGCGCTACTCGATCCCGGTCCTCGCGGAACCGGGCGAGTGGTGGTGGGACAGTCTGGAGGTGCGTGCGCTCGTGACGCCGGGCCACTCCGAGGACGGCCTCTCGTTCGTGTTCGGCGACGAGGCGGTCGCGACGGGCGACACGTTGTTCCGCGACGCCGTCGGCGGCGGCGACGTCGCTGCGGTGCGCCGCTCGGTGATGGACGTCCTCCTCGCGTTGCCCGACGCGACGCGCGTCCTGCCGGGCCATGCGGACGAGACGACGATCGGGCGCGAGCGCCGGTCGAATCCGTTCATCCGGGTCTGGAGCGGCGGGGAGGAGGAGGGAAGCGAGCGCGTGCACGTCGAAGGGCGCGAGGCGACGCTCCTCGTCTGGTCGCCCGACTACGACGGCAACGGCAAGGCGTGGGTGCGCTTCGACGACGGTGACGAGGCGATCGTCGGCGGCTCGCGTATCGAACGCGGCTGAGCCGGACAGGTCTCGGTATCAGTTACCGAGACATGTCCGAAAGGGACAGTAGGTTGCGCCGCATGCGCCTCATCGTCGCCCGCTGCGAGGTCACGTACTCGGGCCGCGTCTCGGCAGTGCTGCCCGAGGCGGTGCGGCTCCTCATCCCCAAGGGCGACGGCTCCGTGCTCGTCCACGACGACGCCGGCGGCTACAAGCCGCTCAACTGCATTCGCTAGCACTCAGGCTGGGGGAGCCTCGCTTGGGCGGGCTGGCCCGGGGCTGTGCGAGGGTGCGAAAGTGTCGCTTGAACGGCCGTGGTCTGTCGGACGCGCCTCTTCTGCAGCACTAAGCTCGGCCGGCATGGACATCCCTGATATCCACTACACGCGGAGCGGCGACGTGGCGATCGCGTATCAGGTCGTGGGCGAGGGGACGTTCGACCTCGTCTTTGTCCCCACGTTCGCGAACCTTGTCTTTCCCTGGCTCAATCGGGATTGGAAGTCGTTTTACGAACGTCTGGCTTCGTTCGCGCGCCTGATCATGCTCGACAAGCGCGGAACGGGCCTCTCGGATCGCCCCCGCGACCTGGGGAGCCTCGAGGCGCGTATGGACGACATTCGTGCGGTTCTCGACGCGATCGGGGCGGAACGTGCGGTGCTTGTCGGGGCCGGCGGCGGCGGCCAGCCTTGTGCGATGTTCGCGGCGACCTATCCGGAACGCACGAGGGCGCTCGTCCTCGTCAACACACCAGCGCGCGCTGTGAAGACGGAAGACTATCCGTATGGACTCGAACCGGACGCTTGGCGCGAGCAGCTCCGAGAGGTCCGTCAGCGCTGGGGCGAGCGCGACTACTTCGAAGAGCAAGCTCGCGGGGCCAACCCGAGCGCGGACGACGAGTTCGTCGACTGGTTCGTAACCTGCCAACGGTTCAACGCAAGCCCGGGCGCGGCCCTGAACTTCTATCGCGTCCTAGGGGAGACCGATCTTCGAGACGTGCTCGCGAGCGTCAGCGTGCCGACCCTCGTACTCCACGGCCCGGCACAGCGAGACGAGATGCTCGACGTCGCTCGCCGCGTCCCCAACGCCCGAGCAGTCGCGTTGCCTGCCGACACGCTCATCGAGACGTTCGAGGGGATCGCCCGCGAGACCAGGGCATTCGTGGAAGGTGCCCAGCCCGATCGAATCCCCGATTCCGTGCTCGCGACGGTTCTGTTCACGGACCTCGTCGGGTCCACGGAGCGAGCAGCCGCGCTCGGCGACGAGGCATGGCGAGATCTGCTCACCCGTCATCACGACGATGTGCGGCGAGACCTCGCGCGTTTCCGAGGCGAGGAGGTCGACTCCGCGGGCGACGGCTTCTTCTGCCGCTTCGACGGTCCTGCACGTGCGATGGCGTGTGCACGGGCGATCGTGAGCCGTGCGAAGGAGCTCGACCTCGGCGTTCGCGCCGGAATCCACACGGGCGAATGCGAGGTCCTAGGGGAAAAGCTTGCGGGGATCTCGGTTGTCACCGGCGCACGCGTCGCGGCGCTCGGCGACTCCGGCGAGGTGCTGGTCTCGCAGACCGTGAAGGACCTCGTCGCCGGCTCTGGCTTCGACTTCGTCGATCGCGGAGAGCACAAGCTCAAGGGCGTACCGGGTACTTGGCGCGTATACGCCGTCGCCGAAGACCGAGGAGACTCGGCGACCTCGCCGTAGCCAGCCGCGGCACCGCGTCCGCGCCGAACATAGCGCGGGCGAGCGTCTTCTCCGGAGACATGTCCGAAAGGGACAGTACGTTCCGCGAATGCGGTTGATCGTCGCTCGCTGCGAAGTGACTTACCGGGGTCGCGCTGCGGCCTTCCTCCCGGAGGCCGTCCGTCTCGTGATGATCAAAGGGGACGGGACCGTCATGCTCTGGGACGACGGAGGGAGTTACAAAGTGAAGCCGCTCAACTGGATGACGGCGCCGACCTTCCTCGCGGACGAGGGCGACCGGCTCGTGGTGACGAAGCCCAAGAGCGACGACGTCCTCGAGATCCGCCTGCTCGAGGTGCTGAGCGACGTCGCACACGACATGGGGGAGTCGGCCGCGCTGCAGAAGGACGGCGTCGAGCGCGACTTGCAGGAGGCGCTCGCGGCCATGCCCGAGGCGCTCGGCGAGGCGCTGACGCTCGTGCGGCGCGAGTGGCAGACGGGCATCGGGCCCGTCGACCTCATGTGCCGTGACGACGCAGGCGAATGGGTCGCGGTCGAGGTGAAGCGGGTCGGGACGATCGAGGCGGTCGAGCAGCTCACGCGCTACCTCGACTTCATCCGCCGCGATCCGGCGAAAGCCGGCTGCCGCGGGATCCTCGCGGCCGAGAAGCTGAAGCCGCAGGCGGTGGCGCTCGCGGAGTCGCGCGGCCTTTGCTGCGCCGCCGTCGACCTCGCGGTGCTCCGCGGCGAGCGCGAGGCCGACCTGACGCTCTTCGCCGCTTAGCCGATCGCCTCGACAGCTGCGGCGACGCCCGCGCGCACGCCGGCCGGATGCGCGTACGCCGCCGAGCCGAGCAGGAGCATGACCCCCTCGCGCGTGCCCGCCCGCTCGAGCTGCTCGCGGGCGTTCTCCGCCCCGACGCCGCCGCCGATCACGGCCGTCGCCGGCCGGGCGGCCGCGATCTGCTCCCTCACCTCGTCGTCGGTGTCGAAGATGCGCGGCGAGAAGGAGCCGACCTGGACGTAGTCGGCGCCGAGCAGCCGCGTCAGCTCCGCGAGAACGCGTGCCGACACCGACACCGGGCCGCCGCGCCGCATGAACGCCGAGCCGACACGATGGACGAAGATCGGCAGCCCGTACCTGCGCAGCCGCGGGATCGAGCCGAGCCCGGCGAGGAACGCGTTGACCATCAGCGCCCGTGCACCGGCCTCGACGATCGCGTCCGCGTCGGCGCCCGTGACGTTGGCCGCGTAGAGGACGTGCTCCGGGATCGCGGCCTCGACCGCCTGCACGCGCTCCGGCGACGATCGCTGCAGCTCGTCGTCCTTGACGAGGACCGCGCCGCCGGCCGCGAGCTCCGCGGCGACCGAGGCCGCCTCCTCGGGCGCCAGGCCCAGCGCGGGCTTGACGATCGCGCCGACGGATACCCCGGGCGGCGCAGGGAACCGGGGGCCCGGCAGACCCTCGGGCCAGTCCACCTCCACGAGCCGGCACGACTCCATGTCGCCGCGATCGGCCCACTCGCCGGCGATGCAGGTGGCGAGGAGCTGCTCGGGTGAGGTCTCCCCGGCGAGTGCGGGGAAGTCGACCGTCACTCGCTCCCCCTCGACGTCGACCACGCGTGCGCGTACCGGCGCGGGCCCGTCGGCGAGGCTGACCGACTGGAGGATCGCCAGCGTCTCACCCCAGGCCGCGGGCCGGATTTCGAAAGCGGCGAGCATCCTCGTATCGTAGGACCCTCGGGGGCAGAGCGAGGAGGACTCGGATGGCAGTGAAGCTCCACCGTTGCAGTGGCACGTGGGTGAGGATCAAGTCCCATCCGTGCTGGCGCGTCGAGAAGGCGCTCCTGGACATGGGAGTCGAGTACGAGCGCGTCACCGGTCCGAATTCCCGCAGCAAGCGCACGATGTTGACGCAGGCGACGGGCCAGAACAGGTACCCGGCGATGCAGCTCGAGGACGGGAGCTGGTACCGCGAGGAGTCGAAGGACATGGAGCGCACGATCCGCGAGGGACGGCTGATGGAGCAGGCACAGAAGGGCGCGACGGCGGAGGGCGGCCCTCCAGACGCCGAGCTACACTGAGCCGCCGCGGGGCTATAGCTCAGCTGGGAGAGCGCCTGGATCGCACCCAGGAGGTCGTCGGTTCGAGTCCGACTAGCTCCATTCCCGTTGCGCTTGTCACGACGGTTCGCCTGCACCGGGTCCTCGCGGCCCGCAGGTCCTGGGATTCCCGTCCCGTCCTGTCATGGCTTGTCTGAGTTCTGCTCGGGCGCGCCTTTTCGTAGGGCTCTAGTGTGCGCTTGTGATCTGTCCGAGTTGCGGCTTCGAGAACGCTGAGGGCGCGAAGTTCTGCAACGAGTGCGGGGCTCCGCTGGTCGAGGCCGCACCCGCGACGATGAGCGAGGAACGGAAGGTCGTATCCGTTCTGTTCTGCGACCTCGTTGGCTTCACCGCCGCCTCGGAGGCGGCCGACCCCGAGGACGTACGAGCCCGCATCCGCCCCTACCACGCGAGCCTTCGGGCTGAGCTCGAGCGCTACGGGGGGACGGTCGAGAAGTTCATCGGCGACGCGGTGATGGCGGTCTTCGGCGCGCCGGTCGCCCACGAGGACGATCCCGAGCGGGCGGTCCGCGCGGGGCTTCGGGTCCTCGAGGCGATCGCGGAGCTGAACGACCGGGATCCGACTCTGAACCTGCAGGTTCGGGTGGGCATCGATACCGGCGAGGCCGTCGTGTCGCTCCACGCTCGGCCGGAGCTGGGGGAGGGCATGGTGGCCGGTGACGTCGTGAACACCGCGGCGCGCATCCAGGCCGCGGCGCCGGTCGACGGCGTTGCCGTCTCGGAGGAGACGTTCCGGCAGACCGGGCGCATGTTCGTGTACGAGCCGCTGCCTCCGGTCGGGACGAAGGGGAAGAGCGAGCCGGTGCCCCTGTATCGGGCCGTCGAGGCGCGGGAGCGTTTCGGCGCGGACCTGATCCGGACGCAAGAGACGCTGTTCGTCGGCCGCGAGGTGGAGAAGACGCTGCTGCAGGGTCTGTTCGACCGCTGCGCCCGGGACTCGGCGTTCGAGCTAGCGACTCTGGTGGGGGAACCGGGAGTCGGCAAGAGCAGGCTGTGCGCGGAGCTCTTCCAGTACGTCGACGAACGGTCCGAGCTCGTCCGCTGGCGGCAGGGCCGCTGCCTGCCGTACGGCGAGGGCATCACGTTCTGGGCGCTGGGCGAGATCGTGAAGTCGCATGCCGGTGTCTTCGACTCGGACTCCGCCGAGGCCGCCGCCGCGAAGCTCGACCAGGTGCTGCCCGAGGCCGCGGACCGTGACTGGCTGCGGGCCAGGCTGCTGCCGCTGCTCGGGATCGACTCCGGCCAGTCGGCCTCGCGAGAGGAGTCGTTCTCGGCGTGGAGACGGTTCGTCGAGGGGATGGCCGCGGACGGCGCCGCGGTCGTCGTCGTCGAGGATCTCCATTGGGCGGACGAGGCGCTGCTCGACTTCCTCTCCTACCTCGCCGAGTGGGCGGGGGGTGTCGCGCTGTTCCTCCTGTGCACGGCCAGGCCGGAGCTGTTCGAGCGCCACCTGAGCTGGGGCGCCGGGCTCCGGAACGCGCATACGATCAACCTCGCTCCGCTGTCGGAGAGCGAGACGAGCGAGCTCGTGGAGGGACTGCTCGAGCAGACCGTGTCGGAGCAGGTGAGGCTGGCGATCCTCGAACGGGCGGGCGGCAATCCGCTGTACGCCGAGGAGTTCGTCCGCCTCGTCGCGGACCGTGGCCTCCCCGATACGGGTGACGGGCTCGCGTTCCCGGACAGCGTGCAGGCGCTGATCGCCGCGCGCCTCGACACGCTGTCGCCGGAGCGGAAGAGCCTGCTGCAGGACGCGGCGGTCGTCGGCAAGGTGTTCTGGGCCGGCGCGCTCGCTGCGATGGGGGACCGGGACGAGCGCGAGGTCGAGCTCGCGCTGCACGAGCTCTCGCGCAAGGAGCTCGTCCGGCCGGCGCGCCGGAGCTCGATGGAAGGCGAGACGGAGTACGCGTTCTGGCACGCGCTCGTCCGCGACGTCGCCTACGGGCAGATCCCTCGCGCCGCCCGCGCTCGGAGACACCTCGCCGCCGCAGCCTGGATCGAGGCGAAGGCCGGCGAGCGGGTCGAGGACCAGGCAGATCTGCTCGCCCACCACTACCAGGCGGCGCTCGAGCTGGCCCTCGCGACCGGCGACACCGAGGCTGTGAACGGCCTCGTGTCGTCCGCGCGCAGGATGCTCGTCCTCGCAGGCGATCGCGCGGCGGCCCTCGACGCGAGGGCGGCCGAGAGCTTCTATCGCCGCGCGGTCGAGCTCTACGAGGAGGACGACCCGGCGCAGGCGCCGCTCCTGCTCAAGGCGGCACGTACCACGGTGGCGGGTTCCCAGGCGGAACGGGATGCCGCGCGGGCGGCCGCGCTCTACCGCTCGGCCGGTGACGAGCTCGGCGCCGCCGAGGCCCTGCTCAATCTCAGCCGCTATGTCTCGAACCGGGGAGACGATCTCGAGCAGCGCAAGTACACGGCGGAGGCAGAGCGCCTGGTCGAGGGACATCCGCCCGGACGCGTGCACGTCTTGCTGCTCACCAGACGAGCAGGGGACGAGATGATGGCGGGCCGCGGGGCCGAATGCATCAAGACGGTCGACGCGGCGATCGCTCTGGCAGACGAGCTCGGCGAGACCGAGCAAATCCCGGCGCTGCTGCAGTACCGGGGCGTTGCACGGACCGAGCTCGGCGATCTCGGCGGCCTGGAAGATCTTCGGGAGGCGATCGAGCGGAGCCTCGCGGCAACGCAGGCGATCGCGGCGGGAATCGGCTACATGAACCTCGCCAGCGTTACCTGGACGGCGGTCGGAGCGACGGAGGGCCTCGAGCTCCACGAGACCGCCCAGGCCCTCGCCGAGTCGCACGGTCTGGTCGGAATGGTCATGTGGTCGCAAGCGGAATCGACCTGGATGCTGTTCGACCTCGGCCGCTGGGACGAGATTCTCGCCGTCACCGACGAGCTCGCCGCCGTGGACGAGGACGTCGGGAGCGCGCAGTCCCGGCTGCTCGGGCTCCCCTACCGGGCCTTTGTGCTCGAGCGCCGCGGCGATCCGGTTGCGGCCGGCGCCGTCGTGGAGCAGGTGCTCCCGAAGGCGCGAGAGGCAGCCGACCCCCAGCTTCTCGTGCCGGCACTGGCCGCTGCAGCGCTGGTCGTCGTCGCGCGCGACGACGAGGGTGGCGCGTTGGGCTTCGTCCGCGAGCTGCTGGAGGTGACGCAGGGCCGGTCCGATCCTCACCGCGCGCTGTTCCTGCCCGAGCTCACCCGGATCTGCGCCGAGCAGGGCGCTCTCGACCTCGCGCGCGAGCTGGCGGACGGGCTGACCCTCGAGCTCGGGCGCACCGGCATCTCTCGCACGGCTGCGGCAGCCGTCCTCGCCGAGGCGGAAGGACGAGCAGACGACGCGCTCGCGCTCTACGAAGACGCAGCCGCGCGCTGGCACGAGTTCGGGGGCATCCCCGGCCGGGCGGCGGCGCTGCTCGGCCACGGGCGGTGCCTCATCGCACTCGACCGGCGTGAGGAGGCAAAGGATCCGTTGACCGAGGCGCACACCCTCTTCTCGTCGATGGGCTACGAAGCCGGGCTGGCCGAGTCCGAGAGCCTGCTCGCGTGAGGTTGTAGCCTCCGCTGGCAGGGTTGTGGGGTGACGTAAGCAGGCGCGCCAGTGGCTCAGGCGGGTTTGAGAACTGTCCGATGTGATCCACAAGCTTTGTCGATTAGACAACGTGTTATAGACTCCCTCGTAGGTCAGCGGCGGGGTTTCCACTGGCCGACGAGGAGGTCCTTCATGTGCTGCGGCGGAACCGCTGGGATTGGGAGCGGTTCGAGCGGCGCTCCCTCGGGGCGTAGCCCTCCGAGCGCTGGCGCCGGTTCGGCAATCTCCCCGAACATGCCCACGCGCTGCTCGGCCAGGGCCGTTGCCTGCTCGCACTCGGGGACGCGGGGGCCAAACGCCCGCTGGCCGAAGCCCGCGACCTGTTCGCTTCGATGGGCTACAGGCCTGCCCTGGCGGACACCGAGATGCTGCTTGCGCAGACGGCTGCAAGGAGCGCGTAGTCCACGGCTCTGGCGGAACGCCTCCCCTGAGACTCTGGAAGAGGGCCCGAAGGCACGGATTCGAAAACGCCAGTTAGGCCCGCGAAGTCGACCGTGAGACAATCGATAGGAGGCGGGCCAGAGGCTCCGGAGGGTTTGAAAGCTGTCCGGTTAGGTCCATCGGAGAAAGGCGCTGGAAACGGCGCCTTTTTTCGTGAGAACGAGGACGATCACAGGGTGTCCTGATCGCGGGTCTGCACAACGACCTTGCAACGTCCGCTTGGAAGGACGTCAGTGCGAGCGACGGCGACACGGCTACCGCGCTCTAGAGGTGTCTAGAGCTCCTGGGCTCCTCGCTTGTAATGTTCCTCCTCAATTCATTCTCCGGAAGGCTGACGAATAGCGTGAAAGCGGTAATGCCTACCGTCGCTGCTCTGCTTGCGGGGATAGTTCTGGCCACACCGAGCGCCCTCGCCGGCAGTATCCAGAAATGCCTGGGTGGACCGGAACCACGAAACCTAGGTCTCCTCACAATCAAGACCATCCACATGTTCAATCAGCCGATCCGCACGCATTGTGCGGATCTGGCGAAGGGCCCTATCTGGGACGAAGGCTTTGCCACACGGCCCGGGATGGGCCTGACGATGGTCATCGACGCGCACGACGTAACACCTGTGCCGGGCTATGGCGCCCACGGCCCGTTCTACCGGCTCTATCAGATCAGACCGGGCGACCTGGCAAGAATCAGATGGCATGGCGTGTGGCGCACGTACCGGTTCGTCACGCACCCGTACGCGAAGCCACAAAGCGAGAAGAACAAACCCATCAAGAGTTGGCGAGGCGAGGTGATCTACTTCAGATGCTGCTGGCCCCGCTACACACGCTACGAGTGGCTGTACGAAAGAGCGGTGCTGGTAAAGCCCAAGCACTAGGAACGGTCAGGCCCTGAGGCTCGCCTCCCGGGCGGAGTCCATTAGAGGAGGATCCGTAGGGCGGTCTCGTGCGGGCAGCCGCGGCGAAGCAGGTCGGTTGCCTGGTGGAGATCGACGCTGGGGTGTGCCGCAAGGAGCGCCGCTGCGTCGTCTTTGTAGCCCGCTTGCGCGAGTTGGGCCAGCCGCCAGCAGAGCACCCGCCAGGGTTCCAGCGTCGGCGAGCCCAGATCGCACTCGGTGGCGCCTGGCGTGCGGGTGGGGAGGGATCTTGCGTGCATGGCTCAGGCGGCGACCATGGCGGGAGCGGGTGAGCGGCGTGCCGGCAGTTTCCGGATGCTCCCCCGCAAGATGGCGACGAAGGCTTCGGTGACGGTCGGGTCGAACTGGCTTCCGGCGCAGCGGCGGAGCTCGTCGATCGCCCCGTCGAGGGTGCGCGGGAGCCTGTAGGGGCGCCTGATGGTCATCGCGTGGTAGGCGTCGACGACGGCGACGATGCGCGAGCTGATGGGGATCTCGTCTGCGCGTAGGCCATCCGGGTAGCCCGTGCCGTCGAGCCGCTCGTGGCTCGAGCGGACAAGCGGCGCGATGGCTGTGAGCGCAGGCGCCGCGGCGAGGATTCGCTCGCCGATGATCGTATGCCGCTTCATGAACGTCCATTCGTCCTGATCGAGCGGGCCGGGCTTGTTGAGGATCGCGTCGGGGATGGCGGTCTTGCCGATGTCGTGCAGTTCGCCTGTCAGCCTCGTGAGGGTGATCTGGTCTTCGGGAAGGCCGAGCTTGCGTGCGACGGCCTCGGCAAGTCTTCCGACGGTGATCAGGTGGGTGGAGAGCGAGAAGTGTTGCTCGGCGAGGACTTGCAGGAGCACGTCGTATGCCTCACGGCTCGCGTGCGTGGGGGATGCCGGCTTGTTGTCGTAGAGGCGCTGGTCAGCCTGTTGGAGTGCCTGCTCGAGCGTGAGCTCGCCCGGTACTACGACGACACTGCCGTACGAGCAGTGGACGCTGAAGGATTCGCCGTGCTCGCTGAGTGCTTCCGCGGCGGTCGAGAGGATGCCTTCGGCGCCGGCTCCGCGGATGATGACGCAGAACTCATCGCCACCCATCCGGTAAGCGGCCCCGTGACCCTCCGTCGCTGCGGCCAGCTTGTGGCTGAGGCGAACGAGCAGGGCGTCGCCTGCCGGATGGCCGAAGGTGTCGTTGTAATGCTTGAAACCGTCCAGGTCGAACATGCCGAGCGCAAGCTCGGTGGGCGGTGGCGATTCGGCGAGCAGGGCTTTCATGTCGGTGAACAGCTTGCGCCGGTTGGGGAGGCCGGTCAGCGCGTCGGTCGATGCGTCCACCTGGCTGAGCTCGAGGAGCCGGCGCCTGGCGTGAGACAGGTGGGTGGTGTAGCCGAGGATGCCGCTGAACGCGAGCAACAGGATCGCGAACGCGAAGACCTCGACGGTCGTCCGGGTCGCTCGCGCGTGCGCGGCCTGGCGGCTGTCGGCCGCGCTCAGCCGTCGCATGTCGGCAATGAGCTTGCCGTAGTTTCCGGTCGGCTGATAGCTGCGGCCGAATGCAGACACCCCGGCCGTGAGGCGACCCTTGGTGAAGAGCGTCGCGATCTGAGCGATCTCAGCGAAATACAGGCGCTCGCCGGAGACGATCGGTGCGAGTTCGTTGGCGGTGTCATAGCGCCCGAGGGCCGACGACGTCGTGTTGATCCCTCGTTCCGCGTCTTTCAGCTGGAGTCTGATCCCGTCCACCGACGGACGGACAGCGCGCGGGAGGAAGACCGGAGCGACCGCGATGAGGGTGAGATCGCCGAGCTCGCGTTGCATCTTTCCGTTGGCGAGCTGGGCCTTCACTTCCCTGTCGACCGTCACATTGGACTGGTGCACCACCACGAAGGCGCCGACGCCGATGGCCCAGATGGCGGCTAAGGCGAGAATCGTCAATCTGTTCTGCGCCACAAACCTGGCGGCGGCTCCGACACGACCAGTCAGGCGTTGCATGTGCGGGTCTCCCCGGGGGCGAAGGCATGTCGTCATCTCTTGCTCTTATCGACGGCGATCCCGGGGAGGCGTATCCGCCAAAGCGACGACCCTGCCTGAGGTAGGCAGATCACCTCGAGCTCCTCGTAGGCCCCAACCGGTGGCGAGGACAAGCCCGTAGTTGTCTGCAACAGAGCAACGCGTGCTACAACTGTCCACCTCGGAAGGGGAAAGCTGTGAAACAGGGCCTGACGGCATCGTCGCCTATCCGTGTCCTCGTCGCCGAGGATGACGATCAGCTGCGGGCAGCGATCTGCGACCTGATCGCCGGCGAGCCTGGTCTCGAGGTCGTGGCAGGCGCCGGTTCCGCCGAGTCCGCCATCGGGCAGGCCGGAAAGGTCAAGCCGGACGTGGCGCTCCTCGATGTCCGGATGCCGGGCGGCGGCCCGCTAGCCGCAAAGGAGATCCGCCGCGTCTCGCCCGGGACGCACTCGGTCGCCCTGTCGGCCTACCACGACCGCTCGAGCGTGCTCGCGATGCTCCGCGCCGGCTCGATCGGCTACCTGGTGAAGGGCGACTCGTTGCACGAGATCGCCGAGGCGATCAGGCGTGCCGCGCGTGGTCAGGGCAGCCTTCCAGCCGAGATCGTCAGCGATCTCGGCGGCGATCTCTCGCGGGAGAGCGCGGCGAGGGCTGAGATTCAGGATGTGCTGACGCGCAGCGAGTCGCGGTTCCGGTTCCTGGTCGAGTCGGCTCCGGGTGCGGTCACGATCACCGCCGCCGACGGGCGGATCGTGCTCGTCAACGAGCAGACCGAGCGATTGTTCGGGTACGAGAGAGGAGAGTTGATCGGGCAGTCGATCTTCATGCTGATCCCGCCGCGACTCCACGACGAATACGGGCAGGTCAGGTCCCGCTTATTCGCCGACCTGGCCGAAGGTCGGTTCCGGGAACGGTTCCAGTTCGTGGGCCTACGCAAGGACGGAAGCGAGTTCCCGTCGGACATCTCGCTGGCGGCGATGAAGACGGATGACGGGATCTTGGCGTCGGCGTTCATCGGCGACATGACCGGTTACACACCGAGCACGAGCGAGGAGCGGTTCGAGCCGGTGCTCGAATTGGCTCCGGTCGCGGTATTGATCGTCGATGAGCAGGGCCTGATCAGGCTCGTCAACAAGCACATGGAGGACCTTTTCGAGTACGACCGGGCTGACCTTCTCGGGAAGCCGATCGAGGTCCTGCTCTCGGAACGGATCGGCCACCGTCATCCCTCCCTGCGAGAGGGGTTCAATGTCGACGCGAGCGACCGACGGCTGGGCAAAGACCTGGATCTCACGGGCCGGCGGAGAGACGGGACTGAGTTCGCCGTCACCGTCTCCCTGGCGCCAATCGAGACGGACGGAGGCCGCCGATTGGTCGCCTACCTCACGGGCGCGACCGCGCGTGAGACACGGGTCGCACGGGTGCGTGGGATCTCGGAACGGCGGGATGCACTCGCTCGCATCGTCGCTGCGGGAGAAGAGGAGCGGCGCCGGCTCGCGAGCGACATCCACGACGACTCGATCCAGGTGATGACCGCGGCCGGGATGCGGCTCGAGATCCTTCGCCGCTCGCTGGACGACCCGGAGCAGCTGAGCCGGCTGGACGAGCTCGATGAGTCGATCCAGTTGGCGATCTCGCGCCTGCGCCACCTCATCTTCGAGCTTCGCCCGCCCACGCTCGACAACCAGGGCCTCGCGCTCGCCTTACGCGCTTACCTCAACCTGACGGATGAAACCACGGACACCATCTACGCGCTCGAAGACCAGCTGACATCGGAGCCGTCCGCGGCGAAACGCGTGGTCTTGTACCGCATCACGCAGGAGATCCTGACGAACGTCCGGAAACACGCCGGCGCCCGGCATGCCACCGTGACGCTCGCGTCTCGCGACGGGGGTACCTGTGTCACCGTCAGCGACGACGGTACGGGTTTCGTTCCCGACCTCGATTCCGAGCATCACGGGCATCTTGGGCTCGCCGCGGCCCGGGAGCGCGCCGAGCTCGCGGGCGGCTGGCTTCACGTCACCAGCGCCCCGGACCACGGAACGACTGTCGAGTACTGGATCGGGGAGGAGACCGCTCGGACCGTCGCGGCCGGAGTCGCCGAGTGAGCCCCGCACGCGTGCTGCGCGTCATCGTCGTCGAGGACGACGAGCCGGTGCGGGACGCCCTGGCCGCGCTGATCAGCGATGAGAGCGCATTCGAGCTCGTCGGCACTGCCGTCGACGCGATCGAGGCGATCGAGGTCGCGGCGGCGACCCAGCCCGACGTCGCGATACTCGACGTGCTCATGCCGGGCGGGGGCGGCGTCGCGGCGGCGAATGGCATCCGTCACCGCTCGCCAGCAACGAAGGTGATCGCACTCTCTGCCGTAAGCGACCGTTCGACGGTGCTCGAGATGCTCGAGGCCGGCGTCGTCGGGTATCTGCTCAAGGGCGATTCCGTCGACGAGCTCCTCAACGCGATCAAGCACGCTCACGACGGTCACGGCAGCCTCTCACTCGAGGTCGCTGGTGATGTGATCGAGGAGCTCGTTGGGCAGCTGCGTGGCCGATCCCGGAAGCGCCAGCGGTCCGAGATGCTCGAGCGGCGCATCCAGAGGGCCATCCGGGACGAGGAAGCGCTCAGTATGGTCTTCCAGCCGATCGTCGGACTCGTCGACCGTGTCGCGGTCGGGGTGGAGGCGCTCGCCCGCTTCACCGGGCCGCCAAAGCGGGCGCCGAACCTGTGGTTCGCGGAAGCGGCCGCGGTCGGGCTTCAGACCGAGCTCGAGCTCGTCGCCGTCCGCAAGGCGCTCGAGGCACTGCCCCAGCTCCCGGGCGGCGACTATCTCGCGGTCAACGTGTCGCCGGTAACTCTGACAAGGGCCGCGTTTCGCAAGCTCGTGGCAAGGACGGACGGGGAGCGGCTCGTCGTCGAGATCACCGAGCACGCTCAGATCCGCGACTATTCCCGCCTGCAAGAGGCACTGGTCAAGCTCCGAGCGCTCGGGGTCCGACTTGCGATCGACGACGCGGGTTCCGGGTATGCGAGCCTCCGCCACATCCTCAGACTGAGCCCCGACGTGATCAAGCTCGACCTGACGCTGATCCGGGACATCCACCGTGACCGCTCGAAACAGGCTCTCGCAGCAGGCTTGATCTCGTTTGCTGACAAGAGCGGTGCTTCGATCGTCGCGGAGGGCATCGAACGGGCAGTGGAGGCGCGAGCCCTTGTTGAACTCGGGGTCGGCTACGGCCAGGGGAACTTCCTGGGACCGCCGGGCCCGCTACAGCTCCTTCAGTAGCTCTCAGGTGATCAAGGACTGCCTGAGCGCCGTGGCGACGGCCTCGGTTCGAGTGTCAGCCTCGAGCCGTTCCATCGCATGCGTCACGTGCGTCTTCACCGTCAGCGGCGAGATCGAGAGCGCCAGAGCGACCTGCTCGTTCCGCATCCCATCGGCCAGCATCCGCAGGATCTCGCGCTGACGCGCCGTCAGCGCCGGCAGACGTTCGGTCGCGGACGGGCCGGCGAGGACCGTCGCGAGCATCGGGTCGATGTACGTCCCTCCAACCGCGACGATCCTGATCGCCCGCACCAGGTCGGACAGCGGCGACTCCTTGAGCATGAAGCCGCGGGCGCCTACGCTGAGCGCCTCCAGCAGGAGATCACGCTCCGGATAGCCCGTGTAGAGGATCACCGGCAGCGAACTCGCAGACTCGCTGAGCTGGCGCAGGATCTCGATCCCGCCGAACCGCGGCATCCGGATGTCGAGCACCGCCACATCCGGCGGCCGCTGCTCGATCAGCCGCAGCGCCTGCTCGCCGTCACCGGCGGAGCCGACGCACTCGACCCCAGGCTCGTCCGCGAGGTACCGCTTGACAGCGTCGACGATCGCAGGATGGTCGTCCGCGACGAGCACGCGCACGAGCCCCTCCGATGGGGCCGAACGTTGGTTCCCTGCCACGCTTCCCGCAAAGGCTAGCCCGATTCTCAAGGCAGATCCGGGAGGCGGGCCTCAGGTTCGTGTCTGCTCATCTTCCACCGTCCTTTCCGTCCCGGGTGACCCAGGGACGGAAAGGGGCGTCTCTCGTACCGCCCGCCGGTACCGAGTGCTTGACACGGATCGACATGCGTCGATATATTGACTGTCATCGATATGACGGCGACTGCCCAGATCGACTGTTGTGCGCCGCTCGCGGCGGAGGTTCTCTCGGACGACGAGGCTGCGGCGACGGCAGAGCTGTTCAAGGCGCTCTCCGATCCCGCTCGGGTGCGGATCGTCAACCTGCTGGCGTCGGCCGGCGAGCCGGTCTGCGCCTGCAACCTCAACGAGCCGGTGGGGCTGTCGCAGCCGACGGTCTCGCACCACCTGAAGAAGCTCGTCGAGGTCGGGTTGCTCGAGCGCGAGCAGCGTGGCAAATGGGCGTATTTCTCGTTGCGGCCGGACGCCGTCGAGAAGCTCGCGGCGGTCGCGGACCTGAAGGGAGTGTGCTGCTGATGACGACGACGGCGGACGAGCTACGTGAGGAGGTGCGCCGCCGGTATGCGGAGTCGGCGCGCGCGGTGACCGATCCGAGCGCCGGCTGCGGGAGCGGCGCCTGCTGCGCAGACGATTCGAGCGCGAGCGCGAGCGCGAGCGCGATCTCGAGCGCGAGCTTCGGCGAGGTCCTCTACGACGCGGAGCAGCAGGGCGAGCTGCCCGAGGCGGCGGTGCTGGCCAGCCTCGGCTGCGGCAATCCGACCGCGGTCGCGGACCTGCGCGAGGGAGAGGTCGTGCTCGACCTCGGCTCCGGCGGCGGGATCGACGTGATCCTGTCAGCGAAGCGGGTCGGGCCGGGCGGCCTCGCGTACGGCCTCGACATGACCGACGAGATGCTCGCGCTCGCGCAGCGGAACGCGCGCGAGGCGGGCGCGGCGAACGCCCACTTCCTCAAGGGCGTGATCGAGCAGATCCCGCTCCCGGCGGGCAGCGTCGACGTCGTGATCTCGAACTGCGTGATCAACCTCTCGGTCGACAAGCCCGCGGTGTTGACCGAGATCGCTCGCGTCCTGAGGCCTGGCGGCCGGATCGGGATCAGCGACGTCGTCGCCGAGGATCGCCTCGGCGCGGACGAGCGAGCCGAGCGAGGCTCCTACGTCGGCTGCATCGCCGGTGCCCTCTCGAAGGGCGAGTACGAGGCGGGGCTCGAGGCTGCCGGGTTCGAGGAGGTCTCGGTCGAGTTCACGCACGAGGTCGCCGACGGCATGCACGGCGCGATCGTGAAGGCGGTCAAGACGAGCGAGCCGGAAGCGAAGGGGCTTCCGGTGATCGAGCCCACGGTGAAGGCGGGCTGCTGCTAGTGCGGGTCCTCTTCGTCTGCGTTGCGAACAGTGGCCGCTCGGTGATGGCGGAGCGCATCTTCCGCCGGCTCGCCGGTGACCGCCACGAGGCTCGGAGCGCCGGCAGCGCCCCGGGCAGCGCGGCCCACCCGCAGGTCGTCGACGCGCTCCGCGAGATCGGCCTCGACGCGACCGACCACCTGCCGCGGCGCCTCGACGAGGAAACGATCGACTGGGCAGAGGTCGTCGTTGCGACGTGCGACGACGCCTGTCCGGTCGTGCCGGGCAAGCGGTACGTCTCCTGGCAGCTCCCCGATCCGAAGCTCGAGCCGATCGAGCGAGTGCGCGAGATCCGGGACGAGGTCGCTCGCCGGGTCGAGACGCTCGTCGCCGAGCTCGACCGTGAGAACACCCGCATGACGGAGGCGCGCTGATGGCCGTTGCCGATCAGGCTTCCCGGGCCGGAGGTGCGCTGGACGCCGCCGATGCCGGCACGGTGCTGAAGAAGCTCTCGACGCTCGACCGCTTCCTGCCGCTGTGGATCGGCCTCGCCATGGCCGCCGGGCTGGGTCTAGGGCGGCTCGTGCCCTCTCTCAACGACGGCCTGGCCAAGCTGGAGGTCGGGACCGTCTCGCTGCCCATCGCGCTCGGACTCCTCCTGATGATGTACCCGGTGCTCGCCAAAGTCCGCTACGAGGAGCTCGGCCACACCCGGCACGACGGCGTGTCGAACCGCCTCTTCTTCGGCGTCTCGCTCTTCCTCTCCTGGATTGTCGGGCCGGCGCTGATGTTCGCGCTCGCCTGGCTCTTGCTGCCGCACCAGCCCGCCTACCGCACCGGTGTCATCGTCGTCGGCCTCGCCCGTTGCATCGCGATGGTCTTGATCTGGAACGACATCGCCAAAGGCGACCGCGACCGCACCGCGCTTCTCGTCGTCTTCAACGCGCTCTTCCAGGTCGCCGCCTACTCGCTGCTCGGCTACTTCTACTTGACCGTTCTCCCGGGCTGGCTCGGGCTCGACACGCAGGGATTCGAGGTCGGAGTCTGGGAGGTCGCGAAGACGGTGCTGATCTTCCTCGGCATCCCCCTCGCGGCCGGCTTCCTCACCCGCCGCATCGGCCTCAGGCGCAGGGGACGCGAGTGGTACGAGACGCGCTTCCTTCCCAGGCTGAGCCCGGTCACGCTGTACGGGCTGCTCTTCACGATCGTCCTGCTGTTCGCGATCCAGGGCCACAAGATCACCTCGCAGCCGCTCGACGTCGCCCGCATCGCGCTGCCGCTGCTCGCGTACTTCGCGATCATGTGGGTCGCCGGCTTCACGATCGGCAAGGCGATCGGGCTGCCCTATGCACAGACGGCGAGCATGGGCTTCACGGTCGCCTCGAACGACTTCGAGCTCGCCATCGCCGTCGCCGTCGGGGTCTTCGGTGCGACCTCCGGGCAGGCGCTCGCAGGCGTCGTCGGGCCGCTGATCGAGGTCCCCGTGCTCGTCAGCCTCGTCTACGTCGCGCTCTGGGCCCGGCGCTTCTGGCTTCCGGAACCCGTACCGGCGGCACTGTGAGGTACGTCACTCGTCGTCTGCGCCCACGACGCCGGCCGCTCGCAGACGGCGCAGGCAGCGCTCGCCTGACCAGTTGATCGTCTCGGCATTCGGGCACGGCGGGGTCGGGTCTTCACGGCACTGCTCGCGTACGGCAGGCCCGGCCTCGGAATCGGGCAGGTGTTCTACGTGCCCTCGCGCAGTCGCTCCACGTGCTCGAAGAGTTCGTCGAGCTCGCGTCCGCTCGGGTCGAGACGGCCTCGCTCTCCGCGCCTCCCCGCGACGAGCGGGCGCGTCGCGCCGAGCCGGGATAGACGGCGTCGCCGCGGCGCTCGACGGCGCGTTTCACGGTGCGCAAACGCAGGCCCGGCCGTCCTCGGGTCCGCGTGGCGCGGCGAGCTCAGCGGAGCCCATACGCCGCCGGGCACGCCCGTCTCGGTCGAGCTCCGGCGCGCCGACGGCCGGGCGGAGCTGAGCGTCGCGGACCGCGGGCCGGGCGTGACCGAGGAGTAGGCAGGTCGCGTCTTCGAGCGCTTCTATCGCGCCGACAGCTCGCGCACCCGCGCGAGCGGTGGCGCCGGCCTTGGCCTGTCGATCGTGTCCGCCGTCACGGGGGCAGGGAGGGACGGCTGAAGCGGCCGACGCCCGGCGGCGGCGTGACCTTCGTGATCACGCTGCCGCCGGACGCCGGTTGAGAACTCCGGGTCAGGGGCTCGCCGCGCTACGCGGCGAGCCCGTCGACGAGGTCTTCGGGGAGAGGCGCCGCGAACGCGTAGACCTTGATCTCGTCCTTGCGCCGATCGAGTGTGACCGGGACGAGCATCGTCGCGGCGAAGGCCGCGACGACGCCGAGATCGAGGATGCCGTTGACGAGGATTGCGGTGTGGAGGGTCATGGCTGCTCCTTGTGGTTCGTTTTGCGGGGGCGCTTCCAGCCTTCCCGCCGCGGATGTGGCGCCGATGGACGTCACCTGTGAGAACGCTGCGAAAGTGGGGAGGTCCTAGTCGTCGGCGCCCTCGTCGTGCGGCCGCCCGGTGGTGGGACGCACCGTCCAGTGAGGGGCGGCCGGGAGATGCACGCGCGGGCTCAGGCGGCCGACGGGGTCGTTGCTCGCAGACGCGCTGCCGAGCAGCAGGATGTTGGCGACGATCGCCGCGGCGGCGGCTGCGGCGACGACGAGCGTGACGAGAAGCTTTCCTCTCACGCCGCTTCGGCTCTCGCGATCGAGATCGCGCCCATAGGACAAGAATCGCATGCCTCGCGCACGGCTTCGCTCTCGCTGAGGCCGGTGCGAACGACGGCGAGCCCGTCGTCGTCGAGCTCGAAGACGTCGGGGGCGAGCGCCTCGCAGACGCCGTAGCCGTTGCAGAGCGAGCGGTCGATCGAGATCCGGTACATCACATGCTCCTTTCAGGGGCGGGACGGGTGGGACGGCCGAGCGCCCGCCACGCCGTGGCGAAGGCGACCGCGCCGACCGCCCCGAGGTAGAGGTCGTGCGCCCACGGCTGCGCGGAGTCGGTCCCCGAGGCGAGGCCGTGGACGGTGGCGAGGAGGAAGACGAGGTACGTCGCCCAGTGGAGGCGGCGCCAGCTCCGGGCGCCGATCCAGGGCCGCAGCAGGAAGGAGAGGTAGATCAGCGCCATCAGCTCCGCCGCGACCACGCCGGTGGCGACTGCTGCGGCGCGGTAGGGGGAGGCGCCGGGGACGAGCAGGCCCGCGAGCGGCATGTGCAGCGTCCGGTCGAGCAGCAGCGTTCCCCCGTGGAGCCCGAGCATCCCGAGGCCGAGCAGCGCGAGGAAGCGGTGGACGTCCGCCGTCGGCGCGGGCTTGAGCGCCCGCCCGAAGGGTCTCGACTTCAGGACGAGGCCGGCGAGCACCGACGCGGTGAGCAGGCCGTACGCGGTGAGCCCGCTCGCGCGGGCGAGGAGCCAGAACGTGGGGTCCGTCTTCACGAGGTCCTCGTGATCACGTGGGCCGGCAGGTTCACGACCTGCACCGCGGGCGCGGCGGCCGCCTGGGCCGTGACCGTTGCCGCCGCCGCGTTGACGCGCGCGATCTGAGCGCGGCGCGTCTTCAGCTGGACGCGGTACCTCGTCCAGCGCGCCGCGACGACCTTCTGGACGAGCTTTGCCTCGTGCCGGAGCTGCGCCTCGCGGACCGCGAGCGCTCGCAGACGCGGATCCGCGCTTGCGGTCGCCCACGGGTGCGCAGAGACGACGGCCCACGCCAGGAAGAAGACGACAAGCGAGAGGGCGAGGGCGTACAGGCGCCCCTGGTGGCTAGTCATCGCGGCCTCCGCCTCCTCCGCCACCGTCGGCCTCGTGCGAGCCGTCGTCGCCGTGGCTGCGGTGGACGGTCACGACCACCGGCGGCGGCTGGTGGTAGACGACTTGAGGAGGCGCCTGCGGCTGGGGTGCGGCCGGGGACTGCTTCGGAACGGCCGGCAGCGCGGGCGGCTTCGCCTTGAGCTCCTTCTGCAGCCTCGCCGCGTAGGCGTTCAGCTGCCTCGTCCGGGCGGCGAGGGCCGTGTCCTTCGTCTGGTGCGCCGCCTGGCCGAGACCGGTCGTCCGCGTCGTTGCAACGGCGCCGAGGACGGCGGCGCCGGCGAAGAGGAGCGCGAGGATGGTGACATGGGCCTTGTTCATGCCGCCGACGGTAGGCCCCTGCGTCTGAAGCGGGGGAGAGCCGACGGCGAGGCTTCTGACAAGACGGAGTAAAGGTTCGGCTAACTCCCGATGCCGGGCGGCTGTCGGGGGTCCACACTCGGGGCGTGCACATCCTGGTCGTCGAGGACGAGGACGCAATCGCCGACCCGCTCGTGGCCGGGCTGCGTCGCGAGGGCTACGACGTCGCGCGCGTCGCGACGGGCGAAGCCGCGCTCGAGGCGTCTCCCGCCGACCTCGTGCTGCTCGATCTGCGCCTGCCGGATGTCGACGGCCTCGACGTCTGCCGCCGGCTCCGCGAGCGCTCGCGGGTTCCGATCATCGTCCTCACCGCCCGCGGCGAGGAGGCCGACCGGGTCGTCGGGCTCGAGCTCGGCGCAGACGACTACGTCGTCAAGCCGTACGGGCTGCGCGAGCTGATCGCGCGGATCCGTGCGGTCACGCGGCGGACGGCGTCGCTCGGCGCCGCCGGCGGCCCCTTGCGCGTCGGCGAGCTCGAGGTCGACGAGCGGGCTCGCCGCGCGACCCTCGAGGGCCGGGAGCTCGAGCTGACCCCGAAGGAGTTCGACCTGCTCGCGGCGCTCGCGCGCGACCCCGGCGCCGCCCTGACCCGCCAGCGGCTTCTCGCCGAGGTCTGGGAGACGACCTGGTACGGCTCGTCGAAGACGATCGACGTCCACGTCGCCGCGCTGCGGCGGAAGCTCGGCGACCCGGGCTGGATCGAGACCCTGCGCGGAGTCGGCTTCCGGCTGCGCGTCCCGTGACGCGGCGGCTGCTCCTCGGCTACCTCGGGGTCACGCTGTTCGTCCTGCTCAGCCTCGAGGTCCCGCTCGGCATCCAGAACCAGCGCACGGAGCACCGCGACCTGACGGCGAAGGTCTCACACGACGCGATGGTGCTCGCGGCCGACTCCGAGGACGCCGTGCAGGCGCCCACCCGGAAGCAGCTCGAGGCGCTCGCCGCGATCGCGTCCGACTACGCGACGCGCACCGGGGCGCGCGTGGTGATCGTCGACGGGCGCAGCTATGCGCTGATCGACACGAGCAAGCGTGTCCGCGGCACCGAGAGCTTCGCCTCGCGGCCCGAGATCGCTGCGGCGCTCGCCGGGAAGTATCCCCGCGGCGTCCGCAACTCGCAGACGCTGCAGGAGCGATTGCTCTACGTCGCCGTGCCGATCGCGTCGGGCGGCAAGGTGCACGGGGCGATTCGCATCACGTATCCGTACTCCGCCGTCGACGCGCGAATCCGCCGCTACTGGCTCATCCTCGCGCTGATCGGCGGCGTCGTCCTCGCGGGCGCCGCTGTCGTCGGCCTCGGCCTCGCCCGCTTCGTGACCCGGCCGCTTCGCCGGCTGGAGGACGCGGCGGCGGCGGTCGGCGAGGGAGAGCTCGAGGCTCGGGCGCCCGAGCGGGACGGCCCTCCGGAGGTTCGCTCGCTCGCCGCCGCCTTCAACGAGACAGTCGCGAAGCTCGGGCGGCTCCTGCGCTCGCAGGGAGAGTTCGTAGCCGACGCCTCGCACGAGCTGCGGACGCCGTTGACGGCACTGCGGCTCCGCCTCGAGAGCCTGCCGCAAAGCCCCGACCGCGACGCGGCTCTGCGCGAGACCGATCGCCTGCGCGATCTCGTCGACGGCCTGCTCTCGCTCGCGCGGGCCGATGCCGGCAACGAGGCCGCCACCCGGGTCGACGCATCGGCGCTGCTGCGCGAGCGCCTCGACGCGTGGCTGCCGCTCGCCGACGAGCACGGCGTCGCCCTCGTCGCGCAGCTCGACGGCCCCCTGCCCGTGCATGCCGCGCCGGGACGGCTGACCCAGGTTCTCGACAACCTGCTCTCGAACGCCCTCGACGCTTCGCCGGCGGGCGGGAAGGTGACCCTCTCCGCTCGCGCAGCGTCGCCGTGGGTCGAGTTGCACCTCAGCGACGAAGGGCCCGGTCTCACCGCGGAACAGCGGGAGCGCGCGTTCGACCGCTTCTGGCGCGCAGGATCCGGAGCGGGCGGCTCCGGGATCGGGCTTGCGATCGTACGGCGGCTCGTCGCCGCCGACGACGGCGAGGTCGAGCTCCGCGAGGCCGCGGGCGGAGGCGTCGACGCCGTCGTGCGCCTCCGTCCTCTCTGAGCGCCGAACCTTTACCGAAGCTTGGCCGCCCGCTCGCCCCCCGCTTCCACGCGGCGGCGTAGAACGGGGGCATGAACGCAAAGCGACCGATCCTCGCACTGGCGGCTGTGCTCTCTGCGACCGTCCTCACCGGCGGTGCCGCCATCGCCGGCCTCGTACACCGGCCCGCTCCGGCGGCCGCACCCGTGACCGTCGTGCAGCAGGCGCCCGCACCCGCGCCCGCCGCGCAGTCGTGGGAAGAGGGAGGTGACTGATCATGCAGCGCATCTGGGTGGTCGTGCTCTCGGTCTGGGCGATGCTCGCGATCGTCGCGGTGCTCGCCTGGTCGTCCCGCCCGGCCGCGCCCGTTCCCGCCGCTTCTTCACAGGCCGCGGTCGTGAAGGGGCCGGGCGGCAAGCAGCGGCTCGTCGTCGTGAAGGCACCCGCGCACGCGACGACCGCGACGTCGGCGGCGGTGCGGCCATGACCGTCGCTCGCCTTCGGCTCGCTCCCGTGGGGGAAACCATGTTTCCCCCACGTTGCCCCCTTCTTTCGTCGTGTGTGGGGGAACCTCCCGGTTCCCCCACGCCCCCTCCACGCGCTCATCGGGCAGGTGTTGCCCGATGAGCGCTCTCCGCCGCACGGAGTGGCGCGCGGTCGGCACGACGTGCGCCGCCGCCGTCACTGTCGGCTCTGCCGACGAGGCCGGCGTGCGCGCCGCGCTCGCCGCCGCGCAGGAGGAGGTTGCGGCGTGCGAACGCGAGCTCTCCCGCTTCGACCCGGCAAGCGACCTCTCCCGCCTCAATGCCGCCGGCGGCCGGTGGACTCCCGTCGGCCGCCGGCTGCTCGAGACGCTCGGTCTCGCGCTCCACGCGCGGGAGGACACCGGTGGACGCTTCGATCCCACCGTCCTGCCCGCCCTCGTGGCCGCGGGCTACGACCGCTCGTTCGAGCTGCTCGAAGAGCGGCCGCCGGCGGCTGCCGGCGGCTGGCGCGCCGGTGCGGCGATCGAGCTCGACGAACGACACGCCCGCGTGCGGCTCGAGCCCGGCGCAGCAGTCGACCTCGGCGGAATCGGCAAGGGCTACGCGGCCGGTCGAGCGCTCGACGCGATGCTCGCCGCCTCGCCGGGGCTGGCGGGCGCACTCGTCGACCTCGGCGGCGACATCGCGGTCTCCGGCAAGTCGCCGGAGGGCGGTCCGTGGCTGATCGCCGTCGCCGATCCGCTCCGTGCAGGCGACACGCTCGCCGTTCTCGCGCTCGGCGCCGGCGGCGTCGCCACGTCGGGCCGCGACGCCCGGCGCTTCGGGCCGGCCGGCTCGCTCCACCATCTGATCGATCCCGAGACGGGAGAGTCGGCGCTAGCCGGCCCACTCACCGTGACGGTCGTTGCGTCCGATTCCGCCGAGGCGGAGGCGCACGCGACGACGCTCGCGATCGCCGGGCCGGGCGAGGCCGCGGAGCATGTGGCCGCGAGGCCGCAACTCTCGGCCCTCTACGTCCCGCACACCGGCGCTCCGGTCCCTCTCGGACGGCTGCCGCTCGCCGAGCAGCGACTCCTCGTGACCGCCGCATGACCACGCTGCCGGTCGCCTGGTTCGTCGCGCGCGCCGCCGGTCTCGTGGCGTTCGGACTGCTGACGCTGTCGGTCTGGCTGGGCCTGGCGATGAGCACCCGCCTGCTCGGGCCGAAGCGGCAGAAGCCGTTGCTCGCTCTCCACCGGACGCTGGCGTGGACGGGGCTTTCGATGATCGGCCTCCACATGGGTGCGATCCTCCTCGACCCCGTCCTGCACTTCGGAGCCCTTGCCGTACTCGTTCCCGGTGCGGCGACGTGGAGACCCGGCTCCGTGGCCCTCGGAGTCGTTGCCGGCTGGCTGACCCTCGCCCTCACCGTCTCGTTCAACGCGCGGCGCTGGATCGGGCAGAAGGGCTGGCGGCGGCTCCATTACGCGACATTCGCCGCCTTCTGGCTCTCGCTCGGGCACGCGCTGCTCGTCGGCACGGATCTCAAGGGCCTCGGCGGGCCGGTCACCGCCGTTCTCGCTGCGGCTCCCGTCCTGTGGCTGACCTTCTACCGGCTGCTCGCGCCCAGGCAGGCTCCGGCGCGTCCCGCCGCTCCGCGCCCCGCACCTGCCCTGGCGACCGCCGACTAGCTCCGGGTGTAGCGGCGCACGGCCGTGCTCGCCGTCGCCGACTAGCAGCGCGCCGCGCTAGCCCGCTCTGCCCGCCTTACCGCTCGCCGTCCCAGTACTCCAGGTGCGGCTCGCGGCGAAGCATGTAGTGGCTGTCGCCGGCCCAGACTCCGATCTTGTCGCTGTCGGGGTACTCGGCGATCCCGAACTCGTTCTTCGACGAGAAGATGGCCACCCGGACCTGCTCGTCGGTCCGGTTGCCCACGTGGTGGGCGCCGCTCGGGCCGGCCGGGAAGCAGACGACGTCCCCGGGGCCGAGCGCGCGCTCGCCGTCGGGCGTCCGCAGGGTGGGGGATCCGGAGACGACGATCAGCCACTCCTCGTCGGTCCACTCAAAGTGGTACGGGCAGATCGCCTCGCCGGGCGGCAGGTCGTAGACGCTCATCCCGAGGCGCGACGCTCCGAGCCTCGGGCCCAGGCGGGCTGCGTGACAGAGGTATCCGGGCGGCTCGGTTCCGTCGGGGCCGAGGTCGGTGTCGCCGTCGAACAGGTTGAAGGTCTCCATCACAGGAGTATCCGAGTTACGCGCCGCGCAGGCGGCGGCAACTACCATGCGACGCCTGCAACGCCGACCCCGAGGAGGAGCGTGACGATCACCGACCGGCCGGAGGACAGCCTCGCCGCCCATGGGCTGCGCGTTGGCGGGCCGGTGCTCCGCAACCCGACGACGTCACAGCTCTACACGGCCGCGCTCGAGCGCGGAGAGGCCGTCCTCGCCGAGGGCGGGCCGCTCGTCGTCGACACCGGCCGCTTCACGGGGCGCTCGCCGAAGGACAAGTTCGTCGTGCGCGAGCCGGGCTCTGAGGATCGGATCTGGTGGGGCGACGTCAATGCCGAGATCTCCGAGGAGCACTTCGAGGGGCTGCGCGCGAAGATCGCCGCGCGCCTCGAGGCGGGCGAGGTGTACGTGATCGACGCCTTCTGCGGCGCCGATCCGAAGCACCGGCTCGCGGTGCGGGTAATCACGGCGCATCCGTACCACGCGCTCTTCACGAAGACGATGTTCATCGATCCGGACGAGGCCGACCTCGCCGGGTTCGAGCCGGACGTGCTCGTCCTCCACGAGCCGGAGGTCGAGGCCGACCCGAAGCGGGACGGAACCCGCAGCAACGTCTTCGTCTGCCTCCACCCCTCGCGCGGCGAGCTCCTGATCGGCGGCACCTTCTACGCCGGCGAGATCAAGAAGTCCGTCTTCACCGTCATGAACGACCGGCTTCCGCTCGAGGGCGTCATGCCGATGCACTGCTCCGCGAACGTCTCGCAGGACGGCGAGGACGCCGCGATCTTCTTCGGCCTCTCCGGCACGGGCAAGACGACGCTGTCGGCCGACCCCGAGCGGCTGCTGGTCGGAGACGACGAGCACGGCTGGGGCGACGACGGCGTCTTCAACTTCGAGGGCGGCTGCTACGCGAAGACGATCCGCCTGTCGGCCGAGGCCGAGCCCGAGATCTGGAAGGCCACGCACAGCTTCGGGACCGTGCTCGAGAACGTCGTCGTCGACGAGCGCGGCGTCCTCGACCTCGACGACGACTCGAAGACCGAGAACACGCGCGCCGCGTACAAGCTCGAGCGGATCGCGCACGCGCTGCCGGAGAAGCGCGCCGGCCATCCTCGCTCGGTGATCTTCCTCGCCGCCGACGCGTTCGGCATCCTGCCTCCGATCGCGCGCCTCGCCCGCGACCAGGCGCTCTTCTACTTCCTCTCCGGCTACACGTCGAAGCTCGCCGGCACCGAGCTGGGTGTCACCGAGCCGCAGCCGACGTTCTCGACGTGCTTCGGGGCTCCGTTCCTGCCGCAGCCGCCGACCGTGTACGCGGAGCTGCTCGGCGAGAAGCTCGACCGGCACGGTGCGAGCGTCTGGCTGATCAACACGGGCTGGACGGGCGGGCCGTTCGGCGAGGGGCAACGGATGCCGATCCAGGCCACGCGCGCGCTTCTCGGTGCGGTGCTCTCGGGCGAGCTCGGCGCCGCCGAGCTCCGCACCGATCCCGTCTTCGGCTTCGAGGTGCCGGTGCGGGCGCCGGGCGTCGACGAGTCGCTGCTCGATCCGCGGTCGACGTGGGCGGATCCCCAGGCGTACGACCGGAAGGCACGCGAGCTCGCGCAGATGTTCGCCGACAACTTCGCGGCGAAGCACGCGGACGCGCCGGCCGCCGTCGGCGCGTCCGCGCCGAAGCCGTAGCCGCGACGAGCCGCGGGGAGACCAGGCGCACGAGCCGGTTCTAGCGGTGCCGGGTGCGGGCCTGCGCCTCCCGCCCCCGGAGCTTCCAGCGCCGCACCTCCTGCTTGCGCAGCAGCGCGTCGCGGCGGATCGCGATCGCGTGCAGCTCGCGCTGCAGCTTCCTCCAGCTGTGGAGGCGCTCGCCGGGCAGCTCGCCCGTCTCGACCGCGGCGAGCACGGCGCAATCCGGCTCGTGCGCGTGCGAGCAGTCGCTGAAGCGGCAGTCCGCCGCGAGCTCCTCGACGTCGGCGAATGTCGTCTCGAGGGCGGTCGAGCCGACGTCCCAGAGCTGGAGCTCCCGCAGGCCGGGCGTGTCGATCACGAGCCCGCCGCCCGGCAGCACGAGCAGCTGGCGGTGCGACGTCGTGTGGCGGCCCTCGTCGTCGTCGGAGCGCGTTTCGCGGGTCATCATCACCTCCGCCCCGAGCCAGAGGTTCACGAGCGTCGACTTGCCGACGCCCGACGAGCCGAGCAGGACGGCGGTCGTGCCGACGCCGATGCGGGCACGCACGTCGTCGCAGCCCTGGTGAGTCACGGCCGAGACGACGTGAAGCGGCACGCCGAGTGCCACCGCCTCCACCTCGGCCACGAGCGGCGACGGGTCGTCGAGCCGGTCGGCCTTCGTCAACACGATCTCCGGCGAGGCGCCGCTCTCCCAGATCGTGACGAGGTAGCGCTCGATGCGGCGCGGATCGAGGTCCGGCCCGAGCGACGAGACGACGAAGGCGACGTCGACGTTGGCGGCGAGCGTTTGGCCGCTCGTGAGCCGTTGCTGATTGGACGCCGCGTTGCGGACGATTGCGCTGCGGCGCGGTAACACGACTCGGATGAGGCCGTCGCGGAGGCCGACCCAGTCGCCGACGCCGACGTCGAGGCCGTCGTGCAGGAGCCGGCCGGGCAGTCGGGAGCGGACGGCGCCGGCGGCCGTCCAGACGTCGAACGCCGCGCGGTGGGCGGCGGCGACGCGACCCGGCACGAGGCCGGGCTCCAGGTTATCGGCGAGCTCGTCGTTCCAGCCGAGCTCGCGCAGATCGAATCCGGGCAACGCAAAAGCTCCTTCACGAGAGATGGGACGCCGCGCGTCCCTCCACGAGGAGCGCCCGGCGCTAGCTGAGGACAGCAGAGGAGGCGGCAGGCACAGACTTCATGTTCGAACCTCCTCTCGCCGGGAACGGGCCGAACTCAGCGTACGGCCGTGAGTTGCGTCCGTCAACTCAGCCGCTCTTGCGCGGATCCCCCTCGATCATGCCGTGCGGCTCGCCGTAGTCGGCGAGGAGGCCGAGGAAGGGGTCGGCGGAGAAGGCCTCGGGGCCGAGGACGCCCGCGCCGCTCCACGTCCCGTCGGCGAGCAGCTCGAGCGCGATGACCGGGTTGAGCGCCGTCTGGAGGACGACCGCCTGGTGGCCGTACTCGCGCATCGTCTGCTCGTTGTCGGAGACGTGGTAGAGGTAGACGGCGCCCTCGCCGCCGCCCTTGCGCGTGCCCGTCACGAGCGTCCCGGCGCAGGTCTTGCCGCGCATCCGGTCGCCGAGTGTCGCGGGATCTGGGAGGACGGCTGCGACGAGATCCCGCGGCGCGACCGCGGCGCCGCCGACCGGGACGGGCTCGGTCGAGTCGAGCCCGAGCTTGTGGAGCGTGCGGAGGACGTCGATGAACTCGCTGCCGAGGCCGTACTTGAACGTCACGCGGCGGCAGTCGATCGCCCGCGGCACGAGCACGACCTCCTCGTGCTCGACGTTGACGCACTCGATCGTGCCGATCCCCTCGGGGAACTCGAACAACTCGGGCTCGGAGAACGGCTCGGTCGTGAAGAAGCCGCGCTCCTTCTCCCAGACGAGCGGCGGGTTGAGGCACTCCTCGATCGTCGTCCAGATCGAGAAGGTCGGCGCGAAGTCGTAGCCCTCGACGACGAGGTCGGCGCCGTCGCGCACCGCCACCTCGTCGATCTCGTCGAAGAGGTGGTCGGCGGCATAGCGCGCGAAGACGTCGGCGAGACCCGGCTCGACGCCGATCCCCACGAGCGCCAGCAGGCCGCGCTCCTCCCACCGCGCCTGCTCTGCGAACTGGAGGTCGCCGAGCTTCACGTCCGGCCCGGAGAGCGTCATGGCCATGTCGAGATACGTCACGCCGGCGGCGAACGCGGCGGCGAAGATCTGCGGGTTGAAGCGCGGGTCGGTCGCGTTCAGGACGGCGTCGGCCCGCGTCTCGCGGATCAGCTCCGCGAGCGACTCCTCGCTCGAGGCGTCGACCGCCGCGGCGTCGAACCGCTCGTCGCCGAGCGAGGCGACGAGCCGCTCGGGACGCGCAGGGTCGAGGTCCGCGAACGTGATCCGCTCGAAGAACGTCCGCCGGCGCGCAACCGCCGCGACGGCTGCTCCCACGCCTCCCGTTCCGACGACGACAATCTTCATGCGGAGTGCGATTCAACCACAGCCGGCTTGCGCGACGCGCAGCTCTCGGCGGACACGAGTAACGCAATGCGCAGCCGTCTGGTACGTTCACGCCGCGTTGCGCAGAGCTGTCCCTCTCTCAGCGGCTCGTGATTCGCACCCGGGGGGTGGCACTGCGGACTTTGCGATCGTCGGCGCGTCGATCCGGACGCTCGATCCCGAACGGCCTCGGGCGAGCGCCGTAGCAACCCGCGCCGGCATGGTTGTGGCGGTGGGCTCCGACGCGGAGGTGCGCGAGCGGTGCGACGCGCGTACGGAGCTCGTGGACGGGAGCGCGATCTCTCTCGTTCCCGGTCTCGTCGACTCGCACATCCACCCGTTTCTCGTCGAGCAGACGGCGGGTGCCGACCTGACGCGTTGCACGACGCTCGCCGAGGTCCAGGCAGAGCTCGAGCGGGAACGGCAGGCGGCGGGCGACGGGGACGGCTGGATCCTCGGCTGGGGCCTCGAATACGGCGTCTTCGACGACGTTCCCGTCTCGAGCAGCGCGATCGAGAGCGCCGTCGACGGCGCGCCCGCCCTCGTCACCTTCTTCGACCAGCACACGGCGCTCGCGAGCCGGCGCGCTCTCGACCTGGCCGGCGTCGACGGGTCCCGGACGTTCGCCGAGGGAGCCGAGGTGGTCCTCCTCGACGGGCAGGCGTCCGGCGAGCTGCGTGAGGACGCCGCGATCGACCTCGTCCGGCGGATGCTGCCGCGGTTGTCCGAGGAGGAGCGCTACGCACGCATCCGGGAACGGCAGCGGAGCTTCGCCGCGGCCGGCCTCACGAGCGCACACGCGATGGACGGCAGCCCGCGAACGCACGACTTGCTGCGCGAGCTCGAGGCGAACGGCGACCTCCTGCTGCGGACGGTTTCCCCGTTCTGGGTGAAGCCGGAGACGCCCTTCGAGGAGATGGAGGAGTGGCTGCCGCTGCGCGACGCGCACGGCGACCTGTGGCGAGGGGGCGTGGCAAAGTTCTTCATCGACGGCGTGATCGACACCGGAACCGGCTGGCTCTACGAGCCCGACACGCTCGGCGACGGGACGGCGCCGTTCTGGCCCGATCCCGACCGCTATGCACGCGCCGTCCGCCTGTTCGCGGAGGCCGGCTTCCAGTGCACCACCCACGCCACGGGCGACTACGGCGTGCGGGCGGCGCTCGACGCCTATCGCGCGGCGGGCGCCGCGCCGGGCGTCACCCACCGTGTCGAGCACATCGAGACGCTGCAGGACGACGACCTGCCGCGCTTCGCCGCGGAGAGCGTCGCGGCCTCCCTCCAGCCGCTGCACATGCAGTGGCGCCGGGAGGATCTGGGCGACTCGTGGGCGCGGCGGCTTGGCCCGGAACGGTGCGCGCGCGCCTGGCGCGCAGCGGATCTCCTTCGCAGCGGGGCCGTCGTGCCGCTCGGCTCGGACTGGCCCGTCGCGCAGTACGACCCGCGCATCGGCCTCGCGTGGGCGCGGCTGCGGCGGACGCCGGGCGACCCCGGCGCGCCGGTCTTCGAGCCCGAGCAGGTGCTGAGCGGCCTCGAGGCGCTCGGCGGCTACACGGCGGAAGCGGCTCGTGTTGCAGGCGAGGCGGCCGTCGCCGGCACGATCGCGCCGGGCTGCCGGGCCGACTTCACCGGCTTCGCCGCCGACGTCGTGGACACCCCGGCGGACGAGCTCCCCGATCTCCCCGTCCTCCTGACGGTGGTCGCAGGCCGCGTCGTCCACGAGGCGGAGGAATGAGAGGCGCTACGTCCACCTCGAGCTGCAAGCGCGTTCCCCGGTCAGCGGCGTCAGGCGTCGGCGGAGCCCGGCTTCGCCGGGCGGGAGCCGTCGCCGGCGAGGAGCGCGCGTGAGCGTCTCTTTCTGGTTCGAGCAGCTCGGCGGGATGCCGGAGCCGAGGCCGGCCCTCGAGGGCCGCGTCGAAGCCGACGTCTGCATCGTCGGCGGCGGCTACACGGGACTGTGGACCGCGTACGAGCTGCGACGGGCAGACCCGTCGCTCGAGGTCGTCGTCCTCGAGCGCGAGGTGGCGGGCTTCGGCGCCTCGGGCCGCAACGGCGGCTGGGTGTTCGGTGCGGTCTCGGGCTCCCGCGCGGGCTGGATCGAGCGCGGCGGCCACGCCGGCGCGCTCGCGCTCGAGCGAGCGATCCAGGCGACGGTGGACGAGGTGGGGCGGGTCGTCGGGGAGGAGGCCATCGACTGCGACTTCGTCAAGGGCGGCAATCTCGTCGTCGCGCAGAGCGAGCTCGAGCTCGACCGGCTGCGCGCGCAGCACGCCGACGACCGCGAGTTCGGCCTCGGAGAGGAGGACAGCATGCTCCTCGACGCCGACGGACTGGCGCGACGCGTGCGGATCCGCGGCGGCGTGGGCGGTCTCTTCTCACCGCATTGTGCGCGCGTCCAGCCGGCAAAGCTCGCTCGAGGGTTGGCGGAGGCGGTCGAGCGCAAGGGCGCCACGATCTACGAGCAGACCCCGGTTCTCGGGATCGAGCCCGGACGCGCGTGGAGCTCGGAAGGCGAGGTGCAGGCGCGCTGGATCGTCCGCGCGACCGAGGCGTACACGGCGAACCTTCCCGGCTTGCGACGCGTGCTCGCGCCGGTCAACAGCGCGATGATCGCGACCGAGCCGCTTCCCGCGGACGCGTGGCAGGAGCTCGGCTGGGACGGTTGCGAGACGATGCTCGACGGCCGCCGCCTGTACACGTACCTGCAGCGAACGGCAGACGGGCGGATCGCCCTCGGCGGGCGCGGTGTCCCGTATCTATACGGCTCCCGTACCGCGAGAGAGGAGGCGCCGCCGCCGTCGACCTTCGAGGCGTTGCGCAGCCGGCTGACCGACCTCTTCGGGCCGGCCGCCGACACCGGCGTCGCCGGAGCCTGGCAGGGCGTGTTGGGGGTCAGCCGGACGTGGCGGCCCGCGGTCGGGATCGACGCGGCGCGCGGGCTCGCGTGGGCGGGCGGCTACGCGGGCGAAGGCGTGGCAGCCTCGAACCTCGCGGCGCGCACCCTCCGCGACCTCCTACTTGGCGCCGACACGAATCTGACCCAGCTGCCCTGGGTCGGGCCGCCCGAGCGCGCCTGGGAGCCCGAGCCGTTCCGGTACGCCGGCATCCACACGGTGCACCGGCTGCTGGGGGCGGCGGACCGCGTGGAGCGCCGCACCGGGCGTCCGTCCCGGCTCGGCGACGTGGCGGTGACGATCTCGGGAAGGGGGCACTGATGGCGGCGACCGACGCACGCCGCGCAGACGAGGGGGCAGGCGCTCTCGGGACCGACACGCCGCCCGACATCCGGCTCGAGCAGGTCACGAAGACGTTCGGCGAGACGGTCGCCGTCGACGGCATCGACCTCGACATCGCCCACGGCGAGTTCTTCAGCCTCCTGGGGCCATCGGGCTGCGGCAAGACGACGACGCTGTCGATGATCGGCGGCTTCGAGGATCCGACCGCCGGGCGGATCCTGCTCCACGGAGACGACGTGACGCTGGTGCCGCCCTATCGCCGCAACGTGAACACCGTCTTCCAGAGCTATGCGCTCTTTCCGCACCTGAGCGTCTTCGACAACGTCGCCTTCGGCCTGCGCCGGAAGCGGATGGCGAAGGCCGAGATCCGGCGCCGCGTCGGCGACATGCTGGAGCTCGTCGCGCTGACCGGCCTCGACGCGCGCAAGCCGGCCCAGCTCTCCGGCGGCCAGCAGCAGCGGATCGCGCTGGCGCGCGCGCTCGTGAACGAGCCGCGTGTGCTGCTGCTCGACGAGCCGCTCGGCGCGCTCGACTTGAAGCTGCGCAAGCAGATGCAGCTCGAGCTGAAGCGGATCCAGGACGAGGTCGGCATCACCTTCCTCTACGTCACGCACGACCAGGAGGAGGCGATGGTCATGTCCGACCGGCTGGCGGTCATGAACGGCGGCCACGTCGAGCAGGTGGCCACGCCCGAGGAGGCGTACGACCGTCCGGCGACCGAGTTCGTCGCCGGCTTCCTCGGGGCCTCGAACCTGCTGCCGGGCCGGGTTGCCGAGCGGAGGGACGGCCTCGTCCGCGTCGAGCTCGACCGTGGCGGCTCCGTCCTCGCGGTCGCCCAGGACGACCTCGCGGACGGGTCGTTCGTGCATTTCGGCGTCCGGCCGGAGAAGCTGCGGTTGGCGGGCATGCGCGAGGAGGTGCCGTCGCGCACCAACATGCTTGACGGGCGGGTGACGCTCGTCACGTACATCGGGGTCAGTCACCAGTACTCGGTCGAGCTCCCCGGAGGGGGAGAGTTGACCGTGTACGCCCAGAACGCCGGGGGGGTCGCCCTGCCACAGGAGGGCGACGCGGTCCGCGTGCTCTGGGAGCCGGAGCACACGTTCATCGTTCGAAAGGAGACGTCGTGAGCGACACGACCGGGCTCGGAGACGAGCATGAGGTAGCGAGCATCGACCCAGCACTCCTCCGCGGCCTCACGGAGGGCCGCTATTCACGACGACAGCTGCTCAAGGCGGCCGGTGCCGGCGCGCTCGGCGTGAGCTTCTCCGGCTTCCTCGCCGCCTGCGGCGCTGCCGGCACGAATCCGTCGTCCGGTAGCACGACCTCCGCCGCCGGTGCCGTCGGCTCGGCGCAGTGGTGGGCGCAGCAGAAGAAGCAGGGCGTGCTCGACTTCGCCAACTGGCCTCTCTACATCGACGTCAGCAACCACGGCAAATCACATCCGTCGCTGGGGCAGTTCACGAGGAAGACCAGCATCAAGGTCAACTACTCGGAGGTGATCCAGAACAACGACAGCTTCTACGCGAAGATCCAGCCGTCGCTCCAGGCCAACCAGGGCACCGGCTACGACATCATCGTGATGACGAACGGCTGGTATCTGACGGAGCTGATCAACCACAAGTGGCTGATCCCGCTCGACCTCTCGCGTGTGCCGAACTTCGAGAAATACGCGAGCTCGATCGTCAAGACCCCGGCCTACGACCCGCACAACACGTACACGCTCGCGTGGCAGTCGGGCTTCACGGGAATCGCCTACGACCCGAGAAAGACGGGACGGGAGATCACGAGCATCCACGACCTGTTCGACTCCAAGTTCAGCGGTCACATCGGGATGATGAGCGACAACACGGAGCTCGGCAGCGTCGGTCTCCTCGCGCTCGGGATCGATCCGGCGACGTCGTCGCAGGCGGACTGGGACAAGGCCGCGAACATGCTCAAGCAGCAGCGCAAGATGGTGCGGCAGTACTACGACCAGAGCTACATCAAGGCGCTCGAGAACGGCGACACGTGGATCACGCAGGCCTGGTCCGGGGACATCTTCCAGGCCAACGCGTCCGGGTATCCCCACCTGAAGTTCGTCGTGCCGAAGGAGGGGGTCATGCACTGGACGGACAACATGGCGATCCCGCTCCACGCGAAGCACCCGGTCGACGCGCTGGAGTGGATGAATTTCTACTACCAGCCGAAGATCGCGGCCGAGGTCGCCGACTGGGTCGAATACATCACGCCCGTGCCGGCTGCCAAGCCCATCCTCCTCAAGGGAGACCCGTCGGTCGGCAAGAGCCCGCTCGTCTTCCCGACGCCGGCGATGAACGCCAAGGCGCACGACTACTACACGTTCAAGGACTTCGCCGACTTCAACGCATGGAACAACACGTTCAACCCGATCATCCAGAGCTAGCGCTACCGAGGTTCGACGTGCGCCGGCGGCTCGCCCCGTACCTGCTCGGGCTGCCGGCGTGGGCCTACCTCGGCGTGTTCTTCGTCGTGCCGCTCGTGGCGGTGCTCGCCGTGGCGCTCGAGACCGGCAACCCCGACCAGGGGTACGCGCTCACCTGGCACTGGTCCGAGCTGACGTCGACCATCTCGCAGTATCACGTCCAGCTCATCCGCTCCTTCGAGTACGGGGCGATCTCGACCTTGATCGCGCTCGTGGTGAGCTATCCCGTCGCGTACTGGATCGCCTTCCACGGCGGACGCCACAAGTCGACGCTGCTCTTCCTCATCCTGCTGCCCTTCTTCGTCTCCTTCGTCATCCGGACGCTGACCTGGGACTTCATCCTCTCCGACAACGGCTTCGTGCTGAGGACGCTCGAGCGGTGGCACCTGCTGCCGCAGGGCTACCACGTCCTCTCCACGCCGACAGCCGTGATCGCCGGGCTCACGTACAACGCGCTGCCGTTCATGATCCTGCCGCTCTTCGTGGGGCTCGAGCAGATCGACCGTCGCGTCGTGCGCGCCGCGCACGACCTCTACGCGAATCACCTCGTCGCGTTCGCCCGCGTCGTGGTGCCGCTGTCGGCAGGCGGGATCTTCGCCGGCTTCCTGCTCGTGTTCGTGACGAACGTCGGCGACTACGTCAACGCGACGATCCTCGGCGGTCCAGGCACGACGATGATCGGGAACATCATCCAGACGAGCTATCTCACGAATCTCGACTACCCGACCGCCTCGGCCCTCTCCGCCTGGTTGCTGCTCGCGCTGCTCGTCGCAATCGGGCTCTACGTCCGCATCTTCGGCACGCGTCGCATCCAGGAGTACTCGTGAGCGCAGCGGCGGACGCGAGCGGCTCGGTGCGGGCCGGCGCACCGGCGGCGGTGCGCCGCCGCCGCCGCTGGGGTGTGGCCGCGCTCGGCGTCTACACGTGGCTGGTGATCCTCTACTCGATCGCGCCGATCGGGGTGATGGTCGCCTACAGCTTGAACAAGGCGCCCAACGGCCGGCTCACGTTCGCGTGGCTCGGCTTCACGGTCGACTGGTACCGGCACGTGTTCGACATCGCCGACCTGACGCAGGCGCTCGTCCACTCGCTCGAGGTGGCCTCGATCGCGACGGTCGGCTCGGTCCTCATCGGAACGCCGCTCGCGCTCGCGCTCGCCCGGCACCGCTTCTGGGGCCGCGGCCTCACAGACCTCGTCATCTTCGTCGACATCGCCGCTCCCTCGATCGTCGTCGGGGCCTCGCTCCTCTCCCTCTTCATCTCGCTCAACTGGACGCGCGGCCTGCTGACGATCATCATCGCCCACATCGCGTTCGACGTCGCGTTCGTCGCGGTCGTCGTACGCGCTCGCGTCGCGGAGCTCGACCGGGCGATCGAGAAGGCCGCCTACGACCTCGGTGCGGGCCCGTTCACGACCTTCTACCGGGTGACGCTGCCGCTCATCTGGCCCGGCATCGTCGCCGGCGCACTGCTCGCCTTCGTGCTCTCGATCGACGACTTCATCATCACGAACTTCGTCGCCGGCCAGACGCTGACGTTCCCGCTCTGGGTCTACGGCGCGGTGAGGATCGGGATCCCGCCGCAGGTGTTCGCGATGGGTACGCTCGTCTTCCTCGGCGGCATCGTGCTCACCGTCCTCAACGCCCTGTGGCAACGGCGGCAGCCCGCATGAGCCGCCTGCGGCGCAGTCAGGCGGTCGCCCTCGGATCGGAGGCGGGCGCGCGGCGCGGGGCGGTCGCACCGGCCCACCGGGTCGACGACCTCGACCGGCGGATCATCGAAGCGCTGCAGGAGAACGGCCGTGCCTCCTTCCGGCGCATCGCGGCCGGGCTCGCGGTCTCGGAGGCCACGGTGCGCGCCAGGTACGGTCGGCTCGTCTCGGCCGGGATCCTCCAGGTCGTGGGCGTCACGAACCCGCTCGGGCTCGGCTACGAGCAGGCGCTCGTGGCGGTCAAGACCTCCGGGGCCCCGAACGGCGTCGCCGACGAGATCTCGCGCTGGCCAGAGGCCGACTACGTCGTCGCCACCGCCGGCCAGTTCGACGTCGTCGTCGAGATCGTCGCGTCGGACCGGCGGCATCTGCTCGAGCTGACGAATCGGATGCGGTCGCTGCCCGACGTCATGTCGACCGAGACCTTCGTGTACCTCGAAATGTGGAAGCAGCTCTACGACTGGGGAAGTGGCATGCCAACGAAGGAGACATCGAGATGAGCATCACGCAGAGTGCGACGTCCGCAGACGGCCTACGTCAGCTGGCGAAGGACCACCTCTGGCTCCACTTCACCAACATGGCCGGTCACAAGCCGCCGATCATCGTGCGCGGCGACGGCTGCTACCTCGAGGACGCCGAGGGCAAGCGCTACCTCGACGCGCTCGCCGGGCTCTTCTCGGTCAACATCGGCTACGGCTTCGGTGAGGAGATCGGCCAGGCTGCGCTCGAGCAGATGCGGGAGCTGCCCTTCTACACGAACTGGACGTACGCGCACCCGCGGGCGATCGAGCTCGCCGCCGAGGTGGCGTCGCTGGCCCCCGGCGACCTGAACCGCGTGTTCTTCGTCTCGGGCGGCTCCGAGGCGGTCGAGTCCGCGTGGAAGCTCGCGCGCCAGTACTTCATCGCGCGCGACGGCCTCGAGCCCGGCGAGAAGTACAAGGCGATTGCCCGCAACGTCGCCTACCACGGCACGACCTTCGGCGCGCTCTCGATCAACGGGGTCGCCGAGCTGCGCGCGCCGTTCGAGCCGCTCGTGCCCGAGGTGCGGCACGTGAGCAACACGAACCGCTACCACCGCCCGCCGGAGGAGACGGAGGAGGAGTTCACCGCCTTCCTCCTCGACGAGCTCGAGCGGACGATCGTCGAGATGGGCCCGGAGACGGTCTGCCTGATCCACATGGAGCCGGTGCAGAATGCCGGCGGCTCGTTCGTCGCACCGGCCGGGTACTGGCGCGGCGTGCGCGAGCTCTGCGACCGTTACGACATCCTCCTCTCGGCCGACGAGGTGATCACCGCCTTCGGACGCCTCGGCCACTGGTTCGCGTCGGAGCGCTACGACATCCGCCCGGACATCGTCACGTGCGCGAAGGGACTGTCCTCGTCGTATGCGGCGATCGGCGCCGTCGTCGCCACCGACCGCGTGATGGAGCCGTTCCTGCGCGAGAGCGCGATCTACATGCACGGGATCACGTTCGGCGGCCACCCGGTCATGAGCGCGATCGCGCTGAAGAACATCGAGATCATGAAGCGGGAGCGGATCATGGAGCACGTCCTCGCCAACGAGGGCGCCTTTCGCGCGACGCTCGAGCAGCTGCTCGACCTGCCGATCGCCGGCGACCTGCGCGGCGAGGGCTACTTCTACGCGCTCGAGCTCGTCAAGGACTCCGACACGCGCGAGACGTTCGACGACGACGAGTGCGAGAGGCTCCTGCGCGGCTTCCTCTCGCCGCGGCTGTTCGAGAAGGGGCTGATCTGCCGTGCCGACGACCGCGGCGACCCGGTCGTGCAGATCTCGCCGCCGCTCGTCGCGACGCAGGCGGAGTTCGACGAGATGACGGGAATCCTCGGCGACGTCCTCTCGGAGGCCTCTCGGCTCCGCTAGCTCGCGAGACCTTCGGTCTCGCTCGCTGGGGAAACGAACTTCGGGCCGGGGAGAGCGCGGTCTCCCCGGCCCGCCGTGCTGAGAGCGCACGAGGGCTGACGCTAGGTTCGGGCCGCTCTTCCGTCGCGAGCGGACGGGCCTTTGGCGCGTCCGCTCGCTGGTTCGCGGCGGCGTAACGTTCCGTTACGCCGCCGCCTTGGCGCCATGAGGGCTCGAACGCTTCAAGCGCAACTCAGGCGAAAGGCCGGAGGCTACGCAGATCCGCGGAGCGGGGACGTAGCCGGAGGCCGGACCGCGCTCGCGCCGGCCTCCGCCGCGCGCGAGCGCACGAGGCAGCGCCCCCGTCGAGAGCAGCGGAAACCAGAACGGCACGGAGCGGGCCGGAAACTGCGCTTTCCGGCCCGCGCAGTTCCTTACAATCCCGCGGAAACGCGCAGCGTTTCCGCGGGCTCCGGCGGGCGGGTGCGCAGCACCCGCGAGCTAAGCGGAGGGGTACGTCTCGCGGGCGCCGTGGCCGGCCGCGACCGCACGCGCGAGGTCGAGCGTCGAGACGACGCCGATGGGCCGCTGGGAGACCGGGTCGGTGACAGCGAGGTGCGCGATCCCGTGCTGGGCCATCAGGCTCGCCGCCTCTCCGATCGGGCGGTCGGCCGCGACGGTCACGAGCGGGGTGACGGCGGTTGAGCCGGCGGTGACCGTGTCGAGGTCGAGTTGGGTCGCGGCGACGAGGTCGAGGTCGGAGACGACGGCCCACAGCCGTGGAGCCTCGTCGTCCTCGTCCTGGTGCTCGAAGACGAAGATCGCGTGCACGCCGAACGTCGCCATCATCCGCGCCACGGTGCGGAGTGGCGTCTCGGGGGTGCAGCTGATGACGCCGCGGCTCATCGCGTCTCCCACCTGTGCGGTCTCGAACGGAACCGGCAGCTCCGTCGTCGTGTGATTCGCTTCGGCCATGAGAGGATGGTGGCCCCGCCCGGAGGGCGGGGCATCCGCACGAACTACGGAACGGCAGGCGTGGTCGGCGCGGAACGTCGTGCGGTTCCGCTGCGCTGTGCGGCGTCGGCGACGGCCGCGGCGACGGCGGGTGCGATCGCCCGGTTGAAGACGCTCGGGATCACGTAGTCGGCCGAGAGAGCGTCGTCGGGGATCGCGTCCGCAATGGCGCGCGCGGCGGCGAGCTCCATCTCCGCGTCGATCGACCGCGCACGCACGTCGAGCGCGCCGCGGAAGACGCCGGGGAAGGCGAGGACGTTGTTGATCTGGTTCGGGTAGTCGCTTCGGCCGGTGGCGATCACCTCGGCGAGCCCCTCGATCGCCTCCGGGTCGACCTCGGGGTTCGGGTTGGCCATCGCGAAGACGATCGCCCGGGGCGCCATGCGGCGCACGCCCTCGACGCTGATCGCGCCCGGAACGGAGACGCCGATGAAGACGTCGGCTCCGTCGAGCAGCTCGTCGGCGGTGCCCCGGAGGTTCTCGGGGTTCGTCAGCTCGGCGTACTCCTGCTTCGCCTCGTTCAGCCCCTCGCGGCCGCGGTAGAGGGCGCCACCCTCGTCGCAGCCGACGATCGCGCGGGCACCCGCGTTCTGGAGCATCCGCGTCACGGCCATGCCGGCGGCGCCGCAGCCGGTGGTGACGATGCGGACGTCCTCGAGTCGCTTGCCCACCACGCGGAGCGCGTTGAGGAGGGCGGCGAGGACGACGATCGCCGTCCCGTGCTGGTCGTCGTGGAAGACCGGGATGTCGAGCGTCTCGCGCAGCCGCCGCTCGATCTCGAAGCAGCGGGGAGCGGAGATGTCCTCGAGGTTGACGCCGCCGAAGGCCGGCGCGATCGCCTCGACCGTCCGCACGATCTCGTCCGGGTCCTTCGTGTCGAGGCAGATCGGGAACGCGTCGACGCCGGCGAACTCCTTGAACAGGACGGCCTTCCCCTCCATCACCGGCAGGGCCGCTTCGGGCCCGATGTCGCCGAGCCCGAGCACCGCGGTCCCGTCGCTCACGACCGCGACGGTGTTGCGCTTGATCGTGAGGTTCCAGACCTTCTCCGGGTCGTCGGCGATGGCGCGCGAGACGCGGGCGACTCCGGGCGTGTAGACCATCGAGAGGTCCTCGCGCGTCTTCAGTGGGAGGCGCGGGCTCACTTCGAGCTTGCCGCCGAGATGCGCGAGGAAGACGCGGTCGGAGACGTGGGCGACCTCGACCCCTTCGACGGAATGGACGGCCGCGACGATCTCGTCCAGATGGCGCTCGTCGTCCGCGAGGACGTTGACGTCGCGGATCTTCGTCGAGCCCTCGACTCGCACGAGGTCGATGGCGCCGAGCAGACCGCCGGCCTCGCCGATCGCGGCCGCGAGCCGCGCGAAGGCGCCGGGCGTGTTCTCGATCCGGACGCGAATCGCTGCGCTGAAGGACGCAGAGGGATGCACGGTTGCAGGCTAAGCCCCCGGCGTGACCGCCACACCCGTAGGAAGTACGCTCGGCGCGGTGGACATCACGGTATGTGACGTCGGGCCGCGGGACGGGCTGCAGAACGAGCCGGAGGTGCTGCCGCCCGAGACGCGGGCGGAGCTCGTCGAGCGCCTTGCGGCTGCGGGCGTGCTGCGGATCGAGGCGGTGAGCTTCGTCCGCGACGACCGCGTGCCCCAGATGGCGGGCGCGGAGGAGGTCGTCGCAGGCGTCCGCCGGCGGGAGGGCGTCGAGCTGTCGGGGCTCGTCCTCAACGAACGCGGCTGGGAGCGTTTCGCCGCGGCCGGGCTCGACCGCGTCAACGTGACCTTCGCCGCCACGGAGTCCTTCAACCTCCGGAACGGGAACGCGACGCTCGCCGAGGCGGTCGGGCGGGCGGAGGCGATCCTCGCCGCAGCGGGCGACACGCCGGCGACCGTGACGATCTCCTGCTCGTTCGGCTGTCCGTTCGAGGGGCGTGTCGACCCGGGCGCCGTCGCGGAGCTCGCCGCACCGTTCGCGGGCCGCGCGGAGGTCGTCCTCGCCGACACGATCGGGGTCGCGACTCCGTCGGCCGTTCGCTCCCTCGTCAAGCGAACGGGGGCGGACGGCTTCCACGGCCACAACACGCGCAACACCGGGTACGCGAGCTGTCTCGCCGCACTCGAGGCGGGCGCACGCGTGCTCGACGCCGCGGTCGGCGGCCTGGGCGGCTGTCCGTTCTCGCCGCGCGCGACGGGCAACGTCGCGACCGAGGACCTCGTCTACCTCCTCGCAGGGGAGGGCGTGGAGACGGGCATCGACCTCGACGGGCTCGTCGGCGTCTCGCAATGGCTCGAGGGCGTCCTCGGCCGCACGCTCGAGGGCTACGTCCACCGCGCCGGCCCCTGGCCCTGACGGACCAGTCCGGAACCTGGCTCCGGACGTGGCTTTCAGCCGAGGCGGATCACGCCCGCCGCGGCGAGGTCCACGACCTCGTCGGCCGGGTAGCCGAGCTCGCCGAGGATCTCCTCTGTGTGCGCGCCGAGCGCGGGCGGCGGCGCGTGATGCCGCAGCCGCTCGCCGTCGGCCGAGAGCGGCGCGGCGACGGTGACGAGGTCGTCGGCCGCGCCGCCCGGCAGCGCCTGCAGCATGCCGAGCGCCTCCGTCTGTGGGTGGCGGGCCGCCTCGCCGACGTCGTGCACCGGCGACACGGGGACGCCCGCGGCGACGAGCGCTTCGAGCAGCTCCGCCGACGCGCGCTCCCCCGTCCGCTCCTCGAGCAGCGCGAGCAGCGCCGGCCGGTTCGTCACCCGGTCGGGATTCGTCCGGAAGCGCGGGTCGTCCACGAGCTCCGGCACGCCGAGCACGTCGCAGAGCCCGGCGAAGAGCTTGTCGTTGCCGGCGACGATCATCAGCTCGCCGTCGCGCGTCGGGAACACCTGGTACGGCGCAATCTGGGAGAACGCGCTCCCCTCGCGGCCCGGCACGACCCCGGTGCCGAGGAAGCCGACGAGCTGGTACGAGAGCTGGGAGAGCGCGGTCTCGTAGAGGGAGACCTCGAGCGTACGGCCGGCGCCGGTGCGTTCGCGCTCGTACAGCGCGGCAACGACGCCGAGCGCGGCCCAGACACCCGTGCCGAGGTCGATCAGGGACACGCCGACGCGCACCGGTGGCCGGCCGTCCTCGCCGGTCACGCTCATGATCCCCGACGCGGCCTGCAGGAGCGGGTCGTAGCCCGGTTGGTTGTGAAGCGGGCCGTGCGAGCCGAACGCGCCGATCGAGCAGTAGACGAGGCGCGGGTTGCGCGCCCGGAGCTCGGCGTCGCCGAGGCCGTGCCGCTCTGCCGCTCCCGGCCGGAGGCTCTGGACGAAGACGTCGGCGCGGTCGACGAGGCGCAGCACGATCTCGCGGCCGCGGTCGTCTCCGAGGTCGACGGCGAGCGAGCGCTTGCCCGCGTTCGAGGCGAGAAACATCGCCCCCTCCCCCTGCACGAACGGCGGGCCCCAGCTGCGTGCGTGGTCGCCGACGAGCGGCTCGATCTTGACGACCTCGGCGCCGAGCGCCGCGAGCAGCTGCGTCGACGTCGGCCCCGCGAGGGACGAGGTGACGTCGACGACCCGGGTGCCCGCGAGGGGACGGAGCTCGCTCACCGCGGGTGCTCCCAGACGACGGCAGCGTCGGTGTCGAACAGGGTCACGGTCTCGACGGGCGTCGCGCCGAGCCGCTCCGCGAGCCGCTGCGAGCGGGCGTTGGCCGGCGAGATCACCGAGACGAGGCGCCCGATTGGCTGCAAGCGCCGCCGGCGGGAACCGGCGGCGCGCGGCCGGAAGACCGCGGCGCCGGAGGCGCCGCCCAGGCCGCGCTCCCGGTAGGCCCAGTCGCGCACCGCGAGCGCCGCCTCGGTCGCGTAGCCGCTGCCCCAGTGCTCGCGGACGAGTGCCCACCCGAGCTCGGGCTGCGCGTGCTCGCCCGCGCTCGCGAACGTCGTCACGGTCCACGTGCGCACGTCCCAGACGAGCAGGCCCGTCCGGCCGAGCCAGTGCCCGTCCTCGCGCCGGACGATGGAGAAGGGCCCGCAGCCGTTGTCGTCCCAGCGCTCGAGCCAGCGGCGGACGACGAACTCGGGATCCGAGGCCGCGTCTGGATGGACGCCGCCGATGTGCTCCATCGCGACCGGGTCGGTGATGAGCGCGAGTGCTGCCTCCGCGTCCTCGAGCACCGGCTTCCGCAGCAGGAGCCGTTCCGTCTCGAGCACCGTCACAGCGGCAGCATGATCGAGCGCTCGAACTCGATCACGGTTTCGTCGCGCTGGTTGAGACCGAGCGTGCGGACGGTGACGATGCCGGAGCCCGGGCGGGACCGCGACTTGCGCTTCTCCAACACCTTGGTCTCGGCGCGGATCGTGTCGCCGGCGAAGACCGGCGCCGGCAGCCGGACCTCGCGCCAGCCGAGGTTGACGCCGCGCTCGGACACGTCCGCCACCGACAGCCCCGTCACGAGCGCGAGCGTGAACGTCGAGTCGACGAGCGGCCGTCCCCACTCGGTCGTCGCGGCGTACTCGGCGTCGAAGTGGATCGGGTTCGTGTTCAGCGTGAGGAGCGTGAACCACACATTGTCGGCCTCGAGTACGGTGCGCCCGTGGCGGCTCCGGTAGACCGCCCCGACCTCCAGCTCCTCGTACGTGCGACTCACGCCCGAGATCATCGCAGCGATGCACGAGCTCGCTCTCGAACAGCGGCGCGAGCTCGGCGTGCGCGCCCCCTGGCACGTCGGCGACGTCACCTGGGGGCTGCGCCAGCACGAGGGGCGAGAGGACGAGTGGACGATCCGGGTCTGGCAGGACGGCGATCGCACGGTCGCCTGGTCGTGGCTGAAGGGCGACCGTGCGCTGCTCGAGTTCGACGTCCGCCGCGACAGGCTCGACCTCCTCGACGAGATCCTCGCGGATCCCGACGCAGGGACCGCGGTCGCCTTCGAGGACGACGAGGAGGTGCGGGCCGCGCTCGAGCGGCACGGCTTCACCCGGCCGAGCGACGCGAGCGTCAACCGCCAGGGCCCGCTCATGCATTTCCTCGCGCGCGACGTGCCCGACGCTCCCGAGCCGCCGCCCTTGCCGGAGGGCTTCCGCTACCGGACGGTCGAGCCGGACGACCTCGCCGAGCGCGTCGCGATCCACCGCGACGTCTGGGCGCCGTCGCGCGTCACCGAGTCGAGCTTCGCGAACGTCCAGGCCTCCTGGCCGTACCGCGCGTCGCTCGACTGCGTCGTCGAGGCGCCGGACGGGCGCTTCGCCGCCTACTGCCTCATGTGGCCGGACGACGACAACCGCGTCGGCGAGCTCGAGCCGGTGGGCGTGCGGGACGAGTTCCGCCGCCGTGGGCTCGGGGCCGCCGTCTGCACGTTCGCGCTGCGCCGCCTGCACGAGGAGGGAGGCCGCCAGGCGATCGTCTACTGCGTCACCGGCGCGGCGTGCGGGCTCTACGAGTCGATCGGCTTCCGCCGCCACGCGACGCTGGTCGGCTACTCGCGCTGAAGCCGGCGGGCTGCCTCAGAAGAACACGGCCTTGATCAGGAAGGCGATCGCCACGAGCACGACGACGACCATGAGCAGGACGCCGAGGCCGATCGCCGCGCCGCCGACGGCGAGCTTCGCCGGCACCGTCGGAGTGCCCTCCGCGTCGAACGCCGCCTCGAGCTGCCGCTCGACGTAGGACGTGATGCGCTCCTCGAACCGGGTCGCCATGTCCTCCTGGCGCGACTTCGCCGGCGTCTGCGTCTTCAGCGGCCGCGAGCTCGCCACCCGCCCGTCGATCGTGAGCTCGTAGATGTGCTCGTGCTGGACGTCCTTCAGGTTCTGCTGCCCGAGGTCGTGCACCGCGACGCCGTCCGGAAGCTGGTTGCCGACGAGCGCGCGCGTCGTCTCGGAGAGAAGGATCTGGCCACCGTGTCCGGCCGCTGAGATGCGCGCGGCGCGAACCACGTCGAGCCCGAGGTAGCCCTCCTCGCCCACGTGCGGCTCGCCGGTGTGCAGGCCCATGCGCACGAGCAGGGCCTTCCCCTCGGGCCACTCGTGGTCGCCAAGCGCACGCTGCGCGTCCACCGCCGCGCCCACCGCGTCGCGGGCTCGCGGGAACGAGAAGAAGAACGCGTCTCCCTGCGTGTCGATCTCCGTTCCGCCGCGGGCGCCGAACGTCTCGCGCACGATCCGCCGGTGGTCGCCCGACACGCGCGCGTAGGCCTCGTCGCCGAGCTCCTGGAGGAGGCGCGTCGAGCCCTCGATGTCGGTGAAGACGAACGTGACGGTGCCGCCGGGCAGCTGGCTCACCGCGCCTACGCTACAGCGGTGAACCGGCTCACGCAGGAGACGAGCCCGTACCTCCTCCAGCACGCGGACAACCCGGTCGAATGGCATCCGTGGGGCGAGGAGGCGCTCGCCCGCGCCCGCGCCGAGGGGAAGCCGCTGCTCGTCTCGATCGGCTACTCCGCCTGCCACTGGTGCCACGTGATGGAGCGGGAGTCGTTCGCCGACGAGGCGACCGCGGCCGTCATGAACGAGCTCTTCGTCAACGTCAAGGTCGACCGCGAGGAGCGCCCGGACGTCGACGCCGTCTACATGGACGCGGTCGTCGCGCTCACCGGCCAGGGCGGCTGGCCGCTGACCGTCTTCCTCACCCCCGGCGGCGAGCCGTTCTACGGCGGCACGTACTTCCCGCCCGAGCCGCGGCACGGGCTGCCCTCCTTTCGACAGGTGCTCCGCGCGGTCGCGGGGGCGTACAGCGAGCGGCCGGAGGACGTGGCGGCGCAGGCCGAGGTGCTCGTCGATGCGCTGCGGCGGTCGGCCGAGACCGAGCCGTCGCGTGAACCGCTGACCGAGGCGCTGCTCGCGGAGGCCGAGCACAATCTGCTCGCCCAGCTCGACCCACGGTGGGGCGGCTTCGGCCATGCCCCGAAGTTTCCGCCCGCGTCCGTGCTCGAGTTCCTCCTGCGGCGCGGAACGCTCGGCCCCGTGCAGCTCACGCTCGACGGGATGGCCGCGGGCGGGATGCACGACCTCGTCGGCGGCGGCTTCCACCGCTACTCCGTCGACGGGGAGTGGCTCGTGCCGCACTTCGAGAAGATGCTCTACGACAACGCGCTCCTCGTCCCGCCGTACCTCCACGCCTGGCTCGAGACCGGCGAGGAGCGCTACCGCGCGGTCGCCGAGGGGACGCTCGACTACCTGCTCCGCGAGCTGAGGCTGCCGGACGGCGGCTTCGCCTCCTCGCAGGACGCGGACACCGACGGGGTGGAGGGGCTCACGTATACGTGGACGGCCGAGGACGGGGCGCCGGCCGAGCTGCTGGAGCCGTTCGAGCACGGCCGTTCGATCCTCCGCGGGGAGCTGGACGAGGCCACGCGGACGCGGCTGCTCGAGATCCGCGACGGCAGGCCCCAGCCGGCCCTCGACGACAAGGTGATCGCGGCCTGGAACGGCCTCGCGCTCGCCGCGCTCGCAGAGGGAGGGCGCCGCCTCGACCGACCCGATCTCCTGGCGGCCGCGCGCGAGCTGGGAGAGCTGCTCACGGCCGAGCCGCTGTGGCGGACGCTCCGAGACGGCCGTCCGAAGTATCCGGCCTACCTCGACGACTACGCGAACGTCGCGCACGGCCTCTACGAGCTGCACGTCGCGACCGGCGAGCTCCGCTGGCTTCACGAGGCGCGCCGAATTGCCCTTCTCGCGGTGGAGCTCTTCGGCGACCCGCAGCGCGGCGGCTTCTTCCTCACGCCGGCGGACGGGGAGCCGCTCGTTGCGCGGCAGAAGGCGTTCGACGACAACCCCACGCCGGCCGGGAGCTCGATGCTCGCCTTCGTCCTCCTGCGGCTCGCGAGGATCTGGGGCGACGACGAGCTCGAGCGCGAGGCGGTCGGAGCGCTCAGGCTCGTCCGAGATCTCCTACCGCGGGCGCCGGCCGCCTTCGGCTGGGCGCTCTGCGCGCTCGACCTCCACCTTTCGCCGCCGCGCGAGCTCGCGATCGTCGGCGGGCCGGACACCGAGGTTGCCCGGGCCGTCCTGCGCGGCTTCGACCCGAACGCGGTCGTCGCCTTCGGGCCGGCCGACGACGTGCCGCTGCTCGAGGGCAAGACGCTCGTCGAGGACCGGCCGGCCGTCTATGTCTGCGAGCGCTTCGTCTGCCGCGCTCCCGTCACCGACCCGGTCGGGCTGGCCTAGAGACGGCGAGGGGGAGCCGGAGCTCCCCCTCGCGCGATTCGGTCGGCGTCGCCGCTCAGTGCAGCCCGCCGTAGAGCTTGCCGAAGGCGTGCCAGTCGCCGCCCGCGCCGCCGCTCCACTTCGTGAGCTTCAGCTGCTCCATCGGGAAGGTCCGCTTCTTCGACGTCTTGAGCGTCATCCCGGGGAAGAGGAACGGGTTCTTCTTCGTGTTCATGTGGCGCAGCGCACTCATGAGGCTCTTCCGCGTCGGGTTCTTGCCGGCGTGCTTCAGCGCGTAGACGAACGTCCACGCCGAGCCGAGCCCGTAGACGAGGTTCAGGTCTCCCTGAGCGAAGTCCGCGTCGAGGGACGGCGCGAACTGATGGATGATCTTCTTGGCGAGCTTCATCCCCTTCAGGTTCGGCTGCGTCGTCTGGCTCCCGACGTAGGTGGTCGAGAGGATGCCGTCCAGGTTGGCTCCGTTCTGAGCGGCCGCGAGCTGGAAGATCCGGTTCCCCGAGACGTTGTTGACGAACGTCAGCGGGCTCCAGCCGATCAGCGTCCTGGCCACGAGCGACTGGATGGTCGCCGTCGGCGTCGCGAAGATCACGAACGTGTCCGCGCCGTGTGCCCGCAGCGCGACGACGTGAGCCGCGATCACCTGGGCGGAATCTCCCACGTTGTAGGACTCGGCGTCGACGATCTGGCTCGTGTGCGAGCCGAGCCCGGTCTTCAGCCCGGTGAAGTAGTTCTTGCCGTAGGCGTCGTTCTGGTAGATGACGCCGATCTTCGCGTTCGGCTTGTGCCCGAGGATGTACTTGGCGTAGAGCTTCGCCTCACCCGGGTAGTCCGGCTGCCAGCCGAGGGTCCACGGCTTCGTCGAGCCCTGGCACCTGTGGTGCACGCAGTTCCCCCAGTACGCGTCGCCGGTGGCGACGAGCACCTGTGGCACCTTCTTCTTGTTCAGGTAGTTCCACGTGGCGAGGATCGGCGCCGTGCCGAGGCTGCCGACGATGGCGAAGACGTGATTCTGCTCGACGAGCTTCGTCGTCTGCGGCACCGTCTGGGACGGGTCGTACTGGTCGTCCAGAACGATGTCCTTGATCTTGCGGTGGTTGACGCCGCCGTGCGCGTTGACATAGTCGTAGTACGCCTGCTCGGCCGCCGGGATCGTCTTGTAGAGCGCCGCCGGGCCAGTGAGCGGGAACGTGCCGCCGATCACGATCTGCTTCTTCGTCACGCCCGGCGTGTTCGTGTGCGAAGCAGCCGCCGTGCTCGCCGCGGCGGCTGTGGCGAGAAGAGCGCAGAGCAGCGCTCCGAGCTTCCTACGGTTGACGGCCATGCGCCCCTCCTCCGATTGCGGATGTGTCGATAGAGACGACTACCGGGGCAGTTTGATGGAGATTGACTTGCGGTTCAAGCGCGAGCGAGCCGGCGCAGCCGTGAAAGCAGGCCTGCGAAGCCGTCGGGGAGCACGAGCATGACGAGCACGACCGCCGCTCCGAAGACGACGTCGCGGCCGTGGTCGGAGCCGATCACGGGCACGCTGCTCGAGACGCTCGGCAGGAGCCCCACGAACGCCGCGCCCGCGAGGATCCCCCAGAGCGAGCCGAGCCCCGCCACGGCGGCGCCGACGAGGAGCTGGAGCGAGAGGACGATGCCGAACTCGCTCGGCTGGGCGAAACCGTTCGTCGCCAGGACGAACAGCGAGCCCGCGACGCCGGCGTAGGCGGCGGAGATGCCGAAGGCGAGCGTCTTGTAGACGGGCAGCTCGATTCCGGAGGCGACGGCCGCGATCTCGCTGTCGCGCACGGCACGAAACGCGCGGCCGATGCGGCCGCGCAGGATCAGCCACGCGAGCACGAAGAGGACCGCCGACGCCGTCCAGGCGGCGCCGTAGAGCCAGACGTGGCTGACCGTGTGCGACGTCTGGACGCCGTCCCTGCCGCCGAGGAACTTCGACCACCGGAGCGGCAGCTGCGGCACCGAGACCGCGAGCGCGAACGTTGCGAGCGCGAGGTACACCCCGGAGAGCCGCAGGGCGGGCAGTCCCACGAGCAGGCCGAAAACGAAGCAGATCGCGAAGGCCATGAGCATCGTCACGACGAGGTTCGTGTGGTGGTCCTGCGACATGACGGCCGTCGTGTAGCCGCCGATGGCCATGAACGCCCCGTGACCGATCGAGATCTGGCCCGTGTAGCCGGTCAGGATGTTGAGGCCGAGCACCCCGACGAAGAAGATCCCGACCTGCGCGGCGAGCGAGACGTCGTAGGCGCTCAGGACGAAGGGGAGCCCGGCGAGTACCCCCGCTACGACGAGGAGCGAGACGAGCGCGGGCGCGCGCTTCTTCATACGCGCCGGACCTCGCGGCGACCGAAGAGCCCCGACGGCTTGATCAGGAGCACGACGATGAGAACGGCGAAGGCGAACGGCGCCTGCAGCTCGGAGGTGATCGCCGGCACGTACTGCACGACGAGGTTGAGCGAGACCCCGAGCGCGAGCCCGCCGACGACCGCTCCCGCGGGGCTGTCGAGGCCGCCGAGGACGGCGGCGGCGAACGCGTAGACGAGAACCGGCTGCATCAGCGTCGGGTCGAGCACGAACTGGGAGGGCTCGGCCATCAGACCCGCGACGGCGCCCAGCACCGCAGCGAGGCCCCAGCCGATCGCGAGCATCCAGTCGACGCGGACGCCGACGAGCGCCGACTCCGCCGGCCGGAACGCCGCCGCGCGCATGCCGAGCCCGAGCTTCGTGAACCGGAAAAGCACCCAGACCAGCAGCACCGAGACGAGGACGACACCGAGCATGCCCGGGTACAGGCGCGCGATGGCGACGCCGCCGACGTAGTAGATCTTCGTCCCGAACGGCGGCGGCATGGACTTGAAGTCGCCTCCCCAGATCCAGTTCACGACCCCGTCGATGAGGATGAACAGGCCGACCGTGACGATCACCGCGGCGATCACGGAGCGGTGCTGCACCGGCCGGACGAGCACGATCTCGAGCACGGCGCCGAGGACGAAGGCGATCGCGAGCGTGGCGAAGAACGCCTCCCAGTAGGACAGGCCCCACTGGATGAGCTGATAGGCGACGTACGTCGTCGCCATCGCGAGCTCGCCCTGGGCGAAGTTGACGACCCGGGTCGCGCGGTAGACGAGGACGAGGGCGAGCGCGAGGCCGCCGTAGACGGCGCCGAGCGCCAGCCCCTGGACCGTCAGCTGGGCGAAGACCTCGCTGCGCAGGGAGCCGACGACGAGCCCGGCTGCGCCGGCGACGAGGAGCAGGCCGACGAGTGGCACGGCGCCGCCGAGCGCGGCGCCGCGGCTGCGGAGGCTGGGGCCGGGGGAGCTCTCGAGCGTCGCCATCTAGTAGCCGAGGTAGCTGCGGCGGACGGAGTCGTCGGCCCTGAGCTCGGCGCTCGTCCCCGAGAGGGCGACACGGCCCGCCTCGAGGACGTAGCCGCCCTCGGCGGCCTGCAGCGCGAGGTGCGCGTTCTGCTCCACGACGAGGACGGTCAGGCCCTCGCGCTCGTTCAGCTCCGCGATGATCCGGAAGAGCTCCGCGACGAGCACCGGGGCTAGCCCGAGTGACGGCTCGTCGAGAAGCAGGAGCCGCGGCCGGTGCACGAAGGCGCGCGCGAGGGCGAGCATCTGCTGCTCGCCGCCGCTGAGCGTCCCCGCCTCCTGGCGCCGCCGCTCGGCGAGCCAGGGGAAGTACGAGAAGACACGCTCGAGCTCGGGCTGGAGGGAGCCGCGGCGCGTGTACCCGCCGAGGCGGAGGTTCTCCCAGACGGTCAGCTCCGAGAAGGTGCCGCGGCCCTCCGGCACGTGCGCGACGCCGAGGCGGGCGACGGCGTCCGGGCCGAGCCGGTCGAGCGGCCGTCCGGCGAACGCGATACGGCCCGAGCGCCGGACCGTGCCCGAGACGGCGCGGAGCGTCGTCGTCTTGCCCGCGCCGTTGGGGCCGAGCACGGCGACGATCGACCCCTCGTCGACCGCGAGCGAGATCCCGTGCAGCGCGTGCACCGGGCCGTAGCGAGCCTGGACGTCCTCGAGCTCGAGCAGGGCCGTCACGCAGCCAGCTCTCCGCCGAGGTAGGCCTCGATCACCGCGGGGTTGCGCTGCACGTCCGCGGGCGCGCCGGTCGCGATCGTGCGTCCGAAGTCGAGGACGTGCACCTGCTCGCAGACCTCCATCACGAGCCGCATGTGGTGCTCGACGAGCAGGACGGTCAGCTCTCGCTCCTCGCGCAGCCGGCGGATGACGAGGGCGAGCTCGTCGACCTCCTCGTGGTTGAGGCCGCCGGCCGGCTCGTCGAGGAGGAGCACCCGCGGCCGGCTCGCGAGCGCGCGCGCCAGCTCGACGCGCTTCAGCGTCCCGTACGGCAGGCCGGCCGCCGGACGCGCTGCGTGCTCGGCGATCCCGACGTCGGCGAGCGTCTCGAGCGCCTGTCGCCGCTGCTCGCGCTCTCGCTGCAGGCGGGACGAGGCGTGCGCGCCGACGAGGACGTTCTCGAGCACCGTGAGCCTCGGGAACAGCTCGAGATTCTGGAAGGTGCGGGAGATCCCGAGCCGGATCACGCGGCTCGCCCGGACGCGCTTCAGCGAGCGTCCGTCGAAGACGACGTCGCCGGAATCGAGCCGGTAGAGGCGCGTGATCGCGTTGAACGCGGTCGTCTTGCCTGCGCCGTTCGGGCCGATGAGGCCGGTGATCGAGCCTGCCGCGACCTCGAGGGTGACGTCGTCGAGCGCCACGATCCCGCCGAACCCCAGGCTGGCGTGATCGAGCGCGAGGAGCGGCATCCTCAGTCGGCCGCCCGGAGCGAGCGGCCGCCGGCGGCCTGCATCCCCGCGAGCATGCCGGGCGGCGAAGCGCCCTCCGGGAAGCGGGCGAGCAGCTCGGCGAGGAGCGCGTCCGGCTCCCAGCCTTCCGGTGCGTCGAGCAGCTCGCCGGCGCTCCAGCCGCGGAGGACGTTGACGGCGCCGCCCCAGACGTGGAGGACCTGGCCCGTGATCGCCTGCGCCTCGTCCGCGCAGAGCGCGACGACGACCGCCGAGACGTTCGCCGGGTCGAGCGGGTCGAAGCCCTCTGGCGGCGCATCCATCTGGAACGTCTCCTCGGTCATGCGCGTGCGCGCGTTCGGCGCGAGGCAGTTGACGGTGACGCCGTAGCGCTGCAGTTCCTGCGCGACGATGATCGTGAACTCCGCGATGCCCGCCTTCGCCGCGCCGTAGTTCGCCTGGCCGACGTTGCCGAACACGCCGGAGGGGCTCGCGGTGTTGACGACCCGGCCGCGCACCTCCTCGCCGGCTTTCGAGCGCTCGCGCCAGTACGCGGCCGCGTGGCGCGTCGGCGCGAAGTGGCCCTTGAGGTGGACGGTGACGACCGCGTCCCACTCGTCCTCGGTCATGTTCACGAGCATCCGGTCGCGGAGGATCCCGGCGTTGTTGACGAGGATGTCGAGCCGGCCGAACTCGTCGAGCGCCTGCTGCACGAGCCGCTCCGCGCCGGCAAAGTCGGCGACGTTCTCGCCGTTCGTCGTCGCCTCGCCGCCGGCGGCGCGGATCTCCTCGACGACCTGCTCCGCCGGCCCGGGGTCGGCGCCTTCGCCGGCGAGCCCGGCGCCGAGGTCGTTGACCACGACCCTCGCACCTGCGCGGGCGAGCGCGAGCGCGTGGGAGCGGCCGATCCCGCGCCCCGCGCCCGTGACGATCGCGATTTTCCCGCTCAGGTCGGGCACGGCGAGAGCTTACGCGTGTGCGCCGCTCCCGACTACGGCTTCGACGCGACCCATGCGATCTGCCACACGCCGAGCTTCGGGGCGCGGGCGACGTACACGTAGAGCGTGTGGGGGCCGGCCGCGTCGTGGCCGTGCGGACGCAGGAGATCGAACGTCACGCGGTAGAGGCGCGTTCCCGCCGAGCGGGCCAGACCGCCGGGCAACGGGCCGGGCGGCAGGGGCTGCGCCGCTGCCGAGACGACCCGCGTCGGGACGCCGAGGCTCCTGGGAGCAAGCTTCGCCGTGCGGCGCGCGTCGGGGGCGGCGATCTGCGTCCCCTGCGTCTTCGTCGGCGCCGACGAGCCGCCGGCCGTGACCGTGACCGCGGCGGTGGCGAAGTCGACGAAGAAGCGCGTCTCGTCCGCGGTCGGCTTCCGCCCGAGCAGGCGCTCGAGCAGCCGCCCGAAGTCGGCCGGCTGCGAGGGAGGCCCCGAGATCGTCCGCCAGTCCTGGCTCGGCTGGAGGAAGTAGAGCGGCGTACCGCTCGCCACCCCGACGAGGGCTGCGAGCGGACGACAGCGGAAGGTCGTGAGCGTGAGCTCGCGGCAGGCGACCCAGGCCGGCACGCCCCGCGGCGGCACTCGCTCCGTGCCGCCAGCGTCGCCGGAACCGGCGCTGACGGTCTGGATCCGGCTCAAGACGGCAAGCGCGCGGATGAAGTCGTCGCCGACGTCGGCGAGGTCGGAGCGGACGCGGGCGATCTGGACCGGGTCGGCGCCGTTCGCCTGCGCGCGCTCGAGTGACGCGAGCATCTCCTGCCGCGTGAGGGACGGCACCCTGTCCGTGCGCATGCCGAGCTCGTAGCTCCGGTTCCCGCGGGCCATCAGGCCGGCCACGTTGCAGGTGAACGCCTTCGTCCCGGCGCCCGGGCACGTGAGTGCGAGCGGAGCCGCTCCGTGGTAGGTGCCTGACGGGTTGACCGAGAAGCGGGCGCTGTTGCGGTCGTTCGTGTGCAGGAAGGGGAGCAGGTCAAACTGCTGCGCGGCGACCGCTCCACCGGCGAACAGGAGCAGGACGGCGAAGGCGATTGCCACGACCGTCCGCCGGCGCCGCCGCGCCGCCCGCAGGCCTGCGACACGGGCGTGCGCCGCCCGCAGAAGCGCGTCCGGGTCGAGGTCGAAGTCGGGAACGAGCAGGTCGAGCGCCTGTCCGACCACGGGATCCTTGCCGCTGATCATGCGATCACCTCCTCGCCGAGTACCGCTCGCAGCGTCTCGTGCGCATGGCTCAGCGTCGCCGAGACGGTGCCGCGGCGGACGCCGAGCGCGGCGCCGATCGCCGCATAGTCGAGGTCGGCGTAGTAGCGGAGAAAGAGCACGAGCCGCTGGCGTTCGGGGAGCGCGGCGATGGCGGCGCGAACTGCGTCGCGCCGCTCGTCGAGGGCGTCGTGGGCTCCCGTCTCCACCTCGGGGCCGTCGGCGACGCGCGGCGAGCGGCTCCGGACGTTGCGGGCGGCGTTCACGACAGCCTTCCAGAGCCACGCCTCGACCGGGCCCGAGCCGCGGAACGTCCCCCGGCGGGCGAAGGCGCGCGCCAGCGCCTCCTGCACGGCGTCGCGGCCGCCCTCCCGGCTGCCCGCGATCCCGGTCGCCACGCGCAGGAACTCGCCCGCGCGGGCGCGGTACGCCGCCTCGATCGTGGCGGCCGTGGCCTCGCGCCGGGGCGGCGAGCCGAGTAGGCGGGGCGCATGAAGCTCAGCCATCTGCCGATACGACACCGCTCGCGCCGGTCGTGTTTAGCTCCGCTCGAGGTAGCGCGGGCTCGCGATCAGCAGGCGTTGCTCGACGCCGGCCTTCACGTGGGCGAGCGTGCCGGCCGGCACGTCGCCGGCCCTGATCCGCGCCGCGAGGTCCCGCAACTCCGCGTCGTCCTCCGGCGGCAGCTTCGCCAGCTCCCGTCCCACGACGCCGAGCGCGTTCAGCGCCACCAGCAGGCGGAAGCGGAGCCGGTGATCGCCGAGCGTGGGGAGGATCTCGCCGGCGAGGAACTCCTCGATCGCCTCCGCCAGCTCCTCGGCCGTGGGCCGCTCGCTCACGTGACGCCCTGCGTCTCGAGGAGATGGCAGATCTCGTACTCGACCTCGGCCCCGAGCCGGCCGAGGATCGCGAGCTCGACGCTCCGGTCCTGCCCCGTCAGGTGGCGGCGCGCCTGTGTGAGGCAGCCGATCGCCCAGGCGACGTTGCCGGCGAGCTCCCAGTAGTCGAGCTCCTCGGGGCGGACGTCGAAGCCGGTGAGCTCGTTGTAGCGCTCGAGATACGGCTCGACATCCCCGATCCCGCCGAGCCGCAGCTCGTCTGCGCCGAAGCGCCACGCCCGGACGAGCCCGAAGGCGAGGTCGCGCGCCGGGTCGTCGAGGTGGGCGAACTCCCAGTCGAGGACGCCCACGAGGCCCGTCTCGTCGACGACGAGATTGCCGATGCGGAAGTCGCCGTGGACGACGACCGGCGCGCGCCGCGCAGGCCGGTGCTCGCGCAGCCACCAGAGCCCGAGCTCGATCGCCGGATGCGGCTCGCCGACCTCGTCGAGCTCGTCGACGAGGCGGTCGACCGACGCCTCCTCGAGGAAGGGCAACCGCTCCGCGGACAGCGCGTGGATCCCGGCCAGCTCCTCGGCCATCTGCAGCGGCAGCTGCTCCGGCACGGCCATGCGCACGATGCGGCGACCGATCGTCTCGCCCTCGAGCCGCTCCATCACGAAGGCCTCCCGGCCGTCCAGGTCCTCGATGTAGGCGATCGGCCGCGGCACCCTCACGCCCGCCTCGTGAGCGGCCCGCAGCACCTCGAACTCGTGCCGCAGCGAGAGCGTGTGGCGGTGGATGACACCGCCGCCAGCGCGGCGCACGAGCAGCGGCTCGCCGCCGGCATCGACCGCCCAGGCCTCCTTCGACGCCCCACCCGCGAGCAGCACGGGCTCGGAGATCGGACCGAGTACCGCCTCGAGCGCCTCGCGCATGTCTGCGATCATCGCCGTTGTGACCGACCGGCGCGAGCGCGTGCGCGCGTTCATGGAGGAGCACGTCTATCCGAACGAGCGGGCGCTAACCCGGGAGGACGACGCGGCCGACGCCCTCGTGCGCGAGCTGCAGCAGAAGGCGAAGGACGCCGGGCTCTGGGCGCCGCACCTGCCGCCGGAGGCGGGCGGATCCGGCGGCGGCTTCCTCGAGTATGCGTACCTCAACGAGGAGATCGGGCGCAGCTTCGTCGCGCAGCTGGTGTTCGGCTGCCAGGCGCCTGACGCGGGGAACGCCGAGATCCTCCACCTCTACGGAACCGACGAGCAGAAGGAGCGCTTCCTGCGGCCGCTCGTCGCCGGCGAGGTGCGCTCGTTCTTCGGCATGACCGAGCCGGAGGTGGCCGGCTCGGACCCGACGCTCCTCCGCGGAGGCGCCGTCCGGGACGGCGACGAGTGGGTGATCGACGCGCACAAGTGGTTCTCGTCGGGCGCCGACGGCGCCGCGTTCGCCGTCGTCATGGTCGTCACGGAGCCGGAGGCCGAGCCGCACCGGCGCGCGTCGATGATCCTCGTCCCGACCGATGCGCCCGGCTACGAGCTCGTGCGCCGCATCCCGGTCATGGGCCACGAGGGGCGCGGCTGGGCGACGCATTGCGAGACGCGCTTCACGGGCGTCCGCGTCCCGCTCGCGAACACGCTCGGCGAGCCCGGCGACGGCTTCCGGATCGCACAGAAGCGCCTCGGGCCGGGCCGGATCCACCACGTCATGCGCTGGCTCGGGCAGATGGAGCGCGCCTTCGAGCTCATGTGCGCGCGGGCGCTCGAGCGCGAGGCGTTCGGCGGGCCGCTCGCCGAGAAGCAGACGGTCCAGAACTGGATCGCCGAGTCGGCCGCCGACATCCAGGCGTGCCGGCTGATGACGGTGCGGGCAGCCCAGCGTCTGGACGAAGGCGACGAGGCGCGGGTCGAGATCTCGCTCGTCAAGTTCTTCGCGGCGCGCGTGCTCGGCGAGGTGCTCGACCGGGCGCTCCAGGTACACGGCGGACTCGGCCTCACCGACGACACGCCGCTCGCGCTCATGTGGCGGATGGCACGTGGCGGTCGGATCTACGACGGGCCCGACGAGGTGCACAAGGCCGTGGTCGCGCGCCGAATCCTGCGTTCCGTCGCGGAGGGGGACGGCTGGCGCTTCACGTAGCCCTCGCGGGCCGGCGCGTCCGGCTCGAGCCGCTCGAGCCGCGGCACGAGGAGGCGCTCTGGGCGGTCGCGCAGGAGCCGCGCACCTGGCGCTGGATGCGCTGGCGGGCCGATGAGAGCCGCGAGGTCTTCCACGAGTGGTGGGAGAGTGTCGAGCTGGGCTTCGCGCACTACCTCGACACAGAGCTCGTCGGGCACACGAGCTTCCTCAACGACCGTCCCGCCGATCGCGTCGTGGAGATCGGCAACACGTGGCTCCATCCAAGCGCGTGGGGGACGGATGCGAACACCGAGGCGAAGTACCTGCTCCTGCGGCACGCCTTCGAGGACGAGGGGTACCTCCGGGTCGAGTTCAAGACGGATGCGGCCAACGAGCGCTCGCGTCCCGCGCTCGAGAAGGTCGGCGCGACGTTCGAGGGCGTGGCCCGCAAGCACCAGCTCGTCCGCGGCGGCGAGCGGCGCGACTCGGCGTGGTACGCGGTGATCGACGACGACTGGCCCGAGGTGAAGGCGAGCCTCGAGCGCCGGCTGGGCTGGTTGGAGTGAGCGTCGAGGTCGTCTACGAGACGCACGCGACGAGCGAGGACAACGAGACCGGGATCGCGACGGGCTGGCTGCCGGGGCGGCTCTCGGAGGTGGGGCGCGAGCAGGCGCGCGAGCTCGGCGAGCGCCGTCGCCACGACGGGCTCTCGGTCGTCTTCACCTCCGATCTCCGACGCGCGGTCGAGACGGCCGAGATCGCCTTCGCCGGCTCGGGGCTACGCCTCGTCGAGGACGTGCGGCTCCGAGAGTGCGACTACGGCGAGCTGAACGGGACGGCCGAGGCGGTGCACGGCCGAAGCGCGCACATCGACGTTCCGTACCCCGGTGGCGAGAGCTGGCGGCAAGCCGTCGAGCGTGTGGCGGGGTTTCTCGAGGAGCTCCGGCGCGACCGCGACGGCGAGCGCGTGCTCGTGATCGACCACAGCGCGACGCGGCTCGCGCTCGAGGTGGTCGCGACCGGCTGGACGCTCGAGGAGGTCATGGCAACGCCGTTTGCCTGGCAGCCGGGCTGGGAGTACGTGCTGTGACCTGTCCCGCGCGGGCGTGTCGCGGTAACTGATACCGAGAGGTGTCCGCTTTGAACGGGGCTGTTCCGGCCCCGGGCGCATGGTTGCGCGGCGCTCTGTCCCCTCGGGACCTGGCTTGGTATCTGATACCAGGACACGTCCCTTTCGGCTGGTCAAGGGACGCTACGGATGATCTGCGTGCAGCGGGCGCTTGCCAGGAGCTCGCCGCCCTGGAACAGCTCGGCGGCGCAGAAGACGACCCGCCGGTTTCGCTGCACGACGTACCCCTCGGCACGCAGTGTCCCGGGCCGCGCCGAGCGGTGGAACTCCGTGCGCAGGTCGGCGGTGAGGAAGTCCTCGTCCTCGGCCATCAGCGTCCAGCACGCGCCGCCCATCGCGGTGTCGAGGAGCGCCGCGACCATGCCGCCGTGCACGATCGGCCCCGACGGCGAGTGGAAAGAGTACTCGGGCGTCGCGTCCCATTCGATCACCGCCCGGCCGTCGGCCTGCTCGACGCCGCGGTAGCGCAGCGTGTTCCAGACGTGCGGATCCTCCGGCGGGAACTCGCCCCACGGCTTCCTCGCCCGAGGGCTCATCGCGGACCGGGGACTCCCGGGAAACGGAACGGCTCGACGCGGTTCGGCTGCACCACCCAGACGCGGCCCGTCTCCGAGTCCGCGAGCACGCGCAGCGCCGCCTCGGCGACGAACGACGGCTCCATCAGCGGCACGTCGAGCCGGTCGCGCAGCTCCGCCTCGACGAGCGGCGTGTCGGTGAAGCCGGGGCACAGCGCGTTGAGCCTGATGCCGCGCACCTCGAGCGCCGGCGCCGCCGCGCGCACCCAGCCCACGACGGCGTGCTTCGTCGCCGTGTAGGCCGGGTCGTGGGGCATCGCGGTCAGCCCCGCGAGCGAGGCGGTGGCGACGATCGAGCCGCCGCCGGGCATCAGCCGCGCGGCGAGCTCGCGCGTCCCGTAGACGACCCCCTCGAGGTTCGCGCGGAGGATGCGGTGCCACTCCTCGTCGCCCAGCTCCGCAGCGTCCGCACGGCCCGTGCCCGTCCCGGCGTTGAGGAACGCCGCGCCGAACTCTCCCTCGAGCGAGCGCCATGCCTCCGGCTCGCCGACGTCGAAGTCCGGCAGGTCGAGGACGGTCGTCTCGGCATCCGCGAGCGCCGCGACGATCGCCGCGCCGATCGCGCCACGACCGCCCGTGACGAGGGCCTTCACGGGGCGAGCACGACCTTCCCGACGCTCCGCCGCGACTCGACGAGCTCATGGGCGCGCTCGACCTCGCCCAGCGGGTACTCGGCCCCGACGACGGGGCGGATCGTACCCCCGCCCCACAGCTCCAGCAGCTCGCGCGTGCAACCGGCGACGACCTCGGGCGCGTGCCGGAGCAGCCTGCCGAGATACACGCCCTGCACACCCACGCTGCGCCCGACGATCTGCGCGGGTTGGAGCTCCGGCCACAGCCCGCCCGCATAGCCGATCGCCACGAGCTGGCCGAGCGGCCGCAGCCGGCCGACCGCCGCCTCGAACAGCTCGCCGCCGACCGGATCGACGACGACGTCGACGCGCAGGTCGTCCGGCAGCTCGTCGTAGACGTACGCCTCCTCCGCGCCGAGCTCGCGGCAGAGCTCGAGCTTCTCCGGCGAGCCGGCCGCCGCCACGACGCGGCCGCCGAGCGCGCGCGCGACCTGGATCGTCGCGGTGCCGACACCTCCGGCCGCGGCGTGCACGAGCACTGTCGCGCCGTCGGCGAGCCGCACCTGACGCGTGAGCGGGACGTACGCCGTAAGGAACGTGAGGAGAAACGCGGCCCCCTCCGCGAAGCTCGCGCCCTCGGGCAGCGGCACGAGGGAGCTGCGCGGCACCGCCGCGAGCTCGGCGTAGCCGCCCGCGGGAAGCAGCGCCATCACACGCGTCCCGTCCTCGAGCTCGCCCGCGACTTCCACGCCGAGCACCGCCGGCAGCTCCGGCATCTGCGGGTAGCGGCCACGCCGGATGAGGACGTCGAGGAAGTTGATCCCGGCCGCGCGCACGCGCACGAGAGCGGCGCCGTCCTGCGGCTCCGGGTCGGGGATTTCGCGCAGCTCGAACGGCGCGTCGACGTTCGGGAGGACCGCGGCCCTCAACTCGTGCGAGCCGGCTCGGACGTGAACTGCTCGCGCAGCGCCGTCTTGCGGAACTTGCCGACGCTCGTCTTCGGGATCTCGTCGACGAACTCGAAGCGGTCGGGCAGCCACCACTTCGCGAACCGCGGCGCGAGGAACTCGCGAAGCTCGTCGGCGGTCGCCGTGCCGCCCTCGCGCAGCACGACCGCCGCGAGCGGCCGCTCACCCCACTTCTCGTCGGGCACGGCGATCACGGCCGACTCGGCCACGGCGGGATGGGCCATGAGCGCGTTCTCGAGGTCGACGGACGAGATCCACTCTCCGCCGGACTTGATCACGTCCTTCGAGCGGTCCTTGATCTGGATGAAGCCGCGCGGGTGAATGGAGACGATGTCGCCGGTGCGGAACCAGCCGTCGGTGGTCCAGCGGTCTGCGGATTCGGGCGCGTCGAAGTAGGTCGCCGCGACCCACGGCCCCCGCACCTCGAGCTCACCCATCGCCTCGCCGTCCCACGGCACGTCCTCGTCGCCGGCGCGAACGCGGATCTCGACGAAGGGGAGCGGGATGCCGGCCGTCGCCTGGAAGTCCCAGCGCGTGTCGGCATCGGCGTCGGCGAGATCGTACGCGAGCGAGACCGTCGACGCGACGGGCGACGTCTCGGTCATCCCCCAGCCCTGCACGATCCGTAGCCCGTGCCGCTCCTCGAAGGCGGCGATCATCGCACGCGGCACGGCGGAGCCGCCGATGAGCATCGCCTTCATCGCCGAGAGATCCCAGCGGCCGGGCTCGGAGTCGAGCCGCGCGAGGATGCCCATCCAGATGGTCGGCACGCCCGCCGCCCACGAGACGCGTTCGGCCTCCATGTTCTCGAGCAGGCTGTCGGGGTCGAGGTGAGGCCCGGGGTAGACGATCTTCGCGCCCTGCATCGTCGCGAGGTACGGATAGCCCCACGCGTTCGCGTGGAACATCGGCACGACCGGCATCACCGCGTCGTCGATGCCGAGGCCCATCCCGAGCGGGTTGTTCGCGCCGACGCCGAGCGCGTGCAGGACGGAGGAGCGGTGCGAGTAGACGACGCCGCGCGGCCGGCCCGTCGTGCCGCTCGTGTAGCACATCGCCGCCGCCTCGCGCTCGTCGAGCTCCGGGTCCTCCCACTCGTCGGGGTCGGCCGTGGCGAGCAGCTCCTCGTACGAGTCCTCGACGACCCAGACGTGTTCGATCGGCGTCCCCTCCCGGAACTGCTCGAGCAGCGGCAGAAGCGCCCGGTCGACGATCACCGCCCGGTCGCCGGCGTGGCTCGCGATGTAGTTCAGGTCGCCCGGGTGGAGGCGGAGGTTGAGCGTGTGGAGGACGAAGCCGCCGCACGGGACGCCGAAGTACGCCTCGTGGTGCTGGTGGTGGTTCCAGCAGAGCGTCGCCACCCGGTCGCCGCGCTCGAGCCCCGCCTTGCGCAGCGCGGCGGCCAGCTGCCGGGCGCGGCGCAGCGTCTTGCGATGGGTCGTGCGGTGAAAGCTCTTGTCGGGAAGGCGGGTGACGATCTCCCCGTCGCCGAAGAAGGTCTCCGCCCGTCGCAGCAGGTGCGTCAGCGTGAGCGGGAAGTCCATCATCAGGCCTTCCATCCGGCTCATCGTCTCATCCCAGCAGCGAATCCGCGACTTCGAGACGGAGCTCGGCGGGCCGGCGGCCGAAGCCCTCGAGCCAGAGGGCGCGCTTGTAGAAGCGGTGGAGCGGATGCTCCCACGTGAAGCCGATGCCGCCGTGCGCCTGGATCGAGCGCTCACACGCCGCGACCGCGGCCTCGGTTGCGAACGCCTTCGCCGCAGCGGCCGCGACCGTCGCGCGCTCCTCCTCTTCGGCGACGCACCAGGCGGCCCAGTAGACGAGCGAGCGGGCGAGCTCGACGTCGGTGTACGTCTGCGCGAGCGGATGGGAGACGGCCTGGTAGGTGCCGATCGGCTTGCCGAACTGGACGCGTGTCTTCGCGTGCTCGACGCCGAGGTCGAGCGCCCGCTGCGCGACGCCGAGCGCCTCGGCGGCCAGCGCCGCCCGCAGCCGCGGGGTCTCGTGCGCTTCGTCCGGCAGGCGGTGGAGCGGCCGGCTCGCATCGACGGTCTCGATCTCGCCGCCCTCTCCGAAGACGTCGGTCCGGCCCGTGACGTGGGCGAGATACGGGCCGGGATAGAGGACATATCCCGTCTCCTCGAGCAGAAGCGCCTCCTCGACGAAGCCGAGCCCGGCCTCCGCGACGTCGAGCCAGCCGAGCTCGGCGAGCTCGCTCCAGCGGTCGTCTTGCGCGTCCCAGTCGCGGTCGAGCGGGAAGCGGTCGGCGAGCCAGGAGCGCGCGGCGTCCTTCAGCTCGATCTGCTCTTCGCTCAGGGAGAAGACCACTAGCGAGACCTCGGCAGGCCGAGCACCCGCTCGGCGATGATGTTGCGGAGCACCTCGGAGGTGCCGGCTTCGATCGTGTTGCCGCGGCTGCGGAGCTGCTGGTGGTTCCACCAGCCGTCGTCGAGGATGCCCTCGGCGCCGCCGATCTCGCGCCCGAGCTTCGTCAGCCGCTGGTTCGCCTCCGACCAGCGCAGCTTCACGCCCGAGCCCTCCGGGCCGGGGACGCCGGTGCGCTCGTATGTGCCGAGGGCGCGATAGTTCGTGTAGCGGAGCGCCTGCAGCTCGATCCACTCCCGGGCGAGCGCCTCGCGCAGGCGCGGGCCGAGCTCGCGCCCGTGCGCTTCCTCGAGCAGCCGCCCATAGAGCGCGTCGAGTGTCGCGGTGAGCGCGAAGCCGAGTGTCGCGCGCTCGTGCAGGAGCGTCGTCATCGCCACCTGCCAGCCGTTCCCCTCCTCGTCGAGCCGGTTCTCGACGGGCACCTCGACGTCGGAGAAGAAGATCTCGTTGAACTCCGCCTCTCCCGTGATCTGGCGCAGCGGCCTCACCTCGACGCCGGGCGCGTGCATGTCGACGAGCAGGTACGTGAGGTTCCGGTAGCGCGGCGCTTCGGGGTCGGTCTGGGTGACGAGGATGCAGAAGTCGGCGATGTGCGCGAACGACGACCACACCTTCTGGCCCGAGACGACGTAGACGTCGCCGCGGCGCTCGGCACGTGTGCGCGCGGCGGCGAGGTCGGAGCCCGCGTCCGGCTCCGAGAAGCCCTGGCACCAGATCTCGTCGGCGGAGAGGATCGGCCGGAGATAGCGCGCCTTCTGCTCCTCCGTCCCGTGCGCGATGATCGTCGGCCCCGCCATGCCGAGGCCGATCACGCCGACGTGGGGCGGAGCCTGCGCCGCCGCGAGCTCCTCGTAGAGGATCGCCTGGAAGCTGTGTGGAGCGCCGCCGCCGCCGTACTCCTCCGGCCAGGTCAGCCCGGCATAGCCGGCGTCGTAGAGCGTGCGGCTCCACTCACGGACGAACGGATCCTCGAACCGTTGGGCCCCGCCGCGGCCGCCGCGCTTCTCCGCCGGCAGGTTCGCCGCGAGCCACGTGCGCAGCTCCTCGCGAAAGCGCGCTTCCTCCGGCGTGTCGCGCAGGTTCACCGGCGCAGCCTAGCGCTGCGTTGAACCGGGATTCAACGCGCGTCGCCCGCCGCGTCGAGCAGCGACGCGTCCAGCTCGCGCACGGAGGATGCGCCGCAGAGCGCGAGCGTCAGGTCGACCTCCGCGAGGAGCTGGCGGATGAGCGCCTCGACGCCCGCCGAGCCGCCGGCGGCGAGCGCGTACGCGTAGAGGCGGCCGACCAGCACCGCGTCCGCGCCGAGCGCGAGCGCCTTGATCACGTCGGCGCCACGGCGGATGCCGCCGTCCACGAGCAGCGGATAGTCCGGCCCGACCGCGTCGCGCACCTCCACGAGCGCGTCGAGGGCTGCGACGGCGCCGTCGACCTGGCGTCCGCCGTGGTTCGAGACGACGATCCCGTCGACGCCGCGCTCCTGCGCCCGCTCGGCGTCGTCGCCGCGGAGCACGCCCTTCACGAGCAGCGGCAGCGCTGTCTGCTCGCGGAGCCAGGCGAGGTCGTCCCAGGTCAGACCGAGGTTGGGGAACGTCGTCAGCATCGCCGCGGCGGCAGCGAGCACGTCCTCCTCCGGCGGCTTGTCGAGCTTCGCGCAGAAGACCGGGTCCGAGAAGAACTGGCCGCAGCCCTCGCCGCGGATGAAGGGGAGGTACGCGTTGCGCAGGTCGCGGGGCCTCCAGCCGAGGGTGGGCGTGTCGAGCGTGACGACGATCGCGGAGTAGCCGGCCGCCTCGGCTCGGCGGATGAAGCTCGCCGCCACTTCGCGGTCCGAGATCCAGTAGAGCTGGAACCAGCGCGGCGCGTCGCTCATCGCCGCCGCGACGGCTTCGATCGTGGACGTCGCCGCGCTCGAGAGGACGAACGGGACGCCGGTCGTAGCGGCGGCACGTGCGGCGCCGACCTCGGCCTCCGCGTGCGCGATCGAGAGGACGCCTACCGGCGCGAGCAGGAACGGCGCCGCCGAGTGCGTCCCGAGCACCTCGACGCTCAGGTCGCGTCTCACGTTTCCCGCGAGCATCCGCGGCCGCAGTCGTCGTCGCTCGAACGCCTCGAGATTTGCGCGCATCGTCGCCTCGCCGCCCGCGCCGCCCGCGATGTAGCCGAACGCACCCGCGTCGAGCAGAGACTCGGCCGCCGCCTCCCAGTCCTCGGGCCCGACCGGCCACTCGGGCTCGCCGGCGATGTAGATCGCGTTCTGGACGAGTGAGCCCTCGAAGGCGTTCACCCGGCGACTATCTCAGGCCGGCGAGGGCCCCGGCAGGGCGTCCCCAGCCTCGATCTCGACGACCTGCTGCTGCCGCCGCAGCGGCAGCAGCGTCACCGCACCGAGGATCGCGGCGACGCCGAGCCACTGCGTCCAGCGCAGGTGCTGCTCGTAGGCGTAGATGCCCGCGATCACCGCGACCGCCGGATACGTGAGCTCGCCGAGCGACGAGAGCACTGCCGGAGTCCGCTGCAGGCCGTAGTAGTAGAGCGTCAGCGCGAGTAGGCCGGTGACGAGCGCGAGGTAGAGGATCAGAGACGTGTCGTGGCCGTTCGAGTACGCGCTCGCGCCCATGACCGGGAGCGCGACGGCGCTCGCGAGGAGGCCGAAGAAGAAGCGCAACGTCACGACGTGCTGGAAGGCGAGCTCGCGGGAGAGGTAGCGCCCGAGCACCGTGCCGAGCGCCCAGAGCACGGCGGCGCCGGTCGCCTCGGCGATCACGACGGCGCCGTTCGCCGACGGGTCGAGCGGATGGGCCTGGTTGACGAGCCAGAAGCCCGCGAGTGCGGGGAGGAAGAACCACGCGAAGCTGGGCCGCGGCCGCTCGCCGAGCAGGAGCGCCGCGCCGACGACCGCGACGAACGGCTGGATCTTCTGGATCACGACGGGCGTGATGTAGTCGGCGTGCCCGATCAGCGCGTCGGTGAAGAGGATCGTCGCGACCGCCGACGCACCCGCGCCGACGACGACGGCCGCCGCGACGTATGTCCAGCCGGCGCGGAAGACGGCGCGCAGCGCAGGGAGGAGCAGCGGCAGCGTCAGGGCCGCGAGGATCACGTGCTCGCCGAAGACGATCGTCGTCGCGCTCGTCGTCCCGCTCATCGTCTTGCGGATGATCGGGTCCGTCCCCCACATCGCCGCGGCGACCGCGACGAGGAGCACCCCGGGAACGGCTGCAAGACGACGCATCGCGTTGAGGGTATCCGGGAAGAGCAAGGCGATGGCGCGCCGTCCCGGACCGAGCTATCGCAGCGGGCTCGGCGCGTCGACGCGCGAGAACGCTGGCGCATTCGCCTTCTCGATCATGATCACCTCCGCCTTCGGCGCCGTCTCCGCGCTCGAGCCACACCCGCGTGTGTGGGAGATGTTCCTCTACGCGGCCGGGGCCGTCGCCGGCTTCTCGGTGGTCGCGGCCGTCGGTGCGCGGCTCCACGATCCGGACGCGGAGCCGGAGCGCACGAACGTCGTCGTGCTTGCCTCGGCGCTCGGCTTCTTCTCGGTGCTCGTCGGTGTCGGCGCGGCGGCGCTTGCGGCCTGGCTCCTTCCGGGCTGGCTGGCCTGGCCGGTCGGCGCCTTCGGAGCGTCGATCGGCTTCCTGCTCGCGAACGGGATCGAATACGCCGTCGCCGAGCACACGGAGGAATAGGGCCGTTCGAAGCGGAGGAGCTCGTCGACGTCTCACGGCGCCGGACGAGGCGCGCCGCGGGCACGCCCCCGATCGTGAGCTCGCCCTCCTCGATCCGCGAGGTTCACGGAAGGAGCTCGAGCACGCTGCTAGTATCGGGATCCCAATGCAGGAGCTGCTTCTTACCTAGTCCAGGGAGACACGCGCGGCTCGGCCGCGCCAACCTCCCCACGACCTCTCCTCGGAGAGGTTTTTTCGTTCCAGAGGACATTCCCCCGATGACACCGAGATACGAGCCGCACGAGATCGAGGCGAAGTGGCAGCGCGTCTGGGAGGACGCGGGGGCGTTCCACGTCGACAACCCGCAGCCTGGCGAGCCCGGGGTCGAGAACCACTGGTACCAGCTCGAGATGCTGCCCTACCCGTCGGGACCGAGCCTCCACATGGGTCACGTCCTCAACTACACGATGGGGGACGTCCAGACGCACGTTCGGCGGCGCAGCGGCTGGCACGTCGTGCGGCCCATGGGCTGGGACGCCTTCGGCCTCCCGGCCGAGAACGCCGCGATCCGGGAGGGCCGCCATCCGCGCGAGACGATCGAGCGGAACATCGAGACGATGCGCGCCCAGATGAAGCGCCTCGGCTGGGCGATCGACTGGGACCGCGAGGTCTCCGCGCACCAGCCGACCTTCTACCGCTGGACGCAGTGGCTCTTCCAGCAGTTCGTCGCGCGCGGCCTCGGCTACCGCAAGGAGGGGCCGGTCAACTGGTGCCCCAACGACCAGACGGTGATCGCCAACGAATACGTCGTCGACGGTCACTGCGAGCGCTGCGGCGCCGAGGTGGAGCTGCGGAACATGACCCAGTGGTATTTCCGGACGACCGCGTACGCGGACGAGCTGCTCGAGTACGAGGGCGCCGAGTGGCCGGAGCGGACGAAGACGATCCAGCGCAACTGGATCGGCCGCTCGGAGGGAGCCGAGATCCTGTTCCGAGTCGAGGAGGCGGAGGAGGACATCGCGGTCTTCACGACGCGCCCCGACACCCTCTACGGCGCGACGTTCTTCGTCTTGGCGCCCGAGCACCCGTTCGTCGAGGCCCACGCGAGCGAGGAGGCGAAGGAGTACGCGCGCCATGCGGGCGCGCGTCCCGTCGAGGAGCGCGCAGCGGAGACGACGAAGACCGGCGTCTTCGCCGGTCTCCACGCGGTCAACCCGGTCAACGGCGAGCGGCTGCCGATCTGGGTCGCCGACTACGTCCTGATGGACTACGGGACGGGCGCGATCATGGCCGTTCCGGCGCACGACGAGCGCGACGGCGAGTTCGCCGAGACGTTCTCTCTCCCCACGAAGGTCGTGATCGGCGAGGACGGGAAGCTCGTCAACTCCGGCCGCTTCGACGGGCTCCCGGCGGAGGACGGCGCCCGCGCGATCGTCGCCGCGCTCGAGGAGGAGGGGCGCGGCAAGCCGACGGTCAACTATCGCCTTCGCGACTGGAGCGTGTCGCGGCAGCGCTACTGGGGCTGCCCGATCCCGTTCGTCCATTGCGAGCAGTGCGGTGTCGTCCCCGTACCCGAGGACGAGCTGCCCGTGATCCTGCCCGACATCGAGGACTACGCCCCGAAGGGGAAGCCCCCGCTCGCTGCCGACGAGGAGTACATGGCGGTCGACTGCCCGCAGTGCGGCGGCCCCGCCCGGCGCGACCCGGACACGATGGACACGTTCGTCGACTCGTCCTGGTACTTCCTCCGCTACATCGACTCGCACAACGACGAGGCGCCGTTCGACCGGTTCGTCGTCGACTACTGGCTGCCCGTCTCCCAGTACATCGGGGGCATCGACCACTCGACGGGGCACCTGCTCTACTCGCGCTTCTTCGTCAAGGCGATGAACGACTGGGGGATGGTCGGTTTCCGGGAGCCGTTCGCGCGCGTCTTCCACCAGGGATGGGTCACGCTCGGCGGCTCGAAGATGTCGAAGACGAAGGGGAACGTCGAGGGCCCGGACGAGCTCGTCGACCGGTACGGCGCCGACGCGGTGCGGCTCTACATCCTGTTCATGGGGCCTGCCGACCAGGACATGGAGTGGACGCCCGACGGCGTCGAGGGCATCGTCCGCTTCCTGCGCCGCCTCTGGCGCGACGTGCACGAGGTGGCCGCGCAGGCGCCGTCGCCCGGAGCGCGCGAAGGCGAGCTGGCGCGGAAGGCGAACGAGACGATCGCCCGCGTGACCGACGACGTGCTGCGCCGCTTCCAGTTCCACACGCCGATCGCCGCCCTGATGGAGCTGGTGAACGAGCTCGGCGGCGCGGTGGACGCGCCGGATGCGCGCTTCGCGGCCGAGACGGCCGTCTCGCTGCTCCAGCCGTACGCGCCGCACGTCGCGGAGGAGCTGTGGGGCGTGCTCGGGCACGAGCGCCTGTGGGAGACGCCGTGGCCGGAGGCCGACTCCTCGCAGCTCGTGCGCGAGACGTTCGAGCTCGTCGTCCAGGTGAACGGCAGGGTGCGCGACCGGTTCGAGGTGGAGGCCTCGCTGAGCGAGGACGAGCTCGTCGCGCGGGCGCGCGAGAGCGGGCGCGTCCGAAGCTACCTCGACGGCGGCGAGCCGCGCAAGACGATCGTGGTGCCGCAGAAGCTCGTCAACTTCGTCGTGTAGCTCGCGTGGCCCGCGCGTGCCGCGGTCGCCTCTCTCAGCTCGAGAAGTCGAAGACGGCCGTGCCCAGGACCCGGCTGCCCTTCCGTGCCTCGACGACCCACTTGCCCGGCGAGCTGAACATGAAGTAGCCGACCGAGACGAAGTGCTGCCGGCGCAGGCGCGCGAGGCCCAGCGTCAGCCGCTTGCTGCCCGTCGAGGCGAGCCGAGCACTCCCGGCAGGCTCATGCGTGAACGGCAACAGCGCCGCGTCGGCGAACCAGAAACGGAGCAGTCGGCCGTCCGAGCAGCGCCAGCCGCGGAGAACCACTTGGGGCAGGTGGCCGTGCGAGTTCGGCTCGATCACCGTCTTCGTCGGATAGCCGGGCTGGTAGGCCGCCGAGATCCAGAGCACGTTCGCGAGGCGCCGGGGCGTTGTTGAGGGCCTGCGTCTTGCCGACGGCCGTGACGGGGCCTCGCAGGCGGTGGCTGCGGCGCGTGGAATGGGCCCGCCGGCGATGCGGGTACCGGTGGTGCCGGTGGCGATCGTGTACGTCGCGGCGGCGGCGCCGGCGAGAGCCACGAGCCCTCCGGCACTGGCTATCCGTCTCCGCCGCTGGCGGGCTCGCGCCTCTCGGACGAGGGCCTCCGCGGCCTCGTCGTGCGTCTTCTGCGTCGGCGGCGCAACGGCCACTATGGAATCACTATAAGTAGCACGAGGCTCGCGGTCAAACCGCCGCGAACGGCCTGTCCCTAGCGCTCCCGTGGGTCGGGACGGTCGACGTTCCAGTGGCGGCCGACGGCGGCGTACCAGCGGGTGTCGTCCTCGTCCTCGCGCGGCGTGAGCATGAAGCGGCTGATCACGCGCTGGCCGCCCTCGAAGTCGCCGTAGAGGATGTCGACGCCGATACGCTGCCGCGCCTCGACCGCGCGGCGCGCCGCGGCGAACTCCGCGCTGCGTGGGTCGCGGAAGGAGCCCTGCCAGAAGCCGATGTCGCCCGGGGCGACGTAGAGGTCGCGGGTGAGCGTCGTGAAGTCCTCGAGCGGGGTCGGGACGATGGCGACGTCGGGACCGAGCAGGAGCTCGGGGTAGAGGTGCCAGCCGTGGAGGACGGCGATCCCTGTGCCGACGTTGCGGACGGCGATGGCGAAGTAGACCGCGTCGTCCGTCGCCCTCGCTCCGCCGAGGCTGCCCGCGAGCGAGAACCAGACGTCGTCGCGGAACGAGACCTTCACGGCCGGGTCGTCGGTACGGGAGGGCACGAGCAGGGGGCGCTGACCGGCGAGGAGGGACTGCTCTGCAACGCGCGCCGCGCGATTGGCCGAGCGGACCGAGGCAAGGGTGACGCCCGCAAGCGCGAGCGTGCCGCCGGCGGTCGCGAGCGCGGAGATCGTCGCCCAGTCGGCCACGGTGCGAGTTTACGAAGCCGCGACGAAGCCGGCACACAGGGGATACGTCTGCGTTGTCACGATGGACGACGTGGATGTTCGGCTCACCGCGCTCTCGCGCCGGCAGCTCTTCGGCGCCGCCGTTGCGGTGGCCGTTCTGCTAGTGCTCCTGGTCCGGCACCTCGGCGGCGGTGGGACGGCGTCGCCCGCGGTGACGCCGTTACGGGCCTCGGTCCCGGCGAAACAACCGGCTGCGAAGCTGCTCGTGATCGACGTCGCGGGTGCGGTGCGACGGCCGGGCCTCTACCGGCTGCGCTCGGGCTCGAGGATCGACGACGCGATCGCGGCCGCCGGCGGCCCGACCGCGAAGGCGCAGCTCGAGGCGGTGAATCTCGCGGCGCCGGTCGCCGACGGCGAGCAGGTCGTCGTTCCGGGGCGCGGCGCGGGCGCAGCGCCGGCGGCGAGCTCTCCCGCCGCCGGCTCCTCCCCGTCCGCGCCGCTCGATCTCAACACGGCGACGGCCGATCAGCTCGACGCGCTGCCGGGAATCGGGCCCGTCACGGCGCAGAAGATCCTCGACTACAGGCAGGCGCACGGGCCTTTCCACTCCGTCCCCGAGCTCGAAGGCGTGCCCGGCATCGGCGCCGGCCGGCTCGCGCAGCTGAAGGGGTTGGTGATCCCGTGAGGTGACCGTTCGTCTCCCACATGCGTTCGTCGGGGCGCTCTGCGTCGGGTTCGCGCTCGCGAACGTCGGCCGTGTGCCGCTCGTGTCCACGGCGGGCGCCGCCGGCTTCCTTGGCGCAATCGGTCTCGCCGCCGGAAGCGAGCGCCTCCGCTGGCCGGCGGTCGCCGCAGCGCTCGTGGCCCTTGCCTGGGTCTGGGGCAGCGTGCGGCTCGCGCAACTCGACCGCGGCGTGCTCGCGTCGCGGATCGGCACGGCCGAGCCGGCGGTCGTCGAGGTCCAGGAGGAGCCGAGGTCCGGAACCTTCGACCAGCGGATGCGCGCGCTCGTGCTTCGCTGGGGGACACTGCGCCCCCACGAGCCGGTTCTGCTCGAACTCCCGCTCGGTCGGTCCCCGCCGGCGGGCGCGCGGTTGAAGCTCATCGGCGCGCTGCGGGCTCCACCCGGGCCGTCCAACGACTTCAACGAGGCGGCGTGGCTGCGTCGGCAGGGCATCCACGCGGTCCTGCGCGGGCAGGCGTGGCACCTCGCCGGTCGGCGCGGTGGCGTCTCGGGAGTCGGCGACCGCGTCGGCCGCTGGCTCACAGGGGACATTGCGCCTGGACTGAAGGGCGAGCGACGCGACGTGATCGAGGCGATCGTCCTCGGCCGCTCGTCCGGCGTCAACCAGGGGCTGCTCGCGGACTTTCGCTCCACGGGCCTCTACCACTGTCTCGCCGTCGACGGGCTCAAGGTCGCCGCCGTCGGGGGCGGCGTCGCAGCCGTGATCCTGCTCGCCGGCCTCGGGAGCTACGTCGCCCAGGTTGCCGCGCTGCTCGCGATCTCGGCGTACGCACTCGCAGTCGGGCTTCATCCGTCCGTCGTGCGGGCGGCGCTGGCTGCCGGCCTCGGGTCGCTCGCGTGGCTCGCCGCCCGCGAGCGCGACCGCTGGCAGGCGATGCTCGTCGGCGCCGCCGTGCTTCTCGGCTGGAACCCGTACACGCTGTTCGACGCCGGGTTCCAGCTCTCGTTCGCCGCGGTCGCGTCGATCTTCGTCGTGACGCCACGCGTCGTCCGGGCGCTCGAGGGGTATCCGGTGTCGCGCGAGCTTGCGCAGCTCATCGGCGTCTCGACCGCGTGCGGTCTCGCGACCGCGCCGGTCACGTGGTTCCAGTTCCACCAGATCTCGCTCGTCACCGTCCCGGCCAACGTCGTGGCGGTCCCGGTCGTCGTCGAGGTGCTCGGTCTCGCTCTCCTCACCGCGGCCGTCGCGCCGCTCGCTCCTCCGGTTGCGACCGCGATGGCCCAGCTCAACGGCTGGGGTGCCTGGTTCGTCGCCGTCTGCGCCCGCGGGTTCGGACGTGTGCCCGGTGCACAGATCACGTCGCCTCGCGCGGCGGCCGTGCTCGGCCTGGGGGCGGTCGGCGCCGCCGCCTATGCTTGGCAGCGTGGCGAGCGAGCGCGAGCTGAAGCCCGTCTACCTCGTGACGGGGACGGACCGGCCGAAGATCGCGGTGGCGCTCCAGCGCCTGCGGGCACGGATCGGTGAGGACGCGACCGAGCACCTTCACGCCTCGGAGGCGTCGGGAGAGGACGCGGTCGCCGCCTGCAACTCGCTCGGCCTCTTCGGCGGGGAGGCGCGGCTCGTCGTCGTCGCCGGCGTCGAGGCGTGGAAGGCAGCCGATGTGGAGGAGGTCGAGACGTATCTCGAGAGTCCCGCTCCGGCGACGGTCCTCGCACTGGTGGGCGACGGCGTCAAGCGCGATTCGGCGCTCGGGAAGGTGGTCGCCAAGGCGGGGCAGGTTCTCCACTACGACGTGCCGAAGAGGCAGCTTCCCGACTGGGTCGCCGAGCAGTTCGCACGACTGGGCGCACCGGCCGAACGCGATGCCTGCCGCGCGCTCGTCGAGGCGGTCGGGGACGACGTGGGTGACCTCTCCTCCGAGATCCAGAAGCTCGCGACGTGGGCCGGCGGCGAACAGGTCACACGCGCGGCGGTCGAGCAGCTCGCGGTCGGGCGGGCCGAGACGCCGATCTTCGCGGTCACCGATGCCTGGGGGCGCCGCGACGTCGCTGCCACGCTGCGCGCGACGGAATCCCTGCTCGACCGCTCGCACCGGCCGCGTTCGGGGGAGCTGATCAGGCTCGTCGCCTCCATGGTCGGCCACGTCGGCCGAGTTCGGAAAGTCTCGCGGCTGGCGGACGAGGGCGTCCGCTCGAGCGAGATCGCGGGCCGCCTCAAGATCCACCCGTTCGTCGCGGAGAAGGCCGCGAAGCAGGCGGGCAACTTCTCGCCGGAGGAGCTCGCCCACGCGACGGTCCGGCTGGCCGAGCTCGACGCTGGCGCGAAGGGTGGCTCGCGCCTCCAGCCCGAGCTCCAGCTCGAGCGGACGATCGTCGAGATCACGCGCCCCGCCGAGCGGGCCGGCTAGGCCCTACTTCTCGGAGGCACCGGCGGCGAGCTTCGCCGCCTGCGACTTGCGCCGCGCAACCGTGTTCCGGTGGAGCGCGCCGTGCGCCGCCGCCCGGTCGAGCCACTGGACGAGCTCGCGATGCCGCGCCTCGGTCTCCTCCGCGTCGCCGGCCGCGATCGAGTCGTTGAGACGCCGCATGAGCGTCTTCGCCGCCGAGCGCCAGCGGAGGTTCTCCTGCCGCTGCCGCGTCGCCTGGCGAACGCGCTTTTCCTGTTGCTTGATGTTCGGCATCTCGAAAAAGGCCCGCGGCTCGCGGGCCGGGCGATGGTAGCAACCCCGCTCCCTATGCTGCCCTCGTGGACGACGCCGAGCGGCAGCGGCACGAGCGGCGGCTGGCGCGCGACCGCCGCCGGCGCGAGCGGGGCAAGGCGACCTACTTCGAGAGCGAGGCGACGCTCGACGCGTGGCCCGTTGCACAGGATCCCGCCGAGCACCCGACCTCGATCATCCGTCCGCCCCGCGACCGCCGCGAGCTCGCCGAGCTCGAGGCGCGCGCGCTCGACGAGGAGGGCCAGGGGACGCAGATCTCGGCGCCGGCGGTCGTGCGCGAGGAGGGGGAACCCGAGGGCGGGCAGCGCAGCCTCGCCCGCTCGGGTGTCGTCTTCTCCGTCGCCACGGCGCTGTCTCGGATCATCGGCCTGGTTCGGGAGATCGTCCAGGCCGCGCTCTTCGGCATCTCCGGCCCGATCAACGCGTTCGAGATCGCGTTCCTCATCCCGAACACCGTGCGGTCGCTCGTCGCCGACTCGGCGTTGTCCGCCGCGTTCGTCCCCGTCTTCAGCGACCTGCTCGTGAAGGGCGAGCGGCAGCGCGCCTGGCGGGTGGCCTCGTCGCTCTTCTGGCTGATGCTGCTCGGCCTCGGCGGACTCACAGCGCTCTTCACCGTGATCGCGCCCTGGGTGATGGCGGTCTTCGGCTACGGGCCGCACGACAAGTTCGGGGCGCTCGCTGCGGGACTGGCCCGCGTGCTCTTCCCTCTTGTCCTCGTGCTCGGGCTGACCGGGATCGTCGTCGGGATTCTCAACAGCTACGACCACTTCACGCTTCCCGCCCTGAGCCCGGTGGCGTGGAACCTCGTCATCCTCCTCGGGCTCGCCCTCGGCGCGGAGCACTCGCACCAGACGTCGACGAGGCTCTACCTCTACGCGGTTGCGATCCTCGTCGCGACGATCGTCCAGTTCCTGCTGCCGTTGCCGTGGCTCCGCGGGCGAGACGACCGGTTGCGGATGGTGATCGACATCCACGACCCGGCGGTGAAGCGGACGTTCGTGCTGATGCTGCCGGTGACGATCGGCCTCGGCCTGATCAACATCAACGCCGCCATCGACCAGCTGTTCGCCACGCACTTCCTGAACCCGCACCTCGCGCCGGCCGCGATCGTGCGGGCCTTCCGCCTCTACATGCTCCCGCAGGGGATGTTCTCGGTCGCGGTAGCGACCGTGCTCTTCCCGCTCCTCTCGCGGCACGCGTCGCGCGAGGACTGGGCCGCCTTCCGGAGCACCGTCGCCACGGGACTGCGCGTCATCTCGTTCCTCCTCCTGCCGGCAAGCGCAGCTGCCGCGGTCCTCGCGACGCCGATCGTGCGGCTCCTCTACCAGCACGAGCACTTCACGGCCGCCGACACGCCGATCGTCGCCAGCTGCCTGGCCGCGTTCGCGCTCGGGCTCACGTTCAACGGGACGATGCTGATGCTCAACCGCGGCTTCTTCTCCCTCCAGTCGGCGTGGATCCCGAGCTGGGTCGCGTTCGGGAACCTCGGCCTCAACGCGGCTCTCGACGCCGGCCTGTACCGGCTCGGGATCTGGGGGATCCCGCTCTCCACGTCCCTCGTGAACATCGCGGGGACGTGGGCGCTCCTCATCCTCCTCCGGCGGAGGCTCGACGGGTTCGAGGTCGCGGAGACGGCTCGGAGCTTCGTTCTCGTGACGGTCGCTTCCGGGGTGCTCGCGGCGGTCGCATGGTGGAGCTGGCACCTGCTCGACTCCGGGCTCGGCCGCTCGCTGCCGGCGCAGATCGTCTCGCTCGGCGCCGGGCTCGTGCTCGGCTACGCGGCCTTCTTCGGCGCGTGCCGGCTGCTGGGCGTGCGCGAGCTGGAGACGATGTGGCGGCTGCGACGCGCCCGCTCGTGAGTGCGCCGGCGGCCGGCGCCCGGTCTAGCCGGCGCTGATCTGCGACGAAGCTGCTCAGCCGGCGCCACGGTTAGGCGGATATCGTCACCCTCGAGGGTGGCGGGAACCGGACCCCACCCGGGTGGAGAGTCGCTGCGGACCGTCCGGAGGGGTCGTGGGCGGAGCGGACATGCGTCAGTACCATCGCCGCTCGTGGAGCAGGCACGGATCCGCAACTTCTCGATCATCGCGCACATCGACCACGGCAAGTCGACGCTTGCCGACCGCATTCTCGAGCTGACCGAGGCGGTCTCGGAGCGCGATATGCGCGAGCAGGTCCTCGACTCGATGGAGCTCGAGCGCGAACGGGGAATCACGATCAAGGCCCAGGCCGTCCGCGTGGCGTGGAAGGGATACGAGCTCAACCTCATCGACACGCCCGGCCACGTCGACTTCACCTACGAGGTCTCTCGCTCGCTGCAGGCCTGCGAAGGAGCGCTGCTCGTCGTCGACGCCGCCCAGGGCATCGAGGCACAGACCCTTGCGAACGCCTACCTCGCGATCGAGAACGGGCTCGAGATCGTCCCCGTCGCGAACAAGATCGACCTTCCCGCCGCGGACGCGGAGGGAACGGCCGTCGAGGTCGCCGACCTGCTCGGCGACGACCCCGCGCGCGTGCTGCTCATCTCGGCGAAGACCGGCGACGGCGTCGCCGACGTGCTCGACGCGATCGTCGAGCGCGTGCCGTCACCCGCCGGCGACCCCCAGTCCTCGGCGCGCGCCCTCGTCTTCGATTCCTCGTACGACCAGTACCGCGGCGTCGTCGCGTTCGTCCGGGTCGTGGACGGCTCCTTCTCGACCCGGGAAGCGCTGCGGACGATGGCCACCGGCACGCGCTTCGACGCCGAGGAGCTCGGCTTCTTCTCCCCGGCGATGACACCCGTCGAGTGGCTGTCCGCCGGCGAGGTCGGCTACGTCGTGACGGGACTGAAGGACGTCTCGCGCCTGCGCGTCGGCGACACGCTCACCTCGGTGCGCCGGCCGGCCGAGGAGGCGCTGCCCGGGTACAAGGACGTCAAGCCGATGGTGTTCGCGGGGCTCTTCCCGACCGACTCCGACGACTACCCGGAGCTGCGCGACGCGCTCGAGCGCCTCAAGCTCAACGACGCGGCGCTCATGTACGAGCCCGAGACGTCGAACGCGCTCGCCTTCGGCTTTCGCTGCGGCTTCCTCGGGCTCCTCCACATGGAAATCGTCCGCGAGCGGCTCGAGCGCGAATTCGACCTCGACCTGCTCGTCACCGCGCCGAACGTCGCGTACCGCGTGAAGGAGAAGAACGGAGACTGGGTCGAGGTGCACAACCCCGCCCAGTTCCCGCGCGAGGTCGAGGAGGTCGAGGAGCCGTACGTCGCGGCCTCGATCATCGTTCCGAAGGAGCACGTCGGGGCCGTGATGGAGCTCAACAACGAGCGGCGCGGCACCTTCGGGAAGCTCGAGTACCTCTCGCCCGAGCGCGTCCACCTCACGTACGAGCTCCCGCTCGCCGAGATCGTCCTCGACTACTACGACCAGCTCAAGTCGCGCACGCGCGGCTACGCGTCGTTCGACTACGACCTCGCCGGGTTCAACCCCGGCGAGCTCGTCCGCGTGGACGTGCTCGTGGGCGGGGAGCCCATCGACGCACTGTCCCTCATCATTCACCGTGACCTCGCGTACGAACGGGGCCGTACGCTCGTCGACAAGCTGCGGGAGGAGATCCCGCGGCAGATGTTCGACATCGCGATCCAGGCGGCGATCGGGTCGCGCGTCATCGCACGCGAGACGGTGAAGGCGAAGCGGAAGGACGTGCTCGCGAAGTGCTACGGCGGCGACATCACGCGCAAGCGCAAGCTGCTCGAGAAGCAGAAGGCGGGCAAGAAGCGGATGAAGCAGGTCGGCGCCGTCGAGGTGCCGCAGGAGGCGTTCCTCGCCGTCCTCAACATCGGCCAGAGCGGAAAGGCCCAGTCGTGACGCCGGGGATGCGCGACCGCTGCGAGCGCTCCACGGGCGAAACGAGCGGGGACGGCGTGAGCGCCGCTCGCCATCTCTACGTCCACCTGCCCTTCTGCGCGCACCGTTGCGGCTACTGCGACTTCGTCACGGCGACCGGCCGCGACCACCTGCACGGCGCGTACGTCGACGCCCTGCTCTCCGAGCTCAACACCGAGCACGACGGCTCTCCGGTCGAGACGATCTTCCTCGGCGGCGGCACGCCGACCTACACTGCGCTGCCCGAGCTGCTGCGCCTCCTGCGCTCGCTCCCTCCGGCCCGTGAGCTCACGGTCGAGGCGAACCCCGAGACGGTCACGCCCGAGCTCGCCCGCGAGCTGCGCGGCGCCGGGGTCGACCGCGTCTCGCTCGGTGCGCAAACGTTCCAGCCGCAGCTTCTCCGAGTGCTCGAGCGGCGCGCAACTCCGGCAGACGTCGAGTGCGCGTTCCGCCACCTCCGCGACGCCGGCTTCGACAACGTCTCGCTCGACCTCGTCTACGGCATCCCCGGACAGACGCCCGAGCGGCTCGCCGCGGACCTCGAGCACGCGATCGCGCTCGATCCCGAGCACATCAGCGCGTACGAGCTCGAGGCGAAGCCCGGCACGCGGTTCACGATCGCGCACGGCGCCGAGCTCGAGCGGCAGGCGGAGCAGATGGAGGACTACTTCGAGCGGGTCGTCGCGACGCTCACGGGCGCCGGGTACCGCTGGTACGAGACCGCCAACTTCTGCCGCGACGGAAGGCGGTCCGAGCACAACCTCGGCTACTGGCTCGGCCGCGACTACCTCGGCCTCGGTGTCGGCGCCGTCTCGACGCTCGGCAGCGAGCGCCGCCGCAACACGCCGAAGCTCGCGCGCTACCTGCAGGGGTGCTACGACCGTGAGATCGAGCTCCTGGACGGCGAGACGAAGGCGCGCGAGCGCGTGATGCTCGGCCTTCGGCTCGACGAGCCACTGGCGCTCGGCGGGCTCCGCGCGGCGCTCGACGAGGCAGGCCTCGCGCGGGCCGAAAGGCTCGGTCTCGCCGTCGACCGTGGGCAGACTCTCGCCCTCACGAGGCGTGGCCGTTTTCTCGGCGGCGCGGTCACGGCCGAGATCCTGGCCTGAGCCAAGAGGCCCACGCCGAGGCACCGGCTAAAATCTCCTGCAAATGCAGGAAACGGTGCAACTGAGCGAACGGCAGCGGGCGGTTCTTCGCCGCGTCGTCGAGGAGTTCGTCGGCACCGGCGAGCCCGTGGGCTCGAAGACGCTCGTCGAGCGCTCCGAGCTGCGCGTCTCGCCGTCGACCGTCAGGGCCGAGCTGGCGGAGCTCGAGAACCTCGGGCTGCTCACGCATCCGCACACGTCGGCGGGCCGCGTGCCGACCGAGCGTGGCTACCGCTACTACGCCGACGCGCTGCTCGGCGAGCTCGAGCCGCAGCCGCGGGCCTTCCCGCTCGACCTCGCCTCGACGAGCACCGAGGTCGAGTCGGCGCTGCAGGCGACGACCGAGATGCTCTCGCAGGTGACGCGGCTGCTCGCGCTCGTCTCGGCGCCGCCGCTCGAGGCGACGCACGTCCGGCACGTCGAGGTGCTCCTCCTCCAGCCGCAGCTCGTGATGGTCGTCGTCATCACGTCGGCGGGCGGTGTCTCGAAGCGGCTCTTCCACTTCGACGATCCAGTCGACTCCGGGCTCGCCCAGTGGGCGGGGGACTATCTGAACGAGGCCGTCGCCGGGCTGCAGCTCGGTACGGCGCTCCTGCGGAGGCGCTTCGAGGACGCGAAGCTCGGCCAGGCCGAGAGTGCGTTCCTCACTGCGCTCTGGCCCGCGTTCACCGAGCTCGTCTCGGCCGAGCAGCGCCTCTACGTCGGCGGCGCCGCCGACCTGCTGGGCGACGTGCGCGCGGAGGAGCTCGACGCCTATCGGAGCCTGTTCGAGCTCGTCGAGCGCCGCGCCGACCTGCTCGACGTGCTCGGGGAGCCGAGCTCGTCGCAGCGCCCGTTCGTCCGTCTCGGGCACGAGTTCGCGCATCCCGGGCTTGCCGAGATCGCGCTCGTCGGCGCCTGCTACGGGCTCGTCCATCGCGCGCTCGGCGCCGTGAGCCTCGTCGGCCCGGTTCGGATGGACTACGAGAAGGCGCTCGGAGCCGTGCGCTCCGCGGCGCTCGAGCTGTCGCGCTTCGTGGAGTCGATCTACGACGAGGCCTGAGTTTCGGCGGCAGGTGCCGCCGCTACATTCCGAGCGATGGCGACGACCGATCGCGACTACTACGAGCTGCTCGGCGTCGCGCGCAACGCTAGCGAGGTCGAGATCAAGCGCGCCTTCCGCCGGCTCGCACGCGAGCTTCATCCCGACGTCTCCGAGGCGCCGGACGCCGACGAGCGGTTCCGCGAGGTGGTCGAGGCGTACGAGATCCTGTCGAAGACCGAGACGCGCGACCTCTACGACCGCTACGGCCACGCCGGGCTGCGGAGCGGCGGCTTCCAGCCGGGCCACGTCGACTTCGGCAACCTCGCCGACCTCTTCTCGGCCTTCTTCGGCGACGAGGTCATGTTCGGCGGCCGCGGCCACGGCGGCCGCGCGCGCGGCGCCGACCTCGCTGCAACGGTCGAGATCGACCTCGTCGAGGCCGCGCACGGAGCGACGCGCGAGGTGCCGTTCGATGCCGCCGTCACGTGCGCGCGTTGCGGCGGGGACGGCGCGGAGCCCGGCACCGCGATCACGATGTGCGAGACGTGCCACGGGACCGGGCGGCTCCAGCAGGTGACGCGTAGCGTCTTCGGCGAGTTCGTCCGCACCCAGGCGTGCCCGACCTGTGCGGGCTCGGGCCGCCGGATCGAGCAGCCGTGCACCGAGTGCCGAGGCGCAGGGCGTGTCGTCGAGGAGCGGACGCTCGCGCTCGAGATCCCGCCGGGGATCCATCACGGTCAGCGGATCCGCCTGACCGGCGAGGGACACGCCGGGCTCGTCGGCGGCCGCCCTGGCGATGTCTACGTCGAGGTGCGGATCCGGCCCGACGACCGGTTCGTGCGCGAGGGCGACGACATCTACGCGACCGCCGACCTCACGTTCACGCAGGCTGCGCTCGGCGTCACGCTGCCGGTTCCGACGCTCGACGGGGAGGAGGACCTCGAGCTCCCGGCCGGCACGCAGCCCGGCGAGATCGTCGTCCTGCACGGCCGCGGCATGCCGGTCCTGCACGGCCAGGGCCGCGGCGACCAGCGAATCCTCGTGAACGTCCGCGTGCCGCGCCGCCTGACGGACGAGCAGCGCCGCCTCCTGCGCGAGTTCGACGAGCACGCCGACGAGCGCACGTACGGCAAGTCCGACGGCCTCTTCGACAAGCTGAAGAGCGCCTTCCGCTGAGGCGCTACGTCGTCGTCGGAGGAGAGCCCGAGCTCGCGCTCCTGCTCCACATCTTTCCGGAGGGCGTCGAGGAGCTCGACGGTGCCTACGCCGTGTACGCCGACGAGCCGCCGCTGGGCTTCGACGTTCTCGAGGTGGACGACGTGGCCGAGGGCTGGGAGGACGCCTGGCGCTCCTTCCACCACGGCGTCCGGGTCGGCCGCGTATGGGTCGGCCCGCCCTGGGAGCAGCCGCCCGCCGGAGCGGTCGCCGTGGCGATCGACCCGGGCCGCGCCTTCGGCACCGGCGCGCACGCAACGACGCGGCTCTGCCTCGAGCTCCTGCAGGACGTGGAGCCGACGAGCCTGCTCGACGTCGGCTGCGGCTCGGGCGTTCTCTCGGTCGCGGCGGCGAAGCTCGGCTTCGGCCCCGTGACAGCGGTCGACCTCGACGAGGTCGCGCTGGAGACGACCCGGGCCAACGCGGCCGCGAACGGCGTCGCCGTCGAGGTCGCAGCCGAGCTACGGCCGGCGGAGCTGGCCGCGATGAACATCGCGCTCGACGTCGTCGAGCGGATGCTCCCGGAGCTTTCCGTGGAGCGGGCGATCACGTCGGGATACCTCGACCGGGACGAGCCGCGCGCCGACGGCTGGCACCGCGTCGAGCGCCGCGAGCGGGACGGCTGGGCCGCGGACCTGCTCGAACGCGGCTAGCCCTCCGGCAGCGTGCCGGGCGGGCCGAGGATCTCGATCCCGTGCTGCGCCGCCACGGCCGCCAGGCGGTCGGCGTCGAGCGGGCGGCCGCGCGGCGGCAGCTCCTCCGCGGGCGCGGGATCCGAGACCGCACGCACGAGACCGTCGAACCGGGCGGGAGCACAGAACACGAGCAGCCGGGCCGTCTCCGACTCGACGCGGTAGGCGTGCGGCACGCCACTCGGCGCGCGGAACGTCTCTCCGGTCGCGAGTGCCACCTTGTCGCCGGGCAGGAACAGGGTCACCTCGCCCTCGAGGACGTGAAAGACCTCGTCCTCCTCGTGGTGGACGTGCAGCGGCGGCATGTCGCCCCGCGGCACCAGGTTCTCGACGACGGCGTACTGCCCGTCGGTCTCCTCTCCCGACACGTGGATGTGGACGAGTCCCTCGATGAACCAGAGCGGGGCGGGACGAGAGGGTGCGAGTAGCGCCATGAATGCCTCCCTAGAGTCCGAAACAGAGTCTCACAGGAGGCTAGACTCCGGATCGGAGTCTTGTCAAACAGCCGCCTCACTCCGTTTTCGTACTGCGTGCTCGCGCTCGTCGGGCGGGACGGCGCCGGCCCGCACGACCTGGCGCGGATGATGCGTGCGCAGGGCGGCCTGTACTGGACGGCGGCCGAGAGCCAGTGGTACGCGGAGCCGAAGCGGCTCGAGCGCTTCGGTCTGCTGCGTTCGAGCCGGCGGCCGGGCCGTACGACTCCGCGCACGCACTACGAGCTCACCGACCAGGGCGCCGCCGCGTTGCGCGAGTGGATCGGGCAGCCCTCGTCGTTGCCGCGGATCCAGCACGAGGCACTCGTCCATGTGCTGGCAGCGGACCTGGGCCGCGATGAGGACGTGCTCGCGAGCCTCGGCGCGCTGCGCGAGGAGGTCGCGGCAACCCGGGAGCTGATCGCCGCGGCGAAGGAGCGCGCGGCGACGCTGCCACACCGCGAGCGGTATCTGCAGCTCGTGCACCGCCTGGGCGATCTCCTGCTCGACGCGCACGAGCAATGGCTCGGCGAGGTCGAGCGCGAGCTCGCGCAGCCGTAGCTCATTACCATCGCGGCGATGGCGAGCTTCTCCATTCGTTTTCTCGGCTGCAAGGTCTCGCACGTCGACGCGCACGCCCTGCGCGAGCGGCTGCTCGCCGACGGGCACGAGGAGCGGGAGGGCGAGGCCGAGGTGGCCGTCGTCAATACGTGCTGCGTCACCCACGAGGCGGTGGCGAAGTCGCGGAAGGAAGCGGCGCGCGCGGCACGCTCGCACGGGCGCGTCTACGTCACCGGCTGCGCCGCGAACCTCGCCGGCGACGCCTTCTCGGGGCTGCCCGCCAACGTCGTCGTCGCGTCCCGACGGAGCGAGGACACGCCCGGCTTCGTCGCGGGCGACGTCGGGCCGATCGGCTGCGTGCAGGCCGACGCCCGGCTCGATCGCGTCCGCGCCTTCGTCAAGGTGCAGGACGGGTGTTCGTTCTCGTGCCGCTTCTGCGTCATCCCGCTCGTGCGCGGCGCCTCCCGCAGCCGCTCGGCCGAAGCCGTCCTCGGCGAGATCCGCCGCCGCGTCGCGCAGGGCCACCGCGAGGTCGTCCTCACCGGGATCAACCTCGGCTGCTACCGCGACCGCGCCGCCGGCTACCGGCTGCCCCGGCTCGTCCGCGAGGCGGGCGCCACGCCGGGGCTCGAGCGGCTCCGCCTCTCGTCGATCGAGATCAACCACGTCGACGACGAGCTCGTCCGCGCGCTGCGCGACACGCCGGCCGCGAGCCGCCACCTGCACGTGCCGCTCCAGTCGGGCGACGACACCGTCCTGCGCGCGATGGGCCGCCGCTACTCGGTTGGCACCTACCTCCGCCGCCTCGAGCCGCTGCGCGGGCACTTCAACCTCACGAGCGACGTCATCGTCGGCTTCCCGGCCGAGGACGAGCGGGCGTTCGAGAACACGCTGCGGGTCGTCCGCGAGGCCGGCCTGACGAAGGTGCACGTCTTTCCCTACTCGTCGCGCCCCGGCACGGGCACCGCCGCCGAGGATCCGGTGCCGCCACAGGTGAAGAAGGAGCGGAGCGCGCGGCTGCGCGGGGTCTCGCACGACGCGTGCCTCGCCCACTGGCGCTCGAAGGTGGGCCGCGACGACCGCGTGCTCGTCGACCGTCCGGGCCGCGGCTATGGCGACGACTACTCCCCGTGGCTCGTGCGGGAACCGGCGCCGGTCGGCGAGCTGATCGGCGTCCGCGGCGCGGCCGTCTCGGAGGAGGGGATCCTCGCTGTCTGACAGTTGTCTCTTCTGCCGCCTCTATCGCGAGGGCGACCACGTCGCCACGACCGACGGCTTCGTCGCGATCCGCGACATCAACCCGCAGGCGCCGACGCACCTGCTCGTCCTGCCGGAGCGCCACGTCGACTCGTTCCGCGAGATCGGCGACTTTCCGCCCGATGAAGCGAAGCGGATGCTCGAATTCGTCGCCGAGGTCGCTGCACGCGAGGGGTTGAGCGATTACCGTGTCACGGTCAACGTCGGCCCCGGCGCCGGCCAGACCGTGTTTCATCTGCACTGGCACATCAAAGGCGGCTGGGTGTGAGCCTGATCGAGGAAATCGACGACGAGCTGAAGGATGCGATGCGCGCGCGTGACGCCGAGCGTCGCGACGCGCTGCGCCTCATCCTCAATGCGCTGAAGGGTTCCGAGAAGGAGCTGCGGCGCCCGCTCAGCGAGGACGAGGAGCTGCAGGTCCTCCAGCGCGAGCGGAAGCGGCGGATCGAGGCGGCCGACGCGTTCCGGACGGGTGGCCGCGAGGAGCAGGCGGCGGCCGAGGAGCGCGAGCTCGAGATCCTCGAGGAGTTCATGCCGGAGCCGCTCTCGGAGGACGAGGTCGAGGAGATCGTCGACGACGTCATCGCCGAGGTCGGGGCGACGAGCATGGCCGACCTCGGGCGCGTGATGGCCGACGTCATGCCGCAGATCGCCGGCCGCGCGGACGGCTCGCAGGTCAGCCAGATCGTCCGCGAGAAGCTCGCCTGAGCCGGGCGGAGAGCTGCGCTCTCCGCCCGGGGTATGAAGGAACTGCGGGCCCGGGAGAGCGCGGTCTCCCCGGCCCTCCGTCCTGAGGGCACATGGGGGCTGGTTGGGTTCCAACGCCCACTCCGTCGCGGGCGAGCAGGCTGCGCGTGCTCGCCCGCTGGTCCGCGGCGTCGTAACGGGCTGTCGCACCGTTACGACGCCGCCTGGACCGCACGAGGGTTCGAAGCGTCTAGACCTCGAGGCGTGAAGGGCCGGAGGTTAAGCCCAGCACCGCGGGCTTAACCGCAGGCCGGACCGCGCTCGCGCCGGCCTCCGCCGCGCGCGAGCGCACCAGGCAGGCATCCCATCCAGAGATCCCAAAGCAGGAACAGCACGAGGCCGCCGGGAGACCGCGCTCTCCCGGCGGCGCAGTTCCTCATCTCAGCGGGCGAGTGCGGAGCACTCGCCCGGCTAGGGAACGCGGCGCGCGCCGTCGAAGCCGCCGAAGCTCCCGAGGCTGTCGATCCGGACGACGGAGCCGGTGTGCGGCGCGTTGACGAACTGGCCGCTGCCGATGTAGATCCCGACGTGGCCGAGGCCGTTGAAGAAGACGAGGTCGCCGGGCTGCATTTCCGACGGCGAGATCGGCACGGTCGCGTTCCACTGCGCGACTGTGTAGTGCGGCAGCGAGATGCCGAGCTGCGCGTACACGTACATCACGAGCCCGGAGCAGTCGAAGCCGCCCGGGCTCGCGCCGCCCCAGACGTACGGGACGCCGAGGTACTGGAGCGCGATCGACGCCGCCTGGGGATGCCCGACACCCGGGTTCCCGATCGGCACGGAGACCGGCGGCGGCAGAATCCCGCCCGTTGAGGACGCCGGCTGGGTCGGCGCGTGCGCCTGCGCCGCGGCCGCGGCCCGGGCTGCCGCCTGGCGCTCCATCAGCTGCTCCCTGAGGCGCGCCTCCACCGCGGCCTGGAGCCGTCGTTCACGCGCTGCTTCCTGCTGCTGGAGTTGCGCGATCGTGGTGTGGATCGAGGCGAGCAGCCGCTTCTGCTGCGCGAGCTCCGACTGGACGGTCCGCCGTTTCGCCGCGAGCGTGGCGACCGTCTTCTCGCGCTTCCGCTTCAGCTGCTCGAGCTCCCGTTCGCGCGTCTGCACCGCCCGTTCGAAATCGAGGGCCTGCTGTCCCAGCGCCGAGTCCTGGTTCGAGAGCACCTTCGCCGACTCGGCGCGGTCGATCATCTGCGAAAGGCTGCTCGCGCCGGCAATCACGTCGAGCGTGCTGGGGGCGCCGTTCACGTAGAGGGAGTACAGGCGCGCCATGATCCGCTTCTGCGCAGCGTGGAGGTTGCCTCGTGCCACATGCAGCCTGTACTCGTTGCGCCGCAGGCTCTGCTTGACCAGCTGGAGCCGCTGCTGCGCGTTCCAGGCCTCGTCCTCGACCAGCTGGAGATGGCTGCCTATCTGGTCGACCTGCGCGAGCACGGATCGCGCGCGCGCCTGCTGGGCGCGGATCTGCGGCGTGGAATGAGCCCGCGCCGCGGCCGCCGCGAGCGAGGCGAGGGCAAGCGTGCAGAGGAGTACGAGACCGTGACGACGCATGAAAACGGCGTAGAGAGGCGACCCGAGGCCCGAGACGGTACCGCAGCGAGCCGACGGAGTCATGTTCGTGACCGACGGTACGAACCCTTCCGCAGTGCCCGGGGCCAGCAGGGAAGCGCCGCAGAGCCACCTACACTGACCGCGTGCAGACCGTCCTTGACGTCTCGAACGAGGTCGCGGCGGAGCTCGCCGGCATCGGCGACGGCGTGCTCGATGCGCTCCGCGACCGGCTCGGCTGCACCGTCAACCTGCGCGGAAACCGGCTCACTCTCGCCGGCGAGGATTTGAAGGTCGCCGAGGCGCAGGCGGTCGTCGAGGAGCTCGTCGAGCTCGTCGAGGGCGGCCAGGAAGTGGGCGCCGGCACGGTCGACGCCATCCTCGGTGCGATCGACGAGGCCGAGGACGTGCGCGAGATCTTCGCGGACGTCGTCTGGTCGCACCGCGGCAAGCAGATCACGCCGAAGACGGTCACGCAGAAGCGCTACGTCGACGCGATCCGCGACTGCACGGTCACCTTCGGGATCGGCCCCGCCGGTACCGGCAAGACCTACCTCGCGATCGCGCTCGCGGTCGCGGCGCTGTCCGAGCGCCAGGTCGGCCGCCTCATCCTCACGCGACCCGCGGTCGAGGCGGGCGAGCGGCTCGGCTTCCTGCCGGGCGACGTCCTCGCGAAGGTCGACCCGTACATGCGCCCGCTCTTCGACGCGCTCTACGACACGATGGATCCGGAGCGGCTCAACAGCTACCTCGAGCGCGGCACGATCGAGGTCGCGCCGCTCGCGTACATGCGCGGACGCACGCTCAACGACAGCTTCGTCATCCTCGACGAGGCGCAGAACACCTCGCCCGAGCAGATGCAGATGTTCCTCACCCGGCTCGGCTTCGGCTCGAAGATGGTCGTCACCGGCGACGTGACCCAGGTCGACCTGCCGCGCGAGCAAGCCTCCGGGCTGATCCAGGTGCGCGAGATCCTCACCACGGTGGACGGGATCGCCTTCGTCGAGTTCGGTCACCAGGACGTCGTCCGCCACAAGCTCGTGCAGCGGATCGTGGAGGCCTACAAGCGCCACGCCGAGCAGACCGGGACCCAGCGGAACCGGTGATCCCCCAATCCCGATGATTTCGGTCGAGGTCGACAACCGCTCGGGTCGGGGGGTGGACGAGGCGGCCGCGGTCGACCTTTCGCGGCGGGTGCTCGCGGGGGAGGGCGTCGGAACGGGCGAGCTCGGGCTCGCCTTCGTGGGGCCGGACGAGAGCCGTACGCTGAAGCGCGAGCACCTCGGCGTGGACGAGGCGACCGATGCGCTCGCCTTCCCGCTCGACGGGCTGGCCGCGTTGCCGGACGGCATGCCGCGCCAGCTCGGGGACGTCCTCGTCTGTCCGGACGTCGTGGGCGAGGAGTGGCGCCGGCCGCTCGTCCACGCGCTCCTCCACCTCGTCGGCTACGACCACGGGCCGGAGATGGAGGCCCGCGAGGCGGTGTACGCGCCGTGAGCGTCACCCCGCTGCCGCGCGGGCCCGAGGACGAGGAACGCGAGCGGCCGGCGCACCGACCCCCGTCGGCGGCCCCGGGCCAGGCGCCGTCGCTGCTCGACAGCTTCAACTACGCCTTCGAGGGCGTCATCCACGTGCTCCGCACCCAGCGGAACCTCCGCATCCACTTCCTCGCCGCCGTCCTCGTCTTCGCCGGCGCGATCGCGGTCGGCGTCTCGCGGCTGCAGCTCATCGCGCTCGTGATCGCGATCGCGTTCGTGCTCGTCGCCGAGATGCTCAACACTGCGATCGAGGGTGTGATCGACGTCTCGACGACCTCGTTCGACCCGAACGCGAAGCTCGCGAAGGACATCGCTGCCGGCGCCGTCCTCATCGCCTCGATCACCGCGGTCGCCGTCGGCTATCTCGTGTTCGAGAGCGCGGCGGGGAACCGCGCGACGCATGTGCTCGACCGGGTGCGGAAGGGGCCGGCCGACATCACGCTCGTCGCGCTCGTCCTCGTAGTCCTTCTCGTCATCGCGACGAAGGCCTGGACGGGGCGGGGCACTCCGCTCCGCGGCGGGTTGCCGTCGGGCCACGCCGCACTCGCGTTCGCGGGCTGGATCGCGGTCACGTACGTCGTCGGCGACGATCACCGCTTCGTCGTCTCCTCGCTGACGCTGATCATGGCGTTCCTCGTCGCGCAGACTCGGGTCGAGTCGGGCATCCACTCCCTCCTCGAGGTCACGTACGGAGGGGCGCTCGGCGCGCTCACCACCCTCGTCGTCTTCCAGCTGATCGGCTGAGCGTGACCGGCGTCCGCCTCGCGATCTGGGATTTCGACGGGACGCTGGCCCACCGGCGGGGCGAGACCGGTTGGAGCATCCTGCTCGCCGAGGCGCTCGACGCCGAGGAGCCGGGACACGGCCACTCGGCCGAGACGTTCCGGCCGCATCTGCGCGACGGCTTCCCTTGGCACCGGCCGGAGGTCGCGCACCCGGAGCTGTGCGAGCCGGAAGCGTGGTGGGCCTCGGTGCGGCCGACTCTCGCCCGGGCCTACGGGGCCGCGGGCTACGGGCCGACGCGCGCGCTCGAGCTCGCCGAGGCGGCGCGGCGCCTCTACGTCGACCCGAGCGTGGGCTGGGCGCTCTTCGACGACACGCTGCCCGCGCTCGAGCGGCTCTCGCAGGCCGGCTGGACCCATGCGATCCTCTCGAACCACGTGCCCGAACTGCGGCAGATCGTCGCCTGGCTCGGTCTCGAGGACGTGGTCGGGGTCGTCTCCTGCTCGGCCGAGACCGGATACGAGAAGCCCCACGCGAAGGCGTTCGCAGCGGTGCTCGAGCAGGTGCGTCCGGCGGAGGCGTGGATGGTCGGCGACAACGTCGTCGCCGACGTGCTCGGCGCCGAGGCCGTCGGCCTGCCGGCGGTGCTCGTGCGCCGGCCCGACCGGCGCGCCGCGCGGTACGCCGACTCGCTGCACGGAGTCGCGGGGTTCCTGGAGGAGGCGGTGGCCGCATGAGCCATCTCCTGGGCGAGCAGAAGCGCTACTACGCCGAGCGCGCGCCGGAGTACGACGACTGGTGGTACCGGCGCGGCCGCTACGAGCTCGAGCCCGAGGCGCTCGCGCGCTGGCACGCGGACGTGCTGGAGGCCGAGGCTGCCCTCGAGGCGGCCTTGCCCGGCGGCTCCGTGCTCGAGCTCGCCGCGGGCACGGGGATCTGGACGCGCAGGCTCGTCCGGCTCGCGGAGCGCGTCGTGGCCGTCGACGCGAATGCCGAGACGCTCGCGCTGAACACGACGGAGGCCGAGCTCGTCCGCGCGGACGTCTTCGGCTGGAAGCCCGGGGAGCGCTTCGACCTCGTCTTCTTCTCCTTCTGGCTCTCGCACGTGCCGCAGGAGCGGTTCGACGGCTTCTGGTCGCTCGTGCGAACGGCGCTGGCGCCGGGCGGCCGCGTGTTCCTCGTCGACAGCGGCGCCGGCGACACCGCGCACACGGGCACCGACCAGACGGACGAGCTGGAGACGCGGTCGCTCTCGGACGGGCGCACCTTCCGCATCGTCAAGCGGCGTTGGGGCGCGGCGGAGCTCGCGGAGCGGGTCCGGCCGCTCGGCTTCGCTCTCGACCTCCACGACACGGCGAACGGTCACTTCCTGGTCGGCGGCGGAGCCCCCGGATGACGGCCGAGGAGCTGCTCGCGCAGGCGCAGGTGGCGGCGGCGAACGCGTACGCGCCGTACTCGAACTACCTCGTCGGCGCGGCCGTCCTCACGCGCGACGGGCGCGTGTTCGCCGGGGCGAACGTCGAGAACGCGGCCTACCCGCTGGGAGTCTGCGCCGAGCGCACGGCGATCGCGAAGGCGGCGAGCGAAGGCGTGCGGCCAGGTGAGGTGGACGCGATCGCAATCACGGCGTCTCCGTGTGGCGGCTGCCGCCAGTGGCTGCACGAGTGGCGGTTCGAGCGCGTGTGGTTCCACCGGGCCGACGGCTCCGTGGCCGAGTACTCCGCCGACGACCTCCTCCCGGACACGTGGGACCTGCCGCAGGAATGACCGAGTGGCTGCTGCGGGCTGCGGCGCCGGGCGACCACGAGCGACTGCGCGAGCTGACCTTCGAGTCGAAGGCCCACTGGGGATACGACCGCGACCTCGTCCGTCGCTGGGCCGACGGGCTCGAGTTCGGGACCGGCTGCGAGCGCTGGGTCGTCGAGGAGGACGGCACGATCGTCGCCTGGGCCGGTCTGACGCCGCCGCGCGACGGCATTGCGATTCTCGACGATCTCTGGGTCGATCCCGCCTGTCTGGGCCGGGGAATCGGCACGCGGCTCTTCGGGCTCGCCGCCGAGCGGGCGCGCGAGCTCGGCGCCGGGCGGCTGGAGTGGGGAGCGGAGCCGAATGCGGTCGGGTTCTACGAGAAAGCCGGCGGCCGCTTCCTACGCGACCACGTCAGCGAGTGGGGACGCATCACGCCGTGGATGGGTTTCGAGCTGTGAAGTCGGGCTTCGTCGCCGTCGCCGGCCGGCCGAACGTCGGCAAGTCGACGCTCGTGAACGCGCTCTGCGGCGGCAAGGTCGCGATCGTCTCCGACAAGCCGCAGACGACCCGGAGGCGCATCTTCGGGATCGCGAACGGCGACGACCATCAGCTCGTCCTCGCCGACCTCCCCGGCTTCCAGCGGCCGCTCGACGCGCTCACCGAGCGGATGCAGCAGACGGTCGACGCCGCGTTCGAGGAGGTGGACGCCGTCCTCTTCGTCCTCTCGGCGCGGGAGCGCATCGGCGCGGGCGACCGGTTCATCGCCGCGCGCGTCTTCGGTCTCGGCTTCCCCGTCGTGGTCGCCCTCAACAAGGTCGACCGCCTCAAGGCGGGCCACATCGCGACGCAGATGAATACGGCGGCGAAGCTCGGCGCCTTCCACGCGCTCCATCCGGTGAGCGCGAAGACCGGCGACGGCATCCCGGCGCTCCGCGACGAGCTCGTCGCGCTCCTCCCCGAGGGGCCGCTCTACTTCCCCCACGAGCAGCGAACCGACCTCTCGCTCGAGCTCCAGCTGGCCGAGCTGATCCGCGAGAAGGCGCTCTGGCTCACGCGCGACGAGGTGCCGCACGCGATCTCGGTCGAGCTGGAGGAGATCGAGGAGAAGGTCGTGCGCGCGTCGATCCTCGTCGAGACCGAGTCGCAGAAGCAGATCGTCGTCGGCAAGGGCGGAGCGCTCGTGAAGGACATCGGGACGCGGGCGCGGCCGGAGATCGAAGCGCTGCTCGGCCATCCCGTCTTCCTCGAGCTCAAGGTCAAGGTGCGGCCGAGGTGGCGCCGCGACGCCGCGACGCTCGAGCGGCTCGGGCTCTAGACCAATCGTCTCGTCTAGCAGGTGGGGCCGCCGTGGGCGGCCAGCCAGGCCTTCAGGGCGCGGATTCGGGCCGCAGCCCTCGTCAGCCGTGCCTGCAGTCGCGGCGAACCGGCCTCGTCCGCGAGGAGCGTCGCGTAGCCACGCTCGCTCGCCCTCTCGGCGCCGAAGATCAGGAGGTCCGAGCCGGCGAGCATCGCCTTCGTCGCCGTGTGCGGGATCGCCTCGGCGGCGGGCGCCGTGAGCGAGTCGGTCACCGCCACGCCCTTGAAGCCGAGCGTCTTCCGCAGCAGGCCGGTGGCGATCTTGCTCGAGAACGCGGCCGGCTTTCCCGACGCGTCGAGGCTGGGGTAGAGCGCGGTCGAGATCATCACGAGCTTCACGCCCGCCCTGATCGCGCCTGCGAACGGGAGCAGGCCCCGGCGGATCTTCCAGGCGGCGGAGCCGATCACGACCCGGCCGTTGTCGGTGTTGCCGCTCGCGAGGCCGAGACCGGGGAAGTGCTTCGCGGTCGCCGCGATGCCGCTCGTCTGCAGGCCGCCCACGAACGCATGTGCCAGCTCCGCGTTCCGCGAGCGGGAGTGCGAGAACGCTCGCGAGCCGAGGAAGTTGCCCGCCGAGCCGGGCGTGTCGACGACGGGTGCGAAATCGACGTCGATGCCGACGCTGCGAAGGGCCGCCGCCGCACGCGCGGCCTGGTTGCGTGCGACGGAGGGACTCGACATCTCGGCGGGTGCCTCCGTCGGAGGCGCCCACGCAAGGCGCCTCACGATCCCGCCCTCCTGGTCGACCGCGACGAGGAGCGGCTCGCCGCGCGCGCAGGCCGCCTGCTGCAGCTCGGAGGTCACCGTTGCCGCGGTGCTCTGCGTGAGCCAGCCGTTGCCCAGCAGGATGACGCCACCCATCTTCCCGCTGCGGATCCGCGCGAGGAACCTCCTCGTCGGCGGTGCGACGAGGGTTCCCATCACCGTTTCGGCCGAGTCGGCGAAGCCCGCCTTCGGCGCGAAGTGCATCTCGGTGACCGGACCGGAGCTCGTCCGACCCGGGCTGACGCACGCCGTCACGACCGCCAGCGCCGCTACGGCGGCGAGACCCGCAAGCGTCCTCATGGGTGCAGCGTAGCCCTGGCTGGGGCGCACGATGTGACCGGTCTCTGCCCGGGACTAGACTCAGCGCATGGCGCAGGCGCCTGCTCTTCCCACTGGATTCGAGCTGCCGCTCGAGGCGCGTCTGCCGCGGATCGGCGCGGTCGACGCGGTCGCGCTCGAGGAGCGCGCCGCGTCGCTCGCGAAACGCTCGATCAAGCGGGAGGCGAAGGTCTGGGCGCTGCTGCTAGCAGTCCGCACGACCGACCTGACGACGCTCGAGGGCGCGGACACGCCGGGCAAGGCGGCGGCCATCGCCTCGAAGGCGCGCCGGCCGGATCCCAGCGATCCGTCCGTGCCTCCGGTCGCCGCGGTCTGCGTCTACCCGAACCTCGTACCGCCGGTGCGGGAGCGGCTGGCGGGCAGCGACGTGAAGGTGGCGGCGGTCGCCACCGGCTTTCCGTCCGGCCAGTACCCGACAGCGGTGAAGGTCGCCGACGTCCGTGCGACCGTCGAGCTCGGGGCGGACGAGATCGACATGGTGATCGACCGGGGCGCCTTCCTCTCCGGCCGCTACGCGAAGGTCTACGACGAGATCGTCCAGGTGAAGGAGGCGTGCGGCGGCGCCCACCTGAAAGTGATCCTCGAGACGGGGGAGCTCGGCACGTACGACAACGTGCGCCGGGCGACGCTGCTCGCGATCGCCGCCGGAGCCGACTTCGTCAAGACGTCGACCGGGAAGATCTCGCCGGCCGCCACGCTGCCGGTCGCGCTCTGCATGCTCGAGGCGATCCGGGACGTGTACGAGGAGACGGGCCGGCGCGTCGGCTTCAAGGCGGCGGGCGGGATCCGGCAGGCGAAGCAGGCGGTGCAGCATCTCGTGCTCGTGCACGAGACGCTCGGTCGGGAGTGGCTGACGCCCGAGCTGTACCGGCTCGGCGCGTCGACGCTCTTGAACGACGTCCTCATGCAACTGCGCAAGGAGCGCACCGGCGCCTACCAGAGCGGCGACTACTTCACGCGGGATTGAACGGGAGCACGGTTTTTGTGACGAAGATGGCACGGCCCCGAGACACGTTTACCCCTAGGCTTGCCCCCTCCCATAAGGGTGGGGGGTGGGTTTGGGGAACACGCGCCCCGCGCCTCGCACCCGTACGCACCGGACGCGTCTGGAGTGGGCGTGGCTGAGCTCGACAAGCAGCGCGGCGAGGTCGACGTCCCCGGCGACTGGACGTACGCGGGCGCCCCCGAGTCGCGTGAGATCGTCCAGATCGCCGATCGCTACGGGCACTTCGTCGGCGGCGAATGGCTCGAGCCGACGGAGACGTACGAGACGATCGCCCCCCGCGACGAGGAGCCGCTCGCGGCCGTCGGGCAGGGGACGCCCGCGGATGTGACGCGGGCCGTCGCCGCCGCCCGGGGCGCGTACGCCGACGGCTGGTCGTCGCTCCCCGGCTCCGAGCGCGCGAAGTACCTCTTCCGCATCGCGCGCCTCCTCCAGGAGCGGTCGCGCGAGTTCGCCGTCCTCGAGTCGCTCAACGGTGGCAAGCCGATCAAGGAGTCGCGCGACGTCGACCTCCCGCTCGCCGCGGCCCACTTCTTCTACTACGCCGGCTGGGCGGACAAGCTCGAATACGCGTTCCCGAACCGCCGCCCGCGCCCGGTCGGTGTCGCAGGCCAGATCATCCCGTGGAACTTCCCGCTCCTCATGCTCGCGTGGAAGGTCGCGCCGGCGCTCGCCTGCGGCAACACCGTCGTGCTCAAGCCGGCCGAGACGACCCCGCTCACGGCGCTCCTCTTCTGCGACATCGTCCGCCAGGCGGAGTTGCCGGCCGGTGTCGTGAACATCGTCACCGGGGACGGGAGCACCGGCGCCGCGCTCGTCGAGAACGAGGACGTCGACAAGATCGCCTTCACCGGCTCGACCGAGGTGGGGAAGGAGATCCAGCGGCGGCTCGCCGGGACCGGAAAGCGGCTGACGCTCGAGCTCGGGGGCAAGGCCGCGAACATCGTCTTCGACGACGCGGCGCTCGACCAGGCCGTCGAGGGGATCGTCAACGGCATCTACTTCAACCAGGGCCACGTCTGCTGCGCCGGCTCGCGGCTCTTCGTCCAGGAGTCGATCTACGAATCGCTCGTCGCGAAGCTCGAGCGCCGCCTCTCGACGCTGCGTGTCGGCGACCCGCTCGACAAGAACACCGACGTCGGCGCGATCAACTCGGCCGCCCAGCTCGACAGGATCCGCGAGCTGGTCGCGTCCGGTGTCGAGGAGGGCGCCGAGATCTACCAGCCGCCGTGCGTCCTGCCCGAGAAGGGCTACTGGTTCGCGCCGACCGTGTTCACGAACGTCGCGCAGAGCTACCGGATCGCGCAGGAGGAGATCTTCGGCCCCGTCCTCTCCGTCCTTACCTTCCGCACGCCCGAGGAGGCGGTCGAGAAGGCGAACAACACGCCGTACGGGTTGAGCGCCGGCGTCTGGACGGAGAAGGGCTCGCGCATCCTCTGGACGGCGCAGCGGCTTCGGGCCGGCGTCGTCTGGGCGAACACGTACAACCGGTTCGACCCCAGCTCGCCCTTCGGCGGCTACAAGGAGTCCGGCTTCGGCCGCGAGGGCGGGCTGCACGGGCTCGAGCCGTATCTGGAGTTCGACGAATGACGCGCCTGCCGGTCAAGAAGACGTACAAGCTGTTCATCGGCGGCGCGTTCCCGCGCAGCGAGTCGGGCCGCACGTACGAGGCGGAGGGTCAGAACGTCGCGCGCGCCTCGCGCAAGGACGTCCGCGACGCGGTCCGCGCCGCTCGCGACGCGCAGCCGAAGTGGGCTGCGGCGACCGCGTACAACCGCGGCCAGGTGCTCTACCGGCTCGCCGAGATGGTCGAGGCACGCAGCGCGGAGTTCGCCGAGCTCTGCAGCGGGCGCGACGAGGTCGAGCGCTCGATCGACCGGATCGTCTGGTACGCGGGCTGGGCCGACAAGCTCCCTCAGGTCCTCGGCGGCTCGAACCCGGTCGCCGGCCCGTACTTCAACTTCACGGTGCCGGAGCCGACGGGCGTCGTCGCCGTGCTCGCCCCGGACGAACCGCCGCTGCTCGGGCTCGTGACGCGCCTCCTCCCGCCGCTCGTCGGCGGGAACGCCGTCGTCGCGGTGGGGTCCGAGACCCGGCCGCTCGCGGCGGTCGAGCTGGCGGAGGCGATCGCGACGAGCGACCTGCCCGGCGGCGTCGTCAACCTCCTCACGGGCCACCCCGCAGAGCTCGCTCCGGTGCTCGCCTCCCACATGGACGTGAACGCCATCGACCTCTGCGGCGCCGACGGCGACGCGCCCGAACTCGAGCGCCTCGCGGCCGACAACGTCAAGCGGGTCCTGCGCGGCCGCGCCGACGTCCAGAGCCCGTGGGAGATCGCGTCCTTCCTCGAGCTGAAGACCGTCTGGCACCCGGTGGGGCTCTGAGTTGCGAGAATCGCCGCTCATGGCCGGTGTACGCCGTTTCAGCCACGCGATCGCCGAGGGCGACGGGATCTCCGTCGTCGCGGCCGTCGAGGACGTCGAGGCCGCGCGAGCCGCCGAGGCGCAACGGGCCGAGGCGCTCGTCGTCGCCGGCGACCCCGCCGCCGTGAGGGGAGCGACCGGGCTGCCGATCCTCTGGCGGGCCGACGCGGCGCTGGAGCGAGCCGCAGAGGTGGCCGACGCCGTCACGCTCGCGGTCGGCGAGGACGAGGATGCCAGGGCGCGGCTCCAGCGGCGTCACGAGGAGGCGCTCGCGCTGGGGCTCGACTGTGCCGTGGAGGTCCGGAACGAGGAGGAGCTCGAGCATGCGCTCGAGCTCGTCGACCCCGAGATCTTCCTGCTCGCGCCGCTGCCCGGCGGTGCGGAGGAGCGGCTGGAGGCGGTCCTCGACCTGCTCGCGGCCGTACCGGCCGGGAAGCTCGCCGTCGCCGATCTCACGGTGACGACGGAGGACGAGGTGCACGAGCTGGAGCGGGCGGGAGTCGACGCCGTCATCGTCCACGCGGCCGATCTCTCGCCGCTCGTCGGCGAGGCGCCGCCCGAGGTTTGACCGGCGGCGCGACCGCCATCCGCGAGGTTCAGGCGCTCCTGCGGGCGCTCGCCGCCGGCCGCGACGTTGCCGAGATGGGCGCCGCCTTCGGCGAGACGGCCGCCGTGATCGCCGAGACCGCGCGCAGCGTCGTCACCGTCGAGCGCGATCCCGAGCGCCTCCTGATCGCGCGGGAGCGACTCGCCTCGCTCCCGAACGTCGAGCTGCTGGAAGGCGACGTCTACGAGCAATTGCGCGGCCGCGGACCGTTCGGGCTCGTCTTCGTCGACGGCGGGCTTCGGCCGGTGACGGAGGGGAAGTGGGAGGCGATCCTCGCGCTCGTCGAGGCCGGCGGGATCCTCGTCAAGGACGACATGTCGCCGGGCCGGCCGGTCGAGGGAGACGACGTGCGCGAGCTCCTCCTGCGCGACCCGCGGCTCGCAGCCGCCGAGATCCTGGCCACGCCGGGCATGGCGGTGATCGTCGCGGTCAGGTTGCCGTGATTGCACGAAGACCACGCCGGGCTGCATACTCGTCGCCGGTGCGCATCGTCGACCTCAGTCACGAATACGCGGATGAGATGCCGCTCTATCCGGGGCTGCCAGCGCCGTCGTTCCTCGACATCGCGCGGGTCGAGCGCGACGGCTACGCGATGTCCGACTACCACCTGCTCAACCACATCGGTACCCACGTCGACGCGCCCGCCCACCAGATCGCCGGCGGTGCCACGCTCGACGAGATCCCCCTCGAATCGCTCGTCACCGACGCGGTCACCGTCGACCTGTCGCAGCGAGAGCCCGGCGCGGTCGGGTGGAGCGAGCTCGAGCCGCTCGTCGGCGACCTCGGTGAGGGGGACTGGTTGTTCCTCTACTCCGACAACGGCCGCAACTGGGGGAGCGACGCCTACTGGACCGGCTGGTCGTACCCCGACGCGGAGGCGTCGCACGAGCTCGTCCGGCGCGGCATCGTCGGGATCGGGTTCGACGGCCCGTCGGCGGACCCGGTCGACACCGAGACGTTCGGTCTGCACAAGGTCTGGCTCGGCGCAGGTCGAATGATCCTCGAGAACCTCGCCAACCTCGATCTTCTGCCGGCGCGAACGCAGGTCGTCGTCGCGCCGCTGAAGGTGCGCGCAGCCAACGGGGCACCCGCGCGCGTGCTCGCGTTCGTTCCCGACTAGCAGGGAGGGAAAGATGCTCGAATCGCTCGGCCGCGTCGGATCTCTGCGCCGCGGCGTGCTCGGCCTGCGCGAGACCTTTGGCCTCTCGCTCGCCCTCCTCGCTCTCGTGATGGCGAGCTCGCTCGCCACGAGTGGCGCGGCAGGCTACGCCGGGCCAACCGTTCCGCTCGTCTACCTCACCGCCGGCGTCGGCTCGCTCTGCCTCGCGTCGGTGATCATCCGCTTCACGCGGCGGATGGCTAGCGCAGGCGGCCTCTACACGTATACGGCCCGTGGTCTCGACCGCAACGCCGGCTTCATCGGTGGCTGGTTGTACTCGTGGGGGTTCGCAGCCGGGATCTCGTTCGTGCTCATCATCGCGTCCTTCTTCCTCTCCACCGTGCTGACGGTGCACACGTCGCTCGACCTGAGCTGGTTCCAGTGCTTCTGGATCCTCGTCGGGCTGCTGACGGTCTTCGCGCTGCTCGACATTCAGCTCTCGACGCGGACGCAGCTTCTCTTCGCCTCGCTCGGCGTGCTCCTGCTCATGATCCTCGCGTTCGTGATCCTCGGCAAGGGTGGCGCCTCGGGCGTGACGCTCCAGCCGTTCAACTTCCACCACGCGCACACCGCGCACGACTTCTTCTACGCGATGGTCTTCGCCTTCACCGGCTTCATCGGCTTCGAGGCGGCGGCGGCGCTCGGGGAGGAGTCGGCGGAGCCCCTCCAGATGATCCCGAAGGCGATCCTCTCGGCCGTCCTCGTCGCGCTCGTCTTCTACGTCTTCCTCACGTGGGCGATGTCGGTCGGCTTCGGGGTCGACAACGCCGCAGCCTGGGCGAGCAACCCGGGGGCGCTCGACGCGCTGGCGACGCAGTACGTCGGCAGCTGGTTCGCGACGCTCGTCGACGTCGCCGTCGTCGTGGATGCGTTCGTCGCGGCGCTGGCCGGCACGGCTCTCGTCTCGCGCACGGCCTTCGCGATGGGCCGTGAAGGCGGGCTGCCGAAGGTCTTCGCGTGGACGCACCCGCGGTTCAAGACCCCGTGGGTCTCGATTCTCGCGTCGCTCGCTCTGACGGTGGTCCTCGTCAGCTGGCTCGCACGTGGCACGTGGAACGACCCGTTCACGTACTTCGCGTTCATGGCGACGACTGCGACCTTCGGGATCCTCGGCACCTACATCCTCGTCGCGCTTGGTGGAATGGTGTACTTCTGGCGGATGAGGGCTGCTTCGGCGGTGGCGTACAACCTCGCCCTCGACGTCGTCCTGCCGGTCGCCGCGATCGTGGTCTGCGGCATGACGATCTACTGGTCGATCACGCCCCGCCCGCCGGCGCCGATCAGCTACTCCCTCTGGGTCGCCCTCGGCTGGTTCGGGCTCGGCCTGGTCTACCTCCTGCTGCTGCATCTCCGCGCGCCGGACAAGGTCGCGCAGTTCGGCTCTGTGCTGGCGGAGGGAGGTGAGACTGCCGCCGAGGCGCCGCCCGAGGCGCAGCCGGTTCCCGGCACGGGTTAGACGAGTTCTCAGCCGAAGAAGGCGCGCGCGACGTCGTACCACTCGCGCGGCACGACCTTCAGTTCGGCGGTTGCCTCTGCGAGAGGGACGGCGACGACGTCGTCCCCTCGCAGGGCGGCCATCCGGCCGAACTCGCCGGCGAAGGCGAGGTCCGCGGCCTTGAGCCCGAATCGCGTCGCGAGCACGCGGTCGCGGGCCGTCGGCGAGCCGCCGCGCTGCACGTGGCCGAGCACCGTGACGCGCGTCTCGAACCCGGTCCGCTGCTCGATCTCCCGGCCGAGTGCGTCCCCGACGCCTCGCTTCGCGAGGATCACGTGCCCGAACTGGTCGCGCTCGCCGGCGTCCTCGAGACCGGGCAGCTCGCAGCCCTCGCTGACGACGACGATCGAGAAGTTCTTGCCGTGCGCGTGCCGCTTCCGGATCGACTCCGCCACCTCCTCGAAGTCGAGCGGGATCTCCGGGACGAGGATCACGTCGGCGCCGCCGGCGATGCCGCTCATCACGGCGATCCAGCCGGTGTGGCGGCCCATGACCTCGAGCACCATGACGCGGTTGTGCGACTCGGCGGTCGTGTGCAGACGGTCGATCGCCTCCGTCGCGATCGAGACGGCGGTGTCGAAGCCGAACGTGTAATCCGTGCCCGAGAGGTCGTTGTCGATCGTCTTCGGCACGCCGACCACCGGGAGCCGGTGCTCCGCGTGCAGGCGGGCCGCGACGCCGAGCGTGTCCTCGCCGCCGATCGCGACGAGCGCGTCGAGGTCGCGGTCCGAGAAGTTCTGCAACACGCGCTCGACCGCGCCCTCGAGCTTGAACGGGTTCGTCCGGCTGGTGCCGATGATCGTGCCGCCGCGAGGCAGGATCCCGGACACCTGTTGCGGCCCGAGCTCCTCGAAGATCGGCTCGACGAGACCGCGCCAGCCCTCGCGCACCGCGACCGCCTCCCAGCCCGCCGCGTCGGCGCGGCGCACGACCGCGCGAATGACCGCGTTGAGCCCGGGGCAGTCGCCGCCGCCGGTGAGGATGCCGATGCTCTTTGCCATCCGGTCCGAGCCTAGATGCTTCGGAATGCCGAAGGTGGGAGTCGAACCCACACGGCCCGAGGGCCACCGGATTTTGAGTCCGGCGCGTCTGCCAGTTCCGCCACTTCGGCCTGCTGCGCCATGGTACGCGGCTCGGCGAGCCGTCCCTACCTGCCGACCCGCAGCGGGAAGTAGGGCGGCGCGAGCAGGAAGCCGATGCGCGCGTCGTGACCGCGGTGGTTGCGGGCCATCTGGAGCGCGGCGCCGATCCCGCCGATCGGGACGAAGCCGAGCTGCCTCACCGCGACGGCGTCTCGCGCACCTGCGACGTACACGGCGCCGAGCCGCTCGAGCGCGGGCCGGCACGCCTCCCAGTCGCGAAACGGCAGCAGCGGATGCACGGTGTGGCCGGCGCGGTACTCCTCGACCGCGCGGGCGTCCGCTGCGACCGCCTCCTCGGCGGCGGCGAGCAGCCCCGGATCGCGGGCGATCGGGTCGGCCCGGAAGAAGACGAGATAGGGCTCCTGCGTCGGCCGGGCGAAGATGCGCCGGAAGCCGTGCACGAGGATGACGATGCCTCCGTCCCGGACGGGGAAGGCGTCGCGCCACAGCCCCAGCGCGTGCGCGAGTCCGAGGTGCGCGGCGAGGAGCGGGTTCGGGCGTTCCCGCGGCAGGAAGGGAGTCGTGCCGGGAACCCCGATCACGAGCGCGTCGAGGGGCTCGTCGAGGCTCGTCCGCCGCAGCTCGATTGCGCGGAGCAGGGCCTCGGCGTGCGCGACCGACGGCGGTCCGGCAAGCACCGTGGACGTCGTTCGCGCCGCGCTCAGCGACCGGAGGGCGCGGCGGCGAACGGGCTCCGGTGCGACCCGGAACGCAAGCCTCAGCGGCGATCGCGCGATCCGGTCGGCTGCCTCCGGCTCGTACGGATAGCCGCGCAGCGGGCCTGTGAGCTGTGGATGGTTGAGGACGAGCGAGACGGCGAAGAGCGGCACGTGCGCTGCCAGGGCCTGCTCGACGAGCGTTGCGAGGCGCCAGCCCTCCGCGCCTCGGGTCTCGAGGAGCGACTCCGCCGTCGCGCGACGCTGCGTCTCGGCGTCGGCAGCGGCGAGCAGCGTCGCCGGTCCGCCGTGGAGAACGGTCTCCGCCGCGCTCACGACCACCACGAGGTCGGTCTCGACGAGCTCGGAAGCGAGCCGAACGCGTGGCGCACCGGGAGGGATCCCGGCGAGTGCCGGGTCGGCGGCGTCGTGCACCGCGACCGTGCCGTGGAAGCGGCGCCGAAGGTCCGGCGTCACGAGCGCTGCGATCTCGCCCCGGCTCGCGCGCCGGGCGAGGCCGCCGGCGACCAGGAGGGTCTGGTTCCCGGTCGGCACGCCGAGCTCCTCGAGCGCCTCGCTCACCGCGGCGATCGCCTGCCGGCGCGGGTCCGCCTGCACGCTTCCGATCGGCAACGCCGGCGGCTCGACCACGATCGTCGCCCGGCCCCCCCGCACGGCGAGCGCCTCGAGCGCCTGCCCGTCGAGGGGAAACCGCAGTGCCTCCCGCGTGGCCGCCTCGACGTCCGTTGCGCGGCCTGGCGGCGGCGGTCGCAGGATGCGCGCGTCAGCGGGCGCCGAGGCCACGACGAGGCGAGTGCCTGAGAGGAGGGGGACGCGCGGCACCCGCGGATTCAACCAATCACGCTCCGGACCTAGTACGGATTGCCGTCGGCGCGCGGAAAGTAGAAAATGCAGCCATGGCCGACGAGGAACGCTCCCAGCGCGAGGTGAGGATTCTGCCGGCGGTGATCGCCGCCGGGGTGGCGCTTGCAATCGCCGCGGGCGCCGTCGCGTATGCCGCCGGCCATTACGGCGAGCGGACGAAGACGGTCACGACGCAGGCTGCCGGGCCGGCCACGACGGCGGCGACGTATCCCAAGGTGCCGCCGCAGGTCGCCGCCGGTGCGCACACGTTCGTCCAGTTCGCCTGCGCCCAGTGTCACGGCTTCCAGGGGCGCGGGGGAGTCGACCCGGCCGTGCCGGCGCTGACGACTGTCGGGAAGAGCCTGACGGTGGCCCAACTCACGCACATCATCGACCACGGCCTCGGCGAGTCGGCGAACCCGAAGCAGCCGTACATGCCCGTCTGGGGCGAGGTGCTCTCTAAGACGCAGGTGGCGAACCTCGTCGCCTACATCCGCGCGGGTCTGCCGCCGGTTGCCGACACTCAGCCGGTTCCGGTTCCGCAAGGGCAGGGGGCGGCGGTCGCGGGGGCGGCTCTCTACGTCCGCTACGGCTGCCTCAACTGCCATGGCCCGAACGGCCTCGGTGGTGTGGCGAATCCCCTTTCGCCGGACAAGACGATCCCGCCGCTCTCCGGGCAGGGCTTCCGTCACGATTTCCCCACCGACAAGGCCATTTCGGAACATGATCCGGAGCGGCAGCGTGATCGGCCGGGCGCCGATCGTGAGCATGCCGCACTGGGGCGGGATCCTCTCCGACCAGCAGATAGCACAGCTGATCGCCTACCTGAAGACGCTCAAGTAGCGCTCAGGGAATGGAGCGGTAGAGGCGGAGGAACGCCGGACGGAATCCGCGCTTCGGCCAGAAGCGCGAAGCCCAGAGGTTCGTCATCCGCCAGTCGGTCGTCATCGTCGGGTAGTCGTGCTCGTGCGCCCAGCGGATGACGTGGGCCGTGAGCGCCCGGCCGACTCCGGTTCCACGCGCCTCGGGCGCCGTCGACGCGGCGGCCAGGTCGATCGAGCCTGCCGGCACCCGCAAGTCCGGCGGCCGGCGGTAGAGGACGCTGTGCCCGACGACACCGCCCGCGCGCTCCGCGACGAAATGCATGAACTCGTCGCCGTCCCACGTTCCTGCCCAGTCCGCGAGGTACTCCTCCTCGGTGTAGGCGACATCCGAGAAGCTCGGGGCCGGAAGCATCGACTCGTGCATCGCGCGGTCGAGCTCGACGGAGGAGCGCAGGTCGTCGGGCGTCCCCGGGCGGATCGTCACGTCGCTGTCGTATTCCTCCGGCGCGGTCTCGCGAACGCCGAGCATCGCGGACGAGCCGAAACTCAGCCTGAACCATGCGTCGATCAGGTCGCCGGCGCAGGCCGGGAGAAAGACGTGCTGGCGGCGGTGTCCGGCGTCCACCCAGGCGTCGGCCGCCGCAGCGTAGAGGTCGCGCGCGTACTCGGCGTCTCCCCGCACGGCATGGCCCGCGATCCCGATCGCGAAGGCGCGCCACTTCGGAGCGCCGAAGAGATAGCCCTTCGGGGAGAAGACGCCGCTCGCTCCGTCCGCGCGCCACTCCTTCTCGACCTCCGCGCGGAAGTCGACCTCTTCGGGTAGCAGCGGCTCCGCCAGGCGGTGTGCTGCGTGCCGCGCCGCGAGTAGCTCGGCCGCCGCGTCGAGGTGCGCGTCTGCGAAGGGGACGATCTCCATGGAGCCGTACACTCGCAGAGATGTCGCCGAAGACCCTGACTGGCGCCGAGCTCGACCTCGGCGACGCGCCCGCACGCGACGCCGAGCTCTTCCTCGTGGACGGCAACAACCTCGCCTACAGGGCCTTCTTCGCGCTGCCGGAGGAGCTCGCGACGAGCGAGGGCTTCCCGACCGGAGCGTTGCTCGGCTTCACGAACATGCTGTTCAAGCTCCTCTCCGACTACCGTCCGAAGGGCGTCGCGGTCGCCTGGGACACGCGGCCGGTGCACCGCGTCGCGCAGGCCGAGGCGGTCGAGGTCGTCTACAAGGAAGGCCGCCGGCCGATGCCGGACCTGCTGCGCGAGCAGTTCCCGCACCTGCGGCCGATCGTCGAGGCGTTCGGCTACCGGAACCTCGAGTTCGAGGGCTGGGAGGCAGACGACGTGATCGCGACGCTGGCCACGCACGCCGACGAGGCCGTGATCAGGACGTGCGTGGTCTCGACCGACCGCGACGCGTTCCAGCTCGTCTCGGAGAACGTGTGCCTGATGATGACGCCGCGAGGGGTCAGCGACGTCAACGTCTACACGCCGGAGCGGGTGGAGGCCCGCTACGGGATCCGTCCCGACCAGATCCCCGACTTCATCGGGCTGAAGGGCGACACCTCCGACAACATCCCCGGCGTTCCGGGGATCGGCGACAAGACCGCGGGGCAGCTCGTCGCGCAGTACGGGTCGCTCGAGGGCGTGCTCGAGCACGTCGAGGAGCTGTCGCCCGCGCGGCGCAGGAACCTGACGGAGTTCGCGGAGCAGGCGCGGGCGGCGAAGGTGCTCGCGACGATGCGCCGCGACCTCGATCTCGACTGCGACCCGGCCGAGCTCGTCCTCGCGCCGCCCGACCGCTCGCAGCTGCGCGAGATGTTCCGCCAGTTCGAGTTCCGTGCCCTCCTCGGGCGGGTCGACGAGCTCGACGAGGCCGTCCCCGCACGGGAGCGGATCTCGGCCGGCACGGCGGTCGCCTGGCGCGAGGGCGAGGTGCCGCGTCTCGACTCGACCGCGGGGATCTCGGCCGACGAAGGGCGCATCGCGGTCGCCCTCGGCGACGAGGTCGTCGTCTCGGCCCGGCCGGAACGGCTCGAGGGGACGTTCGTCGCGCACGACGCCAAGGCGCTCCGCGTCGAGGCCGCCGACGACACGATGATTCTCGCCTACCTGATCGATCCGGCGCGGAGCGAGTATCTCCTCGACGACCTCGCGGCGGAGTACGCGGTCGAGGCGAACCCCGAGCCCGAGGCCGAAGAGGAGACGGCGCGGCTCGTCCGGCACGCGGCTGTCACGCTGCGCCTACGGGAGCCGCTGCTCGAGCGGGTGCGCGAGCGGGGCGCCGAGCCGCTCTACCGCGACGTCGAGATGCCGCTCGTCCGTGTTCTTGCCCAGATGGAGACCGCTGGAGTCAGGATCGACACGTACCGGATGGGGGAGATCACGGCGCTCCTCGCCGACCGCGTCGAGGAGCTCGAGTCGCGCGCCTACGAGCTGGCGAGCGAGGAGTTCGTGCTCGGCTCGCCGCAGCAGCTCGGGCGGATCCTGTTCGAGAAGCTCGAGCTCACTCCCGGGCGTAAGGGCAAGACGGGCTACTCGACCGACACGAAGGTGCTGCGTTCGATCCGTGAGGAGCACGAGATCGTGGCCGTGATCGAGGAGTGGCGGGAGCTCTCGAAGCTTCTCAACACGTACCTCGTGCCGCTCCCGTCGCTGCTCGGCCCGGACGGACGGCTGCACACGACCTTCAACCAGACCGTCGCCGCGACCGGCCGGCTCTCGACCTCCAACCCGAACCTCCAGTCGATCCCGATCCGCACCGAGCTCGGCCGCAAGATCCGCTCCGCGTTCGTCGCCGAGCCGGGCGCGCGCCTGATCTCGGCCGACTACTCACAGATCGAGCTGCGCATCCTCGCGCACGTCTCCGGCGAACCGAAGCTGCGCGAGGCGTTCGAACGCGGGGAGGACATCCACACCGCGACCGCGGCGGAGGTGCTCGGCGTCGAGCCCGCGAAGCTGACGTCCGCAGAGCGGTCGATCGCGAAGATGATCAACTTCGGGATCGTCTATGGGATCTCGGCGTTCGGTCTCTCCGAGAACCTCGAGATCCCGCGCGAGCAGGCGCAGGAGTACATCGACGCGTATCTCGCGCGCTTCCCGCTCGTGCAGGACTTCATCTCGCGCACGATCGAGCGGGCCGAGCAGGACGGCTACGTGACGAGCCTGCTCGGACGGCGCCGGCCGGTGCCGGAGCTGCGCGTGCGTAACCGGGCGACCCGCGGGTTCGGCGAGCGCGTCGCCGTCAACTTCGTGATGCAGGGCTCGAACGCCGACATCATCAAGGTCGCGATGGTCGCGATCGAGCGGCGGCTGCGCGAGGAGGGGAGGAGCGCGCGGCTCGTCCTCCAGGTGCACGACGAGCTGCTGCTCGAGACGCCGGACGCCGAGACGTCGGCGGTGAAGGAGCTCGTGCGCGACGAGATGTGCTCGGCCTACCCGCTCGACCCGCCGCTCGCCGTCGACGTCGGCGCCGGCGACTCCTGGGCGGACGCGAAGAGCTAGCCGGCGCGCACCGTCGAAGATGCGTCGACGTGACACCCGGCACCGCGGTCCATGAACGCGCGGGTGCTGTCGAGGCGGGCCCTCGGTAGACCGGTAGCCGGCGCGCTACGAGTAGGACGACGCGTCGCAGTGGCGCCGCTCAGCGGTCGAGCGGCCCCAGCGCGAGATTGCGTCGGCCGCAGCCGAGACGCCGCCGAGCCAGGTCAAGAGCCCCATTCCCAGCAGGTACAGGGCAGCGATTTCGATCCATCTCACCATGCGTTCGAGCGTAGCGAGAAGCCTGTTTGCTGCATGTGAAGGTTCCGGTAGGTGCATGTGAAGGTTCCGGCGGTCGGCCGCCACACCCCTGGGCGCCCTAGCTGTAGCCGAGCTCGGCGAGCAGCGGGCCGGCCTCCGCCTCGACGTCGGCGAGCTGCTCCGGCGTCAGGTCGCGGCGCCAGCGGCCGATCGAGGAGTCGCGGAAGCCGTCGAGCGCTCGATGCGTCGACGTCGCGCTCGCTCCGAGGAACTCCGCGAGCCGGTCGGCCGCGGCCGCGAGCGTCTCGTAGCGCACCTCCAGGAGGCGCTCTCCTCCGCCGACGGAGCGGGCGGCCTCGACGTACCGCCGCCACGCCCACGCGCAGCGGCGGGCGTCGCTGACCCGGGAGAATTCCTTGCGCCGCTCGGGCTCGACCCAGAACCGGGGCTCCGCTCCGTAGGCGTGGCCGGCGTCGTCCGAGCCCGCCTGCTCGGCGTTGAGCCAGCCGCGCTCGAGCAGCGAGCAGACGATGTCGCGCCCGTCGCGCAGCGCGTGGACGGCGAGCGCCTGCGGATACGCCTCGAGCGCCGCGTCGAGCGCGTGCGCCGTCTCGGGAGTCTGCTCGACGCCGCGCAGCCCCCAGGCGAGCCCGATCCGCCGGATGCGCTCGAGGATCCGCCGCAGCTCGGCCGCCGACGGCCCTGCCGGAAGCGCCGCCTTCCAGGGCGTGACCTCGCTCAGGTCGACGAAGCCGGGCAGGCCGCCGATAGCGCGGCCGAGGAACGTCGTCCCCGAGCGCGGACAGCCGACGACGAACACGAGCCGCTCCTCGCGCCTCAGCCGCGGCCGCTGCGCGAGCGACCGCTCCGCGACGCGGGCGCCCGCGGTGCAGTAGTCCAACACGCTCACAGCGCCTCGGGCAGCGAGTCCGGCACGAGGCCGAGCCCCTGGCGGAGCGTCTCGATCAGCTGCTGCGCGTCGGCGAGCGCTTCGGCCAGCTCGTCGACCTCGTCGCGCGGCAACTCGACCGTCACGCGCACCGGCGAGCGGGCCGTGGAGGAAAGGGCCAGCGTCTCGACGCCGTCCGTCGCGAGCGCCGTCACGTCGAGGTATTCGTCGCGCGCGAGCCGCCGGCCGGGTGCGAACCGCTCCGTCGCCGCGACGAGCCGCTCGGCGAGGACGCCCGCGTAGTGGCCGGGAACGCGGATCGTCGCCTCGCCGCTGCGGAGGCCGATGGTCACCGACCAGCCCGCGTAGCCGCTCCCGCCGCCGTCGTGCCGGAGGACGTGCACCGCGCACGACGAGGTGACCCCGACCGGGTACCGCTCCTCCATGAAGCCAGCGTATCGGGGGCCACCGGACGGCTTGACGAAGACGCCGGTATATTTGCTCGCCGCATGACGAACGAGACGATCAACGACCCTCGCCTCGAGGAAGGTGTCTGGACGACCGACCCCGAGAGCGGCGAGCTCGTTCCCGACTACGAGTCGACCTTCCCCACCATCGAGGAGGGGCAGGTCGTGAACGGCACCGTCGTCCGCGTGGACAAGGACGAGGTGCTCGTCGACATCGGCTACAAGTCCGAGGGCGTCATCCCGGTCTCCGAGCTGTCGATCCGGCGCTCGATCAACCCCGAGGACGAGGTCGTGGTCGGCGACGAGGTCGCGGCGCTCGTGCTGACGAAGGAGGACACCGAAGGGCGGCTGATCCTCTCGAAGAAGCGCGCGCGGTTCGAGATCGCGTGGAAGGCGATCGAGAGCGCCCACGAGAAGGGCGAGCCGGTCACCGGCCGCGTGATCGAGGTCGTCAAGGGCGGCCTCATCCTCGACCTCGGTGTGCGCGGCTTCCTGCCCGCGTCGCTCGTCGACATCCGCCGCGTCCAGGACCTCGACGAGTTCCTCGGCCAGGAGCTCCAGTGCAAGGTCATCGAGCTGAACCGCTCGCGCAACAACGTCGTTCTCTCCCGCCGCGCCGTGCTCGAGGAGGAGCGCAAGGAGCAGCGGCAGCGGATCCTCGACCGCCTCAACCCGGGCGACGTCGTCGAGGGGACGATCTCCAACATCGTCGACTTCGGTGCCTTCGTCGACCTCGACGGGATGGACGGTCTCATCCACATCTCCGAGCTTTCGTGGAGCCACGTCAACCATCCGTCCGAGGTCCTGGAGATTGGCCAGACGGTCAGGGTGCAGGTTCTGGACATCGACCGCGACCGGCAGCGGATTTCGCTCGGCCTCAAGCAGACGCAGAGCGACCCGTGGCAGCAGGTGCTCGAGAGCTACCAGGAGGGCGACGTCGTGCAGGGCACCGTGACGAAGGTCGTCACCTTCGGCGCCTTCGTCGAGATCCTGCCCGGCGTCGAGGGGCTCGTGCACATCTCCGAGCTCGCCCAGCACCACGTCGAGAACCCGCGCGAGATCGTCTCGCAGGGCGACCAGGTCAACGTCCGGATCCTCGAGGTGGACGCCGAGCGCCGCCGCCTCTCGCTCTCGCTCAAGCGCGTCGAGGACGGGATGCCCGTGCAGCCGAAGCCCGGCGAGGAGGCGGAGCCTCCCGCTCTCGACCTGTCCGACGAGGTCTTCGCCGACGAGGTTCCCCCCGCCGAGGCGCTCGAGGAGCCTGCCGCCGAAGCCGAGCCTGTCGCTGAGGCTGAGCCCGTCGTCGACGCCGAGCCTGTCGCCGAGGAGCCGGTCGCCGAGGCCGAGCCTGTCGCCGAGGAGCCGGTTGCTGAGGCCGAGCCCGTCGCCGAGGCCGAGCCGGTCGCCGAGGCCGAGCCTGTCGCCGAGGAGCCGGTCGCCGAGGCTGAGCCTGTTGCCGAGGCCGAGGCCGAGGCCGAAGCCGAGGTCGTCGAGGAGGAGCCCGCGCCCGCCGAGCCCGAGCCTCCGCTCGACGAGCCCGTCACCGAGGTCGAGGCCGAGCCCGAGGCGGAAGCGGACGCCGACGCCTCCGACGAGGCCGAGCCGACGGAGTAGTGAAGCGGCCGCTCGCGGTCGCGCTCACGGGCGGCATCGCGGCCGGCAAGAGCGAGGCGCTCGCCGCGTTCGCGCGTCACGGTGCGGCGGTGATCTCGAGCGACGACGTCGTCCACCGCCTCTACCGCGAGGACGAGGGACTGCAGGCGGTTCTGCGCGAGCGGTGGGGCGAGCGGGTCTTTCGGGACGGGGAAGTCGACCGGGCGGCGATCGGCCGGATCGTCTTCGCCGACGCCTCCGAGCTCGCCTGGCTCGAGGCTGAGCTCCATCCGCGCGTCCGGGCGGCCGTCGACGCCTGGGTCGCGGAGCAGGCGGCCGAGGTCGCCGTCGCCGAGATCCCGCTCCTCTACGAGACGGGCGGTGAGAAGCGCTTCGACCGCGTCGTCGTCGTGACCGCGCCGCCCGTGGTGAGGGAGGCGCGGCGCGGCGCCCTCGCCGAGAGGGAGGGACGGCTCGTGCCCGAAGAGGAAAAGGTGCGGCGGGCAAACTTCTGCTTCGTCAACGACGGCTCGCTCGAGGAGCTCGACGCCTTCGTCGCCGGAGTCTTGGAGGAGCTACGACCGTTCTCGTGAGGCGTTGGCTCCTCGCCGCCGCGGTCGTCCTCGCGGCCCTCGGCGGGTTCCTCTACCTGCAGCGGACGGAGCCGCCCTGGTACGCGCGGCTCTGGTATCCACTCCGCTACGCGACGATCGTCCGCGTGCACGCCACGGAGAACCATCTCGATCCGGCGCTGCTCGCGGCGGTGATCGAGTCGGAGAGCAAGTTCGACCCGAACGCCCGCTCCAGTGCGGGCGCGATCGGGCTCATGCAGCTCACGCCGACCACCGCGAAGGGGATCGCGCTGTACACCCGCGGCACGCGCTTCCGCGTCTCTGACCTCACCGACCCGGACATCAACGTCCGCTACGGCGCCTGGTACCTCCGGCATCTGTTAGACCGCTACCACGACGACGAACGTCTTGCCCTCGCCGCCTACAACGCAGGCGAGGACAACGTCGACCGCTGGCGGAACGCGCACGAAGGCATCCAGTTCTCCGAGACGCGGCACTACGTCTCGCGCGTCGAGCGGCTGCGGAAGATCTACCGCCGCGCGTACGCCTCCCAGCTGGGCTACTAGTACCGGGAAGCCGTACGCTTTGGCCGTGGCCGAGCTGCGCACGACCTCCGCCTATCGCCCGACGGGAGACCAGCCGCAGGCGATCGAAGCGCTCGCCGCGGGGATCCTCGGAGGCGAGCAGTACCTCACGCTCGTCGGCGCGACCGGCACGGGCAAGACGGCGACGATGGCGTGGACGATCGAGAAGATCGGCCGGCCAGCGCTCGTGATCGCCCACAACAAGACGCTCGCGGCGCAGCTCTGCAACGAGTTCCGGGAGTTCTTCCCGCACAACGCGGTCGAGTACTTCGTCTCCTACTACGACTACTACCAGCCCGAGGCATACGTCCCGCAGGCCGACCTCTACATCGAGAAGGACTCGTCCCGGAACGACGACATCGCGCGGCTGCGGCTCGCCACGACCTCTTCCCTCTTCACGCGCCGCGACGTCGTCGTGGTCGCCTCCGTCTCGTGCATCTACGGGCTCGGCTCCCCGGAGGAGTGGCGCGAGCGGATGATCTACGTCGAGGTCGGCGCCGAGCACGACCGCGATCTTCTGCTGCGGAAGCTCATCGACTCGCAGTACGTCCGCAACGACACGATGCTCGGCCGCGGCCGCTTCCGCGTGAAGGGCGACGTCGTCGAGGTGCAGCCGGCGAACCAGGAGACCGCGTACCGCATCTCGTTCTTCGGCGACGACGTGGAGGGGATGACGCACTTCGACCCGCTCACGGGCGAGGTGCTCGCGAAGCTCGACAACCTCTCGATCTGGCCGGCGACGGAGTACGTCACCTCGCAGCCCACGGTCGAGCGCGCGGTCGACGAGATCCGGCACGAGCTCGAGGCGCAGGTCGCGCACTTCGAGGAGGAGGGAAAGCTGCTCGAGGCGCACCGGATCCGGCAGCGCACCGAGTACGACCTCGAGATGCTCCGCGAGCTCGGCTTCTGCAACGGGATCGAGAACTACTCCCGCATCCTCGAGGGCCGCGCCGCGGGGACGCATCCGTTCACGCTGCTCGACTACTTCCCGTCCGACTTCGTCGTCTTCGCGGACGAGTCGCACCAGACGGTTCCGCAGCTCGGCGGCATGTCCGAGGGCGACCGGTCGCGCAAGCAGACGCTCGTGGACTTCGGCTTCCGGCTGCCGTCGGCGCTCGACAACCGGCCGCTCCGCTTCGACGAGTTCCTGCGCAAGGTGCCGCAGCTCGTGTTCGTGTCCGCGACGCCGGGGTCGTTCGAGCTTCGGAGCTCGTCGGTCGTCGCCGAGCAGCTCATCCGGCCGACCGGCGTCGTCGACCCCGACGTCGACCTCCGGCCGACGAAGAACCAGATCGACGACCTCCTCGGGGAGATCCGCGCGAGGGAGGCCGCGGGCGAGCGCGTCCTCGTCACGACGCTGACGAAGAAGATGGCCGAGGACCTCACCGACTACCTGCTCGAGTCGGGCGTGAAGGCGCGGTACCTCCACTCCGAGATCGACACGCTCGAGCGGATCCAGATCGTGCGCGAGCTCCGGCTCGGCGAGTTCGACGTGCTCGTCGGCATCAACCTCCTGCGCGAGGGCCTCGACCTGCCGGAGGTTTCGCTCGTCGCGATCCTCGACGCCGACAAGGAGGGCTTCCTGCGCGGGCGGACGAGCCTGATCCAGACGATCGGCCGCGCGGCACGGAACGTCCACGGCAAGGTGCTCATGTACGCGGACAAGCAGACGGAGGCGATCAAGGAGGCGCTCGACGAGACGGACCGTCGCCGCGCGATCCAACTGGCGTACAACTCCGAGCACGGGATCGTGCCGGAGACGATCGCCAAGGGGGTCTCCGACATCGCCGAGCTGCTCCAGCTCGAGTCGCCGACGGTGCCGTCGCGGCGGCGGCGCGGGGCGACGAAGGTCGAGGGCATGTCGCGCGAGGAGCTCGAGAAGCTCGTCGTCACGCTCGAGGAGGAGATGTACCTCGCCGCCGAGGAGCTGCGGTTCGAATACGCGGCGAAGCTGCGCGACGAGGTGAAGGACCTGCGGCGGGAGCTGCAGGCGCTCGAGCAGACGGCCGCGTAGCCGGTCCGCACCTACTGCGGCCTCACGCCGCCGCGCTACGCTCCGCGCATGCTCGTGACGATTCTCGCCTACATGATCACGGCGTTCATCACCGGCGCGTTTGCGCGCTTCGCCGTGCCCGGGCCCGATCCCATGCCCGCGTGGCTGACGATCGTGATCGGCCTCGTCGGCAGCGCGATCGGCTACGGGATCGTGCTCGGCACGGCGGGCAGGCACGCCGTCTCCTGGGCCGGCATCGCGAGCTTCGCCGCAGCCGTCGGCCTCGTCCTCGTCTACCGCCGCTTCGTCCAGAAGCGGCCGCTGTGGGGAAAGGACGCCTACCGCTTCCCCGAGCGCGGCTTCGGCGTCGAGGCCTATCGCGAGCGGCTGAAGCGCGCAGGCATCGACCCGGACAAGCCGTACGAAGGTCTCCGGCATATGCAGTCCGCGCAGCCCTCGCCGGCGACCGCCGATGCCCCCGCCTCGGCCGGGGAGCCGACCGACAACCCAGCCCACTATCTCGGCCTGCTCGAGGAGCTCCACGACTCGGGCGTCCTCGACGACGACGAGTACGGGGCGGCGCGTCTGCGCCTCCTCGAGAGCCTGCGGTCCTAGCGGGAGTCGTTCGGATGGTGCTCTGGTTCATCCTCTTCCTCGCCTTCTGGGGCCTGATCGTCGGCGCCCTCGCGCGGCTCGCACTGCCGGGGCCCGATCCGATGGGGATCCTCGCCACGATCGGGCTCGGCCTCGCGGGGTCCTTCCTCGGCGGCGTCGTCGCGTGGCTCTTCCTCGGCCACCGTGGCGGGATCGTCTTCTCGCTCATCGGAGCGACCCTGCTGCTCTACCTCCACCGCCGCTTCGTGCAGCACCGGCCGCTGACTGGTGCCGGCGCGCGGCAACTGCCTCGGCACTAGCGCCCGAAACGGCGCTCGGCGCCGAGCTTCCAGTCGCCGTGCGACCAGTGGAACGTGCGGACGACGATCGCATCCGCCTCGGCCTCGTGGACGTGGAGGCCGCGCGCCTCGCCGAGCCGCCGCGGCCGCGGCTGCCCGAGCCCGGGCGCGATCGCGACGACGGCCGTGCGCGCCTCGTCGCCCACGACCTCGAACTCGTGCTGCTCGCTCACCGCCGCCTGGTGGATATGGCCCGCGAGGATGAGCTCCGCGCCGGCGTCCAGGAGCGTGTGGAGGACGCGGTCCCGTCTCGAGACCGGTCGCTTGCGCGCGGCCCGCCACGGCGCGCCGAGCACGTGGTGGTGGAGGACGGCGACGCGCAACGCGCCGGCGCCGGCTGTGGCGAGGCGCTCGGCCGCGTGCTCGAGCTGCGCGCGGCTCAGCGCGCCGCCCTGGTGGCGGAACGGCCGGGCCGAGTTGAGCCCCACGACGTGGAGCCCGGGGGCCGAGGCGGTCGGCTCCGTCGTTTCCCAGATCCGCTCGAACTCCGCCCACGGACGGACGAATCTCGCCGGCGAGTAGGGGAGGTCGTGGTTGCCCGGCACTGCGAGCACCGGCGGCCCGAGCGAACGCAGCAGTTCCGCCGCCCGCTCGAGCTGCTGCCGGCGGCCGCGGTGAGCGAGGTCGCCGGAGGCGACGACGAGCTGCGGCTCCAGCCGTTCCACGAGCCGTGCCAATGCCCGCTCGGCTTCCGGTTCCTCGTGTGTACCCGTGTGCAGGTCGGAAACGTGGAGGAGGCGAGCCGTCACGACCGAACGAGGCTATAGATTCCAGCTGTGAGCGAAGAAAACGCCGAGATCTTCGACGACCTCTACGTGGGTCTACGCGCCGGCGGCGCCATGCGCAAGCAGCGCCGCGGCGAGGAGCTGACGCACGAGGAGAAGGAGGCTCTGAGCCGCTGGCAGCGCATGTCCACCGCGCGGAAGGCGGCCGCGATCGGCGCCTTCGCCCTCGGCACGTTCGGGCTCGGCTTCACCTTGGGCGGCCTCGTCTTCGGACGCTGGCGCAAGCCGAGAACGAACTAGCCGGCGGCCCCTTAGCGTTTCCCTTCCGTCGTGCCCGCGAAGAGGACGGTGGGTGCATCCTCCTCCGAGGGATCGCGGCCGCGAACCACGACGTCGACGAGGGTCGCGAAGATCGACGCGACCGGGATCGCGATCAGGACGTAGATCGCGCCGAGCAGGTAGCCGATCCCGACGACCGAGACGAGCACGACGAGGGGCGACAGGCCCACCGCATGCCCCATGACGCGTGGGGCGATGACGTAGTCCTCGACCTGCCGCAGGACGAGCACGGCGATCCCGGCGCCGAGCGCGACCACCCAGCCGGCCGTCAGGCCGACGCCTACGGCGGCGGCGCCCGCGGCGAGCGGCCCGACGATCGGCACGAGCTCGACGAGGCCCGCGAAGGTGCCGAGCAGGAGCCAGTACGGCAGGCCGTCGAGCCAGAAGGCGAGCGACAGCAACGTCGCGACGATGAGGACGAGCAGGAACTGCCCGCGCACGAACGCGCCGAGCTTCTTGTCGATCAGCACCCACGTGTCGCGCGTCACGCGCCGGTGCCTGGGCGGCACGACCGACTGCACGAGCGCGATCGTCCCGTCGCGCTCGAAGATCCAGTACGCGCCGACGGCGAACATGAACAGGATCCCGACGAAGATCTCGAACAGCGTCCTCGTCACGGTGATGGCGGGGTGGAGAAGGCTCGTTCCCGACGGAAGCTGCCGCAACCGCTTGTCGATCGCGCTGAGGATCTCGTGCCGGATCCCGTGCGAGTGCACGGCGGCGCGGTGAAGCTGCTGCGTCGAGGTCGGCACGCTCCCCCCGATTGCGTGGTCGATCTGCGTGATCGCGACCGGCACGACGACGTAGAGGAGGAGAGCGATCGCGGCGAGGAACGCGAGGTAGTGGACGATCACGCCGACGCTGCGCGGCATCCGGGCCCGGCGGTTGAGCCACTCGACGCTCGGCCGCATCGCCGACGCGATCACGAAGCCGAAGAACAGGAGTGCGATCACGATCCGGAGCTTCCAGAGCGCGAGCGCGGCGACGACGATCGCAAGGGCGATGACGGTCACGGTCGCCGCCCGGCGTGCGGTTCCACCCATTTCCCGAGGGATTCCCTATCAGAACTAGAACCAACCGACGTGGAGGCACCGCTCGTCGAGACCCACCGCCACGCGATCGCGCTCGCGCGGCCGTTCGCGCGCGCTCTCGCCCTCGCGATCGCAGGCGCCGCGTGTTTCCTCGCTCCCTGGACGGCGGTCGCGGCCGTCGGGGCGGTGCTGCTCGCGTTCGCTGCCGTGATCGCCGTCGTCGCGGTCGGCCGCTGGGACCGGACCCACCTCGCCGTCACGGGAAACGCGTTCGTCGTCGAGCACGGGTTCCTGCAGCGCCGCAGCGCGTCGATCTCGCTCAACGGAACGGTGTTCGAGGTCGAGCGGTCGCTGCTCGGTCGCATCCTCGGCTACGCCACCGTCGTCGCCGGCGAGCTCGAGATCGACTGCGTCCCACGACGGCTCGCGCGCCTGCTCCAGCAGCGGAGGTAGTCGCACCAGAACGTCTGTTCGGCAGGGTAGAATGCCCTCCAATGGCTGCCGACGAGCTAGTCGTCCACGGCGCCCGCGAGCACAACCTGAAGGACATCACCGTCCGCCTGCCGCGGAACCGCCTCATCTGCATCACGGGCCTGTCGGGTTCGGGCAAGTCGAGCCTGGCCTTCGACACCATCTACGCCGAGGGGCAGCGCCGCTACGTCGAGTCGCTCTCGGCGTATGCGCGCCAGTTCCTCCAGATGATGGAGAAGCCCGACGTCGACCACATCGACGGCCTCAGTCCGGCGATCTCGATCGACCAGAAGTCGACCTCGCGCAATCCGCGCTCGACGGTCGGCACCGTGACCGAGATCTACGACTACCTGCGCCTGCTCTACGCGCGGGTCGGGCGTCCGCACTGCCCGATCTGCGGCAAGCCGATCGCGGGCCAGAGCCTCGACGCGATCGTCGACCAGGTGCTGAAGCTCGAGGAGGGGACGCGCTTCACCGTCAACGCGCCCGTCGTCCGCGATCGCAAGGGCGAGTACCGCGAGGTCTTCGAGGACCTGACGCGGGAGGGCTTCACGCGGGTCAAGGTCGACGGCGAGCAGTACGTCCTCGAGGAGGGCGTGCCGGAGCTCGACAAGAAGTTCAAGCACACGATCGAGGTCGTCGTCGACAGGCTCGTGATGCGCGCCGACCTGCGGCTTCGGCTCACGCAGTCGATCGAGACGGCGGCCGGGCTCGCGGACGGACTCGTCGCAGTCGACCTCGTCGGAGACGCCGACGGGAAGGGGGGCGAGCAGCTTCTCTTCTCGGAGAACTTCGCCTGTCCCAATCACGGCGTCTCGCTGCCCGAGCTCCAGCCGCGGATCTTCTCCTTCAACGCGCCCCACGGCGCCTGCCCGCGCTGCACGGGCCTCGGCTCGCAGCAGGAGATCGACCCCGACCTGCTCGTCCCCGACCCGTCGCTCTCGATCGACGACGGGGCGCTCGTGCCGTGGTCGGTGGGGGGCTCGTCCGGCTTCTACGAGGCCGTGATCCAGGCGATCGCCGACCGGTACGAGATCGACACGGCGAAACCGTGGTCGGAACTGACCGAGGAGGAGCAGAGCCGCTTTCTCGACGGGACGGACGGCGAGCGGATCTACGTCCAGTACCGCAACCGCATGGGGCGGCGGCGCCAGTACATGCTCGCCTTCGACGGCATCGCCGCGAGCCTCGCGCGCCGCTACAAGGAGACCGACTCGTCCACCCAGCGCGAGCGGATCGAGGAGTACATGTCGCTGCGGCCGTGCCCGGTCTGCAAGGGCGCCCGGCTGAAGCCCGAGGTGCTAGCAGTCACCGTCGGGGGCCGCTCGATCCACGAGTTCACGGAGCTGTCGGTGACGCGCGCGCTCGCCTTCCTCGACGAGCTCGAGCTGACGCCGACCGAGGAGCTGATCGGCCACCGGATCGTGAAGGAGATCCGGGAGCGGCTGACGTTCCTCGACGACGTCGGCGTCGGCTACCTCACGCTCGACCGCGCGGCCGCGACGCTCTCCGGCGGCGAGGCGCAGCGGCTGCGGCTGGCGACGCAGATCGGCTCGCAGCTCGTCGGCGTCCTCTACATCCTCGACGAGCCGTCGATCGGCCTCCACCAGCGGGACAACGCGCGGCTCATCGACACGCTCGCGCGGCTGCGCGACATCGGCAACACGGTGGTCGTCGTCGAGCACGACGAGGAGATGATGCGCCGCTCCGACTGGCTCGTCGACATGGGGCCCGGGGCAGGGCTGCACGGAGGGGAGGTCGTCGCCGAAGGCCCGGCGGCGAAGGTCGAGAGGGTCGCGAAGTCGGTCACGGGCCGGTTCCTCGCGGGCAAGCGGTCGATCGCGATCCCCGAGCGGCGGGAGGACGATCGCGGCGCCCTCGTCGTCCGCGGCGCGGCCCAGCACAACCTCAAGGGCATCGACGTCGAGTTCCCGGTCGGCAAGTTCGTCTGCGTCACCGGCGTCTCGGGCTCCGGCAAGTCGACGCTCGTGAACGAGATCGTCTTCAAGTCGCTCGCGAACCGCCTCAACCACGCGCGCGTGAAGCCCGGCGCGCACGCCGGCGTGGAGGGGATCGAGGCCTTCGACAAGGTGATCGAGATCGACCAGAAGCCGATCGGCCGCACTCCACGGTCGAACCCGGCGACGTACACCGACCTGTTCACGCACATCCGCGAGCTCTACTCGCTCACGCCGGAGGCCAAGGTGCGCGGCTACAAGCCCGGCCGCTTCTCGTTCAACGTGCGCGGCGGGCGGTGCGAGACGTGCAAGGGCGACGGGCAGATCAAGATCGAGATGCACTTCCTGCCCGACGTCTACGTCCCGTGCGAGACGTGCAAGGGCGCGCGCTACAACCGCGAGACGCTCGAGGTGCGGTTCAAGGGCCGCTCGATCGCGGACGTGCTCGAGATGTCGGTCGAGGAGGCGCTGCGCTTCTTCGCCAAGATCCCGAAGATCCGGCGCAGGCTGCAGACCCTGCACGACGTCGGGCTCGACTACATCAAGCTCGGCCAGCCGGCGACGACGCTGTCGGGCGGCGAGGCGCAGCGGGTGAAGCTCGCCGCGGAGCTGTCGAAGGTGGCCACCGGGAAGACGCTCTACATCCTCGACGAGCCGACGACCGGCCTCCATTTCGCGGACATCGAGAAGCTGCTCGAGACGCTGCAGCGCCTCGTCGACGGCGGCAACACGATGATCGTGATCGAGCACAACCTCGACGTGATCAAGCAGGCCGACTGGGTGATCGACCTCGGCCCGGAGGGCGGCGACGCGGGTGGCGCCCTCATCGCCGTCGGCACTCCCGAGGACGTCGCGCAGGTCGAGGACAGCTTCACCGGCCGCTTCCTCCGGCACGTGCTGCCCGAGGTCGCCGTCGTCGCCGCATGAGCACAGGGTCAGCGCAGGGAGGCGTGACCCAGGAGTTCGTGGTCCCGTGCGTGTTCGGCGGCACGGAGACGACCCGCTTGCCCTGAGGCTACGCTGGCCGGCGGTGAGCGAGGGGATCGCGCACACGACGTCGCCGGCCGAGCGGAGCTGGTGGCTGCGCGCGCCGGCGGTGCTCGTCGCGCCGCGCGCGGTCTTCGCCTCTCTGCGGGACGACTCGGACGAGGCGATCGACGCCCGCCAGGAGCCGCTCATCGCGATCGCCGGCCTCGCCGGGATCGCGGCGGTGCTCGGGACGCCCGTCGCGCGCCACCTGCTCAACGACGCCTCGTTGTCGGTGGCGCTGATCCCGGTGTGGGCGTTCCTCGGGGGCGCCGTCTACGCGTTCTCCGTCTACTGGCTCGGCGGCGGGCTCCTCTACGGCGCCGCCCGCCGCTTCGGCGGGCTCGGCAGCTACCGGCGGGCGCGGCACGTGCTCGTCCTCTCGGCCGCGCCGCTCGCACTTGCCCTCTTCACGCTCTGGCCGCTCAGGATCGCGATCTACGGCCAGAACCTCTTCCGCACCGGCGGCACCGACTGGGGGCCGGGCGACCGCATCTTCGGCGGCCTCCTCTTCTTCGCGTTCGCCTGGAGCGCGCTACTGCTCGTCGTCGGCGTCCGCAGCGTGCACGGCTGGAGCTGGGGCAGGAGCGTCGCGACCGTGGCCCTCGCGGCGGCCCTGCCGGCGCTGATCGTCTTCGCCACCATCGCCTGACGACGTGGCTTCGAACTCGGCCCGCTCCTCCTCCGGCATCGCGTACGCGTGCTGCTCCTCGGGGAAGGCGCCGCTCCGGACGTCCGCTGCGTAGGCCACGAGCGCGTCGCGGATCTCGGCGGAGAGGTTCGCGTACCGCTTGACGAAGCGCGGCAGATGCCCCTCGGAAAGCCCCAGTAGGTCGTGGTAGACGAGCACCTGGCCGTCGCACTCCACGCCCGCGCCGATCCCGATCGTCGGAATCGACAGCTCCTGCGTGATGCGCGCTGCAACCGGAGCCGGCACCGCCTCGAGCACGACCGAGCAGCAGCCGGCCTCCTCGAGCGCCTTCGCTCCGTCGACGACCGCCCTCGCGGCCTCGGCCGTCCGGCCCTGGGTCTTGAAGCCGCCGAGCACCGTCGCGGACTGCGGGGTCAGGCCGACGTGACCCATGACCCCGATGCCCGTCTCGACGATGGCGCGTGCGCGCGAGACCATGGGCCCGGCTCCCTCGAGCTTGACGATGTCGGCTCCGCCTTCCTTGACGAAGCGGACGGCCGTGCGCACGGCGTCCTCGTCCGAGACCTCGTACGAGCCGAACGGCAGGTCGCCGACGACGATCGCGTGGTGGACCTGCCGGGAGACGGTGCGCGTCAGGAAGAGCATCTCGTCGACGGTCACCGGCGTCGTGCCGGCGTGGCCGAGCACGACCATCGCCGCCGTGTCGCCGACGAGGATCATGTCGATCCCGGCGTCCTCGGCGAACCGCGCGCCGGGGGCGTCGTAGGCGGTGACCATCACGATCTTGTCGCCCCGCCGCTTCATCGCGGCGAGCTCGGGGACCGGCAGCTTGCCGACGGGGATGCTCATGCGATCTCTCCTTCCAGGAGGACGTTGTCGATCAGGCGGGTGCGGCCGACGCGGACGGCGGAGGCGAGGACCTTCACGTCGCCGAGGTCGAGCACCTCGACGTAGTCGGGCTCGAGGCCGTTCAGCGACGCGCGGGCGGCGGCCACAGGATCGGGCTCTCCCGCGGCGGACGCGAGCGCCCGCGGGAGGCCAAGCGCGCGCTGCCGTTCCTCCATCGAGAGGCGGATGTTGCGAGAGGAGAGGGCGAGGCCGTCGGGATCGCGCACGGTCGGGACGACGCGGATCGCGACCGGGACGTTCAGGTCGCGGACGAGCCGCCGGATCACCGCGACCTGCTGAGCATCCTTCTGCCCGAAGTAGGCGTGCTCGGGCCGGACGAGGTTGAAGAGCTTCAGGCAGACCGTCGCGACGCCCCGGAAGTGGCCGGGACGAGTCGTACCCTCGGCTCCGGTCTCCGCCGGGTCGACCCACGTCGCGAAGCCACCCGGATACAGGTCGTCCGGCCCCGGCGCGAAGACCAGGTCGACCCCATGGGCCTCGGCGATCTCGAGGTCGCGCTCCTCGTCGCGCGGGTACGCCTCGAAATCCGCTTGCTCGTCGAACTGGGCGGGGTTGACGAAGAGCGACATGACGACGGCGTCGTTCTCGGCTCGCGCCGCCGAGAGGAGGGCGAGGTGGCCGCCGTGCAGCGCGCCCATCGTCGGCACGAGCCCGGCGCCCGGATAGGACTCGAGCTCCGCGATCGTCCGCGCGACCTTCATGCGAGCAGCGCCGTCGCCTCGGCGAGTGTCTCGTACAGGTGCTCGAGCTCGGGATGCTCGGCCCGGATGACCTGCTTGTGCGCCTCGACCGTCGCCCAGTCGCCGCGTGCGATCGGCCCTGTCAGCTCGAAGCCGTGGTCGATCGTCCCACGCATCAGCGGTACGAGGCCCTCCGCCGGGACGCCGAGCCGCACCGCGGCTCGCTGCAGCGTCACGAGGTAGTTCGACGCGAAGACGGCGCCCGCGTGGTAGAGCGTCCGCTCGTCGTCGCGAAGCTCGAACGGCCGCAGCCCGAGCATCGTCGCGAGCTCCAGCGCGACTCCGAGCGCATCGCCGGTCTCGCCGCTCACCGCCGCCCACGCCCCGTCCAGCTGCATTGCGAGCTGCGTGGGATCGCCGCACGGTTCACGGAAGGTCTGGAGCGGGTGGAGCGAGAAACGGCGCTCGTGCGGCTCGAGCGCGGCGAGCGGCGTCGCCCCGGAGACATGTCCCACCCAGGCACGTCCTGGTGCCAGGCACCGGGACACGTCCGAAATGGCCGTGTCCGGGACGCAGAGGAGCACGACGTCGGGGTCGTCCTCGCCCACGACGACGCCGCGCTCGCGCAGGCGGGCGACGACGGCAGAACCGACGCGGCCCGAACCGATGACGTGGACTCTCTCGATCACGATCTCGCTCCAGCTCCGAGGCGGATGCCGGGCAGGGCGGATTGTACTCCTGCGGTGCGGCATGCTCTGCGAATGCCGGGCGTCCCGAGGCGTACGACCCGACGAACGTCTTCCGGCTCAACCAGAACGTCGCTCCGTCGGCCTAGTGATGCTCGCGGATCCGGGGGGCGCGCCGCTGCGCCCCCGGCCGTCTTCTGCGTAGGCTTCATCGGAAGCTCACGCTTGAACGGCGAAGCTCCGGAGAGATAAAGCCTGGTGCGTCCTTCCCTTCTCCTCCTGCTTGCCGTCTCGACGGCGACGATCGCGGCCGGCTGCGGCGACGCGGGCCATCGCTCGGTCGCGCAGCGGCAACCGCAGAAGCCGCGTGACCCTCCGCGGCGGCACGAGAAGGGGCCGCCGGGGCCGTTCGCGCACCCGCTCGGTCGCGCCCATCTCGCTCCGCGCTCCGATCCGTCCGTGCTCCCCGGAGACGTCCTCATCGCAGACCGCTCGAACAACCGGCTCCTCGTCGTCGATCCGCGCGGCCGGATCGTCTGGCAGTTCCCGCGACCCGGTGACAGCCGGACCCTCCCGCTCCCCGACGACGTGTTCTTCTCGCCTGACGGCCGGAAGATCGCCGTGACGGAGGAGGACGTCGACGTCGTGAGCGTGATCGACGTGGCGTCGCGGCGCATCGTCTGGCGCTACGGCGCGATCGACACGCCCGGTAGCAGCGCGAACCGGCTCGCGCACCCCGACGACGCGATGCTGCTGCCGAATGGCTCCCTCCTGGTGGCGGACATCGAGAACTGCCGGCTCCTGCTGTTGCGCCCTCCGTCGCACCGGCCGGCACGCGCCGTCGGGAGCCCCGCGGACGGCTGCGTCCACGACCCGCCGCGTGCCTGGGGCAGCCCGAACGGCGCGTTCCCGCTGCGGCGAGGCGGGGCGCTCGTGACGGAGATCAACGGCGCCTGGGTCGACGCGCTGTCGCCGCGCGGCCGGCTCCTCTGGTCCACACACGTTCCGGGCGTCTCCTACCCCTCCGACTCGAACGAGGTCCGGCCCGGCCTTTACGTCACGGTCGGCTGGCAGCGCCCGGGCATCCTCGAGACATTCGACCGCCGCGGACATCTCCACTGGCGCTACCGGCCGCGCCCCGGCGACCCGCAGCTCGATCACCCTTCGCTCGCGCTGCCGCTGCCGAACGGCGACTTCCTCGTCAACGACGACCTCAACGACCGCGTGATCGTCGTCGACCCGCGCACGAACCGGATCGTCTGGCAGTACGGCCACACCGGAGTGCCGGGTACCGCGCCGGGCTACCTCTCCCGGCCGGACGGCGTCGACCTCGTTCCGCCCGCGGCGCTGCTGACCCGCGTCGATGCGAAGATCCGGTTGGCACCATGACCTCCGCTACCGCAAGCCTCGTCGAGATCCGCCGCTTCTCGCCTCGCCGCGAGCTGCTGCTCGCTGCTGGGCTGACCGCCGTCTTTGCCGCGCTCGTCTACGCCGTCGGGCCGGCCCCTGGAGACGCGCCGGTCCATCTCTACCGCACGTTCCTCGTCCGTGACGGCGCGCTGATCTGGGACAACTTCTGGTACGCGGGGACGTACCCGCTCGCGTCGTACAGCCTTCTCTACTACCTCCCGGCGGCGCTCGTCGGGAACCTGCCCCTCGTCTTCGCGGCGGCGATCACCTCGGCCGTCCTCTTCTCGTCGCTCGCGTTGCGGGAGTGGGGAAGGGACGCGCTCTGGCCCTCGCGCATCTTCGGCGTGCTTGCCGCCGCTCCGCTCTTCACGGGACTGTACGCGTACACGCTCGGCTTCGCGGCGATGCTCGCGACGCTCAAGCTGTTGCAGCTGCGGCGGCTCCGCCTCGCCGTCGTCGTCGCCGCGCTCACGGTCGGCTTCAGCCCGCTCGCCTTCGCCTTCCTCTGCCTGATCGTCGGGTCGTACGCCCTCTCCCGCCGGCGGATCGCGCGCCGCCACCTCTGGTTTGGTGCCGGCCTCGGCGTCGCGGCCGGGATCGAGGCGCTCGCGCTCGTCCTCTTCCCGGCGAGCACCGGCTCGTATCCGTTCCACTGGATCGACTTCTGCGGCGTGCTCGCCGTCACGGCGCTCGGCGTTCTCGTCGCCCGGCGAGCCCGCGGCGGGGCGCCGCTCGTCGCGTTCTACGCGTTGTGGGGGCTCGGCAGCGTCGTCGTCTATCTCGTGCCGTCGCCGCTCGGGGACAACTGGACGCGGCTGAGCGCCTTCGTCTTCCCGGTCATGCTTCTCACGGCGAGCCTTGCCGGCTTCCGGCCCCGGCGGCTCGTCGCGCTCGCCCTCGCCGTCGCCTTCGCCTACAACGTGGTCCCCTATGCACTGTTGATCCCTTCGCGGCTCGACAACGAGACGCAGCAGGCGACCTTCTGGCAGCCCGCGCTCCGCTTCCTCCGGGCGTACGAGCAGCCCGGCTACCGCGTCGAGGTCGTGCCGACGGCCGAGCACTGGGAGGCGTACTGGGTCCCGAAATCCGGCTTCGCGCTCGCCCGCGGCTGGTACCGGCAGCTCGACGTGGCCGACAACCCGGCCCTCTACAACGCGAACCTCGGGCCCGCCCAGTACCGGAAATGGCTGCGCTCGAACGCGGTGCGCTACGTGCTCCTCTCGACGACCGCGCCGCTCGACTGGGACGGCGGCCCGCAGGAGGAGCGCGTCCTGCAGTCGGCGGGCTCGGGTCTGAACGTCGTCTTCCGCAGCCGGAACTGGACGATCTACGAGCTGCCGCACGCGACGCCGCTGCTGACAGGCCCCGCGAGCCCGGTCGTGACCTCGTTCGGGCACACGGTCATCCGCGGCCGTGTCTTCGCCGCCGGGCGCTACCTCCTCCGTGCCCACTACAGCCCGTACTGGCGTCTGCACGGGGCCGGCTGCGTCGCGCCGGGGCCGAACAAGATGACGATCCTCCATCTGCCGCGGCCCGAGCGGTTCGCGCTCGGCGTCCCGGGCACGCCCGCCGGGCTCGTCCGCGAGGTGTTCGGCGGCGAGCAGGCGACCTGCGCGTCGGGCTAGCGCGTGGGCGCTAGCATCTGAGCCGTGCCCATCTACGAGTACGTCTGCATGGAGTGCGAGTCCCATTTCGAGGAGCTCGTGCGTGGCGAGCAGCAGGTCGCATGCCCGGACTGCGCCGCGACGAACGTCTCGCGCCAGTTCTCCTCCTTCGCGGTGCACGGTGTCGCGAAACCGGTCGCGGCGGGCGGCGGCGGAGGCTGCTGCGGCGGCTCCTGCGGCTGCGGCCACTGACTCTGTGGCGCGGGGGGATCACGACGGCGAGCTGCTGACGCCGGCGGCCTACGCGAGCCTCGAGGCCGAACTCGCCGAGCTCGAGGGGCCGAAGCGCACCGCGGCCGTGGAGGCGATCGCGACGGCGCGGGCGCACGGCGACCTCTCCGAGAACTTCGAGTACCACGCGGCGAAGAACGAGCAGGGGCTGCTCGAGGCCCGGATCCGGGTCCTCCGCCACCGGCTGCAGCACGCGACGATCCTCGACGAGGAGGCTGCCGCGGCGAGCGGGGTCGTCACCGTCGGCTCGCGCGTCGAGCTCGAGCGGGACGACGGCGAGCGGCTCGAAATAGAGATCACCGGCGTCGGCGGCGTCTCGCCCGACTCCCCGGTCGGACGGGCGCTGCTGGGCAAGGCGCCCGGCGACGAGATCGAGGTGGAGGCGCCCCGCGGCTGCTGGCGGGCTCGTGTCGTGTCCGTCGGGCGGGCCTCGTAGACTCGGTCACATGAGCGTAGGCTCGACGGAGCTCAGAAGGGAGCGGAGGCGTCGGCTTGGCCGGCGCAGGAGCGGAGAATGAGTGCGGTCCCGGTCGCGGCGGTGGAGACGCTCGAGGGGTACGCGGTGGCGACCGCCGGTTGTACCCGCTGCCGGCTCGCGCAGGGAAGGACGCAGGTCGTCTTCGGCTTCGGCAACCCGCACGCGGACCTGATGTTCGTTGGCGAGGCGCCGGGATTCCACGAGGACAAGCAGGGAATTCCGTTCGTCGGCCAGGCCGGGAAGCTCCTCGACCGGCTGCTCGCGGGCGTCGAGCTCCGGCGCGAGGACGTCTACATCGCGAACGTGTTGAAGTGCCGCCCGCCCGGGAACCGCGACCCGCAGGCGGACGAGATCGAGGCGTGCGAGCCGCACCTCTTCCGCCAGATCGAGCTCATCGAGCCGACGGTGATCGCGACGCTCGGCAACTTCGCCACGAAGCTCCTCTCCGGCCGTCCGCTCGGGATCACGCGCGTGCACGGCCAGGAGCAGGAGCTCGCGATCGCAGGCCGCAACGTTCTCCTGTACCCGCTCTACCACCCGGCCGCGGCGCTCTACACGCCCGCGATGCTCAAGGTGCTCGAGGCCGACTTCGCGCGCCTGCCCGGTCTGCTCGGCACGGCCGTCGCCCCGCCGGTCGCCGCGGCGCCGGAGCCGGACCCCGCGGTCGCGGCCCCCGCCGAGCAGCTCGGCCTGTTCTGAGTCGTGGGACAGGTGGACTGGCGGGACGACCGCGTCGGGTCGGCCCTGCGCGGCGAGAACCCGACGGTGATGGCGCGGCTGCGCAGCGGCTTCGCCGTGATCGGCGACACCCAGCACCTGCCGGGCTATTCGCTCCTCCTCACTGACGATCCGGCCGTCGACCACCTCACAGATCTCGACCTCGCGCGGCGTGCCGAGTTCCTCGTCGACCTCGCTCTGCTCGGCGAGGCGGTGGAGCGTGCCCGCCGGGACCGTGGGCTGCGGCGGATCAACTACGAGATCCTCGGCAACTCCGTGCCGCTCCTGCACGGCCACGTTCACGCTCGGTACGACTGGGAGCCGGCCGACAAGATCACCGGGCCGGTCTGGCGCTACCCGAAGGAGATCCGGTACGCGGAGGAGTTCGCGTACCGCGACGAGGAGCACGGCGAGCTGCGCGCCGCGATCACGGCTGAGCTCGAGCGGCTCGTCGAGCAGGCGTACTAGAGCGGCTCGTCGAGGCCCTGCACGGCGACCATCCGCAGGTGCGCGGCCCCCTCGCGCAGTCGCCGCGCCTCGACGTACTCGGGAGAGTCGTACCAGCGCTTCGCCGCCTCGAGGTCCGGGAACTCGAGGATCACGAGCCGCGAAGGATCCCAGTCTCCCTCGAAGACGGCGAGCTCGCCGCCACGCACGACGAAGCGGCCGCCGCCTGCATGGACCGCGCCGGGCGACGCGGCCTTGTAGCGCTCGTACTGCTCGGGGTCGGTGATGTCCGTCTCGACGATCACGTAGGCGGGCATGAGCGGGATCGTAATCTTGGCGCGATGCTCGGGACGAGGACCAACTCGCCGGAGGAGACCGAGGCGCTCGCCGCGGAGCTCGCGCGCCGGCTCGCGGTCGGCGACGTCGTCACGGTCGCGGGCGAGCTCGGCTCAGGCAAGACGACGTTCGTCCGCGGCGCGTGCGGCGCCCTCGGCGTGCGCGAGCGCGTCACGAGCCCGACGTACACGATCGGCCACCGCTACCACGGCGCCGGCGTCGAGGTCTCGCACCTCGACCTCTACCGCTTCCAGGGCGTCTCAGTGGCGGAGTGGGGGGACCTCGAGCCGTACTTCGAGCAGGCGATCGTCTTCGTCGAGTGGCCGGAGGCGGGGGAGGGCATGCTGCCGCCGCCTCGCTACGCGGTCCGTTTGCGGCATGCTGGCACCGGGAGAGCGGTGGAGATCGAGGAGTGCTGACGCTGGCCTTCGACACGGCGACGGCGGTCGCCACGAGTGCGCTCGTGGATGGAGACGAGATCCTCGGCGAGCGGGTCTCGCGCGCGCAGACGCTGCTCGAGGACGTCGACGCGCTGCTGCGCCAGGCGGGTGCGCGCCCAGCCGACCTCGACCGCCTCGCGGTCGGCATCGGCCCGGGCAGCTTCACCGGGGTGCGGATCGGCCTCGCGGTGGCGCGCGGGCTCGCGCTCTCGCTCGACCTGCCGGGCGCGGGCGTCTCGACGCTCGCCGCGCTCGCGGCCGGCGCTCCCGCTGCGGTGCCGGTGATCGACGCGAAACGGCGCGAGGTGTTCGCGCTCGTCGGCGGCGAGCCGCGCGTGCTCGCCCCGCAGGAGCTGCCACTGGCTGAAGGAGCCGTGTGCGTCGGCGACGGCGCGAAGCGCTACCGCTCGCAGCTCGAAGAGCGTGGCGCCGTCGTGCCACCCGACGACGACGACCGCCATCTGCCGCGTGCCCGCTTCCACGCGTCGCTGGCCGGCGAGCCCGGGCCCGTGGACGAGCTCGAGCCGCTCTATCTCCGCGTCCCCGATGCCGACAGGAACCTGCGATGACGACGATCGAGCTCCGCCGGCTCCTGCTCGACGACCTCGGCGACATCGAGGAGATCGAGCGCCGCTCGTACCCGACGCCGTGGTCGCGGTCGATGTTCGCCGGCGAGCTCGCCAAGCCGAGCTCCATCTGTCTCGGCGCCTTCGAGGCGGACGCGGAGGACGGCGCGCTCGTCGGCTATCTGATCGTCTCTCGCTACGTCGACGCCTGGCACGTGATGAACCTCGCCGTCGATCACGACCACCGCGGCCGCGGCGTCGCGACGATGCTCCTCGAGCGGCTCTTCGAGCTCACGGCCGACGACGCCCGCCGCGGCTACACGCTCGAGGTGCGCGTCTCGAATCAGAACGCGATCGAACTCTACGAACGCCTCGGTTTCGGGTCGCGCGGCATCCGGCGCGGCTACTACACGGACAATCGCGAGGACGCCTTGATCATGTGGAAGGATCCCGTCGCGCGCACTCGCGAATAGTGCCGGCACTGTGATCCTCGGGATCGAGACGTCGTGCGACGAGACCGCGGCGGCACTCGTCACCGGCGAGGGGGAGATCCGCTCGAGCGTCGTCTCCTCGCAGGCCGAGCTCCACGCACGCTACGGCGGCGTCGTGCCCGAGGTCGCGTCGCGGCGGCACCTCGAGCTCGTGACGCCCGTCATCCGTGAGGCGCTCGCGGAAGCGGACGTGTCGCTCGAGGACGTCGACCGCGTCGCCGTGACGCAAGGGCCGGGGCTGATCGGCGCTCTCCTCGTCGGGCTTGCCGCGGCGAAGGCAATCGCGTGGTCGCGGCGCCTGCCGCTCGTCCCCGTCGACCACCTCGACGGCCACGTCGCCTCGCTCTACCTCTGGCCGCAACCGCTCGAGCCGCCGTTCCTCTGCCTGCTCGCGAGCGGCGGCCACACGATGCTCCTCGACGTCCGCTCCCATACAGAGCGGGAGCTCCTCGGCACGACGCTCGACGACGCGGCCGGGGAGGCGTTCGACAAGGGTGCGCGCCTGCTCGGGCTCGGCTATCCGGGCGGCCGCGAGATCGACCTGCTGGCGAGGGAGGGCGACCCGGGCGCGTACGACTTCCCCGTCGCCCGCGTCCCCGGCCTCGACTTCTCCTTCTCGGGACTGAAGACAGCGCTGCTCTACGCGGTGCGCGCGCTCGGCGAGGACGAGCTCGAGGCGCGGCGCGCCGACCTCGCCGCCTCGTACCAGCACGCGATCGTGCGGGCGCTCGTCGAGCGCGTCGAGGCGGCCGCGACCGAGACCGGGCGCGACCGGATCGCGATCGTCGGCGGCGTCGCCGCGAACTCGGAGCTGCGGGCGGCGCTTCCCGCGGCGACCGCCGCGCCGCTCGCGCTCTGCACCGACAACGCCGCGATGATCGCCTCGGCTGCCCGCTGGGCGGAGCCGATCCTCTACCCGCGCTATCTCGCACTCGACGCGTATGCATCGCGCTGAGAACCGCAGAAAGTACGGTCGGAAGCCCTCTCGGGCAAACGTATACTCGCCGCGAATCAGGGTTTTTCGTTCCTGATGCTCGGACAAAGGAGCACACGTGACCGCAGTCGACGTAACGACGTCACATCTGCGCGAGAACCCCTTCGAGCTGGCGCGGGAGCAACTCCACCGCGTCGGCACGACCTTCGAGATCGATCCGAACCTCATCGAGGTGCTCGGCCAGTGCAAGAAGGCGATCGAGGTCTCGATCCCCGTCAGCATGGACGACGGGTCGACTCAGGTCTTCAAGGGCTTTCGCGTGACCCACAACATCGCGCGCGGGCCGTCGAAGGGCGGCATCCGCTACCACCCCGACGTCACCGTCGACGAGGTGAAGGCGCTCGCGATGTGGATGACCTGGAAGTGCGCGCTCATGGGCATCCCGTTCGGCGGCGCGAAGGGCGGCGTCGTCTGCGACCCGAAGAAGATGTCTCGCCACGAGCTCGAGGGTATGACGCGCCGCTTCACGAGCGAGATCATCAACGAGATCGGCCCCGAGAAGGACATCCCGGCTCCCGACGTCGGCACCGACGGCTCGACGATGGCCTGGATCTTCGACACGTACTCGATGAACAAGGGCCACTCCGTTCTCGGTGTCGTGACCGGCAAGCCGCTCACGATCGGCGGCTCGCTCGGACGCGTCGAGGCCACCTCGCGCGGCAGCCTCTTCTGTATCCGCGACGCCGTCGCCAAGCTCGACAAGCGCATCGCGGGGATGAAGGTCGTCGTGCAGGGCTTCGGCAACGTCGGCAGCTATCTCGCGAACTTCCTCCACCAGGAGGGGGCGACTGTCGTGGCGATCTCCGACTCCACGACCGCGCTCTACAACCCGAAGGGCATCGACGTCCCGGCCGCGTTCGCGTACAAGCTCGAGAACCGGACGCTCGCAGGTCTCAAGGACGCGGAGACGATCACGAACGACGAGCTCGTGCTCCTCGACTGCGACATCCTCGCCCCGTGCGCGCTCGAGCAGGTCATCACCGAGCGGAACGCGCACGAGGTCAAGGCGTCGATCATCTGCGAGGGCGCGAACGGCCCGGTCACCCCCGCGGCCGACCCGATCCTCGAGGACCGCGGCATCCTCATCCTCCCCGACGTGCTCGCGAACGCGGGCGGCGTCGTCGTCTCGTACTTCGAGTGGGTGCAGGGCCTCCAGGAGTACTTCTGGAAGGAGGTCGAGGTGAACGCCAAGCTCAACGACATCGTGAGCCGCGCGTTCGACGAGACGTGGGAGACGGCGCAGAGCCGCAAGCTCCCGATGCGCGTCGCGGCCTACGGGCTCGCGGTGCAGCGCGTGGCCGAGGCCACCGTCACCCGGGGCATCTACCCGTAAGAGCATGGGGGAACCCCATGGTTCCCCCATGTGCCCCTCCTCCGAGTGCGTGTCGTGCCCGAGGTCCTGCTCTACACGGCGGCGGGCTGCCATCTCTGCGAGGCGGCCCGCCGTGTCGTCTTCGCGGCGCGCGACGAGCTCGGCTTCGAGCTGAGGGAGGTCGCGATCGACGGAGACCCCGAGCTCGAGGCGGCGTACCGGGCCTGGATCCCGGTCGTCGAGATCGACGGCCGGCGGCGGTTCGTCTACCACGTCCACCCCGAGGCGCTCCGTCGAGCGGTTGCACAAGCGGGCGCGTAAGCGTCCTGCTACAACAGAGAACGCTGTCACGAAGTCGACCGACAAGGGGGTTACGTGGCCGATCGCCTGAACGTCGGCGTCGCGGCGCGCCTGTCCCGGTACCTCCAGGTGCTGACGCAGGCGCGGAAGATGGGGAAGACGAGGATCTCCTCGCAGGAGATCGCCGAGTACACGAACATCAACGCGACGCAGATCCGCCGCGACCTCTCGAACTTCGGCAAGTTCGGCAAGCGCGGGGTCGGCTACTCGATCGAGCTGCTGCTCGACGCGATCCGGAAGATCCTGCGCACGCAAGGGCAGCACAACGTCGCGCTCGTCGGCGCCGGCCGGCTCGGCCAGGCGATCGCCTCGTCCTCGATCTTTGCGGAGCACGGCATCAACATCGCCGTGGTCGTCGACACGGACGAGACGAAGCTCGGGCAGCCGATCGGCCGGGTCGCCGTCGAGCCGTACGCGCGTCTCGCGGAGCTCGTGCGCGAGCACAACGTCGTCGTGGGCGTGCTCGCCGTGCCGGCCGAGGGGGCGCCACGGGCGGCGGACGACCTCGTCGCCGCCGGGGTGAAGATCATCTTCAACTACTCCGAGGCGCTGCTCGAGACGCCGGGCGACGTGACGGTGCATACGTCGAATCCGGCGGTCGAGCTGCTCTACGCCCTCTACTTCCACTTTACGTAGCGTCCGCGTCGTGCGGGTGCTGCTCTGGCACGGGTATCTCCTCGGCGGGACCGGCTCGAACGTCTACACGCGCGCGCTCGCGCGTGAGTGGAGCCTCGGAGGGCACGAGGTGACGGTCGTCTGCCAGGAGCGGCAAGCGGAGCGGTACGACCTCGGCGGTGCGCGCGTCGTCGTGCCGGAGCTGCCGGGCGGGCTGCTGCCCGTGTTCGTCCTCGACCGCTACGAGGGACTCGAGGCGCGGCTCCTGGGCGACTTCTCCCCGGCCGAGCGGGAGGCGTACGTCGGGGCGAACGCGGCGGCTTTGCGCGAGCTCGGTCCCGCGGATCTCGTGTTCGCGAACCACGTCCTCCTGGGAGCGCCGGTGGGCGCCGCGAGCGGTCTGCGCTTTCGCGTCAAGGCCCACGGCTCGGAGCTCGAATATGCGATGCGCGGCCGTTCCGACCTCGCGCGCTGGGGAGCGGAGTCGCTCGTCAGGGCGGAGGTCGTCTACGCCGGCTCCGAGCACATCCGCGACGTGCTCGAGGAGGTCGTCGGCCACGTCGGCCGCGTCGAGGTCGTGCCGCCCGGCGTCGACGTCGCGGAGTTTCGGCCGGAGCCGCGCGAGGAGGCGCTCGCCGCGCTCGTCGAGGAGGCGCGGGCCGACCCGCCGAATCCCGGCAACCGCGAGAAGTGGCATCCGGACGACGGCAACGCCGAGCGGCTCGCCCGTTTCTTCGCCGAGGAGCGACCGACGGTCGTCTACTTCGGGAAGCTGATCGAGAACAAGGGCGTCCACGTGCTGCTCGAAGCGCTCGCCGGCCTCGACGCGCGTGCCGTCGTCGTCGGCTTCGGCGACTTTCGCGAGCAGCTGGAGGCGCTCGCTCCTCCCGGCACGCTCTTCACCGGGCCGCTCGAGCACCGCCACCTTCGCCACATGCTCCCGCTCTGCGACGTCGCCGTCGTGCCGTCGATCTTCCCAGAGGCGTTCGGGATGGTCGCGGCGGAGGCGGCGGCGGCCGGCGTGCTGCCGGTCGTCTCCGCGCACTCGGGTCTCGCGGAGGTGGCCGCAGGCATCGGGGAGGAGATCGGGCCCGAGGCGGCGGCACTGGTCTCGTTCCCGGCGGGAGACGCGAGCGCATTGCGCGACCGGCTCGCTGCGGTTCTCGCGCTACCGGCCGCCCGCAGAGCAGAGCTGGGGCTGGCGGCGCGCCGCGCGGTCGAGCGCCGCTGGAGCTGGCAGGTCATCGCCGCGCGCCTCCTCGCGTAGCGCTCGCGCCACGTCCGCCCGGTGCACCGAGAGGTGTACCGCCGCAACAGGTGGCGGGCGCACTTCAATCGCGTAAGTAGGCTTTTCGAATGGGCGAGGAGCAGCGGCTCGGCTACGAAGAGATGCTCGCGCGCTCCCGCGCGGAGTTCGCTGCCGTACCGGATTTCACGCTCGCCGTGGAGGAGGAGTTCGCGCTCCTCGAGCCCGAGACCCTGGGGCTCGTCAACCGGTTCGAGGAGCTCCAGGAAGCCGCGCGGGGAACGGAGCTCGAGCCGCACCTCGTCGGCGAGTTGATCGCGTCCGAGGTCGAGATCCGCACCGGTCGCTGCGACTCGTTTGCCGACGCTGCGGCGCTCCTCGGCGAGCGTCGTCAGCAGCTTCGCGCGCTCACCGAGGCGCGCGGGATCGCGCTGGCCGCGACCGGCACGCACCCGTGGAGCCCGTGGCAGGAGCAGCGGATCATCGACACGCCGCACTACCGGCGCAACGACGAGATCCTCCGCTACGTCGTCTGGCGCAACAACTCCTTCGGCGTCCACGTCCACGTCGGCATCAACGGCGCCGACCGCGCGATCCGCGTCTGCTCGGCGCTCCGCAACTACCTCCCCGAGCTGCTCGCGCTCTCGGCGAGCTCGCCCTTCGTGGAAGGCGTCTTCACGCACCTCCACTCGGCGCGGTCCCAGATCTTCACGCGGGTGTTCCCCCGCTGCGGCATCCCGGACGCCCTCTCGAGCTGGGACGACTGGGAGACGTACGTGCGCTTCCTCTACGAGACAGGCTCGATCGACGAGCACACGCAGATCTGGTGGAGCGTCCGGCCGCACCTCGCTTTCCCGACCGTCGAGATCCGGATCTGCGACGCGCAGCCCGACCTCGGCGAGTCGCGCTCGCTGGCGGCGCTCTGCTACGCGCTGACCGCGCGGATCGCCCGGGCGCTCGACGAGGGCGAGCCGCTGCCGGACCTGCCGCACCGCCTCCTCGAGGAGAACCTCTGGCGCGCGATCCGGCACGGGCTCTCAGGTGAGCTCATCGACTTCGGGCGGGCTGAGCCCGTGCCGGCCCGGGCGCGCCTCGAGCAGCTCGTCGAGTGGGTACGGCCGGTCGCGGAGGAGCTCGGCGCGGCGGAGTGGCTCGCGGTCCCCGAGCGGAACGCGGCGGAGCGCCAGATCGCACGCCACGAGGAAGGCGCGAGCATGCGGGAGATCTTCGAGGAGCAGGTTCGTTGGCACCTCCGCATGCCTGCTTCGTGACACGCTCGATCCGGCTGGTGTGGTACAAACCAGGCCGCGCCGGGGTCGTCTCGGCGCTGACTTTGTGACGCCCGGAGGGAGCCCTACCCGATGAGTTGGTTCATGCATCACGCCGTGCTGTTCGCGCTTGTCTGTGCGGCCGCAGCCGTCCTCTACGGCCTCGGCCTTACGGTCTGGCTGCTGCGGCAGCCGGCCGGTACCGAGCGGATGCAGGAGATCGCGCGCGCCGTGCAGGAGGGCGCCGCCGCGTACCTGCGCCGCCAGTACACGACGATCGCCGCCGTCGCGATCGTCCCGTTCCTCCTGCTCGGCTTCTACCACTCGCTCGGCTGGGGGACGGCGCTCGGCTTCCTCATCGGCGCAACCCTTTCCGCCGCGGCCGGCTTCATCGGCATGAACGTCGCGGTGCGCTCGAACGTGCGCACGGCCGAAGCGGCCCGGCACGGGCTCCCTCGCGCGCTCGACGTCGCCTTCCGCGCCGGCTCGGTGACGGGGCTCCTCGTCGTCGGCCTCGGCCTGTTCGGCGTAGCCGTCTACTACTGGATTCTCACCGCCGCGATCCACGACTCGCCGCACAAGGCGATCGAGCACCTCGTCGGCCTCGCCTTCGGCGGCTCGCTCATCTCCGTCTTCGCCCGGCTCGGCGGCGGCATCTACACGAAGGCGGCGGACGTCGGCGCCGACCTCGTCGGGAAGATCGAGGCCGGGATCCCGGAGGACGACCCGCGCAACCCGGCCGTGATCGCCGACAACGTCGGCGACAACGTCGGCGACTGCGCCGGCATGGCCGCCGACCTCTTCGAGACGTACGCCGTGACCGCCGTGGCCGTGATGCTGCTCGGCGTCACCGGCGCTGCGGCGGCGACCGGAAAGAACCTCTGGCTCTACCCGCTCGCGATCGGCGGCGTGTCGATCATCGCCTCGATCATCGGCGTCCAGTTCGCGCGCGTGCGGGACGGGGGCAACGTCATGAACGCGCTCTACCGCGCCGTCATCGTCGCAACCGTCGTCTCGGCGCTGATCTTTATCCCGGTCACCCAGGCGTTCGACACGACCGGCCCGTTCTCGTTCGGCAACCTCTACGGCTCGGCGCTGATCGGGCTCGCGATCACCGCGCTGCTTGTCGGGATCACGGAGTTCTACACGGGCACGCGCTGGAATCCCGTCAAGTCGATCGCTCGCGCATCGCAGACCGGGCACGCGACGAACATCATCGAGGGGCTCGCCGTCGGGATGCAGGCGACCGCGCTGCCGGTGGTCGTGATCGCGATCGGGATCCTAGTCGCGAATCACCTCGCCGGCCTGTTCGGGATCGGCGTCGCCGTCATGGCCCAGCTCTCGATGACGGGCCTCATCGTCGCGCTCGACGCCTACGGCCCCGTCACCGACAACGCCGGCGGCATCGCCGAGATGGCCGACCTTCCGGACGAGGTGCGCGCGATCACCGACCCGCTCGACGCGGTCGGCAACACGACGAAGGCCGTGACGAAGGGTTACGCGATCGGCTCCGCCGCGCTCGCCGCCCTCGTCCTCTTCGGCTCGTACGCCGACGGGCTCCACACGCAGGCGAAGGCGGGCTCGGCGCTCTCGCACCTCACCTTCGACCTGTCGGACGCCTGGGTGATCGCCGGCCTCTTCATCGGCGGCCTGATGCCGTTCCTGTTCGCCTCGCTCGCCATGCAGGCGGTCGGGCGCGTCGGCGGCGAGGTCGTGGAGGAGGTGCGCCGCCAGTTCCGCGAGCACCCGGGGATCATGGAGGGCACCGAGCGGCCCCAGTACGGCCCGGCGATCGACATCGTCACCAGCTCGGCGATCCGCTCGATGATCCTGCCGGCGATCGTGCCGATCGCCTTCCCGATCATCGTCGGGCTCATCAACGCGAAGATGCTCGGCGGCCTGCTGATCGGGACGATCGTGACGGGCCTCTTCCTCGCGATCGCGATGACCTCGGGCGGCGGTGCCTGGGACAACGCGAAGAAGCTGATCGAGGACGGCCTCTACGGCGGCAAGGGATCCGAGGCCCACGCGGCCGCGGTCACGGGCGACACCGTCGGAGACCCGTACAAGGACACCGCGGGGCCGGCGATCAACCCGATGATCAAGATCACGAACATCGTCGCGATCCTGATCATCCCCATCATCATCTCGATCCACGGGTAGAGGAGTACCGTTGCCCGCGTGAGAACGCGGGCGCGGCTGATTCTCGGTCTTCTCGCGAGCGCGGCCGCGGTCGCGGCGGTGAGCGGCGTCGTCCAGCTGCTCGAGCCGCACGTTCCGGTGCTCAGCCTCGGCGCGCTCTATGTCCTCGTCGTGCTCCCGGTCGCGATCCTCTGGGGCACGGCGCTCGCGGCCGTGGTCTCCGTCGCGAGCATGCTCGCCTTCAACTGGCTCTTCCTCCCGCCGGCCCACACCTTCCATCTGCGCGAGAGCCAGAACTGGCTCGCGCTCGCCGTCTACCTCGTCATCGCCTTCGCGGTTGGCGCACTCGCTGCACGTGCGCGGGCTCGGCGGCAGGACGCCGAGCAGCGCCGAGTCGAAGCGCACGCGCTCGCCGAGGCAGCGCTCGACCTGCTCCGCGGTAGGAGTCTCGACGCCGAGCTTGACCGGGTCGCGGCCGTGACCGGCGCCGTTCTCGGAGTCGGGCGGGCTCGCCTCGCGCTCGGCAAGCAGGCACCGCAGCTCGGCGAGCGGGCGCTGCCGGTCGAGGCCGGCCTTCGCTGCGTCGCGACGCTCTTCGTCGCCGAGGAGGCGACGGTCGACGACGCGGTTCGCCGCCGGTTCCTACCGTCGCTCGCCGCGCTCCTCGCCGTGGACGTCGAGCGCAGCCGTCTCCAGGACGAGGCGCTCGAGGCGGAGGCGCTGCGGCGGAGCGACGCCCTCAAGACGGCACTCCTTCGCGCGGTATCCCATGACCTGCGCTCGCCGCTCACCGCGATCCTTGCCTCGGCGGACGCCCTCGCCAGCCCGGGGCTGACGCTCGAGGCGGAGGACAGACTGGGGCTCGCGGAGACGATCCGAGGCGAGGCGACGCGTCTCGACCGTGTCGTCGAGCAGCTGCTCGATCTCTCGCGGCTCGAGGCCGGCGCGGTCGAGCCGCACCATGAACTGTGGCACGTGGACGAGCTCGTCGGCCAGGCGCTCGCCGGTCTCGGCGCCGAAGCCGGCCGCGTCCGGCTCGAGATCGGCTCCGAGACGCCGCTCGTCGAGGTCGACGCCGCCCAGGTCGAGCGGGTGCTGGCGAACCTCCTCGACAACGCTCTCCAGTACTCCCCGCCGGGCTCGCACGTCCTGCTGCGCGCGGAGCCCGGAGCAACCGAGCTTCGCATCCACGTCGTCGACTCCGGCGCCGGCCTTCCCGACGAGCAGCGGGACACACTGTTCCAGCCGTTTCGCCGCGGGACGGCCGGGCGCGGCTCCGGCCTCGGGCTCGCGATCGCGCGAGGCTTTGCCGAGGCGAACGGCGGGCGGCTCTGGGCACAGGACGATCCGGGCGGCGGGCACCTGGTCCTCTCGTTGCCGCTCGCCGAGCGCCGGGTCGTGCTGCGCTCATGAGCGCACGCGTGCTCGTGGTGGACGACGAGCCGCAGATCTTGCGCGCGCTGCGCACGAGCCTGCGCGGAGCCGGCTACGAGGTGGACACGGCCGAGACCGCCGAAGGTGCGCTCGCAGCGCTCGCGGCGAACCCGCCCGACGCCGTCGTGCTCGATCTCGTGCTGCCGGACGGGAGCGGGACAGCGGTCTGTCGCGAGTTGCGCAGGTGGAGCAGGGCGCCGGTGATCGTCCTGTCGGTCGTCGGCGACGAGGCCGAGAAGGTCGCGGCGCTCGACGCAGGTGCCGACGACTACGTGACGAAGCCGTTCGGAATCGAGGAGCTCCTCGCGCGGCTCCGCGCTGCATTGCGGCGCGCCGACGCCTCCGCCGAACCCGTGGTCGAGGTTGGTGAGCTGCGGATCGACCTCGAGAAGCGCGCGGTCTCGGTCGGCGGCGCGCCCGTTCAGCTCACGCCGCACGAGTTCGCGCTGCTCCGCGTGCTCGCCCGCAATCCCGGGAAGCTGCTCACGCACGCGATGCTCTTGCGCGAGGTGTGGGGGAGGGGTTACGCCGGCGAGTCGCACTATCTCCACGTCTACGTCTCGCAGCTCCGCCGCAAGCTCGAGCCGGATCCGGCCCGGCCGCGCTTCATCCTCACGGAGCCCGGCGCCGGCTACCGGCTGGCGGAGCTGGAAGCGTCGCCGGCAAAGCCGACGGCGCCCAGCGCAAAGCCTCGCGCGCCTGCGGCAGGCGGTCGGCCGTCTTGAGCCTTTCCTGAGGCGTACGCGGCGAACACTGAGCCTGGCTTGAGCGGGCCGGGCCTAGCGTGGAATCGTGAGCGCCCTGCCGCGCACCGAAGAGCAGGCGCTCGAGCCGAAGCGCCTGCGACGCGTGCTCGTCGGCCGGCCGATGCGTACCGGCCAGCTGCACGAGACGTTGCTGCCGAAGTGGCTGGCGCTGCCGATCTTCGCCTCCGACCCTCTTTCGTCTAATGCGTACGCGACCGAGGAGGCGCTCGTCGTGCTCGTCGGGACGGCCGGGCTCGCACAGGCGCACATCGTCTTCCCGCTCGCAATCGCGATCGGCCTCCTCCTCGGAATCGTGATCCTCTCCTACCGCCAGACGGTGCGCGTGTACGAGACGGCGGGTGGCGCGTACGTCGTCGCGCGCGAGAACCTCGGCACCGGGCCGAGCCTCGTTGCGGCGGCGGCGCTCCTCACGGACTACGTCCTCACCGTTGCCGTCTCGATCTCGGCCGGGATCTTCGCCGTCACCTCGTTCGTGCCGTCGCTCAGCTCGCACCGCGTCGGGCTCTCGCTCGCCTGTCTCGGCGTGATCGTGCTCGCGAACCTCCGCGGCGTGCGCGAGTCGGGGCTCCTCTTCGCGCTGCCCACCTATGCGTTCATCGTCGCGATCCTCGCCGTCGACGCCGTCGGTCTCGTCGAGCTCGCGTCCGGGCACCTGCACCGTGCCGTCGTACCCACCCCGCTCACGGCCGGGACGGGGGCGGTCACGACGTTCATCCTCCTGCGCGCGTTCTCGTCGGGCTCGACGGCGCTCACCGGAGTGGAGGCGATCGCCAACGGGGTCAACGCCTTCCGGCACCCGCAGGGCAAGAACGCGGCGAAGACGCTCGGGATCCTCGGCCTGCTGACGATCACAATGTTCCTCGGCCTCTCGTACCTCGCCGTGCACGTCCACGCGGCGCCGAGCGCGACGGCCTCCGTCGTCTCGCAGATCGCGAAGGCGGTCTTCCGGCCGGGCTCGTTCGGCGGCTTCATGTTCTATGTCGTCCAGGCGACGACGCTGCTGATCCTCATCCTTGCGGCGAACACGTCGTTCCAGGGCTTTCCGCGGCTCTCGGCGCTGCTCGCGCGAGACCGCTTCGCGCCGCGGCAGTTCTCGAACCTCGGCGACCGGCTCGTCTTCTCGAACGGGATGCTCGTGCTCGCCGCCGCGGCGGCCGGCCTGCTCGCGATCTACAAGGCGAACACCAACAGCCTCATCCACCTCTACGTGATCGGCGTCTTCACCGCCTTCACGGTCTCGCAGGTCGGGATGGTGCGCTACTGGCTGCGCACACAGACGGCGGGCTGGCGTGGGCGCGCGGTGATCAACGGCGTCGGCGCCTCCGCCACCGGTCTCGTCACGGTGATCGTGATCTGGACGAAGTTCGCCGAGGGTGCCTGGCTCGTGACGGTCGCGATCCCGGTGCTCGTCCTCGTGATGCTCGGCGTGCGGCGCCACTACGCCCGGGTCGCGCGGCGGCTGAGCGCGGGAGCGGCGGCGGTCGCCTCGGTGCCGGGCGCCCGGAACCGCACGCTACTCGTCGTCGAGGAGCTCGATCCGGCGGCCGAGCGCGCGCTCGCCTTCGCCCGGACGATCGCACCGGACGGGTTCCGTGCGATCCACGTCCCGCGCCACCACACCGACCCCGGGATCGGCCCGCGCTGGTTCCACCTCGCCGGCGGCGTGCCGCTGCTCGAGACACTCGACCCGCACGGCGGGGCGGTCGACGCCGTGGTCGAGCAGGTCTGGCGGCTACCGCGCGGCGAGTCCGATTTCGTCACGGTCGTCGTTCCCGAGCAGTTCCGCCGTCGCTCGCTCGCCGAGGAGGCGCGGCATCCGTTCGAGTTCACGCTCAAGCTGCGGCTCCTGACCGAGCCGGGTGTCGTCGTCGTGGACGTGCCGACGGTGGACGAGCGCCCGGACCGGAGGCCGCTCGCCGCGCGGATCTTCGTCTCCGGGGCGAACGCGGCCTCGATGCGGGCCCTCAACTGGGCGGAGTCGGTCGGCCTTCCCGACACGCACGCCGTCAACTTCGCCTTCGACGAGACCGAGGCGGCCGCGATCCGGCGCAAGTGGCGGGCCAAGGAGGCACGGGTGCCGCTCGAGGTGCTCGCGGCGCCGTACCGGGACATCGGCGACCCGCTGCTCGCGTATGTCCGCGAGCTCACCGCCGGCGGCCAGGACGTCCTCGTCGTGCTCCCGGAGCTCATCCTCCGCGGTTGGGCGCGGCTCCTCCACAACCAGCGTGCGCTCTACGTGAAGCGGCTGCTGCTCGTCGAGCCGCACGTGATCCTCGCCTCGGTCCCCTACCAGCTCATCCGATGAGGCGTCCCGACGTCACCCTCCTCCGGCGCCGGGCGCGCCGCTTCGCGCGCTGGACCGGCTCGATCGCGTACCGCAGCATCGTCGTGCCGCTGCTCGAGCGGGGGGAGACCGAGCACGCACTCGACCTCGCCTGCCGGCTCGCGGCCGACCGCCGCGCCCAGGTCGTCCTCGTCGCGCCCCTCGTCGTCGAGCGCGAGTTGCCGCTGAACGCGCGCTTCGACGGCAGGCTCATCGATCTGAAGGAGCGGCTCGAGTCCGCAGCCGCGGTGGCCGGCTCGTACGGCGTCGGTGTGCGGCGGGAGATCGTCCGCACGCGGCCCGGGTGCTTCGGTGAAGACGTTGCCCGCATCGCCGCCGAGCGGCGGGCCGAGCTCGTCGTCGTCGGGGTGCCCGCCCAGTCGCGGCGCGGCTTCCATCGGGCGTTCCCGCGCGAGGTTCTCCTGCTCCTCCGCGAGACGCCCTGCCGCGTGATGATCGCCACCGGCCCGGTTGCGGGCGGTGGGGCGACCGCGCCGGGCACTACAGTCCCGCCGTGGCACGACGGCGTCGCCAGGCTCACGAGCTCGAGCGCGTTCTCGGCGCGAACGCCCTCTTCGCCACCGCGTACGGCAACGTCGGTTCCTCGATCTACTACGCGCTCGGCGTAACCGCCGTCTTCGCGCTGGGGCTGACGCCCGTCGTGTTCGTCATCGCCGGCATCTTCTTCGCGGCGACCGCCTCGACGTACGCGGAGGGCACCGTGCGCTACCCGGAGGCGGGCGGCTCGTCGAGCTTCGCGCGCCACGCCTTCGACGAGCTCGTCTCGTTCGGAGCAGCGTGGGCCCAGATGCTGAACTACGTGATCACGATCGCCATCTCGGCGTTCTTCGTGCCGCACTACCTCTCGATCTTCTGGGAGCCGCTGCGGGAGAACCCGTGGGACATCATCGGCGGGGCGGTCGTGATCGTCGTCCTCGTGGCGCTGAACATCGTCGGGATCCAGGAGTCGGCGCGCCTCAACATCGTTCTCGCCGCGATCGACTTCGCGACGCAGCTCCTGCTCGTCCTGCTCGGCTTCTTCCTCGTCTTCCATCCGGGGACGCTGGCCCACAACGTCCACTTCGGTAGGGCCCCCAGCTGGGGTCAGTTCTTCCTCGCGATCCCGGTGGGGATGATCGCCTACACCGGCATCGAGACCGTGTCGAACCTCGCCGAGGAGGCCCGCGACCCGCTGCGGAGCATCCCGCGTTCGATCGCGATGGTCGCCGTCGCGGTCTTCGCGATCTACTTCACGCTCCCGCTCGTCGCCCTCTCGGCGCTGCCGGTGCACCACATCCACGGGCAGTTGACGACCGCACTTGCCTTGACCCCCGAGCAGGGCGGTTTCCAGAACGACCCTGTGCTCGGCGTCGTCGAGCACCTCGGCATCTCGGGCGCCTTCCTCTCGGCGCTGAAGCTGTACGTCGGCTTGCTGGCGGCGACGATTCTCTTCATCGCGACGAATGCGGGCATCATCGGCGCCTCGCGCATCACGTACTCGATGGCGGGTTACCGGCAGCTTCCTGCCGCCTTCCGGCGGCTGCACCCGAAGTTCAAGACGCCGTGGCTGTCCCTCGTCGTCTTCGCCGGCATCGTCTCGATCGTCGTGCTCGTGCCTGGGAAGACGGCATTCCTCGGGACGATGTACTCGTTCGGGGCGATGCTCTCGTTCACGGTCGCGCACGTCTCGGTGATCCAGCTGCGGCGCCGCTATCGGGACCAGGAGCTCGCGTTTCGGGCACGTCCGAACTTCCGCTGGCGCGGCGTCGACTGGCCGCTCTTTGCCTTCTTCGGCGGCGCCGCCACAGCGCTCGCCTGGCTCGTCGTCGTCGTCCAGAGCGCGAGCACGCGCTACGCCGGCTTCGCCTGGCTCGCGCTCGGGTTCGTGGTCTACGTCGTCTACCGAAAGCGAGTGCTGAAGGTGTCGCTGCGAGAGACGGTGCGCGCGCCCGTCGAGTACGGGCTCGCCGCCGCGCTCGAGTTCCGCAGCATCCTCGTTCCGATCGCGACCGGGTACGCCTCGGACGAGGCGATGGACTTCGCCTGCCGGCTCGCGGCGGAGCGGCGCGCGTCGATCGTCGCGATCACGGCGATCGACGTGCCGCTCGACCTGCCGCTCGACGCCCTGCTGCCGGACGTGGTGCGGGAGGCGAACGAGCAACTCGACGAGGCGCGGGCGATCGGCGACTCGTACGGCGTGCGCGTGATCGGCCGCATCGCCCGCACCAGGAACATCGGCCGCGCGATCGTCGACGAGGCGACCCGCCGCCACTCCGAGATCATCGTCATGGCCGGCCCGCGGCGCGTGCGCCTGCAGCGCGGGCGGCGGCAGATCTTCGGCGACTCGGTCGACTTCGTCCTGCGCCACGCGCCGTGCCGCGTCATGGTCGCAACACCGCGGGAACGCGCCGCGTGAGCGCGTTCTACAAACGGTCCATCGTCGCGTTCGGCCTCGTCTCGATCGCTCTCGGGATCGGGCTCCTCGTCGAGACGGTCGCGGCAGGGGGTGGCTCGACGGGATATCTCCTCGGCGTGCTCTTCGTCGCGCTCGGGTACGGGCGGATCTTCCTGTTGCGCCGCCGGTAGACGGGCTACGCTCGCGGCGGAATGGCTAGAAAGCTGCCGCGGCTGCAACGGGTGCTCGACGCGCCCGCGCTCGCCTCCGTCGCGTACGGCGAGGTCGCGTCGTCTCTCTACTTCGCCCTCGGGATCGTCGCCCTCCACGCGCTCGGACTGACGCCCGCGGTGCTCGGCGTGGTCGGCCTCCTCTTCCTCGTCGTCACGCTGTCGTACGCGGAAGGGACGACGACGATCGGGGAGACGGGCGGCGCCGCGACCTTCGTCCGGGTCGCCTTCAACGACTTCGCAGGTTTCGTCACGGGCTGGGCGCTCTTCCTCGACTACCTCATCGTGATCGCGCTGTCGGCCCTCTTCTTCCCGCACTACCTGGGCCTCGCGATCGGCGTGCACTCCATCGCGCGGCGACCGGGCGACGTGATCGTGGGCTGCGTCGTGATCGCGGTGATCGCGCTCGTGCGTCTGCTTCGCCGGACGCGCCTCTACTCGTTCGGTCTCGTGGTGCCTCTCGTCGATCTCGTGACGCAGCTGCTGCTCGTGCTGCTCGGGTTCGCCTTCCTCTTCTCGCCGAGCGCGCTCGGGCGGGGCCTCTCGCTCGGGACGCAGCCGTCGTGGCACGAGCTCGCGTTCGCGCTGCCCCTCGCGCTGCTCGCCTACACCGGGCTCGAGACGGTGGCCAACCTCGCCGAGGAGACGCGCCGGCCGGGGCGCGACCTGCCGCGGAGCCTCTTCACCGGGATCGGCGCGGTCGTCGTCGTCACGGTGCTGATCGCGCTCGTCGCGCTCTCTGCCTTCCCCGCACCGCACGGAACGACGCTGCTCGGGACGACGTGGCAGCGAGCGCCCATCATGGGCGTCGTCTATGCGCTCGGGCCGCACGTCGCATGGTGGATCGAGCGCGTGCTGCGGGTCTATGTCGGGCTCACCGGCGCGCTCATCCTCCTCACCGCCGCGGCGACGTCGAACTCCGGCTTCGGGCGCCTCGCGTACTCGCTCGGCGCGCACGGCCAGCTGCCGCGCCGCTTCGCCCGGCTCAGCCGCCGCAGCCACCACTCGCCGGAGACCGTCGTCGCGGCCGCCACGATCTCGATCGTCCTCCTGGTCTCGACGGATGTCACGACGAACCCGGTCAGCTTCCTCGCCAGCCTCTTCAGCTTCGGCGTTCTCGTCGCGTTCACCGCCGCGCAGCTCGCGGTCCTGAAGCTCCGCTTCAGCAAGCCCGCGGCCGAGCGCCCCTTCCGCGTGCCGTTCTCGGTGCGGATCCGCGGCGCGGACGTCCCCCTGCCGACCGTCGTCGGCGCGCTCGCGACCACTGCGATCTTCGTCGCGGCGATGGCGACGCACATCGGCGCCCGCTACGGCGGCCCGATCTGGCTGGCCTGCGGCGTCGTCGTCTATCTCGTCGTCCGCCGCCGCGGGGGCACGGGCCTGCTCGAGCACGTCGAGCCGGTCGAAGAGGCGGAGCTGCCGGAGGCGGAGTTCTCGAAGATCCTCGTGCCGATGAAGCTCGGCGACATCGGGGAGGAGATGGTGGCGACCGCGGTCAAGCTTGCGCAGGAACGTGGCGCGGCGGTCGTCGCCCTCCACGTGATTCAGGTGCCGCTCGACCAGCCGCTCGACGCGGAGCTCTATGACCCGGAGGAGCGGGCGGCCGCCTCGCTCGCGGAGGCGGCCGCTCTGGGGGCCGATTACGGCGTCGCGGTCGAGATTCGGGCGGTGCGGGCGCGATCGATCGGGGACGCGATCGTGCAGGCGGCCGACGAGACGGGCGCCGACCTCATCGTCCTCGGTTCGTCGCCCCGCTGGCGCCGCCAGTCGCGCTTCTTCTCACCGACCGTCGACCACGTCCTCCGCAAGGCGTCGGCGGAGGTGCTCGTCGTCGCCTTCCCCCAGGGCGTGCTCGAAGAGGTCTAGCGAGCTACGCTCACCCGATGCTCAAGGCTCTCGTCATCGGCTGCGGCCGGGTCGGCTCGTCGATCGCGCTCCAGCTCCACCAGGAGGGCTGGGAGGTGACCGTCGTCGACGAGAGCGAGGACGCGCTCCAGCGGCTCGGCGAGAGCTGGCCCGGCACGTTCATCGTCGGTCACGGTATGGACGCCGATCTCCTGCGCCGGGCCGGCATCGAGGAGGCGGACGCCGTCGTCGTCGCCACCGACGGCGACAACACGAACATCATCATCGGTCAGGTGGCGCAAAAGCGCTTCGACGTGCGCTGCGTCGTCGTGCGCGTCCTCGATCCCGCCCGCGCCCGCTTCTACCAGGAGCGGGGGCTCGACACGGTGTGCCCGACGAGCGTCGCCATCGACCGGCTGATGCACGCGGCACGCACGTGTGCGATCGCGACCGCCGAGCCGGCGGCGGACGAGCCGGCGACCACGGAGCCCGTCTGATGTACGTCATCATCGCCGGCGGCGGCAAGATCGGAGCGAACGTCACCCGTTCGCTCCTCCGGCTCTCGAACGAGGTGACGCTGATCGAGCAGCGCCGTGACCGCTTCGAGCAGCTGGAGGACGAGTTCGAGCACCAGGTGCAGCGCGGCGACGCGACCGAGCTGTTCGTCCTCGAGCGGGCGGGAATCGCCCGTCCGCCCGACGTCGTGCTCGCGCTCACCGGCGACGACGAGGACAACATGATCATCTGCCAGATCGCGCGCGAGAAGTACGGCGTCCCGAAGGTGATCGCCCGCGTGAACGACCCGCGCAACCAGCCGCATTTCGACCTGCTCGGGATCTCGCCGACCGTGTGCGCGACGTCGAGCGTGTTGGCGCTCGTCGAGCACGAGGTGCCCGAGCACGATCTCATTCACCTGCTCGAGCTGCGCGGCGAGAACCTCGAGATCGTCGAGGTGCAGATCGACGGTGACTCGCCGTCCGCCGGAAGCAGCATCGAAGCCCTCTCGCTGCCCGAGGGGTCGCGACTGATCTCCGTCATGCGAGGCGGCCAGGCCGAGATCGCCGTCGGCTCGACCGTGCTCGAGGCCGGAGACCAGGTGCTCGCGATCCTCGAACCGGGCAAGGAGGACGAGTTACGCCGCGTTCTGCTTCGTCGCTAGTCCTGCTGTCCGCCCTCGGGGGTTGCGTCCTCGCGGCCTGCGGCGGAGGAGGATCGGCCGGTGGCGTCCGCGGCGCGCACAAGACGATTGCGACTCCCATCTCGAGTCGCGACTGGAGCCGCTTCGGCTGGGACGCGCGTCGCAGCAACGACGATCCGCATCCGACCGGGATCACCGCTGCGAACACGGGATCGCTGGTTCGCCAGCAGGTCAGCCTGCCGGGCACGGTCGACTCCTCCGCCATCTACCTCCACGCGGTCTCGGTCGGCGGCCTGGCGCACGACGCGTTCTTCGTCACGACGACGTACGGGATCACGCTCGCGATCGACGCGGTGAGCGGGCAGATCCTGTGGCGCTGGACGCCGCCCGGTTACTCGCGCTGGGCTGGCTCGGCGCAGATCACGACGGCGACGCCGGTTGCCGACCCGAGCCGTAAGTGGATCTACGCCGCGTCGCCGGACGGGCGGATCCAGAAGCTCTCGGTCGCGAACGGTCACGCCGCGTGGCGGCGCCGGATCACGAGGTTGCCGGTGCGGGAGAAGATCGCCGCCTCGCTCAACTTCGCAGGCGGGCACGTCATCGCCACGACCGGCGGCTACGTCGGCGACAGGACGCCGTACCTGGGGCACGTCGTCGTCATCTCTGCCGGGAACGGCCGCCTGCTCCACGTGTGGAACTCGCTCTGCTCGAACCGGCACGGGCTGCTCGCCCCCGCGAGATGCCCGTCCAGCGACTCGGCGATCTGGGGGCGAGCCGGCGCGGTCGTCGTCCCGCGCAGCGGCAACCTCCTCGTGGCGACGGGCAACGCGCCGTGGAACGGGCGCACCGATTGGGGCGACGCGGTGCTCGTGCTCTCGCGGAAGGCGAAGCTCGTCGGCAACTACACGCCCACGAACACCCAGCAGCTGAACGAGGCTGACCTCGATCTCGGCTCCACGTCGCCCGTCTTCCTCACGTCGAGGCTCATCGCGCAGGGCGGGAAGGACGGGAAGATCCGGCTCCTCTCGTTCGCGCGGCTGCGGGGGACGAAGCCGCACAAGGGCCGCGAGCTGCAGATCGTGTCGACGCCGTCCGGCGGCGATCTCCTCACGGCGCCTGCGGTGTGGCGGAGCGGGAAGCGTGCGTGGCTGATCGCCGCCGACGGCGGGGCGACGCAGGCCTGGTTCCTGCGCCGCGGGCGTCTCCACTTCGTATGGCAGGTCGACACCGGCGGCACGAGCCCGGTCGTCGCCGGCGGCCTGCTGTGGGTCTACGACCCGGGCGGCGGGCTGCGCGTCTATCTTCCGGGGAGCGGGAAGCTCCTCGCCACGCTGCCCGCCGGGTCCGGCCACTGGAACAGCCCGATCGTCACGGACGGCCGGGTTGCACTCCCGGAGGGCGACGCGAACGACCACGCGACGAGCGGCGTGCTCGACATCTGGCGCGTCCGCAAGGTCCCGAAGACGGCCGGCTAGGCCGAGCGTCGGCACTCACCACTGTCCCGTTTCACGATGCGGTGTGCGCCGAGGTCAGGCGGAGCGCCGGCGGCGGACCTGAGGCGCCTGCTGGCCGAGGGCGGCGTAGGCGAGCGCCTGCAGCGACTCGTTCAGGGTCGCGAGCTCGCGCGCCAGCCGGAGGAAGTTCTCGTCGTTGTCGAGGCGCTTGTTCGTCTTCGCCAGCTCGTCCGCGATCCGGTCGAGCCGCTCGAGGATCAGATCGAAGCGCCGGTCGGAGAGATCGTGCTCCACGTGCTCATCGTAGTGGTACCGCCGCGAGCGCCTCGCGCGACGACACGACGACCGCGTTCCCGCCGAGCGCCGCCTGCACTTCGGCGAGCGTGCCGACGACCTCCACCAGGCGCGCTGCGCCCGCATGAGCGAGCGCGATCTCGACGAGCTCCCGCGGCGCATCGCTGAAGACACCGATCCGCGCGCCCCCAGTGGCGAGGCGGCGCAACGCGGCGTTCGTCTCCGCGCGGGGACGGATCCAGAGCGGCGCCCGGTCGGCCGCGAAGCGCTGCAAGAGAGGGCGCCAGTCGCCGAGTGCATCGTCGAGCGCACGTGCGGCCGCCTCCCGATCCTCGGGCACCTGAAGCTCGACGCGCGCCCGCCGCGCCGCGTCCTCGAGCCACGCGTCCCACAGCGGCCGCGTGTCGGCGAGCACGGCGTCGAGATCGAGAGCAAGCGCGAGTCCTGCCACGAGCGCCGATGCTAGATTCTCGCCACAAACCGGCGAGCGGTGAGGGAACTCCGGTGCAAGTCCGGGACGGTCCCGCCGCTGTAAGGGGAGACGCTCTCCCGCCACGACGCCACTGGGCTCTGCCCCTCCAGAGAGGGCGACCTGGGAAGGCGGCGGGGGAGGGAGCCCCGAGTCAGAAGACCTGCCGCCCGCCGCCAGCCCGAACCCCTCGCGGAAGGAGGATTCGTGTTTCGCCGTTCCATCGCTGTCGTCGCGACCCTTGCAGCCGCGCTCGCCGTCGTCTCCCTCTCGGCGGCCGCCCACCAGCGGACACACGCAAAGCGCCACGCTCCACGCCGGATCGTCTCCCTCTCGCCGACCGTGACCGAGGATCTGTTCGCGATCGGCGCGGGCAAGCAGGTCGTTGCGGTCGACCAGGACTCGAACTACCCGCGCCGCGCGCCGCGCACGAGCCTCTCCGGCTACACGCCGAACGTCGAGGCGGTCGCGAACTACCACCCGGACCTCGTCCTCATCTCGTACAACCCCGGCAACTTCGCGTCGCAACTCCGAAAGCTCGGGATCAAGGTCGTGAACGAACCGGCCGCGAACAACCTCCGGCAGGCGTACAGGGAGATCCTCACGCTCGGCCGTCTCACCGGCCACACGCGCCACGCAAAGGCCGTCGTCCGCTCGATGCGGACACGGCTCGCGGCGATCGTGCGGAGCGTCCCGGGAGCGCGCCGGCACCTGCGCGTCTACCACGAGCTCGACGCGACGTACTACTCGGCGACGTCGAAGACGTTCATCGGCAGCATCTACAAGCTGTTCGGTTTCCGGGACATCGCGGACGCGGCCGACTCGACCGGCGGCGGCTATCCGCAGCTCTCGGCCGAGTACATCGTCCAGCAGAACCCGCAGATCGTCGTCCTCGCCGACACGAAGTGCTGCCAGCAGACGGCGGCCACGGTTGCCGCAAGGCCCGGCTGGAGCGAGATCGCGGCGGTCCAGCACCATCGCGTGGTCGGCGTAGACGACGACGTCGCCTCGCGCTGGGGCCCGCGGATCGTGCAGTTCGCTCGAGCCATCGCGCGGGTGGCGCACGAGGGCTGATGACGGCCGCCGCCGGAAGAGTGGAGGCGGCACCCCGCGTCGAGGCGCGGGGCGTCGGCCCCCGCGCCGGCCTCGTGGCCGCAGCGTTTCTCCTCCTGGCACTCGCGATCGGCCTCGCGGTCGGCCCGGTCCAGGTGGGCGTCGGCTCGATCCTCCGCTCGGCGCTCGCGTACGTCCCCGGGCTGCACGTCCACCAGCCGCTAGGCGCCGTGGACCGCGCGGTGCTGTGGCAGTTGCGCGCGCCGCGGGTCGCGCTCGCGGCGCTCGTCGGCGGCATGCTCGCGGTCGCAGGGGCGTCGTATCAGGGCGTCTTCCGGAACCCACTCTGCGACCCGTACCTCCTCGGCGTCGCCGGTGGGGCCGGGCTCGGCGCGACGCTCGCGATCATCTACGCCTCGGCGGCGGCGGCGGGCACCAACTGGACGGTGCCGCTCGCCGCTTTCGGCGGCGCGATCGCCGCGGTCGTCGTCACCTACGCGCTGGGCCGCTCGGCCGGCGCCGCACACATGACCGGCGCGCTCGTGCTCGCCGGAGTGACGATGGCGACGTTCACCGCGGCCGTGCAGACGTTCGTCCAGCAGCAGCACACGCAGCAGCTGCAGAACGTCTACGCGTGGCTGCTCGGCGGCTTCTCGACCGCGACGTGGCGAGACGTGGCGATCTGCGCGCCGTACATCGCGGCGAGCTCGCTCGCGCTCGTCCTCCACCGGCGGGTGCTCGACGTCCTCAGCCTCGGCGACGACGAAGCGGCGAGCCTCGGGGTCGACGTCGGGCGGGCGCGGCTGACGATCGTCGTCGCGGCGACGCTCGGGACGGCAGCGGCGGTGTCGGTGAGCGGCCTGATCGCCTTCGTCGGGATCATCGTCCCGCACACGATTCGCCTGCTCGTCTCCACGAGCTACCGCGCAGTCGTCCCGCTCTCGCTCCTCGCCGGCGCGGGGTTCCTGGTCCTCACCGACGTGGTCGCGCGGACCGTGCTCTCGCCGGCGGAGCTGCCGATCGGCGTCGTCACGGCCTTCCTCGGAGCGCCGTTCTTCGCCGTCGTCCTCCGCACCGCGAGGACGGCCAGGTGATCGAGACACGCGACCTGTGGGTGCGGTTCGGGCCGGTCGCGGCCGTCAGCGGGCTTTCGCTGCGCGCGGAGACGGGGGGCTGGACGGCCCTCATCGGGCCGAACGGCGCCGGGAAGACCTCGGCGCTCCGCGCGCTCGCGGGCCTCGCGGCGTACGACGGCCAGGTGCTGCTCGACGGACGGGATGCGCGCCGGCTCGGACGCCGTTCGGTCGCGCGGCTCGTCGCGTTCGTTCCGCAGAAGCCCGAGACTCCGGCTGCGCTGACCGTCGCCGAGTACGTCCTCCTCGGCCGCACGCCGCACATCTCGTATCTCGGCGGCGAGGGCCGCCGCGACCGGGAGGCCGCGACGCGTGCGCTGCGGCGGCTCGAGCTCGAGCGTTTCGCCGAGCGCCCGCTCGGCTCCCTCTCGGGCGGAGAGCTGCAGCGCGCGGTGCTCGCCCGTGCGCTCGCGCAGGAGGCGCCGGTGCTGCTGCTCGACGAGCCGACGACGGCGCTCGACCTCGGCCGCCAGCAGCTCGTGCTCGAGCTCGTCGACGCGCTGCGCGGCGACGGCCTGACGGTCGTGACGACGATGCACGACCTCACGCTCGCCGGCCAGTACGCCGAGCGGCTCGTGCTGCTCGACGGCGGCTCGGTCGTCGCGGAGGGCACGGCGGCGGAGGTTCTGTCCGCGCCGAACGTGGCCGCCCACTACGGCGCGAACGTCCGGGTCGTCGAGGACGGGGCCGGCGTCTTCGTGCTCCCGGTGCGCGCTCGCTAGAGTCCGCCTCGGCGCCCGGCGCCGTCCTATGCGCGACTGACCCGTCTCATCCGGCCCTGTCCCTCCGAGTAACAGACTGTTACTCGCGATCGTTGTTGGAGGTCGTCGCGCATGTCTCGCCTTGCCGGCTCGCTCGTCGCGGCCGGGATCTCGAAGTCGTACGGAGCCGAGGTCGTCCTCACGGACGCCCGCCTCGTCGTGCCGCCGCGCGCGCGGATCGGGCTCGTCGGCCCTAACGGCGCGGGCAAGTCGACGCTGCTCCGCCTGCTCGCGGGCCTCGAGGAGCCCGACGCGGGTCGCATCCGGCCCACGCCGCCCTCACTCGCGATCGGCTACCTCGCGCAGGAACGCGTAGCCGCGGCCAACCGCTCGGGCGGCGAGCAGGCGCGCGCGGCGCTCGCGGATTTGCTTCGCGGCGGCTTCGACCTCCTCCTGCTCGACGAGCCGACGAACGACCTCGACTTCGCCGGGCTCGCCTGGCTCGAGCGCTCGCTCGCCGCCCATTACGGCTCGCTCGTCGTCGTCTCCCACGACCGCGCGTTCCTCGACCGCACCGTCACGCGGATCGTCGAGCTCGACGAGTGGACGCGCGGCACGACGGAGTACAGCGGCGGCTGGAGTGCCTACGAGGCCGAGCGGGAGCGGCGGCGGGAGTGGCACCACCGCCGCTGGGAGGCGTCGGTCGCCGAGCGGCGGCGCGTCGAGGAGCAGATGCGCCGTATGGCCGAGTGGGAGCGACGCGGCTACGGCCAGGGCCGCAAGAAGAAGAAGTCGAAGGACGTCAAGCGAACCTACGGGGCGAAGCTCGCGCGCGTCGAGACTGTCGAGAAGCCGTACGAGCCGTGGGAGCTGCAGCTCGCGCTCGCTCCCGCGGCGCGGAGCGGCGACGTCGTCGTCCTGCTCGAGAGGGCCGTGGTCGACCGCGGGACGTTCCGGCTCGGCCCGCTCGATCTCGAGGTGGGGTGGGGTGACCGCCTCGCGATCGCCGGGGCCAACGGCAGCGGCAAGACGACGCTGCTCGACGCGCTCCTCGGCCGCCTGCCGCTCGCCGCCGGCACGCGCCGGCTCGGCGCGGGCGTCGTCCTCGGCGAGCTCGAGCAGGACCGGGCAGCGCTCACAGGGCCGTGGACGCTGGTCGATGTCTTCCGCGAGGCCGGCGAGGAGACGGCGAGAACGCTTCTCGCGAAGTTCGGCCTCGGCGCTGATGACGTGCTGCGGCCTGCCGAGTCGCTCTCCCCGGGCGAGCGCACCCGCGCGGGGCTCGCGCTGCTCGCCGCCCGGGGCGTCAACTGCCTCGTCCTCGACGAGCCGACGAACCACCTCGATGTCGAGGCGATCGAGGAGCTCGAGCGAGGTCTCGCCGGGTACGACGGCACCGTCGTCCTCGTGACGCATGACCGCCGGTTCCTGGAGGCCTTCGGGGCGACCCGTACCATCGAGCTGTGACGCCAACGGCCTCGATCCTCACGATCGGGAACGAGCTCGTCTCGGGTGACGTGCCGAACACGAACGCCGCCTGGCTCGCGCGCCGGCTCGCGCCGCTCGGGGTAAAGGTGCAGCTGACGGCGGCACTGCCGGACGAGATCGACACGGTCGCGGAGTTCGTCCGCGCCGAGGCGGCGCGCGTCGACTTCCTCCTCGTCACCGGCGGCCTCGGCGGCACTCCCGACGACCTGACGCGTGAGGCGATCGCAGCCGCCTTCGGAGTTCCGCAGGAGGAGGTGCCGGAGGTCGCCGCCGAGCTGCGCGCCCGGTTCACGCGCGACCCGGAGTACGCCGCGCGCTGGGCGCTTCTGCCGCGTGGGAGCCGGCCGCTCGCGAACCCGATGGGCGGCGCGCCGGGCTTCGCGATCGGGAATGTCCACGTCCTGCCGGGCCTTCCGTCGGAGATGGAGGCGATGTTCGCGTCGATCGAGGACGAGTTCCGTCGCGGCAGCCCGATCGAGTCCTGGCGCCGTGTCTACCGGACGTACGAGAGCGTGATCGCCGCGACTCTCGCGCAGGCGGGCGAGCGCTGGCCGGACGTCCTCGTCGGCTCCTACCCGAGCTTCGGCGCAGGGGGCTTCACCGTCGAGATCGTGCTCAAGTCGAGCGACGTGGCGGCGCTCGCCGCAGCCTCTGCCTGGCTCGAGTCAGCGATCGAAGAGGGCGGCGGACGGTAGGTAGAACGCCGCGATCGCGAAGGTCAGGAAGATCGCGGCGAGCGGGCTGAAGAACGCGACGACGAAGACCGTCCCGTACATCGGGATGCCGGGCAGGTAGGCGCGGTCGACGGCCCGCAGCGCCGCATCGGGGATGGGTTCCGCGATCAGCCGTCGTCCGTGGCGGGCGTACCCCCACCACAGGAGGTGCAGCACTGCCATGACGACCAGGGTTCCCGCATAGGCGAGTGTGGCCGGCTCGTCGCCGGCGCCGCGGAGGTTCTCCGCGACGAGTCCCGTGGGGAACGGGAGGAAGGCGACGGTCAGCAGGAGCAGGTTGTTGACGAAGAGCATCGTCCGGTCGGTGCGCCCGAGCAGCGAGACCGTGTGGTGGTGGTTCATCCAGATGATCCCGATCGTGACGAAGCTCGTGACGTAGGCGAGATAGGCGGGCCAGAGGTGGAGGAGCTTGCTCCCGAGGTCGCCCTTGGAGCCGACGCTGAACTCGAGCACGAGGAGCGTGGCGGCGATTGCGAACACGCCGTCGCTGAAGGCCTCGAGGCGGGCGGTGCCTGGCTCCACGACCGCTGATGGTCGCCGACGGGCAGGACGGCGTTCCCTTCCTGAGACCGCCGGCGCCGGTGCCTGGCACCGAGAGGTGCCCCGCCAAGACGCGTCCGATGTCGCGGCGCGGGGCCGCCGCTACGATCGAGCGGTGGCCGCGACGACGCCGGAGACGTACCTCGCCGACCTGAACCCGGCGCAGCGCGAGGCCGTCCTCCACACCGAAGGGCCGGTGCTCGTCGTCGCAGGCGCAGGGTCGGGCAAGACCCGCGTCCTCACCCGCCGCATCGCGCACCTGCTCGGCGCAGTCGGCGTCAAGCCCTCCGAGATTCTCGCGATCACGTTCACGAACAAGGCGGCGGGAGAGATGCGCGAACGCGTCGAGCACCTCGTCGGCCCGCCCGCCCACGCCGCCTGGGTGATGACGTTCCACTCGGCGTGCGGCCGGATCCTGCGCCGCGAGGCGCAGCGGCTCGGCTACCGCTCGAACTTCACGATCTACGACCAGGCCGACCAGGTTCGCCTCGTCAAGCGCTGCCTCGAGGAACTCGACCGCGATCCGAAGCGCTTCACGCCGCGCGGCATCCACTCGCAGATCTCGAACGCGAAGAACACGCTCGTCGGTCCGGAGGAGTACGCCGAGCGCGTCGCGAGCTTCTACGACCAGACCGTCGCGGAGGTGTTCGACCTCTACCAGAAGCGCCTCTTCGCCTCGAACGCGGTCGACTTCGACGACATGCTCTTCCTCACGGTCGACGTGCTCGAGCGCTTCCCCGAGGCGCGCGAGAAGTGGCAGGACGCCTTTCGCTACGTCCTCGTCGACGAGTACCAGGACACGAACCACGCTCAGTACCGCCTGCTCCAGCTCCTCGCCGCGAAGCACCGGAACGTCTTCGCCGTGGGCGACCCCGACCAGTCGATCTACGGGTTCCGCGGGGCGGACATTCGCAACGTCCTGGAGTTCGAGCACGACTTTCCGGGCTCGTACACGATCGCGCTCGAGCAGAACTACCGCTCGACGCAGCACATCCTCGACGCGGCGAACGGCGTCATCCGCCACAACCGGGAGCGCAAGGAGAAGAACCTCTGGTCGGAGCTCGGCGAAGGCGAGGCGGTGCGGGTCGTCGAGGTCGAGGACGAGCACGCGGAGGCGCGCTACGTGGCCGCCGAGATCGCGCTGCTCGTCGAGGAGGGCTTCTCGGGCAGCGAGGTCGCGGTCTACTACCGGACGAACGCGCAGAGCCGCGTGCTCGAGGACGTCCTCGTGCGACAGGGGATCGCGTACCAGGTGATCGGCGGCCCGCGCTTCTACGAGCGCGCCGAGATCAAGGATCTCATCGCCTACCTCCAGGTGCTCGACAACCCGTACGACGCCGTCTCGCTGCTCCGCTGCGCCACCCGGCCGCGCCGCGGCATCGGCGACTCGACGCTCGCGCGCCTGGCGACGTGGGCCGACCAGCGGGAGATCTCGCTCTGGGAGGCGACGGCCGAGGCCGAGAGAGCAGGCGTTGGCGCGGCACCGCAACGAGCGCTCAAGGCGTTCCGCGGCACGATCGAGTCCCTGATGTCGGCCGCGATGGAGCTCGAGGTGCCGGAGCTGATCGAGGCGGTGCTTGAGCGCAGCGGCTACCTGGAGTCGCTCGAGGCCGACCGCACGATCGAGGCGCAGGGCCGCATCGAGAACCTCCAGGAGCTCGTCTCGGTCGCGCGCGAGTGGCGCGAGCAGACCGAGGACTCGACCCTCTCGGCGTTCCTCCAGGAGGTCTCGCTTTACTCCGACCAGGACGCGATCCGCGGCGACGCCTCGCTCGTCACGCTCATGACCCTGCACAACGCGAAGGGCCTCGAGTTCCGCGCCGTCTACCTGATCGGGATGGAGGAGGGGATCTTCCCGCACTCCCGCTCGATCGAGGAGCAGGGGATCGAGGAGGAGCGGCGCCTCTGCTACGTCGGGATGACGCGCGCCCAGGAGCGGCTGACGCTGCTGCATGCGTCGTCGCGGATGCTCTACGGCGGGCGCAGCCACAACCTGCCGTCGCGCTTTCTCGACGAGTTGCCCGACGGGCACGTCGAGCGCGAGCGCCTGCGGCCCGCCTCGTGGTCGGGCTACGGCGCCCCGCGGCAGAGCCGGATCGCGCCGCGCGACGACGCCCCGGATCTCTCCACCGGCGACTCCGTCCGCCACTCGACGCTCGGCGAGGGCGTCGTCGTGCGGATCGAGACCGGCGGGCTCGTGACGGTGCGCTTCGCCGACGACGGCAGCGAGCGGAAGCTGATGCTCGACTACGCGCCGCTCGAGAAGCTGTAGCGTCGCGCTCGTGTTCGACGTCCGCCCCTGCGCCGACCAGGACGAGTACAGCCGCGCGATCGGCGCGATCGGCCAGTACTTCAACCCGCCCCCGGGCGAGGAGGTCCTCGGGCGTTTCGTCCGCACGCTGCCCCACGAGCGGATGCACGCCGCCTTCGAGGAAGGCGAGATCGTCGGCGGCGCGGGCGCATTTCCGTTCGAGCTCTCGGTACCGGGCGGCGGCTCGCTGCCGTGCGCGGGCATCACCGTCGTCGGCGTCCAGCCGACCCATCGCCGCCGCGGCGTCCTGCGCGCGATGATGGACGCTCAGCTCTGCGACGTCCGCGAGCGCGGCGAGCCGATCGCGGCGCTGTGGGCCTCGGAGGAGACGATCTATGCCCGCTTCGGCTACGGCATCGCCTCCTGGGCCGGCGAGCTGAAGGTTCCGCACGAGTGGGACGCGTTCGCAGAGTCGCTCGAGCCGGGCGGTACGACACGGTTCGTCACGCCCGAGGAGGCGCGCGAGCTCTTCCCGCCGATCTACGAGGCCGTGCGGCGCGAGCGGCCGGGGATGACGTCGCGGAGCGAGGCGTGGTGGGAGGAGCGTCAGCTGCGCTTCCCGGAGGAGGAGAGTGCCGCTCCGCGCCGCTTCGTCGTGCTCGAGCTCGACGGCGAGCCGCAGGGATACGCGGTCTACCGGACGCACTTCGGCTTCGACGGCGGTTCCGCCTCGTCCCGGCTCGTGGTTCGCGAGGCGCTCGGCGCGACGCCGCAGGCGATGGCGGCGATCTGGCGCTTCCTGCTCGACGTCGACTGGATGGCAGTCGTCGAGGCGTCGCTCGTCCCGCCCGACCATCCGCTCTTCCTGCTCCTCGCGACACCTCGCCGGGCGGGCTACCGAGTGGGCGACGGCCTGTGGCTGCGGATCGTGGACCTTCCGGCTGCCCTGTCGGCCCGCGCGTACGGCGACGGCCCGCCGCTCGTGCTCGAGGTGCGCGACGCGATATGCGAGTGGAACGACGGCCGGTGGCGGCTCGACGGCGGCGCGTGCGAGCCGACCGACGAGGAGCCCGACCTCGCGCTCGACGTCTCGGTGCTCGGCTCCGCCTACCTCGGCGCGGTCTCGTTCGCGCAGCTCCACGAGGCGCTCCGCGTCGAGGAGCTGCGGGAGGGCGCGGTCGCGCGGGCAGATGCGCTCTTTGCCTGGCGTCCGCTGCCCTGGTGCCTCGAGATCTTCTGAGTCGGCGGACGCTACACTGCGCCCGACCCGGGGCGGTTAGCTCAGTTGGGAGAGCACCAGCTCGACAAGCTGGGGGTCACTGGTTCGAGCCCAGTACCGCCCATTTTTCCCGCTGCATATGGCGATTTCTGTTGCCGAAGCTGACGACGGATTTCGTTAGTCAAGTTTTAGTCAAGTAGCGGGGGCGCTCGGCGGGTATCCGCGGAGCGCAGCGGCGGCGCACCGGGACCGCGTTCCGACGAGGTCGCACGACCGTCGCGCGGGTCGAGCGCAGGTGCTCGCCGGCGAGGAGCTGCGGCTCGAGCTGGTGCTTGAGCAGGTTCGCGAAGTCGCTCTTCGCGAGCTCGGCGCGGACGTCGGCTCCATGGCGCGCCTCCTCGAACAGGTGCGTGTAGGTGTCGAGGGTCATGCTGGTGCGCGCGTGGCCGAGGATGCGGCTGACCTGCACGACGTCGAGGCGGATATCGATGATCAGATGGCTGGCGAAGGTATGGCGCAGGTCGTGAAAGCGCACCCGCCGCCCGTCGCGGTCGAGACCCGCGTCGACGGCCGCCCGGCGCAGGACCCGCTTGGAGACGTTGTGGTGCAGGAACGGCGTGCCGTTGCTTGTCGCGAACACGTAATCCGAGCTCGCCGTGTAGCGCGAACGGCGCTTGTGCTCGCGCAGAACCGCGGCGAGCTGGGGGAGGAGCGGAATCTCGCGCACGGAGGCGCGCGTCTTCGGCGGGATCCGGTGCGGCGGCACACCGCGCCGGCCCCGCGCGAGCTGGTGACGAACGTGGATGACGCCACTGGCGAAGTCGATGTCCTCCCAGGCGAGCGCGAGCACTTCGGAGAGCGCGCATGCCGGTGTAGGCGCCGGTCGCGAGCAGTGGCCGGTAGCGGCGCGGGCAGGCGGCGAGCAGGCGAGCGAGCTCTGCCCGGCTGAGGACGCGCTGGTCGGAGCGGAGCGGATGCGGCCGCTCGTCTCGCTCCAAGCAGTCGAAGGGATGGCGGGTGATGTAACCGCGGCGGATGGCGTAGCTGAACACGCAGCTGAGCGGCGCCGATGATGCGCTTGACCGACCAGGGCGAAAGACCCTGCGCCTGCAACTGGCGCGTGAGGGCGACGACATCGGCCGATGTAATCGACGCGATCCGGCGGCGTCCGAGCTGAGGTAGCAGGTGCAGCCGCAGCTGCGAGCTGTAGAGGTCGAGCGTGCGGTCGCGTCGCGCTCCGACCGCGACTTTGGCCTCGAACTCGGCCAGCCAGCGAGCAGCGATCTCGGCGAAGGTGACCCGCGGCGACACAGGAAGCTCGCCGAATACGCCCAGCGTACGCAGAACCTCGCGCTGTTTGCGGGCATCGCCCAGAGTGCCGGTCTCGAGGGTGCGAAAGCGCGGGCGCCCCGCCACCATCACACAGACGGCGTACTTGCCGTTCGGCTGCCGATAGATCCCACGCTCAACCCGCACGCGCCTGGTCTCACCGCTGCTCGCCATGCTGGCTCCTCCGTTCGTGGACTCGCTTCGGGGAGCATGAGCCGCGAGTGCGCGGAGCGCAGCTACTCGAGGTCGGAAACGACGGCGCGCTCAACAGCGCATCGATGAATCGCAGCCGATCAACGAGATCCGGTGCAGGCTCATAGCGACGCTCGATCACTGGAAAGACCTTGGTCTCGGCGACAGCGTCGGACTCGGACGACGAGCCAGCGCCGTGATCTGCCTCACGCCCATCCATTTCGTTCATGCTGCCCATCCGAAACTGAAGTCACTCATCCTCAGCTCGTGTCGGCCGCAGTTCATGGTGTCGTTGGGGGTCGAGGTTGCTGCGGCGGGACAGCTCGCGCTGGCCGCGGCGTCAGTGCGCGTGGAGTTCGTGCATGACGGCGTGACCGCGGCCGCGGCTGATCAGCCAGCGGTTGACGGGGACGGTGAGGACGAAGGCGATCACGAGGCTGAGCGCCAGGCTCCACCAGAAGAGGCCATCGGCGAGGCCGGCCGCGATCGCGCCGGGGACGATCAGGATGAAGGCGTTGTCGACGATCTCCATCGTCGTGATCGAGACGGTGTCTGAGGCGAAGGCGACGCCGACGGCGCGGCGGAAGCCGACGCCGGCGCGGAGCACCGGCCGGATCGTGAGGGTGTAGCCGAAGAGGAAGGCGAGCGCGATGGAGACGGCGACCGAGGCGGTGTTTCCCCAGCCGAACGCGGTCGCGAGGATCATGCCGAGCACCTCGCCGATCGCGCAGCCGGTCAGGCAGTGCAGGGTCGCCTGAACGGCGCTCTGCCAGAGCGAGCCAGGGGCAGCGTGCGTGGCGTGATGTTCGGGGTGCGTCGGCATCGTCAGCTCTCCTCTCGGCGTATATACCCCTTGGGGGTATTGGTATCACATCGAAACGCCTCGGGGTGGGCCGCTATTCCTTGCGACGAGTGGAAGATCCGTAGAAACCCGGGAGGGGTATACGGCGAATCCCTGCGGCCTCGGGGTCTCTGTGGGCGTATCAGTCGGGAGGTAGCTATCGACAGGAGGCGCCGGTGTCTCTTCCCGTGCGGCGGCCGCTGCAGTGAGCGGACTCGTCTACGTCACAACCGAGGACTGCCATTTCTGCGAGCACGGTCGCGGGGTCCTCGATGCGCTCGGCATTGCGCGAACTGAGATCGCGGCGGACTCGGCAGAGGCGCTGGCGCTGACCGAGCACGGCATTCCGCTCAGCTTCCTGCCGGTGCTGACCGACGGCTCGCGCGTCGTCGCTTACGGCCGCTTCTCGGAGAAGCGCCTGCGTAAGGAGCTTGGGCGCTGATGGACGTTCACGGCGCTGCCTCGACGACGATCATGGGCGGCTCGGCCGCGGCGGCGTTCGTCGCCGGGATGATTGCCTTCTTCGCGCCCTGCTGCTCGGGGGTGATGATGCCGACCTATCTCGCCGCGATCGGCGGCGGCAACCGTTTCCGGGTCGCCCGGCTGACGGCGATCTACGTCGCCGGGGTCGCCGCGATCGTGCTGCCGATCACCCTCGGCGCGGGAGCGATCGGCCAGTTCACCTCGCGCTATCACCCGGCGCTGTTTGTGATCGGTGGCCTGATGATGCTGTTCACGGCCGTGACGCTCTGGCGCGGCTCGATGCTGCCGATCCCGATGATGCGTCAGCCGGAGTTGACCGGCACCGCCGGATCGGTGTTCGTTCTCGGCGTCTTCTCCGGGGCGGCGACCGCCTGCTGTGCGCCGGTGCTCGCCGGCGCGGTTGCGCTCTCGGCGCTCAACCAGACCTGGATCGGCGGGCTCGCGCTCGGCGGCGCCTACCTGATGGGCATCGTCTTCCCGCTCGTGGTGCTCGCGCTCTGCTTCCAGGGCGCAAAGAAGAAGGTGCGCGACCCGAAGCTGACGCTCGCGCTCGCCTCGTACCGCAAGCGGATCTCGCTTTCCCGCCTGGTCGGGGCGGTCGTCTTCGGCGGGTTCGGCCTCTTCTTCATCGGGCTCGCGCTTGCCGGCGAGTCGCAGTCGGGCAACAGCATGCAGCGCTGGATCAGCCGCCAGCTCAGCCACCACCTCGCCGCGCACGCCGGCCAGATCCCGAACTGGGTCATGTGGCCCGCACTCGCGCTCTTCGCCGCCGTCCTGGTCTTCCTCGTTGTCAGGCCCTCTCGTCAGAAGGAGCAGCTCTCATGAGCAAACAGTCGCGGCGTCCGAAGCGGGCCGCCCGCCACGTCCAGCAGAAGCCACCGGTCAGCTCGACGCAGGGCTGGCGCCCGTCGAAGAACCTCTACTGGCTCCTGGGCGTCGTAGTTGCGATCGCGCTGATCGCGGCCGCGACCCTGGCCGGCAAGGGCGGAAACGCGAACGCCGCCGGGCCGATCAAAGTCGGCGCCGCCGCCCCTGCAGTCACCGGCACCGACGTCGTCACCGGCAAGACGGTGAGCTCGAGGGAGCTCGCCGGCAAGCCGATCCTCTACTACCTCTCAGAGGGCGTGATGTGCCAGGCCTGCCTGGTGCAGATCCAGGCGCTGCAGCAGCAGGCCGCTGCGATCCGAAGCGGCGGGCTGCAGCTCGTCTCGGTCACCAACGACGACGCCGGAACGCTCGCGCAGGCGGCGCACGACTACAAGATCACGACGCCGCTGCTCGCAGACGAGAGCCGCTCGATCGTCAAGAGCTTCGGTGTGCTGGGCGGCATCCCGGCCGGTGTCGGCATGCATCGAGACACCGCCGACCACACCTTCATCCTCGTCGACAGCTCCGGGAAGGTCCGCTTCGTCAAGGACTACCCGTCGATGTGGATCGACGTAAACAAGCTGCTCGAGCAGCTCCCGAAAGTGAGCTGAAGGAGGTGACGACGATGGCACTGATCGCAGCATCCGGGATCGCAGCGGCCCTGCCGTTCCTGCTCGTGCTCGCCTGCCCGCTGATGATGATCTTCATGATGCGCGGCATGCACGGCGGCCGCCACGGCGCCGATGCGCACGAGCCCGACGCATCGCCGAGGGTGCGCCGGGAGATGTCGCTCGACGAGCTGAAGGCCGAGCGGGACGCGCTGAACGAGGAGATCGGCCAGCGGGCCGAGCGGCACCAGCCGGCCCGTTACTGAAGCCGACCGAGAAATACCCCATGCGGGTATATCGTTGAACAGGTAGACGCAAACGAGAACGGAGAGACGATGACCACCCTCACCTACAACGTTCCCGACATCTCCTGCAACCACTGCAAGCAGGCGATCGAGACCGAGGTCGCCCAGGTACAGGGCGTGCAATCGGTCGAGGTCGACGTGCAGACGAAGACCGTGACGGTCAGCGGCGAGCCGCTCGACGAGGCAGCGATCATCGGCGCGATCGACGAGGCCGGCTACGAGGTGGCGAGCGCCTGACGATGGCCGCCGTCGCCGAACAGCAGCCGACGCGCGAGCAGACGACGCTCGCGCTCGAGGGGATGACCTGCGCCTCGTGCGCGGCGCGGATCGAGCGCAACCTGAACAAGCTCGACGGCGTCGAGGCGACGGTCAACTTCGCGACCGAGACAGGCCGACCGTCAGCTTCGACCCCGCGCGCGTCGCCGTCGACGAGCTCGTCGCTGCGGTCGAGCGGACCGGCTACCACGCGCACGCTGCGCCGACGAGCCGAGGCGCACGCGGCGACGAGCATGAGGCGCGGCCGCTGCGGCGGCTCGCTGGTCGCGGTCGTGCTCGTCGGTGCCGCTGGTGCTGCTCTCGATGGTCCCGCCGCTGCAGTTCGCCGGCTGGGAGTGGGTCGTCGCTCGTGCTGGCGACGCCGGTCGTCTTCTGGAGCGGCCTGGCCGTTCCACCGGGCCGCGCTGCTGAACGCGCGCCACGGCGCGGCGACGATGGACACGCTCGATCTCGCTCGGCACCCTCGCCGCCTGGACCGTGGTCGACGGTCGTCCTCGTCGCCGGCGCTCGCCGCGGACACCTACTTCGAGGTCGGCGGCGGTGATCACCGACGCTGATCCTGCTCGGCCGCTTCCTCGAGGCGCGCGCCAAGCGCCGCTCCGGCGCCGCGATCCGCGCGCTGCTCGAGCTCGGCGCGAAGGAGGCGCGCGTCCTCCGCGACGGCGAGGAGGTGCTCGTCCCGGTCGAGCGAGCTCGTGGTCGGCGACCTCTTCGTCGTCCGGCCCGGGCGAGAAGATCGCCACCGACGGCGTCGTCGTCGAGGGCGCCTCCGCGGTCGACCAGTCGATGCTGACCGGCGAGCCGGTGCCGGTCGAGGTCGAGCCCGGCGACCGAGGTCGCCGGCGCGACGATCAACACCTCCGGCCGGCTCGTCGTCCGCGCGACCAAGGTCGGCGCCGACACCGCGCTCGCGCAGATCGCCCGCCTCGTCGAGGCAGGCGCAGGCGGGCAAGGCGCCGGTGCAGCGGCTCGCCGACCGCGTCTCGGCGGTCTTCGTGCCCGATCGTGATCGTGCTCGCGCTCGCGCACGCTCGCCGGCTGGCTCGCGTTCGGCGCGCGGCGCGTCGGCCGCGTTCACCGCCGCCGGTCGCGGTGCTGATCATCGCCTGCCCGTGCGCGCTCGGGCTCGCGACGCCGACGGCGCTGATGGTCGGCACCGGCCGCGGCGCGCAGCTCGGGCATCCTGATCAAGGGCCCGGAGGTGCTCGAGCAGACGCGCCGGATCTACGACGATCGTGCTCGACAAGACCGGCACGATCACCGAGGGCCAGCATGCGCGCTCGTCGACGCATCGCCGTCGCGACGACGCGCGCAGCGAGCTGCTGCGGCTCGCCGGCGCCGTCGAAGCCGCGACGCGAGCATCCGCTCGCGCAAGCGATCGCGGCGCGGCCGCGCGCCGAGCAGCCGCCGGTCGCCGAGTTCCGAACCACGCCGGCCTCGGCGTCGAGGCGCTGGTCGACGGCCACGCGGTCGCGCGTCGGGCGCCCTGCGTGCCTCGCCGACGGGCATCGACCTGCCGCCGACGCTCGCGCCGCGGCAGAGCGCTCGAGGCAGACGGGCAGACGGTCGTCGCGGCCGCCTGGGACGGGCAACTCCGCGGGCTGCTCGTCGTCGCCGACACGCGTCAAGCCGACGAGCGCCGCAGGCGATCGCCGAGCTGCAGGCAGCTCGGCCTCGACGCCGGTGCTCCTCACCGGCGACAACGCGCGCGACCGCCGAGCGCGTCGCGGCCGCAGGTCGGGATCGAGCGCGTGCTCGCCGAGGTCCTGCCCGACGACAAGGCGGCCGAGGTGCGCGCGCCTCCAGGCAGGCGGGCGAGGTCGTCGCGATGGTCGGCGACGGCGTCAACGACGCGCCCGCGCTCGCGCAGGCCGACCTCGGGCTCGCGATCGGCACCGGCACCGACGTCGCGATCGAGGCCTCCGACCTGACGCTCGTCTCCGGCGACCTGCGCGCCGCCGCCGACGCGATCCGGCTCGCCCGCGCGCACGCTGCGCGACGATCAAGGGCAACCTCTTCTGGGCCTTCGCCTACAACGTCGCCGCGATCCCGCTCGCGGTCGCCGGCCTGCTCAACCCGATCGATCGCCGCCGCCGCGATGGCGTTCTCGAGCGTCTTCGTCGTCTCGAACAGCCTGCGTCTGCGCCGCTTCCGCAGCGCCCGAGGAAGGAGCCACCGAATGAGCACGACCGCCGAGCAGCACACGCACCACGGCTACCACGAGGACAAGGACGCGCTGATCAAGCGCCTGCACCGGATCGAGGGCCAGGTGCGCGGGATCGAGCGGATGGTCGAGGACGACCGCTACTGCATCGACATCCTCACGCAGATCGCGCGCCGTCATCGACCGCGCTCGAGAGCGCTCGCGCTTCAAGATCCTCGACGAGCACGTCAAGCCACTGCGTCGCCGGCGCGCTCGCCTCCGGCGACGCGGCGGAAGCGCAGGCGAAGGCGGAAGAGCTGCTCGAGGCCGTGCATCGCTTCGCCAAGGTCCGCTGAGAGGAGGCCGGCCGATCTTGACCGAGCCTTGACGTTGGCGCCGGGTCTCGCTTGAGACCGCGGCCGTAGCGTCGAGAGCGTCAAGACGAAGGAGACCCACGATGATGAACGGCTGGAACGGCGGCATGACCTGGGAGGGCTGGTTCTTCATGGGCCTCTTCTGGGTGCTGCTGATCGGCGTGATCGTCTTCGCGGCCGCGCAGCTCTTCCCCGGCCGCCGAGAGACACGGACCGAGACGCAGGAGGAACCGCGCACGATCCTCGAGCGTCGGCTCGCGAGCGGCGAGATCGACGTCGAGACCTACGAGCAGCTGCGCCGCACGCTCGGCGCCGCCGGCGGGGTGAGCTGAGATGACCCGCCGCAACACGATCGTCGTCGTGCTCATCAGCGGGCTCGCGCTGCTCGGCGCATCGTTTGCCTGGGCCGCGACACGCAGTACGAACACCGGGCACCACTTCAGCTACGGCCCGTCGATGATGGGCTACGGCTACACGGCCGCCAAGGCGAGTCCGGTGGCCGGGATCGCCGACGCGCGCGCCCGCGCGCAAGCGTTCGCGGACAAGCTCGGCCTGAAGACCGGCGAGGTGCTGCGCTTCCAGCGCAACTACTACGCCATGCTCGTCGACTCGAACGGCAAGCCCGCAACGGAAGTGCTCGTCGATCCCGCCAGCGGCGCCGTCAGCATCGAATTCGGGCCGGCGATGATGTGGAACACCAAATACGGAATGGCGAGCGGCCGCTACGGCGCTCAGATGATGAGTGGCGACGCGATGCGGCAGATGATGGGCCGCTATGGCAGCGACTACAGCGGCATGATGGGCGGCCGCGGCTACGGCGGCATGATGGGCGGCGGCACGACGACCGTGCCCGACCAGACCCCTGGCGGGATGATGGGTGGCGGCTACGGCGGCATGATGGGCGGCACGACCGCGCCCGCGGCGCCCTCGACGACGCCGACCGGGACGGTGACGCTCGCTCGCGCGCACGAGCTCGCGCAGGCGTGGCTCGACGCCAACGAACCCGGGATCAAGGTTGAGACGGGCGGCGACGCCTTCCCCGGCTACTACACACTCGAGACGCTCCGCAATGGACAGACCGCCGGGATGATCTCGGTCAACGCATCGAGCGGCGCCGTCTGGCCGCACTGGTGGCACGGCGAGTTCATCGAGGCCGGGTGAGCGTGACGCCGGCTCAGGGCGATGCGGCGGCCGGGCGGCGGCCCGGCCGCTTGCGTGCGCTCGTGGTCGACGACGAGCCGGGCCTGGTCGAGATCGTCAGCGCTTATCTCGCGCGCGAAGGCTTCGCGGTCGAGAGCGCCGCCGACGGCGAGCAGGCGGTCGAGCTCGCCCGCCGCGACGCACCGGATGTGATCGTGCTCGACCTCGGCCTGCCCGGCATCGACGGCATCGAGGCCTGCCGGCAGATCCGCGGCTTCAGCGACGCCTACATCGTGATGCTGACCGCCCGCGCCGAGGAGCACGAGAAGATCGCGGGCCTCTCCACCGGCGCCGACGACTACCTGACCAAGCCGTTCGCCCCCGGCGAGCTTGTCGCCCGCATCCGCGCGATGCTCCGCCGGCCACGCAGCGCCGCGAGCGGCGAGCCGACACGTGCGGCAGCTTCGGCCTCCTCGAGCTCGACACCGACGCGCGCGAGGTTCGCGTCGACGGAAAGCAGGTCGAGCTGACCAAGCTCGAGTTCGACCTGCTCGAAACGCTCACCGCCAACCCGCGGCTCGTCTTCACGCGCGGCCAGCTGCTCGAGGAGGTATGGGGGCCCGGCTGGTTCGGCGACGATCACCTCGTCGACGTCCACATCGCGCAATCTGCGCCGCAAGCTCGGCAACCCGCCCCGAGCTACGTCCGCACCGTGCGCGGCGTCGGCTACCGGATCGGCGCCGCGATGACCGGCCGGCTGCGGCGCAGCTTCGCCGCGAAGCTGCTCGCCGCGCAGCTGCTCGTCGTGCTCGCCGGCGCCGGCACCCTGCTCGCCGTCGCCTTCAGCTCGGCCCGATCCTCTTCCACCGCCACATTCGCGACGCGCTCGGCGTCGTCCCCCCGGACGTCGCCCTCCACCTCGATACGGCCTTCAACCAGTCGACCTTCGTCTCGCTGATCATCGCCGCCGCCGCAGCCGCAGTTGCAGCGCTCGCATCTGAGCTGGTTCGTCGCCCGCCGCGTCACCGCCACGATCGCGCAGCCTCGCCGGCGCGCTCGGCCGCCGTCGCCGCCGGCAGCCTTCGACACCCGCGTTCCCGTCGTGGGCGAAGACGAGGTGGCGAGCCCTCGCCGGTTCCTTCAACGCGATGGCCGCGCAGCTCGAGCGGACCGAGCAGCGGCGCCGCGAGCTCTCTGAGCGACGTCGCGCACGAGCTGCGCACACCGCTCGCGACGATCGACGGCTATCTGCAGGCGATCGACGACCGCGTCATGGAGCCCGACGCGCGCGTGCTCGCCAGCGTCCTGCGGCGAGGTGAACTCCGGCTGCGCGCGGCTGGCCGACGACCTCGCAAAAGGTCTCGCGCGCCGAAGAACGCCAACTCGACCTCCACCTCTCCCGCGTCCCGCCACAGCAAGCTCATCGAGGCCGCCGCGCACCGCAGCCGCACCAGGCTACGCCGACAAGGGCGTCTCAGCTCACCGCCCAATGCGTCGGCGAGCTACCGCCGGTCGCAGGTCGATCCCGACCGGCTCGGCGAAGTGCTCGGCGAACCTGCTCGAAAACGCGCTCCGGCACACCCCCGCAGGCGGCACCGTCAGCATCGCGCGCACGCAACGGCGCCGCCACCGTCGAGCTCGACGTTGCCGACAGCGGCGAGGGAATCGCCGCGGAGCACCTCCCGCGAGTCTTCGAGCGCTTCTACCGCGCCGACCAGGCGCGCGACCGCGCCCACGGCGGCAGCGGCATCGGCCTCGCGATCGCCAAGGCAATCGTCGAAGCACACGGCGGCCGCATCAACGCCTCCAGCCGCGGCCCCGGCCACGGCGCCACCTTCCGCGTCACCCTGCCCGCGCACTGAGCCGCAGCAGCTTCCTCCGTAACCGGCTCGGTGCACGGCCGTTCGCAAACTAGGTCGGTAAGCGAACGAAAGGGGCGAGGCAGGCATGGAACCGCACTGGCTGATGGTGGTGAGCTGGATCGCGCTCGCGCTCGGCTTCGGCAGCGCGCTCGTCATCCTGATCGACGAGTTCCTGCTCGGCCACCGCCAGCACATGGCGATCATGAACCTCGTCCACCCGATCACCGCCCTCTACTGGGGCCCGGTCTGGCTGTGGGCGTACTTCCGCAACGGCCGCAAGAGCTCGCACAAGGTCATGCACGAGCAGGCGATGCGGTTCGTACGGCGACGTCGACGAGCTGAAACGCAAAGGCGAGTCGACCGATCCCGAGAACCTGCGTCCCTGGCACGTCGGCAACGCCGTCTCGCACTGCGGCGCCGGCTGCACCCTCGGCGACATCGGCGGCGAGTGGATCCTGTTCGCGATCGGCGCACCCGTGCTTGGGGTCCTGGCACCTTCGGCTGGGAGATCATCGCCGACTTCATCCTCGCCTGGACGCTCGGGATCGTCTTCCAGTACTTCACGATCGTCCCGATGCGCGACGACGTCGGCAAGCTGCAAGGGATCTGGCAGGCGATCAAGGTCGACACGCTCTCGATCGTCGCCTTCCAGGTCGGCCTGTTCGGCTGGATGGCGCTCTCGCACTTCGTGCTCTTCCAGCCGCCGCTCCCGATCGACACCTCAGGCCACTGGTTCATGATGCAGGTCGGGATGATCGTCGGCTACTTCACCGCCTGGCCGGTGAACCGCTGGCTCGTCCAGTCGGGGATCAAGGAGAAGATGGACCACCGCAAGCACCTGGCGATGATGGTCGAGCAGATGCGCGACGAAGACGACGCGACGCGCGACGAGCCGACCGCGCGCGAGCGCGAGGCCGCCGCCGGCGCGGGCCGGCAGCAGCTCTCCGAGCGGCACACCGCAGCCGCGGCCGGCGCCGGCGAGGAGCGTCCGTTGCCGAGCCTGCGCGAACGCGAGTAGCGATGATCGAGGCCGTGACTACGGCCGAGACTGCCAGTGAGCGCCTTCGCCGTCGCGGCTTGCGGCTGGAGTACGCGACGCTCGGCTGGAACGTCGTCGGCTCGGTGCTCGTGCTCGCGGCCGCGGTGGTCGCTCGCTCGGTCGCGCTCGCCGGGTTCGGGCTCGACTCGCTGATCGAGATCGTCGCCAGCCGCTGGTCGTGGTCTGGCAGCTGCAGGAGATGCACATCATCGAGCGGGAGCGGCGGGCGCTGCGGATCATCGGCGTCGCCTTCCTCGCGCTCGCCGTCTACATCGCCGCGCAGTCCGTCTATGTGCTCGCGAGCGAGGCGCGCCCGCACCGCTCCCTGCTCGGGATCGTCTGGCTTGCGCTGACAGCGGTCGTCGATGTTCGCGCTCGCCGCCGGCAAGCACGCGACCGGCCGCGCGCTCGGCAACCGTGTGTTGCAGACCGAGGCGCGGGTCACGGTGATCGACGGCCTGCTTGCAACAGCGGTCCTCGGCGGGCTGATCCTCAACGCCGCGCTCGGCTGGTGGTGGGCCGACCCCGCAGCGGCGTTCGTGATCGTCTACTACGGCCTGCGCGAAGGCTGGCACGCCCTGCACGAACAACCCGAATAGGACTCAGACCGATCCGGGTGAGTGCTGGTCTTGCCTGCCGCCTGGCTGGGTACGGTTGGTCGGTGAACGACGGACACGATCACGGCCACGGCGGGCACTCGCACGGCGTCGGCGAGGACGCCGACTCGAAGCGGCTCTCGCTCGCGCTTGCGCTGATCGCCGGCTTCATGGCGGTCGAGGTCGTGGTCGGGATCCTCGCCCACTCGCTCGCGCTGCTCTCGGACGCGGCGCACATGCTGACCGACGCGGGCGCGCTGGTGATGTCGTTGGTCGTGATCCGGCTGATGCGCCGGCCTGCGGGCGGCAACCTCACCTTCGGGCTGAAGCGATCGGAGATCCTCTCCGCGCAGGCAAACGGCGGCACGCTGCTCGTGCTGGCGGGGCTGATCGTGTACGAGGGCATCCACCGGCTCGTCTCGCCGCCGCCTGCCGGTGGGCTTGCGATCTTGATCGTCGCACTGGTCGGAATCGGTGTGAACCTGCTCGCGACCTGGCAGCTCTCGAAGGCGAACCGCGAGTCGATGAACATCGAGGGCAGCTTCCAGCACATCCTCACCGACCTGTTCGCCTTCATCGTCACCGCGATCGCCGGCGCGATCATCCTGGCCACCGGCTGGACGCGCGCCGACGGAGTCGCCGCCCTCGTCGTCGCGGCCGTGATGCTCCGCTCCGCCTGGGGTCTCCTGCGCGACTCCGGCCGCGTCCTGCTCGAGGCCGCTCCGGAAGGGATTGACGTCGCAGGCATCGGTCACGCGCTCGCCGAGCACCCGCACGTCGGAAAGCGTCCACGACCTGCACGTGTGGGAGATCTCGACGCGGCTTCCCGTCGCTGTCGGCGCACGTGCTCGTCCATCAAGGCGACGACTGCCACGGCATCCGCCGCGAGCTCGAGCAGCTACTTGACGAACGCTTCCAGATCGAGCACACGACGCTGCAGGTCGACCACGCCCCCGAGCGGGGGCTCTTGAAGATCGGCGACTCAGGCCGCCACGCCGGCCACTGACAACCTCAGCAGCAGTCGCAGCTCTCGCCGCGCCAGCTCTCGAGGCCCTCCTTGGCGGCGAGCGCGGCGATCACGAGCGCGGCGGCCGGGTCTGCCCACCACCAGCCCGCAAGCGCGTTCAGCAGCAGCCCGACGAGCAGCGCGACCGAGAGGTAGGCGCAGATCATGTTCTGGCCCGCCTCGGAGACGGTCGCCGAAGAGTTCAGCGCCTGCCCGACCCGGCGCTTCGCGCGGGCGAGCAGCGGCATCGTCGGCGCCGTGAACGCCGCCAGCCCGATCCCGACCCAGCTCACCGCGGGATGGTGCGCGCCGGCCAGGTCCCGCACCGCTTCGACGCTCGATGTAGGCGACCAGCAGCCCGTAGCTTGCGGCGATCGAGCTGCTGCGCGCGCCGCTCCGCCGCGCGCGAGGAGCCGCGGCCGCCGCTGAACAGCCAGATCACGACACCCGCGGCGGCGACCTCGATCAGGCTGTCCAGCCCGAAGCCGATGAGCGCGACCGAGCCGGCCGCGATCCCGGCCGCGAGCGCGACCGCGAACTCGACCAGATGCCAACCGTTCCCGACCCAGGCGAGCAGCTTCGCGCGGCGCTCGAGGCGCGCACGCGCCTCCGGCTCGAGCCGAGGCCGCCGCCCGAGGATGCCGCAGCTCGCCGCGCGCAGCCGCAGGCGTCAGCTGGATCAGCCCCGGACGCTCAGTCGTGCTCATGGCCGTGATGTGTGGTCGTCGTCGATGTGCTCGAGGTCGATCTCGGCGTTTCGCACCGTGTGCCAGGACTCCCAGGTGATGCGGAGGATCACGAGCGTGATCACCAGGCCGATGATCGGGTCGGCGATGTTCAGCCCGAGCGCGACGACGGCGGCGCTGCGCGAGCACGCCGAGGCTGACGAAGCCGTCGATGCGCGCGTGCTTGCCGTCGGCGACAAGCGCCGGCGCTCTGCAATCCGGTGGCCGGCCCGCAGGCGAACCTGTGCGGCGAGCTCGTTGCCGAAAAAGCCGATCACGCCGGCGGCGGCGAGCAGCCACAGGTGCGAGAGCGTGCGCGGATGGATGAACCGCTCGATCGTCTGCACAAGCGCGACCAGGCGCTGACGAAGATCGCGAGCACGACGCCGAGGCCGGCGAGCCGTTCGCCGCGCAGGCTGCGGAAGAAGAAGGCGAGCCCGAGCGGGATCGCGGTGAGCGCGTCGCCGAAGTTGTGGATCAGATCGGCGAGCAGCGCCACGCTGAATGTGCGCGAGTAGATGAACGCCTGCGCGAGCGCCGTAACGGTCGAGGATCGCAAGGCTCCACGACGACGGCGCGGATCCCGGCGCGCGAGCGCAGGATCGAGCGATCGACCAGGCCGTGCGAGTGCCCGTGCTCGTGATCCTCCTCGTCGTGATCGTGCGCACTGGTGGTGGGGAGTTCGGCGACGTGCAGCTCGGGCGCCCAGTCCTCGTCGTGGTCGCAGAGCACGGTGCCGTCGGCTGAACGGAGATGGCTCACAAGACAGACGGTAACGACGTTCCGCGCCGCGAGTCGCCCCTGAAGCCGCTCCAGCCGGTCGATGGTGCGTGGCGGGACCGGAGGTGTTAACGTCCAGTCGAGTCCTGCGGGCCTTCGGGTTCGCGGGACTCATCTCCTTCAGAAGCCCGTGATCGACCTCCTCTCTAGCAAGGAGGGGATGACCGCAACGGGTGGCAAGCCTCCGTCTTACCATTGAAGCGGCAGCGACGGGTTGCGTCGGCTGAGGCCGGTCGGCGGTGCGGGTTTCGGTCAAGGTCAGCGATCCCACGCGCGCGATCGAGCCGCGACACGCACGATACGCAGCCAGCCTGTAACGCGTTCTGGAGCTCAAAAGAGTAAGCACGGCGTTTGCCGGCCAAGAAGGGGTGTTGGCGCTGGGCCTGACGAGTGTCCTGCGGCCTGATCTATTGAGGGAGCCGGGAACGGCTTAGTTAGGCGTAAAGAGGCGGTGAGACTGGTCCAGAGTATGTGCGCACGCCTGCTCGTTCATCGTGCGGTGCGTCCGGCGACTCGGGCGGTTTCACGGTCCCTTGAAGCGCGGCGCCAGGCTGGGCCGGCTGCGTAGAGAACGTCGGCTTTTGGTGCGTGGGAGCGGGTAATCTGGCGTATCCTCCATAGGAGGGACACTGGTGGGGGGACGGAGGCCGCGCGCATGTATGACGGGCACGACGGAATGGGAGCGGGCGGCTGGGTCTTGATGTCGTTGATGTTGCTGCTCTTCGCTGTCGTCGTTGTGGGGTTAGTGGTCTGGGCGTTCTCGGTTCGGGGCGACCGCGACGGCGGGAATACGAGGATGCGCGGTACTGCTCCTCCACTCGAGACTCCGCTCGGGATCCTCCAGCATCGCCTCGCCCGCGGCGAGATCGACGAGGCGAGCTATGAACGGCTGCGCGCGCGCCTGACGGAGCCGCCGCCACCACCACCCGGTTAGCTCCGTCCAGAGCAGGACGCCATGGTGCGCCGGTGTTTGGGAACGTGCGGGACGCGGCGATCAATGAAAACACGCTCTGTTCCTGGGACCGGTGTCCGCGCGCGACTTACGATGACAACGTGCGAAAGCCTACGAGCTTGCCCGTCCGCTTGCGGTCAGGGCCGGATCGAGCGGCTGCCAGGCGTAACAGGTCTCGCGTGTTGTGATGCTCGCTGTTAGCCTTTTGCACGAGGGTTCGGCAGGCGCTGTCGTTCGCCCTGGGGATGACCTGGGCGATTCTGTGGGCGCTGATCCTCGGTTTCCTGCTCTCGGCCATCGTCCAGGCGGTTGTCTCGAAGCGGACGATCGGCAACCTTCTGCCCGACGATTCGCCGCGTAGCCTCGCGGTCTGCGACTGGGCTTGGCGCTGCGTCGTCGAGTTGCTCCTATGCGTCCGTGGCACTCGCTCGATCGCTCTTTCAGAAGGGGGCGAACTTCACGGCGGCGATGGCCTTCGAGATCGCTTCGACCAATCTCGTGATCGAACTGGGGATCATCATGGCGCTGATCCTGGGTTGGCGCTTCACCCTCGGCGAGTTCCTTGGTGGCCCGCTGATGATCGTCTTTATCGCGATCCTCTTTCGCCTCTTCCTCACGCGTCAGATGGTCGATCAGGCGCGGGCCGAGGCGCTGAAGGGGCGGCGAGGGTCGATGGAAGGTCACGCCGCGATGGACATGTCGATCAGCGAGAAAGGGCCGGTATGGCGGCGGCTCGCGAGCCCCGCTGGGTTCACTGCGACGTCCCACGTCTTCGTGATGGAGTGGGCAGCGATTCTCCGTGACATCGTCGCCGGCCTGCTCATCGCCGGCGCCCTCGCTGCGTGGGTGCCCGACAGTTGGTGGCAGGCGCTCTTCTTCGCCTCGCATCCGACCTTCGCCAAGTTCTGGGGGCCACTGATCGGGCCCGCGGTCGCAGTGGTGAGTTTCGTCTGTTCGATCGGCAACGTGCCGCTCGCGGCCGTTCTCTGGAACGGCGGCATCAGCTTCGGCGGCGTGCTCGCTTTCATCTTCGCCGACCTGATCATCCTTCCCATCCTCGACATCTATCGCCGCTACTACGGCTGGAAGATGACCGGCTTCCTCCTCGCCACCTTCTACGCGACCATGGCCGCTGCCGGACTCGTCGTCGAATTCGTCTTCCAGGGCGCTGGTCTCATCCCCAAGAGCCGCAACGCCAAGATCGAGATGGCCTCGATCACCTGGAACTACACGACCCTCCTGAACATCGTCTTCCTGCTTCATCGCCGCAGCGCTCCTCTGGCGTTTCTTCACCACAGGCGGACGACAGATGCTCAGGATGATGGACGAACCGACCGGCAACGACCACCAGGCGCACGACCGCCGCATGACCACGCTTCCACTCGTAACGACCCGTCACCCTTTCAGAAAACCGCGTTGGCTCGTCTGCGCGAGCGTCTCCTCGCCCGGGCTGTGAAGGTGGCTCGAAGGCGCTCCGAGCAGCTCGAAGAGCCGGTGAGACTGGTCCAAAGTATGTGCGCACGCCTGAAGGTTCATCGCCGCGACGACTGCAGCCACGCAAAGTTACGCTCGATGGTGAGCGCGAGGTCGCTAATGGGATCGAATCGTGCCCGCGCTTGGAACCTGCGACGATCTTGCACGGAGTCAGCGTCGGAACCTAAGACCACTGTTTTGCGACGCCGCCGGTTTGGGCACAAACGCGAATTTTGTGCCTAAACCCCCCCGAATCGAACCGAATCCGCCGGTATATGGCACTGGCACGCTCAAGGCTAAACGGGCAGAATTTGGCTTAACCATGCGGCTTGAGTCGACAAGCTGGGGGTCACTGGTATGAGCCCAGTACCGCCCATACATTCCCCTGCAAAACGGCTACACGCGTTGCCGCGGCTGCTGACGGATCTGGTTAGTCAAGTCTTGGTCAAGTAGAAGCGGCCGCGCAGATCGAGTCCGCGGGACGCAGCGACGGCGTTCCCGGCGATCCTGTTAACGTGGATTCCACAAAGCAATCGCGCATTGAGCAATACGAACTACAAAGGAGGAAACGAGAATGAGCAGCGGCGCTGCGGACCTTTACGACGTTGTCTGGTTTCCGAACGCGGACTGGACGGTCGAGCTCGCGGATCTCGCGCTCCCGGAGAACTGGGATGACGAGGGCGACGGGCGCTGTCCCATCCTCTTCAATTACTTCAAGTACTACGCCCGTCGGGCTCTCGAAGAGGGGGTCTGGATTGAGGCGGTTTCAGCGGCCGGCACGCGCGTGGCTGCGTTTGACACCGGCCTCCTCTCTCGCCACTTCGAGCCAATCTATGCGGTGTTTGAGGAGAATCGGAACGAATCGCGCCAACCTTGGGTGCACAAGGAGTGGCACGACCCGCGTCGCCGCGACTGCGCGACTTCGACCGCGATGCTCTCCGCCGAGTTCTCTTTTTTTCCGACCCAGCCGAGGCCGTCTACGACCCGCGCCTACCAGTGGTTCCTAACCTCGATCACATCATCGACGACAATGTCGATCGTTACCCCGCGGAACTTCGCGACAACCCGTACCTCCGAAAAGGTGCCCTCGAGCATGCGATCCGCGTCGCCGAGGCCAAGGCTCGTAGCAACTGGCGCCTCGCAGCCCCCCAGTTCTACTGGCCGCGAGCCGGAGAGACTGGTCGCCTACAGCTGTTGCTGCCGCTCGCGCTGATCAACCCGACCGCGTCGATCTAGCGCTCGTTGTTGATCGATCCCCCTCCTACGTCGAGAGTCCGGATCCGGAAGGCGCTTCCTACCGCGCCTACACCGTGCTCCCGCTGGAGTGGGCATACCGCAATGCGCGCTTGGTCACGCGTCCTGAGGCCTACTGGCTCGACCTCAACAGGCGTGACGACGCGAGCAGTCCGCCGCAGAGCGCGGTCCACGTGAGAGGTGTCGAGTCGTGAGAGCGTCTGCGCGGATCCTTGGTCAACCGCTCGGGCTGACGGCTCAGGAGATCAACTACGCCCTGAAGAAGCGGGCTTTCTGTCTGGAGAGCCGGGCGTACTCCGTCACCGAGAAGGGTGCGAAGTACGCAACCGAGCAGCCCATGGCGCGGTACCGGTGGATACCTCACGTACAACCCGTCGTGGATGACCACGACCTGGATGACTCGTGGTTGCCGCGCTGAGCCTCTCGAGGCCAAGAAGCGCTGATCCGGCAGGCGGTTTCATGCACGCACAGCAGCGCACGCAGCGCAGCGCCGTCGTCGCCACACGTCCAGCCGCGCGCCGCCCGCGCGAGTCGCGTTACGCTCTCACTCCGCTGGCGCACGTTGCTCGCAGCCGTCGCTGCCTACGGATCTTCAACCGTCCGCTCTCCAAACTTAGCGAAAGCTGCACCCCCTGAAAACCTGAAATCAGTGCAGCCACCACGCAACTCACCACACAGCCTACTACAGCACCCCTCCCCGATCACCTTCACGCTTTTCTACTTTCAGCTCTCACCACAAACCCTCTCACCCTCAATCCAGCTTTTCAGCACTTTTACTATCTCCTACCCCTACACACACCCTCCCCAACACTTCTACATCTAACATTACCCAACCCTTCCTCCACCTCCATCATCCCCCACATAGCGTCAACAATCAACGCTCCGTCACTCTCGCTCAACTTCCACCCAGACAATCCCTCAACCATGCCCTGAGCGAACTACAGCGAACAGAGCCGAACGCCGCCCCGTATCGACAAGCTGGGGGTCACTGGTTCGAGCCCAGTACCGCCCATTCGTTCTTTTCGCTCAACCATGCGGGTTCGCGTGGGGTAGGGGGAGCGGTTGACCACTCAGTGACCACTCGTCGAGCCTCCGGGTTCGGCGTTTACGGCCGTTTTCGCGACCATGCGGTCGAGCATCGAGACGGCCTCGCGAACCTCGCTCGGGAAGAGGTGGCGGTAGCGGCGGTAGATGAGCGCGCCGCCGTCGATGTGTCCGACGCGCTCGGCGATGAGCTCGGCCTTCATGCCGGCGCGGGCCATGAGCGAGATCGCGGTGTGGCGGAGCCAGTGGAAGCGGAAGTCAGCGACGACGAGCGTGCGACCGGCGCGCTTCTCTTCATGCGCGAGTCCGGCGGCGAGGAGCGCCGGTAGCCAGATCGACTGGAAGCCGGAGTGGCTGTAGACGCCGCCCTTCTCCGTCGCGAAGACGGCGCGCGTCCCCGGCGGCCGCACAAGTAGCTGCTCGCGGAGGAGCTGGACTTCGATCCGGGCGAGCGGGATCGGCTTCGGCTTGCGGCTCTTGTTGAGCCGGCCGGGGATGAAGATCGTGCCGCCGTCGAGGTCGACGCGATCGTCGGTGAGCGTGACGGCCTCGGTGAAGCGGAGGCCGACGGTGCCGCAGAAGGGGACGATCCGTTGGACGCGCTCGGGCAGCCACGATGCGAGGCCGAGCAGCTCCTCGTACTCGAGCGCCTGACCTTCGCGTGCCTCGACGCGGATCGGGTCGATCTCGAAGATGCCGACGTCGACCTGCTGGCCGCGCGACTGTGCGGCGCGGAGCGCGGCCTTGAGAAACTGGAGCTCGTTGCGAGCGGCGGTCGGTGCGACGCCCGCGCGCGCGGCGATGTGATCCTCGACCTGTCTGCGCCGCAGCGCCGGGACGGGCGTGTCGCGAAGCGGCTCCCAGGGGCGGACGCAGTCCTGGTAGTAGCGGACGCCGGCGGGCCGGAGCGGACCGCGTTTGCCTCCCATCGATCTCTTGCGCTCGAGCAGTCCGTCGAGCTCGTGTCCGAGCGTGGTCGGCTTCTCCGTGTAGAGGTGGCCGAGCTTGAGGCGAAGCTTGAGGTCGAGCTCGACCGTCTTCGCCGCCTCCCGTGTCGGCAGCGTCATGTCTGGGAACGGGCGCACGCGGACCTGCCAGCTGCTCTTGCCTCGTTTGCGGATCGCCATCAGGTGGCCTCCTTTCCGTTGCTGGGAGGCCGAGTCTGCCGCTGTTTCTTGAACGCCGCCACAGCGGGGTCGACGTGCGCGGCGAGGTATCGCTCGATGGCGCTCTCTGGGTAGATGCGGTCGAGCCCGATTCGGATCGATTCGAGCTCGCCGCGCTGGGCGGCGCGGCGGACCGTCTCCGGATGAACGCCGAGCCGCTCGGCAAGCTCACGGGTCTTGTAGTGCCGTTCGATCACCGTCGACGCGTCGGGCGGGGAGGAGAAGGCGTCACCATCGAGAACTCTCAGAAGCAGGTACGATAGCAAAAGTGAGAGCACTACTAAACATGAGGGCAGCAGCGTAGGCTCCGGATCGGACGATGACGACCGGTGAACTGATCCGCTCCGCGCGCCTGCGCGCCGGCTACTCCCAGAAGGAGCTCGCTCAGCGGCTCGGGATGGCCTCGAGCTCGATCGCCCGTTGGGAGACGGACACCGTCGAGCCCGGGTTTTCGACCCTGCGTCGCGTCCTCCAGGCCTGCGGCTTCGACATCCCGCCGGTGCTCGTCGCCTACGAGCGCGACCCAGAGCGCGACGCACAGGTCCAGGAGCTGCAGGACCTGAGCCCGCAAGCGCGGATGGAGCGGTACCTCGCACGGCTCGAGAAGCCGAGACGGCCATGAGCCGGCAGCGCTTCGACCCGTACGCGATCCTCCAAGAACTCGAGAACGCCAGGACCTTCTTCGTCCTGATCGGAGGGCTCGCCCGAGTCATCCAGGGGTCAGACGAGCTGACCGAAGGCCTCGACATCGCGCCCTCGCTGAGCCAAGAGAACTCGCGCCGGCTCGGTCGGGCGCTCGAGAACATGAACGCGCGTCGCGTCGACGGCCAGCCGCTCGACCTCAGCGACCTCGACCCGCAGCGTGAGCCGGTGATCGAGCTGGCGAGCGACTTCGGACAGGTGAAGATCGTCCCCGAGCCTGCCGGCACGCGCGGCTACGAGGATCTCCGAGTACGCGCCAACCGCGAGCCCCTCGGTCACGGTGTCCGCCCCTCGGTCGCCACCCCCGGCGACCTCGTCCGCATGCTGGAAGCCCTCGACCGGCAGCCCGACCCGCTCGTACTCGAAACAATGCGCCGCGTCCTCGAATTCGAACGCCGCCTCACGATCGAACGGTGACTCGGGCCGCGCGGCGAGCTCAGGGGGATTCCGACCGCGAGCTGTCTGAGGTGAGCACATGTGGTTCGTTTGGAACTCGATCGGGGGTCCCAGACGGACACCCTCGCCGTGTCTTAGCGACCCCCTGAGCGTGTCCCGGGCGCACGCGTTCTGTGTGCGCCCGGATTTCGTTCAGCGCTACTGCGTAGAGGGACCGGATGCGGCCGGTGGTCGTCCTACTTATCGTCGTCGTGATGGCACCGAACGTGGTTACAGGCGGATCACGTGCCCTCGATTGGAGTCGGCCCGCCGTCTGGCCGATGGTCGCTGTCTGCGTCGGTGCTCTGCTGCCGTGGGAAAAGGCTGGTCGCAGTGGAGTCCTAGAAGTGCTTGCCTTGCCCTCTCCGCCGCCGCGCTGAACGGGTATGCGGCGCTGGGCGCGATCGTCACGGCGGTGCGAGCGGTGGGATGGCTCGTGGTCGCTCGCCGATGGAAAAAACCTGAGCGGTAGGCGCTCGGCTGGGCGGGTGAGTTCGGGAATGACGCGCGAGGCTGTGGGCTAGTGCGGTTGGTCTTCCAGCGCACCTGGATCCCGGGCTGACGGCGATCGGCCTCGACATCCCTGGGGTGGCGGCACGAACTCGATGTCGACGACGCACTTCCGCTTGCGCATCTGCTGGAATAGGCGGTACCCGCTCTCGCGAGCGCGGTTGCCGCCGCTGGCGCCTAACCAGCCGGAAAGACGAGCGTGGGGGAGAGCTAGCCGGCCTGGGATGGAGCTCTGTCCTGCGCTCCAGAGCGGCCACTCGGAGCCTTCCGCCTCTCCTCAGCTATTGCCTTTCTCGATGCGCGCCAGGAACCGGTGGGTCGCTCTGGGGACTACGCGGACGTCGCCGTCCCACGCGTCACGCAGGTCCTCGAAAGGCGTAGACCCAGGAAGGGTAGTGTCGAGTAGCCCGAGGTTCCCGGCCCCAAGTCGCCGACGGTCAAGGATGTCCGTCCTTTCGAGACGCCCGAACCTCTTCCGGGCCGGCTAGTGGCCCTTGAGTTTTTGTTGGACTCGTAACCTCATCAGGCGGCGATCCGGTGGCGGGCTTCGGCGGCGGCGATGCGCTGGTCGCGATGGTCGCTGTTTCGGTAGCGGACGTGTTGGGCGAGTGCGTGGCCGAAGGCGTCCCAGTCGAGGTAGTCGGCGTTGCAGACCACGAACTGGCTGAGGGCTGAGAAGTGACATTCGACCGGGTTGAGGTAGCTGGCGTAGGTCGGTGTGGGGACGAGTTCGATCCTGTTCATGGCCGCGTAGGCGCGAATCGGCGGCACCCAGTTGGCGGAGAGGTTGTCCTGGATCCAATAGATGCGCTGACGACTCGGATAGGCGAGCCGGATCTGGCGCATGAAGGTGAGCAAGTCGCTGCCGGCGCGTCTCGGACGCAGCCTGACCCGCAGCCGGTCAGCGTGGACGTCGTAACAGCCGAACACGTAGCGGATGCCGGCGCGGCGGTTGTAGTCGGCTCGCTGCCGCTCAGGGCGCCCGTTCGGCGCCCAGCCCGCGCCGGCGGTCGGGCGCAGGCTGACCGGCCCCATCTGGTCGAAACTGACCACCGGCCCGTCCGGGGGCGGCTCTTCGCACAACTCGAGGATCCGAGAGGCTTTCCGTTCGTAGTCGGGGTCGGGGCTGGCCTTCCAGGTGCGGGTGCGCTGGAAGGAAAGACCCGCCTCGGCGAGCACGCTGCCGAGATGGCGCGGCGAGACCTCGATCCCCTCGCGCTCGAGATAGACAGACAGCCGCGGCAGCGACCAGCGCGTCAGCGGCACCCCCTGGCTATCGGGACGGGCACCGGCCACGCTGACGATCCGCTGTCGCTGCTCAGTCGTGATCCGGCGGGGACGCCCGCCCCGGTAGCGAGGGCGCAAACTGTCCATCCCCCGCTCGTTGAAGTCATGAATCACCTTCCGCACCCAGGACGGATCGGTACGCCACATCTCCGCGATCCGCGGCACCGACATCCTGACGTTCGAGGCCAGCAGCACCGAAGCCCGCTGCCGGGTGCTCTCATGCTTGGCGCGCCGCGACAGCCGCTTCAACCGCACCGCTTCCTCATGCAGCAACGGCCGCACGAACACCGACGGGGGACGCATCACCACCTCCACGGTCGAGATGCCTCCCAATTCGACGGCAGACCAACCGGACCCTGCCCGTTTCAGGCGCAACCATTCTTCAAGGGCCACTAGTTCGACGACGCAGAGGAAGTGTTGAGCCCCTCGTTCTGCAACCCGGTCGACGAGTCGGCCCAGTAGACGCCCGATCCGGCGCGCGCGTTCGCGGCATCGATGAGCAGCGGGTTGCCTGACGCGTCGTCAAGTTCGAAGTAGACGCTCTCATAGTTGTTCGCCGACTGCCCGAGGAGCCCGTCAAGCCCGCCCGCTTTCATGAAGGCGTTCGCGGCTGCTGCGGGGTCGGCGCTAGTTGACGCGGTGATCTCGACCACGTCGTCGATGACCTGGAAAGTCGAGAACTTGACGTTCGCATATCCCAGCTGAGCAGCGTTCTGGAGCACGGTGCTCTGGAGAGCCAGAGTGGCAGCGTCGAACACCTGATTGGGGACGACGTTTCCGATCCCCCCGCCGATGTGATCCGTGGTGCCGTCCGGACGTAACAGGGTGACGTCGACAGATTCGGGAACAGCGAGCCCGGCCTGCGAGGACGCGGTCTTCAGCGCACCTCCGATGAGGTTCCCGGCCCACATCGCCTGCGCGTCGCCGGCGCCTCCAGCAGCGGACTCGGCGATCTCAGTGTGGGCTACCAGCGCGTTGAATGTTGAGGTTCCGCTTCCGCTCGTGATCGGATCCTTTTGCAGATCGAGAGACACTACGTTCGGGACACGCGCCTTGATCGTGCTCAGGATCGACGCCGCATCAGTGCCGAGCGACGGGGCTGCTCCCTGAGATGGAGCCAGCTGAAGCGGAGACTCATCCGCAGGGGAGCTGGAGCTATCAACGACCGCCGCCGCTACCCCGGACGCGGCCCCGATGATCACCACACAGGCCACGCCCACGATGAGCAGCCGCCGGCGGCGAAGGAGCGGCGCGAGGAGGCGCCGCTTGCTATCAGCATGGATAGGGACTGGTGCCTCCGTCGTTGTAGATGAAGCTCCAAATGCCGCCGGGGAAGGGACCAGACCCCTTCCAGCCGGGAGTCAGAGTGGTGCTGCAGGTGTTGATGGTGCTCCAGAGCGTGCCGTTCCAGAACTGCCACTCCGTGTTGCCTGATCCAGCGAACTTCGAGTGCCAGGTCGTGCTGACACTCCCGTTGCCTTCCTCACCGAAGGTCGCGATCGTGCACGCATCCCCGCCGCAGGGGCTCCAGGATGTCTCGGCCCCGGCTTGCCAGTAGCCGTCCATGTACGGTCGCCAGTTTCCTGAGGAGCCTAGTAGCACTTCCTGCACATGTTGGTAGCCGAAATTCGCGGCGCCTTCGGTGAGGCACTCAGCTGCTCCGGCATGAATGATCTCGACGAAGTACTCGAGAGAGTTCGATGTGCAGTTCCCGCTGCCCCCGTACGGATCATGGTTACGCCAGTGGACGCCCTGCTGGATCAGACTGTTGGCGTTGTAGAACGCATCGGCGTAGGCCGTGCTATGCGCGAAGTCGCCAGAGGCGACATTCTGCTCCGAGCCCAGCCCGTTGCCGATCGTGACGCGCGTCCCGTCGTAGTTCGACGGGGCATTGGCCGTATGCCAATAGTGAACCGCTTGGCACGTACCACCACAGGAGTAAGCGTACGCCGACGACGGTAAGAGGAGTGCGGCCGCTGCCACCGGCGCGATGACCGCGACGGTAAGAAGATGCTTGCCGAGTGACCGGAGCTCCCTCATGCCCTCACTGACGTTACTCCTGTGCTAACTCTTGTGTCAAACAGCGCCGAACACTGCTGCGTCGGCGCGGTGCGAACCACGTCTCTCGACCTGAGGTGACCCCATCTGAGAAAAGAGTGCGCTGATCGTGCAACGCCCTTACGGTGAACGTGGGGCAGCGAGGGAACTTGGCGAACGTCTCCGGGCATAACGGTGTGGTGGAGTCCTCAGACGCTGAGCTCTGGGAGCGTTCTCGGGCCGGTGACGCGGACGCGTTTGGCCTGCTCTTCGAGCGACACGCGAAACTGATCTACAACTACTGCTTCCGCCGAATCGGCGATCGCGCGACTGCGCACGACCTGCTTTCGATCGCCTTCCTCGAAGCGTGGCGCTGCAGGGACAAGGAACTGCCCGCTGACAAGGTGCTGCCGTGGCTCTACGGCATCGCGACGAATGTCGTGCGGCATCAGCGGCGGTCTGAGAGGCGCTATGCCGCAGCGTTGAGAAGGCTGCCTGCGGCCGAGCGGGAGCCGGACTTCTCTGGAGCAGCTGACGAGCGCCTAGACCATGAGCGACAGGCGCGGAAAGTAATCGCTCTTCTCCGGGGACTTCCAAAACGCGAGCAGAACGCCTTCGCTCTTTGCATCGGGATGGGGCTGAGCTACGAGGATGCAGCGGTCGCGCTCGGCGTCCCGATCGGCACCGTTCGTTCCCAGCTCTCACGTGCTCGAGCGCGGCTTCAGGAACTCGAGCCTGGCCACGGGCATAAAGAGGACGAGACCCCGACCGTTCCGGAGGCAACCACGCCATGACCGTGCAGTTTTCCTTCCCGCCCCTTCACGATCTCGCGCCAGGAGAGCTTGAGATGCGCAAGCGGCACCTCGTGAGCGAGATCACTCGCGAACCGGAACCGGTCTGGCTCTCCGTCCGGGGCTTCAACTTCTCGCGACTGGGCAGCCGTCGGCGCGCGACCTTCATCGTGGCCTTCGCGGCAGCCGTTCTGGTCGGGGGAGGATCTGCGATCGCCGCCGCTGTGCTGGGAAGTGACGGCGCGCCCCTCCAGCTTGGTCCTCAGCAGGGGACGACGCCTTCCCTCGGCACTGACGCTGCCTCGATCACCGCTGCGGTCAAAGCGCGCGTGCCGAACGTTCTATCGATCAGCATCACCAGCGATCCGATCACCGACGCAAGTGGCACGACGAGCTCGGATCAACTGGTGGCTCACATCAGCGTCTCCGACGAGTCCGGCGGCGCTGGAGTCGCACGGGCGATGTGGGAGGGCGACGTTGCCGGCGGTGCTCTCGTGACGGCATTCACTCAGGCAGGACTGACCCCACCCGCGGGAACTGACATCACTCTCGTCCAACCCGACGGGACGCAGGACAACATCGGCGGTGGCCTCGGCAACGTCGTCACGGATCAGGTCTTCGATCCGATCACCTCTGCGATTCAAGACCAGATCAAGCAGAACGCCGAGGCGGACGGACTGTCGAACGTTCAGGTCAAGGCGTTCCCGGTCATCAACGACGTCGCCGAGATCAGGGCGTCGACCACGGCGGATCCCGCAACGGCCGCGCATCAGTTCTTCGCCGCTGGTGGCCTTGACGGCCTGCTTGGCGAGTCCGCGAACGACTTCGAGGGCGTGCTCTTCCAACTTGACAACGCGCAGGGAAACCCGATCGTCGTCGTGTCGGCCGCGCCGCGAGCGGGTGGCGGTGGCTCCTGGACGGCGTCGTCAACGGGTATCTCGCCTGAGGGCGGGGTGCTTGAGCGCTCGAGGAGCAATGTCGCGCGCGGCTGAGGCGTCAGCACGATTGACCGATAGCCGCACCGCCTGACAGCGGCAAAGCCCGGTCTTACCCTCGAACCTGCGAGCCGCCTCCTCATGCGCGATACGACCCTTCTCTACCACCGCGAGTTCCCGGCGACCAGGCGGACCCGTCCGAAGCGGCCATTAGGCGAGCTCGGGCCAGGAGGGCTAGCTATTTGCCCCGGAAATATGGTGCGGCGCCGTCCGGTTGGTTGGTGACGATTTCCCCTGCGAGTTGAGCGATCTCCTGGGGGTGGTGTGATGTTGCGTTTGGCTGGTGAGCAGGTCGAGTCGTTGTTCGATGAGGCGTTGCCGATCGAGGTTCGCGAGCTGCCGGAGGATCTGGCGCGGCTGGATGTATTGCTGGGCGATCCGGGGTTGCTTGAGCCGATCGTGGCGCGTTGGGAGGCGACGGCGCGCATCGACGTCGTCCGACGATCGCGATGTCGCTGTTTGTGCGGCTGATGGTGATCAAGCAGCGCTCGGGCTGGGGCTACGAGACGCTGGTGCGGGAGGTGTCGGACTCGCTTCATCTGCGCCGCTTCTGCGGCTTGTCGTTGACGGCGTCGGTGCCGCACGAGTCGACGGTGCGCAAGCTCGTGCGTCGCCTCGGACCGGAGGTGGTGGAGGATCTGACGCGCGCCTTGGTCGAGAAGGCGACCCGTGAGCGGCGGTTCCGGCCGCGCGCGATGCGCTGCGACTCGACGGTCGTCGAAGCCGATGTCCGCTGGCCGTCTGACGCCGGCTTGGCCGTCGATGCGACGCGGCTGCTCGCCCGCGAAGGTGCACGCGCCACAGCTGTGGTCGGCGAGGGCGCAGGCCGCGTGCAGGACCGCAGCCGCGCGGCAGGCCGTCGTCTACGGATGATCGGCCGCACCGTGGGGCGGCGGCTCGGCCAGACCGGCGGCGCCCGCAAGCAGGTGCTCATGCTCACCGGTCAGGCCGGTGAGCTGGTCGAGCGTTCGGTGCGCGAGGCGCGCGCTCTCGCGGCGCAGGCGCGGCGGTCGGCGCGGGGCCGCGGCGCGCAGCGCAAGCTCGCCACGGCGCGTCGCCTCGAGCAGGCCGCTGAGCAGGCGGAGCGGATCGTCGAGCAGATCGGTAAGCGTCTCGCCGGCGAGCGAATCAGCGACCGTGTTGTCTCGCTCGCCGATCCCGACGCGCGCCCGATCGCCAAGGGCAAGCTGGGCAAGCCGTACGAGTTCGGCTACGTCTTTCAGCTGGCCGAGTTGACACCGAACACGCGGCGCGGCGCGCGCGGACTGATCCTGCCAGCGGCCAGCCGGATCGGATCCCCGAACGAGAGCGACCTGCTGCCCACCACCGTCGCCGAGCTCGCTCGGCTCCGACTCGCACCGCGAGAGGTCGCCCTCGACGGCGGCTTCCCCGCCGAGGCCGCCAATACGGCGCTGCCCGACAGCGCCGTCTTCATCGCCGGACGGCAGCAACCAGCCTCGCGCAGATCGCGCAAACGGCTGGCCAGCTACCGGGTCGGCTGCGAGGGCCGGATCAGTCACCTGAAACGCGGCTACGGGATGCGCCGCAGCCGCCTCAGAGGCCATGACGGCGCACGAACCTGGGTCGGCTGGGCGATCCTCGGCTACAACCTCGACACCCTCGCCGTCCAGGCCACCTGACACACTCAACAACGCTCGCACACCCCGAGCACCAACTCGCAGAAACGGCCGCCCCCGGGCGGCCGTTTCACCTTCACAGCAGCGAGTTCTTCCGGGGCAAATAGCTAGCCTCGACTTGCCGGGGCTTGGGCGGTTCAGTGTCCACGGCGTTCGATGAGCCGGGACCCGGCTGCCGGCCAGGTCGTCTTTCGAAGACGAGCCTTTTTAACGCCGCCTCCAAGACCACCAACGCCTCAGATACGCCGAAGTCCGCAGAGACGCCGAAAACCGCGGAAGGCCTGAGCTGGGAAGCGCCCCAACCTCCTCGTTTCTGAGCGGGCGGCGCGACATTGGTCTCTGCAGCGACCGAAACATGCCGAGCATCCCGACGGCTTGCATTGCAAGGTAGTTAGAAGTATCATGCAACACATGGCACTGGAGAGCAGGCGCAGCCAGATGCTCCGCGGAGTACTCGACCTAGTCCTCCTGGCCGTCGTGGTGGAGGAACCGGCCTACGGCTACGAGATGACAAAGAGGCTGCGCGCACGCGGTCTCTCCACCGTCGGCGAAGGTTCCATCTATCCGCTGCTCGGCCGGCTGGAACGCGACGGGCTCGTTGCGACGCATCGCGTGGCCAGCGAGGGAGGTCCGCCGCGCAAGTACTACCAGGCCTCACCAAGCGGGCTGCGCGTACTCGCGGAAGGAACTCGTACCTGGACTGAGGTCAGGGACGAGGTGAGCGGGATCCTCGACAACATCGACGCGGAGGTGGCGTCATGAACGCGTTCGTCGACGAATGTCGCAGTGAGTGGAAGCGCCTCGGCGTGGCGGACTCGTTGGCGGAGGAGATGGCATCGGATCTGGAAGCCGACCTCGAGGACGCGAGCGCGGAGGGCGTGCCGGCGCCAGAGGTTCTCGGCGATGGCGATCCCCGCCGCTTTGCGCGGGACTGGGCTGTCGCCCGCGGACTGGTTCCGGAGGAGCCCTCGGGGCCGAGACGCCGGCGCACACTCTGGGGGCTCGTCGCAGTCGCGCTCGTCCTACTCGCCGGGGGCCTGACGGCGCTGGTCTTGGCATTGACCGGAACCCAAAACTCCACGCCCCGATCTGGGAAGCCCGTGCCGCTACCGCTCGTGGTTGGAATGAACGAGCGGCAGGCCACGAGGGTGCTCAGAGCAAGCGGTCTCCATTCGCGCATAGTGCTCGTCAAGTCCCACCGGGCCGGCTACGTAGTGGCACAGAGTCCCGCTCCGGGCGCACGCGTCGTACGCGGTTCGATCATCCGTCTGCAGGTTGGTCGCCGGGGCTAGCGTCCGTAGAGTGGTCGTGCTTCCCTATCGCGCATCCTATGGCCGGCCCCGCTCCAGCTCGCGCCGAGCGAGCGGCCACGATCCGTCGGTCGAAACGCTGGTGAGTCTCCCCTGCCGAGGCCCTTGACTACAGCTGACACCTCAGATAACGTGTGTTGTCAATCATGACTGCTGCTCGCGGGAAATGGATTGCGGTTGCGGTTATCGTTAGCGCCTTCTTTCTGGGTGTCGCGTCTGTGGCGCTGGCAGCTGTTGCTTACGGTTCGATCCAGAAGTTCTACGGCCCGGTGTACATTGGGGGCTCGTACCTCTGCGCGAAACAGCAAGCCGGCATCAACAACTCCTCTGAGGGCGCCTTCTTGAACACGACTAGCTGGGACAACTCCTCATGCAGTAATTCAGATGAACGCAACGCCGGACAGCTCGGCGCGATTGCCTACCTCTGGAAGGGTACGTCTGGGCAGGGCGGCGTTCTTTACGCAGTTAGCCCGTGGACATACAACAGCACAAGGTCCTCAAGTTCTTTTGCGATCGCTTATTGCCCAGGCTCGTGTCCGAGCGCCGGCTACTACTCGGCAGGCAAGGGGCGCATGTGGAACAGTGATGCGCAGGTCTACGAGACGTCCAGCTTCCTGAGCTATAGCCCGGATCTGACCTTCCCTTAGGAGGCATCTCATGACTCGGACCAGATATTTCAGAGTCTCGACGTTGCGCCGCAAGCTGGCCTTGGGGGCCGCTAGCGGATTGATCCTGGGCGCGAGCGTGGGTGGTGTCGTCTACATCGGCTTTGGACGGGCGACCCAGACGGCGTCAGCCGCTGGATTGGCGCGCGCGATCGCAATGGCATCAGCCGCAGCAAGCACAAGTAACGCCTGCGACATCAGCAACCGTCCGGCGATAGGCAAGTTTCCAGGCGACGGCAACGGCGACGGCGTCATCAGTGACTCGGGAAGCGAACGAATCCCCGCTCTGGTTGCAGCAGTGGCCAGCAACGGAGCGGCTGGTTATGTCAAGTACAGCGATCTGTTCTGCCAGCCGGCGCCGGCTTCACCTGCTGCCGCACTTGCTGCTCAGGCATCGGGGCCGTCGTCCATTCCCGTCTATGCGTCGGACGGGAGCACCGTTGTTGGCAGCGTCACCGTCGGCGGCTCGAGTTCCGCGGCTTCACCTTGAGACGGCCCGCGGCCGATTAATCGCGGCCGCGAGCCGCGGCGGCTCGCGCATGCCTATCCCTATGAGCGTCCGGGACGATGGTCGCCCTACCGCTACTCCCGCCCCTAGCGCAGGATCCGGGTAGCTACTAGGGCTCGTTCCAGGTTGGAGCTCCGAGCGCGCTCGAGCCGAGCTCGGAACCGGCAACAGGAAGAGACAGCCAGTCGAGCTCTTGGCAGCTTACCGCTGCTCGCCGACACCAGCCCAACGAACGCGTCGCAGCTACTCGCATGCAGCGTGATCTTCAGAACCTCGCCGCGCGGGCTTCTCATGGATTGTCGTCTACTCCCGAAAGAGCGAGCGTCGCGTGGCTCGGTCCGAGTTCGAGTCCGGGTAGACCAAGTCGGCGGCCGCCTAACACCAGAAAAGCGCACCGTCCGGTCTTAGCTACACAATTGTAGACGTTCCGGCCGGGGCTGCTCCGTCCAACTACTGAAAGGACAGTCCCGTGAAGGCGAGGATTACCTTCCTGGCCGTCGTCCTCGGCGCACTGCTGCTTGCGCTCGTGGTGGCTGACGGCACCGGCTGGCCTGGCGGCTGACCGGCACCTTTGGGGCGGCGACGAGACCGTCGCCGCCCCGCTCTTGTGGGCAAGCTCCCGTCCGACCTATAGTGAGTTGCGATGCCCCGCCGGGAATCAACGCATGTCGATGATCCGAAGGCTGTGGGTAAACGCCTCCGGCGTGCGCGCCTGGCGGCGGGGCTGACTCAGCGCCAGCTCGCCTTCCCTGGCTGTACAGCCGCGTACATATCCCTCATCGAGACCGGGTCCCGCGTGCCCTCGTACCAAATCCTGCGAGAGTTCGGCCGGCGGCTTGGCGTCGGAGCTGAGTACCTTGCAACGGGCGCCAGCGACACGGCGGACGAGGATCCGCTGTTCGATGCCGAGCTCGCCGCGCGCCTTGGCGACCGCGAGCAGGCACGCTCGATCTATCAGGCAGTCATCGCTAACGGTAATAGACCGAATCTGGTCGCTCAAGCCAAGCTCGGTCTTGGCCTTTTGGCGTTTGAGTCCGGCGAGCATGTGGAAGCGATCGCGCTCCTACAGGAGGGGCTCGCCGAAACGGAGGCCTCGGCGGCCTCAACCGCGGTGGCTGCGGATCGTCTCGGACGCGCCTACGCCCTCACTGGTCGCTTCGATGAGGCGCTCGCTCTGTTCAGTCGGTACCTGACTGCGGCCAAGGAACGCGGCGACCTCCTCGACTCGATCCGCTTCGCGGTTCTTCTTGCCAATACTCAGATCGACCGCTGTGACTTTGGCGCCGCTGAGGCCGTGCTCAGCGAGATTCTCGATCAGGCGAGAGATGCTGCCGACCCAGCCGACCGCGCTTTTGTCTACTGGACCCAGTCGCGCCTCCATTCCTCGCAAGGCGAGCCCGAGCTGGCAGGCCGCTATGCACGCTTGGCGCTGACAGCTCTCGAACAGACCGAACACAGCAGATACGTCGCGAATGCCTTCCTTCTCCTGGCAACACTCGAGAACGACCAGGGCCATAGCACGGAGGCGCTGCAGCTCGTCGAGCAGGCTGAGCCTGTCGTGCAGGCGTCAGGCAACCGCTATGACATTGGACGCCTTGAGCTCGAGCGAGCTCGAGCTGAGCTCGGGCTTGGCAACAAGGAGCAGGCAGCGAGCCGAGCTCTCGGCAGCTTGCCCTTACTTGCCGATACAAGCCCGACAAACGCTGGGCGGAGCTACCTCGTCGCGGCGTCGGTCTTCAGAGCGCTCGACGACGAGGCCAGAGCGCTCGAGCTTTACGAGCTGGCTGCGGATTCGTTCCCCGCCCAAGACCGCCACGCCGCCGAGGCTTACCAGGCAATGGCTGAGATCGCTAGGGCTGCGGGCCGTAAAGATGACGCGCTCGACTACCTGGAGAGAGCGCTCGCCGCACGGACCTATGTCCGGACGGACCCGCAGTCGGCCGAGGTAGCTGGCAAGACATCCCCTACTTCACCTTCGTGAGAACTCCTGGGTGCTACGGCTGGCAGACCGACGGTCTCAACTTCCGCACGACGGTGGTCGTGCGAATACTTACGAAATCCCGCCCTGATTAGTGGCCAGGGAAGTAGTCCGTCGCCTGAGCGAGCGACACACTCACAGTCCTCCCGCCAGAGTGCCGGATGTCGTGACCACGGCAAGGCGCTACTCCCCTTGGCGCAGCCTCGCGCGGAGACGCGCCCGGGCTTGCTTGTACGCGGTCATCTGTCTGCGTTCGCCGACCGCGAGGACGCAGACGACGGCAATCGTGCCTTCGTCTGGTTCGTTGCGGTACACGAGTCGGTAGCGCGGCTTGCCCCTGCGGCTGGCCGTATCGAACTTGATCGAGCGACAGTCCGTGAGGACCTCGAAGCCGCGGACGACCCACATCTCGCGTCCGAGATAGGGGTTCTGCTCGAGCGCGACAAGCAGCCGCACGACCTCCCGCCGAAGCTCGGCTGAGAGGGCGTGGATGTCGTCGCGGGCTTCAGGGAGGAGCTCGACCGGGTGGCTCAAGCGGCTGCCTGCCGAGCGCGCTCCTTCGCGAGGAAGTCGCTGAGGCCGAGCTCGGCGGCGAGTTCGTCGAGAGAGACCCGCTCGCCGGTCGTGCGCGCGAGCCGCTCCTCGAGCAGGACGGCAATCGCGAAGTCCTCGAGCTGATCCTCGAGATCGGCCACCCGCTGCGCGAGTGCCTGCTCGCGCCCGATCGCCGCCTGGGCGTCGACCTCCGGGACCAGCCAGGCACCGCCGGCACGGCGCGGGCCGATCTCCACCGCACGGTCGGCGAGCGAGCGTGCCGGGCGCTCGTGCTCGGCGAGCTCGCGCACAAGTGACGGCAGCTGGGTGCGCGCCTCCGCGGTCGCCAGGCGCCGCCTCGGTTGCTCTCGCCTCGTTGTCTTCGCCATTGCTACCTCCGTAAGTGGTACGAGAACTCGTACATAACCTTACCACCTCATCGTTCGAGGCCGCGATTCGGCGGCTCGCGTTCGAGCTTGATCGCCGGGCTCCGGGTCGCGAGCTCCGGCTGCCGCGAGCGCACGAGCTCGTCGCGCCCGCGGTCGAGTGTGATCCTGCGTGACCGCTCTTCGGCGAGTTCGTGGAGCTGCTCGTGCTTCTGGTCGGCGTGCACGAGCGCCCTTAGGTGGAGTCGAATTTCGGTTTGGAACTTGGCGCGGCGATCGCGGTTCCACCAGTGGAGGTGCTCGAGCTCGTGTCGAGCGGTGCTGAGCTGCTCGGTAGTGCGTTCGCGGTGACGGTCGAGCTGCTCCTGCTGCTGGCCGATCAAGTTGAGGGTGGTGTCGCGCCGCTCACGGCGCTGATCGAGCGCGAGCGGTTCGGTCGAGGAGCGTTCGAGGGCGCGGGCGGCGCGCTCGGGCGGGGCGGCCGGGGCGGGTTGACAAAGCGGGGTTTCGCGTTCGAGCGCGTCGCGGTCGGCGAGGTAGAGGCGGGTCTGCAGGCGGGCCCGAGTGCAGGCGACGTAGCCCCACTCCTTGAGGGCGCCCTGGTCGGGGAGGAGGACGTATGCGCGGTCGACGCTGACGCCTTGGGCGGCGTGGCCGGTGAGGGCGTAGCCATAGTCGAGATGCTCGGCGGCATAGGAGAAGCTGACGCGCCGGTTGACGGCGCTCCGGTCGCGAACGACGAAGCCTCTCTCGTCGAGGTGGACGATGGAGCCGCGCATGCCGTTTCGGAGACCGAGCCCGCCGTCGTTTCGGCGGCAGAGAACCTGCTCCCCGATCCGGTACTCGCGCTCTCCCAGCGTGACGGCTTCGCCGCCGAGCCGGCGGCCGTGCAGCATCAGGGCGTGTGCTGCCTGGTTGAGCTCGTCCACGTCTGAGCGGTGGTAGGCGAGCATCACGTTGTGGGTTGGGCTGCGGCGCGCCTCCTGCCACCAGTCCGCGAGCAGCCGCTCCTTCACGATCGCTGGGTTGTCGTCGACGGCGAGACGGTGGTGGCGGGCGGCGTGGGCGAGGTAGGGCTCCGGGTCGCCGTGGCGCAGGCGGGCGAGCGCTTCGCGTTCGAGCGGGTCGCGCTGACGGCGGTTGCCGGAGAGCTCGATCACGTCGAGGCGGTCGCAGAGTGCCCGGTAGAGACCGCCGGCGCCGATCGCCGGCAGCTGCGCCGGGTCGCCGACCAGCAGCAGTTTCGCCTCGGCGCGGTCGACCGCGTGCAGAAGCGGTGCGAGGACGCGCGTCTCGGCCATCCCGGCCTCATCGACGACGAGCACGCAGCGGTGGGGGAGGCCGCCGTCGCGGCGGGCGTCGAGGAGGAGCCGGTGCAGGGTGCAGCTCGGGATTCCGGTGGCGGCTTGGAGCTCGTCTGCGGCGCGACCGCTCGGCGCCGCTCCCAACACCTCGACGTCGACTCCGCGGTAGACGTCGGCGACTGCGCGGAGCGCAAGCGTCTTCCCCGAGCCGGCGACGCCGGCCACGCAGACGACCCGATCCGATCGGCAGGCGGCTTCGTGGACGAGCATTCGCTGTTCGCCGGTCAGGTCGTGGCCGGTCGACATGAGCGCTTCCGCGAGTGGCCACCGCTCCGGCGCGGCGACTGCCGCGTTGCGGCCGGCCAGCGCGAGCTCGATCGCCTCCCGCTCGACGGCGAGCAGCTCCTGGGTCGTGAACCGCGCCGGCCGGCCCGGCAGCTCCTGCGCCTCGACGAGCTCGACGCCGGGGAAGCGCGAGAGCTCGTCGGCGGCCGCGAGCACCTCGTCCACGCTCCCGCCAGCGGGCAGCGCGGCGGCGACAGCTCGAACGAGCTCGGGCATGGTGAACGTCGTCTGCTTCTCGGTCAGGCCATTGCGACCGAGCACCCCTGTTGCGAGACCGGCCGCGTCGATCGGGTCGCGCACCAGTCCGCGGTTGCGGGTGAGCGCGTCGAGCTCGCGGCGGCCGAGGCCGTGCTCCGCCGCGCGCGCCTTCCAATCCTCGCGCAGCCGGGGCAGGTCGACCTGTTCCTTCGCCTCCCGCGTCGCGAGCGCTGCCACGCGCGAAGCGGCGAAACCTTCGGTGCCGAGCGCCTCCATGTGCTCGACGAGGGCCTGCCGGCGGGTGGAGAAGGCACGGATCGCCTCCTCTGGCACGCCCCGGAGCTCGCCCATGCCCTTCACCGGCTCGGTCCATTCGAGCCCGAGCCGCACCGAGAGCTCATGCCGGAGATGCAACTCGTACAGGTAGCCGGCCGCGAGCCGGTAGGTCTTGAGGATCGCCTCGCCGTCGAGCGCCCGCCACTCGTCGTCGCCGGTTCTCGTCATGTTGGCGACGACGACGTGCGTGTGCAGGTGCGGATCCTGCGCCCGGCTCGTCCGGTGGCGGAAGGCCGCCGCCACGAACCCCTGGCCCTGCTCGCGAACCGCGCCGCCCTTGCCGCGGCGGACGATGCACGCCTCCCGCTCGAGATAGCCGAGCGCGGCCCGCCAGGAGGCCTCGTGCGCCTCCGAGACCTCTCGTCGGACATGCTCGTCGTCGGTTAGCGCGTGCAGGAGGCTGACGCTCTTTGGGCACGAGAAGACGAGGTCGTAGCCGCTGACCGGCTTGAGCTGCTGCGGCTCCTCCCGCCACTCGCCCGTCTCGAGGTCGAGCCTGCGCCTGGTGATCGTCCGCGCCTGCACCGGCGCGCGCAGCCGCTCCCCGCCCGCCGGGTTGACGCCGCGCAGTAGCGTCCCGAGATCCTCGTCGCCTACGACGCCGACGAGTCCGAGCCTCGCTGAACCGGTCCCGGACCAGATCCCGGGCGACTCTCCCCGACCGGCGTAGTAGTCGTCCAGACCCTTGGCGACCTGCCGCTCGTAGTAGGCCTCCTGGCCCAGCGTCAGCTTCGCCACGCTCAGCATTCGGCAACCACCACGAACCCCAGACAGGCGGAGACGCACATGCACCCAAGGTGCGACGAAAGGAAAGCGTTTACCACGCGAGCAACGCCGATTGACCACTCTGTGACCACATGAGAAGCTGTAGAAAGTTGCCGAGGGTCGAAATCGGCCCTCTGCGACTCCCAAGAAAGTGCCTGCAAATAGGGCGATTCCGGCTCAGGGCGGCGGAGCGTGCAACCTCGCCGAAACTGGTTCGAGCCCAGTACCGCCCATGGTTCTACCAGTGGGACTGCGGCCACCCCGCGAGAGTGAGCTGCTAATAGGGATACTCGTGGGGTGCATGCTGACGACCGTCCGCCGATCTGTGCGACCTGCGGCGTGACCATGGTGCCGGCCGCTCTCAGCTCTCGGGAGGACCATGACGGCGAATGGGTGTGTCTCGAATGCGAGGAACTTGACCGGGCGGAGTGACCGGCTAGCTTCGGTCGTCGGTGCCGCGTTCAGCGACCCGCAACACTGACCGGTAGGCGCTCCCAACCACGTCCGCACTCGGGGCAGCGCGAGCGGTCGCAGTTGGGGTCACTGAGAATTCCGGGGGCGATGTCTTACGTGAAGATGATCTGGCCTCGGGCCGCCTTCTCGTAGAACTCGCCGACGCTGATGATGTCTTCGACCTGGGGGACGAAGTCGTCCATGGTCAGTCCGAACATGTCGACCGTGGCTTTGCAGGCGTAGAGGTGGACGCCGGAGTCGTGGACGAGCTCGATGAACTCGGGGATGGGCGGGATGTCGATCTTCTCCATCTGGCTCTTCATCATCCGGGTGGCGAGGGCGGAGAAGCCGGGGATGGCCCCGATCCAGGTCGGCATGTGCATGCCGGGATTGCCGACCGTGGCGACCTTGATCTTCTCGTACCGGTCCTTGCGGATCGCGTCGAGTCCGAAGAAGGTGAAGAAGAGGTCGGCCTCGATGCCTTCCATGCGGGCGCCGTTGGCCATGATCAGGGCCGGGTAGACGCCCTCGAGGGAGCCTTTGGAGACGACGATCGCGACCTTCTCGATCGTCGCCGGCTCGGCGAGGCTCGGAGCGGTGTCTTCGAGTAGCTCGGTCATCGTCAGCTCCTTTAGATGCAGCCCTTGGGCTTGGGGATGCCGCCGATCTTGGCGGCGAGCTTCGCGGGCCCCTTGGGGAAGAGCTCGTACAGCTCCTTGATCGGGACTCCGGACTCCTTGCCGAGCGAGCGGATCGACGGCGCGTTGCCTGTCTGTAGGTAGCGGTCGCGCATGAAGCGGACGACGCGCCAGTGCCGCTCGGTCAGCTCGGGGATCCCGCTCTGTGCGGCGATTACCTCGGCGATCTGCTCGTTCCATTGCGCCGGCTCGGTGAGGAAGCCTTCGGCGTCGACGTCGACCGGCGAGTCGGCGATCAGGGTCATGGCCATCGCGTGCTCCTTTTCAGGCGTGGACGGGGAGGTTCTTCTTGCCGCGAGTCGGCATCGTCGGCCCGATGCCGGGGATATCGCGGCCGGGCAGCAGTGCGTGCCAGTAGACCCACTGGAACGCGAGCTTGCCGAGGTGGTTGAGCCGTGACTCGCGCAGCAGCGGCAGCCCGAACACTGTGGGGAAGTGGCCGGGCAGCGGCTCGATCTCGTAGTTGAAGTCGATCAGCAGCGCCTTGTGGAAGCCGGTCTCGATGAAGCAGTTCGCGTGCCCGTCGAAGCCTTGCTCGAGCTCTCGGTCGGTGAAGTAGCGAGCGATGTTCTCGGTCAGGACCTCGGCCTCGAAGTGCGTGACGGAGCCCGCCCTTGAGGTGGGTAGATCGGTCGCGTCGCCGAGCGCGAACACGTTCGGCTTGACGGTCGTCTGCAGCGTCGCCTTGTCGGTCGGGACGAACCCGAGCGCATCGGCGAGTCCCGGCGTCCGCTCGAGGTAGGCGGCGCCGCCGTGGAGGGGCACCGTGACGAGCAGGTCGAACTCGAGCGAGCGCCCGTCGTAGGAGCTGAGCGTGCCCCCGATGCCGTCTACCTCGCCGGCGCTGAACTCGGTGACGAGCTCGATCTCCTTCGCCTCGAGCAGGAACGACAGGTGCTCCGCGCAGGTCGCCTTCGTGAACGCACTGTCGAGTGGTGTCGCGTAGACGAGCTCGGTGCGGTTGCGGATGCCGCGTTCGCGTAGGTGCCAGTCGGCGAGGAAGGCGAACTCGAGCGGGGCGACTGGGCACTTGATCGGCATGTCGACGAGGTTCACGACGAGCCGGCCGCCGTCGAAGCGGTCGAGGGCGGCGCGCAGCCCGTCCGCGCCGTCCGACGCGTAGAAGGTGAAGACGCGCTCGTTCCAGCCCGGGCCGGTAAGGCCTTCGGTCTCTTCCGGCTGCAGCCGGGCCCCGGAGGCGATGACAAGGACGTCGTACGGGAGAACGTCGCCATCGGCCAGCACGACCTCGTCGTGATCGAGCTCGACCGACGCCACTTCTGCCTCGTGGAAGAGGACGCCATTTCGCAGCTGTCGTCGACGTGGCCTCACTATCTCCTCGACGGAAGCGAGCCCGAAGGGGACGAAGAGCAGGCCGGGCTGGTAGACGTGGCGGTCGTCGCGGTCGACGACGTGGATCTCGGCTTCGTCGGGATCGAAGCGGCGACGGAGCCGGTTCGCGGTCATCGTGCCGCCCGTGCCGCCGCCGAGGATCACAATCCGCTTCCTGCTCACGCTGCACCTCCAGCAGTCACCCGCGCGCGTACTGGGACAACCCTGCCGCGCGCGATCGTCTCGTCGAACTCGATCCCGGCCTCGATCGCGCGACGCACAGGACACGACGCGGCCACCTTCTCCAGCCGCTCGAGCTGCTCGTCGGTCAGGTCGCCGCCCAGCTCGATCGCTATCTCGAAGCGCCGCGGCGTCGCCTTGTTGTCGTACGCGACCGCGACCGCGACTTCGCCCAGCTCCCATCCCTTGGTAAGCGCGTACATGACGAGCGTCGTCGAGACGCAGGCGGCAAGCGCGGCCGGCAATAGCTCGTGCGGGGCCGGAGCGCTCCCCTCGCCGCCCAGGTGCTCGGGCTCGTCGGTGATCAAGCGGTGCTTGCCGTCGATCACCACCTCCTGCCGAAGCGTGCCGGGAATCGAGCGAGCTGTCGCGGTGAGGCTCATCAGAATCTGACCCAAACATCGCTCGGCCGGGTCTGGGCGGCATCGGTGCCGGCGCCCAACGATGTGCGGACAACTACGCAACCGAGTAGTTGTCCGCAGCTCGATCAGCGCCCCTGCGGATGCCACCCCCGCCGGCGCCGCCGAGGCTCCCGGTGAACAGGGAGGTCACCGATGAACACAGTCGCCGCGCCAGGGGTAAACGGAGCGAACCGGAGTGTCGGTGTCGCGCACCCGCTCGCCGACGAGTTGGTCGCGCTGGTCGCCGAGCGCTTCCGCGCGCTCGCTGAGCCGACGCGGATCAAGCTCCTCGACCGGCTGCGCGAGGGCGAGGCGACGGTGCTCGAGCTGACCGCGCTCGTCGGCACGACCCAGCAGAACGTCTCCAAGCACCTCGTCCTGCTCCAGCACGCCGGCATCGTCTCGCGCCGCAAACAAGGAAACTTCTCCTACTACCGCATCGCCGACGAAACGGTCTACGCACTCTGCGAAGACGTCTGCGGGAGCCTGTCGAACCGGTTCGACAGGCTCCGGGAGGTCTCCGGCGGAACGAGCGAATGACCGGAAAGATCGACTGGGGCAGTCGCTCGGCTAGCTAACTGTCGGCGTCGAAGAGAGCGGCGAGGACCAGAACCACCATGGGTCGTAACTGGGGGCGTTCGACTGGAACGTCGTCCCCCTCCGTGTGCTGGCGGGCGCCCGCTGGTCGTCCCGGACGATCGGGAGAGGAGTTCGCCGTGCTCCTCACGCGGCTGGCGCGCGGCAAGAGGAAGGAGCCGTAGGGCAGCGGCTACGCCGTCGACCTCTTCGGCGACCGGTGACCGAGCTTTCGGGTCTGGCGCCAAGGGCGTGCGCGAACGGTGGGCGTCTCCTGGGGGCGCGTACGCTGTCCGCATGGGCGCCCCCTTCCGGCTAGACGGCCAGCACGTGCTTGTGAGCGGTTGCGGTAGTCGGGACGGAATCGGCTTTGCGAGCGCTCGGTTGCTCGCGCGGCTTGGTGCTCGCGTCTCGATCACGTCCACAACGGAGCGGATCCGGAAGCGAACGGCAGAGCTTGCTGGGGCGTTCTCTTTCGTCGCCGACCTGACTGACCCCGAGCAGGCGGCTGCACTCGTCGCGGCGGCGCGGGCGGCGCACGGGCCGGTGAACGCGCTCGTCAACAACGCCGGCATGACCCAGAGCGGGAGCGAGGAGGATTTCGCCGGGGCGTTCCTCGTTCTCCCGCCGACGGCGCTGCAGCGCCAGCTCGAGATCACGCTGAAGACGGCCTTCCATCTGACGCAGGCGGTGCTGCCCGAAATGGTCGAATGCGGCGGCGGCCGGGTCGTGATGGTCTCGTCCGTGACTGGGCCACTCGTCAGCGCGCCGGGCTCGGCCGCGTACGCTGCTGCCAAGGGCGCCTTGGACGGGCTGATGCGCACGATTGCCCTCGAGCACGCTTGTAACGGCATAACCGTCAACTCCGTCTCGCCGGGCTGGATCGCCACCGCCTCCTCGGAGCAGGACGAGCTCGAGGCGGGACGGCACACGCCGGTCGGTCGCCCCGGCACGCCGGACGAGGTCGCGGCGGCGGTCGCCTTCCTCTGCTCCGCGGAGGCGAGCTACATGACTGGCCAGACGGTCGTCGTCGATGGCGGCAACGTCATCCAGGAGCACCACGGCGTGCAATAGGAGTGTCATGTCGGACTGGCTCCCTCCATTTCTGGCCGCGGCGCTGACCATCCTGCTCCTCAATCTCGCTCTGCTTCAGCAGCGCCGGCGTGCATACCAACGGAGCCTGGGAGGGGCGGCTTCTGCGCGAGCTCCGCGCCTGGGATGGGCGACTACCTGACGAGCTCGATCGGCCGCCGAGGCGACCCATCTGACGGAGCGTCCCCGCAAGCTGCGCTGGCCGGGCTGGGGGCAGCTTGCGTAGCTGGGGGTCATCGGTCAGGCCTGCCCTCTCGCGTCCCCCCGAAAGGAGGATTGCGCTTCTCGCGGTGATATGGAACGGTCAGAGACGGTTGCCCGGTTGACGATGAGGGGCTAGAGATGCGGCGGAATCCATGGTGGCGCCTGCGCGTCGTCCGCTCGGTATCGAGGTCGAGGGTCGGCCTCGTGGTGGGCGTAGTCCTTCTCGGCGTTGCGATCGCGTCCGCCACGGGCGCACCGACCGCGGCGCATCGAGCTGCCCCGGTGCCGCAGACCGTCGCCGACCCATCGCGCGCGACCCCCGGCCCCGTGCGTGCGGAGGACAGCGGTCCTGGCGTGGCGCATCTGCACGCCGGCAAGCCGACCACCTTGAGGCCGCACCAACTCCTACTTACGCGGGCATCTGGCCCGGTCTTCGACGTCCGGAAGCTGAAAGGGGCAGTGGTGAAGCGGGAGCGCCCCGAGCATGAGGACCCGTTTGGGCCACCGGAGGCTTCGGCCGGATCTGCGTTGCCGTCGAAGGTCTCCCCGAGCGGCATCGCCTCGGGTGCCGCGCCCGCGCCAGGCCCCGACTCATCGTTCGCCGGCCTCGATTTCGCGACCTGGGGCGCCGGTCATCCGCCCGACGAGAACGGCGACGTCGGCCCCAACTACTACATCCAGGTCGTCAACACCTCGATCGGCATCTACGACAAGTCGACCGGCAACCGCGTCGCGGCGTTCACGTTCAACGATTTCATGAGCCAGGGGCAGTTCGGGAACCTCTGCGACACCGACAACTTCGGCGACCCGGTCGTCCTCTACGACAGCTTCGAGAACCGCTGGTTCATCACCGACTTCGCCTTCAAGCTCGACGCGTCGGGGAACGTCGTCAACCCGCCCGGCGCCTTCCAGTGCTTCGCCGTATCGAAGACGGGCGACCCGGTCACCGGCGGTTGGAACTTCTATTCGATCGCCGCCCCGGGGGCGCTCAACGACTACCCGAAGTTCGGAGTCTGGCCAGACGGCATCTACATGTCGGCCAACATGTTCGGCTATCCGGCGTCGGCCTCGTATCAGGGCTACCACACGTGGGCGCTGAACAAGCAGCAGATGTACGCCGGCGCGCCGACCGTGCAGGTCATCGACTTCTCCGGCGACACGTCCGACTTCACCGTCATCCCGGCGAACGCCCGCCTGCAGGCGGGGACGCCGCCGCTCGGATCGCCCGAGTACTTCGTTTCGACCGAGCAGTTCCTGAACGCGCTCTCGATCTACAAGTTCCACGTCGAGTGGGACAAGCCCTCGACGGCGACGTTCACCGGGCCGCTGACACAGCTCCAGCCCAACTGCTGGCCGAACGCCACGCCGGGGAACGCAGCCACGCCGGCCAACCCGGCCGACGTGCTTCCCATCCGGGCGATGGCGCAGGCCCAGTACACGAACATCGGCGGCGCAGAGTCGCTCTGGGTCGACCACACCGTCCAGCGCGGCGTCAGCGCGACCAACACGACCTGCAACGCCACGACTGGAGGCAACGCCACCATCCGCTGGTACCAAGCCAACGTCACCGGCGGCACCGTCGCGGCGAATGTCGTCCAGGGCGCCAGCTTCGATCCGGAAGGCGCGAACACGTTCTTCCGCTTCATGCCGAGCCTCGCTGTCGACCGCATGGGCGACATGGCGGTCGGCTACATGAAGTCGAACTCGACCACGGATCCACAGGTCAAGTACGCGGGCCGACTTGCCGGCGACCCGGCGAACACGCTCGGCCAGACGGAACAGACGCTGATCAACGGCACGGGCGCGCAGAGCGGCAGCTGCGGGAGTTCCACGTGCGTCCGCTGGGGTGACTACAGCGGGATGGCGCTCGACCCGAACGGCTGCGATTTCTGGATGACCGGCGAGTACTACGCCACGAACGGCCTCAACGACCTGACGAGGATCGGGTCATTCCACTACCCGGGCTGCACCCCAGTCGGCGACGGCACGCTCTCCGGCACCGTCACCGACGGCACGAACCCGATCGTGGGCGCGACCGTCTCGCTCGGTAGCCGGACGACGACCACGGACGGGAGCGGCAACTACTCGTTCACCGTTCCCTCCGGGACGTACGCCTCGCTGATCGCAGCGAAGGCGGGAATCAACACGGGCTCGGCTTCGACGATCGCCGTCCCCGACGGCGGCACTGCAACGCAGAATTTCACGCTCTCGGCGGCGGCGACGAGCGGCTGCTTCGTCGACACGTCGCAGAGCGACTTCCAGCAGGGGGCTCCGAGCAACTGTGACCTCACCGCGAGCGCAGGGGACGTCCTCCTCGCGCGCCCCAACCAGCTTGACCAGCACGCCGACGACAACGGCTTCGGCTCCGGCTACGGCTTCAGCAACACCTCGCTTCTTGGCCAGACATTCACCGCTGGCATGACCGGGAAGCTCAAGCGGGCTTACGCCTACATCTTCTGTGCTAGCTGCTCTGGGGCGAACCCCGACATGAAGCTCGAGCTCCGGACGACGAGCGGCGGGCTCCCCGACATGAGCGCAGGCGGCCTTCTCGCATCGTCGACCATTCCCGGTACCGGCGACGGCACCGGGGGAATGTTCGAGTTCACGTTCGCTACCGAGCCCGCGCTAACAGCAGGGACGCAGTACGGCCTGGTCATCCGCCTAACTGCCAGCCGGACCGGTACTCAGGCCTGGCTCGCCACCAGTGGCGACGTCATGGCCGGCGGACGCCGTCTGGTCTGTTCGACGACCGCTTGCTCTACACCGACTGGCCAAAACAGCAACAGCGACCTCGTCTTCAGCGAGTACGTGAGTCCCGGTTACGCATCGGCGGGCAGCTTCGTCTCGTCTCTCAAGGACGCGAACCCGAAGCCGGGAAGCACCGCACACTGGACCACGCTCTCCTGGACGGCAAGCACGCCGGCCGGGACGGGTTTGAAGTTCCAGATCGCGGCGAGCAACAGCCAATACGGCCCCTTCAACTTCGTCGGCCCCGACGGCACCGCGAACACGTTCTTCACGACCAGCGGCGCGAGCCTGAGCCAGTTCGACGGGATGCGCTACCTCAAATATGAGGCCTTGCTGTCGACGAACAGCGTCTCCGTCACGCCGTCGCTCTCGAGCGTGAGCGTGTGCTTCAACGACATCTCGTCCGCCTCGGCGACAACCCTCGCGGTCGACCCGGCGACCGGCACGTTCGGCGGCGCCGCGAGCCTCTCCGCAACACTGACGAACAACGGGACGCCCGTCGCCAACGAGTCGGTCGCGTTCACACTGAACGGGGCGAGTGCCGGCAGCATGCAGACGAACTCGAGCGGCGTGGCGACGCTTTCGGGCGCCAGCCTGACCGGCATCGCCGCTGGCTCGTATTCGGCAGGAGTCAGCGCTTCGTTCGGGGGGGATACCGGGTTCGATCCGGCGATCGGCTCCGGGGCGCTGATCGTGAGCAAGGCCGATCAGGCGATCGCGGTCACGACGCATGCGCCCGCGTCTGCCGTCTTCAACTCGCAGTTCACGGTGGCGGCCACGGGTGGCGGCTCGGGCAATGCGGTGACCTTTTCGAGTGGCGGAGGTTGCTCGAACCTGGGCGCGACGTTCACGATGACGAGCGGCACGACGACCTGCCAGGTCAAGTACGACCAGGCGGGTAACAGCAACTACAACGCCGCGCCGGAGGTGACCGAGTCGGTCACCGCGCAGAAGGCCAACCAGGCGATCGCGGTCACGACGCATGCGCCCGCGTCTGCCGTCTTCAACTCGCAGTTCACGGTCGCCGCGAACGCGCCGGGCGGCGCGGTCGCCTACTCGAGTGGCGGCTCCTGCTCGAATAGCGGCGCGACGTTCACCGTGACCAGCGGCACCGGCACCTGCACCGTGATGTACGACCAGGCCGGCAGCGCGAACTACAACGCCGCGCCCGAGGTCACAGAGTCGGTCACCGCGACGAAGGCGGCCCAGGCGATCACGGTCACGACGCACGCTCCCGCGAGCGCCGTCTTCAACACGCAGTTCACGGTTGCGGCTACCGGCGGTGGTTCGGGCAACCCGGTTACGTTCTCGAGCGGCGGCGGCTGCTCGAACTCGGGCGCGACGTTCACGATGGCGAGTGGCACAACTGCCTGCCAGGTCAAGTACGACCAGGCCGGCAGCGCGAACTACAACGCCGCGCCGGAGGTGGCCGAGTCGGTGACCGCGCAGAAGGCGGCCCAGACGATCACGGTCACGACCCACGCTCCGTCTTCGGCTGTGTTCGGGTCGCAGTTCACGGTTGCGGCTACCGGGGGTGGTTCGGGCAACCCGGTTACGTTCTCGAGCGGCGGCGGCTGCTCGAACTCGGGCGCGACGTTCACGATGACGAGCGGCACTACCGCCTGCCAGGTCAAGTACGACCAGGCCGGCGACGCGAACTACAACGCCGCGCCCGAGGTGGCCGAGTCGGTGACCGCGCAAAAGGCGGCCCAGGCGATCACGATCACCACGCATGCCCCCTCGACGGCGGTATACGGCATGTCGTTCATGGTCGCGGCGAGCGCCGGGGGCGGCCTTGTTACCTTCTCGAGCGGCGGCCTCTGCCTCAACATCGGCGACACCTTCACGATGATGAGCGGCACCGGGACGTGCACCGTCAAGTATGACCAGGCCGGGAACGCGAACTACAACGCCGCGCCCGAGGTGACCGAGTCGGTGACCGCGCAAAAGGCGGCCCAGGCGATCGCGGTCACGACGCACGCTCCCGCGAGCGCAGGCGTCGGCTCGAGCTTCGATGTGGCCGCGAGCGCGCCCGGCGGCCCGGTCGCCTACTCGAGCGGCGGCTCCTGCACGAATAGCGGCACGACGTTCACGATGACCGGCAGCACCGGAACCTGCGCGGTGATGTACGACCAGGCCGGCGACGCGAACTACAACGCCGCGCCAGAGCTCACCGAGACGGTGAACCCGGGCAAGACCGACCAGTCGATCTCGGTGACTACGCATGCGCCGGCCAGTGCTGTGTACGGGTGGCAGTTCACGGTCGCCGCGAACGCGCCGAGCGGCGCGGTCACCTACTCGAGCGGCGGCTCCTGCACGAATAGCGGTGCGACGTTCACGATGACGAGTGGCACGTCCGCCTGCCAAGTCAAGTACGACCAGGCCGGCAATGCGAATTACAACGCAGCGCCCGAGGTGACCGAGACGGTGACCGCGGTCAAGGCCGACCAGTCGATCTCGGTGACCACGGAGGCGCCGGCTACTGCCGTGTACGGGTCGCAGTTCACGGTCGCCGCGAATGCGTCGGGCGGCTCGATCGCCTACTCGAGCAGCGGCTCCTGCACGAACAGCGGCGTGACGTTCACGATCACGAACGCGAGCGGCACCTGCACCATCAAGTACGCCCAAACCGGCAACAGCAACTACAACGCCGCGCCCGCGGTGACCGAGGTAGTGAACGCGGTCGCCGCGTTCGGCGGCTTCCAGGCACCGCTCCCAAACGCCGCGCTCAAAGCGGGCTCGAAGATCACCGTCAAGTTCACGCTCACCGACGCCTCGGGGCATCTACTCTCAGCAGCGGCAGCAGCGGCCCTCGCAGCCGCCGGCAATGTCGAGGTCACCCTGACCGCACCCAACGGCAACGCCACCCAGCTCGCATCGGCGCTCTGCACCTGGGTCACCAAAGGGCAGTTCTTCCAATGCAATCTCAAGATTCCCTCGGGACTGACCACGGGTACGACCAACCCCTACAGCCTCACCGCGATCCAGAACGTCGGCGGTCACTATGTCCCGGCGCCCCCATACACGAACACAGCGTCCGGCGCCAATCCGGAGACGATCTTCTTGCTGCCGCAGATCAAGGTCTCGGCCCACGTCGGCAAACGGAAGTCGGAGCATGGCCGATTCCTCCGCGCGCAGATCTCCCTCGCCGGCTGGATGGCTCCTGCCACCGCGGGCGAAGTGCTGCGCTTCACCATCCAGCGCTTCAAGCACGGAGCCTGGAGGACGCTGGCCCGCCGGAGTAGGAAGCTCAACACACACCACGCGGCAAGGATCTCGGTCAAAGCCTCTAAGACCGGCCGCTATCGCGCACGGGCCTCCTTCGCAGGCGACACGATTCACCCGCGTGCGCGCTCCGCCTGGAAGAGGTTCCGCGTGCGCTAGACACTCCGTGTCTCCGCCGCTGGGCACACCTCCACGGCATCGGGCGTGGCCGAGCCGATCGTGCTCGTCGACGAGCCCGGATCGGCGACGGGAATAGCCGCGGCTCGCCGGAGTCCTTCTTGATCGACACAGCTATCGCAATGCGATGGCTCAACGCATCCGGAAGGAGCACGAAATGAAGGGCTTGGTTCTGACGATCGGCGCCGCCGCCGCCGCGTTGACGCTCACCTTCGGGCTGAGTAGCGCCTTGGCGACCTCGAGCTCGGTGAGCGCCGGTACGAAGGTCGCCGTCGCAAGCTCGAATCTGGGGCGGATCCTCGTCGACGCGCGCGGTCGCACGCTGTATCTCTTCGCCCGGGACAAGAACGGCAAGAGCGCGTGCTCAGGGTCGTGCGCGACCTACTGGCCCCCGCTGATCGCATCCGGCAAGGTGCGGCGGGCCGGGCGCCGAGACGCTTCTGGGCGGCAACGGCAACGACACGATCGACGGCAACGGCGGCAACGACCGTATCGCTCTCGGTGCGGGCGACGACACGTTCGTCTGGGATCCGGGTGACGGCAGCGACACGGTCGACGGCGACGACGGTAGGGACACCATGGTGTTCAACGGCGGCGGCGGGGCGGACACCGTCGACCTGTCGGCCAACGGGAACCGGCTGCGCTTCTTCCGCAACCCGGGCAACATCACGATGGACACCGGTGGAATCGAGTTCGTGACCTTCAACGCGCTCGGCGGCGCCGATGCGATCACGGTCAACGACCTCAGTGGCACCGACGTTAAGAACGTCAACGTCGACCTCGCCGGAACCCTCGGCGGCACCGCCGGTGACGGCCAGACCGACCACGTCACCGTCAACGGCACCAACGGAGACGACGCTGTCACCGTCGCCGGTGCGGCCGGCAACGTGAACGTGACTGGCCTCACCCCGGCGGTCAACCTTCTGCACGCAGAAGCCGCCGACCAGCTCGAAATCGAGACCTTCACGGGCACCGACACGGTCTCGTCCGGCGGACTGGCGGCGGGCACGATCCAGCTGTTCGTGGACGGCGTCCTCGTCCCGTAGGAGAGATCGAGCGGCTGATGCGGGGCCTCCAATCGGGGGCCCCGCAGCGCGTCCCGTCGCACTGCGCTCGATAAGCGGTAATCAAGTCAAGTGGTGTCCGGGAGAGAGGAGATGCCACTCCGCCGCAACCAAGCGGGAGCGATACGACCGCCGTGCGCCCGCGGAGGAGCCGAGCACCTGCGTAGGCTATCCCCACGGTCACCACGGATCTGCTCGCCTTCGTCCGCGCCAACCTGCCGGCGCCTCCCGCACGGGTGCTCGAAATCGGCGCCGGTGACGGCGAGCTGGCGCGGAAGATCCGCGGGGCCGGCTACGACGTAGTCGCGATCGACCCGAAGCCGGGCGGAGCGGACGTTCGTCTCGTCGCGCTGCACGAGCTTGACGAGCCGGCCGCGTCGTTCGGCGCGGCGCTCGCAGTCACGTCGCTCCACCACGTCGAGCCGCTCGACGGCTCGCTCGGGCGGCTCGCGGAGCTACTCGCGCCCGGGGGCGCGCTGCTCGTGGACGAGTTCGACGTCGCCGCCTTCGACGAGCGGGCCGCCGAGTGGTGGCTGCGGCAGCGACGGGCGCTCGGAGGGGAAGAGCGCGCCGGCGCCGCGGAGCTCGTCGCCGAGCATCGCGCCCACCTCCATCCGCTCGAGCGGATCGTCGCCGCGCTCGTGCCCTACTTCCACATCGGACCGCCCGTCTACGGCCCCTACCTCTACCGCTGGAACCTCGACGAGTCGCTGCGGCACGACGAGGAAGCCGCGATCGCGCGCGCAGAGATCCCCGCGGTCGGAGCGCGACTGATCGCGCGCCGCTATCCCTGAAGGCTGTCCCCGCGGATTTGCGCCCGCCGAGGGTGTTTGTCATACTCGACGCCAGCTTCGGAATGCGATGTTGCCGTCGTCGGGGCACCTGACAGCAGCGGCGGCGGGTTCGATATCGGCCTTGCGGAGTGGGGGTGCTTCGGAGTGCGGCAGCAGCGGGGCCAGGCCGCACGCGCGTCCACGGCCGCCGGACCGGTTGCCGAAAGGAGGCGCGGATGACGACGTTGGCTGCAGAACGGCACGAGGTGCTGAGCGAAGGCTTCGGCGGCGTGCTCACCGGCCCGGACGATCAGGATTACGAGGAGCTCCGGCGCTGTCACAACGGGATGATCGACAAGCGTCCGGCGCTGATCGCGCGCTGCCGCGGCGCAGCGGACGTCGCGCGCGCGGTGCGGTTCGCGGTCGACGAGGGCGTCGAGCTCGCCGTGCGCGGCGGCGGCCACAACGTCGGCGGGCGCTCCATGTCCGACGGCGGGCTGGTGGTGGATCTCTCGCTCATGCGCGGCGTTGACGTCGATCCACGAGGGAGGACTGCGCGCGTGCAGGGCGGCGCGCTGTGGGCCGACGTCAACCGGGAGGCGCACGCGCACGGGCTGGCCGTCACTGGCGGGCAGTTCTCGACGACCGGCGTCGGCGGCTACACGCTCGGCGGCGGGCTCGGCTGGTTGATGGGTGTGTGCGGGCTCGCCGTCGACAACCTGGTCGAGGCCGAGGTCGTGCTGGCATCCGGCGAGATCGTGCGGGCGAGCGAGGACGAGCACCCGGACCTGTTCTGGGCGCTGCGGGGCGGCGGCGGCAACTTCGGCGTCGTCACGTCGTTCGTCTTCCGGCTGCATCCGATCGCCGAGGTGGTGGGCGGTCTGGTCGCGCACCCGTTCGAGGCAGCGGGTGCCCTACTCCGCTTCTACCGCGAGTTCACGCGCCGCATCCCGGACGACCTCATGGTCTATGCCGGCCTCGCGCCCGCGCCGGACGGCTCGGGGGTCCCTCTCGCCGCGTTCCTCGTCTGTCACGCCGGGCCGCGCGAGCGGGCCGAGCGGGAGCTTCGGTCGCTGCTCGATTGGGGGGAGCCCGTGCTGACGCAGGTCGGGCCGATGCCGTACCCGGCGATCAACGAGATGCTCGATCCGATGTCGCCCCGGGGCGCACTCAACTACTGGAAGTCGAGCTTCCTCCGCGGCCTCGACGACGAGCTCCTCGACACGCTCGTCGAGCAGTTCGGCAGCTGTCCGGCCCCGCTCGCCCCGATCGTGATCGAGCACTTCCACGGGGCCGTGACCCGCGTCGACCCTCAGGCGACCGCCGTGCCGCACCGGGAGGCGGGCTACAACCTGATCATCCCCGCGGCCTGGTTCGATCCGGCCGACTCGGAAGCCTGCATCGCATGGACGCGCGAGACCTACGCGGCGATCGAGCCGCACCGCGCCGACGGACGCTGGCTCAACTACTACGGCGAAGACGACGGCGGAGACGAGGCGCTCCGGGCGGCCTACGGACCGAACGCCAAGCGGCTGGCCGAGGTCAAGGGACGCTACGACCCCGAGAACGTCTTCCACCTGAACCAGAACATCGAACCCGCGAGAGCGGCCTGAGGAGGCGAGGATGAGCAGCGAGCTGACGACGTCGGCGGCCGTGACGGCCGTCGCGCCCGACGAGGTCCGGCCCGCCGAGGGAACGCCGGGAATCGAGCGGTTCCTCGCACTCGAGAGCGAGCGGGCCATGCTGACCCGTGTCCACGGCGGCCCCCGGATCGAGTCGGGCTGGCACCACCACGGCCGGCGCGAGGTCTTCGGCCACGTCCTCAGCGGCAGGGTTCGCTTCGAGTTCGGCCCCGGCGGCCGCGGCAGCACGGAGGTCGAGGAGGGCGGCTACTTCCACGTCCCCGTCGGTCTCGTCCACCGCGACGTCAACCCCGGCGAGGAGCCGCAGGACCTCGTGATCGCGTTCGTCGGCGAGGGGCCGCTCGTGGTCAACCTCGACGGGCCGGAGCCTCAGCGGCCGACGGCGTAGCCCTGCATGCCCCGCGGGTTCGCTCCCGCCTTGAGGATCCCGCCCGGCTCGCGCCCGGCGGCGGTGACGCGGCCGAGCGTCCACGGGCCGTGCACCTCGACGTCGTGGCCGCGCCGGCGCAACTCCTCGATCGTCTCCGCGCCGGCGCGCTCCTCGACGGCGACGTGTCGCGGACGGGTCTCGCGCGGGTAGAAGCTCGCCGGGAACGCCTCGGTGTGGTGCTCGGGCGCGTCGATCGCAGCCTGGAGGTCGAGGCCGTGGTGGACGTGGGCGAGGAAGGCGTGCAGCGTCCACTGGTCCTGCTGGTCGCCGCCGGGCGTGCCGAGGGCGAGGTACGGCTCGCCGTCGCGGGCGGCGAGCGTGGGGGAGAGCGTCGTCCGCGGCCGCTTGCCCGGCTCGAGCGAGTTCGGCAGGCCCTCCTCGAGCCAGAACATCTGCGCGCGCGTGCCGAGGCAGAAGCCGAGCGAGGGGATGACGGGCGCGCCGAAGAGCCAGCCGCCGCTCGGCGTCGCCGAGACCATGTTCCCGAGGCGGTCGACGACGTCGAGGTGCACCGTGTCCCCCCGGGTGGGCTCGCCGACGCCGGGGGCGACGGGCGCTTCGCCGAGCGGCTCCGGTAAGCGCGGCTCGCGGCCGCCGGGCGCGCCCGGCCGCAGCTCGGGCGACGACTCGTCGCCGACCAGCCGCCGCCGCTCGTCGGCGTACTCGCGCGAGAGGAGCTCGGCGAGCGGCACCTCCGCGTAGTCGGGGTCGCCGTACCACGCCTCGCGGTCGGCGAACGCGAGCTTCGCGCACTCGGTGATCGTGTGCACCCACTCGGCGCTCGCCTGGCCCATCGCTCCGAGGTCGAATCCCTCGAGCAGGCGGAGCTGCTGGAGGAAGACCGGCGCCTGGCTCCACGGGCCGGCTTTGAAGACCTCGTAGCCGTGGTAGTCGACCGAGACGGGGTCCTCCCACGTGGGCGCCCAGCCGCGAAGATCCTCCTCGGCGAGCAGGCCGCTGTGGCGCTCGCCCGAGCTGTCCAGCCACTCGCGTACCTGGAAGCCGACGAGCGCCTCGGCGACGAAGCCGCGATACCAGCAGTCGTGCGCGGCCTCGATCTGCGCCTCCCGGCCGGTCGAGGCCGCCTCGGCCTCGTCGAGGATTCGCCGGTAGGTTGCGGCGAGCGTCCGGTTGCGGGCCAGCGTCCCGGCCTCGACGATCGGCAGGTAGATCTCGGCGGACGTCGTCCAGTCGGTGCGGAAGAGCTCCTCGACGCTGCGGATCGCGCCGCCGATCCGCTCGAGCATCGGGTAGCCCTCGTCCGCGTAGCCGATCGCGTAGGACAGGACGTCGCGCAGCGTCAGCGTCCCGTGCTCGCGCAGTATCGCGAGCCAGCCGCCGAAGGCGCCCGGGACGACGGCGGAGAGCGGCCCCGTGCCGGGGATGAGCTCGAGGCCGAGCCCGTCGCGGTAGTGCGCGATCGTCGCCGCCCGCGGCGCGGGTCCTTGCGCGCAGAGGACGAGCGGGCGCTCGCAGCCGGCCGGCCAGAGGAGCGCGGGCAGGTCGCCGCCGGGCCCGTTCAGGTGCGGCTCGACGACCTGCAGGGTGAAGCCGGCCGCGACGGCGGCGTCGAACGCGTTCCCGCCCTGCTCGAGCACGGCCATCCCGGCGGCCGACGCGAGCCAGTGCGTCGACGCCACCATCCCGAACGTCCCCCGCAGCTCGGGCCGCGTCGAGAAGCTCATCCGCCCGCAACCCGGACCGTGTCCGCCGCGCCGGTGATGCGCGGCGCCGGCGATCCGGGCGCCGCAAGATGGCAGGCGACGAAGTGATCGGGCGCGACCTCGCGCAGCGGCGGCTCGATCTCCTCGTTGTCCGGCGCAGACTGCTCGGGCAGCGGGCAGCGGGTGCGGAAGCGGCAGCCGCTCGGAGGCGCGAGTGGGCTCGGCGGGTCGCCCTCGAGGACGACACGCCGGCGCTTCCGCTGTTCCGCAGGATCGGGAACCACCGCAGCCGAGAGCAGCGCCTGCGTGTACGGATGCTGCGGGTCGCTGAAGATCGCGTCGCGGCTCGCGATCTCGACGATCTTGCCGAGGTACATGACCGCGATCCGGTCGCAGAGGAACTCGACCGTGGCGAGGTCGTGGGTGACGAAGATGCACGAGAAGCCCATGTCGCGCTGGAGGTCGCGCAGGAGGTTGAGGATCGACGCCTGCACCGAGACGTCGAGGGCCGAGACTGGCTCGTCCGCGACGAGGACGCTCGGCTCGAGGATGAGCGACCGGGCGAGCCCCACCCGCTGGCGCTGGCCCCCCGACAGCTCGTGCGGGTAGCGGAAGCGGTGCTCCGGCCCCAGCCCGACGCGCTCGAAGATCGCGATCACCTGCAGCTCCCGCTCCCTCCGGCCGGCGAGCCGGTGCAGCCGCAGCGGCTCGCCGACGATCTCCCCAGCCGTCATGCGCGGGTTGAGCGAGGAGTACGGGTCCTGGAACACCATGTGCAGGCTGCGTCGCAGCGGGCGAAGCTCGCGGCGCGACAGGTGCGTGATGTCCTGGCCGCGCAGCCGGATCGAGCCGGAGGTCGGCTCGTGGAGCCGGACGACGCAATTCGCGAGCGTCGTCTTGCCGCTGCCCGACTCGCCGACGAGCCCGAGCATCTCGCCCTCGCGGAGCACGAACGAGACGCCGTCGACCGCGTGCACCGTGCCGGTCCCGCCGCCGAGGCGGCGGCCGACGGTGAAGTGCTTGACGAGGTCGTGGACCTCGAGAACGGGGGCAGCGTTCATGCGGCGCGTTCGGACTCCGGGTGGAAGCAGGCGACGAGATGGCCGGGCCGCACGGCGCGCAGCTCCGGCACCTGCGTGCGCGCAGCCTCGTCGGCGTACCGGCAACGGTCGGAGAACATGCAGTGCTGATGCGGGCCGGTGATCGCGGGGACGCGTCCCGGGATCTCCTCGAGCCGCTCCCGCCGTTCGCCCGGACGCGGAATCGCACCCAGGAGCCCCACCGTGTACGGGTGCTGCGGCGCCGCGAACAGCTCGTCCGCCGCCGCCTCCTCCACCTTGCGGCCGGCGTACATGACGATCACCCGGTCCGCGATGTCGGCGACGACGCCGAGGTTGTGCGTCACGAGCACGATCGCGGTCCCGAGCTGCTGTCGAACGTCGCGCATGAGGTCGAGGATGCCTGCCTGGATCGTCACGTCGAGCGCCGTGGTCGGCTCGTCGGCGATGAGCACCTTCGGGTCGCACGCGAGCGCCATCGCGATCATCACGCGCTGGCGCATCCCGCCCGAGAGCTGGTGCGGATACTCGTCGACGCGCCGCTCCGGGGCGGGGATGCGCACGAGCTGGAGCAGCTCGACCGCGCGTCCGCGCGCCGCACGGCGCGAGAGCCCGAGGTGGCGGCGCACGACCTCGCCGATCTGGTCGCCGACGGTGAAGACGGGGTTGAGCGAGCTCATCGGCTCCTGGAAGATGTACGAGATCTCCCGCCCGCGCACGCGTCGTAGGCGTCGCAGGCTCAGCTCGAGCAGGTCTCTGCCGTCGAAGACCACGCTGCCGCTCACCGTCGCCGTCTCGGGCAGCAGCCGCACGAGGGACATGCAGGTGACACTCTTCCCGCAGCCCGACTCGCCGACGATGCCGAGCACCTCGCGCGGGGCAAGCGTGAACGAGACCCGGTCCACCGCCTGCACCGGCCCCTCGTCCGTGTCGAACCGCACCGAGAGGTCGCTCACCTCGAGGAGGGGCCCGGCGCTCAACGCGTCGTCCCCGGGTCGAGGATGTCGCGCAGCCCGTCCCCCAGCACGTTGAACGCGAGCGCGGCGAGCATGACGGCGAGCCCCGGGTAGACGGCGAGTCGCGACGCCTGGGTCAGGTACGGCTCCGCCTGCTGCAGCATCGTCCCCCACGAGGCGGCGGGAGGCTGCACGCCCAGTCCGAGGAAGGAGAGGATCGCCTCGCCGACGATCGCGCCCGGGATCGTCACCGTCGCCTGCACGATCAGCGTGTTCGTCATGTTCGGGAGAATGTGGCGGAAGATGATCGTCGCGTCGTTGGCGCCGTTCAGGACCGCCGCTGGAACGTAGTCCTCCTCGCGCAGCGCGAGCGTCTCGCCGCGCGCGATCCGGATGAAGCCGGGGATGGTGCCGACCCCGAGCGCGAGCGTCGCGTTCAGGAGCGAGGGCCCCAGGATCGCCGCCAGCCCGACCGCGAGGATCAGGAACGGGAACGCGAGAAGGACGTCGGTCAGGCGTGCGATGACCACGTCGGCCCAGCCGCGGTAGTAGCCGGCCAGCATCCCGATCGGGACCGCGACCACCATCGCGAGCAGCGTCGAGAACACGCCGACCTGCATCGACGCGCGCGCCCCCCAGATCAGCCGCGAGAGCACGTCGTGCCCGAGGTCGTCCGTCCCGAGCAGGTGCTTCGACGACGGATGCGCGAGCACCGCGTTGAAGTCGGTGTGCGAGACGGAGTAGGGCGCGAGCAGCGGCGCGAAGATCGCCATGATCACGAAGCCGAACACGACGAGGAGCCCGGCCATGGCCATCGGCCGGCGTAGGAAGCGCTTCCTGAGCAGGCGCAGACGACGCCGACGCCCGGCGAGGCGGGGCGCCTCGACCTCCGGTGCGGCCACGCTCATATCGTTCGGATCCTCGGGTTGAGCAGCGAGTAGACCACGTCGACGAGCAGGTTCGCCAGTACGTAGGCGAAGGCCGCGACGAGCACGACACCCTGGATGAGCGTGTAGTCGCGCTGGTTCACCGCGTCGATCGTCAGCGAGCCGAACCCCGGGATGCCGAAGATCTCCTCCACGACGACGATGCCCGAGATGAGAGCCCCGAGCTGGAGCCCCATCACGGTCGTGACGGTGATCAGGCTGTTCCGGAAGGCGTGCTTGCAGACGACCGACCACTCGGACAGGCCCTTCGCGCGCGCCGTCCGCACGTAGTCGGTCTCGAGCGAGCCCAGCATCGAGGAGCGCATCTGGCGCATCAGTACCGCCGCGAAGCCCGTGCCGAGGACGATCGCCGGCAGGACGAGATGCTCGAGGTTCGCCAGCGGGTGGTGCGCCGTCACGTAGCCGCCGGCGGGGAGCCAGTGCAGGTCGACGGCGAACCAGATGATCAGCAGGAGCCCGAACCAGAAGTGCGGCACCGACAGGCCGGTGAGCGCCACCGCCGTCACCGCGTAGTCGCTCGGTTTGCCGCGGCGCACGGCCGCGATCACCCCGGCGGGGATGCCGACGAGCATCGCGACGATCATGCTGAGCAGGGCGAGCTCGAGGCTGATCGGCAGCCGCGTGACGATCGTGTGCCCGACCGCGAGCTGGCGCTGGTCGATGCCGAGGTCGCCGCGGAGCGCGAGCCAGATCCAGTGCCCGTACTGCACCAGGGGCTTGTCGAGCAGGTACTTGGCCTTCACGGCGGCGATCACCGCCGGATCGCGGTTCTCGGCGCCGAGGGCGATCGCCGGGTCGCCGGGGATCGCGCGCACGCCCGCGAAGACGAGCATGCTCGCGGCGACGAGCACGACAAGGGCGGCTCCCGCCTTGCGGATCAGGAAGCCGCCCGTGTCGTTTCTCCTATTTCGTGTAGCCCGCGAACGCGACGCGGAGGAGCGTGTCCGGATACAAGGTCACGCCGGAAACCCGCTTCGAGAAGCCGGACCGCGTCACGGGATGGTCGAGGTAGATCAGCGGCCGGGCCTTGATGATCTGCTTGACCACCGCCCGGTAGTAGGCGCGCCGCGACTTGATCGACGCCGCACTCCGCGCGTTGTTCAGGAACCGGTCGACCCGTGGGTTGTGGTAGCCCGAGTCGTTCAGCGTCCCCGAGGTGGCGATGAAGCCGAAGATGTTGCCGTCCGGGTCGACGCGGCCCGACCAGCCGATCAGGAAGGCGTCGAAAGTGCCCGCGTCCGCCTTCGAGAGCGAGGTCACGAAGTCGGTCGACTGCACGTTCACCTTCATCCCGACCGCGGCCTCTTCCGCCTGGATGAACTGGGCTTCGCGGAGGGCGACGGTGCCCGTCGGCACCATCAGGTTGACCACCGGGTTCGCGATGCCCGACTCCTGTATCAGCTGCTTTGCCTGATTCGGGTTGTACGGCGTGCACTTGATGCTCTTGTCGAACCACGCGCTCGAGGGGGAGATCGGGGTGCAGCCCGGCAGGACCGTGCCGTTGAAGACGACCTTGTTGAGCGTCTTGCGGTTGATCGCCATCTCGAACGCCTGGCGCAGCTTGGGGCTGGAGGCGAGCGGGGTGCCGACGTTCTGGTACGGCAGCTTGAGCAGGCCGTTCTTGTTCCCGATGTTGATGGTGATTCCGCCGTAGCCGAGCCCGGCGGAGAGGATGACATGCAGCGACTTGTCCGCCTTGATGCTCGAGATGTCGGTCGGAGCGATCGCGTCGAGCGCCTGCACCGTCCCTGCCTTCAGTGCCTGCGCCGCGGCCGTCGTGTCGTTGTAGATCTTGAACACGATCTTGGCGAAGTGGACCTTCTTCTTCGCGTAGTAGTAGGGCGATTTGACGACCGTGATGCTGTCGCCGGCGATTCGGTTCTTGTACATGAACGGGCCGACGCAGACCGGATCGCGGGCGAAGTTGGCGCCGAGCTTTGCCATCTGCTTCGGCGACAGGATCATCCCCGAGCGGTCGGCGAGCTGAGCGGTCAGCGGCGAGTACGGCGACTTGAGGTGGAAGACGACGGCGTACTTACCCTTCGTCTTCACGCTCTTGACGGCCGAGAGCTCGCTCGCGCGTACCGAGCCCTTGAAGGTCAGGTAGCGCTTCATCGTCTTCACGACGGCGGCCGCGTTGAAGGGCGTCCCGTCGTTGAACTTGATCCCGTGACGCAGCGGGATCGTCACGGTCAGCTTGTTCTTCGAGACCTTCGGCAGCGCCGCCGCGAGCTGCGGCACGATGTTCGTCTGCCGGTCGAGGTCGTAGAGCTTCTGGCAGATGGTGAGGAAGACCTCGCGGCCGGAAAACGTCCGGGCGAGCGTCGGGTCGAGCGCGTCCGGCTCGCCGAGCGTCATGGCGACCGTGAGCGTGCCGCCTGGCTTGAACTTCACTGCCTGCTTGGCCGACGCGCCGGCGGCGGCGCTGATCGCGAGCGCGAGCAACCCGGCTGCGACCGCCGCGCCGATGGCTGGCTGCGATGCGGTTGCGTTTCATTGGAACTCCCTCCCGTCCCTCCGTAGTGGGCGACGCGTAAGGCGCAACACTACCATTTGGATACATTCTGACGCCAACTGGATCCAAGTGTTAGTTTTGCGGGCGATGCGCGCCGTCGCCGGCAGTCGCGATTCGAGGCTCCGACACCGCCTGGGGCCGCTCACGCTCGACCCGAAGCTGCTCGCGATCGGGCTCGGCGGGGGTGTGCTGTCGGGGCTGCTCGGGGTGGGCGGCGGCGTGGTGATGGTGCCGCTGCTCGTGCTCTGGGCCCGCTACTCGCAGCGCGCGGCGCATGCCGTCTCGCTCGGGGCGATCATCCCGATCAGCCTGGGCGGCATCGCCACCTACGGCGTCGCGGGCGAGGTGCGCTGGTGGCAGGCGCTGGGGCTCGCCGTGGGCTCGGTGATGGGTGCGCGCATCGGCGCCGGGATCCTCGCGCGGATCGACGAGCGGCTGCTCAAGCTCGTCTTCGGCACCTTCCTCGTCGGCGTGGCGGCGCTGCTCGGAGCTCGCGGATGACGGGGCCGACGCTCTACGTCGCGCTCGTGGCGTTCGGTGTTCTCGTCGGCGTGACCTCCGGGTTGCTCGGCGTGGGAGGCGGCACGCTCGTCGTGCCTTTTCTCACGCTGGCGGTCGGTTTCTCGCAGCACTCCGCCCAGGCGACGTCGCTGCTCGTCATCCTGCCGACGGCCGTGGCGGGGAGCCTTGCGCTGCGGCGCCACGGTGTCGGCGACCTCGGGGTCGCGATCCGCCTGGGAGTTGTCGGGGTGATCGGGAGCGTTCTGGGCGCGCTGCTCGCCCTCGCCCTGCCGGGGTCGGCGCTGCGCGTGGCCTTCGCTGCCTTCATCGGCCTCGTCGGTCTCAAGCTCGCGTACGACGGGCTTCGGCCTGCCAAGCTGCGCACATGAGCCAGGCGGCATCCGAACGGCGCGCTCTCGTCGACAAGCTCGCGAGCCAGCTGCACGCGCGCGTGCTCAGCGGCGAGCTGCCGCCGGGGGCCCGGCTGCGCCAGGAGGCGCTCGCCGAGGAGTTCGGGGTCAGCCGGACCCCGGTGCGGGAGGCCCTGCGCAAGCTCCAGGCGGGTGGCCTCGTCGAGGTGCTGCCGCACAAGGGAGCCATCGTGCGGGGGCTCTCGCCGCGTGAGATCCGCGACGCCTACGAGGTTCGTGCAGCCCTCGAGGCGCTCGCCGCCCAGCTCGCGGCCGAGCGCATCAGCCGGGAGCAGCTCAGGCGGCTGAACCACGCGCAGGGCACGTTCCGGACCGCGCTGGAGCGGACGACCGCGCGGCGGCGCGGCGGCCGCGAGGTCGGCGTGCGCGAGATCCGCCTCTGGGGCAGCGCGAACGACGAGTTCCACCAGACGATCCACGAGGCGAGCGGCAACGAGGTCCTCACCGGCGCGCTCGTCCGGCTCCACCGGAACTTCCCCCGCGACCTCAGCCGGCTGGTCGTCAGCGAGAGCACCGCGATGCTCGAGGCGAATGTCCGGGAGCACGAGGCGATCCTCGAGGCGCTCTCGCGCCAGGACGCGACAGCGGCGTACGACCTCATGCAGCGACACATCGTCCGCGCGGGGGGCCTCGTGACGCTGCGCGTCGAGCAGCGCACGGCCGAGCACGGCTGACGCCTCGGCAACAGGTCGCTAAAGGGGGCACGTCGAAACGCCGCGCGACCCGGTCGTGCTCTCGAACCCGCGCCCTTTGCGCCCTCGGCTGCGCGGCGTAGAGTCGCTGCGTGGATGCGGGTCAGGTCGCTGGTCTGCTCGTCCTGCTCGGTGTAGTCGGTGTCCTGACTGCGATCGTCGGCAGCGGGGTGGAGGCCGGGCCGGTCAAGTTCCCGTCGATTCCCCGTTCGCGGCAGAAGCCGCTCGCTGTTGCGAGTGTTCTCGTGGTTGCCGGCGGCATCTCCTGGTGGGTCGTGCAGCAGACCACGGGAAACGGGCAGGCGGGTCCAGGGACGACCGCGTCGCCCCCGACGCACAAGCTCACCGTCTCGCTGATCCCCGAGGCGAACGTTGTGCGTGTCGGCGGCAACCTCACGGTCAGCGCCGAGGTCTCCGACTCGAACGGGCAGCAGCTCGGCAGCGGTCAGTGTGAGCTCGACTGGAAAGACTCTGACACGGCGTGGCAGCGCGTCACGGTCTGCGGCGGAACCGCGACGGAGCCACGCGTGACCGAGCCGGGCGTCCACCACATCACCGTCGAGGCGCACGGACTCGGCGGGCTGCTTGCTCGAGGTTCCGGGACCGTTCCGGTCACCGTCAGCAGCTGAAAGCTGCTGACGCAGCACCCCTTGTGCGTTCCGCGATAACCGCCTAAGGTGCGGGAACCGTCGTCACGGATCGGAGGGTCGGATGACCGAGCTGATCCAGCCGTTGAGCGACGTCGGACCGGTGCGGCACGAGCCGGCGCAATCGAGCGTTTCTGCGCACCCGCCAAGCTTCAGCGAGCTCGTCTACGCGCACCATGACTGGCGGCACGCTCGGCATGCCGGCACGTTCGATGCCGCGTCCACGGCCGCCTACGACGCCGTCCGCTCCGCGTTCGAGTCCGGCCACGGCCAGATCGTGCGCGCCTACTGGTGCTCGCACATCGAGAGCGCCGTCGCGCTGACCGAGAAGAAGCGGCGCGGCGGACTGTTCGCACCCGACTTCGGCTTCCACCGCGAGAGCGACTGGGCGACGAAGAACGCTCCCGACGTCGCCGGCGAGCTCCATCGCTGCGACGAGCTCGCGGTGCGGGCGAAGGCGGTCCTCACGGGAGTGCGGCAGCGGATCTGCCTCGAGCTCGTCGTCTCGTGCGCCGCCCACCTCCTCAGCCTCGTCGACGCGCCCGCCGGCACCGGCGACGAGGCGCAGGCCGCCAAGGCGCTCGACCGCGAGCGCGCCTCGATCGACAAGGTCGAGTCCTACTATCACGAGGCGGCGAACGGGCAGGCGCAGCTCGTCTACTTCGGCGGCATCGCGGCGGCCACGCTCGGCCTCGGCGCGATCGCCGCCCTCTGGCTCGCGATCAGCTGGGCCGCTCCGGTCGCCGCCCTCGTCGCCGGCGCCGGCGGCGCGGTCGTCAGCGTGCTGCAGCGGATCAACGGCGGCACGTTCGAGCTCGAGTACGACGTCGGCAGGCCGTACGCGTTCTTCCTCGGCGCGCTCCGGCCGCTGGTCGGAGGCGCGTTCGGGATGGCGATCACGTTCGCCTTCAGCGGCGGCCTGCTCCACCTTCCCGTCGCGCAGAGCGCGAGCACGAACGACCGGCGGCTCGCCCTGCTCGTGCTCGCCTTCCTCGCCGGGTTCAGTGAGCGCTGGGCGCAGGACACGCTCACCTCCGTGCTGCCGGGAGTCGCGGAGCCGTCCTCGAAGAGCAAGACCGCACAGAAAGGAGTCGCTCATGAGCGACACAGCAGTGATGGCTGAGGCCCCGACGGGTCTCGCCGTACGGACGCAGAAGCGGTACGGCTGGAGGCCGGACCACCCCGACATGCGCGACTACCTCCTCGCCGTCGAGCCGGTGAAGACACTGCCGGAGTCGGTGAGCCTCCGCGACCAGATGCCGCCCGTCTACGACCAGGGCCAGCTCGGCTCGTGCACCGCCAACAGCATCGGCGCGATCCTCGAGTTCAACGAGCTCAAGCAGGCCGAGGCAGACGCGGCGACGCCCTCGCGGCTCTTCATCTACTACAACGAGCGCTCGATGGAGGGCACCGTCAACCAGGACTCCGGCGCGGAGATCCGGGACGGGATCAAGTCGGTCGCACAGCTCGGCGCGCCGCCGGAGACCGACTGGCCCTACGAGATCAACGAGTTCGCGACCAAGCCGCCCGCGAGCGCGTACGAGGACGCGCTCAAGCACCAGGCGATCCGGTACGCGCGCGTGCCACAGACCCAGATGGGGATCCAGAACGTGCTCGCCGGCGGATATCCGATCTCGTTCGGGTTCACTGTCTACGAGTCGTTCGAGAGCGACGTCGGCTCGGACGGGATCGTCCCGATGCCGCAGCCGAGCGAGACCGTGCTCGGCGGCCACGCCGTCGTCGCCGTCGGCTACAAGCAGATCGAGGGGCAGCTGTACTTCGAGTGCCGCAACTCCTGGGGGCCGGACTGGGGCGACCAGGGCCACTTCTGGATGCCGGCGAGCTACGTCACGAGCAGCAACCTCGCGCAGGACTTCTGGGTGGTCGAGCAGGTCGAGTAGACGACCCATGGTCCGCGGCGTCACCACGACAGGCAGGAGGTGGAAGCAGTGCCAGTAGACGAGAAGCACCGCGCCGACGGGGTCTTCGAGGGCGGCGGCGTGAAGGGGATCGCCTTCGCGGGGGCGATCGCCGCCGCCGAGCGCGACGCCGGAGTGAAGGAATGGGTCAACGTCGCCGGCACCTCGGCCGGCTCGATCGTCGCCGCGCTCCTCGTGGCGGGCTACGACGCCAACGGGCTGCAGAAGCTCCTCGCGGCGGCGAAGTACTCGCGCTTCGCCGACACCGGGCCGGGCGGGATGTGGGCCGGCGGCCTCGTCAACGCGATCTTCCGGCTCCGCGGGATGGCGCCGGGCCGCTACTTCCTCGAGTGGATGGGGGAGCAGCTCGCGGCCTCGCCGCTCGCGAAGGAGCTCGGCAAGAGCGAGCTCACCTTCGCCGATGTGCGGCGGCGCGACCTGCCGCCGAAGGACGCGCTGCCCGACATCAGCGACGAGAAGTACGAGCGGGCGAAGTACCGGCTGCACGTGATCGGCTCCGACGTCACGACCGGCCGCATGATCATCCTCCCGGACGACCTGCCCGACTACACCGACCCGGACGGCAAGCCGTTCGACAAGGACAGCTTCCCCGTCGTCGAGGCGGTGCGGATGAGCATGAGCTACCCGTTCCTCTTCACGCCGGTGGTGCTCCACCGCGAGGGCAAGCCCGTCTACGTAGTCGACGGCGGGCTCCTCTCCAACTTCCCGATCTGGTTGTTCGACAGCCCGAACCCGAAGCGGCCGACGTGGGGGTTCCGGCTGCATCCGGGCTCGGACGTCGAGGAGGGGCTGCCGTACCGCAAGATCCCGCGCCCGCTCTGGGCGGTGCCGCTGCTGAAGGCGATGTTCTCGGCGGCGACCGAAGCGTGGGATCGCGAGCAGATGGAGCAGGTCGTCTCCGCGCGCACGGTCTCGATCCCCACGCACCAGGTCAGCACCACCGACTTCGGCCTCACCAGGGCCGAGGCCGACTCGCTGTACGCGTGGGGCGTGAACGCCGCGCACGACTTCTTCACCGCCCCCGACCAGGTCGCCTACCTCAACTCGTTCGGCCAGACGCTCGCGCAGCCCGAGGTCGCCGTGACCCGATGAAGATCGTCGGCGTGCTGGTCGCCCTGGCGGCGGCGGGGGCGATCGGCTTCTTCGTCGGCCGGCACGTCGGCGGCTCCGCTACGCCGTCGCGCACCACGACCGCCCTCGGCCTGCGCCTCGGGTCTCCGGGCGCGGCGGCGAACGGCGCCGACTACGGCTTCACGGGCTCCTGTGGCGTCGAGCGCCACGACGTGAAGGACCTCCTCGACGGCTTCGTGCCCGGCGCGGCCCAGGACTCCTCGATCTCCCAGCTCCGCGCGTTGCCGGTGCCGCCGGATACCGAGAAGGGCAGGACGCCGCCGGAGCGCGTCGTCTACCGCATCCAGGCGCTCGCCCTGGCGGACAAGATCGAGGCCGATTCCGACGTCCACCTCGCGATCGCCGATCCCGCCGATCCCGCCGCGACCATGATCGCCGAGTTCCCGGCCGCGTCCTGTCTCGCGCAGTCCACCGAGGCACCGGCGCTCGAGTCGGCGCGCTCAGACCTCGTGGCCGCCCTCGGCAACCCTCCGACCGGCTCGAGCTACCACGAGCTGAGCCCGCCGCCGTGCGTGACCCTGACCGGGCTCGCCTTCTTCGACCGGATCCACGGGCAGCGTGGCGTCGCCCCGAACGGGATCGAGCTGCATCCGGTGCTCGCCTTGCAAGCGGGCTGCGACGTCCCGGCACCGCCGCCCGAGACGACGAGCACGCTGCCCGAGACGACGCCCGAGCCGCCCGACACGACGGCGGTCACGACCGTGCCGCTACCGACGACGAGCAGCGGCAGCGGCTGCGACCGCTATCCCGGTCACCACTGGTATCGGCACGTCTACCACGAGGACTGCAAGAGCTACTACTTCACGACGCCGTAGGCCCGGCCGGCGGACGTCATTCCGACTCGAGCCCTCAGTTCGTGCGCCGTCTCGCGCGGACACGCTGCGCCCGGTCGGCATGCTCGCCTTCCGCGCGAAGCGCGTGGAGGCTCTCGATCAGCTCGAGGAGCGAATCGCGCAGCGGGCCGAGGTCGCCGTGGCGGTCCTCGACGCGCTGCGCGACGCGGTAGGACGCGTCGAGCCCCGCCTGGAGCTCTCGCTCTCCGGCTGCGGTCAGGCTGATCAGATAGGAGCGAGCGTCGAGTGGGTTCGGTTCCCGGCGTACGAGCCGCCGGTGCGCCAGCTGCTGGACCTGATCGCGAATCGTCGTTGCGGTCACGCCGGTCTCCTCGGCGAGCTCGGTCGGCGTGATCGTCGCGCGCGACCGAATGTGGAAGAGGAGGCCCCAGGACCCGGGCTCGACCCCGGCGGTCTTGAACTCGCGGTGGACCAGGGGCCAGGCGGCCGACGCCGCCAAGGTCAGCGTGAGGAAGAACTCGAGATCCTCCGGCGGCGTGCCGCTCATCGTCCCTGAAGCATCTCAACGGACTCGGAAGGTGTAGCGCCTCTTGACCCCAGCTGCCCGGACGACGACCACGAGCTTCTTCCGGGCGGCCGAGGCCGGGATCCGCCAGCGGCACGATCCCCGGAGCGCGCGCCTGTGCCCTGCGAGCTTCGCGGTGCAGTGCAGCCTCGAGCCCGCAGCGGCACGCGTGCCGTTCGAGTAGGTGATGCGCGCGGAGGAGACGCGGAACCGCTTCCCGTGCCTCGGCGCTGCAGGGTGGAACCTCGCCGTCAGCGACGTCGCCCGGCGCTTCGAGGCGCTGGGATCGAACGACCACTCGCCGCTGTTCGGCGCCCGGTCCCCGCCGGCGGGCGCGGGCGTCGAGACGCGAAAGCCGAACGCTCCGGCGCTGCCGAACTCGCTCAGCGGGGCGGTGATCGTCAACGTCCCGCCGGTGAGTGCCCACGTCGCGAGCGGGGCGGCGACATGCTCTCCGTGCGAGCGTTCGAGCGTGAACTGGTCGTGCAGGGAGTGCAGGACGTAGACGGCCTCGAAGCCGGTCTCACTGCCCGCATCCCCCGTCGCCGCGTTCGAGTCGGCGTCGATGCTCAGGATCGCGGCTGCGTTGTCCCAACTGCTCGCCGTCGCCGTGTGGATCGTGAAGACCGCGGCTCCACGCGCCTCGCTGACGGAGACGGTCGTGACGTCCGGGCCGCCGCCGGCGTCGCCTACCGTGTCCTTGAAGGTCGTCGTCACGCTTCCCGCCTGCGCGGCGGTCGCCGTCAAGGCGGCCGCGGCCAGGGCGAGTACCAGGATTCCCTGCCGAGACATCGTGCCTCCCAATGTAGATAGAGAACCGTTCGCACTATATAGTGCGAGGTCGCAGCATATAGTTTGGGTTGATTCGACCCTCAGCGGAGCCGAGACTCGTTCCGTGACGGCTTTCGACCATGCCCCGCCAGCCGGCGCTCCGATCCGCGTCGGGATCGAGGCCGTCGTTCCCGCCTCGTCGACCGCCGAGGTCCCGGCCGAATGAGCCGTATCGTCGGCTGGGACGAGCTGCCCCGGCCCGTCCGCGAGATCGAGCACACGTGGATCGAGCTCGCCGACGGCACGCGGCTCGGCGCGCGGATCTGGCTGCCGCGCGACGCCGAGGCCGATCCGGTGCCGGCCGTCCTCGAGTACCTCCCCTACCGCAAGCACGACGGCACGGTCTCGCGCGACCTCGACCGGCAGCCGTACGTTGCCGGGCACGGGTACGCGACCGTCCGTGTCGACATGCGCGGCAGCGGCGAGTCGGATGGGATCCTCGAGGACGAGTACACAGCGCAGGAGTGGGACGACGCGCTCGAGGTGATCGCCTGGCTCGCGGACCAGCCCTGGTGCTCCGGCGAGGTAGGCATGACGGGCATCTCCTGGGGCGGATTCAACGCGCTCCAGGTTGCCGCGCTCCGTCCGCCCGCGCTCCGGGCGATCATCACGCTCTGCTCGACCGACGACCGCTACGCCGACGACGTGCACTACCGCGGCGGCTGCGTCCTCGCGACCGACATGCTCCACTGGGCATCGTCGATGCTCACGTGGAACGCGCGGCCCCCCGATCCGGCGCTCCTGCCGGACACCTGGCGAGAGGTCTGGCTCGACCGGCTGGAGCGGACTCCTCCGTTCATCGAGCACTGGCTCTCGCATCAGCGGCGCGACGACTACTGGCGGCACGGCTCGGTCTGCGAGGACTACGCCGCGATAGAGGTGCCCGTCTACGCGGTCGGCGGCTGGGCGGACGGCTACACGAACGCGGTCTTCCGCCTGCTCGCCGGGCTCTCCGTCCCGCGCAAGGGGCTCGTGGGGCCGTGGGCGCACGCCTTCCCGGACGACGCCCTACCCGGGCCGAGCATCGGCTGGCTGCAGGAGTGCGTCCGCTGGTGGGACCACTGGCTGAAGGGCGAGGAGACAGGGATCATGGACGAGCCGACTCTACGCGCCTACGTGCTCGAGTCGGTCGAGCCGCGGCCGGCCCACGCGGTGCGCCCCGGCCGCTGGGCCGGCGAGGAGGAGTGGCCGTCGCCGCGGATCGAGCGGCACGCGATGCCGCTCGAGGGCGAGCGTCTGCACCGGCCCGTACAGACGCTCGGCACGGAGGCGGGCGTCTGGTGTGCGGAGGGCCAGTCCGCCGACCTCGCCGGCGACCAGCGCGGCGACGATGCGCTCTCGGCGTGCTTCGACCTCGAGCCGCTCGCCGAGGAGACGGTCCTGCTCGGCTTCCCCGCCGTCGAGCTCGAGCTCGAGGCCGACCGGCCGCAGTCCCTTGTCTGCGTCCGCCTCTGCGACGTCTGCGGAGACGGCACCTCGGCCCTCGTCACGCGCGGCCTGCTCAATCTCACCCACCGCGACTCGCACGAACACCCGGAGCCGCTCGAGCCGGGCCGGAGGTACCGGATCCGGGTCGAGCTCGACTCGATCGCGTACGCCGTGCCGGCGGGGCACCGGCTTCGCGTCGCGGTCTCCTCCACCTACTGGCCCTGGGCCTGGCCCTCGCCGGAGCCGGTGAGGCTCACGCTCCACGGCGGCACGCTCGAGCTGCCGGTGCGGCCGCCTCGCCCCGAGGATGCGCGGCTGCCGCAGTTCGGGGAGCCCGAGCACGCGCCGCCGCTCGAGAAGGAGCAGCAGGAAGGTGCGCCGGACGGGCGCACGCTGCGCCGCGACTACGCGACGGGCCGGCTCGAGCAGCGGTTCGACTACGACGTCGGCGGCACCGTTCGCTTCGTCCAGATCGACCTCGTCTCCGAGGACTCGAACACGAGCGCCTACTCGATCGCGGAGGACGACCCGCTCTCGGCCGAGGTCAGCTTCCGCGCGGCGAGCGGCATCGCCCGTGGCGACTGGAGCGGCCGGGCCGAGGTCGAGTCGTCGATGCGGGCGGATGCCGACGCGTTCCACGTCACGACCGAGCTGACCGCCTTCGAGTCGGGCCGCGAGTTCTTCCGGCGGCGCTGGCAGCACCGCTTCCCGAGAGACCACGTCTGAGCGGCGTCGTCAGCCGTTCGCGAGCAGGCAGGCGGCCCGGTGGCCATCACCTGCGGCACCGGCCCGCGCACGCAGGTCGGGGTCGACGGTCCTGCACTCCGCGACGGCGACCGGGCAGCGCGGATGGAAGCGGCAGCCCGACGGCACCGAGATCGGGTTCGGGGTTTCGCCGCGCAGGATCTGCGGGTGCGCGCGCCGTCGCGGGTCGCGTCGGGGGACGACTGAAAGAAGCGCCTTCGTGTACGGGTGCCGCGCGTTCTCGATCACCTGTGCCGTGGGCCCCTCCTCCACGATTCGTCCGAGGTACATGACACAGATCCGGTCGGCGAAACGCGCAGCCGTCGAAAGGTCGTGCGTGATCATGAGGACTGCGAGCCCGCGGTCGCGGAGGTTGTCGAGGAGGGTCAGGATGCCGGCTCGCACCGAGACGTCGAGCATCGAGACCGGCTCGTCTGCCACGAGCAGATCCGGGCCGAGCGCCAGGCTCGCCGCGATCGCCACCCGCTGCCGCTGGCCGCCCGAGAGTTCGTGCGGGTAGCGGTTGAGGTACAGCTCCGGTGGTGAGAGCCCTGCCAGCTCGAGCGCCTCGACGACGCGCCGTCGCCGCTCTTCGCGCGTTCCCTCGCGGTGCACGACGAGTGCCTCCGCGACGGTCGTCTCGACCCGGAAGCGCGGGTCGAGCGACTCGTAGGGATCCTGGTAGATGATCTGCATCCGTCGCCGCAACCGCCGCAGCTCGCGCGGCCCGAGTGCCGTGACGTCGATCCCGTCGAACCGGACGGTGCCCTCGTCCGGCCGGACGAGCTGCAGCAGCGCCTGAGCCGTCGTGGTCTTGCCGCAGCCGGACTCGCCGACGAGCGCGACCATCTCGCCGCGCGAGACGTCGAACGACACGTCCGAAACCGCGTGCACGTGCTGCTTCGGCCGCCGCGCGAGGGCCTCCGCCATCCCACGGTGAACCGGAAAGCGGACGACGAGTCCCTCCACCTCGAGCAGCGGCGACCCGGCATCGTGCCCGTTCGCGTTCACGCCGCCACCTGCTGCGCGGCGTGGCAGGCGGCGCCGTGCTGTTCGCCGACCGGACTGAGCGCCGGCCGCTCCACAGCGCAGCGGTCGAAGGCGATGTCGCAGCGCGGCCGGAAGGGACAGCCGACGAGCGGCTCGTCGAGACGAGGGGGCGTCCCCGGGATCGAGACGACGGCGTCCCGGGATTCGAGGTCCGGGGTAGCAGCGAAAAGGAGCCGCGTGTAGGGGTGCCGCGGGTCGTGGTAGAGGACGTCCATCGGTCCGGTCTCGACGATCTCGCCGGCGTACATCACCGCGGCCGCCGTGCAGGTCTGGGCGACCACCGGCAGATCGTGCGTGACGAGGATCAGAGTGAGTCCGAGGTCGTTCGTGAGCGCCACCAGCAGCTCGAGGATCTGGGCCTGCACCATCACGTCGAGCGCCGTCGTCGGCTCGTCCGCGAGCAGGAGCTTGGGTCCGCATGCGAGCGCCATCGCGATCGCGGCCCGCTGGCGCATCCCTCCCGAGAACTCGTGTGGGTAGTTGCGCAGCCGGGCCGAGGAGATGCCGACGCGCTCGAGCAGGTCGGCCGCGCGTGTCTGCGCGGCCCGGCCCTCCGCAACCTCGTGCAGCTGCATCGGCTCGACGAGCTGATCGCCGATCCGCCGCACCGGATTGAACGCGTTCATCGCGCCCTGGAAGACCATCGCGACGTCGCGCCAGCGGTGTGGAGCCGCCGTCCGCTCACCACGCGCGAGCACGTCCTCCCCGTCGAGGAGCACACGCCCCGCGACGCTCGCCGTCGGCGGCAGCAGCCCCATCAGCGCGAGGATCGTCGTCGTCTTCCCGCACCCCGACTCGCCGACGAGTCCGAGCCGCTCGCCGCGGTCGACCCCGAAGGAGACGCCCTGGACGGCGTGAAGCTCGCGGTGGTGCGGCAGGTCGAACCAGACGTGGAGATCCTCGACCTGGAGCAGCCTTCCGCTCACGAAACCTCCTTCGGTGGAACGGCGCGAAGCCGGAAGCGGCGCACCGACAGATGCCCCGAGCGGAGGCGCGGGTTGAGAGCGTCCTCCATCGCCTGGCCGGTCATCGCGCACGCGAGCACGACGATCGCCACGCAGATCCCGGGCGGCACGACCGCCCACCACGCGTTGTTGAGGATCGCGTCGTCGTTGAAGGCGTTCTGGATCAGCCGACCCCAGGAGACGGTGCTCGGGTCGCCGAGGCCGAGAAAGGCGATGAACGTCTCCAGGAAGATCGCGTAGGCGATGAAGATGACGGTGTTCGCGATCAGCAGCGGCATCACCTGCGGCAGCACATGGCGCCTGATCAGGCGCATGTTCCCGGCGCCGAGCGCGCGCGCCCGTTGCACGTAGACGCGCTCGCGCACGCTCTTCACCTGCGCGCGCAGGACACGTGCCGTCGACGTCCAGTAGATGAGCGCGATGATCACGATGATGTTCGTCAGGCTGCGGCCGAAGAGCGCTGCGATGACGATGATCAGCGGGACGTCCGGGAGCACGAGGAAGTAGTCGGTGATCCGCATCAGGACGACGTCGAGCTTGCCGCCGAAGAAGCCGGCGAGGATGCCGACCGTCCCGCCGATCAGGCTCGATGCGACCGACGAGACGAAGCCGACGAGGAGGGACACCCGCGCCCCGACGACGAGCAGCTCGAGCATGTCCGAGCCGCCGCCGTCCGTGCCGAGCCAGAAGTGCGAGCTCGGCCGTGCGAACACCGGCCCCACCTTCGACTGGACGTCGTGGTGGATGAAGAGCGGCCCGATCAGCGCGACGAGCACGAAGAAGCCGAGGATCGCGAGCCCCGCGACCGACTGCGGCGACGAGAGCACGGGATGGGAGAGCGTGCGCCGCCAGAGCGACGGCCGGCCAAGCGCACCACTCTCGGCGACGGGGAGCTCGGTCATTCGGTCACGCGCGGGTCGAGCTTGACGTACAGAAGGTCGGCGATCAGGTTGAAGAGGATCACCGAGAACGTCAGGAGCAGGAAGATTCCCTGCAGGATCGGGTAGTCGCGCTGGTCGATCGCCTCGACCGTCTCGAGCCCGATGCCGGGATACGAGAACACGTACTCGATCGTGATCGTGCCGCCGATGATGAAGCCGAGCGAGAGCGCGACGAGCGTGATCACCGGCAGCATCGCGTTCCGGAGCCCGTGCTTCCAGACCGTCGCCCAGTTCGAAAGGCCCTTCGCGCGCGCGGTCAGCACGTAGTCCTCGCCGAGCGTCTCGAGCATCGCCGAGCGCACGATCAGCGTGAAGTTCCCGTACAGCACGAGGCCGAGCGTGGCGGCCGGCAGCACCATGTGCGTCATCCGGTCGACGAAGACCTGCCACGTCGAGGGCGTGCCGAGAATCCCGAGCGTCGCGTCGTGGATCCCGGAGGTCGGGAGTCCGATCGGGCCGGCGAGGAAGAGGACGATCATCAGGCCGAGCCACTGGGGCGGGAGCGAGTACCAGACGAGACTCGCCCAGACGCTCGTCTTGTCGGTCCATGTGCCGCGTCGCCAGGCGGCGACCACCCCCGTGATGATCCCGAGCACGATCGAGAAGATCGTCCCGAGCGCGACCATCGGCATCGTGTTCTTCAGCGGCGCCCAGAGCGTCTGCCAGACCGGCTCCTGCGTCCGCAGCGAGCGTCCCATGTCACCGTGGAAGAGGCCGTCGACGTAGAGCCAGTACTGCTTCAGCTTCGACTGGTCGAGGCCGAGCGTCTTCCGCTGGTACGCCTTGAACTGCGGCGTGCACTGCCGGCAGCGCAGCGCCGAGACCGCGTCGCCCGACAGCATCCTGAAGAGGACGAAGTTGAGCGTGATCGCGACCACCACGGTGCCGACGGCGAAGAGGATCCGCTTGAGGACGAAATCCGCGCCGCGCATCGCCTACGCCGCCGGGACCGTGTGGTCGGTTGTCACTTCTTGCGTGGTTGCGTGTAGTACTGCTTCGCGTAGCCGCCGAGCTCGGGGTCGATCCCCGTCCACTTCGTCGAATGCGCGTCGATCAGCTGCTCGTTCACGAGCTGCGTGTATGCGAAGTTGTCGTAGACGATCTTCTGCATCTTCCAGACGATCTGCTTACGCTTGGCGGGGTTCACCGTCGTCCCCTGCTTCACGTACAGCTTGTCGTAGGCGGCCTTGTCGAAGCCCGTGTCGCTCCACGAGCACCACTGGCCCTTCGTCAGGACCGACAGCATGAAGTCCGGATCGACGTAGCCGACCCAGTCCCAGAGTGCGATGTCGAACTTCCCGGTGTAGCCGATCGACTTCGACGCGTCGCACTTCGATCCGGTCTCGTACGCGTAGGCCTGCGTCGAGTCCCCGCCGACGTTCTGCGTCACCTTGACGCCTGCCTTCTTGAAGCCCTGCTGGATGATCTGGAACTCGCGGTTGCCGTTGAAGTCGAGCGAGGTCGGGGTCATGATGTCGTACGACATCGGGTGCGCCTTCTGGGCGTACTTCCCGTGGCTCGCCGGGGCGATCCGGATCCCGTTCGCGCCCTTCTTGTAGCCGAGCTTGTTCAGGATCTGGTTGCCCTTCTTGCAGTTGTACGCGAGGACGGGCAGATGCGGGTTCTCGAGCGGCGAGATGTGCCCGACGATGCTCGAGACGAGCGACGCGTGGCCGCCGAAGACGACGTTGATGATCTGTTTTCGGTTCACGCACATCGAGAGCGCCCGCTTCACGCGCGGGTCGAGCAGCTCGCGATTCTTCGGCTTGCGCGGGTTGGAGTTCCAGGTGATGTTCGTCGTCTCCGCGCCCGGCACCATGTCGAGGGCGACGCCCGGAAGCTTCGACACCGCCTTGATCGCCGTGAACGGCACCTGGTCGACCCAGTCGAGGTTCCCCTGCTTGAGGTCGGCGATCATCGAGTCGGCGTTCGTGTAGTACGTGAGCGCGACCGCGTCGGCGTGCGAGGGCGGGCCCCAGTAGCCGGCGTAGGGAATGAAGACGGTCGTGCCCTTCTTCTCGTACGACTTGATCGTGTAGGCGCCGGCCGAGACCATCGGCATGTGCTGCTCGGGATGGAACGTCTTCAGCCCCTTGCCGCCGGGAGTCGCCGCGTACTTCGCGTACACGTGCTTGGGCACGATGAACAGCTGCTCGAGCTGGGCGAGGACGTTGCCGACCGGCTTCGCGTACTGGACGACGAGGGTCGTCGCGTTCGGCGCCGTCGCCTTCTTGACGTGGTTGACGGCCGGCGCCGCGACCGCGGAGGCCCCGTTCCTGTACTTGACGATCGTGTTGATCGTCCAGGCCGCGTCGGCGGCGGTGAGCGGCTTGCCGTCCGACCACTTCTTGTTGGCGTAGACGTGGAACGTCCACGTCTTCCCGTTCTTCGACTTCGACCACGACTTCGCCCAGTCGCCGGCGACGTAGAAGCCGTGCTTTCCGTACAGGTACTGGACGAGTTGCGGGTAGATCATGATCATCGCGCTTCCGGCCTGCGCCTCGATCCAGTTGAACGGATTGAAGGAGTCGATGTAGTCGATCGTGCCGACCCGCAGGATCCCGCTTCCTCCAGCCCTGGCCTTCGTCGGGGCCGCCGTCCCCGCCGAGGCGCCGAGCGCGACCGCGAGTGCGGCCAGTAGGGCAACCGGCAGGACCCGGCGGCCGTGTCGCTTGACGATGCTCATGCTGCTTCCTCCTCCGTTTTATCCTCCCCAACCAGAGCCGGCTGCTCGATCACGAGGGTCCGCGCGTCGGCATCGAGCGTCGCAGTGACGCCGAGTGGCAGCGCGGCCAGATGCTTGCCATGACCGAGGGGAAGCTTGTAGAGCACGGGGACGCCGAGCGGCTCGAGGTAGCGCTCGAGGACGTCCTCGATGGAGCGAGTCTGCGGCCACTCGGGACGCTGCTCTCGCCAGTCGCACTTCTCCATGTCACCGACTACGACCCCTACGACGCCGGCGAGTTTGCCGGCCTGCTGTAGCTGGAGCAGGTTCCCGTCCACGTACCAGGCGGGGGCGTCGACGTCTTCGAAGAAGAGGATGCAGCCGTCGAGCGAGACCTCCCAAGGGGTCCCCATCGTCTGCATCAGCAGCCAGAGGCAGCCGCCGACCAGGGGCGCCGTCACCTTCCCGGGCGCGATCGCGCGCACGTACGGATCGTCCGGGTCGCGCGGCACCTCGCCCGTCCCGTCGCCGCGCAGCACGTCGACGAGGCGGTGGCGGCTGAACTCGGTCGACTCCTTGTCGCCCATGCCCGCGAGCCCGTAGCCGTAGATGGTGGCGAGCCCGGCGCGCTGGCGCAGTGCGACGTGCAGGGCGGTGATGTCGGAATAGCCGACAAAGGCCTTGGGGTGCTCGGCGATCGCGTCGAAGTCGAGGTACGGGATCGTCTGCATCGAGCCGTAGCCACCCTGGAAGGACTGTACGACGTCGACCTCGGGATCGAGGAACATGGCCATCAGGTCGGCGGCGCGGTGCTCGGCGGCTCCCGCCACGTATTCGTCACGCTCGAAGACGTGCTCCCCGAGCTTGACACGGTAACCCTGCGCTTCCCACCACTCGACGCCGCGGAGGACGTCGGAGCGGTTGAAGTAGCCGCTCGCGGGCGCGGGCACGCCGATCGTTCCTCCCTCCGGCAGCGACTGTCCGAAGCGGGTAGCCGCAGCCATTCGAAGACGATACAGATTCGATCTCGCGCGGATGCGAGTACCAAACGAGCCGATTTCGTCGGCTACGACGCCGAGCAGGGCTCGGCGGTCATGGACGACGGCCGGCGTCGAAGCCCGCGAGCGTCTCTCGCACGAGCAGCCCCACCGTCGCGAGGTCGTAGCCGCCCTCCTGGACGACGACGGTCGGGAGATGCAGGCCGCCGAGGATCCGGCCTGCCTCGTGGAAGCCGGCCGCAGTGACCTCGAGCGGGCTCTCGGGATCGCCGGCCGCGGCGTCGACGCCGAGCGCGACGACGAGGGCGCGGGCGGGCGCGGCGAACTCCGCGGCCCGGCGGACGGCGGCGAGCCAGCCGTCGTCGCTCGTGCCGGGCGCGAGCGGGAGGTTGAGGTTCGCATCGCCGTTCTCCGCCTCGAAGCCGAGGAAGTGGGGGAACCAGCCCGCGCCCGGATCGACGTGCACCGACGCAGTCAGCACGTCGTGGCGGTCGAGGAACAGCTCCTGCGTCCCGTTGCCGTGGTGCGCGTCGATGTCGACGACGGCGACCGGGCCGCCCGTCTGGCCCCGAAGAGAGGCTGCCGCGATCGCAGTGTTGTTGAGGTAGCAGGAGCCGCCGTAGAGCGACCGCGTCACATGGTGGCCCGGCGGACGCGTGCACGCGTAGGCGAGCGGCGCGCCACCGGCGACGACGTCGACCGCGGTGAGGGCGACGTCGACCGCCGCCCGTGCGGCTTCCCAGGTGCCCGGACCGATCAGCGTCATCGTGTCGTAGGCGAAGAGGCCCGGCCGGGCCGAGACGGCCGTCGGTGTCGCGGGTGCCCGGCCGCCCGTCAGCCCCGGGCGCGCGAAGATGTAGGGGACGACGCGGTCGGTTGGGAGGGATGCCGCCGCCCACTCGTCCCACGCCGTGCGCAGGAACTCGACGAGGGCAGAGTCGTGCACCGCGAGCAGCGCCGAGTCGTCGTGGGCGGCCGCCGGGATCTCGCTTGCTCCGGCCGCGAGGAGCTCGCCGCGGATCGCGACCGCCCGGGCGGGAACCTCCGCCGCCGGCGTGCGCATCCCGAGCCAGACCTCTGCCTCCGGCTCGTGGCGCAGGCAGTCCTCGCTCCAGACGAACGGCAGCGGGAGCATTAGGGTCGCACCATGTCACGGCCGCGGGAGGACGGCATCGTCATCGGCACGCTCGAGCCCGGGCCTCGGAACTCGATCGCCGACGTCGGCGTTTCGGTGGGCCACGTCACGGTCGAGCGGACCGGTGTGACCGCGATCGTCCCGCCGTCGCTGCCGGTGCCGGCCGGCACGGCCGTCCTCAACGGCGCCGGCGAGCTGACCGGCTCGCTCGAGATCCGGGAGTGGGGGATTCTCGAGACGCCGGTCTACCTCACCGCCACGCACGCGGTCGGCCGCGTCTACGACGGGGCCGTCTCGGTCGCGATCGCGAGCGACCCGCGGGTCGGCGTCGACGACGTGGTGATCCCGGTGGTCGGCGAGTGCGACGACAGTTGGCTCTCGGACGCGCGTGTGGCGCACGTACAGCCGGCGGACGTCGCCCGCGCCGTGCGCGACGCGACCGCCGACTTCGAGCAGGGCGCCGTCGGCTCCGGCGCCGGGATGATCTGCTTCGGCTGGAAGGGCGGCATCGGCTCGTCGAGCCGCCGCGCCGGTGAGCACACCGTCGGCGTCCTCCTGATGACGAACTTCGGCACGAGCGAGCAGCTGCGCGTCGACGGCGTCCCGGTCGGTCAGCTGCTCGACGAGAAGCCGCGCGAGGCGCCCGACCCCGGCGGCAGCTGCATCGCCGTGCTCGCGACCGACGCTCCGCTCGCGCCGCAGCAGCTCGAGCGGCTCGCGCGCCGCGCCGGGCTCGGTCTCGCGAGGGCCGGCTCGGTCGCACACCACGGCAGCGGCGAGATCTTCGTGGCGTTCGCGGCCTCGGTCGAGCGCTCCTTCCCGGACCGGGAGCTCGACCCGCTCTTCCAGGCGGCGGTCGATGCGACGGAAGAGGCGGTGCTGTGCTCGCTCTGGGCGGCGGTCGACACGACCGGGCGCGAGGGACGCGTCGTGCGGGCGCTGCCACGGGAGAAGGTGCTCGAGCTCTACCGCGGGCGCGGCGGGCCCGGCTCGGCGTGAGATGCTAGTCGCGAGATGGCGACGCGGCTGACGTACACGACGGGGTCGCGCAGCCCCGAGCTCGACAGTGCGTTCGAGACGGCGCTCGCGGACGCACGCGAGCTGGAGCGCGAGCCGCTGGCGCACCTCGTCGGCGGGCGCGACGTCGCCGCCGGGGAGCCGTTCGCGCGGGAGGACCCGTCCCGGCGCGAGCACGTCGCAAGCCGGGCCCGCGAGGGGAGCGAGCTCGCGGTCGAGGCGGTCGAGGCGGCGCGCGCGGCTCAGCGCGAGTGGCGGCGGCTGCCGCACACGGAGCGCGTCGCGCTGCTGCGCGCTACCGAGGGGCTGATCGACGAGCGCAAGCTCGAGCTCGCGGCGAGCATCAGCCTCGAGGCCGGGAAGGTGCGCATCGAGGCCATCGCCGAGGTCGAGGAGGCGATCGACCTGATCGAGACGTACTGCCGCCAGGTCGAGGCGTCCGACGGGTTCGAGACGCCGCTCGGGCAGCTCTCGCCCGACGAGCGGAACAGCGACGTCCTGCGCCCGTACGGCGTCTTCGGCGTGATCGCCCCGTTCAATTTTCCCTTCGCGCTCGGGTTCGGGATGACGGCGGCGGCGCTCGCGGCGGGCAACGCCGTCGTGCTGAAGCCGCCCGAGGAGGCGCCGGCCTCCGGTGGGGCAGTCGCCCGGCTGCTCGCCGAGGCAGGTCTCCCGGCAGGCGTCGTCTCGCTCGTCCACGGCGGCCCGGCGACGGGCAAGGCGCTCGTCGGTGCGGGCGTGGACGGGGTCGCGTTCACCGGCTCGGCCGAGGTCGGGCGGGAGATCGGCCGCCGGCTCTCGGAGGGCCCGTTCCCGCGGCCGGTGCTCGCGGAGATGGGCGGCAAGAACGCGGCGGTCGTCTGTGCGAGCGCGGACCTCGAGGCCGCCGCAGAGGGAATCGCGAAGGCGGCCTTCGGTTTCTCGGGACAGAAGTGCAGCGCGTGCTCGCGGGCGATCGTCGTGGCCGAGGCGCACGATGAGCTCGTCGAGCGGCTTGCGGAGCTCGCCCGGGCGACGAGCGTCGGCGACCCGGCCGATCCCGACGTCGCAACGGGGCCGGTCGTCAACGCGCAGGCGGTCGAGCGGTTCGAGCGCTCCGTCGCGGAGGCGCGGGCCGACGGAACGGTCGCGGCCGGTGGCTCCCGCGGCGAGGACGCCGGCTGGTTCGTCGAGCCCACGGTCGTGTCCGGTCTCGCGCCCGGGCATCCGCTGACCCGCGACGAGCTGTTCCTCCCGTTCCTCACCGTCGTGCGCGTGCCCGACTTTGCCACGGCACTCGCCGAGGCGAACGCCGTGCCGTACGGCCTCACCGCGGGCGTCTTCTCGCAGGACGACGAGGAGCTCGATCGCTTCCTCGACGAGATCGAGTCCGGAGTCGTCTACGTGAACCGGCGCGCCGGCGCGACGACCGGTGCGTGGCCGGGGATCCAGTCGTTCTGCGGCTGGAAGTCCAGCGGCCTGACCGGCAAGGGCGGCCTCGGGCCGTACTACGTCCAGCAGTTCGCACGCGAGCAGAGCCGGACGATCGTCGGACGGTGACCGCGTCGTCCGAGAGCGTGCGCGAGCGGATCCGCGCCGTCGAGGGCACCGGCATGCGTACGTTCTGGGAGCCGGAGCCGGTCGTCTGGGCGCGCACCGAGGCCTGCCATGTCTGGGACGCCGAAGGCCGCGCCTACCTCGACCTCTACGCCGGCTTCGCCGTCTCGAACGTCGGCTACTGCCATCCGCGGGTCACCGGGGCGATCCGCGAGCAGGCCGGTGTCATGACGCACTGCCCGTCGGCCGTACCCTCGGAGGTGCGCGCCGCGCTGTACGAGCGGCTCGGCGCGATCGCTCCGCCGGCGCTCGACCGCGTCCTCCTCGCGATCACCGGGGCGATGGCGAACGAGACGGCCGTCCAGCTCGCGCGCGCCGCGACCGGCCGCCGGAACGTGATCACCTTCTCGGGGACGTACCCAGGACGCTCGGTCGGCGCTCTGCGGTACGCCGGCAAGCACGCCTACCGCGAGCAGTTCGGCATCGCCGCCGACGCGCACTTCGTCCCCTTTCCGGATCCGTACCGGAGCCCGTGGGCGGGGGAAGGGGATCCGGGTGAGGTCGTGCTCGCGCTGCTCGAGAACGCGCTCGCGGATCCGGCGTCCGGTGTCGAGCCGCCCGCATGCGTCCTGCTGGAGCCGATCCAGGGCAACGGCGGCGTCGTCGTGCCGCCGGCCGGATTCCTCCGGGGCCTGCGGGACCTGTGCGACCGCGCTGGCACGCTCCTCGTCTTCGACGAGATCCAGTGCGGGTTCGGGCGCAGCGGCCGCATGTGGGCGTCCGAGCACGAGGACGTCGTGCCCGATCTGATGACGGTGGGGAAGGGGATCGGCGGCGGTCTCGCGCTGGGCGCGCTCCTCGGCCGCTCCGAGCTGATGACGACGTGGGAGCCGGACGCGGTCACCTCGACCTTCCTCGCGAACGCGCTCAACCTCGCGGCGGGCTGCGCCGCGATCGACGTGCTGCGCGGGGAGGGGCTCGTCGAGCGCTCGGCCCGGCTCGGGGACCTCGCTCTCGCGCGCCTTTTGCGTGGGCTGGCCGACCATCCCGCCGTCGGCGACGTCCGCGGCCGCGGTCTCTTCGTCGGGCTCGAGCTCGTCCGCGACAGGAGCTCCAGGGAGCCGGATCCCGAGCTCGCGGCGAACGCGCAGCGGGCCTTGCGGGAGCGAGGCGTGCTCGTCGGCCGGGGCGGCCGCCACGGCAACGTCCTCATCCTTGCGCCGCCGCTCGTGATCGAGGAGGATGTGCTCGACGGCGGCTTGGACACGATTGCCGCGGTCCTCTAGCCGCCAGCCAATTCGCATCGATCACAGGGAGAACCTTTGGACACCTACCACGTCGTCCTCTACATCCATCTGCTCTCGCTCTTCGTCGGCATCGGTGCCGGCGCCGTCCTTGCCACCTGCCTCTTCCAGCTGCGCGCGGCGCGCACGCTCGAGCAGGCCGGGCCGTGGGGGATGGTGGCCGGGAAGACCGGGAGGCTCTTCCCGGTGGCGATCGTCGGCCTGTTCGGCAGCGGCGCCTACATGACGAGCCACTTCTGGACGTGGAGCACGGGCTGGATCGACATCGGGATCGCCGCGCTCGTCGTGCTGCTGGCTCAGGGCGCGGGCATCGCCGAGCGCACGGGTCACAAGCTCGCGGCGGCGTTGCAGGCCAACGGCCCCGGTCCGCTCGGCTCGGCAGCGCGGCGGATGGCGCTTCATCCCGGCCTCTGGGTGGTCGAGTTCTCGAACCTCGGCATCGTCTTCGGCGTCGTCTGGAACATGACCGAGAAGCCCGGCTTCGGCGGCTCGCTCGCCGCGGTGCTCGTCGGCTACGCGGTCGGCGCGGCGCTCGCGCTCGGAGTCACGCGGACCCCGCAGGAGGAGCCCGCCGTGGCATCCGACGCACTCGCGTAACGGCGCGGCGTCTCAGCCGGACCGCAGCGCATCGACGATCACGTGTGCGTAGATCGTGCACGCGTACGGCCACGGGTGCGTGCCGTCGGAGAGCATCTTGTTCGTCGAGCTCCCGTACCAGTCGGCGAGGTGCGCCGCCGGCCACCCCTGGAGCCAGGTGCCGAGCGCGCGGTTCGACTCGCTCTCCCAGCTCGTGTCGTTGCGGACGTTGACGACGGCGATGTCGGAGATGCCGTGGAGTGCGCGCCTGAGCCTGACGAGGTCCCCGTACCAGAGCGGCCCGTTGTTCCCGATCTGGAGGACGAGGGTCTTCGGCAGGTCGTGATGTCTCCGGTAGCGCTGGAGGTCGTTGATCGTGTTGTCGATCTGCCGCCCGACGGCGGCGTCGATGCGGACGCGGTGGTGGAGCGCCGTCTTCAGCTCGGACGAGCATGCGAGCATCACTGAATCGCCGAGGGCGAGGATCCGGCCGGTCGGGAGCGCCGCCTGTTTCGGCTGCTTCTGGCCGCTGCCCTGGCGCGTCGTGTGCGTGTTCGGCGTCGTCGTCTCCGTGTGCGTTGGCTTGGTGGCGGCCCTCGACTTGGGCGGGTGCACGTAGGTCGTGACGGGGTTCAGCGCCGCCGGCGTCACGAAGAGGACGGCGAGGGCGCCGACGAGGCACATCGCTCCGGCGCCGACGACCTCGAGCCGCAGCCGTCGCGACTCCTGCGCGAGCCGCCGCTGCATGCTCCCCGTCCGGATCGGCTGCTCGACGAAGCGGTACGAAAGCGCCGCCGCGCAGACGACGATCGCCGCCTGCAGGAAGACGACGCCGGGGCCCGTCCATGGCAGGTCCACTCCCGGCCGGGTCAGCAGGATGACCGGGTAGTGCCAGAGGTACATCCCGTAGCTCCGCTCGCCGACCCAGCGCAGCGGCGCGACGCCGAGTGCGCGGCCGAGCCCCGTGCGGGGGTGCGCGACCGCGGCGATCAGGACGGCGAAGCAGAACGCGGCCGCGAGGTCGCCGCCGCGCCAGATCGTCGGGCTGAAGTCCTGCATCTGCCGGAAGAGGAGGATCGACGTGACGACGGCCGCGACGCCGAACAGCTCCAGCAGCGGCAGCGCGCGTCGCATCCGCTCGATCGCCGGCCACACGAGCGCGAGCAGGATGCCCATCAGGAGCAGAAAGGCGCGTGTGTCCGTCCCGTACCAGACGCGCGACGGGTCGTTCGGCTTGTAGAGGAGCCACATGAGCGCCGCCGAGCCGGCGATGCCCGCGACCACGAGGAAGGGCAGCCGCTTCCGTCCGACGAGCACGAGGCCGGGGACGAGGAGGAGCGGCCAGATCACGTAGAACTGCTCCTCCACCGCGAGCGACCAGAGGTGCTGGAGCAGCGAGGGGCTGCCCATCACGTTGAAGTACGAGTGGCTGGCGACGATCAGGTGCCAGTTCGTGTAGTAGAGGAGCGAGCTGATCGCGTCGCTGCGAGTGTGGGCGAGGTCCTGGCGCGCGAAGATCGCCGCGAGGATGAGCGCTGCGAGGACGATGACCACGAGCGCCGGCAGCAGTCGCCGTGCGCGTCGCAGCCAGAACCGGCGCAGGTCGATGCGGTTTCCCGCCTCCCATTCGACGAGCAGCAGCGACGTGATGAGGTAGCCGCTGAGCACGAAGAAGAGGTCGACGCCCAGAAAGCCGCCGGGCAGCCAGTCGATCCGCGAGTGGTAGAGGAAGACGGCCGAGACGGCGACTGCGCGCAGGCCGTCGAGGCCCGGTCTGTACTCGAGGCGCGGCCCGTTCTTGGCGACTGGCTTCGGCATTTTCGGCAGCAGCTTAGGGTCCGTTTCGGCGAGCCGCCAGGGCGGTCCCGGCGAGCTCGGCGAGGCACTCCGCAGGCTCGGCGAGCGCTCGCTCTGGACCGTAGCGCTCGACGAGCGAGACAGCGTCGATGGGGCTTCCCGGAGCCACTTCTCCCGCGAGGACGAGCGCCTCGACGCCGGCCGCGGCGGCTCGGCCGAGGACGCTCCCCACGACCTTGCCCGTCAGCGACGTCGCGTCGAGCAGTCCCTCGCCGGTGATGACGAGATCCGCCTCGGCGAGCCGCTCGTCGAGACCGAGCCGGCCGGCGACGAGGTCGAAGCCGGGGACGAGCCGCGCGCCGACCGCGGCGAGCCCGCCGGCGAGTCCCCCCGCTGCGCCGGAGCCGGGAAGATCGGGGACGTCGAGCTGCCCCAGCCGGTGCCGCAGCATCTGCACCTGCTCGGGCGTGGCTCCCTTTTGCGGGGCGAAGACGTCGGCGGCGTCGAGGAAGCGAGCGTCGACGTCGTACGCCACGTCGAGCGGCACCCCTAGCGGCGCCGGCAGCGCCGCGACGGCGCCGGCGCCGCCGTCGGTCGAGGCGACGCCGCCGACCGTGACGATGACCCTTCGCGCCCCCTCCTCGACGGCGGCGGCCACGAGCTCGCCCACGCCGCGGCTCGTCGCGCGGAGCGCGTCGTTTCGCCCCGGCCCGCCGGCGAGGGACAGCCCGCAGGCGAGGGCGGCCTCGACGACAGCGGTGCCCTCTTCTTCGAGCCGCCACGCGGCCTCGACCGGCTCGCCGAGCGGCCCCGTGACGGTCATCCGTCGGTTACCTCCGCCGAGCACGTCGAGCGTTCCCTCGCCTCCATCCGCGAGCGGGAGCTCGATCGCCGTCCAGCCGGCACGAGCGGCTCCCGCGGCGATTGCCGCCGCCGCCTGCCGTGCGGTGAGCGTGCCTCGGAACTTGTCGGGAGCCACCAGTACGTGCGCCACGCGCTGATTGTCGCTACCTTTCGGCGTGCACTAGCACTACGAGCGAGTACTGGTTGCGCGTCCGTGCGCCTCCTGTCCGTTCAGAGCTTCCGCGGAGGGAGGTGTTTTCATATGGCAACCGGAACCGTGAAGTGGTTCAACGACGCGAAGGGGTACGGGTTCATCACCCCGGACGAGGGCGGCAAGGACGTCTTCGTGCATTTCAGCGCGATCAGCAGCGAGGGCTTCAAGAGCCTCGCCGAGGGTGCGCGCGTCGAGTTCGAGCCGGCCGAGGGAGATAAGGGCCCCGAGGCTCGCAACGTCGTCCCCGTCGACTAGACAGCTCGCAGGGCGCCTCGCAGGAGGCGCCTCCGCTTGCCTCCACTCTGCCGAACGCGGCCGCGGAACAGCGGAGAACGAGACATGTCCCGGTGCCTGGCACCAAGACGGTGCTCCGGCAGACATGTCCTGTGCCCGGTGCGCCGCAACACGGCGCGGGGGGTATCGAGAGAGGTATCGAGACCCCGCATGGTCGAACGACGAGCTCTAGGGCGCTCCAGGCATGCGATCCTCCTCGGCGTGGACGGAGCTCCCGAGTCGACGACGACCGTGCCGGGAATCACGATCCGCCTGCTGGCGGCCGGCGACGAGAAGGTCGTCCGCGAGCTCGCGACCTACGACGACCCGGGCGACCCGGAGGCTCTGCTCGGGGATCCGCGCACGCCGATGCTAGTCGCGTTCGACTGCGAGCGGCCGGTTGGCTTCGTCCTCGCGCACGAGCTGCCGCGGCGCCACGGTGAGCGCGCGAAGCTCTTCGTCTACGAGGTGGGCGTGGCCGAGAGCCACCAGCGGCGCGGCATCGCCTCGGCGCTGCTCGGGCGGCTCGCGGAGCTCGCGCGAGAGCGGGGCGTCCGGACCGGCTTCGTCCTCACGGAGCCCGACAACGGTCCGGCGAACGCGCTCTACCGCAGCGCGGGCGGCGCAACCGACTCGGTGACGGTCGAGTGGACGTTCTCGTACGCGGACGACTGACGACGCTGCGGCCCGCCGGCGCGGGCGACGTGGGACGACTCGTGGCCTGGCACGCTGATCCGGAGGTCTCGCGCTACTGGGACGACGAGACGTTCACGCGCGCGGAGATGGAGGAACGGCTCGCGCGCCCGGACGTGGAGGCGTGGATCGTCGAGGCGGCGAACGAGCAGGTCGGCTACCTGCAGGTCCATCCGCAAGGGCTCGACATGTTCATGATCCCGCCGGCGCGTGGGCGCGGCCTCGGCCCGGACGCGGCGCGGGCGATGGCCGAGCACCTCACGCGGGAGCGCGGCTGGACGCGAGTGACGGTCGACCCCTACGCCTGGAACGAGAGCGCCGTTCGCGTCTGGGAGCGCGCCGGGTTCGTCGCGGTCTCGCGCCACGAGGCCGGTGGGGAGTACACAGCGCCCTGGATCCTGATGGAGTTCCGGGGCTAGACTCGTGCGATGCGCTCCGAGCGCACATCGACACCCCGCTAGTCGGCCTCCCGGCCGTCGTTTCCGTCTGCGGGCTTCGCGGTCGGGTCAGGCGCCGGAGAATCCTCGATTTCCTCCTTCCGATCGTCCTCACGGGGGTGCATATCCTTGACCGGTTCCATGAAGGTCGTCCTTCCCGACAACTCGGAGCTCCAACTTCCCGCCGGCGCGACCGGCCTCGACGCCGCGCGCGCGATCGGGCCGAAGCTCGCCGAGCAGGCAGTCCTCGTCCGCGCAGACGGACGCGTGCAGGATCTGCGCCTGCCGCTGCACGACGGCGAACCGATCCAGATCCTGACCACGCGCGACAAGGACGACCCGGACGCGCTCGCCGTGCTCCGCCACTCGTCGGCGCATCTGCTGGCCGAGGCCGTCACCCAGCTCTACCCGGGCGTGAAGCTCGCCATCGGGCCGCCGATCGAGAACGGCTTCTACTACGACTTCGACTTCCCGGAACCGATCCGCGAGGAGGATCTGGAGAGGCTCCAGGCCGAAATCGACCGCGAGCTCGCCGAGGGCCGCGAGTGGACGCGGCAGGACATCTCACGCGACGAGGCGAAGCAGCTCTTCTCGGACGACCCGTACAAGCTCGAGCTCGTCGACACGGCCGAGGGCGACATCTCCATCTACACGCAGGGCGACTTCACCGATCTCTGCCGCGGCCCGCACCTGCAGGACTCGAAGCCGATCAAGGCGCTCAAGCTGACCGGCCTCGCCGGCGCCTACTGGCGCGGCGACTCCTCGAACCCGCAGTTGACGCGGATCTACGGCACCGCGTTCTACTCCCAGCAGGATCTCGACGCCTACCTGCAGCGGCTCGAGCTCGCGAGGCAACGCGACCACCGGCGCCTCGGCACCGAGCTCGACCTCTTCCATCTCGACGAAGTGTCGCCCGGCTCGCCGTTCTGGCACCCGAAGGGAATGGTGATCTGGAACGAGCTCGAGGACCTGCGCCGCCGCGAGAACCTGAAGCGCGGCTACGTCGAGGTGAAGACCCCCGTCATCTTCGACAAGACACTCTGGGAGACCTCGGGACACTGGGAGAAGTTCCGGGAGCACATGTTCCTCATCCCGGAGGGCGAGCGCACCTACGGCCTGAAGCCCATGAACTGCCCCGGCCACATGCTGATCTTCCGCGACCGCCTTCGCAGCTACCGCGAGCTGCCGTTGCGGCTCGCCGAGGCAGGGACGCTGCACCGTAACGAGCTCGCAGGCACCCTGCACGGCCTGACGCGGGTCCGGCACGTCACCCAGGACGACTCACACCTCTTCTGCACCCGAGACCAGATCGAGGACGAGATCTTCGGCTGCCTCGACTACACGGCGTACCTGTACGAGCTGTTCGAGCTCGAGTACCGCTTCGAGCTCTCCACCCGTCCCGACAACAAGCTCGGCTCCGACGAGGAGTGGGACTTCACCGAGGCCGCCCTACAGGCCGCCCTCGAGCGCCGCGGTCTCGACTACGAGCTGAACGAGGGAGACGGGGCGTTCTACGGCCCGAAGATCGACCTCCACATGACCGACTCGCTCGGCCGCTCGTGGCAAATGGGGACGATCCAGCTCGACTCGCAGATGCCGCGGCGGTTCGGGCTCGCGTACATGGGCGCCGACAACCGCGAGCACGCTCCGTACGTCATCCACCGGGCGAGCTTCGGCTCGCTCGAACGGTTCATCGGGATCCTGATCGAGCACTATGCGGGCGCCTTTCCCTTCTGGCTCGCGCCGGTCCAGTTGCGGGTGCTGCCGGTCGGGGAGGCGCACCTCGACCCGGCCGAGACCCTGGCGCTCCGGCTGCGCGAGGCCGGCTTTCGGGCCGAGGCCGCCGAGCCGACCGAGACGATCGGCAAACGGATCCGGGCTGCCGAGCTCGAGAAGATCCCGGTCACCGTCGTCTACGGCGACCGCGAGTCGGACGAGAGCCTCGCGGTGCGAGAGCGGGGCGGCGAGCAGTCGACGCTGTCGCTCTCGAACCTCCTCGCCAAGCTTGCTACCCTCTGACCTCTGAAAAGCAGGGGCGGACCGTTCCTCACCTCCCGGGCCGGCCACGGACCGCGGGGGTTCAACCGAGTCGACGTTCTGACGAGGATCGGGCCGCTGCATGCAGCGGCTTTTCGTGTTGCGACAGCGAAACGAGGAGGAGTAAGCCCAACTTGGTGATTTGCCTTTGAGGCCCAGACGCCGGCCGATAGACCATGTCCGTCCGTCGCCGCGCGACACGACGCGCATCAACGATGCGATTCGCGTCTCCCGCGTCCGGCTGATCGACGACGACGGCAGCCAGCTCGGAATCAAGACCACGGACGAGGCGCGGGAGTACGCCTACGGCAAGAACCTCGACCTCGTCGAGGTCGCCGCCCAGGCCGACCCGCCTGTTGCCAAGATCATGGACTACGGCAAGTACAAGTACGAGCAGGAGCAGAAGGCGAAACAGGCCCGCAAGCACCAGAGCCAGATCCAGGTCAAGGAGATCAAGTTCCGGCCGAAGATCGGCATCCACGACTACAACACCAAGAAGGGGCACGTCGAGCGATTCCTCAACCAGCGCGCCAAGGTGAAGGTCACGATCATGTTCCGGGGCCGGGAGCAGACCCACCCGGAGCGGGGCCGCGACCTGCTCCTCCGGCTTGCCGACGACGTCAAGGAGATCGGGCAGATCGAGTCGCAGCCCCTCCAGGACGGACGCAACATGGTGATGCTGCTAGGCCCGACGAAGAACGCAGGAGTGAAACCAAATGCCGAAGATGAAGACACGGAGCTCGGTACGGAAGAAGTTCAAGGTGACGGGCAGCGGCAAGATCCTGCGCCGGCCGGCGATGCGCAGCCACAACCTGGAGAAGAAGTCGTCGAAGCGTAAGCGCGGCTTCCGCAAGGATCGCGAGGTCACGGGCGCCGACCGCGGCGCCGTCAAGAAGATGCTGGGAATGGGGTAGGTGGGCCATGCCTAGGGTCAAGCGCGCCGTCGCCGCGCACAAGAAGCGCCGCAAGGTCCTCGAGCAGGCGAAGGGCTACTGGGGCCGCAAGAGCACGCACTACCGCTACGCGAAGGAGCAGGTCGAGCACTCGCTCGTCTACGCCTACCGCGACCGCAAGGTGCGGAAGCGGGAGTTCCGGAAGCTCTGGATCACGCGGATCAACGCGGCCGCCCGCGCCCACGGGCTCTCGTACAACCAGTTCATGCACGGCTGCTCGAAGGCCGGGATCGAGCTCGACCGGAAGGTGCTCTCCGACCTCGCCGTCAGCGACCCGGTCGCGTTCGGCGCGATCGCCGAGCAGGCGAAGGCCGCGCTCGAGGCGGGAAGCGGCGACGGCCAGGCCGCCGCCGTCCCCGGGGCCTGAACGGGCGCTCCGCCTTCGAGTTTCAGCCGCGCCACTTCGCGCGCGAGTCGCCGCCGTACGAGCGGCTCGCCCTGGAGCTTGCGGACCGGCTCGCATGATCACCTCCCGCGAGAACGAGCGGCTCAAGCTCGTCCGCAAGCTGCACGACCGGCGCTGGCGGGACAAGCTCGGGCTGTTCGCGGTGGAGGGGGAGGACATCGTCGAGGCGGGGCTCGCGGCCGGGCTCGAGCCAGCCGACATGCTCGTCGCGGGTGAGAACGTATCGCCGGAGCTGCTCGCCGAGGTGTCGGCGCTCGCGCATCCACCGCGCGTCGTCGCCGTCTTCCGGCGGGGCGATCTGCCGCGCGGCGCCCGGCCGGCAACGGTTGCGCTCTGGCGCGTCGGCGATCCCGGCAACGTCGGCACGCTGCTGCGTGCGGGGGACGCGTTCGGCGCGGGCGTCGCCCTCTCCGACGGCTGCGCGGATCCGACCGGCCCGAAGGCCGTGCGCGCGTCGATGGGGTCGCTCTTCCGCGTACCGCTGAACGGGTTCGACGAGCCTGCTGGGAAGAGGGTCGCGCTCCTGCCGAGCGGCGGGATCCCGCTGCCCGAGCTGCAGCTCGAGGGCGACGTCGTGCTCGTGCTCGGCGCGGAGCGGGAAGGTCTTCCCCGGGAGGTGCTCGATCGCTGCGAGGAGCGCGTCTCGATTCCTCAACCGGGCGGAGGAGACTCGCTCAACGTCGCGATGGCCGGTGCGATCGCGCTCTACGAGCTCGCCCGCCGCGAAAGGCCGGTAGCAGCCACCGTCAAGTCTTCGTGACGCGACTTCGCGGCTCCGGCAGCGGCGCCGTGGCGGATGCGTGACGAACGCGTCAGCGTTCCGTCACGGTGGCTGCCACCGGCCGTTCGGCCCCCGAAAAGCGGCCGGCCCCCTTGCGGGGGCCGGACCAAAGTTTCGCCGAGCCGGTTTCGCTTTCGTCCGCCTCATCCAACCGGCCCTTCGCTTCGGGATTGCTCCCTCTTCGTCCGACCGCTCGGTCGAGGTTTCGACCTACTCGCGCTCCGTGCTCGGCGCAAGAAGGAACCTATGCGAGCGCCGTCACCGGATCAAGGTCCGCCCGTCACGTTTTTGTCGCAATTTGCGAGTGGATCATTTTCGGCGGGCGATCCAGACGCTGTCCTCGCCCCCGGCGAACGGCCGCCGATCGAACCAGCCGTAGCACGCGAGCACCTCGAAGCCGGCCTCGGCGAGGAGCGAGTGCCAGCGCTCGGGCTCGACCCACCAGAGCGTCATCGTCGACGACGCCTGCGGCCCGCGCACCGAGAGCGTGAGCGTCTGCGCCGTGAGATCCCAGTCCGCCCGCTCGTCGATGCCGGGCTCCCGCTCGATCCAGCGGCCGTGCGTCTCCTCGACGTCCTCCCGCGAGGGCGTGAAGACGTCGAAGACGAGGCGCCCGCCGGGCTGGAGCAGGTCGTGCGTCGCGCGAAGCGCCTCGAGCCGCTCGCCGTCGTCGCGCAGATGGAGATACGACCGGAACGGGCAGGTGACGAGCCCGACGCGCTCGTCGACCGGCGGCCGTCGCAGGTCGCCGAGCCGCAGGTCGAGCCGTGCCTCGACGCCGGCCTCGCGCGCGCGGTTCGCGCAGACCGCCAGCATCCCGGGGGACGAGTCCACGCCGATCACGTGCGCGCCGGCGAGCGCCGTCGGGATCGCGATTCGGCCCGTGCCGACGCCGAGCTCCACGAGCTCGCCGCCCGCCGCAAGCGCCTCGTCGACGTAGAAGGAGACGTCCTCGACGACGCTCGCGCTCCACGGGTCGTAGAGCCGTGCGATGGAGTCGTAGGCGCTCAGGATCTGCGCGCGACCCAGACCATCTCGAGCGAGTCGTCGGTGTACGGCTCGCGCTCGAAGCCGCCGTAGAGGGCCTCGACCTCGAAACCGGCGACGTCGAGCAACCCTTCCCACTCGGACTTCGTGGCCCACCAGAGATGGATGGTCGCCGCGTTGTCGCGCTCGATGTCGATCCGGCTGTCCGCGGGCGCGTAGCGGAGCGTGTGCACGATGCCGTTGTTGTCCTGCGTCGTCCCGTCGAGCCGCGCGGCGATCGTGTGGCTGAAGACGAAGGCGTTGAAGGCGAAGCGCCCTCCCGGCCGCAGCGAGGCTGCGACACGCTCGAACACCTGCCGCTTCTCCTGCCACCCGTGCAGGTGGAGGAGCGAGCGGAACGGCACGTAGATCAGTGCCGCGGGCTCCTCGAGGGCGAGCTCGCGGGCGTCACCGAGCCGCAGCTCGAGCGGCAGGCCGGCCGACCGCTCGCGCGCGATCTCCAGCATCGCAGGGGACGAGTCGATCCCGAGCAGGGGCTTCCCCGTCTCGCGCACGACCTCGATCGCGACGCGGCCGCTCCCCACCATCAGCTCGACGATCGGCCCATCGGCCTCGCGGGCGAGCGAGACATAGTGGGCCACGTCCTCGGTCATGTCGGCGGCCCACGCGTCGTAGACCGGCGCCCAGGTGTCGTAATCGCTCATCGCCGGTAGTATCCGCACAGATGCCTGCTTCGCGCGCGTTCGCCTTTACGCAGCCCCGGCTCGTCGCCGGGGCGTCGGCGCGCTAGAAGGCGTCGTCTCCTCAGCTCGGGCCGGGGCGTGACCGCCGTCTACTCCCATGCCCGAGAAAGGAGGAGAACCCCTTGGATACAGTCGCCAGCGTGGATCCGGACGACCTCGAGCGGGAGGCGCTCGCCGCCGCGGCCGAAGCGAGGTCGCTGACCGCCCTCGACGAGGTGCGCGTCCGCTACCTCGGCCGTCGCAGCGCGCTGAAGCTCGCACTGCGCGAGGTGCGCGACCGCGAGACGGGGATGACGCTCAACGCGGTACGCGAGACGGTGGAGGCTGCGCTCTCCGAGCGGGAGGATCAGCTCGCACGGGCCGAGCTCGAGGAGCGGCTCGCGACCGAGCGCGACGACGTGACGCTGCCGGCCAGGCTGCTCGGCCGGCCGAAGCTGCGACCGCGCGGCACGCTCCACCCGTCGACCCTCGTGCGCCGCGACGTCGAGGATGTCTTCCTCGGCCTCGGCTACGAGATCGTCGACGGCCGCGAGGTCGAGACGACGCGGTACAACTTCGACGCCCTCGGCTTCCCCGAGTGGCACCCCGCGCGCTCGCCGCGCGCGTCGCTGTTCCTCGACGAGAACACCGTCCTCCGCACCGAGACGTCGCCCGCGCAGATCCACAGGATGGAGGAGCGTCGGCCGCCGATCTACATGGTCTCGATCGGCCGCGTCTACCGGCGCGACGCGATCGACGCGACGCACTTCCCGATCTTCCACCAGTTCGAGGGGCTCGCCATCGACAAGGGCATCACGATGGCCGACCTCAAGGGGACGCTCCTCCACGTGATGCGCGAGCTGTACGGCCCCGAGCGCGAGATGCGCTTCCGCACGCACTATTTCCCGTTCACCGAACCTTCGATGGAGCCGGACGTATCGTGCTTCAACTGCGGCGGTGCCGGATGCCACATCTGCAAGCACTCCGGCTGGATCGAGATGGGCGGCTCGGGAATGGTCGACCCGTACCTCTACGAGTTCGTCGGCTGGGGGCCGGAGGAGTACAGCGGCTTCGCCTTCGGGATGGGCATCGAGCGGACGGCACAGCTGCGCTACGGCATCGCCGGCATCCGCCCCTTCTGGGAGAACGACCTGCGCTTCCTCGGGCAGTTCCGGTGAGGATCCCGCTCAGCTGGCTCCGCGAGTACGTCCGCGTGGATGCGACCGCCGCGGAGATCGCGGAAGCGCTCTCGATCTCGACCGCGGAGGTGCACGGGATCCACCGCGTCGGGGTGCAGGCCGACCTCGCGCTCTTCCGCGTCGGTCACGTGCTCGAGGCGGAGAAGCACCCGGACGCCGACCGGCTCCAGCTCACGTCCGTCGACGTGGGGGAGGACCGGCCGTACTCGATCGTCTGCGGCGCCTGGAACTTCGGCGCCGGCGCGAAGGTCGCCGTCGCGCTGCCCGGTGCGACCCTCCCGAACGGGCTCGTGCTCGAGCGGCGCAAGCTCCGCGGGCAGGTCTCCGAGGGGATGATCCTCGCCGAGGACGAGCTCGACCTCGGTACCGACCACACCGGGATCATCGTGCTCGACGACGCGCTCGAGGCGGGGACGCCGCTGGGCGAGGTGGTCCCGCTCGTCGACGAGGTGATCGACCTCGAGGCAACCGGGAACCGGGCCGATCTGTTCGCGGTCTACGGCGTCGCGCGTGAGGTCGCCGCCATCCTCGGCGGCGAGCTGCTCCCGCTGCCCGGCGAGGAGCCGCAACGGGAAGGCGACGAGCCCGTGGGGATCGAGATCGAGGATGCCGGGGCCTGCCTTCGTTTCATCGGGCGGACGTTCACGGAGGTCGCGATCGGCGACTCGCCGCTCTGGCTCAAGGCCCGGCTCCGCCACGCGGGCGTGCGCTCGATCTCGAACGCCGTCGACGTCACGAACTACGTCATGCTCGCCCTCGGCAGCCCGCTCCACGCCTACGATCGCGACCTGCTGCACGGCGGGCTCGTCGCGCGGTGGGCGCGCGACGGCGAGAAGGTGCTGACGCTCGACGGCGTCGAGCGGACGCTGACCGCCGAGGATCTCGTCATCGCCGACGCCGAGCGCGCCGTCGGGCTTGCCGGGGTCATGGGCGGCGAGCAGACGGAGGTCTCGGCCTCTACGAAGAACGTCCTGCTCGAGGCCGCGAACTTCGAGCCGGTCGGGATCCTGCGTAGCTCCGAGCGGCACGCGCTGCGCACCGAGGCCTCGAACCGGTGGGAAAAGGGCGTCGATCCGTACGTCGCGGGGCAGGCGGCGACGTACGCGACGCAGCTCCTCGTCGAGCTCGCCGGGGCGCGCTGGACCGGGGCGGAGGACGTGCAGGCGGCGATGCCCGAGCCTGCCGTGATCCACCTCCGGCCGGAGCGGGCGAGCGAGCTGATCGGGCTCGAGGTGCCCGCAGCCGAGCAGGCCGCGATCCTCGGCCGGGTCGGCTTCGAGCAGCTGAAGAAGGGCTTCCGCGTGCCCGCCTGGCGGGCGCGCGACGTGACGCGGGAGGTCGACCTGATCGAGGAGGTCGCGCGCTTCAAGCTGTCCGAGATCCCGTTCACCCTGCCGCGCCGCGAGGCGATGTTCGGACGGCTGACGCGGTCCCAGCGCCTGCGGCGGCGGGTGGAGGACGTGCTCGTCGGGACCGGGTACGCCGAGGTGTACATGCCGACCTTCGTGGCGGACGGGGATTTTCGCCTCCCGGAGCCTCTCTCCAACGAGGCGGCCGCGCTCCGCACCGTCCTCTATTCGTCGCTGCTCGAGCCGGCTCGCCGCAACGCCGACGCGGGCGCCGACGACGTCGCGCTGTTCGAGGTCGCGCGCGTCTACCGCGGAGTCGGCGAGCAGCTTCCCGAGGAGCGGTGGCACGTCGCGGGCATCGCCGACGGAGGCTTCGCCGAGGCGAAGTGGGCCGTCGAGCAGGTCTACTTTGCGCTCGGCGTCGAGCCGGGCTACGAGCGGACGAGCGAGCCGTTCCTCCATCCCGGCAAGGCGGCGCGTACCGCGGAGGGCTGGCTCGGGGAGCTCCATCCCGCGCTGCTCGACGGCTCCTGGGGCGCCTTCGAGCTCGACCTCGATGCGCTCGCGGAGGCTGCGCCGCAGGTGGCGGGCTTCGAGCCGGTGAGCCCCTTCCCGGACGTGCGCCAGGACCTCGCCTTCGTCGTCGACGAGACCGTGACGGCGGCGGAGCTCGATGCGGCGATCCGGGCGGCGGCCGGCGAGCTGCTTCGCGAGCTCTCGGTCTTCGACGAGTACCGCGGCGAGCAGATCGGCGAGGGAAAGCGCTCGCTCGCGTTCCGTCTCGCCTTCGGCTCCCCGGAGCGGACGCTGACGGACGAGGACGTCGCGCCGCTGCGCGCCTCGATCGTCGATGCGCTTTCGTCGCGCTTCGACGCGGTGCTGCGCGCCTAGGCGTAGCCGCCGGCGCGGCCGAGCTCGATCGCCGCGGCGTAGGCGTCGTGCGCCGCCCGTTCGAGCGCCGCGCGCACGGCGGTCCGCACGTCGTCCGGCAGCGGCTGCTGACGGTCGTCGAGCATCGCCGCCGCGTGCTCCGCGGCCGCGTCGAGGCTGCCCCGCTCCACCTCGAGGGCGAGGAGCGGGAAGCGCGCCGTCCACTGGAAGACGGTCGGTCCCGGGCGTGAGGACTGCTCCCAGGCCGCGATCGCCACCGCGCCCCAATGCTCCGTGCTCTGCGGGTCGCCGTCCCGCTGGGCCAGCCAGGCCCGGTTCGCCGCCGTCAACCCTGCGTAGCCGTACGTGTCGTCGAGGGCGTCGATCTCCGCGAGCAGGGACCGCACTCCCTCCGTGTCGTCGAGCTTCCGCCGGACGACGGTCCGGTAGACGAGGCAGCGCGCCTCGGCGAGCACGTCGCCGAGCCGCCGCCCCTCGTCGCGGCCGACGCGCAGCTCCTCGTCCGCGTCGGTGAGCCGGCCCCGCCAGAGGAGAGCGAACCCGAGCTGGAAATGGATGTCCAGTTGCCCGGCCTCCGCCGCGGCGGCGAACGTCTCCCGGGCCAGCTTCTCCGTCTCCTCCGAGAGGACGTACCGCTCCCGCCGGAAGGCGTTCTGCAGCAGCACGTGGCCGAAGTCCGCGCGTTCGCCGGGCGTGCCGTGCAACTCGATGTCGGGGCGCAGGTCTTCCGCCGCTCGCTCCAGCGCGGCGGTGTCGGCCCGCCAGTAGTGAAGGTGGGCCTCGTCGAGCTTGAGCTCGAGCCAGGCGTGCCAGTGCACGTCGCCGGCGTCCTCGTCCGGCTGCCCGATCAGCTTCTCGGCCCGCCGGTAGGCCGCCGCCGCCTCGCCCATCTCGTCGCGCCTGACGAGAACGCGTCCCAGCCCGCGCTCCAGCTCGGCGCGGAGCATGGGCTCGTCGGTCTGCTCGAGTGCCCGCAGCGCAGCGTCCCGGGCCTCGGCATACCGGCCGCGCACGCGATTGAGCTCGCCGAGCACCCGCGCCAGCGTGCCGACCGACTCGTCCCCGGTCTCGAGAGCGAGCGCGAACGCGACGCGCAGGTTGCCGAGATCTCGTTCGAGCTGCTCGAGCCAGCTCGCTGCGTCGGGCTCGGCGAGGTGCAGCGACGCCTCGGCTGCGACCCGCCCGAACCAGCGGACGTAGCGGCTCCGGCGCTCGCCCGCCTCGTCCGTCTCCGCGAGGAGACCGCCGGCGAACTCCCTGATCGTCTCGAGCATCCAGTAGCGCGGGTCGTCGGGTGTGTGCGTGATCCGGAGCAGGCTCTTCGAGACGAGGGACGTCAGCTCCTCGAGGTCGGCGTCGGCGACGTGTTCCAGCGCATCGAGTTCGCCGCCTCCCGCGAAGAGCGAGACGCGGCGCAGCACGGCCTGCTCCTCGGGAGCGAGCAGCTCGTAGCTCCACGCGATCGTCGCGTGCAGGGTCTGCTGCCGCTCCTCCGCATCGCGCGGGCCGCGCAGGAGCTGCAGGCGCTGGGAGAGCCGGTCGAGGAGGAGCTCGGGTGGGAGCGCCGGTGCCCGGGCCGCAGCGATCTCCAGCGCGAGCGGGAGGCCGTCGAGCCGGGCGCAGAGCTCCGCGACGGCCTTCTCGTCGAGTTCCGTCGCTCCCGCGGCCCCGGCCCGCGCCGTGAACAACGCGACCGCGTCGGGCCGCTCGAGCGGATCGACGGGGAAGACGTGCTCACCGGTGATCGCGAGCGGCTCGCGGCTGGTCGCGACGAACTTGAGCTCGCTCGTGGCCCGGATCAGAGTTCCGATCGCGGCGGCCGCCTCCTCGAGCAGGTGCTCGCAGTTGTCGACGAGTACGAGCGTCGGCCGTTCCACCACGCCGGCGAGCGCCGGGCCGAGGGGCGCCTCGTCCGCCTCTTCGACGCCGAGCGCGTTCGCGATGGCCGTCGCGACCAGACCCGGCTCTCGCAGCGGGGCGAGCGGCGTCCAGAACACGCCGCCGGGGAACTCGTCCGCCAGCTCCGCCGAGATCTGCAGCGCGAGGCGCGTCTTGCCGGTCCCGCCCGAGCCCGTCAGCGTCACGAGCCTGGCGGTGGGGTCGCGCACGAGCGCGGTGACGCTCTCGAGCTCCCGTCGTCGTCCCACGAACGAGGTCGCCGGAACCGGCAGGTTCGTCCGGTGGAGGGTCTTCAGGGGCGGGAAGTCCGCCTCGCCGAGCTGAAAGAGCCGCAGCGGCGCCGAGAGGTCTTTCAGGCGGTGCTCCCCGAGATCGCGGAGTGGGAACGAGCCCGGCTCGAGCACCGCGGCCGTCGTCGAGGACACGACGACCTGCCCGCCGTGGCCCGACGCGGCGATCCTCGCGCCTCGGTGCACGTCCATCCCGACGTAGTGGCCGTCGGCGACGAGCGCCTCGCCCGTGTGCAGGCCCATCCGCACACGGATCGGGCCGGCTCCGAGCCGCTCCTGGGCGCGCCGCGCGCAGGCCACGGCCTTCTGCGCAGACGAGAAGGCGCAGAAGAACGCGTCGCCCTGGGTGTCGACCTCGATGCCGGCGTGCTCGGCGAGTGCCTCGCGCACCACTCGCCGGTGTTCCGCCAGCGCCTCGGCGTAGCGCGCTGCCCCGATCTCCTCGACCAGGCGCGTCGACCCCTCGACGTCGGTGAACAGGAACGTGAGAGTCCCTGCCGGCAGGCTCTCTGCCACGGCGCAACCGTACGACGTTCTGCCCGCGAGGGGAAGGCCGCCCCGCTGTCAGCGGTCGCGGCGCCTGGAGCGGCGCCTGAGCCGGAGCAGCGTTCTCGCAGCGAGGGCGGCTCCCGTTGCGGCACCGACCGCGGCGCCGAGCTTCTTCCCGCGCTCGGCCGTGTGGCCGAGCTCCTCGCGCAGCGACGCGACGGCCTCGGTGAGCTCGCGCCGCTCCGCGGCGATCTCCGCGCGGATCTCGGACTCAGTGGCCATTGCGCAAGGCCTCCGTCGTGAGCTGGGCCTCTGCGATCGCCTGCTCGGGAACCGGCTTCGTGCCTTTCCGCAGCAGGGCGACCCCGATCCCGCCGAGGACTCCTGCGAGCAGGAGCAGGCCGCCGAACATGATGAGCAGCGAGAGCCAGACGGGCAGCGCGATCGCGAGCGCGGCGGTTGCGGCCGCGAGCCCGAACACGAGCGCCGTGAGACCGAGCACGGCTGCCGTGGCGGTGAGGGCGATCCCCGCCGCGAGCGCCGCGAGGCGCCCCTTCAGCTCCGCAGCGGCGAGCTGCAACTCGAGCCGCACGAAGGCCCGTGCGTGGTCGGCGACCCGCTTCGTCGCACCGGAAAGCCCCAGTCCGTTCACACCGTCCTCATTGCCTGCACCGACGGACCGTAATCGAGATCTAGCGGTTACGGCCGGTGAGCCACCACGCGAGCCGCTGGTACCACGTGGAGCTCTCGGGGATGAGCGCCTCCTCGACCTCCGCGCGCATGTCGTCGAGCGGTGCCACCTCGTTGCCGGAGATCGTGAGCCGGACCTCGCCGACGGCGATGCTCTCGACGATCTCGGCGGGGACGTACTTCACGCTGCCGAGCAGGCCCGTCTTGACGCCGAAGCCGTCGAAGATGTCCGCCTCCTCGTCGCCTGCGATCTCGTCCACCGTGCCGACCTGCTCGCCGTCGCGGTCGTAGACGGCCCACCCGTGCTCGACGACCTTCCAGGAGACGGGATCGGCCATCAGGTGGGACGGCGGCCCACGACGAAGGTCGCGCCCTGCGTGCCGATGGGATGCACGTCGCTCAGCGCCTGCGTGATCCGGATGTGGCCGGTGATCCCGGCATCGTCGAGCCGGGCGAGGCAGCGGCCGACCATCCCCGCGGATGCTCCGTAGCCGTGTGCGCTCGCGCAGCGGAAGCGGAAGCCGGGTCGTTCCGTCGTCTGCATCGGGTTGAGCGGAGCGCAGAGCACGGCGCCGCGGTCGACGTCTGCGCTCGAGTCCAGCTCGAGCTCGGCGACGAGGTCGCTCCAGTCGGAGGCAAGCGCCTCGAGCGCCGTCCGCCACTCGGCCGCCACCGAGCGCGCCGGCGGCTCCGGCTGCTGCCGCACGCCGGCCGACGCGACGAGCTCGAGACGGCCGACGATCCCTTCCTCGTCGATCCGCCCCAACAGTCGCCGTCCCGCTTCGGGTCCGATTCCGTTCCCACGGGTCGAGACGTCGAAGCGAATCTCCTGTCCCGCGATCCCCGGCCCGGCGGGCCCGAGCAGCGCAGCGGCGCGGCGCCGGGCCGCCCCGTCGTGGATCGCGAGGCTTAGCGTGACCTCCGTCCACCTCGGATCCAGACCGCTTTCGACGCGGTTCCAGCGCTCGACGAGCCGCACGGGGCGAACCGTACACTCCGGCCCGTGGCGAAGGTTGAGCACCGGACGAGCCTCGGCAAGAGCGAGCTCGGCGACGTGCTGCGGGACATGCTCCTCATCCGCCGCTTCGAGGAGAAGGTCGAGGAACGTTTCCGCGCGGGCGAGCTCCCGGGCTTCCTGCACGTCGCGATCGGCCAGGAGGCCTGCGCCGTCGGCGTCTGCCGCGCGCTCGAGGACGGCGACGTCATGGCCTCGACGCACCGCGCGCACGGCCACACACTCGCGAAGGGGACGCATCCGAACGAGCTGATGGCCGAGCTGTACGGCAAGCAGGAGGGCTGCTCGCACGGCTACGGCGGCTCGATGCACCTCTACGACGTCGAGCGCGGCAACATCGGAGCGAACGCCGTCGTCGGCGGCGGGCTGCCGCAGATCACCGGCGCGGCCCTTGCCTTCAAGCTGCGCGCCGAGCCGCGCGTCGCGGTCGCCTTCTTCGGCGACGGCGCGACGAACATCGGAACCTTCCACGAGGCGCTCAACCTCGCGCAGCTCTGGCAGGTGCCCGCCGTGTTCGTGCTCGAGGACAACAAGTGGGCGGAGTCGACGCCTGAGTCGCAGCACTCCCCGATCCGCGACCTCTCCGACCGCGCGAAGGCGTTCGGGATGAAGACGCTGAAGGCCGACGGGCAGGACGTCGAGGTGGTCTACCGGACTGCGCGCAAGGCGCTCGACCACGCGCGCGGCGGCGACGGGCCGGTCTTCGTCCACCTCGAGACGATCCGCTTCTCGGGCCACTACATCGGCGACCCGCAGATCTACCGCGACCGCGACGAAGCACGGAAGCTGCGGGAGGAACACGACCCGATCGAGCTCCTGCGCGCGAAGCTCGCGGTCTCGGACGAGGAGTATGCCGCTCTCGACTCCGAGGTCACGGAGATCGTCGAGGCGTCGCTCGAGTTCGCGAAGAACGGAACCGATCCCGCGCCCGAAGACGCTCTCAAGAACGTGTACGCCTGAGGATGCCCGTGCTGACCTACAGAGAGGCGGTACGGGACGCGCTCTCGCAGGCGATGCGCGCCGACGACGACGTCTTCATCATGGGCGAGGACATCGCGGAGATGGGCGGCTCGATGGGCGTCACCGCCGGAATGCTCGACGAGTTCGGCCCCGAGCGCGTGCGCAACTCCCCGATCTCCGAGATGGCGATCGCCGGAGCCGCGATCGGCGCGGCGGTGCAGGGGATGCGCCCGGTCGCGGAGATCATGTACGAGGACTTCCTCACGCTCGCGACGGAGCAGATCGTCAACCAGGCGGCGAAGCACCGCTACATGTCGGGCGGGCAGATCACCGTCCCGGTCGTCTTCCGCACGCAGGGCGGCGCCGGCTGGTCGCCCGGCGCGCAGCACGCGCAGCAGCTCGAGGCGTGGTTCGTCCACATCCCGGGGCTCAAGGTGGTCTTCGCCTCGACGCCGGAGGACGTGCGCGGCCTTCTCTGGTCGGCGATCTACGACGACAACCCCGTCGTCTTCTTCGAGCACCGGACGCTCTACCCGATCAAGGGCGACGTGCCACAGGAGATCGAGCCGATCCCGCTCGGCCGCGCGCGCGTCCACCGCAAAGGCGAGGACGTGACCGTGATCGCGACCGGGCGGCTCGTGCACGAGAGCCTGAGCGCGGCCGAGGACGCCGAGCGGGACGGGATCTCGGTCGAGGTCGTAGACCCGCGCACGCTCCAGCCGCTCGACGAGGAGACACTCGTCTCGTCGGTGAAGAAGACGAACCGCGCCGTCGTCGCGCACGAGGCGGTCACACGGATGGGGTTCGGCGCGGAGGTCGCGGCCGTCCTCCAGTACCAGGCGTTCGACTGGCTCGATGCGCCGATCGAGCGCGTCGGTGCGAAGTTCGCCCCGCTGCCGTTCGCGCCCGTGATGGAGGCGTTCGTCGTGCCGCACGCCGAGGACGTGCTCGCCGCGATCAAGCGAACGGTGGGCAAGGCGTAGCGCGTGGCGACGGAGGTCATCCTGCCGCGGCTCGGCCAGGGCATGGAGTCCGGCACGATCGTCCGCTGGCTCAAGTCCGTGGGCGAGCCGGTGCAGAAGGGCGAGCCGCTCTTCGAGCTCGACACCGACAAGGTGACGCAGGAGGTCGAGGCCGAGGCGGCCGGCGTCCTGCTCAAGATCGCCGTCGCCGAGGGGGAGGTGCCCGTCGGGCAGACCGTCGCCTTCATCGGCGCCGAGGGCGAAGCAGTGCCGGAGGTCGCGACGCCTCCTGAAGCAAGCACCAGATCGGTAGAAGCGGAAGCAGAGCCGCGGGCCGAGCCTGCGTCCCAGCCCGACGTCCTGTCGGCGGCGGCCGGCAACGGACGGGTCAAGGCTTCGCCGCTTGCACGTCGCCTGGCTCGGGAGCGCGGGATCGACCTTCGCGCCGTACGCGGCACAGGCCCGGAGGGCCGGATCGTCGCCGAGGACGTCGAGCGCGCCGAGGCGGGCGGGCCGGCTCCTGCCGGTAACAGACCGGTACAAGCACCTGTGGCGGCGGGTGAGGTCGAGCGCGTGCCGCTGACGAACGTCCGCAAGACGATCGCGCGGCGGCTCACCGAGGCGTGGCAGATCCCGGTCTTCCAGCTCCAGGCCTCGGCGGACATGACGCGGGTGAACGCCCTGGTCGAGCGGCTCCGCGAGCGCGACCCCGATGTGCGCGTTACCGTCACCGACGTCCTCACGAAGGTCTGCGCGCAGGCGCTGGTCCGCCACCGCGAGGTGAACGCGGAGTTCACCGACGAGGCGATCCTCCTCCACCCGAGCGCGAACGTCGGCCTTGCCGTCGCCGCGCCGCAGGGGCTCGTCGTGCCGGTGATCCGGAGCGCGGAGCGGCTCTCGCTGACCGAGATCGCGCAGCTCCGCACCGACCTCGTCGGTCGCGCACGTGAGAACATGCTGCGCGCGGAGGATCTCGAGGGCGGCACGTTCACGATCTCGAACCTCGGCATGTACGCGGTCGAGCGCTTCACCGCCGTGCTGAACCCGCCACAGGCGGCGATCGTCGCCGTCGGCGCGACCGAGGAGCGCGTCGTCCCGGTGGGCGGCAAGACGGCCGTCCGGCCGCTCGTCACGCTCACGGGCACGTTCGACCACCGCGCCGTCGACGGGGCCCCGGCTGCAGCCTTCCTCCAGACGCTGAAGGAGAGCCTGGAGGACCCGGGGCTCGCGTTGTAGAACTGTCCGATGGCGCCGACCGTCTGGTACCACGTCCGTGACCTCGACGAAGGGCGTCGCTTCTACCGGGAGCTGCTCGGCTTCGAGGAGTTCGGCGTCGACTTCGAGGCGCGCTGGTCGACGCTGCGGCGCGGCGAGATGGAGATCGGGCTCGCGGAGGGAGAGCCGGGCGACGACGGAGTCGCGCACGTCGACGTGCCCGACCTGAAGGGCGAGGCGGAGCGGCTGCGCGAGGCGGGCGTCGAGGTCGGGATCGTCGTCGAGCTGACCGGCGAGATGCGCCTGCTCGACGTGTACGACCCGGACGGCAACCGCATCCAGCTCGCCCAGGAGCTCTAGGGCCGCGATGCTGCGCCCCGCCGACCTCCAGGACCTGCGCTTCCTCCGGGACATGCTCCGCCACGCCTACCACTGGCGGATGGCGCAGGATCCCGACCTGCCGGTCTTCCGCTACGTCAAGAACTGGGGCCGCCGCGGCGACGCGGGCGTGATCGCCTTCTCCGGCCCGAACGATTACGGGGCCGCCTGGTATCGGCTGTTTCCGGCGGACGCGCCCGGCTTCGGCTTCGTCGACGAGGCGACCCCCGAGCTGACGATCGCCGTCGTCCCGAGCCACCGCGGCCACGGCACGGGCGGCGAGCTGCTCGAAGCCCTGCTCGAGCAGGCCCGTGGCGAGGGCTACTCACACGTCAGCCTCAGCGCCGAGCCGGGCCAGACCGGCTTCTACGAGAAGCACGGCTTCCGCGAGCTCCGGCGCGAGGACGGCACCGTGACCATGCTCGCCGAGCTGTAGCTCGCGAAAGCTTCGCTCTCGCTCGCTTGGCAACGGAACTGCGCCGCCGGGAGAGCGTGGTCTCCCGGCGGCTCCGTGCTGTCTTGTTCTTGCTGCTCTGGACGGGAGGCCGGTCCGGTGCGGCCTCCGGCTAAGTCCCCGCTTACGCGGATCCGCTTAGCCTCCGGCCTTTCGCCTCGTTGAGGTGTAAACGTTTCGAACTTTCAGCCGCCGGCACGGAGCAAACGGGAGATGCGCGCTCCCTTTGGCTCGAGATTCGAGTGCGCAGCTCTCGCTCGCTGTTTGATTACGCTCAGACGCAACGATGACGAGGGAGTTGAGCAATGGACGTTGACGTCGCCGTCCTCGGAGGCGGCCCGGGCGGCTACACCGCCGCCATCCGCGCTGCACAGCTCGGCGCGAAGGTCGCCTGCATCGAGAAGGAGCCCGAGCTCGGCGGCACCTGCCTGCGCGTCGGCTGCATCCCGACGAAGGCGTGGGTGCAGACCGCGTTCGCGCTCAAGGAGGCGGAGGAGCACTTCGCGAAGTTCGGCGTCCAGGTGGGGCAGGCGAACCTCGACTTCGCGGCCGCGAACGCGTGGAAGGCGGGCGTCGTCGAGCAGATGACCTCGGGAGTCGCGAGCCTCTTCAAGGCGAACGGCGTCGAGTGGGTGCAGGGGATGGGCCGCTTCACCGACGCGAACACGATCGCCGTCGAGGGCGGCGAGAACGTCTCGTTCCGATCGGCGATCGTCGCGACCGGCTCGTATCCGCTCAGACCGCCGATCGAGGGGATCGAGTCGCCGCGCTGTGTCGACTCGACCGGCCTGCTCGCGCAGGAGCAGGTGCCGGGCCGGCTCGTCATCCTCGGCGGCGGCATCATCGGCTGCGAGTTCGCCTCGATCTTCCGCCGCTTCGGCTCGGAGGTGACGATCGTCGAGATGCTCGACACGCTCATCCCGCAGGAAGACGCCGACGCGGCGAAGGAGCTCGCGAAGCAGTTCGGGCGCCGCGGGATCTCGCTCGAGCTCGGCAAGCAGTGTTCGAAGATCGGCGACGACGGCTCGCAGCTCACCGTCCACTACGGCGACGGAGAGACGGTGCAGGCGGACCTGATGCTCGTCTCCGTCGGGCGTGGGCCGCTCGTCGAGGGGATCGGCCTCGAGGCCGCGGGTGTCGAGTTCGACCGGCGCGCCGGGGTCGCGACCGACGAGCACCGCCGGACGAGCGTGCCGCACATCTACGCCGTCGGCGACTGCGCCGGCTACTGGCAGCTGGCGCACACCGCGTTCCGCGAGGGCGAGGTCGCCGCCGAGAACGCGACCGGCCACGAGGCGGTGTTCGACAACCGCGCCGTGCCGCGCCCGATCTACACCGACCCCGAGATCGCGGCGGTCGGGCTAACCGAGGCGGAGGCGCGCGAGCAGTACGGCGACGACGTGGCGGTCGGCCGGTTCCCGTGGGTCGCGAATGCGCGCGCCGTGATGCAGGACGAGACGGTCGGCTGGGTGAAGTCGATCCACGAGACGCGGTACGGCGAGCTGCTCGGGCTCGTGATGGTCGGCCCGCACGTGACCGACATGGTCGAGGCCGGCGTCGTCGCGATCGACGCCGAGTCGACGGTGGAGACGGTCGCGGACGGCATCGCGCCGCACCCGACGCTCTCCGAGGCGATCAAGGAAGCAGGGCTCGCCGCGCTCGGCCGTGCCATCCACATTCCGAACCGCAAGCCGCGGGCGGCCGCACCGGCCTGAGGCCGCGCGGAGGAGAGGAGGAGCAAATGAGCATCGTGAACAGGCGGAACGCCGTCGTCGGCTTCCTCGTGCTCAAGGTGGGGAAGGTCGTCGCCCGCCGGAAGGCCAAGCGCCTGGGCGGCAAGCTGGGGTCGCTGCGCAGGAAGAGCGATTGAGCCTCTTCCGGGCCTCGATCGACGGCCTCGTGCCGTACGAGCCGGGCAAGCCGGTCGAGGCGGTGCAGCGGGAGCTCGGGCTCGAGCGCGTCGTCAAGCTCGCCTCCAACGAGGGCCCGTTCCCGCCGTTCCCGGCGGCGCTCGAGGCGATGGAGCGCATCGGGCTCGGGCTCAACCGCTACCCGGACGGCGGCGTCTGGACGCTGCGGACGGCGCTTGCGGAGCGAAGCGGCGTCGCGTTCGAGGAGGTGGTGGTCGGTGCCGGCGCCGACGGGATCATCGACCTGCTCGCGCAGGCGACGCTCGACCCGGGGGACGACGTCGTCTGCGGCTGGCCGTCCTTTCCGAGCTACGTCCTCACCGCGGCGAAGCTCGGCGCCGAGCAGCGGCGCGTCCCGCTCCGCGACCACGCTTACGACCTCGACGGGCTTCTCGCGGTGATCGGCCCGCGTACGAAGCTCGTCTACGTCTGCCATCCGAACAACCCGACCGGCCTGGCGAACGGGCGGGAGGAGCTGCTCGGCTTCCTCGACCGGCTTCCGGGGCACGTCCTCTGCGTCCTCGACCAGGCGTACTTCGAGTACATCGACGATCCGGACTACGCCGACGGGATCGAGCTCTTCCGCGCAGGGCGCCGCATCGTGGTGCTGCGGACGTTCTCGAAGATCTACGGGCTTGCCGGGCTGCGCGTCGGCTGGGCCGTTGCGCCGGCCGACGTGGTCACGGCGACGAGCAAGGTGCGCCGGGCGTTCGACGTTGCCGCGGACGCACAGGCGGCCGCGCTGGCCAGCCTCGACGACCCGGAGGAGATCGCGCGGCGGCGGCAGCTGAACGCGGCGGGCCGCGACACGCTCGCCGAGATCCTGCGCAGCCACGGGCTCGATCCGGTCGGGTCCGCGCGCGGCAACTTCCTCTTCGCGGACGTCGGAGGGGGGCGCGAACTGTTCGAGCGGCTGCTGCGGGAAGGCGTCATCGTTCGCCCCCTCGACGGCTTCGGCGCACCGGAGGCAATCCGCGTAACCGTGGGCATGCCCGACGAGAACGAGGCCTTCGCTGTCGCTTTGGGACACGTCCTTTCGGGCGTCTCGTAAGCAGCAGGTCGAGGTGGTAGCGTCGGGCGGAAGCTCGTGAGCGTGACGTCCGCACAGTTTTCACCGCTCAGGCTGCCGGGGTTCCGGAACCTCTTCTTCGCGACGCTGGGCTCCAGCGTCGGCACGCTCCTCGCCGCGGTCGCGCTCGCGATCGACGTCAAGGACCGGACGGGCTCGGGCCTCTGGGTCGGTGCCGTGCTCGTCGTCGAGTTCCTGCCGACGATCGTCGTCGGGCTCCTGCTCGGGCCGCTGCTCGACCGCCTCGAGCGCCGCTCGCTGATGATCGCCGCCGACGCCGTGCGGGTCGGAGTCTTCGCCGGGCTGCCGTTCGCACCGAACGCCGCAACCGTCGTCGGATTGGCGGCCGTCTCCGGCCTCGCTACCGGGTTCTTCCGCCCGGCGGTCTACGCCGGGATTCCGAATCTCGTCCCGGACGCGGAGCTGCCGCAGGCCAACGCCCTCCTCGTCACCGTCGAGAACGTGAGCTGGACGATCGGGCCGGTCATCGGCGGCTTGCTCACCGCGGCAGCCGGCCCCTCGGCCCCGTACGCGATCAACGCGGCGTCCTTCCTCGTCTCGATCGCGCTCGTCATGCGGATCGCGCCGCGCCTGCTGCAGAGCCAGCGCGCGCTCTCGCGCGGCCACTGGCGCGATCTCCGCGACGGCTTTGGCGCGGCGCTGCACTCGCCGTCGATGCGGGCCGTGCTCGTCGGCTGGGGGATCGCCTCGCTGGCTCTCGGAGGCAGCAACGTCGCGACGATCTTCATCGCGAAGAACACCCTGTCGGGAGGCGATCTCGGCTATGGGCTCCTGTACGGAGCGACGGGCGTGGGCCTCGTACTCGGCAGCTTCGGCAGCGCGGCTGCGCTCGCTCGGTACGGCGTCGCGCGCGTGTACGGCGGAGGTCTCTTCCTCATGGCCGTCGCCTCCGTCGCGGTCGCTTTGAGCCCCAACGTGTGGGTCGCCGCGGCCTGCTGCGCCGTCCTCGGCGTCGGCAACGGCATCGCCGTCGCGTGCAACGCGCTCCTCGTCCAGCGCGGCACCTTCGACCTGCTGCGCGGCCGGGCGCTCACGTTCGTGATGAGCGTGACCTACGTCCTCGTCGGGATCGGCGACGCGCTCGGCGGGCTCTTCCTCCGTCCGCCCGTCTCGGCCGACTCCCCGCGCTGGATCTGGGGAGGCTCGGGCGGGATCCTGGTCGTCGCTGCACTTGCCGGCTCGCTGCTCGCACGGAAACTGGGCGGCGAGACGGCCGCCGACGCCGAGATGCCACACGACGCCGCGCCCGTCGCCGCGGCCAACTGAGTACATTCCGGGCGGTGGCCGGGCGCCGCGATTGGACTCGGGACGATCTGGCGGCCGGCGTCCGTGCCGGAGACAGGCGTGCGCTCGCGCGCGCGATCTCGCTCGTGGAGGACGGCGATCCGCTCGCGTACGGCGTCGTCGCCGACCTCTACCCGCAGACCGGCTCGGCGTACTCGGTCGGCGTCACCGGCCCGCCGGGGGTCGGCAAGTCGAGCCTCGTCTCGGCGCTGATCCGGCACGTCCGCGCGCGCCAGAGCACGGTCGGTGTCGTCTCGGTCGACCCGTCGAGCCCGTTCACGCACGGCGCGCTCCTCGGCGACCGGATCCGGCTCAGCGACCATTTCCTCGATCCCGACGTCTTCATCCGGTCGATGGGGACGCGCGGCCATCTCGGCGGGCTCGCCGAGGCGGCGCTGCAGGCCCTCCTCGTGCTCGACGCCGCAGGCAAGGACATCGTCTTCCTCGAGACCGTCGGCGCGGGGCAGAGCGAGGTTGAGGTGATCGGCATCGCCGACACGGTGCTCCTCGTCCTCATGCCGGGGTCGGGCGACGCGGTGCAGGCGCTGAAGGCCGGGATCATGGAGATCCCGGACGTGATCGCGATCAACAAGATGGACCACCCGGCGGCGAAGACGATGCTGAGCGAGGTCCGCTCGATCCTCGCGCTCGGCCATTCTCAGGCGGAGGGGAACGGCGACTGGAGCCCGCCGATCGTCCTGACGGACGCCGTGCGCGGCGAGCACGTGCCCGAGCTGTGGGAGAAGATCGAGGAGCACCGCAGCTTCCTCGAGGACAGCGGTGACCTGGAGGAGCGGCGCCGCGCGAACCTCGCCCGCGAGGTGTTCGCGGTCGCGTCGAGCCGTGCGAGTCGCCACCTCGAGCAGGCGGTCGCCGACGACCCGGAGTTGCGCCGGCTGCTCGCCGAGGTACAAGCGAGGGAGCTCGACCCGCTGACGGCGGTGCGAGAGATACTCGAGAAGGTCTTCCGGATCCACGATGGCGACGCAGACGGCACCCGGGCTTCCTGAGATCGAGCGCGCCCGCGGGCGGCTCGACGGAGTCGCGCGCGTCACGCCGGTCTTCCCCTCGGAGACGTTCTCGCTTCTAGCGGGGCGGCCGGTGCACCTCAAGGCCGAGAACCTGCAGCGGACGGGATCGTTCAAGATCCGCGGCGCCTACTTCAAGCTGTCGAGCCTCGAGCCCGAGCAGCGCGCGGCCGGCGTAGTCGCGGCAAGTGCCGGCAACCACGGCCAGGCGGTGGCGTGGGCGGCGCGAGAGCTCGGCGCATCCGCGCGCGTCTTCATGCCGCAGGACTCGCCGATGGCGAAGGTCGACGCCACCCGCAGCTACGGGGCTGAGGTCGAGCTGACGGGGCCGGCGTTCGAGGAGACGCTCGAAGAGGCCCTCGCGTACGTCGGGCAGACCGGAGCCACGTTCGTCCATCCCTACGAGGATCCGCTCGTGATCGCGGGCCAGGGGTCGATCGGGCTCGAGATCGCGGAGCAGGTCGCAGAGCTCGAGACGGTCGTGCTCCCGATCGGCGGCGGCGGGCTTGCGTCGGGGATCTCGCTCGCGCTGCGTGCGGTCCGGCCGGAGCTGCGGATCGTGGGCGTCCGCGCGGCGGGGACGATGGCCGGCGGCTCCGGCTACACGATCGCCGACGGGATCGCGGTCAAGGAGCCGGGGGAGTTGACGATGGGGATCCTCGACGAGACGCTCGACGAGATCGTGTCCATCGAGGACGAGCAGATCGCGGAGGCGATCGTCCTCCTCGCCGAGCGGACGAAGCTCGTGGTCGAGGGCGCCGGCGCAGTCGCGGTCGCCTCGATCCTCGGCGGGCGGGCGGGCGGCTCGGGGCCGGCGCTCGCGCTCCTCTCCGGCGGCAACATCGACGCCTCGCTCATGGTGCAGGTGATGCGGCGCGGGCTCGCGCTGAGCGGCCGCTATCTCGTTCTGCGGACCGGCTTCCTGGACCGGCCGGGCGAGCTCGCGAAGCTGCTCGGACTGCTCGCCCGCGAGCGGGTGAACGTGGTCGAGGTCGAGCACCAGCGCGAGGCGCCCGGCGTTCCCGTCGGCCATACGGGGGTCGAGCTGACCCTGCTCACGCGCGACCCGGCGCATTGCGAGCAGCTTCTCGCCCAGATGCGCGAATGGGGCTATCCCGTAGAGCGCCTCGACTGAATCCCGCGACTCGGGGTTCCAGGTGCCTGGCACCGAGACATGTCCCGACGAGCGAGGAGTGCCGCGCCGTCCCGCTACGTGCCGCAGCGGCGGAAGGAGGTCGTCTCGCCGCCGCGGGCCTGCCAGGCGGCGATGCCTCCCTCGAGCACGGGACGAGCGTCCACCCCTGACGCTTGCAGCACGCTCGCGGCGATCACCGCCCGCGGGCCGGACTCGCACAACGTCACGACGGGCCGTCCGTCTAGCAGCCCCGCCTCCGCCGCGGCCCGCGCCGTGCGGTAGGGGAGATGCCGCGAGCCGGGGATGTGCCCCTCGTCCCGCTCGTCCGCCTCGCGCACGTCGAGGAGCTCGACCGAATCGTCCGCGAGCAACCGCTCGAGCTCGTCGAGCGAGACGGGCTCGAGCTTCTCGGCGCCGCCGCCCTCCCGCCAGCCGGCGATCCCGAAAAGCCCGACCGCATGCAGCGCCCGCGCGGCGCGCTCGGCCTCCGCCTCGTCCGTTGCGTGGAGAACGACCGGGCGCTCGGGCAGGACGAACGCCGCCCTTGTCGCGAAGCTCGAGCCGGAGACGGGGATGCCGACCGCACCGGACTCGTGGCCGTCGGCGAACACCTCCGTCGGGCGCACGTCGAGGACGATCGCCTCCTCCGGCGACGCATCGAGCCGCTCGAGCGGCGCCTGTGCGCCCAGTAGCTCGCCGCGGTTGAGCTCGACGATCTGCTCCATATTCGGCGGCCGCGGCGGCTGCGGGCCGAGCCCGGCCGAGAGGAAGTCCACGAGCTCGCCCTGGAGCGCGGGGTTGAAGCGGCGCTCGAAGCCGATCGTCGTCGACGCCTTCGAGCTCATCGCTGCGCCGCACAGCGAGCCCGCGACGTGGCCGGGGAACACCTCGACGCCGTCTCCGAGCTCGACGAGCCGGCGCAGGCTGCGGAACTGGTCCTCGGCTCCCTCCCGGGCCTCGACCGCGAGGTCCGGGCGCCCGACGTCGCCGACGAAGAGCGAGTCGCCGGTGAGGACGAGCCACGGCTCGTCGCCGCGCGAGCGGTCGATCACTGCGAAGCAGCAGTGCTCGGGCCGGTGGCCCGGCGTGTGGATCGTCCGGAGGACGACGTCGCCGAGCGCGACCTCGGTCCCGTCCTCGAGCGGCTCGTGCGGAAAGGCCGCCCCGGCGGCGCTGTGGACGCGGATCGGGACGCCGTGCTCGAGCGCGAGGCGTCCGTGGCCGGAGACGTGATCCGCGTGCGTGTGCGTCTCGAGGACGCCGACGAGCCGGACGCCCCGGTGCGCCGCCTCCGCCAGCACCGGCTCGATCGCATACGGCGGGTCGACCACGACCGCGACTCCGGCCTCCTCGTCGCCCACGAGGTAGGAGGCGCAGCCGAGATCGTCGTCCAGGAACTGCTTGAACAGGAGATTTGTCAAGGGGTAGGAATCTACTCCCCGGCTCGGCGACACGCGCGGCGACGAGCGCCACTCTGTGGGACGTCCCTCACGGCACCTCGGGGCGCGACGCTTATGTCACCCAGACGGAGAACGCCAGACTCAGATAGGCAGCAACGGGCACGAGACCGGTCGCTTGGTTGCCGCCGAGCGTGCAGGTCGCCGGATGATGAGGGTTGTTCTCCGCGTCGCACCTTGTCTGACCGAAGAAGAACGCGACATAGCACAGACAAAGTGTCGCCAACCCGACCCCGAGCCCCAATTTGTCGTCTGCCGCCGATTCGGCGAGACTCGCCTTGTGATCGCCGACATCCGTTACGTGCGGCGCGACGGCATCTCGATTGCTTACCAGGTATTCGGCGAGGGGCCGGATCTGCTGTTCATCCCCGGCTTCGTGTCGAATCTTGAGTATCAGTGGCAGTTCGAGCCGACGCGACGGTTCTTTTCCCGTCTCGGATCGTTCTGCCGCGTAATCGAGGTCGACCGACGGGGCACGGGTCTCTCGGATCGGCTTTCCCCTGATGATTTGCCACCGCTCGAGGTCCTCGTTGAGGACCTGCACGCGGTCATGGATGCCGTGGGATCGGAGCGGGCGGCGGTCGGCGGGTTCTTGGACGGGTGTGCCCAGGCGTTGATGTTCGCCGGGATGTATCCGGAAAGGACGTCGGCGCTTCTGCTGTACGGCGCCAGCGCCTGCGGCACGTATGCCTCCGACTATCCCTGGGCGTGGACCAACGAACGATGGGATGCCTTCCTGGACGAAATGCTGAACGAGTGGGGCACCGAGCGATACATGAAAGAGCTGATTCGCTGGAGCGCTCCCTCTCTGGCCGAGAGCGAAGAACTGATGCGGCAGACGATCACGTACTGGCGTCTAGCGTCAGACACCCGCGCGGCTGTGACTATCGAGCGCCTCTACGCGCAGACCGACACACGGCAGATCCTGCCCGCGATCCACGTTCCGACGCTACTTCTGCATCGAGTCGAGGATCGCACCGAACCGATCGAGGGAGCGCGTTATGTCGCCGAGCGGATCGAAGACGCAAGACTGGTGGAGTTGCCAGGCGCCGACTACACGCCCTGGGCAGGCGATCAGGATCGGCTACTCGCAGAAATCGAAGAGTTCGTGACTGGAACACGTCGCGGCCCGGATCCCGATCGCGTCCTCGCGACGGTGATGTTCACCGACATCGTCGGCTCAACCGAGAAAGCAGTTGATCTGGGGGATCGGCAGTGGCGCGAACTTCTCGCGAGTCACCATCAGGCCCTGCGCGCGGAACTGCTGCGTTTCCGGGGAACAGTCATCGACACCGCTGGCGACGGGTTCTTCGCGACGTTTGACGGACCAGCCCGTGCGGTGCAGTGCGCCAACGCGATCATCACGGCGGTCGCGCTACTCGGACTTCAGCTCCGCGTCGGCGTGCACACCGGCGAAGTCGAACGCATCGACGAAGGCCTGGGCGGAATAGGCGTCCACATCGGCGCGAGGATCGCGGCACTGGCCGAACCCGGCGAAGTGCTCGTTTCGTCGACCGTGAAAGACCTCGTCGCGGGGAGCGGGTTGGTCTTCGAGGATCGCGGCACCCGTCAACTCAAAGGTGTGCCCGATCGCTGGCACCTGTACGCAGCCGCACAACCCAGCCCAACAGCATCGTTCCGGTAAACGATCAGTGCGCCCGTCGCTTGGGCGGGCGTCTCGCCACATGACGAGCGCGATGTTGGCAGCCGTTCGTACCCGGTCGGCAGCACGGCGTGCCGCTACGAGCCGCCTCCGGCGGGCGCTATCCGGCTTCCGCGATCTCGTCCCGCGCGTGCTCCTCGTCGAGCAGCCGCACGACGAAGTACCCGATCGCGAGGAGGAAGACGAGCGTCTGCTCGCCGTTCATGAAGATCCCGCCGAGGTTCTGGTCGCGGGTCGCCGAGAGGCCCCACAGCCGCGGCGCGTGCTCGTAGAACCCGTAGAACGGGCTGCTCGAGAAGATGTACGCGAGGCCGAGGAACGAGGAGCCGACGAAGGCGATCGCCAGGTAGCCGAGCCCGGCCGGGGGCGCGAGGCGGCCGCTCACGATCGGCCACCAGAAGAGAAGCCCCGCCGCGATCAGGATCCCGTGCTCGATGTTGAGCCCCCAGCCCGTGCGCAGCGCCCAGTCGTAGAAGACCGCGATGTGCGTGCAGTACCAGGCGCCGAGCCAGAGAGGGAGGATCCAGCGCGAGCGGAGGCGCCCCGCGCCGCGGCGCGCGATCGCCTCCCGCATCCGCGGCGTGAGGCCGAGCACGACGAGAAGCGGAGCGACGTCGGCGATCAGCGCGTTCTGGAGCAGGTGGATGAGCAGGAGGTAGTGGTCGGCGATCGTCTCGAGCGGCGAGTTGAGCGAGGCCGCGATCAGGAAGAGCCCCGACGCGAAGGCAACCGCACGCCACCGAGGCGGTGACTCGTCGCGGGCGGCGCGCGCGTAGAGCAGGGCGGCGGCTGCCGCGAGCGCGAGGAAGAGCGGCTCGAAGCTGAAGGATGTGGCGTTCACGTCGCCGCTGCGAGGCGGCCGGCGCGGGCGCGCCTCCAGCGAGGCCGCAGGAGCAGCGCGACGCAGGTCGCGAGCGTGGCGAGCTGCTCGACCATCATCACGATCCCCGAGAGCTGCTGGTCGGTGAGCGCCGAGATCCCGTACGCGCCGTGGTACCACGGGTAGAGCGGCGTGAAGGAGAAGACGAGCACGTCGGTGAGGATCTGCCCGGCGGCGAACATCGCGGCCGCCAGCGCGACGCGGCCGCCGACGCCCAGCCGCCGGTGCGAGCCGGGATCGACGAGGAGCGTCCAGACGAGGATCCCGCAGAACGTCCAGCAGAGATGCTCGAAGTCGTGGAGGTCCCGGTGCGCGAGGGCGAGGTCGTAGAGGTAGGGAACGTGCCAGACGGCGAGGTTCGCGGCCCAGAGCGGGAAGGCGACGTGTGGGCTGAGCAGGGTGCCGAGGACGGTGCGGACGCGCGGGCTGCGGGCCAGCGGCGCAAGGAGCGGCGCGGGGAGGAGGAACACGAGCAGCGGCCCGCGCAGCGCCGTCACCATGAGCGCCGGGCCGAGGTCGCCGATCAGGACGTGCTGGCCCATGTGCGCGGAGAGCAGCTTGTCGTCGGCGAGGCGGTCGAGCGGCCCGACGAGGGCGAACACGGTCAGGCCGAGCCCGGCGGCGAAGAGCGCGATCCGGTCCCAGCCGGCGAGATCGGTGCGACCGCGGCGGCGCAGCCGCACCACCGCCTGCGCGAACAGGAGCGCGGCGACGACGGCTGCGAGGACCGGAGCCACGCCGTCGATTGTGCCTCCGATCGTGTCCTAGCGGGCGTCGGGAAGGAGCTTCCGTGCCTGTTCGAGCTGCCCCTCCTCGACGAGCACCTCGGTAGGAGCGCCTTCGCCGAAGACTGCGCGCGTGGCCTCGCTGCCGAACCCGGCGGCGAAGCCGCCTCCGCTCCGATGCATGCAAGCGATGCCGTTGGCTTTGAGCATCCCGCAGAGCATGTCGGCCTCGATCTCGTTGTTCACGACGGTCAGCAGGACCGGCGCCACGCCTACAGCCCCAAGTGCCGCGCGATCACCATGCGCTGCACCTCGTTCGTGCCCTCGCCGATCTCGAGGATCTTCTGGTCGCGGTAGAGGCGCGAGATCGCGAATTCCTCCATGAACCCGTAGCCGCCGTGGATCTGGAGCGCGGCGTTCACGACACGGTTGGAGAGGAGCCCCGTGTAGAGCTTCGCCTGCGCGGCTGCGAGCGCGAACGACTTGCCCTCATCCTTGAGCCACGCGGCGCGGTACACGAGCTGCCGGCCGGCCTCGATCTCGGTCGCCATGTCGGCGAGCTGGAACCGGATCGCCTGGAAGCTCGCAATCGGCCGCCCGAACTGCTGCCGCTCCTTCGCGTACGCGGCTGCGAGGTCGTACGCGCCCTGCGCCAGCCCCACGCCCATCGCTGCGACCGAGATGCGACCGCCGTCGAGGATCTCCATGAACTGCCTGAAGCCGCCGCCGCGCTCGCCGAGGAGATTGCCCTCCGGTACGGCGCACGCGTGGAAGGAGAGCTCGCGCGTGTCCGATGCCCTCCACCCGAGCTTGTGCATCGGAGCCGCGATCTCGTAGCCGGGCGTGCCGTTCGGCACGACGAGGTTCGAGATCTCTTCCTCCCCCGTTCGCGCGGTGATCGTGACGCAGGCGGTGATGTCGGTGCCCGCGTTCGTGATGAACGTCTTCGAGCCGTCGATCACCCACTCGCCGTCGCGCAGCTCGGCCTTCGTGCGGGTTGCGCCGGAGTCCGAGCCCGCATCGGGCTCCGTCAGACCGAACGCTGCCAGCCCGCTGCCCGAGGCGAGCCGCGGCAGCCACTCCCGTTTCTGCTCCTCGTTGCCGAAGAGGAGGATCGGCATCGTGCCGAGCGACGTGTGGGCCGCGACCGTGATCGCGACGGACGAGTCGATGCGCGTCAGCTCCTCGATCGCGATCGCGTAGGAGACCGTGTCTCCACCGCCGCCGCCGTACTCCTCCGGCACGGGCAGGCCCATCAGCCCGAGCTCCCCGAGCTCGGCGACGAGCTCGTACGGGAAGCGCGCCTCGCGGTCGAGCTCCTCGGCGAGCGGTGCGACCTTCGTCTCCGCGAACTCGCGGACGGTGCGGCGGATGAGCTCCTGCTCGTCCGAGAGGTCGAAGTTCAAGAAAGGATCCTGCCGAGCTCGGCGATGAGCCGGACGCCCCAGCCGGTACCGCCGGGCACCCGCAGGTAGTCGCCGCGGCTTCGCTCGAGGAAGGCAGGGCCCGCCATGTCGATGTGCGCCCACGGGCCTTCGCCCACGAACTCGTGGAGGAACTCGGCGGCGAGCGCCGGCGAGCCCTGGCGCAGCGTCGAGCCGTTCTTCATGTCCGCGAACGCCGAGTCGATGTAACGCCGGTAGCGCGGGTGGAGGGGGAACGGCCAGACAAGGTCGCCGCTGCGGCGCCCGGCTTCGACGATCGTGTCTCGCCAGTCGTCGTCGTTCGCGAAGGCCCCGGCGTAGAGGTCGCCGAGCGCGAGCTCCATCGCGCCCGTGAGCGTCGCGAGGTCGAGCATGTGGGTCGCCCCCTCGCGGCGGACGTACCAGAGCGCGTCGGCGAGGACGAGGCGTCCCTCGGCGTCGGTGTTGATGACCTCGATCGTCTTGCCGTTCGCGGCGCGGAGGATGTCACCCGGCCGGAAGGCGTCGCCGCCCGGCAGGTTCTCGGCCGCGGCGAGCGCTGCGATCGTCCGTACCGGCGTGCCGAGCGCGGCGAGCGCGCCGATCCCGTGCAGCGTCCCGGCACCGCCGGACATGTCCCCCTTCATGTTCTGCATGCCGCCGGAAGGCTTGATCGAGATGCCGCCGGCGTCGAACGTGATCGACTTGCCGACGAGGCCGAGCAGCAGGTCGCCGCGCGCGCCGGGCGGGTCGTGGCGCAGGACGATCAGGCGCGGCTCGTTGCGGCTGCCGCGGCCGACGGCGGTCAGCGCGCCCATGCCGAGCTCGTCAAGCTCGCGGGTGGAGAGCACAACGCACGTCAGGTGCTCGTGCTCGCCCGCCAGCTCCTTCGCCTTCTCGCCGAGCGTGTGCGGCGTGAGCTCGTTCGGCGGCATGTTCGAGAGGTCGCGCGCCCGGTTCGCCTGCTCGGCGACGATCGCGGCCCGCTCGACGGCCGCCCGCAGCTCCGGGTCGTCGGCGTGGCCGACGACGATCCGCTCCGGCACCCGCGGCTCGTCCTTCGACTTCCAGCCTCCGGGCGAATAGGCGCCGAGAATCGTTCCCTCGACGAGCGCCGCCGCCTGCTCCGGGAGCGGCACGGGAAGCGACTCGTCGAGCAGCCAGACGAGCGTTCCGCCGACCCGCGAGAGCGCCTGCGCGGCCGCAGCGCCCGCGGTGCGCAGCGCCTCGGCGTCGACGTCGTCGCGCTTGCCCACGCCCGCGGCGACGAGGCGCGGTGCCTCGAGCTCGCCGTCGAGATGGAGGAGGAGGGCCTCGCCGCGCTCGCCGCGCAGCTCGCCGCTCTCGCCGAGGCGCGCGAGTCGCCCGCCGAGCTTCTCGTCGACGATCTTCGCGCCGTCGCCCCCCAGAGGCTGGGCGACGGGCAGCGCGACTGCGTCCCCGCCGGCCTGCCCCGGCAGCGTGACCTCCACCTTGGTCATGCGGACAGCGATGCTAACGACTTGCGAGCAGGACGCGGCGCATAGACTCGCCGCGAGACCCCGAGAAGGAGCAAAGAGATGCCAGGCACCGTGCAGGAGTTCTTCGAGACGCTTCCGTCCCGCGCGGACACGTCGAAGACCGAGGGCATGAGCAACTCGTACGTGTTCGACATCGAGGGCGCGGGCCAGTGGACGGTCAAGGTCACCGACGGCGACGTCAGCGTGGTGGAGGGCGTCGAGGACGCGGATGTGACGATCAGCGCCTCCCAGGAGGTGTTCGAGAAGATCGTCGCCGGCGAGCAGAACCCGACGAGCGCCTACATGACGGGCAAGCTCAAGCTCAAGGGCGACATGGGCGCGGCGATGAAGCTGCAAAAGCTCTTCTAGCTCGGAAACGCTGCGCGTTTCCTCGCTCTTTGACGGAACTGCGCCGCCGGGAGAGCGCGGTCTCCCGGCGGCTTCGTGCTGTTCTTGTTTTGGGATCTCTGGACGAGTTGCCTGCCTGGTGCGCTCGCGCGCGGCGGAGGCCGGCGCGTGCGCGGTGCGGCCTGCGGCTAAGCCCCCGCTACGCGGATCTCTTAGCCTCCGGCCCTTGGCCTGGTTGGGGTGTAGACGTTTCGAGCCCTCGTGCGGTTCAGGCGGCGGCGTAACGCTGCGTTACGCCGCCGCGGACCAGCGGGCGGACGCGCGTAGCCCGTCCGCTCGCGACGGGAGGGACGCCTGAACCCACGCAGCCCCAATACGCCCTCAGCACGGAGCCGACGGGAGACCGCGCTCTCCCGTCGGCGCAGTTCGGTTGGCCCGCTCGCGAAGCCGCGGGCTTCGCGAGCTAGTCGAAGACGATCTCCGCGGACTCCGCGACGCGGCGGTAGCCGATTCGTTCGTAGATTGCGTTCGAGGTGGGGTTGGCGAGGTCCGTGTAGAGGAAGCAGAAGCGGCGACCGCCCTCGAAGAGATCGCCGTCGAGCAGCCGCTGCGACAGCTCCGCAGTCAGCGCGGTTGCGTAGCCGCGGCCGCGGAGCTCCGGCGGCGTGTACACCGGCCCGATGCGGATGCCGTTCGGTGTCGGCCCGCCCCAGCCCGCAAACGACACCGTGTCGCCGCCGTCCTCCCACAGGAGAAACCCGCTGCTCGGCGACGAGAGCCGGTGGTCCACCGAGATCTCGGCGCGGTCGTGGGCGGGGCCTCCCTCGTGGAGCACCTCCTCGCCGAAGTCGATCCACCAGCGCAGCATGAGGTCGCGGTCGTCGGAGGTCGCAACGCGCGCCGTCCCGGGCCCGGCGGGCAGCGGCTCCACGCGCTCGAGCGCGTAGACGCCCTGGCGCATGCTCGATCGCGCCCGAGCCCCCGTGCGGCCGGTCCAGAGCTCGGCGAACGTCTCCACCTCGGGCACGGAACCGACCACGCCGGGCAGGTCCTCGGCGGCGACGGCCGCGGCGAGCGCCGCCAGCGCCTGCGGCGACCGGGGACGGGCGAGGATGAGGTTGTAGGGCGGCGTCCGCATCGCAGCGCCGGCGACCTCGCCGCCGTCCCGCACGAGCCAGAAGCTCCGTTCCGGGTAGAGGTTGGGCGAGTCCCGGATCGTGCCGGCGATGCCGAGGACGAGGTTGTGCCGCGCCTCGTCGGCGAGCAGGAGCGGCTCTGCCTCCGCGAGGAAGGCCGCGGCGTCGTCGAGCCGGGCGACGCCGGTCATTCGTCCAGCTCCACGAGCACCGCACCGCCCGCGACCCGGTCGCCCTCGGCGACGTGGACGGCGCGGATCGTCGCCTCGTAGGGCGAGACGAGCGGCGTCTCCATCTTCATCGCCTCGAGGACGACGAGCGGCTGGCGCGCCGCGACCGCGGCTCCCGGCTCGACGAGCACACGGATGACCGTGCCCGGCATCGGGGCGACGACCGCCGACTGCTCGTGCCCGCCGGAGCCGTGCCCTCCCGTCGCTGCGTCGGCGTCAGGCGCAGGCTGGGGCGGCGAGGCCGGGAGGTTGAGCCGCCACGGCTCGCTCCAGACTCCGGCCGGAGCGGCGGCCGGAGGCTCGGACAGCGGCGGGTTCTCGGTCAGGAACGCGGTCGTGACGCGCCCCGACCGGACCAGCGGATGCGCCACGAGCCAGCGCAGGAACGGCAGGTTGGTCGTGACGCCGCCGACCTCGGTCTCGCGCAGCGCCCGGGCGAGCCGGTCGAGCGCCTCGTCGCGCGTGTCCCCGTGGGCGACGAGCTTCGCGATCAGCGGGTCGTACGCGGTGCCGATCTCGTCGCCCTCGCGTACGCCCGAGTCGACGCGGATTCCCTCCGGCAGGCGCAGCCGCTCGAGCCGGCCGGCCTGCGGCAGGAACGAGCGCGGATCCTCGGCGTACAGCCGCACCTCGACCGCGTGCCCTCGCGAGGAGTGGTCGGTCACGAGCGGAGACAGGGCCTCTCCGGACGCGATCCGCAGCTGCTCGCGCACGATGTCGACCCCGCTCACGAGCTCCGTCACCGGATGCTCGACCTGGATCCGGGCGTTGAGCTCGAGGAACCAGAAGTCGCGGCCGTCGAGCACGAACTCGGCGGTGCCTGCGCTCTCGTAGCCGATCGCGCGCGCGAAGGCGACCGCCGCGTCGCTCATGCGTGCGCGCAGCTCCGGGTCGAGCGCCGGCGACGGCGCCTCCTCGAGCACCTTCTGGTGGCGGCGCTGGATCGAGCAGTCGCGCTCGCCGAGCGCCGCGACGTTGCCGTGCCCGTCGGCGAGGAGCTGGACCTCGACGTGGCGCGGCCGCTCGAGGTAGCGCTCGCAGAAGACGGAGTCGTCGCCGAATGCCGCGGCCGCCTCGCGCCGCGCCGCCGCGAGCGCCTCGTCGAGCTCCTCGGGCGCCCGCACGACCCGCATGCCGCGCCCGCCGCCGCCGGCCGCCGCCTTGACGAGGAGCGGGAAGCCGATCTCCTCCGGGGTCCCGCTCGGCAGAACGGGGACGCCCGCCGCCCGCGCGGTCTCCTTCGCGGCGAGCTTGTCGCCACCCGCCTCGAGCGCCGCCGGTGGCGGCCCGACCCAGGTCAGTCCCGCCTCGAGTACGGCCCCGGCGAGCTCCGGGCTCTCGGAGAGGAACCCGTAGCCGGGGTGCACCGCGTCTGCGCCGGACTCCTTCGCGGCGCGCACGTGCTCGGCGGGGTCGAGGTAGGACGAGATCTCGACGAGCGCGTCGGCGGACTCGGCGTGGAGCGCGCCGCGGTCGTCGGGCGCCGCGACCGCGACAGTCTCGACGCCCTCGGCGCGGCAGGCACGGAAGATGCGCAGCGCGATCTCCCCTCGGTTCGCGACGAGCAGCCGGTGCATCCGCCGAGTCTAGGCAGCGGCGCGCGTGCGACTCGCGCCGCTTGGCTCTACCCTTGCCGTTTCACCGACTGTGGAGACGGAAGGGACTATTGCGGTGCGGCTGAGGTTGGGGGTTGCCATCGGGCTGACGGCCGCTGCCGGCGCGCTCGCCGGGACGGCGCGGGCCGGGACGGCCCTGATCGTGACCGGCCACGGCTGGGGTCACGGCGTCGGCCTGAGCCAGTGGGGCGCGTACGGCTACGCGCTGCACGGCTGGAAGTACCAGCGGATTCTCTCGCATTACTACCCGGGCACCCGGTTCGGTCACGTCGGCGAGCTGCGCGTTCGCGTGCTGCTGTCGCACAACGCCAAGGTCGTCACCGTCGGGTGCGCCACGCCGATGCGCGTCAGCGACGGGAAGCGCCTGACCCGGAAGCTCCCCGCGGGCACGTACGGCATCGGGCCGAAGCTCGCCTTCCCGGTGCGCCACAGCGGAACGGGGCTCTCCTTCGGCCACCTCGCCGTCGTCGACTGCGCCCGCGCGCCGCTCACGCTCGACGGGCGCGCGTACCACGGCACGCTGGTCGTGCGCAGTGAGGGCCGCCACGTCTCGGTTGTCAACTCGCTCTCGCTCGACACGTACCTCCGCGCGGTCGTCCCGTCGGAATCGCCGTCGCACTGGCCCCTCGCGGCGCTCGAGGCGCAGGCGGTCGCGGCGCGTTCGTACGCCGTGTCGGAGCTGCGACCCGACTCCTGGTACGACCTGTTGCCGGACACGCGCGACCAGGTCTACGGCGGCGTCGCCGCGGAGAAGCCGCGGACCGACAACGCGGTCTACCAGACGCTCGGCCAGGTCCTCGTGTGGGACGGCCAGGTGGCGCGGACCTACTACTCCTCGAGCTCCGGCGGTCGCACCGAGGCGGTGGAGGACGCGTGGTCCGGTGCGTCCCCGATCCCGTACCTGCGCTCGGTGCCGGATCCGTACGACGTCTACTCGCCGCACCACGACTGGGAGCCGCTGGCCCTGTCGGCGGCGCGGCTGGCGGCGAGCCTGGGCCTCGGCAGCGACGTCGAGTCGGCGCGCGTCCAGCGCGACGACAGCTGGCGCGTCGAGTCGGTCGACTTCCGGCTGGCCTCCGGCAGCGTCGTCAGCCGAAGCGGTGAGCGGGTCGCGCGCTCCCTCCACCTCCTGTCGACCTGGTTCTCGATCGGCGAGCTCCAGCTCTCGGCGAGCACCCCCCGCGTGCTGTACGGCGACCGCGTCACGCTGGCCGCGCGCGCCGAGAACCTGAAGGGCGGAGCGCTGCTCCAGCAGCAAGACCCCGGCGGCGCCTGGCGCACCGTCCGTCACGTCCAGCATCCGGCGCAGCTCCACGTCGAGCCGCACGCGAGCACCGCGTTCCGCCTCACGGTGCCCGGCACGAGCGGAACGTCGGTGGCGGTCGCGGTCGTGCCGCGGGTGGCGGTGCAGGCGCTCGGGCCTCGCCTGCTCGGGGGCAAGGTGCTGCCCATGCCGGCTGGTCCGGTCGAGGTCTGGCGCCGCAAGCGCGGGGAATGGCGCGTCGTCGCGCGCCCGATCCTCGACGCGCACGGCAAGTTCAGGACGCCGCTGCCTCTCCGGCCGGTCGACTACAGGATCACGGTCGCCGCCGGCGGCAGGCTCGCCGCAGCGCAGACGAGGCTCCACGTTACGCGGCGGCTGCTCCTCAGCCTGCGGCGCTGACCACCGCGGCAGGCGGCCCGCTCGGGCGGCTCTGGCGTCCGCGGCTCCAGTCGAAGACGCGCGCGGCGAGGTAGGCGCCGAAGGACAGCGCGCTGATGAAGAAGCTCGTCGGCCACGGCTTCTCGAGCGAGAGCAGGATCCCGCCCTCGGTCGACGCGAGTGCGATCGCCACGCTGAGCACGAGGGCGAGCGTGGGCCGTCCCGTCAGGCGCTGCGCCGCGGCCGCGGGCGTGATCACGAGCGTCAGCACGAGCAGGACGCCCACGACCTGGATCGCCTCGGCGGTCGTCAGCGCGAGCAGGAGGAAGATCGCGACCGAGAGGGCGCGGAGAGGGACACCGCGCGCGGCCGCGATCTCCGGGTCGACGCTCGAGAAGAGCAGGGGCCGGTAGACGAGAGCGAGGCCGGCCAGGACGATCGCTCCGACGATCGCGAGATCACGGAGCTGGGCGTCGGAGACGCCGACGATGCTGCCGAAGAGGAGGTTCGTCGCCTCGGTCGCGTAGCCCTGGTAGAGCGAGAGGAAGAGCACGCCGACGCCGAGCCCGAAGGCGAGCACGGCGCCGATGGCGCTGTCCTGCTCGCGCCCGCGCAGCGAGAGGAGCCCGAGCACGAGCCCGACGACAAGCGAGCCGCCGAGCATCCCCAGCACGGGGTCGATCCCGATCACGAGCGCTCCGGCTGCGCCGGTGAAGCCGAGCTCCGAGATCGCGTGGACGGCGAAGCTCATGCCCCGGGTGACGACGAAGACGCCGATCACGCCCGACACGACGGCCACGATCGCGCCGGCCCAGAGCGCCGACTGGACGAAGTGCTGGGCGAGCAGCTGCGTGAACATCAGTGGCCGTTCCCCACGTGGTGGACGTGCTGGTCGTCCGGCGTCCCGACGACGACGACGCGGCCGCGCACGTGGAGCACGTCGACCGTCGTCTCGTAGAGGCGTGAGAGCGTCTCCGAGGTCAGCACCTCGTCCGGCGTCCCGATCGCCCAGGAGCCGGGCGCCAGATAGAGGACTCGGTCGACGCTGTGCAACACCGGGTTGACGTCGTGGGTGACGAACACGACCGGCGTTTCGGCGCCGCGCCGGCGCGCGTCGAGCAGCTCGACGACACCGCGCTGGTGGGCGAGGTCGAGGGAAAGGAGCGGCTCGTCCGCGAGGATCAGCACGGGGTCCGCGACGAGCGCCTGCGCCACCCGCAGGCGCTGCTGCTCACCCCCGGAGAGCCGGCCGACCGGCGCGTCCGCGTAGTCCGTCGCGCCGACTTCGGCGAGAGCCGCGTCGACCCTGGCGTGGCCGCCGGCGGCGAGCCGGCCGAGGCCCCAGCGGTGGCCGTCGAGCCCGAGCCGGACGAGGTCGCGCCCGCGCAGGGCGAGGTCGCGGTCGAAGACGCGCTGCTGGGGGACGTAGCCGATCCGGTGGCAGCGTTCCCGCGGTGGGCATCCCTCCACCGTGACGCGTCCGGCGCTCGGCTGAAGCAGCCCGAGCATGATCCGGATCAGCGAGGTCTTGCCGGTGCCGTTCGGCCCGAGCACGGCGAGGAGCTCGCCCCGTTCGAGCTCGAACCCGAGCCCTGCGAAGAGGGTGCGGTCTCCGAACCGGAGCGCGAGGTCGGCGGCGGCGACGACGCTCATGTTCCGAGAGCCGTCGCGAGGGCGCGAACCTCGCCGAGCAGCCAGTGCTGGAAGGCGGCGCCGGGCGGCAAGGTCTCTCGCATCGGGACGACCGGAATGCCGGCGCTCCGCGCTGCGTCGCGCAGCCACGCCGTGATGGGGGAGACGGCCTGGCTGTTGTAGAGGAGCGCCCGGATGCGGTGCTCCGAGATGAGCGCGGTCATCCCGGCCACGCCCGCAGGCGACGGCTCGGTCCCGTCCTCGATCGGGCGCGTGAACGAGTCGGGCGCGAGGTTGCGCAGCCCGGCCGCGGCGACGAGGTAGCCGGGTACCGGCTCTGTGTAGGCCACCGCCGCGCCTCCGAAGCGCGTCCGGATCGTCGCGACCTCGCGCCGGAGCGGCGCGAGCGAGCGGACGACGCGGGCGACGCCGCTGCGGTACGCCGGCGCGTGGCGCGGGTCTGCCCGCTCGAGAGCGGCGCCGATCGCGCGGGCGATTTGCCCGAGCCTCGGTACGTCGTACCAGAGGTGCGGGTTCGCGTCCTTCCCGCGGACGCCGAGGACGTCGGCCAGCGTCACGACGATGCGACGGCTGCTCGGAGCTGCGTCCTCGAGCTTCGTCATGAAGGCGTCGTAGCCGAGTCCGTTCTGGAGCACGACCTTCGCGCGGGCCACGGCGAGGCCGTTCGACGTGCCGGGCTCGAAGAGGTGGGGGTCGGCGTTCGGGTTCGTGAGGATCGACGTGACCGAGACGTGCGCCCCGCCGATCCGGGCAGCGATGTCGCCGTACACGTTCTCGGCCGCCACGACGTTCAGGCGGCCGCCTGACGACGGGGCACGGCCGGCACAGCCGGTCAGAAACAACACGGCGAGAACGATAACGGTTCTCATTACCATCCTGGCTACGATAGTGGAGATGAACGCGGGTCAGCAAGATCTCGCGGAGCTGCTCGAGCGGAACGGCGTGCGCGCGACGTCGCGCCGGCTCGAGGTGCTCGAGGAGCTCGCGCACGAGCGCGACGACGTGACGGCGCAGCAGCTCTGGGGCCGCCTGCGCGAGCGCGATTCTCGCGCCGGGCTCGCTACCGTCTACCGCACGCTGGCGCTCCTCAGCGAGAAGGGCGTGATCGACGTCCTGTCACACCACGGCGGCGAGCAGTGCTACCGCCTGTGCGGCGGCGAGCACCATCACCACCTGCTCTGCGAGCGCTGCCACCGCGTGGTCGAGATCGAGGAGTGCGGGCTCGACGACTGGGTCGCCGCCGCCGCGAAGCAGCACGGCTTCGTCGCCACCGACCACCGCGTCGAGATCGTCGGCATCTGCGCCGACTGCCGCAGCTAGTAGCTCGCGAAGCTGCCGCTTCGCTCGCCGGGGATCCGCGGAACCGCTGCGCGTTTCCGCGGTGTTGAAGGGACTGCGCCGCCGGGAGACCGCGCTCTCCCGTTGGCGCAGTTCGTTTGTCCCCCCGGGCGAAGAGCGCAGCTCTTCGCCCGGCTAGCGCCAGCTCGGCGGGCGCTTCTCGAGGAAGGCGCGCAGGCCTTCCTGCCCCTCGTCGCTCGTGCGGCGCTCGGCGATCCAGCGGGCGGTCTCGGGGCCGTCGGGCCGCTCGCGCGCGAGGCGCTTCGCCCAGCGGGCCGCCTGTGGGCCGGCCGACAGGAGCTCGGCGACGACGCGGTCGACCGCCGCGTCGAGATCGTCTGCGACCTCGTGCACGAGCCCGATCCGGAGCGCGGTCTCGGCGTCGAAGCGCTCGCCGGTCACGAAGTACCGCCGCGCCGCGCCCGGCCCGATCCGCGCGAGCACGAAGGGAGAGATGACGGCGGGGATGATCCCGAGCTTCGTTTCCGAGAAGGCGAAGACGGCGTCGGCCGCCGCGATCGCGATGTCGGCCGTCGCGACGAGGCCTGCGCCGCCGCCGAGCGCGTGGCCCTGCACACGGGCGACGACGGGCGCGGGACAGCCGTCGATCGCCTCGAGCATCGCCCGGAGCGCGTTCGCGTCGGCGACGTTCTCCTCGTAGGAGAGGTCGACCGAGGAGCGCATCCAGTCGACGTCGGCGCCCGCGGAGAAGCTCGGCCCGTCGCCCGCGAGCATGACGGCTCGGGCGCGACCGACGCCGACGAACGCCTCCGCGAGCTCGGCGATGAGCCCGGCGTCGAACGCGTTGCGCCGGTCGGGCCGCGCGAGCGTGATGCGGAGGACGTCGCCGTCCCGTTCCGTGCGCAGGTTCGAGGGCACGAGGCGAGAGCTTAGGGCGTGTCCGGGTAGGTTCGCCGGGTGGCGCTGTCCTATCCCGACCCTCCACTGTCGGACGACGAGCTTCTGCGGAAGGTCGGCGGCTGCGCTCGTATGCCTCGTGGCGTGGCGGTCGCCAGTACGTCCTTCTTCACTCGCTCCTGCTCGGCGATCATGAAGGAGCGCGAGCGTAGATTGGCAGCGTGAATCCGGCGACGCGTGACCGGTGGGCGGAGTGGCTCGCAGAGCGGCGTTTCGGAGGCGACGCCGACGTCCGCGAGCAGGCGCTGGCGCATCTTGTCCTCGTCCGTGACCGCGTCCTCGATTGCGCTGAGCTCTGCGAGGGCGGGACGCTGCTCGACGTCGGCTGCGGCGAGGGCCTGATCGGGTTCGGCGCCCTCGAACGAGGCGCCGGCACGGTGGTCTTCAGCGACGTCTCGACCGACCTCCTGGACTTCTGCCGGGAGGCGGCGAGCGAGCTCGGCGTCCTCGATCGTTGTCGCTTCGTCGAGGCGTCGGCGGACGATCTCGGGCCCGTCTCGGACCGATCCGTGGATGTCGTGACGACCCGCTCCGTCCTCATCTACGTGCAGGGGAAGCCCGCGGCTCTCCGCGAGTTCGCGCGCGTGCTCCGGCCCGGCGGCCGGATCTCGCTGCACGAGCCGATCAACCGCTTCGGCGCGCAGGAGCGGCGACGGACGGGCTTCCTCGGCTATCCGGCCGCGGGGCTCGAGGAGATCGAGGGGAAGCTCTGGGCGGTCTACGACGGGATCCAGCCTCCGGACAGCGACCCGATGCTCGACTTCGACGAGCGCGACCTGCTGCGGATCGCGGAAGAGGCGGGCTTCTTCCCGCTCCGGCTGACGCTCGATGCCTGCGTCGAGCCGACAGCTCCCTACAGCTGGGACGGCTTTCTCGACACCGCCTGGAACCCGAACGTACCGACGCTTCGCGAGGCGATGGAGCGGGTCCTGACGCCGGACGAGCGCGAACGGCTGACGGCGCGGCTTCGTCCGCTCGTCGAGCGCGGCGAGGGACAGTGGCGAATGGCGTTGGCGTACCTGGGGGGCGTCCGCGCATGACGCTCCGCGGGGCACTCGCGGCGGCCGTGACGCCGCTCCGGGACGGCGCCTTCGACGCCGCCGCGGTCGGGCCGTACGTCGACTTCCTCGCCGGGCACGGCCTCGACGGGGTGCTCGTCCTCGGCACGACCGGTGAGGGCGTCCTCTGCTCGCTCGACGAGCGGCGCGAGATCGCACGCGGGTTCGTCGAGGCAGCGCGCGGGACGCTCCAGGTCGCCGTCCACTGCGGCGCCCAGACGACGCGCGACACGACGCTCCTCGCGCAGCACGCCGCAGCCACGGGAGCCGACGCGGTCGCCGTGATCGGGCCGCCGTACTTCGCGCTCGACGCGGCCGAGCTCCTCGCGCACTTCGAGGCTGCCGCCACGGCGTGCGCGCCGCTGCCCTTCTACCTCTACGAGTTCGAGGCGCGGAGCGGCTACGCGATCCCGCTCGACGTGATCGAGCAGCTGCGCGGGCGCGTCCCGAACCTCGCGGGCATGAAGGTCTCGGACAGCCCGTGGGAGCGGCTCGAGCCGTACCTCGTCGACGGCCTCGACGTCTTCGTCGGCGCCGAGGCGCTGCTCGGGCGGGCGCTCGCCGCGGGAGCCGCCGGGGCGGTCTCGGGGCTCGCCGCGAGCTTCCCCGACGCGGTCGTGCCGCTCGTCCACGATCCGGCGCCGGAGGCGGGAGAGAGGGCGGCGGCACTTCGGGCCGAGTTGCAGCGCTTGCCCTTCCACGCGGCATCGAAGGCGGCGCTCGGTCTCCGCGGGGTCCCGGTCGGTCCGGAGGTGCGCGCGCCGCTGCGCGGGCTGACGGAGGCCGAGCGGGCGGACGTCGAGCGGATCGTCGCGGCCTGGCCTGGATGAGCGTCCTCCGCAGCCTCATCCTCGCGGCGGCGGACAGTCCGCGCCTGCAGCGTCTCGTGCAGCGGTACGGTCTCCGGCTCGGAGCCGCGCGGTTCGTGGCGGGCGAGACGCTCGACGAGGCCGTGCCGGTCCTGCGCCGCCTGAACGAGAGGGGGCTCCTCACGAACACGTCGCTCCTCGGTGAGGGAGTAGCGGACGAGGCGGAGACGCGCTCGGTCGTCGCGGCGTACCGCGCGGTGCTCGACCGCATCGAGTCGGAGGGGCTGCGCACGAATGTCGCGCTCAAGCTCACGCACCTCGGCGTCTCGGTCGACGAGGAGCTCGCGCACGCGAACGTCTCCGAGCTCGTCGAGCATGCGGCTCGGCTTGGCAACTTCGTCCGCATCGACATGGAGGAGTCGGCACACGTCGACGCGACGCTGCGCATCTACCGCCGCCTCCGCGAGAGCGGGCACGAGAACGTCGGAGCCGTCCTGCAGGCGTATCTCTTCCGCAGCGAGGACGATCTCGCCGCCCTCCTGCCGCTCGCTCCGAACCTGCGCATCGTCAAGGGCGCCTACCTCGAGCCGCCCGAGATCGCCTATCCGCGGAAGCGTGACGTCGACGCGGCGTACCTCAGCCTCGTGGAGACGTCGTTCGGCGGCGAGGGCTTCACGGCGGTCGCGACCCACGACGAGACGCTCATCGAGCACGCGATCTCGCTCGCCCGCGAGCAGGGCATCCCGAACGAGCGCTTCCAGTTCCAGATGCTGTACGGCGTCCGGCCCCGCCTGCAGCTCGACCTCGTCCGCCGCGGGTTCGACGTCCTCGTGGCGACCCCGTACGGACCGCAGTGGTACCGCTATCTCATGCGGCGGCTCGCCGAGCGTCCGGCCAACCTGCTCTTCCTGCTCCGGAATCTCGTGCGCGGCTGAGCTCGAGGAGCAGCACGCCCGCGAGGGCGACGAGAGCGAGGTCACGGGCGAGCAGGTACAACGACCACGGCGCCACGTGGCCGACGGCGAGCGACCAGTAGTGCCACGGGAACCACGTCTGCGTCAGGCCGAGCGCGAGGAAGAGCAAGGCCCCGGCGGCGAGGCCGCGCCCGCCGCGCACGAGTGCCACGAACGGGACGAGCCAGATGAGGTACTGCGGCGAGAGCACCCTGTCGAAGGCGACGAGCGCGCAGACGGCCGCCGCGGCCGCGACGAGCGTCGTCTCTCCGTCCGCGTCGCGACGGCGGGCGAAGACGATCCAGACCGCGATGACCGCGGCGAGCTCGAGCGCGGTCGAGAGGTCGGCAGCGAGGCCGGCGCCGCGCCCGCTCAGCGCCTGCGCCCCGTGCGAGGTGACCGTCGCGAGCGGCCGCAGGCCGAGGTGCTGCGCCGCCATGAGCACGGCCGCGCCGAGGCTCTCCACCTGGAGCGGCCGGTCGAGCTGGTCGGCGAACATGGCGCGGACTCCGTGCGGCGCGAGTACCGCGAAGGGCAGGAAGCACGCGGCTGCCGCGCCGAGGAACGCGGCGAGAGCGACGAGGGCGCCGCGCTCCCCTCGCCGCCGCCACAGGTGCACGAGCGCGATGGGCAGGAGAGCTCCGGGCCAGATCTTGGCGGCGAAGCCGAGGCCCAGGAGCAGGCCGCTTGCGACCGGCCGGTCCCGGACGAGCGCCGCGACGGCGCCGACCGCGAGCAGCGTCGGCCACGGGTCGAAGCGCGTGTCGAAGAGCGAGCCGAGCACGAGCGGTGCGACCCCGATCGCAAGCAGCCCGACCCACGTGCGGTCTACTCCGGCGCCGACCGCGCGCAGCGCCGAGGCTGCTGCCGCGATGGACCCCGCGCTGCAGGCTCCCATGACGACCGCGAACGAGGTCGCGTAGCTCCAGGGCAGATACGCGGGGAGGAGCTCCGCGGGCAAGGCGGCCGGCGGATACTCGAACGCGAAGTCGCGGTACGGCACCTGTCCCGCGCGCATCTGGGTGGCGTGCTGCTGATAGCCGCCGACGTCGGAGAGCTGGCCCCGCTCGAGCCAGCGCACGAGCAGGTAGAAGGAGATCGCGAGCAGGACGGCGGCCACGGCGGCCGCAGGCCAGGTCGCCTCCCTGCGCCTCACTCGACGTCGAACTCTTCGGCGACCGCCGGCTGCTCGCCGATGAGGTCCGGCAACTCTCCGAGGTCGGGCAGCTCGTCGCCGAAGGAGATGAGCCCGAAGCGGTCGAGCGCCTCGTTCGCGATCCAGAGGTCGCCTTCCGGGAGCGGGGGCAGGTGCTCGCGCAGCTCCTCGAGGGTCGTCTTCGACTCGAACAGGCTCCAGATGAGGATGCGCGCGATCACCGGCTCACATGCGGAAGACGCCGAAGGTCGTGTCCGGGATCGGCGCGTTGCGCGCCGCCGCGAGCCCGAGCGCGAGCACGCGCCGCGTGTCGAGCGGATCGATGATCCCGTCGTCCCAGAGGCGCGCCGTCGAGTAGTAGGGGTTCCCCTCGGCCTCGTACTTCGCCCGGATCTCGTCCTCGTCGACGTCCCCGACCATCGAGAGCACCGTCGCCGCCTGCTCGCCCCCCATGACCGAGATCCGCGCGTTCGGCCACATCCACAACTGGCGCGGCGAGTAGGCGCGGCCGCACATCGCGTAGTTGCCCGCGCCGAACGAGCCGCCCGTGACGACTGTGAACTTCGGCACCTGCGCGTTCGCCACGGCCATGACGAGCTTCGCGCCGTCGCGCGCGATCCCGCCGGCCTCGTACTCGGTGCCGACCATGAAGCCGGTGATGTTCTGGAGGAAGACGAGCGGGATCTTCCGCTTGCAGCAGAGCTCGATGAAGTGCGCGCCCTTCTGGGCCGACTCGGCGAAGAGGACGCCGTTGTTCGCGAGGATCCCGACGTGGAAGCCCTCGATCCGCGCGAAGCCGGTGACGAGCGTCTCCCCGTAGAGCTGCTTGAACTCCTGGAAGCGTGAGCCGTCGACGACGCGGGCGATCAGCTCGCGCGGATCCACCTGGTGACGGAAGTCCTCGGGGATCAGCCCGTAAAGGTCGGCGGGATCGAGCGCAGGAGGCTCGGGAGCGGCGGTTGGCCATGGATGGCCCTGGCCATGGCCGGCCATCGCCAGGTTCCGGACGATGCCGCGCGCGACCGCGAGTGCGTGCTCGTCGGAGGTCGCGTAGTGGTCGGCGACGCCCGAGTGCCGCGCGTGGACGTCGGCGCCGCCGAGCTCCTCGGCGGTGACGTCCTGTCCCGTCGCCGCTTTCACGAGCGGCGGGCCGCCGATGAAGATCGTCCCGGTGCCGCGCACGATCACCGTCTCGTCGGACATCGCGGGCACGTAGGCGCCGCCGGCGGTGCAGGAGCCCATCACGACGGCGATCTGCGGGATGCCGTGCGCGGACATCTGCGCCTGGTTGTAGAAGATCCGGCCGAAGTGCTCCCGGTCGGGGAAGACCTCCGCCTGGAGCGGGAGAAACGCGCCGCCGGAGTCGACGAGGTAGATGCACGGGAGGCGGTTCTGCTCGGCCACCTCCTGCGCGCGCAGGTGCTTCTTCACCGTGAGCGGGAAGTACGAGCCGCCCTTGACGGTCGCGTCGTTCGCGACGATCACGCACTCGCGCCCCTCGACGACACCGATCCCGGTCACGATCCCGGCGCTCGGCGCGTCGCCGCCGTACATGTCCCAGGCGGCCAGCGCGTTCAGCTCGAGGAACGCCGTGCCCGGGTCGACGAGGCGATCGACCCGCTCCCTCGCCGGCAGCTTGCCGCGCGAGCGATGCCGCTCGGTCGCCTTCTCGCCGCCGCCGCGTGCGACCTCCGCCGTCCGCTCCCGTAGCTCGGCGACGAGCTCCTCCATCCGCTCGCGCCGGAGCGCGAACTCCCCGGCGTCGCGGTCGAGCTGCGAGGTGAGGACCGCCATCGGAGGCAGAGCCTAATCTCAGGCCGTGATCGTTGCCCATCTGGATCTCGATGCGTTCTTCGCAGCCGTCGAGGAGCTCGAGCGCCCCGAGCTCCGTACTCAGCCGCTCGTCGTCGGCGGCGATCCGCGCGGGCGCGGGGTCGTCGCCACCGCCAACTACGTCGCGCGGGGCTTCGGCATCCACTCCGCCATGAGCGGGGCCGAGGCGCTGCGCCGTTGCCCGCACGCCGTCTTCGTCCGGCCGCGGCACGCGCTGTACCGCGAGTACTCGCGGCACGTCTGGGAGACCGTGCGCGGCGTCGTCCCGACGGTCGAGCAGACCGGAATCGACGAGGGCTACCTCGACGTCGGCGAGGTCGCGGACGACCTCCTCGCGGCGCGGGTCGTCGGCGAGGCGGTGCAGACCGCGGTGCGCGCGGCCACGAGCCTGACGTGCTCGCTCGGCGTGGCTCCGTGCAAGGTCGTCGCCAAGGTCGCGAGCGACGCGCGCAAGCCGGGCGGGCTCGTCGTCGTCCCGTCCGGACGGGAGGCCGCGTTCCTCGCGCCGCTCGCGGTGCGCCGGCTGCCGGGCGTCGGGCCGAAGGCCGAGCAACGGCTGGCGGGCGGGAGCATCGAGACGATCGGCGATCTCGCCGCGCTGGCCGACGAGGATCTACGCCGCTTGCTCCCGGGCAGCGTCGGCACGATGCTTCGCGACCGCGCCCGCGGTATCGACCCGCGCGGGCTCGAGCTCGACGTGGAGCGGATCTCGATCAGCGTCGAGAACACGTTCGAACGGGACATCTCCGACCCCGAGCGGCTCCACGAGGAGCTGCGCGGGATGGCGGCGGAGGTGGCGGCGGCGCTGCAGCGGCGCGGCCAGGTGGCGCGGACGGTGACGACGAAGCTCCGCTACGCCGATTTCTCCATCCGGAGCCGCTCTGCGTCGTTGCATTCGGGAGTCGACAGCGCCGACACGATCGGGGAGCTCGCCTGCCGGCTGCTCGACCGCGGACTGCACGACCGGCCGGGCGCCCTGCGGCTCGTCGGCGTCGGCGTCTCGGGACTTGCGGACTTTCGCCAGCTCGCTCTCGAAACCGCCTGACGGGTCTTCTGGGCACCGGGCGTGGCTTGGATCCCGCGGCCGCTGACGCCGTCGCCGCCGCGAGCTGAGGCGAGACCGAGCAGGGGCGGAGGGACTCGAACCCCCGACCTACGGTTTTGGAGACCGCCGCTCTACCAACTGAGCTACGCCCCTGTGCTGCATCCGAGTGTACCGGGGCGTTTTCGGCCCCACCCGCACGGGCAAATCGCAGCCGCGGACGGGGGCGAGCGCGAGGACTGGCTCCCCGAGTAGCAGTACATTCGGCGCGTGCAACGCCGGGCTCTTGTCGTGCTGTTCGCGGTGCTGGCGGCCGCGCTCGCCGCGGTCGCCGTTGAGGCCTTCGCCGGCGGAATGAGCGCCCGTCGCCTCGTCGTCGGCGTCGCCGCCGCCGCCGTGGCGGCGTGGCTGGCGACGCTCTCGGCGAGCGCTTTCCGCCGCGGACGCTGAGGAGTCCGCCGGGAAACGCCGTATTCTCTGGAACGTGACCGTGCGGGCCGACGAGACACAGCAGCTCTGGCTTGACTACCGGCGTACGGGCGACCAGAAGATCCGGGACCGTCTGATCCTCACGTACGCCCCGCTCGTGAAGTACGTCGCCGGTCGGCTCGGCTCGGGGCTGCCCGCCCACGTCGACGAGGGCGACCTCGTCTCGTACGGCTTGCTCGGCCTGATCGGCGCGATCGAGCGCTACGACCCGGCGCGGGACGTCAAGTTCGAGACGTATGCGATGGCCCGGATCAAGGGCCAGATCATCGACGAGCTGCGGTCGATGGACTGGGTGCCCCGCTCCGTCCGCGCCCGCGCCCGGCAGATCGAGCGCGCGATCGGCGAGCTCGAGGCGAAGCTCGGCCACGCCCCTACGGACGAGGAGATCGCGAAGAAGCTCGGGATCACCGGCGAGGAGCTCGAGGAGAGCCTCGGCGAGATCGCCCGCTCCTCGATCGCGGCCCTCGACGAGCTGTGGACCGTCCAGGGCTCCGGCGGCGACCAGGTGGCGCTCATCCACACCATCGAGGACGAGCGCGCGCCCGATCCGCAGGGCACGCTCACGGTGACCGAAGAGAAGGAGGCGCTCGCCGACGCGATCGCGCGGCTTCCCGAGCGCGAGAAGCTCGTGGTGACGCTCTACTACTACGAGGAGCTGACTCTCCGCGAGATCGGCGAGGTGCTCGGCGTCACCGAGTCGCGCGTCTCGCAGCTGCACACGAAGGCGATCCTCCGGCTCAAGGCGCACATCGCGTCGGCCGCTGCTGCCGCAGCGACGTAGCGACCGGAGCCGCGAACGCGGGGCGCCGACCGGGATACCATGCGGCCCGAAGCGACCGAGGAGGACACGTCCCCGATGCCTGCCACCGAGCCCACGAAGATCCGCAACATCGCAGTCGCCGGCCACCGCGGGGTCGGGAAGACGTCGCTCGTCGAGGCGCTGCTCTTCGAGGCCGAGAAGACGAACCGGCTCGGCAGTGTGGAACAGGGCACGACGGTCTCGGACTGGGACGAGCACGAGCAGCGGCGGGCGATGTCCCTGTCCGGCTCGGTCTGCCACCTCGAGTGGAAAGACCGCAAGATCAATCTCGTCGACACGCCCGGCGACGCCGGCTTCCAGGCGGACACGTACGCCGCGCTACGGGTCGTCGAGGGAGTCGTCGTCGTTCTGAGCGGCGTGATGGGCGTCGAGGTCAACACCTCGCGCGTGTGGCAGCGCGCCGAGCAGCAGGAGCTCTCGCGCGTGCTCTTCGTCAACATGCTCGACCGCGAGCGCGCCGACTTCTACCGCGTGCTCGAGGCGGCGCGGCAGCAGCTGTCAGACCGCTGCGTCGCGATCCAGCTGCCGATCGGCTCGGAGCACGAGTTGTCGGGCATCGTCGACCTCCTCCACATGTGCGCGTATGGGGACCCGGCCGGCGGTCGCGCGGGCGGGCCGCAGCCGATCCCCGACTCGATGGCCGACCTCGTACAGGAGCACCGCGAGAAGCTCCTCGACGCGGTCGTCGAGACGGACGAGGATCTCATGGCGCGCTACCTCGAGGGCGAGGAGCTCGAGGCGGAAGTGGTCGCGGAGGCGCTCAAGCAGGCGGTGACGCGCGACGAGCTCTACCCGGTCGCGTGCGGCGTCGCGACGAAGAATCTCGGCCCGACCGCGCTGCTCGACCTGCTCGTCGAGGGCGTCCCGTCGCCGGCGCGGAAGGGGACGACGATCGAGTTCGGCGACGCGAAGCAGGCGGTCTTCGTGTTCAAGACGATCGCGGACCCGTTCACCGGCCGGATCAGCTGCTTTCGCGTGCTCGCCGGCCCGGTCTCCGGCGACACGACGCTCGTCGACCCGCGCACGCATGCGAAGGAGCGGCTCGGCCAGGTGCTTCTCCTCCAGGGCAAGGACTCGGAGCCGGTCGACGCGCTCGGCATCGGAGATCTCGGCGCCGTCGCCAAGCTGAAGGACGTCGTCACCGGCGACGTGCTCGTCGACCACGAGGTCGCGGTCGAGCCGCCGCACATCGACTTTCCCGAGCCGGTGATGAGCTTCGCCGTCTCGCCGAAGGCTAAGGGCGACGAGGAGAAGATGGCGACCGGGCTCCGGCGCCTCAGCGAGGAGGATCCGACCCTCGTCCTCCGCCGTGACCCACAGACGGCCGAGCAGCTCCTCTCGGGCCTCTCGCAGATGCAGGTGGAGGTGGCGGTCGACCGACTGAGGACGCGCTTCCACGTCGACGTCGAGCTTCACCCGCCGCGTGTGCCGTACAAGGAGACGATTCGCAAGGAGGCGCGTGCGCGGCACCGGTACAAGAAGCAGACGGGCGGGCGCGGCCAGTTCGGCGACTGTTCCCTCGTGCTCGAGCCGCTCCCCGCGGAGGACGGCGAGCTGGGCTACGAGTTCGTCGACAAGATCGTCGGCGGGGTCATCTCGCAGAGCTTCCGCCCCGCGGTCGACAAGGGGGTGCGCGAGGCGATGGAGCACGGGGAGCTCGCCGGCGCGCCCATCCAGGGCGTGCGGGTGCTCCTCGTCGACGGGATGGAGCACTCCGTCGACTCCTCCGAGATGGCGTTCAAGATCGCCGGCTCGATGGCCTTCAAGGAGGCGTACCAGCAAGCCGATCCCGTCCTCCTCGAGCCGATCATGCAGGTCGAGGTGACGGTGCCCGACGATGCGGTGGGCGCGGTGAACGGCGACCTCAACTCGCGGCGCGGGCGGTTGCAGGGGATGGAGCCCGCCGGCGGCATGACCACGATCCAGGCCGAGGTTCCGATGGCCGAGATCCTCACGTACTCGCAGGCGCTGACCTCGATGACCGGCGGTCGCGGCGACTACTCGATGCACTTCATCCGTTACGAGGAGGTGCCGACGCACGTGGCGCAGAAGATCATCGAGCAGACGAAGCGCGAACGGGAAGAGCTCGCGGGCTCGCGAGGTTGAGCCGCCCGTCTTCGGGCCGTCCAGACAGCTCTGCTCGGGACACCGCCCGGTGCCGGGCACCGGGAACACGTCCGTAGCGGACGTTCACCTCCTCTCCTCGTAGCGTGAGAGAAAGCCCGACGTGCGTTCCTGCGAGCGGCGCAGCGCCTCGGCCCAGTGGTCGAGCAGCCTCTCACCGTCGGGCGTGATCGCGTAGCGGCGCTTCGCGGGGCCGGGGGAAGAGGCGTCCCACTCCGAGGAGACGAGCCCCTCCTCCTCGAGCCCACGCAGGAGGCGGTAGAGATTGCCCATCTCGACGCGTGCCTCGCCCGTGAGCTCGGGCAACCGCTCGAGCAGGTCGTAGCCGTGCGCCGGCCGCTCGCGCAGGAGAAGCAGCAACGCGGGCTCCGCGAACCGCTCGACGCGCGCGAGGACGCGCCAGCGGCCGTGCTGATGCCGGCGTGCGCGCGGGCCTCTCATCTACCAGATACATGTAAACAACACATGTAAGAAACACTAGCCGTTTGAGAGAAGGCTGCGCAACGCTGGCTACACTCGGCGCGGATGCGGGTCACGAAAGTCGCTACCACGCAGACTTGTGCCGTGTGCGAACGGACGCTACTCATGGGCGAGCGCGCGCTCCGGTTCTCGCCGGGCGACGGCGTCGAGCTCGTCGACGTGTGCCCGCTCTGCCAGGACGTTGCGGTCGAGGCCGGCTGGATTCGCGAGGGCGCGCCGACGACGCCGACCCTCGAGGGCGCTCGCCGCCGTCGGCGCAAGCGCAACGTCGTCGAGTTCCTCGGCCTGACGCGTGCCTCCGACGACGGCGCGCTGGCGCAACAGGAGCCGATCCTCCGCAGGCTCACGGAGGGCGAGGTCGCTCTCCTCGAGGCCGCCGACCTCTTCAACGGGAGCGCATACCGGCGCACGGTTGGCGGGATCGCGAAGAGCCTCGGCGAGCCGAACGCGAGCATCGTGCCGCTCTCCGGCACCTCCGGCGAGCTCGCGGTGACGGTCGCGTGGGAGCTCTCCTGGTACCAGTACAGAGTCAGCCCCGACTCCGCGCAGCCGGTCCGGCTCGAGCGGCGCGGCCACGAGCTCGCCGAGCTCGAGGCCGGCTACAAGGACTGGAACGCGCAGGTGGAGGACGAGGGCCGCCTCGTCCCCGCCATCGCCCGGATCTAGACGTACGTCCAGCCGTCGGCGTCAGCTGCTGCCGGGGAACGTCCCGAGCGTGAGGTGGAGTGTCTTGCGCTGCCCGCTCTGCGTCACGACCTGGAGCTCGACGGTCGTTCCCGGCTTGAGCTGCGACGCGACACTCGTCAAGTCGTCGACGGTGGACGTCGAGTGGCCGTTGATCGACTTGATCACGTCGCCGGGCTCGAGCCCCGCCTTCGCTGCCGGCCCGCCGGCGGTCACGGTCTGGACGAAGACGCCGAGGCCGTTCGTGTCGCCGATCGAAACGCCGAGGTAGGCGCGGTGCGAGTTCACGACGTGGCCGAAGCGGATGATCTGTGTCGCGATGTCCTTGACGAGGTTGCTCGGGATCGCGAAGCCGATCCCGGGCGCGGAGCCGCCGAGCTCTGGATCGGTCGCGGCGAGCGTCGGGATCCCGATCACGCGGCCCTCGATGTCGGCGAGCGCGCCGCCGGAGTTCCCGGGATTGATCGCGGCGCTCGTCTGGATCATCGTCGGCAGCGCGACTCCGTTCCCCTCCGAGACGCCCTGCCTGAACGCGCTGACGATGCCGTCGGTGACGCTCGACCGCAAGCCGAGCGGATTGCCGATCGCGATCGCGATGTCCCCGACTTCGAGCTTGCTCGTCGAGAACGTCGCCGGCGCGAGGTGCGCTCCGGAGACGCGGACGACGGCGAGGTCGTCCGGCGGGAAACGGCCGACGAGCGAGGCTCGGTAGGAGTGGGCTCCGGCGGTGACGGTGAATGGGCCGCCGCCGTTGCCTACGACATGGTTGTTCGTGACGATGTCGCCGTTCGTGTCGAAGACGACGCCCGAGCCGAGGCCTGCAGGGCTCTGGATCTGGACGACGGACGGCGAGAGCTTGCGTACGACGGCGGTGATCGCGCTCTGGAAGGCCAGCGCCGCCTCCGCGGGTTTCAGGCCTGCGTGTCCCGTCCGCGGGGTCGAGGACGAACCGCCGCCGAGCGACACGGCCGCGACGATCGCTCCCGCCACAGCGGCGCCTCCGAGCGGGGCCAGCCACCAGAGGTGCCGTCGCAGCATGGACCCCTTATACCGGCGCGGATCGTGGTGTACGCCGATTCACCCTACAATCACCCGGCGATGATCTATTGCGTCATTCCCCGCGAGCTCGCCGACGAGCTCTACGACAAGATGGTTGCCTACTACGAGGACAACCCGAACGTGACGGTCATCGTCGACCGCCGCGAGGGGAGCGACCGCCGCAAGCGCTCGGAAGCCAGGCTCGAGGACAGGGAAAAGCGGACGGTGCGCGACCAGCGTCGCGCGCATCCGGGCACGTTCCCGGACGTCGACAACCCTCCCGAATAGCTCGCTGGGAGACCGCGGAAACGGCGAAGCGCCGGCCGCGCTCGCTAGGCTCGCGCCATGGCGACGACGACCACGCAAACGTTCAAGAACTTCATCGGCGGCGAGTGGGTGGACGCCGCCTCCGGCGAGACCTTCGAGAGCACGAGCCCGGCGACCGGAGAGACGATCGGGGTCTTTCCGCGCTCCGGGGCCGAGGACGTCGACCGCGCGGTCGCGGTCGCGAAGGAGGCGTTCGCGGAGTGGCGGCTCGTGCCCGCGCCGAAGCGCGGCGAGATCCTCTTCCGCCTCGCGCGCCTGCTCGAGCAGGAGAAGCCGGCGCTCACCGACCTGATGACGCGCGAGATGGGGAAGGTGAAGGCCGAGGCGGGCGGCGACGTCCAGGAGGCGATCGACATCACGTACTACATGGCCGGCGAGGGCAGGCGGCTCTTCGGCCACACGACGCCGTCGGAGCTGCGCGACAAGTGGAACATGAGCGTGCGCCAGCCGATCGGCGTCGTCGGCGCGATCACCCCGTGGAACTTCCCGGTCGCGATCCCGTCGTGGAAGCTCATCCCGGCGCTCGTCTGCGGCAACACCGCCGTCCTCAAGCCCGCGTCGGACACGCCGGCGCTCGCCGAGCGGTTCGTCGAGCTCATCGCCGAATCCGGCATCCCGAGCGGCGTCGTCAACATCGTCCACGGCGGCGGCGGCACCGTCGGGGACCGGCTCGTGCGGCACCCGGACGTCCGCGTGATCACGCTCACGGGCTCCCGCGAGACGGGAGTCGAGGTGCTGAAGGCGGCGGCGGAGACGCTCACACACGTCCATCTCGAGCTCGGCGGCAAGAACGCGATCCTCGTCCTCGACGACGCCGATCTCGAGCTTGCCGTCGACGGGATCCTCTGGTCGGCGTTCGGCACGTCCGGGCAACGCTGCACCGCGGCTTCGCGCGTGATCGTGCAGCGCGGCGCGTACGACGAGCTCCAGTCGCGGCTCGTCGAGCGGGTCGAGAAGCTGCGGCTCGGCCCGGGCTGGGAGGACGACACCGACGTCGGGCCGGTCATCAACCGCTCCGCTCTCGAGAAGATCCACTCCTACACCGAGATCGGGAAGGAGGAGGGCGCGAAGCTCCTCACGGGCGGCGAGGTCGCGGGCGACGGTGATCTCGGCAAGGGCTTCTTCTACCGGCCGACCGTCTTCGCGGACGTCGATCCGCAGATGCGGATCGCGCAGGAGGAGATCTTCGGGCCGACGACGGCGCTCATCCCGGTGCGCGACCTCGACGAGGCGATCCAGGTCTCGAACGGGATCAGGTACGGCCTCTCGTCCTCGATCTTCACGCAGGACGTCAACGCCGCGTTCCGCGCGATGCGCGACCTCGAGGCGGGGATCACCTACGTCAACGCCGGGACGATCGGCGCCGAGGTGCACCTCCCCTTCGGCGGCACGAAGGACACGGGGAACGGCCACCGCGAGGCGGGCCAGGCCGCGCTCGACGTGTTCACCGAGTGGAAGTCGATCTACGTCGACTACTCGGGCCGGCTCCAGCGCGCCCAGATCGACACGACCGAGTAGCAGTGGAGGTTCGGCGGCTGGCCCCGGCCGACCGGGAATGGGTCGAGCGGCTGCTCGGCGAGCGCTGGGGCGAGCCTCTCGTTGTCGGCCGCGGGCGGGTGTGGAGGCCCGCCGAGCTGCCCGGCTTCGGTGCCTTCGAGGGCGACGAATGCGTCGGCCTCGTCACGTACGAGCTCGACGGCGATGCGTGCGAGATCGTCACGATCGACGCACTGCTCGAGGGGGAGGGCATCGGGACGGCGCTGCTCGGGGCCGTGGTCGGGGCGGCGCGGGAGGCGGGATGCAGCCGGATCCAGCTCCTGACGACGAACAACAACCTGCGCGCGCTCGCCTTCTACCAGAAGCGGGGCTTTCGCCTCGTCGGCCTGCGTCCGGGTGCGATCGACGAGGAGCGGAGGCTCAAGCCGTCGATTCCCGAGCTGGATTCGGCCGGCCTCCCCATCCGGGACGAGCTTCATCTGGAGCTTCCCCTCGAGGTCGAGGGGCTGAGAGCGTGAACCGGAAGCTCGTCGTCTTCGCGCCGCGCGAGGCGCTCGACGACGTCCGCGAGTCTCTGTTCACCGCAGGGGCGGGCCGGATCGACGTCTACGAGCTCGTCTCGTGAGGGCCCGCCTCTACACGGACGGGGGCGCACGCGGGAACCCCGGCCCGGCCGCGTTCGGCTACGTGCTCGAGGCGGAGGACGGGACCGTGCTCGCCGCGCACGGTGAGGCGATCGGCGTCGCGACGAACAACGTCGCCGAGTACCGCGCGCTCGTCGCCGGCCTCGAGCGCGCGGCCGAGCTGCACGTCGGCGAGGTCGAGGTCGTCTCCGACTCCGAGCTGCTCGTGAAGCAGATGAACGGCGAGTACCGGGTCAAGAACGAGGCGCTCCGGCAGCTCTCGCTCGAGGCCGCGCGGCTCGCAAGACAGGTCGGAACGGTGCGCTACACGGCCGTCCGGCGGGAGCAGAACGAGCTCGCCGACCGGCTCGTGAACGAGGCTCTCGACGCGGCCGGCGCCTGAAGGGCGGGGCTATACTCCGCCTCCCACGCGGATGTAGCTCAGTTGGCTAGAGCGTCTGCTTGCCATGCAGAAGGTCGTGGGTTCGAGTCCCATCATCC